>WRPI01000017.1:362-1096 GCA_009773395.1 Hyphomonadaceae bacterium | reverse complement strand
TCTGATAATCCTTTTTGCCCGTCTTGTAACAATGAACTCGAAACAATCAGCCATTATTTCTTGTTTTGCACTTGTTATGTTGCACCTAGAACAGTTTTGTTTGGAAAAATGTTTATGTTAATTACTGATTGGAACAGCATGAAAACTATTGATAAAATGGACATACTCATCAGAGGAGAAAAATTGAACTCTGGCAACGAAATAACATTTTAATTTTTGAAGCAGTTCAACTTTATATACAAGCTACTAGGCGCTTTGTCTAAGAAATTTTTGTGAACTGTTAATTTTCATTTTATTTTTTGCACTTTTTTGTCGCACTTTTATTTAATTTAATTTTTGTAATTGTTGACGGAAAGCCTCTTGTGGCCAATTTGGCCGTTGGCAGTCCTTTGTATCAGTGTGAAAAATAACCCTAGCCTAGAATGTGTCACATCACTATAATCGAGCTTCGAAAATGGACAACGACAACCTATTCTCAATGTCTTCTACAGCATCAAGAATTGATTCACAAAACAAAATGCTGCGAGATTTTACACAATTTTTACTTCACAAATTAATTTTTGATTTTTTCTAGCAGCTGGAATAAAATTCATATCTCATGTACAAACTAAGTTACAAATACTTCCGGTCTGATGACCGCCATATTGAATTCCGAACTCAAACAAACAGAATTCGGTGTCGGTCACTATTCCATTGTGCAATGCAGTGCAATGCAGTGCCATGCAGTGCAATGC
>WRPI01000017.1:0-357 GCA_009773395.1 Hyphomonadaceae bacterium | reverse complement strand
CCGCGCAATGCAGCGCAATGTATCGCAATGCAGCGCAACGCAGCGCATTGCAGAGCAACGCAGCGCAATACAGCGCAATGCAGCGTTATGCAGCGCAATGCAGCGTAATGCAGCGCAATGCAGCGCAATGCAGAGCATTTCAGCGCTATGCAGTTCAGTGCAATATAATGCAGTGCAATGCAGTGCAATGCAGTGCAATGCCGCGCAATGCATCGCAACGCAGCGCTGTGCAGCGCTATGCAGCGCAACGCAGTGCAATGCAATGCAGTGCAATGCAGTGCAATGCAGTGCAACGCAGTGCAATGCAGTGCAATGCAATGCAGTGCAATGCAGTGCGATGCAGTTCAATGCAGTGCA
>WRPI01000009.1 GCA_009773395.1 Hyphomonadaceae bacterium | reverse complement strand
AGTAATCGCCGCAGTAAGCGTCGTCTTACCATGGTCCACGTGCCCAATAGTCCCAATATTACAATGCGGCTTATTCCGCTCAAACTTTTCCTTAGCCATTTCAAAAATCCTTTATTCTAAAACATTAACCTTGCAATTTCGCCAAAACTTCGGTCGAAATTGCGCGTGGAACTTCTTCATAATGATCGAACTGCATGGTGTATGACGCGCGTCCTTGGGTGAAGCCACGAAGTTCGTTCACATAACCAAACATGTTGGCCAATGGCACCATTGCGTTTACGACATTTGCGTTTCCGCGCATGTCTTGGCCTTGAATCATGCCACGACGGGAGTTCAAATCACCGATAACTGAGCCTGTGAATTCCTCTGGAACCACAACTTCAACTTTCATGATTGGCTCAAGCAAGCGCGGATCGCCATGGCTTTTCAATTCACGGAATGCAGCACGGGCCGCAATTTCGAATGCCAAAACGCTGGAATCGACATCGTGGAATGCGCCGTCCATCAAAGTTGCTTTCAAATCAATAAGCGGGAAACCTGCCAATAGCCCGTTTTGCACCGAACCTTCCAAGCCTTTTACAACGCCCGGAATATATTCTTTTGGAACCGCACCGCCGACAATTTTGGATTCAAAATTAAAGCCAGATCCCGCTTCGCCTGGTTCAAAAATAATTTTGATACGTGCGAATTGACCCGTGCCACCAGATTGCTTTTTGTGAGTATAATCAATTTCAGCAAGTTTGCTAATTTTCTCACGATAGGCAACTTTCGGTTGGCCGATATTGGCGTCAACATTATAAGTGCGGCGCAAAATATCGACTTTAATGTCCAAATGAAGCTCGCCCATGCCTTTAAGAATGGTTTGGCCAGATTCATGGTCAGTTGAAACGGTGAATGATGGATCTTCAGCCGCCAATTTTGCCAATGCAAGACCCAATTTTTCTTGGTCAGCTTTGGTTTTTGGCTCAACCGCAATTTCGATAACTGGTTGTGGGAATTCCATACGCTCAAGAATTACTGGCTTCAATGGGTCACAAAGTGTGTCACCTGTGCGGACTTCCTTTAGACCAGCCAAAGCAACAATGTCACCAGCATAAGCTTCTTTGATGTCTTCACGATTGTTTGAGTGCATCAAAAGCATACGACCGCAACGCTCTTTTTTGTCGCGGCTTGAATTGAACATTTGCGAACCAGTGTTCAAAATGCCCGAATAAATGCGGCAGAAAGTGATGGTGCCGACAAATGGATCGTCCATGATTTTGAACGCCAACATCGAAAACGGATCTTCGTCAGTTGGGTTACGAGTTGTTGGTTCATCGGTTTTGAAATCAATTGCGGTAATACCATCGCGGTCCGCAGGTGATGGCAAAAAGTCAACAACTGCGTCAAGAAGTGGTTGCACACCTTTGTTTTTGAACGCAGAACCACAAAACACAGGGTGGAATGCGCGGCGATAAACTGCAATGCGAACCAAACGCTTTAGTTCAGCTTCTGATGGCATTGTGCCATCAAGATAGGCTTCCATGGCATCATCGTCCATCTCAACCGCAGCTTCGACCAATTTTAAGCGATATTCTTCGGCGGCTTCTTGCAAATCAGCAGGAATATCGACTTCTTTGAAATTTGCGCCGAGGTTTTCATCTTCCCAGACGATGCCCTTCATTTTCACGAGGTCAATAACACCTTTGAAATTGTTTTCTGCGCCAATTGGCAATTGCATACAAACCGGCTTGCCACCAACGCGGGTAACAATTTGGTCAACGCACATGTAGAAATCCGCACCGATTTTGTCCATTTTATTGACGAAAACAACGCGCGGCACGTCATATTTATCGGCCTGACGCCAAACAGTTTCAGTTTGTGGCTCAACCCCTTGGTTGCCATCAAGAACGCAAACCGCACCATCAAGAACCCGCAATGAACGCTCAACTTCAATAGTGAAGTCAACGTGACCCGGAGTATCAATGATGTTTAGGCGGTGATCATTCCAAAAACATGTGGTTGCAGCCGAAGTAATCGTAATGCCGCGTTCTTGCTCTTGGGTCATCCAATCCATAGTGGCAGCGCCATCATGGACTTCACCAATTTTGTGGGATTTACCAGTGTAATACAATATACGTTCTGTGGTTGTGGTTTTGCCAGCATCAATGTGTGCCATGATGCCGAAATTGCGATAGTCTTTAATCGCGTGGGAGCGAGCCATAATACTAACCTTTTAAATAATACGTGTTTTACCAACGATAATGGGAGAATGCGCGGTTAGCTTCGGCCATTTTGTGCGTGTCTTCACGCTTTTTAACTGCCGAGCCACGGTTTTGTGAGGCGTCCATAAGTTCACCTGCGAGGCGTTCTTGCATGGTTTGTTCATTGCGTTTGCGCGCAGCCGTTACCAACCAACGAAGTGCCAATGCCTTGCGGCGCTCGGTGCGAACTTCAACTGGAACCTGATAGGTTGCACCACCAACGCGGCGTGAACGAACTTCAATTGCGGGAGAAATATTATCCAACGCATCGTGGAAAATTTCGATGCTATCGCGCTTGCCGCGCTTTTCACAAAGATCAAATGCACTATAAATAATGGTTTCGGCAACTGATTTTTTGCCTTCATACATTACATAGTTCATAAGTTTAGTTACATCCAAATCCCCGAATTTTGGATCTGGTAAGATTTCGCGCTTTTCAGCTTTATGACGACGTGACATAGTTGTTCCTTCGTGTCTTATTTTTATGAGCCCGCGGTTTTAACCTCTCGGTCAACGCAGGTAAGTTGAATTATTTCGGACGTTTAGCACCATAATGCGAACGACGTTGTTTGCGGTTTTTGACGCCTTGGGTATCCAAAACACCACGCAAAATGTGGTAGCGAACACCCGGCAAATCTTTTACACGACCGCCACGAACCAAAACCACGCTGTGCTCTTGCAAATTATGGCCTTCACCTGGAATATAGCAAACTGCCTCGGTGCCAGTGGTCAAACGAACTTTTGCAACTTTACGCAAAGCCGAGTTAGGCTTCTTTGGAGTTGTGGTATAAACGCGGGTGCAAACACCACGGCGCTGTGGGCAGCCTTTAAGCGCAGGAACTTTATTGCGAATTGCAAGCGGCTTGCGCGGCTTTCTGATCAATTGGTTGATCGTTGGCATATTTTCTCTTTCCTTATTGCCTTTTCAGGCAGTTTCCAAAAATCGGTTACCCGAGTTATTAATTTTGGCATCTCCAAATTACATTACACAAAGCAAAAGCCCGCCCCCCTTGGGACGTTGCGGTATCCGCTAAGCCATATGCAAATTAAAGATGAATTTAATAATGCTATAAAAGAGCGAATAGATAACCCATTCACTCAAGTTGGCGATGCCATACACGCTTGAGTCTGTTTGGTCAATAAGTATGGTGATTTGTTGGCAGTGGAAAGGTATAAGTGGCAAACAATGCGAAATCTAATATTCAAAGGCTATTCCGACGCCGCAACGCCAGAGTTTATTGCGGATTATGAAGCTATTGATATTGGTCTTTTTTACAAAGGCGTTATGGATTTATTTCCTCAAACCCAATCCAAAATAATTGATATTGGTGCGGGCACTGGACGCGATGCGGCTTGGCTTGCGGATTTGGGGCATGAAGTTACTGCGGTTGAACCAGTTCAAAAATTATCGGACGCTGGCAAACGACTTCATAAACAGCCAAATATTGCTTGGGTTGATGATAGCTTGCCAGATTTGGAAAAAATCACGAACGAAAATCAATTTGAAATGGCGATTCTAAGCGGTGTTTGGCAACATTTGAATGAAACTGAGCGTGAAATCGCAATGCGCAAATTGAGCAAAATTATTTCTCCAAATGGCCTTGTTATCATGGCGCTTCGTCATGGAATTGCTTCGCCAAACCGCCCGGTTTTTGCGATAGACGTGGACGCGACCATTGAACTGGCACTCCAAAACCAATTTGAACCCATTCGCCAATATGCTGCATCTTCAATCCGCCTACACAATATCGCAAATGGCGTTACTTGGACTTGGTTGGTTTTGAAGCGAACAATTAATTAGCTAATTATACAAGATCCCGCATCAAGTGCGGGATGACAATGTGAAAGTAAAACGGCTCCGATTTATTCGGAGCCGTTTCAAACAATATGCAAGCAAAAAGTAAAAACGACGCTTTTTACTTTTTACTTACCGCTTAAACCCAAAATCCTGAGTGAGGCCGAAGGCCGAGGGTGGGATTTTGATGGCCTAAAAATCGTCGCCGATTCCCGAAGGCAGTGCTTCCTCCTGGTTGCCACTGGTCTCTTGAGTGACTGCGTGGGCGTCTTGGTGCCTTGCGATTGATTTCAAGCGGCGTAGCGCGCCACCTGTGCCCGCAGGGATAAGGCGGCCCACAATCACGTTTTCTTTCAAGCCTTCCAAAGTGTCATATTTGCCATTAACTGCTGCGTCAGTAAGAACCCTTGTGGTTTCTTGGAATGATGCTGCCGAGAAGAACGAACGGGTTTGCAATGATGCTTTGGTGATACCCAATAGAACTGGTGCTGCCACCGCTTCTTTGAGGCCCAAATCTTTCATTCGGCGATTTTCATCGACCAAATCAATTTCATCGACTGCATCGCCTTTCATAAAGTCAGTATCACCTGGATCCGTCACTTCGACGCGTTGCAACATTTGGCGTGCAATTACTTCGATGTGTTTATCATTGATGCTAACACCTTGTAAGCGATAGACTTTTTGGACTTCTTCAACGAGATATTCAGCCAAAGCCTCGACCCCTTGAACCGCCAAAATGTCTTGCGGCGCTGGGTTGCCGGCCAAAATATGTTCGCCGCGCTTTATCCAATCGCCGTCTTGAACTGGCAAATGTTTGCCTTTTGGTATCATATATTCAACTTCTTCGGCGCCTTCTTCGTCTGGAATAATGCTGATACGTCGTTTGTTTTTATAGTCCTTGCCAAATTTGATTTTGCCATCGCATTCAGCAATAATGGCGTGATCTTTCGGACGACGCGCTTCAAACAATTCGGCAACTCGCGGCAAACCACCTGTGATATCACGCGAAGTAACACCGCCTGCGGCAACCCGTGCCAAAATATCACCGCCAGCAACTTCGCCGCCATCAACGACCGACAAAGTCGCGCCAATTGGCAATGAATATCTAGCTTCTTTGCCATTTGCCATCATTGCGGGTTCGCCATCTGCGCCAATGATTACAACTGATGGACGCAAGTCGGCGTGTAATTTGGAGCCACTGCGCCAATCAATAACAACTTTATTCGAAATGCCAGTTTTTTCGTCCAATTCGTCACGAACCGAAACGCCATCGAGCAAATCTTCAAGTTTGGCAAACCCTGAAACTTCGGAAATAATTGGTGTGGCATATGGATCCCAATCGGCCAATCTTGCACCACGTTCAATTTTTTCCGCGTCTTTAACCCGCACCCGCGCACCAAATGGTAGTTTGAGCGATTGGCGAGTTTTGCCATCAGCATCCAATACCAACACTGCCATTGAGCGGCCAATACAAACAATTTCGCCATTTTCACGGGTGATTGTCATCGGGTTTTGGTATTTGATTTTGCCAGAAATACCAGCATCAACCGAAGAGTTATTGGCAACTGTCGCCGCGCCGCCAATGTGGAACGTGCGCATTGTAAGCTGTGTGCCCGGCTCACCAATTGATTGTGCTGCAATTACGCCAACTGCTTCACCAAGATTTGCGCGTGTATTACGTGCAAGGTCACGGCCATAACAAGTGCCGCAAATGCCGTTACGAGTTTCGCAAGTTAGTGGTGAGCGAACTTTAACCGTCTGCACGCCAGCTTTATCAATTGCCGCCGAAATATCTTCATCGCAATAAGTATCTCGTGGGAACAAGACTTCTTTGGTATCAGGGTCGATTACATCTTCAGCCAATACACGGCCCAAAATGCGTTGTTCCAAGGAAACAATAATGTCCGCGCCTTCGATAACTGGCTTAATATCAATGCCAATTGAAGTGCCGCAATCTTCTTCGGTTATGATGCAATCTTGCGCAACATCGACCAAACGACGAGTGAGATAACCCGAGTTCGCAGTTTTCAATGCCGTATCCGCAAGGCCTTTACGCGCGCCGTGGGTTGAGTTGAAATATTCAAGAACCGACAGGCCTTCCTTAAAGTTCGAAATAATCGGAGTTTCGATAATTTCGCCCGAAGGTTTCGCCATAAGACCGCGCATACCACCCAATTGTTGCATTTGGCGCTTTGAACCACGCGCACCTGAGTGGGCCATCATATAGACCGAATTAAGCTGCATTGTGCCATCACGGGCAAGAATTGGTTTAGCAATTTCTTCCATCATCGCATCGGCAACAAGATCAGTACATTTTGACCAAGCATCGACAACTTTGTTATATTTCTCGCCTTTGGTTATTTGACCGCCCGAATATTGGCCCTCAAATTCGGCAACTTTTTGCCGTGCCGAATTAACCAAGCCAGCTTTTGAATCTGGAATAACCATATCTGCCATGCCGAAAGAAATACCAGCGTTAAAGGCTTTGGTGAAACCAAGTTTCATCATTTGGTCGGCAAAAATCACTGTCGCTTTTTGACCACAATAACGGTAAACGCGGCCAATTAGATTGGCGATTTCTTTTTTGGTCAAAATCACATTCATGATTTCAGGTTGTAATTTCGGGTGACGAGGCAATAAATCCACGACCATAAAGCGCCCAGGCGTTGTCGAAATCGTGCGCGTAATATCGTCACCATTTTCGTCAACCCCGTGCCAGCGAACCCGAACTTGGGTGTGGACAGTAACTTGGCCCGCATCCAAAGCTGCTTCGATTTCACCAATGTCACGGAATGCGCGGTTTTCACCAGGTTCGCCTTCCATCACAGTCGAAATATTGTAAAGCCCCAACACGATATCTTGTGATGGCTCAATGATTGGTTTGCCATTAGCAGGTGACAAAATATTGTTGGTTGACATCATCAAAACCCGCGCTTCAAGCTGCGCTTCAATTGACAAAGGAACGTGAACCGCCATTTGGTCACCGTCAAAATCGGCGTTAAATGCAGTACAAACCAATGGGTGAAGCTGGATAGCTTTGCCTTCGATTAGTTTTGGTTCAAATGCTTGAATGCCAAGTCTGTGCAAAGTTGGCGCGCGGTTCAAAAGCACAGGATGTTCGCGGATAACTTCTTCGAGGATATCCCAAACTTCTGGCTTTTCTTTTTCCACCAATTTTTTGGCTTGTTTTACTGTCGCCGAATAACCTTTGGCTTCTAGGCGTTGATAAATAAATGGTTTGAACAATTCCAAAGCCATTTTTTTCGGCAAGCCACATTCATGCAATTTCAAATCAGGGCCAACTGTAATTACCGAACGGCCCGAATAATCGACGCGCTTTCCAAGCAAATTCTGACGGAAACGGCCTTGTTTGCCTTTAAGCATATCTGCCAAAGACTTAAGCGGGCGTTTATTGGCGCCAGTAATTACGCGGCCTCGACGACCATTATCAAACAAAGCGTCAACCGCCTCTTGCAACATGCGTTTTTCATTGCGCACGATAATGTCAGGCGAGCGTAAATCCATAAGGCGCTTTAGACGGTTGTTGCGGTTAATAACGCGGCGATAAAGATCGTTCAAATCTGATGTCGCAAAACGGCCACCTTCAAGTGGAACCAATGGGCGCAATTCCGGCGGAATGACGGGAACAACAGTCATCACCATCCATTCAGGGCGGTTGCCAGACATTGTAAATGCTTCAATTAGTTTTAGGCGTTTTGCGAGTTTTTTTGGTTTCAACTCGGTGGTGCAAGCCGCAATTTCGACGCGCAAATCCGCCGCAGTTTGCACCAAATCAATTGATGCCAACATTTGACGAATCACTTCAGCGCCAATGCCAACTGTGAAGCTGTCATCGCCATATTCTTCTTGGGCTTCATAAAGCTGATGCTCATCAATCAATTGTTTTTCGGTGAATGGAGTGATCCCCGGTTCAACCACAATGTATTTTTCAAAATATAATACGCGCTCAATATCTTTCAAAGTCATATCAAGCATTAGCGAAATGCGGCTTGGTAATGATTTTAAGAACCAAATATGGGCAACTGGCGCTGCAAGCTCAATATGGCCCATGCGTTCGCGGCGCACGCGTTGCAAAGTAACTTCAACGCCGCATTTTTCGCAGGTTAAGCCTTTGTGCTTGATGCGTTTATATTTACCGCAAAGACACTCATAGTCCTTCATTGGGCCAAAAATGCGCGCACAGAAAAGCCCGTCACGTTCGGGTTTGAACGTGCGATAATTTATGGTTTCAGGCTTTTTCACTTCGCCTTTGGACCAAGCCAAAATCTGATCTGGCGATGATAAAGAAATACGAATTGAATCAAATTGAGGTGGCAATTCTGACGGAACGCCAAATCGGTTGGAAACGTGTTGGTTCATTAACCCTAGCTCCTTAAGCTCTTGCTTTTGGATAAAACCTGATTTTTACATCAGATATTAACTTCACAATTCTTTGAAAATCAAAGAACAAATTAAGGTGCGGAGTTGCCCCCGCGCCCCTCTAAAAATCTATATTCCTACACCAAGCTCTTCTTCGCTTAGTGCATCTAATGGCGCTTCGACCAGTTCAACATTCAGACCCAAAGAACGCATTTCTTTGATAAGAACATTGAAGCTTTCTGGAATACCTGCATCGAACCTATCATCACCGCGGGCGATGGCTTCATATACTTTGGTGCGGCCCGCAACGTCATCGGATTTAACGGTGAGCATTTCTTGCAACGTATAAGCTGCGCCATAGGCTTCAAGCGCCCAGACTTCCATCTCACCAAATCTTTGACCGCCAAATTGCGCCTTGCCGCCCAATGGTTGTTGTGTGACCAATGAATAAGGGCCAATTGAACGTGCGTGGATTTTGTCATCAACCAAGTGATGCAATTTCAGCATGTAAATATAGCCGACCGTTACTTCGCGGCTGAATGCTTCACCAGTTCTGCCATCATAAAGCGTGGATTGCCCAGTTTCATTATAGCCGCATTTTGCAAGTGCATCACGAATATCGCTTTCTTTGGCACCATCAAACACAGGCGTTGCGATTGGCACCCCACGGCGAAGGTTTGAACCTAATATTTTCAAATCTTCATCGCTTTCTGGCAATTCTTGGTCGTCACCATAAATTTCACGCAATTTGGCGACATAACGATCTTTTTGGCCAGCACGTTCAAACGCTTCAAGCGCATCACCGATTTGCTTACCAAGGCCAGCACAAGCCCAACCAAGGTGAGTTTCCAAAATTTGACCTACGTTCATACGCGAAGGCACGCCCAATGGATTTAGAACAATATCGACATATGTGCCGTCTTCAAGGAATGGCATGTCTTCGATTGGCGAAATCCGAGAGATAACCCCCTTATTGCCGTGACGACCTGCCATTTTATCGCCGGGTTGAAGTTTGCGCTTCACCGCAACAAATACTTTGACAACTTTCATCACACCGGGGAGCAAATCATCGCCTTGCTTTTGCTTTTCGACTTTGTCCTCAAAGCGCGAGTCAAGTTCGCGTTTGGCAAACTCATATTGCGATTTAATTGCTTCGATTTCTGCCATCATGGCTTCATCGGTAAGCGCGAATTGCCACCATTGGCCTTTTGAAAATTGGCTCAAAACTTCAGCAGAAATTGTGCCGCCATCAAAACCTTTTGGCCCCGATGCTGCTTCTTTGCCAGTCAATAATTCACGGACACGACCATAAATATTGCGCTCCAAAATTGCCAATTCATCGTCGCGGTCTTTTGCGAGATGTTCAATTTCTTCACGCTCAATTTGTTTGGCTCTTTGATCTTTTTCAACGCCGTGGCGATTAAAGACCCGCACTTCAACAACTGTGCCCGATACGCCCGGTGGAACTTTCATTGAAGTATCCCGCACATCGGAAGCTTTTTCACCAAAAATCGCACGAAGCAATTTTTCTTCTGGCGTCATTGGAGTTTCGCCTTTTGGCGTCACTTTACCAACCAAAATATCACCCGGATTAACTTCGGCGCCAATTGCAACAATCCCAGCTTCATCAAGGTTGCGAAGTGCTTCTTCGCCGACATTTGGAATATCGCGAGTGATTTCTTCGGGGCCTAATTTAGTGTCACGAGCCGCGACTTCAAATTCTTCCAAATGGATCGAAGTAAATACGTCATCACGAACAATACGTTCGGAAATCAGAATTGAATCCTCGAAATTATAGCCATTCCAAGGCATAAACGCCACTAAGACGTTACGACCAAGCGCCAATTCACCCAAATCGGTTGATGGGCCATCGGCGATGATGTCGCCAATTTTCACATTGTCGCCAACCCGCACCAATGGGCGTTGGTTGATACAAGTATTTTGGTTCGAACGTTGGAATTTCATCAAACGATAAATATCAACACCCGGACGGCTTGGATCTGCTTCTTCGGTAGCACGAACCACAATCCGTGTGCCGTCAATTTGTTCAACAATCCCAGTTCGCCTTGCAACAATTGTTGCCCCTGAATCGCGCGCCACCACAGATTCCATGCCAGTTCCAACCAATGGCGCTTCGGCTTTAACCAAAGGCACGGCTTGGCGTTGCATGTTTGAACCCATCAAAGCGCGGTTAGCGTCATCATTTTCCAAGAATGGAATAAGCGCCGCAGCCACCGAAACTACTTGTTTTGGCGAAACGTCCATATATTGGATGTCGCCACGTTGCGCCATCAAGGCATCGCCATGCGCTCTGGCTTCAACCAAATCAGCAGTTAGATTGCCATCGGTTGATACCGCTGAGTTCGCTTGGGCGATTGTGAATTTGGCTTCGTCCATTGCCGAAAGATAGGTCACATCTTCTTGCAATTTGCCATCCACGACTTTGCGATATGGGCTTTCAATAAAGCCATATTTATTCACGCGGGCGAAAGTTGCCAATGAATTGATAAGACCAATATTCGGGCCTTCTGGCGTTTCAATTGGGCAAATGCGGCCATAATGGGTTGGATGCACGTCGCGCACTTCAAAACCTGCGCGTTCACGGGTTAAACCACCAGGGC
This sequence comes from Hyphomonadaceae bacterium, assembly GCA_009773395.1. Taxonomy (GTDB): domain Bacteria; phylum Pseudomonadota; class Alphaproteobacteria; order Caulobacterales; family Aquidulcibacteraceae; genus Pseudaquidulcibacter. The sequence continues at coordinate 42,349 of WRPI01000009.1, read as the reverse complement.
CAAGCGCCGATAAACGACGTTTGTGGGTGATTTCCGAAAGCGGATTGGTTTGGTCCATAAATTGTGAAAGCTGTGATGAGCCGAAAAACTCACGAACCGAAGCAGTTACTGGTTTTGAGTTTATCAAATCATTTGGCATGACGGTATAAATTTCAATCGAGCTCATACGCTCTTTGATTGTCCGCTCCATGCGCAAAAGGCCAAGGCGATATTGATTTTCCATCAATTCGCCGACTGAACGAACGCGGCGATTGCCCAAATTGTCAATATCGTCAATTTCGCCTTTGCCATCGCGCAAATCGTGCAAAACTCGCACAATTTCGACGATGTCCTCTTTGCGAAGTACTCGCATTTCGTCATCACAATCAAGGTTTAAACGCGAATTCATTTTCACGCGGCCAACATTGGACAAATCATAACGGTCTTTAACGAAGAACAATGAATTGAACATTGCTTCGGCAGTGTCTTGGGTTGGCGGTTCACCGGGGCGCATGACGCGGTAAATATCGGTTAAAGCGCCTTCGCGACTGTCATTTTTATCAACTGCAAGCGTGTTTCTTATCCATGGGCCGACATTTTGGCCATCAATTGCCAATACAGTTACTTCATCAAGGCCAGCATTTTTCATATCGACCAATGCAACTTGGCTAAGCTCATCGCCAGCTTCGGCAAAAATTTCACCAGTTTCAGGGTTCACATGATCAAACGCCGCAAAACGGCCAATTAAATCATCATCACTTACCAATAATTCAGTGACGCCCTCGTCGGCAATTTTCTTGGCTGCGCGCGCAGTTAGTTTCTTTTGCGCTTCGGCAACGACTTTGCCGGTGGCAGCATCAACTAAATCATGCGCAGGTTTTTCGCCGCGCCATTGCATCGGGTCAAACGGCTTGGCCCAGCCATTTTCGACCTTGCGATAAGGTAGATTTTTGTAGAAAGTTGAAAGAATTTCTTCAGGATCCATGCCCAAAGCCAATAACAAAGACGTGCTTGGCAATTTGCGCTTGCGGTCGATACGAACGTTTATTACGTCCTTGGCATCAAACTCAAAGTCCAACCATGAACCGCGATATGGGATTACACGGGCAGCAAAAAGCAATTTACCAGACGAATGAGTTTTGCCTTTATCATGGTCAAAAAATACGCCAGGGCTTCTGTGCATTTGCGAAACAATAACCCGCTCGGTGCCATTGACAACAAAGGTGCCTTTGTCCGTCATCAATGGGATTTCGCCCATATAAACGTCTTGCTCTTTGATGTCCTTAACAAGGTGAACAGTTTGTTCACCGCCATCAGGATCCACTTCAAACGTGACCAAGCGCAACTTCACTTTAAGCGGTGCAGCATAAGTCAAATCGCGGCGAATACACTCATCAACGTCGAATTTTGGTTTTTCAAATTCGTATGAAACATATTCCAAAGTCGCACGGTTTTGCGCGTCTTTAATTGGGAAAACCGAACGGAAAACCGCCTCTATCCCCTCGTCTTTGCGGCTATTGGCTTCGCAATAGCGTTGCAAGAATTGGTCATATGAAGATTTTTGAACCTCGATTAGGTTCGGCATTGTCACAGTTTCATGAATTTTGCCAAATGACTTACGAATGCGCTTTTTGCCAGTGAACGACAAGGTCATCCTGTTTTCCTTATTTTTGGCCGAATTTAATCGGCAATCGGGGATAATGGTCTAGGTCACAGACTCATTAAAATGGGTGAAAAAGCCGATAAAATGGCAAAATAGTGGGCGTAAAGATTACGAAAAGAGGGTTTATCCCCTCTTTGAGTAAGATTTGCGCTCAATATGAAGTCATTTTAGTGGATTTTCGCACATTTTAATGAGTCTGTGACCTAATAATATTGGATAAATTTGTGGCAATTCCGGGCGACTGAACCCAATCTTGACCACTGTAAACCTTGAACGCAATAAAGACCTATGCAAAAACATAGGCCCCAAAACATCATGAATCAGTCAGACATGCGCGTCCATAGATGAGTTTGGGGGGAATGTGAAGGGGGTTGTGTGAAGTTTTCTGAAAAATTCAGTCACGCGGCACTATTTTCAGTTTTCGCATTTTTGCAACCTCAAAAAGACTAGCTTTAACTTTTCGAAATAGCTTTGAAGGAATAAATCCATAGTCAAACTTGTCATTGTTGGCTTTAATTGGTCTAATATCATAACCTGGCCAAACAAATTGATTAACTTCCGTTATAATTATCCATGATTTCCCGGAATCCAGTCCCAAGTGCCTCTTAACCTCTAAAGGCACCTCAACACCATTATCTGCGTTTTTAAGCGCAGAACTAGTAATCGGTGCAACTGTTACTTTAGTTTCGCCATCTTTATTTTCCACAGCCAATATTATAACGCATGGGCGATTTTTTCGCCCTTCAGCGTTGCCGTTTTCATGTTGATTACGCCACAAATACGAATAAGAAATTACAAGGCCAGGTTCTGGATTGGGCAGTGGCATGGACAATTATTATTCCATTAGTTTATTTAGATGGTCATGCCTCGCATCCATTTCGCTTGCCATAATTGCGTTCAATGTGTCATCGTCCAGCTCCTCAACGGCATAGGCTTTGGGCATCATAGACTTAAGACGACTAAACTCTTCATACTCAATTGCCGAAATGAAATAACCAGACACGCGGTCATGGCTTGTAACCGCAATTGGTTCACGCTGAACAATTTCCCGATATTGACCAAACTTCTTAGAAAAATCACTTGCCGTTGCAGTTTGCATTTTAATTGCTCCGTTATTCCGTAATTTCGCTAAAATACACAAATTGTGGAATTTGTCAACAAAGAGCCATAGCTAGCCGTTTCGCACTGGGCATCCCCATACGTCTAAAAGGAACCCCAAAAACACAATACATAACGAATCGCGCGATAGCGAGGTGGGGCTGCTATTGCCGGCCCAAACTACAAGGCCGCGAAGCTATTCGCGTATCACAAACAAAGATTGTGCGCAGATACTCCTTCGCTTCGCTAATTTTTGCTTCACTTGGTGCCGATGTGAAAGTATATTGAATAATATAAAGTGAATCCGCGCCATCGATAGTTTTGGAGATGAAGAACTCTGCCCTTCGAGTTAACGAACTTAAGGGGCAGTAATTTTGCCAAAGTTGGAAATTATACGAATTGACCACACCAGTTTCAATTTGTCTTGACTCGCTTCCTGGGCAGCTTTGCCGCATTTGCTCAGCGAATAGATTCTGGAATCTGTCACCAGTCATTCCGCGCGCAGGGAAACCATGAAGGACTTGAACAGTCAACATTTTAGTCCAGTTTCTGACACTTTCAGTTCTTGGAACGTATTCAAAAAACGTTAACCCAGCACGAGATAGATTAGCACCCTCAATAAAATCACTCGGGATTTCAAACGAAAGATTTTCGTTTCGCAGCATTTGAGCGCTCACAAGTAATGGAAACGCCGAAAAAATGACTGATAGCAAAATCTTGAGTTTCATTTTAACTTGCCTTTCAAAGCAATCGTACATTGCTTGCATAAAACTAGCAAAAGCGTCTAACACAAAAATCTCTCCAATCTCACTCAAGCCTCTATATCTGCTTCAAATCTTGGCCGCCATAAAGTATTCCAAGAATTATTACCGAAGATTCTTCAACCCTAAACGCAATTGAAACCCGCTTTCGAAAGCCAATTATTCTCAACCCTGGCCTTAAATCATCTCGCTTCAATCCTCGTTCTGGAAAAGTTTCGAAGTTGTCGCAATAATCAATTATAGATGCAACAAAATCAGCGGCAATTACTTCACCAGCTTTTCCATGAATATATTCTAAAAGCCCACTCTAGTGACTTTCAGCTTTTGGTGAATAAGTTACTTTGAATTTCATCAAGCACCGAATGAGGCACTGTGTTTCTTTTTCAATCTCTCGCGCAATTCACCGCTTGTCAGCAAGTTTTCAGGGTGCTGTTTTGCCTCATCATATGCAGCCGTCACTTCTTCTTTAAGCCATTTTTCGAGCGCATTATCGCGGGCTTGAAGAGTGCGTAGGCCATCGCGAATTACTTCGCTTTCGCTTGCATATTCGCCTGATGCCACTTTTGACTTTATCATTTGCGCCATTTCGTGGGGGAGTGTTATGCTGATTGCTTGGGTAGTGCGCATAATTTTCTCCTATCGAACCATGAGTATGATTTAATCATATCAAATTGCGCTGAATTTGCAATGCCAGAATTGCGTTGCCTTGCCCCCTCCACCATGCTTCGCATGGTCCCCCTCCCCCGCTTCGCAGTGGAGGATTAAAAAACGCCGCATAGGTTTCCCAATGCAGCGCTTGGTCCTTATTTCAACGAGATCCCCGACAATTTGCGTTGCAAATTTCGGGGATGACAGTCCAGCGATAGTAAATCTATTTCGATTCAACTTCTGCGCCTATTTCAAATGCAAATGACATCGCCATTTGCCCTATCATTCAATTGTGATAGTTTCGGCGAAATCTACAACAAAAGAGATAAAGTCATGCCTAAATCATATAATATCAATGGATATAAAGCGCTTCTTATTGCTGGAGTTGCGGCGGCCGCGATGGCTTTATTGCCGATTTCGGCCAATGCCCAAGTGGTGAAGCCGGCGGATCAGGCTAAGGCGGCGCGGCAACATCCGCAAATTGTGGCTCAATTTGGCGGCGCGATTGAAGGGCCATTGGCTGAATATGTCTCGAGAATCGGCGAAAAAACCGCAGTCGCTGCCAATCTTGCTGGCAAATGTCGATTTACCGTTATCAACTCTGATGTGGTTAATGCGTTTGCAGTTCCCGGTTGTTATATTTATGTAACCCGCGGCCTATTAACAATTATGAATTCGGAAGATGAATTAGCTGCGGTTTTGGGTCACGAAATTGGCCATATTGAGGGCAAACACGCTTATCGCCGTCAACGCGCTTCCACTTTGTCAACGCTTGGTGCAATTGCGCTTGGTGCCGCCACAAAATCGCAAGATGTGATGCAGCAAGCCGGGCAATTAGCACAAGCCTATACTTTAAGCTATTCGCGTGACCAAGAACATCAATCCGACGATTTTGGGGTTCGTCACCTGCAAGCCAATGGCTATAATATGTTCGCGGCATCCGACATTATGGCTGCATTGGGTGCGCAAGAAGCGTTGGATGCGCGCGTCAACAACCGCGAAGCGCGGCAAATTCCAAACTGGGCGCGCAGCCACCCAGTTTCCGCCGAGCGCGTATCGCGCACAACAACTGCGGCCACACGGGCGGGCGGCACGCGCTCCTCACCGCCAGAAATTGTGCGGCCTTTTTTCAATGCTATCAACGGTTTACGGGTTGGCGATGACCCTGAACAAGGATTTGTAAATGGCCGAGTATTCGCGCATCCGACAATCAAAATAACTTTTGAAGTGCCAGTTGGTTATGCCCTTTCAAATTCCCCCCAAGCGGTTCAAATCCAAGGGCCCAATAGCATCAGGGCGCAATTCACGGGCGGGGAAAATCTAAATGGTGGATTGGACACCTATGCTAATTCCGCATTACGCGCCATACTTGGCCAAACCCCAGCTCAAGTCGGAACGCCACAGGCCGCAAATGTAAATGGAGTGCCAGCCGTTTCCTTGCTAGCCCGCGCGCAAACCCGAAGTGGGCAAGCCATGGACGTGGCAATTATGGCCTATAATGTGAATAATAAAGGATATCACTTCGCAATTGTCGGCCCGGCTGGGCAACTTAACCCAACTTTTCCCATGACCCAGTCGATGCGGATTCTGAGTGATCAGGAAATCGCCCAAATGCGGCCACGCCAACTTGAAATTGTAACCGTGCGCAACGGAGACACCATCGCCAGCCTGTCTTCGCGCATGGCCTATCCCGATTTTCAGGCTGATCGTTTTAAGATGCTAAACGCAATTGCGACCGACCGTGCACTAGTGCCCGGTGAGCAGTTGAAGATAGTGACTTATGGTGCGCCAGCGCGATAGGGCATTATTTTGTGATGACTTTTTAAGTCGATAAAAAAACGCCGCACAGGTTTCCCCGTGCGGCGTTTATTTTATTCAACCTGATCCCCGATAATTTGCGTTGCAAATTTCGGGGATGACAGCGTTGGAGTTAGTGAATTACTTCAATTCAACTTTTGCGCCGGCTTTTTCTAGTTGTTCTTTCAACTTATTGCCTTCGTCTTTTGAAACGCCTTCTTTAACTGCTTTAGGGGCAGCTTCTACAAGGTCTTTTGCTTCTTTCAAGCCAAGGCCAGTAATTGCGCGGACTTCTTTGATGACTTCGATTTTCTTGTCACCGAAATCAGTTAGCATAACTGTGAATTCAGTTTGCTCTTCAACCGCAGCCGCAGGTGCAGCAGCGCCGCCAGCAGCAGCAACAGCCACAGGTGCAGCAGCAGTTACGCCCCATTTTTCTTCCAAAAGCTTAGCAAGTTCTGCTGCTTCAATTACTGTCAATGCTGACAAGTCTTCAACTAGTTTGTCTAAATTAGCCATGATAATATTTCCTGTTATTGATATAGATTTATTTGCGAATGATTTGCCTTAGGCTTTAACCCTATGCGGCTTCTTTGTCGGCATAAGCCTTGACCACGCGGGCCAATTGGGCTGCAGGGGCTTGAACCACGGCGGCAATTTTCGAAGCCGGAGCTTGAATAATGCCAATGATTTTTCCACGCAACTCGTCCAAAGAAGGCAATGTAGCAAGTGATGAAACGCCATCGGCATTCAACACTGTTGCACCCATAAAGCCGCCAATTACTTGAAAATTATCAAATTTCTTAGCGAATTCAGTCATAGTTTTCGGTGCCGCTGTTGGGTCAATCGAAAATCCTATGGCTGTTGGGCCAACTAAAAGGCTATGTGCGGCTTCGCCGTCATGACCTTTCATTGCTAGTCTTGCAAGGCGGTTTTTAACCACCTTTACACCCGCACCAACTTTTGCAAGTTCAATGCGAAGGCTCGTCAATTCCGCAACGGTTAATCCGCTATAGTGCGCGAACACTACAACGTTATTTTCGGCGAATAACCCTTTTAGTTCTTCAACTATTTGGGCCTTTCCGGCTTTATCCATTACGGTCTCCTTAGGTTAAACACCAAGCCAATCTTGGTGTTTGGTTTTGACTAGTTACCTAGTCAAGAACTGCCCGGGGACGAAATCTTCGCAAAGCGCACGGCCTTTTGAATTTTTTCTACCCCGTCTATTTAGGAAATTAAGTTCTCAAATGAAAACACCTAAAGTCTTGGACAGGTTTGGTGATGATTGCTCATCACCTATTTAGCACGGCGCAAAATTTCACTTTCGCGCAATGCTGAATACATTTTATGCGGCCGCAGTTGCGGTATCCACTTTAACACCAGGCCCCATTGTCGATGACAATGCGATACGGCGAATATATGTGCCTTTGGCGCCCGCTGGTTTGGCTTTCACCAAAGCATCAACCAAAGCGCGGGCATTTTCTTGTAGCGCGGCAGCACCAAATGATACTTTGCCAATGCCAACATGAATAATGCCAGATTTTTCAACCCGAAACTCAATCGCGCCGCTTTTGCTGTCACCAACCGCAGTTTTCAGATCCATGGTTACAGTGCCAACTTTCGGGTTTGGCATAAGGCCGCGTGGACCCAATACTTTGCCCAAACGGCCAACCAATGCCATCATGTCAGGGGTTGCGATAACCCTGTCAAAATCACTGCGGCCGCCTTGAATTTCTTCCATCAAGTCTTCCGCGCCGACAATATCAGCGCCAGCAGCTTTGGCTTCATCGGCCTTTGGCCCACGAGCAAAAACAGCAACCCGAACGTCACGACCAGTGCCATTTGGCAGCTTGCAAACGCCGCGAACCATTTGATCGGCATATTTAGGCTCAACGCCCAAATTAACTGCCATATCGACTGTTTCGTCAAATTTTGCGCTTGCAAGTGATTTAACCAAAGTTACAGCTTCATCAAGCGAGTAAAGTTTAGCACCATCAACGGCGGCTTGGGCTTTTACCCAATTTTTTCCACGTTTTGCCATTTCTAGTCCCTCACTTCCAAGCCCATTGAACGCGCGCTGCCTGCAATAATTTTTGCGGCTTGGTCCAAATCGGTTGCATTTAAGTCTTTCATTTTGAATTCCGCGATTTCGCGGCATTGCGCCATAGTAACCGAACCGCCTTTATCGCGGCCGGGTTTGGTCAAACCTTTGTCAAGGCCGGCGGCCTTTTTCAAAAAGTAGGATGCAGGTGCAGTTTTGATTTCAAAAGTGAAACTTTTGTCTTGGTAATAAGTAATTACGGTTGGGCAAGGTGTGCCCTTTTCCATTTCTTGGGTCTTTGCATTGAAGCCTTTGCAGAACTCCATAATATTAAGACCGCGTTGACCCAAAGCTGGGCCAATTGGTGGGGCTGGTTTCGCTTCGCCCGCAATAATCTCGAGTTTTATCGACCCAAGTATCTTCTTTGCCATATTCCACTCCATGAAGGCCGATTAGGGCCCATCGGGGGTTCGTGGTTCGAGAGGTCTTGGACTTATGACCCTCTTCCACATATTAAAAGAGCTGTTGCTGTTTCGGCAAACCGATATTCACAATAGCTCAACGAAATGATTGATTTGGAACGGCATTACCGCGCACAAACCTATCATTATTACCGCCAAAAAACGGCAAATCAAAAATCAGAGCTTTTGCACCTGATTATATTCTAATTCAACTGGCGTTGGACGGCCAAAAATCGACACTGCAACTTTTAGACGCTCACGCTTTTCATCAACTTCTTCAACATTGCCTTCAAAAGACTGGAATGGCCCATCGACCACCCGAACTTTTTCGCCAATTTCGAAAGAAATGACTTTTTTGGGACGCTCAGCCCCTTCAACCACTTGGCCGATAATTAAATCAACTTCTTTTTGCGACACGGGAACTGGCTTTTTGCCATGATCCGAACCCAAAAAGCCAGTAACTTTCGGGGTCTCCTTGACCAAATGGTAGGTTGAATCATCCATAACCATTTTGACCAATACATAGCCAGGGAAGAACCGCCGTTCAGTGACTTTTTTGCGGCCACGAACCACTTCAGTTACTTCTTCGCAAGGCACCAAAACCTGTTCAACTTTTTCGGATAAGCCCTTTTGCGCAGCAGCTTCCTTTATGCTTTCGGCGACCTTTTTTTCAAAGTTCGAATAAGCGTGAACGATATACCATTTAGCGGTTGTCATTTGGGGTCCTGTCCTAATTCGCCAAAGAAACTGTAAAATCAAGCAAAAGCTTGACCGCCGAACCTAAAACCGTATCCGCCGCCATGAAGAAAAATGCCGCAATTACCGCCATTGCCAAGACGAACAATGACATTGCAGTTGTTTCCTTGCGGGTCGCCCAAGTCACTTTGCGCGCTTCAGAACGAACGCCCGATGCGAAATTCAAAATGCGATTAGGTTTCGCTGCAGACTGTTTTTCGGTAACTTCAACCATGTTTATAAATGCTCAATCCAATAAATTCACTTAAATTTTTCCACTCGCACATGGCAGGGGCTGAGGGATTCGAACCCACGACCCTCGGTTTTGGAGACCGATGCTCTACCAGCTGAGCTAAACCCCTAATGCGGTCGAAATCTCTCAAGAAACAGGCCAAAACAACCGTTTTCCCAAAAGCTATCGCGCCCTAAGCCAATTGGCCCAGCGCGTGAACTCGCTCCTATGCCAAAGACCGAAGATTTATTCAAGTCATAATATGACAAAATAGCCCACTTTACTGTTTGAAAACTCTACGGCCTGCAAATTGACTCATAACCTACAAGGGGGCGGGGAATTTACAGGCTTCTTGCCCTCCCCTTGTGGGTTATTCCTCCAGTGGCGCTGTGCTGCTGCATAAAACCGTTGCGAAACTGACACATATTTCATCGAACTTTCACAAAATCTGCATTTAAGCAGTTTGCGCGATAGATGAATTTTTATTTCCCAATTATCGGCAAACCAAAGGCTCGCATGAGTCGCTCTAGAAATGATCTATGCCAATTGGCTGCCTAGATTTTGAACAGCAAGGAATGAAAATGAAAAAAACTCACAAAAATCAATCGCTAATGTGTGTCAGTATCGCTGCAATGTTCGTTGCTGGATATTCCCCATTTGCGGCGCAAGCCCAAGAAGTGGCGACCCCAGCAAGCAATGGCCAGATTGAAGTCGTGCTAGTTACTGCACGTAAGAAATCGGAAGCCAGCCAAGACGTGCCAAATTCGCTTTCAACAGTTCGCGGCGATCAACTTACCCAAATCACTTCGGGTGGGTCGGACATTTCAGCAATTTCAGCGCGCGTCCCTTCCTTAGTTGTCGAAAGCTCGTTCGGTCGTATTTTCCCGCGTATTTATATTCGCGGCCTTGGAAATACTGATTTCGATTTGAACGCATCACAGCCAGTTTCTTTGATTTATGACGACATTGTTTATGAAAACCCAGTATTAAAAGGCTTCCCAGTTTTTGACGTTGGTCGCATTGAAGTTTTGCGCGGGCCGCAAGGGACTTTGTTTGGCCGTAACACTCCTGCTGGCGTGGTGAAATTTGAGAGCGTAAGGCCGGGAGCTGGCAATGCGGGCTATGTCAAACTTGGCGTAAGGAGCTTTCACGGCTTTGACGCCGAAGGCGCTTATGACATGGAATTAGGTAATGGCTTAGACGTTCGCCTTTCTGGCCTTTTCCAACGCCAAGCTGATTGGATACATGCTGGTGATAGCCCAAGCAATAACGCAAAATTGGGCGGTTATGAAGAAAAAGCGGTTCGCGCGCAAATTCGTTGGCGTCCAAATGAACAATTGGACGCGACATTAAATATGCATGGCCGTGATCTTGAAGGCACATCGCAAATTTTTCGTGCCAATGTTATGACACGCGGAATTCAGGGCCTCAATTCCAATTTTAGACGTAACAGAGTTACTTATGATGGTGGTTTTGGCAATGAGCAAAACCTAAATTCAAAAGGCGCAAGCCTTAACGTCACTTATGATGCGGGCGATTTAACTTTCACTTCTATCACTGGCTACGAAACCCTGCGCTTTTACGGACGCGGCGACATAGATGGCGGCTCGATGGCAAGTGGTCCAGGCTTTATTCCATTTCCTGCAGACAGCGCCGACGGAATTGACGGTTTGGAGCAATGGACGCAGGAAGTCAGATTATCGTCTGACACCACGAACGCAATAAGTTGGCAAGTTGGCGGTTATTATTTTTCCGAAAACTTGAGCATTTTCTCGCTCGCATTCTTTAGTCCGACTGGCGTATTTTCAGATGCTCGCCAAACCCAAGAAACTAGATCTTGGGCTTTGTTTGGTTCAACCACCTATAAGGCAAGCGATAAATTGAATTTTACTGCGGGCCTACGTTATTCAAATGATGACAAAGACCTGGTCGCGAGTGGCGGCATTGCAGTACTTCCTGCCATAACTAAGTCACTTGCCGATGATGGTGTCACTTTTGACCTTTCGACAGTTTATGAAGCGAGTGATGACGTGAATTTCTACGCCCGCTTGGCCCGTGGTTATCGCGCACCCTCAATCCAAGGCCGGTTGTTGTTTGGCACTGCTGTTACGAGCGCGAAATCAGAGCTGTTAACTTCGGCAGAAGCAGGCATCAAAGCCTATGCCATGAACCGCCGTTTGCGTGCCGATTTGTCAGTTTATGCCTTTAATGTTGATAACCAACAATTTACGGCAATTGGTGGGGCTGGTAATAATAATACGCTTATCAATGTAAAAGAGGGTGTAGGTCACGGCTTTGAAGCGGAAGTGCAATTCCGTGCAACTACGAACCTCGAGTTCAATGGCAGCTTCTCTTACAATTTCACAAAAATTAGAGACGCAAATGCCACTGTCGCTGGTTGCGGTGCGCCTTGCACAATTTTGAACCCCTTGACCGCAGGCGGTTTGGTTAAGATTAATGGCAATCCATTCCCGAATTCACCTGAAGTTATTGCGAATTTGGGCGCACGTTATCGTGTGCCATTGGCAAATGGTAATGAGCTTCAACTCTCTACTGATTGGTCATATAAAGGCGAAACCAATTTCTTCTTATATGAATCAATTGAGTTTTCAGAAAATGGTTTCTGGGAAGGCGGTCTTCGCGCTTCATTGCTTATGAATGATGGCAAGTATGAAATCACCGCCTATGGCCGCAATATCACTGATGAAGCTGCGCTGGTCGGCGGCATTGATTTCAACAATCTCACCGGTTTCGTTAATGCGCCACGGGTTTGGGGTATTGAGGGGCGGGTAAACTTCTAGCCAGCTCAAATTGCCGCCCTCGGCCTTCGGCCTCACTTAGCAATTTGGTTTTTATATGAATGAATTTTCTGAAAAGAGTGGTTTTCAGAAAATCCATGCTTCGTCTTTAAGAGGCCCCAAAACAAGTGTTTTGGGGCTTTTGCATATTCATTGGATTTCGCTTATGGTGCCTAAAATAGAGGGTTTTAATGTCGCATAATAGTTTCGGTCATTTATTCAGAGTAACCACTTGGGGTGAAAGCCATGGGCTGGCTTTGGGTTGCGTTATTGACGGCTGTCCGCCGAATATCCCCCTCACCGCCGCCGATATTCAGGCTGAACTTGACCGCCGCAAACCGGGTCAAAGCCGCTTTGTTACTCAACGCCGCGAAGATGATATTGTGGAAATATTGTCGGGCGTTTTTGAAGATGCCGATACAGAAGGCCAAATTACTACTGGCACGCCGATTTCCTTGCTTATTCGCAACACTGACCAACGCTCCAAAGACTATGGCGAAATTGCCAAGGCTTGGCGGCCTGGGCATGGCGATTTCACTTATGATGCCAAATATGGCGTGCGTGATTATCGTGGCGGTGGCAGAACATCGGCGCGTGAAACTGCGGCGCGGGTTGCGGCAGGCGCGGTGGCGCGAAAGATACTGGGTGAAACCATTCAAATTCGTGGCGCATTGGTGCGAATTGGCAGACACAAAATCAATCGCGATAATTGGGATTGGGACGAAACCCACCAAAATCCGTTTTTTGCGCCCGATGCCGCGGTTGTTGGTGTTTGGGAAAATTATCTTGATGAAATTCGCAAAGAAGGCACTTCAATTGGCGCGGTAATGGAAATCCACGCTAGCGGCGTTCCCGCAGGCTGGGGCGCTCCGATTTATGGCAAAATTGACGGCGAATTGGCCGCCGCCATGATGAGCATCAATGCCGCAAAAGGCGTCGAAATTGGCGCGGGATTTGGCGCGGCAGAACTTATGGGCCATGAAAATGCCGATGAAATGTTCATGGACAATGGCAAAATTGCGTTCAAAAGCAATAATAACGGCGGTGTTCTTGCCGGGCTTTCTACGGGGCAAGATATTGTGGTGCGGGTCGCAATAAAGCCAACTTCGTCGATTTTGACGCCAGTTCAAAGCCTCAACCGTGCGGGCGATGCTATTGAACTTGTCACCAAAGGCCGCCACGATCCATGCGTTGGCATTCGCGCCGTGCCCGTGGGCGAAGCCATGATGGCATGTGTATTGGCCGATGCAATGTTGCGGCATCGGGGGCAGTGTGGATAGCCCTATATGCGGACAAGCCGCCTCATCACAACCTGCGGGGGTTTTTGTTTGACAATGCCGTTTTACCAATTAAAGTCATAAAAAAAATAAAACTTCGTGAAAAACGTAGGCTTTGGGTTCGGGGGTGAAAATGGAAAAAAATCGTATCGCGATTGCTCGTTTTATCGCCATCGGCATTTGCTTGATTGGTGTAATTTTTTCGATACATTTAGTCACAAATGCCGAAGCGCAAAATGCCCAACCCCAAGTTTCGGCGGCAAAGGCCAAAACTACGGTCGCTGGAAACTCGGTCAATGGCTCAAATGTTTGGTCGCAACAACCGGGCGCCCAAACCAATGAAGCAATCATATCACAACAAGCAACGGAAGTTTTTGCCCAACTCAAAGGCGGAAAAGTTGCTGCTGAATGTTCGATTATTTTATCAAAACAAAGCTATTTGCTAATTTATTCCTTATTGCTTTTTTGTTTTGCAATTGATTGCTTTGTTTCAACTTTCATTTTTACTTGGCAAACCCAGGCTTCTGGGCGAACTTCCAATTATAAATTCTTGGGGACAATATCGTTCATAAGCGTGATGTATGCCATAATCATGACTTTCATGTTCGGCAATGAGGCAAAATCCGCCTGCCAATTTGGTTTGCCGACGCATAATGTTTTGATTTCGATAGTGCTACAAATCGGCATGCCATTGGCAGCAGTGTTGCTTGGTGGGACATTGTTAATTGCGATGCTGTCACTAATGAAACTTGGTCTTAGCGTATCAAAAGAAGTGAAACTTGAACTAACCCCAACCCAAATCGCCACAATATTATTCGGCCCAATCGCCTGCATTATCGCAAGTTTGGCCTCACTTTCCAAAATGGTTCAGGGCATTTTGTTTTAGCGATAAGTCGTCTGTTAATCCATCTCACCATAGCGGCGCATGTGATAATCGACATTGCCAAATTGGGCATCAATCATGGTTAGTCGCTTGAAATAATGGGAAATTGCTAGCTCATTAGTCATGCCCATGCCGCCGTGGATTTGGATTGCATTTTGGCCAATAATGCGCGCCGATTGGCCAATTTTCACTTTGGCAGCCGCACAGGCTTTGGCGCGGGCTTTTGCGTCGTCACCAGCGCATTCAATTGCCGCCAAAAGCGCCATTGATTTGGCTTCTTCCAAAGCAATCAACATATTGACCATTGCGTGTTGCAATACTTGGAAGCTCGAAATCGGCACACCAAATTGCTTGCGGGTTTTGGCATATTCGATGGTTTGCGCATTGGCGACCGTCATAAGGCCAACAGCTTCGGCGCAAATTGCCGCGATTGCGTGGTCGCGCATTTGCTCGATATGCGCGAATGCGCCGCCAACTTCACCCAAAACACTTGCGCCACTCACAGCAACATCTTCCAAAAATAGTTCAGAAGCTTGCAGACCATCAACCGTGGTGTAATTTTGGGTGGTTAGGCCAGTTTGGTCTTTGTTTACGACAAACAGACTTATGCCAGTTTCGTCGCTTGTCGCGCCAGATGCGCGGGCACTGACGATAAAACTGTCCGACATTGGACCACCAAAAACCACTGCTTTATTGCCATTCAACAAATAATCCGAACCATTTTTCTTGGCTGAAGTTGCAACAAATGCAGGGTTAAAGCGCCCTTCGGCTTCATATATAGCGGGTGCAAAAATGGCTTCGCCGCTGGTGATTTTTTCGCCCAATTCAGCTTTTTGGGTATCATTTCCCGCGTTTCGGATTAAGGAGCCCGCGCAAATAACTGATTGCAAATAAGGCTCTATAACCAGACCTTTGCCAAATTCTTCCATGATAATCATGGCGTCAATGGCATCGCCGCTAAGGCCACCCATTTCTTCGGGCAAAGGCGCCATCATAAGCCCCATTTCGGCAAATTCGGCCCATAAATCTGGCCGCCAGCCAGTTTTAGAAGCAACGGCTTTGTGCCTATCTTCAAATGTGTATTTTTGCGCAATTAGTCGTGATAAGCCATCACGCATCATTTTCTGTTCGTCAGTAAAATCGAAGTCCATAGCCTAAAGCCCCAATACTAATTTTGCGATTATGTTGCGTTGAATTTCGTTCGAGCCGCCAAAAATCGAAGTTTTGCGGACGTTGAAATAGTTCAATGCCGCCATAGGCGCACCTTGCGGCCCAATCGCGAAATTGCCGCCCTCGGCTTTATATGCGCGCGGATTGGGCGCTCCATATGGCCCCACTGCTTCTAAAAATAATTCGGTAATTCGTTGTTGAATAACCGAGCCATTAATTTTCAAAATTGACGATTCAGCCCCTGGGCCTTTGCCTTTTTGCTCATTGGCCAAAACCCGCAATTCAGTAATTTCAAGGGCACGCAAATCTATTTCCAATTCGGATAATTTGTGTTTGAAATCCCTATCTTTTGCCAATGGCAATCCTTCTGAAATGGTTTCGGTGGCGAGTTTTTTGAGTTTTTTCAAACCCATTTTGGAGCGTGCGACTTGGGCAATGCCGGTCCTTTCATGCGCCAAAAGGAATTTCGCACAAGTCCAACCTTTGTTTTCTTCAAACACCCGATTGGCCACTGGCACTTTGACATCGGTGAGCCAAACTTCATTGACTTCATGTGCGCCGTCCATGGTAATAATAGGCCGCACTTCGACCCCCGGAGATTTCATATCAATAAGCAAAAATGAAATGCCTTCTTGCGGCTTGCAATCAGAATTTGTGCGCACCAAAAAAAAGCCCCAATCGGCGTGTTGCGCCAAAGTCGTCCAAGTTTTTTGGCCATTCACGATATAAAAATCGCCGTCCCTCACCGCTTTGGTTGAAAGCCCAGCCAAATCACTGCCTGCACCAGGTTCAGAATAACCTTGGCACCACCATTCTTCGCCTTTTTGGATTGCGGGCAGAAAACGCGCTTTTTGCTCTGGCGTGCCGAAAGTATAAATAACTGGCGCGACCATATTCACGCCAAATGGCAAAACTGGAACGGTTTCGGCGCGGGCAAGTTCCTCACCAAAAATATATTTTTGCGTCGCATGCCACCCCGGGCCGCCATATTCTACGGGCCAAGCTGGGGTTGACCAACCTTTTGCGCCCAAAATGCGATGCCAGCTAAGGTAATCCTCTTTGGTCAAATCTTCGCGATCGCCGACGCCTTTAAGGTTTTGCGGGTAATTTTGCTCTATGAATGCGCGAATTTCATCGCGAAAAGCAATTTCTTCGGGCGTGAATGTAAGTTTCATTTGCGGCTCCAGTAACAAGACCATGTTGGCGAATTAGTCCGTTGAGCAACATAACCACGCAATATGTTGTTGCAAGCGCATTTTTGCCATTATCGCAAGGAAAATGCTGTTTACGCTAGGTCATTTAGGAGTCAGTTGAATCATCACGCGGGAGGAACGAATGATGATTTCGCCATTTTGTGGACCTTCGATGTCGCCACGAACAACCCTAATGTTTGCATCAAGCCCCGCAAACAAGGTTTTGACATCTATAACGAACCCACCTTGCGGTACAGCATCGGCACGCAAAACTATTTCCAAGCCGCCGTTTTTGGCACGTACAATCAAACTTAATTTGCCATAAGGCGTATAGAGATTTTCAAGGCGGGTTTCGCCCAGCGCCGCCCATGCAGGGTCAAAACCAGCGAGCAGCACCATTTGCTTCGCTTGCTGCCGTTCATAAGCGAATAAATCGAGCGCTGACCGTAAATAGTCACTCATGACCCAGCCATGTGGCAAATCGCCGAGATATTTTTCGGCGCGATGCGGCGTGGTGATAACTTCCCCCCATTGATACCATTGCCTTGGGGTTTGATCTTGGAAGAACATGTTCAATGCCGCGCGGGCGCGCTCGGGCCGTTTTAAGCGCAGAAAGGCGGCAACGCTTCGCAGCTCATAAGGCGTATAGACCTCAGGTGTGACTTGGCGCTTTTGCAGGGTTTCGGTGTAATATCTGTCGAAGGTATTTTGCAATAAATCACGCGGCACATCGGTAAGCTCGCCGCCTGCAGTTATGCCAATGGTTGTCGAAGTCGGGTCAAAATCGCCTCTGTCGGCAGCTCCCGAAAGATAATTGCGGCCGTAGTGCCGCGCAGTATTGGCAAGAGAGTTTCTTATGTCGGTGGCGAATATTTCGGCCTCTGCAAACATATCCACAAAATCTTCGATTTCACCTAAAGTGCTCGCCGCCATTGCCGCGCCGCGATAGCCTTTCAAACCCCAAAAATTGTCCCAATAGGAATAGGCAGGTTTATCGGAATAACCTTCATGGCTGATTGAAGGCGGCAGAAGCCCATATAGACGCAGATTTTCAGGCAAGCGGAAATTCTCGGTCCTTTGCGGGGCAATAATGCTCTGTTGATATTCAAATACATGGCGGATTTGCGGCCAATAAGTTCGGGCTTCTTCATGGTTCCAGCCATAACGCAAAAGTTCGGCATAAAGCCACATATATTCGCCATGCGAGTCATTTTCGGCAACTGGATCTGAGCCCCTTGCATCAACACAACACGGCACTTTGCCACTTGGGAAAATGAAAGGCGAATAGGTTTTGAAATAATTGAGGGCAATGTCAAAATGCCCAGTGCGCATTAGCCCCTCGCCCATCATTGCGCCATCGCGTATCCAAGAACGGTCATAAGAACGCGCACCCGGCTTGAGCAAAGCATTGTCCAAAAGCAGCAATTGATAGGCTTGGCTGAGGCGCAAAGTTTGCGCAATCGGCGGTGTTCCACTTGGCATTGTAAGACGAGTTTTTGATAATTCGCGTGACCAAAAATTGCGGGTTTCGCGCACCAAAGCATTGGCATAAGAAATTGGATTCGTAACGCGCGCCAAACTCGCTTCAATTGCAGCATTGTTGGGCGTATTTTCGGCCATTGCGAAAGCCAAGATCACAGATTTGGTTTGGTTTGGCGCCAAAATCATCTCATAATCATAGCGAGAGCTTGCCAATTTTTCTTGGTCTTGGATTTGCGTCCCAAGGCTATGCAAGCCTCCAAAGCTTCTGGTTGTAATTCGGCCCGGCGCATTGAAATGAAACAAGCGAGAAGCGCCATTAATCCGAGTTATTTGATTTGCAAAAGCGATAGTTTCTACACTGGCAACTCCACCGTGGCGGTTCAAAAATTGAGTCGGTGGATTAGCTTGGAACGGCACGAGATTTAGGCTTAGCGTAATCCGTTGGGGCAAAGAAGAATGATTAGTGACATCATAACGCGCCAAGCCATAGGGTTGGTCTTGGCCACCAAAACCAAAAGCCGATATTTTCAAAGACGTCTCGCCCGCGCGCCAAGTCACAATTGGCATTGGCAAATTGTCATTTTCCAAGGATTGGCTAATATTTACATTGGCCCAATTGAAAGTGGCATTGTCGATTGTAAGGCTCGGCATCAGGCTTGGGCCTTCGGCGTAAAGTTCAATGTCGCCATCTTCGGACATCAGCCCTGAGCGCGAGCCGCCGCCTTTGACGCCGATTATTGTCCAATAAGATTGTTCAGAGCTCATGGAGCGTGGGTAAGTGCCGCGCGGGGCATTTGCCGCCATCGCCCGCACCAGCTTGTTTTTGTCTTGCCCCATTTCCAAACTGAGGAGCGACACTTCGATCAATCGCATATTTTCGTCCGCAGTTATCTTAAGATATCGCGCACTATATTCCCCCATTGCGAGCCAGTCTTCATTGCCATCGCTGTGGGTGATAGTTTTGGCAATCTGCCAGTTATTACCATCATTAGAAGACTCGATTTGATATTGTCGCGGAGCGACGCCATACCAAACCATCTTCAGGCCGCCAAAATCACGGACAAATGCCAAATCGACAATTATGGGCTCGGTTGTATGTGCAAAGGTCGAGCGGTTGCCGTCTAAAATTTGTGGGTGTTTCGATGTAATCGGTGTGGTTTCTGGCAGTGGTGGCGGCAAGGCTTCATATTCAATCTCGCCAATCTCCAAATTACCAATTTGCGCACCATTTGCAGTCTTGACCACCACAATTTCCAGCCGCGCGGCGGTTTTGAAACTTCGGTCACTAGTTGGCCCCCAAGCAAAACCAATATGGCGCGGTTTGATTTTTATTATTTGCCAATCAGCACTTGGCGCAAAATTTTCGCGGCGCACCCACCACACATTATCGCCACTGGCATCGGTGAATTTGATTTCAAGGTGGTTGCCAGCGCCATTGCCACGAATTGGGATTTTGATTTCGTAATTTTCGCCCGCGCGAAAATCCAAATCATGGACAATGAAAGCGTAGCCCGCACTATTAAAGCGATAATCAAAGCGCGTCGGGGCGCTGTTTACATTGGAAATAACATTATCAGACGCGCCCGCGCGCCACGGGCTCGCGTCAATAAGTGGTGCGGCCTCTGCCATGCTGCCAAAAAACAGAGCAAAAATGAGCGCGAACAGCCCCCTCACCCTTTTACACTCCCCGCCAACAGACCCCGCACATATTGGCGTTGCAAAATAAGAAATATCAATAAAACTGGAACAATTGTCACCATTGCACCCGCCATAATCAGACCGTGATCTTGCACATGTTCACGCGACAGGCCCGCCAATGCCAAGGGCAATGTATAGAATTTATCATCGGATAAGACGATAAGTGGCCAAAGGAAATCATTCCATGCGCCTAAAAACGTAAATATAGCCAAAGTCACCATTATTGGCGTTAAATTCGGTAAAACAATGTGCCAAAACACTTGATATTCCGACGCGCCATCAACTCTTGCGGCTTCAAGCATTTCATTGGGAATGGAAAGTGCATATTGGCGCACCATCAATATCCCAAAAAGCGACGCCATAAAAGGTATCAATACCCCGCCAAAACTATTCAAAAGCCCCATGTTTTTGGCCATAAAAAACAAGGGAAACATTGATAATTGACCGGGGATTACCAAGGCCATCAAAAGCCCTTGGAAAAGCTTTTCCTTGCCCGTAAACCGCAATTTTGCGAATGCATAACCCGCAGTGATATTGAAACTTAGCGCCAAAAAAGTCGCGCAAGTTGAAATAATCAAACTATTTAATACATAACGGCCCATTGATTGCTGCTCAAACAAAACTGCGTAATTCTCGAAAGTGACTTTGCTCGGCAATATTGGTGGGGTTAGACTATTAGTATCTTCTGGCCCCATAAAAGAAACCGAAACCATCCAAAAAAGCGGGGCGAGCGCCAAAAAGCTCGCGAAGCATAAAATTGCGGTCGAAAACCATGAAAATTGCATTTTGGTTTTCATGGCTTGGTTTCCGCTTCATTTTTCGGGCTTAATACAGAAATACCCAATAGCATGATAAACAAAACGAAAGCAGTTGCCGAAGCTGTGCCAAGGTTCCACCACTTAAAGCCTTCATTATACATGAAATACATCAAGGTTAGCGTCGATTGCGCGGGCCCACCTTGGGTCATAACATAGGGTTCGGCGAATAATTGGAAATAGCCAGCCAAAGTGATTAAAGAAACCATCCAAAAACTCGGCATAATACCTGGCAGTGTAACATGAAGCAGCCTTTGCCAAGCATTTGCGCCGTCCAAAGTCGCGGCTTCATACAATTCGTCAGGGATTTTTTGAAGTGCCGCCAATAATATCAACATATTATAGCCAAATGACTTCCAGATGGAGAATAAAATTATCGCGGGAAGTGAATAATGCGGATCGCCAAGCCAATCGAGGCCCTCCAAGCCCAAAAGCCGCAAACCTTGGTTTAGTAACCCCGAACGGGTATCCAAAATAAAGTGCCAAACTGCCGCCGCTGCAACCAATGTGGTTACATAGGGAGTGAACAGCACAATGCGAAAAAACCCCTTAAATGGCGCATTTTTGACGTTCAATGCCATTGCCAAGCCAAGCGAAACCGCAATTGACAATGGCGTGCCAAAAATCGCCAAATAAAAAGTATTGCCCAAGGCTTTCCAAAACAGCGGAGTTTGCACCAATTTGAAATAATTATCCAAGCCAATCCAGCGCAAATTATCAATATCGGCCAGAGAATAAATGTCAAAATCCGAAAAACTCATGATGAGCGCAAGGAAAACTGGGCCAAAGAAAAACACCATCAGCACAAACAAAGAAGGTGCAATAAAAACCCATCCAGCTTGAAGTGTAAGGCGCTTATTCATGGGAATTACCCTTTAAGTTAATCATATAACGGCGTTTTGCCAGTATATCATTGGCAAAATCATCAAGCCCTGCCAAGGCTTCATCGAGGCTTTGAATGCCACGCACGACCCTTTCCATTGCGATTGCCATTTCATTGGCAATGCGTTCCCATTCGGGGGCTTTTGGTGGGGCTTTTGCCAAGCTCAATTGCTGATAAAATGAATGCGCTTTCGCGTCGGTTTCAAGACCTGCCAAAGCCCATGCTGGTTTGACAGCAGGCAAATCTGCGGTTGCTTTTGAAAATTCGGCCTGAACGCCAACGCTTGTTAGTTCTTTGATTAATTCCAAAGCCGCCGTTTTTTGGGTGGAGGCTTTATTGATGCCAAGACTGACACCGCCCAAAATTGATGCGCCCAGCCCAGTTGGCCCGGGCAGTGGTGCGGTTGCCCATTTGTCCTGCGCGTCTGCTGGCAGGCGCTTTCGCATTTCGGCAATATTCCACGGGCCAGTTATCACAAATGTAAATTCGCCCCTGCCGAAAGATGCGTATAAATCGGGTGCTTCGGCGCCTGAAAGAATCGCGGCATAGCCTTTGTCATAAAGGCTTTTCACAAAAGCAAATGTCGCTTTAATGCCATTGGTTTGAAACCCGCCTTTGGTGGCATTGTGGGTTAGGATTTGATTCTGCGATTGCAAACAAAATGCCACCAATGGTTCAAATTCATTGACTGGCATGAAAGCACCAAATTTGTGATTGCCACCGATTTTGCCCAATGCCGCCAATTGTGCTTCCCATTCGGCCCATGTTTGCGGTGGGTTTTGAAAGCCTGCGCGCGCCAAATTATCTTTGCGGTAAAACAATAGCCGCGTTTCGACATACCACGGCAAGCCTAATAATTTGCCATCAATTGTTGCATTATCAACTGCGGCTTCGAACATGTTTGAAGTATCAATGCCATATTGATTTAGCGGCTCCAATGCATCAAGCGCGGCAAATTCTGACACCCAAGTGTTCCCGAGTGCAATAACATCGGGCAAATTATCGGCAGCAAATGCGGTTAATAATTTTTCATGGGCAGCGCTCCAAGGTAGAGCTTGTGAGCGAAATTTTGGGCCAGTGGTTTTATGGTTAAACGCATCAATGAATGGGACGATTTTTTCGCCTTCGGTGCCCATCGCCCAAATTCGCATACCATCTTCGCGTTTGAAACAGGCGCCAAGGCCTGCCGCCATTAGTAACGACAATGTTTGCCGCCTGTTCATTAAGTTCCACCAAATAGCCAATTGCTTTGCGGACCAGATTGGGTAAAACCAGCTCTACGAAGGCCAGTTTTTATGATTTCAGATTGTTTCATCAAATTCCAAATTGTTCCATGTTGGTAATTTTCAATCATGGACAATATTGGCCCTTGGTCAATCCCCAAATAGTCATTTGAAACCCAACCCGCAATTGGTACTTGGCGGCCTTCGGTTGAGGGGTGGTTGGTAACATAAGTAGGGTTAAAACTATCATGGAAGCCAAACCTGCCATAAATGTCACCGCCATATTTCGTCAACATGGCTTGGGCTGCGCGAATTGATATCTCTGGCGTAAACACAATGGACGAAATCGCCGCAGTTGGTGAAATAGTGCCATCATCAAACATATGTGGCGAGCCTTGCCCACGCGCCGAATAGGTTCGGAAAAACCTACGACGCCGATTAAGAACCAGTTCAACATCGGCAGGGCCATCGCAAGCTGTCATGCCCCAAATATCGGGGCCATAATCCTTATAGCCATTGGGATTTTTGATGGCATATTCGCGCTGTGCCACAGTCGCGCGGCGTGAGTTTTCAAAATAATCAAAACCTTTGCGCCGCATATAAGTGTCTTGCATGTCACGGAAATCATACCAAATATGGGGGTATTGATGGACAAAAAGCGGGAAATAACCAACATGCGGCAGGTAACCAAAATTCTTGCCCCAAGTTTGATTATAAGTCGAAGTCCATCTCTGCCATGCCGTCGAAGGTATTGTGTGGGTGGGGGAGGCAAATGCCAGCAAATACACTAGTGAGCCTTCAGAAAAACCACGCCATTCTGAGGCAATAAAACCAGTTTCAGGGTGCCACCCCATGCCGATTTTTCCAGAACGGCGGAGCATGAATGTCCAATCCACGCGCTCATACATTGCATGCGCTAAATTGCGAATTTCGGTTTCTACCGCATTGTTTTGATTGAAGAATTGCGCGGCAGTGATTGCGCCTAATAACAAAAGGCTAGTGTCAATTGTGCTTAATTCGGTGTTGCGATATCTAAGGCCGGTTTGATAATCGAGGAAATGATAGAAAAAGCCTTTATGGCCAATTGTGCCTGTGGCGGCCGGCCCCTGCGGTGCTTCATATAAATATTTCAGCGTATTCCTTGTGCGTAGCGCCGCTTCATCACGGGTTACATAACCCGCGCGCACCCCGATAATATAAGCGTTAAATGCAAATCCAATTGCCGCAATTGACGAAAAGGTTCGGGTGGGCCAGCGATCTGGCGTTAGGCCGCGTTCATTATCGGTGGTTTCCCAAAAATAATTAAATGTGCGCCTATGAATGTCAGCCAGCATTTCATCGGCTGAAAAAGCATTCTCGGTTTCGCCGCTTTGCGCCGTTTTCGGCCCGCAACTGGCAAGAGCCATCAAAGCGAGGATTGTTTCACGGCGACTAAGCATTTTGTTCCTATAGGCTAACGGCTTGCTTGCGAATTCTTATGCTTCTTCATTTTGAGACTTACGCAAAAGTTATAAGATTTATTGTCATCCCCGAATTTTCGAAGAAAATGTCGGGGATCTCAGAGAAATAAAGACCAGATCCCCGACAAAATCTGCGATTTTTCGGGGATGACAGTAAGTTCCATGACTTTCACACCTTCCCCAATTTCAATTGGTGAAGAAGATGCCCTTAAACCGAAAATAATGGGCCGAATTATTAGTTCGGCCCATTATAGGGGAAATCTACCACTTATATTTCAAACCGACTTGGTATGAACGTGATGGGCCTTGAGTGTTGTTTTCACCTTGCCTTGTCGGAATTGGATTTGCGGCATTTGCAAAACCACTTGTCCACGGGCCATAAGTTCGATTGACCCAATCAAAGGCGTTATAGACTTGGCCTTCAACAATCAAAGCATTGCCATTGGGGAATGCAAATTCCTTGGTCAATTTCAAATCAAGTTGTTTGAAGGCAATTTGATCGCGCGGGAAATAAAGCCCATCAATCAAAGTCGCTGCTGGCGATCCGTTGACACCACGGTCGGTAAAGCCGCCAAATGGTGCACCCGAAGCCAAAGTCAAAATCCCGCCCAATTGCGTGTTCCATGGGCCGTCAATAATCCCCGAACCAACAAAGCGCCATTTATCAACGCCTTCAGCATGGTGGAAGCCTGCTGAACTTGGCAATGCTTGGTCGAACAAGAATTGATCATTATGACCAGTCATTTCGGCATTATTCAAATCCAATTTGGCATACCAACCATAATGCGACTCGCGCGTATATGGTTTTTCGGCAGTCAAATAAATTGAAGTATTGCGAGCCTGACGCTCGGAAACCGAAACAATCAAATTGCCATAACCTGGAACACCATCACCCCAAGGTTGGGTTAGATATTGCCCACCATGAGTTCCGTCCCAAGCATTGCCCCAAGTTCCATCAGCTTGGCGATTACCCAAGACATAATTGAACAAGTCATGGCTTTGAGTATGCGCCAAAGTGACCGATGTTTGGATTGAGCCAAAACGCTGACGCACACCGAAGTTGAACTGATCCGAATAAGGAACTTTCACATTATTATTGAGAAGGATGATTTCACCTTTTAGCCCCAACGCCCTTGCTAAAGGAACGAGTTGAGATGGGTCGGTAAAATAAGATGCGTTCCAAGGCGCATTGCCAGGGAAATTGATTTGCGCATTATGCAATGTGGCACGACGTTGCTCCAATTGCGCCGAATCATAGATGTTGCGGTCATAATAACGACCATAACCACCGAAGACTACGGTATTTCTGTCGGCATTGACATCATAAGAGAAGCCAAAACGCGGTTGGAACGCACCTAAGAACGGGTCACGGTTGGAGCCAGTTGAAATATAATCATTGACATTCCATGCGCGGTTAAACCCAACATGCGCCCGAATTGCCGTGACAATATCTGCCGGAGTTACGAAGTCATTATTCATCTGGTTAGATTCATAATCCCAACGCAAACCAAGATTTAGTGTCAAATGCTCATTAACTGTCCAATCGTCTTGAATGAACAATCCGATTTGAGTGTTGCCGTCACTGATTTCTGGATTTCCGTCCAAAACTCTTGCTTGCAATGGCACGTTATTGGCACCGCCAAACACATAAGTTGCAGCATTATAGAAGAACTCAGGGTTTGCTGTCGGGATGGACTCCGATGCAACATAATCATATTGCGCATATTTGAAGCCCAATTTCACAATGTGGCTGCCATGCCAATCAATATTTGAAATGGTCAAACTATCCCTCAAAGTCCAGGAATCTTGGGCTTTTTCTTGCGCATATGGCAGCCCACCAAATCTTGCTACACCGCTATTAAAGTCATTTGGATTGCCCAAAAGCGTAATACCGGGTGCATCAGTTAGTGGCGAGTTAAACCAGTGTGCAGATTGATATTCGAGCGCCAATTCGTTCAAATAATTGCCATCGCGGTGCTTCCATTGAACATTACCGCCACGAACATATTGATCCAAAGTATTGCCACGGCCACGAGCAGTTGTGCCGCCGAAACCGCGAACATCATCCTCAACCCGATTTATGAATGATAATTCAAGAGTATCGGCATCACTGGCATAGAAAGTCAATTTGCCAAAATACATGTCTTGGCTGAAGTCTTTAGCAAAGGAGCCATTATAGGCACCAGCCAAAGCAGTTGCTAAAGCAGAATTGCCGCCCAAAGTTGCTGCATTCGGCATCAATACTGAATCGGTCGGGCGGGTATCGCGGCGGGCTTCATATGTGAACAAATAAAATAATCTGTCTTGAATAATTGGCCCTTCAACGACAATGCCAAGTTCCACATTTTTATAGTCTGGTTTTGGTAAATGCCGAGAAAAATGTGGCGCACCAATCATGCCTTTGGACTGATAAGTTCCAAAAACTTCACCATGAAATTCATTGGAACCTGAACGCGTGATTGAAGTAATAATAGCCGAAGCCGATTGCTCATATTCAGCTTTGAAGTTTTGGGTTGAAACCTTATACTCCTGAATTGCGCCTTGCGGGAATGGGTTACCACGACTCGCGTCTTGACCAGCGACACCACCTTGAAGCACTTGGTTTTTTTGGCTCACACCGTCAATAAACAAATTGACAGAATTTGCACCCAAAGCACCAGCTTGGAATGTTTTGCGCTCAGGGTCGTTTGAAACCGAAACCCCTGGCGCCAAAGCCGCAAAGTTCAAAAAGTTGCGGCCGTTTTGCGGCAAAGCAGCAATTTGCGCTCTGGTTACGTTGGTTGCGACTTCCGAAGTTCTAACTTCGCGGCGGCGACCAACAACCACAACTTCGTTTGATGCATTGGCAAGATCGGCGTCAAGTTCGGCGGTTTCACCAACTGACAATGTTATGTCTTGGCGAAGGACTTTGCCATCAGGCGTTCTAAATGAAACCTGATAAGTGCCCGGCCTTAGACCGACAACAGTATAATCACCATTTGCTTGCACATCGGCAGTTACCCGCGCGCCACTGCTGGCATCAACCAAAGTGACTTTAGTTCCAGCTTGCGACGACGTTAAATGCCCGCGCAAAATCGCGTTTGACTCTGCGGCCATTGTCGGCGTTGCAATCAACACAACCGCCCCGAAGGCCGCACTCAATGCAACTGCGGAAACGCCATTTCGCCACCCAGTTTGCCTTAATCTATTACTCATTTTCTTTCCTCCCGTATAACTTAACTTCACATTTTTTTATTGGGTGCTTAATTTGCGCCCTTTGCTGTCGATTTTCGAGCCACCAATTCCGGCTCAATTTTGAATCCCGGCCCAATTGTGCCATCGTCATTTTCTATACCATTCGCCAATAAATCGAGGCTTCTGGTCCCGATTTCATAGACACCGACATTTAGTGTCGTTAGAGTTGGCGCGGTAAATCTTGCTATTGGAATGTCATCAA
The DNA here is from genome assembly GCA_009773395.1 of Hyphomonadaceae bacterium. Taxonomy (GTDB): domain Bacteria; phylum Pseudomonadota; class Alphaproteobacteria; order Caulobacterales; family Aquidulcibacteraceae; genus Pseudaquidulcibacter. Next base: position 14,616 of record WRPI01000009.1, on the reverse strand, counting down.
AACCAATTATTGCGATATCGTTCGGCACATTGACGCCTTGGTCCGCCAGCGCCATTAAACAACCGACCGCCATCATATCATTGGCGACAAAAATCCCATCGGGGCGATTTTTCGCTTTGGCGAAATAAATCCCAGCTTGGTATCCCGACTCCTCGCTGAAATCGCCCTCAAAAATATTTGGCACTTCAAGGCCAGCGTCGGAGGCGCGGTCAAAAAAGCCGCGTTTACGCTCACAGGCTTCAAAATTGCTTGTCGGCCCACAAACATGGCCAATATTCTTGCAACCAATTTCGATTAAATGCCCAGCCGCAATTTGGCCGCCGCCATAATTATCAATCGAAATCGCGCCATTGAATTCATCACCAATGCTGCTTGAAATTGTAACCAGTGGCAAATTAAGCGGCAGAACCGCCACCAAATCTTGGCTATCAACAAATGGTGACATCACTAAAATGCCATCGACGCGGCCCACCATGGCACGAACCGCCGAAACTGCTTCTTGCAAATCACCGTGTGAGCCTGAAACCAAAATATGCAAACCACGCGCCCGAGCCGCAAAATCGATACCGCGAATTATTTCCGAAAAGAACTCACCGTAAATATCAGGCAGAATCACGCCGATGGTATTGGTGCGGTTAGTAGCGAGTGAGCGCGCACCACCATGCGGCACATAACGCAGTTTTGATGCCGCTTCTAAAACCCTGCGGCGCAAATCTTCTTTGACATTATCGAGGCCATTAATAGCGCGCGATGCCGATGCGATTGACACATCCGCCGCCTTAGCCACATCTTTTAATGTTGCTCCGCGCATTTCACCCCTTTGCGCTGTTTTGAAATGATTTTCCCAAAATGTAAGCGCTTACATTTACATGACTATTCGCAATATTTATGCTTGTCAAGCAAAATGTAAGCGTTTACATAATTACATGTTTTCACTTTGACAAAACGCTAAAATGCTGCAATTGGAGCATTTCGACGAAAAGTGTGAAGCGGTTTTCGGACAAGAAATGCGACAAACAAATGAATCTAGAGCGGTTTCACAATTCCATCGGAATTGTGAATCCGCTCTAGGGATAAAAAACCATTTAAGGGCAATAATTTAATGACGACTAGGTTTCCTGATAAGTTTTTGTGGGGCTGTGCCACCTCGGCATATCAAATAGAGGGCGCACCTTTTGCAGATGGCAAGGGAGCCAGCATTTGGGATCGATTCGTCAATACTCCGGGTATGGTCAATAATGGCGATACTGGTCACGTCGCTTGTGACCACTATAATCGCTTCCGCGAAGACGTCGCATTGATGAAGCAATTGGGAATGCAAGCCTATCGCTTTAGCCTTTCATGGGCGCGGATTTTGCCGAACGGAATTGGCGAAATCAATCCTTTGGGCGTAAAATTTTATTCTGATTTAATTGATGAATGTTTGAAAAATGGCATTGAGCCAATTGTCACGCTGTATCATTGGGACATGCCAGCGGCACTTGATGATATGGGCGGGTGGCTTAATCGCGATTGCGCCAATTGGTTTGCCGAATATGCCGAAGTTGTTTTCAAGGCTTATGATGGCCGCGTTAAAAAATGGGCGACTTTGAATGAGCCTTGGGTGGTTACTGATGGCGGCTATTTGCACGGGGCCTTGGCGCCCGGGCATCGCAATAAATATGAAGCGCCAATCGCGAGCCACAACATCATGCGCGCACATGGTGCCGCAGTCAAAGTCTATCGGCAAATCGGTAAACATGAAATTGGTTTGGTGGTTAATATTGAACCCAAATACCCCGCCAGCGACAAAGCCGAAGATATTGCGGCAACCAAACGCGCCCATGCTTATATGAATGAGCAATATTTGCACCCTGCCATGCTTGGTCATTATCCCGCCGAAATGACAGATATTTTTGACGATGCGTGGCCAGTTTGGGCGCAAGAAGATTATGATCTTATCCGCCAAAAAATCGACTTTTTGGGCGTGAATTATTACACGCGCTCGGTTACTCGGCACGAATCCTACGCGAATTCTGATGTCACTGAAGTTGTTGGCGGCGTTGCATTCCACAAAGCGCCGTCATGGCCTTTGCGCGCGACGCGGGTGATACAACGCGGCGCAACTTATACCGAAACTGGCTGGGAAGTGTTTGAACAAGGGCTGTTTGACACTTTGAAATGGGTTAAAGATACTTATGGCGATATTCCGCTTTATATCACCGAAAATGGCGCGGCTTTTTTTGATCCGCCACGGGCGAGCAATGGACGGGTTAGAGACCCACTTCGCACTGATTATTTGCAACGGCATTTAAGCGCAATACATAAAGCAATTGCCGCTGGGGTAAATGTCCAAGGCTATATGGTTTGGTCATTCATGGATAATTTGGAATGGTCGCTTGGTTTTTCAAAACGCTTCGGAATTGTCCATGTTGATTTTGAAACTTTGGATCGCACCCCTAAGGATAGCGCGCGCTATTATTCCAAAGTCATTGCAACCCATGGTGAAGTTTTGAGTGAGCCGCTTTAAGCTTTGCAATATTTCGCAATAAATTCGGCGTGATTTGGCATTTTATCTACGCAATCGGCAATTACTTCTTGTATGTCGTCGAGCAATTCTTGTGCTTCGGTTTGCGAAATTAAATCTACCGAAGGATCAGGTTTGGCGCTCAAACCTTGGCCCAAAAGCACTTGCGACCAGCTTTCTTCGAGGAAAACTTCATCGCCTTTTTTGAAAAACCGCGCCGAAGATTTGAACAATTCTATTCTGGCCCGTAAACTATCGGGAATATCCATATTTTTGGTATATTGCCACATTGGTGCGTCGTCACGCTCGGTAATTTTATAGTGCGAAATAATAAAATCACGGACATTTTCATATTCAAAATCAGTTTGCCGATTATATTCATCAATATCAATTTGATTGAAATCACCAGACGGGAACAATGCCACCAATCTTAAAATTGCGCTTTGAATCAAATGGATAGAAGTTGATTCTAATGGTTCTAAAAACCCCGAAGAAAGCCCAATTGCCACGACATTTTTCTCAAATGTCTTTTTGCGCTTGCCGGGGGTGAATTTCACCAGTCTCGGTTCACCAATTGGCGCGCCATCGAGATTATTCAAAAGCACGGTTTTGGCATTTTCATCCGTCGTGAATTGGCTCGAATAAACAATCCCATTGCCAATTCGGTGCTGCAAAGGAATGCGCCATTGCCAGCCCGCTTCGCGGGCAATTGATTTGGTATAGGGGTTCAAAACCGGGGCATTTTCACAACCTAGTGCCAGCGCCCTATCGCAAACCAGCCAATGCGACCAATCATCATAGCCAATACCCAAGGTTTTATCCAAAAGCAGGCCATGCAGGCCCGAACAATCGACAAATAAATCGCCTTCGATTTCTTCGCCGCTGCGCATTGTAAGTTTACTAATAAAACCAGTTTGTGGGTTTTGTGTGACATGTTCAATCCGCCCTTCAATTCTTTTGACGCCGCGCGCCTCAGCGTCTTTACGCAAGAATTTTGAATATAAAGTCGCGTCAAAATGATAAGCGTGATCAATATCTTTCATTGGAGAATTGGGATTATCCCAATTGGCATGGGCGAACTTATTTGCCCGCGCGGCCACGACATTGATGGAATATTTGTCATAATCTTTGGCTTTGCCCAATTCATTCATTTTGAGCCAAAACTGATGGGTTCTTAGCCATAATCTATCTTGGCCGATGCGCCCAAAGCCATGAATATACGAATGGCTAAGTTTGCGCCAATTAACAAATTCAATCCCCAATTTATAGGTTCCTTGGGTGGCCTTCATCATTTCGGCGTCGTCAATTCCCAATAAATTATTGAAGTTTTTGATGGCAGGAATTGTTGCTTCGCCGACGCCAATTATGCCAATTTCTTCGGATTCGACCAAAATAATTTCATAATGTTGCGCGAAAAATTTGGACAATAATGCAGCGCTCATCCAGCCCGCAGTGCCACCGCCAACAATCACTATTTTTTTGATTTTATTGTTTTGCATTTAATCGGCCTCGGCTTCAGCTTGAGAATATCGAATTTTTGAGATGCACAATGTGTTTTTTTGTCGCACCCCTCTTTTATTTTACCCCTTTACGCACCAAAGGAAAGCAAATAATGTAAGCGCTTACATTTTTAGCTGCATTGCTCGGAGTATGGTAAATGTCAAAGGACATCAAGGAATTTGTGATTGTTGGTGGCGGATCGGCGGGCTGGATTGCGGGCGCGTGTTTGGCACGCCTGCTGCTCAAAACTACTCGCGGCGGCTATAAAATCACATTGGTTGAATCGCCCGAAATTGGCATTATTGGCGTGGGTGAGGCCACGGTTCCATCAATGCAGGACTTAATAAGCTTCCTTAATATTGATGAAGCGGATTTCGTAAGGGCGACCAATGCCACCTATAAATTGGGGATATGTTTTAAGGATTGGAACAAAATCGGCGGCGAATATTGGCATCCGTTTGGTGAATTGGGGCCAATGATTGAAAACCAACCTTTGCACCAACATTGGTTGCAACAAAAAATAATAAACCCGCAAACTCCAGATCTTCACAATATTAGCATTTGTTCAATGGCGGCTCGCGCCAATAAGTTCCAAAAGCCAGTTAAGAACACACAGTCGGTTTATGAATGGCTGAGTTATGCCTATCATTTTGATGCGGTCAAAGGCGCAGAATATTTGCGCGATTATGGCAAAGCAAAAGGCGTCACTCACATCGAAGGACGGGTAACCGATGTGAAAACCGACAATGATGGAATGATTGAGAAACTCAAGCTCCAAGATGGCCGCGAAATTACAGGCGATTTCTTTATTGATTGCTCGGGCTTTGTTGGCTTGCTTATTGAAAAAACTTTGAAATCTGAATTTGACGATTGGACCCATTACTTGCCAGTTGATAGGGCGATTGCGCTTCCGACCAAGCCCAATGGCCCCCTCACCCCATATACAACCTCATGGGCGCGCGAAGCGGGCTGGACTTGGCGGATACCTTTGCAAAATCGGGTCGGTAATGGCTATGTTTATTCGAGCAAATTTGCGAGCGATGACGAAGCAATGGCGACAGTTGATAAATGTATTGCGGGTGAACGCATCGCAGAGCCTAGAACCATAAAATTCAAAGCTGGCAGGCGGCGCGAACCATGGGTCAAAAACTGTTTATCGCTTGGATTGGCTTCGGGCTTTTTGGAGCCATTGGAATCAACCGCGATTCATTTGGTAATTGCCAATATTTTCAGATTTTTTGACCATTTCCCGAAATCCACAAATTTTGAAGTTTTGCGCAAAGCTTTCAACCAACGCGGCATTCGCGAAATCGAAGAAATCCGCGACTTCATTATTTTGCATTATTGCGTTTCGGAGCGCAAAGACACTGATTTTTGGCGCTATGTCACCACCATGGACATCCCCGATACATTGGGTGAAAAATTGGATATTTACAAAGGCCAAGCAAAAATATTGGCCGATTATTACGATTTATTCCGCCCCATGAGTTGGATAAGCGTATTGGCAGGTATGGAAGTAATTCCTAAAAACTCTAACCCAATTATCAACATTGTGCCGCCTGAATTTTCCATCAATATTTTGCGCGATGTAAGCGCCGCAATTGCCGATGGCGTCGCCAAAGCCCCCAGCCATGAGAGTTTTCTCAAGCAATTGACGGGTTAATTGACACCACCACGCACAAACGCACCCCCGTTGGCGTCAAATAAATAGCCGTCTGAGGGTTTGAAGCCAAGTTCGATGGTTTCAAAGCGCTTTAATTTGGCGGCGGTGGGGGCAATTGCGGCGACAGGCTCATCATAGCCTGCAAATGTGCCGTAAATACTGCAACCCGAGCCAATATTTTCAATAATATCGAGTTGCAATTTCATAATATTGGTTTTGATTTCGGGTGAAAGCGCATCGGGGCGGATGCCTAATGTTACTTTATCGCCAATTTTTGCGGCCGTCGAATGCGCATTCATTTGCATTTTCGCGGCATTTGCCAGTTCAACTTCAATTTGTCCCGCTTTAATCGCGCTAATTGTGGCCGCAAACATATTCATGCGTGGTGAGCCAAGGAAGCCCGCGACAAATAAATTATTGGGCCGTGAATATATTTCATCGGGCGTGCCGATTTGTTCAATTTTGCCATGATTTAGAACCACAATTCTATCAGCCAAAGTCATGGCTTCGACTTGATCGTGGGTCACATAAATCATGGTGGTCGATAATTCGCGGTGCAGCCTTGCAAATTCATGGCGCATATGAACCCGCAATCCCGCGTCCAAATTCGATAATGGTTCATCAAGCAAAAATAATTTTGGCGATCTTACTATGGCGCGTCCAATTGCCACCCTTTGCCTTTGCCCACCTGAAAGTTGACTGGGCCGCCTGTCTAAAAGTTGTGTAATACCAAGGATTTGCGCGGATTTATTAACAGCTTTTTCAATTTCGGCCTTGGGCTGTTTTGCCATTTTGAGAGCAAAAGCCATATTGTCATAAACGCTTAAATGCGGATAAAGCGCGTAGGATTGAAACACCATCGCCACACCGCGCTCTTTTGGCAAAAGCCCAGTGGCGCTTCGGCCATTAATCGCAACTTCGCCGCTTGTGGGGTTATCAAGGCCGGCAATAATGCGCAATAATGTCGATTTCCCACAACCCGACGGGCCAACCAAAACCACGAATTCACCTTCCTCAATTTCAAGGCTGATTGAACTTAAAATTTGGTTTTTTTCAATTGTCTTACCAATTGATGAGAGTTCTAATTGCGCCATTATACGACCATTCCACTGTAACCACCTGATGATATTACGCCAAACGAACTGATTCAAGCTGAATCAAGATGTAAATCCGTTGTAATAAGACTATAAGCCAAAGACTTGGAGCATGTTCATATTTAAGAATAACTGATGTTTGCTTGCGGGAAATTGAAAGTTTGTGTTAGTTAATTTCGATAGTTATGAAAACCGCTTTTCACTTTGCCCTATTTGCGGTGCTTTTCACATATTCTTCGAAAAATGGCATTATTTCTTCCATGCCGATAACGCCGGCTTTCTCCATAGACTTTTCGCTGAAATTCCTTGCGAGGTAACTAACGATTTCGCCAGAACGCACTTTTATCTCCAACGTCCATTCAGAGCGGAATTTACCCTTAAATTTGGTTTCCAATGAAATCAATTTTTGCTTACAACACTTTGTTCGAATTATTAATTCCTCAATCGGAATCGAATTTGTTATCGAGCGGCATTCAATTCCAGCAATTTCGAAATATTCTATTTTGCCTTTTTGTATTGGCATAAGCGGGTGATTTTTTGGCAATGGTTTGCCATACAAGTCCTTTTTACTAGACTCGAACCAAAGGCCACGGGCGATTACCTCAATGAATTCATCATGAAAATAAAATAAATAGTGATTAAAGTCAGTAAGCATCTCGTCAACGCTTCCACCCCACTCATAAGAACTACCATAGTACTTCTTTTCATACTCATACCGCTCTTGAAGCCATTTTGAATTCTTGACTTTAAAAACCCAATTACTGTCATCCATTGCTAATGACATTAAGTCATATGGAGGGCTTTCACCTCGACAGACTTTGAAAGCATCAACATTGTCAAAAGTGACCCTTCCAAAATCTTCTTCGTCAGTTATGAAGTTGATGGTCGTGCGACGTCCGCCGATTGTGATAGTCGGGCTAATGACGGTTGCAGCATCAATTGGCACTGGAAACGCCTCCAATATCTCCCCGCCTGCTGCGGTCAATTCACTTGCCCACCCACACCGACAACCATCCTCGCCTGCAAAGCTTCATCAAAACCCATAGTTGTCAGCGCGGTTTTTACTATGTTCTCGGCATTAAGGCCCGCCATTGCATATTGGGCTTCGGGTTTGTCATGATCTTGGAAAACGTCGGGCAAAGTTAAAGTGCGCACTTTAAGGCCGTTGTCCAAAAGCCCATCGCGGCTTAGGAAATGCAAAACAAAAGCGCCAAAACCGCCCACCGCGCCTTCTTCAAGGGTCAATAATATTTCGTGGTTTTGCGCCAAAACTCGCACTAAATCTTCGTCCAAAGGTTTGGCAAATCGTGCATCGGCAACAGTGGTAGAAAGCCCCATCGCGCCCAGCAAATTGGCCGCCAATTGCGCCTCGGCTAACCTAGTTCCAAAAGATAATATGGCAATTTTTGTGCCTTCTTGGATAATGCGGCCTTTGCCAATTTCCAATGGGGTAAGAACGGATGGTATTATTGCCCCGACCCCCTCACCGCGTGGATAACGAAATGCACTGGGCCCGTCGTCAATTGCCAATGAGGTTGCTACCATAAGTGCAAGCTCGGCTTCATCGGCGGCGGCCATAAATACCATATTGGGTAATGCGCCCATGTAACCAATATCAAAACTACCGGCATGGGTTGCGCCATCGGCGCCAACCAGGCCCGCGCGGTCAATCGCAAAACGAACTGGCAATGATTGCAAAGCAACATCATGGACAACTTGGTCATAGCCGCGTTGCAAGAATGTCGAATAAATTGCGCAAAATGGCTTCATGCCGTCCGCAGCCATACCGGCGGCGAATGTTACGGCGTGTTGTTCGGCAATACCGACATCAAACATGCGCCTCGGGAAATCTTTTTGGAATATATCAAGGCCCGTTCCCGATGGCATCGCCGCAGTAATGGCGACAATTTTCTCATCGCTTTGCGCAAGTTTGGTTAAAGTCTCGCCGAATATTTTAGTATATGAAGGCGCATTGGATTGGGTTTTATTTTGTTCACCCGTCACCACATTAAACTTCACCACGCCGTGATATTTGTCGTCGGCGCTTTCGGCAGGTGCATAGCCGTGGCCTTTATGGGTTACGGCGTGAATTAATACTGGCCTGTCGGTGATTTTTTTTGCGTTTTCAAGCACATCGACCAATACTTCAATGTCATGGCCATCAATTGGCCCAACATAATAAAAGCCTAATTCTTCAAATAAAGTGCCGCCAGTTGCCATACCACGCGCAAATTCTTCGGCCTTTTTTGCTGCGGCTTGCATTGGCTTGGGTAGGATGCTCGCCATTTGTTTGCCAACACGGCGCAAAGCGCGGTAACTGCCGCCCGAGACCAATTTCGCCAAATAATTGGACATTCCGCCAACTGGGGGTGCAATTGACATGTCATTGTCGTTCAAAATAACAATCAATTGCCCAGTGGTTTCTGCAGCTTTATTCATGGCTTCATAAGCCATGCCAGCGGATATGGAGCCATCGCCAATCACGGCAATAACATTATTATCATTGCCCTGTGCATCGCGGCTGGCACAAAAGCCTAAAGCAGCGGAAATCGAAGTTGCAGCATGGGCCGCGCCAAACGGATCATACTCGCTTTCGCTGCGTTTGGTGAAACCCGAAAGCCCGTCTTTTTGTCGCAAAGTCCTTATGCGATCACGACGTCCAGTTAGTATTTTGTGTGGGTAAGCTTGATGGCCCACATCCCAAATCAAAATGTCCTTGGGGGTATCAAATACATGGTGCAGCGCGACTGTAAGCTCAACCACTCCCAAACCTGCGCCCAAATGACCACCAGTGACCGATACTGCATCAATTGTTTCGCGCCGCAATTCATCGGCGATTTGCACCAATTCATTTGGCGATTTCCCCTTCAAATCGGCAGGTAACTTGATAGAATCAAGATGCGGCGTTGAACTCATAAAACTATTACCCTTACAATTCGCATCATTTTGCAACGCTATCAACCAGTGCTTTGAGGGCATCTGCCCTAACGCCGAAAACATCAAGATGCTCTTTGGCTTGGTTGCACAAAAATTCCAAATGCGCTTTGGCGCTTGCAAGCCCCATTACGCTAACAAAAGTGGCTTTTCCATGACTTTGGTCTTTGCCAACTGCTTTGCCGAGGTTTTCGGCTTTGCCAACAACATCGTGAATATCGTCCGCGATTTGAAATGCCAATCCAAAGTCATGAGCAAAGCCACCAAGTGCATGGCGCATTCTATCCGATGCTTTGCCAAGAATTGCCCCCGATTCAACTGCGAAGCCAAATAGACCCCCAGTTTTGAGCCTTTGCATACGCGAAATGGCGGCAATATCATTGCCCAAATGCGCGCCTGACATATCCATCATTTGCCCACCGACCATGCCTTTAGCGCCCGAAACCCGCGCCAGAAGCGCAACCAGTTGCAGCCGCACATTGGGGTCAAAATGGGTTTGCGCATCGCTTAAAATCTCAAACGCGAATGTCAACAAGGCGTCGCCAGTCAACACCGCCGTTGCTTCATCATATTGTTTGTGAACTGTCGGTCTGCCGCGCCGCAAATCATCATCGTCCATACAGGGCAAATCATCATGCACTAGTGAATAACAATGCACAGCTTCAAGCGCTGCCGCGACCCGCAAAAGCCTTGCTTCGTCAACATCAAACAGCCGCCCGGTTTCGAGCACCAAAAACGGCCTCAAATATTTGCCATTACCCAAAACCGCATAACGCATTGCGCTTATCAATTGCTGCTCCGGCCCTTCGGCTTCTGGAATAAGCGCGCTCAAAGTTGCCTTAATTTTAATGGCGGTTTCTTCGAGCCGCGCGGGAAAATTGATTTGATTGCCCATCATCGCCTATTTATTGGTTTCAAAAGGCTCTAGGGCAATGCCATTTTGGGTTTCGACAATTTGATCCACGCGCATTTGCGCAGATTTTAGTTTTTCTTCGCAATGGGCTTTTAATTTTGCCCCACGCTCATAAAGGCCAATTGAATCTTCGAGCGAAACATCACCTGCTTCAAGCCGCTTGGTAATTTCTTCAAGCTCTTTCAACGCGACCTCAAAGCCCATTTTTTCCATTTCCGCTTTATTTTCCGCCATGACAATTTCCACTTATTTTTTCAATATTAAGTGGTCACTATAATAGCGCAATTTGCGTAATAATAGAATCAAATCGCAGCAGTTTTATGCCTTGCGGTAAACCCGATAGGACCAGTGCCAGTCGCCGCCATCATATATGCAGACATAGCCCAAGGTCTTGAGGTGCGGGCGCATCATGCGATTAAACCAACCATGCGCCAAGACTGCGACCGAACCTTCGCTGTCAGCGATTTCCACAAGCCTTTGCGCAGCTTTTGCAGCTCGTAATTTCGCTTCATCATGGCTTTCTTGGCCACCACTGAAACCGACAAACCAAGTGCAACGCGCGATAAAACCCCATGAACGCGGCCTGAATCGCACAAAATCTGGCAGTGGTGGCGGTGGCAATGGTGCTTCGACAAATAAATTATCTTTGGTAATTTCACGTCCAGCCGCAACCGCTTTGGCGGTATCAAAAGCGCGCGGTAATGGGCTCGCGACAATTTTAGCAACCCTTGCGACTGCGCTGATTAAATTACGTGGGACTTTTTGGTTTGGCACAATTGAGCCTTCATCATATTTTTGCCACCACAATTTATATTCATGCGAAGTTAAATAGATTTTGCGCGAAAGTGCGGGTTTGCCGTGGCGACCGATAACAATTGTCGGTTTGGAATATTTAGTTTCTTCGCCCATATCTAATGGTTGAGATTGATCGCCAATTATTTCCAAAAGTGCATCTTTCATTCAGACCCCGCTCCAGTTTAGTTTCCAAATAGCGCTTAATCAAGAAATCTTATAGAAATATGACACATGTCACGCAAATTACGCAACCATGTCTTTTGCTCCCAATTGCGTCAATTCAATTGAACCAATCAAGGATCTAAGCTCATGGCGAGCGGCAACATGGCTCATAGACATGCCAACGCCAAGTTTCGCTTTTTCGATATCCACCAAAGTTAATCCCATTGGAAATAATTCGCGGAATATAACGCGCTCGGATAGACCAGATATGGTTTTGAAGCCAATGCGCTTGGACAATTTTGCCAATGCTTCGCTTAATTTGCGCTTATTTCGGGCATCGATTTGCGACAAGCGATTGCGCAAAACTAACCATTCAATATTGCGTTTTGCCAGCCGCGCTTTTTCTTTGCGAGCATCCCAAATCATTTGCGAATAAATATTTGGGCTCAAAACTTCGCCACTTATAGGGTCAATTTTCGCCAATAAGTCAAAATCTACAAAACTGTCATTCATTGGAGTAATTATGGTATCAGCGCATGAATGGGCTGCGCGCGAAGCGATGGTATTTGAACCCGGGCTATCGACCACGACAATATCAAATTCTTCGGCGGCCTTGTTGACAATATTCTGAACAGCCGCAAATTCTTCGGCTTCCGTGGTTTTTTCAAACACGTTCTCGGCATAAGAAACAAATGGCGTCGGCAAGGCAATGTTTTTTGCCGCGCACCATTGCTCCCGATTTTCAAAAAAGCGCTCCAATGTGCGTTGCCGTTTATCAAGGTCAATAATCGTAACATTATGCCCAGCATATTGATATGCTACTGCGATATGGACAGCGACAGTCGATTTGCCGGCCCCGCCTTTTTCGTTTCCATTTACAATAATATGGCCCAAACCTTACCCCAATATACGAATCATTGGCGAGTTTGGTTCAACTATGCCTTGGCATCAAGCCATAAGGTCAAATCAATGTGCGATATTGGCAGTTAGCGCCGAGTGCGGCGACTTGTGCGCGAGGTCGGCGCTGGTGGTGTTTCGCTTGGCTCGAGGTTTTGCCATATCACATTTTCACCTGCGCTGGCGCTTCCTTGCTCATCAACGCCAGTTGTTGTCAGTGAAGTTGGGCGAGTTTGCGCTTCGATATTTGCATTTGCACCTGGCCAAATTGGGCGCGGTCTAAAAGGGCGATTTGAAGTTGTTGATTGCGAGACATTGGTCTGGTTTTGAGCGCCCGCATAAGTTGGCGGTGCGGGCAATCTGTCTAATTGCATTGCCAATCTTCTGATTTCATTTTGCGCGGGGAGTGCCCATTCGGGATCGGCAGCACTGGCAGATTGCAAATCCGTTGTTACGCGCGCCAAAACGCTTTCAAATGGTTCACCACGATTGCCATGATTAACCCAAGGCAATCCACCCGCTATCCTATTGGGTAAGCCTTCAAATAAAGCGGTTCTGCTGTCTTGGTAAATCGCTTTGAGTGGGCCGCGATTTTGCGGTTCAGCAGTGCTTTGAGGGGCAACGTCGTTTGCCGCAGTGTGGTTTCTCGCCCGCAATGGCCCCACATTGTGCTGTGGCTGCAAATTCAAGGCTCGCGCGTTTTGGACGGGAACTTCGGCAGGCGTAGTGGATTCTGGCGCTGTGACTTTCGCGGGAATAGGGGCATCAGGGACAATAAAAACAGGTGGCGGAGCTTGTGGCGCGGCGCGAGCAATTTCGCTTCCAAGTGGCTTTGCCGATAAATATCCCAATGATTGCGCCGCCGCTGCACATGGTGCAAGGCTCAAAGCAACAAACGAAATACCAATAATAATACCAATCGCGGGTTTGTTTTCTAATTTCATTTAGAAAACATAGCAATAATGTGTAAAATTGGCTTTAACTTGGCTGCAATGGCAAATGGTGGGAAAGTTTTCTATTTTGACCAATCTGGCGCGCGTTTTTCCAAAAATGCATTTAGCCCCTCGCGGCCTTCATCACTGGCGCGGCGATGCGCCATTTTTTTGGCGGTTTCATGCATTAAGTGCTGGTCAATTTGCCGATTTTTGACTGCGTTTATGAGGTGCTTAGTGTCGGCAACGGCGCCCGGTGCTGCCGAAAATGCAAGCCGCGCGATGGCTTCTTCACTTATTGCCATTTCATTTTTATCGGCCACAACTTCGTGAATAAGCCCGATTTGTTTGGCATATTCGCCATCAAATTGACGCGCCGTCGTGAACAGGGCACGCGCATATCGGGGGCCAATTGCTTCGATAACATAAGGCGAAATATTGGCTGGCGTAAGGCCCATGCGAACTTCGGAAAAACAAAATTTGGTGTCTTTGGTGGCAATTGCATAATCACAAGCGGCGATGAGGCCGGTGCCGCCACCAAATGCCGCGCCTTCCACCAATGCCAAAGTAATTTGCGGCAAGTGATAGAGGCGGTTCAACATTAGTGCCAATTCGTAAGAATCTGCTTCATTGTCTTCAAAATCATGGCGAGCTTGGCGCTTCATCCATTCAAGATCGCCACCAGCGCAAAAAACATCACCTGCGCCACGAATTACAACCAGCCTGACATTATCTGAAACCCTTAAAGTCTCAAAAATATTGCTTAAAGCGCCAATCATAATTTCGTCAAAAGCGTTTTTTTTGGCAGGGCGATTAAGGGTTACAAAAGCTGTGCCTTCGGCAGTTAATTCTAAAATCGCACCTTCATCAATTGTCATAATTACCTCTTTTGTTTGTTTTGTCATATTAGGACGTAATATGGCAATGTAAATTGAAATTATCGCGGCAAAATGACCACGAAATTAGTCGGAATCTTAATAATTAGGGTTTACAAAATACAAATGTGAAAGTTGGGATTTTAATTATTTTCCATTCTAACGCTAAGAGGTTTTGGCAATGTTACCACGGGATTTTCATAAAATACCCTTTTTGCGTCATGCAGGGCAGCACGCAATTCGTGATGTCGCGCAAAACATTATTTGGTATTCCCTCCCTGGTGGTTGGCCGCTTTTCTTGGAATCAGATCCATCAGACATGATGTGGTTTGTGAGATCTGGTTC
>WRPI01000002.1:569883-616605 GCA_009773395.1 Hyphomonadaceae bacterium | reverse complement strand
AGCTGCGCTACACTCCGACAATTTAATCCGCCATACACAAGCATTTTTTCTAAGACAAGTGAGGGGGCAATATAGCTGTGATATTTCTTGGCGACTTGAACTCACAACTGCTTCTCATATATTTCCAACATTAAATCATGGCCCTTGGTCCAGGTTTCGCCAGAATGAATGTCTTGCATAGCAATTAATTTGCCAGTGGGCCGATATCCACGGCGAATATAATAATCGATAAGTTCGGTGCGAATGGTTATTACGCTTAATTTCATGGTATTTTGCTGCCACTCACTTTTAGCAAATTCTTCGGCGTAACCAAGCAATAATTTGCCAATTCCGCCCGCTTGAATATTCGGGTTTACCGCGAATTTGCCAAACTCAACACCATCTTCACCCAATTCAATACAAATTGTACCTTCAATTTTATTTGTTACTTTGTCACGAGCCACAAATATTCGTGCATTTTCATCCATAAGGACTTTTTGGAGCGCATCGCCTTCAAGTCTAAAACCATCGAGCAAGTCAGCCTCGTGGGTCCAGCCCGCTTTCGCGCTTTCGCCACGATACGCAGATTCAATGAGTGCTTTTAGTTCGACTAAGTCAGCTTCTGTCGCAAATTCGATAAGATATTGACCCTTGGCGCGCGTTTTCACTTTTTTGAAGTCGCGTCCAAAAGAATTTTCGCTTGTTCAAGTCTTGCCAAAGCGCGCCGCAATATTGGGCCATTAGCAGATGCCGCCGCATCGCTCGTTTTTGCTTTCGCACCAGCAGGTTCAGACACAATTTCATCCATGAAAACATCATGTTCAGCTTCATCAATTTCGCCATCAAACGCCACACCACGGTTAAAGCCGTTTTCATAGGCAATATCGCGAACTGCCTGAATGCCGCGCTCTTTAATGAGTTTTTGCACGCCCTTTATGGTAAGACCCTGTGTTTGCAATAAATATTTTAGGCCCAATAATTGCGCAATGTCTTGCGGGCGATACATTCTGCGGCCACCGCGCCTTTTAAGCGGTTTAAGGTGCAGGAATTTGCCTTCCCAAAAACGCAAAACGTGCGGTGCAACGCCGACTTCCGCGCTGGCCTCCGAAATGGTTCGGAATGCAAGTGGCGATTTATTATTTCCATTTTGGCTGTTTAGAATTGTCAATTTGGCCCGCGCTCAACTCTGGTTCTAAGGATTTGTGACGGCTTAAAGCCTGCCACGCGCCTTGCGCTAATTTTCGCTTCAATCCCATTTTTTGGGTTACGCCCGATGCGCGATTTTTTGGTTCTTACCGAGAAATTGCCAAATCGTGCAAGTTTAATGGTCTGGCCTTTTTCGAGTGCAATTACCAAATGTTCAAGCATTCTTTCAAGCAACTCTACGCCATCAGTTCGTGAAAGGCCGAGCTCACGCCCCAGCACGTCAACCAAATCGGCACGTGTAATTGTCTTGCCCATTATTTTACCCTCAGTATTTTTAGGCCAACCCCCCCGATTGGCAATAATTAATAAGAAGATAAACAGACATTTGACTATTGGTAAAGATGCAATCGGCAGTTTAAGCCAAGTTTTCTTGGGTTACCCATGTTTTACAACTGAATAAGTGACGCGCCCCAAGTCAAACCGCCGCCCATTGCCTCGAGAAGCACCAAATCGCCTGCTTTTATGCGGCCATCTTTCTTGGCGACATCAAAAGCGAGTGGCACTGAAGCTGCCGAAGTGTTGCCATGCATTTGCACAGTTACGACGATCTTCGCTTCATCGATATTTAAGCGCCGCGCAACGCCGTCAAGAATACGCTTATTGGCTTGATGCGGCACGAACCAATCAATGTCATCAACGCTTTTCCCTGCCTTGGCACAACAATCAATGATGGCTTCGGATATATTGGTAACGGCATGGCGAAATACTGCTTGTCCTTCCATGCGTAACTTACCAACACGTGAGCCGCTCGAAGCGCCACTATCAACATTCAAAATATCGGCATATTTGCCATCGGCGCGTAAAACATTGGCAAGAACCCCTTTGCCATTTGCCTCCTCTGCATCAACTGCCCGCAATACACAAGCCCCCGCGCCGTCGCCAAATAGCACGCAAGTGCCTCTATCCGACCAATCCAATATCCGCGAAAAAGTGTCAGCGCCGATAAGCAAGGCATTTTTGGCCTGCCCTGCTTTTAGCATCGCATCAACAACGCCAATTCCATAAACAAAGCCCGAGCAAACTGCTTGTATGTCAAATGCGATGCCAATATTTGCGCCCAATTGCGCTTGAATAAGGGTTGCAGTTGCTGGAAATGTCTTGTCGGGGGTCGATGTCGCGCAGATAATTAAATCAATATCTTGTGGCCTTAGATTGGCGTCTTGCAGTGCCAATTTTGCCGCCGCCAAACCAAGGCTTGAAGTGGTTTCTAAGGTGTCACAAATGAAACGCTGTTCAATGCCAGTTCGTTCCCGTATCCATTGGTCAGAGGTATCAATCATATGCGCCAATTGTTCATTGGAAACGATATTGCTGGGAGTAACTGCGCCTAACCCTGCCAAAACTGAAGTAAAAGCCAATTTATTATCCTTGAGTTTCTAAATTTGCTTCTTCAAGGTTCTTATTCCTAAGTTCGGTCAATCTTGCCACATTTTCCTCAATGGTCTCGCGATAATTTGAAGATGCCATTTTATAGGCAATTCCAATTGCTGCACAAAAACCTTTGGCATCGGTCCCACCATGTGATTTAACCACCAAGCCATTCAAGCCCAAAAACACACCGCCATTGGAAGAACGTGGGTCGACTCGCTCTTTCAATTTCCTAAAGCCATTGAATGCAAGCAAACTTCCAAGCATTGAAAATGGATCAGATTTGAGCGATTCCCGTAAAACTTGGGCAAATAATTTGGCGACACCCTCGGCGGCCTTAAGCGCGATATTACCGGTAAATCCATCGGTCACCACAACATCGGTAGTGCCCATAGAAATATCGGTTCCTTCAACAAAACCGTAAATTTCCATGCCCAATTGCGAACCGTGGGCGCGTAATAGCCGCATTGCTTCTTTTATGTCCTCATGGCCTTTAACTTCTTCGGAGCCGACATTCAAAAGCCCAACGCTTGGACGTTCTTTATTGTAAAGCGCTTTGGCATAGGCTTCGCCCATAATCGCAAAATCGACCAATTGGTCAGGGCTACTATCAACATTTGCGCCAACATCGAGGACAACACTGAAACCGCCGCGCGGATTGGGCCACGAACCCGCAATTGCCGGACGGTGAACGCCAGGGATAGTGCGCAATTGCAAATGCGCCACTGCCATTAAAGCGCCAGTGTTGCCTGCTGAAATAACAGCACTGGCGTCGCCAGCCTTGACGCTCGCAATCGCGCTCCACATTGAAGTGTCCTTGCGGCGCATTGCAAGGGCTGGTTTGGCGTCCATGGGAACGGTTTCAGCAGCGTGAACAATTTGCACCTTATCTGCAATTCCGTATTTCGCCGCCGTCTGCCGAACCAATTCCTCATCGCCATGCAAAATCAATTGTGCATTTGGGTTGTTCTGCAAATAGAATGAAACGCCCTTTACGATTTCTTCTGGTGCATGGTCACCACCCATTGCGTCAATTGACATTACAATCGGTTTATTACTCATATTTACGCCCTTTTTGCCCCACAAAATATTGTTTAGCACTTTTGTAAGCGCAGAGCCATAGTGGCAATCTGTAACAATATTCTGACATTCAATGTTAGGTAATAAATTCCAATGCACAAATACGCTCAAAAGCGCTCATCGACTTTTGCATAAGCGCTTCGTCAAAACCAACAGTGTCTTTTCGGCCAAACACATTAAGGGCTATTTTGGCTGTTAATTTGGTTTGGCTATTCGTCGCAAAACACTCACCATAGCTTATCACGCGGCCATAAAAACTCTCGGCTAATTTGCGGATTCTTTTGCCAACTGCCATATCGCCAACCCCAAGTTCGCGCAGGCCCTGATCAAATGTTTTGAATATGCGATTTTGTAATTCCTCGGCGACTGATTTTTCAAATGCACTTTTGGTGTTTAGTGCTGATATATATGCGGCTGCGAACAAAGCCATTGCTTCAAAGCGTCCGTCAGGGCTATCTTCAATCTTGTGTTCGCCGAAATAGGCGGGATCGCGGGCATCACAATTGAGCATCATGAACAATCTGTCACTTGTATTGCGAAGGGTTTTGCGGTGTATGAAATATTGAACGATTTTTGATTTTTTGAATATTGAGAAATTTTGCATTGCTTTAGGAACTTGAACCTTTGTCGATTGCGAGTTAGAGCATCCATACTGCCTTTATTAGGATTTACAAACTTGAAAAAACTTATTCACACTTCAATTTTAGCGATATTCATAAGTGGCTTGGCAATTAGTGGCTGCGCGCCAATTATTGATAGGCATGGCTTTATCGCCCATGATGCGCGGGCAATTGAAGTTGCAGTTGGCAATGATAATAAAACGACTTTGACTTCGCGTTATGGCAACCCCACCCAAATGGGCGTTTTTGATGAACAAGTTTGGTATTATATTAGCTCGACCCAAAGCCAACGCGCTTTTTTCAAAGTTAAAACTACCGATAGAAGCATAACTGCAATTTCATTTGATGACGATGATAAAGTCTCCGAAGTTCGCCAATATGCCGTAAATGATGGCCGCATAATTGATTATTCCGAACGCCAAACCCCGACTCGCGGACGCGAAGTCACTTTCCTTGAGCAATTATTTGGCTCGGTTGGCAGGTCTGCGGTTACTTTACCCGGCCAAGATCCCAATTTGCCAACTGCTGCCGGCGGTCCAAGGACGCAATAAAACAACTATTTCGGCGGCGATGGCGGTGCGGAGGTTTGGCCTTCATTGGCAATATTTTCGTTCATATCAACGATAAGTGGTTCATCGGCAGTCGCTTTGGGCGCTTCTATTTGTTTAGCCGTTACTGGTGCCGCGCTTCCTTTCGGTATATTTGGCCCAGGTGCTTCAGTGCCATCGGCATAAACCCAGTGATTTGAAGTCTGTGATATCGCAATCGAATCCTTGGGCGCGAAACCTTGAGCGCCATCATTAAGGCTCACAATATACCACCAAATACCCGCATTAGTTTGCCCCAAAACCCGCAATGCTTCGCCTTGATTAATCGAGCGTATGATACGGGCATTTTCAAAGGGTGTTGCCTGCACATTCACAATTGTTCGCGCATTCGCCAAAACGCCAACTTCTTGGTCGGCAAATCCTTCGGCATTGCCTTGCCTATCATCATCGGGCGAAGTGAACCGCGCCAATATAAATGCAGTAACGTCGCGCCCCAAAGGAATACGCAGCCACTCCTCGCCTTCGCTATTTATCTGCCCATCGGCAATAAGGCGAGTGCCGCCATCGGCCACCCCGATTATTTGGCCGCTCAAAGAAGGATAGGCTCTTAGGTGTATATTGGTGGTAGTGACAGTTTTTTGATTTATGCTCGCAACGCCATTGAGATTAACCACAGTATTGGCTTGCACCAAGTCCGCAGCTTCAACATATCCAGTTTCGCCATCAATGGTTTTAACTTCGGCCCAATTCACATTATTAGCGCCAACAAATACCCGCCCCGACAATAATGATCCGTCTTTGAGGACAGATTTCACTGACGCCGTGGTTTCAGCCGCGCTACGAAGCTCTATTGCGCCAACAGTGAGGTAGGATTTATATAAATTATTGGCGTTTCTGCGCGATTGATCAAAATCACCAAATAGTTTTAGACCGAAAAAAGCCAATCCAATCGCAATCACTAATGTTGCGAGCATTGGCAAAGGAAGTGGCGATTTTTTAACTAATTGGCTAACTTTTTCAGCAAAATTTGCTTTAGTTGGTGGCGATTTTTTTTTGGCCATTGTGCGATCTAATTAACTCCGCGTGCAGTTGATGAAGATATCCAACCATCAATACCAAAACGACTATTTTTGACATGATACCATGTAGTGCCATCGGCACTTTGAACTTCTTCAACCCGCATTACCATACCACGGTCTGCACGCCCAATTATTGTTTCCTCCGCGACAACTGGTTTGGAGCGGATATTGGCTTGTGCAGTGGTAATTATGACGTTTTCGCCTTCGGTCACGATTTCATTTGCACCAATCGCTTTGGTTTCATCCGCTGCGGGAATTTCGGGTTCAGGTTCTGGCGGCGGTGGCGAAGTTGCTACCAAGCTTGAACTCAGCCAACCAATTGTTCCATTTGGCAATTTGACCCGGTACCAAGTTTTATTGTCAACCATGCGACTGCCGTCGGCAAGCAGCTCATCGCCCCTCGTTGCTCCAGCAATTCTTGCCGCGCTTACGCCTGCTTCGGCTCTAATATTTGCCGTTGGTGAAGTCACATAAAATGTGCGTGGCGGCATATCGGAAATAGCCGAAAACATTGGCGTGATTAAAGCGCCATCGGGCGGCACAATTTCGTTGGCGATCGGGCCTGATACAATCGCCAAATCCGTGCCACCACTTAATGATTCCAAGTCGCTTTGATGCACAAAACCTGATTGGGTAGATTGATTCGGCATGGTAACCCGCGCCCATGCAACTCCATTTTTGCTTAATAGGCCCGTTACATCAACCACAACCCCTTGCGCCAAAGTTCCGATTTCGCTCGCTTGCTCATCTGGGCCTGATTTGACATTTATAGCAGTTTTGGCTCTTGCAACTGCGGTGGGGTTTAGAGCCTGAATATCGGCGCTATCAATGTTGTTGCTTATGGCAACTTCTTCGCCGCTGTCTCTTGATCCAAATGCAAACCTTAAGCCGAAGAAAATCAATGCTCCGACAATTGCGATAAATGCAATGGTTTTGGCGAGTTCAAGCCCTTTGTTTGAAGGCTCATCGTCATAATCCATAAATTCTGTGGTTGGCGGCGCATTTATAGGCGCGGCAACTGGCTTTTCAGCCAAAACTGGGTCAGGCTCAATAGAAACGAGTGCAAGCGGTGCACCACATTCGGGGCAGAGGCTACCCATGCCAGCGTAAGGTAAAAGCTCGCCGCTTTGCGCGAGTTTGCATTTAGAAGCATTATTTGAACAACGGCCTTTTTTTAGCATTTGCGATACCCCACAAAATAAACCAATTCGCTTAGATTCGTATTCTCACATTTTGTTCAAATTAGGTCAAGCAAGCAAAAAAAATGGCACACACTGGGTTCTGTTCCAGCGCATGCCATTTTTGTGAATGTTAGAGCCTAAGAATGCGCCAAAACTGCAAGCAACAAAAGTGCCACAATATTGGTGATTTTAATCATCGGGTTTACCGCAGGGCCAGCCGTATCTTTATACGGATCGCCAACAGTATCTCCAGTTACAGATGCTTTATGGGCCTCTGAACCTTTTTCATGCTTCACACCGTCTTTATCAATGAAGCCATCTTCAAATGATTTTTTGGCATTATCCCAAGCGCCGCCACCCGAAGTCATTGAAATCGCTACGAATAGTCCGTTCACGATTACACCCAAAAGCATACCACCAACAGCCGCGAATGCTTGTTGTTTTCCAGCAACCAAATTGACGGCAAAAAACAATACAACTGGTGAAAGCACTGGCAATAAGGACGGCACAACCATTTCCTTAATTGCAGCTTTAGTGAGAATATCAACGGCGCGACCATAATCTGGCTTGGCTTTATATTCCATAATGCCAGGGATTTCACGGAATTGGCGACGAACTTCTTCGACAACCGCACCAGCTGCGCGTCCAACCGCAGTCATTGACCAACCACCAAACAAATATGGCAAAAGACCGCCGATTAACAAGCCCGATACAACATATGGATTAGTCAAATCAAACAAGCCTTCAACTTTAATGCCAGCGAAAAATGGGAAGTTTACGGCATCGGAACTGAAATGTTTCAAATCTTCAGTATAAGCCGCGAACAGCACCAAAGCACCGAGTCCAGCAGAACCAATGGCATAGCCTTTAGTAACTGCTTTTGTTGTGTTACCAACAGCATCCAGTGCATCGGTGGTTTTGCGTACTTCTTTCGGCAAATTCGCCATTTCGGCAATACCGCCAGCATTATCGGTAACTGGGCCAAATGCGTCAAGCGCGACAATGATACCAGCCACAGAAAGCATTGAAGTGGTTGCGATGGCGATACCAAACAGACCCGCCAAGCTATAAGTTGAAATAATACCAGCAACGATTAGCAAAGCTGGCAAAGCGGTTGATTCCATCGCTACTGCCAAACCTTGAATTACGTTAGTGCCGTGGCCCGAAATTGAAGCCTGCGCCACTGAGCGAACTGGTGCATAATTGGTGCCAGTATAATATTCAGTAATCCAAACAATTAGTGCTGTAACAATCAGACCGACAATACCACACAAAAACAATTCCATTTGCGTAATAGAATCACCTGCCGATGTCGCGATTTCTGCGGGCATATAATTCATGATAATTGCATAAAGGCCCAGCGCCGATAAAACGCCTGCAACAATAAGGCCTTTATACAAAGCGCCCATAATGTTTTGGCTTTTGCCCATTTTTACAAAATAAGTGCCGATAATTGAAGTTACAATCGCCATTGCGCCAATTGCCAAAGGCAAGGCCATCATTACATCAGCGCCAGTAGTGCGGAAGAAAATTGATGCCAAAACCATTGTCGCAACCAAAGTAACGGCATAAGTTTCAAACAAATCAGCTGCCATCCCCGCGCAATCGCCCACATTATCGCCCACATTATCAGCAATAGTTGCAGGGTTACGGGGGTCATCTTCTGGAATGCCCGCTTCGACTTTGCCAACCATGTCACCGCCAACATCAGCGCCTTTGGTGAAAATGCCGCCGCCAAGACGCGCAAATATTGAAATCAAAGAAGCGCCAAAACTTAGTGCCACCAAACTATCAATAACCACACGATCCGTAACTTGGTGCCCAAGCCCTGCGGTTAGTACTGCGTAATAGCCAGCAGTTCCCAGCAAAGCCAAACCAGCAACCAACATTCCTGTCACTGCGCCTGACTTAAACGCCATATCAAGGCCGCCTGCCAAACTATGGCGTGAGGCCTCTGCGGTGCGCACATTGGCGCGAACCGAAACCAACATCCCGATATAGCCAGCTAAGCCTGACAAAACTGCACCAATTAAAAAGCCAATTGCTGCCAATGGCCCAAACAAAATATATAATACAACAAATAGAACTGCGCCAACAATGCCGATTGTGGTATATTGGCGATTAAGATAGGCATTTGCACCTTCTTGAATTGCAGCCGCAATTTCTTGCATTTTTTCCGAACCAGCGCTGGATTTTAACACCGATTGAATTGTGATTATGCCATAAATAATTGCAATGACGCCAGCGATAATTGCCATAGTCACGCCTGAAATATTCGAACTCATATTTTCTCCTACCCGATATGGCCTGCGATTATTTTAGATTGCTTAATTGATTGTTTCGATAGAGAACAATTATTAGCGTGCAGAACCCCCAGAATTTGCAAAACCTTTAGCCATAGTTTTGCGCTTCGCGCAATGCAAAAGCGCTGAAAAAGGAACAATGTGTTGGTATCGCACGCTCGTGGTCGCCCAAATGCAACGGTTTGGGGAATTAGATTAGGTCACAGACTCATTAAAAAGTGCGAAAATCCGCCAAAATGGCTTCATATTGAGGGCAAATCTCACTCAAAGAGGGGAAAAACCCTCTTTTCGTAATCTTTACCCCCACTATTTTGCCCTTTTGACGGCTTTCTCACCCTTTTTAATGAGTCTGTGACCTAGCGCTTAGCGCATCATCTCGGGGTCTCTAATTTCAATTCTTGTGATTCTCGCACCAACAATTGAAGATTGAACTACGGGATAGAGTTGCCGCGCAAAGGCCATGACGTCAAAACCTGCCGCGGACCTGTCCTCCACAATTGGCGCGCGTGAAGTTGCGCGAACAATCGCGTCTTTTACCAAAAACATGTTTGCGCGCACTAAATTGGCGCTTCTGTCATCAGCTGTATAAACCATTATGCTCATGAAAGCGTAATTTACGAGCCTCCGGTTACGCGCCACAGGAACCACAATGCCAGTTATTTCCACACTCAAAGGGTTCGCCATCGCCCCTTCCTTTTTGGGAGCCGATGCTTGTGCGACGTTGGGGCCTAAGATGGAAACTAGGCTCAAACCCACGAATGCCAATATAGCAAATAATTTCCATCTTTGGTGACTTGTTTTGGTTTTTTGCATGACACAATGCATCCCACAAACTGGTAAATGATTTATTAGCTGCCGCCCGTAAGATTATAACTCACCTAAGTGCTTCCCATAAGCGAGCTTGCTCGCGTTATCCAAAAAGTCTGCAACTTTTTGGCGCTCGCAAAGTGGGAAGCTGGCGCGCGATTGCGCGTCTGAAGGGTGAAAACGGTTGGGGAAACAGCAATTTATGTTATCACGGCACCCGCCCCCCTTCTGTCATTTGCTGCGCAAATGCTACCTTCCCGCAAGGGAAGGACTTAACTCACGCTCAAATGGCTAAATTCATGCTCGTGCGATAATTTCACTGGCAGATCAATTTCTTCGCCGTTTTGAGTCAATGCCATTCCCAGATTTTTCGTGCATTTACCGATAATACTCAGGCTTATTCCGAGCTTCTTGGCTTTAACCAAAGTTTTTTCCAGGCTATTGGGATTGATGGTGAAAAGGCATTGGTAATCATCGCCAAAACTTGCAAGTTCAAGAATCGGATTGTCGGACTTGCTTTTTTTTATCCAATCTGTAGCGTCTGCCGATAATGGGATTTTGGCGATTTCGATTTCAATGCCGATATTTGAACAAACTGCGATTTTGCTAGCATCGCCCAATAAACCATCAGACGCATCAATGCTGGCATTGGCATATTTGGCAATCAGTTTTGAAATCGCAATTGGAGGCAAATTTGGCATTTGATAATGGGCTATTGCGCCTTCATATTTGCCTTCATTTACACCCGATTTTAGCGCTTGCAGGCCTATAAGTGCATCACCAATTGTCCCGCTTACCAGCAGCAAATCACCAGCTTTCGCGCCATTACGGAAAATTGGATGTTTTGCATGTGGCTTACCCAACATCATAAGGCTTGCCACCATTGGGCCATCAATTGCGGTTGTATCGCCGCCGAGCAAGGGAATGCCGCTTAATTCTTCGCCCAAAGCTGTTGCAAATTCGCTTCGTTGTGGTTCTGTAGTGTTTCTTGGCCAAGAAATATTTAGGAAAACCCCAATCGGTTCGCAGCCTTTGGCAATAATATCGGACAGATTCACCCGCACTAATTTACGCGCGACGCTCGCCATTGGGTCACTTGGCAAAAAATGGGTGCCTTCGACTAAAGTATCGGTGGTTATCGCGAGCCTTAGTTTTTCGATGTAGGCAATGTCATCTTGCAAGCCACGCGCAGAAACATCGCCCAAACTTAGCGGGCGAAATAGTTTTTCAATTGCGGCAAATTCGTTCATTACCCAAATTAGCGCTATCAGGCGCCACGCGCAACGTCGGCTTTAGTTTCCTTGGCCAATTTATCCAAAATGCCATTGACAAAACCCGCTTCTGGCCCGTCATGGAAAGCGGCGACAATACCGACATATTCATCGATTATCACCGCAATCGGAACATCGAGGCAATTTAGCAACTCATATGTCGCCAGCCGCAAACTCGCGCGAACAATTGGATCTATACGTTCTAAAGTCCAGCCACTTGCCAATCTTGCGCTCACTTGCGCATCAATCATGATATGGTCTTCAATTGCCGCTTTCACTAAAGTTTTGAATAATTTCAAATTGGCGAAAGTTTTTTCAGGCGATGTATCATCATCACTTAGCCGATATTGCACAAACTCTTGCAATACTTTCTTGCCGGCTTTGCCAGTTAATTCGACTTGAAATAGCGCTTGCACCGCGGCCAATCTTGCCCCACGATTTGCCTGAATTTTCGGCGAAATTACCGTTTTATTTTGTTTATCTTTCAATTAAATTCCGCCCATATTCAGTCGTTTTCTAACCTCAATGAAATTGAGGCAGGCGACTGCGGCTTCTTTACCCTTATTTCTGCCGCTACGCGAAGCGCGCGCAACAGCTTGGGCTTCATTTTCTGTAGTCAAAATGCCGTTACCGATAGCAATGCCTTCGACAGTAAGCGCCATAATCGCCCTCGTGCTTTCATGGCCAACAATTTCATAATGCGAAGTTTCACCGCGTATTACAGCACCAAGCGCCACATAACCATCATAAGCCCTACCTGTTGGCCTATGCCCGGCTCTTTCGGCGGCGCCAATTACCGCAGGGATTTCTAATGCACCCGGAACCAAAACTACCGAATGATTGGCTTTGGCGGCATCAAGTGCTTCGACTGCACCAGCGACCAGTTCGTCAGTTATATGGCGATAATAATCGCCTGCGATAATAAGGATATTTAAAGGGTCTGGCGACATGTGATTTTCGCTCCGAGAAGAAAAGATTATATTATTAATAGCAGGAATTAGTGAACCAAAAGTTGTTTATTCGTCCGCTTTATCATGGATTGCGCCCATTTCTTCTTCAACGAATTTGCTAAAATCTTCGGGCTTTTCAAATTCATGATAGACAGAAGCATAACGCACATAACCGACAGGATCGGTAACTGCTAAGCGCCGCATCACCAATTCGCCAATTTTGCGGCTTGAAAATTCACTTTCGCCCAATTGTTCAAGTTCGCGGACAATTGAAGTTATCAATTGATCCAGTTTTTCATCGCCGATATCGCGTTTACGCAAGGCAATCGAAAGTGAGCGATGCAATTTGTCGTGATTGAATAACTCACGCGAGCCGTCACGTTTTACTACTTTGAGTTCTCGCATTTGAATGCGCTCAAAAGTTGTAAAACGCCCACCGCATTGGGGACATTGCCGACGCCGCCTTATGGTGAAGCCATCATCCGCAGGCCGCGAATCCTTCACTATGGTGTCTTGGCAACTACAAAAAGGGCAATGCATTCAAATATTCCATTCAATAAATTGGAAAGCGCTTGCACAGTTCCAATACTTCTTTGCGAACTTTTTCCTCAATAATTGCGTCACCTTGTGGTGATTTTACTAAACCATCAAGCACTTCGACAATTTTTTCGCCAATCCATTTGAACTCGTCAAGGCCAAAGCCGCGTGTAGTTCCCGCTGGTGAACCTAATCTGATGCCTGACGTGACTGTTGGTGGTGCGGGGTCAAATGGGACGCCATTTTTATTGCAAGTGAGGCCAACCCGTTCCAATGCGCTTTCGGCATCACGGCCTGTTAATCCCTTTGGCCTTAAATCCACCAAAACGACATGAGTATCAGTGCCGCCTGAAACCAGATCATAGCCGCCAGCTTTAATGGTTTTGGCCAAAATATCGGCGTTGGCAACCACATTATTCGCATAAGTTTTGAATGATGGTTGCAAAGCCTCGCCAAATGCCACGGCTTTGGCGGCAATGACATGCATCAATGGCCCGCCTTGAATCCCTGGAAAAATCGCCGAATTAAACTTTTTGCCTAATTCTTCGTTATTTGAAAGAATCATTCCGCCACGTGGCCCGCGCAAAGTTTTGTGGGTGGTTGTGGTAACAACATCGGCGTAATCGAGCGGATTTTCATGCGCACCTCCAGCAACAAGGCCCGCAAAATGCGCCATATCAACCATGAAATATGCACCCACTTCATCGCAAACTGCACGAAATTTGGCAAAATCAATTTTGCGCGGATAGGCCGAGCCGCCTGCAATTACTAGTTTTGGCTTACATTCCAATGCAATTTCGCGCATTTTCGCATAGTCAATTAAATGGTCAGCTTCGTCGACGCCATAGGGAATTGGTTTAAACCATTTGCCAGATTGGTTGACCTTGGATCCATGCGTCAAATGGCCGCCAGCCGCCAAATCAAGGCCCATAAAAGTGTCACCTGGCTGCATTAGCGCCATAAAAACTGCTTGATTGGCTTGGGAGCCTGAATTGGGCTGAACATTTACATATTTGCAATTGAACAATTGTTTTGCACGATCGCGCGCCAAATCTTCAACTATATCGACAAATTCACAGCCGCCATAATATCTTTTCCCAGGGTAACCTTCAGCATATTTATTGGTAAGGACCGATCCTTGGGCTTCTAAAACTGCTTTTGAAACAATGTTTTCTGAGGCAATAAGTTCAATCCCTTCTTGTTGCCTTTTAAGCTCGTGTGCGATTGCATCGGCCAATTGCGGGTCGGCATTTTGTAATGTAGATGAAAAGAAGTTGGACGAATTTGCCATTATTATATTGGTTCCTATGAGAGATTTAAGGCCGGGTTGGATTTTCCTTTAACGCTAGAGCAAGAAAAGCTCAAGAGGGCTCGCTTTGACTTGTTTTTTTGCATAATTTTCGGCGGTAATTATCTTGAAAATATCCCGATATTTCCTGCGATAATTGCTTTGAAACTTGCGCAAAACTCCTGCGCCAAATCAAGCCCTCTTGAACCTTTCTTGCTCTAATTGGGAAAAAAACAAAATAGGAAATGTAATTGGAGTGAACTCGCCACTAAATAAATTGCCATTTGATTGATTTTTATATTGCAAGACTTGTTTGATTAGTTTAATTATACCCATGAGTAGCAATGATGATTTGTGCTTGTGTAATGAGGTTTTAGTAAAGTGGATAATATTAAAAGCGGTTTCGAGTTAAAAGAAATGACAACTAGAATAGTTTGTGCCTATGTTAGTGCAAATCAAGTTGCCGCGCATGTGTTGCCAGACGTAATTGCTGCTACCTATGCTGCATTAATCGGTTTGGGAAATAATAATCATAATGTTACGTTGGAAAAATCAAAACCAGCTATAAGCGTCGCGAAATCTGTAACCGACGATTTCATTGTGTGTCTCGAAGATGGCAAGCGTCTTAAAATGCTGAAGCGCTATTTACGTTCCAATTTCGGTTTAAGCCCCGAAGATTATCGCAAGAAATGGGGCTTGGCGCCCGATTATCCGATGGTTGCGCCCAATTACGCCAAAAGACGATCAGAATTTGCCAAACAAATTGGCTTGGGTCGCGGCGTAAGGGCAAAAGTCTAATTATCAATCACCCCATTTTTTCGCAAAATATATTTCAATTTATTTGTGGCCAGTTTCATTTGGTCTTGCCTTGCCGCGTTTCACGGTGCGGTGACCGAAATTTCTGTGCCAGTATTTGCGTCAATTGCGCGAATTTGCGTATAGTCACCCAAAGTTCTGAACTCGAAAAAAACTTCACGTTTTTCCATTTTTATAGCCGCAAAATTAGTTGAACAGCAATACCCTCTGCTTCCTCATGATTGAGGAAGCTGGCCACGCGAAGCGTGGACGGAAGGGGTTGATGGAGGAAGGGTTTAACCCCTTCCGACCTTTTTACTTCGCAAAAAGCCCACCTTCCCCAATTACAATTGGGTAAGGAGGTAGCACTTCTAGCGTATAGAATTAGCCGCAAATCCAATATTGGATTTTTGCAACACTGCCTTCACCGATTCGACCAAATCGTCACACAATTCATTGTTATGCAATGGGCTTGGCGTAAAGCGCAGGCGCTCGGTCCCACGTGGCACGGTTGGGTAATTTATTGGTTGCACATATATCCCAAATTCGATTAATAATTCATCAGAAATTGCTTTGCAGAGAGCCGCATCACCAATCATAAGCGGAACAATATGGCTGGTGGATGTTTCCATCACTGGCAGGCCCGCAGCGACAAAAGCGTCTTTTAGATATTGGGCTTGGCGTTGGTGAACCATGCGTAGTTCGCGCCCTTTTTCGCTCTTGAGCAATTTAATGCTGGCAATTGCGCCCGCAGCCAATACTGGCGCAAGTGAAGTTGTGAAAATAAACCCCGGCGCAACCGAGCGAATTGCATC
Organism: Hyphomonadaceae bacterium; assembly: GCA_009773395.1. Taxonomy (GTDB): domain Bacteria; phylum Pseudomonadota; class Alphaproteobacteria; order Caulobacterales; family Aquidulcibacteraceae; genus Pseudaquidulcibacter. Next base: position 600,778 of record WRPI01000002.1, on the reverse strand, counting down.
GATGATTTTTGACGATGCCGCAATATAGCCGCCCATAATCCCAAAAGCTTTGCCCAATGTGCCTTCGATTATGTCAACCCGAGCCATCAAGCCTTCACGTTGGGCAACGCCGCCACCATGCTCACCATAAAGGCCAACTGCATGAACTTCGTCCAAATAGGTCAATGCGTCAAATTCGTCCGCCAAATCGAGGATTTCCTTGATAGGAGAAATATCGCCGTCCATCGAATAAACGCTTTCAAAAGCGATTAATTTGGGTGCTGACGCCGGGCTATTTTCCAATAATGCGCGCAAATGGGCAACATCATTATGACGGAAAACCCGCTTTTCACAGCCCGAACGCCTTATGCCTTCAATCATTGAAGCGTGATTTGATGCGTCGGAATAAACTATGCAACCTGGCAAAATCCGCGAAAGCGTCGCCAAAGTCGCATCATTGGCGACATATCCCGAAGTGAATAACAAGGCAGATTCTTTTTCGTGCAAACCCGCAAGTTCGCGCTCAAGTTCAACGTGATAATTGGTGGTTCCAGAAATATTGCGAGTGCCACCAGCGCCAGCGCCTACGTCTTCAAGTGCTTCGTGCATGGCTTCTAGGACAAGTGGGTTTTGCCCCTGCCCCAAGTAATCATTTGAACACCAAACCACGACATCTTTGACGCCAGTATCGGTGAGCCATTTTGCATGGGGGAAATTACCTTGCTCGCGGCGCAAATTAGCAAAAACGCGGTAACGGCCTTCTTTTTTAATGCCCGCTATTGCCGCTTCAAACGCATTTTCATAATTCATGCAAAAATTGGCGCCCACCGGACGCCCTCCCAAATGAAGTTCAATATGGCTTCAATCACCACAAAACATACATTTGGTCACGGTAAATTGAGCCTAGGCAAATTGTCGCATCATAAATAACGCGGCAATGCCCTAGGCGCAATCCCGTTTGCACGGCTGTTTACATACGGAATTTAATTTGATCGTGCCAAAAACGCTCAAGTCTTGAAAGCATTTTCGAGGCGGTTTCGAGTTGTGCAGTATCAACACCACCAACCGCGCCTATTGTATTAGCATGACGAATAAACATCGCATCAAGTTTAGAGCGCACTGATAACCCATTTGCGGTTAAACGGAGTTTAATCTGGCGTTTGTCGAAATTGGATTTTTTGCTTTCAACATATTTCAAATCATGGAGCTTTTTCAAATTATAGGAAACATTGGAGCCCAAATAACACCCTTTAGTGCGTAATTCTCCCGCTGACCATTCGTCTTCGCCGATATTGAACAGCAATAAAGCCTGCACTGGGGTTAAATCTTCATGGCCGGAACGATCTAAATCGTCTTTCACAACGTCAAGCAATTGGCGATGCAAACGCTCAACAATTGATAATGCATTTTTGTAAATTGTGATTTGGCTTTCTTTGCTCGTGACCGTTTTGGTCTCGCCGCCGATATAATCGCCATAATATTGTGTGCCAATCATATTGGCATCTTTTGTTTTGGTTACCGCACTCATTATATACCCCTGTCAAATTCTTCGACAATTTGAATGAAGTTATAATAAAAAGTCTAATATCCGTTTAATCACGCGTTTACTATTGCCTAAGCATGTTTATTATACCTGAAAAATCTTTGGCAATACCAGCATTTACCACATATTTACTATAAAGTTCTTTTGAAATCTGTGCCATAGCTGGATTGAACCCCGCCTTTTCAGCCTCAATTAAAGCCAATCCCACGTCTTTCAGCATAAGACTTCCAGCAAACCCATTTTCAAAATCACGATTAACAGGTGCGTTCGGCACTAGACCTTTAATTGGCGCGTACGATGTCAAAGACCAATTTTGCCCCGAAGATTGGCTGGCAATATTGAAAAATACTTTTGCATCAAGACCCAATTTTTCGGCCAAAATTAAAGATTCGCAAGTCGCAATCATTGAGCTTGCCAAAAGCATATTATTGCACAATTTTGCCGCCTGACCCGCACCAATTTCGCCTGCATGAATCACGGCTTTTGCCATATCCTGCAGGATGATTTGCGCGCATGCGAATTGGGTTTCGCTTGCGCCAACCATAAAAGCCAGTGTTCCAGCCGCAGCCGCAGCCACCCCGCCCGAAACCGGCGCGTCAATAAAGTCGAAACCGTTGCTCCGCGCATCTTCACCCAAGTGCCGCGCGTCACTCACGCCGATTGTAGAACAATCAATCAAAAGCGCATTTGGCTTCGCGTGCCTGAAAACACCGTCATCGCCCGCAAAAACCGCGTTCACGATATTTGCATTGGGCAGCATGGTGATAATGAAGTCTGCGTCTTCAACTGCATCAGCGATTGTGGCTGCGGCACCACACCCCGCCGCGGCTGTTTTGGCCATTGCTTCGGGATTAAGGTCAAAAGCACTTACTTCATGGCCTTTATCCGCCAAAACCGCTGCCATTCCCGAACCCATTGCCCCAAGGCCGATAAACGCTATTTTTGCCATTTATTTTGCTCCAAATTAAGACTGGTGGGTAACATTACCCCACCGAATTTTTCGGGCATAGCCCTCAAAATCTCGGCTCCCCTCAAGAGGGGAGCGGCTTTCCAACCCACCACACCAAGCCGCCACCCTATTTTTAAGCGCAGGCGAAAAAATTGTAGATTTTTTCGAAACAGTGCGCGCAGCAACTGGAGGGCTGTCGAGTGACCTGTCCGCCATAGCGCAAAGCGCGGCGGCGGAAACGAGACTGGGGGGTAAGTTTAATATCTCTTGACTGCTTAACCTAACTCCCAGCTTTCCATTCCTCATAATCTGTCAAAGGCGCGAAAAGTGCATTTATCTTTTCCATATCCACATCATATATTGATTTATCATGCCATTTTGGTTTGAAGTCTTTGTCAATTATCATGGCCCTTACGCCTTCTTGAAAATCGTGAAGGGCAATAACGCGCGTGCTTAAGCGGTATTCCATCGCCAATACTTCGGCAAGATTTTTCGTTTTTGCGCCGCGCTTTAATTGCTCCAAAGCCAAAACCAAGGTTTGTGGTGATTTGGTTTTCAACAATGCCAATTGCGCCCCGGCCCAAATATTTTCATCATCGCCCAATGATGCAAAAATTTCTTGCATAGTTCCAAAACCAAAATGGCGCGCAATATTTTCTTGATTTTTTTGGCTCAGCAAATCCAATTCACCCGCATTTTCATTATATTCACCAAGAATATTTTCAATGTTTTTTGCGGTCAAACTCGACGCATTTTCGAGTGCTGTTTTAAGCTTGGGCAATTTATCTGCGCGCACAAAATGGGTGGCAATGCCCGCTTCAATGCAATCCGCAGCACGTAATCTTGCGCCGGTCAGCGCCAAATATATGCCAATATGGCCTTTCAAACGCGGCAAAAACCAACCACCACCAACATCTGGCAAAAGGCCGATTCCGGTTTCTGGCATGGCAAATATCGTGTTTTCGGTGGCTATACGATAATCGCCATGAATGGAAATACCTACCCCGCCGCCCATTACTATGCCGTCCATAAAGGCAAGATAGGGCTTGGGATAATTGGCAATTAAATGGTTAGTTTGATATTCAGAATGAAAAAATGCCTGCGCCGCTTTGCCGTCACTTGCCCCACTTTGTTTAAGCATAGCAATGTCACCACCGGCACAAAAACCGCGTCCCGCACTATGTTCGACGATAACCAATTTCAAGTTTTCATTGGTCAAACCTGCAATTAGCGCTTCTTTAATCGCGCTAACCATTTCATAATTTAGTGCGTTGATTGCTTGGGGTCGATTTAGTTTGATCGAACAAATTTGGCCTTTGGGCATTGCGGCTTCAATGGTTTCGACAATAACTAAGTCAATATTATCGGTCATGTGCGGCCACTATATGCTTTGCCATGCACAGCCAAATACGCGTGGCTGGCAAAATCGGAGAACACGCCATCGACGCCCAAATCAATAAATTGTTGATATTCCTGGGCAAAATTGCCATGTGCGATCGGGCTATATTCCTTGTCGCGAAAGCCAAATACCCGCGCCTCCAACGGCAAAAAGTAATTTTCGGATCTAAACGTCCAAGGATGAACGCCAAGCCCAGCAACATGGGCCATTGCAATTAAATTGGTTGGAGCGAGCGAGCGCCCTTCCCCATCTCTTGGAATTATCATGGATTTTTGCGGCCCAATTCCAAACGCATATTCCGCGATTTCGGCCAGGCCCGCGCTTTTTGCCATATTTTGATATGAAATGGCTGGGCCAGTTTGGCTATCCCAGGGCCCACCATCTTCACTCATCAATTGGATAAGTTTGATTTGGGTTTTTCCCGCCAATTGTTTCAAATTTTCTACTTCAAAACTTTGAATAAAAATTGGTGAAGTTTTTGTATTTAGACCATATTTCTCGCATAAATCCAATAAAGCGCTGTCAAATTCAAACCCAATTGATTTGAAATATGAGGGGTGCTTAGTTTCAGGATAGACACCAATTTCACGGCCAGTTTGCGCAGATTTACGCGCCCTTAGTTCAAGCAATTCTTCAAAAGTTGGAATGCTATATTGGTTATCATAAGCCGTATTTTGCGGTCTCAATGGTGGTAACCGCTCTTTGCCCCTAAGGCTTTTTAGTTCGGCCAAAGTGAAATCTTCGGTGAACCAGCCATTTAATGTTTCACCATCAATGGTTTTGGTGGTCTTACGCTCCGCAAATTCGGGCAAAGCACTAACATTTGTAGTAGTTGAAATTTCGTTTTCATGGCGACAAACCAATTGACTGTCTTTGGTAAACACCAAATCGGGCTCAATAAAATCTGCGCCCATTTCAATTGCCAATTCATAAGCAGCAAGAGTATGTTCGGGCCGAAAGCCAGAAGCCCCGCGATGGGCAATTATAATCGGCTTATTTGGCATTGGTTCGCTCCAGTTCAAATTGTATCAATAAAATATCAAGGTTCGCGCTAATTGATAGAGCATCATTCACCTGCGACAAAACCGCGCACGCTTAAATGCTTCCCTTAACTGAAGGACATATTTTTCCCAGCAAGCAGTTCCAAATTTAATCCTTGTTAAGCATTCGCACTTAGTAATTCCCCTACCGCAATTGGCACAATCGAAAAGAATCACCATGAATATTTTTTCATTTCGCCCCAAAACTAAATCTGGCAAAACTGCCAATCGCAAGTTTCACACCCATATCAAACCAACTGGTGTTGAGCGCAAAATGGGCATGAACGAACTTATTGTCTCCAAAACGGATCTTAAAGGCAATATTACTTATGCGAATGACACTTTTTATAAAATGGCAGCTCTAAGCGAGGAAAACGCAATTGGCGCGCCGCATTCGATAATTCGTCACCCCGATATGCCGCGTTGCGTATTCAAGTTTTTGTGGGACAGAATTGCGGCTGGCACCGAGACTTTCGCTTATGTGCTTAATTACGCCGCCAATGGCGATCATTATTGGGTTTTCGCCCATGTCACGCCGACTTATGATGCCGACAATATTCTAATTGGTTATCATTCAAATCGCCGCGCACCCGATGAAAGCGCTTTGGCAACCATTAAGCCAATTTATGCACAATTATTGGAAATTGAAAAAAGCCATGCAAATGGCAAAGACGGTATGGCAGCTTCTTTGGCTGCTTTAGTTAAAACTCTTGAGGATGCAAATATAGATTATGACCGCTTCATCTTCTCTCTCGCAGCTTAAAATTTCTTTTGCAATAGCCGCAATTTGTGCCGGCTTCGCGATTGTCGGCACAGCCTTGCAGCAAAGCGCATTAACTTGGCTTGGCTTGATTGTCGGCCTCGGCGCGATAATATTTTCATTTGTGCTTCTGCAAAAATTGATTAGCGGCATAAAAATAATCAGCGCCACTTGCGAGCAAGCCGCAAAAGGTGATTTGGAACCGCGTATTATTTTGCTCGGCGATGGCGGTGAATTGTCTCAATTAGGCGATAGCGTTAATCACGTCCTTGATATGTCGGATGCATTTGTGCGCGAAGCCAAAGCTGCATTTGGCGCAGTGCAGAGTGGCAATTTTCATCGTCGCATAATTGAGCGCGGCATTCTTGGCACTTATGGGCAGGCCGCAAAAACGGTGAATATGGCGCTTTCGGCTATGGACAACCGCTTTACGCAATTTGGTGAATTGGTCAAAGGCGCGGAAATCACTACCGAAGAAGTCTTGGGGCGCTTTATTGTTGCATCATCAAGCTTGAGCAGTGATTCAACCCAAATGATTGAGGCCAATAACCACGCCGAAACTGGCGTATCTGTGATAGGCGAAAGCGCAGTGGCGACGACAACTGACGCCCATTTTGTTGCAAAATCTGCTGATAATTTAAGCGATACTTCGAGCCAAATTGATGATTCATTGAACTTATCGCGCGAATTAAATGAAAGTGCTTCGGTCCAAGTAAGTGAAACCCGTTCGGCAATGAATCAATTGGAAGTAGCGACCAATGAAATTGCGCCGATTGCAGAAATTATCCGCAAAGTCGCCGGGCAAACTCGGCTTTTGGCTCTCAATGCCAGCATCGAAGCAGTGCGGGCGGGCGAACATGGCGCCGCTTTTGCGGTTGTTGCCAATGAAGTGAAATCACTGGCGGATCAAACCGCCAAAGCAAGCGACGATATTGTTGAGCGAATTCAAACAATTGAACAAACTGCGCATAAAGCCAATGAAACCATTGAGAGTTTTGTGGCAACTGTGGAAGAGCTAACCCAAATTTCGCAAACCATTTCGATTGCCGTGGTAAACCAACTTAAATCGTCAAAAGACATAAGCGAAGCCATTCACCAAACCGCGAACCGCAGTGATGAAGTTGCGCAAAATGTAAATACGGTCTTGGCAGCCATTAAACAAACTTCGGCGCAAGCGACAAATGTCAATAGTTCGGCACAAAAACTTGGTGATGATGCTGGCCATCTCAATCAGGAATTGCGAGAGTTTTTGCAATCTGCGCGCAAAATTGTTGGACGTGGCTAGTCTAAATACGCTAAACCAATTTTATGAAACCTACATCACAATTTCCTTTAGCAAGGCCACGGCGTAATCGCAAAGCCGATTGGGCGCGGCGTTTGGTGCGCGAAACCGAGCTGTGCGTCAATGATTTGATATTGCCGCTCATAGTCCATGATGGTGACGGCGGGGCGCAACCTATTGCCTCAATGCCAGGGATTTCTCGGCATTCATTTTTGGGGGCAATTGAACAAGCAAAAATTGCGGCAGATTTAGGCATTCCAATGCTCGCGATTTTTCCGCATATTGACGCGAACAAAAAGGACGCTGAGGGTCGTGAGGCCTTAAATGAAAAAGGTTTAGTTCCGACACTTGTTGCGCAAATTAAAGCCCAAGTGCCAAATATCGGTATAATGTGCGATGTCGCGCTCGACCCCTATACTGATCATGGCCATGATGGTTTGATTGATGAAAATGGCTATATGCTTAATGATGAAACTGTCAATATTTTGGTCAAACAAGCGCTGATACAAGCACAAGCTGGCTGTGACGTTATTGCACCTTCGGATATGTGTGATGGCCGTATTGGCCTTATTAGGCGTGAATTGGAGGCTGCGGGTTTTCATAACACGCAAATTATGGCTTATGCCGCAAAATTTGCGTCCGCCTTTTACGGGCCATATCGCGACGCAATTGGTTCGCAAGGTGCGTTAAAGGGTGACAAAAAGACCTATCAAATGGACCCGCAAAATAGTGATGAAGCTTTGGTTGAAGTCGCGCTGGACATTGAAGAAGGCGCGGACATGCTTTTGGTAAAGCCCGGAATGCCATATTTGGATATTTTGCGCCGTATAAAAGACGAATTTGGCCGCCCCACTTTTGCGTTTCAAGTGTCTGGCGAATATGCAATGCTTGAAGCCGCTATTCAAAATGGCTGGCTTGATGGCGCAAGGGTGCGCATGGAAGCGCTGCAATGCTTCAAACGCGCTGGTGCCGATGGGATAATTTCCTATTGGGCGCTTGAAGCGGCTAAGGAATTGGGAAGAAAATAGTCTCGCACCGCATTTTTGCTTTTACCCCATCCCTAAGCCCGCCCACAAGGGGCGGGGAATCTACAGCTAATACTCCCACCGCTCGGGAACAAAAAATATTTTACTCACCAGATTTTAACTTTGCGCGGCTATTGTGGAGTAATCGCAAGGAATAGCTATGTCCGCAAATCGGCCAATAATAATAAAAAGAGTGAAAAAAGTCGCGGGCGGGCATCATGGTGGCGCGTGGAAAGTCGCGTATGCTGACTTTGTTACCGCGATGATGGCGTTTTTCTTGCTGATGTGGCTTATCAACACAACTTCGCCCGAACAAAAGCGCGGCATTGCCGATTATTTCGCCCCCGCGAGCCTTTCGGCATCTACTTCGGGTTCAGGTGGCATATTGGGTGGCACGGCTTTGGGTGAAACTGGCGCTTTGCAAAAAGGCGCGGCACCAATGTTTGACAGCAAATCACCGCCCGAAACCAAATCTGGCGAAGCTGACGGTAAAATGTCGGCCGCAGAAGCGGAAATGGCGCAAAAAGAAGCAAGTGATTTTTCGCAAGCTGAAATGTCACTTCGTCAAGCCTTGCAAGATTTGCCCGAACTTGCCGAATTATCGCGCAATGTAATTGTCGATCAAACCCCTGAAGGCTTACGCATTCAATTAGTGGATCAAGAAGGCCGTTCAATGTTTGAACCAGGGTCATCGACACCAAACGACCGCGCGAAAATATTATTAAGGGCGGCGGCGCGAATTACTTTGCAATTACCAAATCAGATTTTGATTTCGGGCCATACTGATGCCGCACCAAACCCTGACCCGGTTAATTCAAATTGGGAACTTTCGGCGTCTAGGGCCAATGCAGCACGACGGATTTTGATGGATGCAGGGCTTCCTGAAGACAGGATTGGTCATATTTCGGGCAAAGCGGGCTCTGACCCTTTATTCCCGGATGATCCATACCAAGCAGCTAATCGACGGATTTCAATTGTATTGAAGCGCACTGCACCGCCAATTCCCGATCAAGCACTATAATTGCAAAACTTCGCGATTTAAGTTACTAATAAGAATTATGTCCAATAGCGAATTTGGTAATTTTGCACCTGTGGCAGTGGATCCACAAATTCGGTTTTATATTACCGATGCGCAGCCCTGCCCTTATTTACCTGACCGCCTCGAGCGCAAAATATTCACAAATCGCGATGAGCTTAATTCGGACGCCATCATCGGTCAATTAACTGAAGCTGGGTTTAGGCGTTCACAAAACGTGTTTTACCGCCCGGCTTGCGATATGTGTTCAAAATGCGTGTCGGTTCGAATCCCAGTGCAAGACTTTGAAGTCAAAAAACAATGGCGGCGAATTTTGCGCAAGAATCACCATTTGCAAAGATTTGTGAACTCGCCAGACGCAAATGAAGAACGCTTCGCCTTGCTTAGCTCATATCTTGAAGCACGACATAAAGACGGCGCAATGTATGGCATTGATGCTGATAGCTTCATTGCGATGATTGAAGACGGCACTAATAACACCAAGCTGGTCGATTATCGCTTGCGAGAGGATTGCTTCATGGGGAGCAAAAATGAGCTTGTCGCCTGTTGTTTGATTGACGAACTAATTGACGGCACTTCGATGGTTTATTCGTTCTTCAACCCAAATTTGCCCGAATATTCCCTCGGCTCTTTCATAATTTTGGATCAAATTGAACGCCTAAAAGCCATCGGCCTTAGTTATTTATATCTTGGCTATTGGATTGAAAATAGCGCAACCATGCATTACAAATCGCGCTTTGCGCCGATTGAAGGCTTGGGGCGAAATGGCTGGCAAAGCCTTACAGCATAATATTTACGCTAGTTAACTTCTGTTAACCAAATCACAGCAAGAGTGATTCCAATGAAGCATTTTGCACAAAAGTTGACAGACTTTTGGGCTTCAAAAATGCGAAAAACCCAAAGTTTGTTGGAGACGATTATGCGCACAAAGGCCATTTTATTTCATACTGCAATCGCGGCTGGTTTGTTAATTTCCACAAGTGCGGCCGCCCAAGCCGCCCAACCGCAGGAAATGTCATCGCCGTGGTCGTTTAGTGCATCAATCGGCACCGATATCGCGGTTGGCGGTGAAGTAATGAATGCTGGCAATTCCAACGCCCTCAACCTCGCCACACTAAATTCCAATTTGTCGGGCACTGGCGTTTTGATGATGCGTGGTCGCGACTATAAAGATATGTATGAACCCGGCGCAAAAGCGGCGGTTGAAGTGCGATACGCAATAAGTGAACTATCCGAATATTTCGGTTCGGTTTCTTATATGCGCGCAGCAGGCAAAAATAATATCGATGTCGGTTGCATTGCGTCAGTTGCCCTTGCTTGCAACACCAGGCTTCTCGGCAGCGTGTCGGACTTGCAAGAAACTGCGGTTGAGTTGGGTTATCGTCATTGGTTAGGCACTGGCTTTATTTCCGAAGCAATTCGCCCTTATTTTGCAATTCGTGGCGGCGCAGCTTGGAGCAAAGGTGGTCATAATTACCTGCATACCGCAACCGATTCACTTGCGATGTGGCGGCTTTATGATGATAGCGTTGTCTATGCCGCCCAATTTGATATTGGCGCGACATACACAATTTCGCGCAACGCCGAATTGGCCGCAGAAATTGGAGTTCGTTACAGCAGCGATCGCGATGGTTTGGACACTGATTATGGCGCAATTGGCCTAGCGGCAATTAACAACAACTCATCGAGGGTCAGCATTCCAATGTCGGTCAAGCTAAACGCGGTATTCTAATTGCAAAAATTGACCAATTGGCTTGATAAAACTGCAAGCGGGCCGCGCTTAATTGCGGTGACAATTGCCAATTGCTTTATCGTGCTTTGGCTCATTCCATGGTCATTAGCGCATTGGATGCCAGGGCAAGCCAATAATATTTTGGACTTGAAATTTGCCTATAGTGCCGATGAAGCTGCCGCCACAATGGCTGGTTTCAGCGACGCCGCGCGCGCGGGTTATCGCCGCTTTGCATTGAGTGTCGATTTGATTTGGCCAATTGGTTATGGCCTTCAATTTGCCTGGATTATCGCGTTATTGAAGCGAAAAACCCGACACGCTATGGCGGCTTGGCCGTTTTACGCCATAATTTCTATGTTTGTTTTGGATTTATTAGAAAACTCCACTGTCGCGCTTTTGGTGACAATATTTCCAACCCAACCAGAAATATTGGGCCGGGCCGCAAGCGCATTCACAACGACAAAATGGCTTGCTTTTGGTGCAACATTTATTGTGATTTTTTGGTTGAGTTTAGTGGTAATATCTCAAGGCCGCTCAATGAAAAAGCCGCCCCCCTAAATTTAGGGGGGCTGTCGAACGCCCCGTCCGCCAGAGCGCGGAGCGCGGCGGCGGAAGTGAGACTGGGGGGTATTATCGCTTTACGCCCCAACCCTAACTAAACTTCCCAGTCTTGGAAAAACCACGCGGAACCATTCTCCCGACGCTGGCCCTTCTGCCAACATAATCGCGCCATTCTGGCATTTCACGGGTGCGGCCTGCACTATCAAGCCACGTTAGGCCCTGTGTCTCATTGAATGTCGTGACATCCAATAAATTGCAATCACGATAGCTTTGCAATTTCACGCCCTTGCCACGCGACATTATTGGCAAATCCTCAATTTTGAAAACTAGAAGTTTTCGGTTTTCGCCAATGATCGCTGCATATTCGCCGTGCGCAGCCACGCAAATACTGGCCTTTTGTTTAGCATCCATAGGCATTACAACTCGCCCGCCGCGTTTTTGTGACAATAAATCGCTTTCATCGACAATAAAACCATAGCCTTTTTGCGAAGATATCAGCCTTTGTTTGCCCTCGCATGGGACAAACATCGCCAATATTTCGTGGCTATCTTCCAACTCCACCATAAGCCGCAAAGGTTCGCCCAAACCGCGACCAGTTGGTAATTTATCGCCCATCAGCGTGAACGCGCGACCATCAGTTGCGAAAATTACAATTTTATCCGTGGTTTGCGCTTGCAAGCTAAGATGCATTTCGTCTTCATCTTTGAATTTCACGCTCGACAAATCGTCAATTTTGCCTTTCATGGCGCGTATCCAACCGCGCTTTGACAATATTATTGTGATTGGTTCTTTGACGATAAAAGCTTCTTTTGAAAGCACTTGAGTTTTAGACGGCGCATCGGCGAAGGTTGATCGGCGCTTTGCCATTTTTTCGTCTTTAGCAAATATTTCGCGGGTATCGGCCAATTCCTTGCCAACTTTTTTCCACAGCAAGTTTTGGCTTGCCAGCAATTTATCAAGCCCGTCCAATTCTCTTTTCAATTCGCCATCTTCTTTGACGATCGCCATTTCTTCAAGTTTGCGCAAATTGCGTAAGCGAGTATCCAAAATCGCATTTGCCTGCACTTCACTAAGCGCGAAACGCGCCATCAATACTTGTTTTGGTTCGTCTTCCTCACGGATAATTTGGATAATTTCGTCCAAATTCAAAAAGGCAATTAAAAGCGCGGCAAGGATTTCTAGCCGCAATAATATTTTGCCCCGCCGCCAAATTGCACGTTTGGTTACAATTTCGCGTTTATATTCCAAAAACGCCTTCAAACAATCAATCAGTCCCATTAATTTTGGCACGCCATGCGCGTCCAAAACATTGAGATTGATTGAAAAACGGCTTTCGAGTTCGGTCAAATGGAACAGGCTTTCCATTAATTGATCGGCCTCAATGGTGCGGGTTTTGGGCTCCAAAACAAGCCTAATATCCTCGGCGCTTTCATCGCGCACATCGCCCAAAAATGGCGCTTTTTTAAGCTCAATTAATTCCGCGAGTTTTTCCACGAGACGTGATTTTTGCACTTGAAATGGCAATTCGGTAACAATAATTTGCCACTGCCCACGCCCTAAGTCTTCGGTGTGCCAACGCGCACGTGAACGCACTGAGCCTTTACCAGTTTCATAAGCGGTTTTAATGCTTTCGCTTGGCTCAATAATTATCCCACCGGTAGGAAAATCTGGCCCCGGCACATAGTCCATAATCGCTTCAATGCTTAAGTCTTTATCATCGATAAGTGCCAAGCAAGCGTCAATCAATTCAATCGCATTATGGGGCGGAATTGATGTTGCCATGCCCACCGCAATCCCCATCGCGCCATTTGCCAAAAGGTTTGGGAAACTTGCTGGCAAGACACTGGGTTCAAAATCCTCACCCGAATATGTGGGGCGAAATACAACGCAATCTTGATCTATGCCTTCAAGCAGCAATGTGCCAGTATTGGTTAGGCGCGCTTCGGTATAACGATATGCGGCGGCACTATCGCCATCAATATTGCCAAAATTGCCTTGGCCATCAATTAATGGATAGCGAACCGAAAAATCCTGCGCCAAGCGCACCATAGTGTCATAAATCGCGCTATCGCCATGCGGGTGAAACTTACCCATAACATCGCCCACAATTTTCGCGCATTTCTTAAACCGCGCATCGGCGTCAAGCCCCAATTCACCCATGGCATGCACAATACGGCGCTGCACGGGCTTTAGGCCATCACGCACATCGGGCAACGCACGGCTTGTGATGGTTGAAAGCGCATAAATTAAATAGCGGCTCTCAAGTGCCCTATCAAAAGGCTCATCAATTATCCGCCCACCTTGTTCGGATGGCATTTCAATGTCTGTAGTATCGCTCATGCCGTTGTTTTGCAGCGATTTGCGCGATTGCTACAAGGTTATTATTCAGTTGAAATAAACCCCCAGCATACAAAAAACGCCAATCAACGTAATCGGTGCCCAACCGACGTGCTTCCATTTTGTAACTACGCCATCATAAAGGCCCGCGCCAATATGCAAAATGCCAATCATGACAACTAAATCAGCATTGCCATTTATGCCCGACGCGCCAGTCTTCACTAGAAAATAAGCAAGTATTAGCCATAATAAGCTGGTCATATGCCATGCAAACCTTATGACTGGCCGCCTCACTTCATGTTTTACCAACTCAAGATCCGACGCCAATAATGGTGTTATGAGCCGCTTTTCACCGAAAATTGAATGAAGCCCAGCAGTGAAAACAATCAAGACTCCTGCTATTATTAGATACATATTGCGTCCCCAACTCCATAAGTAGAACGTCAGTGAAGCAGGGTTTCCACCGCAGCGTCAATCCAAATCAAAATGCGGCCAGTTTACGATTACAAAAGGGAATCAGATAGAATTGCCTGTTGTTGCGGCATTCCCAACTTGACGCACGAAGCAAAGCGCCTGCTTGTAAAAGCACATTGAAATTTTTTTGAGGAATAAATGGCAAATCCTGCCCAAAATCTATTTGGTGATGACCTTCCTGTGCAGCCACAAAAGGCGGCAAGCAAAGTCGCGCCTACAACCTCGGTGGAAACCCAAAATTATTCAGCTTCATCAATTGAAGTGCTCGAAGGGCTTGAACCTGTCCGTAAGCGCCCCGGCATGTATATTGGCGGCACTGATAGCCGCGCATTACACCACCTTTTCGCCGAAGTCCTTGATAATGCGATGGACGAGGCTGTGGCCGGGTTTGCCACCCGCATTGAAGTAACATTAGAAGCTGATGGTTCATTGGTTGTTACCGATAATGGGCGCGGTATTCCAATTGACGCCCATCCCAAATATAAAGACAAATCGGCGCTGGAAGTTGTCCTTACCGTGCTTCATGCTGGCGGGAAATTTTCCGATAAAACCTATCAAACTTCGGGCGGTTTGCACGGGGTTGGGGTTTCGGTCGTTAATGCACTATCAGATTTGCTCGAAGTCGAAGTCGCGCGGGATCGCAAGCTCTATGCGATGACTTTTTCACGCGGCATCGCGCAAACTCCGCTTCGGGATTTGGGCGCAGTGCAAAATCGCCGTGGCACTTTGGTGCGTTTCCACCCCGATCCTGAAATATTTGGCGAAAATTTACATTTTGACCCCGCGCGGCTTTATTCAATGTCGCGCTCCAAAGCCTATTTATTTGCGGGCGTTGAAATTCGCTTCAAATGCGCGCCCGAACGGATAAAAGCTGGCTCTAATACCCCCAGCGAAGAAGTTTTATGCTTCCCCGGTGGCCTTGCCGATTATTTGGCAACCGCAACCGCCAATGCGCCCACTGTCACCCCCGCCCCATTTGCGGGCCGCACCGATAAGGACAAGGGCCACGGCACAGTGGAATGGGCAATCCATTGGGGGATACGCGGTTTTGGCGATGTTGATGGTTTCATGCGCAGCTATTGCAACACTATTCCTACCCATGAAGGCGGCACTCACGAGGCTGGCTTCCGCGCGGCAATAACCAAGGCCCTGCGCGCTTATGGCGAATTAGTGAACGATAAAAAAGCGGCGATAATAACTGCCGAAGATGTTTTTGAATCTGCGGCTGGCCTTATTTCGGTTTTCATTCGCGAACCCGAATTTGTCGGACAGACCAAAGATAGGCTATCCTCACCCGAAGCGGCCCGCATTGTCGAAGCCGCCGTGCGTGATAGGTTTGACCATTGGCTTGCAGCATCACCCAGAGATGCGCGAACATTGCTCGATTGGACCATTCAAAAAGCTGATGAGCGCCTTAAACGCCGCAAAGAAAAAGAAGTTTCGCGCCAATCTGCTACCCGCAAATTGCGCTTACCAGGCAAACTCGCCGATTGTTCACGCCAAGACGCGGAAGGAACCGAGCTATTCATCGTTGAAGGTGATAGTGCGGGCGGTAGTGCCAAACAAGCGCGTAATCGCCAAACCCAAGCCATTTTGCCTTTGCGCGGTAAGATTTTGAACGTGGCATCTGCGGGCGGTGAAAAACTCGCGGGCAATATCGAACTTTCCGATTTGGCACTCGCGCTGGGGGTTTCAATTGGATCCAAATTCGTTTTGAAAGATTTGCGTTATGAGCGAATAATCATCATGACCGATGCCGATGTTGACGGCGCACATATTGCCGCGCTTTTGGCGACTTTTTTCTTCCGTTCAATGCCGCAATTGGTGCATGCAGGGCGGCTTTATATGGCACTGCCGCCGCTTTATCGGCTTAGCCACGGCGCCAAAAGTGTATATGCGCGTGATGATGCCCACAAAGATGAGCTTTTGAAAACCGCCTTCCGTGCCAATGCCAAGGTCGAAATTGGCCGCTTTAAGGGCCTCGGTGAAATGATGCCCGCCCAACTCAAAGAAACCACAATGAACCCCGAAACCCGCACATTGGCAAGGGTGATAATCCCAGATGGCGATTTGCCACTGATAGAGGATTTGGTTGAGACTTTGATGGGCAAAAAAGCGGAACTACGCTATAATTGGATAACACAGAATGCGAAATATGCAGAGGAATTGGATGTATAGGAATTCAAAAGCCCACCCTCAGCGCTTCGCGCTTCACTCAGGCTTTTGGTATTAAACGGACAAGAATAATCACAAAACGCATTGCGTTTTGGACGCGCAGCAAAGCGAGCGCACGAAAGTGGAGATATATTTGCGATTGCGCAAATATATTTATCAATAAGCGTCGTTTTTGATTATTCTTGGCACATTTTTTAAACTGAGTATAAATCCTTGAACCAACCAACATTTACCTCGGGCGATTTTCTGCAAGCCCTTGGGCGATTGCGCGGTTCAAGGCGCGTGCACCAGCGAGGACTAAGGCCCGAAATGCTGCTGGGTCAACTTGATAACGATAACCTGCCATAACATAGCCATTAGGGCCTGAACCTGGCCCCTGCACTCCCATGGCGGCAGATGAGTTCCACCATGCGACTTCGGCGGCATTGTTGCGGTTTCGTGTTTCAATCATTTGCCCCGCATCGCCGAGGCGAACCCGCTTTTGTAAGCCGCTGCGGTTGCCACCACCCACCATGGCATTGCGGCCAAAGTGAAATAAACCGCCCGATAATAACTCAGAAATAAACAATCCCGGTCTTGCCGAAGTGCTTGCATGACCAGCAAAAGCACCGCCGCCTGAACGAGCTAATTCAGCAAAATCAATCACGAGTGTTGGTGTTGCAGCAATCGCGCCAAGTGCGGTGCAAATTTTATTGAATGCGCGTGGGTTTGTAAGCCCAAATGCGCCTTGGTCATTTGGCATATCAAGATTTATAAAGAAAAGATCGTGATTATTTGGGGCGACATACGCCATGGTGCGGGCATCGGTTGGCAAGCGTCCCGTCCACGGAATTGGTGCCAACTTCAATTCGCGGTAGGAAGGCGAAGCCTTAACTTCTTCCGCCCCAATAATTCTGCGACCAGTTGCGCGAACTTGCACGATGAAATCCGCCATTGCTTCGTCTGCAATCGAACGGGCAATTGCAAGGTCAAGCCCACCCAATTCGACATCAGTTTGTGACGATGCGCGGCCACCAGTTGTGATGGCATTGATGCCATTGCGCACAACAAAACCCAAACGATAACTAGGAATGGCAACTGCATCAGCTTGGTTCAAAATTCCCGAAACCGCCCGCCTATCAAAATCGGACCAACTCAAAGCATTTGCCGCCACATAGCTTTGTGCGCTAGCATTATTTATGCCAAAACTTGATGAAAGTGCCAAGGCAGTTGCACCTTGGGCCAATCCGCGTCGTGTGATTTCCATTTCTCTCTCCACTTGGTTTGGTTGCAATTGCGCCGATTTCCACGGCGTGAATTGCTATGGTTTTTTCCATTTACCGCATTGCTAATATGGAATTGTGACCAAAAATCGACGTAATTTAGAATTATTATGGCTAGCCTTGTGCCACAATTCCCACACTCGCGTGCTAAAATTGCCAAGCGCCCTAAGAATCCTTGACTTTGCCAATTGATTGCTGCACTGCACAAGCGAAAATTGAATGAGAGAAAAATATTTGCCAAATACAGAAGCATTAAGTGCAACGCCCGAAGGCGTCACTTTTAACGATTTGGGGCTGTCCCCTACCCTTTTAAGCGCCGTAAATGATGCGGGCTATACTATCCCAACCCCAATTCAATGGCGCGCAATCCCCGAAGTTTTGAAGGGCCGCGACATATTGGGTATTGCGCAAACTGGCACTGGCAAAACTGCGTCATTTGTATTGCCTTTAATTGAGATTTTATCGCAAGGCCGCGCCAAAGCGCGTATGCCGCGCACGATTATTTTGGAGCCAACCCGCGAACTTGCGGCGCAAGTGGCCGAGAATTTTGAAAAATATGGCAAAAACCACAAATTAAGCATGGCGCTTTTAATTGGCGGCGTGGCTTTTGGCGATCAGGACGCTGCATTGATGCGCGGTGTCGATGTGTTGATTGCAACCCCCGGTAGGCTGTTGGATCAATTTGAACGCGGCAAGATTTTAATGTCGGGCGTACAATTATTGGTGATTGATGAAGCCGATAGAATGCTTGATATGGGCTTTATTCCTGATATTGAAAAAATCGTGAAATTGACGCCATTCACACGGCAAACTTTGTTTTTCTCGGCCACCATGCCGCCTGAAATTGAAACTTTATCAGGGCAGTTTTTGCACAACCCAACCCGCATTGAAGTTGCCCGCCCCAATCAAACCGCCACTAATATTGAGCAGTTTTTGGTTAAATGCCCATATAATGACGCGAGCAATAAGCGCGCGATTTTACGCAATATTATTGAACATGAAATGCCAGAAATCAAAAACGGCATTATTTTTTGCAATCGTAAACGCGATGTCGATATTGTCGCCAAGTCGCTGCATAAGCACGGCTTTGAAGCCGCGCCAATTCATGGCGACTTACAACAAGCGCAACGCACCGCGACTTTGGATAGGTTTCGTGCAGGTGATTTGAAGATTTTGGTGGCTTCAGACGTTGCCGCGCGCGGGCTTGACGTGCCAGATGTAAGCCATGTTTTCAATTTCGATGTGCCTTCACATTCCGAAGATTATGTGCACCGCATCGGGCGAACTGGGCGTGCGGGCCGCGCTGGCAAGACTTTTATGATTGCAACGCCGATTGATGAAAAGCATTTGGTCGCGGTTGAAGCTTTGATAAAGAACTCAATCCCGATTTTGGAGCTTGATGTGGGCCAATCGTCGGAGCCAACGCAAGCGACGCGCGCGCGGCCCGAACGGCCAGCGCATAAATCAGCGCCTAAGCGTGAATATGATAGAAGCGGCAAAATTCATGAGAAGGCAATTGCCAAACCGCAAGAAGCCACGATAGCCGAGCCGAGCCCCGCGAAAGAAAAGCCAGTTCACAAACCAAAATTTGCAAAAGCTAAAGCTGCAAACAAGCCTAGCCAGCCACAAATTGAAGATAATGTGTTTGGGTTTGGTAGTGATGCGCCAGCTTTTATGTTTATCAAAGCAGTTTTGCCGATTGATGATGAGGCACCGCCAGTCGTGGTTGAGATGGTCGAAATCGAAACAACTATAGTGAAAAAGAAACGCCCTGCCCGCAAACCAAAAACTAAGATTTCGGAGAGCATGGACTAGACGCTAGCTAATCGACTTTGCAGTTAATTGCAGATTTTCTTTAGCTGTTCAAAATCAGCGGCACTGATTGCGTTTTCGCCAGTTTTTGCGAGGCTTTTTGCTTCCGCCGCGCGTTTTCCGCTATTGGGGTGGGAAGATAAAAAAACCGCCCAATCGCCAAGACCCATGGCTTTTTCTAATTTTTCGAGTCTTTCAAAAAAAACGGCCATGCCAGTTGAAGCAATATTGGCCTTTTCCAACAACTCCAATCCGCGGCGATCTGAACGTGCTTCGACTTCACGTGAATTTTTCAAATCAGTTAGATTTGCGCCCCATAACACCAATTGTTGGCCCGCGCCGCTGCCACCGCCGACTACTGCATCTAAAATAATGCCAAACCCCATGGCGCGATAAATCGATACCAGCACGTCACGATTTTCGACATGGGCAATTTCATGCGCCAAAACCGCGGCGATTTCATTGCCGTTTTTGGCATATTGAAAAAGACCGCTAGTAAACCAAATTTTCCCAGCGGGCATGGCAAAAGCATTGGGCATCGACATGTCAATGACACCAACTTTTATCGGAAAATTTAGATTTGCATTATTTGATATTCGGTTGGCAAGACCTTGAAGAATCGCCTCGGATTGTGGGTCAATATAACAAAAATCCATTCCCACATCCAATTGCGATTCCACCGATTCAGATAATTGCAATTCAAAACTTGGTGGCGTCATTCTTGCCAATGGCCCTGCCGCAATTGGCACTCCAAAAAACACAATTGCCGATATTGCAACACCAGACGCCGCGAGTTTTGCGATTAGCGACAAGGATTTTGCGCGCTCGGCTCTAGCGCTAAGGTGAGGCGCATGGATTTGCAAGTTTGAGAAAATGTCCTCATCGAGAACTAACCTCGCATCCAAGTCATCTTTATAGCTAAGTTTTCTATGGAGGCGATCTATCAATAGGAGTTTATCGAAATTCCAAATATAGCGATTTTCGCCAGTCACGAAAGAAAGACCATCACTGTTTATTTCGGGCGAAACCGCAACGGATCTAGCCGTCTTTCCATCGTTAAATTGGCAAGTCATGTGACTTTAGATAATACCAATATCAAACGCATCTGACAAACCTTCGGCTTGATTGGGCCCTGCTTCGCCTTGTTCGGCCATGGCAAAATTTACTTGACCATCAGCTTTGAGATGCTCGATTATGAACCGCGCCGCCCGCGCTTGCGCTACTGGGGCAAGTATTCCGAATGAGAAAACTAGAATTAAGGTATTCACAAACCAGAGCCCTAATAATTGCAGCCAAGTCACTTCAAGCCTGAAAGTTGCACCATCAAGGCTAATACAGCTCGCAATAGCGCGCATCATCGCAGCACGATAGGGCATGAAGGCGATTAAAACCAAAGCCAAAAACCCGAATAATGAAAGATAAATAAGGCCAATAAGGTTGAGACCGTGCATTATATCCTCGGGGTTACCAGATTTCATGGAGCTTTCAAACGCCATAAAATCGGCAGCAAATAAAGAAACTAAGGTAATTTCGCCAATGATTAGAATGGCCCAACCAAGCGCAAATAGTGGATATAGTTTTGCGTCTTTGGCGCGCTGTTCGTCAAAGTTAAAAGGCAAATCGCCGTAATACATCTCGCCCCAAAGCCATTTGGCAATTGTTATTTCCATTTTGGGAGACCACCAACCAATAGTTATGAGGTTTAACATCAGTTGACCGAAATACATTAAAGAGAAATCTTTTGGGTGGCCTTTGAGTGAAAATCTTATTCCGCGCCAAACTGTCCGGCTCGCAAGATAACGAAATGCGAGCCAAATCGCCGCGCCAATTATCAGATAAATGAAAAGCACAAATGCAAAAATAATTATTCCACCAATGAGCGGTGGCATCATTTGCGCGCTAAAAATTATTATTAAATACGGCACTGTAATAACGGCAGTTGCGATTAGGAATCCCTTAAAAAGCTCACCACCCGTTCCTGTGTATTCAAACGGTTCATTATTCATATAAACCGAGCGCCAAATTTGCTTTCTTACATTCGTCCGTGCCCAAAAACGGTATAGTGTCAGTGTCACTATTCCTAAAAGCGTATTTATGAAACCCAGACCGACAAAATCGCCGCCACTAATTTTGTGGCCAAAAACCAAGTTTTCGCTAGTATCCGTGCTTGGTTTATCTTGACTCAAAGCACTAGTTTCATTTGTTTCTTCGCTCATTAGCAGCTCCGTTTTCTAACCATTATTTAATTAAGCAGGTTTTCGAAGCATCGCGCAAGTTGAAAATAGTCATGGGCTGTAATTAAGCCTTAATCTGTGTTTTCAAATATGCCATTATTGCCTTACCATAAGGCGGACGAATGGTTTTTAGTGGGCCGATATCGCTTTTTAGCTGTTTGTATATTGACCTGGCATGGCTAAACTCGCGGAAGCCTTCAATGCCGTGATATGCCCCAAAACCAGACGCTCCGACCCCGCCAAATGGCATTTCTTCCATCGCAATATGGAACAACACGTCGTTTATTGTTACACCGCCGGAATTAGTTGAATTAATTACTTGTTCTTGCTCACTTTCGTCTTCACCAAAAAAATAAAGCGCCAAGGGCCGCTCGTGCGCGTTTACATACCCAATGACTTCGCCAATATTATTGTATGTTTTTATGGGCAAAATCGGGCCAAAAATCTCATCCTGCATGACTTTCAAGTCTTCATCGGGATTTATTATCAAAGTCGGCGGGAATTTTCGGCCATTTTGCTTGCTAAAATCCTCATCATCTGGGTTTATTTCTATGATTTCGGCATTTTTCGATTTTGCCTCATCAATATAGGCACTAAGCCTTGCGAAATGGCGCTCGTTGACAATTGCCGTGTAATCTTGATTAGCAATGATTTTAGGGAACATTTCACCAACTGCGATTTTAATTTCACTGGTCAATTCGGCCAATTTTTCTTGCGGCACAAAAACATAATCGGGAGCCAAACATATTTGCCCTGCATTCAATAATTTGCCTGCCATGATGCGTTTTGCAGCGGCCCTAATATTCGCGGTTTTAGAAATAATGGTCGGGCTTTTACCGCCAAGTTCCAAAGTCACTGGCACAAGATTTTTGGCCGCAGCCGCCATTATGTGACGGCCAACTGCGGTTCCGCCTGTGAACAATAAATGGTCAAACGGCAATTGCGCAAATTCCGCGCCAACTGAGGAATCGCCAGTCACAACGGCAATATCTTCAATTGCAAATTTGCTCTCAATCATTCGCTTAATGAGCGCCGAAGTATGCGGCGTATATTCCGATGGCTTAATCATCACCCGATTTCCCGCAGCCAAAATCTGCCCCAATGGCCCAAATGTTAGGAAAATCGGGAAGTTCCACGGGCTTATCACCCCAACAATTCCTTTTGGCTGATAGCGAACTTGGGCTTTGGCACCAAGGAAGGACAATAATCTAGGCGTAGTTGGGCGGTTTTGGACTTTGGTCCATTTGTGGATATTGGCTTTGGCGTATTTCAAACTGCCAATTGCGGCGGCAACATCGGCAAATAATGAAACTTCTTTGGGCCTTGCAGAAAAATCCTGGGCAATAGCTTCACAAATTTCGTCCTGATGTTTAATTAACAGCGCGATGCAATCATCTATCAATGAAATCCGCTTAGCAATAAATGGTAATGGCTCCCGGTCCATTGCTGATTTTTGGGCATTAAACGCTGTTTGCATGGTTTTTCCTCACTTTGTGTCAAAACATACTCAAAACCCAAAAAAAGCGAAACTTGTTTACTTTATCGCTACTAGTTTGGTCTAGAAATATCAAAACATATAAGAATCATTACGAGGCCCTCAGTGAAAAATCAATCAAAAGTATTCGATAGCTGGCAACCTGCTCGCAGCGCAGTCGAAGCAATGCAAAAATATGGGATAAAACCAGAAGAAAAAAACTATGCGGTTTGGTTGGCATATTACACTGAATCCAACGCCAATTTGAAATTGGACTTGGATAATTTAATAAGCAAAGACAAACACATAGACGAACATGCCTGCTATAGCCTGTATGAGCGATATATTGAGCGTGAGGCGCTTTCGGAAAAAATCATCAATGCTGGTTCATCAGTTGCCAATGAAATCCGTGACATAATGAACGACATCGAAACTGTTGAGGAAAAGACCAGAAACTTCGGCATTCAATTGGCTGCAGCAAGGGTTGAACTAGATAGTGCCGAGCAACCAAGCCAAATAAAATCCATTGTGGGCACATTGTCGGTGGCGACAGAAGATATGGAAGATAATTCCAAAGCGCTTGAAGTTCGCTTGGTGCAGTCGCGCAATGAAATAGAAGCTTTGCGAATGGAATTGGAGCAAGTTCGCACCGAAGCCGCAACTGACGCGCTCACTGGCGTCGCTAATCGCAAGACTTTTGAAGTATTCATGCAAGATCAAACCGAAAAAGCCAAGAAAACCCGTAAGCCGCTTTCGATTATCTTGGCTGATATTGACCATTTCAAACGTGTGAATGACACTTGGGGTCATCAAACTGGGGATCAGGTAATTTGCTTTGTCGCGGGCGTTATGCAGCGCGAGATGCCGCGAAATGCCCTTGTTGCGAGGATTGGCGGTGAAGAATTTGCACTTATCGCCCCTGATATGGACGCTCGTAAAGCCAAAGCACTGGCCGAAAAAATTCGCAATACAGTTGCCAATAAGAAACTAATCCGTCGTTCTTCAAAAGAAGATTTAGGGCAAATCGCGGTTTCGCTTGGGGTTGCTGAATATAATAGTTCCGAAAAGCAATCGGATTTAGTGGCTCGCGCCGATAAAGCGCTTTATCACTCCAAAAATCATGGACGCAACCAAACTACTTTGTTTGACGATGTGAAATCATTGGCGGCTTAGCTTTATCTATAATTTATCGGCCCGACCGAGCGCGTAAATAAGCCGCGCGCGAGTTTCAGGCATGTTTAAGTGGCCCTGCCCCAATACATCGCGTTCCAAAAACCAACCAGTTAAAGCCAAACCATCAGCAATATCGCCTTTTTCGATGACTGTGTTTGCGTCAATCAAGAATTGTGGCAGCGCCAGCAATTTGTCTTTGAATGGCTCACCAGCGGCTTTGCACGCGGCACGACCAGTTTTCGGGGAGACCCAAGCCAGGTCATCTTTAACCCCAGTTAAAGCGCATTCGGTTAAATCCAGCCCAAAACCTGTATGGGTTAAAAGCCCAGCTTCCCAACGCACATAAATTGCGGGCCAATTTGCATCATGGGTCAGGCTTTCAATCAAAATTTGGGTGGCATCATATAATGGTTCAATTGCCATTTCGGCAGGTAGAACTTCGTGCATAAGCTCACAGGCGCATTTAATCGCACAAAGTGCGGCAGCATCGTGCATTATTGTGCTTATTGGAACCACGGTTTCAAGCCGCGTGAATGTTCCCATATAATTTGGTGATTTTGTTTCCCAAGCGACATTGATAATTTGACCGGGTTCTAGAAATGCGCGCTTTTTACTGCCAGTGCCACCAAAAACATAGGCGGAAATTCGCCCGTGAGATTTTGAGAAAACTTCGAGAATAGCATCATTTTCCGAATGTTTACGGGCGAAAAGTGTTATCGCGTCGCTTTCCCATGCTTGCATTTTTTACCCGATCAAGCGTTAAAGTCTAACCCACGTTCATTGTAATGGCGCGGGTCGCCCATCCAATTTTCGCGCACTTTGACGTGCAGAAATAAATGCACTTCGCGCTCAAAACTTTCGCACATTTCTTTGCGCGCATTCATAGAAATCCATTTCAGGGTTTCGCCGCCTTTGCCAATTGCAATGGCTTTATGGCCCTCTCGACCGACATAGAGTGTTTGGTCTATCCTAACACTGCCGTCAGGATTATTTTTCCAATTTTCGGTTTCAACGCTTGAAAGATATGGCAATTCTTCGTGCAGTCGCAAAAACACTTTTTCGCGGGTAATTTCTGAGGCCATCATTCGCAATGGCAAGTCCGCAACTTGATCTTCAGGGTAATGCCATGGGCCAATCGGCATATATTGGGCAATTTTGGTTTTCATTTGCGCAAGACCACTGCCATTTAATGCTGAAATCATCACAACTTCTTTATAGAAACCCAAATCAAACATATTTTTGGCGAGTTCAAACAGTTCAGGCTTATCAATTAAATCGACTTTATTGAGTGCCAAAATCACATTGCCTTTGTAATTTTTCAAGCCCTCATGCACCCGCTCAACGTCTTCAAAATTCAATTTATCGCCTTTTTGCGGCGTGGATTTAAGCACACGGCTAATTGAAGGCGCGTCAACCACATGAACCAATAAATCGGCGTCAGTTGCCCCGCCCCAGGCCGAAGCGACCATCGCCCGCCCCAAACGCTCTTTGGGCGCGAAAATGCCGGGAGTATCTATCAATATTATTTGGGCCTGGTCATGCATAAAAATGCCGCGCACTGGGAAGCGGGTTGTCTGCACTTTAGAAGTAACAATTGAAATTTTTTGCCCGATGAGATTATTGACCAAAGTCGATTTGCCAGCGTTTGGCGCGCCAATTATGGCTACAAAACCGCATTTTTTTTCGTCAGACGGGTTTTCAGCTTCATTTTTCATTTTGGCTCACAATTTCGTATAATTCTTGGGCTGCGGCGCGTTCCGCGATTTGTTTTGACCGGCCACGGGCAGATGCTTTATTGCTATTTACGTCCACTTCTACCAAAAAATCAGGGGCATGATCTGGCCCCTCACGGCTCATGACCGTGTAAATTGGCGGTGGCAGGCCGCGTTTTTGCGCCCATTCTTGCAACAGGCTTTTGTAATTAACCGATGCGCTGGCCGTAGTTTTCGACGCTGCCAAGGCTGCTTCAAATAGCCCAGCACATGCTTCAAGGCCGCCATCAAGATAAAGCGCGCCAATTATTGCTTCAAATGCGTCACCATGCACGCTTTTCGCCGAATTTGGATCCAACTGAATGCTTTTTGAAGTCACTATGAGGCTGTCAATCCCCAAATTTTGGGTCGCGACCGCACAATTCCCACCATTGACGATTTGGTTGAAAGCTTTGGTCAAATGCCCTTCATCGGACTTGATATCCAAGTCAAACAAATATTGTGCGGCCAAAAGCCCTAAGACTCTATCGCCAAGCCATTCCAAACGCTCATTATTATTGTGATTTGCAATACCATCACCTGCGCTTTTATGAAGCAAAGCTGTGCCAATATGTTTTTTGTCTTTGAAAACATAAGAGATACGCTTTTCAAGCTCCAATATCAAATGTGGTGGGCAAAGGTCTGGTTTTTTTTTCATAACCATAAATCGCCCATTTTATTGACTTGAAGCGCCAATTTAATTGATAGCATGCGCAAGGCGGTCATATCTCAAAGCAGTGAACCAAGTCCAAGGTTTGTGGATTCTGGCGCGCTCATCCCATGATAACAGAACAATTCGCGCTTTGCCGACAATATTGGCTTCTGGCACATAGCCGACGCCGTTTTCGGTCCTTGGGTTAAATCTGCTATCGGTGGAATTATCGCGGTTATCGCCCATCATGAAATAATTGCCAACAGGAACCACATAGATATCGGTATTGTCTTTTGGTGCGGCTTCAAAAAAATCATAAACCATATAAGTTTTGCCGTTGGGCAAAGTTTCCTGCCAACGATTAGTGCTCATGGTATTACCAAAATTATCGGTAATCATGCTGGGCGACAATGCCACCCTTGGCACTGGTGTTCCGTTGATAACGACTTGCCCTCCAACAACTTGAATCCTGTCCCCAGGCAAGCCAATCACGCGCTTAATATAGTCAGTTTTACTATCACTTGGGTGTTTGAACACCACAACATCACCGCGCCTCAATGGCTGCGATAAAATACGATTTTTGATAATTGGCGGCTCAAACGGAATTGAAGCGCGGCTGTAGCCATAATCCCATTTAGAAACAAATAAATAATCACCCACCAAGAGGCCCGGACGCATCGATTCTGAAGGGATATTAAAAGGTTGAAAAACGAATATCCGCAATACTAACGCAATTGCCAGTGCAATTAATATCGTTTTGAGGATTTCCCAAAAAGACTCTTCTTCTTTTGGTGGCATTGCGCTGGTTTGAATTTCAATGATTTCTTCTGAATTAGTATTTTCGGGCATATTTATTTGTTTTCCGTGGGTCGTGCTTCAATAATTACAAACGCCATAGCATATGGATTATCGTCTGTCATAGTTAGAAATATGTAAGGAACATGGTTTTTGGGCATTTTTCGCATCAAAACCTCAAGGCTTGCGCCTGTCAGCTCAATGCTTGGTTGCCCCGATGGCAAATTGACTACACCAATATCACGCCAAGCAACGCCGTGCCGCATTCCCGTCCCCAAGGCTTTTGACATTGCTTCTTTTGCGGCAAATCTTTTGGCATAGGTCGCGGCTTTGTGGATTGGCCTGTGATTTGCTCGTTTGCGCTCTTGGAGTGTAAAGCATCTTTGCTCAAAACGCTCACCAAATCTTTGCAAAGTCTTTTCAATGCGCGAAATTACGCACAAATCAGAGCCAATGCCGATAATCATGCTCTTGCCAAATCCATGAGGCGGCGCATTTCACCAATTGATTGCGCAAGGCCAACAAATAACGCTTCGGCCACCAAAAAATGGCCGATATTAAGCTCGGTAATTTCGGGAATGCTCGCAATAGGGGTTACGCTTTCATAAGTGATACCATGGCCAGCATGGATTTCAAGACCGAGTGATTTACCCAATTTTGCGCCATTTTGAATTTTTTCAAGGCATTTGTCGGCTTTGACTTGGTTGCCATCGGTTATAGCATCGCAATATTCGCCTGTGTGAATTTCAATTGAATGCGCGCCAATGCTTGCCGCCATCTTGATTTGCGCTTCGTCGGCTTCGATAAACAGGCTGACTTTGCTTTGGGCTTTTTTGAACTCCCTAATCATCGCGCCAATCACGTCCTTTTTAGCAATGACATTTAGGCCGCCTTCGGTTGTGCGTTCCATGCGGTTTTCTGGCACAATCAAAATCGTGTCAGGCTTATATTTAAGGCCAATCGCCAGCATTTCATCGGTTGCGGCAATTTCAAAATTGACAGCCAAGCCGCCCCATTCGCAAATATTATGAACGTCTTGATCCATAATGTGCCGCCTATCTTCCCGTAGATGGATTGTTACGCGGTCTGCGCCAAGCTCTTTGACAAATTTGGCAGCACGCAAAACATCGGGGTATTTTCCACCCCTTGCGTTACGCAAAGTCGCAACATGGTCAATATTGACGCCTAATTTCAAATAATCCTTGTTCATTGTGATAATGCTCGGCTACCGGGTTTTATAGCAGGAATATGCGCCAAATCAGCGGGAATTGCATCGGGGGCGAAACTTTCAATTTCGAACGCCGCCAAAGACAATAATGTAACGCCAATCGTTGATTTGCCAGCCGTTCTATCAATTAAAACTGCCGCGCCTTTGAGGTTCATTGGTATGTCTTTTATGGCATCCAATGTTTCACGAATTGAGAGGCCAGTTGAGACAATATCCTCAATTACAACTACATTGGCGGTGGCGGGAATGGTGAATCCACGGCGCAATTTGAACTCACCATTTTCGCGCTCGACATAGACGGCTTTTGCGCCCAAATGCCTTGCAGTTTCATAACCGGGGATAATTGCGCCAATTGCAGGTGAAATAACATAATCAATTTTACCGAAGGCTGTTTCAATTTTTTGCGCCAATGCTTTGCACAATTTTTCAGTGGCTTTGGGGTCGGAAAACACAAATGCTTTTTGCAAGAATTGCCGCGAATGCCGCCCCGATGACAATATGAAATGGCCTTCCAAAAGCGCTTCACAGCCCCGAAAAATATCCATTACTTCGTCATTGGTCATTTCCTATCCCCTTAATCGGCTTACATCGACTATCGCTGGCAAAGAGCGCAAAGATGCAGCAATTACATTGATGTGCGTAGAATCAGCGACTTCAATATCGACAATAAAGTCAATAAAATCCTCACCACGGCTTTCAGTGATAATCTTTACAATATTGCCATCGCTATTGGCAATAACCCGCCCCACGTCGGCCAATACGCCTTTGGCATTTTCGCAACTTAACAAAAGCCGACCAATTGCCAAACCATGTTGGCGGGCTTCATCATTCCAGCCTAAATCTATCCAAGTGTCTTCATCGGCTTCGTGATCCACCAGCCTATCGCAATCAATTGTATGAACCTGAATACCTTCGCCTTCGGTCAAAATACCGACGATGCGCTCACCAGGAAGTGGCGAGCAACAGGGCATAAAATGAATGGCGGCACTTGGTTCAAGTTTATCACCACGAAGGAAATCATGGCCATGTTCATCGTCTATGGCTATTCGCGCTTGGCCCAAAGCACTTTTGCGCACATATCCGGGGACTAATGCTTCGGCAAGCGTCGTGCCAGTAATAGCCCCCTTCCCCATGGAAATATAAAGATCTTCGATTGAACCGAATTTAAGCCTTTCAAGCGCAGCTTCATAATTTAAGCTATCGGCATTTAGGCCAAGACGGTGAAGGGCATGGCGCGCAACTCTTTTCCCCAAAGACAAAAATTCGCGCCGCTCGCTAACTCGCAAAAGCCTGCGAATGCCTGATCTTGCTTTGCCAGTAATAACCAGGGATTCCCAATTTGGCGGCGGTTTGCGCACATCGGAGCGCGAAATATCCACAATATCGCCATTTCGAAGTGGGGTGCGTAGCGGCACATTAGTCCCGTTTATTTTGGCACCAACAATAGTGTCGCCGATTTTTGTATGCACTGCATATGCAAAATCCACTGGTGTCGCGCCGCGTGGTAATACGTGCAAATCACCTTTTGGGGTGAACGCAAATACTTGATCCGAGAACATTTCCAATTTGGCATTTTCGAAGAAATCCTCAGCATCGCCACCATCTTCAAGAATTGAAAATATCCCACGCAATGCTTCCATTGGATCTGACGAAATACCGTTATCGGGGTGATAGCCATAAGTGGAGTTTTTATATTTCCAATGCGCCGCTACACCATATTCAGCAACCCTATCCATTTGGCCCGTGCGAATTTGAATTTCGACCCTTTGACCATGTGGCCCGACCACCGAAGTATGCAAAGAGCGATAACCATTGGGCTTTGGAATTGAAATATAGTCTTTGAAACGCCCAGGAACATATGACCATGCGGCGTGCAAAGCTGCCATCGCCAAATAGCAATCCTCATTGGTATCCACGAGAATGCGGAAGCCATAAATATCCGAAATATCGGCAAATGATACTGATTTTCGGTCTAATTTACGCCAAATTGAATAGGCGCGTTTTTCGCGGCCGCTTACTTTACCATTAAGGCCAGCATTTTCGAGAATTTGGCCAATTTTGCGCGTGACTTGCTCAGTTGGCAGAGCAAATTTTGCCCGCACTTCAACCAATTGATTGCTGATGGCAGTAAAAGCATCAGGATATAAATGCGAAAAAGCCAAATCCTCTAGCTCCGAAGCAAACCTATTCACGCCAATTCGCCGCGCCAATGGTGCATAAAT
>WRPI01000002.1:48412-569866 GCA_009773395.1 Hyphomonadaceae bacterium | reverse complement strand
GGGCAATGCGGTGGCGCTTGGTTTTGGATTTGATGAAATTCAACGTCCGCATGTTGTGCAAACGATCGGCAAGTTTTACCAATAAAACCCTGATGTCTTTGGAGAGGGCCAAAACAAATTTCTGCAAATTTTCGGCTTGGGTTGTGCGTTCGGCCTTGACTTCCAATTCGGTTAATTTGGTAACGCCTTGAACCAAATTCGCAATATCTTCACCGAACAATTTAGAAATTTCCACAGAAGTGGCGGGGGGATCTTCAATTGTGTCGTGCAAAAGGGCTGTAATTATCGACGCCTCATCAAGGCGTAATTGCGATAAAATCCCCGCAACTTCGACTGGGTGCGCGAAATATGGGTCGCCCGACGCGCGCAATTGTGAGCCATGCATTTTAGTTGCATATTCAAAGGCCTGACCCAATAATTCACCATTCATGCTTGGGTTATAGGCACGCACAAGTGCGAGTAATTCCGATTGGGTCAAAATTTTCGAAGGGTGTTTCAATGGCACAGGCGTATTCAAAGCGCTGTTTACGAGTTCGGGCGCCAACTCTTTCTCATGTGATTTTGATTTGGGTTTGCCACCCTCCGCCATTACGCCTTTTCCAATTCCATCAGATATTAACAGCGCCGTTACCAATATTAGGCGCAAGCCAAACATCTAGAGCGAAATGCATAAAGTCCACAAGGCTGATATGAATTAATTCTCAGAAAAGTTTTAATATTGGTCGTCGCGAACAGCTTCTTGTTCTTGTTGCAAAGCGCGCATAACATCGTCTTCAGAAACAACAACTGGAGCCTCAAGCGCCAATAAATCGGATTCTTCTTCTTCACGAACCGCATGTGGGCGATATTCACGAAGGCTTGCGACCAAACCGTCACGCAAATCATCAGCTTCAACCGCTACATCGGCAATTTCACGAAGGGCGACCACCGGGTCTTTGTCACGATCTCTATCAACCGCAAGCGATGCGCCGCCTGAAATTTGGCGCGCACGATGAGCGGCGAATAATACTAAAGAAAAGCGATTCTGGACGCGTTCTACGCAATCCTCGACAGTTACACGAGCCATTTTAATCCTGCAGGAAATTATTGTTGCGCCCCTATAGGCGAATACAATTAAAACCTCAACCTTTCACTACATACATATTGGTTTGCAACTGCGAATTGGCATTTAGGGTGTCCAAATATGATTGGGCGGTGATTCCAGTTTCTGGGTGTCGCCAATTTGGGCAAATTTCGAGCAAGGGAATCAAAACAAAGTCTCGCAGCATTGCGCGCGGATGGGGCAAAATCGGACCGCTATCAATGTCAAACTTATCCAGAATCATTTCTTTGAAATCAATAATATCGATATCAAGAGTTCTTGAACCCCAATGTTCTTCATTATCGCGCTCACGTCCAAAATTTTCTTCAATCTGGTGCAATAAGCTTAAAAGCAATTTGGGATCATTAATTGCGCTTGAAACCTCGATTACCATGTTTAGAAATGCTGGCGCATCATTGCCTTTGGGCCATGCTTCGGACGCGTAAATGCTCGAAGCAGCGATAATTTTAAGGCCGGTTTTTTCCAATTCCTTTATTGCTGCCCGAAGGATTTGGATAGGCGCTAAGTCTTGAAAAGCAAGGTTTGAACCCAAAGCAAGAAATATATTGGCATTTTCCATCGTCGCTCAAACGCCCAAACCAAAAGCGCCGAAACATCGCTTCGGCGCTTTCAAAGCAAAAATTTCGACGCACCAATTCGCCAAAATAAATGAAATTAGTCTTCTTTGACGCTTAGAACTTGACGGCCACGATACATCCCTGTTTTAAGGTCAACATGATGTGGGCGGCGAAGTTCGCCTGAGTTTTTGTCTTCAACATATGAATTTGCACCCAAAGCATCATGAGCGCGGCGCATGCCACGGCGGGAGGGTGAAGTTTTTCTTTTAGGCACAGCCATTTTGGAATTCCGTCTTCTATTGATTTCGAACCGCGCTAATAGCCAAAGCGTTATGGAAAAGCAATGGCGCTAGCGCATAGTCGGTGTAATTTTTGAGTTAGCAATTCATTTGTGATGCTTTACTAATTTGAATCATCTTTTCTCGCTGCCCTGAAAAATAATGCAAACTGTCCATGGATTTATGAAGCACACCTATAATTTGCACTATATCGCCAGTTATTCGGTAATAGATTATGTGTGATTTATGAGGAAAACTCCTCAACCCTTGATATATCTCATCCCGACAAAGTCCAATCTGCGGATTTTGCGCGAGAAAATCAAACAGCGCCATAATTTCATCAATGTAGATTGTCGCTTGGCGCTTTCCCCATTTCAAATAGGTATATTCACCGATTTGGGTTAATTGAATTCTTGCTTTTGCAGTGATTTCAATTTTGAACATTCAGGTTTCGCTCAATATCGGCAATTATTTCATTGGATGTGAAAGGCGGTGAAAAAATGCCAGCTTTCGCTTGGGCAACGCCTTCGGCCAATTCATCACGCAATCGCTGTAGCTGTCCGTCTCTTGATTCTAAGGTGCGCAATCCATCGCGAACCACTTCACTGGCCGAACCATATCGACCAGACTTAACTTCTTGTTTGATAAATTTTTCCCAATAAGGGCCAAGGCTTAAACTTGTGTTTGCCATTACCAACTCCTGTATTCAAAAATAATATTTATGAATATATCAGCCGCAAAGGCATAAATCAAACTAATCTTGATTGCACCAAAGCTGCACGAATAAAATCTTTGAATAATGGATGGGGTTCGAATGGCCTTGATTTAAGCTCGGGGTGGAATTGAACTGCTACAAACCACGGGTGGTCACTGCGTTCGACAATTTCTGGCAATGTGCCGTCAGGTGACATTCCCGAAAATATCAAGCCATTTGCTTCTAGCACTTCTTTGTAATTCACATTCACTTCATAACGATGGCGATGGCGTTCGGAAATTTGGTTGCTGCCATAAATATTCGCTGCCAATGAACTGGTTTTCAAAGCCGCGGGATATGCGCCAAGCCGCATTGTGCCGCCAAGGTCGGTTTCATCGCTGCGGCTTTCTTTGCTATTGCCTTTGGTCCATTCGGTCATAAGACCGACAATTGGGGCTTCACATTGCCCAAATTCGGTCGAAGACGCGCCTTCAATATGAGCCAAATTACGCGCCGCTTCGACACACGCCATTTGCATACCAAAACAAATGCCAAAATACGGCACATTATGAACCCGCGCAAATTCAATGGCTTTAATTTTGCCACTCGCGCCCGAATCGCCGAACGCGCCGGGGACAAGGATAGCATCAACACCTAAAAGGGTCGCATTGATGCTATCGCTGTCCTTGTCAAACGCGCGCGCGTCAATCCAATCAATCACAACTTTTACGCCATTGGCAAGCCCGCCATGATGCAGGGCCTCAATCAATGATTTGTAGCTATCCTGCATTTCGGTATATTTACCAACCACCGCGATTTTGACTTCACCGTCGGGATTGCGTAAGCGGCGCGATATATCTTCCCATTTTGTAAGGTCAGGGCTTGGTGCGTCTTTAATATTGAAACAACGAAGAACCTCGACGTCTAAACCTTGTTGATGGTAATCCATAGGCACTTCATAAATATGCTTAGAATCTTGCGCTTCGATGACACCTTCAGGCCGCACATTGCAAAATAGCGCCAATTTGCGGCGTTCTTCTTGTGGGATTTTCCTATCGCACCTGCATATCAAAATATTTGGCTGAATCCCGATTGATCGAAGTTCTTTGACCGAGTGTTGCGTCGGCTTGGTTTTCATTTCGCCCGCAGTCGGAATATAAGGCATCAAGGTAAGGTGAATATAGATTGCTTGCAGTGGATCAAGCTGCTGCCCTAATTGGCGTATCGCTTCGAAAAACGGTAGCCCCTCAATGTCGCCAACTGTGCCGCCAATTTCACATAATACAAAATCAGCGCCATTTGCATCACTAAGAATAAAATCCTTAATCGCATTGGTAACATGCGGAATCACTTGAATGGTCGCGCCAAGATAGCCGCCACGACGCTCCTTTGCGATAATCTCCTGATAAATCCGGCCGGCTGTTATATTGTCGTTCTTGGTAGCACTCACGCCAGAAAACCGCTCATAATGGCCCAAATCAAGGTCAGTTTCAGCGCCATCATCGGTTACAAACACTTCGCCATGTTGATAGGGCGACATAGTGCCAGGATCGACATTCAAATAGGGGTCAAGTTTGCGCAAACAGACTTTATAGCCGCGCGCCTGCAATAATGCGCCCAAAGCCGCAGATGCAATGCCTTTGCCAAGTGAGGAAACCACGCCCCCTGTAATAAAAACGTATCGGGTCATGGAATTTTGTATTAGACTATAATGCTTGCTTTATGAAAGCCCTATTTCTTTTCATTCACAGTATTATCTTTTTTCAATACTGGAACTTGCGCAGTTAGCCCCGCGCCTAAGCCATTGATGACGGGCGCTGCTGACGATTCTGGAATTACAGAATTGCTAGGAGTTGCTTTGGCAGGCGATGCTGTGCCAGATAAGTCAATCCCTTTAGTTGGCAAGCCATTTACGAGGCTATTGTCCTGCATCAATGAGCCGGGCGCTTTGGTTGTATTTCCTGACAAAATCGTCAGACCAATACTAGTTGCAAAGAAAATTGTACCCAAAATTGCAGTTGTGCGGGTCATGAAATTTGCAGCCGATCGACCTGACATCAAACCGCTGGGCCCGCCACCGATTCCCAATGCACCGCCGCCTTCGGATTTCTGCATAAGCACAGAACCAATAAGGGCAATACAAACTACTAAATGGATAGACAAAATAATTATGAACATAGTAAAACCGAACCAGCTTTCAATCGGCGCATTTTGAGAAATATCAAGGCCAAAATGCGGAAAAAACGCATTTGCCCCTAAACTGTCAGTTTTTCAAGCCTCAAACTGTTTTCAATTTGGGGTCAGGCAAAATTTCTAACTGGGTTGTTAAGAACCATGCCTTCAAAATCATCTGATTGTGGGTTGAGGAAGCCTTGGATTTCGCTTTGCTTTATTTTTGCATTCTTAGTAACCAATTTCTTCATGTTCGCTTCGCGGATTTTAGCTTTAGTAAGCCGTGAACGCACCGTTGCCATTACTTCATCAAGTTCTTTTTTGAAAACTTCGCCTTCATCGGTGGCATAGGTAACAAAAATCGCTAACGCCAATTGCCGCACCAAATCAGCATTTTCGGCGCGATTATTTTTGTCCATCGTGGTTTTTTCGACAACATTTTCTAGAACCATTGCGATATCGAGAATTTCCTCGAGCCCCATCCGCCGCGACGTGCGCACAAGTTCTGCAGAAGTTTCCAATAAATCGACGACAAAGCCTTTACTATCACTAGCGTCTGCATCGGCCTGAATTGTGACTTCGGCGGCCATTGCAATTCGGCGCGCAAGTTTTGCAAGGCGCTCTTTATTCATGCGCTTTTTGGCATTTTCGAGAATTTCGCTTTGCATAACTGGGTCGCTTATCTCGCCAGTAACTACAGCACGGAGCGCATTGGGCACTGTAAATGCCTCAACATTCAAGCGGTCATCCGAACGTTTACCCCTATCTGGCCCAACATAATCTGAAGTAACAACAAAACCACGGCGATTATCAATCAATGCCCCAATTCGTTCTTGCGCACGAACCACAGAAAATGGCCTAAGCAGAACGTCATCAGCGCCTGCATTCATAAGCCCCGCGACAGATTCGCCATTACCAGCCCATAAAGTTGCGATAATTGGCAAAAATGGATTGGCTTTAATTTCACCCATTCTGATGGTTTGCAAAAGGTCGGATACTTTTTTTGTATCTTCACTGGCCTCAAGGAATAAAACCGCAATGTCATTTTCTTTAATGCGGCGCTCCAATTGCGTGATTGAAGTAATGCCATCAATCCGCCTAAACCCCATGCCATGCAGCACCCCACGGGTCGTCAACATATTCCCGCGAATTGGGTCATAAATAACCGCAAGTGCTTCGCCGAGATCCCGATTTGCCAAATTACACAGCCTTGAAAAAGTCGAGGCATTCCTCGAAACCCTCAAAATAGGCGCACTTCATTGAAAATAGGTTACTTTTTGAGCGCAAATTGCAATCTAACTAATTAACCGACAATTGAATGCGCTGCGCTTATTATATCCATAAAATCAGGAGCTTTTAAGCTCGCGCCGCCCACCAATGCCCCGTCCACATTATTAACCGCTAATATTTGCTCGGCATTAGCTGCATTGACCGATCCACCATATAAAAGCGGGATAATTTGCGCATTTGCGAACTTAGAGTTAAGACTATCGCGAATGGCTTTGTGCATTTCTTCTATGTCTTGGGTGCTGGCAACGCGGCCGGTGCCAATTGCCCAAACTGGCTCATAAGCGATGACTATTTGCTCTGGCGTGCAGTCAATTGGCAAAGAAGCAGCAATTTGCGACAAAACAATCGGCACAGCATCACCACTAAGCCGCTCGGCTTCAGTTTCGCCAACGCAAATGACTGGCACTAAGCCAGCGTCTAAAGCCGCCCTAGCTTTTTGCGCAATTAGCGCACTGGCTTCATTGTGATTGGCGCGGCGCTCTGAATGCCCGACTAATACAAATTTTGCGCCAAATTCGGCAATCATAGCGGCGGAAATATCACCGGTATGCGCACCCGAAGCCGCAGTGTGGCAATCTTGCGCGCCAAAACTAACTTTCCCATGCGCGACCACTTGACCAATTAAAGGCAAAAGCGTGAAAGGCGGGCAAATTGCGACATCGACGTTTTTGGCGTTCACACCATTCACGCCTTCAATTATGGCTTTTGCCAGTTCAACATGACCAATGCCACCATTCATTTTCCAATTCCCAATTATCAACTTCTTGCCAGACATTTCTCACCTCATTTGTAAATTTCATGCACAATTGCCACATAGATTGTTAAAAAACCATGTTTTCATGCACCCTTTAGCTTGCTCATAACCACTTCCCAAACTATGGAGTGATTTGAGGATATAAACCATGCTTACTTTTGTTCGGAAACTGGCGCGCTCGCGCATTGCAATGATATTGATTTTCCTGCTTGTTATCGCTTTTACCAATTGGGGCGTAAGCGATGTCATGAATCGCACCAGCACAGATGCAGTCGCAACTGTCGGAAAAACCAAAATTAGCGCAGTTGAATTCAAAGCTGAGTTTGAGCGTCTTTTGAAACGCGCGAAGCAACAAGAAAATCGCGAAGTAACGGTCGAAGAAGCGAGAGCGCAAGGTCTTGATAATATGACGCTTGAACGCATGGTTTCCGAGCGCTCATTCGCGGCGCTTTTAAGCAAATTTGGTATAAGAATTGCTGATAGCGTTGCAAAAGACGAAATTGCCAAAATTCCGGGTTTTCAAGACCCTGCAACTCGCGCCTTTTCCGAAGCCGCTTATGCCGCCGCTTTGCGCGAAAATGTATTTAGTGTTGCGGAATTTGAAAAGTCAGTACGTGACGATATGGCGCGCCAATTATTGGCAATGGCGGCGACATCGGGTTTCCGCGCCCCAACTGCGGTCTCATCACAAGTTCTTGCTTTTGCGACCGAACGGCGAACCGTAACCATGATAGCCATTCCAGCTACCTTGGCAGGTGCAACCCCTGCCCCGACAGAAGCCCAAATAAACACGTTCTATACTGAAAACCGAGAGCGTTTAATGCGGCCCGAAGCACGGGATTTGACAATTGTCACCGCGACCCTTGCAGCGTTTCAACAGAAGGCGACGGTGAATCCAGCGCAAGTGCGCCAAGTATTTGAATCTCAAAAAGCCAATTTAACTGTCCCCGCCAAACGCACTTTTGTGCAAATCGTTGCCCAAGACAAAGCCAAAGCTGATTTGGCTGCGGCGCGTTTGCGCGCTGGTGAAGCGCCAAATGCAATTGCCACTGCACTTGGTTTGCAAGCGCCATTGGTATTTACTGACGTAAGCCAAGACCAAGTTCCCGATAGTGCAGTTGGGCGAGCGGTGTTTGCGGCCAACACCGGCGCAGTTTCGTCAGTTCAAGGGAGTTTGGCATTTGCGGCATTCCAAGTAAGTAATGCGAAACCAGCACAAGCACCTAATTTTGAAGCTGCATCAGTCACAATCACCGCGCAATTACGCCGAGAAGCCGCGGGCCAATTATTGACCGATGCCACCAGTGTTTTTGATGATTCCCTATCGCAAGGCGATAATATTGAAGTTGCAGCGCAAAAAGCAGGTTTCCAAGTCGCAAAAATCGCGAATGTAACTATGCAAGGCGCAGATTTGGCGACTGGTCAACCAATTGCGGCATTGGCAAGCGCCACCCAGCCATTGCGCGATGCGTTTGAATTATCTGCTGGCGACAACACTGATTTGGTAAATGCGGGCCAAGACGGATATATTGCAATTCGCGCCGATAATATTCATGCCGCGGCGCCAGTGCCATTGGCGCAAGTGCGCGCCGATATTGTCCGCGAATGGACACGGCGTGAAACTGCTAATCGCCTAAAAGCCCGCGCCGAAGTCATTTTGGCAGACGCGAAAGCGACAAGCCTCGAAGCCGCAGGTGCGAAACACCATTTACCAGTTGTCAGAGCGCCACAACCATTGGCTCGCGGTCAAGGTTCAAGTGAATTAAGCCAAGCAATTTTCACCGCAAAAAAGGGCGATATAATTACTGGGCCCGTTGCTAATGGTGTTGAATATGCAGTTGTGCGCGTCGATAATATTATCAGGGATGATGAGACCAAAGCGCCCGAGCGTTTGGCACAAGCCGAGGAGCAAGTTCGCCAAAGTTTCCAAGAAGATATTGTTGAAACCATAGAGAGAATTGCCCGCAATCGCTCCCGCGCGCGAATATATAATGACAGAATGCGAAAAGCTTTTGGTGATGATGTCGAAGAAGGCCAACCAAATCTTGTTGGTTCGCAAAAATCAAAATAATTGAATATCGGCAATGACAGCAAATAGCTTTTCAATTGAAACCAGCCTCGCGGAAGTTGAAACAGTTTACAATGCAGGTCGCGGCTGTTTGGCCTATGTGCGGCGAATTGATGATGTCGAAACGCCAATAAGTGCGTTTGCCAAATTAGGCGCAAACCGCTTTGGTGCTTCTTTGTTCGAAAGCGTAGAAGGCGGCGAAACCCGCGGTCGCTATTCAATTGTCGCCACTTACCCTGACTTAATATTCGAAGTTACCGAGGCGGGTGCAAGGCGCGCCAATATTGCAGACGATGGCAAAATCGGCGCTTATGTTGCGATTGAGGGCAATCCCTTGGATGCACTTCGGGCGATTATTCGTGAAAGCACACTGGATTTTCCCGCCTTTTTACCACCGCCTTTGGCTGGGCTGTATGGTTATATGGCATATGAAATGGTTGGTTTTTTTGAAAAATTGCCACGAGCCAAAATGCGCGATCCAATTCGTGCGCCATTGGCAGTTTTTACAAGACCCAAATTAGTAATTGTTTTTGATGGGGTGAAGCAAGAATTGCTTCTGGCAACTCCGATTAGACCACAGCCAAGCATAAGCGCAAATGATGCTTATGAACAAGCAATATCGCGTCTTAAGAATGCTTCTGAAGTCCTTGATAAACCAAGTGAAATGAAAGCGCCTACGCAGAACCAAATTTCGGCCACGCGCCCCAATTTCACTGCCAATCATACGCCAGAGCAATATATGCGAAGTGTTGAAATTGCCAAAAATTACATTCGCGCAGGCGATATTTACCAAGTTGTCCCAAGCCAAAGATTTACAATTGAATTTGAAAAATCGCCAATGTCACTTTATCGGGCGTTGCGCAGAACCAACCCCTCGCCGTTTTTGTTTTTGCTACAAATGGACGGATTTTCAATCATCGGTTCGAGCCCTGAAATTTTGGTGCGATTACGTGATGGCATTGTTACGGTGCGGCCAATTGCTGGCACCAAACCGCGCGGCGCGACCCCAAGCGCAGACCGCGCATTTGAAGAAGAACTACTCGCTGACCCTAAAGAGCGCGCCGAGCATTTAATGCTGTTAGATTTAGGGCGCAATGATGTCGGGCGGGTTTCAAGATCTGTGCGCCAAGGCAACCAAGCGGGCAACCAAGATGGCAATAAGATTGGCGGCATAAGGGTCACTTCGAGTTTCGTAGTTGAACGCTACAGCCATGTTATGCACATTGTCTCGAATGTCGAAGGTTCTTTAAAACCCGAACTTGACGCGCTTGACGCTTTATTGGCAGGTTTCCCAGCCGGCACAGTTTCGGGCGCGCCAAAAATCCGCGCCATGGAAATTATCGCCGAA
This sequence comes from Hyphomonadaceae bacterium, assembly GCA_009773395.1. GTDB lineage: Bacteria > Pseudomonadota > Alphaproteobacteria > Caulobacterales > Aquidulcibacteraceae > Pseudaquidulcibacter. The sequence goes on along the minus strand of WRPI01000002.1, from coordinate 559,603 downwards.
CTTGAACCCCATGATCGTGGAATATATGCCGGCGGCGTCGGTTATTTTTCGGCCAATGGTGATATGGATATGGATATGTGTATTGCGCTGCGGACTGGGGTTTTGAAAGACAAAAAACTGCATGTCCAAGCAGGCGCTGGCGTGGTATTGGATTCTGTTCCTTTAAGCGAGCACCAAGAATGCGAAAATAAGGCGATGGCTTTGATAATGGCGGCCAAAGATGCCCAAAGATATGAGGATTGAGCCATGACTATCAAACTCCTCTTAATCGATAATTATGATAGTTTTACCTATAATCTAGTGCATTATTTTGAAGAAATGGGTGCAAATGTCACCACCATTCGCAATGATGTCAAAACAACTTCAGAGATATTGGCAATGGGGTTTGACGCGATTTGCTTATCGCCCGGACCAAAAAATCCTGACCAAGCAGGCATATGCCTCGAACTGTTAAAAAAAGCGCCTCAAGATTTACCGATTTTTGGGGTCTGCTTGGGACATCAGTCCATCGGGCAAGCAATGGGTGGGAAAATCATTGGCGCGCGCGCAATTACCCATGGCAAAACTTCAATGATTAGCAACAGCGGTGGTGGGCTGTTTGTCGGGCTTCCTAGCTCGTTCGAAATTGCACGTTATCACTCATTGGCAATTGAGCCTGAAACTCTGCCCGATTGCTTGCAAATTGACGCGACCACTGCGGACGGCGAAATAATGGGGATTAGCCACAAAACCAGGCCGATTTTTGGTGTTCAATTCCACCCAGAATCGATTGCATCGCAATATGGCCATGAAATTATTGGCAATTTCCTGCAAATCGCCGCGAAAGGCCAAATCGCATGAGCGAGAACGCCCTTAAATTATGCCTTGCGAAACTTGCTGGCGGCACTCAATTAGAAAGCGGCGAATTATCGGCGTTTTTTGACGCGATATTGGACGCAATAGCCACGCCCGCACAAATTGGCAGCTTCTTGATGGGGTTAGAGCGAATTGGTTTGAACCGTGAGGCGCTGATGGCTGGTGCGAGGGCAATGCGGGCGCAAATGGTGCGCGTGGATATTGGTTTCCCAACAATCGACGTTTGCGGCACTGGCGGTGATGGCTCGCACAGTTTGAATATTTCGACTGCGACTTCATTTGTCTTGGCAGGTGGCGGCATAAAAATCGCCAAACATGGCAATCGCTCAATGTCATCACTTTGCGGCGCTGCCGATGTTCTTGAAGAATTGGGCGTCAAATTAAGTGCTGACGCAGGTATATATAAGAAATCTTTGGAGGACGCCAATATCGCGTTCTTTTTCGCGCCCAGCCACCACCCAAAACTTGCTTATGTTGGGCCAATTCGCCGTGAATTGGGGTTTGGAACGATTTTTAATTTGCTCGGCCCAATGTGCAATCCAACCGGCGCCAGCAAACAATTGATGGGGCTTTATCGGCGTGAATTATTAGTGACAATGGCCGAAAGTTTGCAAGGCTTGGGCTCGCAATCGGCATGGGTGGTGCATGGCGCAAATGGCTTTGATGAAGCTGTCTTGCACGGCGAAACCGAAGTTGTGGAGCTTAAAGCTGGCAATATTCGGCAATTTACCATTTCACCACAAGATGCTGGTTTGACCTTTTCACCAATTGAGGCGCTCAAAGGCGGCGATGCAGTATATAATGCCGCAGCAATGTTGGAAGTTTTCAAGGGCGAACAAAGTGCTTATCGTGACGCAGTGGTTCTAAATGCCGCTTGCGCTCTAGTTATGGCTGATTACGCCGATAATCTAAAAATGGGCGCAGAAATTGCGGCGGCGTCAATTGATACAGGGTGCGCTATGCAGGCGCTTGAGACTTTGAAAGCGATCACAATTTCATGAACGCCGTCCCCGACATATTGCGTGACATCATCGCCTATAAAAGCGGCGAAGTAAGTGCTTTGAAAGCCAAAAAGCCCCTCGCCGAGCTTGAACAAGCAGCAAAAAATGCGCCCAAGCCGCGTGGATTTATGCGCGCATTATTGAATAAACCGATTGGCGAATTCGGACTTATCGCGGAAATAAAAAAAGCCAGCCCTTCAAAAGGGGTAATAAGAACCGATTTTGACCCCGCAGAACTCGCAATGGCCTACAATTTAGGCGGCGCAACTTGCCTCTCGGTTTTGACCGATGGCCCAAGTTTCCAAGGGCAAGAAGCAGATTTAATTGCCGCGCGCGAAGCCGTAAATATGCCAATAATCCGCAAGGATTTCATGATTGACGTGCATCAAATGTTTGAAAGCCGAGCGATTGGCGCCGATGCAATTCTTATTATTATGGCATGCCTTGAAGATGAATTGGCGCAGGAATTGTTTTTGGCGGCACAGAACCTTGGCATGGACGCGCTTATCGAAGTTCACAATAAAATTGAACTTGAACGGGCGTTGAAAATTGGCGGCAAAATGATTGGTGTTAATAATCGCGATTTGCATAGTTTTAATATTGATTTAGCAACTACCGAACGCCTCGCTAAATTGTTACCAAAAGACACTTTATTGGTCGCTGAAAGCGGAATATATACGCATGCTGACATGCAAAGAATGCAAAATTGCGGCGCGCGCGGATTTTTGGTTGGCGAGAGCCTTATGCGGCAAAATGATGTCGCAAAAGCCACAAAAACATTATTGGAAGGATAAAAATGTCGAAAATTGAAATGCGCTTGATTGAATTGGGGATTACGCTCCCCTCGCCGCCTTTGCCAGTAGCCAGCTATGTGCCATTCGTGCGCAGTGGCAACCAAATTTATGTCTCGGGCCAGGTTTCTATGGCACCTGATGGCGGCATAAAAGGGAAATTGGGTGAATTGGACATTGAAACAGGCAAAAGCGCGGCGCGTTTATGCGGCCTTAATTTATTGGCGCAATTGAAAATGGCTTGTGACGGCGATTTGGATAGGCTGGTGCGAGTGGTTAAATTAAACGGTTTCGTCAATGTGCTAAGCGATTTTGACGCAATTCCGATGGTTATAAATGGATGCTCTGACTTAATGGTTGAAGTTTTTGGTGAAGCTGGCAAACATGCGCGTTCGGCCGTTGGGGTTGCCAATTTGCCATTGGGTTTTGCAGTTGAAGTTGACGGCATTTTTGAGATAAAATGAATCTGAGGACTAATATGACCGACACTGGACTAGATGGCGAATATGACGACCAGAATATTTTCGCGAAAATATTACGTGGCGAATTGCCTTGCCACAAAGTTTTTGAGGACGATTTGGTTTTGGCCTTTATGGATGTATTCCCCCAAGCGCCCGGCCATGTATTAATTGTTCCCAAAGTAAAAGCACGCACTATTTTGGACTTTCCAACCGAGAAATTGGGTGAGTATATGGCGCGGGTGCAAAGAATTGCCCTCGGCATAAAAGAAGCACTTAAGCCCGATGGAATATCAATGTTTCAATTTTCGGGCGCGGCGGGCGGGCAGTCAGTATTTCATTTGCATTTTCACCTTGTGCCACGCCTCGAAAATTCTTTGTTAAAAGGCCACGGCAATATCGAACGCGCCGACGATGCGGAACTAAGAAGTTTTGCTGGTGCGATTGCTAAAGCTATTGGGGCGGAATGAATGAAGATTGGAAATAGTGATTGCCAACCTATATGCTTAATTAATGTAAAATCCGAGCGATTGTGCGAATAGTGGATTTGATAAAAATGACGTTTGAACATAATATTCGGCAAATTACCGCCGTGGAGAATTGAAATGACTAAAATTGCTAAAATTGGTGCAGGCATTTTATTAGCCAGTGTGTGTCTGTTGTCCTTTTCAACCACCGCGCAAAATGCGCCGCCTGCCAAAGCCAAGGCCGCAATGACCCCACAGGAAAAGCGCGCAAACGACCAAGCCGAAGCCTATTTTCAAGAAGCACTTCGGTTTGAAGTTTCGACTAGAGCCTTGCCAGCAATGCGCCGCAATTGGTATGACGTAATTGCAAAATATCGCCTGGCGGCTGACCTTGGCCATGCAACCGCAATGTTTCGCATATCAAATAGCTATGTTGTTCTGAACGATTCCGAACAAGCAGCGACTTGGCTTAGGCGCTCGGCACAAGCAGGTTCGCCAACAGGCCAATATTTTCTGGCGGCTTCAATTGCGCAGAATCCGCGTGATTGCGGCGAAGCGCGCACTTGGCTGGAACGCTCGGCAGCCCAAGGCTATGCCCATGCAATGGGGACCTTGGGGCAATATTATGCCAATGGCACTTGTGGCCCAGTCGATAATGCCAAATCATTCATAATGCATAATAATGCCGCACAACGCGGCTTTGTTCCGTCACAACCTGTTGTCGCTTATTTTTATATCAATGGAACTGGCACGACTCGCAGCAATCTCAATGCCTTGGCTTGGCATAATATTTATTCAAAGCAGCCACCGCTTCCGGCTGGGCAAATTCAATATTTGCCCCCTCGTTCGATGACTTTCATTTCCGAACTAGTTGGCCGCCTTACCGAGACCGAAAAAACTCAGGCGGTCGAATTGTCACGGCGAATTTGCGCGGAAACTTTTGCATGCCAGCAAATAGCAGCCGCAAATAGACCCTAGCGACGTCTAATTCGGCATAATTGACCAATAAAGGGCGTAGAAAAACGCCCAAATGCAGATTGCAGACCAAAAAATCGCTTTCTCGGAAGCAATTAATTTGCGCGCCCATTGTGCGGCAACACTGGTTGCCCCAACAGCCACAAGGAAGCGCGGCAGGCGAATAAGGGGTGTTAATAATAAAATTTGCCAAATCGGGATATTTACCGACGACGCAATACTGGCATAAATTTTATATGGCGTCCCTTGGAAAGAACCGATAAGCATGGCAATAAAGGGCCGCGCGCCATGCATTTGCATTATCACTTTATCTATCATTTGCGGGCTAATAGCAGGTAATTTTTCAATTATCGCCAAAACGCCAAACAAGTCCTTTTGCCCCCAATAATACATTGCGCCGCCGCCGATGGCTGCGCCAATTGCTGCGGCGATACTGGCAATTATTCCCGCTTTCGTGCCGCGTTTAAGGGTAACCATGGAAACTGGAACATCGGGAACCATGAAAAGCAAAACAGCTTCCAATATTCCCCAAAGAAAAGGCATTATCAGCCACATGCTAGAGCCATTGACCCTCAATTTAATCAACTGAGGATTTTGGCGCTTTGGTGTCACGTTTGGCCTTGTTGGGCTTTGGCGATGGCGGTTCAAAAAAGAACAATAAGCTGTCTTTATCATCAGGGTTGGTTTCAATGCGAACCAGGCCACCGTTTTTCAATTTTCCAAACAACAACTCCTCGGAAAGCGGTATTTTTATTTTTTCTTGAATAAGTCTTGCAAGCGGCCTCGCGCCCATTTCACTATCATAGCCGCGCGCCGCAAGCCATTTGCGCGCGTCTTCGCCAAGTTCAATTTCGACGTTTTTATCCGACAATTGGCCTTCCATTTGGAAAACAAATTTATCAACAATATGGCCCACCGCTTCAGGGTTCAAAGATGCGAATTGAATTATTGCATCAAGACGATTGCGGAACTCAGGCGTGAACATACGCTTAATCGCATCTTCTTCCTCGCCTTCGCGCTTACCACGGCCAAAACCGATACTTTCACGAGCAGCATCGGCAGAACCTGCATTTGATGTCATAATCAGCACCACATTGCAAAAATCAATTTTCTTGCCAGTTGCGTCCGTAAGCGCGCCATTATCCATTATTTGTAGCAAAATATTGAACAAATCGGGATGCGCTTTTTCGATTTCATCTAACAATAAAACACAATGTGGGTGCTGATCCACCGCATCAGTCAAAAGTCCACCCTGGTCATAACCAACATAACCGGGAGGTGCACCCAAAAGCCGCGAAACCGAATGCCGTTCCATATATTCTGACATGTCAAAACGTATAAGTTCGACCCCCATTGTATGCGCCAATTGCTTTGCCGCCTCGGTTTTGCCCACACCCGTTGGGCCAGTAAATAAATAAGAACCAACTGGCTTGCGGTGATCCCTAAGCCCAGCGCGCGCCAATTTAATCGCCGCGGAAAGCGCCTCAATTGCAACGTCTTGACCAAAAACTGCGAGATTCAAATCAGTTTTTAGATTGCGCAAGGATTCAATGTCATCTTTGCTTACAGTTTTGGCAGGAATTCGCGCCAATTTCGCAACAATTGCTTCTATTTCTTTGATTCCAATTATTTTTTTGCGTTTGCTTGCTGCAAGCAACATTTGCGAAGCACCGGCCTCGTCAATTACATCAATGGCTTTATCTGGCAGTTTTCTATCGCCAATATATTTTGCCGAAAGCTCTACTGCGGCTCTTATTGCTTCATGCGAATATTTGATTTTGTGATGTTCTTCATAAGCTGGCTTAATGCCCTGCAAAATTGCGATGCTGTCATCAATTGAAGGTTCGTTTACGTCGATTTTTTGGAACCTACGAACCAAAGCGCGGTCTTTTTCAAAATGTTGACGATATTCTTTGTAAGTCGTTGACCCCATGCAACGAAGCAAGCCACTTTGCAGCGCCGGCTTCAATAAATTGGATGCATCCATTGACCCGCCAGAAGTCGCCCCCGCGCCAATAATTGAGTGAATTTCATCAATAAACAAAATTGAGTTTTCATGGGCTTCAAGCTCACGCAAAACTTGCTTTAATCGTTCTTCAAAATCACCACGATAGCGCGTCCCCGCGAGCAATGCGCCCATATCAAGCGAGAAAATCGTCGAATTGAGCAATATTTGCGGCACATCGCCTTCAACAATTTTGCGCGCCACAATAATGGGTTATTTTTCTGGCGGCGGCAAAGAACTTGAATTGTGCGTTCAACCTCCGCTTCACGGCCAATCAATGGATCCACGCTGCCACGCATAGCTTTTTCATTCAAATCCACGCAATAATTGGCCAAAGCTTCGGAACCAATTTTGGCCTTTATATCTTCATCGCCAATTGCGTCTTCGTCAATTTCATTTTCAATGCCACGAATCGCGCGAATTTCGCCACTGCCAGGGCGTTTGGAAATGCCGTGCGTAATGAAGTTCACAACATCATAGCGCGTTATGTCTTGTTCTTGCAGGAAATAAACCGCGTTACTTTCGCGTTCTGAAAATAATGCGACTAAGACATTTGCCCCAGTCACTTTTTTGCGCCCCGAGCTATCCACATGGGAAACCGCGCGTTGAATGACCCGTTGGAAGCCAGCTGTCGGGCGCGCGCCTTTCTCTTTGTCACTCACAATTTCGAGTAACTGCAAATCAATGTAATTTATCAGATCGGCAGATAGCTTTTCGAAATCAATGCCGCAAGCCGCAAGGACTTCCTTGGCGTCTTCATCATCAATTAGCGCCAATAATAGATGCTCAAGCGTCGCAAATTCGTGCAAACGCTCATTTGCCATGCCAACGGCACGCTCCAATGTTTGCTCCAGATTGCGTGAAAAACTTGGCACTTTTGGGTTCCTTAATTGGCGCTTCAAGCACAAATGCCATTTTCACGCTATTCATAATATAACGACGATAAAACTAAATTCAAGAATCCTTTTCCATAACGCATTGCAACGGGTGTTCATTCTGCCGCGCTAAATCCAAAACCCGATAAACTTTGGTTTCGGCAATTTCAAAAGTGAATACACCGCACACCTCGATACCAGTTTGATGAATGTTCAACATAATCCTTGTTGCGTCTTCAAGTGATTTGCCAAAAACTTGCTCCAACACATAAATGACGAATTCCATCGTAGTATAATCGTCATTCAGCATCAATACGCGATATAGAGACGGTTTTTTGGGCTTTGGCTTGGGTTTGGTCGCAACGGCATGCACATGCGATTTTTCATCGGGATTCGTTTTTGTTCCCTTGACGCTATTAATAATGTTGAAACTGGAAATTATCTTCATGCGCCTATAAAATATGAATTCGCCACAAAAGTAAAATAGCTGGGGTCAAGTTTCGCCAGCAAAAAGCACAAAAAAGGCCCGCATGAAGCGAGCCTTTTGTTTTCAGCGTGTAGGCCGCAAATTATTGTGCGGTTTGCAATTTCGCGAAAAACTCGTTTGCGCGAGCAGTCACAGGTTTTGCAGCTTCAGTTGCAGTATTAGTAAAAATATCAGCAATCTTATTAGCCTGTGCAAACCAAGTTTCAAATGCAGTTTTTGCAAAATTAGTTTGAATTTCAAGTGCTTCAACTGGAGTTTTTGCAGCCAATACAGCTTTAGAAACTTCAACACCATTTTCAAAAGCAGCTTTTGAATATGCGCCGGCCAAAGTTCCAACTTCAGTCAGACCTTTTGCGATGATTTCGCTTGAAGCGCCAGCAGCTTCGAGATTAGCTTGACCAGCAACAGCAGCTTCATTCACAGCAGCCGAAATTTTTTCAAAATTGCCTTTGAAAGCAGCGGTAGAAGCTTTTTTTACTTTTTCAAAATTTTCCATTGTCATCTCCAAATGTCGCGGTTTAATTTTCTTCGCAAGTGCAATATATGATGCTGCATGTGCGAAGTCAAGGATTAAAATGGAAAGATTCAGCGATAATTTGCACTGACCAAAATATAGGCATTTGCGGTTGATTATGTAATTTTAATGAAATTCTGCTATTAAATAAAGAAATGATTAGTTAAGTTCGGTGAGGCTTTGTTTTTTTGGCGTGAAAATCTTGTGCAGAATCAAAATCTAAGCACAAAATAGGAGTGGCAATTTTGGTTGCATATTTGTTGAGAACCCCTAGAAAATGGGCTCCTTCCATTGCCTTTGGCGCTGCGCTGCTGCTAGGTTTGCCTGCCAATGCCAATGGTGTAAACGAAAATGGCCGCCGTGCGGAAATTGTTGTTGATGCCGAAACTGGTGCAGTTTTGCATGAACAAAATGCCACACTTTTGCGTCACCCTGCCTCAATAACCAAAGTAATGACATTATATTTGCTGTTTGATGCAGTGGAATCTGGCCGCATTTCACTTGACGATAGAATAACATTTTCACGCAATGCTGATAGGCAACCGGCAACCGATTTAGGAACCCGCGCGGGCGATTCTATAAGTGTCGAAACTGCAATTCTCGCGCTTATTTGTCGGTCGGCCAATGATGTGGCGACTGCGGTTGCCGAACATTTGGCTGGCAGCGAAAGCGGGTTCGCGCGGCAAATGACGCTTAAAGCGCACAGCCTTGGCATGAATGACACGACATTTGAAAACGCAAGCGGCCTTCCCAATCGCGCACAGATTTCAACTGCCGAAGATATTGCCAAATTGGCAATCGCCATAAGACGCGATTTTCCAAGGCAATTCCATTGGTTTTCGCGGCAGTCTTTCGAATATAATGGCCAACATATGAACAACCATAACCATTTGGTTGGCGTTGTTTCGGGCGTAGATGGGCTCAAAACTGGTTTCACTTCAAGCTCTGGCTATAATCTTGCGGCCACGGCAACAAGGGACGGACACCGCATTGTCACTGTCGTGATGGGCGGCACCAATTGGCGCGAACGCGACGCAAGAGTTGGCGATTTGATTGAAACTGCTTATTCAAAACTCGGTATCAGCGAAGTCCAGCCAGCTCATGCAGCCATCAATGCCTATAATTCCTATTCAGAAACCGACCAGCGCGATGGCGCAGACCTTGAGGGCCTAATTAGTGAGCCTAAAGGCGAATTTAGAGTTGTGAATGCCGCGCCAATTATTGTAGCATTTACCAATAATGGACGAACTATTGGGCAAATGCCAACCCGGATTGCCACGCCTGAAGTTCAAATGGCAAACGCAAACTCACCAACGCCTGAGGCAACTGGCGCAACTATCACCGCCTATGCTGCTTTGAGCGAACCCACTGCGGAAGTTGTAGCGACGGCTAGTTTACAGGGAAATGCGCAAATCGCGCCCGCTCCTGCCCCGATTGAAGAAGTTGCGCCACCAGTCATAATGGCCGAATTGAGCCCACAAACTTCACAAGTGGTTTCACCGATTGCGCCGAATAATGACAATGATCCGGTGGGTGATTTATTGGCAGCAATGGCGGAAGTTTCCCCTACCCTAAATGTCAATGCTGAACCCGCAAATATTGAGCCAGCAAATGCCGAACCCACCCATGCCGAGCCCAATGTGCAGCTCGCCAATTTTACCGTGCCGACAGCGCCAAATGAAAGCCAAACCGCCGAAATTTCGCCTGAAATCCAAGCTATGCGAGCTGAAGCTGCGACACGCGAAAAATTATTATTGGCCCAAGTAATTGCCGAAGAAGACGCAGAAAAAGCGCGCCTCGAAACAATCAGACAGGCACAATTGCGCCAAGCCATGGCAGATGAACGCGAACGCGAACTGGCGTTGGCAGCGCATGAGCGGCAAGAACGCGCGGCGGCGGTTCGCCTCGAACGCGAACGACAAGCGGCAAATCAACAGGCTCGCGGCAATGTCACGGTACAAGTTGGCGCTTTTCGCGCTCGTGGACAAGCGCAGGACATGGTAACTCGGCTCGCGCATAATTTTCCGTCATTGGCGCGTCCCGAAGTTTCACGGGTCACAACTGACGGCGGCACTTGGTTTCGCGCGCGTTTCACTGGTATGGCAGCGAGCGCTGCGCGTGATGCCTGTCGGGTGATAATTCGGTCCGGTTCAAGCTGCGAAATCGTAACCCGATAAATTGCAAACTCCTATAATGGCAAAACCGTCAAATCCGCATTTTTCATTTGGGGTCGATGGGTTTGTCATCGCCATCTTGGTGGCAATTATTGTGTCCTTCATTGCCCCCAATCTTGGCGCGAAAAATGGCCTGCTACGGCTCGATTTGATAAATGTTTGGGGAATAGCCGCGATATTTTTTGCATCGGGTGCCAATTTGTCATTTGCAGCGCTTAAAGAGGGAGTGACTGCTTACAAATTGCACTTTTTTGTCCAAATCACGACGTTTGTTATATTTCCAATTATAGGCTATGCCGCATATTCATTGAGCGATGGTATTTTTAGTCCCGATATTCGGCTTGGTTTTTTCTTTTTATGTGCTTTGCCTTCGACAATTTCGTCCTCAGTAGCGTTGACGGCGATTTCGCATGGAAACGTGTCGGCCGCAGTCTTTAACGCCACTTTGTCGAACATTATTGGAATGTTTGCTACGCCGCTTTTGGTCTCTATGGTTTTGAGTGCAACTGATTTGCGAGCCATGCCAATTTTTGACTCAATAGTGTCGATTTTAAAGACACTATTGCTTCCGTTTATCTTGGGGCAATTGTCGCGGCCCTTATTGGTGAAGTTTATGGCGCAAAATGCTGGCGCTATCAAATTTTTGGATCGCGCCGTTATCATTGCCATTGTTTTTGCAGCGTTTTGCAATGCCAATATTGCCAGGGTTTGGAGTAAGGCCTCGGGCGCTGAGATATTAGCAATAATCATTTTTGTGGCTTTGCTTTTGACACTGGCGACTTTCGCTGTGGGTTTTGCCGTCAAGAAATTTGAATTTACATTAAGCGACCAAATATGCGCGCTATTTTGCGCAAGCCAAAAAAGCCTTGCAAGCGGTGCGCCGATTGCTGCACTTTTATTTGCCGGCAACCCCGCCCTAAGCATGATTATTTTACCTATTTTGGTCTATCATTTGCTGCAATTGTTAATAGGTAGTATTTTGGCGAAAAATTATGCTAGCAAGATTTTATAGTCTCGAAAGACCCTGATTTGTTAAAGTTTGAATGGAAAACAATATTATTATGGCTTGTTCCAAGTTTCGCAATTTTGGCGATTATAACTGGAACTTGGGGCTGGCATTTAAGAGGTTCGCCAACAACGACTTTTGATGATGCTCTTTATACGTCGCTGAGCGCGTTCGGTTTAAACTCCAGTTACACAAACCTAGTTCTCCAAAATGAACCGTTCCACATTAAAGCGTTGTTGCAAATATCGCGCTGGTCGGGCGTAATTGTGGGTTTCAGCGCAGTTTTTGGCGCTCTATGGGGTCTGCTCCATGCTTATATCAGCCGCATAAGGGCTTGGACGGGTGACTTCCCAATCGTCCTGATTGGTGACAGCGATTTATTATTGCCGGCACTGCAACTTGCAAAAGGTGATGTCCGCACATTGCGATTAGGCGCAAAGGAAATCCATAGTGATTTAAGATCGATTTCATTGCCCATCATTGGTGACGCCGAGACATTTGTAAAAGCCCATATTCGAACATCTTCCAAAATATTGGTGGTCGCAAATTCGGATTCAACAACCCTTTCCTTGGCGAGAATGGCGCAAAAGCACGCCCCCACCGCGCAAATTACTGCCATTGTGAGAAGCGAAAGTGTGATTGAGGCTGCGCAAACGCTTTCGGATCCAAGAATTAGAATGCTCAGCACTTGCAAATTAGTTGCGCGTGCCCTTCACCGCGATAACCCCCCGTTCCTGATTACCAAAGAAATTGGGCAAAAAAATATTCACGCTTTAATTGTCGGGTTTGGCGATATTGGCGAAGCAATCGCCCGAGATTTGATTGTGAACTGCCAAACAATAGACCTTGGAATACCACATATTACTATTATCGATCCATTGGCAAAAACTAGACAACGCGCCTTGGAATTGGCGATACCTGAATTTGACAAAACCTGCGTGTTTACTGCGCTTGAAGGCGGGTTTGATGTTGATTTAGAACCACCGTCTTTGCTCAAAAAAGACTCTCCCGAATTCACTTGTATTTATGTTTGTTTGCCTTCGGACGATGCCGCATTGGCAAGCTTGGGGCATTTGTCGCACTGGCTAAGAGCAAATGGCCATAAATCCCCCAAAATATTTGTAAGGCTGCGCGATGATAATTTAATGGTGGCTCAAGTTGCCAATATAATTGAATTTGGCGCATTTAGCAATTTGGCGCGTGAAAGCGAATTTTTGGCCGACGAACCCGATAGAGGCGCAAGGGCGTATCATACGGCATATCTTAAACAGCTAAAATTATCAGAGCGCCACAATCCAAATAATGTCACTGCCGTGCCGTGGGAAGATTTGGCGCAGACTTATAGATCCGCCAACCGCACAGCAATCGCCCATGTTCCGGCAAAGCTTGCGAGCGCGGGAATTGACCCCGCGATTTGGCTTGGAGCACGCGAATTGCCGCAACTTCCAATTGGTATGAGCCTTTATGAAAATGGCGATGGCATGAAAGAAAAACTTGGAAGGCTCGAGCATGAACGCTGGAACGCGGAACGCCGACTTAACGGTTGGAAATATGGCAAAATCAAAAACGAAAGCCTCAAAACCCACCCAGCTTTGGTTGAATACGACGAATTAACCGAGGAAATCCAATCATTTGACCTAGAATTGGTTGAGATGATTGCGCAGATGATAAAGTCCTAGCTTCCTTGCCTCGGCGTGCCTAGCATAAAACAAGAAGGCTGGTCTTTGCCATCGCAGCCCTGCCTAAACAGGGCGCGCGCCAAAGTTTCGTCCTTTTCGACCCCGAAGCCCTGCAAATATAAAACCCCCAAAAGTCCGCAATAGGATGTTCGATTGGCATTACAATAGACACGAAAGCCTTGCGCCGCGCGCGCATATAAAGTGTTCGCCATTTCGGAATTGCGCTCAACACCAGTTCCAGTTCTGTGGGCCTCAGCGAGAGCGTTGCAGCCGTCAGGCTCGCCTGCGTCACAGCCCCGCTTGAATAATTCTGCCGCGCGCGCATTGTTTTCGTCAGTTCCGCCACTTTGCAAATATCTTTGCCCTAAAAATACGCAACCAAGCATTATCTCATTATCGCAAGACATTCGTGACAAACTAAATGCGCGGTCGAAGTCAACGGCAACACCAAGACCATCGCCATAAATTGCCGCGAGCAAGGCGCATGACCCCCAATTTTGTTGGCCGCACTCGGCTTGCAAAATCGGCGCAGCTTTCTCGAAATCATTGGCATAATAAAGCGTTCCGCCGTCACTGGTAGTTCCGATTGGTCTAAAAAGCCAAATTGGCGCAATTGGTGGGGTTGGCGCGGGAATTTCAAACACTGGCGGTGGTTCAATGCTTGGAGTGGTGGGTTCAATCACAACAGTTGGCGGTTCGGCAACGACCGCCACAGTTTCAACCGCAACTGGCGGTTCTGGCGTTGTTTGGGCTGTATCGTCCACGGGTTCGGGCGCAGGCATTTGTATCGGCTCTGGAGGAGGGATTTGCGGCGGCGGTGCTTCTTTTTGCTTGGCTTTGTTGGCGCTTGCGGCAAGCCCCGCAGTGATTGCGTTTCTTGCGGCGGTGCAGGCTTGATAATTTCGAGTTTGCGCACGCAAGGCATTAAGCGCCGCAGCATTATGCCGCGCTGCCGCTGCTCGCGCTTGGCGCTCATATTCAGTGCAATTTGGCGGCGGGGTGCATATTCGGGTTTTACGAGCTGCGGCTTCAGTTGCATGGCGACTACGCGGGAAATTACTGATGAATGTTGTTACTGCTTCACAACTATTTGCACTCGCCCAAGCCAATTCTTCGCGGCTCGGGGGCGGCGGCCTCGTGCTGTCAATCAATTGTTTGGCACGAGTGCAATTTTGGTAAAGTATCGTGTTGCGCTTCAAAGCTTGGGCGCGAGCGACGTCATTTGCGCCATTCGCAGCTTGGGCTGAAGCAGTGAAACCATTGCAAGCACCAGGTGGCAGGCCAGCTTGGGCCGAAGTATTGGAGGCATAGAAAATCGCCGATAAGCAAGTCAGCATTATTGCGAGGCCAAGCAGCTTACGCATCTTGTGTCCAATCTCTATGGGCACGATTTATACTCCAAAACGCCGCCATTTGCGCCGCCGAACTTATAGCGCAGTTTTTCGCCATCTTTTTGTATTTGCACATCATCGGATAATCTTAGCCAGCCATTTTCTACTGACAAAAGCGAAAATTCACTTGCTATTTCGGTTTCAGTTTTCCAAGATAATTTGTCGGACTTTAAGCTAATCTGGGCATTATCACGACCGCATTGGCCACTGCTTGCTTCGACCCAATTGCCGACAAGCGTTTTCGCATAATCCTTGGCGCCCGGCACACCGTTTTCGCCCGACGAGGCTTTGCCGTTCTTGCCAAAAGCACCAATAAGTAAGAAAACCACCAATAGCCCGGCAGCAAGAGCACCAGCTATTGGAACAAATTTTGGAATTTCTAATTTAGTTTGGGTGTCAGCTACTTTGGCGGGTTCTCCAATTGTCGGCGCTAATATTTCGGCAGTAACATTGGTTTCGGCGAGCTCATGGCCAGCATTCACTTCGCGCACGCGCGAGTTCTTCAATTTAGCTTTTGATCCCGCACCTTTAAGCGGGATTTTGGTGGAATCATTTATGGCATCGGCAAGATAACCGCGCGAAGCTTTGTTAGCGACAGTCGATTTTTTCTTTTCTTCGCTGATTATTTGTTCCAACTGGCTAAAAAGGATTTCAAGCGATGCTTCCCAGCCTTGTGAGCAATCAATCCAATTCCTGGTCGCCAAATGATAACGAAATGACGGGCTCATTTTAATGTCTTCGGTCAGCAGTGGAATTACTATTTTTAAGTTTTGGCTCGCGAGAGTAATTTCGCGTTTCACCTCGTCCGAATTATTTGAATTTTGCGAAAACACAAACACCATGAGTTTGCAATCTTCAATCGCGTCGGTTATTTCCTCGGCATAATCGCGCCCCGGCCTTACGTCACGGCTTGAAATCCAGCAGCTATAGCCGCGATCTTCAATCGCTTTGCAGGTCGCATTAGCGACCGCTTGGTCCTTTGAGGCAAAACTAATAAAGACTTCTTTTTGCACGATTTGCCCAACTGATACTAAGTCTCAAACTCATCAAATTTATGCTCTTAGTTTTAACCAAACTTTGGGCTAATACAAGGTGGTTTTGCCACTTTGTTTTGAAACTGCTTCAAAAGTGCTTGTTACCTACAAGAAAGAATTGAGCCAACCTTTCCAAAAATTAACGATTTTGTTTGACAAACTCCGATTTTTGAAACAAACTTTGCATGCACTAGATGCAAATAACAATATTAGGGAGAGAAAAGATGGGTAAATTATTTGCGGGAGCCCGCGCAGTAGCGGTTCTTTTGGCAGTTTTGGTTGGCGTTGGGGTGGTTGTCCCGATGGCAACTCCATTGTTGATGATTTTAGGCGCAGTCGCAGTTTTGGGCGATCCTGAAGAAAATAATGTGCGGCTTTTGTTGGCAACTGGAATATTGTCACTCGGCGCAGCATCACTGGACCAAATTCCAGGCGTTGGCATGTATTTAGCGGGCATTTTCGTGAATTTGGGAACCGCATTCATGGGCGCATCGCTGCTGGTAATTGGCCGCGGCCTATTGCAACGCATTAAAGCTGATTGGACCAAATAGTCGGTTTTATTTTCAATCTAAGAATCTAATGGCGCAGGGAATGCGCCATTATTTTTGCTTTTGGCGCATTAACCGTGGCCAATGAAATCCAAAATATTTGAAAGCAAAGTTGAATTGCCTTTGTAAAATTCAGTGTGGCCACAGCTTTTGCAAGAAACTGCGGTATAACGCTGGTGCGAAATATCAAAAAACCGCGACCAAAAACCACCAGTCATTGATACCTTACTGGTTTCAAAATCGGTCTTGTTACATTTCGTGCAGGTGTATTGTGTCATAAAGTTCCTCCAAAATATCAAAATGCAAAGAAATGGGAAAAACGACGCTTTTTCCCATTTCTTTTCCGCTTCAAGCCAAATTGCTAAGCGAACGAAGTGAGGGCGGCAATTTGAGGGTTTACTCCCACTCAATAGTCCCCGGTGGCTTGCTTGTAATATCATAAGTGACTCGGTTAATACCTTTAACTTCATTGACAATGCGGGTTGAGACTTTTGCCAAAAACGCCATATCAAACGGGTAAAAATCGGCGGTCATGCCATCGGTGGAATTTACGGCACGCAGAGCGCAAACATAATCATACGTTCGGCCATCGCCCATCACCCCGACACTGCGCACTGGCAATAACACGGTGAAAGCCTGCCAGATTTTGTCGTAAAGCCCCGCATTACGGATTTCTTCAAGATAAATCACATCCGCTTTGCGCAAAATGTCGCATTTCTCGGCAGTGACTTCGCCCGGAATCCTTATCGCCAGCCCCGGGCCCGGGAATGGGTGGCGCGACACAAATTGGTGATTAAGCCCCAATTCTTCGCCCAATGCCCGCACTTCATCTTTGAATAAATCGCGCAAAGGCTCAAGCAATTTCATGTTCATGCGCTCTGGCAAGCCGCCAACATTGTGGTGGGATTTAATGGTTACGCTTGGCCCACCATCAAATGAAACGCTTTCAATTACATCAGGATAAAGCGTGCCCTGCGCCAAGAATTTCGCACCGCCAATGGATTTTGCTTTATCTTCAAACACATCGATAAAGAGCTTGCCAATGGTTTTGCGTTTGATTTCGGGGTCGGTAACGCCCGCCAATGCGCCCAAAAAGCGCTCACTTTCATCGGCATGGATAAGTGGGATATTGTAATGATTGCGAAATAAATCAACCACTTGTTCTGCTTCCCCGGCCCGCATCAGGCCATGATCCACAAAAACGCAGGTTAAATTATCGCCAATGGCTTCATGGATTAAAACCGCCGCGACCGAACTATCAACGCCGCCCGAAAGCCCGCAAATTACTTTTTCATTGCCAACTTGTGCGCGAATTTTTGCGATTGCTTCGTCTTTGAATGCCGCCATGGTCCAATCATTATGGCAACCCGCGATTTTGGTAAGGAAATTTTTGATTAGTGCCGCACCATCGGGCGTGTGAACCACTTCGGGATGGAACATGAAAGTGTATTGCTTTTTTGCTTCATTGGCGGCAATCGCAAATGGTGCATTGGGGCTGTGTGCCAATACTTCAAAACCATCCGGCAATTGGGTTACGCGGTCACCATGGCTCATCCAAACTGTATATTTGCCGCCTATTTCCCAGATGCCATCATAAAGCGGGCTGGGTTTTAGGATTTCCAAATCGGCGCGGCCAAATTCGGCGGCATGACCGCCTTCAACCACTCCGCCTAATTGCGTCACCAAAGTTTGTTGGCCATAACAAATGCCAAGAATTGGCACATTCGCGTCAAACGCAGATTGCGGCGCGCGCGGTGAATTTTCGCGCATAACACTATCTGGCCCGCCCGAGAAAATAATCGCTTTTGGATTATTGAGTTTTAGAAACTCATCGGCGCGATTATAGGGATGGACTTCACAATATACCCCAGCTTCTCGAACGCGGCGCGCGATAAGCTGGGTAACTTGGGAGCCAAAATCAATAATCAATACTATTTCGTGTTTGTTTGGTGCCGGGTTAATTTGCATTTGTGCCTTGCCTTAAATAATTCTCAAGCCCATTCGCAATCGCAGTCATGCCTTCTTGAGTAGTATGAAAATTGGGAACTTCCCAACTCGCGCCATCAATTGACATTGCTCCAGCCATAAACGGCATAGCGGCACAGGCATCATGGGATTTGGTGGCTTCATACGCCGAGAAAAACTCTATATTATTGGAAATTGCGGTGCGCTTTACAATTTCGGCATAGCGGAACTGGCGCGTACGCAAAACCTCTAGTTCATTGTCGCTTAAATAAACCGCCTCGCAATTGCCATTTTCAGGCAAAATCGCCTGATAATCGAGGAAGACAATCCTGGCATTTGGTGCGCGCGCTTTGGCTTCTCTGGCGATTTTATCTAAATTGCCAGCCAGAATTTGGAATGCTTCATCAGCCAGTGGATTTGCGTGAGTGCCACAATTTGGACTGTTCAAACTTTTAGCCGCGATAATATTGTTGCAAGAAGCTATTCCCAAATCGCGCGCCAACAACAAATCATTTCCGCCAATTGTGACGGTAACCAGTCGTGTCTCTGGGGTGATACTCTCAATTTGCGGCAATAGCCCATTGTGCTGGGAAATCGTTAAAATATTAGCCGTCATTGCGCCGCCACAAGTAACATCAACAAGCTCTAATTTTAAGTTTCGCGCTAATAGTTTTGGATAATTGCTTGTTGATTGCCCGCAATTGGGATGGGCATTTGGGCTTTTTTCGCCAACCCCAGGGCCTGCCGCGAAAGACGAACCCATTGCGACATATCTTGCACCTGGCTCTAGCGGTGCAATGGCGCGCACATTAGGCGCGGTCTGGCAAGCAGCAAATCCGAATGCCAAAAAGCCAGCAGCAATTTTATGCCTTAACCTAACTTCCACTTTTCCGCTCCAAAATCGCAACATAAAAACCATCAGTATCTGAGGTAAGCGGCGTAAATTGAATGCCATATTTTGTCAAAATCACATGTTCGAGCAAATATTCCAAGTCCAATTGTTTCAAATGCTTAGAAATGTCCTTAACGACAAAACCGTTATTTTCCGCCAAAAACCATTCAATTGAATCATCATTTTCTTGCGGCAAAATTGAGCAAGTCACATAACATAATGTGCCGCCCACTTTCACCAACGGCGCACCAATTCGTAGAGCAGCCTGTTGATCCCCTTGCCTTTTTTCTAGATTTTGTGGGGTTAGCCGCCATTTTGTATCGGGTGCGCGCCGCCAAGTGCCAGAGCCAGTGCAAGGCGCATCGACCAAAACAATATCCATTTTACCCGCAAGGTCAGCCAAAGCCGAAGCGCCTTTGCGCTCGGTTCGGACATCAACGCAATTTACGCCAGCGCGCCGTAATCTATCATGGATTGGTGCGATGCGATTGGGATCGACATCATAAGCAATTATTGTGGCTTTATCGTTGGACATAGCGGCGAGCGCCAGAGTTTTACCGCCGCCACCGGCGCAAATATCGGCAATTTTTTGCCCTGCTTTTGCGCCTGTCAAAAGTGCGCAGACTTGGCTGGCTTCGTCTTGCACTTCAAACTCACCGCGCAAAAACGAAGGCTCAACCGCAAATGGAAAATTTTTGCCAACTGACCAGGGGATACGTATTCCCCATGCCGACAATTTGGTTTTGCTCGGCGTGACCGTCAATTTTGGAGAAGTGAGAAGATCAGCAAGGACTTTTTCGACACTCGCATTTGCAATATTCACCCGCAAGTCGAGTGGGGCGGGTTTTGCTATTGCTGCCAATTGCGCCACGCGGCTTTCGCCAAAAATGGTCGCCAAACTTGAATCAAGCCATTCGGGATAGTCACCTTTCACCCATGGCGGCGCGTCTTTGGTTGTTGCGGTTGAAAGCGCGGAAATTTCCAATTCCGTTGGCGGCGAAAAAGCATGAACTTCAGCCTGTGCATCATCAATTAATTTTTGAACTTCAAGCCCAAAGCCCCAAACCAATGCCCCCAAAACCCACGCCCTTGGCGCGTCATAACTCATTTTATAGACGGAAGAAGCGCGCAATCTAAGTGCCATAAATACGATATCACCAATTGCCGAGCGGTCTTTTGAGCCAGCAAAGCGGTGCTTTAACGCCCAATCTTTAAGTGACATAGCTGGCAATCGTTTATGGTTTTGGCTGTCTTCCAATACTTCTATAGCCGCTTGGGCACGTGCTCCGTCACGCATTAGCCGCCCACCGGATAATTTGGTGCTTCACGGGTAATCGCAACATCATGGACATGGCTTTCACGCAAACCTGCCGAAGAGATTTTTACAAAACGCGCATTCTCATGGAATTCTTTAAGATTTGCGCCGCCTGTGTAGCCCATTGCCGCCCTAAGGCCGCCAATCAATTGATGCAATATTGGCGCGATTGGGCCTTTGAAGGGCACGCGCCCTTCAATTCCCTCTGGCACTAATTTCATGCTGTCGGTCACTTCTTTTTGGAAATATCTATCGGCAGAGCCGCGAGCCATAGCGCCCAATGACCCCATCCCACGATATGATTTATAGGCACGACCTTGGTAAAGGAACACTTCACCCGGTGCTTCATCAGTGCCTGCTAATAATGAACCCAACATAGCAACCGACGCGCCAGCGGCCATAGCTTTGGCTAAGTCGCCCGAATATTTGATGCCGCCGTCAGCAATTACAGGGATACTTGATTTATGGGCAGCTTCAACCGCGTCCATAATGGCAGTTAATTGCGGCACGCCAACACCTGCCACAATGCGAGTTGTGCATATAGAGCCAGGGCCAATGCCGATTTTTATTGCGTCAGCGCCAGCATCAATCAATGCCTGTGCGCCATCACGAGTTGCAACATTCCCCGCAATAATCCGTGCATTATTGGAAAAGCGTTTCGCCCGCGCGACAGCTTCTAACACCAAAGACGAATGGCCATGTGCGGTATCAATCACCACAACGTCGGCTCCAGCCTCAATCAATGCCTGTGTGCGCGCAAAACCATCATCGCCGACTGTCGAAGCCGCCCCTGCCCGCAAACGCCCACTTAGATCTTTACATGATAATGGAAAAGCTTGGGATTTTTCCATATCTTTGACTGTGACCAAGCCAACGCAATAACCATCGTCATTAACGACAATTATGCGCTCGATTTTATGGCGTTGCAAAAGCTCTTGCGCGGCGGTTACGCTTACGCCTTCTTTGACTGTGATGAGGTTGGTGCTTGTCATTACATCACCGACTTTTTGCTCATCATGGGCAAAACGAATATCGCGATTAGTGATTATGCCGACCAATTTGCCGTTTTTATTATCACGCGCTCGCTCCACCACTGGAAAGCCCGAAATCCCGCGCGAGGTTTTAATGGCGCGAACTTCGCCAATACTAATGTCGGGAAAAACCACCATCGGGTTAATGACCATGCCACTTTCAAAGCGCTTCACTTGGCGCACGTGATCGGCTTGAATTTCAATATCGAGGTTGCGGTGAATTATACCCATGCCGCCAGCTTGCGCCATTGCGATTGCAAGTTTGGCTTCGGTAACAGTGTCCATTGCCGAGGAAATAAGTGGAATATTAAGCTGAATATCGTGGGCTAATTTGGTTCTAACATCGACATTCGCAGGCAAAACACTCGATGCAGCAGGCTCAAGCAATACATCGTCAAATGTCAGTGCTTCACGGATTTTTGTGGGGGTATTATGCTCAAACATGGCGGCTAGTAATTGCGGTTGCAAGAATTGTCAATCCATTTCCAGCACATTTCCAATTTTCACAGTAATTTCATATTTCGCCACAATCTTCACGGAAATGTCGCGAAAAATAGCGGTAATTGTCAAAAGCGCCGATTAAACGCCCCCAAGAGCATTGGGTGTCCAAGTTGCACCGTTTTGCCGCGCCCTTTTGCACCAGTTTTGGCAGCAACTATTTGGCGAATACTCCAGTATTCACCGCATATTTGCCACCAAAACTGGCACAAAATTGCTGCGGCAAATTCGATTCAACTTGAACATCCAATGCTCTAGTTTTTAACAAAACGATTTGAAAGCTCGGTTCACAATGACCGAAATGGGGAACAAAATGAAACTACTATTAAAAACCACCGCAATGGCTCTTGTCTCTTTATACGCAACAAATGCCTTTGCAGATGACGTTGCTACAACTGCGCCTGCCGTCCAAGATGAAGTAGTCGTGGTTATCGGTCGCGGCGTGCGACAAAACCAAATAATGAACGCTAACCAAATGGAATTGCGTGCACCCGGCACGAGCCCGATTAAACTGGTCGAGCGCCTTCCTGGCGTTAATTACACTGGTGCCGATGCATTTGGTGCTTATGAATGGGCGGTTCGCATCAATGTTCGCGGCTTCGCGCAACAACAAATGGGCTTCACTCTTGATGGCATTCCATTGGGAGACATGTCATATGGCAATTTCAACGGGCTTCACATTTCGCGCGCTGTAATTTCGGAAAACATGGGCGAAGTGAAAATGAGCCAAGGCGCTGGCCTTTTGGGCACTAACTCGACTTCTAATCTTGGTGGCACATTGCAATTTGCGTCACGCCGACCTGACGCCGAGCAAAGCACGACTTTGGCAGTGACTGGTGGATCAAGCACTTTCTTGCGCATTTATGGACGTTATGAAACTGGTGCAATTGATGCGATGGGTGGCTTCCGTGGTTATGTTGCTTTTGCAAATAACGAAATGGACAAATGGAAAGGCAATGGCAAGCAAGAACAAAGCCAAGTGAATGCGGGATTTGTATGGCCAGTTGGCGATATGGGCGAGTTTTTTGGCTATTACAATAATTCGGTGCGACGTGAAGCCGATTATCAAGACATGTCAAAAGAAATGATTACAAGGCTTGGCTATGATTGGGATAATTTTGCGCCAAATTGGGGGCTTGCCAATCTAGTTGCTGATATTGCAAATAATCGCGGCGATACTGGCGCACCCGTGACAAATGCTGGCGCTGGCACTTTATATCCTGCCCCAATTGCCACTGTTGATGACGCCTATTTTGACGCATCGGGTCTGCGCGATGATGATTTATTTCGCCTAAGCTATGATGGTCAATTTACAGAGAACGGAAGATTTGACGCAACCGTTTATAGCCACGACCAAAAAGGCCAAGGCCTTTGGTTCACGCCTTATGTGAGCCCGTTTTCATTCGGCGGTGGCACGGCTGGCGTAACTTCACCGATTTCAGTAAGAACCACTGAATATGATATGAATAGATTGGGTGGATTTTTCAATCTTTCATACCAATTCGGCGACCATGAAATCGAAGGCGGATTATGGGTTGAACGCAATCACTTCAATCAAGCCCGCCGTTTTTATGCCAATACTCGGGCAAAACCAAATAGCGTCATGAATTTCCAACGCGGCGCTTATGCGACCCAATGGGAACAAAAATATAATATCGACACTGCGGTTTTCCACATCCAAGATACTTGGCGTGTAAATGAATCACTTACTGTTCTTGCGGGCTTCAAATCAATTAGGGTTTCAAATAATGGCCGCACGCCTATCAATGGTTTTGCTGCTCCGGCCGCAAACTCCGATGGCGATTTGAAAGGCACAATCGTTTCCGAGGACAATTTCTTACCACAAGTTGGTTTCACCTATAATTTAGCGAATAACAATCAAATATTCGCAAGTTATACTGAAAACATGCGCGATTTGGGGCTCGCGCCATTCAGCAATAGGAGCCAAATCTCTTTTGACGCAATTAAGCGTCTAACCAATCCAGAATCATCACGAACCCTTGAAGGTGGTTGGCGCTTCCGTGGTGAAAACTACCAAGGCGTGATTGCTGCGTATTATGTGAAATTTGACGATAGGCTTTTGGGAATTGCCCAAGGTGCTGGCATTATTGGCAACCCAAGCATTATTTCCAACGTCGGCAGTGTTGAAACCAAAGGCGTGGAATTTGCTGGATCAATTAAAATCACGCCGGAATTTACATTATTTGGTTCATACGCCTATAATGACAGCCAATATCAAGACAATGTTGTCAATGCGCTTGGGACAATCTTGCAAGCAACTGCTGGTAAAACTGTCGTAAACGCGCCTAACCATTTGCTTAAAGCAGATCTTGGCTATGATAATGGCTCTTTATTCGCAAGTTTGAACGCGAATTATACTTCCGAGCGTGAAACCACTTATACCAATATTGGCGGGCAAGTTGATGCTTTTGCCACTT
Source organism: Hyphomonadaceae bacterium (assembly GCA_009773395.1). Taxonomy (GTDB): domain Bacteria; phylum Pseudomonadota; class Alphaproteobacteria; order Caulobacterales; family Aquidulcibacteraceae; genus Pseudaquidulcibacter. Next base: position 535,204 of record WRPI01000002.1, on the reverse strand, counting down.
TGGATTTCAGTGCAGGATATCGCTTTTCTGGTTCGCCGTTTCTTGAAGGGCTAGAAGCGCAAATTAACGTAACCAATCTTTTGGGTGAGGAATATATTTCTTCGGTCGGAACCAATGGTTTTGCTGCCAGTGATGCTGGGGAATCCAACCAAACATTCATGGTTGGTGCGCCGCAACAAGTGTATTTTACTTTGAGGAAAAAATTCTAATCGACGAAATCGCATGAACATGAAGAGGGGTATTGCCCCTCTTCAAAATTCTTTAATAAGGGGTCAATATGCCAAAAACTAGGCGGGAATTATTACAAGTTGCAGCAGTTGGCGCAGGTTCTTTAATTGCCAATGACGCGCTCGCGGCGCCGCTAACTAACAACCAATCAATAAGTAAAATCGCATTTGGCGCTTGTGCAAAACAAGACAAAGACCAACCAATTTGGGACGCCATCGCCGCCACTAATCCCGATTTATTTCTATTCATCGGTGACAATATTTATGCAGATACTCGTGATCCGCAAGTGATGCGCGATAAATATGCGATGCTCGCGGCAAAGCCGCAATTCCAGCGCTTTAGAGCCAAAGTGCCGTTCCTAACCATTTGGGACGACCATGATTATGGCGAAGATGATGCCGGCCAAGAATACCCAATGAAAGACGAAAGCCGCAAGCAATTTTGCGATTTTTGGGGCGTGGCGGAAAATAGCCCGCGCCGCACCCGTGCCGATGGCATTTATACCGCGCAAATATTCGGCCCAAGCGGCCAGAAAGTGCAAATAATATTGCCTGATTTGCGCTTTAATCGCACGCCAATTCGCAAAATGGATTTGGGCGGCAAAGATTATCGAACTTGGGCGGCGGAACTCAATAGCGCGGGCAAGGCTGTTCCTGGGCCCTATGACAGAAATCCTGATGATGCGGCAACTATGTTGGGCGAGACTCAATGGACTTGGCTTGAATACCAATTATCGCAACCCGCAGACGTGCGAATCCTCGCTTCTAGCCTGCAAGTAGTTGCCGATTTCGCTGGCTGGGAAGGCTGGATTAATTACGCCAATGACCACCAAAGACTAATCGAGGCAATCAGACGAAAAAGAGCCAATGGTTTGTTTTGCATTTCGGGCGACACCCATTATGGCGAAATTTCCAGGCTAAATGTCAATGTGCCCTATCCGCTTTGGGATTTTACCTCGTCTGGCATAACTGAAGTTTGGCCAGTTACGCCACCGAATAGTCGTCGAATTGGCGAAGTTTACCGCGAACGGAACTTTGGGTTAATTGAAATCAATTGGCAAAATCACTCGATTGAAGTTAAAATTTGCGGCGAAGACGGCTCTATAAAATTAAGGCAAACAATGTCAATATCGAGCCTTAGACAGGCGCGGTTTTGAAATCACGACTTCTTCCCCATTGCCAATAAATAAAGCTCAACACTATCGCTACGGCTGGCTTTTGGTTTTACGTGTTTTACGGTTTTGAAGTTCTGTTTAAGGCGGGTCAGCATCTGCCCTTCGGACCCACCTTGGAAAACTTTGGCGATGAAAGTGCCGCCTTTATCCAAATGTCCAATCGCAAAATCTGTCGCCATTTGCGCTAGATTGATTGTGCGAATATGATCGGTTTGCTTGTGTCCAACCGTATTGGCGGCCATGTCAGACATAATCAAATTTGGCTTTGAACCCAAATGTGCGAGCAATTGGGCTTGAATGCTCTCTTCCATAAAATCGCCTTCGACCAAAATAACGCCTTCAATTGGACTAACTGGCAGTAAATCAACACCAACAATGCGCGCCGCCCCTTTCTTAACTGCAACTTGCGCCCAGCTACCAGGGGCAACCCCCAAGTCGAGCACAATTGCGCCTTTTTTTAAGAAATGATGCGCTTCATTTAACTCCAATAATTTATAAGCAGCGCGGGAGCGCCAACCCTCGGCTTTTGCCAGCTTTACATAAGGGTCATTTAATTGCCGCTCGAGCCACCTTGCTGATTGCGGTGAGCGCTTACGTGCAGTTTTTACACGCTCAAATTTTTCGTGGACATGCGCCTTTGCGCCCTCACCAGTGATTATACGGCGGCGTTTGGGATTTTGTTCACCGACGACTTTGGGTTTTGCGTCAGGATTTGGCGGAATGTCGCTTATGTCGTTCAAATCAAATTTCCAGTTTTCCTGCTTGATGTAGCACATACCATTGCCAAAACGCTAAACAATAACTATTTTCATTGCAGGAGTTGTTATTTTGGACTTAAGACAGGCAAAATACGGAATTGGCGAAATAGTTCGGCATCGTTTGCTGCCGTTCCGTGGGGTTGTGTTTGACGTTGATGCCGAATTTTCCAATTCGGAAGAATGGTATCAATCCATTCCCGAAAATTATCGACCAGACCGCAACCAACCCTTTTACCATCTTTTGGCAGAAAACTCTGATACTCATTATATCGCTTATGTTTCAGAGCAAAATCTATTGGCGGACTTGACAGGCGGCCCGATTGACCACCCCGCGATAGGCGAAATGTTCAGCAATTTTGACGCCAAAAGCGGCATATATCAGCGCAACGCCCCGCTTAATTGATTTGAATTAAATTGACATTATCGCGAATTGGGCTAGTTTAGTTTCATTTGCAACTAAATGGGTAGTGGACTAATTCATGAATAAGCCGAAACACAATGCAAATTCCTGGATAATTGAGCAAAAATGGGAAAATTATAGCCAAAGCGAGCATGACATTTGGCTTCGGCTTTATGATCGCCAATATGAAATATTACGAAGCCGCGCTTGCAAACCATTTTTAGATGGCCTCGACGCGTTGGACTTGCATGGTCGTGGCATTCCGGATTTTCGGCAATTAAATCAGGCGCTTAAACCATTGACGGGCTGGGAAGTTGTAGCTGTGCCGGGATTAGTTCCCGACATTGAATTCTTTGATTTACTCGCAAACCGAAAATTTCCGGCGGGACGGTTTATCCGCAAACCGTCCGAATTTGATTATATCGAAGCACCTGACATTTTTCACGATGTTTACGGCCATGTCCCGCTTCTCACCAATCATGTTTTTGCCGATTATATGCAAGCCTATGGCAAAGGCGGTCAACGCGCATACGGGAATTTTGACCTCAAACAATTGGCACGGCTTTATTGGTATAGTGTCGAATTTGGCCTTATCCGCGAAAATGGGGCGATGAAGATATATGGCGCGGGCATTTTATCTTCGCCCGCCGAAAGCGTTTTCGCGCTCGAATCGCCCTCCCCTAACCGCGTTGAATTTGATCTAACTAGGCTTATGCGCACCAACTACAAAATTGATGATTTTCAAGATATTTATTTTGTGATTGATGATTTTGACGAATTGTTTCAAGCCACATTGCAGGATTTCGAACCGATTTATCGTTCATTGAAAAGCGCAAGTGCCTTTTCGCCAAATGAACTCACGGCGGGCGATAAAGTGGTCACTTATGGCAATCACGAATATTTGAAAAAATAGCGCGGAAGCTGGGCAGCAATTCTTTTACTCAATGGCCAAGCATTTTTTAAGAACCAACAAAAAAGGCCCAGCTTGCGCTGGGCCTTTTGTCTTGACTGAATAAGTCTTATTGGAAGTTAAAGGTAACTTCAGTACGACGGTTCAAAGGCTCTTTGACGCCATCAGCAGTAGCAACTGCTGGTTTGGATTCGCCGAACGCTTCACCAGTCATCATGTCACCCGGTACGCCTCTGGCAACCAAAGCATCACGAACAATAGTAACACGACGCTGTGATAGGCCGATGTTGTAACGTGGGTTACCCGACAAATCCGCGTGACCTTGAATCAATGCCGAAGCATAATTGCAAGATTTAGCCGCAACTTCCTGAACTTCGTTATCAATCACTGAAGTAGCTTCAGCAGTCAAGTTTGACTTGTCATGATCGAAGTAAACCACGAACGAACGACCGTCACAAACCGCAGGAGGCGGAGGTGGTGGCGGAGGTGGCGGAGGTGGTGGTGGTGGCGGAGGTGGTGGCGGAGGTGGTGGCGGAGGTGGCGGAGGTGGTGGTGGCGGAGGAGGAGCAGGAGGAGCTGCGAAGCTATAACGCAAGCCCAAACCAACAGTGCCACCGTCAACGCCATTGCCACCAAATGCGCCATTTACCAAACGAGCCGCACTAGCAGTTGTGCCACCAGTTGCAGTACCCGCAAATGAAAGATCGGAAATGTTCAACAATTTATAGGTCAAATCAGCAGACAATTGGTCCGACAAGCGGATGCCCAAACCAGCAATCAATTGCCAAGCCAAAGCTGAATCGGTGTCAACACCGCGAACGCGTGAGGTGGTAGCCAAATTAGTAGCCGCACCAACCGAATCGAAGTTAGTTTTAACACGGCCCATACCGATACCAGCGCCCAAGAAAGGGTTAATCATGCCGTCACGGTTGAAATCATAAAGACCGTTCAACATAGCGGACCAAACTTGCGTGCCACCCAATGATGAAAGCGCAGATGAAGTGCTGAAGTTTGAATGGCTATTGTCTAAAGCGCCTTCCAAACGGAAGCCGTTTTCAAAAGCGTAACCAAGCGCAAGGCCACCGCCCCAACCGCCGTCGCCTTCACCACTATTACCAATAACAAATGCACGATCAAGCGCACCAGCCAAAGGCGTAGGGTTTTCAAAATCAAGACCACCGTCAAGCGAATAGCCTGCGTTCGCGCTGCCATACCAGCCAGTGGTTCCCTGTGCGGAAGCCAAGCCCGGAGCAGCGGCAAGAACTGCTAATGCAGTAGCACTAAGCAATATTTTTTTCATGGGTAATTCCCTCTCTCATAAACACGACGGTAAAAATCGCCGCAAACCAGCAAACGCATAAATGCATTTCAATAACTTCAATAAACTATTGGTAAGAATCGTCAACTAGTTAAGCAAGTTCTGTATCAGTAAAACCGCTATAACCAATCAAAACTATGCATTTTGTTGCATTTTCAACACTATAATTTACGAACCAAGTAATGAGTGAAAGCAAATTGAGTATTGCATCAATCTCCACTCACCGTTTTCCATATCATTTGATTCTTTTACAAATGGTGAAACGGCGCTGTAAATTGAGAAAATGACACATTGCTCGCAAATAAAACAACAGAAATATAAATGGAGCGCAGCGACCAAGTAAAAAAATGTGAGTGATTTTTGAAAACGACGCTTTTCAAAAATCGCTCTCAAATTGATACCAGATTTGTGAGTGAGCCCGTAGGGCGAGAGTGCAAATCTGAAAATAAAAAGTGGTGGGCCGAGTGGGGATCGAACCCACGACCACTCGATTAAAAGTCGGGTGCTCTACCGCTGAGCTACCGGCCCATTTTATTTATTGCGAACTGATGCAATTGAGGTGTGCGGTTTAGCGATAGTTTCGCATAGGTCAATCATAAAGCACACTAAGACAGCGAATTTACGCAGGTTAGCCTTTGTTTATGAAAAAATGATTGTGAAAGCTGCAATTTTTTGGCACTCATAAAGACGAATGGATAATAAATGAAAAATCGCGCATTATTGGTTTGCCTTTTGGGGTGTCTTTGTGGCTTGGCGGCCTGCGCCACCACCAATAAGCCAAGAACCAAGCAAAATGGCATGAGTGCGCAATCAATCGCGACCAGTGTCGCAACCCAGCCACTTCGCGACTTAAACTTCATTCGCACCCAAATACCACCTGCATTGGCGCAAATTATAGATCCGTATGCAACGCCGGTTGGTTTCGAATGTAGCTGGATTTATTACCAATTATCGCAATTAGATGAAGTTTTACCGCCCGAAGAAGTGCGGCGCGCCAGCATTGATGAACGCAGCACCGCTGAACGCTCAGGCGCAATTGTCAGTGAAGCCGCCGAAGATGTGGTTCGTGCGGCTGGTTCGAGCGTTATGCCAGCTCGTAATGTAGTTAGGCGATTATCGGGCGCAAGTGCGGCGGAGCGCGAATTTAACAAAGCACTCGAATTGGGTCAAATTAGGCGCGGTTATTTGCGCGGCCTGGCCGAGGGGCGAAATTGTGGACGCGCGCGCCCGAAAAATAACCGCTAACTACTATTTATTCTTCCAGCGCCCACGCAAATCCGTCAGTAGTTCTTCGAAATATTGATTTTCGATTGCATCACGGATTTTCGCCATTAAGCTCTGAAAAAATGCGATATTATGCCAAGATAAAAGGGTCTGCCCCAATATTTCATTGCATTTGAACAGATGATTGAGATAGGCTTTGGAATAAACACTGCTGGCTTCGCAATCAATTGACGCATCCAAAGGCGATAAATCTTCCAAAAAGCGGGCATTGCGGATATTTATTGGCCCGTCCCAAGTCCAAGCCTGACCATGTCGCCCTGCCCTTGTCGGCAACACACAATCAAACATATCGACGCCGCGAGCCACGCTTTCAATAATATCAATCGGTTTGCCAACGCCCATTAAATATCTTGGGCTTTGGCTAGGCAAGTGCGGCACAGTATAATCCAAAACTTGGCACATGACTTCATGCCCCTCACCGACTGCGAGGCCACCAATGGCATAGCCGTCAAAGCCAATATCCAACAGTGCTTTGGCGCTTTGTTCACGCAAATTCGCGAATGTTGACCCCTGCACAATGCCGAAGAGGGCTTGGTTCTCGCGGGCGCCAAACGCGGCTTTACATCTGTTTGCCCATCTGAGCGATAATTCCATGGACGATTTTGCTTCCGTCTCACTGGAGCCGAATTTAGTGCATTCATCGAGCTGCATCGCGATGTCTGAACCAATTAAATCAGCCTGCAATTCAATGCAATATTCGGGCGTAAGCATATGGCGTGAGCCGTCAATATGGCTCGCAAATTCCACGCCTTGTTCTGTTAGTTTGCGCAAGCCAGACAAAGACCAAACTTGAAAGCCGCCACTATCGGTCAATATTGGCTTATCCCAATTCATAAAACTATGCACGCCGCCAAGCCGTTTCAGGCGCTCCCCACCGGGGCGCAACATTAAATGATAAGTATTGGCCAAAATAATATCTGCGCCAGTTGCTTTCACTTGGCCGGTTGTCATGGCTTTTACGGTCGCGGCAGTTCCCACTGGCATAAAGGCAGGCGTGCGAATATCGCCGCGCGTCGTTTTTAATATTCCGGCGCGAGCTTTGCCTGATTGTGCTTTGATTTCAAATGGAAATCCCAATTTAACGTCCTTTATCCATGCCGCCACCAAAGCCCGGCATCGCCATAAGAAAAAAAGCGATATTTGGCGCGGATTGCATGTTGATACGCTGATTTCACAATTTCAGTGCCTGAAAATGCACACATCAACATCAATAATGTTGATTTGGGCAAGTGAAAATTGGAGATTAAACCGTCAACGATTTTAATTGACTTCCCTGGATACAGGAAAATATCGGTTTCGCCATAATATTCGCGCAAAATTCCTGTCGGGTCGGCAGCGCTTTCCAACACCCGCAACGAAGTGGTGCCAACGCAAATAATGCGTCGATTTTGGGCTTTGGCGATATTGATCGCGGAAGCGGTTTTGGCAGAAAGTTCAAAATATTCTGCATGCATTTTATGCTCCAAAATATTTTCGGTTCTGACCGGTAAAAACGTCCCTGCGCCGACATGAAGGGTCACAAAGTGCGTTTCAACACCCATAGCCGCCAGTTTTTCCATCAAATTTTTGGTAAAATGCAGACCTGCCGTGGGGGTTGCTACTGAACCTTGCGGCGCGCCGTAAATCGTCTGATAATCAATTTTGTCACTTTCATCAACTGGTCTTTTTTGCCCAATATAGGGCGGAATTGGCATTTTGCCGACTCGTTCGAGCGCCAAAACCAAATCTTCGCCAGTCTTATTAAACACCAAACTAACTTCGCCGCCTTCTTTTTTTTCTTTAACTTCGGCGCTGAAATTCTCAGCAAAATTAAGCACATCGCCGAGAACGACGCGTTTGGCAGGTTTAATAAATGCAAGCCACTCGCCTTCCCCTTGCTTTTTATGCAAATTGACTTGGATTTTTATTTGTGGGCTTTTGTCATCACGCGGTGGGCGAACCCCAATTAATGCCGCAGGAAGGGTTTTGGAATTATTGAAAACCAATACATCGCCTTTGCGCAATAATTTTGGCAAATCGGCGAATTGCCTATCCTCAAGACTTTCGTCTGTATTAACCAGCAATAGAAGCGAACTATCGCGCGGCTTTACGGGTCGCAGCGCGATTAATTCGGGCGGAAGAAAATAGTCGAAGTCAGCAAGTTTCATGGAATGGCTTTTGCGAATTTTGGGCTATTTCCTTCAATTATTTCGATGCGATTACCAAAGCAATCTTGGGTGAAAAGTCTATTCACTTTTTCAAGTTCGAAATCTTGTTTTACAGGGTAATTGGCGCTTGTAAGCGAGGCTATCAACGCCGCAAAATTGTTAACAATAAAAGCTGGGTGCGCCTTTTTTGCGGGTATAAAGTCAAGTTGGACACCCATATGCAAATTGACCGAACCCGCACGAAACCAAACACCGCCGCGCGCGGCCATTGGCGCAGGCTTAGGCACTTCAATCATGCCCAAAATGCCACAATAAAATTGTCGCGCCCGATTTTCTTCACCAATTGGCATCGCCATTTGCATATGATCGAGCGCAATAATTGCCATTATTAGCCGATTTTTGCCGAAACAATTTTACCAGGGCTTCTTGGTGGCTCGCCCTTTGGCAAAGCGTCTACCGCATCCATGCCATCTGTTACCACGCCCCAAACCGTATATTGGCGATCAAGGAAACTCGCGTCATCAAGGCAAATAAAGAACTGGCTATTGGCCGAATTAGGGTTATTGGTGCGCGCCATTGAACATACACCGCGAACATGGGGTTCGGAGTTAAACTCTTGCGCTAAATCTGGTTTCGACGACCCGCCAGTGCCTTGACCCTTGGGGCAGCCGCATTGCGCCATGAAGCCATCAATTACGCGGTGAAAAATAATGCCATCGTAAAAACCTTCCGACACTAATTCCTTGATGCGGGCGACATGGTTTGGTGCCAAATCGGGGCGCAATTGAATGGTTACATCACCTGTATCAAGGCTTAAAACCAAAGTATTCATTTCATTTGTCATAATTTGTCCTCAAAAATATGGCGCTTCAATAAAGCATTAAAACCAAATTACAATTGGTTTTATCGTATCAAAACTGCTGGCATTAAATCGCAATTTGTGAAACGATCGCCATCGCGCGCAATTACCTGCGCCAAACGCTGCTGAAACGATGGTGCATCGAGTTTTTCGACCCAGACATGCGGTCTTTGTTCGGCTGGCAAATCTGCCAAAACCCGCACCGTAATCATAGTATCAGGATTGACCACAGGTTCGCCAATTTTCAAGGCCCGTATCACTTCAAGCCCAACAACAGCGCGGCCCCAAACTGTGTAATTGCGATCTAATGACGGATAAGTATTGCGCAACAGAAAAAACTGGCTATTGGCCGAGTTGATTTGAGAACTACGCGCCATTGAAGTAACCGCTGGGCAGTGATTACCCCATGCGGCGACTTTGCCGTCAAATGTGCGGCTCATAAGGACATCGGGCTGCGATGTTACGGGAATGCTATCAACCCAACCAAGGGTAATACCGCCGCGCTCGCCCGCTTTTACAAATGGAAAATCTGGACCGCGCCGAAAATTGAATTCTTGGGTTAAATCAGGCAAAGGTGAGCCGCCAGTGCCATCACCCAAAGGATCACCACCTTGCGCCATAAAGCCTTCTATAACCCGGTGAAATGCGAGGCCATCATAAAAATGACTGCGGCTTAGCTCTTTGATTCGCGCGGCATGAAGCGGTGCCATTTTCGTTGCCAATTCAATAATTATTCGCCCTTTGCTGGTATCCATCACAATTACATTTTCGGGGTCAAGCTCACGAAAATTGGCAATCGGGATTTGATTAGCGTCCACTTGATTTAGGGGTTCGCTTTGCTCCTCATTGGCAAAGCTTTGCGAACAGGCAGTTGTAACGGCAATTAGGGTTAGGCTCGCAATTATACCACCGATAAACCTCAAATAATTTTCACTTCGCACGTAATTTCTCCAAAAGCGCGGTTTTAACGTCCGCAGGCACAAAATCTTTTACTTCACCACCTAAACGACATATTTCCTTAACCAGACGTGAAGCGATTGCTTGATAATGGGGCGCGGCCATAAAAAACACAGTTTCGATTTCGCTATTTAATTTTTGGTTCATCGCAACCATTTGGAATTCATATTCAAAATCGGCAACCGCCCGCAGGCCACGGACAATGCATTGTGCGCCATGGTCTTCGGCAAATTTCATCAATAAGCCGTCCATTGGAACCACGCGAATTATTGCGGCGCATTCAATATGCGCCATTTCGGCTTCGACCATTGCCACTCGCTCCGCTAATGAAAAAAGTGGGCCTTTGTCTTCATTGATTGCCACCCCGATTATCAAAACATCGAATAATTTTACTGCACGGCGGATAATATCAATATGGCCTTTGGTAATTGGGTCAAATGTTCCGGGGTAAAGGCCAATGCGTTGTGAAGGGGTGGTTTTCAAGGTCATAAACTTCTCCACAAAGCCAAAGATAGCGGTAATGACCTGACTATAGATGAAAATTAATCGCACTTCAATTGCTGCGCCGAAATGACCATTTGACCTTTTGGAAAATTACAAGAATAGTCAATGCGCAGAATTGGGGGAATGATTGTGGCGAAAATAGATGTTGAAGTTCTGATTGTGGGTGCTGGCATATCGGGCCTTAGTTTGGCGTGTTGGCTGCAAAAACTTGCGCCAAATCGTGGCTTTGAAATTTTTGAAGCGCGGGATAGCGTAGGCGGGACTTGGGATTTATTTCGCTACCCGGGTATTCGCTCGGATTCAGAAATGTTCACATTGGGGTTTGCTTTCAAGCCGTGGCGCGATGATGATGCGATTGCTTCGGGCGATAAAATTATGGATTATTTGCACGAAACCATTGACGAATTTGACCTTGAAAGCAAAATCCGCCTTCGCCACAAAGTTTCTTCCGCAAATTGGAATAGTGCTGAACACTTTTGGGAAGTTGAATTCAATAATAATGGCGGCAAAATGGAAAAAATCCGCGCGCGATTTCTTTACATGGGCACTGGTTATTATGACTATGAAAAACCATTTGACCCTGAAATAAATGGTGAAACCAAGTTTTGCGGCCAATTATTCCATGCGCAATTTTGGCCAGAAAACTTGGATTATGCTAATAAGAAAGTCGTGGTTATTGGCTCGGGCGCGACTGCTTTAACTGTCATTCCGACAATGGCGAAAACTGCGGCTTCGGTGACGATGCTGCAACGCTCACCATCATATGTTTTTAATCGCCCAAAGCGCGATTGGTTCGCCAATTTAATGAAGCGCATATTGCCGCCGAAATTGGCATATGAAGCCGCGCGCCTAAAATTCACTTTCATGAGCCGTTTGATGAATAATCATGTCCTTAAGCATCCCGAAGAAGCACGAAAACGGCTTATGGATTTAATGAAACGTGATTTGCCAGAAGGTTTTGATATGCGCCATTTTACTCCAAACTATAATGTTTGGGATCAAAGAGTATGTGCCGCGCCAGATGGCGATTTTTTTGACGCAGTGAAAGGCGGCAATGTTGAAGTTGTTACGGGCAATATCAAGCAAATATCCGAGGACGCGATTGAATTGGAAAGCGGCGAAAAAATTGATACCGACATAATCATAAAAGCAACCGGCCTTAATTTGATTGCAGGCCCAAAATTTGCGATGTCAATTGATGGGCAAAATGTCGATATTAGCAAATGCATTATTTACAAAGGCGCGATGTTTTCAAATGTGCCGAATTTTGCTTTTGTTTTCGGATATTTAATGGCCTCATGGACATTAAAAGCGGATTTGGTTGCAAGATATTTCATAAGATTCATTGATGAAATAGAAGCCAAAGGCGCAAAATCCGGCACTCCAAAACTTGACGTAAATAGCATTACACCAGTGCCAATGTTCAATTTTTCCTCGGGCTATATCACTCGTTCGATAGATAAACTGCCCAAACAAACCGCGAATTTTCCTTGGACAATCAACCAGGATTACAAGGTCGATAAGAATATTTTTCTGAAAATGCCGATTGATGATGGGGTGATTGAGTATGGTGGGCGAAAGTGATTATCGGTGAGGTAACTTTCACCAAACATTGTCATCCCCGAATTTTCACGGAAAATGTCGGGGATCTTGTTGAAATTACTGCGAGATCCCCGACAAAATCTTTGATTTTTCGGGGATGACAATTGCAAAAACGATTTCTACGAAGTCCCTAAAACATTTCAGATTCTGCTATTCTTCTTCATCACCCTCGCTATCGCTCAATCGCTCAACCGACACGACTTTTTCCTCATCGGCGACTTTGATCAAAGTTACGCCTTGGGTTGCGCGGCCGGCTATGCGGATTTGATCGACTTTGGTGCGAATCAATTGTCCCCCATCCGTTACCATCATCAATTGATCGCTAGGTTCAACCACAAAACAAGCCGCCAGGCGAGTGTTTTTGCGCGTCAATTTATGGGCGGTAATCCCCTTCCCGCCACGGCCAGTTAAGCGATATTCGTATGATGAAGCGCGCTTGCCAAAACCATCATCCGTGACCGCCATAATCATTTGTTCACCTGATTTTAGTGTCTCATAACGCTCTAGCGATATTGCGCCTTCGGCGGTTTCCACCATTTCATCGGCTTCAATCGCTTCGTCTGAAGCCTCCGCGTCCGCAGCCAATTCACCGCGTTCGGCGCGGCTTTTTCGAATATAATCGGCACGTTCGGCGCTGGTTGCTTCGACATTATTAAGAATTGTCATTGATATGACTTCATCACCTTCAGTCAAATTGATACCGCGCACCCCGGTTGAATCGCGGCCCTTAAACACCCGCACATCAGTGCTTCTAAAGCGAATACATTGCCCCAATGAAGTAGTAAGCAGCACATCATCATGCTTGCTGCAAATTGCAACATTGACGATTTGGTCGTCTTCATTTTCCAATTTCATCGCGATTTTGCCACCGCGCGAAATGCGCTGGAAGTCGGTCAAGCTATTGCGCCGCACGGTCCCTTTTTTGGTGGCGAACATCAATTCCAAATCCGCCCAGCTCGCTTCATCTTCGGGCAAAGCGAGAACAGATGAAATGCGCTCGGACTTGTCAAATGCCAAAATATTGGCAACCGAGCGGCCCTTTGTGCGCGGATCACCTTGCGGCAGCCGCCAGACTTTTTCGCGGTAAACCAGGCCCATATTGGTGAAGAACAAAATCGGCGCATGGGTTGATGCCGAAAATAATCCAACAACCCAATCTTCGTCTTTGGTATCCATGCCACTGCGACCACGACCACCACGGTTTTGGGTGCGATACATTGAAAGCGGTGTGCGTTTTATATAGCCCCCGTGCGAAAGCGTGACCACCATATCTTCACGCTCGATGAAGGCTTCGTCATCTAAATCCAAATCGGCCTCGATGAAAATTGAACGACGTGGAACCGCAAAATTATCACGAACGGTTATCAATTCATTGCGGACAATTTCGATAACCCGTGAGCGCGATCCCAAAATATCCAATAAATCCTTTATCCGCTCTGCCAATGTGTTGGTTTCATTGGTGAGTTCTTCGCGCCCCAAACCAGTTAGGCGTTGCAAGCGCAAATCCAAAATCGCGCGGGCTTGGTCTTCCGACAAGCGAACCGTATTTTCATCAGAAAGCTTGGAACGAGGATCGGCAATCAGCGCAATGAGTGGTGCCAAATCCTTGGCGGGCCAATCACGCGAAGTAAGGGCTTCGCGCGCAGACGCCGGGTCTGGTGCCGCGCGAATAAGGCGCACGACTTCGTCAATATTGGCAACCGCAATCGCAAGGCCAACTAAATCATGGCCCCTATCGCGGGCTTTGGTAAGGCGGTGGCGGGTGCGGTTGGTGATTACTTTTTCACGGAAACGCAGGAATACTTCAAGCATTGCGCGCGCGGTCATTTGAATCGGACGCCGATCGACAAGCGCGAGCATATTCGCGCTAAATGGCGTTTGCATGGGCGTATATTTGTAGAGCTGGTTTAATACTACATCGGGCGAAGAATCGCGCTTGATTTCAATAACCACGCGCATACCCACGCGGTTGCTTTCATCGCGCAGCGCCGAAATCCCTTCGATCCGCTTTTCGCGCACCAATTCAGAAATATTCTTAATCATCGCCGCTTTATTCACTTGGAATGGGATTTCGGTGACGATTATCGCTTCACGCTCACCTTTGAACCTCTCAACATGCGATGTTGCGCGCATTATTATTGAACCGCGGCCCGTCAAAAGCGCATTTCGTGAGCCCGAACGGCCGACAATTTGCGCACCAGTTGGGAAATCTGGGCCAGGCATAATTTCCAATAATTCAACATCGCTTAATTGCGGGTTATCCAACATTGCCAAGGCCGCATTACAAACTTCGCCCAAATTATGCGGCGGGATATTGGTCGCCATGCCAACCGCAATGCCGCCCGCGCCATTGACCAACAAATTGGGATATTTTGCTGGTAAAACCATGGGTTCAGATTGCGAACCGTCATAATTATCTTGAAACTCGACTGTGCCTTCGTTCAAATCATCGAGCAAAGGCATTGCCGCTTTCGCGAGCTTCGATTCGGTATAGCGCATTGCCGCTGGTGGATCGCCATCAACGCTGCCGAAATTTCCTTGCCCATCAATCAGTGGCAAAGACATTGAAAATGGCTGCGCCATACGCACCAAAGCGTCGTAAATCGCGCTATCGCCATGCGGGTGATATTTACCCATGACTTCGCCGACGGTTTGCGCGGATTTCAGGTATTTCTTGTCAGGCGTAAAACCAGACGCATACATGCCGTATAAAATGCGGCGGTGAACTGGTTTTAAGCCGTCACGCGCATCGGGAAGTGCGCGCGAAACAATCACGCTCATGGCGTAATCAAGATAGGAAGATTTTAGTTCGTCCTCAATCGCAATCGGGCTTATGCCTTGTCCGCCAGAGGCATTTAAACTGCTTGTGGTCGGTGGTGGATTTGCACCATTGTCTTCAGTTTCAGTTTCAATATTATTTTCTTCATTATCGTCTGACAAGATGTTTTACCTTTGGCTTCCCAACACTTTTGGTGCGAATCGAGTATTTGTTTTTTGGAAATAATATCCTATCAGGATTGCACAATATAAGCCAATTTTTTGGTGTTATTAGGGCAATCGTTCATTGGCATTCATCGCGGTGTGTAAAACGGCAACTACGATTAAAACGTCTCCACTAAATTCAAGGAAAATATTGTGATTTTTGACCAAAATATATGGATATTTGTCACTGATTTCTGGATTGATGCGCGGTGGCTCGTGGCCTGTCGCAACTGCCGCAATGCCTGAAACAAGTGAGCGCATGTAGTTTTCGGCGGTTTTTTCACCCCAATTGTCGCACGAATAATTGAATATTTCTTTGAAATGTTTGCGCGCTAACGAGGAGTTTTGAATTGTATAATTTCTAGCGGTCATTTCTGATTCTATATTCGGCTTTGGCCTCAGCAATTATATCTTCGATATCGAACGGTTCAATCTCGCCCCTCGCTATTTGCGCCTCAGCGATTGCCAATTCTGCGCGCATATATTGCAAATGCTCTGCTTCTGCGCGGCGATGCATACGTAATGCTTCGCGCATTAATTCACTCACGCTATTGTAAAGCCCTTCTTCGACTTTACTTTTGGCATATTTTTCGAGTTCTGGGGTTAGGGAAATATTGGTGCTCATGGTTTTGCCCTTCAAAAATACTGGCAATCAATGAAATAAACGAGTGAAAATGTCAATCTTTGACATTATGGTTTTATTCCACGCTTTTATGCGCAATCGAGGGTTGGTTTTCCCAATCTTTGCCGTCAAATGGCGCAATCCATTTCAGTGGTAAGTTCGGATAACCATCAAGGCAACGCGCATTAATCGACCAACCATCGGGGTTGGAACGCGGACGATAAAACGCTTTCACACCGCAGGTCTTGCAAAATAGATGTTTCGCGATGCCAGTATTGAATGTGTATTCCGTCAGATTGCCTTGGCCTTGAGAGATGCGGAATTTCGAATTGGGCACGATTATGTGAATAAAGCCGGTTTTCTCACAAATCGAGCAAGTGCATGTTTGCACCTCTATCGGCGTTTGCAAATCAGCTTCAAATCGCACCGCGCCGCAATGACAAGAACCTTTATGCACGCACGAAGCCCCTAAAACGGCACATCATCATCCAAATCAGCCGCAAATGATTGTTTTTCGCCGCTCATTTTGCGTGGCTCACCGCCGCCAAAGCTGTCGTCGCCACCGCCGCCAGCGCCGCGGCCATCAAGCAATGTCAATTGCCCATTAAAGCGGCCGATTACCACTTCGGTAGTATATTTATCATTGCCATTTGCATCCTGCCATTTGCGGGTTTGCAAACTGCCTTCGACATAAACTTTGGAGCCTTTATGGAGATAATTTTCGACCACTTTTACAATATTATCGTTGCGAACCACAATATTGTGCCATTCGGTTTTTTCTTTACGCTCACCGGTTGCTTTATCGCGCCATGATTCCGACGTCGCAATTGAAAAATTGGCGATTTTATCACCGCTTTGAAACGATTTTATTTCAGGATCGCGCCCCAAATTGCCCAATAATATAACTTTATTTACGCTGCCTGCCATAATCTTAATCCTCAACTAGTCTCAATTGGACAAATCAATTTTCTATGTATAATCACTTCACACCAAGCTGCAATAGTGCGAAGCAAGTGAATGCACAAAACAATCCCGCTTGCTTTGTTCACATTATGTTCTAATATTTGCACTTGTCAAGAGAATCGAAAAATAAAACCGAAAAAATATATAAGAGCGAAAATGACGGAATCTAACATCATTCGCGTGCGTGGCGCCCGTGAGCATAATTTGAAAAACATCACGGTCGAAATACCGCGCGGCCAATTGGTTGTGCTTACCGGAATGTCGGGTTCGGGTAAAAGCTCGCTGGCGTTTGATACAATTTATGCCGAGGGCCAAAGGCGCTATGTTGAGAGCCTTTCGGCCTATGCGCGGCAATTTCTTGAAATGATGCAAAAGCCCGATGTTGACGCGATTGAAGGCCTCTCCCCCGCGATTTCAATTGAGCAAAAAACCACATCGAAAAATCCACGCTCAACTGTCGGCACTGTTACCGAAATCCATGATTATATGCGGCTTTTATGGGCGCGGATTGGCGTGCCATTTTCGCCTACCACGGGCCTGCCGATTGAAAGCCAAAGCATTGCGCAAATGGTCGATAGAACCATGGCACTCGGCGATGGCGCGCGGCTTTATTTACTCGCGCCAATTATTCGCGATAGAAAAGGTGAATACCGCGCCGAAATAAAATCATGGATTAAGCAAGGTTATAATCGCGCCCGTATTGACGGCGTTTTCTATGAACTTGAGGCCGCGCCTGAACTCGATAAAAAGCTTAAGCACACCATTGAAATTGTGGTCGATAGGATAATCATCAAGGAAGGCATTGAACAAAGACTAGCGGGTAGTTTTGAAACCGCTTGCCGCCTCGCCGATGGTATTGCGATTGTTGAATTTGCCGATAAAGACACCACCCACGCGCCCATAATGTTCTCGCAAAAATTTGCCTGCCCAGTGTCGGGCTTTAGCATAAGCGAAATTGAGCCGCGTTTGTTTTCTTTCAACAACCCCAATGGTGCTTGCCCGACGTGCGATGGCCTTGGTGTGCAGTTGAAATTCGACATTGACTTGATTGTGCCGGAACGCGAAAAATCAGTGCAAGACGGCGCGGTTGCGCCTTGGTCCAAAGGCAATTCACCCTTATATTTTCAGACCTTATTGGCGCTTTGCAAGCATTTTGATGAATTGGTGACAACGCCGTGGAATAAATTGTCAGAAGCTTTGCAAAGTGCGATTATCCATGGTTCGGGCAAGGAGAAAATCCAATTTATTTATGAAGATGGAACTCGCAAATACGAAACCACCAAAATATTTGAAGGAGTTTTGCCAAATCTTGAACGCCGTTATCGTGAAACCGACAGCAATTGGGTGCGCGACGATTTAGCGAAATATCAATCCGCGCAAACCTGCCCTTCGTGCGAAGGAAAGCGCTTGCGGCCCGAAGCATTGGCGGTGAAAATCGCGGGTCTTGATGTCGCCGAAGCTGGCAGTTTTTCGATATCCAATGCCCACAAATGGTTTCAGGATTTGGACGGGATTTTGAGCGAGCGTCAAAAGGAAATTGGCGTAAGGGTATTAAAAGAAATCCGTGAGCGTTTGAACTTTTTGGTCAATGTCGGCTTGGAATATTTGACATTGCACCGAGGTTCGGCGACGCTTTCAGGCGGTGAAAGCCAGCGCATACGCTTGGCATCACAAATCGGCTCTGGCCTTACTGGCGTTTTATATGTGCTTGATGAGCCGTCAATTGGCCTCCATCAGCGCGATAATACTAGGCTGCTTGAAAGCCTGAAAGGGCTACGTGATTTGGGCAATAGCGTGCTGGTGGTCGAGCATGATGAAGAAGCCATTATGAGCGCCGATCATGTGATTGATATGGGGCCAATGGCGGGTATTCACGGCGGCGAAATCGTGGCGCAAGGCAAGCCGACTGATATTGAGAACAGCAAAGCCAGCATAACTGGCCAATATTTGCGCGGTGAACGCGAAATCCCGATACCAAGACAACGCCGCAAAATAAACAAAGCCCGCATGGTGAAACTAAGCGGTGCAAGTGGCAATAATCTGAAGAACCTCACGCTCGAAATACCTTTGGCTGCCTTGACTTGCATCACAGGTGTTTCGGGCGGCGGTAAATCAACGCTCATTGTCGAAACTTTATACAAGGTTTTGGCGCGCAGGCTTAATGGCTCATCCGATATTGCTGCGCCCTTTAAGGACATTGAAGGGCTGCATCATCTTGATAAAGTCATTGATATTGATCAAAGCCCAATTGGGCGCACACCGCGCTCCAACCCCGCGACTTATACTGGCGCTTTTGGCCCGATTAGGGATTGGTATGCGGCATTGCCAGAATCCAAAGCCCGTGGTTATGGCCCTGGGCGATTTAGCTTTAATGTCAAAGGCGGGCGCTGTGAAACTTGCCAAGGTGATGGGGTTCAGAAAATCGAAATGCACTTCTTGCCCGATGTTTATGTGACGTGCGATGCCTGTAATGGTCACCGCTATAATCGTGAAACTTTGGAAGTAAAATACCGCAATAAATCTATTTCCGAAGTCCTTGATATGACAGTTGAAGAAGGTCGCGATTTCTTTTCTGCCGTGCCATCAATCCGCGATAAAATGGAGACTTTGTTTCGGGTTGGGCTTGGCTATGTCAAAATTGGGCAATCTGCGACCACACTTTCTGGCGGCGAAGCGCAACGGGTGAAATTATCGAAAGAACTTTCGAAACGCTCAACTGGCCGCACTTTCTATATTCTTGATGAGCCTACCACGGGATTGCACTTTGAAGACACGCGAAAATTGATGGAAGTCTTGCAAGAATTGGTCGAAGGCGGAAATACTGTCGTTATAATCGAACACAATCTTAATGTAATTAAAACTGCCGATTGGATAGTTGATTTGGGCCCCGAAGGCGGCGATGGCGGCGGCAAAATCGTCGCCCAAGGCACGCCCGAGGATGTGGCAAAAGTTGCCGCAAGTTATACTGGCCATTATTTGCAAGAAACACTAGCGAAACATGCTGAGCGGCGAAAAAATCGCCCTTTATCCCTATAAAACCAGCGGATCACATCGCCCACTAATTGGATTTGGTATGGTGTTGCCACTACAATATAAAGGGCTTGAATCTCTTGCCAATGCGGCGGCCAATGCGACAACCGCAACCACGCCCGCAACAATCAATAATGTATTGCCGCCACCTTCACTATTGCGTAATCCATAGGCTTCACGGGTTTGCGCATTTAGCCGAACTTCGGAGCTGGCGTTGAGTGAGGCGCCGCGCAACCATGCGCCGCGATGTGCATCGTCCAATCGATATTCCAAGCCAAATTGGGTCGGGCTGGCAATGTTGGTTGGGCGCAAATTATTATCACCAATTGGGTTAGACTGATAAACCCCAAGCCCATAAGTCGTATTGGCGGCGGGAATTCCGCGCATCGAAGGCGAATATCGGAAAAACACACCTGCGCTTACTTCATTTCTCGCAAACTGCCCATGATAATTTTGCGCGAAACAAGTGCTTTGGATAAGTGTGGCAATCGCTGCGCCAATAATAAATGGTTTTGAAAAAGTCATTTGGTTATTCCTTTATCCTTAATCGATGGAACAACATTAACTTGGTTTCAAAAATCTGTCTATCAAAAACGCTTGTATAAAATTGAATACGTGGCAATATCACGCGGTGTCAGAAACTGAAGAGTCTGCTAATGGACAGTTCAAAATGGAGATAATCAATGGGAATGGTGTTTTGTCGAGGTTGTGGGAAAGATATCCACGAAAGTGCTGTAGCGTGCCCACACTGTGGAGCTCGACAGAGAAGCGGAAGCGGGAAGCAAAAAACGAAAACAGCTGCGGCCATTTGGGCGTTTTTTTTGGGCGGAATAGGTGCCCATAAGTTCTACCTCGGGCAAGCAGGACTTGGAATATTATATTTGTTGTTTTTTTGGACTTTCATACCAGCTCTAATTGCCTTCATTGAATTCATTTTGTTTCTAACCATGACTGACGAATCTTTTGATGAGAAATACAATGTTTAATTTTGACATTGGGTTGCACTTCATTTTTGAAATTGAGTAATTATGAAATTTTAGGGTAAATAGCGATGAATCAAATTGTCGAAAACTACAAATCACAAATGCTGAATTGGGGCGATTTCACTGGCCGAACTCGCCGCAGGGATTTTTGGCAATTCATATTGGCGCAAGCAGTCGTTTATTTTGTGGCGATTATCATTGGGCGCGGAATTTTTCAGTCTGACGGAGTTGGAATTTTAGCCAAAATTATTTTAGCTATCCAATTCGTCCCAATGATTGCAGCAATTTTTAGGAGGCTCCACGATTCAGGAAATAGCGCTTGGCTCTTGCTGCTTTCTGTTGTTCCCGATGTCTTAGCTAAGGCAACGCCTTTTATTCTACTTCCATTGAAATTCATTTTTTGGGTATTGTTGGCGATCGGAAATATTGCACTTTTGTATTATTTGGTTAAAGATTCAGACGCCGATAATAATTTTGGCTCAAACCCAAAGGCCATTTCGGCTTAGTCTCCCCGATAGAAGGTAGTGAAAAGGGTTCACTAGTCAAAGTCAACGTTTCAATTACCGCGAACTTGAGGGCATTATGGACAGTATTGTTCAAAATTATCGAAATGTGCTTCTAAATTCCGTTGATTTCCAAGGAAGGGCAACTCGCGGCGAGTTTTGGAATTTTGTTTTGGCGAACATTTGGGTTAGCATTGTCCTAGGCGTATTTGACAATGCGTTATTCCACCCGAAAAATTGGCCCGGTCCATTGGCTGTGTTCTTTTTCCTATTAATATTGGTTCCAAACATATCAACCCCGTTCCGCCGCATTCACGACATTGGTAAGTCTGGCTGGTGGCTTTTATTGGCGTTCGTGCCAATTATTGGCTGGGCGATCTTATTATATTTCTTTGTAAAAGATTCAGACGGGGACAATGAATATGGGCCAATCCCGAAGCAAATTAGCGCTGCATAAAATCAATTCCATTAAGTCCTTCCCTTGAGGGAAGGTGGATTTTTGGCATCGCCAAAAAGACGAAAGGGTGATTGGTGCAGCGATAACTAACTTTGCTGCTCGCCCAACCGTTTTCACCCTTCAGTCTCGCTTCGCGAGCCAGCTTCCCTCAAGGGAAGCACTTATAGGCTTGATTATTTTGGGGCATTTTTTCTGCCAATTCAAACGTTTCTAACCTTCAAATGTTCGATGTGTTTTGGAATTATGGACTGAATAATTCGGTCCACGTATATTCCTGGCGTGTGAACATTATCGGGGTCAATTTCGCCTGTTGCTACAAGTTTTTCGACTTCAACAATTGTGTGCGTGGCGGCGGTTGCCATGATTGGATTGAAATTGCGCGCAGTTTTTTTATAGGTTAAATTGCCCTCAAAATCTGCTGTTTCGGCATGAATAAGCGCAATGTCCGCCCTAATTGCGGTCTCCATAATATATTCAATACCAGCAAATAATTTATGCTCCTTGCCAGCAGCCACAACCGTATGCACACCCGTTTTGGTATAAAATGCGGGAATGCCCGCGCCGCCACATCTTATTGCCTCGGCTAATGTTCCTTGCGGGACAAATTCAACTTCGAACTCACCGTCCAAATAGCGCGCTGAAATCATATCATCACTGCCTACATATGAGGTAATGAGTTTGCTGACTTGGCGGTTTTCAAAAAGTTTTTCCAAAACCGCGCCATTGCCGCCTGCGTCGCAAATAATAATGGTGAGCTGTCTGGCATTGGTTTTTGCCAATGCATCAATCAAATCCTCGGGCAGACCAGCAAACCCGAAGCCGCCGATCATAATCCGTGCACCATTAAATATCAGCCCGTCTAAAGCGGCTTGTGCAGAAGGGTAAATTTTATCCAAGGTCAAATTCCACGATAAACCTCGGCAATAGCATAGATTTATTTCAAATCGACAACAAAATCGGCCTGGGTTTTTGCCGCTATTTCTTCCACCGAAATACCGTCAGCAAGCTCAATAAGTCGCAATGGCGAATTTCCGACTTTATCAACTTCAAAAACCCCTAAGTCGGTAATAATTAAATCAACAACTCGCACACCAGTTAAAGGCAATTCGCATTTTTTCAATAGTTTGGAGCGGCCATCTTTTGAACAATGATCCATAACCACCACGCAACGGCGAACACCGGCAACCAAATCCATTGCCCCGCCCATGCCTTTGACCATTTTCCCTGGCACCATCCAATTGGCTAAGTCACCATTTTGCGACACTTCCATTGCCCCAAGTATGGAGAGATTTATGTGGCCACCACGTATCATCGCGAAACTATCTGAACTCGAAAAATAAGACGAATGCGGTAGCTCGGAAATTGTTTGCTTGCCAGCATTTATCAAATCAGGGTCGATTTCATCTTCATATGGATATGGCCCCATGCCGAGCATACCATTTTCAGATTGCAGGGTCACATTAACGCCTGCGGGGATATGATTTGCTACCAAAGTCGGAATACCAATGCCCAGATTCACATAAAACCCATCACGCAATTCTTTTGCTGCTCGTGCCGCCAATTGATCTCTTGTCCAAGCCATTATGCCATTTCCTTTGCGCGAATTGTGCGGTTTTCAATACGCTTTTCAAAACTGCCGCAAACAATGCGGTCCACATAAATCCCCGGAGTATGAATATTATCGGCGTCCAATTCACCGCAAGCCACGATTTCTTCAACCTCGACAATTGTGATTTTGCCAGCAGTCGCCATCATCGGGTTAAAATTGCGCGCGGTTTTGCGGTAAATTAAATTGCCTTCTTCATCTGCTTTCCAAGCTTTGATTAAAGAAATATCGGCTTTAAGCGCGGTTTCCAACACATATGTTGCGCCGTCAAAATCTTTATGTTCCTTGCCCTCGGCGACCAAAGTTCCAACCCCAGTTTTTGTGTAAAAACCGGGGATACCAGCCCCGCCTGCCCTAATTCGCTCTGCCAAAGTGCCTTGTGGATTAAATTCCAGTTCCAATTCGCCCGATAAAAATTGCCGTTCAAATTCTTTATTTTCGCCAACATAAGATGAAATCATTTTTTTGGTCTGTTTTGACTCCAGCAATAAACCCAAACCAAAGCCATCAACCCCTGCATTATTTGAAATGACAGTCAAGTTTTTCGCGCCCGAATCGCGTAGCGCGACAATTAAATTCTCAGGGATTCCGCAAAGGCCAAAGCCACCACTCATAATAGTCATGCCGTCCTGGGGAAGCCCAGCCAGTGCTGCGGCGGCATTTGGATATATTTTCGACATTATTCGTCCTTAATTCCGATTTTTATTTCCAATAATCAAAATCGTCGCGAAATGCAAAGCAACAAATCTCTGCCTATGTTTTAAGCTACCCATGATTAAAATTGCGGCAACTCGCGCGAAACGCGACTTTACTGACCATGTGTGCTTTGCGTGCCTTTAATAAAGTAATAATCGCATCGTATAAAGCGCCATCGCGCGGCAAGGGAATAACATGAAAAAGATCGAAGCAGTTATTAAACCATTCAAATTAGACGATGTTAAAGAAGCACTCCAAGAACTGGGGCTTCAAGGTATGACGATTGTCGAAGCCAAAGGTTTTGGCCGTCAAAAAGGCCATACCGAGCTTTATCGCGGTGCCGAATATGTAGTTGATTTCCTCCCAAAACTTAAACTCGAATTGGTGGTCAATGATGATTTGGTCGAAGCGGCAATTGAAGCAATTGTCCAAGCCGCGCGCACTGGGCGTATTGGCGATGGCAAAATCTTTGTGACCGAAGTTGCCCAAGTGGTGCGAATTCGCACGGGCGAAACTGGCACTGTGGCGATTTAGCCTTTATTCGCATTGACTTTGCGATAATTAATTGACAAGAAGCGCTTGAATATGGTGCGCGAACAACGGAGAAAATAATGTCAAAATTTGAGAAAATGTTTCAACTAATTAAAGACGAAGAAGTTCAATATGTGGATTTTCGTTTTACAGATACACGTGGAAAAGTGCATCACATCACTTATGACGTATCAATTGTCGATGAAGATTTGATGGAAGATGGCGTAATGTTTGACGGCTCGTCAATTGCAGGCTGGAAAGCCATCAATGAGTCCGACATGGTAATGATGCCAGACCCTGACAGCATCACAATTGATCCATTTTTCCAACAAACCACTTTGGCAATTGTTTGCGATATTTTGGAACCCGGCACCTTAAAACCATATAATCGCTGCTCACGCGGCATGGCGAAAAAAGCCGAAGCCTATATTAAATCTTCAGGCGTGGGCGATGCCGCCTATTTTGGCCCAGAGCCAGAATTTTTCATTTTTGATGATGTTAAATGGACAACTGAAGGCCACAACACTAGCTATTCATTCGATTCGACAGAATTACCAGCCAATACTGGCAAAACCTATGAAGGCGGCAATATGGGCCATCGCCCAGGGCCAAAAGGTGGTTATTTCCCACTTCCGCCAATTGATAGCTGCCAAGATTTGCGCGGTGAAATGTTGCAAGTGATGAAAGAGCTTAATCTTGCTCCAGAAAAACACCACCATGAAGTGTCACCTG
This sequence comes from Hyphomonadaceae bacterium, assembly GCA_009773395.1. Taxonomy (GTDB): domain Bacteria; phylum Pseudomonadota; class Alphaproteobacteria; order Caulobacterales; family Aquidulcibacteraceae; genus Pseudaquidulcibacter. The sequence continues at coordinate 509,958 of WRPI01000002.1, read as the reverse complement.
GCCAACATGAGCTTGGTTTGAAGTTTCAAACTTTGGTCAAAATGGCGGATTTCACCAATTTGTATAAATATGTGATTCAAAATGTCGCTGCGGCCTATGGCAAAAGCGCGACCTTCATGCCAAAGCCATTTTACAAAGAAAATGGCAGTGGCATGCACGTTCACCAATCACTTTGGAAAAACGGCAAACCAGTTTTTGCTGGCGATAAATATGCCGATTTAAGCCAAGAATGTTTGTATTATATTGGCGGCATTATCAAACACGCTAAAGCCATTAACGCGTTTGCCAATTCTTCGACCAATTCATATAAACGCTTGGTTCCCGGATATGAAGCACCTGTATTGCTTGCATATTCGGCGCGTAATCGTTCGGCATCAATTCGTATTCCATACTCAACTTCGCCCAAGGCAAAGCGTTTGGAAGCCCGTTTCCCTGACGCAATTGGCAATATGTATTTGACTTTCACTGCGCTTTTGATGGCTGGCCTTGATGGTATTGAAAACAAAATTGACCCCGGCCCTTCTTTTGACAAAGATCTATATTCGCTGCCACCAGAAGAATTGGCCGGCGTGCCAACAGTTTCAGCTTCCCTTGATGAAGCTTTGGACAATCTAGATAAAGATCGCGATTTCTTGAAAAAAGGTGGCGTTATGGATGATGATTTCATTGACGCATTCATCGCCCTAAAACGTGAAGAAACCGATCGGTTGAATACCCACCCGCATCCAGTTGAATTTGATATGTATTACAAAATGTGATTCACCATAATTTGCGAATTTAAGGCCCGCCGTTGTGCGGGCCTTTTTTTCTACCAATAGTTGAAAAATTAACCTTGCATTTCCCTTTTTGGTTGTATATAATGATGTAGCTATTACAGCTTGCTCTTTGTTGTTTTAGCGACCCGAGGAAAAATTTGGTTATTCACTCAATTTTTGATTTCTGGATTTGGCGCACTCCATATCCTAAATTCTAAATCCAGATTTGGCTGGACGACGCGAATATTGCCGATGTTCCCTTAGGCCTTGCGCGCACTTATTCAGGTTGCGCCTATAGGTGGCAATTGGCTAACTCAGCCTCGAAAAGCCGATTGCCACCTATTTTTTAAAAGCTCACCACAATACCGACGCAAATTGGTGATTGAAGTGCCTATGAACTTAGCCTATCCAAAACTCGCCTTCATTTTCAGTAAGCTGTGATTTTATGACAACCAACCCCAACCTTGATGCCGACAATGGGCTTGCAACGCCCTGCGCAGATACTGAAGTGTCAACACGGGTTTTGCATCAGCTATTGAAGCAACAATTCCCAGAATACGCCGATTTGCCTTTGAAACTTGTTGCAAGCGGTTGGGATAATTGCATGATACTCATCGGTGATGAATTATGCGCACGTATGCCACGGCGAAAAGTCGCAAACCAGCTTATTTTAAATGAGCAAAAATGGCTACCAATCCTTGCGCCGCACCTAACTTTGGAAATTCCAACGCCTTTGCACATTGGCTGCCCAAGCGAAAATTATCCTTATGATTGGTCTATTGTTAAATGGCTCGCGGGTAACCAAGCGTGCGATGATTTTATGGATGACGACCAATCCGAAGCCTTAATTGGCTTCCTAAAATCACTCCATTTCGAAGCCCCAAGCGATGCACCCATTAGCGATTGCCGCGGAATTGCGCTGTCTGAACGCGCGCAAATGATGGAAAACAGGCTTGCACGGCTCGCAATCAGCAATTCACAATTGTTCAACCAATTGCACCCAATTTGGCGCTATGCCCTTAATGCGCCAATCGATACTGCGCCCACATGGTTACACGGCGATTTGCACCCCAGAAATGTATTGGTCAAAAACGGAAAAATAACTGCCGCGATAGATTGGGGAGATATGTGCGCTGGAGATATCGCGACCGATTTGGCCGCGATTTGGTTCCTCCTCAATGGCAATCAGGCGCGCCAACAAGCCATTGCGCTTTACGGCATGTCACAGGCCACAATCGCCCGTTCCAAAGGATGGGCACTAAGCATGGGGCTTATCTTTATGGAAACTGGTGCAAATGATAGTCCGCTTAACCACAAAATTGGAAAGCAAATTATCGCTAATATCCTCAATCAATAAAACAAGCCTCCTCGAAATCTAGCCTTGGCAGGCGCGGTAAAATTGGCGCATCGCTGCGGTTGCCAAGATTGATAAGAAAATTTGATTTCCAGCCATTTTGGCCAAAAAACTCGCGGTCAACGCCAGCATTATCAAACCCCGCCATTGGCCCACACTCAAGGCCAATTGCTCGCGCCGCCATGATTAAATAAGCCGCGCCCAATGTCGCATTCATATGCCCAGCAGCTTGGCCGCCATCGGGGCTGTCTTTGAACCAATCACGAGCAACTGGCGCATGGGGGAATAATTTTGGCACTTTGTCATAAAATAATGGATCAAAGGCAGCAATTGCGACAACCGGTGCTTTCAAGGTTTTTTCGACATTATTTGGTGCAAGATATGGTTTCAACTTTGCCTTCGCAGCGTCGGACTTAATAAAATAAAACCGCGCAGGATTGGAATTTGCCGCGGTTGGCCCCATTTTCGCAATTTCATAAAGTTGTTGCAACACCGCGTCTTCAATCGGGGTGGGCGCAAAATCATTTATTGTCCGCGCTTCAAGGAATAATTGATTTAGGGCATCTGTCGGCAGGCTTTTCATTATGTGACTTTCGTAATTACTGATTTGAAACCATTTTGCATTATAGAATATGAAAAACAATTGGTGACGTGCATGAAAATCAAAATAACTCTGGCATTTGTTGCTTTGGCAATTATCAGCGGTTGCGCCACAAAGGTCGCACCACCGCGCGATCAAGCCAATGCTTGCTCAATTTTGGATGAGCGCGCAAAATGGGAGCGGCCAGTGTTTGCGGCTGCAAATCAGTGGGGAATAAGCCCTGGAACCATCTTGGCTTTCATGCGCCAAGAAAGTGGATTTCGGCAAAATGCCCGCCCGATTGATGGCAGTGGCAATCGAAGATCCTCCGCACATGGCTATAGCCAAGCTTTGGACGGCACTTGGGCGCAATATGAACGTGCGCGCGGCACCGGTCGCCGCGATAGATTTGATGATGCCGCCGATTTCATTGGATGGTATCTCGATCATATTGCCGCAATTACGCGGATTTCAAAACAGGACGCGAGAAATCTCTATCTTGCCTATCACGAAGGCCCGACTGGTTATCGCCGCGCCACCTATAATGGCAAACCATGGCTGATTGAGGTTGCCAATCGCGTGGGCACACAAGCCAGCATTTATGACGGTCAATTGCGCGGCTGCGAAAGCCGCAATATGCGCCGCTTTGAACGCATTGTGGCGCGCTAACATCTCTGCCCTTTTTTCGGTGACAATGGGCACGAAAATATTGTAGCTTGCGGCATGAACCAAATTACCAAAATCCAAAAACCAAGCAATGCTGAACTGTATCAAAGTTTGTTATTGCGTGATGCAGCCTACGATGGCTTTTATTTCGTTTGCGTTATTACCACAAAAATATTTTGCAAACTATCCTGCGGCGCGCGCAAGCCATTGGAATCCAATGTGTTTTTTACAAATTCGAGTGAAGATGCAATTACGCAAGGCTACCGCGCCTGCAAGCGCTGCCGCCCTTTACAAGTGGCGAAACCACTACATCCATTAACCCAAAAACTATTGACCCTTTTGAAAACCGATGCCGAAAAACGCTGGAGCGGTGATGATTTGCGGCAATTGGGTATTGATGTGTCCACTGCAAGACGCGCTTTTATGGGCGATTTTGGCGTTTCCTTCCTAAAATTCGCGCGCGAACATCGCCTTGGGGCAGTTGTTTCCACATTATATCGCGGCGAACAGGTGATAGAAGCCCAATTGGACGCAGGCTACGATTCCGCATCAGGCTTCAAGGACGCGATAAGCCGTGAAATTGGGTCAAACCCAAGCGATTTAGCAAAAAAGCCAATTTTAAGCGCGAAATGGCTTAAAACTCCAATCGGCCCCACGCTGGCAATTGCCAATGACGACGGCGTGCATTTGTTGGAATTTGCCGAACGCAAAGCATTGGCGCGCGAAATCAATGAAACCAAGCGCAAAGTCGGGCCAATATGTTTTCGCGAACATGCAATTTTCAAGACATTGCAAACCCAATTGGACGAATATTTTAGCGGCTCGCGCCAAGAGTTTGATATTGCCATAGCCCAATATGGCACTGCGTTTGAAAAATCTGCTTGGAAAGCCCTACAAGCAATTCCCTATGGCACAACCAGAGCCTATAATGAGCAAGCAAAAATGATTAACAACCCCAATGCAGTTCGCGCCGTGGCACGCGCAAATGGTGCCAATAAAATCGCGATTATTATTCCTTGCCACCGCGTTATTGGCGCCGACGGCACAATGACCGGATATGGTGGCAAAATTTGGCGCAAAGAATGGTTGTTGCGGCATGAAAGGAAGTTTCTATCCCGATGATTTGTGAGCATGACGCCAAATGCTCATACTATATGGCTTTATCCTCCCTTGCAAATCTTCGATTTGCGGGGGAGGATATAGTCACCAGCAATCAGTTCATTCGCTAAACGGCACAATCGTTACGCTCTCCCCACAACCGCAGGCATCGCTTTGGTTGGGGTTGCGGAATGTGAATTTTGAATGGAATTTGGTGGTTTCAACGTCAATTTGCGTGCCGACAAGAAACAAAATCGCATTGGCTGCTACCAAAATCTCGACGCCCTTATCATTGATAATTTCGTCATGCATGGCGGGGGCATCGGCATATTCCATGACATATTCCATGCCCGCGCAACCGCCATTTTTAACCCCAACCCGTAAATAAGGCTTCGCACCCGCCGCCATAATTTCGGAAATCCGCGCCGCCGCATCATCGCTTAGGGTAACGATTTGTGGCCTTGGCCTTTCGGTTCTTTCGCTAATTGCTTGTGCCATTTTTGCGCCTCAAAACATATTCAAAACTAATTTGGCTTCGTCCGACATATTATCTTTGGTCCAGGGTGGATCAAAAGTGATGTTGGCTTTGGCCGAAGTAACCCCGCGCACTGTCAAGGCCGCGTCCTCGATATTCGCGGGGATAATTTCCGCCGCAGGGCACGCGGGCGCGGTCAAAGTCATGGTTATATCGACATGGCCTTCATCGTTTATGTCCACCTTATAGATAAGACCCAATTCATAAACATCAACCGGTATTTCGGGATCATACACAGTTTTGAAAGCCTCGACTAAATCCGCCGTTATGCGTTCATATTCGGCTGCTTTGTCTGATTTTTTATCGTGAGTAGCGATTTCCATATTCATGTTAAGAACTCTATTGCTTTGTCGATTGCTTCAATGAAAACACCGACTTCTTCTTTTGTGTTGTAAATGCCGAAACTTGCTCGTGCTGATGAATTTAGGCCCAAACGCGTCATCAAAGGTTGGGCGCAGTGATGCCCAGCCCGTATTGCCACGCCATATTTATCGAGAATTTGCGAAATATCATGGGGGTGAACTCCCTCCACCGCAAAGGCCAAAATTGGCGCTTTGCCATTCGTCGTTCCCAAAATCCGCACCCGATTGCGTTTCCGCAGCTCACTTGTCGCCAATTCAAGCAAGGCATTTTCATGCGCCGCAATTGCAGCGCGGTCAAATGTGTTAAGCCAATCAATCGCCGCATGAAGGCCAACGGCCTCCATAATTGGCGGAGTGCCGGCTTCAAAACGAAAAGGCGCTTCGTTAAATGTCACGCTGTCTTTGGTAACGATTTCAATCATTTCGCCGCCGCCCAAAAATGGCGGCATTTGGTTCAATAATTCGCTTTTGCCATAAAGCACGCCAATGCCAGTTGGGCCATAAAGTTTGTGTGATGAGAAAACGTAAAAATCGACATCAATGGCATTGACATCAACGACTTCGTGAACCACGCCTTGGCTGCCATCAATAATCACTTTTGCGCCGATTTCGTGGGTCAATGCCGCGATTTCTTCAATTGGCAGCCTTGTTCCCAATACGTTTGAAATATGGGCAATTGAGACGATTTTAGTTCGCGAATTCAACAAGGTTTTGAAGTGAGCCATATCAAAACTGCCATCATCATTGATATTGGCCCATCGCAATTTAGCGCCAGAACGCGCACAAAGCATGTGCCAGGGTACGATATTGGCATGGTGTTCAAGCTCGGAAATGATGATTTCATCACCCGCTTTCAGCCCTTGCCCCAAACTATGCGCAAGTAAATTAAGTGCCTCGGTTGTGCCTTTGGTGAACACAATTTCTTCTGTTTTCGCGCCAATGAATTGCGCGGTAGCTTCGCGCGCATTTTCGTAAGCCGATGTAGCTTCGTTGGACAAAGTATGGATGCCACGGTGGACATTGGCATAAGAAGTGCGGGCAAAGTCCGACATTGCACCAAGCACGGTATTTGGCTTTTGTGCCGAGGCAGCGCTATCAAGATAGACCAATGACTTACCATTTATTTGGCGCGAAAGAATTGGGAATTGGGCGCGAATTGCGTTTACATCGAAGGTCATTTTATCAACCCTCGTAGTACAATTTCAACTTTGCCCAAAATTTCATTTTTTGCCGCTTCATCACTTATTGCATCAAAAACCTGCGCCAAAAATGCTTGGGTCAAAAGCGCCTTGGCGCTGGCTTTGGTTATTCCGCGCGATTGCATGTAAAAAAGCGCGCTTTCATCGAGCGCACCAATTGTGTTGGCGTGGGAACATTCAACATCATCGGCATAAATTTCAAGCGTGGGTTTGGCGTTCACCCGTGCGCCGTCTTCAAGCATCAAAGCGCGATGCTCCATATTGCCCATGGTTTTTTGGGCGTCACGTGCCACCAATATTTTGCCTTGGAAAACCGCATGTGCGCCGTTTGCCACAACGCCGCGCATCACTTCATGGCTGGTGCAATTTGGGTGCAAATGTTCAATATTGGACGAAAAATCAAAATGCGAATTTGCAAGCAAATATACGCCGCCAAATTCTGCTTTTGCCCCTTCCCCTTGCAATTTTATTTCGAGATTACGGCGCACCATTTTGCCGCCAGAAGCCATCAATATTTCGCTATAATTTGCACCAGACTCAAGCGAAGCTTTTATCAATGACAAATCAACACCATTGCCCAATAATTGCGTTTGGACTTGGACTTGCGAATTTTCGGCTTGGGAAATGCTGCATGAAAAAGACGAAAGGCCGCCGCCGCAAATTTGCTTTTCGACCAAGTTCAATGTCGCATTTTCGCCGACAGCAATTTCGATATTCGCCCGCGAATTTGGAAAACGAATAATTGAAACAGCCACGTTGCAATTCGCATCAATGACTATTTTCTTGGAAAAACGTGTCATTCCTCCGATTAGTTTTTGGAAAACATCTCGGTCTAGATTCGGTGCAGTTTCTTCGACACAAACTCCAATTTTTTGCCCGATTACTTCGATTCTATCTTCAAAAAGCCGCATTTCGATTTCGGCAATTGGCGCTGGATTTTCCTCAAAAATTATTGCGTTTTCCGTTTCTTGGCTTAATCCGCGCGATAAATCTGTGAAATGAAAATCCTCATTGCGCTTATTGGGCAAGCCATTTTGCGAAAAATAATCTCGCGCCCTTGCCCCCACTTTTGTGGGCGCGAAAATATCTGGCAAGGCATTAGTTAGCGCCATTAAGCCGCCACCTCATATTTATCATAACCATTTTTTTCAAGCTCAAGGGCCAAATCTGCACCGCCGCTTTCAGCAATGCGCCCGGCCACCAAAACATGCACTTTATCGGGTTTGATATAGTCCAAAAGCCTTTGGTAATGCGTAATCACCAACATAGCCCTATCGGGCGCGCGCATATGGTTCACGCCGTCGGACACAACCCGAAGCGCGTCAATATCAAGGCCGCTATCAGTTTCGTCCAAAATCATGAATTTTGGCGCCAAGAGCTCCATTTGGAATATTTCCATCCGCTTTTTCTCGCCGCCCGAAAAACCGACATTAAGGGGTCGTTTTAGCATTTCATCGCTTATTTGCAGACGCTTTGCCGCTTCACGCGCCATACGCATAAAAGCGGGGGCCGAGACTTCTTCCTCGCCACGAGTTTTTCTTTGTTCATTCAATGCAGTGCGAAGGAAAGTTAATGTTGGCACGCCCGGGATTTCAAGCGGATATTGGAAAGACAAAAACAAGCCATATGCTGCGCGAATTTCAGGCTCCATCGATAATATATCCTCGCCATTAAGCGTAGCAGTGCCGCCCAAAACTTCGTAATTAGGCCGCCCCGCCAGCGCATAAGAAAGCGTAGATTTCCCCGCCCCATTAGGGCCCATAATGGCATGAACTTCGCCAGCAGGCACTTCAAGTGAAAGTCCATTGAGGATTTGTGTGCCATGCACGGCAACGGTGAGGTTTCTAATTTTTAGCATTCAAAAAACCCCAAATGAAAAGTGCGGCAAGCGCGATAAGAAAAGTCACATACTCATATTTATGTTCACTCAACCAATTGATAACCCAATTCAACGGATCAATCTTTGGCCTTAAAGCGCTTGCTTCCGCTGCAATCGGTGGAATTTGGGATTGCACTTTGACAATATATTTATCCAAAGCAATCGCGCGCTCTTTCGGTGTGCCAACAAATGTCGCCGCCAATTCTGGCATCATATCGGCAGGCGGAACATACTCTTTGCCAAGGTCTGATGGCGTTACAAATTCTTCATCAAACACGCCCGCAGCTTTGAAATTATTCGCAAAAATCTTTTGAATAAAATGAAGCGCTTGCCCCGAAAGAGTGCCTTTGGTTTGGAACGACATTATGGTGTCGCCATATTTGCGGGCTTTTTTCGGAAGCGGCTCCATGCGCTCTTCTGATGAAACAAAATCCAAATCTGTTATTGGAAAAAGCGCTAACCCAAACATGACTTTTTCGCCGTCAATTTCATAATCGACATAGTTGTTGGTCGGGATTTTGAAATCAAAACCAGCAGGGAAGCGCAAGGTCACGCCTTCTTTTGCGGCGAAACTAACAATCTCCGAAACATCTGGAATTTTTTCTTTGAAAATGATTAGCTCGCTATCAACACTCACCCCACGCTCCCTTCTAAGCTAATCGCCACCAATTTTTGCGCTTCTACAGCAAATTCCATCGGTAGTTTTTGCATTACTTCGCGCACGAAACCATTGACCAGAAGTGCAGTTGCGCTTTCCTCGCTCAAACCTCTTTGGCGGCAATAGAAAAGTTGATCTTCGCCCAATTTGGTGGTGGTTGCTTCGTGTTCAAAAACTGCACTCATACATGCGTTTTCAATATATGGAATGGTATGTGCGCCGCATTTATCGCCGATAAGCAAACTATCACATTGGGTAAAATTGCGTGCTTCTGTTGCGTTTTTATGTGCCGAAACTTTGCCGCGATAAGTTGAGTTTGATTGCCCCGCCGATATGCCTTTGGCAATAACGCGCGAAGAAGTATTTTTGCCCAAATGAATCATTTTGGTGCCAGTATCGGCCTGTTGGTGATTATTGGTGACGGCGATTGAGTAAAATTCACCAATGCTTTCATCGCCGCGCAAAATGCAAGATGGATATTTCCATGTTACGGCCGAGCCAGTTTCGACTTGCGTCCATGAAATTTTTGAGCGTTTACCACGGCAATCTCCGCGCTTGGTCACGAAGTTGTAAATCCCGCCAATGCCATTTTCATCACCCGGATACCAGTTTTGCACAGTCGAATAGCGGATTTCGGCATCGTCCAAAGTCACTAATTCCACCACCGCGGCATGAAGCTGGTTTTCATCGCGCATCGGTGCGGTGCAGCCTTCCAAATACGAAACATAGCTGCCTTCATCGGCAATAATAAGTGTGCGTTCAAATTGGCCAGTATTGGCGGCATTAATACGGAAATATGTCGATAATTCCATTGGGCATTTTACGCCCTTGGGGATATAAACAAAAGTTCCGTCGGAAAATACTGCGCAATTAAGCGTGGCGTAAAAATTATCCGAAGGCGGCACAACCGTGCCTAAATATTGGCGCACTAAATCAGGGTATTCTTGAATAGCTTCGGAAATCGAGCAAAAAATCACGCCCGCTTCGGATAATTCTTTACGAAAAGTCGTGGCGACTGAAACACTATCAAACACCGCATCAACCGCGATTTTTGCCGAGCCTTTAACGCCCAACAAAACCTCCTGTTCACGGATGGGAATGCCAAGTTTTTTATAGGTTTCAAGAATTTTGGGATCGACTTCGTCCAAACTATCAATTTGCGGGCGCTCTTTTGGGGCCGAATAATAAATTATGTCTTGGAAATCAATTTCGGGATATTTCACCATCGCCCATTTGGGCTCGTCCATAGTTTTCCATCTTGCAAACGCCGCCAAGCGCCATTCAAGCATCCATTCTGGCTCGTTCTTTTTGGCCGAAATAAAGCGCACGGTGCTTTCATCCAAACCCTTGGGCGCTTCATCGGCGGCAATATCGGTTACAAAGCCATATTTGTATTTTTCAAGCTCTGCGACTGCCGAAATGGTGTTTTTGTCTATCGCCATTTACGCCGCCGCATTTCGTCTGCGCATATCGGCGTTTTGCATGGCTGCGATAATTTTTCCAAGGTCTGCGGCTTCATTATTCCAACCAAAACTGACGCGAACTGCGCATTTAGCCAGTTGTTCGGGCGCTTTCAATACCAATAATGTCGCACTTGCTTTGACCGAGCCACTAGAACACGCAGAGCCTGACGAAATTGAAACCCCAGCCAAATCGAGGGCTATGACCATATGTTCGGCGCTCCAATTTGGAATGGCAAAACACGAAGTATTGGGCAGCCTCGAAGCCGCATGCCCAAAAATAATGGCGTCTGGCCATTGGGTCATGATTTCTTGCTCAAACTTATCGCGCAAAGCGCAAGTAGTGGCGGCAAATTCGGCTACATCACCCGCCAAAGCGGAAGCAACACCAAAACCACGAATTGCGGGTATATTGGGAGTGCCAGAGCGAAGTCCCTTTTCTTGGCCGCCACCGGGGCGGTTTCTTGCGCCTTCAATGCCTGGCGCGAGCAATAACGCGCCAACCCCCAATGGCCCGCCGATTTTGTGCGGTGAAATAATCAGCCAATCAGCATAACCCGCATAATCGTCTGGCGGTATTTTCCCAAATGCTTGCACCGCATCAACCATCAATGCTGCGCCGTGGTTTTTAACAATTCCCGATATTTTCGATAGTGGGTTAATTATGCCAATTTCGTTATTTGCGGCTTGGACTGCTACAAACGCTTTTTGCCCCGCATTTTGAGCTTGGGCGAGGCGTGCTTCAAGCCATCGGCAATCAATATTTCCATTGCCATCAATCGGAATAACCACCAAATTTTCAAACAATTGCTTGGCATAAGCCATAATCGCAGGGTGTTCGCCAGCGCCAATAAACGCCAAATTAAGGCCCATTGCTTTTGCGCTTTCTAATGCTAATTGCGCGGCTTCGGTTGCGCCCGAGGTGAAAACTACCTCAGCCGAATATGTTCCAAGTGACGAAATAATTGCTTTACGCGCATTTTCGACCAATTTGCGGGCAGTTTGACCGTCCATATGAATTGACGACGGGTTTCCGCAATTATCCATAGCCTCCATCATTGCGGCCTTTACAAATGGCCGCAATTTAGAAGTCGCATTATGATCCAAATAAATTCGATGTTTCATTTACTCGCCTGCTGTGGTCAATAATCGGCCTTCTAATACATCTTCCAAGCTAATTTTTGCCATAAATTCATGAATATGACCAGTCAAAGCCACCCATAAATCATGCGCGACGCATTTAGTTTCACGCCCACCGCAACCAGCCTTTGTTGCAGGGTCACAGCCAGTTGCCTTAATTTCTTCTTCTACAGCTTTGACAATCGAGGCAATGCTAATTTGCGCCGCCGCGCGCGCCAATTTATAGCCGCCAGTTGGGCCGCGCTTTGCCACCACTAGTCCGCCACGACGCATTTTGGCAAATAATTGTTCAAGATATGATACTGAAATCGTCTGGCGCGCCGCAATTTCATTTAGTGAAACCAAACCAGATTCGCGTTCGAATTTTGCCAGATCCAACAATGCCATTACGGCATATCGCCCTTTAGTTGAGAGTTCCATAGTGTCGTCCTTGCGTATTTCGCTTCGCCAAACCGCTTTTGTGCAAAAAAATTGGCTTTTTTGAACCTGCTTGTGTTAGTAGCTTGCCAATTGCCGAAAAGGCACAAATACAATTCCCGACTTAATTAGTCAAGAATAGGAAACAATATGACTGAACTTATACTTTCGGGGCCAGTTGGTCGTATCGAGGCGCGCTATAATCAATCCGAAATTGAAGGCTCGCCGATTGCGTTGATTTTGCATGGCCACCCACGCGCCGCAGGTTCAATGCAGGACCGCGTAGCCGTTATGCTCCATAAATTATATGTCGAGCGCGGGTTTTCGACTTTGCGTTTCAATTTTCGCGGCGTTGGTAAAAGCCAAGGTTCTTTTGACAATGGCACAGGCGAATTGGCCGATGCGGCGTCGATGTTGGATTGGTTGCAAGGCATTAACCCAAATGCCAAATTCACATGGGTTGCTGGCTATAGTTTTGGTGCTTATATCGCGCTGCAATTGCTTATGCGGCGCCCAGAAATTGATGCTTTTATTGCGGTCGCAACACCTTGTAATCACTATGATTTATCGTTTCTAGCGCCCTGCCCGTCCTCTGGCATGATGTATTTTGGATCCAATGATTTGGTATCACCGCCGCTTGATGTTGAACGCTCGGTTTCCAAAATCCGCACCCAAAAAGGTGAATTGGTTGAATGGGAAGAAATTGAAGGCGCGGATCACTTCTATAAGGACCAATTAGGTGTATTGCGCGACAAGGCTTCGGCCTATATTGATAGAACAATGGCGCTTCCTAGAAGGCCAGTTCCCGCTGGACGCCGCTAGACGAAGGATTATTGATGGCTAACCCAATCCAAATCATCAAATTTGTATTGGCAAGTTTCTTCGCGCTGGTTCTAACTGGCTGCGCCACCACCAATATACCCTCAAAATATGGCCCCGACGGAACACCCATCAGTGCACGTTTGACCGAAGTGAAAGCCCGCAATTTAGCGCCATTAACTGCCAAACTTGCTGACAAAGGTTTTGAACTCGGTTCGCCAGTTTTCATTCGCATTTTCAAAGAAACGTCGCAATTGGAGCTTTGGATTAAATCGGGCGAGACTTATCGGCTTTTTGAGACTTATGCGATTTGCAAATATTCTGGCCATTTAGGACCAAAATTGCGCGAGGGAGATAGACAAGCGCCCGAGGGCATTTATTGGGTCGGCAAAACCCAATTAAATGCCATGAGCAGTTCGCATTTGGCTTTCAATTTAGGCTTTCCCAATATTTATGATGCCGCGCGGGGCCGCACAGGTTCTTATTTAATGGTGCATGGCGGCTGTGGTTCAATTGGTTGCTATGCCATGACCGACCCCGCGATTGAAGATATTTATTTAATTGTCGAAGCCGCGCTTATTGCCGGGCAAGAACGGGTGCAGGTTCACGCAATGCCATTTCGTTTTGACGAAGCAAAAATCGCGAGCCACACGGGGAGTGAATGGCAAGGGTTTTGGCGTGAAATATGGTCAATTGATGCAAGTTTTGAGCGCACCAAACGCGTGCCGCGAGTTGAAGTTATTGATGGCCATTATGTGCAACGCGGATTTATGCAATAATCCTAATTCGTTGGGCAACCAATGTACAAATCACTCGGCACCCGCCCACAATAAGATAAATACCAAACATCGGTTGCGCCCAATGCGCTTTCGAGTATCCGCCAGCGATTGCCACGTTTTTGATAAATCGCCTGGGCGTGGCAACAATCAATAATATCGGGATAGTGCCGCCCTGCCCATTTGGTTTTGGCAGGGTCAATTCGTCGGCCACCCGGCCTTTGGGCATCAACCGAAACAAATGCATAATAGCCAGATACTTTAATTTCATTGACCACAAATTCAATTGGCGCGCCCAAATCACGTGCGATAATTGGGCGTAGCAAGTTCAAAAGCTCGCGCCGCTCCGCACTTCCAGGGCGCGGACTATAGCTGCGGGACTGCGCAAATGCGGTGGGGAATTGGAAAAGCAAAGTCGCGATCAGTGAAATAACCACGGCAACAAGCCATTTTTTGCTTTGGAGTTCGAAATGTAATTTCAGAGCCATTGAATTATTCCTATCATTTTCACTCGGCGTTTTGTCGAAGTAATTGCTTCCCTTGAGGGAAGCTGGCGCGCGAATGCGCGTCTGAAGGGTGAAAACGGTTGGGCAAACGGCAAAGTTAGTCATCGCGGCACCGGTCACCCTTCCGTCACCCTGCTTCGCCTAACGGCTACGCAGGGCGCCACCTTCCCTTGAGGGAAGGACTTAAGACCTAAGTGCTTCCCTTGAAGGACTATCGCGGAACAACTTTCTTTATTATACCAGAATAGGACAAAATGGGTTTTTCATTTTGCGTCAAAACGCCGCGCACGAATATTAAATCGCGCGTGGTGCGAATAATTTCACCGCGCGAATATAATGGAATGCCAGCAACCCCCGCCCCAATGAACTGGCTTTCAAACTGCACAGTAACATATGGCCCAGTGCGAACATGGGCGGTATGGGCAAAAAGCGCATAATCGGCAAATGTCATCAAGGCACCGCCATGGGTATTGCCGCCATTATTATTATGACGCTCAGTTGGAGTGAACATACATTCCCGTCCACCACCTTCAAGCTCCCGAAAATAAAACGGCCCCATAAGATCCTCACAAGGGTCGGTATCCAATGGAATTTTGGGGTTGACGCTGAAAGTTTGCCAGCCATCGAGTGCGAGGTGGGGTTGGGTTTTCGGGTCGGGGGAGTTTGATTTTTCTGTCATCAGGATTTTCTTAAATTTGCAATTGAGTAATGTTGATACCCAAACCGCTAGGTCGTTTCAATAACCAAATTACGGCACAATTTTCCATGGCGGGTTTTTGCGGTTCTCGCCGGCCCAATAAAGGCAAATCGCGTTTCCTGAGGGATCCATAAGCCTCGCCTCACGCCACAACCATGAGCAGTCTGTGGGTAATTTGGAAAAAACAAAACCGTTTGATTGAAGCTGCTGCACTTTTACATCAAGGTCATTGCATTCGAAATACACGACAACCCCGTTCTCACTTGCCAATTTTTCGACAAGGTGAATCGAAAATGTTGCGTCGCCTTCGGGGCATTCAAAACGAACATAGCGCGGTGGCGCGTGTACAATTTGGATGAAACCCATGCGACGGTAAAAGGCCACCGATGCTTCGAAATCAATAGATGGGAGCGTGATTTGATTTAGGTTCATTTATTTTGAGCTTTGCAAACACCCTATTATGTTCATTCACGATAATTTCGAGTTTCTTAACCAAAATATTCCCGACTTGGCAAGTAGGGAATTGCGACACGACATTCCTAACCTCACCTTATCCCCCACCTCACCCACCATGCTACCATACCCCCCATGACAGCACTAATAAACCATCGCCATGAGGCTTTTGCGCAGGGACTTGCGCTCGGTAAACCGCAAACAACGGCCTATATTGACGCGGGTTATGCCGCAAATGGGGCGCAGCCCAATTCGGCACGATTGATATTAAATGATATGGTTTCGGCCCGCCTGAAGGAATTACAATCCCAAAATCGCGCGCGAAATGAGCAAGACTTGGACACAATGATTGCGCATTTGGAACGTGCACGAGGTAGCGCTATGGCACTTGGGCAAAGCAGCGCTGCGGTGCAGGCGATTATGGCTAAGGCGAAATTGCTTGGGTTTATTTGAAACCCTAGGTCACAAATTCCTGTTGCTAATGCTTCGCATTCCATTTATATTCTTGTGCTTGCTGCAAAATGGAAATCCCAAATGACAAACCGCCTCGCCCTTTATCCGATTTTGGCCATAAGCCTATTTGGAGCGTTCTCATTGGCCTCTTGCGCCAATATGCCCGCCGCTGTGGCAAGCGTTCATGACGACGCAACTCGCCCCGAAGCAGATCGTGCGCGCGATGCGGATAGAAAACCTGATGAAATGCTGCGCTTTGCCAAAGTTAAACCTGGGCAGACGGTTATTGATTTAATGGCTGGCGGGGGTTATTTCACGCGGGTATTCAGCTCGGCTGTTGGCAATAGTGGCCATGTTTATGCGGTTAATGCCAAATTTTACCTCGATTTATTGGCGCGCAACAACCGCCCTGCCCCTGCGCCATTGGCCGGCGAAGCGGGCCGCACCAATGTCCATGATGTCGTCACCAATGAAAGCGGTTTGAATGTGCCAGTGAAAGCGGATTTGGTCTGGACTTCGCAAAATTACCACGACGTCCATTTATTTGCTGATGCCAGCGCGGCGGCGGCACTAAACCGCGCGGCGTTTGATGCGCTTAAACCCGGTGGTTATTATGTTGTGTTGGATCATTCAGGCGCAGCGGGTATAAATGCCGCCGATATGCGCCGCTTGCACCGCATTAATGAGGCCCAAGTAAGGCTCGAAGTATTGGCCGCAGGCTTTGTTTTAGACGGCACGTCGGACGCATTGCGCAACCCCGCCGACCCAAGAACCGCAGGCGTGTTTGACCCCTCAATTCGCGGCAAAACCGATCAATTCATTTTGCGGTTTAGGAAGCCACGTTAAGGCCGCGCCAAAACGCCACCCGTGATTGGCGCTTTTACATTGGTGGTATTGGGGAAACTAATTGGCAAGCCCAAGGCGCTTCTTACCGCCAAAAATGCAAAGCATTCGGCTTCGACCGCATCGCCCCTCAGGCCAATTTCATCGGCATCGATTAGGTCAATTTTGGCAAAATTTTCAATGTCATGCATCATTTTGGGGTTTTTACGCCCACCACCTGCGACCACCAATTTTGTCGGGCGTTGCGCCAGCAAATCAAGCCCGCGCCCAACCGCCATTCCAACCAGCGCGCTTAAGGTCGAGCAGCCGTCTTCGAGCGCCAAGCTATCAACAAGCGCCGCGCCAAAATCATAGCGATCAAGTGATTTTGGAAATGGCTGCGCAAACCATGGATTTTCCATTATTTTTGCCAAGCGAGCCATATCCACACGCCCTTTACTCGCCAATGCGCCATTTTTGTCATAAGTGCCAATTTTATGAGCTTCGACTAATTCATTGATAGGGCCATTGGCTGGGCCGCAATCAAAAGCGGCTACGTTGGTGCCGCCTGCCCAATATGTAATATTGGCAACGCCGCCTAAATTCAAAATTGCCGCTGGTGGCTCTAAATTGGCAAATTGCAATAATGCGGCGTGGTAAATTGGTGCCAATGGCGCGCCTTGCCCGCCATGCCGCATATCATTAGCGCGAAAGTCATAAATCACGGGTATGCCAATGGTTTTCGCCAGTTTCGCGCCGTCCAACAATTGCAATGTTTGGCCAATTTCGCCAGCTTTGGGCGGGTGATGCAAAACCGTAAGGCCATGTGCGCCAACATAATCAATTTTAGATTTATCAAAGCCAGTTTTTTGTAACAAGGCTTCCACACCATCGGTGCAAATTAGGGTTATGGTTGCGGTGGCGGCTTCGAAAATGCTCGGCGGTGGCCCATTGAATTGCCAATCCAATGCCGCATGAACTGCCTGCCATAATATTTCACGTTGGGCATCTGAATATGGGACAAGCTCATAGGGGCCAAGTTCAAGGATTTTGTGGCCATCAGTCCTAATAAGCGCGACATCAACATAGCCATCGAGCGCGGTTCCCGTCATTAGTCCAATCGCCCAATAGTCGCGCATCTGCAAATTCGTCCTTTGAAAAACTTCCCACTTCCTATAAAGCCAAACCTATAAATGTTACAATCAGGAAATCACAATGCCAACGCCAGCGAAATATAAGTCCAGCTTCGTCAATTTAATTATTGATCGCGGACAATATTATCAAGCCAGCGACCTTGATGCTTTGGACGCGGCGGCGCTTGCAAGTGAAAAAGGCGGAAAGCCATTGGTTGGCTACATTGGTTTTGACTGCACGGCCCCAAGCCTGCACGTTGGCTCGCTTACGCAAATATTTCTGTTGCGCCGTTTGCAGCAATGTGGCGGCAAGCCGATTGCCTTGATGGGATCGGGAACAACGCGGATTGGCGATCCTTCAGATAAAAACGAAGCGCGGCCAGTTTTGACTTTGGAACGTATCGCCGAAAACAAAGCCGGCATTCAATCGGTTTTCGAAAAATATATTGAATTTGGTGCGAACCAAGCCAAAATGGTCGATAATATTGAATGGCTTGAAAATATTGGTTGGCTTGAAATGCTCGCCGAAATTGGCCGCCATTTCACCATCAATAAAATGATTGCGCTTGATATTGTGAAACGGCGGCTAGATCAAGAATCGCCGATTACGTTTCTTGAATTCAATTATATGTTATTGCAGGCTTATGACTTCTTGGAGCTTTCCAGGCGTTATGATTGCAATTTGCAAATGGGCGGCTCGGATCAATGGGGCAATATTATTCAAGGCGTTGAACTTTGTCGCCGTGCTGATAATAAAAATGTGTTCGCACTTACCCAACCATTATTGATGAACGCTGCTGGCCAAAAAATGGGCAAAACTGCGGCGGGCGCGGTTTGGCTTAATGCCGACATGCTTTCGACTTTCGATTTTTGGCAATATTGGCGCAATGTTGATGATGCCGATGTTGGAAAATTATTGCGCTTATTGACTGAATTACCGCTTGACGAAATTGCCCGTCTTGAAGCACTGGGCGGCGCAGAAATAAATGACGCCAAGAAAATATTAGCTGGCGAAATCACTGCACTGTGTCATGGGCGCGAAGCGGCGGACGCTGCGCTTGTGACTGCAAACGCACAATTCGCGGGCGGCGGCGCAAGTGAAGGCTTGCCCGAAATCCTCATCGCAAAATCCGACCTTAGCAATATTGCATCACTTTTTGTTTTGGCTGGCCTTGCAGAATCCAATGGCGAAGCCAAAAGGCTCGCAAAAGGCGGTGGTTTGAAAATTGAGGACAAAACCATAAGTGATGTTAGTTTGCCTATCCCCGATAATTTGCTTTCATGCTATAACATCAAATTATCACTTGGCAAAAAGCGCCATTTGAACGTGGTTTTGAAATAGGACTTGGAATGACTGCACTGAATATTGGCGATAATACCCCCGATTTTACGCTGCCAAGTGACGGCGGCACCGAGGTCTCTTTGAGCGCGATGCGCGGGAAAAAGATTGTTTTGTATTTCTATCCCAAGGACGATACTTCGGGTTGCACGTCGCAGGCGCAACAATTTACGCTTCATAATGACGAGTTCGTCAAGGCTGACTCTATCATTATTGGGGTTTCAAAAGATAGCATCAAAAGCCACGATAAGTTCAAAGCCAAATATGGCATTAGTTTTGCACTACTTAGTGATGAAAGCTTGGATGTTGCAAATAAATACGGCGTTTGGGTTGAAAAATCGATGTATGGTCGCAAATATATGGGCATGGAGCGCGCGACTTTCTTGATTGATGCAAGCGGCAAAATCGCCAAGATATGGCGAAAAGTGAAAATCACTGGCCATGTCGAAGAAGTCTTGGCAACGGCACGAAATATCTAACCTTGCTGCTTTTGTAAGGATATTTTTTGGGGAAATTACTTGCGCAATTGGCGGAAGTTGGCGAATAGAAGTTGTAATTTAATTTTTGAGGATGCACCAAATGTGGGGAAAAAAGTCGAAAGCGGAAAACGAAGTTGCGGTTGTTGTTGCAAATGAAAGCGAGACCCATGCGGCTGAAACACCAAAACCACGCGCTCAGGCCTCGGTAATTGCGGCAAATGCCAATATTATGGGCTCGATTGTTACTGTTGGCGATTTGGCTGTCGATGGCAAAGTTGATGGCGATGTTCGCTGTTCATTATTCACAGTTGGTGCAACCGGCCATATCAACGGCAATGTTGTTGCCGAAACCGCGACAATTCGTGGCAAGATTGCTGGCAATGTGACGGCACGGACGATTTTATTGGCTGGAACTGGTTCAATTGAAGGTGATTTGACCCATTCGGTGCTTATTATCGAAGAAGGCGGTAGTTTTGATGGTCGCTCTAAACGTCAAGCAGATCCTTTAGCTGATACGCAAATGGCGATTGCTGATAATAGTGGGGGCAATACTGCTCCTAATACGTCTCAAGAAGACACTGTAATCATCAGTAATAATGTCGAAAAACCCAAATCACCGAAAGCCGCATCTAGTAAAAATGCGACCTCTAAGTCAACAATTGCTCAGGAACTCGGCGAAGCGTTTGCGGCGACTGCATAGGGCCAGGCAACACTAAATTTGGCGAAAAAGCCGTGAAAATGGCAAAATAGTGGGTGCGAAGATTACGAAAAGAGGCTTGTTCGCCTCTTTGAGTGAGATTTGCGCCCAATATGAAGCCATTTTAGCGGATTTTCGTCGATATTAGTGTGCCTGACCCTAACCATTACAAATCAGCCACGCCAACTCTTGCAGCTAAAGACGCAGCCATAAACTTGTCTAAGTCGCCGTCCAATACGCCTTGCGTATCCGATGTTTCCACATTGGTGCGCAGGTCCTTTACCAATTGATAGGGCTGCAGAACATAAGACCGGATTTGGTGGCCCCAACCAATGTCGGTTTTGGAATCTTCTATCGCTTGGCTTGCAAGTTCGCGTTTTTGTAATTCGAGTTCATAAAGCCTTGCGCGCAACATTTTCCACGCGATTTCGCGGTTGCGATGTTGCGATCGTTCTTGTTGTGAGGCCACGGCTATTCCGGTAGGCAAATGGGTAATGCGCACGGCGGAATCCGTTTTATTGACGTGTTGGCCGCCAGAACCAGACGCACGATAGGTATCAATTCGCACGTCTTTATCTTGAATTTCAATTTGAATATTGTCATCGACCACGGGATAAACCCAAACACTAGCAAAACTCGTATGGCGTCTTGCATTGCTGTCAAATGGTGAAATCCGCACCAAGCGATGAACGCCCGCTTCGGTTTTTAGCCAACCGTATGAATTGAGACCCTTCATCAGTAATGTCGCGGATTTAATGCCAGCTTCGTCGCCAATATTTTCGTCAATTTCCTCAACCAACAATTCATGGTTATTTGCCCAGCGCATATACATGCGGCGCAGCATCAATGCCCAATCTTGGCTTTCGGTGCCGCCTGCGCCAGCATTGATTTCAACATAACAATCATTGGCATCGGCTTCGCCCGATAATAGTGCCTCGAGTTCCGCCCGTTCTGCCAATGCTGCCGCTGCTTTAAGTGCGGCTTCGGCTTCATCGACAAGGGCTTCATCGCCTTCAAGTTCGGCTAATTCGGCAAGTTCCAAATTCTCTGCCAATAAATTTTCCAGCGACTTGATTTGCTCCATTGACAGCGCAAGTTGGTTTTTCTCACGCATCAATATTTGTGCGGCTTGCGGATCGTCCCAGAGCGCCGAATTTTGGCTCATTGCCACAAGTTCGTCTAGTCGCCTTTGGCTTTGTTCCCAATTCAATCTTTTGCGTAGCAAAGCAATTGACTTAGAAATATCAGCTCCAAGCGCTTCTATTTGCGCACGCATTTATTTTCTCCAATTTGAGCAGAAAGTCTATTCGGGTGACGTTGCAGCTGGCGCAGCTTCGGGCGGCACTACAACTGCTTCAGGAAGTGGAGTAGTTGCAGCCTCATCTGACGGCTCGCCTTCCTTAGCCGTGGGTGCAGCACGTCTCACTGGCCTTGGCACAAGCCTTGGTTTGGTTTGCAGCACGTCAATCATGCGCATGCGCTCCTCTGCGCCGATTTCGCGCATTGCCTCGGCATTTGGCGCAAATTGCTCAATCGGTTTATCGGCCAAATAATTTGACATAAATTCGCGGAAAATTGGCGCCGAAACTGTGCCACCTGCCGCGCCTTGGGCAATAGTTCTCGGCAGATCATAGCCTACAAAAACCCCGGTTACATAAGTTGGCGAAAACCCTACAAACCATGCATCTTTATAGTCACTTGTGGTTCCAGTTTTACCGCCAACGGGATGCGAAAAACCTGCAGATCGCCCCGTCCCATTGGTAACAACTTCGAGCAATATTTGCACCATTTCCCAAGCTGTGCGCGGGCTAACCACCTGTGTGCCCCAAGCTTCCATTCTTGGTGGGCCAATTTTGGGATCAAAAGGCGCATCGCAGCCCGCGCAATAACGTCTGTCGGCGCGCCAAACCGTATTACCACGGCTGTCTTGCAGGCGGTCATAAAATACTGGTGGCACGTAGCGCCCACCATTTGGAAATACTCCAAAAGCCGAAGTTAGTTTCAAAACCGAAGTCTCGCCTGCCCCAAGTGCCATCGTTAAATCATTGGGTAAATCTTGATAAACCCCAAAACGCCGCGCATAATCGGCAATTCGCCGCATTCCAATACGCCGCGCAATTCGCACTGTGACGGTGTTGCGCGACAAAACCAAGGCTTGGCGCAATGTAATCATGCCCATAAAGCGCCTATCAGCATTTTCAGGGCCCCAACCACCGCCAGTTATTTTTGAGTCAGATATTTTGGTGGTTGGCGTCATTCCTTGCTCTAAGGCAGCGGCATAAATTATTGGCTTTATTGCTGAACCTGGTTGCCGCCTTGCTTGGGTTGCGCGGTTAAAACCCGAATCTTCAATGTCATAACCACCAGCCATAGCGACAACAGCGCCAGTATGGGCATTTATGCTCACCAATGCACCCTGTATGCTCTGATGCCTGCGCAATTGATAAGTTGCATCATCTCTGCGACCAAGCCATACTATTTGTCCGTCCGCCAACGCACGATTTGACCGCGCAGCCCAGTCTTTATCGGCTTGCGGGATATTTGTTTTGCGGCCATCAACCAAGCCGTATTTTTGGGCATTATCCATAACAAGACCCAAGCGGGCGTTAGGTTCTGGCTTAAAATATCTGACGCGGCCAAGTTTAGCCGCCCAATTTTCATCAATCGTGAGATTACCCAGCGCGCCCGCAAAACCCCGTGCGCGGTTCGGGCTGAACCGATTGAGGCCATTTTGCAAAGCGCGTCTGGCGGCTCGTTGCGCATTCATGTCCATTGTCGTTCGCACTATGAATCCGCGCGAATAAGGGGCATCAGGGCCAAATCTGCGTATAAGGTCGCGCCGCACTTCTTCGACAAACTCACCTGCTTCAGGGTTAGTCCATGAGCCTCTTGGGTGCGGCACATAATTTAACGGCTCTTGCAACGCTGCATTGGCTTGGGCGCGCGAAATAAAACCCGCCGCGACCATGCGGCCAATAACCCAATCGCGCCGACCTTTGGCGTTGGCGGTGCGTTTTATCGGATCGTAATTATTAGGCCCCTTGGGTAAAGCGCCGAGGAAAGCTGCTTGGGCAATTGTAATGTCGCGCACGCTTTTTCCAAAATAAGTCTGTGCGGCGGCTTCAACGCCATATGAACGATATCCAAGGAAAATCTGGTTCAAATATATTTCCATGATTTGGTCTTTGGTTAACATTGATTCAATGCGAAACGAAATCAGCGCTTCTTGAACTTTGGACACATATCTATCGAGGCCGCGCTTGCGATTGCCATCAATCAGCAATACATTTTCGGCCACTTGTTGGGTAATGGTTGACGCGCCTTGCATTCTACGCGAACGACCAACAGTGGAAATATTATAAAGTATCGCCCGCGATACCCCCATTAAATCGACGCCAGCGTGGGAGTAAAAATCCTTATCTTCCGCCGCCATAAATGCCGCAATCACGTGATTTGGCACTTGCTCCAAAGGCATGAACGAACGATTTTCACGCGCGAACAAGCCAATTTGTTGACCATCGGCTGAATAGACTTTGCTTGAAAATGCGGGCGAAAATGAAGCAAGTTTTTGCGGATCTGGTAAGGTTTTAAGCGCAAGCCCCAACATCACCACCGCGCCGATTACGCCCGCCGCAATTCCGCCGAGCACCAACAAAGCCAAAAATCTATATAAAAAACGCATTTGGCCTTTTCTGCTCCAACTACCCAATCCTAACTAACTCAATCGACAGGCGATTTCAAATCAAACTCGCCGTTAAAAATGTTTTCAATGGTATCATTGGCGATTTCTTGCGTCCTGCGCATCAAAATACTCATCAATTGCCGAGGCCACTGCACCCATTTGCCGCCGCCGAAACCCGGGGTCAATTAGCCTTGCTTGGTCTTCGGCATCGGTGATAAAGCCCATTTCAAACAGCACGGCTGGAACTGTTGGCGATAACAACACAAAAAAACCAGCGCGGCGATGTGACGACGAAGTTACCGGCCCAATTTGCCTAACATTCTTGAGAATGGATTCAGCAAAAATCGCTGATTGGTTTTTTGTGTCTCTTTGCGTTAGATCTCGCAAAATTTCGGTCACGGTCGAATCATTGGCGCGGTTCGGCGCTGCAATTGTCCAATTATCGCGGTTAAGCAATTTACGAGATCTTTCGCCGCCTTGTTCGCTTAAAGTATATGCAGTTGCCCCTTTTGCACGGGCATTGGGCGGCGCAGCGTCCGCATGAAGTGAAATGAACAGATCTGCCCTCAAATCTCTTGCGATAATGATTCTTCGCTCTAATGGTAAAAATGCGTCATTGCTGCGGGTCAATATTACTTGAAATCTCGGGTCGCGCCGCAAAATACTGGCTAAAGTCTCGGCGCTTGCAAGGGTTACGTTCTTTTCCAAAACACCACTTGTAAATCCGAGTGCACCTGGGTCATTGCCGCCGTGCCCAGGGTCAATAACAATCACGCGGCGATTGGCACTGGCTCTTGGTGAAACTGGTGAAGGAACTGTCAATTGCTTGGTTTTGGGGACAGTTGGCGGTGCTGCTTGCGCGAAATTGCGCGGGCTGGTCGGCGCAATTACAAAGCGCAGGGTTTTTGAGCCGATAATCCCACTTATTTCATTGCTAACGACCCTAATTGGCCCGTTCAAATCAATAACGATTCTCGATTCGGTGCCAGATTTGTGGGCAAAACGTATTTGTTTCACTAACCCGCCACCTGAAATAATGCCCGCTTCGCCTTGCCCCATCGCCCAATCAACTTTTGGCATATCAATAACTAAACGCGGGGTTGGCGCTGGCAAAGTGAAATAGCGATATTCGACATTTCGGTTAAGTCTAATATTAATCGCCGCGCCGCCTGCGGTAACTGCATCGACTGAAATATTGAAAACTCGCGCGCGCACGCCGCTATTCGCGTTTTGATTTTGCGCCCAAGCAATTGTGCTAATCGCAAACAATATAGCTGCAATTGCAATAACAACCCAATTCGAAACCGCTTTCAAATTTTTTTTCAATTGCCTTACAATCAATCTTGATACCACGCATTATATTGTCAAACCCTGATTAGGGTGATTTGAAAGCCAGCGCAATTTTCGTATTGCAAATTTTGCGTGGCAAAAATAAGGCGAACTGCACCCTAGGTGGGTTCTGGTAGTGACGCTATTGCAATATTAACCGATAGTCTATAAATCGAAGTCACAACTTCAGCTAAGCGCATATAAGCCTTAGCATTGCAGGTTTATCGCAATAGACGCGGTATCGTTAGATTTAGAAAGCACGCTTCATGGTGCGCATGGAATACATTCACAGCAATATTAAAGCGCAAGGTTCGCCTTCGCCGCCGTATAGGATTGCTTGTGATTTTGATATTATGCGCTTTTACCGTCCTTTTTGGCGGGCGGGCTTTTCAACAAACCCAGTTTCATTTTTGGCGTCCAGCACGCATAAATTCAAAATCTTACTTAAGAATCAATCAAAAATAGTAAATTTTGGACGGCTGCTGCTTGACGCGGGAGTTTATAATAATGTCAAAAACAATGTTAATCGACGCAGCGCATTCCGAGGAAACTCGGGTGGTGGTACTTGCAGGGAATGAACTAGAAGAATTCGATGTAGAAACCAAAGCCAGACAGCAAATTCGTGGTAATATTTATTTAGCCAAAGTAACGAGGGTTGAACCTTCATTACAAGCGGGTTTTGTTGACTTCGGCAATATACGCCACGGCTTTTTGGCTTTTTCCGAAGTCCACCCCGATTATTACCAAATCCCAATTGCGGATCGCGAAGCGCTGCTTGCTGAAGAAGCTGCAATGGCCGCCGAAGATGCAGTTGATGATGAGGATGATAATGGCCGCGCTCGCCGTGCCCAAAATCGCCGTTACAAAATTCAAGACGTATTGAAACGCCGACAAATAATGTTGGTTCAAGCGGTTAAAGAGGAACGCGGCAATAAAGGCGCGGCGCTGACCACTTATCTTTCATTGGCTGGCAGATATTGTGTTCTTATGCCAAACACGCCGCGCGGTGGCGGAATATCGCGCAAAATAGCGAATGTTGCAGACAGAAAACGCCTAAAGACAATTGTTT
The DNA here is from genome assembly GCA_009773395.1 of Hyphomonadaceae bacterium. GTDB lineage: Bacteria > Pseudomonadota > Alphaproteobacteria > Caulobacterales > Aquidulcibacteraceae > Pseudaquidulcibacter. Next base: position 483,601 of record WRPI01000002.1, on the reverse strand, counting down.
CGGATTTATTAGTGCCAAAAGGCATGGGTCTAATTATTAGAACTGCTGGAGCAAAAGCCAATAAAACTGAAATCAAGCGCGACTATGAATATTTAATCAGGCTTTGGGACGATATTAGGGCGCGCACACTCGAATCGGTTGCTCCAAGCTTAATTCACGAAGAAGAGAGCCTTGTAAAACGCGCCATTCGCGATCTTTACAATAAAGACATTGGTTCAATCGTCATCGAAGGCGAAGGCGCCTATCGTGAAGCCAAAGACTTTGTGAAAATGCTTATCCCAAGCCATGCCCGCAAAGTGCATCTTTACAAAAACTCCACGCCTTTATTTTCGCGTATGGCGGTCGATAGCAAGCTATCTGGCATTCACGATGGCGTGGTTCAACTCAAATCGGGCGGATATATCGTCATAAATCAAACCGAAGCACTGGTTGCAATTGACGTAAATTCAGGGAAATCAACTAGAGAACGCTCCATCGAACAAACCGCGCTCAAAACTAATTTAGAAGCCGCCGATGAAGTTGCCCGTCAAATGCGACTTCGCGATCTCGCTGGCTTGTTGGTGATTGACTTCATCGACATGGAAGAACAGCGTAACGATAGGGCGGTCGAAAAACGCATGAAAGACGCTTTGCGCTTGGACCGCGCACGGGTGCAAATGAGCAAGATTTCAACTTTTGGCCTGCTCGAAATCTCGCGTCAACGCCGCAGAACTGGGGTTTTGGAAGGCTCAAGCCATGTCTGTCCGACTTGCAGTGGATTTGGCCGAATAAGGTCGGTTTCATCAACTGCAACCCAAATATTGCGCGAAGTTGAAGCCGCCGTCGGCGGTCGCCGCGATTGTGAAGTCGAAGTTCGCGCCGATACCGAAACTGCTTTATATCTCTTGAACGAAAAAAGGCGGCATTTGGCAACAATGGAAGCGGCGCGCGGAATTGTGGTCAAAATAACTGCAGTTTCCGAAATGAGCCTTTCGAGTTATGAGTTTGAAATCACTCGCCAAGGTGAAGAAATTGATGAGCCAGAATTTAATTTCGCCTATCTCAAAGACATTGAGCAATCGGATGAAGAAATTCACGCCGAAGGCGAAGAATATCTTGATGACGAAAGTGAAGGCGAAGAAAAAACCGATGCTGATTCAATTTCTATTCAGCGCGGCAAACGCCGTCGCCCACGGCGACGCGGTCGCAAAACTGAACAAATGGAAGACCAAGATAATACCGAACTGAGTTCGGAAAATGGTGAAGCTGAAACCTCTGAAGAAGTGTCAGCGGATGTTAAGCCAAGCGTAAATAGTGAAGAACGAAATGAAAGCTCGTCAAGGCGCAGGCGGCGTGGCCGTCGAGGCGGTCGAAATCGCCGTGAAAATGCTGAGGGCAATATACGAACTGTCAACTCGGAGCAAATTGAAACTGGAGCGACTGAAAACGCGATGCAAAGTGACGCGATTATTGCCGATGCCACAATTGCCGAACCAGCCAAACCTGCTGCAAAATCCCGTTCACGCAAAGCCAAGCCAGGTGCAGACGCAATTGAAGCCGTGGAAGATGCTGATACAAGTGCTGTTGAGGTCGAGGTAGCGAAATCTGAAGTTGTTGCCAAGAAGAAACCACGAGCTACAAAAAAAATAAAGCCTGATGGTGATGCCTTAATCGTGGAAGCAATAGCCCTAACCACAGAACCAATAGCTCAAACTCAAGAAACTGAGCCAAAGCAGCCGCGAAAAACTGGCTGGTGGACAAGAAACGCGTCCAAATTATTTGGCCCCACTGAAGAATAATTGGTGTTCTTGCCCGCCCGTATTTTTGTTTTTCCCCGCCCGTAGCCCCGCCCACAAGGGGCGGAGAATCTTCTGCAGTTTCTCTGCCCACAAATTGCCCGAATTCACTTCTATGATTGTGGTTCGTTGATTGATTGCCTAAATTTCACTTTGCAAATTGTGTGCAATGGCTATGATACGAACAACAGATATTCGGACAAAAATGCAAGAATCGCGCGACTTGGAAACAAAAACAAAAATTGGCTTTTCCAAAAGGCTTATGAGAAACTTTGCGTCCGGCTTAATTCTTACATGCATTCCTAATTTGGTTTTTGCCCAGTCTTTGATTCGCGATGCCGAAATCGAAACCGTCATCAGATCATATAGTGACCCTTTATTTGTCGCAGCAGGCCTCAGTCCAAAAGACGTAAAACTCGGATTGGTGAGCGATAGAAGTCTCAACGCATTTGTTACTGACGGCCAAAAAATGTACTTAAATACTGGCCTTATACTTGAAGCCAGAACGCCAAATCAGCTTAAAGGAGTTATTGCCCATGAAACTGGTCATATTGCGGGTGGGCATTTGGCACGCTCGTCCGAGGCCCAGCGCAATGCAATGGTGCCAGCATATGTAACGATTGCTTTGGGGCTTTTGGCAATTGCCTCGGGCGCAAGTGATGCTGGCGCAGCGCTTTTGGCCAGTTCACAACAATTCGCACTCTTGAGTTTTTTCACCTATACTAGGGTGCAAGAAGCCAGCGCCGATCAAGCCGCCCTGACATATCTTGAAACCACGCACCAATCGGGTCAAGGATTGGTCACATTCTTTGAAAAATTCCGTTATATGGAAGTCATGGCCGAAGCCCGCCGCGAGCCTTATTTTCGCTCTCACCCTTTATCGTCAAGTCGAATTAGTGCGCTCGAAAGCCGCATTTCTCGCAGCCAATATAAAGCCGCAGCGGATAGTGCCGAGGACATTCGAAATCTGCAATTGATACAGGCAAAAATCCAAGGATTTTTATACACCTCGGAACAGACTTTTTTCAAATACCCGCCGAGTGATAGGTCGATTATTGCGCGCTATGCTCGTGCCATTGCCTTCTACCGTGCACCAGACATTGAAATGGCAACTGGCTTGGTTCGTGGCCTTATCGACGATGAACCGAATAACCCCTATTTTCAAGAACTTATGGGGCAAATATATTTTGAAAATGATCAGTCCACACTCGCGTTGCCATATTATCAAAAATCTGTCGAATTGGCTCCCGATTCGGCACTTTTGCGAATTGGGTATGCTCGCACATTAATAAATATTGCGGGCGCTGCTAATTATGAACTTGCAGAGGCGGAATTACTGACCGCGCTTCGCCTTGAAGAAGACAATGCTTTTGCGTGGAATCAATTGGCCGTGGTAGCTGACCGCACTGGTAAAACTGGCCTCGCGCGCCTTGCGACTGCGGAAGAAGCATTCGCCTTGGGAGACATGCAACGCGCCAATCGCTTCGCCCAAGTTGCTCGCCGTAATTTTGAACGCAGCGCGCCGCAATGGCAACGCGCAAGCGATATTGTCACAATTACGGATCCATTAGTGGCGCGCATGATACGGCGCGGCGACGCGAGTCCTCGGTAAAATGCAATCTTTTGTTAATATTTAGCCAATGATTTGCCGATATCATAATTCAAATATTCATGTGATTCTGGGGTAAATAATGCGAGTACTTACTATAATTGGTTGTCTTTGTTTGGCTTTAACCGCTTGCAGCAAAACTGACGCGACAACAAAAGCGCCAGAAGCCGCGAAAGCGAGTGCAGAAGCCAAAGCCAAAAATGACAATGTTCTTGCTACGCTAACCAAGGAGCAACAAGCGGCAGTAAGGCTGTTGGTGCGTGACACATTGGTCAGCGACCCCAACATTCTTGTCGAAGCGCAAGATGCCTATCAAGCGATCATGATTAGGGAACAAAACGAACAAGTTGCAACCAAATACGGCAAAATTAAAAATGAAGAATCACAAATTGCGTTTGGCCCAGCCAATGCCAAAGTCACAATTATTGAGTATTTTGATTACAAATGCGGTTTCTGCCATGCGGCAAATTCATGGTTGACCGAAACCATGAATAAGCGCCGCGATATAAGATATATTTTCAAAGAACTGCCAATCCTCAGCCCAAATTCCACTTTGGCCGCAAAAGCTGCAATGGCGGCGCATGCTCAAGGCAAATATTTGGAGTTCCACCGCGCATTGATGTCCGCAACAGGTGATTTAGGGTTGGAGCAAATTATGTCGATTGCCCAATCAGTCGGCTTAAATACCACAAGGTTGCGGGCCGACATGAATAAGCCTGAATATGCCCAAAGGCTTGAAAAAATTCGCAACCAAGCCACAGAAGTTGGGATTAATGGAACTCCGGGTTTCCTCATCAATGGCAATTTGATTTCGGGCTTTGCCAAGGATCAGTTAGAAGCAATGATTGGCGCCGAAAGTAATCCGGCTTCGGCTTCGGCTTCGGCGGCGGCAACTTCAAATTAAGCCACCGAGCGGGCTTGAGGGATCGGCATATAGTTTCTTCGCCATTCGCCCTGCAAGATAGGCTTCACGGCCAGCGATAATTGCGTGTTTCATTGCGCTTGCCATCAATATTGGGTTTTTGGCATCGCTGATCGCAGTATTCATCAAGACGCCATCGCAACCAAGCTCCATAGCAATTGCCGCGTCAGATGCCGTGCCAACGCCTGCGTCCACCAAGACTGGCACTCGTGATTGCTCAATAATCAAACGAATATTGATGCGGTTTTGAATGCCAAGGCCCGAACCAATTGGCGCGCCCAGTGGCATTATCGCACAAGCGCCAGCGTCTTCGATTTTGCGCGCAAAAACTGGGTCGTCAGAACAATAAACCATTACATCAAAACCCTCTTTGACCAAGATTTTAGTGGCTTCCAAAGTTTCCATCATATCGGGGAAAAGGGTCTTTTGATCTGCCAATACTTCCAATTTCACAAGCTTCCAGCCGCCAGCTTCACGTGCCAATCGTAAGGTGCGCAGGGCATCATCTGCGGTGAAACAGCCCGCTGTATTTGGCAAATATATGTATTTTTTAGGATCGATAAAATCCGTCAATTTTGGCTGATTTGGATCGGTCACATTCACACGGCGTACCGCAACAGTAACAATTTCCGCGCCCGCAGCTTCGGCGGCAAGGGCATTTTCCTCGAATGATTTATATTTTCCAGTGCCAATAATTAAGCGTGATTTCAGCTCAAAGCCGCCAACGCGCCAATTGTCATTAATGCTGTTTCCCAATTTCCTATCCTTTATCCACCGCCAACAAACTGCACTATTTCCATTTTGTCACCCGATTTCAATATGGTAACTTGCCACAGCGATTTGGAAACAATTTGCCGATTTAATTCAACTGCGATTGAACGCGGATCAAGTTCAAGTTCGCCGACCAAAGCCATTATATTAATGTCTTTTTCGCAGTTATGTGCCTGACCATTTAACATAATTTCCATAGTTTTCGCCACTTAGTTAAGTTCCAGCTTTCAAAACATTGTTTCATAGGCTAAAAACAAAATATGACAAAGCAAATTTATGTAATAAATGGCCCTAATCTCAATATGCTAGGCATAAGAGAGCCACATATTTATGGTCATAATACATTGCAAGATGTGCAAGATTTATGCGAATTAACCGCCAAAGCATTGGGTGCGGAAGTTGTTTTTCACCAATCCAATGTAGAGGGCGAGTTAATCAATTGGATTCAAGAAGCCCGAACTGCGGCCTGCGCTCTAATTATCAATGCTGCTTCCCTAACCCATAGCTCAATTGGCATATATGACGCGCTGAAAGCACTCGATATTCCAATAATCGAAGTGCATTTATCCAACCCCCATGCCCGCGAAGATTTCCGCCATAAAAGCTATGTGTCGCCCGTGGCATTTGGCGTTGTCGCGGGTTTTGGCATTCAATCTTATCGCCTTGCGATTGATGGGCTTCGCGGCAAACGGTGGCTTTTCAAGTGGAACTTGAAAACCGCGCTAGATTCCTTTCTTGGTCGCGCAATTTATCCATTCAAGCGATTCCACTTGAATGGATTGCGCTCTATGTTCTAAAGGCTTGGTTTAATTTGCATTTGGCGTTAGAAACCAATTCGGGCTTGGAGAAAAAATATGACAACAAATGGCTTTGACACTAAACTTGTTAAAGAGCTTGCGAAGATTCTTCGAGACAGTGACTTGAGCGAAATTGAAGTCGATCATGCTGGAACCAAAATTAGGGTCGCTAAACAAAGCAATGTAATCAGCCAAATCGCGGCGCCGCAAACAGTTCAACATTCAATTACTGCGCCAATAGCAGCGCCCATCGCAATGCCGAGCGACCCAGCCCAAATTCCACCAATTAAAAACGAAGTGGCAGCAAATTTTGTCACTTCACCTATGGTTGGCACAATTTATTTGGCGCAAGAACCGGGTGCTACGCCGTTCGTAAATATTGGCGATACAGTGAGCGAAGGACAACAGCTTTTTGTGGTCGAGGCCATGAAAACCCTTAATGCGGTAAATGCACATTGCGGCGGCGTCATCAAAGCAATTCTTGTCAAAGATGCCCAACCAGTTGAATTTGGTGAACGACTTTGCATCATCGAATAATAGGATAGCCATAGTGTTCGATAAAGTTCTCATAGCAAATCGCGGCGAAATTGCGCTTCGGATTCACCGCGCGTGCAAGGAAATGGGCATCTCGACTGTTGCGGTTCATTCAACTGCCGATGAAGAAGCCATGCATGTAAGGCTTGCCGATGAAAGCGTATGTATTGGCCCACCATCAAGTGCCGCATCCTATTTGAATATCCCAGCAATCATAAGTGCATGTGAAATTACGGGCGCACAAGCAGTTCACCCAGGCTATGGTTTCCTATCTGAAAATGCCCGTTTTGCGCAAATTGTTGAAGCCCATGGACTTACATTCATTGGCCCAAAACCCGACCATATCCGCATGATGGGCGACAAAATTGCGGCGAAAGCTGCGGTCTCCAGCGTTGGCATTCCTGTGGTACCGGGTTCCGATGGTGCTATTGGTTCGGACGAAGAAGCGTTGAAAGTGGCAAAAACCATCGGCTTTCCAGTATTGGTGAAAGCATCGGCGGGTGGCGGCGGACGCGGCATGAAAATCGCTGCAACTGAAGCTGATTTATCGCAGGCTTTGGCCCATGCACGGCAAGAAGCCAAAGGCGCATTTGGTGATGATACAGTGTATCTTGAGAAATATTTGACCGTGCCAAGGCATATTGAAATCCAAGTTATTGCCGATTCTCATGGTAATGTTGTGCATTTGGGTGAGCGCGATTGTTCTTTGCAACGGCGCAATCAAAAAATATTGGAAGAAGCCCCTTCCCCAGCTTTGAGCAGTGCCGAGCGTGATGAAATTTGCGAAATCGTGGTCAAAGCCATCAAAGCGTTAGGTTATTTGGGCGTTGGCACGATTGAGTTTCTTTATGAAGATGGACATTTTTATTTCATCGAAATGAACACTCGCTTGCAAGTCGAGCATCCAGTAACTGAGGCCATTACTGGCATCGACTTAGTGCGCGAACAAATACGGGTGGCGGCGGGCATGCCTTTATCGTTCACCCAAGACGAAGTAACTTTTTCTGGCCACGCGATTGAATGCCGTATCAATGCCGAAGACCCCGCTACTTTTGCGCCGTCACCCGGCACTATCAATGATTTTCACGCACCCGGTGGTTTGGGCGTTAGGCTGGATTCTGCAATTTATGCGGGTTATCGTATTCCGCCTTATTATGACAGTTTGATTGGCAAATTGATTGTTCATGGCAAGAACCGCACCGATTGTTTGATGCGCCTGCGCCGCGCTTTGGGCGAAATCGTGATAAGTGGAATTTCGACCACTGTGCCATTATTTCTGAAACTCATTCAGGATAGAGACATCATTGACGGCAATTACAATATCCATTGGCTCGAACATTGGATTGAACAAGCCGAAAAATAGGGGCAAAACAATCGAAGGATTTGGCTCAGCTAATCTTTTGGATTTATATCGCCGTGGCCTTTTTCCGATGGCAGATGGCCGCGACGACCCGCGACTTTTGATTATTGAACCTGAGAAACGCGGCATTCTGCCTTTAGACAATTTCCATATTCCCAGCCGTTTGCGACGGCAAATAAGGCAAAACCCTTTTCAAATTACCGCCAATCGGGCGTTTCGGCATGTCATAGAAGAATGCGCTGCGCAATCGGAGGAGCGCTGTGAAACTTGGATAAATCGCCCAATCATTCAGCTTTATGACGCGCTGCACCGCGACGGTTATGCCCATTCGATTGAAGTTTGGGACGATGATTCGCTGGTTGGTGGGTTATATGGAGTTGCGATTGGTGGTACTTTTTTTGGAGAAAGCATGTTTAGCCGCAAAAGCAACGCCAGCAAAATCGCGCTGGTTCATTTGGTCGCGGGTCTAATTTCAGCAGGTTTTCAATTGCTGGATGCGCAGTTTGTCAATCAACATTTGGTGCAGTTTGGGATTATTGAAATCTCAAAAAGCGAATTTCAAGCCAAATTGAAAATAGCAATAAAAGCGAATTGCCAATTTCCAGCGGCACAATATGCGCAAATCCAATCTTCTAATTCCGCGTTCCCGCTATCGCAGGGGGCGCATTGCTTGGCACTGATTGCACAGGCGCGGGTGCCGCGGTGATGACCGCCAAATCCGCAGGCGCAGCACTAATTACCGATGGGGATTTGGGTTTAGCGCCGCTCAGACTGGCTGGGTTTTGAACCACCAATGTGCGCGTGGTCGCGCCGCCTTCACAAGCAATCAGTGCAATATCATAAATAGGGTGATCAATTGGTGTAACTGTTGGGCTTGAGGCAATTATCCAGCCGTTTTTTATGGTTCTCGCGGCATTTTGCGCTCTGCGGCGCGCGCGATTGCGTTTTGGCAAAACTGCCAATTGCGTCACCATTGGCCGACCATTATCAATAATTTCCACATGTGCCCAAGATTCGTCGGCGTCTTGCGGGGCAGCACGGTAACAAGCATGCAATTGAACTGTAAGATTACCAAAATTGACTTTTTGGTTTTGACTGACTCTAAATCGCAATGATTGCCCAGTGTCACGATTTAATCCCAATATTACAACCGATGTGCCAAGATTTTCATTTATCGGCCTAGCGCCAGTTTCGGGATTGACTTCGTCTTTTGGGAAAAGCGCTTCAATCAAAATCGTTGGTATGACTGGCATTGCCGGCATCGGCATATTGCTGCGGCCGTTTGTGTCGGCGCTAGCATCTTTTGCTTTAGTGCTGCCATCAACCCAATTGCCGTCTTTATCGGTGCGCAAAGCCGGGTCTATGCCTTGATTGTTCCCGTCTTGGATTGACCCTAATTCGGGATCCATGCCTTCATCCGCTTTGGGCGCAGATACCGCATCTTTGACTGGGTTTGGTGTCGGCGCTGGCGTGGAAACACCTTCAGCACCGGTAGGATCAGATGAAGGTTGCGCGGTCAAGCCGTTTACGCCCCACAAGAATAAGCCGATTGCCGTCAATGCCACAATTCTAAAAGGTAATTTAATTGCCTTCAAGCTAGTCATTTGGCGACCATGAAACATAATTTTTTGGCGCCAAAGTTTTGGAATTGGCAATACTATTTTTTGGCCGCCAAGCGAAAACCGTTCCCGTCAAATTCGGACGATGCGGCTTTTCCCATGACTTCAATAGGAATGGCGCGATGCTTGGCGGTTCATCGAAAGTGTGATGTAACCAACCATGCCAATCAGCAGGAATTCGTGAAGGTTCGGCATAACCATTATAGAGAACATAGCGGCGTTTGCGGCCTTCAATGCTTGGGTGCGGTTCTTCAAAATAGCGATTTCCAATATCGTCCTCGCCAATTTGTTTTGCGCGCCGATTAACATCAAACAACGCCCCTAAAGTCGCACCATTCCACCATGTAAAAATTTTTTTAAGCACCGAATTTACCACGCAAATGAGAAAAAGCTGTCCTGAACCTATAAGCGTTTTGACCAAAAAACAAGCGACAATTGCTGAACCATTTTTTGAATTGCGCCGCCTCAAAATCTAAAATGCTTGCGGATTGCATATTTTCGCCCAAACTAAGCTCGACCTTCAATAAAGCGCAGCGATTCGCGGAAATAATATGACAAGTGACAATTTCTCGGCCCAAAATTGGTCGAAAGACTATGGACAAAGCCACAATAACCGCCGTGTCTTTGCGCGCCGTGAAGTTGCGATTGATGATTTTGGTATCCCCATCTCTGTGACTGCGCCAATTGGGTGGTCTCTTGATGCAGTTAAATGCGCATTCCATAAATTAGCCCTATCAAATGGCGCCGATTTAGAAATTGAATTGGACCAGCGAATTTCCGCCTTAAATACTGCTAACGCCAATGTTGAAAAGGCGGACGTGGAAGCACAAGTCAAAGCCAGTATTTTGTCGCAAAAAGCAATTCATGCGCCGTGGGTTCGCGCGATTGACCACAGGCAAATAATTGAGTTTGCAAATACAAGTGAAGAATTAAACGCGCTTATCAAAAGCAATCAAAATGCAAAAATTGAACATGCAGCGCAAATCGCAGGCCGAGCCGCAATAAGCAAATCTTGGCTTGAAATCCAAGACGCTTTGGATAGGGCACAAGGTTCATCAAGAGAAGATCACAGCTCAAACCCACTTTTGGCGCGGGCAATTGGGCGGGCGTTTGAGCGTGGTGTGCCTGCTGGCGCGATAAAATCTATGATTGACGCCCACCTTTTGAATCAAGATTTTACGGCTTCCATGGCTCTTGATAGCAAGTTTGAAAACACAGACGAAATTATTCAAATTTCGTTTGCCGCTATGCCTAGCCAAGCTAAACCAACCGACTTTATGCCAGCCATTATCGCGCTGTCGCCACAGATTTTGCAATCCAACAATCAAGCACACTCTGATTTAATAATAAATCTCGCTAAATATGTGGAATTGGGTCAATTCAATTTTGGTGATTTGCAAAGCGATATTAAAGCTTGGCGCGCATTATTGGGAAGCCCAATGCCTTGTTTCAATATTGGCCTTTGCGGTCTTGGCGCGGCAATTATGGCTTTGGGCCTTGAATATGATGGCGAAGTGGCGGCGCAAATAATCAAACAAATATTTGGCGTTTTGAGTGCGGGCGATATTGACTACCCATTGGCAATTCAAGCCGAATATGATGAGGATATATTGGCAATTCTCGACGCGGAATCTGTCGGTTTCATGCCGGTTGGCGAACTCATTGTCGAGTTTTCAACCAGTTCAAGCGAAACCAAATTCGGCCTCAAACAATGCGCGAAACAGGCGCTTGCAATGGATAAAACCAAAGGCAAAGCATTCACGCAATCACTGTTGGGGACACGCACATTGCACAAATCGCCAGCCATTTCGTTCGATAGCTTGGCAAAATGCGGTTTAGACGATGATGCAATATTGGCAGTCCAGCAAGCATTGCTTTCGGCGCGAACTTTGGCGGATGCAATATCGCCATGGGTAGTCGGGGTTGATCATACAATCGCTATTTTGGGAACCGATATTGCGACAGTTACTTCGCCCGAATTTGATTTGCTAGAAGCGCTTGGTTTCGAGAGGACCGAAATTGAAAAAACTGAAATCTGGGCCTTTGGCAGCAAGAATTTGGACAATATTCCAAATTGCATGCGCCCGATCGAGCTTGAACAGCAAATAGAAATTGCCAACCTCATCGCCGCGGCTGGTAATAAGTTGAACCTGCAGGGAATATTGTGGGAGTTCAAATTAAGCTCTGATAAAGATGGCAGCAAAGCATTGCAGCAAATAATTTCAGTGGCACTGCATCACGCTTGGCCAGGAATTGCAATAAAAAGTCAGACCATTGATTTAATCGACCATGCGATTGATTTGGCTTCATATGAAACTTGGCAAGAAGAACCGGTGATTGAGCGCGTTGAAGTGCAAATTGAAAAAGTGATTGAAAAAACGATTACCAAGCCCGCTTCGCGCCGCCGCCTGCCCCATCGCCGCAAAGGTTATATTCAAAAAGCCAAAGTTGGCGGCCATAAAGTTTATTTGCATACTGGCGAATTTGAAAACGGCGAATTGGGCGAAATTTTTATTGATATGCACAAAGAAGGCGCGGCTTTTCGCAGTTTAATGAATAATTTCGCAATCGCCACTTCAATTGGTTTGCAATATGGCGTGCCGCTTGAGGAATATGCCGACGCTTTTATTGGCACCAAATTTGAACCTTCTGGCAAAGTTGATGGCAATGATTCCATCGGCAATGCATCGTCTATTTTGGACTATTTATTCCGCGAATTGGCTGTTTCATATTTGGGCCGCGACGAATTAAGGACACAGCAACCAAACAACACAAACGCCGATATTTCGGACAGTGAAAATCCAATTGATGCATCTCAATACATGTCCAAAGGCTTTTCGCGCGGTAGTTTGCCCGATAATATTTTCAGCCTTTCAAACTTCAAAGACAAAAAAGAAACCACACAACCCAATGTTGAGGCTTTAAGCCCCGAAGCGATTTACGTTGCCAAATCTGGTGAAAGCCCTGATTATCAAGGCGACCCGTGCGAAAAATGCGGCCATTTCACCGTAAGGCCAACTCAAAATGGCACTATTTGCGATGCCTGTGGTTTCCTACATCTTGTTCAAAAATCGCCAAAAATTGACCTGCAAAAGGAAACCAAGAAACGGGATTAGTAATTAGAATTTGTTCATAATCACTTATCTTATTCTGGTTAGAATAAAATCACATTAGAACTGGCATCAAATGTGCAATTGATTGCTTAGTTAAAATAATTCGTCTCGGAGTGTCTGAAAATGAAACAATTGGCTTTTACATTATTGGCAACTTGCCTTGTCTCAATGCCAGCATTGGCCCAAAATGCTTCGCAAATTGCAGGAGTTAAAGCGGGACGTTCTTGTCCGAATTGCAATCTTTTTCAAGCTGATTTCGATTATGAAGATATTTCGAGGCGCAATCTGGCTGGTTCGCGTTTGCGTCAATCGGATTTGTCGCTTTCGACTGCCGAATATACAAATTTTTCACGCGCCGATTTATCAATTGCCAATATGTATGGCATTCGTGCCACTGGCGCCAATTTTGCGCGCGCAAATTTAAGCCAAGCATCAATGGTTGGCGGTTATTTTAGTGGCGCCAATTTTGCGGGTGCAGTTCTGACCGGCGCTAATTTATCAGGCGCGGAAGCTGCTGGTGCGCGTGGTTTGACCCAGCGCCAATTGAATGGTGCGTGCGGCGATGCCACCACTGAATTACCACGCGGTTTGCATATTGCGCCTTGTCGTTAAGAATAGAGCGACGCCCCTTCAATTTGCATGACTTGAAGGGTAAAAAGGAGCGGCAAAACAAAAAACTAGTGCAAATGTTCAAGTCTTCTTGAACATCCTTTGCGCTAGTAAAAATTAAAGCAGTTATTGACCTAAACTTACAACCATTTAATTTTTATCTCGGCGAAATATAACTATAACGTCATCATGATTTCTGTGCACCGTTTTCCATCATTATACGCAATTGCTTTGTTTGGCTTGATGTATGCCGCTCCGGCATTTGCTTGGCAAATGGACGAACTTGGTGCGTGGGCATCTAAAGGGCGACCCAGTGCCGTTACTTATAGCCGTGGATTTTCGGGTTCGTGCATCGGTTGTGACTTAACTGGACGAAACTTAAATGGTGCTCGGTTGGCGGGTGGTAATTTCGGCGGTTCCCATTTTTCTGGTGCGATTATGCGCCGCGCGGATCTCTCTGGTGGCAATTTCATAAGAGCGGAATTTGATCGTAGCGATTTAGACAATGCAGATTTAAGCTCTGGGATTTTCAGTGGTGCAAGTTTCGTGGGCGCAGCTTTGGCGGGTATCAACGCGACTGGCGCCAATATAAGCCGTGCTAATTTTACGGGCGCTTCGATGGCGCGTGCTGGGCTTGATGGCGCGAATTTGGCAGGGTGCAATTTTACTGGCGTTAGGGGCCGCGAAATAACTATGACCAATGCCAATCTTACGGGCAGCAGATTTGATTCCGCGCAAATGACAGATGCCGATTTTTCTTCTGCGAATTTGCGCGGCGCACGGGCAAATCGTGCAAATTTTACAGGGGCGGATTTTCGGCTCGCAAATTTGTCGGGTGCCGATTTTTCAGGGGCCATTGGCATAACTCGCGCCGCACTTGAAGGCGCATGTGGCGATGAAAATACGAAATTGCCAGATGGTTTGACACTCGCAGCTTGCCGTGGGCGGAGATAGTTAGAACTGGTGCCATATGCCGATAACCACGCCTTGTGCTGGTGCGTCATGATAAGATTTGAAATCCAAGCGCCATCCTAACTCAAACGCCCATTCAGAGTTGAAATTATGAACATAGGATAATTGGGTTTTGGTTTTGAAAACTGATGTCAAATAATTATCGCCAAATCCTTTAAGGATTACCATATCATTATTGTCTAATCGCTTGCCAATTGCCGCTTCCCAAAAACTTAGGTTTATATTACGAAAATTGCGCAGCCCAAATTCGCCGTCCACCCAAATACCATTTTCAAAACTGCGTCCCAACGAAAGCCTCGCCTCTACACCTGAATCGAAATCACGAAATCTATCGCTTTTGGCGCCAATTACGCCGAATTGAAGTGAACTCTGCCAGTTCCTTATTGTTCGGACCGGAATTCTAATCGAACCCACAATATTGCCGCCAAGGTTTCCTGAATAGAAATCAGAAACCGTCGCCTGCAAAACAAATGCCGTATTATTCGAAACGCCATGTTCGGCATAAATCTCCAAATCCCCATTTAATGGCGCATCAGATTTCGTTGTCACGTAAGAATTAGCAATAATTTGGGTAGATCCAGCTTTAGGCAGCCAAGCACCCGCAATGGCAAAATTTGGGCATAGCACGAGCATGCACGCAATATAAATCGCGCAAATCGGGATTCTTGTGGATAGGGTTCTTGTTGCCAAAGTAGTAATTTATCCAAATATCGAGCAGTAACACTCAGCCTAGCGCAACATTCAATTGCCAATAAGAATTTGTCCACACATATCAATTATTTGGCGAAATTTGGTTTGCCAGCAGCCCCTAATCAATGCAAACAATCAAACAAAAATTATTTACGCCATCTTCACAGATATTTGAAATAATGAAGCAATGGATAATTCACAAAGCCTCATTCAACTCGCAAAAGACCCTTCGCACGACGCGAGAGCGGAACTGGCAAGTAAGACTGCCAATCAATTGCTTAATAGAACCGACGAGTTCAGCGATAATGAGCTGAAGCTTTTTGATGATGTTTTCAAACATTTATACCAATTTGCGCCCATAAAAATAAAGCAAGAGCTTTCAAGCACTTTAGCATTGGCGGATTGGGCACCACAAAACATCTTAAAAGAACTTGCTAATGATGATTTCGATGTGGCTGGGCCAGTAATTTCTTTTTCGCCTGTGATTGATGATGAAACTCTGGTTCAAATAATCAACTCAAAGGGCGAGAAACACCAATCTTGCATCGCCGGACGCAGCAATATCGGCGAAGAAATAACCAGTGCTTTGATTGCCACAAATACTGCTGGGGTGGTTAGTGCTTTAAGCAATAATAAAACCGCCTCAATTAGCGCCGCAGACTTCCAACATGCAATTGAAATTGTAAAAAACAACCCAAATGCAATTGATAATTTTGCCGCCCGCACTGACTTGCCGGCTGACCTTGTCGCCAAAGTCTTTGATCTTGCGAGCCCAAAAGCAAAAGCCATATTGCATTCAAGGCGCGAAAAAATTGATAATGCACAAAAAACTGCAACCAATGTGAGTTCGGACAAGAAAGTCGAAACAGTGGAAAGCCATAGTCCAGGCCAAACAAGTGGATTAAGTGCTAGTCAGATATTGGCTTTGCTGGTTAGCAATAACAAATCCGCTTTCATTAAGAATGCGGCGCTTATTATTGGCGTGGATGCGGATAAATTAATGAATTTAATTTCGACAGACTTGTTCCAAAATTATGGGTTTATTATTCGAGCGCTTGGCTTAGAACGTAATGCTGTGGCTCCAATGGCTAGCATTTTCAGCTCGCGCAATCATGAAATATCGCCGGAAAATGAGAAAACAATTGCTTTGATGTGGATGAAATATGTGCCTGCGAGTGCAAAAATCCACATTCAGACCATTACCGCTAATATGTAGCAAAATCTGTGCAGCGACGTAGATAATATTTTTTGCTAAATCCGCCAAATCGACTAAAGATAAAAATAGTCAAATGGATGTAATATGGTGGCAGATACAAGCAACACACAGCGTAAAAAAATAAAAATTGCTTTTGTGGCAAGCGCGCGGCCAGAAGCGCAAGAAGCGCTTGAGCAATTGCGCAAAACTTATGGCGATTGCCCGGTCGAAGATGCAAATTTAATTGTTGCTTTGGGTGGGGACGGCCTGATGCTTGAGGTTTTGCGTGCGCATATCGAGGACGGTGTGCCAGTTTTTGGCCTAAATTATGGAACTATCGGCTTCTTGATGAATGACTATTCGCCTGATAATTTATTGGAGCGCTTAAATGAAGCCAAAGCAAATATTATCCATCCATTGAAAATGGTCGCCGAAACAACTGATGGCAAAAGCCACGTCGAATTTGCGATAAATGAAGTTTCGCTTTTGCGCCAAACCCATCAAACCGCGCGTTTTGGCATCAGAGTTGATAATACCGAGCGTATGCCCGAGATAATTTGTGACGGCATTATTTTGGCAACTGCGGCGGGCTCGACTGCTTATAATCTGTCTGCCTATGGGCCAATTTTGCCAATTGGCGCGGAATTATTGGCGCTGACGCCGATTTCGGTTTTTCGGCCCAGACGATGGCGTGGCGCAATTTTGCGCGACAATTCCACAGTTACCATTGAGATATTGGAGCCCCATCATAGACCAGTTGCTGCGTCGGCGGATAATCAGGAAATTCGAGACGTGAAAAAAGTCACGATAAACTTGGACCGAAGCAAATCGATGATTATCCTTTTTGACAAAGATCGCTCGCTCGATGAGCGGGTATTAGCCGAACAATTCGCACATTGAAGTGAATTTGCTGCGATACCAATTTTTTTCCAAAAAGTAACCTTTATTTAGCTTGCTTGTGCGATATTTGCCGAAATTTGCACTAAAAATGAAGTTGCAGGAGAAAAAAATTGACTACTGACACCGAAACTGCACAAATAATAAACGCTCCCAATCGGTTAAAAGCCAAGCTCGGAGGCCATTTCAAGTCATTTAACGCCGAAGCTGTCGCAAGAGCCGAAGAAGCCTTGGCGGGTATGTCGGGCCAGTTTAGTGCTTGGATGGACGAAGAAATTGCGAAACTCGAAGCAGCCCACAAAATAATCCTGGAGCCAACCAGCGGCGAGAAGGAACTTGAGAGTTTTTATCGCCACGCCCATGACCTTAAAGGGCTTGGCGCTACATATGGCTTTCCAATTATTTCACAATTTGCTGGGTCACTTTGCCGCCTTATTGATAGCCCCGATGGACGCTCAAAAGCGCCAAAATCGCTATTAAGTGCGCATGTTAGCTCAATTGTGGCCGCAGTACATCAAAATGTTAAAGACGCTAGCCATCCGATTGGCAATGCACTTTTGCGCGAATTAACCGCTCAAGTCGCCAAATATGGTGCGCCAGTCTAATTAGATAAAGGGCTAGCTCGCTTCGGCTAAATTATCTCCCAAAATCGAAATATGGGTTTCTATATCAAGTTTTTCCAAAAGATAGTTCAAATCATCTTCGGGAATTGATTGGAAGCGCGTCAATACTCGCTCAATCATGCGCTTTTTGAAATGCGCTTTATCCTCATCCGAGCCATCGAATTCGGTCTCGTGCAGCACATCAATTGCAGCGCGGAAGGCAGGATAAATATTTGGCGGCATTCCTGCGCGGTCAAATATCGCCCTAAGCCCTAAATGACCACCATCATGCACCAATAACCAGGCTTTTTCGTGCGGAATATTGGCAAGTTCGGCCATTGAAAACTCTACCAAGCGCACTTCGCCCTGACATAAAGCCCGCAAAACGAACGAAGGCGTAAGTTTGCCATTGAGCGCCAATTGCTGCACAAAGCGTTTAAGATCGGCCTGCATACCTGCTTGCGACACAAGATCAATGCCTGCACGTTCGCGTGTTGTATTGGCAATATCAATTGCCATTTGCGGCGGCAATGCGTGATTTTCGACCAATTTATCGAATATTTGACCAGTAAAGCGACCAGCAATTTTCTCGGCCACGCCAATTGGCAATATTGGCCTGTCTATCATTGCTTCAGCAATTTCAGCATTTGTCGGGAATCTGTCAATTGCCCGATTAAGCCCGAGCTCTGAGAATTGGTTTTTTAGATTTGACAAAGCCACATCAATGGCCGGCGCAATGCCAAATTCGCAAATCGCGTCAGTAACGTCTGTCGAAAGACTGGCGCGCTTGGCAATTGCCATTTGCCGAATTGGTTCGGCGGCTTCAAGGATTTCAATCAAATCCTCATCGCTCAAGTTTGGCGAGTTTTCGAGAATTGGTAGTGCAATCGCCTCAATATCGCGCGCCAATTTACCCGCGACATCTGCTGGCAAATTTGGGGACGCTTTCAAGGTAACTGATAAGGCGCGCCTCACCCGTTCGGCTGCGCCATCGACTACAAGCCGCAATATTTCTTCGGCGAAATGCCGTTCATCATCGGAAATTTCCGCAGCATCAATGCGGCGGCACAACCGATAACACGCCAATGCCCTATCTTCGTCAGTATCGCCTTTGATAAGTGACCTTATGTCAGCTTCACTAAGACTTGCTCGCAGTGTGCTTACGCCCATTATTACCACCTAAATGCCAAATTTTGTCAATTCATCGCAATATGCATGATTCGACATAATGGCTTAAATTGCGCCAATAGAGTTAATGCATTATTTACAAAATATGTAGAATTATTGGGACTGCGTTAAATTAGCTTGCAATTCGGTCAATTTTGGCGAAGTCAAAATCTGGCTGAATGATGCTATCTTCACTTGGCACTAAGCTCATATGATTTTGAGTTGGCAATCCGTCTGGCTTCGTAATGTTAGGCGAGTTCAGTCTTTCAATTTGAGCTGTTGCGGGCTCGGACAGAGCGTTAATAATGCTTTGCACTTCATCGCAACTTTTAACTAATTGAGAAAGCGCTTCTAAACAATTTGCTTCGTCTTCAGTATTGCCAGCAATCGCCGCAAATTCAGCAACTTTACCTGCGCCAATGCCAGCGGCAATTGCACCTAATTCCTCGAGCGCACGAGCAAAACCTATCGATTTCCTCGAAACCACACAAGAATATAATTGGCCGATTTTTCGCGGCCAAGAATCTGAAAAATCACGCAAAATGCCTTCAACCGAACCAGCGCCAGCGGTTTTTTGATAATTGGACAAGACCGCAAGATCGATAATCTTAGGCGTCAAATATACTGCGTCTTGGGGTTGCAAATTCGGTTGCGCCACATCGTCATCAATTTCGGCATCGCCACGGCAGACATTAAGTATAACTTCGGCAAGCAAGTCCAAATCGACGGGTTTTGCCAATACTTTGTCCATGCCCGCGTCAATGCAAGCGGCAACTTCGCTCATTTCAGTGCGACCAGTGAGACCGACAATAGGTGCATCTTTGTTAGAATTATTCATTTGCCGTATAGCAATCGCGGCAGTTATGCCATCAACCCGCTCCATAGTCACGTCAAGCAAAATAACGTCAAAATTCTCGGTTTTGGCTAATTCAATGACCTCATCGCCATCAGTTGTAACTACTACTTCAAAACCAACCGCGCCTAAATAATGGCTGACCATTTTGCGCATACCGCTATTGTCTTCTGCGTAAAGTATTTTCTTCATTTTTGCCTCGTGGTTTCACGATAGCAACAAATTGTTACTTTCATCTTTATTTGGTTAACATCAACGCAGTAAACAGCCTTAATGGAAAGAGCGCCGCAATATGAATTGATTGACTTTGGCGTTTATTTCGCTAAAAATTGGTGAAAATGGTTTTTGTGGTTCAAAACCACGCGATTGCGGTTGGGTATGATAGAATTTTTGCAAGCCTTGGTTGGTTTTGTTATTTCCGTCGGTTTAGCGCTGAGCGGTGTTGGGCTTGTGCGCGAAAACGCGAGTGCCGATAGTAAGGCAAGCAACGAAAACGTGGCTATGGTGCAATTAAATATTGAAACCGCGCGAAGCAGTTTTTCGGCAAGCGTTTCGGCGGACAGGAATCCGATTGAAACTTGTCGCAAGGTCAAAAGTCGGGCAAAATTTCAAATTAGGTTTTTTAATTCGGCTTCCTAAGTATTGACGGCTTTGAGCGAGCAACGCGCATTCAATCGTTAAATGAATTGGGCGCTTTTCTTTAATTCTTGCAGAATGCAAATTGGATAGTTTATTTAGTGGCGAGAACAGTATTTTGCGTAAAAAAGACCCGACCAACCAACAAAAAGAAGCTGAAATCGCCGATATTGCCCCCGATGTTGCAATAGAGTTTTCCGTAAGTGAAAATTCTAATTTCCCAGTCGCGAGCCAATCTGAAATTGTCATTCAAGATGAAGATTTTGGCGCGATTACTTTTGACGCAATTGAAGAAGAAACCAATGGGCTAAAAGCGCGCAAAATAAAAAAGCCAAATCATCCGCCTTATTTATTCATGTTCTCGCTTTTGACAGCAACAATTTGGATAATAGCGGCGCTGCTTTATCTAAACAGCAATACCCAAGGCATTAGTCAACTTGAATTATTCACAATGGTAATTGCACTTTTGGGGCCCGCTGGGCTCTCGGTTTTGGCAGGGGCGATGGGCGAGAGCATTGTTTCATCAAACCGCGAAGCCAAAGCATTAGTAAGAGCCGCGCGAAAACTTGTTGAACCTAGCAAAGCCGCCGAAGAAGCAGCCAAATCGACACTATCGGCAGTTAGGGGCGAAGTCGAAAGGCTTGAAAACGCTATCCAATCTGCGGCTTCGCAACTTGGGAATTTAGAAAATACAATTGAAATCCGAACCGTTGGTCTGAGAAAAGCATCAGAAGAAGCGAAATCGGGCGCTGATGCTCTGGTTAACACAATGGAATCTGAGCGGGTGCGGCTGTCTGCATTGCTTGAAGCGCTCGCAGAATTGACAAAATCTGCCCAAATATCCACCAAAACTGGGGCTCAAGGCATTGAAACCAGTGCGGCTTTATTAAGCAAGGCCGCCGAAGGCTTGAATGCCAAATCAATCGAAGCCATTAATTCGGCTGGCCTTGCCGCCAACCGTTTAGACGAAGCGCTTGGCAAAACACTGGAGGCGATTTCGGGTCTGGATCAGGCTTCCGCGCGCGGCGAAGTCGCGCTTACGAGTGCTCATGATTTAATGGTGCAAGCGCGAATTAGCGCTAATGATGCAGTCAGTGGTGTTAGTGGCGCGACCCAATCGCTGCAAGATGCGGCAAATCGGGCGAGCGAAACTGCCAAAGAAGTGTCGCAAATTATTGCGCGCGAGACCGAAGGCACAAGAGGTCTGAGCATCAAAACCATTGATGATGTGCGAAAAATTGCCGAGCAAAGCGCAATCCAAATTGTTACGGCGCTGCGCGCGGAAACTGACAAAGCAAAATTGATTGCCGAGGATAATCTTGCAACATTGGACGCAACTTCAAACTCCATTAAGCGTTTAGCCGCCGAAGCAAATCAATATGTGACTAAGCAAGTTGGTGAAAATCGGATTCACCTCGAAAGCATTAGACAACAAAATTACGAAATCAATCAAGCAGCAGGCGAATTTGTCGAGAATCGCATTGTGAGTGCTAAGGACTTGATTGCCCAATCCACGTCCCTACTTAACGACGCTGGGATGCGGATTGAACACCGTTTTAATGATGTTGTGAAATCTTGCTCGGATCAAGCGCGCGCAGTGGAAGACGTTATTGAAAGCCTTAACCGCAAATTAGACGCCTTGCCGGCAGAAGCCGTCGAACGTGCGGTCCAAGTCGAAACTGCACTTGAAGAAACTTTGAAAAAACTGAGCGAGACAGGGCGTAAGGCCGCCGATGAAACTAGGGCACTCGATGAATCCTTCCAAGAAAGGCTGCGCCAATCTTATTCGGCCTTGAACGAAGTTGTGCAACGCTTAGGCGGTTTTTCGAGCGCCTATACGCCGCCTAGCCCGCGCGAATTAAGGCAGAGCCGCGATGAAGTCGCGCAAAATGTCGAATTGCCGCATTTGCCATTACACGAAAGACCAAGCGCGGCACCGATCCCACTTGACGACGGCAATCAGAATAGCGCTGAAATTGAGCCAAAGTCCGAAATGAAATTCACTTCGGTTTTGCAGCCAAAAACGCAAATTCGTTCAACTCCAGCGCAGGGCGAACAAAATGCGCCACCGCCGATAGAAGAATCGCCGTACCCGCAAAATAGTCCAAGCGGATTACGCGGTCGGATTTTGAGCGAAGAAAATTCCCTCAGCCGAGATTTGGAAATGAAGTCGGTCACACCTGCGCCAGAAATGCCTGCGAAAACCCAGACTGAGAGAAGCTACAACCCATTTGGCGGAGTGTCGTTTCAGCCAAGCTCCAAAAATGACACCGAACGCCCTTCGGATTGGTCTTGGCGCGATGTCTTATCTGAAATCGACAAAAACGACCCGCACAAACATGATAATTTTATTCATGAAATGGTAGTTGAACTTGGTTTGCAGAGCGTCCCGCAACAAATAATTGACAGATTAATAGAGTTTCAACTTCACAACCCACAATCGGCCCGACAACAAGTGAGAAATTCATTGTCACTCCAAGTGAATGCTTTAGAAAACCGCATAGCGCAAGACTTTGGGGTTAGGAATTCGCTTATTGAATTTGTCTCGACCAATGCAATGCGCGCTCGGCGAGGCCAGCTATCGAGTTTGGAACTTCGCCTCTATTTGGTTGCCGATTGCGCGCTTAGTGTGTTGCGAAAAAACTGAGATTATTTATTGTGCTTGCAGCCTAGTTTCCGAAAATGCCCGACCAGTGCTTTGCGCCCATGTCATAATTTCGACTGCCATATTTTGGGTCGCCAATTCGAGCGCAAGCGCGGGTTGATTGGCATCGCCCGAGGGTGCTGGAACGGTGGAAGTGAAAATCCTTGTCGCCAAGGGTCGATGGGTTGCAATGTCAATCAAGCGAGCAGTAGCTTCAATTTTTGCAGTGCCTGCTTCGCGTCTTTGTGGCATTGTCACTTCAAACACATTAACGTCCAACGCCAATTCAAAGTCTGCTTTTGCGGTCGAACCAGTGCGCACCGAGGCGCGAAAAGCAACGGCTTTGTCGAAAGTGCCCAAAATAATGCTTTGAATGCCAATTGGCGCGGGTGAAGCAAACTTCACGCCTTCAACATAAGCTATTGAGCCATCATCTTGCAAGGCGGTTACTTCAACCCCTGCAAGCGCATGTGGCATCACTGGCAAGCCGACCGAAATCGAAAACGGCGCTTGGGTTTGCGCGCGGGCAACCACGTTTGGCGCGCGCAAAGGAACGACAATTGGCGAATTACCGGGTTTTGGCAGAACCGAAACGCATCCAGATACCAATGGAACCGTGCCCAGCAATAATGCAAAAATTGCGCTAGTTCTAATTAACTTCATGCCCAAATTACCACCTATTTCTTCCATTTAACAGTCGCTGCGGTTGGTCTTGATAATAAGCCAACCGGGCTTGCACTTGCGTCTTGCATAAACCTATTGGCGCTATCGCTTACATCGGCAATATTCTGCACCGCATTATTGAGTTTTGGTAAAGTCTCATAAGTGCCTTGCGCGAAGAACACATCGACCGAAGTTGCCGCGCCCGAAACACTAACTGCCGCTTGCCTAAAATCGCCTGACGCTGCCTGCAAAGCAGTGGCAGCACCATCAATACTTGCAAGAGTGGTATTGGCAGTGCGCGCAGTCGTATTAAGATCCCGCACCAAAGTGTTTGAAGCATCAAGCACATTATTGGTTCTTTGGCTAATGTCCCGCGTCTGTACCAATAAGTTTTGACCCAGTTCATTATAGGTTGATGCAGCCGCATTTGCGCCTTGGGCAAGTTTCGCAACTTCAGTGCCCGCTTGTCCAACTGTCAATGCTGCCAAATTTGCGCGGTCAAGCAACTGGCCTTGTTGGGTGATTTGCGCCGATGCGCGTTGAATATTGTCCATGATGGAGGTGAAAGAACGAATATTTGTGTCCGACAAAACTTGATTAACTCGCGTCAAAGTTTCATAAGTCGTGGCAACTACGCCTTCCCCGCCCTGCAATAATCTATCCATTTGGCTGCGCTGCGTAGGAATTCTGGGCCTGTCTTCACCTTTTTTGCGCAATAGTGGCCCGATTTTTTGGTTCGCTGGCTGCGTTTTTGGGTCTCCTGTTAATATCTGAATATAGCTAAGACCAGTGAGCCCAGCCGGCTCAAGTTGCGCTAACGAGCCTGAATTAACCGGTGTCGAAGATTCCACTTTGATGCGCGCAATGACATTTTCGGGATTATTTTTATCGAGGCTGAGGTCGCTTATTTCGCCGACTTTAATGCCGTTAAACTTAACCTCGCCGCCCAATTCAAGGCCGCGCACTGGCCCTTGAAAAACCACGTCATAACTAACATAATTTTTGTCAAAACCAGTGTTTGCAATCCAAACGGTAAACACTGCCGCCACCAATAATGACAAGATAGTGAATGCACCAATGAGTATGAAATTAGCCCGTGTTTCCATTTTTTTTAGATTTCTTCTACAAAAATATTATTTATCAAAGTTTATTATAGCAAAGCAACAAAATTATCCAAAAAGTGACTATTTCGCTCCATTTCTAACCGTTTCCTTCAAATTTTCAATTGCAAATATTTAATCTGCAAAAACTATCCCATTTTAGCCACTTAACCAAGCGCCGCCCGCCCTCGTGGGCCCGAAAAATATTCTTCGAGCCAGCCAGTCGCTTGCTCTCGCACATAATCCAAAGGCCCAATTGCCGAAACTCGTTGGTTTGCCAGAGCCGCTACGCGGTCACATGCGTCGCGCAACGTATCAAGGTCATGGGTTATTATGAATACAGTAAGCCCAAGCGCTTGCTTCAAATCATTAATCAAATCATCAAATCGCCCGGCAGTGATGGGGTCAAGGCCCGCTGTTGGCTCATCAAGAAATAAAATGTCGGGATCGAGCGCCAAAGCTCGCGCCAGGGCCGCGCGTTTGCGCATGCCGCCAGAAAGTTCCGATGGCAATTTATCACCCGCTTCTTTGGGAAGGCCAGCCATAAGCACTTTGAGAGCAGCAATTTCACCCATTAGTTTTGGCGATAAATTGGTATGTTCTTTCAACGGAACCATTACGTTTTCAAGCACTGTCAATGATGAAAACAAAGCGCCGTCTTGGAACATCACGCCCCATTTCGACGCAAGTTTTTCTTGTTCGGCTTCGTTTTCACCCCAAACATCAATACCCAAAACATCAACTTTGCCGGCAAAAGGGCGATTTAGGCCAATAATTGTGCGCAAAAGCACGGATTTACCAGCCCCCGAACCGCCGACAAAGCCAATGGTCTCACCGCGTAAAACGTCCAAGTCAAGGTCTTTATGGATTATAAAATCGCCAAATTTATTGGTAATATTGCGCAATCGAATCGCAACTTGATCCGCTGTGCAGTCCAATATTGGTGTTACGGCATCTACATAGTTCATATTTCAAGCTCATTGTAGATAAGCGCGAAAATCGCATCGACAAGAATTACCATAAAAATCGCCTGCACAACCGCAGCAGTTGTATGTTTACCGAGGGAGATAACGTCATTTTCGACTTCGAGCCCTTGGCGGCAGCCAATAATGGCGATGATGAAGGCAAAAACCGGTGCTTTTGACATGCCAACCCAAAAATGCTTATCGCCAACGTATTCTTGTAGCCGATTTAAATACAAGGTGAAACTAATATCGAGCGTCAATACCGAAACAAAGGCACCACCCACTAAGCCAGCTATCATCGCAAAAAACACCATAATTGGCGTCATAATCAGAAGCGCCAGCACCCTTGGGATAACCAGCATTTCCATTGGGTCAAGGCCAATTATTGACATTGCGTCGATTTCTTGCGTCATTTTCATTGAGCCAATTTGCGCAGTAAAAGCTGAATCCGAACGGCCTGCCAAAATAATTGCCGTTATTATAACCGCAAATTCGCGCAACACCGAGATGCCGACCAAATCAACAGTAAAAACTGTCCCCCCAAACGCTTCAAGTGTTTGCGCGCCCATAAACGCCACCACTGCGCCGATAAAAAATGTGAGCATCATAACAATGGGAATCGCATCAAGCCCTGCGCTTTCGGCTACCGAAATTGTCGGTAACCATCTAACCCGCTTGGGGTTGGTAAATGCCAAAACCAAACTTGAAACTGTTTGACCGACGAAAGACAAGGTCTCAACCGACTCACGGAAAAAATCGTCTATGCCATCAACAACATGTTGTTTGAATTTTGCGACCGCATCGACTGGTTTGGGGATTTCAATTCCGCCTTCGACGAATCTTTCCATTTGTTTTAGAAAATCGCGCGCAAATGGGTGTTCGCCAAATACGGTTTCTTCATTTACCACAAGGTCGTCTTGGCCGGCTTTGATAATTTCACACAACATATAAGCGCCGGCACTATCCAAATCATTCAAATGGTTAATGTGGATTGACACATCTTCAGGCGCAATGTTTTTGGTTTTGATTACCTCAAGCAAGCCATTCAAATCATTTTCAATCAAATGAATTGTGTGAACCGTCCAATCGCCTTTGACCCCAACTTCAAGTTGGCCTTCAAGTTCGCGCACCCGCAGCTGCGGCGCAAATTCTTGCGCAACCATCGGAACAAGATTGGTTTTGACGGCCTCATTCATTATTTTTGTTTTGCCACACCCTTAGTTTTTTTTCGAGTTTAACTGATTGTGAGTTACATGCAACCGCCATGACCAATAAAAAACAAGTAATTTCAATTGATTCGGGAATTAATTTTATCGAATTGCATCAGCATATTGCAAATCAAGTCGAAAACCGCTTGACTATATTTGAAACAATTTAGTTTTTTTTGAGTGGCGAATTAACAATGAGTGCAAACTATTTTTCCAGTGATTATTTTGAAGCACGGAACAAATTTCTTGAAGAAGCCGCGCGAAACGATGGAACCATGAAATCAATCGTCCACCCCAGCGCAAAAGGCCCCGAAGGACGTGATTTGCACATGGACCTTGCAACATTCGGCGACCCAAATTCGAAATCGCTGCTGGTAATAATCTCTGGCACTCATGGCCCCGAAGGATATTGTGGATCTGGAGTGCAAACTGGCTTGCTGCGCGAAGGGCTAATTTCGCAATGGAGCGAACGCATAAGAATCGCGCTTATTCATGCCCATAACCCCTATGGCTTTGCCTGGGATACACGTTTTAATGAGGACAATATTGATCTAAATCGCAATTATCTGGCGAGTTTTGAAGCGCCATTACCGCAAAACCCCGCCTATGCCGCTTTGCACAAATGGGCCGCACCGCAATCACTTGATGATGAAACCATGGCCGATGTGCAGTCTAATTTGCTTGAATACGCCAATAAGAATGGCTTCCCAGCTTTGCAGGCGGCACTGTCTAGTGGCCAATATCAATTTCCCGAAGGCGTATATTATGGCGGCAGTGGACCAAGTTGGTCACGAAACACTTTAATTTCAATGTTCGATGAAATTACCGTCGGCGTTGAGAAAATGGTGGTGGTCGATATGCACACTGGCCTTGGTTCATTTGGAGATGGCGAAATCTTGATTTCCTTGCCCACTGGAAGCAAGGAAACCGCATTTTGCGAAGAAATATGGGGTGATGAAGTTCATTCGACCAAAGTTGCATCAGTATCTGCTGATTTATCAGGAACTCTTGATGAGTTTTTGGCGCACAAATACGGCGCCATAAAAAACGCTATTATGGCACTTGAATTTGGCACAATTGACCCACTTTCGGTGTTTAAATCCACGCAAATTGGCTCATGGCTGCATCGCCGTGGTGACAAAAACGCGCCTTATGCCGACAAATTGCGGCAATTTTCGCGTGATGCGTTCTACCCCCAAAGGGAAGAATGGTCGGGCAAAGTTTGGACCAGAAGCCTTGAAGTAATTACCAAAGCAGTCAACAATTTATAAGCGATATTTAATTTATGACTTTAAGTGAACTTTTGAAGAAAATTATTCGTGGCGGCGCGCCATTTGCCTTGCTTTATGTGGCGCTTATCCCATTTATTAATTGGTCTTATGGCGCAGTGCCGACTTTGCCAATGCCCGATGGCGGGGCTTGGCCGCCTATGTCAATTGTCGCAGGCTTAGTGTTGGTTGTGCGCGATTTCGCCCAGCGGGAAATAAAACACTATATTTGGGTGGCACTCGCAATTGCCGCCGCTTTATCCTTTGTCACCTCCCCCGCGGTCATTGCCATTGCCAGCACAGTCGCTTTCATTATTTCCGAAACCATTGATTGGGCTTTGTTCACATTTTCCAAAAAGCCATTGTCCTACCGCGTGATGCTCTCATCACTGATTTCGGCACCAATTGACACCACTGCATTTTGGTATTTGGCATCATTGAGCCAAGAGGGAGTGTTCCGCCCATATACCATTGCGACGGCAATAGTGAGCAAATTATTGGGGGCATATGTGGTTTATTTGATATTGAAACGCCGTGAGGCGGCGGGTGAGGATACGGTGGGGGATTTGTGAAATTGTGAAAAAAGACATAAATTACTTTATGCTGGTAACCTCTACGGCATCCACAACCCCTTCATTATTATGAATCGCTTTCATACGAAAATTATCATGATCCACGAAATCCTTTCCTGCCCACGGTAAGGATTGCCTTGCACCCAAATCGTGTTCGACCTCGTCGCCGTCTTGGATAGTGCGCGTAATTTCAATTCCAACATTGTTTATTTGGGTCAGTCTCATTCTGACAATGATTGGGCCACCGTAGGCACCAGACGATTCTACAATGTTTGGCATTGGGCCGCGCATTCCTGACGCACTAAACCCGAGCAAATTTCTTCGGGAAATGGCATACATGCTTATGTATCGGGCGGCATTTTCACCCTCCCAAAAAATACATGCGGTTTCGGCGGGAATGCTAAAACACCATTCAATGGGGTCATTTTGTGCATTGAGATTTGTTTGGCGTGAACCACCATAACCACCAGTCCAAGTCTGCATAACACTCAATTGCTTGCCGTGAACTGGCGTATTGCTAGGTATAACAACTTCTTTGCCAAACGGGTCTTTGTATTTTATTTCATCCAAAATGATACCTGTGCGGGTCACGTCGGTTCGCTCTTCTAGGAAAGCTTCACCCTGTCTGCGAATTCCGCTTTGAAATCCAGGTGAATCTGGAAGCGCAAATCGCCGCGCTTCACCACTCCAAAGTAGTGGCGGCTTCAAATTTGCTGGCGGCGGGACATAGGGCGTTGCACATGAACACAGAGCGGCAAAACAAACAAATTGCATTAAATATTTCAAGACCAACTCTCCAGCGCATAATATTGATTTTCGTCAAAATGGACTCGCTGCATACAATGGTCGAAATTGACGCCTTATTCAAGCGATGAATGGTCGCATACATTACGTCACGAGGAGAGCGCATTTTTGCAATTTTGCCAATGCGAACAATTGCCAAAACCCTCCCCTATCCACCCCCAATTATTTTCAAGTAAAATAATTGCATACGCGGCTTCGCGTTCAAAATTGACAAATGGAAAATGATAGCAAATGATAGTACTTTGGCGCGGTTATCTACTCTCAAAATGATATGGTTTGATATGGTTTTGGGGTCGGGTAAGTGCTTCCCTTGAGGGAAGCTCCGCGAAGCGGTGAAGGGTGAAAGCGGTTGGGCGAATAACGAACTTTGATATTGCGTCACTGCCGTCCACCCTTCCGACTTTTTTGCCGAGCAAAAAACCCACCTTCCCTCAAGGGAAGGACTTACTTCGATTCAAGAGCCTGAAAGGTATATCTGCGCTACCCACCCATGCCCTTCATGATGAAGTTTTGGCCTTGTTCGCCGCCTTGTTGGTAGGGTTTGGCGCCGGTGCGGTCGCTGATTTTATCCCAATTGGCTGCGATGTCATCAACGCTGACGCTCTCGCTATTGATGAAATGGCCTTGGGTTTCAATAATTTGTGCAACGGCAAATGTGCCTGCGCCTGCGGCCATTATTACGCCAGTTGGTGCATCATCAGCGCTCATATAGGCAACGGCGGGGGAAACAAGTTCGGGGTCGAATTTGTCGAGAACTGCTTGCGGCATCAAATCTTTTGTCATTTGCGTGGCGGCAACTGGCGCGATGGCATTGACTTTGATGTTGTTTTTCGCGCCCTCAATTTTAAGCGTATTCATCAAGCCCACAAGCGCCAATTTCGCCGCGCCATAATTGGCCTGGCCAAAATTGCCATAAAGGCCAGTTGAGGAAGTGGTGACAACAATACGGCCGTAATTTTGGGCTTTCATAATATCCCACACTGCTTTGATGCAAACATAGGAACCGAATAAATGCACATTTACAACATCATTAAATTCCCGCGTCTCCATTTTGCCAAAGCTTTTGTCTCGCAAAATGCCAGCATTGGCGACCAATACGTCCACCCTGCCCCATTTTTCCATGACTGTGGCGACCATGGCCGCAACCGACGCTTCATCGCTGACCGAGGCCGCGACCGCAATTGCTTCACCCCCAGCCGCCGTTATTTCAGCGGCAACATTTTGCGCGTTAACCGAAATGCCATCTGGCCCGCCAATATCATTGACGACAACTTTGGCACCCAAAGACGCAAAATATAAGGAGTGACAACGTCCCAACCCACCGCCAGCACCAGTTACAATAACAACTTTTCCATCAAACCTAATCATAGCTAACTCACTAAAATAATCAGAATCACTTGCCGATTCCATTGCTTGCCAAATTCATAAATCTCTATAACATTCAATTCAATAAGATAACATGAAAGAATGAGTAACTTACCATGCAAACTCGAAATAAATCATTCAAGAACAATCTAATCGGCGGCACAATTTTTGCCATTTTTGGCGCATTATCGCTGCCATTGGTCGCACATGCCGATGAGGGGATGTGGACTTTTGACGCCTTCCCTTCGGCTAAAGTGCAATCCGCATATGGTTTTACGCCCACTCGGCAATGGCTCAACCATGTGCAAAACTCCGCCGTGCGCCTTAGCGTTGGCTGCTCCGCCAGTTTTGTTTCACCAAATGGTTTAATTTTGACCAATTGGCATTGCTCGTCCGATTGCACTGCGAATCTTACCACTGCCGAACATGATTATGGCCGTGATGGCTTTTTTGCGCGTCGGCAGGAAGATGAAAAAGTCTGCCCTGGGCTTAGTGCCGAAGTTTTGACCTCCATAACCGACGTAACCGCGCAAATTTTGGCATCAACCCGTGGCAAAACTGGCGGTGATATTTCGACTGCACGTGAAGCCGCAATTTCCGCCGCCGAGGAGCGTGCTTGCCAAGGGCTTGATGCGCAAAAATATCGATGTGATGTTGTGAATCTTTATCGCGGTGGGCAGTATAAAGTCTATAAATACCGCACATACAATGATGTCCGCTTGGTGTTCGAGCCTGAATATGCGGTTGGATTTTTTGGCGGCGACCCTGATAATTTCAATTTCCCGCGCTATAATTTAGACGCTTCGTTCTTGCGCGCCTATGAAAACGGCGCACCTGTTCGAAATGTCGAATATTTGCAATGGACCAATGAAGTTCCGCAAAATGGCGATTTGGTGTTTGTCGCTGGCAACCCTGGTTCCACCCAACGCCTTCGCACCACAGATCAATTAGCTTTTCAACGCGATTGGGTGTTACCGACACGTCAATTAGTGCGCTCAGAAGTGCGTGGTCGCTTGACAGAATATGTCAATGGCGGCGAAACCCAAAGGCGCGAAGCTGGCGAAGTTTTATTTTCGCTCGAAAACAGCTTCAAAGCGCAATATGGGCAAATGCGCGCGCTTATGGATCCCGAGTTTTTCGGCATTAAACAACGTGAAGAAGCGGATTTGAAACGCCGCGTCCGGGGAAACCCTGCTCTTTTGCGGCAAATTGGCGACCCTTGGGCGACCATTCGCACCGCCACCGCAAAACAGCGCGATTTGTTTTTACCCTATGAGTTTTTGGAGGCCCGAGCGGGTTCAATTTCTGGCCTTTATGGCTATGCCAAGCAATTAGTGCGCGCCGCCTATGAGCGTGAAAAGCCAGCAGGCGAGCGCCTTCCCGGCTACAGCCAATCTGGCTTGGCACAGTTGGAACGCCGAATGTTGGCCGAAACTCCAACCCATAATGACCAAGAAATTATTGGTCTTGAAACTTGGCTTTCCAAAACCCGCGAATATTTAACCGTCGATGATGCCAATGTCCAAAATATGTTGGGCCGCGAAAGCCCGGAAGCATTGGCAAGGCGGCTTGTTAATGGCACTACATTGGCAGACCCAGCAGCAAGGGCGGCTTTGTTGCGTGGTGGCCGCGCGGCGATTGACGCTTCGACTGACCCAATGATTCAATTTGTTTTGCGAACAGATGCCAATGCACGGGCAATTCGCGCGCGATATGTCGCCGAAGTTGACGGCCCAATGAGCCAAGCCGCCGAGAAAATCGCCCAAGCACGTTTTGCGGTTTATGGCGCGAATTTATACCCTGACGCGACTTTCACTTTGCGTCTATCTTACGGCAAAGTCCAAGGTTGGACCTATAATGGCGTTGCCGTGCCATCAACCACTAAAATGGGCGGCGCATTTGACCGCGCCACTGGTGCTTTCCCGTTTGAGCTTGCGCCCTCTTGGGTGAGCGCAAGATCCCGCATTGACCCAAATATTGCTTTTGATATTTCATCAACCAATGACATTATCGGCGGCAATTCGGGCTCGCCTTTGATTGACAGACAAGGCCGCGTTGTTGGCGCAGCATTTGACGGCAATATCCATTCTTTGGGTGGCGATTTTGCTTATGATGGGCGTTATAACCGCACGGTAAGTGTAACGACAGCTGCGGTGCAAGAGGCGCTGACTAAGATTTATGGTTTGGATTGGTTGGTGAATGAGTTGAACGCTAGGTAGTTACTTCAACGTATTCGGCGCGCAAATATTATTTTGCCGCGCCACCTTTGCCAATTCAAAACGCTGTTTGGTGGGCGCAAGGCGGCGATCCAATATGATGCCATGCATTGACGGTGAATACACGGTCTCGACGTCGGTGGCGGCTATAGTGGCGTAAGTGGGTCCTTCCAAAACAAAATCCACGCCATTTGGCGCTTCGCGGTCATTTACTGAATAAATATTGTCGCCGTTCGCGGCGAAAACTGAAATGCTCATATAATCGTCCCAAGGCGCGGCACGGATGTGGATTGAGCTATTTCGCAAATCATAAACACAGACGGAATATGCCATATCGGGCGATGGCCTTACAATTTGCCGCGAGTGCATTGTGGTTTGCGGCCCTTGTATGAATTGATTTGTCATCGTCCAACCATTGCTAAGCCGCTTCATTGCCACGCCCATGAAAACATAGGGGCTAAGGAAAATATATGCGAAATGGCCGATTGCGAGCGCAACAATAGCAATAATCAAATAGTGAGATTTTTTCAATTTTGCCCCCGACATTTTATTTTGGTTATTTTGGGCAAATTAAGTGAAGTAGTATTGTCAAGCGCGAAAATTGCCACCATTTTTGCTTGAAATCCATGCGCCGCTAACGGGTTTTTTAGGGCTAATAATTATTCGATAATTGGCGGCACCTTTTGACGCCGTTGCGTCAAATGAAGGATGTCCATCGTCATTCTGCGCCAAATAATCGTCCTCGGCATAAAGTGTTATTGACCACCAACGCGCGGGAAGCTCTATCCCCTCAACCAAATAATCGCAATTTTCACTTAATTTTGCGCCTGTTTCAGTTTCGCTATCCGCACTTAAATATATTGCCTCCTTGCGGGTCAATGCCAAAAGGCCAGATTTCGCAATTGTTGCCCGCGTATAGGGATCCGCAGCAATTGTGCCGACTAAAGGCGAAATGCGCCAGCCTTTGATGGATATCGAGGGTGCTGATACGAATTTGAAACTAAGAACAACGCCAATTACAAATGCCAAAGACGCAATAAGTAATGCGCAGATAAGCGAAAATATTAGGTTCGTTCTTGGCAAGGGTTTTTGGTTTTCTTATATTGGCAAATTAGGTTAGAGATACCAAAATCACCTAATAAAATCCCATTGTCAATTCAAGAAAAGGAATATGCATCCATTCGTAGTGAGCCGAAAGTTGCACTCGAATGAAGCCGCTCTAATTCATAACTTTCACCTGCTGCACCCAGTGCTACGAAAATTGGCAATAAATGCTCATCGCTTGGGTGGTTTTTTTCGGCAAATGGCGCCAGTCGGCGGTAATTTAACAGGTCATCAACGGCATGTGCTTTTAGCGCATTGTCAAACCAAGCCGAAAATTCCTTCGACCAAGTTTCTTCCTCTCCGCCGCCCCAAGCAATCTCGCGCAAATTATGGGTGAAACTACCAGAAGCGATTATTGCGATGTTTTTCTTACGAAGTGGTGCAATCGCACGACCCAAATCAAAATGATGCTTAGGCCCAAGGTGGCTTTGAACGGATAATTGTAAAACAGGAATATCTGCGTCGGGATACATGAGTTTCAAAGGCACCCATGCACCATGATCGAGGCCGCGAACATTATCAATCACCGTGGAAAAACCACCTTCCTCTAATAGCTTGGCCGTAAGTTTTGCGACTTCGGGGCTACCTTTTGCGCGATATTGCACTTCAAATAATTCTCGCGCAAACCCACCAAAATCATGGATTGTTTGGTTAAGGGTCACCGCATTTACCATCGGCACACTCGTCTCCCAATGCGCAGAAACCATCAATATAGCATCGGGCTTCGGGATAATTGTACCCAATGAGCGCAAAAAATGATGAGCCGGCACGTCGTCGAAGACAAGTGTCGGCGAACCATGGGAAATGAAATAGGTTTTTTGAACTGGCAAAATAAAATCCAATGATTAGCAAAAGCGCCCTTACATAATTAGGAACGCAAAAGGCAAATTGCAATATTTATTCGAAAGCCTCTTTCAAGTGCGAGCGCATTGCAGCGAACGCGCGATCTGCGGTCTGCTTACTATAGACCATGCCTGCCGCTGGGTTATTTGCCATTGGATTGGTGAATGCGTGGCTGGTATTCCCAAACGCCAATAATTGCCAATCTGCGCCTGCTTTGGTCATTTCATCTGCTATGCCAATCATTGCGTCAGGCTTTGCCAATGGATCATCATAGCCATGTAAAATAAGCACTTTGGCATTTACTTTCGCCTGTTCACCAATATTTGGGGGCATGAATAGGCCGTGAAAACTTATTGCGGCCCTTAAATCTACTGTTCCAGTCCTTGCCAAATCGAGCGCACAAAGGCCACCAAAACAGAAACCAATTATTGCAATTTTTGAAGCATCGACGTTTTCACAGTTTTTGGCAAAATCCAAAGCTGCCAAAACCCGCGATTTCAGAAGTTTTCGGTCTGACATCAACGGCGCAATTAAATGGGTGTTGTCGGCACCGGGTTCGCCGCGCATCCCTTTACCAAACGTGTCAATTGCGATGCCGACATAGCCCAAATCAACAATATCGCGCGCAATTTGCCGTTCAAAATCCAACTGCCCCGACCAAGTGTGTGCGATTAAGACTGCTGGACGCTTGTCGCCGTTTGGCGCTACCACAAAGGCTTCGCAAGTCACATCGCTTTGATAATCTTGATATTTTTCAATCATGCTTAGTCTCCTTCATACGAACAAAAATGTTGCGCCAGTAGTTTTGCCTTGGACTAGCCTGTTTCGAAAGAATTGGTAAAATTCCAAAGCATTGAAAAAATCATGCCATTGAGTGAATTTCAATTAGGAATGGCACAATAAACCATGCAATTGCCTATTCGATTTTCTTCGCCATTGCATACCAATGTATGTGGGATAATTTTTCTTGAGGCGAGGAAGTTTCAGAATCATCAAATTCTGCCATTTTATAACCATTTACGCCAACAATATTAGTTTCCCGAACCAGTCCAATTCCTGCATGAAGGATTTCATCCATGCGGCTGTCAGTCGAATTATCTCTGTTGTCACCCAAAACAAAATACATATCAGGTGGAACAATTAGCTCGGGCGTATTGTCGAACGGGCCATTATCATAAATATTGTAAACTTCATATGATTTGTTTGGCGCAATGGTCTCACGAAGGCGCGTGACTGGATATTGTTGGCGCAATACATCGGTCAAGGTTTCTTGAGCTGTTATTTGCTGATTTAAGATTACGCCATTTAACTTAACTTGGCCATTTACCATTTGCACCGTGTCATTTGGCAACCCAATGACACGCTTGATATAACTGGTCTCATCGTTCATTTTGCGGAAGACGATTACATCACCTCTCTTAATCCTGATATTTCCCTGCTCGTTATAAATCGGCGGCTTTATCATCAAATAATTACCTGGCTCGAGCGTCGGTCTCATCGCCTCGGACGGAATATTGAACGGCCGATAGCCTATCATTGCCAGTGCAAAGGCGAACATAAATGTTGAGTTTTTTGCAATATTAGCTGCCAAACAAAGCATTTCCCTTATTCCCTATCCAGATACCGATTCGTAATCGGATAGCGTCGATCCCGACCAAAATTCTTAGGGCCGATTTTTACGCCAGGTGGGGCTTGGCGGCGTTTGTATTCGGCTAAATAAAGTAAATGTTGGATGCGGCGCACAGTTTCGGGCGCATGACCGCGCGCGATAACGTCCTCAATTTCTTCTTCCAATTCGACCAAAGCATAAAGCATATCATCGAGGGCATCATAGGGCGGCAAGCTATCTTGGTCTTTTTGGTTTTCGCGCAGTTCGGCGCTGGGTGGTTTTGTGATAATATTTTGCGGCACAACCACGCCGCTTGGCCCAAGGCCAATGCGCGGTTTATTTTCATTGCGCCATTTGGTTAGCGCGAAAACGTCGGTTTTGTAAAAGTCCTTTAGGCAATTATAACCACCGCACATATCGCCATAAAGCGTGGCATAACCCACTGCCATTTCGCTTTTATTGCCAGTGGTTAGCACCATATGGCCGAGTTTGTTTGATAATGCCATAAGGATAACGGCACGGGCACGGCTTTGGATATTTTCTTCGGTAGTGTCACGCGCGCGGCCTGCAAACTGCGGCGCAAGCACGCTTTCAAACGCCGCAACAGCGCCTTCGATTGAGATAATTTCATAACGCACACCAAGCGCTTCGGCGCAATTTTTGGCGTCAGTGAGGCTTTCGCTGCCTGTAAATTTCGATGGCATCATGACGCAAATTACGCGCTCTGCCCCCAACGCATCAACCGCCATTGCCGTCGAAATCGCACTATCAATGCCGCCCGATAGCCCCAATAAAACCCCGGGGAATTTGTTTTTGTTCACATAGTCTCGAAGCGCAATTACTGCTGCGCTATAGTCTTGCTCAAGTGGCGACAGAAGATTAGCGCTCGATGCATTTTGCAACTGCCATTTGCCGGCCGCAATTTTCCAATCGCTTATGCCTATTCCTGCTTCAAAATGCGCAATATGTTCATGAATCATGCCATCATTTGTCGCAACAAATGCTCCGCCGTCAAAACAAAGCTCATCTTGGCCGCCAAATTGATTCAGGTATAAAAGCGGGACTTTATTGTCCCCGACCCGCCATTTCGCAAGTTCTCGCCGTTTGGCTGCTGCACCGCGCCGATAGGGTGAGCCATTGGCAACCAATAATATTTGCGCGCCATTTTCGCATAATTTGCGGCAAGTTGGTTCAAGCCAAATGTCTTCGCAAATCGGAAGGCCAATTTTTGTCCCGCGAAATTCAAATGGCAGCGCATTTTCGCCCGATTGAAAAACCCGTTTTTCATCAAACACGTCATAATTGGGTAGCTCATGCTTGAATCTAAGTTCAATTTTGCCATTAAGAAGTGCTGCCATTGCATTGTATAATTTATCATTTTCACGCCACGGCGTTCCAATCAAAATCAATGGCCCACCTTTGAACTCTTTTGCCAATGCTTCAATTGCACAGCGGCAATCCAAAACTGCGGCTGGTTTCAACACCAAATCTTCGGGCGGATAGCCAATAATAAACAGCTCGGAAAACAAAATAATATCAACCGATTGCGCCTCGGCCTCGCGAATGCGTGCCCGCGCCAATTCCAGATTACCATCAATGTCGCCAACAATTGGATTTTCAGCAACCGACATTATTCTTATTTTATTGACAGCAGAACTCATATTTTACTTGTTTCCAATCTCATAATCACCGACAATGCCACGATTAATCAAAACATGAAAGAGGAAGAAATGCCAGATATTGTCTCAAAAGAAATCCGCCTTAAATCGCGTCCAAGCGGAATGCCAACTCATGATAATTTTGAACTTGGCACCGCAATTGCCGCCGAGGCGACAAAAGGCATGGTGCAAGTAAAAAACCTTTATATGAGTGTCGATCCCTATATGCGCGGACGAATGAATGACGTTAAATCATATGTTCCGCCATTTGCGCTCGGCGAAGCACTACAAGGCCACGCGGTTGGGGAGGTGGTCTCAAGCGGCGATGATGGCTTTAAGGCTGGCGATATTGTGCTGCATATGATGGGCTGGCGCGAAGCCATAACTGGCCCCGCCGCCATGTTCACGAAAATTGACGCGCATGGCTTGCCGTTGACCGCATTTCTTGGACCGCTTGGAATGCCCGGCCTCACCGCATATGGCGGATTTTTGGACATTGGCAAGCCCAAAGCAGGCGAAACGGTTTTTGTTTCGGGCGCGGCGGGCGCAGTTGGTTCAATGGTATGCCAAATCGCCAAAATTAAGGGCTGCGCAGTGGTTGGCTCGGTTGGCAGTGATGAAAAAGGCGAATGGCTAAAATCGCTTGGTGTTGATGCCTATATCAATTACAAAACCACAAAGGATTTGACCCAAAGCCTAAAAGATGCCGCGCCAAAAGGCATTGATATTTATTTTGATAATGTCGGGGGTAGCCACCTCGAAGCGGCGCTCGAAGTTGCAAATGGCGGCGCGCGGTTCGCCGAATGCGGGATGATAAGCCGCTATAATGAAACTGGACAATCCGATGGCCCTAAGAATTTGATTTATATTGTTGGTAAAAGCTTGACTTTGAAGGGCTTCATTGTTGTTCAATATCAACATATGCAAAACCAATTTATTGCCGACGTTGGCGGCTGGATTAGAGAAGGCAAAATCAAGTGGGAAGAAACCGTAAAAGAGGGCATTGAAAATGCTCCCGATGCATTCCTTGGTCTTTTCACTGGCGCGAATATGGGTAAAATGCTGGTGAAATTGGGATAGTTTATGAGCAGGTTTTTTGACAATTATATTATGGTTGACTGGTCGGCGTCGTCAAAGCGCAACACTGGCAGCGATTCTATTTGGATTGGCGTTTTGCGGCGTGACGTTCGCCTGCAATTGCGTTTTGAAAGTTATAATCCGCCAACCCGCCTGCTTGCCTATCAGCAAATCCATGAGCTTTTGGCATCATTTAATAAGCGCGGCGACAAAACCCTAATTGGTTTCGATTTTTGTTTGGGATTTCCGCATGGCACCGCAGCAGCTTTGAAACTGCAAGGTGCGCCTTGGCAAGCAATGCACGCTTATTTGTCGAAGGAAATCCACGATAAGCCTGACAATGACAATAACCGCTTCCAAGTTGCGGGCAATATCAATTTCAAAATCTCGGGCGGGCCATTTCCATTTTGGTCGTGTCCGCCAAAATTCGTGCAAAAAAACTTGCAACCAAAAAAGACCATTGCCCATGTTGAAGGCGGCCTGCCCGAACACCGCTTGACTGAAATCGCTGCCAAAACTGCCAGCTCGATTTGGAAATTATATGCTCCGGGTTCAGTCGGTTCGCAAAGCCTCATGGGGATTCCTTATGTCGCAAAAATACTCGTGGGTTTCGAGAATGCCAAAATTTGGCCGTTTCAATATGATTTTGCGAAAACTCCTGAGGAAAATTTTGACAATACCAATATTGTAATCGTCGAAATCTATCCTTCTTTGCAAAAGGCCAAACCCGCAAATGGCGAAACCAAGGATTTGGCACAGGTGCGAGCCATTGCCGAGCATTTTGCAAAACTCGATGAAAATCGAAAATTAGGCGCGTGTTTTGCGATTGATAAAACTCGCAGCAGCGAAGAATTGGAAATCATCCAATCCGAGGAAGGCTGGATTCTTAGCCTAACGTAATCCGCGCAACTGCCCTACGCCACCATTGAAACTCGATTGGTTATCCTCATTGGGCGATAGTGCTTGGGCAATTGATCCTGTGCTAAATGCGCTGGTCGCGGCTTCCATGGCTTGGGCTTGGTTGGCATCATCGGCCTGCTGGTAAATTTGCGCCAAGAAATTGGAGTCTTGCATCAGGCCTTGCGGGCCATTTTGTGCGCCATTATTTAGGAGGCCAAGCGTCTGCATATTCATGGATTGGTTCATGCTCGACAGCCATATTTGCGGCATTCCCATATTATTGGGCATGGTATTATTGGCAAATGCCAATTCGCGGTCACTTATTTGTGGCGGCTCGCGCCCTGTGGTAGCACGAAGCCCTTCAAGCACTTCGATGACAGATTTTGCCCGTCCTCTTTCATAAAACACATTGCGATTTGCCGAAGCTGCGGCTGGGAATAAATCCGCCGCGCGTGCCCATGGTTGATTGCGCGCAGCATTAATCAACTCCGATGCCCCGCCTGCCCCCAAAAAATGTGCCGCATATAAATCGCCAGATTGCGGTTCTTGGCCAGTTCTTGCGCGAATAAATTCAGCGTTATCATTGGAAAATTCCGCCGCCATTCGCGCGGAAACTTCAGGGTCATAGCGCAAATCTAAAAGCCTGCGCCTTAGGGCCGGATTTTCGACATATGCAATGCCGTCCGACGAAGTGCTTATCATATTGGCTTCGGCGGCAAGACCATGCTTCGCGCCATGCCGTTTGAGGGTATTTAACCAAGTCGCGTCCAGAAATTGGAATAGCCCAGTAGCCGATGAAGTCCTTGCTTCAGCGCGCGGGTTAAGCGAGCTTTCGCGAACCGCAGTTGCCAATAAAAAATTAAAATCCGCTCCAGTGGCGCTTGAAGCATTGGCAATTGCCTGCCGAACTGGTGATGCGCCGATTGCTTCTGGTGTCATATTATCGCCAAACATTCTGAATGAGTGGCGGTTTTACTATTTTTATGGTTAATTTGGGGTTAGCGTTTTCCAAAGCGGTCCGGTGCGAAGGATTTCGGAAATTTGTTTTCACCAGTTTTTATCAAATGAATCAAATCTTCAGCGATTTTTGGCGCCAATAACCAACCATTGCGATATGCACCACAAGCAAGAAAAACCCCCTTTATAGAACTCATGCCAACTATTGGTATATCGTCCAAAGACCCTGGCCTTATCCCGCAATAAACATTGGAAATTTGGGCGTCTTTAAGACCCATTGGAAGCTCGTGCGGTGAACTAAGCAGCGTTTTGTTGTCGTTTAGACGCGCACGCCAATCTTCATCGCCGCGTCCCATTGTTGCGCCAATAATTGTCTTGTCACCACGCGCCAAAATATAGGCCGATCCCATTCGCAAAGCGCCAGAAACCGGGCTAGGTGCATCTAATTCTACCAATTGCCCGCGCACCGCAATTAGTGCCGCCAGTTCAGGCATCGAAGCACAAAATGCTATGGAGCCAATGCCAGCGGCAATTATTATCGCGTCACAATTTAACTCGCCAATATTTGTCTTCAAAGTACTATTATTAATTTCAAACACTTCGGCTTCAATGATTTTAACGCTATTTTGCACCAAATATTCCATGACTTTTTGATGCGCCAATATTGGGTCGATTAGGCCGTCGCTTTCAAGGTGAAGCCAGCTCTTGCCTTCCCCTAGCCCTGTTGGTTTTTGCCTAGACCATTCAAAGCCTCGTTTTCGCGCTACTGAATAGACTTCTTCGATGCGTAGGGTTTGCGCGGCACTATTAGCTACTGCGTAGCTTAGAGGATTGATTGAAATGCCAATTGCCTCGGACAAATCGTCCCATAAGCCACGCGAACTTAGTGCAAAATCTGTAAATTCATCGCTTTCTTTGCCGAAAAATTCATAGGCTGGTGCAAGCATCCCGCCCGCGTTTAGGCCCGCGCATCTCGGGTTGTCATTGAATGGAAGCGTAATGATTTCGACTTCATAATCGGCCAGAAGCGCAAAATATGCGCAACAAAGGCCAATTGGACCCGCGCCGATTATAGAAATTTTTTGGCGGCTCAAAACGCGGCCTTTCAGGCGATAATTGAATGGTACAGTGGGGTGGGCTCGAACCACCGACATCCAGCTCCACAAACTGGCGCTCTAACCTACTGAACTACCACTGCACATTCAAGGGATTGGCGATTAACCCATAAGTTCCAATGACACAAGCAAAGGATTCACAAACTAGAGCCAAAATAATTAAGCGATGAACGAATATTTGCTTTTTTGCTCATTTATGGTTCATAATGCGTGTGCAAGACTTGGCATAATCAACCACAGGAGCATTAGCTATGAAAAATTTAATAAAAGGCCGCAGCATATTGGCAATCGGTGCGCTTGCGGCGAGTCTAACCATATCTGCGGCGCCGTCTAGCGCCCAAGTTTATCAACCCGAAAGCCACGGCTCGCGTCGCGGCCCAAGTTTGGAACTTTATTCTGGTTTTAATTATACTGGCGAGCGTCGGATAATAAACCAAGACAACCCCGATTTACGGAGCATCAATTTTGACGATGCGGCACATTCATTAGTTGCGAATGGAGAGTGGGAAGTTTGCCTTGATTATAATTATGCGGTGCGTTGCCGGACATATAGCACCCAAATTCCCAATTTAGAATCTTTCCGTGGCAGAATTTCGGCAGTCCGTTATGTTGGGCGCGGTGGTGGCGGCTATGGCGGCGGTTACGGTGGTGGTTATGGCGGCGGTGGCTATGGCGGCGGGCAATATGTTGGCCAGCCTTCACGCGGTAATGCCAGCACATTTTACCCCGGCACAATCAATGGCTATCGCAATGACCGAAATGGCGCCAATGACTTCTGTCGTCGCCAAGGCCACAGTGGGGTTTTATATTTCGGCGGAAATAATAGTTATGGTGGACGTTTAGAAGACGTGCTTTGCCGCTAACCAGCAAAGAACATATAATGAAATAAGGGCGGCACCAATGATGCCGCCCTTTTTTGTTTTCCTGCCATCCCCGAATTTTTCAATGAAAAATATCGGGGAGTCTCGTCGGTAAGGAGATCCCCGACAAATCCTTTGGATTTTCGGGGATGACAACCAACCTAGTACGAACTACCACTCATAAGTTACACGGCCATAAACATACCGCCCCGAACGACCAAATGGTGACAAGTTCGAGAATGGTGTGTTTGAAGTGCCGTTTAGTAATGCTGGTGTTTGAGTTGGATATTCGTCGGTGAAATTATCGGCGCCAACTGCCACTTTGATACGTTCAGTTACTTTGAAACGACCTTCAATATCAAGTAAGATACGAGGGTCCAAAATCAAGTCCGCACCAGTAGTGCCAGCAACACCAGTTGTACCGGGTGCCAAAACTTCGCCATAACGAGTGGCTCGGAAAGTCGCACCAACCCGGTTAAATGACCATTCAGTTGAGAAATTGAATTTATCTTTTGGCTGACCACGTTCGAAAGTCAATTTGTTTACGCGAGCAAACAAACCATCAGTTGCGATTGCGGTTTCACCTGTTACCAACGGCAAAGTGCTTAATGCTGCAACAACTGGAATGCGTGTAACTTTGGTATCGTTGAAATTGGCACCAAATGTGAAGTTAAAGCGACCAATATTGTCAGTAACTGTGCGCCAGTTTGCAATAATGTCCACACCCCTAGTTTCTGTATCAACACCATTGATGAAGAAACGACCTCCACCAATTGACGGGAAGCCAGAGTTAGTTAGGAATCTGCGAACTTGCGATTGCGTTAGATTTTCCGACAAAACAATGCGGTTATCAATGTTAATCTGATAGCCATCGATGGTCACATTAAATGCACCCATGCGAATTACTGAACCCAATGCAAAGTTCACTGATTCTTC
Source organism: Hyphomonadaceae bacterium (assembly GCA_009773395.1). Taxonomy (GTDB): domain Bacteria; phylum Pseudomonadota; class Alphaproteobacteria; order Caulobacterales; family Aquidulcibacteraceae; genus Pseudaquidulcibacter. The sequence goes on along the minus strand of WRPI01000002.1, from coordinate 439,616 downwards.
CGGCTCAAGAGGTTTTGCGCCCAAAGCACGAGCAACCGCACTGTTTGGTGTGAAAGTTGTAATATCAAACGGCACACCACCAATGAAATTGGTCGAAGTAGTTGTAAAACCAATTTGTTGTAGTGAAGGTGCACGGAAGCCATTTTGAACTGAACCGCGAAGTGCAAAATTATCGCTTATGTCCCAACGGGCCGATAATTTACCAGTTACAGTTTCGCCAAAATCTTCATAGCTTTCTGCGCGAATAGCGCCTGATACCAAGAAATTGTCCGACAAATTGGCTTCTAAATCTAGATAACCCGCAAATGAAGTGCGGCTTGGGCTAACTTCGTTCGCTGGGCGGAACCCTGGGAACACTTGCGCGCCTGGTGCTCCGCCTGCAACTTGACCGCCGTCTGCCCAACTATCAACATCACCAGCGTGAATTGAATAATTCTCTCGGCGAGCTTCGATACCCACTGCTACGTTCAAAGGTGAGGCCAAGCCCATTTCATAGGTGCGAACACCTGAAAGATTGGCTACGAATTGAGTATAATCAAAACCACCAGCATCAAACTGAGTTCTTGATGCAGCACCATAAGTGCGGTTCAAGGTGTCACGAATTACGAAATCCATCGCGTTAAAGCCACCAACTAAAGACAGATCCATGTCCCAAGTACCAGCTTTCCATTTCATGCCCAGACCGCCAGAAACATCATCAACTTCAGGTGCAATTTTTGGCAAGAAGCCATCAGGATAAATCGCCGTGGTGTTTCTTGCATCCGATGCGCGGCGGAAGAAGCCTGGGGAAACTGATTGGCGGTTTTGCGCGGATGCCCAACCATAAAGTTCAGCCGATTCTGACAATGTGTAGCCAGCATTAGCGAACAAAGTTAATTGAAGAACTTCAGGCTCACCATACCAAGCATCATAACGATTGAAAGTGACTTCGCGCGGGTCGAACGCGCCATTTTGAAGCAAAGCATATTGTTGACGCCAATCTGGCGCGGTGCGAACACCGTGGTCTTGCTTGAGGTATTCACCTGCTACAGTCAAGAAACCAGCCGAACCAAGAGGAATACCAGCCCAAGCGGAAATAGTTGTTCTTTGGCCATCATTGCGATCATATTTCGCTTTATCATCAACCGTCCAAGTTGCGTTGGTAGGAGTAGCACCTACCAAAGTGCTTACAGTCGTTGCATTTTCGCCAAAGCTAAATGTAACGCCACCGCCTGAATTCTCTTCTTTCAAGCGAACGTTAATAACGCCGGCAATTGCGTCCGAACCATATTGAGCAGAAGCGCCATCGCGCAACACTTCAACAGCTTTAATGATGCCGCTTGGGATAGTATTCATATCAACCGCAGCCGAACCACGACCGACTGTGCCATTGATGTTTACCAATGAAGCCGAATGGCGGCGCTTGGAATTAACCAAAACCAAAGTCTGGTCAGGCGCCAAACCGCGCAAAGTTGCCGGGCGAATTGTGTCCGAACCGTCTGCCAATGAAGGGCGCGGGAAGTTCAAGGACGGCAATGCTTGTGCCAATGCTTGGTTAAGCTCGGATGTGCCGCTTTGGCTTAATTGAGCAGCCGACACAACGTCAATCGGCGCGGCGGTATTAAGCGCTGAACGCGCAGCAACCCGCGTGCCTGTGACAACAACGATTTCGTCACTCGCCGCTTGCGCAAATGCGGTTGACGAAAATGCAACGGTTGAAATAGTTGCAAGACCAAGGCCAATCATCAAGGCCCTAGAAGATATATTCATAATTTTCCCCTTATCAAAAACTTCGTTTGGCTTTTTGTTTGCAAAAAGGCAAAGCAACAGCCAACACGCGAAATTGGATATGCGCTTTTTGTTAATTTTTTGCAAGGCTGGCGACAATATTTTGCCCGATTTTGCGGGTTTCATGTCGCTTTTGTGATAACATAGTCACAATACGGTAATATTTGCCCAAAATAGCGACAATTAGTCGCATATTAGAGCGCAATCCCCTCAAGTGGAATCGCTTGAGGGGATAAATTGCGCGACCAAGTAAAGAATCTAGCGCGGTTTTCAAGTTCCACTTGAAAAACCACCGCGCTAGTCGAGCTTTTGCCGCAAATCAGCGCCCCGTAAAATGTGGCGCGCGCTTTTCAAGAATCGCGGCGACACCTTCAATATGGTCTTCGGTATTATGCATTAGTCCTTGAGTAGCGGCGGAAAGTTCCAAAATAGTGTCAAAATTCGTGTTCTGGCCTTGGCGCAACAGCGCTTTGGTCGCGCGTAGCGCCAAAGGCGGTTGCTTCGCGACCCGCGTTGCCATGGCATAGGCTGCGTCCATCAGCTCATCTGCTTCAACAACATCGGAGACAATGCCCCATTCAAGCGCTTTGGAAGCATCAATCACATCGCCCGTAAATAATAATTCGGCCGCACGCGCCATGCCCATAATTCGCGGGCTAAGCCATGCACCGCCATCGCCTGGAATAAGGCCAATTTTTAGAAATGTTAGGCCAAATTTGGCGTCTTTCGAAGCAATTCGAATGTCGCCCATACAGGCAACATCGCAACCCAAGCCAATAGCGGGGCCGTTAATGGCCGAAATGACAGGCACTTCAAGGCCCCAAAGTGAGCGGATTATCAAATGAATATTGGATTTATAGGCATCAGCAATATCAGAAGGACTGCCAGCAAAATTGCCGTGTTTGGCTTGCATAGCTTTGAGGTCGCCACCCGCAGAAAAAGCGCGACCTTCGGCTGCAAAAACCACGGCTCTAACCGATTTATCGGCATTTATTTTTTCACATGCCGCTCGAAATGCCTGCCCATCGCCGTCTTGACCGAGTGCATTTAGCGATTGTGGCCGGCAAAGAGTGAGTGTTGCAATCGAACCAGTAATTTCAAGCCGAACAATGGACATGTATGATGCTTTCTTAAATTTTCAGGAGCTCCAACTATTGCACCTTTTTGCAACTTTGCCAAATGCGCGAAAGTGCCGCATTGTGTTTTGTTATTTTTCCTGTTGCAATATGTCAATATTAGCGTTATCTAATTTACCCCGATTGGGGTCGCTATTTTTGGATTTTATTTAAGGATTTTTGGATATCACAAATTATTGGAAAAAGTGCCGCAGTTTGCCTCATTTCGCTTACTTCATTATTGGCGCTCGGCGCTTGTTCGCCAAAACCTGCTGCAACGAATGAAGTGGCATCAACTTCTAGCGCGACCCAAACCGCGACTAATGCGGTGGAAACCACAGCACCGGCCGCGCCTGTGGCGCCAGCAGCGCCCGCCGCTACCTTTCCGACAGCTGAAGACACTGCAAAATTGGCAAGCCTGCCAGCGCCTTATAACCAGGCGGATCTTGCAAATGGCAAAAGGCAATTCGCGGTCTGCAAAGCGTGCCACACTCTACCAAGTGGTGGGCCGAATATGGTTGGGCCAAACTTGCATAAAGTAGTTGGTCGCCATTCGGGTTCAATCCCAAGTTTTGCATATTCAGATGGCCTAAAATCCGCTGGTTTCAGTTGGGATTATGCCAAACTTGACGCATATTTGACTAATCCTAAAGCCGTCATTGCCGATAGCCGCATGGCCTACGCAGGAATGCCAGTGGCCAATAATCGCCGTGACGTGATTGCATATTTGAAAATCGAAAGCGAAAAATAGGCTTGTATCTAAGCTCTATTTAACATTTTGGCTCATTTCACATTCTGTCTTGAGCCAAAATTCGTGCCAATTGTTTTGTTGCGGTGAACTTTCACATTTTGCACCAAGCCAATAGCGAACATTATTGAAAGCATGACCGAGCCGCCATAACTCAAGAGCGGCATTGGCATTCCTACGACTGGCATTAGGCCCATAATCATTGCGGCATTGATGCTGACATAAATGAAAATCAGCACCGAAATGCCTGCTGCCAATAATTTCCCGAAATAATTGCGCGACGAAATCGCAACAAATATTCCAAAGCCAATTACCCCAAGATAAAGCCCCAAGGCCAATAAGCCGCCAATCATGCCAAATTCCTCTAAAAGCATGGCAAAAACAAAGTCAGTATGGCGTTCTGGCAAAAAGTCCAATTGGCTTTGGGTTCCACGCATATAGCCAACCCCAAAAACACCGCCTGAACCAATGGCAATTTTTGATTGGGTGATTTGATAACCCTCACCTAATGGATCACGCTCAGGGTTTAGAAAAGTCAAAATTCGTTTTCGTTGAAAGTCATGCATGAAATAAGTGAAGCCGACAAAGCCACCAATTATTGCTGACCCCATCGCTGCCGCTACCCAGCGCCATGAAACTCCTGCCAATAAAACCAATACCGCCCCAACTAATGCGATAACAGTCCCAGTTCCCAAATCAGGTTGTTTCATAATCATCGCAGCCGGGAAAAGTGCCAATAATATCGGAATAATATGGTGTTTTATCGCGGCAATATTTCTGACATTCAAATCTTGATAATAGCGTGCCAAGGCCAAAATAATGGTAATTTTCATGAATTCAGAAGGCTGCAACCTTACTGGCCCGAGCCGCAACCATCTTTGCGCGCCCATGCTTATTTCACCAAATAAATCGACACCAATTATCAATAACAAACTAATGGCGTAGGCGGGGTAAGCGACATAATACCAAAACCTGATGTCAATAAGTGCGACAATGACCATTAAACACAACATGGCCGCAAATCTTGTGATATGATCCAAAGCCCAAGGCTGCCAATTGCCTTCGGCTGCGCCATAAAGCAGAACCGTTCCATAACAAGTTAGCAAAGTTAGCAATAAAACCAGACCCCATTCGAGGCGCTTAATTTTGCCGAAAAGGCTATTATTATCCTGTCCAAAGTTTGAAAATGGCATTTTACCGCCCTGCTTTCTTGGTTTTGGAATCGTCCGTTGATGCCGCAGCCGCAGCCCGATTTGGTTCAAATATTGGCATATTGCCTGGGTTTTTCAAAAGCGTTGCCTTCATAATTGCGCGTGCACGCGGCGCTGCTGCCCGACCGCCGCCGCCGCCATGTTCGACCACAACTGCGCAGCAATATCGCGGGCTGTCAAACGGGCCAAAACAAACGAACAAACCATTATCACGAAATTTCCATGGCAATGAAGCATTAGACCTTACGCCGCCACGCCGCTCTGCCATCGTGATACGGCGAACTTGCGAAGTGCCGGTTTTACCGGCAATTTGCACGCCCTCAATCCCCAAATCCGCACGCGCAGTTCCGCCGCCTTCATTGGTAACCCCAAACATGCCGCCATGCACCACCTGCAAATTCTCCAATTTGCTGCCAATATTTGCAAATGGCACGGCCGGCACAGCACCAGCACCTGACTTAATCAAACGCGGCACAACTGCTTTGCCAAATGATGCAATTCGCGCCGCCATTACTGCCAATTGCAATGGCGAAGCCGCAACATAACCTTGGCCAATCACCATATTGATGGAATCATAAATTTCCCAACCAGTTTTCACTCGGTTTAGTTTCCATGCAGCGTCTGGAATAACGCCCTTGGCAACGCCGGGAATACCCAAATCATAAGCAGCGCCTAAGCCGTATTTTCTCGCGGTTTCGGCCATTTTTTCGCCGCCTAAGCGCTTGCCCATTTCGTAAAAATAGACATCGCACGAGGCTTTAATCGCATTATGCATTGCAATATTGCCGTGCCGCCCACCGCAATGGAAAAGCGCGTTGCCAACGCGGTATGAACCCGGGCAGAAAACCGTCTCCTCGGGCGTCACCACTTGGTTTTCGAGGGCAGCAATCGACATAATGGTCTTGAAAGTTGAACCTGGTGGGTAAGTTCCGCGTATGGCTTTGTGATACAGTGGTCGGTATTCATTATTGAGGTATGCCGAATAATCGGCGGAACCGATGCCATCAATGAACTTATTAGGGTCGAAAGCTGGGGCTGACGCCAATACCAAAATATCGCCAGTTTGAATATCCATCACAACCGCCGAACCGCTTTCACCTACAAACTGATCATATGCCAATTGCTGCAATTCGGCATCAATTGTTAAGACAATTGGCTCACCAGGCACTGGTGTCAAACTGGGATCATAAACTTCGCGCGCGATTTTGCCATGGGCATTGACTTCATATTTAGTTGCACCATGGCGACCTTTGAGTGGGATTTCTTGCGATTTTTCCAAGCCTTCTTTGCCAACCCTTATACCCGGATTATTAGTGGCGGGATCCAATTTCACTTCTTCAGAAGTTGCTTTGGCAACATAGCCTATTACATGTGCAAATGCTTCGCCCAATGGATAGTGCCTTGCCTCGCCCATTTCAGGGTGCACGCCGACAAAATTAGCCGAATAAAGACTGATTTTGGAATATTGCTCCCAGCTTAATTGACCCGCAATTTGGGTCGGGACAAAACGCAGCGATGTTTTTGATTGCTCTTTGACTTTGGCAATCGAAACTACATCCATACCAATAATTGCACCCACTGCGTCAATGGTATTTTCAACATCTTGGCGGCGGCCCACTTCGTCTTTAATAATTGTAACCCGAAAATCACGGCGATTAACCGCTAATGGTATCCCGAATCTGTCATAAACTGGTCCGCGTGAAGCTGGCAAAACCACCAAATTAAACTGATTTTCTGATGCCTCGGTGCGATATTGCGAATTTTGAAAAATCTGCAATTGCGCCATTCTCAGGCCCAAAGCGCTAAAAGCTAAACCTCCAAAACCCGAAAGCAAAATCGCGCGTCTATCAAAAAGGACTTCTTTATCGCTCACTTCACGTCCCTCGTAACAACGAAGAAACGTGCGATTAGCGGATAAAGGGCGATGGTGAGAAGGGCTGGCACCAACATTCGCAGCAAATTGGGTATTGTGCCAATTATCAAGCCAGTAAGCAGAGCGCTTACAATATAAAAACCAATAATTACTACGCTTTCCGACAATTCCCCTTTTGCACTAAAGCCCAAAGTTTTCGATATCAGCAAAGTCGCGCCGTAGCTAAGCAAATAAATCAAAGCATTAGTGCCAATGTATGTTCCGCAAATAGCATCGCTAAGAAGCCCAAGCAAAAATATAAGTCCACCAATCCGCCAATCGGGGCCCAATACCGACCAGCCAGCGATTGCCCAAATAATCGCATATGGCCAAGGTGAACCCAAAAACCCCAAATTAAGCGGCATGAGAACCAGAACTTGCACCGCAATCACAATTGTCGCGCCAATTAAGAAATGGCCAATTGTAGTGGGGCGCGGAACAATTAAGGCGGGCATTTCATTTTGTCTCTTTGCGATTCGCACCCAGTTTGTAAATATCTGTAGGGTTATACCAAAACTGCATCACTTATGGGTTTGGCGCCTCAGGCGCTTCTTGGGTTTTTGGCGGTTCGGGCGCTGGGTCATTTGGTGCTTTTTCTGCTGCTGGCGGCGTGAAGCCACCGTCCTTTACCACAACTTTGAACTTGGGCTTTGCTTTTGATGGCGGAGCTTGTGTTGGCCGATTGCCCGCGCGGTTATTTTGCGCCTGTGAAATTGCGCTTGGTGAAGCGGCAGTTGGGATAGAAGCTGCATTGGCATCTAGCGGCAAGACAGCACCCCCAGCCGCGCTAGATGCTGGCACTGCCACGCCGTTTACCACTGGAACAGCAGCGGCATTTGGCGCGATAGTTGGTGCAACAGCGCGCAAGACCGGCGGTGGGAAATTGTTTGGCGGCACAAGGCGCACAAAATCGACTGCACCTTGTCGGCTATTAAGCCTCACACGCCATTTGCCGTCAGGGCCGCGCCCGGCAACGCCAATTGCGATACCGCGTGGAACCACTCCATCATCGCCCGACGTCAAAATTCGTTCACCCTCGCCTATTATTGGCGGTGTGTTCAAATGTGCCAAATGCGGCGCTTCGGTTTTGTCACCTGTCAAAATCGCACGACCGCGCGAAACTTCGCCCATAATCGGAATACGGCTTTCGCCATCGGTTAGCAGCAAAATTCGCGAACTATTATTGCCCAAAGATATTACGCGGCCCAATAAGCCATATTGGTTCACGACAACCCAATCAGCGCCAACGCCCTGGTTCTTGCCGGCATTGACTATGCCAGAGTCCGAAAATGGGCCATGATTTTCAGATACCATTCGCGCCGTGATTTCACCTTTAGTGGTTTCATTTTGCACGGAATGCAGGACTTCATAGGCGTCTAACCTCTCGGCCATTGCTTTGGCTTGGTCACGCCATTCTAAAAGAGCTAAATTTTCGCTTCTTAGGCGCTGAACTTCATCCGAATTGGTGAAAAACGAGCTAAACCAATCTCCGCCGCCTTGCGCCCATTTTACGGGCGTTGACACTATTTTGCTGCCCCAAGCGAGCGCGTCATTCATCGCGGCGTTTACTGCGCCGCGCGGGCTCGTTAGTGCCAAAGTCAATGCGATAGAAGCCAAAGCGGTAATACCGATTAGGCTCACCACAGTTCCAGTTCCAGCACCGCCACGGCGCATTGAATTTCTTCGTGCCACGCAATAATTTCCTTCTCTTACTTGTCAGCGGCTTGCTTAAACCCTAGTCAAAATGCCTTTCCAATGCTCAAGATCTTCGACGCATTTTCCTGTTCCCAAGACCACACATGACAAAGCATCATCGGCAACACTGACTGGCAAACCAGTAACTTGGCGGATTTTCGCGTCAAGATTACGAAGCAATGCCCCGCCGCCAGTTAGCATTATGCCTTTTTCGACAATATCCGCCGATAATTCTGGCGGTGTTGTTTCGAGCGCAACATGTATTGCTTCGATAATTTCTTCAACTGGATCCAACAATGCCATTGAAATTGCTTGCTCGGTGATGATGGCTTCACGCGGAACGCCATTTACCAAATCGCGGCCTTTAACTGCCATTGATAGACCAATTCCATCGCTTGGCGCCATTGCCGAACCAATTTCCTTTTTGATACGTTCGGCAGTGGTTTCACCGATAAGAAGGTTTTCGGTGCGCCGCAAATAAGAAATAATTGCTTCGTCCATTCTATCACCGCCAACCCGAACCGAGCGCGCATAAACAATTCCTTCAAGCGATAAAATCGCAACTTCGGTTGTGCCGCCGCCAATATCGACAACCATCGAGCCAGATGGTTGATCAATCGCCAACCCCGCACCAATTGCCGCCGCCATCGGCTCTTCAATAAGCCATGATTCAAGTGCTCCTGCGTTTATTGCGGCATCTTGAATAGCGCGTCGTTCAACTGGTGTTGCGCCCGATGGCACACAAATTACAATTCTTGGCCGACCGCGTATCCAGCCTTTTTGATCTTCGCTGGCACGTTTTATGAAGTGTTTTATCATTTCCTCGGCGACTTCAAAATCGGCAATTACGCCATCGCGCATTGGCCTAATGGCTTCGATTTGACCTGGGGTGCGACCAAGCATTAGTTTGGCATAATTGCCAACTGCCTGCACAACTTTACGGCCATTTTTCACTGAATATGCCACAACCGAGGGTTCGTTCAGAACAACGCCACGGCCTTTGACATAAACTAGAGTATTTGCAGTTCCCAAATCGATAGCCATATCGCTGGAAAACCAGTTAAACATTCTTCGAAACATATTGATTTATCGCAATTCCATTAAATTTTGAGCGCGCCGCGACAGCCACAGCGATTCCAGCCTCGTGCCTGTAAAAATCGTTAATTTCAAGGACAAAATGCGGAAATTGCCATTTGCTTGTCAAGTTTAACGCAGTTATCCGAATAGCGAGCGAAAAAACTGTAAATTCTCGCTAAGAATCAGTTTGAATTGGCGCTTATTATGGCAGTGATTCTTTGAAAACAAACTTGTCTTTCAAAGTTACCAATTCTTCCGCCATTGTCGGGTGCACCGCGCAAGTTTCGTCAAATTGTTGCTTCGTAAGGCCGTGTTTGACTGCAATCCCAACGGCTTGGATGATTTCGGGGGCATCAGGGCCAACAATATGCACACCAACCACAATTTGGTCTGCGGCGCGAACCACGAGTTTCATCATCACGCGGGTTTCATCATCAGAAAACGCAAGTCGCATTGGCCGAAAACGAGTTTTGTAAATATCAATTTCACCAAACATTTCGCGCGCATCATGCTCAGACAGCCCTACAGTGCCAACTGGCGGGTCGGAAAATACTGCGCTCGCTATATTAGTATGATCCATCGCAATTGGCGTATTATTGAAAACCGTTGACGCGAAAGCCGCGCCTTCACGAATTGCCACGGGAGTCAAATTCACGCGATTGGTTACATCGCCAACCGCATAAATACTGTCAATATTGGTTTTGGAATATTTATCGACTTTGATCGCGCCATTTTGCGCGGTTTCCACAGCGGCTTTTTCGAGACCCAAACCCGTGGTAAGTGGATTGCGCCCTAACGCCATCATTATTTGCCCCGTGTGCAATTTTTCACCATTTGCAAGCGAGATTTCGAGCGTATCTTCCAGTTTGCTGATTTTTTTGATTGTTGCATGGGTTATCACGCGAATATGTTTGCGTTTCAATTCATTATGGACATCAATCCGAATGTCATCATCGAAGCCACGAAGCACGGTATCACCGCGATAGACAAGCGTAACATCAACCCCCAAACCTTTGAGAAGAAAGGCAAATTCAACCGCAATAAAGCCGCCACCATTTATGACTATGGACTTTGGCAAATTTTCCAAATGGAAAATTTCATTTGAGGTAATGGCTAATTCTGCGCCTTCAATATCAGACGGAATGAATGGCGCTCCGCCGCTAGCCACTAGAATATATTTGGCACATATTTCGCGGCCCGAAGCCAGACGAACCAAATGAGGGCCAGCAATTTCAGCACGCTCTTCAAAAATCGCGACCCCCGAATTATTGAGATTGCGCGAATAAATGGCGGAAAGCCTTGAAACTTCGGCTTCAATATTATTGCGTAATTTTGGCCAATCAAGCGATATTTCGCCAATATTCCAACCATAGGATGGTGCTATAACCGCAATTTCATGGGCAAAGTGGCTGGCATAGACCAAAAACTTCTTCGGCACACAACCACGAATAACGCAAGTCCCGCCAATCCGATATTCTTCAGCAATCGCCACTTTGGCACCATAAGAAGCCGCCATACGCGAAGCCCGCACCCCGCCAGAACCAGCACCAATCACAAAAAGATCATATTCATACATGGTATAGGCCTTTGTTGGTTAGGAAATACAGACAATCATATGCCGACAAATGCTCGCATAGCGAGCCAATAATAAAAGTGGACAATTTTTGAAAACGACGCTTTTCAAAAATTTTCCTCGTTATGATTCCAAGTTGCTGAGTGAGGCCGAAGGCCGAGGGTGGCAATTTGAATAGAATGGCGGACAGGTCCGCCGTCGCGCTGCGCGCTATGGCGGACAGGGTGGGAGTCGAACCCACGATACAGTTGCCCGTATGCCGCATTTCGAGTGCGGTGCTTTCGACCACTCAGCCACCTATCCGCATAACTATCGACTGGTCTATGGTCGAAAGCGCATTATTAATTGTCCGCCGCATTTATATTTGAACTCGAAACTTTGCAAGTTTCAATTGCTGTTAAGCTACAACTCATCTTCCATATTTTAACGCAAGTTGATACAGAGCACTATGCAAACTGAAAAGCCAAAAATTGCCGCGTTTGATGTTGACGGAACATTGACCTTCACCGATTCATTTTTACTATTTCTACGCTTTGTTTCTGGGCGGTGGTTTTTTCTCCTTAATATGATTAAATTATTGCCAGTGTTTTTGGTTTATGGGGTTCGGTTGATTTCTCGGGATGAAGCGAAGAACCGCATTTTGAGCGTGTTTTTGAAAAATATGCCGCAAGAAAAATATTTGCGAAAATGCCAAGAATTCGCACAAATTGCCTACCCAATAATTGCCCGCGCGGACGGTCTTTCATGCCTTAAATCCCACCAAGGAATTGGTGATGTTGTTGTGTTTGTCTCGGCATCATTGGAGGATTACCTTATTCCTTGGGCGCATTCGCTCGGCGTTAAACATGTAATTGCTACAAAAATGGAAGTAAAAAACGGCAAATTAACTGGCAAAATGGCCGGCGCAAATTGCCGCGCACAAGAAAAAGTCAACCGCATTCGCGCAATCTTTGGCGATGCCGAAATCGTTGCCGCCTATGGCGACAGCCGTGGCGACAAAGAAATGTTGGCAGCAAGCCATACCCCATATTACCGCAAATTGGTCGATGAACCTGCCGAAGCAAACAGAATTAAACGCGCACTATATTGGGGAAACTTATTGGTTTGAGCATCATTTTGCTTGACTGCTAGGCCTCGGTGTCGAGATAATCCTCAGCACTTCGCTTTTTGTTTTTCCGGCATTTATCGCGGAAATGGCGTCACGATATTTTTGCTCCAGCCGCCCACCGTGCGGATTATTTGCAATAGTTTGGAGTATGTCACGGGCTTCGGTTAATAGGTCTGCGTAAATCGCCAAAATGGCAGCATTGTGGGCATAAGTTCTATTTGACGGCGCTAATAAATACGCTTCCAATGCCGCATTTAGGGAGGATTCATCGGGGAAGTTGGCATTGCGAGTGGCGGTTTTGGATAAATAATACAAATTCACAAAGTTTAATGGATCCAATTGGTAGGCTCTGAGGAACGCGTTTCTCGCTTTAGCTATTTGTGAATTATTGGTCTCATTTGCAGCCAATTTATCGTGGGTTGCCATTAGATAGAGTGTTTGACCCAGCCGAAAATGCGCTTCGGAATTATTGGGTTCGGTGGCGATCAAATTGGTATAAAACGGCAGCGCCTTTTCTTCCTCGCCAATCACAATTTCCGCGCGCGCCAAAACCGCATTGGCAAAGGCATCTTGCGGAAATTTCGCGGCTTCAGTTCGGATTTTTGCCAAAAGCGCGGGCCGATATTCTGCATCGGCGCATCCTTTTGCAGATGCGTCCCACAGCATGAGTTTATCAGCAGACGCAGGAAGCGGAGTAATAACTGGCGTTGGAGTAGGCATATTACGCAAACGATATAATGTTGCACTAATATTGCCGTTCATATAGCGATTCATGGTCGCGGATAATTCACTGGCTTTAATGCCAATAGTCCGTTCAAAAGCAACCAAAGGATCTTCGCCTTGGTTCCTCGCGCTAATATAGGCCGCCAAAGCCGCGCGCCTTTCAGGATCCGACATGAGATAATGCGTCAATATTGTTGATTGGGCATAGAAATTATCTTCTTCGTCATTGCCACGCTGAACTGCTTCACCATCAATCAACATATCTTCATATTTTATGCGGAAGTTGCTTTGCGCCAATGTCAAATAGCGACTGCGTGGAACAGTGCCAATTACAACTTGGTCACCGCGAATTTTTGTCGAGCCATAAAATTCGGCAAAACCTTCAATATACCACCGTGGATACGCAACACGCGAGTTTTGAAACATGAATATATGGGCATATTCGTGAAAAAGCACGTTCAAACTGCTCATTTGATCGCCTTGGGTTGGCCCGCTATAAAGTGAATAGGCGAAAAGGCCATTTGTGCATTGGGTCACGAAACCTGAAACTTCGCTTGCCTCTGGCCAAACTTCTTTGAGGTCGCGTTGACGCGAAACCAAATAAATTTCGAATTTGGGCACTGGAATCGCCCGTTGCGCCGCATTCATATGAAATGCGCTTAAAACATAACGAAATTGTTCAAGGTTTTTGGAATATTCCTCGGTTAAGTTCGCGCGATTATTGCTATAGACTATGAAATGGTCAGTTTCGGCTTTAATCCAATTATCGGCAAAAGCGGGCGAAACCGCAAAACCAAATAGCGCAAAAACTAGCGCGAAAATCGCTGGTTTTAGCTTAAGGGCAGTTTGTTTTGCTTTGCCAACCATTACCGCACCCCTTTACAAATCAACCCGCAAACAGCCCCATTGGCAAAGCCGCAACTACTGTCGCTGAAAGCATGGTCGCCAAAAATCCGGGGGCAAGTGATTTCCACGCAAGTGACATTATTTCGTTGCGCCGCTCTGGCATTAGAGCCGTCATTCCGCCAGTCATAATCCCGATTGAGCCGACATTGGCAAAGCCGCATAGGGCATAAGTCATAATCATACGGGTGCGCTCGGTCATGGCTTCTTTGGGGATTGCCCCCAAATCAATGAAAGCGACAAATTCAGTTAAGAATAATTTGGTGCCGAGCAAACCGCCAGTCATTTGCGCTTCGTTCCAAGGAATACCCATAAGCCATGCCAAAGGCGCAAATAAATAGCCGAAAATCCGTTGCATAGTTAAAGGCCCGTCGCCAACATTGCCAAACATGCCCAAAATGCCATTTGCAATATAAACAAATGATACGAATACTAACAAAAATGCTGCGACATTGACGATTACCATCATGCCGTCATGCACACCTTTGGAAATCGCATCCATGGTTGATTGGTATTTGACCGACGAATGATAGGAAAGCCCCTCGCCTATCATGCCAATTTGTTCGGGAATTATAATCCGCGCCACCAAAATCCCCGCGGGGGCAGTTATTATTGATGCCACCAAAACATGCGCACCAGCGTTAGGCAAAGTTGGGCCAAGAATTGATGCATAAGCAACCATAGTCGCCCCAGCAACCGTTGAAAGACCGACAACCATCATCATAAACAATTCAGAGCGCGAGAGTTTGTCGAGATACCCCTTGATAACTATCGGGCTTTCGACCATACCCATAAAGATATTAGCAGCAGTTGCCAAAGCCGACGCACCGCCCAAACCCATGCTTTTTTCAAAAATAAAGCCAAATCCACGAGTTATCCATTGCAAGATTTTCCAATGCCACAAAACTGCCGATAAAGTCGAAATCACCAAAATCAAAGGCAAGACTTGAAATGCAAACAAAAACGGCGGCGGTGCGTCTTTCGAGGCTGGCTGGTATGGCAAATCACCACCGCCCAAATAACCAAACAAAAACTTAGTGCCTTCGGCCGTTGCCTTGCCCAGGCCATCAATCGCGCCGTTTACACCGTTCAAAACCACTTGCGATTGCGGTACGGCAAATAATAGTAAAACCAAAGCGCCTTGCACGAGAGTTGCACCAATTGCCAATCGCCACGGGAATTGTTTTCTATTCTCAGAAATCGCCCAGCAAAAAACAATTATCAAAATCGCGCCCAAAATGCTGCGCGCATTATCTATTCCCCACTCCATACATTACCCCTGACTATGTTTTTTCAAAGACTATTGCTCAAATTTGAATTACACAAGTCTATTGGACATGATAATTGGCAAGTTCAAGGATTTACTTGCACGACGGCTTTGGGATAGTTAGATGGGATAGCTAGAAACTAAAATTGGCGAAACATAAGGTCGAAAATGATTAGGCGATTTAAGAAAACAATTGGCAATTTCTTTGCGAATTTGGTCAGCAACGGCGCGGCTCGAAGCAAACTTCGTGCTCAATATTACAAGGGCTTCATTGCCCAATACCCTGACATAATTGTCGATGCTGACTGGCGAAAAAATTCGCAAACACTTGAAGGCAATGAAAGTGGTGCAATAATCGGGACTTTTGTCCGCGCTATTTCCAATTTACCTCTCGACGATAACAGCAGGATTTTGCTAGCTGGCGAAAATATCTGCGCGAAAAATATTTATCAAAAAATTCTCAATCTCAACATCGATCAAATCGCTATCGCTGGCCTAGACGAAACTTCCGATTTTGACTGGAACTTTGAACGAGCGCCACCCAAAACATTAGGGAAATTTGATTTGATAGTTTCATACGCGATTTTGGAGCATTTGCTTGACCCTTATCGCCACGCCTGTGACTTATTCGGGCTTTTAAAACCAAAAGCGATTTTGGCGGTATATACAGTCATGCCAAATTTTCATTATCATCGCCACCCCGTTGATTGTATGCGTTTTTTTCCTGATTGGTTTTATGAAACTGCCAAACGCAATAATGCGACAGTCAAAAAAATGTATATTAGTGATGATCACATCGTCACAATTTTCGTTAAAAACTAGTTTTTAAAGGAGCATATCGTGAGCACATCAGACATTATTGACTATCAAATTTTTGGCGAAGAAATGCAATTTGTGGAGGTCGAACTTGACCCTGGCGAAAGCGCAATCGCTGAAGCTGGTATGATGATGTATAAAGACCCCAATATTACCATGGACGCGGTGTTTGGCGACGGTTCTGGCAAACAACAAGACGTTTGGGGCTCATTATTGGGCGCTGGCAAACGCCTGATAACTGGCGAGAGCCTTTTCACTACTGTCTTCACCCACAAAGGTTTCAACAAAGCCAAACTTGCTTTCGCCGCGCCATACCCTGGCCATATTTTGGCATTGAAATTGTCAGATTTTGGCGGGCGCTTAATTTGCCAAAAAGACAGTTTTTTGGCCGCCGCCAAAGGGGTTTCACTGGGCATACTCTTCCAAAAACGCATTATGACTGGGCTTTTCGGCGGTGAAGGCTTTATTATGCAAAAACTCGAAGGTGACGGCATTGTATTTGTCCATATGGGTGGGTGTTTAATCCGCAAAGATTTGGTGGCTGGCGAAAGCATTCATGTTGATACTGGTTGCGTTGCGGCTTTTACCGATAGTGTCGGTTTTGATGTTATCCGTGCCGGTTCCATCAAAAGCATGATTTTCGGCGGCGAAGGCGTATTTTTCGCCAATTTAACTGGCCCAGGGACGGTGTGGATGCAATCCCTGCCCTTCTCTCGCCTTGCGGGACGAATGATGGCATCAATGCCGGGGACGATGGGGGCGAAAGGTGAAGGTTCGGTATTGGGGCAATTGGGCAATTTATTGGACGGCAATTGATGGATAAATATCTTCGCGCTTTCGGAATTTTTTTGATTTGTATTTGCGGGGGCTTTTCCATTGCACTTTTGGCGATGACGCACCATGGCGGGGTTCCAACCGAGTCAATTGATACGCTTAATACTGCTGCCTTAATGCAGTTATTTGGCTCCTCATTGGCTGTTGCGATTATCTCATCGCCGCAAAGTTCAAAATTCCTATCGAATATTGTGTTGGCCGGAGTTGGGTTTTCGGCCATCACGTTCTTTATTCCAATTTGTTTGTTAGGCTTTGGAATTATCAAAAGCACACCTAGTGCCCCCTTCGGAGGCATAACTTATATTTTGGTTTGGGTCATCATTGGCTTTGCGTTGGCGACACAACAATTGAAAAAGCAAAATGATTAAACTCCCCAATCGCGGTATTGTCGAAATATTGGGTCCCGATGCGGCGGCATTTATGAACAATCTTGTGACCAATGAAATCGCAAAAATGGCCAATAAAACTGCGCGGTTTTGCGGGCTTTTGACGCCGCAAGGCAAATATTTATTTGATATTTTTGCATATCGACATGACGATAAAACCTTCCTCCTTGATAGCAATCATTCCGAAGAATTGGTGCAAAAACTAAAAATCTATAAAATGCGCGCGGCAATCGAAATAATGCCCCGCCATGATTTGGCAGTTTTTGCTGCTTTCCCCGCCCCCTGTCATCCCGCACTCGATGCGGGATCTTATGCCGCAAATGACTATATCTCATTCACCGACCCTAGGGATAGCGCCATGGGTTTGCGAATTTTCGCGCCGCAAAACACGCCCGAAACCGCCAGTTTTTCGCGATATGAAAGCCACAGATTACAACTCGGCATTCCTGATCTCGCCCAAGATTTAATCCGCGACAAAGACTTTGCGCTCGAGGGTCTCATGGACGAACTTCACGCCATAGACTTCCACAAAGGTTGCTATGTCGGCCAAGAAATGACCAGCCGCATGAAACGCCGTGGCACCTTAAAACAAAAGCTGTGCCGCATTAAAATCGCCAGTTCTCAAATCCCATTTGACACACCAATTATGGCCGGCGAAACCGAAATTGGCCGCATTCGCTCCAACAACAGCACTCTCGGCATGGCATTAATCCGCTTTGACCGATGGCAACATGCCATGGACGCCAAGCAAAACCTCTTGGCAAATGGCGTGGAGATAATTATAGACCCTCCCGAGTGGCTAAGTGGGGCAAATGCATAATGGGTGGTTTTCCAAACCAATTGATTGAACGCTATCGCAATTTCAAATCATCGGTGTTTGAACGCCATTCAGAACATTATTCGGGCCTCGCAATTGGCGGCCAAAGCCCCGAAATCATGATTATTTCGTGCTGCGATAGCCGCGTTGACCCCGAAACCATTTTCAGCGCCCGCCCCGGCGATTTATTCGTTGTGCGCAATGTCGCCAATCTCGTGCCGCCCTATGAAACCCAAGGCAGCTATCATGGAGTTTCGGCGGCAATTGAATTTGCGGTTTTGAACTTGCAAATCAACCACCTCATTATCCTTGGCCATTCCGGTTGCGGCGGAATAAGTGTGGCTTTGGATAGTGACAACGCCATTCAAACCGAAGCCAATTTCATTTCCAAATGGATGTCCATTCTCGATGAGCCAAAAGCCAAAATCATGGAAAACACTGCACAAACCCACGACCACCAATGCCATGAATTAGGGCTTGAAGGCATAAAACACTCGATAAAAAACCTACGCACCTTTCCATTTGTGCGCCTCTTAGAAAAACGCGGCAAATTGCGCCTCCATGGCGCGATTTTTGACATTGAACACGGGCAACTCTCGGTTCTTAATGAAACTAGCGGCGAGTTTTTGGGGGTTTAGGGAGTCTACCCCCCAGTCTCGCGTCGCTCGACTGCCCCCTAAAATTAGGGGGGCGGCTTTGCCCACACGATTTGATAGCAAAAATACCTAATGTTGCTTGCTATTTCTATTGGATTCTTGAGTACTTCTTTCGCTTCAATTCGCCAAACTTTAAACCCCAATGATGTCAGATATTCATCGCGTGCCGCGTCCCTTTGCGGATTATTTCCGATTGAGTGAACAAGGCCATCAATTTCAATAATAAGTTTGGCTTTGGCACAATAGAAATCAAAAATATAATTTTCGAACGGATATTGCCGCCGAAATACAATTCCGCCTTCACCGCGCTGCTTAAGCAAATTCCAAAGCAGTCTTTCTGGAAGCGTCATAGTCTTCCTGAGTTTACGAGCAACGGGATAAAGGTAGTTTCGATGCATAAAGCCCATACCAACGATACGCGACCACTGCCAAGCCGCCTCCCTATTTATAGGGGGGCTGTCGAGCAAAGCGAGACTGGGGGGTAGACTCCTAAACCCCCACACCCATCTCCGCCTCAATCGCTTCCATCGCCCTATCATAAACCTCAATCCCAGTTTCGCGCGGGACGGTTTGTTCACCCAAAATGCGGCGAAAGGCGCTTGCGCCTTTGTGGCCTTTGAACATTCCGAGCATGTGTTTGGTCATGGCGTGGAGGGGGACTTTTTTGGCTAATTGTTCGACAACATAGGGGCGATAGGCGGCAAAGGCTTCGAAGGGCGTTACAATGTGGCTGTCGCCAAAAAACATATTATCGACTTGCCCTAAAATATCGGGATAACGATAAGCGGCGCGGCCCAACATAATTCCGTCCAAATCCCTCATTTCGCGCCTGCCCTGTTCAAGCGAATGAATGCCACCATTAAGAATAATATTCAAATGTGGAAATTCGGCTTTAATTGCGTGAACCAAGGGGTAATCGAGCGGCGGAATATCGCGGTTTTCCTTGGGTGTAAGGCCTTTCAAAATTGCTTTGCGGGCGTGAATAATGAAAGTGTCGGTTCCCCTACCTGCCAGATATTCCACAAATGGCAATAAGGTTTCACGCGGGTTTTGGCCATCAACGCCAATGCGGTGTTTTATTGTGACAGGTATTGTCACCGCCTCACGCATTGCCTGCAAACAATCCCCAACCAATTCGGGCTCAAGCATTAAACAAGCGCCAAAAGCACCAGATCGCACGCGCTTTGACGGGCAACCAACATTGAGGTTTAATTCATCATAGCCATATTCTTGCGCAATTTTTGCGGCCTGAGCCAATTCATCGGGTTCGGAGCCGCCAATTTGCAAACAAACTGGGTGTTCTTGTTGATTAAAGCCCAAAAGCTTGCCACGAAGCCCGCGAATAATCGCTTTGGATACCACCATTTCAGTATAAAGCAGCGACTTTTTGGTGAATATTCGGTGCAACACGCGGCAATGCCTATCGGTCCATTCCATCATGGGCGCGACGCTGAAGCGGTGATAAGTTTGAGCTTTGGTGTTCATGCGGCGCGTGCCATAACAAGTTTTGATTATTTTTGCAAAGGAGCGAAGCGATTTAGCGACCAAGCGGGAGCGCAGCCCAAAAATGCCACTGAGCATTTTTCCCGAAAAGTCTACAACTTTTCGGAATGCTCAAATGTGGCGCCAAGATGCGAAGCATCTGAACGCAAAAAAATAATGTTGCGCATTTTTCAAACTCCGATAGGTTGCATGGATGGGAGATATCAAATGAAATTTAATCGCGCAGTCGCTGCCGTTTTGGTTGCCGCATCTGTTTTTTCAAACGTAAGTGCGCGCCGCGCGCCGCCCGCCACCAATACCGACCTCAATGCCACCGAGCCGCAATTTCGTGAACTTTACAAAGAATTGGTCGAAACCAATACTTCGCTTTCAGTCGGGGATTGCACTTTGGCGGCTGAACGCATGGCGGCCAGAATGCGCGCGGCCGGCTTTGCTGATAGTGATTTGCGGGTTTTTTCGGTCCCTGAACACCCAAAGGAAGGCGGCCTTGTTGCCACTTTTCATGGCAGCGACACCACCAAAAAAGCGATTTTGCTTTTGGCGCATATTGATGTCGTCGAAGCCAAGCGCGAGGATTGGACGCGCGACCCTTTCACTTTTATTGAAGAAAATGGCTATTTTTATGCGCGCGGCGTAGTTGACGACAAGGCGATGGCAGCATATTTCACCGATATTTTGATAAATTACAAACGCGAAGGCTATGTTCCCAAACGCACTTTGAAAATGGCACTGACCTGCGGCGAAGAATCATCTGGTGCATTTAACGGCGCAAAATGGCTTTCAGAAAATCACCGTGATTGGATTGATGCCGAATTTGCCATCAATGAGGGCGCTGGTGGGGCATTGGACGCAAATGGCAATCGTGTCGCGCTTAACATACAGGCGGGCGAAAAAGTCTATCAAGATTTTACTTTGGAAACCACAAACCCTGGCGGACATTCCTCGCAACCAGTGCCACAAAATGCGCTTTATGACATGGCGCGCGCAATTTCTGCTGTTGCGGCGCACGAATTTCCGGCCCAATTAAATGATGCTACGCGCGAATATTTCACGCGGCTTGCACCCACCCAAACGCCTGAAATTGCTGCGGCAATGCGGGCAATTGTGGCCAACCCTAATGACGCTGCGGCTGATGCGATATTGTCCCGCAATAAGCAATGGCACTCAATGCTACGCACCACTTGCGTTGGCACAATGATTGAAGGCGGTCACGCCAAAAATGCGCTCCCACAACGAGTGCGCACTAATGTAAATTGCCGCATTTTCCCAGGGGTGTCGGTTGATGCTGTGCAGGCGGCACTCGCGAGCGCTATAAATAACGACAAAGTCTCAATAAGTTTAAGTGGGCCAAGAAGCCCCGCGACCCCGACACCAAGTTTGGGTGCGAATATTTTGGCACCGATTGAAGCCATTGCGGCAAGGCATTTCCCCGGCACACCGATTATTCCAGTTATGACAACGGGCGCTACCGATGCGATTTATACATCGGCGGCGGGAATCCCGACTTACGGTTTTTCGGCGATATTTATGGACGCCGATTTGGGCGGTATTCATGGCCTAAATGAACGCATTCGGGTTAAATCAATTATGGACGCGCGTAAATTCCAATATGAACTTATCAAATATTATGCAGATCATTAGAAAGCAAACATACCATGAAATTTAACCGCGCCATTGCCGCCGTTCTTGTTGCCGCATCTGTTTTTTCAAACGTAAGTGCGCGCCGTCCGCCGCCTGCTACCAGCACCGATTTGGACGCGACCGAGCCGCAATTTCGTGAGCTTTACAAAGAATTGGTCGAAACCCATACTGCGCAATCTGTGGGATCATGCACATTGGCGGCTGAGCGCATGGCGGCAAGAATGCGCGCGGCAGGTTTTGCCGATGCTGATTTACGGCTTTTTGCGCCCGATGAATATCCAAAAGCTGGCGGATTAGTGGCGACTTTAGCTGGCAGCGACCCCAGCAAAAAAGCAATCTTGCTATTGGCGCATATTGATGTGGTCGAAGCGCGGCGTGAGGATTGGGTGCGCGACCCCTTCACTTTAATTGAAGAAGGCGGATATTTTTACGCGCGCGGTTCGGCTGATGACAAGGCAATGGCGGCCTATTTTACCGACATTTTGATAAATTATAAACGCGAAGGTTTTGTGCCGCAACGCGCCATAAAACTTGCACTGACTTGCGGCGAAGAAACCAGCACTTGGACCAATGGCGCGCAGTGGCTTGCCGCCAACCACCGCGATTGGATTGATGCCGAATTTGCCATAAATGAAGGCGCGGGCGGGCAATTAGACGCAAATGGCAACAAAGTCGCGCTCCATATTCAGGCTGGCGAAAAAGTAAACCGCAACTTCATTTTGGAAGTCACTAACCCCGGTGGCCATTCGTCGCAGCCTGTGCCACAAAATGCGATTTATGAAATTTCAGCGGCGCTCACCAATATTTCGCGCCACAAATTCCCGACACAATTAAACCCAGTTACGCGCGAATATTTCAGCAGAAGCGCGGCGCTTGAGAGCGCTGAAATTGCGGCGGCAATGCGGGCAATTGTGGCGAACCCGCAAGATACGCAAGCTGATACGGTTCTTTCGCGTAATCGCGCGTGGAACTCGATGTTACGCACGACATGTGTTGCGACAATGATTGAAGGTGGACACGCCAAAAATGCGCTGCCGCAACGGGTAAAGGCCAATGTCAATTGCCGCGTTTTCCCGGGCGTTAGCAATGATGAAGTGCAAAATGCGCTGGTTAGCGTGATTGCCAACCCAAATGTTAGTGTGACTTTGGTTGTGCCCAATCGCCCAGCGACACCTACCCCTGCCCTTACCGCGCAAGTTTTAGGGCCAATTGAAATAATTGCGGCGCGGCATTACCCCAATATTCCGATTATTCCGTCAATGGCAACTGGCGCGACCGATGCCACTTATATTTCTGCGGTAGGAATTCCAACTTTTGGTTTTTCCGCGATGTTCAGTGACGGCATGAATAATGCGCACGGCCTTAATGAACGCATTTTGGTCAAATCACTGATGGAAGGCCGCAAATTCCAATATGATTTGATTAAATATTATTCAATGCATTGATTGGTTTTGCGCGCGCAAGGTTTAATTTGGTCACGAAGTCGGTCAATAAACCGCCAATTGCCATGGCAACAATGAACAAAACTATTTTGCTTGGCGCGATTGCTAGCAGCACAATTGCGGGCCCTGGGCAAATGCCGCCAATGCCCCAGCCGATGCCAAAAATGGCTGCGCCGACAATCAATTTTGCGTCAATTTTGGTAGGTAGTATCGGGAAGTCACTGCCATTTATCGGCTTCATCAATTGCTTGGAATAATGGAAAAATCCTGCTGCCGCCAAAATGCCAAAACCCATTACCAATGCCAAAGCGGGCTTCCAATTGCCGAAAAAATCCAAAAATCCAATTACATTTTCACGATTTGTCATGCCCGATAATGCAAGGCCGAGACCGAAAATTAGTGCGATAATAAAGCTAAATATTGTTTGATTTTTCATGCCGCAAATCCATGCAATTTAATAAAAACGGTAATAATGGCGGCAAGCATAAATACCCCAACCGCAGCAATTGAACGCGGCGCAAAACGCGCCAAACCACTTATGCCATGGCCCGAAGTGCAGCCATTGGCGAGGCGGGTTCCGACCCCAATCAAGAGGCCCGATACCAATATTTCAAAGTTAGAAATTTTCAATTCCGCAATTTGATTAGGGAAAGCCGCCGCAAAAATTACGCCTGCCAGCACTAGGCCCAATAGAAACGCAAACCGCCATGTTTTCGGTTGGGTGG
The DNA here is from genome assembly GCA_009773395.1 of Hyphomonadaceae bacterium. Taxonomy (GTDB): domain Bacteria; phylum Pseudomonadota; class Alphaproteobacteria; order Caulobacterales; family Aquidulcibacteraceae; genus Pseudaquidulcibacter. The sequence continues at coordinate 415,697 of WRPI01000002.1, read as the reverse complement.
CTGTATCAAACAAAATCCCGCTTATGCCCGCGATTTTGCCTTGGAAAAGATAGAAAGCACCCGATGCCGCGCCAATGAAAACGCCACCAATCGCCGCAAATATCAATGCTTGTTGTAATTCACTATCCATATTATTACGCCTCTTCCAGACGATATAGAAAATAATTCTATTTTGGAAAGTGCGAATATACTAATTCAAAAATTTCCCGCTGCTTTTTTGGCAAATAACAGAATTAAATTACTGAAAATTGCGCAAAAACGAAATGCGGATGGAGGTGATTTAGCCATTGATTTATCGCCATAAATGGTGAAAATTGGCACGCACATATTTGCCGCATAAAATTACAAACAAAACAACGAAGTTAGGGACAAAATGAAAAAACGATATATTGCACTTGGCGCATTGGGTCTAACTTTGGCAGGTGCTGGCCTTTGGTGGTCGAGCCTTGATAAGGAATTGCGCGGTGTCTTGATGACATTGCCAACCAGCCGTGATGTGTTGGAATGGACAATTCCACAACGCGATGCATCATTTCGCGGTTTTGATCGCTTAACTTTGATTGCTGGTTCATCGCCAATTGCGGCATCAACCACGCCACTTGCACTGCCACAAGGCACGCCGCTTAATATCCCGAATATTGATGAATATATGGCAAGCCAAAGAAGCGCCGGCATTGTAATTATTCAAGACGGCAAAATTCGTTTTGAAAAATATGGCCTTGGCTTTGATGGCGATGGGCGTTGGACTAGTTTTTCGGTCGCCAAATCCTTCACATCTTCGCTTGTTGGTGCGGCGATTCAAGATGGTTTCATCAAAAGCCTTGAAGATGATATTACGATTTATCTGCCAGACTTAAAAGGCTCAGCTTATGATGGCGTGACAGTTCGGCAAGTTCTAACCATGACTTCGGGCGCAGATTGGAACGAAGATTATGAAGACCCCGAAGCCGATGTTGCAAAGTTCATTCACGCCACACCAACCCCCGGAATGGACGCCACAATAAGCTATATGCGCAAGCTAAAACGCGCCCACCCCCCTGGCACAAAATGGCACTATAATACAGGCGAAACTAATTTAATTGGGGTTTTGGTTTCCTCGGCGACCCACAAAACACTGTCACAATATTTGCACGAAAAAATCTGGCAACCATTTGGCATGGAAGGCGACGCGACCTGGCTATTGGGCGAAACCGACCATGAAGTTGGCGGTTGTTGCTTGCAAATGAAAATCCGCGATTATGCGCGTTATGGCATGTTTGTTTTGGCAAATGGCGTGGCCCAAGGCAAGCAAGTCGTCCCCGCCGATTGGTTCGCTGAGGCAACCACCAAACAACAAGACATTGGCACCCCCGGCCAAGGCTACGGCTTCCAATGGTGGACATATGATGACGGCAGCGTCGCCGCCCAAGGCATTTTCGGCCAAGGCATTTTCATCGACAAAAAACGCAATTTAGTCATAGCCTCAAACTCCAACTGGCCCCGCGCCAACATCGGCCCCCAAGGCGAAGCTAGGGATGTTTTTTATCGGCAAGTGCAGGCGGTGATTGATGGGGAGAAGTGAGGGAAAGGCGCTTGGCCGTCTCTCCAAAATTTTGAGACTTCTGCGAAAGCCATGAAAAGCGTTGTCATCCCCGAATTTTCGTAGAAAATATCGGGGATCTCAGTGAAATAAATGCGAGATCCCCGACAAAATCTACGATTTTTCGGGGATGACAATAAACTCTACGGCTCTCGAAGCCGATTCAACACTCCACCACATTAACCGCCAACCCCCCTTGGCTGGTTTCTTTGTATTTGCTGCTCATGTCCAATCCTGTTTGGCGCATGGTTTCTATTACTTGGTCTAGGGTTACTTTGTGATCGCCGACATCAATCATCGCGAGCCTTGCGGCATTGGCGGCTTTTACTGCGCCGATTGCGTTGCGCTCAATGCATGGGATTTGCACGAGGCCGCCGACGGGGTCACAGGTTAGGCCGAGATTGTGCTCCATCGCTATTTCGGCGGCGTGTTCAATTTGCGCGGGTGTGCCGCCCCAAATCGCGCACAGGCCCGCCGCACCCATGGAGCAAGCCACGCCGACTTCGCCTTGGCAGCCCATTTCGGCACCCGACAAAGATGCGCGTTGTTTGTAAATCATGCCAATGCCAGCCGCGACCAATAAAAACCGCCCAATTTTGCCGGTCGCAGCGCAATCACCCGCATTCCAGCCCTCCCCCGCGCAATAATAGCGAATAAGCGCGGGTATAAGCCCGGCCGCGCCATTGGTGGGGGCGGTAACCACGCGGCCACCATTGGCATTTTCTTCATTCACTGCCATGGCGTAAATATTGAGCCAGTCAAACAGTCGTTCCAAATCCTGCGACAAAGGGTTTTCGCGCATCTTTTGATAAAGGCTGGACGCACGCCTGCGCACTTTTAGGCCACCTGGTAATATGCCAACAGCGTCAAGTCCGCGTTCAATTGATGAATTCATGGCTTGCCACACCGCAAGTAGCCCCGCATCGGTTTGCGCGCGTGGGCGCAAGCTATCTTCATTTATGCGCACCACATCATCAATATTGCCGTTAGTTTTTGCGCAATGTGCAAGCAATTCGGCGGCGGAAGTGAACGGCAATTGCGCTTTTTTCCCGCGCTTTACAATGTCATTGGTGGTGGGGCGCAATAATTGTTCTTCCGAGGCAATAAATCCACCGCCAGTTGAATAGAAAATGCGAGTAAAAATTTGCTCTGCATTCTTATCAAACAAATAGATCTTCATGCCATTGGGGTGAAGTTTTGGAATAATATCGCCGCGAAAATCTATATCATTTTTGGCATCAAATGCGATTTCATATTGCCCGAGAAGCAGAAGCCGTTTGGTTTCAAAGGCCTTTTCAATATCCAAATCGGCTTGCGATTTTTCCACGGTTTCAGGCTCATGGCCCAATAACCCCAAAATCGCTGCGCGGTCCGAGCCATGGCCAATTCCTGTAAGTGCCAATGAGCCTTGCAATTCTACCAATACCCGCGCGGTTTTTGCCAAAAGCCCCAAATTTTGCGCCTCCAACAAGGTTCTTTTGGCGATCCGCATTGGCCCCGTAGTATGGGAACTTGATGGCCCAAGGCCGATTTTGAAAATATCGAATACGCTAAACATGGCTCAATTGGCGGCTAAAACCGTGAAATGTCAATGCTCTAAAAATTGCCTTACTGCCGCTTCAAATTCTTGCGGCCTATCAAACATTATGAAGTGCAATGAGCCATCAATGCGGGTTTTTGTGACATTGGGGATATTGGCGTAGCCAGTTTCATACAGGGCATCGACGATTTCTTGGCTCATACCCATTTGCGCATCATAGGCATAAAGGAGCGTGATTTTGGCGTGGTTTTGCGCAAGCTGCGGGCGCAAATCAATTGTCATCAGATCATACAACCCTTGGGCGATCGCGGCGCGGTTTGAGCCGACTGACCAATCCAAAACTTGCTGCCGATGTTGCGGTGATTTCACCAATTTGGCAATCGAAAGCACTTGTGACGCGCGGTAAGCTTCATCATTTTGCGATTTAATTATGTTGGAGAAAATAGTGGCAGTTTGGGTTGACATTGCATCGGCATATTGTTTGCCAAAATAGAGAGGGTAAAACGGCATTGCATCGACAACCATTATTTCTTGGGCAACATGTTTGCGCGTCGACAAAGCCATTGCCATTTCGCCGCCCATTGAATGGCCAATTATTTTCGCTTCTTCAAGATGTTCGCCAGTCAAATAACGCTCAATTTCCGAAGTGACATCATCAAACATTGGCCCTTCAAAATTCGTATTTAGCCCCGCAAACCCCGCAACATGCACCAAGTGAAGCCGATAATTGGGTGAAAGTTTTGCCACCAATTCATCATAAACCGCTGGCGGGCTACCAAGCCCCGGTATAAGCACAACATCAGGGCCCGAACCAATGACACGGATATTTATTCGGTCAGACATAAAGACCCGCTCGGCGGTTTCGATTTTTGGCTGGGTCGGGCTTTGGGTGGCTGTTTGCGCGGCGCAACCTGCGAGAACTAGCGACAGCGCCGTTAAACAAGTCATTATTTTTGTTGATATTTTCATCTAATTATTTCCCTGATTTTCGCAGCCATTATGATTGTCAAATTATGGAATTATTTTGGTTGTGGCAAGCGGATTCCCATTTTACTCAACAACCGCGATAATTGGCCCCATTTCTTCACCCGTGTCTTCGCGACCCAGTTCCGTGGAAAATATTTTTGAAACGCTGCCATCAAGATATAATGCGTTTGGGGTTTTTAGTTCGTCACGAAAAACCCGCGCGAAGGTGTGGAAACTTACCCGTCCGTCACTTATTGCGAAAATCACTTGCGATTTATCGGCGCTTATTCCAACGCCATTTCTGATATTGAGACTATTGCTATTTGCTTTGAATGAAGGGTGCAGAGCGCCGTCAATTACCAACATAGGCCCAGATTGGGTAGCGTATTTTGGCAATGCGCGAGTGCGGAAATTTTTCTCAAACTCAAGGGTTCTCATTACCGCCGCTTGCGTGCCATCAAACCAAAACACACCATTGGGCAATAGGCCGAAATTGTCGGCAGAAGCCCGTTTTTGCAACCTGCCAGTTTTGACACCATTTTCGACATAAAGCCCAACTGGCCGCCTGTCTTCATGATACATTCCCGCATTCATGGCGAATTTCAAGGACTTACCGGATTTTTCCAATTCAGTTTTGAGACGTGCGAAATCACCAAAGGGCTTTCCATCGGGGTGTTTCAGGAAAAGTCCTAAATTATTGCTTGCGCGGGCGAAATGACAAACAACATAAGAGTTGCTTTCAAAATTTATGCGTTCGCAGTTTTTTTGCCTAGTTGATTTTTCGGCACTTTGCGAGCAAGCGACAAGAGCCAATATTCCAATCCATAAAACTAAAAGCCTCAATTGCCTTCCTTTATGGTCTCTGCGCTTGCCGAAACAGCTTCTTGTTTGACGTGCTTCGGTTTACGCTTATAGGCCTTTTTATTGGGAATAATTTGCGGTTTCAAATTCGAATTCGCCAAGGCTTTTGCAATTGGATTTCGTTTCATTGCTTGCTCCATGGGCGTGATTCTATCACAATTTGACCCAAGTGAAAACTAGCCAAATGTCCGCACTGGCGCGGGCATCTATTCAACGATTGCCAAAATTTCGTTCAGCACGCGCTCGACATTCACCAAATCGCCATTGTCGAGGAACCTCTCCATTTCTTTTATCTTAGGTTCGACCCTTTGCATGTCACCACCAGCTTGAGCATAGACTCGAATCTTGGCTGGAAGCGCTTGGATGCGTTGGCGCAGAGCCTGCCTGCTGCGGTCTGTGCTTTCGGAAACCGCTTGTTCAATGAGCGGTTCGCCGCGCAGGAATTTGCGATATGCCCGAATGGATGCAGCATCCTCTGTGGAGCCGCGAAAAGGGTTATTAGGATCGCCGATCCCCCAGCCAAATAAATTAGTAATTACAGCACCATGGTTGAACAAGCGCGCAAGATAAGTCTCCATTGACTGCGCAGATTTTTGCGGCGGGCCATCGTGTATGCGCACATTGGCGCCTTCCGATGAGGCCCATGGTGGATTCCCGCGCGCGCTAAGCTCGGCATAAATCTGGCCCAAAATCCCGTCATCAGGGTAAGTAGTAAACCCCGGATAATGGCCGTCGCCGAAAGCTACCGACGGCGGTGTCCATAAAACATGCTCGGAGTAGCTAGGTGCTTTTTCGGCGAATGAAGCAGCTTCGGCGTCGAATACCACTCGCGGGGAAAATGCGATATGGGAATAAATCTTAGTGCGCGGCACTCCTGATGCCACGATTGCTTCCGACCATGTGGTAATCCAGTTAGCCACGACTTGCTCAAGCTTCCTATCTTTCTCGGCTTGGTCACGCGGTGAATTGGAATTGCTGAATTCTTCACCTAAGTTGCTTAAAGCGCAATAGCCGAGTGGCTTGCGGGTTTCGTAATCTTTGCCAATCGCTGTTTCCCAGCCAATGATGACACCACCGAAAAGATGTTCACGGTTCCCTGCACGCAGTTTGTCTATACCGAGACGGATTTCTTTGCCGATGACGTCAGTAGCAACTCGCCTAGCCTCGGCTACCACAGCAGGACTGTTGAAACAGGCTTGCGGCGCCAGTTTCCAAGGGCTTCCCCAATTTAGGTACTGACCAGTATTGGCAGTGCCATCTGGGTCGGTCCACTCAATGTTGTTCCTATCGCTCCAAATATCGTCACGGGTTCGCCAGAATTTCGAGTCGTCAATATGAAATACAACAGCTACGTTCTTTGCGATTGCAACATCGAATGAGTCTTGGATTAGGCTGCGTAATTTGTGCTCTGTATTGTCACCATTCTGGTTTCTCGTATAGTCGAGCGCAAGTGGCCCGATTGCAAATCCGAGGACGTGGTTCGCGTCGCCCCTTTCGCCAACAGCATCTATTATGCCCTGCACATCTTGCGCGATTTTTCTGTAAGTCGGCGGATTGGTTAGTATGTTGCGATCCGGCACGTCGCTGAAACCTGCGCCCGCCGTAAATATCTGGAATACTAGATATTGCGGTGAACCACTGGCCTCGACTACTGGGGATCTAGCGGAATCCTTTTCATTGGCGATACCACCGCAGGATAATAGCGCGAGGATTCCTGTTGCTAACAGAATGATATGAGCTAGTTTTTTCATTGTCCAACTAATAGGCGCAGTGCCACCGATTTTGAGTAAGCCCAAAGCCTAAGAGTTTATTTTATTGCCGTCAAGGAAAACCCGATTGGCTAGTTTTCAATTGTCAAATTTTTGATAGCTACCCAAAATTCACGCTCGCTCGGCCCACTATCAGTGGATCCACAAATCCAATATTTGATATTTCTTTGCCTGTGTAATCCAATTTGTTCAAAACATAACGCATGGCATTAAGGCGCGCGCGTTTTTTGCAATCGGATTTTATTACCACCCAAGGGCATTCAGACGTATCTGTATGGTAAAACATCGATTCCTTGGCTTTGGAATATTCTTCCCATTTTTCTAATGAAGCCAAATCAATTGGGCTTAGTTTCCATTGTTTAAGTGGGTGCAGTTCACGTTCCTTAAAGCGGCGTTTTTGCTCTCCACGGCTGACCGAAAACCAAAATTTGAATATATGAATGCCAGAATGCACCAATTGGCGTTCCATTTCCGGGGCTTGGCGCATAAATTCACGATATTCGGCTTCATTGCAAAAACCCATTACCCGCTCGACCCCTGCCCGATTATACCACGAGCGATCCATTAGCACGATTTCACCTTCGGTTGGTAAGTGGCTGATATAGCGTTGGAAATACCATTGGCCTTTTTCCTGCACTGAAGGTTTTTCCAGCGCAATTACCCTTGCGCCACGTGGATTAAGATGCTCCATGAAGCGCTTTATCGCGCCGCCTTTACCCGCAGCATCGCGACCTTCAAACACAATTACAACCCGTTGTCCGCTTTCTTTAACCCAGGCCTGTAATTTCAAAAGCTCGACTTGCAATTCATATTTTTGCTTTTCGTAATTTTTGCGCAACATGCGATTTTTATAGGGGTAAACCGCATTGCGCCAATCATCGACCAATTCATCATCTTGGGATTTTGGCAATGCGCCACCAATTTTGTGCCATTTCAAAAGGCTTGAGCGCAAAGCCGCAGCATCATCGGGCGATGCACCTGCCAATATTGCCTCAATTGCGACCAACGCTTCAGTGGGGGTTTTTGGTTCAGGCTCAGTATGCTCCAAAATATCTTGCGCTGCTGCATTTTGCGCATCACGCGCGGCTTCCACACTTTGCATAACCGATGAAGTTTCAACTGCGTCTTTGACTTGTTTGGTCTGCGCTTCTGGCACAAAAGGCGCAAACGCGGCAATTTTTGGCACTAATGTTAATTTGTTTTTGTTGGTTGTCTTAATTCTTGCCTTGGTCGTTATCGGTTTTTTCAATATATTCATCCCTAAAATATCGTTGTTTGACCTATATTTATACCGCATAAAGACCAAATCTAGATGTCTATTTCCGCGACAAATCGTAGCAACAGGAAGCGCATGTCGATTTTATCAATCCAGACCAAGTATGATGTCATAATTATCGGTGGCGGCGCGGCAGGCCTATTTTGCGCGGGCCAAGCGGGATTGCGTGGAAAGAAAGTTCTGCTGCTAGAACACAATACCAAAGTCGGCGCGAAAATTTTGATTTCGGGCGGTGGGCGTTGCAATTTCACGAATTTGAAAGTGTCGGCGGAAAATTTCGTATCGCAAAACCCACATTTCGCCCGCTCGGCGCTTAGCCAATATCCCACCAGCGAATTCATTAAATTGGTGGAGAGCTATGGGATTCCCTTCATTGAGAAAACGCTAGGTCAATTATTCGTTGACCAGACTGGCGGGGCAAAACTAATTCTCGATATGCTTTTGGATATTTGCGCTAAAGGCAAAGTAAATATCCGCACCGAAACTGAAGTTATTGCCATAAGGCAAAATGATGGTTTTGAAGTTGATGCCGGCAATTTGACTTATCACGCACCAAAACTTGTGGTTGCCACGGGCGGCAAAAGCATTCCCAAAATGGGGGCGACGGGCTTTGCGTATGAAGTGGCCAAGCAATTTAATGTGCCTGTTACTGCCACCAGCGCAGGCTTAGTTCCGTTCATTTTCACTGGCACAAAATATGATTGGATGAAATCACTGGCGGGCACGGCGGTGGATGTAGTTTTAAGCTATAAGAACCGCGCATTCCACGAGGCACTTTTATTCACCCACAAAGGGCTCTCTGGCCCCGCGATTTTACAAATTTCAAATTATTACGAACCGGGGCAAGAAATAATCATTGATTTTGGCGCGGGTAAGAATTTCGAAGAAGATTTGCTAAAAACGAAAGCCATGCGGCCAAATCAAATTTTATCACAAGCATTGGCGCGAATTTTACCGCAAAAACTCGCCAAAACTCTTGCGGTATCACATAATTTAGATTTGCCTTTGCAAAGCATAAAAAATGCCGACCTTATCAAATTCGCCAAACTATTGAACAATTATGCCATAACCCCCGCTGGCGATGAAGGCTATTTCAAAGCCGAAGTCACCAAAGGCGGCATTGATACCAATGCACTGAACCAAAAAACTTTGGAGTGCAAAGCGGTAAGCGGCCTTTATTTCATTGGCGAGGCAGTTGACGTTACTGGCTGGCTCGGCGGCTATAATTTCGCCTGGGCCTGGGCCAGCGGATATGCATGTGCGCAGGCCGTTTAGTTGCTGAAAGTGCTTCCCTCGAGGGAAGCTGGCGCGCGAATGCGCGTCTGAAGGGTGAAAACGGTTGGGCGAGCGGCAATCTCAGTTATCGCGGCACCGTCCACCCTTCCGACTTTTTTGCGTTGCAAAAAACCCACCTTCCCTCAAGGGAAGGACATAACTTAAGTGCCACCCCAAGGGAAGGACACAAAAAACCTAATTCGTTTCCGACACTACATAAATCAAAGACTCACCGTCTCTATCGGCAATTGTCACATAATCGCCAACCCACAGCCGGTGGTCACCAAGGTGATACACGTCTTCATCGGGGCCTTCGCGGACTTCATCATAAGTGAAAAACCATTTATCGCCGCGGTGGTCCAAAATGCCGTCAGCTTTATCTTCATCGTGATTGCCATATCGCACAACAATGCATTGTTTTTTATGATTTTTCCACAAATCAACATTTAGCTTGCCGTCCGCGCCAAGCGGCGCAGTAATAACATATCCTTGGTACATATCACCGTCGGGGAAACCAGGGTTACGGCTAAGTTGAAGCACAACGCGTGTTAAAGCAGACATTATTGACCTTTCAGTTATTGTTGATTTCTATAGTTTCAGTGGGAAATTAGCAAGTGCGGCCCTTGCGCATTTTTCAGATAGTTTTTTGTGACCCCGCCAAAAACAAATTCGCGCGCGCGGGAATGACCATACGCCCCAGCGACCAATAAATCAGCATTGGCCAAGGTTGCAACTTCAATTATAGTCGCGCCCACCGATTTGTCTTTGCAAGCTTCAATTTGCACTTTTGCCCTTACGCCTTTTTTGCCAAGCCAAGCCGCCAATTTTTGGGAATCATGCATTAAATTGCTTGAAGCAATATCTTTTTCTTGGATTTGCAAAATCGTGACTGATTTTGCTTTTTCAATGAAATAATTTGCGGCTTTGAGTGCGCGCGCAGCTTGGGCCGAACCGTCCCAAGCAATTATTATATTATCCATCACGAAACTTGCCCTATCGTGCAGCACAAGCGCGGGGACATGACCGTGCATTAAGGCTTCTTCAAATGCCGATGAAACTGTGCTTTTGCCGGCTGCTGCCACATCGCTTACCACGATTAAATCACATAAATTGGCGCGTTCTTCGAGCAATAAATCCGCCGCGCCAATGATTTTTTCAAGGGCAAATTCGGGCAAAGCTTTGGATTCTGCACTTATTTTTTCCCATATTTCGGCGGAAGTGGAAATGAGCGTATCTACCAAAGTCGAACTCATGGCGGACGCCATACCATCGGCGGGCCAAAGCATCATATCCTTGGGGTCAGGCTCAAAATACACCAAAGTGGTTGGGATTTTGTAATGGTCGAAAAGCTTTTTGGCGCGTGCCAAAATATTGGCATCATCAGAGCCACCGCTTATCGGGACTAAAAGTTCGCTATATGCCATATGAACCTCCAACAAATCATCCACAAACCGAACCTGTGCGCTCGTTGCTTTATTATATTTGGGCGCATAATAAGAGTAATACAAGTGAGCATTCGCTCGGCGGACAATTGGTCGCACAGGCAGTTTGGAGTGATAATTTGGCAAGGGCCGTTCTTAAAAATAGTAAAACAAACGGCCAAAATCGGGCGTGGCAAAGAATGCTATCGGGGCGGCGGCTCGATTTGATTGACCCCTCGCCTTTGGATATTGAAATTGAAGACATAGCCCATGGCCTTGCCCGCGTGGCGCGTTGGAATGGCCAGACAACGGGCGATTTTGCGTTTTCGGTGGCGCAGCATAGTTTGGTTGTCGAACAAATTTGTGGGTTTTTGAAACCCAATTTAAGCGCCCAAGAACGCATGATGGCGCTTTTGCATGATGCGCCTGAATTTGTGATTGGCGATATGATTAGCCCGTTCAAAAATGCTTTGGGCGTTGATTATCGGGTTTTTGAGGATAAATTGGAACGCGCAATTCATATTCGTTTCGGCCTGCCCGCCAAAACCCCAGCGCCCTTAAAAAAGCTAATTAAAAAAGCCGACAGAATTTGCGCATGGTTTGAAGCCACGCAAATAGCGGGTTTTAGCGTCACCGAAGCCAATGCGCTGTTTGTAAAACCGCCAGAGGGGTTGGAAATTGAAATCGCCCCTTTGCCACCAAATTTGGCACAAGTTGAGATGGTGGAGAGGTTTGACGGGTTGTTGAGAGAGTATGATGGGGTTGTGAAAGGTTGAAAACGGAGAGAAAATTATGAAACGGAAAATAAAATATAGCGGCGAGCCAATTGGCACAGTTGAAATTGTAAATGATTTTCTTCCAGCACCCGAACAATTGGCTTTTCAAGGCGTTGCGGTTAAGATACCGAAAAAGCCAAGACCTCTCCAAAAGGAAATAAAATGAAATTCGAAACTTGTGAAATTGACACTTCAAAAAGCAAAATTGACGCGGGGCTTTTGCTGATGGATGCTGGCGTCAAGGCCGAAACTGATGCGCTTTATGAAGCCGTCAAACACATTATCCCTTATGATGAATGGGTGGCGCATGCGCCATATATTGCCGCGATAAACCGCATGAAGCATGAAAAAGACGCAGTGATTTTGGCGCATAATTATATGACAGCCGATATTTTTAACTGCATTGCCGATTTTCGCGGCGATAGTTTGGCTTTGGCTCGCGAGGCACAAAAAGTGCCGCAACAAGTGATTGTTCAATGCGGCGTGAATTTTATGGCTGAAACTTCCAAAATCCTCTGCCCCGAAAAAACAGTGCTTATTCCAAGTTTGGAGGCGGGTTGCTCGCTCGCCGCGTCCATCACTGGCGCTGATGTCGCGCTGATAAAACAAAAATACCCCGGGCTTCCCGTAGTGACTTATGTCAACACCACCGCCGATGTTAAGGCAGAAAGTGACATTTGCTGCACTTCGTCCAACGCCATGCAAGTGGTCGAACATATTGCCAAAGAATGGGGCGTAAAAAGCGTTATTATGATCCCCGATGAATATTTGGCGCGCAATGTCGCGGCACAAACCAATATCAAAATCATTGCCTGGAAAGGTGCGTGCGAAGTGCATGAACGCTTTGAAAGCAAGGATATTGATGAAATCCGCGAAGCATATCCGGGCGTGGTGGTTCTCGCGCACCCCGAATGCCCGAATGATGTAGTGAGGGCGAGTGATTTTACTGGCTCGACCGGCGCGATGATTGATTATGTGAAAAACAAAAAGCCAAAAAAAGTCGTGCTTATCACCGAATGTTCAATGTCGGATAATGTCGCAATTCAAAATCCTGATGTCGAGTTTATTCGCCCCTGCAACCTCTGCCCCCATATGAAGCAAATCAGTTTGAAAGCGATTTACGAATGTTTGCGCGATTTGAAACATGAAATTGTGCTGCCACCCGAAATGATTAAAAAGGCTCGAAAATCGGTCGATGCCATGCTTAATTTGCCAAAAATGCCAGCCAATATTTACAAAGTAAGCAATAAAATCCCTGCGGATTTTGAGTTGGTTTCATGAAAAGCAAAATCAGCCCCAATAATATTTGGGACAAAGTTCTGGCCCTGCTTGAGCGCCAAACCAAATTCAAAACTTGGTCGCTTTCAAGCGGCTGGCTCGATACCGAATTTGAACTTATCAAAGTCAATGAATTCAAAATTGAGCTTGTTGCAACTGAAGGCAGGCCAACGCGAACGCTGGTTCCGGCAACTTTTGCGCATTTGGCAAAATATTGGGGTGATTATAAAGCAGGCAAAATATCGCGACCTCAATTAAAGAAAATATCCAACCACGCCACTTTTGTTTTGCCTTTGTTCAAATTGATTGAGGACGGTGAATAATTAAGCAGATTGTAAAAGAACTGAAGGTGGGTTGTATTTGCCATTGGCGCTGATAGTATCATATCCAATTTCAAAGTTGGATAGCAGGGTAATAATATTTTGGAGGTCAGATTTTGGTTACACGCGAAATATTATTGTCAGCCGCAACCCTTTGTGTTTTCTTAGGATTACTCTCGCCTGCTGTAGCGCAAGTTCCTGTCAACCCTCCAATTACCCCCTCAGCCGCCAGCGTTACAATTGGCGTGCCAAGCGGCACCCCAATATTGGTTGAAATAACGGATTTGATTTCAACGAGAACAGCAAAACGCGATGATATGTTCAACCTCAGACTTGTTGCACCCATTTTATTAAACGACGTCATTGTCATACCCGAAGGCACTATAGGTAAGGGCCAAATTGTTGACGCAGGCTTGCCCGGAATGGGCGGCAAGCCAGGAAAACTTGTCTTAGCGGCACGATATTTGGAATTTGAAGGCCGGCAGATCCCAATTAGAGGCCTTAATATGGATATGAGTGCGCGCGACAATTCCGGGCCAGCCGTATTTTTGACAGCGGCAGGCGGCGTCGCTGGTGGCGTCGTCGGCCTAATCGTAACTGGTGGCCACATGGAAGTTCAACCCGGCACACGGGCGCGCGCAAGAATAGGGGTAAATTTTGTGCCAGCAGCAACTGCTGGCCCGAGTTTGGTGCAACCAAGCAACTGAAATTATTATATAGGAGGAAGAAATGAAAAAATTAGGTTCGAAATTGTCGTTGGCGTTAGTGTTGGCACTTGGTCACTTCGCATTTAGCGCACCAAGCATTTATGCCCAACCAGTGGTTGCCAGCGACCCGCCAACAGCGCAAGTGCCACCAGTTCCACCAAGCCCACCAAGCGAACCCTCTCCGCCTCCTTCTGCGCCTGAAGCACCAGTCGCCCCTCCTGCGCCAGTAATCCCAAATATTGTAAGGCTAAATGAAATTGCCGCGCCCGCAGAAGGTATGGGGCAAGTGGTATTTTTTCGCCCATCAAGAATGACAGGAATGGCTGTTAGCTTTTCGGTTCGTGAAGGCGATACTGGGATTGGCAAACTTACCAATGGGACCTATTTTGTCCATGCCAGCGAGCCAGGCACAAAAGAATATAATATTGCCTCTGAAGCGCGCGATACTTTGCGAATGGAAATTGAGCCAGGTGAAACCTATTATGTAATCCAGTCCATCAGCTTGGGATTGTTGATAGCAAGACCAAATCTAACTCCGTCGTCGGAAACTGCCTTTCAAGAAAAAAGGCTTAATGTATCGCGCGCCAGAGCAACCAGTAGGAATTCAAATTAGTTGAAAGCATAATGCACCAAACCATACCCATCCTTTTGTCGAGAAATCTTGAAGCCACGGCGCAGGAATATGAAAAACTTGGGTTTTCTGTTGATCGCAAACATGTTGCCAGTGGTTATTTAATTGCGAATCTTGACGGCATTGAATTGCATTTTTCGTTTTGTGATAATTTGGATCCGACCCAAAACAATTCCATGTGCTATATCCGCACCGATGAAGTAGATGCCATTCACAAACTTTGGCAATTCGCGCGGATTCAAGGCCATGGTATTCCGCGACTTGAAAAAATTGAGGATAAGCCATGGGCAATGCGCGAATTTGCTTTTGTTGATAGCAATGGCAATTTAATTCGGGTTGGTAAGCCGATTTGATGGCAAATGATGATAAAATCCTAATTGTCGGCGCTGGCCTCGCTGGGCTGTTTCTCGCGCTCAAACTTGCCCCGCGGCCTTGCATTGTTTTGTCACAATCTCCCATCGGCACTGGCGCGTCATCTGCTTGGGCGCAAGGTGGCATGGCGGCTGCTTTGGCTGTGGGTGACAGCCCTGAACTTCATGCGAGGGACACTGTTGCGGCTGGCGCAGGCTTGGTTGATGAAGTGGTCGCGCTTATGGTTGCCAAGGACGGACCAAAACGTATCCAAGATTTGCTCGAATTGGGCGTGCCATTTGACACTGACGATAAGGGCGCACTCGAACTTGGCCTTGAAGCCGCCCATTCTAAAGCCCGTGTCGCGCGGGTCGCGGGAGATTTGGCTGGGCGCGAAATTATGAAAAGCCTTATCGCCAAAGCGCAGGCCGCAAGCCATATAAGAATTTTGGAAAACCATTGGGCTTTGGCACTGTTGCAAAACCCAAATGGCGCGATTGGCGGCGTTATTGCGGGCCATAAAGGCGGGCAATTACGCATTGAAACGGCACACACGGTGCTGGCGACTGGCGGTATTGGCGGGCTTTATGCGGTTACTACCAATCCAATTGAAGCGCGTGGGCAAGGGCTTGGCATGGCGGCGCGTTGCGGTGCGTTGATTTGCGACCCCGAATTTGTGCAATTCCACCCCACCAGCATCAATATCGGCCGTGACCCCGCTCCGCTTGCCTCCGAAGCCTTACGCGGTGATGGCGCAATATTGCGCAATGCCGACGGCACGGCATTTATGGCGAAATATCATGCTGACACAGACCTTGCACCGCGTGATATTGTGGCGCGCGCGGTGGCAATTGAAAACCAATCGGGGCGCGGAGCATTTTTGGACGCAACTAGTGCAATTGGCGCTCATTTCCCCGAAACCTTCCCCACGGTTTTTGCTTCATGCATGAGTGCCAATATTGATCCGCGCACGCAAATGATTCCAGTCGCCCCAGCCGAGCATTATCATATGGGCGGCATTGCCACCGATTTATGGGGCAAAACTTCCTTGCAAGGCCTGTCCGCGATTGGCGAATGTGCGTCAACGGGCTTGCACGGGGCTAATCGGCTTGCCAGTAATTCGCTTTTGGAAGCGGTAGTTATGGCAAACCGCGTGGCAATTGCCTTAAATGGCGCGCATTTGGAAGGACCTCAAAATTGCGAATTTCAAATGCCAGCGCAGCTAAAAACCGACAAATTGCAAATTTTACGCCGCGCCATGAGTGAAAATGCGGGAGTTGTTCGCGGCGAAAATGGCCTTAAAGCATTGCTGCAAGTCATTGATAATTTAACAACTTATCCAGTTGAAGCTTCACCAAATGAGTTAGTAACCGCCAAATTGGTTGCGACCGCCGCGCTTCACCGCCAAGAGAGCCGTGGTGGGCATTGGCGCGAGGATTTTCAACATTTGTCAGAGCCGCCAAAGCACAGCCATTTGGCAATTGGCAAAAATGGCGATATTGAGATTTTATGAGCCTTCCGCAAACCCTGATTGAACCAATTGTAAGAATCGCCTTGGCCGAGGATTTTGGCCGTGCTGGCGATATAACCACCAATGCGACAATTCCCCTTGGCGCCACTGCCAATTGGGTAATGCGATTGCGGCAAAATGGGGTAATATCGGGTTTTGACGCGGCGAAATTGGCGCTCAAACTAATTGATAAAAGCGCCAAACTTGAAATCCTATTGGGAGATGGCGAAAAAGCGCAAAAAGGCGACATAATCGCCAAAGTGCAAGGCAGTGCGCGATCGCTGTTGATGGCAGAGCGCACAATGTTGAATTTTATCGGGCGAATGTCGGGCATTGCCACTTTGACCTCGCAATTTGTGGCCGCAATTGCAGGCACAAATGCCAAAATAACTGACACTCGAAAGACCACCCCCGGGTTACGCGCCTTTGAAAAGCAGGCGGTTAAACATGGTGGCGGCACTAACCACCGCTTTGGTCTTGATGACGCGATTTTGATAAAGGATAATCATATTGCGGCGGCAGGCGGCATTGAAAATGCCCTAAAAGCCGCGAAAGCCAATGTCGGCCATTTGGTGCCAATTGAAGTCGAAGTTGATAGCATTGCGCAATTGCTATTGGCTTTGCCCTTCTATCCAAAATGCATAATGCTTGATAATTTTTCGCTTGAAAACCTTGCAATCGCTGTCAAAAAAACCCGTGAATTTGCGGGAAATAAAATAGTGCTTGAAGCATCGGGCGGCGTTAATCTTGAAACTGTTCGCGCCATTGCGCAAACTGGGGTCGATGTAATTTCGGTTGGCGCACTCACCCATTCGGCACCAAATTTTGATATAGGCCTTGATAGTGAATAGTGAAACTCAAAATAAGCGCCCAAAAATTGGCGGCAGGAATGTTGGCTTTGGCTCGGGCAAAGGCAAAAAACCGAGCTATATTAAGCGCCCGAAACAAGCGCAAGAAGTGCTCGCCAATTTACCCAATGCCGAAGATATTGCCAATATAAAGGCGATGATAATTTATGAAGACCACGCTTCCATGGTTTTGAACAAACCGAGCGGGGTAGCGTCGCAAGGCGGTTCTGGCGTTGTTGGCGATTTGGATTTCTTGCTGCAAGCATTCACAAATCCCAAAGGCAAAAAGCCAAAATTGGTGCACCGCTTGGACCGTGAAACATCGGGCGTAGTTTTGGCTGGCAAAACCCTCGCCGCTACAGCGTTTTATGGCGCGGAATTTGCCGCCCGCCGCGCCCACAAAACTTATTATGCAATTGTCGCTGGCAAACCCGAAACCACCGAAGGCGAAATTAACTTCCCGATAAAGCGCGGCAAGCAAAATGGCATTGACGTGGCATTGCGCGCTGAAGACGGCACTGGCGATGAAGCACTAACTGAATGGCGATTGATAAAGACCAATGGCAGCGCAAGCCTTTTGGAACTCGCCCCCAAAACAGGCCGCATGCATCAATTGCGTTGCCATTTATCGGGCATAGGCTTGCCGATTTTGGGTGACACCAAATATGGCGGGCTGCTGGCTGTGGGCGCTGTGAAAGTGCCGCGCCTTATGCTCCATGCCCATGTTTTGAATATCGCACATCCGGGTGGCGGCTATAAAAACTTCGAAGCGCCCATTCCCGATGATATGTGGAATTTGGCAAAAGCATTGGGGCTTGATTAAATGCAGCTGGTTTTGGTTTTCTTAGGCGCGGGAATTGGTGGGGTTTCGCGGTTTTTGTTTGGCAAAGCCGCCACGCAAATTTTGGGCGCGGCCTTTCCTTACGGCACATTAGGCGTGAATGTGATTGGCGGTTTTTGCATGGGCATTGCGGCGGCAATATTGGCAAAAAACGCCGATAATTCGGGCTTTATCCATTATTTTGTCATGGTCGGTATTTTGGGCGGTTTCACCACTTTTTCGGCCTTCAGTCTTGATGTTGTAAAGCTCGCACAAAGCGGGCAAATGACCATAGCCGCGCTTTATGTCGGTGCGTCAGTTGTGCTTTCGATTGGCGCAGTGTTGCTTGGCATGGCTTTAATGCACAAAATCGTTTAACAGCTCCGCAATGACTTCCCCTATTACAATTCCAGTGCGTGAAACCGATGGCGAAGTGCGCCTTGACAGGTTTCTGCGCCGCAAATTCGAAGGCTTAACCCAAGGCCGTATTGAACAATTCATTCGCAAAGGCTTGATTAAGGTCGATGGCGTGCGCGCAAAAAAAGCGTCGGATCGCTTAAATGCTGGACAAGACCTTCAAATTCCCGGTGACGTTTTTGAGGCTGTGCGCGAAGCCAAAACTCACAGTGCCAATATTTCCAAGCAAGACGAAGAATTTTTACGCTCGCTCATAATTTTTCAGGACGACGATGTAATTGCATTGAACAAACCACCAGGGCTTGCGGTGCAAGGCGGCTCGAAAACCGTGCGCCACCTTGATGCTTTGATGGAAGTTTTCGCGCACCCTGAGCATGGGCGGCCCAAATTAGTGCATCGTTTGGACAAAGATACTTCGGGCGTGATTGTATTTGCGCGCAACCCCAATGCCGCCGCCAAATTGTCAAAATCTTTCGCCAGCCGCGCGACAACCAAAATCTATTGGGCAATTTGCCTTGGAACGCCGCATCCATTTCGTGGTGAAATACGCGGCTGGCTTAAAAAACAAGGCAGCAAAGTTGAGCCTGAACGCGAATTGGTGCGCCGCGCTGCTCATGGAGAGTTTCAAGCACAATTTGCAATAACTGACTATGAAGTTATTTCCAATGCTGGAACTCGCGCGTCATGGGTGGCGTTGAAGCCAGTCACGGGCCGCACCCATCAATTGCGCTTCCACATGGCCGAAACTGGCTGCGCCATTGCGGGCGACCCAAAATATCGCTGCGATAGGCCCGATATTGGTGGCCTCTCGGATCAATTGCATTTGCACGCACGGGCATTATTAATCCCGCATCCCAAATCTGGCATGATACGGCTTGAAGCCGAATTGCCGCCACATATGAAAAAGGCTTTTGATATGTTTGGTTTTGCAGTCCATGAAGCAAAAGACCCATTTGCGCCGTTTAGCTAGGCTGTAAAAAAGCAAAATGACCACTAAACAAAGATTTTACAAAACCGTTACCGCCGATGTTTTGGTCGAAGGCTTTGGGGTGTTTCTTGACGGCCGCAAATTAGTCACGCCTGCCAAAAAACCACTAATTGTTGCAAATTTGGCGACGGCGCAACTGATTGCCGCCGAATGGGAAGCACAAAGTGAAACCATAAACACTACCACTATGCCAATAACCCGCCTCGTCAATGTCGCAATTGATAGAACCCCAAATGCGCGTGCCGAAATGGCGCAAGAAATTCGAAAATATGCGAGCACAGATTTGCTTTGCTACCGCACAAGCGCACCGCAAAAACTGGCGCAAAAACAAGTTGAAATTTGGAATCCGATTTTGTTGTGGGCAAAGCAGGATTTGGGTTTGGACATGGCAATGTCCATTGATAGTTTGGCATTGGTTCAAAGTGAGAAGACCTTGAATGAAGTTGAAGCTTTGGCGGTGCAACTTGATGATTTGACCTTGACTTTATTGGCGTTTCTTGTCCCGCTATGTGGTTCGGCGATTTTAGGTTTTGCGATGTTGCGCCATCAATTATCGGCCAATCAAGTCTTTGAAGCCATAAGAATCGAAGAAAACCACAATGCCGAAATTTGGGGCCATGATTATGAAGACTTGGACAAAGCGCAGGAGAAATTGGCGGATTTATTGGCGGTAGAACGGATTTTGGCTGCATTGCAAATATAATTCAATCGCAACGATAATTTTCGCCAACTTTCACGCAATCAATGCCATAAACCCGCTTCAAAGCGTCCACAGCATCTTTTGCCGCATTGCCACCCGAAGCTGCAACTTCGCGCCATAATTTTTGCGCTTCGCGGTTTTGCCAATTTTCGTTTGCCTCGATTAGATTGCGCGCAATGCTGGCGTTGCTGGCATAAAGATTGCCAAGCTGGAACTTGCCAAAAGCATCACCCGCCTCGGCGGCTTTACGATACCAATCGGCAGCTTCACGCTCGTCTTTGGCAATACCGCTTCCTTTTGCAAGTGCATTACCAAATATCACCATGCCACTTGGATTGCCAGCTTCTGCAGCTTTTTGAAACCAAGTCGCCGCCGTCGCTTCGTCCTTGGCAGCACCTTCGCCATTTGCCAACATAGCACCATAAAATACCATGCCCTGCGCATTGCCCGCATTCGCTGCATCAAGAAACCACTTCGTAGCGGTGGCGGCGTTTTTTGGAAACCCCCTACCTTCGGCGTGCATTGTGCCAAGGTTTAGCATTGCAATGGGATTGCCCGCAGCGGCAGCGGCGCGATACCAATGCGCGGCGTCCGCTTCGTTTTTTGCAACGCCAATGCCCCATTCATAAGCGAGGCCGCATAAGAGCATTGCCTCAACATTCTGATTTTGCGCGGCTTGCAAAATATCTTGAAATTTTGTTTCGGCATTGGCCTTGGATAATATGTGGGTCGGGCTCTGATTTTGCCAATCCTCGGCGGTGATGCCCCATTTTGCGGAGGCTAAATTAACGGAGGATTTGGGTGTTTCATCGGATCGATTGCACGAAACCAAGAAAAATGTAATTGCCAAAAGCAAAGCAATTGCCAGTAGGATTTTTGGAAAAATGGTTTGCGATAAATCTGTCATTACAATACCAAAGCTCCTTATTGTTTGCATTCTATTATGCTCGATATCGAAGCATAATATTTGCAATGTCAATGCTAATAATTAGTCTAATCCCCCGACAACCCCAAATTCGCATCAAAAATATAAAGTGCTTGGCGCACATTTTGGCCGCGTTCGCTGGTTAGATTTGGATCGGTTTCAATCAAAAGCCGCGCGTCTTTGCGGGCGATTGGCAGCAAATCCTTATGCGCGTTGATGTCAGCAATTTTCAGATTTGGAATGCCTGATTGCCGCAAACCCAATAAATCGCCGCCGCCACGCAATTCATAGTCAATTTCAGCGATTTTGAAGCCATCATCCGTTTCGCGCAATGCCTCAATCCGTTTGCGGCCATTTTCGCTTAAAGGTGACTGATACAGCAATAAGCAATGGGATTGCGTCTCGCCACGCCCAACGCGCCCACGCAATTGATGTAATTGTGCCAAACCAAATTGTTCGGCGTGTTCAATCACCATAATATTTGCGGTTTTTACATCGACGCCAACTTCAATGACCGTGGTTGCCACTAATATTTTCGCCTGACCGGTGATGAATTTTTCCATGGCTTCATCTTTATCTGCGGCCTTCATTTTGCCATGCACCAGCGCGACTTTATCGCCGAATCTTATGCGCAATTGCTCAAATCTCTCGACTGCCGCAGATTTTTCATTGGTTTCAATTTCTTCGACCAATGGGCAGACCCAATATATTTGGCTGTTTTGCTTTATCGCACGGGCGACGGCGTCTTCGATTTCTTGCAATCTTCCTATATCAAATGTGCGGGTTTCAATGGGTTTTCGGCCCATTGGTTTTTCGTCTAAAATTGACATGTCCATATCGCCATAAATCGCCATCGACAAAGTGCGCGGAATGGGCGTTGCCGACATTGTAAGCACATGCGGCATGTTACCTTTATCAAACAGCCGTTTACGGGCTGCAACGCCAAAGCGGTGCTGTTCATCAATCACTACAAACCCCAGTTCATTAAACTCTACGCCATCTTGGAAGACTGCGTGGGTGCCGACCAAGACTTTTGTATCGCCAGTTTTGAGGCTTTCGAGTTTTTGGGCGCGGATTTTGCCTTTATCACGACCCGTCAATATTTCCATTTTAACATCAATTGACGCCAAAAGCGGTTGCAAATTGGCAAAATGCTGGCGCGCTAAAATCTCGGTCGGGGCCATAAAAGCGCATTGCACCCCTGCCTCCACCGCCTTCGCAACTCCCCATGCCGCGACCAAAGTTTTGCCAGATCCAACATCGCCTTGCAAAAGCCGCATCATGGCGCGGGTTTTTTCCATATCATTGCCGATTTCACCGAAAGCATGGATTTGCGCTCCTGTTGGCTTGAACGGCAATTTTGCTAGTAATTTTTGGGTTAATGCGCCTTCCCCGGTTAGCGCTTTTGCGGGCGCCAATATCCTCGCAGCATTGCTTAGGATTAGCGCCAATTGGCGCGCGAATAATTCATCATATGCGAGGCGTTGGCGCGATTTTGATAATGGCGAAATGTCGTCTATTGCTTTTGGGTTATGCGCCGCTATCAACGCATCATAAAAACTCGGCCAATTTTCGCGTTTGCGTAATGGCTCATCAATCCAGTCTTTGATGCCAGATGCCAAAACTGCGGCTTGTTTACAGGCTTTACCCAAAGTTTTTTGTGCAAGCCCCCCTACATTGGGATAAATGGCTTCAAACTCAATTTTCAATTCCTCGTCATCAGGGCTCAAAATGCGCGAAGGGTGAATCATTTGCCGTTCGCCAAATCGCTCATGCACAATGCCCGACACCACACGGGGCGCGCCAATTGGCAATTTTGCTTTGAGATATTTCGGGTTTGGGTGAAAAAATGCCAGCGTCATAAACCCGCTTTCATCGCTTACTTGCACGCGGTAAGGCCGATTGCCAAAGGCCGGTTGGTGGCTTTCAACCATAACTTTGAAATTGGTGGTTACGCCTTCTTGCGCCTCCATAATGGTTGCAAAACCGCGCCTATCAATAAGGTTTGAAGGCAAATGCAACGCCGCATCACGAACCAACTCACCACCCACCGCCCGCACAAACAAATCATGCGTTTTGGGGCCAATTCCTTGCAAATTGGAAATAGACTGAAACCAAGGATTAAGTGAAGTTGGACGCATGGCGGGGATTAGAACACATTTTTGGGGAATATAGAATAGCCGCTTCCTTTAACCCCAACCAAAACCCCGTCCACATAGGGCGAAGAATCTACAGGCTTCTAGCCCTCCCCTTGTGGGAGGGCCGAGATTCTGAGGGGCAAAGCCGCGAAGAATTCGGGGTGGGGTTATTTTAACCCCACAACATTATTTGTTTTACCCCACCCCTAACCCCTCCCACAAGGGGCGGGGAATCTACAGTTACTTGCCTTTCTCCCCCCTCAACCCCCGCCACACCGCCAGTTTTTCAACTATTCGCGCCTCTGCACCGCTATCTTTCGGCTCATAAAGCCTTGCCTGCGCCATACCATCGGGGAAGCCTGATTGGCCTGATACGCCGCCGGCTACATCGGGGTCATATTGATAATTATCGCCATAGCCCAAGGTTTTCATCAAATCGGTTGGCGCATTTAGGAAATGTTTGGGTGGCGGCCTGTCTTGGGTTGTCCGCGCCAGTTCTTGCGCCGCACCGAATGCCGTGTAAGTCGCATTGGATTTTGGGCAGCATGACAAATGCACAACTGCTTGCGCCAAAGCCAATTCGCCCTCCGGCGCGCCCAACATTTGAAACGCATCACGCGCGGCAATGGTAACTGCCAGTGCATTAGGCTCGGCAAGGCCAATATCCTCACTGGCCATCCGGATTAGCCTTCGTGCGATAAACATTGGGTCTTCGCCGCCATGCAACATACGCGCTAGCCAATAAAGCGCGGCATCAGGATCAGACGCCCGCACCGATTTATGCAAAGCCGAAATTAAATTATAATGCTCTTCTTTATTCTTGTCATAGGCGGGCGCTTTGCGTTGGGCGAATGACATTATCGCTTTGGCATCAATAGGTTCGTTGTCATTCTTAATTGCAAATATTTCACCCAATAAATTCAATAAATAGCGACCATCGCCATCACATAATTTAACAATGGCTTTGCGCGCGTCATCGCCCAAGGCGTTTTCGCGGCCAAAATGGGCTTCAGCGCGGTCAATCAGCGAATTGAGGGCGCTTTCGTCTAATGCATTAAGAACAAACACCCGCGCTCGTGATAATAATGCACCGTTCAACTCAAACGATGGATTTTCGGTGGTTGCGCCAACCAGCGTCACCACTCCGCTTTCTACATAGGGCAAAAAGCCGTCTTGTTGGGCGCGGTTAAAGCGGTGGATTTCGTCAATGAACAATAGCGTATTTTTGCCCATTTTTTTATAAGTTTGCGCGCGCTCAAACGCTTTTTTCAAATCAGCTACGCCAGAGAACACCGCAGATATTTGTTGAAACTCATGGCCAGTTTCTTGCGCCAAAAGCCGCGCAATGGTGGTTTTGCCAACTCCAGGCGGGCCCCATAAAATCATTGAACTTAGGCGTTTTTTGGCAAGCATTTGCCCAATTGGGGCGTTTTCACCCAAAAGATGGTCTTGCCCAATTACTTCGCCAAGGTTTTTGGGACGCAAGATTTCTGATAATGGACGCGAATCTTCGTTTTGGTGACTATTTTCACCTTTT
Source organism: Hyphomonadaceae bacterium (assembly GCA_009773395.1). Classification (GTDB taxonomy): domain Bacteria; phylum Pseudomonadota; class Alphaproteobacteria; order Caulobacterales; family Aquidulcibacteraceae; genus Pseudaquidulcibacter. The sequence goes on along the minus strand of WRPI01000002.1, from coordinate 391,064 downwards.
TCGGGCGTTATGCCGAACAAATCACTCACAAATCCAAAACCGCGGTAATGGGGCGATCGCCGCGCTTAATCGTCACTTGACCACGTTCCTCGCGCGCCAATTTCGTATTCAGCGCCTCAATATTCTCAATTGCATCGCCATTGATTTCCACAATCAAATCACCAATTTGAAAACCACTTTGTTGTGCGGCGGAATTAGGCGCTACCGCCGTTACAACCACGCCATGTGAGAATGGGTCGAGGCCTTTTTCGTCGGCCAAGGCTGGGTTTAATGTCGCGACCGACAAACCGCCAAAGCTATTTTTGCCTTCAATAACACGGCTATCGGCGCCGCCGCGCCCGGGCGGTACGCTTAATATGCCGCGTCCATCTAGTTTGCGACCACCGCGATAAAATTCAAAAACTACGGCTTCATTTGGTGCTTTGGTTGCCGCCAAATAGCGCAATCCGCTTTCGTCATTCACTTCACTACCGCCAAGGCTGACGATAACATCGCCGCGCCGTAAGCCTGCCTGTGCCGCCGCCGAATTTGGATAAACTTCAGTGACCAAAACCCCGCCTGGGCGCGCTAAATTCATGGTTGCGGCCATTTCGCTGTCCACGGTTTGCCCACGAATGCCCGACCATGTGCGCACAACACGGCCCACTGAAACCGCGCCTTCGACCACCCGTCGCACCATTTCAGCAGGTATGGCGAAGCCAACGCCAGCCGATGAGCCAGAACCCGAAAATATCGCAGTATTGATGCCCACCAATTTACCACTCATATCCACCAATGCTCCGCCCGAATTACCGGGGTTAATCGAAGCGTCAGTTTGAATGAAAAACGAATAATCAGTTATGCCAACATCTGTGCGTGCCAATGCCGAAATAATCCCTGAAGTAACCGTCTGCCCAACTCCAAATGGGTTGCCAATTGCCAGGACTTGATCGCCAACTTGGGCATTCGTGGTGTCAGCAAACGACAATGCGTTCAGCCTTTGACCGCCAGTATTGATGCGCAATACTGCCAAATCGGTGCGCGGGTCAGTAAGCACAACGCTTGCGGGAAATTCGCGCCTGTCGCCCAATACCACCACCATTTCAGTCGCGCCTTGCACAACATGGTTATTGGTAACAATTATGCCATCATCGCGAACAATAACGCCCGAGCCTTGGGATAGGCTGGCTCTATCTGGAAGGCGCATGGCACCCCAAAATGGATCAACCGCGACCCGTCCGCGCTGAACTGACCGTGCATAAACATTGACAACTGCGCCCGACGCTGAGCGCACTACGGGTGCATATGACGCAATTGCATCGCCTTTTGTAAGTGGCACAATGCGCGGGGTTTCGGGTGTGGTAATTGCAGGCGTTGCCAAAGGCGCAGTTACTTGTGCGCCTTGGCTGGCGTCATTTTGCACCAAATTAGATATTTGCGGCACGGCAGCAACTGCGGCAGCGCCAATTCCCATTGCAATAAGCAATTTTGTTATCATCGATTTTGCTCCACCGCCATTCGCCATTTCTGTAATGCCCCAAAACACATAGGCTATATCAAATAGTCTATTGCACTATTTTCAAGGGCTTGGTCATTAATTCCCTGCAATTCTTTTCAAGAGCGTCGAATGTTTAAGTTGAATCGAATTTGCCGCAGCAATTTTGTAATATGCGGTTAATACTGGAGTATTAGCCAAATATTTGTTGCCAGAAATGGTGCAAAAGGGCGCGGCAAAACGGTGCAACTTGGACATCCGACGCTCTATGGCGCGATTTTTTCCAATTCAAACTGCACACTAAGTTGGATTGACATGGTAACTTCGCCAGAGGCCACTGGAGTTTGTTGCGCAACATCAGCAGCCATTCGTGACATCATCACCATTGGTTGGGGTTGCGGTTGGTAGCCGCCCGATTCATTGATGCTAACCACGCGCTTTATCCGCATTCCCGCGCCACGGGCATAAAGCTCACCACGGCGCATTGCTTTGCGCATTGCTTCTTCACGCGCACGGTCTAGCGCCGCATCAGAATCTTCAATTTGAAAATTAGGGCCAGAAATTTGATTGATACCTTGGGCGACCAAAGCGTCCAATACTGGCCCGATTTTTGTCATATCACGGATTTTCACATTTACTGTGTTGGTAACTTGATAGCCAGTTAAGCGCGGCGGCTTGTTTTCTTCATAAACGTATTGCGGCGAAAGATTGATGCCCGCAGTTTGCAGATCACGCTCGGCAATGCCAGCGGCACGCAAAGCCGCAAATGCTGCACTCATTTTAGTTGCATTATCGGCCATCGCATTTCGTGCGCTGCGGTGTTGGGTAACCACTCCAGCAGAAACCATAGCAATATCTGGGGCTTGTTTAAGGTCGGCCGTTGTATTGATGTTCAAAATGCTGGGGCTTGGCTGGGCACAACAAGTTTGCGCGCTTTGCGCCATTGTGGGTGAAACTAAAGCCGCAGAAATCAAAGATGCGCCCAAAATGGCGGCGATTCTATAGTTTTTGGTCATTTAAAACTCCTAAATTAGGTCATATTATATTTAGCTTAGATGAACACAAGCCAAATGCAATTGGCGGACAATGCGCGGTGATTTAGGCTTTCATAAGGCAAGAAATCTGCTAAACGCACTATTCACTTTTTCGCCCCGCGAGAATGGGTCCTTAGCTCAGTTGGTTAGAGCCGGCCGCTCATAACGGTCTGGTCGTAGGTTCGAGTCCTACAGGACCCACCACTCTACGCTCTTCGAGCTACGCGTGGCAGGCCACGCGGAAATTGATTAGAGCGGTCGTGCCCTGCGTAGCCGTTCGGCGAAGCATGGGCTTTTCATTCAAATCGCCGCCTTGGCTTCGCGCCCGATTTGCTGCAAGGTCTTCTCCTAATGACCACCACCGAATTCAAATTGCCACCTTCATTTTTTGGATATTTTCATGAACCTCGAAGAAGCCACATCAATCATAATTGAGTTCAACAATTGTATAACAACCAAGAACTTGCATGTTATGGCCGAGTTGTTAAGCGATGACCATCAATTTATTGACGCAGTTGGCAATGTAATTTCAGGAAAGCGCCAATGTTTGCAGGCTTGGCAGCAGTTTTTCGAACTTTTTCCAGATTATCAAAACCAGTTTGACGAAATTTCCTTTGATGGCGATTATTTCGTTATACACGGGCGCTCAATTTGTGCCGATGCGCGGTTAGCCGGGGCAGCCAAGTGGAAAGCCAAAGTGAAAGACCAATGCGTTACTGAATGGCAAGTTCTTGCCACAGATCAAAGAAATGACCAGCACGATCGCTCTTCAAGTGGAACTTGAAAACCGCGCTAGTTTATTGTTTTGTAGCACTAAGCTTGCGCCCTCGCATCCCCATTTTCGTTGCTTTTGGCCATATCAGAAAAGTCGCTTGGCTTATCATTTTAGGACTGCCGAAGTCTTGTTGAAACAAATTGTAACATTGTGTTATAATTTTAATATTGCTTTTATGGGAATTGCAAATTAGGCACAATAGCATGTATATCAAATAAAAACAGCGACTTAGCGGGGCAATGATGTTGGTGCATGTGGTAAATTCTTCGAACAGCTCGCTTTATGCGAACTATTTGCAAGAAATGGTGAAGATTCGCAGACATTCTATTTTCGACGAAATTGACGATAGTTTAGATTTCATAGAGGGCGTTGAATTTCTACTGGTTTTTTCGAAAAATGGCCAATTATTAGAAATATCTCGATTTACGCCTACCCAAAACACCAAATGTGTTAGCAAGGGCTTGGCAAATTTTATTGCCGAAGAAGTTGAATTTGGCCCCGAGCTTTGGGAACATACGAAATTCGTTTCAGACGCGACTGCCGAAACCGCAAGTTTAGAAAAGTCAAACGCTTATGTTACTGTAGGCGTGCTTGAATGGGCGATGACAAAGGGCATCAAGCGCTTAGTTGCAGTAGCTAGAAAGCCTTTTATTGATTTGGCTAAACAACAAACCTGGCCAATTCGCAAAATTGGGCCACTTGTTCAATACAAACCCGGCCTATTTGCCGCTGCCATCGAAATTAAAGTGAGCAAGCGGATTCTTGATGCAGCTCGTGCATTTTTTGGTTTAAACAATACCGTTACCTTTACCGCACCACCGCCACTTGATTACCGGACAATTACTATCGAGCAGATTAGATTTCTTGATGCCGCTTTAGAAGTGAATGCTGGCGGAGAAGGCCAATATTATTCTTAATAGAAAAAATATTAATGCGTTGACTTGTTAATCCGCTGCTTTGGGAATTCCGCATCGCTTGATAATTACCCAACCCGCAAACCGAAGCCCAATATATTATTTGACTCGCGTTGACTTCGTGCGCCTAGCTGCAAATTAGCTTGTAAACCACGCGAGCGGGCGCTTGGCACAAACAACTAATCTGTTTAAAGTAAGCAAATTAGGAGAGTCGTATGGGTGTTAGAATTTACAGTCCTTCCAAAAATCCGCTGCAATCTGGCCGTGGCAAACTTGGGCGCTGGGTGCTTGAATTTGATAGCGCTGGCGCGAAATCAACCGAACCATTGATGGGGTGGACATCAAGCACAGATACAAGTTCGCAAATTAAACTGACATTTGATGACAAAGAAGCCGCAATTGCCTATGCCGAAAAAAATGGTCTTGAATATGTTGTTCAAGAGCCGAAAACGCCAAAACGCATAATTCGGGCATATTCTGACAATTTCACTTACACCCGCCGCGAGCCTTGGTCGCATTAATTGCACAACCTCCTATTGGGTATTTGAACAATTTAGGGCATTAGCAACTACATTGCGGCTCCGTAGCTCAGCTGGATAGAGCATCCGCCTTCTAAGCGGACGGTCACAGGTTCGAATCCTGTCGGAGTCGCCATATTGCCACTCAAATCCTCACCCTCGTCGCTTCGCTCCTCACTCAAGGATTTGGAACCAAGCAGACAACAAAAATAAAAAAGCGTCGTTTTTTATTTCTGTTGACATATTTTTTTGGCTCGGAAACACAAAGTTCACTTCCTTTTTGCTTTCTGATTGAGGCTCAGCTCCATTCCAAACCATGTTCTTAAGTTAAAGCCGCGGATTATATCGCCTATCCGTCCGATATTGACGTAATGTTTGTGTAACTAAGTGAACCCAACATTTGAGTTGTAAGATTAACACCAAAATATTGAAGGAAAAATACTAAATTAATGAGTGAAATAAGAACAAGCCATACCCACCCACTTCAAATAGCCGAAGTGAAATCCCCCGCTAGTGGCGCAATTGGAATTACTTTTTGCCCTGGCAAGAAACAAGCAAATGCGATGACAGGTGCGTGGAATAGAGACTTGGACATTGATATGAAAGCCGTCAAAGAATGGGGCGCTACTCTAGTTATTACACTCATTACCCAAGATGAAATGGCAATATTGGGCGTTGAAGAAATCGAAACCGTTGCTTTGGCAAATGGTTTAGATTGGCTGCATATGCCAATTGACGATTATTCAATTCCCGATGAACAATGGAATACCAATTGGCAAAACTCATGGCACAGCCACATCCATGAAGTTCTTGATAGTGGTGATAAATTACTGGTTCATTGCAAAGGTGGTTTGGGGCGCGCTGGGGCTATTGCTGCAAAAATCTTGACTGAACGCGGCTTTGAAGGTGAGAAAGCCATAGAGTTGGTGCGTAAGGCCCGCCATGGGGCAATCGAAACTAAAGGCCAAGAGGATTTCGTCATAAAAAATAAGCTGTTTCATAACCCGCCAAAGAAAGACCGCGCTCGGGGCGCAATGCTTGGCTTGATGATTGGTGATGCCCTTGGCACGACCCTTGAATTTAGCGCGCGGGACGCAAATCCGCATCACACTGAGATCATTGGTGGTGGCCCTTTTAGCTTGCCCAAGGGCGCATATACTGATGATACCGCGATGGCCCTTGCTTTGGCGGGCAGCATAGCTACAAAGGGCGAACTAGACGAGCAGCACTTGATGGGGTGTTTTGTAAATTGGTGGAGAAATGGCGCTTATTCATCTGGACTTGGGTGTTTTGATATTGGCATAACCACGCGTGATGCGCTGGCTCGTTTTGAAAAGACTGGCAATCCAATCGCGGGTAGCACAAGTCCTTCAAGCGCTGGCAATGGCTCGCTCATGCGCTTATCGCCAGTTGCAGTGCGTTGGCATGGCGATATTGAAATAGCGATGGAAATGGCGCGGCGGCAATCTGCCACAACCCATGGCGCGCCCGAATGTCTCGACGCCTGCGAATATTTTGCGTCATTATTGGTCAAAGCAATAAATGGCGAGACCAAAGAAGATGTGCTTGCGCCCATAATATGGCACGGTGAACCAGCCATTACCGAGATTGCAAGCGGCGGTTGGCACGCCAAAACCCGCAATGATATCAAATCCACTGGCTATGTTATTGACAGCATTGAAGCCGCCATTTGGTGCGTGGCAAATTCAGACAGCTTTGAAGAAGCGCTGATATTAGCGGTTAATCTTGGCGGAGACGCGGACACAATTGGCGCAATAACTGGTCAATTAGCAGGCGCAATTTGGGGCACACGAGCAATCCCACCGCGATGGGTCGATGGGTTAGAGACGCGAGACGCAGAGCTTCATGCCTTGTTTGAAAGCATTTATTCGGCAGGCGGCAACTAATTACAATCCCGAAACCGTGAAGCGCACCAATTGGGTTTTTGGTTCTTGCCATTCAGGGTTGATTTCGCTGGCACGGCGGTAGTCAAAATATGCTGCTCGCAAATTATCGAGGCCTTCATAGGCCAAAGCGCGGTTAAAATAGGCTTTAGCGGGTTCTTCGACGCCGAGTTCAATCCCTTTGTTCAAATCCACAAGGCTCGCTTCATATTGCCCCAATTTGATTAGAACCGCGCCGCGATTGACATAGGCTTCACCTAGACCCGGAACAATTTGAATTGCGCTATTAAAATCAGCAGTCGCCAATGAATAGTCACCATTGCGAAGCCGAATAATGCCGCGATTAACCAGAGTGGCCGCCTGATCTCGTTGAATTAAATCACGTGCTTCCAATGCTTGGGTGCAGACATTTTCGGCGCTTCTATCTCTATTGCCGAGCCGTGCGGTGATAGAGCAGGTTTCGGCAAGTCCATTGCCGATTATTGTTGATGCTGCTGATGCTGGGCTGCCAACGCCAACAATCAAACCAACGGCACATATTTTTGCAAAAGTCATTTTCATAACTATTCTCCTTTCGCAAATGGGAATCTATGCCGAAATGGAGGAATGTCAATGAAATTCTGAAAAACTTGTTGAATTGGCAAAAATCAAATCAGAGCGCAAAGCGCCTCCAACCCGAGCGCATCAACCGCATCAAATGCGGCGAAATCAGTTGAATCGACATCCAAAACCGCCAATAATCGCCCCGTGCCATCAAAAACCGGCACGACAATTTCGCTATTCGAACGGCTATCACAAGCAATATGGCCTGCAAATGCATGAACATCTTCGACAATTTGGGTTTGTTTCGTCCGTGCCGCTTTGCCACAAACACCGCGCGAAAATGGGATTCGCAGGCAGCCCAAACTGCCTTGATATGGGCCAATTACCAGCTCATCTTGCTTATTTTCATCCACCAAATAGTAGCCACACCAAAAAAACCGCGCTCCAAATGTTGTTACTAACATCGAAACAAGCGTTGCCATGCGCGCAATTTGGTTGGTTTCGCCTGCCACCACCGCCGCATAATCACGGGCTAGGTCTTTATACGCTTGCTTTTTATCCATATTAAGCAGCTTTGGCGATTGGGCGCCTTGGTCTTTCACTTGCGGTGCGTAGCGCAGGTTCGGGTTCGTCCAAAAACTCTCGCATGATTGGCGCAACTTCATGGGCGCGAGAGACCAAGAACAAATGTCCGCCTTCGACCACTTTCAATTTTGCGTTTGGCGCAAGGCTGGCGAGGATTTTACCGTTTATTACTGGCACGATTTTGTCTTTATTGCCCATCAAAATCAGGGTTTTGGCGCGCATGAATGGCAAAAACCAAGCACTAGTCCAACCCAACATACAGCCCAATTGATGCAAATATCCAGGGATTGATGGCGGCAAAAGCCGCGATGCATGATCAACAGAACCAGTTGATTCGCCGCCATAAAGTGTGCGAAAATTTTCAATCATATAATTGGGGTCCATATAACGCTTGGGTGACGCCATTTTGGATAAGACTTCGGGATCCCCCGGCACCATTAACATGCCTGCCGAAGTTGCCGCCAATATCAATTTACCAGTGCGCCTTGGGTGTTGAAACGCGAATTGTTGCGCCATTGCACCACCCCATGAAACCCCCATAACATCAACAACTTCGAGCTTGTGATGATCCAGCAACTTGCAGGCATAGCGCGAAATCATCCACGGGCGATAAGGGAAAATTGGCGTTGGTGAGCGCCCAACCCCCGGCATATCAAAAGTAATAATGTCGCGATCTTTGAACCATTCGGCCAAAGGTTCCATCAATTCAATATTGGCGCCAATGCCATTGAAAAACAAAATCGGCCGTTTCGGATTTGGGCTATTGGTGCGCCATGTTGCCACTCGCATTGTGCGGCCACCAATTCGCAATAATTCCATTGTTGCTTGATGATGGTGTTCAGTATCGCTATTCGCTGCATTATTCATGTTTTGGCTTTCATTTTGGCAATTCTTGCATTGATTTTTTTAATTTGGCAAATCGCGACTAATCATTAAAGCAATAACGCCCCGGTGCCGCATATTGATTAGGGTGGGCGGCCGAGCCTGTATCCTTTGGCGCTGCCGCTTTTTCGCCCGAATGCGCCACCAACCATTCGGCCCAGCGAGGCCACCAAGAACCATCAATTTGTTCGGCGCTGGCTTCCCATTTTTCGGGGGTTTTAGGCAGACCCTTGGTATTGACATAATATTTGGACTTTGGGTTTCCGGGTGGATTAAGCATCGCTTGAATATGCCCAGAATGTGAAAGCACAAACTCAATATTTTTTGAACCCATCAATTGCGAAGTGCGATAACAGGCTTTCCACGGAGTTATGTGGTCTGTAACGCCCGCGACAATAAACAAATCATTGGTTACTTTTTTGACATCAATTTTATGGCCTGCAAATTCAACTTCACCAGGGTTAGTGAAAGGTTGATTCACATACATATCGAGCAAATCTGAGTGGAATTTGGCGGGCAAATTTGTGGTGTCATCATTCCAAAATAAAATATCAAATGCTGGCGGATCTTGGCCCATCAAATAATTATTGACCACATAATTCCAAATCAAATCATTGGGGCGCAGCCAAGCAAACATTCGTGCCAAACTATCGCCTGCCAAAATCCCCTCTTTTTGGGATCTTTGCCGCGCAAGTTCGACGCCATTGTCGGACACTAACGCGCCAACTTCATTATCGGTGCGTTGCGGATCTAAAATCGCCACCATCAATGAAATTGCATTGATACGCTTATCGCCCATTGATGCCAATTTTGAAGCCAAAGTCGCGGTTGTTATGCCACCAGAACAAGCCCCCGAAACATTGAGTTTTTTGGATTTAGTAATTTCCAAAATCGCATCGGTTGCGACAATTAATTCGTCAACATAATCCGCCAAACCCCAATCGCGGTGTTCTTTGGTGGGGTTGCGCCACGAAACCAAAAATACTTGCAGGCCAATTGAAGTTAAAAACCTAACAATGCTTTTTTCGGGTGAAAGGTCGTTAATATAGGCTTTGTTGATTTGCGGTGGAATTATCAAAATCGGAATGGCGTGAACATCGGGCGAAGTTGGCGCATATTGAATAAGTTCCATCATTTCAGTTTTATGGACAATTGCGCCAATACTGGTCGCGAGATTTTCACCAACTTTGAATGGCTTTTTATTAACTTGGCTGACATGGCCCTTATTATGCACCATATCCTGATAGGCGTTTTTAAGGCCGGCAACGAGTGACATTCCACCGCTTTCATAGGCGCGTTTCATCGCGGCGGGATTGCCAACAAGGGTGTTGGTTGGCGAAACGCTGTCCATAATCATTTGCGAAACAAAATTGGCGCGCGAGCGTTCCAATTCGTCAAGCTCAAGATCTTTCACCCAATTCTGCACTCCACTTTGCGCCGCGAAATAATATTGCATTCCCATGCGGTAAAGTGGGTTATATTTGAATGTGATGTCGCTGAATCTCTTGTCTTTCGGGTCGGGCGCAAATTGGCTTTCGTTTTTTACAATTTTGACAACTTCAGTGCCAAATGCCTTTAGATGCTTCATTGTGGTATCAGGCTTGCCAACCACTTCGCGCATCATCAAAGCCACCGAGCCCATTAAATCTTCGCGCGCAAGGCCCACAATCGGATTGACTGCGGTAGTATTTTCCGCGGCTTCGCTTCCAAGGTCGATTTTTTTCTTTGACATTTTGCTCTCCCGCGCTTTATCTTCATTGTGGCTTAGTTATTGCGCCAAATATTGTTAAATCTAAAACTAGCTTTCGTGAAGTGGTTTTTTCTGTTTGCGCGAACCATTTCACTAAATATTCTGCTTTTACGGGAAAATTATGAGTGCCAGCGCCACAAAATCACGAATCTTGACTGCGGGGCGCGAGCTTTTCAATTTGGAAGGCTATGCCGCGCAATCGGCAGTGGATTTGGCGGTTTATTTGGGAATAAGCCCTGGCCATTTATATTATCATTTCAAAGGCAAAGCCGATATTGCGCATGTTTTGATTGAAGAACATTTGATTGAAATTGCCTCTATTTGCGAAAATGGCATTCGCCAATGCGAAGGCGAAAACGCGACAATTGAAAATGCGTGGACGCAGGTCCATATACTGATTGAAGAAGTTTATGATATGCGTTTTGCTTATCGTGAAGCTAGCTTTTTGGCACGCTCAGAACCAAGATTTCGGGCGCAAATAAGCCATGCTGGCACTTTGATTGACAATTTTTGCATAGACATAATCGCGGCTTTACTTAAATCGGGTGCAATTTTCGCCGAACCAGAAATTATCGATGGCCTGGTCGCACAATTGGCGCTTGGCATTGAGTTTCAGCATATGCGACTTGAAAACCTTGTGCCACATAACACGACGCCGCGCGCCCTTGTCGAACGCGCGGCGGCAATTGTCATGTTGCCACTCAGCGGCTTTGCTAATTAAGCAGCTTTTTTAGCTTTTGGTGCAGCAGCTTCTTTTGCAGGAGCAGTGCCTTTAAGAGCTTTTACATCAGCTTTCAATTTAGCCACAGTCGCAGTCAATTCTTCAATTTTTTGACCCAAAGCAAAAATGTTGAAAGGTTGAACTTTTTCAACAATTGTATCACGCAAATGCTCAAGACGAGTTTCGATGTTGCTCAAACGAGTTTCACGATATTCTTTCACTTGGTCAGTTGCATCATGCATGAATTTGCTGGCTTTTGCGGTTGCGTTCATTGCTGTTGGGCTCTGTGCAAGTTTGGTTTTCACCAATTCTTCGACTTTTTCGCCTTGCTCAACCAATTGTTCAAACACTTCTTGGGCGGCGTCCGAAACTTTTTCAAATTGATCTTGAGCTTGTTCAAACATTTTGCCATAAGCGCCAACGCCAGCAAGCCAGATTTTGCGCGCAACGTCCATGCCTTGATGAGCAGCTTCAGTTACAGTTTCAGTTGCCTTATCAGCGATTTCAGCAGCAGTTTTTTCAATATTTTCTTTAGTCATAATAATCTCCAAAAATATGGGGTCGCTTAAGGGGAGGAAGTGGGAGCGCGACCCCAGTGGAAATGACTATAAATAAGGAAATTAGAAAAAGCATTCTAACTCGAAATTATATTTCACTTAAGGCGTATGTTAAATCCGCAATTAGGTCGTCGGCGTTTTCAATGCCCACTGAAATCCTGATAAGGCTTTCGGAAATCCCCAATAAATCGCGGGTGGCTTTTGGCACGCCCGAATGGGTCATGCTCGCGGGGTGCGAAATTAGGGTTTCGGTTCCGCCAAGCGAAACTGCCAATTTCATTACTTGCAAATTATCAAGAACCTTAAAGGCCGCAGCTTCTCCGCCCACAACTTCAAATGCGAAAGTCGAACCCGCAGCAAGGCATTGCCTGTCGTAAACTTCCTTCTTGATATCGCCTGATTGCAAAAAACCTAAATAATGCACCGCAAAGACTTTTGGGTGGGTTTTTAAAAAATTTGCGATTTTTTCGGCGTTTTGGTTGGCGCGTTCCATACGCAAAGCCATTGTCTCCATCGAGCGCATAATCATCCACGCAGTGTTTGGATCCAATTGAGTGCCAATCGCACTGCGCAGCGCCCGCACTGGCTTTAGCCACTCAGTATTTCCAGTAGCACCGCCCGCCACCAAATCCGAATGTCCACCGACGTATTTGGTCAAAGAATAGACCGAAATATCCGCACCTTTTAGGTTTGCTTGCTGATAAACTGGCCCCAAAAGCGTGTTGTCACAGATAATTGGCGGCCTCGTGCCTTGCTTGGCGCCGATTTTGTCCGCGATTTTGGCCATCAATTGCAAATCGACAAGCGCATTAGTCGGGTTACCCGGGGTTTCGACAATGATCGCGCCGACACGGCCTTTTTCCATCGCCTGATTGGCGGCGGCATTTGCAATTTCTTCATTGCAACCATCATGGAAGTGAACATTAGCAATGCCATAATTCGCCATGACTTTATCAATTAAAGTTTCAGTGCCGCCATAAAGCGGCTGACACGCCAATAAAACATCACCTGGGCGCAAAAAGGCCAAAAGCGTGGTGGCAATTGCCGACATTCCCGAAGAAAAAACTGCCGCCATTTCAACTTTGTCCCACAAAGCCAAGCGATCTTCGAGCACTTCCAAATTCGGATTATTAAAGCGCGAATAAACGAGGCCACTTTGCGTGCCTTTTGGCGGCTCTTTGCGCCCCGAAACATAATCAAAAAAATCCTTGCCAGCTTGGGCATTGGGAAAAACAAATGTTGAAGTTAGAAAAATCGGTGGCTTCAGCGAGCCTTCGGACAAATGGGGGTCATAACCATATCCCATCATTTGTGTTTCAGGCGACAATTCATGATTGCCAATAGTGCGCTTGTGATAATTTGACATTATTTCCTCATTCCAATTTAATAGTTACATTAGCAACTATATCGGTTTGCAAGGAAAGCCAAATTTTTTGTTTTGATGGAATTTGGCGTATGGAAAACTTATCTTTTTGGACGCGACCTCCGCGACAGATCTGACAAACAATGTCATCCCCGAATTTTCGCAGAAAATGTCGGGGATCTCATAGAAATAAATACAAGATCCCCGACAAAATCTTCGATTTTTCGGGGATGACAATGCCTAGGAAAAATGTCAATAAAAATAAAAAACGACGCTTTTTTATTTTTATTGTCCGCTTGGTCCAAGTCTCTGAGTGAAGCGCGAAGCGCTGAGGGTGGAGACTTGAGAGGTGGTCGGGGAGACAGGATTCGAACCTGCGACCCTCTGGTCCCAAACCAGATGCGCTACCAAACTGCGCTACTCCCCGACGATTTCGAGCTTCCTATATTTTTTTGTTCGATAACTCAACCTGTTTGACAGATAAGTTTGCAGCAGGCTCTTTTTACCTGCGCTTTTTGCGCACAACTGCGGGAGCAACATTGCGAAAAATTGGGTGGCGGATGACTTGCCCAACTGCAAGCCCTTGCCTAGCCGCCTCGCCGCCACCAATTTCCAAAACCGCAATGCAAGGTTCACGCCCTGGAATTGGCGTCAAAGAAAATGGCACCGCATTGCGATTGATTTGTGAAATGGTGCCATTGGCGCGGATATAAATAATATCGAGCGGTATCATGGTATTTTTCATCCAAAATGACATCCGTTGCGCCGTGGGGAATTGAAACAACATTCCTTCACCGCGCCCAACATGAGCTCGCCACATCATACCAATTTCGCGCGAATTTGCGGTATTGGCAAGTTCCACTGTGAAAGTGCGAACACCGTTCGGCGTAGCAATGGTAAGGCGGCTTTTGGCAAGGCCAGTTTGTGGGCCGGCTTGGGTATTGGCAAATTGTGCTGATGCGGGCATTGCCACGGCAAAACAGAATGCGGCAAAAATGGCGGCAGTAAATAAAGATATTATTCGTGACATTTTGACCCCATAAACCAAACCAAAGATTGAAGCAATAATGTGCAGGTTAAATGATTTTAATTGCTGACGCGCCAAATTTGGAAAAACTTGCCCGCCCAAATTCGCCCGCGCCCAATGGGCGCACCATTGGCAAATGTCGCTTCAAAATAGCCATTATTGCACGTGCCGCTTAAGTGAAGTGTGATTTGGGCAATTTGCGCTTGGTGCAATTGACTATAGGCTCGGCTGATTGCGTTATCGAGGTTTTCGCCCTCGTTTTTGCTGTTTATATGAACCCCCTGCCCGACTTGCAAAACTGATTTCGGAACTAAAAAGCCACGGCGATAGCGATAATCGGTTAGAATAAAACTGGGGTAACAAGCATTATAGCTGCTCTCAAAATCAAAGAGGCCGCGCTCATATAGTCCGCCTTTGTAACTATAAACATCGCATTCATATTGATTGGATTTAGGCAAACAAACCAGCCAACTGCCGCCCTTAATGCCGCCAGAAAATATTGCGCTACGCGGGACAACGCTTGGCCGAATAGCAATCGTAACGCAGGCGCTTAGCGCCAAATTCATCAGTAAAATGAGAGGGAGGAGAAATTTTTTCATGTCTATTCGCCAGGTGAAAACGACCAAGTTCGGTCACCATTTCTAAGCCATTGTCCAGACCAGTCTCCCCTAGCGATTCGATTGGCGGCGGGCCCTTTTCGTTCGGCCAAGGAGACAGCATTTGGGATAAGCCCGTCTTTAACTTTTTCAGCGCCAGCAGCGACAATCATTTGCGAGGCAATATCATCGCAATTGCGTTTGAACATGTGGTATCTTTGGCCATTTGAAATCGCCTGGGTTATTTGGCTTCCCACAATTTCAGCATTTGCCAAATCATCGGCTTCGGGAAAATGGGAAACATTCACTTCATCGACGCCATAATAATCGGCATAGGCGGTGACAATTTTTTCCATGCTGGCCTTTGTTAAATCGCCATTTTCGTCCAAATCCACAAATGGCGGCTGGCCGCGAATTTCCCGTAATGCCCCGTCGGATCTATCTCGGTTAACATCCTTTGGATCATAAATGCCATATTCATAAGTTTGCAATCTGCCGTCCAGACCAACGACGCATGCCGCATTATGACCAAGGCCGCCCGCCGCAACTTTTGTGTTTAACCGACAACTATCTGCCATAGAAGGCGTGGCAAACAAGGCGATCAATAGCGCGAGTAAAACGCCAAGCAATCTAAAATGACTTTTTCCGACTGTTTGAAAAGGAAGAAAACTGCCCATGCGCACCCTATTTATATAAAACCCAGAACAACCCACCACCTAAATAACCCATTAAAGTGACACTCGCTTTACATTTACGCACAATTCATGTGATTGCCAAGGCGACTTTTCGTCGCTCATGTCGTTTTTGCAATGGGTTTTGACTAACTTCAAATTGTTCATTATTTATTACATGTGCAAAATTATTCGCGGCGCGGCGCCTTACCCAATATCCCAACAATGGATATAAATGAAAAAAACAAAATCCATAGTCAAAACCGTCTCGAAACTAATTTATGTTGACGAGGAACTGGCTCGAATGCCGCTCCCGAATGGCGAAATGAAAATTACCAGGGGAATTGGTTCGGGCCTGTGCAAACGCCAAAATGGTGAAAATAATCGCTTTTGGTCAATTGGCGACAGAGGGCCTAATTTCAAACCCTCGTTCGCATTTGAAAATTTAGGGCTTAGTCATTTCAAGAAATTCCTTGGTTCAGAAGGCGTCAAAATAATGCCCTTCCCGCATATTGGCCCTGCGATTTCTGAATTTGTTGTAGAAACTAATAGAATTACTTGTGTGCGAACTTTTTCTATTAAAGACTTGAATGGAGAGGCTATTTCTGGCTTGCCATCTAACCAAAATTCGGGTGAAACCGCTGTTGATATGGATGGAAATCCAATCGATACACTCGCAACTGGTATGGACAGCGAGGGTATTGCCGCCATGAATGATGGCACGTTTTGGATTGCCGACGAATATTGCCCTTCATTGGTTCAAACCAACGCCCAAGGCAATATTATTCAAAGGCTTATTCCAATTGGGCTGGGGCATTTGTTTGAATGCGTAAATTATGAAATTAGAGAAGTTCTGCCGCAAATCAGCTCAAAACGACAATTTAACCGTGGATTTGAGGCAATTACGGCTTCAATTGACGAAAAATGGCTTTATGTCGCATTTCAAAGCCCTTTGGCTCATCCGAATGAAACCGCGCATAAAAACTCGAAATATGTTCGGATTTGGAAAATCGACACTGAAACAGGCGAAGTCGCCGCCCAATATTTATACAAATTGGACAAAGCTTTAAGTTTCGCTCGCGACAATGAACTCGGCAAATTCAAAAATTCGGATATTAAAATAAGCGAATTGGTTACAATTTCAAAGGACCGATTATTGGTATTGGAACGTGGATCGGCAACCAGTAAATTTTACACGGTTTCGCTTAGCAAAAAATATGAGCTTGACGAAAAGCACCTAAACATCGCAACCACGCCAACAATTGAGCAATTGATTAGAAGTGAATTAAAAACCCAAAAAATAGAAACTGTGCCAAAAAGCTTAGTCTTCTCAACCGACGATTACCCGCAAATTGACGCCGATTTGGAGGGCGTTTTGCTGCTTTCGCCAAATACATTATTGGTCGTGAACGACAATGATTTTGGCGTGGAAGGCAAAACCACGCAATTTTGGAAAATTGAACTGACGAATGATTTATAGCGGTTTGCCAATTATGCTTCAATGAAATATGTTCTAATCATGCGCAAATTGGGCTGAAAAAGCGAAGGTAGTTATCATGCATGAGCAATCATTGATCCAGATTACAGACGGCGCAAATTGCAAAGTGATTTCTGGAACCCATAAAGGCAAAACCGGCACAATAAGCGATATCAAAACCAGTAAATCTGGCGAAATAACCATTACAGTAACTCAAGCCACTGGGATCCGCTTCAAAACCTTGGCGCGCAGTGTTGAGATGGTCGGTTAGCGCAATTCTTGTTCAAATTGAGCTTAAATGGCTTTGGAATGGTATGTGCTGAGTTTTTGCCCCTTCGGCTCCTAATCAAAAACGCCAAAAATTTTTGGGTTCGCCGTAGAGTCTCGCCAAGACCGCTCCCAAGCCTCGGGCAATAAATCAGATTGTAATGGGAAAATTTGGCAGCCCCTACGGGAGTCGAACCCGTCTTTCCTGATTGAAAATCAGGCGTCCTAACCGATAGACGAAGGAGCCAAAGCAAAAGCAAAATATGTTTCGCTGCGCAAGGCGGCTTCTATATCCATTGCCATAATTTGTTGCAAGTGGTTTTGCAGCACGTGGTGCAGCTAATTTCTCTGTGGTGTTGAAGTTGGAAGTTGCATCGGATTTATTGAAACCCCAAACAATTGCCAACGCCCCGCGTTCCATTGAAAATGCAAATCAAAAGTGATTGCAGTGGGCCGCAGGCCAAACATTCCTTGAACCCGCAATAAATTGCCTTCGACAAAATGTGGGGTTTGGCTATAGGTTGGCGTCAGCAGCAACACATTGGATAAGTCAATTCTGCTATTGCGAAGGCCCGCAAAAATTTCGCTTAGCCTTGCGGCATCATTGGCTTGCTGAAAACCGGGTGCAGCCAAATCCCGCAATACTGAATAATTGCCCGATTTATTGGCACTATCGACCGCCAATAAAGTTGACCAAACTAATTTTGCCAATTCAAGGCCATCAGGAATTGGCACCGCCGAAACTGTAGAAGGTTGCGGCAAGGGCGCGGGCGCGCGCCGTTGCACAGTGGTGGGCGGCGGGGTTGGCGCGGATTGGGCGAACGCGGTTCGACATGGCATCACCAAAAACAGGCAAATCCCAAACAGGTTCAGGGCAGCAAGATTTCCTCGCCGCCCCTTGCTTTTATTGTTCACATTTTCTTTATTGCGCAACAGATTTACCACGCCTTTTGGAAGCCAGCCCGTGCGCCAACTGTGTTACCGCCCGAAAGCCCGACGCCCAAACCCGCCGAAAATGATGAGTTATCGCCAATTCGCGAAGAGAAAGCAGCCGATAATGCCGATTGGTTTTCAAAATATCCAAGCCCACCCGAAAGCGCAAAATTTGTGCCGGCTGGGAGCGCAGGTGATTCCATTGCTAAAGCCATCGCAACTCCAGTTTCAGTGTTCCTTATATCGCTGCTGTTACGCGCAGTTTGCGAATAAAGATCTGTGATTTGGTTTGTGTGGGTATTGGTCAAAGTCTGTAGCGCGGAAATTTGCCCAGTATGGGTATTGGTGAGAGTCTGCAATGCGCCAATTTGCCCGGTGTGCGTGGTGGTCAACGTCTGCAAGGCACCAATTTGCCCCGTGTGCGTAGTTCCCAACGCTTCCAACGTCGAAATTTGCCCAGTATGAGTGCTTGTCAAAGTCTGCAAAGCCGCAATTGCAGGCCTAATTGTAGTGTCACGACCCACAGTCCCCGAAGCATCAACGGTCATAACGTCGGTTGCGCCAACTTGCGCGGCTGTGCTGGCGGCAATGTCACCGATAGTGACAGACGAACCAGTCGCACCCAATTTCACTTGATTGGCGCGGTCGGTTGTTGCCAATGCGCCAATTGCGGTGGAACCTTGGAAATCAGCAGTCGCGCCGTGTCCCAATGCTGAAGCGTCTATCGCACTGGCCACCGAACCATAGCCAATTGCCGTGCTATATTGGCCCGAAGCGCTGCTTGCAGGGCCAACTGCTGTTGAGCGTTCGCCATCCGCATTACTGTTCCAGCCAGTCGCAACACTGCGAACGCCATTGGCATGGGCATTATAGCCAGTTGCAGAGCCATTTAGGCCTTGGGCGAGCGCATAAGCGCCAGTTGCGGTGGCGCCTTGGCCCGATGCAATACTATTCGCGCCCATTGCGGTCGAATAACTATCTGATGCCGACGCATTAAGGCCAAAGGCGCTCGAAGCCGTGCCCAAGGAAACGCTGTTGGTGCCATAAGCCGAACTTCTGATACCCGCAGCCGAGCTGTTGAAGCCCGTGGCAGTGGTCTCAACGTTAGTCGCGAAGCTATTTGAACCAGTTGCAACACTGTAAGCACCAGTTGCCGAACTCATAAAGCCAGTGGCAACCGCCTCAATGCCCGATGCCGCGCTCTGATTGCCCAATGAAACGCTTCCCGCGCCCGACGCATCCGAACTATCACCAATTGCAGTAGCGCCTGTGCCGGGTGCTGGAATGCTCCAACCGCAGACCATTGATGTCGGATCTGGCCCTTCCACGCACGGCACAGGGTCGCCTGGTGCGGCAATTGCCGATGTGGAATATAGTGGCGCGAACGCCAAAGCACTTGCACAAATCCCCAAAACGAGCTTAGATTTTCTTCCTAAATTTCTCTGATTCATAAATTAGATTCCCTATTATTATTAGGGGATTAGCAAATAAACGAGCATAAATAATTTGCAAGTATTTTTTTGAATTTGTGAGAAAAAAATTTTGCGAGTGGAATGTTTGAATATTGCAATAGCATTTAGCCAATAATTTTCTATTGCTAATGCTTCGCATTATTTACGAATATTTAGCGTTGCAGGCAATCTGTGTTTTTTTCTTGGGTTTTTTACTTTATTTCTGTAGCTATTTTCGAGGCGCAATGTGAGTTACCATATCAGCCACTCCGCATTGCCAATCCCATAAATCGTGATAGCTTTGTAGGATGGGTGCTCTGGCTTTTTGCCTTGCTGGGCAAATTCACTGCGTTCAGAGACCGAACTGTGAAGCATGGGCAGAAGGTAAAAATGCCAACCAAGCGATTTAATTCACATGATGTCACTGAGTTCGATAACTCTTATACCAAATGATTAGAAAAATATTTGATGGATTTTTCGAGTTTTAAGAAATTGTTTGCAAAAGCGATTGAAGAGGCGCTTGAACCTGCCTGTGAAATTCTAAAAATTGAAAGTCCGCCACATAAAGAATTTGAACTTCATTTTAATTCACTTGAAAACCAAAAATTAAATTTTGAGTCAGTGGCGTCACATCTATATCACTCTCACCAGTTTTTTCACAAAATTATAGATATTATGGTTGTTGCAATTAGTAAAAAAACCGTAACTATTTTTGTTAGACCCAGTGGCCATGGGCTGGTTACATTTGAAAATACTTGGGGTCCTGAATCGCTCGGTCCCTTCAAGATTATTAAAGCAGAATGAAAATCGGGACAAAAACGGGGACACAAAATGAATTAAGGACAATTACTGACGTTTGCAGCGGCGTTAAATAGTGATAGCCTTGGCGGATGAAGCGCGAGCAAGAAAAAGCCAATCTAATTCAAATCATGTTACCGAATTGGTGTTTTTGTCGTCATAGACCCACCAAAACCACCACCAAATCAACGGAAAAGCTGTAGAACTCAATAATCGGGGGCCGACAACGATGAAGATATTAGATTGGTTACTCTATTCCTGGACCTGCTTGTGGTTTATTTCGCAGATATATGTAGGCGAGTTCAATGCGATTTGGGGAATTGTATTTTTTGGTATCTCTGCGTTAACAATTTTATTTGCAAACATCTGTATGTTCACAATTCGTTTCTTTAAGCCTCAAACATTATTTAGTCGACTGTATTTGATAATACTTGCTACTATAATCTTCATTTCACTTATCTTCTTGTGGAAATTCATTTATTCCCTTCCACGCCAGAGTTACAAATACTTGTGGCACTTTGTAGGTTATTCAACACCATTTTTGGTAGTGTTTTGCGCGGTAAGGCTTGCTGCACTCATTCGAATTCGGGGACAAAACTCGGGGAAATGATGCGAATTAGGGATAATTATTAGCGTTTGCGGCAGCGTTAAATCGTGATAACCTTGGCGAATGAAGCGCGAACATGAAGATCCCGATTTGATTCACATCAAGCCCCCGAATTTACCGAATTTAGCCTTGTTGAGTGCTCTATTCGCAAATAAATTCCCAAATTCTGACAATTTATTTTGGGGCAGGTTATGAAGAAATT
This sequence comes from Hyphomonadaceae bacterium, assembly GCA_009773395.1. Lineage (GTDB taxonomy): Bacteria > Pseudomonadota > Alphaproteobacteria > Caulobacterales > Aquidulcibacteraceae > Pseudaquidulcibacter. Next base: position 370,015 of record WRPI01000002.1, on the reverse strand, counting down.
TCAGGTGGATTTCAATTCAATTATGGTATTCGATGACCATTTGGTCACTGAGATTCGGAGTGATCTCAATTCAAATTTAGACTTGGAATCGACTATGGCTGGCGAAAAGATAGTAGCGATCGATTGCGAGGGTTTCCAGCTTGTTGGAACATTTGTTAAAAATGTTACACAGGAGGGGTGGCCATTTTCACCATTTAATTACGGTGTTAGATATCCGAGAGCAAGGAACGAACAAAAACACGAATAACATTTATTTCGGTGAAATTGCGCAATTGAGTTAATTTCGGCGACAGTTTATCAATTTCATAAACTATATTCCCACGCCACCCCATCAATCACCCCACAGCAATCATTCCCTCCTCAACAAAAACTAGCATCAATAATCTCAGTGTCCACCGCATTGCCGCCGCGCCATTCGTCTCTTTTTATCCTTACCACCAGATTAAGTGGCCTTTTGGATTGTAGGGCGTCGCCGAGTTTTGTGCCTATTACGCCAAAGCAAACGGCGCGGATTTGGGCTTCGCTGTGGTCTTTGAAAACTACGCGCAAATGTGCGTTTTTCATTGTGGTCGTTGAAATGACTTTGGCTTCGGCGACACAAAATTTTGGCTCAGGCCAGCCCGCGCCATAGGGGGCCAGCCGCTCCACGGCTTCAAGCAATGGCACGCCAATGGCTTCGGCGCCAATTAGGGCGTCAATATTGTCAAATTGGCCTTGAATTGCCTCTTGGGTTTGATTGCCAATTCCATCGCATAATGCCCTATACACCGCTTCCCAATTGCCAAATTCCATGGCAAGGCCCGCCGCCATTGCGTGGCCACCACCGCTAATAATCACGCCATCATCAACTGCTTGTTTGACAACCAATCCAAGGTTCACGCCTTCAATTGAGCGCCCCGAACCTTTGGCAATGGTGTCGCCTTCATCAATCGAACCAATGACAATGCAGGGCCGATTATAGCGCTCCTTGAGGCGGCCAGCGACAATGCCCAAAACCCCCGGATGCCAACCCGCGCGGCCAATCAATAATATTGGACCAGCCAAATCCCCGCCCTCACCGCGTTCAATGCGCGCGATTGCGTCTTCGAGCACCATGGCTTCAATGGTTTTGCGTTCGGCATTTATGACTTCAAGCTCAAGCGCAAGGACTTTGGCTTCGGCTTCATCATCGGTAGTCAAAAGCCGCACCGCGAGCGAGCTATCGCCAATCCGACCGCCTGCATTGATGCGTGGCCCCAAAACCCAAGCCGCAGCGTAAACATTATCGGCGCGTTTAAGCCCCGCAACTTGTGCCAGCGCCGCAAGGCCCTTGCGACTCTGCTTGCCCAGGATTTTTTGCCCCTGCGCCACCAAAACGCGGTTAAGGCCAGTTAAAGGCGCAACATCACAAATTGTGCCAAGCGCCGCCAAATCCAGCAAAGATAGCGCGTCAAAACCGCCAGTGTCGCGCCCCAATTCGCGCCAAGCACGGTTCAAAGCCACCGCCGCCATAAAACACACGCCCGCCGCAGTTAAATTGCCAAGGCCCGAATTATCGCCAATTTGATTTGGGTTCACAATTGCCTTGGCAATTGGCGCATTGCCAATCATTAAATGGTGATCAAAAACCACAACATCAAGGCCAATTTCATGCGCCGCCACCAGTGCATCATGCGCCGCCGCGCCGCAATCAACACTTATTAGCAAATCAGTGCCAGCGTCCTTAATTCCGCGCATTAAGGCGGGCGATGGGCCATAGCCGTGCTTGATGCGGTCGGGCACAAAAATATTGGTTTGCACACCAATCGCATTAAACCATTGGGTTAATATTGCCGCCGAAGTGCCGCCATCGACGTCATAATCGGCAAAAATTGTTATTTTTTGCTGCAAATCAATTGCGGCGATAATCGCTTTAACCGCGTCCTCCATGCCGACAAGCACAAAGGGATCTGGCATTATTTTGGATAGTTTCGGTGATAAAATATCTTCCGCTTGGGCAGCTTCGATATTTCGATTTATCAGCAAACGCGCTTCTAATTCGCTAAGGCCAGAACGGACAAAATCTTGAATTAACTGTGGGCTTATTTCGGGCAAAATCCATTTTTTGTCTTTCAAGGAATTTTGCAAAGACAAAACAAGGTTTTTCACTATTCATGACCATTAAGGCGCATAGTGTTAACCACGCGCCGAATTTTGGGATTGGATCTTAGCAACAATACATGGGTTTCGGTGCCGTTGTAATAATGGCGCACCCCTTTTACAAACGAACCATCGGTTACACCACATGCCGCAAAAATAACTTCGCCCGAAATCAAATCCTGCAAATCATATTTTTTGGCATAATCTTCTATGCCCGATTGGCGTAATTTGGCTTTATCACTTTCGCTTTTAACCACCATGCGGCCTTGGAACTGCCCACCGACACAAGCCAGTGCCGCCGCCGCCAAAACCCCTTCGGGTGCGCCGCCAATGCCCATATATAAATCAACGTCTGCGCTAGGTTCAGTGGTAAATATCACGCCTGCGACATCGCCATCGGGAATCAAGTAAACTCTTGCGCCAATTTCGCGCAATTCGGCAATCAAATCGGCGTGGCGCGGCCTATCAAGCACGCAGACTCCGATACGATTTGGCGCAACGCCTTTATAGTTCGCAACTGCTTCGATATTTTCTTTGGTGCTTTTATCAAGATCAATTATGCCTTGCGGGAAATTTGGGCCAATTGCGATTTTGTCCATATAAATATCGGGAACCCGCAAAAGCCCGCCTTTTGGCGATATTGCGATGACCGATAGCGCATTTTGCATGGCTTTGGCGGCCAAAGTCGTCCCCTCGAGTGCGTCCAGCGCTATGTCACATTCAAGCCCACCTTGGCCCAATTTTTCGCCGTCAAACAAAAGCGCAGATTCATATTCATCGCCTTCGCCAAACACGACATGCCCCGACATTGCAAGTTCTGCCAATACGGCGTGCATGTGCGCAATTGCGGCTCTATCGGCCTGCATTTCGTCGCCCAAACCAACATGTGCGAATGCGCCAATTGCGGCTTCTTCGACCGCGCAAATCGCGCCTGCTTCAATTTCAAATGATAATTGTTTTGTCATATTCAACCTGTTCAATCATGCAAAGGCATAATAAGTGGTTTGTCCACAAACTCATCAAGGCCCGAAAGTTCGTGTAATGCGTCAATCAAGACATCTTCATTACAAATTTGTGTAGTAAGCACAATGGCAACATTTTGCGTTGATGGCGGCGGTTTTTGCAAGAAACTTTCAATTGATACTTGATGCCTTGCCAAAGTGTCGGATATTTTTGCGATAACACCCGGTTTGTCAGCGACGCGAAAGCGCACATAAAATTTTGCGGCGAGTGAGTTTTTGTCGGCGGTTTCAAAAACTTCGCGCCCAATGCAGGGCCCAGAAAATACTGGCCTTGCGTCACCATGAGCCAAATCCATTAAGTCTGCAGCGACGGCGGATGCAGTCGGCCCTGCACCGGCACCAGAACCAATGAAAGTCAAAGTGCCAACTGGGTCTGCATTTACCAATACCGCATTAGTTGCCCCATCGACTTGGGCGATTGGGTTATTTAGTTTTACCAATGTCGGCCTAACTGATTGCCGTAATTTACCGTCATGGGCTTGCGCCGATGCGATTAGCTTAATTGCGTAACCAAGGAATTGCGCAGTTTCGAGATCTACAGGTTCGATTTCTTCGATGCCCTCAAGCGAAATGGCGGCATAATCGGGCGCGCCACTAAAAGCCAATGCTGACAAAATCGCCAATTTATGACCAGCATCACCGCCTGAAATGTCCAAAGTCGGGTCGGCTTCAGCCAACCCAAGGCGCTGTGCATCGGCCAAAACGCTGGCAAATTCCCGCCCTGATTTTTGCATTTCAGTTAGGATATAATTGGAAGTGCCGTTCATAACCCCCATGATTGAATTGATTTTATTGGCGGCAAGCCCTTCGCGCAATGCTTTGACAATTGGGATACCACCAGCAACTGCGGCTTCATAACGAATTTCTACACCATTTTGTGCTGCTATTTGCGCCAATTCCACGCCATGCTCGGCCAGCATTGCTTTGTTCGCGGTAACAACGTGCTTTTTGTTTTGAAGCGCGATAAGGGCGGCCTCTTTGGCTTTGCCGTTCGCGCCGCCAATAAGTTCAACCAATACATCAATATTCGGATTTGCAGCTAAAGCGCAGGGATCGTCAAACCATTCATATTTTGAAATATCAACTGGACGTGCGGCATTTCGATTGCGCGCAGATACGCCGACAATTTCGATAATTGTTGACAATGGCCCGTCGCCGCTCGCCATTTGCACAAGACCCGCACCAACTGTGCCAAGCCCCAATAATCCGATACGCAGTGATTTCATAAATACCTCTTTATTCACTCATAATTTTTTTGATGGAGCGCGCGGCTTGTTTTATGCGCTGCTCATTTTCAACCAAGGCAATGCGCACATGTTCATCGCCATATTCGCCAAAACCTGCACCCGGCGCGACCGCAATTGACGCTTTTTCAAGCAGAGTTTTTGCAAATTCAACCGACCCCAAATGCGCAAATTTTTCGGGGATTCTGGTCCAAGCAAACATTGAGGCTTCGGGCTTATCAATTACCCACCCAGCTTTGGCGAAACTATCAATCAAAACATCGCGCCGTGCTTTATAGGTGGCGCGCATTTCGGCCACGCATTCTTGCGGCCCATTAAGTGCTGCGGTTGCGGCAACTTGAATAGGGGTATAAGCGCCATAATCAAGATAGGATTTCACCCGCGCCAAAGCCGCCAAAACAACTGGATTGCCAAGCGCAAAACCGACCCTAAAACCCGCCATAGAATAGGTTTTTGACAGGGTTGTTATTTCGACTGTGCAATCTTTTGCGCCTTCGATTTGCAATATTGAAGGGGTTGGTTTGTTGTCATCAAAATAAATTTCCGAATAAGCCATGTCGGAAATAATTATTAAATTGTGTTTTTTGGCAATTCTTACGGCTTCGGCATAAAAGTCCAAATCAACCACTTGGGCTGTTGGGTTACCCGGATAACATAATATCATCGCAATTGGCGGCGGCACGGAGTGGCGCACTGCGCGCTCTATCCCCGCCAAATATTGCGCTGGCGTATGGGCCTCGACATGGCGAATAACGCCGCCCGCCATAATGAAACCAAAAGCATGAATTGGGTATGACGGATTTGGCGCAATTACCACGTCACCCGGTGCGCAAATGGCTTGCGCAATATTTGCAAAACCCTCTTTTGAACCCAAGGTCGCAATAACTTCGGTTTCGGGATTTAGTTCAACCCCAAACCTTCTGTCATAATAACCAGCCATGGCTTTACGAAGCCCGCTTATGCCTTTGGAAGCAGAATAGCGATTTGTGCGCGGTTTACGGGCATTTTCGACCAATTTCTCAATAATATGCGGCGGAACTGGCAAATCTGGATTACCCATGCCAAAATCAATAATATCGGCACCTTGGGCGCGCATTTTGGCTTTGACCTTATTTACTTCTTCAAAAACATAAGGCGGCAAACGCTTAATTTTGTAAAATTCTTCACGCATTTTGGAATAGATTCCGAATAATTATTCAATGAGGAGTGGTTTTTAGTTCTGCTTCAAGGCGGGCGCGGGTCTGTTCGGCCCAAGCAAGGGCATCGTCAGTTGCAGGCGCGGGCGCACTTTTGGGGTCTGCGACCAACGCATCTCTAGTTTGGTTGGCCCAACTCACATCTGCCTCGCTTGGGGTTAGTGGGCGCGAAGCTGATTGCGATAATAATTCTTGATTGGTTTGTTTTAATTGACTCAATTCAGTGCGCCACTCGGCGGGCGTGACTACACCCTCTGGCATGGTCGGCACTTCGCGCAAATTGGGATAGCCCGCCACGCGCGAAGCTGAATTGGTGGCACAGGCCGCTAAAGCGCTAACCAACCCCATTGCCAAAACCACAAGGCTCGGTTTTTTATTCCCAAAAAAATTCAGTTTTGCAACCATTACCACGCGAACTCTATTTACATTAATGATAATTACCTATTGAAGCGATATTGCGATAAGTTCAAGCCGTGTTTTAGTAAAATGCTGCAAGGTAGATAGGGTTTTGAAGCAAAAATGGACAAGAAACACAAAAATCGTAAAAAAGATGCTTTGAAAAAAGTCAAATCGCGAAAACTGAAGGCCAATTATGCAGAGCCTGGCGAAGCGGAAAAAGTCGAAGCCAGTGCGCCAAAACCGAAATTATCACTAAGCGATTTGCTTGGCATGCAGACCCAGCAAGACATTGCGCAATTATCTGAAAATTTGCGCGATTTGGCATTGGCCTCAAGCAAAATAACGGAATCATTAGCCCAAAAAACTCACGGCGAAAAAATTGAACTCGACCCGCTTGGAATGGCACCCTATGCCCAAGAAGTAATGGGTAAATTGGTCAATGACCCTGAAAAATTTATGAGCCAGACCCAAGATTTTTTTTCGGGCCACGCCAAAATCTGGGAAGAAGCAGCGCAAAAATTCTTTGGCAATGAAGCCCCCAGCGAAGCCACCCGCGACAAAAGATTCGCCGATAAAGAATGGAGCGAAAACGCTTTTTTTGATTTGATGAAAAAATCTTATTTGCACAATGCCGCTTGGATAAATAATCTTGTTGAAAATGTTGAAGGCGTTGATGATTTAGCCAAGCGCAAAACTAGCTTTATGACTTCGCAAATTGTGAATGCGTTTTCGCCTTCGAATTTTCTGCTTACTAATCCTGTCGCATTACGCGAAATGATTGCTACCAAGGGTGAAAGCCTTAATCGTGGCATGAGCAATTTGGCGCGCGATTTGGAGCGCGGTAATGGCAAATTGGCGATAACGCAAACCGATGAAAGCGCCTTTGAAGTTGGCAAAAACGTTGCGATTACGCCCGGCAAAGTGGTGCATCGAGGCACCCTGTTTGAACTTATCCAATACACTCCTACCACCGAACAAGTCCATGAAATCCCACTTTTATTTTTCCCGCCTTGGATAAATAAATTCTATATTCTCGATTTGCGCGACGATAATTCAATGATTAAATGGGCGGTAAGCCAAGGTTTCAGTGTTTTTGTGGTTTCGTGGATTAATCCTAGCCTGGAGCTGAGCAATTTTGGCTTTGAAGACTATATGGATAAAGGCATATATGAAGCCATTGAAGTTACATTGGAAATTTGCGGTGTCGATAAAATAAACTGCGTTGGCTATTGCATTGGCGGCACTTTATTGGCCTCCACTATGGCATATATGGCTAAAACTGGCGACAGCCGCGTTAATAGCGCGACTTTTTTTGCCTCACAACAGGATTTCATCGAAGCGGGCGATTTGAAAATTTTCACCGATGACGCCGCATTTCAATTTATCCAAAATGAAATCGAAGAAGCTGGTGGTTTGCTCGATGCTTCGGTTATGGCCAATACGTTTAATTCTTTGCGCTCCAATGATTTGATTTGGTCTTTTGTTATCAATAATTATTTATTGGGCCATGACCCCAAGCCATTTGACTTGTTGTTTTGGAATTCTGACCAGACCCGAATGCCCAAAAACCTGCACTTATTTTATTTGGACAATTATTATCGCAAAAATAATTTTGCTGAAAATAGATTGGAAATTAAGGGTGAATTGCTGTCATTGAACGACGTGAAAACCCCGATTTACATGCAATCATCAAGGGAAGACCATATCGCGCCATATCGGTCCATTTTTCGTGGTGCAAAACTATTTGGCGGCGACGTTCGCATGATTTTGGCAGGCTCGGGCCATATAGCGGGCGTTATCAACCACCCTGATGCCAATAAATACCAACATTGGCTGCCCGAAGTCGGTGCACCTTTGCCTGAAACCGCCGAAGAATGGCAGGCGAGTTTGAGCGAACATAAAGGCTCATGGTGGCCCGATTGGGCGATATGGCTCAAAGCGCGTTCGGGCGAAATGGTTGCGGCGCGCGAAGCAGGTTCGGCAAAGCACCCGCCAATATGTGATGCACCGGGAACTTATGTTTTGGTGAAATGAGTTAAAGGCCGGCGGCAGCCATCCTAATTTCGTCGCGGCCGGCTTTCATTTTTTTGGCAATTTTGAACGCAAGCTCAAGTGATTGGCTGCCATTTAGGCGCGGGTCGCAATGGGTTGCGTAATTTGCGCCGAGGCCTTCATCGGTCACATCAATCGCGCCGCCGGTGCATTCGGTTACATTGTCACCTGTCATTTCCAGGTGAATCCCCCCGGGGTATGCGCCTTCGGCACGAACAATATCCATGAAGTCCGTAACTTCTGACAATACGCGGCTAAATGGGCGGGTTTTATAGCCCGATGATGACAAAACCGTATTGCCATGCATTGGATCCGATGACCACACTACATTGCGGCCTGCCTGGGTCACTTTGCGCACCATTGCTGGCAAATGCGCGGCGATTTTATCTGAGCCAAAACGGGCGATTAAAACCAATTTACCAGCTTCATTCGATGGGTTGAGCTTGTCAATTAAAGCCAGAAGTTCGTCTGCGCCCAATGTTGGGCCGCATTTGAGGCCGATTGGATTGGCAATGCCACGGCAATATTCAATATGGGCATCATCAAGGCCGCGGGTCCTGTCACCAATCCACAACATATGCGCAGAAGTTGAATAAAAGCCACCCGAACCAAACAAACTATCTTTTCGGGTAAGGGCCTGTTCGTAGCCAAGCAATAGTGCTTCGTGGGACGTGAAAAAACTTACGGTTTTGGTGTCAATTGTGCCAGCACCATTGCTGAGGCTTTGAATAAACTCGAGGCTTTCTTCAATATGGTGGCATAATTTCAAATATTCTTTAGATGCGCCGCCTTGTTTTTTGACAAAATCAAGGTTCCAATCATTGATATAGGCCAAATCGGCATAACCGCCAGTTGCTAAAGCGCGAAGCAAATTCATGGTTGATGCTGATTGATCATAGGCTTGCAGCAAGCGGTTCGGGTCGGGAAGCCGCGCCAATGCGGTGAACTCCATGCCGTTGATATTATCACCCCGATAGCTTGGCAGAGTTACGCCATCAATGGTTTCCAAAGGCGCAGAACGCGGTTTGGCAAATTGCCCGGCAACTCGCCCCAATTTCACAACATGTTTACCGCCCGCAAAAGTGAAAACCACCGCCATTTGCAAGAAAAGCCTAAAATATCGGATTATTCTATCGGCTTCAAATTCGTGGAAGCTTTCGGCGCAATCACCGCCTTGCAACAAAAATCCATCGCCAAGCGAGACCTTGGCAAGTTCGGCCTTAAGGTTTTCAATTTCGCTGGCAACCACCAATGGCGGGCGTTTGTAAAGGCGCTGTTCAACCGCCCCAAGTGCTTCCAAATCTGGGTAATCACTGGGGATGTGTTTTGCGACTTTTTCGCGCCAAGAAGCGGGTGACCATTTTGTTTGTTGTATCATGCTGCTGCCACTAATCAAAATGGCATAAAAATGCAAATATTTAAGTGTAATTTGACACTTGCCTGACTTTCAACAGAGACTGGTTTTGTTTATGGAAGTTTCAATTCATGGGGAAATAAAATGGTCAAAAATGCTTTTTACGCGCAATCAGGCGGTGTTACATCTGTTATCAATGCTTCGGCCTGTGGGGTTATTCAAACTGCGCGCGCGCATAGTGATAAAATTGGTAAAATATATGCTGGGCAAAATGGCATTATTGGCGCTTTGACCGAAGACTTAATTGATGTTTCCGTTGAAAGCGACGCCGATATTGCGGCTTTGCGTTATACGCCTTCGGGGGCATTTGGCTCCTGCCGTTTTAAGCTCAAATCTTTAGAGCAAAATAAGCGCGAATATGAGCGTTTGATTGAAGTTTTCAAAGCGCATGACATTGGCTATTTCTTTTATAATGGCGGCGGCGATAGCGCTGATACTTGTTACAAAGTCTCGCAATTATCGGAGAAAATGGGTTATCCCGTGCAGGCAATTCACGTTCCCAAAACTGTTGATAATGATTTGCCAATTACTGATTGCTGCCCTGGCTTTGGATCGGTTGCCAAATATATTGCGGTTTCGACACGTGAAGCATCATTTGATGTGCGCTCAATGTGCCTTACATCAACCAAAGTATTTGTGCTTGAAGTTATGGGCCGCCATGCAGGTTGGATTGCCGCCGCTGGTGGTTTGGCTGCGGATGCGGACAATGATATTCCCGTAGTAATTTTATTCCCCGAAATTGTCTTTGATGAAGAAAAATTCCTCGCCGCAGTTGATGCCAAAGTTAAGTCCCACGGTTATTGCTCGGTCGTGGTTTCCGAAGGTTGCCATTATGCGGACGGCAAATTCATTGCCGAACAAGGCACGCGCGATGCATTCGGCCATGCGCAATTGGGCGGTGCCGCGCCAGTTGTTGCCAATATGGTCAAACAAAAATTCGGCTATAAATTCCATTGGGCAGTTGCCGATTATTTGCAGCGCGCCGCGCGGCATTTGGCTTCGAAAACTGATGTCGATCAGGCTTATGCGCTTGGCAAAGCTGCGGTGGAATATGCTGCGGCTGGCGATAATGCAGTTATGCCAACAATTGTCCGTGAAAGCTCTACGCCATACAAATGGTCAGTTGGCAAGGCCAATTTGGCGGATGTTGCCAATGTAGAAAAATTCATGCCGCGTGATTTTATCACCGAAGACGGCTTTGGCATAACCCCCGCCTGCCGCGAATATCTAACCGGCCTTATTCAAGGCGAAGACTACCCACCATATAAAGATGGGATGCCAGCCTATGTGACTTTGAAAAACCAATTGATAGCAAAGAAATTGGAGAGGTTTGAGGTTTAAGTTAATTTCTTGTTCTTGCGCCAAAAAGCGAACCATGACCAGAATCCGACATAACCGGCTGTCACCGTGCAAATTATAATTCCATTTGGAATTGCAGGGAAAGGCAATACTTGACCCCAAGTGCGCATTGTGATTTGGAAAACAATCAACGAACCAATAAAAGATACAAGTTGTTTGATGCAAAGTTTTCTGACAATTTTTCGAAAAATTAAGCCAACAGAAATCGTTCCTACAAGCGCTGGCGCGTTGGATAATAAACCCAGAACCCACGACTTGAAGGGATATGCCGCCATTAAAATTAGATTGGGCCCCGGAAGCATAGTTGTTTCAAATGCATGTTTGAACAAATTTGAAACTCTCAGCTTAAAAAGCGGTTCAATCAAAGATACCCAATACATTGATGCAGCAAGGTCAGAAAATACATTGATACTTATGGTCAAAAACGCGACGATATATGCCAAATATACCAACCAAACTAGGCTCTTGCCAAATAGACCGAAATTTGAGTGTCGATTTTGCACTGATTAACGGCCTCTAACAACGATATTTCCTGATGCGCGCGCGTTATGTAAGATGCATATACATGATTGTCAAAGTGCCACGCTATTTGCTGTCAAACCATGGCTTGAACTTTAGGGAATTTGAGATAGATATCTCTAATGACAGCCAAATCCATCACCGACCTAATCGGCAATACGCCCCTCCTCCGCCTCAACGCCGCAAGTGAGGCCACGGGGTGTGAGATTTATGGCAAGTGTGAGTTTTTGAACCCTGGTCAATCAGTAAAAGACCGCGCGGCACTATGGATTATACTTGATGCCGAGCGGCGCGGGCTTCTCAAAAAAGGCGGCACAATTGTTGAAGGCACGGCGGGCAATACTGGAATTGGACTTGCAATGGTTGCCAATGCTTTGGGTTACAAGTGCCAAATTGTTATCCCGCGTACCCAAAGCCAAGAAAAGAAGGACGCCATCAAAATATTTGGGGCTGAATTGATTGAAGTTGATGCTGCGCCATATTCCAACCCCAACAATTATGTGCGCTATTCGGGGCGCTTGGCCGAGGAAACTGGGGCTTTTTGGGCCAATCAGTTTGATAATGTCGCTAACCGCCAAGCCCATATTGAAGGCACTGGCCCCGAAATTTGGGCGCAAACCTCTGCCAAAATTGATGGTTTTATTTGCGCTGTTGGCTCGGGCGGGACATTAGGCGGGGTATCAATGTATCTAAAATCGCAAAACAGCAAGCTACAAATTGGCCTCGCCGACCCAATGGGTGCGGCATTGTATGAATATTACAAAAATGGCGAACTCGCATCAAGCGGCACATCAATCACCGAAGGCATAGGCCAAGGCCGCATAACCGCCAATCTTGAGGGCGTGCAAATTGACCATGCTTTCCAAGTGAGCGACGAAGAATGGTTGCCCGTGGTTTTTGATTTGGTCAAGAATGAGGGCCTTGTGATGGGCGGCTCGACTGGTGTGAACATTGTTGGCGCGATGAAATTAGCGCGCGAACTTGGCCCCGGGAAGACCATTGTCACGGTGCTTTGTGATTATGGCAATCGCTACGCCAGCAAAATATTCAACCCCGAATTTTTGCGCGAAAAAGGCCTGCCAGTGGCGGATTGGCTGTAATTACATCTCCAACTCCACCCTTTCCAATTCATGGATTTCATCGCGTAATTTTGCTGCTTCTTCAAATTCCAATTCTTCGGCGGCGGCGCGCATTCTTTTTTCTAGATCGGCGATAACTGCGCGGATATTATGCCCACCCGATTTAGCGATTTTGGCGGCTTCAATTTTCTCATCGCGGGCGAAATTGGCGCGTTTGGCTTTGCTTTCGGCGCTTTGTCCATAGACTTGTTCCATAATGTCCTTAACTTCGGATTTTATGGTTTTTGGCGTGATATTATGTAGAATATTATGCGCCATTTGTTTGTCGCGGCGCCTTGTGGTCTCCGCCATTGCCCGTTCCATGGAGCCTGTTATTTTATCAGCATAAAGAATAACTTTGGCCTCGGCATTACGCGCGGCGCGGCCAATGGTTTGTATCAATGAAGTTTGCGAGCGCAAAAATCCTTCTTTATCGGCATCCAAAATACAAACCAAGCCACATTCAGGAATATCCAGACCCTCGCGCAATAAATTGATGCCCACCAAAATATCAAAAACGCCATTGCGTAAATCACGAATAATTTCAATGCGTTCAATGGTTTCAACGTCAGAGTGCATATAGCGAACTTTAAGACCCTGTTCGAACAGATAATCGGTCAAATCCTCGGCCATTTTTTTGGTCAGCGTGGTAAGCAGAACGCGGTGGCCATTTTCAACTGCAAGGCGGCATTCTTCAAGGCAATCATCAACTTGGGTTCTGCCATGGGCCTGGACAGGCCGCACTTCGACTGGCGGATCAATAAGGCCAGTTGGGCGGATAACTTGCTCGGTAAACACCCCCTCGGTGCGCCCCAATTCCCACGGGCCCGGGGTTGCCGAAACAAACACGGTTTGTGGGCGCATTGCGTCCCATTCTTCAAACCTTAATGGGCGGTTGTCCATACAGCTTGGCAATCGAAAACCATATTCGGACAAAGTGCGTTTACGGGCATAATCGCCTTTGAACATTGCGCCAATTTGCGGAATTGAAACATGGCTTTCATCGACAAATATAAGTGCATTTTGCGGCAAATATTCAAACAAAGTCGGCGGCGGCTCACCGGGTGCGCGCCCAGTTAAATAACGCGAATAATTTTCAATGCCCGAACAAAAACCAGTTGCCATCATGGTTTCTAAATCAAACTTCACCCGTTCATTAATCCGTTGCGCTTCAATCAATTGACCATTTTTTTCAAGCCAATCGACACGCGCAGTCATCTCATTTTTGATTTTTATCATTGCCGCCGAAAGCGCAGGGCGTGGCAAAGTATAGTGATTATTGGCATAGATTTTTACATTTTTGAATTCATCGGTTTTTTTGCCTGTCAATGGGTCGAATTCAATAATTTTTTCAACCTCATCGCCAAAAAAACTTATGCGCCAAGCGCTATCTTCAAGGTGCGAAGGATAAATATCAATGGCATCACCACGCAGTCGAAATGTGCCGCGCGTAAAGGCAATATCATTACGTTTATATTGCAATGCCACTAATTCGCGGGTTAATTGGGTTAAATCACAAGTTTCGCCCGCCTCAACTGAAATCACCATATTGGAATAAGATTCAACCGAACCGATGCCATAAATGCACGAGACCGAAGCGACAATAATTACATCGTCACGCTCCAATAATGAACGCGTTGCCGAATGGCGCATTCTGTCGATTTGCTCATTAACCGTGCTTTCTTTTTCGATATAAGTATCGGTGCGCGGCACATAGGCTTCGGGTTGGTAATAATCATAATAAGAAACAAAATATTCAACCGCGTTATTGGGGAAAAACGCCTTAAACTCACCGTATAATTGCGCAGCCAAAGTTTTATTATGCGCCAAAATCAAAGCGGGCCGTTGCAGCCGCGAAATCACCTGCGCCATTGTGTAAGTCTTGCCCGAGCCAGTAACCCCCAACAAAACCTGATTTTGCTCGCCTTCTTTTATGCCTTGGGTCAATTCCTCTATTGCTTGCGGCTGGTCCCCTGCTGGCTCATAAGGCGCAACAAGTTCAAATTTCTTGCCGCCTTCGAGTTTATCCGGGAATTGCGCGCGGTGCGGATCCCATTGCGGCGGCGCTTCTTTGCCGCGACTATCTAATAAATCATAGTCAAAATCATAAATAAACTTATTCGGCGCCGCCTCACCTGCCCCCGCATTAGCACGATTTTGCGCGGCCTGCTCGGGCGAAGTTTTTGGAAGTGGAGCAGGTTTGCGCATCGCTAGAACATAATGGCAACAAAAGAATTAAGCAATAGGTGTATCGCCCTATAAGTCGTCCTCCCGTGATGGAACAACTTAAGTGCTTCCCTTGAGGGAAGCTCCGCGTAGCGGTGAAGGGTGAAAGCGGTTGGGCGAGTGGCAATCTCTGTTATCGCGGCACGAGCACCCTTCCGTCACGCCTTCGGCGTGCCACCTTCCCTCAAGGGAAGGACATAATGCTGGCAGCTCACGAACAGACAAAAACCTATTTTTTTGGCTTCTCACTGCTGACTGCCAAAACCCAAAATTGGATCATCATATTTGCTTGAGGGTGGGCGACAATTGCTTAGGCCGTATTCCATACAGATTTCATAGGGGGTTTTCACTTGGGTTGGGGTGCGCCCGATTGCCATGCAAACGGATGCCCGCCTTCCGTCATTGGTTTCACATCTATCTCGCCAGCCCGCCGATTTTTTGGCGTTGATTTCGGCGCGGCTGTGGCCCTGCACACGCTCTGGGTTATATTTTGGCGCGCTGGCGGCGGCGACGGCGCGGCGAGCGCGGTCTGTAACTGGGCAATCAGGCGGCCTATCGGCGATATCAACCCGCTCGCAAGCCTGCAACCACAATGCCCGCCCAAGCCCCGAACGAGCTGGGGTCGGTGTGGGTTGGGCGGACGCAGGCGGCGCTTCGTTCGCCGCAATGCGAGGGGTAATTTGCGTTTGCGCCTGTGTTTGTGTTGGCACAGCGATCGACGGCAAGTTCGCATTTTTTGGCAATCTATCGCGGATATTGGGTATCCGGATACGCTGCGGCTTTTCCAACTTCTCTTTCAGCTTTTCCGGCGGCAAAATTTTTGGCTTTGGAATCGGTATTTCTTCGATTATTACTACCGTAATATTTGCAATTTGGTCGTCACGTTGAAACCGCAAGTGAATGCCTTGGGTTTGGTTGAGCAATACCAATAATATAAAAACCACAGCAGCGCTTGCGCCGCGCGCCAAGAAGCGCGCGAACATTGTTGGTCTATTATCAATGCTTAAAAGCAATTTCCCCATGCAACTTTATTGGCAATTGCGGAAAGTGTTTTCACCTTACAATGCGGTTAGGTGAATTAAATTGATTTAATCTTAAGCGGGCTTATTTGCCATCAAACCATCAAAAATCGCTTCGAGCGTAGCATTGGTTCCGCGCACATTGGCAACAACCATTGCGGCCCATTCAAAATATAATCGCTTGCGTTCAGCGTCCCAATTTGCGGGCGGAAAAGCAATAATATCACGCAAATTGCTGATTTTATCGGCCAATTTTACTAATTTTGCATTTACAGATATGTGCGCCGCATGGTCGATTTGCGCTTGTTTGCGCACCGCTTTGGGCAGCGATTTGTCGTCGCTGACTTCGACAACTATTTTGGCGATATTGATGCCAAAAGCGTCAATCAGTTCTTGTTCACTGGTCTGCGTATCTTCAATGGTATCATGGAGAATTGCGCCACAAAGCACTTCAATATCTTCTATGCCCGCTTCATTCGCCAAACAATTTGCCAAGGCAATTGGGTGGTTGATATAGGGCGATGCCTCAACGTCTTTGCGCCTTTGGTCTTTGTGTTTATGGGCGGCAAAGGCAATTGCATTTAATATTAGTGCTGTGTTTGATGTTTCTTGTTTCATATTTTTTCCTAATTTTCTAAGTCGTCGGGACTTATAGCGCTTCGGGCCATTCTGTTTCTAATTCTTCTTGAGATAGGACATTACCCCAATAACCGGGCTTGGATTTGATGCCAGTATAGGGCTTCCAAATTTGGTCGCGCTTGCTAAAGACTTCTGTCATGTAGTAAGCGCGCGGGCCGCGAAATAGCGCCCCTTCATTTTCCATGTAAACCATGAATTTACCTCCTTCTAATTGTTTCGGAATTTTGGGCGGTTCGAGGCCTTGGACGCCCAGTCGAATCGCCGATATGAATTACATAAACTAGCACTATGTCAAATTCGGGCGCAGCAAAATAACTTCATTGACATTCAAACATAAGCTTGTTTCACTGGCGAAGTAATTTTCCAGTGAGACCATCATGCCCCTTTCCCCCATGCCCCTTTCTTCCTTCACCAAAATCGCAATTGGCATTGACAGACCCGAAGACGTAGTGGTTTTTGATGATGGGCGGGTTTATGCGTCTTGC
The DNA here is from genome assembly GCA_009773395.1 of Hyphomonadaceae bacterium. GTDB lineage: Bacteria > Pseudomonadota > Alphaproteobacteria > Caulobacterales > Aquidulcibacteraceae > Pseudaquidulcibacter. The sequence goes on along the minus strand of WRPI01000002.1, from coordinate 353,205 downwards.
CATAATTGCGCGGTGGTGCAAATTCATGGTGATGCCAGCTTTACCGAACTTGGCACAAAAACTGGTGCGACCAATGGCATTAATGCGACCAAGGACGGCAAAATCATTATTGCCAATTTTGGCATTTATGATGGCGTCGCCGGGCCGTTGGAAAGTTTTGATCCAATTACCCAGACCCGCGAAATATTGGCAACCGAAGTAGGAAACCAGCGCGCCAGTTTGGATGAACGCGCTTGATGGCCGCGACGATGGCTTTATTTATGTGGTGCGGCCCGATGGCAGTTCGCAAATATTGGCCGAAAACCTGTGTTTCCCCAATGGCTTGGCATTATCGGCGGATGGGAAATATCTTTATTGTTGCCAAACCAGCGCCTGCAATATTATGCGCTTTGAAATTGCCTATGATGGCGAAGCTCCTGCCCTTTCAGGCCGCCGTCAATACGGCCCGAAATTGGGTTTTCGCCTGCCCAACGCGATGGTCACTAAAAAACTGCCTGACCCTGCCCTTACCAAGCATTTGGGGTTCATAATGCAACATGTTGGCTATCCCGATGGTTGCGGCATTGATGTGGAAGGTAATTTATGGGTAACTTTACCAGGCGCGAATAAAATCGTCGCCATAACTCCCGATGAAAACCTCGTGACAATTGCCTGTGACCCAAGTGGAAACCAGCTTCATTCACCCACCAATGTGACTTGGGGCGGCGAAGATATGCGCGATTTATATATTGGCAGCTTGAACGCAAAACATTTATTGAAAACCAGAAGCCCAATTGCGGGATTAAAACTCGCGCATCAGCAATGATTCAGCGCCCCTGCGCGTCCCAATAGCGCTCTCTGTCCCACGATAAAATCGCCCAAGCGTGGCTATCGTGGCGCACTTTTTTGACTGCGTCTTCAACCGACATCCAAACCAAGGTGTGATCTGGTTCAGTTGGCCGAATGATGCCGCCAGTAATTTCAACTTCGTAAAAACTGGCAAGTGAATTAACTGGCACTGTTTCATTTATCCAATATTGGCCAGCGCGACCCATTTGGCGCAAGGGCCAAATTGGAATGCCAACTTCTTCTTCAAATTCACGTATAAGGGCTTCGGGGTCGCTTTCTTCGCTTTCGATGCCACCACCTGGAAGGTCATAATGATGGTGGTTCTTGTCACCAATGCGGGCAATGGCGATTTTGCCACCCTCGCCTAAGCAAATACCATAAACGCTGGGGCGCTCTTTATATTGTTTGCCGTGAATTGTTTTGCCAAATTGGATTGCGAAATGTGCCATTCTTGCTCTAGTAAAACAAAATGCCGCCTCGTCAAGTCTTTGCCATAGTTATGCCCAAATGATGCTTGAAGTTAGCAGAATAATTTGGGAGCTGCAAATGCGTAATTTTTCAATATTGGTAATATGTGCTCTTGCCTTGGTCGGGTGTCAGAAACCTGCTGAGGAAATAGCTGTTATTGGTGCGATGAAATCGCGGCCGACTTTCAACGCCGAGGTTTCACCGCAAGCAGCCGCAGAATCTGGTTTCGCAGATGCCACTGCTGAAGTTGCAACCCTAAAAGTTGCAGGCGAGAGCACTCAAATAAGTGCCACCACCAGCACGGCAATAAATATCCGCCCGATGTTGGCATATCAATATGCGGTTTCTTTCTTATTGCCGCAAAACAAAGTTGAAAGCCAAATGAATGCACATAGGCGGGCTTGCGAGGCTGCTGGCTTTGCCAAATGCCAAGTTATCAATGCCAGCGCCAATAATGATGAAGCCAATATTTCAGCAAGCCTTTCTTTGCGTGGTGAGCCAGTTTGGCTTGCAGCTTTTCGAGGCAATTTGCAAAAGGACGCACAGAACGCTGGTGGGCGCATTGTTAATTCCAATGTCAGTTCGCAAGATTTAACCCGTGAAATAACTGATACCGAAGCAAGGTTACGCGCGCTTAACGCTCTGCGCACGCGGCTTGAAGCCATTATAGCGGGCCGCCCAGGGAAACTTTCAGATTTATTGGAAGCCGAGCGTGAACTTGCGCGGGTGCAAGGCGAAATAGATAGCTTCAACAGTAATTTAGCGGTGGCGCGCGCAAGGGTTGATATGTCCACTTTGGAATTAAATTATGCATCACGCCCAGCCGCGGTCAATAATTCGGCGCTTGAGCCTTTGAAACAGTCGTTCTTAAACTTCTTCCGCAATGTAGTCTCGGGCTTTGCCGTGGTGGTTGATTTGATTTCGACAGCACTTCCATTTGCATTAGTTTTTGCGCCTTTCGTATGGATTGCGTTGAAATATTGGAACAAGCGCAAAGCGAGGAAATCTGGAGCGGCAAGTTAGGAGCCCAATCAATTGCACTTCTCTAAGTGAAGCAAGCGCATTACGCATACAAAAGCCGCATTGTTTATGCATTATCGCATGGCTCTATCGGCGGCTTGGTATTTGTCGCTGCCGGTAAACTAAGATAATTATCTTTACGGGGGGCATGTTCGCAAAGGACTTGTTTATGAAAAAATATTTTCTAATTGTCGCCCTAATCGCCACTGCTTCATGTGGTAAACCTTCCGACTATAGCGCGAATAGCATCGCCGACGCGTCGGCTGATGCCGCAAGTGAAACTGTTCAAAGAATCGCGCTGGCGTATAATATCGGCATTACCCTGCCGATAAATAAAATTGATATTGCCATGCGCGCCGACCGCGCAGCTTGTGAAAATGCAGGCCCCGATAAATGCCAAGTGCTTTCTTATAATTTCGAGGACGACAAAAATAGCATCGGCGCGAGTCTGCAATTGCGCGCAGTTCCTGAATGGCTGTCGCCGTTTCGCGACGCAAGAGCCGTCGAAATGGGCAAACTCGGCGGCAAAGTAACATCGGAACACGCGAACGCTGAAAACTTAACCGGGGAAATCCGTGATGTGGCTGCCCATATGCGAAATAAAATCGCTAGTCGTGACCGCTTATTGGCGCAAATAAATAGCAAGACTTTGAATGCTCGAGATTTGTTGAATGTGCAAACTCGACTCGACGAATTGCAATCGGAAATTGATTATTCCTCGAGCCAATCCGCAGTGCTTAGTGGTCGCGTAAATATGTCAACCATGGATATACGCTATGAAACCTCGAGAGGTGGAATTAATCGCGTGGCTTTGGCGCCAATTCACCAGGCTTTCGAAAACTTTTTCATCATATTTTTCCAAAGCCTAAGTGTTTTGATTTATTTCTTTGCCGTCGTGCTTCCGTTTGCACTTGCGTATTTTTTATATTCCGCGTTGAGACAGCCGATAAAAGGCCTTTATGAAAAATTGGCCCAAAAGAAAATTGAATCCAAAGATTAGATTCAAACTCTCCCATAATCCATTATCGACTTTGCCGCGCGGTGAAAGGCCAATCGGGCCGAATATTCGCGCGGGTCTTTTTTGGTGACAATTGAGCCATCATCGGGGCGCGACCAATCCATCATGCGTGTGAGGAAAAACCGCAAAGCAGCACCGCGCGCCAAAATTGGGATGGCTGCACATTCGGCATCACTCAGTTTGCGCACGCTTTCATAACCAGCAATCAGCGCGCGGCCTTTGGTTAAATCAAATTCCCGCCCCAACGGCAAAAAGCACCAGGCATTTAGCATGACCGCCAAATCATAAGCAAAAAAATCGGTGGCGGCGAAATAAAAATCAATCAGACCCGATACTTCATTGCCCAAAAACAAGACATTATCGGGAAATAAATCGGCATGAATAAATCCGCTTGGCAAATCCTTGGGCCAATATTGCGCAAAATCCGCCAAATCGGCCTCAATCGCTTTGCCCACGCCAGTTTCGAGCTGCTCTGCACCCAATTTGCATTTGTCCCAAAGCACAGGCCACGCATTTGGCCCAAGATCATTGCTGCGGTTAAGGCCAGAATCTGCCAATGCCAAATGCAATTTCGCCAATGCAGCGCCCGCAGATTTTGCTTGAGTGGCATTGGGGTTTCGCGGAGATATGCCGTTCAAGAAAGTGCAAACTGAACAAGTTTTGCCAGCAATTTGCAGCGTAATTTCTCCAGATTGTGTGCGAATTGGCCTTGCAGTCGGCAGGCCCAATTTTGCCGCCATTTCGGTTGCACCAAGGAAAAACGGCAAGTCCGAGACATCAACCATTTTCTCATAAATGGTCAGAATGTGGCGCTCACCACCTGCCTCAACATAATAATTAGTATTTTGAACGCCTTCGGCAATGCCCTTGATGACATTAATTTCGCCCAAACCAAAAGCAATGCGTACGGTTTCCAAATCTTCGTCAGTCAAAATAGTATAAACGGCCATGATATGGGTATAAAGCCGTTTTGCCCCATTGAAGCAAGCCGCTTTTCATTTTAGATTGCCGATATGCCCATTATGAACTTCGACGAATTTAGCGAATTTTTGCAAACAGCGCCCAAAAATGGTGCGCTTTTGGGCATTGATAATGGCGAGAAAAACATCGGCATTGCGGTTTCGGATTTAACTCGCTTGATTGCTTCGCCGCAAAGCGCAGTCAAACGCGGCAAATTCGGTGAAACTGCGGCGGCGGTTTTCAAAATTTTTGATGCCAAAGAATGTATCGCGGTCGTGGTCGGCTACCCCATCAATATGGACGGAACATCAGGGCCAAGCGCCCAAGCCGCCCGCGCCTTTGCCCGTAATCTCGCCGCTTTGCGCGATGTGCCGATATTGATGGCGGACGAGCGGCTTTCAACCAGTGCCGTGCAACGGCAAATGATTGACGCTGATGTCAGCCGTAAAAACCGCGCGATAAAAGTCGATAGCGCCGCCGCCGCATTTGTTTTGCAAGGGGTTTTGGATAGATTGCGGGGTTGAATGCATAGCAAAGCGCTTAAGAAATTGATTATTTCAAGCCAAATTTCGATTGACACTATACCAATAAATATTATTATTCGGTAATTAGGAGCCACTATGAACAAGAATACTTCGATAAGTCTGGGCGCACATTTTTCGCAATTTGTTGATTTCCAAGTCAACAACGGGCGCTTTAGTTCAACCAGCGAAGTTGTCAGGGCGGGGCTAAGGCTTTTGGAGGAACATGAATTAAAAATTCAAAAACTGAGAGAAGCACTGATTGAAGGCGAAGAAAGTGGCCCCGCGCAACCGTTTGACTTTGACAAATTCATTTCACGAAAAAAAGAAGCACCATTGAAATTGTAAGAATCCTTCACGAAAAAATGGACTTACCGCGCCATCTGTCTGAAATTCCATCCTCATAAAATTTTCACCCAAAACATTCCCCCCTTGCCGAAACGCAAAAATAGCTTTAACAGCTTGGGCTTGTGAACATATTGCAAGAACCCACTTCCCGCGCGCCATTTGCCCACAGGCATTTGTTGCAAATTTCCGACCTTAATCGTCTCGAGGCACTTGAGCTTATTGAGCGGGCGGAATTATTCCTTCCTTTTTGTGTATCGCGCGAAAAAAAGCTGAAAACCCTGCAAGGGCGGACGCTGGTTAATTTGTTTTTTGAAAACTCCACCCGCACGCTTGCGAGTTTTGAGCTTGCCGGTAAACGCATGGGCGCCGATGTTGTTAATATGTCAGTGCGCAATTCAAGCGTGCTTAAAGGCGAAACACTTCTCGACACTGCGGCGACCCTTAATTCAATGGGCCCAGATTTATTGGTTGTGCGCCATGCTTCATCTGGCGCGGTGCAATTATTATCACGCAAAGTATCCTGCTCAGTAATAAATGCTGGCGATGGCAAGCACGAACACCCCAGCCAAGCATTTCTTGACGCGCTAACGCTTAAACGCTCATTTGGCCGCATTGAGGGCCTTAAAATCGCAATTGTCGGTGATATTTTGCATTCCCGCGTCGCGCGTTCCAATGTTGCGCTGCTTAATATGCTTGGCGCAAGGGTTCGCTTGATCGCGCCACCAACCCTTTTGCCGTTTGAAGTGCAAAATTGGGGGGTTGAAGTTTTCAACGATTTGGAAACAGGCATTGCAGGCGTTGACGTAGTGATGGCGCTGCGTTTGCAACTTGAGCGTATGGAAGGCGGGTTTTTGCCAAGCCCGCGCGAATATTTCCGCTTTTTTGGTATCGACCGCGAAAAACTAAAGGCAGCATCGCCCAATGTAATGGTAATGCACCCTGGCCCAATGAACCGAGGTGTTGAAATCGACAGTGACATTGCCGATGACCCAAAAATCTCACTTATCCCCGATCAAGTTGAATCAGGCGTTGCAATGCGCATGGCAATTTTAGAGGCTTTGGCCAGTTATGGCCGCAATGATGAATAACATGAAAATCTTTACCAATGCCCGCGTAATTGACCCTGCCAGCGACTTTGACGGAAAAACTCAGGTTTTGGTCAATGAAGGCGTCATTGTGGGAATTGGTGACGAATTAACCGAAGAATATCAATGCGAAATCATTGATTGCGATGGCCACGTTTTGATGCCCGGCCTTATTGACATGAGAGTTTCAACTGGTGAGCCGGGGGAAGAACACCGCGAAACTTTGCGCTCGGCAGGTTATGCTGCGGTATCGGGCGGCATTACTACAATTGTGGTGCAGCCCGACACAAACCCATGCATTGATGATGCCAGTAAAGTTGATTTCATCAAACGCCGTGGCCGTGATTATTGCCTCGCCAAAGTCTTGCCATGCGGCGCCTTAACCAAGGGCCTAGCTGGCGAGCAAATGGCCGAAATTGGCCTAATGGCGCAAGCGGGCGCAATCATGTTCGCAAATGGCTATGGTGCAATTAAAGACACCAAAGTCATGCAACGGCTTTTGGCCTATTCATGCACTTTTGATGCCCTCATTGCCGCAAGGCCACAAGATCCATGGCTCGCCAAAGGCGGCGTGGTTGCGCAAGGCGAATTGGCGGCACGGCTTGGGCTGGGCGGCATTTCTTCAAGCGCCGAAACCATTTTTGCCAATCGCGATATTTCACTTGCGGCGGCAACTGGCGCGAAATTGCTGCTCGATATGGTTTCAAGCAAGAATACTATACCGCTAATTGAAACTGCCAAAGGCCATGGGCTTGATGTTTTTGCATCGGTGAATATTCATAATTTATGCCTCAATGATAATGACATTGGCGATTATCGAACTTTCGCCAAACTCGACCCGCCACTGCGCAGTGAAAGCGACAGATTGGCGCTTATTAAGGCCATTAAAGACGGCATAATTGATGTCATCGTTTCAGGCCACGACCCGCGCCCACCCGAAGAAAAGCGCTTGCCATTTGATGAAGCCGCCTTTGGCTCGAGCGCTTTGGAAGCATTATTACCAGCCGCTTTGACGCTGTATCATGCGGGCAATCTTGAATTATTGGAAATCATCAAGCCCTTGACGGCAAATCCCGCCGCTATTTTGGGTCTGGCGCAAGGCAAAATCCAAATTGGCGCGCCTGCGGATTTGATTGTCGTCGATTTAGGCTATCCCCACCGCTTTGATGCCAGCCAAACTTTTTCCAAATCCAAAAATGCAGCTTTTGATGGCAGGCTATTTCAAGGCAAAGTCTTGCAAACTTTTGTAAATGGCGCAAAACTATATGACATCGAAACTGGTGTTGTGCGATAAAGGGGATTTGCCGTGGATTATTTGGCTTTATTTTTGGCAATCGGCGGCGGCTATTTATTGGGTTCAATCCCATTTGGCTTGGTTCTAACCAAAGCCGCAGGGCTTGGTGACATTCGCGATATTGGCTCAAAGTCCATTGGTGCCACCAATGTTTTGCGCACGGGCCGCAAGGACATTGCCTTAGCCACCGTGATTTTGGACGGCGCAAAAGCAGGCATCGCATTATTGATTTTTCGCCATTTTTACAATTCCGACATCGGCTTTATCGCGGGTGCTGCGGCATTCTTGGGCCATTGTTTTCCTATTTGGCTTGGCTTTAAGGGAGGCAAAGGCGTTGCGACATTTTTCGGCACTTTGTTTTTTGGCATTTGGCCAGTCGGCATTGCTTGTGGGCTCACATGGCTTGCCGCCGCATTTGTTTTCAGATTTTCATCATTATCCGCTTTGATTGCAGCCGTCTTGGCCCCATTCATCGCATTTGCATTTCACGCCAGCCCGATAGCAATTGGTGCAATCGCGGTGATGAGTATTTTGATTTATGTTCGCCATAAGGACAATATCAAGCGCCTAATGGCCGGCACTGAACCTAAAATCGGCGCAAAAAAAGACGCCACCGAAACCACTGCAACTTGAGCAAGAATAACGACCTTGTGCATTGGCTGCGCCTTGCCCGCACCGAAGGCATTGGGCCTGTAACTTTTTTTGGCCTTTTGGCAAAATTTGGCGACGCCAAAACCGCGCTTGATGCCGTGCCACGCTTCAACACCAAAAGCGGCGCGCAAAAATACAGAATCCCCGCGTTGGAAGATATTCAAAATGAAATTGCCGCCACTCAACAATTCGGTGGCAAAATGTTGCGAGTTATTGACGATGAATACCCCAATAATCTTGCGCAAATTGCCCCGCCTCCACCTGTCATAAGCGTTATTGGCAATTTGTCACTTTTGCAAAAACCGATGGTGGGCATTGTTGGCGCGCGTAATGCCTCGGCAATTGGCATTCGCATTGCCCGTGTATTAAGCGCGGGGCTTGGTGCAATGGGCTATGTGGTGGTGTCGGGTCTTGCGCGCGGCATTGATGGCGCAGCGCACAAAGCGGCACTAAGCACTGGCACAATCGCAGTGCTCGCGGGCGGCATTGATCATATTTACCCCGCCGAACACGCTGAATTATATCACAATATCAAAGAAATCGGCCTTGTGGTCTCGGAGAATGCTCTCAATGCCGAAGTAACCGCGCGCGATTTTCCGCGCCGTAACCGCATAATCTCTGGCCTATGTTCGGGCGTTATCATTACCGAGGCCGAAGAAAAATCAGGCTCACTCATAACCGCGCGTTTTGCCCTTGAACAAAACCGTGAAGTTATGGCTGTGCCGGGTTCACCCTTGGATCCACGCGCCGCCGGCCCCAACGGGCTGATTAAACAAGGCGCACATTTGGTAACAAATGCCGCCGATGTGCATGCCTGTTTGCAAGGCTTCGGAAGGGTTGCCGAGCCTGAAGGTAAAGGCATTTATGGCAATGCCGCACCAATTGAAGCCAGCGCAAACACCATAAAACAAATCGAAGTCCTACTATCCCCCACCCCAATTTCAATTGATGAATTATGTGAAATAACATCACTTCCTTGGCGCACAATTGCTGCGATTATAGTGGAACTTGAACTTGAAGGTCGCGCGGTTATGACGAGTGGGAATAGGGTTTCGAGTGTGAGGTAGTTAATTGCGGCCTCTATTTCAACTAATCTGATATATCTCATCACCTACACGCTACCACACCAGGACTTGTCCGGTCTTGCTATAAACGAAGTGCATGATTTCAAATCCTTTGGATGTGGACTTGGCGATAACATTATTGGAAAGCAAAACCTGCACCACCTCATCTTCAACAAATTGAAAACAAGTCAAAGTAGCGCCTATGAGCTTGCGAATTTCGTGTTCAAACTGGTCGTCGCCATCCGCGATTTGGCATCCAGCTACAGTCAATTCGGTGAACCCAAGCAGTCGAATTATCCCAAATTCATTTTTCAATTCGACATAGTCTGCAACAAACGATATTTCTTCAATTTGCGCACCTAATAGAAACTCTAATTCATCAATATTTTTCATTTTCCCAGAGATGTTTTCAATTGCATTATTGGTTCTTACCTTTGGTTTTGTAATTAACGAACTTTCACCGAAATATCGAAATTTAATCTCTAATTATTGCAATCATAAATTGCGCTCCGAAAATACCAATATATCATATTCCGATTCACTTATTTGCTCATATTTTATGATTATAGCGTCTCTAAATGTTATCTTGAAATAATAATACGTACCTGAGATATTTGCTATTCCAGACGCAATATAAACACCGTGCTTAAGTCCCATTTGACTGTCAGCCAGTCTTAGGCAATCGCCTATTTTATATTTATATAACCACAGTTCACCAAACTTGAATTGTATATCAAATTTGCCTAGGTCAGGGTCTTCCACGATTAGTTCATTATAAAGTCCCATCAAAACGGCTCCCTAATAATCATATTTCGGGTCACAGATCTGGATTTTCCAAAAGAGTTTTCAATTGCATTATTGGTTTTGCTTTGGTTTTGCTCCGTAAAACATTGGTTTCCTTTTGCCCCATATTCAGTGTCAAATTTTACTTGCAGTTGGTTCGCGCCATAGCCGCCGAACAAATATACATTTTTGCGCAATTCCGCCAATAATGCAATTCCATTTGCACAAATGCTAAGTTTCATTCTATTGACAAAGTTGCCCTTAAAGCCCCAAGGCAAAACTTGGGAACTTTGCATAGAAATAATCCATGAAATTAGTAATCGTTGAATCACCTGCCAAAGCCAAGACCATTAATAAATATTTGGGCAATGGTTATGAAGTAATTGCCAGTTTTGGCCATGTGCGGGACTTGCCTTCGAAAGACGGCTCGGTTGAGCCTGAACGCGATTTTGCAATGCATTGGGAAGCCGATGGGCGCGGCAAGGAACGCATTAAAGACATTGCCGACAAGGTAAAGAAATCCGAAGCCGTAATTCTCGCGACCGACCCTGATAGAGAGGGCGAAGCGATTTCTTGGCATATAATCGAAGTTTTGCGTGATAAAAAACTATTAGCCAAAGTGCCGGTTTCGCGCGTTACTTTTAATGCCATCACCAAGCCCGCCGTGCTTGAGGCCATGGCAAATCCGCGTGAAATAAATCAAGAATTGGTGGACGCTTATTTGGCGCGCCGCGCGCTTGATTATTTGGTGGGCTTTTCATTATCGCCAGTTTTGTGGCGCAAATTGCCCGGGGCGCGTTCTGCGGGCCGCGTGCAATCTGCGGCTTTAAGGCTGGTTGTCGAGCGTGAGCAGGAAATTGAAGCTTTCATCACCACCGAATATTGGACCATTGAAGGCAAAGGCCAAGCCAAAGAAAGCATTAAATTTCCCACGCGCCTTATTACGCTGAATGGCAAAAAACTTGGCAAATATGATTTACCAAATGCCGCAAGTGCAAAAACCGCCGCCGATTTGGTGCGCGGCGCTTCGTATAAAGTTGCATCGGTCGAAGCCAAGCCCGTCAAGCGCAATCCGCCGCCGCCATTTACCACCTCCACTTTGCAACAAGAAGCCGCGCGCAAACTTGGTTTTAACACCAAACACACCATGAGCGTGGCGCAGCGCTTGTATGAAGGTGTCGATATTGGCGGCGAGACTGTCGGCCTTATCACCTATATGCGAACAGATGGCGTCAGCATGGATATAGGCGCGATGAATGCGGTTCGTGAGGCAATTGGGGGCAAATTTGGTGATAAATATGTGCCAGAAAAACCACGTTTTTATTCGGTCAAAGCCAAAAACGCGCAAGAGGCCCATGAAGCAATTCGCCCAACTGATATAATGCGCGAGCCAAAATCATTGCGGCTAGAGCCCGATATGGCGCGCCTTTATGAGCTTATTTGGAAGCGCACTATGGCGAGCCAAATGGAGCAAGTAATAATTGAACGCACCACAATTGATATGGAAGCCAATGATGGCAAAACCACGCTTCGCGCCACCGGCCAAGTAATATTATTTGATGGTTATTACGCGCTTTACCAAGAAGGCAAAGACGACGAAGCCGATGATGAAGACGCAAAATTGCCAAAACTTGTGGTCGGCGATGCAGTAAAAGTCGATGAAATAGCCGAAACCCAACATTTCACCGAGCCGCCACCACGCTATTCCGAAGCGACTTTGGTGAAGAAAATGGAAGAAATCGGCATTGGCCGCCCTTCCACCTATTCTTCAACCTTGAGCGTTTTGCAGGACCGCGAATATATGCGGCTCGAAAAAGCCCGCTTCCACCCCGAAGTAAAAGGGCGCTTGGTTATTGGCTTTCTCGAGAGCTTTTTTGGCAAAATCGTGCAATATGATTTCACTGCCGATTTAGAAGAAAAACTGGATTTGGTTTCGGCGGGCGATCTCAATTGGAAACAATTATTGCGTGAATTTTGGATCGATTTCAACCAAGGCATAGACGATATTGCCGAAGTGCGAATTACCCAAGTTATTGACGCGCTAAACGAAAAAATGGCGGGCTATTTATTCCCGAATATTGACGGAAAAAGCTCGCGCGCCTGCCCAAGTTGCGGCGATGGGGTTTTGAGTTTGAAATTAAGCCGTTTTGGCTCATTCACTGGCTGTTCCAATTACCCCGAATGCAAATTTACTCGCAAATTGGGCAATGCTGGCGAAAATGGCGATGCCGAAAATATGAATGGCGACACCCAAGAATTGGGAATAGATCCCGAAACTGGATTATCGGTTAGTTTGCGCAATGGCCGTTTTGGTAATTATGTCCAATTGGGCGAAAATCCAGAAAAAGGCTCAAAAGAAAAGCCAAAACGCGCTTCAATTCCTAAAAATTGGACCGTGAACGAAATGAATTTCGAACGCGCAATGATGCTTTTGAATTTGCCGCGCGTAATTGGCAATCACCCCGAAGATGGCAAGGAAATAATTACCAATTTTGGCCGTTTTGGTCCCTTCATATTGCATGACGGGACATACGCCAATCTAGCTGATTCTAATGATGTTTTTGAAATTGGCCTCAACCATGCAGTTGCGCTTTTGGCGCAAAAACGCGAAGGCGGATTTAAGGGTGGACGGAGCGCGCCTGCTGCACTGAAAGAGCTTGGCACAAACCCCGAAACCGAGGCTGCGATTAAGTTGATGAGCGGACGCTATGGTGCGTATGTCACCGATGGCATGACCAATGCGACTTTACCAAAAGATGTGACGCAAGACGCTTTGACGCTCGAAATCGCATTGGGATTATTGGCGGCACGAGCGGCGCTTGGCCCTGCCAAAAAAGGCAAATTCAAACGCGCGGCAGCAAAGAAACCTGCCGCCAAAAAGCCTGCAGCCAAAAAGCCAACCACTAAAAAACCCGCCGCTAAAAAGGCGAAATAGAAGGTAACGACAAATTAAGTGAGCAAAAAAATCATCAAAAAACGCCATAAACATGCAAGCGCGCCCTCCCCCGCACTTGATAAAAAATCACTTTTGGCATTTTTGGGCACGCGTGGCGGCATGGCAACCAAACGCGAAATCGTTGCTGCGTTTGGAATTAAAGGCGAAGATAGGCGAATATTGAATAGCTTGCTGCGTGAACTTGATGGCTCAGGTGAGCTTTCAATGAAAAAGCGCCGCGATGTAAGTGCAGCCGGCGCGCCGCCGAAATCAGGCATTTTTCAAGCCGTTGAAATTGATGAGCATGGCGATTTATGGGCCAAACAAATTGGCGAAGATGGGCCAATTGGCGAGAAATATTTGGTGCAAACTTCATCCCGAAGTGCGGGAGGTGGCGCGGTTGGAATTAATGAAAGATTTGTCGGCATTGCACAAAAAAGCGATAACGCGGAAGACGGCCAATTCGTAATCAAAGTCATTAAACGACTTGGTGTTGAAGTCAGTAAGATATTCGGTGTGTTGCATATTGAAACGGGGCAAGAAGTTGGGCGAATTATCCCAGCAGATCGCAAAACCAAGTTCGAAATTATGGTTATGCCGCAACATTTGGGCAAAGCAAAAAATGGCGATTTGGTTAGTTTGCGCCTATTGCCAAATCGTGGGCAAGGCATTCGCAAAGGCGAAATTATTGACGTGCTTGGCAATGTCGCAGACCCGAAATCTGCGTCTATCTTGGCAATCGCAGCGCATAATATCCCAATTGGATTTAGCACGGCGGAGGAAAAAGAGGCAGAAGCCGCCCTAACATGCTCGCTCGAATATCGCAAAGATTTACGCGAAATTCCATTTGTCACTATTGATCCTGAAGATGCCCGTGACCATGATGATGCAGTTTATGCAAGACCGAGCGCGAATGGCGGGCATATTATTATGGTGGCAATTGCCGATGTCGCCCATTATGTGCGCCCCAATACTGCGCTTGATAATGGCGCAAGAATGCGCGGCAATTCGGTTTATTTTCCCGACCGTGTTGTGCCAATGTTGCCATTTCGCTTGTCTGCGGATTTATGTTCTTTGGGTGAGAATGAGGTAAGGCCATGTTTGGCGGTTGAAATTCGCGTTGATAAGCACGGCACTTTGCAGGGGTTTGAATTTTGCCGTGGCTTGATGAAATCGGTCGCAAGCCTAAGCTACCATGACGCACAATCGGCGATCGATGGAAAACTGACCAAGCAAACTGCGCCGATTTTGGAGAACGTATTAAAGCCACTTTGGGCCGCCTATGAAGCACTTAAAATTGAACGCGCATCACGAATTCCGCTGGAAATTGAATCAAATGAGCGCAAAATTGTCTTGGGCGAAAATGGCAAAGTCGAAAGCATAACCACCAAAGAGCGGTTTGATGCCCATAAATTGATTGAAGAATTTATGATTCTCGCCAATGTTTGCGCGGCCACGGCAATTGAAAACAAGCACAAACCCTTGATTTTTCGGGTCCATGATAGGCCAAGCGAAACTAAAATCGCGGCGCTGGGTGATTTTCTTGCGACTTTGAACATCAAATGGACCAAAGGCGAAGTGGCGACGCCAAAACGCTTCAATCGGATTTTGGAAATCGCCAAGGAAGGCGAAAACTTTCAAACCATAAATGAAATGGTGCTGCGCTCGCAGGCCCAGGCGATTTATGATGTTAATAATATTGGGCATTTCGGCTTACAATTACACAAATATGCGCATTTCACTTCACCAATTCGCCGTTATGCCGATTTGACTGTGCATCGCACTTTGATTGACGTTTTGGAACTTGGCGGCAATAATTATGAAAGCCAAGCACCCGCTAAAACCGAGCTGCAAAATATCGCACGCGAAATCTCGGATCTTGAACGCCGCGCAATGGCCGCCGAACGAGACGCAACCGATAGGTATTTGGCGGCATATTTATCTGACCGCGTGGGCGCTATTTTTGAAGGCCGTATAACCAGCGTAACCAATTTTGGGGTATTTGTGCGCCTTGATGAAACCATGGGTGACGGGCTGGTTCCCGTTTCACATTTGGGCGATGAGTATTTCTTTTTGGACGAAGGTGCCGCAACCCTTATTGGCCAATATTCAGGCGACAGGTGGCAATTGGGTATGCGAGTGCAAGTTCGCCTGCTCGAAGCCACGCCAATTTCAGGTGGCCTTATGTTTGATATGGTATCCGACCCCAAAAAAGGCCCAGCACCAAAAGGCCGCATGAAAACTGGTCGCGATTTCAGACGTGGGCCAAGCTCATTTCCAAAAGGCGTAAGGCGCGGGAAACGGCGTTAAATTGCTTCGACTTTCGCCCGTTTCTTCTCACCCAATTTCACCAGCCATGCACCAGAATAATAAAGTATTACCAGTGGCAAGGACATCAATAGCTGGCTGATAATATCGGGCGGTGTGACAAATGCTGAAACCGTAACTATGGCCAAAATCGCATAGCGGCCCGATTTTATCCAAAAATCTGAACTTACCAATTCGGCGCGGCCCAATAATAATTGCACCACTGGGATTTGGAAACACACGCCAAAACCCAAAACCAATGTAGTTATCATTTGGATATATTCGGATACTTTGCCTTGGTAAGAAACATCTATGCCGCCAATTCCCGCAACAATTTCCTGACGCAATGAAAATTGCATAACCATTGGCATCGCCACATAATATGCCATTGCCGCGCCAGCAGTGAACAACACTGGGGCCATCAATAGGAAGGGCAAAAACGCATTTTTCTCATGGCTATAGAGGCCGGGGGCAATAAAGCGATACATTTGCCAAGCTATGATGGGGAAGGACAAACAAAGCCCACCAAATATCGCAACATCAAGCATTGCGAAAAACGATTCCATCGGCGCGGTAAATATAAGCTGCAAATTGCCCAATGCTTCTGCGCCTTTAATCGAAATTGCCGCTTCTTTATAGGGAATCAGCAGAAATTCAAAAATCTGGCGGGAGAATGCAAAACAAAACACCACCGCAATTACAATTGTCAAAACGCTCCAAAATAAGCGATTACGCAATTCAATTAAATGCTCCATCAAAGGAGCCGCAGTTTCGTTTATGCGCTCCTCCTCGGCCTTCAGGCGTTCTTCTTCGGCCTGTAGCTTGATTTCTTGATTGGATAATTGGGGGAGGTTTTTGGTCAATTTGCAGCTTCCACGATTTCAGCATTTTGAGCGGTTTCGGCTTTTTTCTTGCGTGGCTTGCGCGACTTTTTGATTGGTGTTGCCTCGTCTAAAAGCGGTTCAATTTCGGCGGCCTTTTTGCGAGCTTCAGTTTCGGCAATTTTTTGCGCGATTTTCGCTTCCTTGGACATAGTGTCTGCTTTGGTAAGGGGTTTGGAACTATAAGTTTCTTCACCCATAATGAAGGCCTTATTTACTTCGTCTTTAATCGCATTCATTGGGTTAAGGGCGCGAATTTCCTGGATTTCTTTACGCAAATCATCAAGTTCGGCTTGGCGCGCCAAATCGTCGAAACTATGGCGAAAATCCATTGCCATTCCGCGCATTTTCTTAACGAACACGCCAAGCTTGCGCGCAAGCCCTGGCAATTCCTTGGGGCCAACTACCAAAAGCGCAACCACGCCTATCAGCAGCAATTCACTGAACCCTACTTCAGACCCCATTAAATACTCCGAACTTCAAAAATTGGTTGCGCTAACTTTCGACTTTGTCTTTGCTAACCACATTTGCATCAATCGTATTGGCATCATTTACGCGCGGTGTGCCATTGACTGGGGTTTCTTCGTCTTGAAGTCCCTTTTTGAAACCCTTTATGCCTTGGGCCAAATCAGTCATCATTCCTGACAGTTTTCCTCTACCACCGAAAAATACTAATACAACCAATAAGATAAGCAATAAACCTGGTAAACCTGGGGCGTGCATGAATTTCTCCAATTTGGGCTAAGATTTCAAAATCTGCTCAGTCTTTATATCAAAAGGCGAAATCATGAAAGCATATTTGTGAGTATAGCGAATTACAAATCACTAACTATGGCTGCCAAACATGCTCAGCTAGGCTTGATACCCCCGGCCTGCGCTACGCTTGGCACCCCCCTAAAATCAGGGAGGAGGCTTTTTCAATCCACGACACTAAGCCGCCACCCTATTTATAGGGGGGCTGTCGAGCGAAAGCGAGACTGGGGGGTAATTTTGCACAGCAACCACAATTTCGCGCAAGCACAACAAATTTCAATCCTCAAAAAAATCAATGGCGAAATTATGGTCGCTCTCGCCATTTTGGGCGCGCTCGTCCAGGTCGGCATCAAAAGCCGCTTCGCTGGGCTTAGGCACTTCAAAATCCTTGGGCAAGTTCGCGCTTAAAAGCCCTTGTGCTTGCAATTCAGCTTTTCCCGGTAAATCATCAAGGCCCGCAAGGTTAAAATGCGCCAAAAACCCATCTGTGGTGCGATAAGTCAAAGGTTTGCCGGGGGATCTGCGGCGCGCGGCGGGGCGCACCCATTTAAGCTCGATCAATAAATCTAATGTGCCACGGCCCGCACTCACGCCCCTAATTTCTTCAATTTCGCTGCGGGTGCAAGGCTGGTGATAGGCAATAATCGCCAGAGTCTCCAACGCCGCGCGCGATAATTTTTTGGGGTCGGTTTTATGCTCGGCAAGCACTTCAGCCAAATCAACCGCAGTTTGAAAACGCCACGCACCAGCGACTTCAACCAAGGTTACACCGCGCCCAATATAGCGGCGTTTAAGGCGCGCCAATGCATCACCAACATTTTCAATATTGCCCAAACGTGCCGCAATTTCTTGCGCGCGCATTGGGATTTGGCTTGCAAATAAAAGCGCTTCAACCATACGCTCGCCGTCATCAACGCCGTGCGACAACGCGTCGGCGGCATCTGCCAAATCGAGCACGTCTTTTTTACGCGCAATTGCCCGAACTGCGTTGTAAATATCGGTTTCGTTGAAGTCCTCGTCGGCCATTTTAGGTTTTTTTCAAATAAAGATTATCATATGTCGCGATTTGGCGAATTTGCAAATCGCCTTGTTTTGCCATTTCAAGCCCCGCTGCCAAAAGGCTGGCGTAATATGAAGAAGTTGTCGGTTTCTTGGCCAAAGCGCTTTCTTTCGGCACAAAACGCGCCAAATCATGCCACGCACCGTCTGCCGATAATTTATTTTTCAAATTTACCCGCGCTTCTTCAAGTGAATATACCGCCCAAGGCTGAACTTTATGGACTTTTTGTTTGCTAATATTGCGTTTGGCGCAATAGGCTTGCAGCAATTCCAATAAATCGGCATCAAACAAAGCCAGTGATTGATTAGACGTTTCATCGACTTCACCGCGCACAAAAATATCTTGCCCTATTTGCGGTAAATCCAACACCTTATTGCCAGCAATTCGCATGGCTTCCAATCTTTTCAAGCGCCAAGCCAAATGGGATGAAAGCAATTGCGGTGACATTTCGTCATTTTTGATTTCGGTTTTTGGCAATAACATTCGTGATTTCAAATAAGCAAGCCATGACGCCATCACCAAATAATCGGCGGCCAAATCTATGCGTTCGCGTTTGGCAATTTGCACAAATGCCAAATATTGATCCACTAATTTTGAAATTGAAATCCGCAGCAAATCGACTTTTTGCTCTTTTGCAAGGCTAAGCAGTAAATGCAGTGGCCCGCCAAAACCATCAAGATCGAGAATTAAAGCCGTATTTTCATGCTCGTCATTTATTACTAATTCGGGTTGGTCGCCATTTTTCATGGCTATCTGCGCTCAGTTGGGTCGAAACTTATTTCCGCGCTTGATTTTATACGGGTCAATTCGGCAAAACGCGCCCAATTCAGTGCTAAATCAAATTCAGCAATTGGTTTACGGGCAATTGCTTCAGCGGCTTCGGCGCGCGCCTGGGCTTTGCCAGCCAAAGGAATACAAGCGGCGACAAAATCTTGCCTATCTTCAAGTGAAGCATTGCACAAAACTGGTATTTCGCACCCTGCCCGATAACAAGCCGCAGCTTTCTCGCGGTTGCTACCGCTAAGTGCTTTCATTGAAATGTCGTCACTTACTAAGAGGCCATCAAAACCCATTTCACCGCGAATAATTTCATTGATAATTTTGGCCGAAGTCGTCGCGCAATCCACTGCATCATAAGCCGTATATTTCACATGGGCGGTCATTGCCATTGGCGCATCGTTTAGAGCCTTGAATGGCGCAAAATCGGCGGCCAATTGATTATGGCCTTCGGTAACAATTGGCAATTCATGGTGACTATCGGCATTGGCGCGACCATGCCCCGGAATGTGCTTAATCACACTGGTAACGCCGCCATCATGCAAGCCATTCATGGAATGGCGACCCAAATCCGCGATTATTTCGGGATTAGCCGAAAAAGCCCGATCGCCAATAACCGAATGTGCGCCTTCAATTGCCAAATCAAGGCAGGGGGCACAATCGGCGTCTATGCCAACTGCGCGAAGCTCATGGGCGATAAGGCGGTGATGCAAATATGCAGCTTCGCGCGCTTGTTCAGGGTGGGTTTCATAAATTGCGCCATAAAGGCTATAAGTCGGCCATTGCGGCCACAGTGGCGGCTTCAAGCGTTGCACCCGCCCGCCTTCTTGATCTAGAAAAATCAGACAATCACGGCCCAATGCCCCACGGATTTCACTAGTTAGCGCCCGTATTTGATCTGGATTTGCGCACGAGCGCCCGAACAAAATAAATGCCCAAGGCTGCGCGTCTTTGAAAAACGCGATTTCGTCTTTGGAAAGGCTAGTTCCCGCAACATCAATAATACATGCAAGGCTCAAGCGCTTGCTCCTTTGGCAAAATTCATATCAATTCGAAGGAATGCATTGTTGACCACTAGCTTTAACTGTGGCGCAGAAATCCACTGCGTCGCCACGAGAATTTAGACCCACTACTCGCACGCGATACCAAGTTCCCTTGGCACCAAGATTAGCTGGCACAACCGCAATAGTTGCTGGGGTATAATTCGAATAAGTGGCGGCGGCTCTATCCGCTGAAGCACGGTCTGGAAATGAACCCAATTGCGCCGAAAATGACCCATTGCCACTGCTGCTGGTAGTTTTTGCTTTAGGCGTGGCAGGGGTCGCCGCCGCTTTTGGCGCAGCTTTTGGTGCTGGCGTAGCGGCTGGTGTAGTTGCCGCAACCTTTACCGCTGGCTTAGGCTTTGGTGTCGCACTGGCGGTTGCGGTTGGGCGTGGTGGCGCTGTATTGGTGTGCGCAGCTTTGGCGGGGGCTGGCGGCGCAACGGCGCTGGCGGCCACGATTGGGGCTTCGGTTGCGCCAATTGCTTCAACTTCAAGCGGAGCTGGTTCAGCGCCAGTTGACGTGCCATAGACACTATTGCCAACTTCGTTGGTGACTGGCGGCAATTCATTCACTTGCGCCTCTTTATATTCTTGGGAGCTGGCCTCAATTGCAGGTGGTGCAGCGTCATCCTGTTTACCACCAACAAAATATACCCACAAAATAGCGCCAAAAACCGCCATCAATAATACAATTGCTGCGAGGATAATTGGGCCACGCCTTCCGCCCTCTTCTTCGTCACGGGCGTCAAAAGTCAGATAGTCGGCACCATCATCGTCCTCATAATCATCAAAGGGATCGCGGTGATTTTGTGACATATTAAAGCTCCGACCTATGGGTTTCATAAAATTGTAACAAATTAAGCGATGATTCGCTGAATCTGAGGCAGGTTTTTGATGCGATTTGCATTAAATTTCCAGCAATTTGTCACAAGAACCTGTCAAGATTGAATAATCGACGGTGTTCATCAATTGCAAAATCATCTGTCATGCCCGCGATATAGTCGCAAATGTGGCGGTGAAGGCGTTCTGTGTCAGTAAAATCTACATTTTGCCATAATGGCGGCAGTGTATCAGGTTCATTGGTGAATACATCAAATAATTCGGCCAATATTCGCCGCGCTTGCGATCTGGCGCGGTTTACTTTCCAATGGCGATACATTTTGGCGTATAGAAATTTGCGCAAAGTGCCGGCCTTTGCCAACATATCATCCGAAAATGCCACTACTGCATCGTCAAGATTGCGCACATCATCGGCGCATTCGGGTTTGTGGTGCGCGAGGCGGGCTTGGCTGGTTGTGACCAAATCATTGACCCAAGCGCCGATTAAGCGCCTTATGGCTTCGCCGCGAATTCGAGTTGCCGAAATTTTAGGATAGGTTTTGGCGACTTGTTCAAATACTTCGCCAACCCATGGGACTTCACTTGCAACATCATCAATTGTAAAAATGCCAGCATGAAGGCCATCGTCAAGATCGTGATTATTATAGGCAATATCATCGGCAACTGCCGCAACTTGGGCTTCAACTGAGGCCCATGAAGTTAGCATTAAATCAAAACCATCATTGATAGAGCGCCACACTGGGGCAAGGTTTTTGTATTCTTGCGCGTTCTTTATCAATGGGCCATTATGCTTGACAGTGCCTTCTAAAGTTTCCCATGAAAGGTTTATGCCGTCAAAATTGGGGTAAATTTGTTCGATTTTTGTGACTACGCGTATGGTTTGGGCATTATGATCAAACCCGCCATAGGCTTTCATTTTTTCTTGCAATACGTCTTCGCCAGTATGGCCAAAAGGCGGGTGGCCAAGGTCGTGTGACAATGCGCAGGCTTCGGATAAATCTTCATTCAAACCCAAGCGCCGCGCGACTGAGCGCGCAATTTGTGCGACCTCGAGCGAGTGGGTCAAGCGGGTGCGATAATGGTCGCCTTCATGCGAAACAAATACTTGGGTTTTGCCTTTTAGCCGCCTGAAAGAGCTTGAGTGAATTACTCGGTCTCTATCACGCTCAAATGGCGTGCGGGTAAGGCTTTCAGGCTCGGCATAACGGCGTCCGCGCGATTGGCTTGGCAGTGAGGCATATTTGGCCAAATTGGAAGATGTCGCATTATCCATTTGCTAATTCACTTTTCGAAACTAATAAAGCAACTATTCAATTGCACAAAACTCTTTAAGATTTTATGTTTATCCCCATATACTGACTATCATTAACGACAATTTCGAGAAACCTGCAAATGACCGAGCAAAATGCCACCCATAATTTTTCGATTACCGAGGCCGCAAAAGCCCAAATTGAAAATCTGTTACTAAGCGGCGAAAATGGCAAATATTTCCGTTTGGCGGTTAATGGTGGTGGCTGTTCGGGTTTTGAGTATGAATTTGGCTTTGCACAAAATGCTAATGAAGATGATATAATAATCGAAAATGGTGACGCGAAAGTGGCGGTGGATTTGGTGTCTTTGCCATTTTTGGAAAATGCGAAATTGGATTGGAAAGTCGATTTAATCGGTTCAACTTTCCGGGTAATAAACCCCAATGCCAAATCATCGTGTGGTTGTGGCATGAGTTTTTCAGTATGAAAATTGCCTGCTGGAATGTGAATTCGGTCAATGCGCGATTGCCAAATGTTTTAGATTGGCTAAGCCGCGCGCGGCCCGATGTGGTTTGTTTGCAAGAGCTTAAATGCGAAGCCCATAAATTCCCTTCTGAAGAAATTGAAGCGCTCGGCTATAATTGCCTTATACATGGTCAAAAATCCTATAATGGCGTTGCGATACTATCAAAATTCCCAATTGAAGAAGAGCGCCGCGCCCTGCCCTTTGGTGATGAGGAGAGCGACGAACAATCGCGTTATCTTGAAAGCATCATCAGCCTGCCCAATGGCACTGCGATGCGAGTGATTTGTGTTTATTGCCCCAATGGCAACCCGATTGATACGCCAAAATTTGACTATAAATTGGCGTGGATGGATCGATTGCGAAACCATGTTACGAATCTTTTGAAATTTGAGGAGCCAATGGTGATTTGTGGTGATTGGAACATTATCCCGCGCGCCGAAGATTGCTTTGACCCTAAAGCTTGGGAAAATGACGCGCTTTTTCACCCCAAATCGCGGCAAAAATGGCATGAATTATTAAATCTCGGCCTGACTGACGCATTTATGGCTTTGGATGCACGCGGCCATCAATACACATTTTGGGACTATCAAGGCGGCGCTTGGCCGCGCAATAATGGCATTCATATTGATACTTTGCTTTTGTCACCCCAAGCCGCCGATAAAGTGCGCGCAATAAAAATTTGGCGTGATGAGCGCGAAGCAGTGAAAGCCAGCGATCATGTGCCGGTAAGTGCGGATTTTGAGGTTTAAAGGCTTACCGGTAATTACTCGTGCCAAAGCCCAAAAGCGCAAAAAGCTCACTCATCATTCGCAGGAATAATATCGTCAAATTGCCTTGCGCAAATGCTGCGAGCATAATTTCAATAAATATGACGAAAGCAATTGAAGTCCAAACTGGTAATTTATACGCCATGTAAAATCCGACAAAAATCACGATAGTGTCGGTAAATGAATTCACCATTGTGTCGCCGAATTTGTCAGTTACTACCGCCCCAGATCTATAATATTCAATTGCATATTGCGAATTTTCAAGCACTTCCCACAGACCTTCGAGCGCGAATGCCGCCAAAAGCGAATAAGCCAGCGATAGCTTTGGAAAAACCACTCTCAAAATGAAGTAGAAAATAAAGCCGTGCAACACATGGGTGAAGCTATACCAATCAAACAAATGCTGCGAAGTATCGACACTTCGCAACACGCCGTGCCACAACTTCAAATAACCACATTGGCAAATTGCATGCCGCCCCATCGCAGCCATGGTGAGCATTTGCACCACCAAAACCAGCGCAATGCCACCAATTGCAATTAGCCAGTCTTTGTGGGTGTCCATATTTCTTTTGATGGCAAAGCGCGAATGATGACCGCCCTGCTTTGGAAACAATGGCTCCCAATTTTTCACTAAATATTCTGGGTAGTGGCTTTGATTTAACATATCGCCTCCCACGCCTCATGGCGACCTAATAGTCTATGCCTTTACCGATGCAAAGCCAATAAGAATTTTCGCGGCATAATGCCACGATTTTTGGGAGGTATTGCAATTTCGTGGAAAGCGCTTTCGCGAACGCAACAAAGCTCATTGTCATCCCCGAAAAATCGCAGATTTTGTCGGGGATCTCGTATTTATTTCCCTGAGATCCCCGGGATGACAGTTGATTTTATAGCTGTCTCAGAGGTTTTTTTGCAAAAGGATGAGGCGATGCTGAAATGATAGTCTTCCTCATTCCCCCAAAGTTGGCCAAATGTGCGGCGTGGCTTCGGGTTCGATTGGTAATTCTTCGCCTTCATGCATCACTTTATAGGCATATGCGCCAATGCAAATTTGCGCCTGCATTACAAATCCGGCAAAAAGGCTGTATATCAAGCCCAGAGCAAAAAACTGTGGCATTATCGCGGTTAATGTTTCACTATTCTCCGCACCAGGCGTTCCAAGATTATTACCATAAATCATCACCCCAACCGCAAATAACACAAACATCACAAGCATTACTATGAATGACAATATGAAATGCGCCCCAAAAAAAGACCAAAAATTACCGCGAGTTTCTTTGAATGAATCAATCGTGCCCATTTTGCGGTTTGCAATGGTCAAAACCCCGAATTGGCTTAAACGAATTATAAATGCTAATAGCGCGCAAAAAAAACCTATGCCAATCAACACACTAATTATCCCTGACAAAATTGGTGAAATTTGCCCAAGCCCCCAAGCAATGCCACCCCCGATAAGCATGCCAACGACCAGCATTAGATAAAAGCCAATATAAAGGCCAAAATAAACCAAAAACGCAAGTGCCATGCGATTTTCATCCTTGCCCCATGAAAGGCCGTGAAAACCAATTTCCTCATTTCGAAGCATTTTGCGCAAAACTGCACTAATATACATGACCCAAGCGCCCGCACTCAAAATCATTACTAGGCCCATTTTTGGGACAATACTGCCACTCCATTGATTTAGAGCGGCTATGTCCATAGCTTCTGGATTGCCCGAAGCCGCTGATTCCATCATTATTTTGAAAAGATCAAAATAGCCAATTGCCCACATTGCCGTCAAATAGGCCACGATAAACAAGAAATAAAACGCAATATATTTTAATACGAAGTTCCGATTGAATTTCATAAAATCAAATATTGAGAACGCCGCTTTGGTCGCAGAAAATTTGTTCATTTGGTTTCCTCCAAAGCGTGATTTGCAGCCTCCGCTTGTTTAATTTTCAAATATGCAAATGCACCAGTGCAAATATATGCCAGATGCATTAGTGCCCCAATTATCATCAATACAAGCATATAGACGCTGAATTTACTTATTAATTCGGGCGTAAACAATGCCATAAATTCGGCAAATTCGGTGGGATCAGTTATTACCACATCATGTAAACCCAGCAATACGCGTCCAAGGTTCTGGAAAATACCAGAAATCACCATCCAAATAAGATAGGTTAGCGCAAACGCACCAAATAATACCCAAAATCGCCCTTTGGAAACCTTGCCTGCGGCCTTTATTCCGAAGTTGTTTTCTTGCAGCGCACAAATTCCGTAAAGCCCCCAACGCCCGATCGCATAAATGAAAAATGGAATGAAAAACAGAAATGCAATGCAAAAAAGTACCAATGGAGCGACCAGCGCTTCGATCCTTGCTGTGCCATCAGCCATGATTGCAAAAGTCTTAAACAATGGCCAAAATATAAGCAAAGGTGCAAATGAAAAGATGATGCAAATAATTGACAATCTTGTTTCAAATCCGCCCCAAGCAAGCCCTAAAATGCCAGTTTCTTGGTTCAAAACAGTTTTGCGAATTGCCATCGCTTGGGTTGCGATGCTTAGTGCAAACCAAAAAATCGCTGTCGCTATCAATAAGGGCAATGCGTTTATTTGGCTAAGCATCGCCCTGAAAGCCTCAATATCTTCCCAATTTCTTCCATCCAAACCGACATGTTCAATAATTTTGCCCGACACAAAAACGAAATAAATAATCCAAGGCAAAGTCGCTGCTATTGAAAATAAGACAAAGCGCGCCACAAATGCGGGATAGGCTTTGATGAAAGTGAAAACTGATGTTGCGGCCTCGGTTGGTTTGAATTCGCCTGCCATTTAGGCCTCCTAATTGGTTGCGGGATTAATGGTAGCTGGCAATGCTTCATTCATTTTGTGATATGCAAAAGCACCGACGCAAACAAGAGCCAATTGAAAAACTCCAGCGAACGCTCCATTAAGTGCAAAATATAAAATTGCACCAATGCTGAACGTCCCTTTGAAATCGGTAGGGTAACCGCTTGCACCGACGTCGCCCATCAATGGCCTCAATGCCAACCCCGTTAAAGCCTGCATAACCAAGACCACGATAAAACAAATCACCCAAGCCAAAAAATACGCGCCGACAAATGACCAAAATTGCTCTTTGGTTTCTCTTGCTGTTTGGGCTAGTGATGCTTTTTGGTTGACGATAGTATAAACGCCAAACATTCCGCAGCGTCCCAATAAAAAGACCATAAACAGGACAAAAGCTACGAAGAACAATACTGCCAAAAATGGCGATACCATCGCCACCAAAGAGCCAAATATGAACACCAAAACATAAGCAGCGAACCAAATGCCAGCCAATTGTAGCATCGCAATTCCCAGTTGGTTTTCATCATTTCCCCAACTTAATCCATAAAAACCAATTTCCTTGTTCAATACAGTTTTGCGAAGCGCCATACCAAGAACCAAAATGGTAACGAAAGTTGAAATAATCGCGAAAATTGCCAAATGCGGGAGTTTTATCATATTTACTGCGGCCATCATTTCGCTTGAACTTGGCGGGCTGCTGCCTTTTGATATTTCTGTAAAGCGTTCCAAAAAGGCAAATAAACCAGCGGCAGCGAGCGCAAATGAATTTAACAAACCAACAACCGCCGAAATCGCAATATAACGGTATGTAAATTGCGGGTTGGCTTTAATAAAACCAAATATAGATATTGCTGCATCAGACGGCGAAAATTTAGCTTGCATAAAATCCCCACAAAATATTTGTTTGTCAAACGCAGTATAACGACCTCGACCTAACATGTGCAAGGCAGTAAATCAGATTTATGGATAATAACTCAAATGAAATAATCGTGGTTGGCGGCGGCTTGGCTGGCTCCGAAGCGGCGTGGCAAATCGCGCAAATGGGCGTGCGAGTTGCGCTTTACGAAATGCGGCCTGTGCAGATGACTGATGCCCATCACAGCGCCAATTTTGCCGAAATGGTTTGTTCCAATTCCTTTCGCTCCGATGATGATGAACATAATGCGGTTGGCCTTATTCACCATGAAATGCGGCAAATGAACTCGCTTATTATGGCGTGCGCCGACGACAATAAAGTGCCAGCAGGTTCGGCTTTGGCAGTGGATAGAGATGGCTTTGCGGCGGCAGTAACCCAAAAAATCGAAGCTCACACCAACATTAGAATTGTCCGTGAAGCAATTGATAATATTGATGTTTTGGGGGACAGACCCGCAATAATTGCCACGGGGCCTTTAACATCGGCCTCATTGAGCCAATCAATTTTGGCAAGTAGCGGCGAAGAAAGTCTTAGCTTTTTTGATGCAATCGCCCCGATAATTCATAGAGATAGCATTGATTTTGATATTGCATGGTTTCAAAGCCGGTATGATAAAGTGGGCCCCGAGGGTGATGGCGCGGATTATATCAATCTACCAATGGAAAAAGACGAATATTACGCTTTTATTGATGCGGTATTGGCGGGCGAAAAGGCCGATATTAAACAATGGGAAGGCACGCCATATTTTGAAGGCTGCTTGCCAATCGAAATAATGGTGGAGCGCGGGCGCGATACTTTGCGCTTTGGCCCCTTAAAGCCAGTTGGCCTGACCAATCCCAAAACTGGCAGCCGCCCCTATGCCGTGGTGCAATTGCGGCAGGACAATAAATTGGGAACCCTATTCAATATGGTGGGCTTCCAAACCAAATTGAAACATGGTGCGCAGACCGAGATTTTTCGTATGATTCCGGGGCTTGCAGGTGCGCAATTCGCGCGGCTTGGCGGCATACACCGCAACACATTTTTGAATTCGCCAAAGATCTTGGACAGTAGTTTGCGCTACAAACCCCAGCCCAACATCCGTTTTGCCGGTCAAATTACGGGCTGCGAAGGTTATGTTGAAAGCGCGGCAATTGGGCTTTTGGCGGGGCGTTTTGCGGCGATGGAAATGGCGGGGCGCGCGATTAAATTGCCACCCGAAACTACGGCTTTGGGCGCAATCTTGCACCACGTAACAATGGGGCATGTTGCGGGGCAAAAAGGGACATTTCAACCGATGAATGTCAATTTCGGCCTATTCCCCGAACTTGCACCCGAGACCATTGTCGAATTAAAAAAAGTCAAAGGCAAACTGCGTGATAAAGCTAAAAAACTTGAAGTTACAAATCGCGCGAAATTGGATTTGCGGGCATGGTTGGAAGAAATTACTTTGGATTAATTTTGTTTTGGTTTGCGCCTCATAGTCCAAATAGAAGGTGCCGATTTTGCTGGGCGATATTCATGGATAATTTCGAACCCGCGTGATTGATATAGTGGCAAATTGCGCGGAGTGGCGGTTTCCAATGCGGCGACAATGCCTTTTTCATCAATGGTTTTGAGGCAAACATCAAGCAAATTGCCGCCCATGCCCTTGCCTTGGCAATCGCTGCGAACCCCCAAAAACCACAAATAGGCGTGGGGTGATTTTTCCTTATATTTTTCCATTTCACTGCGCAATTTTACCAATCGGTGGAAACGAGCAAAACCAGTGGCCCCAATAAGATAGGGCAAAGCGACGATTTCTTTGGCAAGCGGCGGCGTCATTTCCCCAGGAAATGGAATCCAAAACGCAACGCCCTTGCCTTCTTCGATGATTGATATTTCGCCTTCCTCAAAACCCAATAATTGAATGAGCTTCTGGAAAAACCTCGATTGGTGATGCGAGCGTTTTGCATCATCTCGCATGAACCAATTAAACACAGGATCATCGCTGAAGGCGTCATTTAGAGTATGTGAAATTATTTCAGTGTCTGCAATTTGGGCTTTGCGGACCGAATATTTGTTGGGATTTTCCATTCCCTACAGTTTCACAATTTAAGCGAATGTCAATCCGAAAACCGGACTCGTGACCTAAACTGTTTTAAGTTTCCAAATCGCAAATCCGAGCCAAATCATTGACACAACCATGGAAATTCCGCCCATAATTACCAAGAGCGGCGGCAAGCCAAACAATACTTCGGACAAAATCCCAACTGGCATCGCCATTCCAACCAAGGCCATGAGCGACACGCCTTTGGCAGCATTTTCGGCAATTGGAATGCGCAATAGGATATATCCAACAATCAAATTAATAAGCGCAAAAAGGTTTCCGTGGACATGGGCAAGGCGTGATTCAAAGTGTTTACCTACCGCGTAATCGGCAATCCAAGCTGCCTTATCAGGTGCAAAATCACGCAAATAAATTAGCACAAATCCATAGACCATAAACCCTGCAAGGAACCAAAGGCCAATCGCCATGTTGTTTTTTCCGTACATCTGCAGCTCCGCGTTTAGCTAAATATAAATGCCCCAAAATTGATATGAACGCTACACCTCGCAAGTGCTTTGTCAATTGATTTTCAGGCGTGGCATAAAGGCCGTGCCAAAATGCCACAAGCGGAATTATTTTTACCTGCCGTTCAACCAATATGAAAGGCAAAACCATGAAAAAACCAAACGCAATTTTTGCTGCAATCGCAGCCACGCTAATTTTAGGAACCACTTCTGTGAATGCACTACCATCTAACGCCAGCAATGCCCTAAAAAAGGCACTGGATGACGAATATAAAGCATACACGACTTATCAAGTCGTAATCGAAAAATTCGGGGACGTTCGGCCATTTTCCAATATTATTCAGGCCGAAATGCGCCATATCGAGATGCTCAAAGATTTGATGGTCAAGTATCGCATTCCTATTGCAGCAAATCCATATTTGGCAGGCGTCAACCGCCCTTTAGCACCTTCTAGTCTGCGCGAAGCTTGTGAAGTGGGAATTCAAGCAGAAATTGATAATGCGGGTATATATGAGAATCAATTATTGCCAATGGTGGCAGATTATGATGACATAAAATTCGTTTTTGAAAACCTGCGCGATGCTTCACAGCAAAGGCACTTACAAGCATTTCAAAGATGCGCGTCTAGGTTTTAGAAAAGCCAAACTATCCAATGATTTAAGCAAACTTCACAATAACCCCACGTTTTTTGAAATAGCTTTGCATCAATTTGCGCCCTTGCCGATTATTATTGGCGAGTTTCTCAGCATCAACAATCGCTTCGGATTTGTTTTCGGCTTTTAGAGCGGCTTTTAGTTCTTTTATGCGATCATCAATTTCAAGATTATCATCGCGCAAGGATTGGTAAATTGCTTCGAGGGCAGTTTCTATATTAGTTTCCGACATTATTTTAACCTTGTTTTTGCTTCACATATTCGCGCAATGCTTCATTTATTCGAGTCTGATAACCAGCGCCACCGCGCTTAAACCATGCAATTAAATCACTATCAATACGCAATGAAAGCGCCTTTTTGACTGGCCGAAAAAAACCCCACGCCGTGCGCTTTCCCAATTGGTGACTTCGGGAATATCAGAAAGGTCGATATCTACGCCACCCCTACGTACAAGCTCTTCAAGCTCTTTGAGCATTTTCGCTTCTTTGGTTTTCAATGTTACCATCTCTATATATTCTCATCTCTCTCTTGAACGCTTCTTAAGCCGAAATTATTCGCCCTTCAAATTCTTACGCAGTAATCTGCCTTGTTCAACTTTCCATTCGCGGTCTTTGGTGGCTTCGCGTTTGTCTTGGGCTTTTTTACCTGTTGCCAGCGCAATCAGGATTTTTGCAAGGCCCTTATCATTGAAATAGAGCTTTAGTGGCACCAAAGTGCGGCCTTCGCGCTCAATCGCCGCAGTAAGTTTATTGATTTCTTTTTGCCGCAAAAGCAATTTTCGTGGGCGGGTCGGCGCGTGGTTAAATTGCGATGCGGGCGCATATTCGGGGATATTGGCGTTGATAAGCCAAATCCCGCCTTTTTCCGAACTAGCATAGCTTTCAGCGATATTCGCGCGCCCAAGCCGCAAGGATTTCACTTCAGTGCCAGTCAAAACAATACCGGCTTCATAAGTATCTTCGACTGCATATTCAAAACGCGCACGACGGTTTTCGGCGATTAATTTCTTCGCCGCTTGCCGCGCATTTTCCTTAATTTGCTCTTTTGACATTTTACAAACCAGCGAAAATCAAAGCGTCATCAATGGTCTTTTTCGACTCCGCCGAAAGTGCCACCAATGGCAAGCGGACTTCAGGCGATATCATGCCCATTTGTGCCAA
The DNA here is from genome assembly GCA_009773395.1 of Hyphomonadaceae bacterium. Taxonomy (GTDB): domain Bacteria; phylum Pseudomonadota; class Alphaproteobacteria; order Caulobacterales; family Aquidulcibacteraceae; genus Pseudaquidulcibacter. Next base: position 321,930 of record WRPI01000002.1, on the reverse strand, counting down.
TACATATTTAACAGGAACTGGATTTGGCTCGATGAACAACGCCCTTTGCAATGGGTCAAGGCGGGTATTAATAGCGCGCGCCGCTTCAAAATCGCCCTCCGCCAAGTGGTTTTGCATTTGCGCAACCAAATCTGGCACAATATTGGACAAAACCGATATTACGCCAACAGTCCCATAAGCGGCGAAACCAAGCGCCAAATTATCATCACCCGCAAAAACCTTAAACCCAGCTTCACATTGTGCCAAATGCAATGAAGTGCGCGATGGATCCCCTGCGCTGTCTTTGAGCGCGACAATGTTTTTATGCTTCGATAAATGCGCTATGGTTGCCGGCAATATATCAACCCCAGTGCGGCCAGGGATATTATAAATCATAATTGGCAAATCGCTCGAATTGGCAATTGCTTCATAATGGGCAATCAAACCCGCTTGATTGGGCTTATTGTAATAAGGTGCAACCACCAAGGCCCCATCACAACCAAGCGATTTTGCGGTTTTCATATGGGCGATCGCGTTCACAGTGTCATTTGAACCGCAACCCGCAATTACTGGCACGCGGCCCGCAGCCGCTTCCACCGCCAATTCAAATAGTCGCCAATGTTCTTTGAGACTGATTGTCGGGCTTTCGCCAGTCGTGCCAACTGGGATCACGCCATGAATGCCGCGCTGGATCTGGAATTCAATCTGTTTTTGGAACCCCGCTTCATCAATTTTGTTGTTTTTGAATGGTGTAACCAGTGCAGAAATTGCGCCTTTGAATGCTTTAGGTGAGTGGGCCATAATGTCTTTATTTTTCGCTTTGAAGCTTTCTTCAAGAATATTATTTGTGGCCTCAATTTGCAAGCTGCCATGATGTGCAAGGCGCTTCAATTGCCCAATTTTCAACAAATTGTGTGATTAATTCAATGAATTATGGCTTAAAGGGTTGAACCTATTAGCAAAGCCGTGTTTACCTCACTCAAGTTTTGAACGTTTGACAATATAGATTTTGATGGAATTTTACATGCGGGCCACCCCGAACCAGCCAAATTTTTTCAGTTTTCTTTGGATTATTATAACTTTTTTTGTAGTTCCAAGCCTTGCATCGGCTCAAGAACCTCCAGTGGCAGCCGCACCCCCAGTGGTGGCACCGGAGGCGACACCAGCAGCAACGCCTCCCCCAACCAGCGTGCCAGTAATATTCTCGTCCGAGCCCCAACCAGTGCCTGTGATTATGGCGCCAATTATTCCAACTGATGGCAGGCACGCCATGCAATTGGCGCTTGGTGCGGTTCGCGCTCGTAATTGGAACGAACTGCGCAGGCTTAGCACTGTCGCCCCTGATGACGCGTCAAAACAAGCCATCACTTGGCTTTTGGTAAGTGACGAAGCTAGCGACGCTGAATTTAGTGAGCAGAACCGTGCTTTGCAATCACTGCAAGGTTTTCCGCAAATGCGTGAACTTCGAATGCGTATGGAGCGCAATATCGAAAACCGCGCATTATCGCCCCATGAGATCGCCAATTTTTTGACTGGTGGCCCGCGCAATACTGACGCGAATTTGCCAATAACTGGCGAAGGCAAAATGGCGTTGGCATCGGCTTATTTGGCTACGGGCCGCGCCGAAGCTGGGCAAAATCTAGCCAAAGACGCATGGCGCAATTACCGCTTTGATAGCCGCTTACAAGCCATTTATTTAGACAGATTTCGAGGGGTTTATTCGGCGCAGGATCATGATGCCCGCGCGGATTTATTGCTTTGGGTTGATAGAACCACCCAAGCCCGCGCACTCTTGCCACTTTTAAGTGAGCAAGGACGCACCACTTACAATGCGCATTTGGGTATCCAAACTGGCGAAGGCGCAGTGCTTTCGGGGGCTACCATCGACGACAGAGGCGTGAAATACGAACGCGTAAAAAGTCTAAGATTACAAGGTCGCAACAGTGAAGCCTTAAACCTTTTAACCAGTATTGATTCAAACGGCCTACCTGAACCCGGACAAGAGGCCATTTGGAATGAAAGGCGGATATTGCTTTTGGAGGCAATTCGCTCGCGCCGATGGCAGGACGGCTATCAAATTGCGTCACAGCACGGCCTCGCGTCAGGCTCAAAATTCGCTGAATCAGAATTTAGTGCGGGTTGGATTGCTTTGCGTTTCCTGAACCAACCCGATGTCGCACTTCGCCATTTTCAGCGTTTTGACACCGCAGTGCAGACCCATATGTCAAAATCACGTGGCTTTTATTGGCAGGGCCGCGCCTTTGAAGCTTTGGGTAACCAATCAAGCGCGAATGCTGCATATAACCAAGCCGCAACTTATCCCGCCTTTTATTATGGCCAATTGGCAGCGGCGCGTTTGGCGGCGCAATCTGGCACTATTGCGACTTTGCGTTTGCCGCCCGAAGGCCGCGCAACACCTGCCGATTGGTCAAGCCTTAACGCAAGGCCAATGATGCAAATTGCCAAGATTTTTAGCGAATTGGGCGAGCGCGATTTATTCATCAAATTTGCGTTTTCGCTTGACGATGTTTTGGAAACCAATGGTGAGCACCAAGCTTTGAGCGAGTTTGCGCGTTCACGTGGCGAGAATTTGGTTGGCATAAGGGTTGCCAAAGCTGGCTTAAATCGCGGTATAATTGCCACCGAAGCCGCATTCCCTATCATAGATATTCCGAGGCTTTCAGGCTATAATCAAGCCGAGGACGCGTTTTCATTGGCAATTACTAGGCAAGAAAGCGAGTTTAATCCCAATGCGCACTCACATGCAGGTGCGCGTGGGCTGATGCAATTTATGCCCGCAACCGCCAATGCGCAAGCGCGGCGAATGGAAATCCCGCATTCCACCGCTTGGTTAACATCGCGCCCGCAACATAATCTCACGCTGGGTAGCGCCCATTTGGCCGATTTGACCAATCGCTTTTATGGCAGCTATGTCTTGGCAATAATCAGCTATAATGCGGGCCCCGGCCGCGCCACTCAATGGATTGATGCCTATGGTGAAATTAGGGGTGAAGACGTTGATAAAATCATAGATTGGATCGAAATGATACCATTTTCGGAAACCCGAAATTATGTGCAACGGGTCATGGAAAATATGCAAGTTTATCGCGCGCGGCTTAACGGCGATGCTTCGCCTTTGCGCATTTATGAGGATTTGGTTCGCGGCACAAAACCACCACCAGAGTTTAATATCAGAATAATGCCCGGTGCAGATGCGCCAGGCGGCCCACCACCAGAGCCAGAACGCGCGCCTGCTAATACGCCAGTTGTGGAATAATTGGGTGTAGAGCGTTGGATGTTCAAGATGCATCGTTTTGCTGCGCCCTTTTGCGCGATTTTCGGCAACAAATATTTGGCGAATACTCCAGTATTCACCGCGTATTTGTTACCAAAACTAGCACAAAATTGCTGCAGCAAATTCGATTCACTTTGAACATCCAACGCTCTATTTCACCGAATAAATATAAACTTCACCTTGTAATTCGCGCTTAATTTTGCCTTGGAATAATAAATAATTCAAATGCGCGATGGCTTCGCCCGTCGCCAGCGATATTGAACCGCCACCGATTGTCCGTTTGAACAAAGCGCCAAAGCAATCCACGGCGGCGACGGGTTTTTGGCAGACCAATTCGAATAAGCGATGCAAAGTTTTTTCGTGCTTATTTATCAGCGCTTCGAGCCTTATATGTGCACCGTAAAAAGGTTTATTGTGCGAAGGTAAGACCAAAACATCGGCGGGGATTTTTGTGAGTAGGTTTTTACAAGATGTAATCCAATCATGCAGCGGATTTGCATCAGGTTCAGTCGGAAAAACCGAAACATTGGAACTTATTTTTGGCAAAATCTGATCGCCCGAAATAAGCAGCCCCAATTCTTCACACAAAAGGCAAGCATGTTCGGGTGAATGGCCATTGCCGATAATAATTTTCCAAACATATTCGCCAATTTTTATTTCATCGCCGTCTTGAATGCGCTTATAGGCATCGGGCATTGGGTAAACCATTTTGCCAAACCCGCCAAAACGCTTTTTGTAATTTTCCAAAGCGTCTTCATGCCAACCAGCTTTAGCGTAAAAATCGAGGCCCTCTTTGGGTGGTCGATTTGCGACATCATTCACCAACATTCGGCAAGTTACATATTCAAGCCTTGTCATCCAAAGCCTTGCGTCGAACTTATCAGTGAGCCAGTCCGCCATGCCAATGTGATCTGGGTGCATGTGCGTCCCAATGACCCTTGTAACTGGCTCACCTTGCATAAAATCGGCTAAAAGCGTCTGCCATGCATCACGGGTGGCTTCATTATTAACGCCAGTATCGACAACAGCCCAACCGCCTTCATCACGAAGCAGCCAAATATTTACCCATTTCAAATCCATGCCAAGCGCCATACGCGACCAATAAACGCCGTCGCATATTTCAATCACTTCGCCCGGTAATGGGCCAATTGAAAATGGATATTCAAGGCCGTTTTGGATGTCAGATGCTGGTTCTGGGGTCATTAGTTCTCAATCTGCTGTGGCAAGTTAATACGCACCCCTTCCAAAAATGCAAATGATATAATATAACGTATGATAAATTGGAACCGAAACAAATGGAATTAGTAATCGAAAATCTAGCTATTGGCTTTGGTGAAACCAATTTATTTGCGGGTCTTGATGCAAATCTAAAATCTGGCGAAAGCTTGGCAGTTTTGGGTTGCAATGGCACTGGGAAATCGACCTTTTTGCGAGCGTTAGCAGGGCTTAATACCGCAAAGCAAGGTCGAATTTTAGTAAGCAGCAACCGACTTTGCTTTTTACCGCAAACCTTTGAAATAAATAAGGAAATCCCGATTTCAGTAATCGATTTTGTTGAATTGGGGACTTTGGCACTTGAGAATACTAAAGAAGCCGTCCAAGCCACTACCGCTTTAGCTTTAGTCGGTATCGCCCCGCTAGCAAAAAAGCTAATTGGCCAATTATCGGCGGGGCAGTTTGTCAAAGCCTGTTTGGCGCGCAACTTAGTTTCCAATCCCGATATTCTAATTTTGGACGAGCCATTTGCTTCACTTGATGCCACTTCAGCCCAAGAAATTTTGCAATTATTGGAAAATTTGAAAGCACTTGGGAAAATTATTGTGGTTTCAATTCATGATGAACGGCTGAGCATTGGCTTTGATCATTTCGTAACTTTAAGCGGGAGCCAAGCGAAATGGGAATATAAAAAGCCAACCCATAAGCACGAATGCGAACTCCATGATTGCAAAGCTGAAATTGAGCAAGCGGCATGATTGACGCCATATTTGACGCGCAAACTGGGCGGGCATTGGTTAGCGGGCTTTTTCTGGCAATTGCCACCGCCCCGATTGGCGTATTCCTGCTGGTTAGGCGTTTGGCGCTGGTCGGTGATGCGTTGGGCCATGCAGTGTTGCCAGGTGCAACTTTGGGCGCATTATTATCAGGCGGCGCAAGTTGGGGAATAAGTTTTGGCGCAGCTATTACTGGCTCGGCGCTTTTCGGTTTTGCCGCGAGCGTGCAAAAACGCATGAAATTGCAAGAAGACGCAGTTTTTGCTTTGTTTTACTTAGGATCATTGTCCCTTGGGCTTATTATTGCCGATATTGGCGGCGCGCAAGTTGATTTAGAAGATATATTATTTGGCAATATTCTTAATCTCGATAATTTTACGGTTTTTTTAAGCGTATTTGCGGGGATAATTTCGCTTGGCGGCATGGCGTATATCTACAAGCCGCTACTTTTATCGAGCATTGACAAGAATTTCTTGGAAAACAGCCCAAAAATCAAAAATGCTAACGGTATTTTTTACGTCCTTTTGGCGCTGGTTAGCGTTGCCGCATTCCAATCACTTGGCACGCTCTTGTCAGTCGGAATCTTCATTGGCCCCGCGATTTGCGCCAAATATTGGGGTGGCGAAATTAAACGGCAAATGCTCACAAGCGTATTTTTTTCAATTGGAGCAATGATTTTGGGGCTTGTTTTTGGTCGAATTTTGGAAATAAACCCGGCGCCTTTGGTGGTATTGGTATTGGTGATTTGCGCGATTGCATCGGCATTTATTCGTAGGGAATTTTAGCAAGACTGGCATTGTTGCGGCTCTTTTACCACACTGTTGCAAAACCGCACAAATCATCTGATTATATTGCTTTGTAAAGTTAAGGTTTCAACTTACAATAAACGCAAAGTATTACGCCAATTATAGAAGACCAAAATGCCAAGACAATTATTAGAAGATGCAAAAATTTGCCTTTCATTGCTTACACGCCTGCCAATTCCAATAAATAAGGAAGTTCTGGACGCGGATGGCGATGGTAGCCAAGATTTGGGCCGCATTGGCAAAGCTTATCGCGCCGCGCCTTTGGTTGGGGTTGTAACTGGGCTTGTTGGCGCAATTGCATATTTTATTGGCAATTCTATGAGTGGCAATCCAGTTTATGTTGCCGCTATTTTGGCGGTTTCGGCGCAATTATTGATTTCGGGCGGCAGTCAGGAAATTGGTTTCACTAAAGTAGTTTCATTGCGCCCGCACCCGTCCGCCGATACTCAAGGCCGCGATGAAGATATGGGCGTTGCCGCAGGCGCGATTGCAGCCGGCCTAATGCTTTTGTTGAAAATTCATTTGGTCGCCGAACTTGCAAACCCGTGGATCGCAGCAATGGGGCTTATTGCCAGCGCAGCGTTTGGCCGCGCCGCGCAAGTGCAATTGATGGCTTTTACATCTGATGATAGCGCGACCCAGCCGAGCAAAATAGATGCCACAACTTCGATGATTGTTGGAGCAATTATTGGCATTGTCACCATTATGATGGCGACAATTGGCCAAAGTTTCAGCGCCAGTGTGGTTGGCTTTGGGATGACGGTTTTTGGCGCATTTGTTGGAATGGGGCTTTCATCGGCGTTATTTTTCACGCTCACTAAATGCCGTCACCACCTCGATAATGTAAATGTGAAAGAAGCTGTGGGCTGGGTCACAGAAATGGGCGCATTATTTGGCATTGTCGCCTTCATGCCGGTTATAGGGCTATAGATTTCATTTGAGCGATTGAAACTTCCTGCCCCGTGCTATAAAGTGACCGCATGAGTGATGTTTACATAACGGCCACTGGCCTTTTTACCCCACCTAATTCCGTTTCAAATGCCGAATTGGTGGCCGCTTTCAACGCTTTTGTTGAACAATATAATCAAGAAAATGCGGCGCAAATTGCGGCTGGTGCGCTTGAAGCACTTGGCCCCTCGTCCACCGAATTTATTGAAAAAGCATCGGGCATAAAATCGCGTTTTGTAATGTCAAAAACTGGTTTGCTTGATCCCAAAATCATGACGCCTTTAATTCCTGAGCGCCCAAATGAGGAAATTTCGATTTTGGCTGAAATGGGGGTCGCGGCCGCCAAAGACGCACTGGCACAAGCAGGGCGCGATGCCGCCGATATTGATTGCATAATATGCGCGGCTTCGAATATGCAACGCGCCTATCCTGCTATTGCAATTGAAATCCAAAATGAATTGGGTTGTGGACCAAATTCTTATGCATTTGATATGAATGTTGCCTGTTCATCGGCAACATTTGGCATTCAAATGGCCGCTGATATGGTGAAATCAGGCTCGGCAAAATCGGTTTTAGTTATCAATCCTGAAATTTGTTCGGGACATTTGAATTTTCGCGATAGAGATAGTCATTTCATTTTTGGCGATGTTGCCACCGCAATTCTTGTTGAGGGCGAAAGCGTGCAAAACAATGGCGCGAAATGGAAAATCCTTGGCACCAAATTAAAAACCCAATTTTCCAATAATATTCGCAATAATTTTGGCTTCCTAAATCGCACTGCACCGACAGGAGTTGACGCGCGCGATAAATTATTCGTGCAAGAAGGGCGCAAAGTTTTCAAAGAAGTGGTGCCAATGGTCGCGGCAATGATCACCGAGCATTTGCAGGAATTGGGCTTAGAAGCCAAAAATTTGCGCAGATTATGGCTGCATCAAGCAAATGCTGGCATGAACCGCATGATAAGCGGCAAGGTTTTAGGCCATGAAGCCAGCGACGATGAAAGCCCAACTGTGCTTGATACTTATGCCAATACGTCATCGGCGGGTTCAATTATCGCATTCAATAAAAATTCGGCGGATTTCAAAATCGGCGAATTGGGTTTGATTTGCTCGTTTGGGGCCGGATATTCAGCGGGAACGGTTTTTGTCGAAAGGGCGGCCTGAGGAATAAATGATTTTTGACCTCATCATAAAAAATGGAACTTTGGTCAATCATGCAGGAATTGGCAGCGGCGATATTGGTGTCATAGGTGGCAAGATCGCTGCTGTTGGCGACCTTTTAACCCAAAGCGCCGCACAAATTATTGATGCCAAAGGTCTGCACATTCTCCCCGGTATAATTGATAGCCAAGTCCATTTTCGTGAACCCGGCCTTGAATGGAAAGAGGATTTGGAAACTGGTGCGAATGCTGCGGTTTTGGGCGGCGTAACTTCGGTTTTTGAAATGCCGAATACCAACCCAACCACTTCGACAATTGATGATTTGCAAGAAAAAGTACGCAGGGCAACTGGCCGAATGTCTTGCGATTTTGCTTTTTATGCAGGTGCAACAGGCGAAAATACTGGCCAATTGGCGGAGCTTGAGCGCGAAATCGGCTGCGCGGGGATTAAGGTTTTTATGGGCGCATCGACTGGCAAATTATTGGTCAAAGACGATGTATCGGTCGGGCAGATTTTGCAAAACATAAACCGCCGCGCGGCTTTTCATTGCGAGGACGAATATATTCTCGAACAGAGGCGTGAATTGGCACGCTTTGATGACCCAACTTCGCACCATGAAGTGCGCAATGAAGAAGCGGCTCTTAATTGCACCAAGCGCCTAATCCGCCTCGCGCGCGAGCATAAAAAGCGTGTCCATGTTTTGCATATTTCGACGGCTTCGGAAATGCACCTTCTAAAAGAGCATAAGGATTTGGCCACAATCGAAGTTTTGCCCAATCATTTATCATTTGCCGCACCCGATATTTATGAAAAAATCGGCACTTTGGGTCAACAAAACCCACCAATCCGCGAACAATACCACCAAGATGCGCTATGGGCGGCAATTGCCAATGGCCTGGTCGATGTAATTGGCTCAGATCACGCGCCGCACACTTTGGAAGAAAAAGCTAAGCCTTACCCCACCTCCCCCTCTGGCACTCCCGGAGTGCAGACGATGCTGCCAGTGATGTTAACCCATGTCGCCAATGGGCGGTTAAGTTTGTTGCGCCTCGTCGATTTATTATGCCACGGCCCACAGCGCATTTTTGGGCTGGTCAATAAAGGCCGCATGGCACTGGGCTATGATGCTGATTTCACTCTTGTCGATATCAAGCAAAAGCGCATAATCCAAAATGATTGGATTGCGTCAAAAAGCCAATGGACGCCGTTTCATGGGTTTGAGGCAATAGGCTGGCCGACGCATACAATTGTGCGCGGAAATATTGTCATGGGAAATGGCGAAATAATTGGGCGCGGTTTAGGGCAACCATTAGAATTTTTAGAAAATCTCAAATAGAAAATCCAGCGAAAAGCCCAATTATTCCCATCAAAAGGAACAAAGTTGTCGATGGAAATCTAAATGGATTTATTCCGCCTTTTAAGGCAACCGTGGCACTCAAAACTGAAAGACACGTTGCGAATATTGCAAGCTCAATCAATTCGCTGGAAATAGGAAAAAGCGCTAATTTGAAAAACCGATAACTGACAAACAAAATGGTTAGGGTGGCTATGTGCCAGCAATAATAATTCAACCATTTTGATGCTTTCGGCAAATTATTATCCGCCAATAACGGCCTTGCAACAATTTTACCGCCGATAAAAGTGTGAATATAAAATGTTATTATTCCGACAAATGCCGCCGATAATGCGGGGTAGCTTTGAACGATTATTTGCATTCTTGCCCTTTCCGAGCGGTCAAATTATCACCAATTGATAATGCGTGAAGGACCATTTGTCACCAGTCTTTGGTATTTTTATTGAAAAATTACGCCGCCATGATGCCGTTACGTGAACTTGACATTCCATGACCAACTGCCACAAATATAAATGCCGCAGATTTAGGAAAACAAATATGGTCAATAATAAAAAAACTGGCTCACAAGCCTTGGTCGCAACATTGGCGAATTGTGGTGTCACCCATTGTTTTGCCAACCCCGGCACTTCGGAAATGCATTTAATTCAGGCATTGGATAAAGAGCCGCGCATTCATAGCGTGCTATGTTTGTTTGAAGGCGTTGCAAGTGCAGCTGCTGATGGTTTTGCCCGCATAAGTGGTGTCCCTGCCATCACTTTGCTGCATTTGGGCCCAGGCTATGGCAATGCTTTGGCCAATATTCATAATGCAAGGCGCGCCTATTCGCCGATGATTAATATTGTTGGCGACCACGCGACCTATCACCGCGATTTAGACGCGCCATTGACAAGCGATATTGAAACAATCGTCAAAGCCAATTCAAGCTGGATTGGCGTTGCCGAAACCGCGCTTGAAGCTGGCGAAGTTGCCGCAAAATCCTTTGAAGCTGCAACCAATGCCCCAAATTCCCCTGTCACCTTGATTTTACCTGCTGACACCGCTTGGACGGATGGCGGGGTTGATGGCCCAAATGTAATCGCCAAATCACCAAGCCTTGTAACTTCGCAAGCGCTTGATGAAGTGGTTGGCGCGATTAAAGCCGCGCAAAAGCCAATTATTTTGGTGGGCGGTGCAGCGCTTTACGATGAAGGCGCACTCAATAACATGGCGCGGCTCGCCAAAGCAGGGGTTCGGGTGATGATTGACACCTTCCCCGCCCGCCAAGCACGCGGCGCTGGTCGTTTTGCACCCGAAAAAATGCAGTATTTTGCCGAAATGGCAATAAGTTCAATGGCGGGTGTTGATTTAATGATATTGGCAGGAACCAGCATTCCATGCGCGTTTTTTGCTTACCCAAATACGCCTTCCATTTTGGTGCCTGATGGCTGCGTGACGCTAACCCTAAGCGAGCGATGTGAAGATACAATTGAAGCTTTGCAAAAACTAGTCGATGCTTTGGGTGCGGTTGAAATGGCGGCTGTCGTAACGGCGGCGCAAATGCCCGCACCGACTGGGCCGTTAAACCCAGCCAAAATCGCGCAAAGCCTTTCCCGACACATGCCTGAAAACACAATTATTTGCGATGATAGTGTTTCAAACGGCTTTGCCATGTATTTTGGAACAATGGGCGCGAAAAAGCATGATTGGTTGGCTTTAACTGGCGGTGCGATTGGTATTGGGCTGTCAATGGCAATTGGCGCGCAAATGGCCGCGCCGCAGCGCAAAACCATTGCTTTATCGGGTGATGGCTCGGCTATGTATGCAATCCAAGCATTATGGACAATGGCGCGCGAAAAATTGCCCATCGTGACCATTATTTTCGCCAATCACGACTATAAAGTTCTCAATATTGAAATGATGCGCACTGGTGCTGGCGATGTTGGTGCGACTGCAAAATCAATGTTGTCCCTTGCCAACCCAAATTTGGATTTTGTTGCTCTTGCCAAAGGCCACGGCGTGCAAGCTGCCAGTGTTACAACTTCCGAAGAATTTGATGAAATATTGGAAAGCGCATTGGCTTCAAATGAGCCGTGGTTGATTGAGGCGATGATATAGAGCGCCCAATGTCCAAGTTGCACCGTTTTGCCGCGCCCTTTTGCACCATTTTTGGCAGCAAATATTTGGCGAATACTCCAGTATTCACCGCTTATTTGCCACCAAAACTGGCACAAAATTGCTGCGCCAAATTCGATGCATCTTGAACATTGGGCGCTCTAATTCTCAATTCTCACGGGTTTTTGCGGTGCAAATAGCCAAATAGCAAAACTTGAAATCGCAAATGTTGATGTTGCCGCCACCAGAGCCCGCAAAGCCCTTGCGGCGTCCGCATTTGCGCCCATTTCACTCCATATGCCATGTGAATAAGGAACGGACTGATAAGTAAAATAAGCATACCAAATAATTGCAACAAGCGAGCCAAACATTGTTGCAATCCAGCCAAAACCAAGCGACTTCTTAACTAACGCAGATGCCAAGTTAAATTCGTCGTGGTTAAATAATAATAATGCCAAAATCGCCAAATTGAGCGCTAATGCGGGCCAAATGATGCCGCCAGCAAATGTCACCAAAAATGCGAAAACCAATATTGCCAAAACCGAATAAAATGCCGATTTGCCTTCACGCCATAATCCACATGCCGAGACCATCAATGCCATGCCAATCGCTGCGCTTGCACCATGCAAAACATCGAAAATCGGCAATGCATATTTGCCGCTTGCCCAATAATGATTATTAATGACATTGGGCAATGTTGCGGCGGCAATCAAAGCAAAGCCATAAGCATAAACCAAAAGCGCAATGATTTGCGGCGCGAAATCTTCGGCGCGGTTGCTTAAATGCCGAACCGCCTTATCGGCTGGTTTTGCGATAAAATGGGCGTGATCCAGGCCCAATATAATTGTCGCGCCAAATAATGGCACTACGTTATAGATTAGCCGATAAAATACCAATGCCACCGCCGCACCTGGTATATTTTGGCTATTGGGTGCCATTGCCAATATCGTTGCTTCAAACAACCCAAGCCCGCCCGGTGCGCCCGACAATGCCCCCAATAATCCTGCCAAAGTAAACACCGCCAAAAACGCTGGCAGCGACCAACCACCATGATCAGGCAATAAAATATAAAGCGCGAGCCCCGCGCCAATTTTATCAAACATTGCCACCGCAAGATGCGCTAATGCACGTGCGCCTGTTGGCCGAAAAACTGCCGCCTGCCCCCATTTGAAATCCACTGGCCCTTTTAGCGCAAATAAATACCACGCCAGCGCTGGCATGCTTAAAATCGCCGCCATTAGCCACCAAATCGACGCTGGGAACTTGCCGTGGCGCGCAATTTCTGGCGCACCCAATATTAGCCCCATTGCCGCAACGCTTATTGCGCCAAGTAAAACCATGGTTCCAGTTGTCATAGAAAGCGCGCCAATTTCGCCCGTGGTCAAGCCCCATTTTCGGTATAGCTTTGAGCGCGCAGTGGCGGCAATTGCCCAGGAAAACCCAAGAGTTTTTGCCAGTGCATTGGTCGCAAGACTTGCCCTAATTGTGCGGCCTATCAAAAGCCGTTTGCCAATCATAGTAAGGCAAAATCTGTCACTAAAACTTAGCGCAATATATGACGCCGTGGCTGCAGCAATCGCCAGCATTGTTGTTGAAATACGCACATCATCAAATGCCTGCGCCAAATCCGCTGGTGAATAGTTCTTCAATTCGCGGGCAATAATATTGAGCGACCAAATGAATATCAACAAGCTCGCGAATGTAATAACTCGTGGGTGGCTAGTAATGCCATTTAACCTCTCGCGAAGCCACTGCGCTGCCTGCCAAATCCACGTAAAAATCTGACGCCACAGGTTTTCTTCATTAGTGCGGTTATCACTCACCTAAAGCCAGCCCCAAAGAGTCAGTGACTTCTGACTTTCGTGCGATAAATATCACGAAGCAAGCCTTTGCCAAAAACACTTAGCGCAAAATCGGCACCAATACGGCGTTTGGCGGCTATGCGGGCATAGCCACTTATCGCCTGCAGAATTGGAATTGCATCTTGGGCTAGGTGGGCAATAACAATTGCGTCGGATTTAGTCGAAATTTCGGCGATTTCGCTGATTTCAACGTCACCTGTGACCCACAAAACCCTCGATGCTTTGTCGCAATTGGTTGGATTGCCAAATTCAAACGCCAAATTCGGGTAAAGCCTTGCCAATAATGCGATATGAGCACCACCATCTGGGCCCCAAACTTCTAAAATATCCACACATGACAAATCGATAACTTGGTTGACTTCATTTAGCATCCGCCAACAATGTTTTTGCGCGCTTTCTTGGCCGATTTTCGCCAATGAAACTACGTCCGCAAAATCAAATTCCGCCTGAATATCACCAATATTTTCAATTTGCACTAAAGGATTCCCTAAACTTATATTTGCAAACTGATTTGTTTCGGTGAACAAAAGGTTATTATTTTTCAATTACTTATTTTAATTATTTGGTAAGAATTGAGTCTAAAACCAAGTTTTTCCACGCGCAGATTCATCTTTATTGGCGCTACCCATTATTTGTTCACGCAGTTTGGCGTTTGCATTGGGTGTGATGGCGGCGATTTGACTTTGCGCCGACGTTGGCGTGGTAGTTTTTGGTGTTTTTGAAGCCAAGGCATTTTGCGCCAATCCACTAAACGGCAATGCACTGTCGCCATTTAGTTGCGGCCTATTCGCCAATAATGCCCCTGGTTTCAACAGTTTTGATTGCGTTAAATTGCTGGCCTGTGGTGTTTGCAGCGCGTTTTGATTTATTGTAATTTGATTTGCTATTTCAGAAACACCGCGCATGGCAAAAATAAGCGCTCCAAGATCAATGTTATCAGCCGTTTCGAGCAAGTTGTCAGGCTCGTCGCTTTCGACCATGCGGTTTTTGCCAATATCATTATCGGCAAATCGCAATCGCATTGGCACAGGCACACCCTCGCCAAACGCAATGCATTCGCGATTATCAAGCGCCGACAAAAAGGCTATAATTCCAGACGAAGAATCGCCCAATGCCACCCGCACTATTTCTTGGTCATTTTCGTTGCTTAGGCGCATCGCAAAAACGGTAGAGCATTGCGACAGAATCGTTGGATCTAGCTCCCCTGGCCTTTGGGTAACTACTGCTACGGCGCAACCATATTTTCGCCCTTCTTTGGCAATCCGCGCAATTGCTAATCTAGTTGGCAAAAATCCTAAGTTTGGGTCAGATGGGACATAGCGGTGGGCTTCTTCACAAACTAAAAGCACCTTAATCGCGCCTTCTGATGCGCGCGCGACTTCAAATGCCATTCGCGCCAAAACCGAAGCTACACAATTGACGACTTCATTGGGTAATCCTGCCAAATTGACTGTTGTTAATGGCCTACCGTCAGCAGGCAAACGGAAAATTTTCGAGACAATCGAAGCAAAATTATCTTCGCGGCCCGCACGCCCAAACATAAAAGCATACCGCGGATTATTTTCGATAAGTTCGATTTTAACTTTGAGATTTCGCAACTCGTGGCGGTGGAATTTTGGCTCAAGCTGACCCGTCATTTCGTCGATTTGCCTAATAACTTCACTCAGTCGGTAGGGCACAGGCGTATCGACATTAACAGAACTTGCGTCCAATTTTCTTTGTGCGCCGCCAACTGCTGCAATACGGTCCATTTTGGCAATTAATACAAATTCGCGCAATATATCGCTTTCTTCGGCATTGGCACGTCCACGAAAAATCACGTCTTCAAGTTCATCAAAATTCAAAAGCCAATAGGGCAAGTCAAGATTGGTTGAATCCAAAATATTGGCTTTATCGCCAAAAGCCGCCGAAAATTCATTGTGCGGGTCAAGAAACAACACCCGCAAGTTTGGCTCAACGTCTAACGCCCGCAATACGACCAAACTAACCGCACACGATTTGCCAACGCCAGTCGTGCCGACAAAAGCGACGTGACGGCTTAAAATGTCTTCAACCGCAACCAAAGCGTCAATATTTTCATTTTGGCTGATTTTTCCAACACTTACGCTTTTCCTGGCACCAATATCAAAAATACATTGAAGGTCGCCGACTCGCATTCTATGGGCGATTGAACCCATAGGCGGATATTGGCGGACTCCGCGCTTGAACGATAATTTATGGTCGGCGCTTTCTTGAACTTCGCCAACTATATCGCCTTTAACAACGACGGCATTAATTTCCTTGTCGTGCCATGTCGAATGTTCGGTTTCGATTTCGCGAATCATCACAACCACGCGCGCGAAAGAAGTCTTAACTGATATCATTTGCCCGACGGTCCAAATGTCCTCATTTAACAAGACTGGATTAGTGGTTTCGGTGACAATTACGATTTTTGAACCATTGCATGAAGTTACATAACCAATTTCGCGGGCTGTGGTTTGTAGGCCCGATCTTTTTTCAGACGGATAATAGCTTGGCCTAACTGGCGCTTTCGGGGCCAAATTTTGCCTTTTCATTTCCTTTTCATGCCATGGGTCGATTTCGCTTTGCTTTGCCGAAGCATCTGGCACGGAATTGCCAAATAATCCTACCGGCAAAATATCAGAAATTTTTGGCTCTTTTTGTATTAACCAGCTTTTTTCAATTGGCGCTGAATTAACGTCCATTTGATTGGTTGGGGGCGGCGCTGAAAATGCGGGTTCATCTCCCCATGTCTTGAACATTGGCTTTTCAATTGGCGCAGCGCCGAGGCCCAAACCTTGTGGATGGGGCAATGGACCATCATTTTGATTTGCAGGTTCGTTCATTGCAAATTCCCGACATTCTTAATCATCACATTGTCTTGTATCAATATGGTTAACGCTTGGTTCTTACGTGCAAAAATTTGCGATTTGTTTGCAATAATTGCATTGGCAATAGCGACAAATTGTCGATTTGGATTTAAGACAAAATAATGAAAAACCAAGCCAAAACTTACCTATCTGAATACAAGCCCTTTCCCTATTCAATAGCTTCCACGAGTATAGTTTTCGAGCTTAGCCCGACGCGAACCATCGTAAGTACTAAATTACGAATCCAGCCGAACCTGTCGTCGAATGCAATAAACGCCACCTTGGTTTTGGACGGCGAAGGGCTTGAGATAATTGAAATTAAAGTCGATGGACGAATTCTAACCAGCACAGAATATGAGTATCAAAACGACAAACTTACAATTCCCCATTTCGCGAGCGAGCGTTTTGTGCTTGAAACCAAAGTCGCGATTAACCCAAGCGCAAATCACGCGCTTTCTGGCCTTTATATGTCGGGCGGGCGTTTTTGCACGCAATGCGAAGCAGAAGGTTTTCGCCGCATCACCTTTTTTCCCGACCGACCCGATGTTTTGAGCCATTTTTTCGTGAGGCTTGAAGCGACTAAAGACGAATATCCAATTTTGCTCGCCAATGGCAATCGGGTAAGTTTTGGCGATTTTGGCGATGGGCGGCATTTTGTTGAATGGGACGATCCTTTCCTCAAACCAACTTATCTTTTCGCAATTGTCGCAGGTGGTAATCTTGATGTCATAAGTGACAAGTTTTTGAGCCTCGACAACAAACAGGTCGAACTTAATATCTATGTCGATAAAGGCGATGCTGGCAAAGCCCATTATGCAATGGACTCGCTGAAACGCGCGATGAAATGGGACGAAGATGAATATCGGAGAATTTATGATCTCGATATTTTCAACATTGTCGCGGTGCGCGATTTTAATTTTGGCGCAATGGAAAATAAAGGGCTTAATATCTTTAATTCATCTTTATTATTGGCAGATAGTGAAACCGCGACTGATGTTGATTTTTCGCGAATTGAAAGCGTTGTGGCGCATGAATATTTCCACAATTGGTCGGGCAATCGGGTCACATGCCGCGACTGGTTTCAGCTTTCTTTAAAAGAAGGCTTCACGGTTTTTAGGGATCAAGAATTTTCCGCCGATATGCGCTCACGCGCAGTTTGCCGAATTGGCGACGTGATTATGTTGCGCAATACCCAATTTCTTGAAGACGCAGGCCCCAATGCCCACCCCGTGCGCCCAGAATCCTATGTTGCGATTGATAATTTTTATACCAGCACAATTTACAACAAAGGCGCAGAAGTAATTAGGATTGCTAAAAATATTTTGGGGACTAGAAATTTTTTGCAAGGCGCAATCAATTATTTTGAAACAAATGACGGCAAAGCGGCAACTATTGAAGATTGGCTAGCCGCCCTTCGTGGTAATGATGGTGATGCCCTAAATGGGATTGAAAAATGGTATAGCCAAGCGGGAACGCCCGAAGTTACTATTAGTTCGGATTTCGACTTGGCGGCCAAATGTTTGCGCTTGAACTTCAACCAAAAAACCCCAGACACACCCAACCAAATCGACAAATTGCCAGTGCCAATTCCAATCAAAATGGCATTTTTTGATAGGGACGGCAAAAAACTAGCGATTTTGCCCGACCGCAATACATCGACTATTGGCGATTTGAATTTCACCTTTGACAGCGAAACTGCGACCCTTGAATTTGATGGAATTGAAACCAAACCAATTGTCTCAGTTTTGCGCGATTTTAGCGCACCTGTGAAAATCAATTTTGACATTGATGACGATGATTTGGCAGTTCTGGCGGCATTTGATGACGACCCTTTTGTGAGATGGGAATCAGTGCAAATTATTGCTCGCCGCGAAATTACTGCCGGCTATAAAAAGCTGGTTTCAGGCAAAAAATTTGTGCCGTCGGCAAAATTAATTGATATATTTGGTCACGCGTTTAATGAACCAAAAAAGAATTTTGCGGCATTACTTTTATTATTGCCGTCAATTTCCGAGATGATGTCATTGATAAAAGACTGTGCGCCCGAAATTATTTTGGAAGCCAAAAATGCGATTTCCACCGCGATTTACGCTCGCTTCGCAGAAACCATAATTGGTGCAGTGCAAGCATATAATTTTGCCGCCACTTTCACACCCGATGCGCAATCGGCGGGTGGGCGTGCATTTTTATCATCGTGTCTTTATTATGCGAGTTTTGCACCAACTGACACTGCAAAGCAAATATTGAAAAAGGCCTATAGCGCTTCGCAAAATATGACTGACGTAATGTCGGTTTTGAGCGCAATGTCTCGAATTGGCGGTGAAATATTCAATAATGCGATGGCTCATTTTGCCGATAAATGGCAGCATAATCCATTGGTGATGGATAAATGGTTTTCGCTGCAAGCAGCGTCTCCCGCTGGGAATCCAATCGCAAAATTCGATGAATTATTGGCCCATAAGGATTTTGAAATTACCAATCCCAATCGGGTCAGAGCGGTCGTTTCAAGTTTTTCAATATCAAATCCAATCGCATTTCACGCCGAAGATGGTCTTGGCTACAAAAAACTGGCTGATTTTCTATTAAAGTTAGACAAGGTAAATCAAATCGGCGCAGCCCGCCTTGCGCCAGCTTTTGCGCGTGTGACCATGGTCGCGCCAAAGCGTAGGGCGATTGCAAAGCAAGTATTGCAACAAACATTGGATAAAAAAATCAGTTCTCTATTGCAGGAAATTGTTGCGCCAATTGTCAAATCGCTTTGATGTAAAATCCGACTATTTGTAAATCTTGCTATTTTTTTGAATTTTGCAAGTTAAATGCTGTTGGGGCGGTATAAATGAGCGAACAAGGCAGGCGCAAAGGACGCGACGCTGGGCAGTGGCCAGTTGCTGTCTCGCTCGTGATATGCGCTTTATTTGTCGCCGCAATTACTCTGAAAACTCGAAGTGAATCCGAAAAATTCAAAGCCCATTTATTTGATAGTTTGACCAAAGACGCGCAAATTGCGGCGGCACAAATTGATTCAACAGTTTTAGTCGCAATGGCCAAAATTAATCCGCTTTATGCAATAAGTGAGTTGGAAATCGCCGGAGCACCCGCACAGCCTGCCCATATCCTATCAATTGCAACATATAACCCCGATGGCACACTTGCCCATATTGGCGTCAATGCCACGCAAGACATGCTCCCGCTTGCTGCGGCAGCGCAATTGGCAAGTGATGCTGGCTGGATAGGCTCAATTGCGCGCGGCAACGGTGTGTTTGCGCCAGCGATTGCCAAAAAAGAAAAAGACGGAACCATTATTGCGGCGACTTTGAAACTGGGAGATGTCGCGGCCATTCCCGTTGGATCGAACATAATAATTACCGACAGAAACGGAACACTAATTTCCTTGCCGACAAATTTACAATTTGCGGGTTCAAGAAATATCACCGAAGCATTGGGGATTAGTGTCACTGGCTTAGAGGCGACAAGCGGCGCTAGTCACGGGGCATACGCCCAGACCAGCGACGGCAGAAAATTTGCGCTCGGCATCTCACCAACAAAAGCTGGATATTGGGCTATTGTCGCGCAACCACGGGCGATAAGCGACGCGATGTGGCAAAAGACATTGGGTTTTTATCTGCTTTTGGTGTTAGGCCCGATTTTGGCTTTTGTTTTCATTTGGGGAATCGCAAATCGCCAACAACGTAGCTTCAAGGACGCCCAGGAACAAAAACGCGAGGCCGAACGACGCTTGCAAATCGCTATTGATGGCGCGAAATGTGGCGTCTGGGATTGGGACATTTCCGCCGATACGATTTTCATGACTGAAAGATTGGCCAATGATTTCGGATTGGGTGATGCTGGCCGATATCAAACCAACCAACTTATCGATGCTTTGGTTGAACCCGACAAAATTAAGCTTCGCGCCGCCATTCGTTCCGCATTGCAAATTGGCTCTATCGACATTGTAGTGAAACTCGCGCCAAGAATGGAAAATGGCAAACCACTTAAGCCCCCGAGCCATATTCAGCTTCGTGGGCGTGGTGCATCAACCAAAAAGAACCCAGCGCAACTTCGGGTTATTGGGGTTTCGATTGACGTGTCTGAACATATGTCAAATGAGGCTCGGGTGGCTTCCGCCGAAAGACGGTTGCGCGATGCCTTAGATTCGATGTCTGGCCCGTTCGCACTTTGGAGCAATAAAGGCGCTTTGGTTATGTGGAACAATGCATTCGCGACAAATTTCAAGCTTGATGCTTTGAGCTTGCGAGTTGGGTCTTTATATGAAGACGTGTCCAAGCTGGCGCGTCGCAACGTAGTTTCACAACGAACCGATAAATTTGACTCCCAAGCCCAAGAAATTGAACTTACCAACGGAAAATGGTTGCGTTTGGTGGAGCGCCGCACTTCCGATGGTGGCCTTGTATCAATTGGCATCGACATCACGCCGCAAAAAGAAACCGAAGAAGAAGCTTTACGCTCAGAACGCCAATTGCGCGAAGTCGTGACCCAATTACAAAAATCCGAAGGTGAAGCCGCCGAACTTGCCAAACAATATGAACGCGAAAAAATCAAGGCGGTTGAAGCGTCAGCGTCGAAAAACTCGTTCCTAGCCAATATGAGCCATGAATTAAGAACCCCATTGAACGCCATCAATGGTTTTTCACAAATTATGGCCGAACAGATTTTTGGCCCTTTGGGAGACAAAAGATATGTTGAATATTCAGCAGATATTTTGGCCAGCGGCAAACATTTGCTTGACCTCATCAATGATGTTTTGGATATGGCCAAAATTGAAGCTGGCAAGTTCAAAGTTTTTGCCCAACCTATGAGCCTTACGGAATCGATTGAACAGGCAATCCGCGTGGTTCATGGGCGGGCCGCTGAGAAAAATATCGCGATTGAACGTAATTTCGCGGCCTCGGACGACATGATTGGCGATGCCAGAGCGATAAAGCAGATTTTCATTAACCTTTTAAGCAACGCAATCAAATTCACCGAACCCGGCGGGCGGGTATTAATCCGTAGCCGCGATGAAGGCAATGCTTCGGTCATTTCAGTTATTGATACTGGCATTGGCATTTCGGAAACCAATTTGCCGCGCCTCGGCAATGCTTTTGAACAAGTTGAAAGCGAACATGCACGCACAAATCAAGGAACCGGCTTGGGGCTTGCGCTTTGTCGCTCATTCGCCGAAATGCACGGAGGGCAAATGAACATCAGCTCGAAACTCGGCGTCGGCACCAAAGTGGATATTATTTTACCGCATGTAGCGGTGATTCAGGACGAAGAAGCGGCTTAAATTCTCTGACTTATGCCTATCGCCGCGCGACAGCCTGCTTTTATAAACGCCGATAAAATTGGATAGCCAACCGCCTCCTTTGCACCAAATGCGATTGCATCATCTTTATGCTTGGTTTCTTCTTCGCGGAATTTTTGGATTGTCGCGCGCAAATCGGCTTCCGTCGCACCTAATTCGGTTTCTTGCGAAAGATAATGTTCTTCAATCACAGCTTCGACGGCTTCGGTGCAGGCGTGGGCGGCTTTTTCGCCCATTAAAGCTGTGATTGTCCCCAAGGCCCAAGCAGCAGGCTGCCAAATTGGTGCCATTATTGTTGGGCGAATGCCGCGCTCAATCAATATTTTGTCAAACTCGGCCTTATGGATTATTTCATCTTTTTCTTGCGCGTCTAACTGCCGATAAATATCGCCAGTGTTCGCGGTTCGCGCAAAAACTGCTTTTTGCGCTTTATAAATTTCAACTGCCGCCATTTCGCCAGCATGATCCACGCGCAGCATTTGCGCCAAGCGCGCCTTATCAATTTGCGCACCCGCGCTATTGCCAGGGGCGATGGGGCGCGGCTTACGCATTATGATTGCCCTTCTTGTGAAAAAGGAGCGCTATTAGTGTAGCCGGCAAAAGCACAATAGGCCGAATAAATCGCCATGAATGCTGAAACAATCATATTCCAAGCAGCCATTGAAAGCCCAAGCCACGACCACGCAATCGCATCACATGCTGGCACTTTAACGGCATTGGTAAGCGCGCCTAAAATATCGGCACTACTGGGAATATTGCCGTCACTGGCGCATTCGGCAAGGCCCGGCCACCAATGTTGCTCCACACCAGCGTGAAAACCCGCGATAAAAGCCCCTGCAAAAAACGCTACCGCCAAAATTGCATCAAACGCGCCTATCTTATTGAATTTTGGCGCAAATTTGCGGGTCATCAGGGCGACAATTGCGATTCCCAAAGCCATCCAATAGGCAGACCTTTGATGAAGGCATAATGCGCATGGATAAAGCCCACCAAATTTTTCAAACGCATGGGCGGCACCAAGCATCGAAATTGAGACAAAACCCGCAAATAAAGGCCAGTTGCTGCGAATTTGTTGTTCAGCGCTTTTGAAATTCATCGTCATGTTTTTAATAATATATGATTTTATTTCACAAAGCGAGTGCGACAAAGCACAGCAGCTTTACCAAAATTTATGCGCCAAATGCACGAAGCCCTCCAATTGATGCCAAAACGGATTGTAAATTGAATGCGACTTGGCTAACAAGTTTTCTTTCACATGGCGAGAGCCATTTGATTGCCTCCATGGTGGAATTGGTAGACGCGCTCGACTCAAAATCGAGTACCGAGAGGTGTGACAGTTCGAGTCTGTCTGGAGGCACCATTTTTATATCTCACGGCCAATTCGGGGCGCTTGCTTGTCGCAAGCGCTATCCCCTCATGCCTCCGATGGGGCGCGCCACTAGGCGCGGCGGGCGGTCGCCCTTGCCTCACTTCGTTCGGGATTTTCGTGACACCTCCTTTTGCCGATTTGCGTTCGCTTAACAATTTCTTGCAACCCGCTACATGGTGGCAATTTTATTGCACATTGCAAAAACAAGCAGCCTTACCGAACGCTCACCTTTTCAAAAATCGAATATTGTTGGATAAACTAACTAAGCGGGATTTTTGCGAATCGGGAACCATAAATAATGGGCGTTATTAAGAATATTATTGATGAAGTTCGTTTCATTAGCGCTATGAATGACACTAAAAAATGGGTCGCCGAATTGGACAGAACCAGTCACGGCACTATCGCCGATGATTGGGAAAAAATTTGCGACCAAAATGGCCCCAAGCCAGCAATTATGTTTGAAGGCAAGACGTTAAGCTATAGCCAATTTGATAATATCGCCAATACTTACGCAAATTGGGCGATTTCGATTGGCTTAACCAAAGGATCGGTGGTGGCTTTATTTATGCCCAATAAGCCTGATTATATTGCTTGTTGGTATGGCTTGGCCAAAGTCGGCGTGGTTACTGCATTTATCAATTATAATTTGACTGGCCCGCCTTTGGCGCATTGTATCAAAATCGCCAAAGCCAGTGCAATAGTCGTTGATAAAAGCCTCAAACAAGAATGGCTCGATATTGCGCATGGCCTGTCAGACGTGACTGCGTTTTTACGCGGCGCAGTGGCAGATGGTTTTAATGATTTAGACCGCGCCTTGAATGCGCAAACCATAAGACGTCCCAACCCAATTTATCGCAGCACAATAATCGGTGCCGATCCCTGCCTTTATATTTTCACGTCAGGCACGACTGGCCACCCGAAAGCCGCACTACTAACGCAAACCCGAACTCGTGCCATGTCGCGAGTATTTATCGCGGGCGCGGGCGCAAAACCCGACGACGTTATTTATATCC
The DNA here is from genome assembly GCA_009773395.1 of Hyphomonadaceae bacterium. GTDB lineage: Bacteria > Pseudomonadota > Alphaproteobacteria > Caulobacterales > Aquidulcibacteraceae > Pseudaquidulcibacter. The sequence continues at coordinate 297,887 of WRPI01000002.1, read as the reverse complement.
CCTTGCCATTATATCACAGCACTGGCGGGATTTGCGCCGTTGGCATGGCGTTTAATTTGGGTGGGACTATTGTTTTGGCACCCAAATTTTCGGCCAGCAATTTTTGGGACGATATTGTCAAATATAATTGCACGATTTTTGCTTATATTGGCGAATTATTCCGCTATTTATTGTCCAACTCACCTGGCCCCAACGAGACTGCGCACAAGCTAAAATCCTGCTTTGGCAATGGCTTACGCCCCGAAGTTTGGGAACAAGCTGAAGCTCGCTTTAAGATCCCAAAAATCATGGAGTTTTACGCTTCGACCGAAGGCAATGTGTTTTTCATAAATGCACTTGGCAAAAATCACGCCGTGGGCCGAGTTCCAAAATATTTGCGTAAACAAGTGAATTTTGAAATTATCAAATTTGATTATGAAACCGAAATGCCATGGCGCGACGTTAATGGCCTTTGCGCGGTATGCGAACATGACGAAGTTGGCGAAGTTATCGGCAAAATTGATGTGGACGACCCGCGTGCCCAATTTGACGGCTATGCCAATGACCAAGAGGCGACCAACAAGAAAATCCTGCACAATGTATTTGCCGAGGGTGATACTTATTTTCGCACTGGCGATTTGATGAAAATTGACAAAGACGGCTATATTTATTTCATCGATAGAATTGGTGATACATTTCGCTGGAAATCGGAAAATGTTTCGACCACCGATGTTGGTGATGCATTGTCAGCGTTTGACGGCGTTGAACAAGCGAACGCATATGGCGTAACCATTCCCCATAATGATGGCCGCGCCGGTATGGCCGTTATTGTCGCGCCGCAGGATTTGGATTTCGACGCATTATCGGCTCATTTGCGCGCCGAGCTCCCTTCCTATGCGGTGCCGATTTTCTTGCGGATTAAAGACCATGTCGAAGTTACTGGCACTTTCAAATATAAAAAAATTGAGCTTGTAAAACAGGGGTTCGATCCTAATTTCGTGCATGACAAAATAATGTGGCTTGACCCACTCGCGAAAACCTATGTTCCGCTTAATTCTGTCGCCTATGGCAGAATTATGCGCGGCGAAGTGAAGTTCTAAAAAATCGTCAATTTAGTAGGGTATAGTTAAGAATTGCAGTGTTATTAGGCAGGATTAGATTCTAAGAAAGCGATTTTCATAAGTGTTAGCAAACACCGTTCTTTCACCTGAATTTCACCAGGATTTTGACCTCTATGACAAGGACATGTTGGCCGGTGCCAATATTATGCCGCGAACTGGCTTTGCCACCGATTACCTAAATGTTTTCAACGAAGCGACAATGTTATTTGGCCTTTTGGGTGATATGCCAGAAATGATTGAAGAACTCGAAATTTGGCAACCTCTTACTTATGAAGAACATTTTTTGCGTTCCAATTTTCATGACAAAGAACTCGCGATTGCGGTTTTCAAATCAATTCCCGATGAAAGGCGATTGCCATTTGTCGATACTGCGCATCTGCTCGGCGAAATGATTGTCGATGGCATTAAAGATGCCAAAGCCAAAATTGCGGCAGGCGAAGATATCGCCGATTTCGCCTCCGAAACCAGCTTCGCGCTACAATCAGTAATAATGATGCTCGACGGTATGATGCATGGCCACGAAGCAGATAATTCGCAAGACGACGTGGATGCATTGTTTGATTAGGTCACCCCAAGTCGCCCACACGCCTTCGAATTCTGAATTCTCGGATTCCTTTTGAAAGGCCAATAATGGAAGACTTGTACCTCTGCATAGATGTCTACACTTCAGGCATTTGGATAAAATTGCGCAATTCAAATATGGATCAAATTAGGGAAATTTACTCTGAAAACGACTATCCAAAACTGAAGATATTTAACAAGGTGCAGCTTTCAGAAGGCGTTTTTGCCGCCAGTAATTTATTGGACCTCATAAATCGAGAATATACTATTGAGGAATTGAAAAAGGATAAATCTTGGAACGATGCCTTGGAAAGCACACGTTCATTTCGGTGACAGGTTTTCAATTGCATAAACCTTTCGATTGTGTCATCGCGCTTGATTGGAAATTGGAGGAATTATAAGTCGTCGAGCGGGTGCAGGTCACAGTTCTTGATTGCCCTCTTTACATTAACTGGCCCAGCGATCGGCGAAACGGTATTTCATTATCATTGAAATCTGCATGTGCTGATTTATTCTTTATTGCACTTCGCGCGAATTGGATAATAATAGCGCAATGTCCATTCCCTTCATCAAAACCCTAGATTTCCAATATGGTGTGCCTGCGCAAATCTCGCCATTGGTTCGCCGAGTTATTGCCAATAACCCCGGGCCATTTACGTTTTTTGGCACGGGCACTTATATTATTGGGCATGGAAACGTGGCGGTGATTGACCCTGGGCCTGATGATGATGCGCATTTGACGGCGCTTTTGGCGGCGACCAAAGGCGAAACCATCACCCATATTTTCGTGACCCACCCACATCTTGACCATAGCCCGCTCGCCGCAAAATTAAGTGCGGTTTCGGGGGCGAAAACCTATGGCAAAAGCGAGAAACTGGGGCACAAACCGATTGATGCCAATACTGAAGAAGGCGATGATGACGGCTTTCGTCCTGATATTGAAGTGAATGACGGCGAGAAGATTGCCTGTCATGGCTTTGATTTAGAAGCAATTTTCACCCCCGGGCATACCGGCAACCATGTTTGTTATGCCTTGCCCCAAGAAAATGCGCTTTTTAGTGGGGATCATATTATGGGTTGGTCAACTTCAGTAATAATTCCACCCGATGGGGACATGAGTGATTATTTGGATAGTTTGGACAAAGTTGCGGCACGTGATTTTGCCACGCTTTACCCCACCCACGGCGCACCAATCACTGAACCAGCGCCCTTCATTGCCGCCTATAAACAACACCGCGTGACCCGCGAAAATCAAGTGATTGAATGTTTGCGGCAAGGCACAACCAAAATCATTGATATGGTGCCAATTTTATACGCCAATGTCGATAAACGCCTGTGGCCAGCCGCCGCGAGGTCGCTTCATGCGCATTTGATTAGGTTGGTGAAAATTGGCCGCGCAATCGGCGGCGTCAATCTTGGCGACAATTATCACCTCATATAGAATCAAGTGCTTTCAATCAGGTTTGCTAATTTTTCGGCATCGCCTTTTACTTGGCTCGGCATAGTGGCCTTCACCACTGGCAGTAATATTTTGGCCATAAACGAAAGCGGCTTTATCGACGAAGTGAAGGTGAATTTCGTGCCGTCGCCGCTTGGCTCCAAATCGAATTTCACAACGACTTGAAACATCTTATCGACCATTTCGAGTTTAATGTGGGAATGCGCTTCATGGGCGGCGATAACGCCTTCCATTTGCGCGATATGCCCGCCTTGGTCATATATATATTCCAATTTATCGCCAGTCTTGTTCGCGCCGCCCGATAGGTTCTTTAGGCTTTTACAAAAACTCAGCCATTTGGGCGCATTTTCCAAATGGTCCAAAAAAGCGAATACTTCTTTTGGTGATTTGCTTATTTCTTTGGTGCTGGAATATTCAATCGCCATTTAAGTAACCCAGTAATTCAGCTTTGGAACGAAGCCCTATTTCTTAGTTTTAGCCATAAAGTCACGAATCGCGACCAATGTGTCATCGCCATAAATTGCCCGTCCATGGCCGCCTGAGCTTGAACTTTGAGTAACGTCTGCCCCCTCTGCACGAAGCTTTGTTGCAAAATCTTGAATAATTGCCGGTGTTGCCAATTCGTCTTCCGACGCAGATAATAACAATATTGGAACCCGCGCGCTAACAGCATAGCTAAAATAGTCAAACCGCGACAAATCACCATCTATCTTCAGGCGCACAAAAGGGCGAACTGCTTGGGGTGACATATTGCGCCCCAGCGCGACAATATCGGAAGTTGTGCTATCAAGGATAAGGCCGTTGAACCCTCCAACACGAGCCATATTTGATGCATTTGAACCACCAAATGAAAAGCCATATACATAGTTTTGACCATTTTTAAGCCAGCCAATACGCCGATATGCTGCCACCAATTCAGGGCCCATTGCAATCAATGTATCTGCTGTCGCCGCAAGCGTGGTTCCGCCGCGTCCAGGATAATCATAAGTTAAAATATCGGAGCCGCTCATGTGGGCGATGCGGGCAAATCCGCGACTTGCGCGTTGGGTGAAATGGCCGCTGCCGCCATTTATTATCACAACATCGTCGGTATTTGGGTTATCCAAACGAACAATGTGAACTTTTCCCAATGTCCCCAATTCAATAATTTCTTCGCTTAATGTATAATTTTCGGGTGGGCGCAATACATCGCTTGCTTCGGGTGCCTTTAATGTTGGCAACAGAGACGCTTCATCTATCACAGCGGTGCACGATATGCATAAAAAACTCGTGGCCACGGCAAGTATTGTTCGTTTCATTTGAATGCCTTTAATCCGTTTTCGCGCGAATTGCCGATAAAATCGCCGACACCCTTTTGCCATTTGCGCCCAAATCCGAAGTTCCAACCCGGCTGACGGAGCGCACATCCACCCGCACGTCATTACCTTGGGGTTTTACTGAAATCGCGACATCATCGACAAAGCCAAACCAAAACGAGGTTGCGGTGGCTTCAATATTGGTGAAACTGCCCGCGCCGCAATCGCAATCCTCAGATTTAACAGTGACAAGGCCCAAACCCCGCGCCGCCGATTTTGCCGCTTCACCCACTTGGGCCACGCTTTTACCACTTACGATTAATGGCGCAATTGTTGGATATGCGAGGCGCTGTGATTGCGCAACATTAAGCCCCGCAAAGCGCGATGGCTTGTTGGGGTTGGTGGGGGTTGGGGTTAAAGTTGGGGCGACAATTGGGTTGGTTTCGCCTTGCGCAATTCGCATTTGCAATGTTTGGGTTGAAAATTGCAAAGGCGCATTTGGATCGGTCGAAATATCGTGAATTGGCGGAATATTTGCGCTTTTGGCCTTTATTGCCATCACTTGCGACAATGCGATTGCGGGTATGAGAGCGGCAAAAATCGCAGCTTTCCAGCCGGCAAACGGCCTTGCAATTAACATCAAAACCGCGCCAACCACAGCCAAAATCAAAGTGGCAAAAATCAATAATGGCCCGATTTTAATGGTCATCAAACCAAGGCCAATTTTCCAGCCCCAAAGCCCATATTTTGTGCCAAGTGCCGCGCAAATAAACCAAATTGGAATAAGCGCCGCCAATGAAACAGCAATAAGCAATACCATATCGCGGCGCTTTGCCATAGGCGTTTTTTCCACCGCGGCGGGCTTTTTATCCACCGCTGGCGCGATTGCATCGTCAATTAAATCAGCCATTGCAGTTTTCCTTTTTTCTAAATATCGAGCCTAGCCAAACTTCAAATCCTTAAAAGTCTCACGCAGCGCGATTTTGTTGATTTTACCGGTCGCGCCGAGTGGGATTGTCTCAACAAAGCGCACATCATCGGGCATCCACCATTTGGCGATTTTGCCGTTCAAATGCGCCATTAAATCCTCTTTGGTTGGATTTGCGCCTGCTTTTTTCTCTATGATAAGCAATGGCCGTTCGTCCCATTTGGGGTGATAAATGCCAATAACTGCGGCACAGGCCACGCCTTCGCAACCGACGGCGCAATTTTCAATATCAATTGTGCCAATCCATTCACCGCCTGATTTAATAACGTCCTTGGATCTGTCGGTAATTTGCATATAGCCATGTTCGTCAATTGTCGCGACATCGCCAGTATCAAAAAAGCCTTCTTCATCAAGAATATCGCCGCCTTCATTCTTGAAATATGCGCCAGCAATCGCCGCGCCGCGCACCATTAAATTGCCAAAAGTCTCGCCGTCACGCGGCACAGTTTTGCCATCGCGTTTGATTTTAAGTTCGACGCCAAAAGGCGAGCGGCCTTGTTTAAGTTTGGTTTTGATAATTTCTTCGCGGCTGTAATTGGCGGCTTCGGGCCCTGGTGTGCCAAGCGTACCGAGTGGTGATGTTTCGGTCATACCCCAAGCATGGCGAATGCCAACACCATATTTATCTTCAAATGAGCGCAAAATATGCTCGGGCAATGCCGCCCCGCCAATTACCACTTGTTTGAGGGTGGAAAGTTTTTGGTTTGTGCTTTCAAGATATTGTAAAAGCATAAGCCACACAGTTGGCACTGCGGCGCTGAAGGTCACTTTTTCGGTTTCCAAAAGCTCGTAAATCGACGCGCCGTCCATTTTCGCGCCCGGCATCACCAATTTAGAACCGCAAGCAGGTGCGGAAAACGCGATGCCCCAAGCATTGGCGTGGAACATTGGCACGACTGGCAAAATCACATCACCCGCAGTAAGCCCCATAACATCGGCGCCCATGGTCAATAATGTGTGCAAAACATTGGTGCGGTGGGAATATAAAACGCCTTTGGGGTTGCCCGTTGTCCCCGAAGTATAACAAAGCCCACAAGCGGTATTTTCCTCAAAATTTCCCCAAATTGAAATGTCCGACTGGCCTTGTAGAATATCCTCATAGGCATGGCAATTTGGCAGTTTTGTTGGTGGCATATTCGCGCCATCGGTAAACACCACAAATGCTTTAACGCATGGGCATTTATCGTGAATTGCCTCTAGAATTGGCAGAAACGTCAAATCTGTGAAAATTATTTTGTCTTCGGCATGGTTGATAATATAGACCAATTGTTCAGGAAAAAGGCGCGGATTAAGCGTGTGCATTATTGCCCCAATGCCCATTGTCCCATACCAACTTTCCATATGGTGGCCACTATTCCAAGCAAGCGAAGCCACGCGATCACCCAATTTTATGCCTTGCCCAAGCAGCCAATTGGAAACTTTTTTGGCGCGGGTGAAAATATTGCCATAAGTAGTGCGAACAATTGGCCCCTCAACAGAGCGCGTCACAATTTCACGATTAGTGTGATTTATTGCGGCATGTTCAATAATTTTATCAACGGTCAATTGCCAATTTTGCATTAAGCCAAGCATTCGTGTTCCCTCGCCTTTGTTTTATGTTTTTTCGCAGATTAGCGCCGCAGATGCAGCCGTCAATCACCAAAGCATAACAATTGTGCGATTTAGGGAAATTGGCGGCGGATTTGCCACGCAGCCGCAGCGTTTTCGCGCGAATATTCCAACCTTTCGTGCAAACGAAACGCCCGATCGCGCCAAAACTCAATGCGGGTTGGGATAAGCCGAAATCCTGACCAATGCGGTGGACGTGCTACTTTGCCTAAACCAAATTTCAGACCAAAATCGGCGACATTTTTCACCAATTCGCCAAGATTTTCCATGGTTTCCGATTGATTGGAAGCCCAAGCCCCAATTTGGCTTTGCCGCGCGCGCGATGCAAAATACTCATCGGCTTCGCTTTCACTAACTTCCTCAACCACACCGCGAATCCGAATTTGCCGCCGCAAAGATTTCCAATGAAACACCATTGCCGCTTTTGGATTTTGCAATAATTGTTGGCCTTTGGCGCTATTGAAATTAGTGTAAAAAACAAAGCCATTTTCATCAAAATCTTTAAGCAAAACCATTCGCACATCGGGCATGAGGTTTTCATCGACGCTGGCCAAAGCGAGCGCATTGGCATCATTTGGTTCTTTTTTCTTTGCCTGTGCAAACCAATCAGCAAAAATCACCAAAGGATTTTCAATCTGCTCGATTGTTGCAATGTCAGAAGCAGGGTGGTTTTCGTATTCATCATCGCTTGGTGAGGGTGGAATTTTCGCTTTTTTGCTCATTTTGCTGCCTGTATTATCTATGCATTTTAACTAGATATAAATCATTTTTTTACGATGCGCTAACCATGATTGATGCATTAGTGGCCAATGTCATCACCATATTCCATTTTAGGGCTTCAAGTCGGCGCAGATGCAAGCCTTGCGCGCGACGCATTTAGGTCGATTGCCAAAACTTGTCACCCCGATATTAACCCTGACCCCAAAGCGCGCGAAGTATTCGTAAAAGCCGAAGCTGCCTATCGCGCTATAACTGGTGCAAGTGCAAGCAGTGACAAAGTGCGCCCCAAACCTTCGCGTGCAAGCCGTATGGTGGAAATTGACTTGCCAGTGTCGATTTGGTCAGCGGCGAAAGGTGGGCAGGTGAAAGGCACTTGTGCTTTGGGCCAAGCAATAGTCAAAGTGCCAGCGGGGGTGCGCGACGGCGACAGAATAATTGCCAAAATCGGTGCGTCTGACGTGGCTTGTGTTGTGCGAATTGATGATGAAGATGATTTTCACGCCCAAGGCAGCGATATAATAACTTTCCTTCGGATTTCACCCAATCAAGCGAAATTTGGCGGTTTTGCCGAAATTGAAACCCCAAGCGGGCGTTTGCGCATCAAAGTGCCAGAAAACACGCCTGATGGCGCGCGTTTACGGGTTGAAAATCGTGGCTTGCCAAGCGCCAAAAATCGTCCCGCTGGCCATTTATTCCTTGATGTCGAAATTGTCGAAACTGTCTCCGACAGGGCGGTAATGGCCCTTGATAGGATTCTGAACGCCGCAAAAAGACCACGAACGGGCGGCAAAATCCAAATGCCAGGATTTGGTAAAAGCAAATAATTTAACTTATCACTGACAAAAACATTGCTTCAATCAATCAATCATTCGATGGTTGATTATTATGAGCCAAGAAACATTACCAATTCCATCTGCGACTCTAATGCTGGTTCACGGCAGCCAAGATGATTTTGAAGTTTTAATGGTTGAACGCAATGTGGAAATCGAATTTGCGGGCGGCGCGTTTGTTTTTCCGGGTGGGAAAATCGCTGAAGCTGACAAAGAACTTGCGCAAAATGGAGAAGTGATAAGCGCAAAAATCGCGGCAATTCGCGAAACTTTTGAAGAAACTGGCATTTTATTGGCAATCAATTCTTTGGGCGAACCAATATTTGAAAATCACAAGGCAGACATGGAATTGCGCCTTGAAATTGAGAAAAATCCAGCGAGATTTACAGATTTTCTGGCGGAGCAAAATTACACGCTTCTAACCGAAAATTTGACCACCTATGCGATTTGGGTAACGCCAAAGCAATATAAAAGGCGGTTTGCGACTTGGTTTTTCATCGCCCAAGTGCCGCAAAAATTTGAACCAATCATTGATGGCAAAGAAGCAGTTTCCGCGCAATGGCTGCGCCCACAACAGGCATTGGACGACAACAAAAATGGCAATAAAATCATGATGTTCCCGACGATTTGCAATCTAAAAATGTTGGACAAATATCGTGATTTCGTGCAAATAAAAATTGCCGCGGGTTCGCGCGAAACACCAATTATTGACCCAATTCCCCAGTTCATTGACGGCAAATGGGAAATTGAAATTGACCCAAAATATGGCTACGAAATAGAATGAACGGAATTAAAACATGAGCATTGGACATTCAAATTTTGGACCATTAGTATCGACTTCGTGGCTTGCACAAAACCTCGGCGCGAACAATTTGGTCGTGTTGGACGCTTCATGGCACATGCCAAACACCGGCCGAAATGGCTATCAAGAATACCAAACTTGCCACATTGAAAATGCGCAATTCTTCGATATTGACCTGATTGCAGATACTGCATCCGATTTGCCGCACATGATGCCAAATGAAGCCAAATTTGCGCAAATTATCGGTCAAATGGGCATAAATAACGAGAGCGCAATCGTGGTTTATGATAGTGCCGGCATTTTTTCGGCCCCAAGGGTTTGGTGGATGTTTCGCCATATGGGGCATGAGAATGTGACGGTTCTTGATGGCGGGCTTAAGAAATGGCTCGCCGAAGGGCGTAAAACAATTGCGACACCGAACGAACCTACCGCTCAAAAATTCGCGCCCAAAATCGCGCCGAATTTGGTTCGCTCATTTGCCGAAATATTGGCCAATGTCGAAACCAAAAAAGCACAAATAATTGACGCTCGTGGTGCGCCACGCTTTTTGGGTGAAGTGCCTGAGCCGCGCGCGGGCCTTAAATCGGGCCATATCAAAGGTTCGCTAAATTTACCGTTCGCAAATTTGCTAAATCCTGACAGCACGATGATTGATGATGAAGCAATTAAAGCTGAATTCACGAAAATAGGCGTGGATTTGAATTTGCCGATAATAACCACTTGCGGTTCGGGGGTTACAGCTTGTATTTTGGCACTAGCGCTTGCCAAATTAGGCAAAAACGAAGTTCCAATATATGACGGATCTTGGTCCGAATGGGGCGCAATTGAGAGAGCACCAATTGAATGAAAGTTGCAAAGTGAAGAAAAACCCTGAACATAAAATCGAAACGAAATTAGCCCAGCTCGGGCGCGACCCCAATAGTCATGAAGGGTTTGTAAACCCACCAATTCAACGCGGCAGCACAGTGCTTTTTGATAATCCTGCCGATTTATATCGCAAGGACATCAAAACCTATGGCCTTGAAGGTGCATCAACCCAAGATCGGCTTTGCAGCGCTTTAACCGAAATTATGGGCGGCGTCGGCACAATTTTATGCCCATCGGGGCTTTCGGCGATTACCTTGGTTTTGCTCGGCCTCACTAAATCGGGCGATCATGTGTTGGTGTGCGATTCAGCATATGGCCCAACCCGGCGGTTTTGCGATGAAGTGCTGGCCAAATATGGCGTCGAAACCACATATTATCCGCCATCAGTCGGCACCGAAATTGGCGCATTTATTAAGCCCAATACAGTGCTCATCATGCTCGAAAGCCCAGGCTCAATCACCATGGAATTGCAGGATATTCCCGCAATTGTAAAGGTTGCAAAAGCCAAAGGCATTGTCACCGCGATTGACGATACTTGGAGCGCAGGAGTTTATTTTAAGCCGCTTGCAATCGGCGTAGATATTTCAATTCAAGCGCTTACTAAATATCAATCTGGCCATTCCGATGTCTTGGCGGGTTCGGTTACAACCAATAATGAGGAATTGCTGGCCAGATTATTGGATATGCATCTGGCTTTGGGAATAGGCACTTCCGCCGAAGACGCTTGGCTTTGTTTGCGCGGGTTGCGCACGATGGCGGTGCGATTGGCTCACCAAGACCAAACTGCGCGCAAAATCGCTTCTTGGCTCGAAACTCGCGAAGAAGTTGAACGCGTATTGCACCCTGCCCTGCCTTCATCGCCTGATAATGCCATATGGCAGCGCGATTTTACGGGGGCAGGCGGGCTATTTAGTTTTATTCTTAAACCTGTGGGCAAAGCCAAAATTTATGCGATGCTCGAAGCATTCGAAATATTCGCAATGGGCTTTTCATGGGGCGGTTATGAAAGCCTTGTGCTTTATTGTGACCCACAAATCAAACGCAGCGCAGTAAAATGGACCGAAAACGGCCATTTAATACGCCTCGCCATTGGCCTTGAAAATGTGGATGATTTAATTGCCGATTTGGACAGGGCACTAGAGGCGTTGAAATAGGAAAAGGCGGGGCATTGTCCCGCCTTTAGGTATTGTCATAAATTCACGCTGAAATTATTGTCATCCCCGAATTTGCAGAGCTAATGTCGGGGATCTCGTCCAATATTCCCCTGAGATCCCCGATAAATCCTACGGATTTTCGGGGATGACAAGTCACGAGACCGATTTTTTAGGGGTCTCATCATTGGCAATAAGTGCAAACACCTACCGTCTAAATGACAATTTCAAATAATAGAAACCACCATTAAAGCCCGCAGGGGCAGTTACTGGGTATTTTGCACCCAAGATAAAGTCCCACGGGTTGCGGGTTGGATAGCTGTCTAGCAAGTTCTGCGCACCAAGAGTTACCGAGGCTTGCTCGGTTAAATGATAAGTTGCTTCGGCATCAACCGTAACTTGGGCTTTGGCGAAAATAGGGATTGTATCATCATCAGCGTGCATTTCGTTGAATTTGCCGAAATAATTTACACGGCCCAAGAAGCTTAATTGGCCGACGTCACGTGTGCCCGTCAAACTACCACGGAAATGCGGCAATGCGTCTTCAATTTCCTTGACCGCAGTTGAACCCAATGTGCCGTGGCCGTAATCCACCGAAGTGTCGGTATAATTGGCAACAAATGTCAAATTGGTTGTCCCGCCCATCATTTCAAGCGGATAAGACATAACCAAGTCAATACCATGGGTAGTTGAGCCAAAATCATTGGTGAAATAAGTGAATGACGACAAATCGGCATTTTTAATGAACAATGAGTTCAAAACCCCAAAATCACGCAAGTTTTGACGATCTGCTAATGGCAAGCCATCAATAGTTGCTTGGCTAACATCGCGGCCCGCAGCTTGGGTTAGCCTATCTTCCATTTCAATGTTGAAATAGTCCAAAGTGCCGTGCAATTTGCCAAAGTTAAAGCCAGCGCCAACCGAGAAATTGCGCGAAGTTTCTGGCTTAAGTGGCTTGCCACCAATCAAACGCCCAAGAACACTGGTTGGTGGAACGGTACCAATATTTGCAAGAACACCATTCAGTAATTGCGTTGTAGTGTTAACGATGTTGGCTTGGCCTGAAGTTGGCGCGCGATAGCCAGTTGAATAAGTTGAGCGCAATGTCAAATTATCTGAGGCGTTAACAAGTGCTGATAATTTGAAATTCGTGGTGTCACCAAACGTATCATAAGTTTCGTGGCGAATTGCTGCGCCCAAAACCAAATGCTCAGTTACATCAGCTTCCAAGTCCAAATAAAGCGCTTGGCTGGTTTGGTTCCATTTGCCAGCAGCAAGTGGTGTAAAGCCATTAAAGCCGTTCGAGCCAACCGAAAAACCCTGAGTTGCCAATGGGCCTTGGGTATATGATTGAGCTTCACCAGCTTTTAGCTGAAACTGCTCATCGCGCCATTCATAGCCGCCTGCGATATTAAGTGGTGATGAAAAGCCCGCAACTTCAACCGCATAATCTAAATCAATATTAAAATTCTTTTCAGTTTGCGATTGGCCACCAGGATTAAATGCGTTTTGTGTATTCGGCCCATAGGACGCATTGATAGTGTTGCGAATATGGAAATTTACTTCGTTACGACCAGTATTGAAACTTACGTCATAGCCCAATTTACCAATTTCGCCTTTGGCGCCAATTACAAAGGATGAATCCTGTACTTCACCACCGAAACGCGGCGTGAAACCCCCAGGGAACATTTCATTGAAGATAAAGCATGTCGGATCCGCACGAACTGCCGCAACTGCAGCGGCTTCACCCGCCGAACCAATGGTTATGGTTGGGCAAGTCGTGCCAGTTCCTGGGGTTGTGTCACCCACCAAGCGAGTAACGCCGCCGTCATTGGAATAAACCCCACCGCGGCTGTTTGGATTACGGAAATAGAAACCGCCGTCGGTATCTTTGCTGGCATAATTGCCAAAAGCATAAATACTGGCATGTTCACCAATTTCAAAGCCAGTGTTCAACCATATTTTTAACTCATCCATAATATCTGGCTGGCCCCAAACTTGAACCGCTGGCGTGCGTATCGCAGTATTGCCAGCCGCCAAAAGCGCAGCAGCATCAGCGCGTTGAATTGAACGACTTGTCGCATCTTGATTGCCATATTCAATGCTCAAATTAGCAAAACCGTTTTCACCCAATGGCACACCGAGGTTTGCTGAAACTGTATAAGAAGCGCCATCGCCTTCATAAGTTTGGCCCCATTTGCCATTAATATCCAAACTATCGCTATCGGTGCGAAGAATGAAGTTCATCACGCCAGCAATAGCGTCGGAACCATATTGTGCCGCAGCACCATCGCGCAAGACTTCAACTTGCTTAAGAGCTATGGCTGGGAACACTGAGATATCTGCGCCTTGCGAACCATTGGCAATACCGCCGCCAATAAAGGCAATAACCGAGGCCCGATGGCGACGCTTACCGTTGACCAAAACCAAAGTATGATCTGGCGCCATGCCGCGCAAATTGGCGGGGCGGACTACTGATGCCGCATCATTGATTGATTGTGTATTTACGTTAAATGAGGGAACGCTATTGCGCACCAATGCCGCAACGTCTGAATCCGCAGATCTCGAAAGTTCAGAGCGGCCAACCACATCAATTGGTGATGCTGAATTAGCCGCTGAACGCGCGCGGCGCGAACCCGTTACAATTACAACTTCGTCTGCGCCCGTTGCCGATTGGGCAAGCGCGGCTTCGCCTATTAAGGTTGAGCCTAAGCAAAGCGCGATTGCCAAAGCGCTGGCTTGGTATTTAATGTTTTTATGTGTCATGTTTTTCCCCGATTTTTTTTGGATTATTCCAACAAATAATTGTTGACGCCAAAAGATTACTAAAAGCGATTCAAGACAAGCCAAAATAATGCAATTTGTTATGACATTAGCAAATGTTCTTGCAATTGTTGCATTGAGGTCACGCTTTGCGCAAGTAATAATCAGTAAACCCCGTTTTATTAGCAAATAATTGCAAGCCAAGGTCGGCCAAATGAGCGGCATAGGGGTCACTTGCATTAAAGAATCATTGGCAAATCCAAATTACCAAAACGCCACACCTTTTTTTTTCCTCACCCCGAGAGCGTTGGATATAATCCCCCCTCACCGCACAACGTTCACGCCACCTGCCACGATCACTTCATTGGTCGGATACCCACCGCCCACCGCATAAGCGCGAATGACCGATGCTACAAAGTCCGGTTTGGCCCAATGCGGCATGTGGCCGGCGTTGGGGACTGTGAAGGAGCGCGCTTGGCCAATATCGCGCACCAAACCTGCGGCGTGGATTGTGTTATAGACGATTTTATCGCCTTGGCCTGCCACCACCGTGATTGGAATTTTGAGCTCACCATAGCGCTTGGATTGTTCTGCCAGTTCCTCGGCGCCAATTCTTAAATCTCGCGCATTGGAACGAAAAGTCTTAGGGCGTAAAACCAAATCCAGCCCCACCAATTGCCGGTAATTTGGGGCAACGCGTTGCGGGTGAAAGCCTTCTGCAATACCTGCCGGCATCATATTTGGACCAAAAACCGATGGCACAGTCCAGCTAAAAATATCACCGATTATTGGCGTTGCCGCGACGCGGTTAATCTTGCTGGTGCCGCCCGGCCATTTGTGCGAGGCGGGCGCGATAAGCACTACGGATTTCACCAAATCTGGCCTATCAAGCGCCAAACGCAAAACCACCGCCGAGCCCCATGAATGGCCCACGGCAACCACGCTTTTAACGCCTTTGGCATCCAAAATCGCCGCCATAAATTCTGCCTGCACCGCCAAGCGTTCCGCACCTTCGGGCCGGCCCGAATAGCCCATGCCGGCGCGGTCGGGCGCGATGAGATGCATTCCTTCGAGCCTATCACCAAGTGAAGCAATCATTTCGCGCTGGTTAGACGAAGCGCCATGCACCATCAAAACATCGGGGCCATTGCCTTGTTCCACGACATTGGCTTCCACGCCCATGACCGAAACTGATTGGCCATTTTTGGGCCAGTTAGCTTCGATTTTGCTTTTTGAGTAAAGCGAAAATGCGCCGCCCGTTACAATAACCAAACCCAAAACCACAAATATGCCAATACTCATTTTCTTCACCATGTCTGATAGGCCCTCAAATATATTTGCGAATGAGTAGCAAATAGTCCGAGTCATAGCAATAATGCCGAGTTTTTTTGTTGGTCGCATTTTTTGAGCAAAAAACCGCATACACTTTTTTGCAAAATGCTCTGGGTCACAATAAAACCACTTGCCATACTGCCCGATATTGGTTCAAACTAAAAACAATAAAAGTTTTACAAAATGGAGACGCAAATGGATTTCGCCCTCACCAACAAGCAAGCATATTGGCAAGGCCGCGTCCGCGATTTTATCGAAACCGAAATCCGTCCGCGCAAACACATTTATTATGAGCAACAAAAACAAGGCGATAGGTGGAAAGTCATTCAAATAATTGAAGATTTGAAGCCAGTGGCGCGTAAAGCTGGGCTATGGAATTTATTCATGCCCCCTGCCCCCGCTTTGCCTCATATTGACGACACATTTGAATTTGAAGGCGAGCAGCTAACCAATTTGGAATATGCGCTTTGTGCCGAAGAAATGGGGCGGATTGGTTGGGCGTCTGAGGTTTTCAACTGCTCCGCGCCCGATACTGGCAATATGGAAGTGCTGCAAAGATATGGCACGAAGGCGCATAAAGACAAATGGTTAGCACCCTTAATGCGCGGTGAAATTCGTTCTGCGTTTTTGATGACAGAGCCGCAAGTGGCCTCGTCCGATGCCACCAATATCCAAACCAGCATCAAGCGTGATGGCGATGATTATGTTATCAATGGCCGCAAATGGTGGTCGTCAGGCGTTGGTGATCCGCGCTGCAAACTCGCAATTGTTATGGGCAAAACTGACCCTGATGGGCCAAAACACGCGCAACAATCAATGATTTTTGTGCCGCTTGATACCAAAGGCATGAATATTGAGCGTATGCTGCATGTTTATGGCTATGATGATGCGCCACATGGGCATGGCGAAGTTGTGCTCGAAAACGTACGTGTGCCTGCTGAAAACATCATTTTGGGTGAAGGCCGTGGTTTTGAAATCGCCCAAGGTCGGCTGGGCCCCGGGCGGATTCACCATTGCATGCGCACAATTGGCGTCGCCGAAGAAGCAATTGCCGCAATGGCGCGGCGCTTAAAATCGCGGGTGGCTTTTGGCAAAACTTTAAGCGAACATAGCGTTTGGGAGGAGCGTTTGGCGCGCGCGCGGATTGATATTGAAATGTCGCGCTTGCTTTGCCTAAAGGCCGCCGATGTAATGGATAAAGCGGGAAACAAGGCTGCGCGTGATGAAATCGCGATGATCAAAGTGCAAGCACCAAGTATGGCACTAAAAATCCTTGATGATGCAATCCAAGCCCATGGCGGTGCCGGCGTTAGCCAAGATTTTGAACTGGCATCATTTTGGTCGGGCATTCGCACTTTGCGCTTCGCCGATGGCCCCGATGAAGTCCATAATCGGGCAATTGCACGGGCGGAACTTGCGCGGCACCAATAGTTTTGCGTCTGCTTCCCCAAGTTGGGGAAGCTGGCTCGCGAAGCGAGACTGAAGGGGTTGAAAGGTCTGTTAATGCGCTGCTTTAGTCGTTAACCCCTTCCGACCTTTTTGCGTTGCAAAAAGCCCAGTATTCTTTCGGGAAAAACAGTCCCCCAGACTGTTTTTTTTCCCGAAAAATCCCCAAAATTGGGGAAGGAGATGGTTTTAAGCAACTTTGGCAAAGTAACGAAAATGGAGGATTGAATGTCATATTTTGATTTGAAAGATAAAGTCTGCATCATTACTGGCTCGTCACGCGGTATCGGCCGTGCTGCCGCCGAAGCAATGGCCGAAGCTGGCGCAAAAGTGGTTATTTCAAGCCGTAAACTTGATGCTTGTGTCGAAGTTGCCGAGGCAATTAACCAAAAATACGGCGAAGAACGGGCAATTGCGATTGCTGCCAATATTTCGGATAAAGCCGCGCTAGAAAATTTGGTCACTGCAACATTGGAAAAATATGGAAAAATTGATGCTTTGGTTTGTAACGCGGCATCAAATCCATATTATGGCCCAATGCAGGGAATTTCTGATGAGCAGTTTGATAAAATCCTGCAAAATAATATTTTGTCCAATCATTGGTTGGTGCAATTTTGCGCACCTCACATGGCGGAAAATGACGGTGGCGCGATTGTCATTGTATCGTCTGTCGGTGGGTTTTTGGGATCGGGCGTTATTGGCGCATATAATATTTCCAAAGCTGCCGATATGCAGCTTGCGCGTAATTTGGCGGTTGATTGGGGACGCAAAAACATTCGCGTCAATTGCGTATGCCCGGGTGTTGTCAAAACTGATTTTGCCAAAGCATTGTGGGAAAACCCCGAACAAGCCAAAGCAATTGCCCGTGCAACACCGCTTAAACGCGTCGGCGAAGTTGATGATATTGGCGGGGTTATTGCGTTTTTATGCGCACCTGCAAGTAAGTTTATGTCAGGCCAGTCTTTGATTATTGATGGTGGCATGACCATCACTGGGGGGAATATTTAATGGCGCGCTTTATGGACAAAGTGGTAGTAATTACGGGTGCTGGCTCGGGCATTGGCCGCGCCACCGCAATTGCTTTTGCCAAAGAAGGCGCGAAAGTGGTTTGCGCCGATAAGAATAAAAGCGTCAATGAAACTGCGCAAATGATAGGCAAAAAAGGCAGCACGGCAATCGCCCAAGAAATGGACGCAAGCAGCGAAAGCGAAGTTAAGGCTTTGATGGAGCTTGCGATTAGCACTTATGGCAAGATTGACGTTGTATTCGCCAATGCTGGCATTTCTGGCGGCCTTAAACCACTAATGGAACAAACCGCCGAAGATTGGCAGGCGATATTGGGCGTGAATCTTATCGGCGTTGCCATGGCGATTAAATATGCTGCGCCCAATATGGTCGAAAATGGTGGCGGCGCAATTATTTGCACAGCATCGGTTGCAGGTTTGCGCTCGGGCGCTGGTGGCAGTGCTTATTCAGCATCAAAAGCGGGTGTCATTAATTTGGTGCAAACAGCGGCGCAACAGCTTTGCGGAAGTGGGGTGCGGGTTAACGCGGTTTGCCCGGGCCTGATTGAAACTGGCATGACGCAATTCTTTTATGATAAGGCCCGCGAAAAAGGCAAAATCGAGCTTATCGGCCAAATAAACCCAACGAGGCGTGGCGGTGAGCCCGAAGAATTGGCAAATGCGGTTTTGTTTTTGGCTTCAGATGATGCAAGTTATGTCAATGGCCATGCGTTGGTGGTTGATGGAGGGCTTTCAAGCTCGCACCCATTTAATCGCCAAGAGTTTGGCAAAGTTGCCAGTTAGCAGTCTGCTGAAAAGCGCCAACATCTGCTTCCCCATGAGTGGGGAAGCTGGCAATTCGCGTAAGCGAATTGACTGAAGGGGTTGATTCTACAGTCATTTTAACCCCTTCCGTCTTTTTGCCTATCGGCAAAAATCCTCCTTCCCCAATTGCAATTGGGGAAGGAGATGGTTAGCAAGAAAACTGTTAAATGGTCGAAATAAACGCCTTAATATCATTCAATGGTTCGCTATTTTTGAATTGCGCATCTAGAAATGACATAAATCCATGCACCGCATTTTTGTAATATATGGTTTGTGTTTGAACGCCCGCCGCGCGCAATTTTTCGCCATATGCCACGCCTTGATCACATAATGGATCAAACTGCGCAACAAGTATCAATGTCTGCGGCATTGCTTTCAAATTTGCTTGCGCCATTAAATTGGCGCTTGGATTTGCTGCATCTTCGGGGCTTGCGAAATAGGCATTGGTGAAAAATTCAATATCGTCCATGGATAAAACATAGTTTTTATCGCCATAATCTTTGGCACTCTGATATTGCGCGCTATTAACATCAGTCCAAGGATAAATCAGAACTTGAGCCATAAGATTTGGGATTTTTTTATTGTCCCGCGCATGGCCCGCCAAATAGCCCGCCAAATTTGCGCCAGCACTATCGCCCATTGTGATAATTTTGCTTTTATCGCCATGTAAAAGCTCAATATTTTCATGCACCCAATTCAACATTGCTGCGGCATCATCATGGGCGGCGGGAAATTTGTTTTCTGGCGCTAGTCGATAATTGGCGTTTACCACCGCGCAATCATTATCAAGACACATGCGGCGGCAATTGTAATCTTGGGCTTCAAGATCATAAAACATCATGCCGCCACCGTGGAAATATAAAATCACTTTTTGATTTGGCTTGTCACTATTTCGGTAGGTTCTTAGTTTTTGCCCACCAAATTCATAATTTTCGATATGCGCAATTTCGACTTTTTTATTATACAAATGATTGGCAGCCCGCGCCGCTTTATCGTTATTCTCTCGATTTTCTTCAATTGGAAGTTCGGGCGTGACAATGCGATTGCGACCGCGCAATTTGCTTATGAAAAGCAAAAATCTAAGTTTCCACGGAAAATTCGGTTTTTTCATTTTATTCCTTTGCCAATTCGCTTTATTTCCCAATGCAAATCGACATTTTGGCTGCTTCTGACTTCCTCGATTACGTGATTACCGAGATTTTCCAAATCAGCAGCAGTGGCATCGCCAGTATTTATCATAAAATTGCAATGTTTCTCGCTCATTTGTGCGCCGCCAATTGTGAAACCACGCAAGCCAGCGTCATGAATGACTTGCCAAGATTTGCGACCAACACTTTGAATTTGATCGGGGTTTTTGAAAGTCGAACCGCCAGTTTTTTCACGAATTGGTTGGCTCGCTTCGCGCCTTTGGGTGATGGCATCCATGCGTGCTAATATTTCGGAAGGCTCGCCCTTTGCGCCTTCGAAAGTTGCGGCAACAAAAATCAAATCTTCGGGCAAAGCACAGTGGCGGTATGTATATCCCATATCGGCATTGGAAAAAACATGGCGATTGCCGTTTCGGTCATATGCCGCACACTCGAGCAAAACATCTTTGGTTTCAACATCATAACAACCGGCATTCATACGAAGTGCGCCGCCAATTGTTCCCGGCACACCGCGAAAAAACTCAAGCCCAGCAATCCCGGCTTCGGCGGCTTTTTTGGCCAGAATCGCGTCCAAAACCATTGCGCCCGCAGTGATTGTCGTTCCCGAAACCGAAACTTGCCCGAAGCCCTTGGGGGTCAAGCGAATAACCACCCCATCAATGCCGCCATCACGCACAATCAGATTTGAACCAACGCCAATTATTTGTATTGGAATATCTTCTGGGGTTTCTCGCAAAAAATCCGCCAAATCGTCTTCGTCGGCAGGTTGAAACAAAACTTCAGCCGCCCCGCCCACGCGAAACCAAGTGAAAGGCGCAAGCACAACACCCGATTCAATTTTGCCACGCACAGCAGGGAGTTTTTGGATTAGGGACATATCGATATTTAGTTGGGCACAAACAATTCGCGCAAATCGCGTTTCATGATTTTGCCATTGGCGTTGCGTGGTAAAGGTTCGTGGAACACTTTCAAATGGACTGGCACTTTGAAGCTGGCCAAATGTGCGCCGACGAGCGCTTTGATTTCTTCCAAAGTGACTTCGACCCCTTCGGGCACACTTATCGCTGCGCCAACTTCTTCGCCCAATTGTTTGTGGGGAACGCCGACAATTGCTGCGTCAAAAACTTCGGGGTGCTTGTAAAGAATGTCTTCAATTTCAGCGCAATATACGTTCTCGCCGCCACGAATTATCATGTCTTTGGCGCGGTCAACAATATAGAGGAAGCCCTCATCGTCCATTTTCACCAAATCACCAGTTTTGAACCAGCCATTTTGGAAAGCCTCCGCCGTGGCCTCGGGCTTATTCCAATAGCCGACCACGACATTGGGGCCTTTTACCCAAAGTTCACCTACTTCGCCCAGTGCCACTTCCTTGCCGTCGCCGCCGATCACTTTGACATCATTAATCGGTGAAATTGGGCCGCATGAAGTTGGCTTCGCGCGGTAATCTTCGCCAATATTAAGGGTGACCGCCGCCGAAGTTTCAGATAGGCCATATCCTTGCCCAGGTTGCACATTGGGAAAGCCTTCAACAATTCGTTTGACCAATTCTGGCGCAGAAGGTGCGCCGCCATATGAGACCACTTCGACACTATCGACGTTAAATTCATCAAATTGTGGATGTTCGAGGATTTGCCATGCTATTGTTGGCACACCGCCCAAACTAGTAATTTGTTCGCACTCAATTATTTCAAGCGCTTTTAATGCGTCCCATTTGTGCATCATCACAATTTTGGTGCCAGCCGCCATTGATACCACCATCACCGAATGGCAGGCGGTGACATGAAATAGCGGAATTGACATAAGGCTCGCTTTGCGCGGTAAAGTTGGGTCGGGTTCAGGCGGCTTTTCGCCGCGCCTTATATACATGCGAGCCTGCGCCACCATAGTGTTCATGAGGTTGGTTATACAATTGCGATGGGTTCCATATGCGCCTTTGGGTGAACCAGTTGTGCCAGATGTATAAAATAAAGTGACGATATCGTCCGGAAGCATTTTCACTTCGGGAATTGTTTGATGGGGAATTGCATTCCAGCTCGCGCTATCGCCAATTAAAGCCTCAAGTGCGGCGGTAGCGCCAATATCATTTTTGCCAGCGCGCGCGACAATAAAATGCTCAGCGCATTTGAGGCCCGCTATTTTTGGGGCAACTCGTTTGAAACTTGCGGCATCGGAGATTACTAATTTAGCGCCACAATCATTAAGGCCATATTCTAATTCTTCGGCCGTCCACCAAGCATTAAGCGGTGAAATAATCGCGCCCGATAATACTGCGGCCCAAAATATAACTATCCATTCCGGCAAATTGCGCATGATAAGCGCAATCCTATCGCCTTTTTTCACGCCATAATCATTGATGAAAATATGCGCAAGTTTTGCCGCAGCATTGGTCGCAGCTTTGTATGAAACCCGCTCATTCTCATAAACTGCCAATGGCAAATCACCCCATGCGCGCGACATCTCAAAAATCGCGGCAAGACTTGGCGGGGCATTGGCATAGGTGCGCATTTCGACGCCCAGCACATTTTCCACCTTCATTTCGAATGGCGCGCCTTTGGCGGTGAGCATATCGTGAATTTGCTTAACTGATGCGGCTGGGTATGGCATTGCTTCCTCGAATTGGTTTCAATACAGGAATGTATCGAAAACCATAAGTTTGCAAGAAAAAAATTCAAAACTTGATGAAGATCAAGCCAAATCAAAACCTTTTCATATATGGGCAATATTGTCACATGGCACATTGATGTTTCTTCGGTTATTGATGTTTAAGGTTTAATGAGATGACATATGATTTTGTAGTTTGTGGTGCCGGCCCCGCGGGTTTAACTTTTGCGGCTTTGGCATGTTTAAATGGTTTCAAGACCGCAATAATTGAAAAACAAACGGAAGAAGCAATCGCGGACCCGCAATATGATGGCCGCGACATCGCACTTACCCATAAATCAAAGGAAATCCTAAGCGAGTTGGGCATTTGGGAAAAATTCAATCCTGCCACAATTTCCACTATTGATAAGGCCATAGTCAATAATGGCGAAAATCAAGGCAAAATGGCGCTTAGCTCGAGCCACGCGCCCAATTTGGCATATGTTGTTTCCAATCATCTGATACGGCAACATGCTTATGATCTCGCCCGAAGTCTCGCCGATATTAGCCTGTTTTTTGACAATGAGATTATAGATGTTGAGCGCACGAACAACAAAGTGAAGGTCGCACTTAAATCTGGCGAAAGCATCGAAGCATCATTATTGATTGCTGCGGATAGTAGATTTTCAACCCTACGTAAGCGCCTTGGTGTTTCCGCTTCAATGCTTGATTTTGGCAAAACAATGGTGGTTTGCCGCATGAAGCACGAATTTGGGCATAATAATGTCGCGAATGAATGCTTTGGCAATGGCTATACTTTGGCGCTCCTTCCACTTGTGGGTCCAGTATCGTCCGCCGTAATAACTATGAAACCGTGGCAGATTGACGAATTATTGGCAAAAAGCGATGCTGATTTCAATGCATGGGTTAAAGGCAAATTAGGGAACCGCTTCGGCAAAATGGAAGTAATCGGTGAGAAATTCGCATATCCATTGGTCGGAGTATATGCAAACCGATTTTTTGCGCCGCGCTTTGCGGCAATTGGTGACGCCGCCGTTGGCATGCATCCAGTTACCGCCCATGGTTTTAATTTTGGGCTTTTATCAATAAAAACACTTATGGATTCAATCTTATTAGCTAAGAAACACGGCATTGATATGGGTTCAGCAAATGTTTTAGCGCAATATGATCGAAAACACAGAAACGATACTTTGCCATTATATTTAATGACCGCGGGGATTGTTGGGCTTTATACTAACGAGACAATACAGGCTCGCATCGCGCGCCGCGCCTTAATTGAAATTGCCGACAAAATGGCGCCAATCAAGGCATTGATGATGAATAAGCTGGTCGATGATGGGAACAGCCATTTCTCAAACAAATTGCCAAGTCTGCCGAAATTGCCGTTCTTGCGGTCACATAATTTTACTAATTAGCGCATTAGTTTTTCGATTGGGGCTCGAAAACCGCACTAAAAATTCATGCCCCACCTAAAGCCAATCGTCCTTGGCTCACTTGGCGCTGCGACGCCACCACCGACAGTAAGCGGATAGACAATGTCTTCCATGTTTTTGACAAAAAATTGGAGATTATAGTCTCCATTGCTGGGTTCAAAGCCGATATTAAAGTCAGTTTTGGTAAAGCTTGGAACCATAAACCTCAAGCCCGAACTTGTATTTGATAAATAATAACTATCGCTCCAGCGCGAATTGAGACGAAAAATCAGGTTTCCGCTCGCAATCGGGTGGGTAGTTTCATAGCCAAAGCTTGCTGTCATTGGCGGCGTTCTATCCAGCGCTAAACCCGACCAATCATGGATACCGTCGGGCGAATAAGTGCCATAGCGCGCATCAAGCATTGTTAGAGCATAGCTTATTTTTGCGCGCGAACTTGTTCGCATATCGCCTGTCAATTCAAAGCCAATTATCGACGCCTTGGCAGCATTTGTAGTAGTATAAAATGGCCCACCAAATCTATCATAAGCTAGGCCAGTTAGCTGTAAATTTTGATAATCATAATAAAACATTGTGGCTTCAAGATAGGCCCGCCTTTGCCAAAACCTGGTTTTCAAACCAATTTCATATGAAGTTAGGGTTTCGGGTTTGTAAAATAATAAATTGTCATCGGTCGGGAATGTGCATATTTCACCGCCAAAACTGCTACCCGCCATACAGCCATCGTTGAAACTGCCACTTTTATAGCCAGTGGCAATTGCGCCATAAATAAAACTATCCGCACTTATGTCAAAATCGACGCCGGCGCGCCAAGTTACGTTGTCAGATCCCAATTTCGCGGCATTCAAAAAGTGGAAATCGCCATTTGCAGGATTAAAGTCATATTCTTGCTGAAAACTGGTAAAGCCATACCGCGACTTATTGTCTTTTGAATATCTAGCCCCAAAAGTAAAACTAAGCCTGTCAGTTGCTTGATAATTGGTTTGCGCAAAAATCGCCGCATTGGTGTTGATTGCTGGATTTTGCGGAAAAGCAAAAAATGGCGGCAAATAAATGACTTGTAAATCGCGCAATGTGAAACGGACATCAGCGGTTTCGGTAAAATAATAAATGCCAATCTGGGACCCGAATTTCCCTTCGAGGTTTTCAGCCAAGCGCAATTCGTGCGAATCTTGGCTATAATCTGCATCTTGTATGAAGCGCGATCCATATTGGCTAGACAAAATAATATTGCCCAATTCATTGCGTTCAAAATAACGATGAGATCCAAGATAGCTTATAGTCGCCCAAGGTAGCTTCCAATTAACTTCAGCGCCAATGCCCCAAGTTTGATTATCGGTATCATATTGCTGCAAAACGCTCCTGCCGCCGTTGGCTGGAATGAAGCTCAATGTTCGTTTGGCTTTCGAGCTTGAGTTGTAATAAACTGGGTTTTGCGCATTGGGATCAATATAAAAATTAGCTGCGTCAATATCGGCATTTATCGAATTTATTTTGCTATAATCAGCGCGGATTAGCACATCCAAAGCGTCATTGACTTGGTAAAGCGCGCTTAGGCGAAAGGAAGCATCGTCACGATTGTTGGACATTTTATAGGCCGTGCCTTGTTCATTTAGTATGAATGCATCGCGCAAATTGAAATTGGTTGCGGCGCGCACTCTAAAATTGGGACTGATAGGTAAATTGATAACAGCTCCGAGGCTACGGGCATTAAAATTACCGAAATTGCCATTAAGCCTCAATTCAAACTCATCATTTGGCCTTTTACTAATGACATTAATCACACCCGCCGTCGTATTGCGACCATATAAAGTGCCTTGCGGGCCACGCAAGACTTCAATTCGTTCTACGTCAAAAAAACTGGTATTTTGCGCTTCAGAACGCGCAATATAAATGCCATCGAGCATGAAAGCTGCCGAAGGATCCCCCTTTTCAGTTGTATCTTGGCTGGTAACGCCACGGATGGAAATCCTTGTGGCAGTACCATTGGCATCCATTTGAAGATTGGGAATTGCCGAAGTAAGGGTTGAAGTGCTTTCAAAACCATTTTGAATAAGCGCTTCGCCATTTATGGCACTAACTGCCATTGGGGTTTTAGACGCTGCCGATGAAAATTTTTGGGCAGTTACTATTACTTCTTGATGCACCACATCACTGGCATGGGCATATAAGGCAGTTGGCAAAAATAGCGCTGATGCAATGAAACAAGCATTTAGGGATTTACCAAATTTCATTACTATATTCCTGTTTTACCGAATGGTAATTAGCGTGCTAGTGAAAGTGTTATTGCGAATTATTTGCAAAACCAGCCCATTCACTGATATGGCAATTCGTCAGAAAATTTCAAGCTCCCTATAAGCTCTTATTAGCAAGAATTTTTATTCAAAGCAGTACCTTATTGCCGGAAGTGTATTGCCTCTTTTCTTAATCGACGAAATTAAGTTAAATGAAACATGGCTAAAGCTAACAAACCCACTGATGTTGAAATCACGCAACTGCCGCGCGCAGCTTTGCCTGAAGCGCGTCTGGATTTGAAGTCAGGCGTTGAAATTATCGCGCAATTCCACAAAACTTTGCCTAATCGCCCGGGCGTTTATCGCATGATTGGCGAAATCGGCAATGTTCTCTATGTCGGCAAGGCCAAAAGCCTCAAAAAGCGGGTCGCAACTTACGCTCGTGGCATTGGCCATACCAATCAAATAACGCGCATGCTTGGCATGGTTCGCGGCATGGAATTCACCATTACCCACACCGAGGCCGAAGCATTATTGCTTGAAGCCAATTTAATTCGCCGCCTTAAACCTCGCTATAATGTTTTGATGCGCGATGACAAAAGTTTTCCCTTCATCGCAATTGGGCTTGATCACCCTTCGCCTTATTTAGTGAAACATCGTGGGCCAAGGCAAAAAGGCATTGATTATTTCGGGCCATTTGCCAATGGCTTTTCATTGGCGAAATCGCTTAATATATTGCAAAAAGCTTTCCTGTTAAGATCTTGTTCTAATGCTGAATTTGAAGGTCGTTCGCGCCCGTGTATGCAATATCAAATCAAGCGCTGTTCGGCACCATGTTGCGGCCTAATCGCGCCCGAGGAATACCGCGAGTTAGTGGATCAAGCGCGGCTTTTTATGCGCGGCAGAAGCAATAAACTGCAAGATGATTTGGCAAAAGAAATGCAAGTGGCTTCAAATGCCCTTGATTACGAACGCGCCGCCACTTTGCGCGACAGAATTCGCGCATTGGCAGGAATTAGGGACGGACAAGGCCTGAACCCACAAGGCTTTTCACAGGCCGACGCATTTGCGATTGCTTGTGATGGCGGGGTTTCGTGTATTGAAGTTTTCTTTTTTCGCGCCGGTCAGAATTGGGGCAATCGCGCTTATTACCCGCGCCATGAAAAAGGATTAAGCGAAAGCGAAATATTGGCGAGTTTTATTGGCCAATTTTACCAAACCAATGCCCCGCCTGATTTAATCCTTTTAAGCCACGAAATTGATGAAACTGGCCTGCTTGAGGAAGCACTGGGAACTTTGGCTGGCTCCAAAATCTCACTACAAGTCCCGAAAAAAGGGGAAAAGCGCGATATAATTCTCTCAATTCTCAATAATGCTAAACAAACATTGGCGCGAAAATTATCAGAATCTGGCGCGATTGCTAAATTACTTGACGAAGTTGCATTGCGTTTTGAATTGGAAGAACGCCCTAACCGCATTGAAGTATATGACAATTCTCACATTCAAGGCACTAATGCGGTTGGCGCAATGATTGTCGCGGGCCCTGACGGTTTCATCAAAAACCAATACCGCAAATGGACCATAAAAGATGCCAAAGGCGGCGATGATTCTCACATGATGCGAGAAGTTTTGACGCGCAGATTTAGTCGCCTGAATGATATTGACACAAGCGACGACGACCTTTCACCCGACTTAATTATCATTGATGGCGGTCAAATCCAATTGTCGGTGGCGCTTGAAGTTGCGCGCGAATTGGGCGTTGTTGAAAACATTAAGATTATCGCCATGTCAAAAGGCGTTGATAGAAATGCGGGCCGCGAAGAATTTCACGAAGTCGGCAAAAAACCTTACCGAATGCCTGCCAATGACCCAGTATTATATTATTTGCAACGCCTTCGCGATGAATCGCACCGCTTTGTTATTGGCGCCCACCGTGCGAAAAGATCTGCCGCCGCTGTAAAAAACCCACTTAGCATGATTGAGGGCATTGGCCCTTTAAGAAAAAAAGCATTGATGGGGCGCTTTGGGTCTGCCAAAGCGGTAAGCACAGCGTCGATTCGTGATTTAGCGGCGACACCGCATGTATCCGAAGAAATAGCCAAACGAATTTATGATTATTTTCAGGATAACCAATAGGTATATATTATGAAACATCTGCCAAACATTTTTTCCTTCATCCGAGTTTTGTGTTCGCCAATAATATTCGTTTTAATATTGATGGCAGCTATAGATTCAGCCAGCATGGGGATTTTAATGAAATGGGCTTTTGGTCTGTTTGTATTTGCCGCATGCACCGATTGGGTTGACGGCACTTTGGCGCGCGCCATGAACGCTACCAGCGAATTGGGGGCAAAACTCGATTTATTGGCGGATAAATTATTGGTCGGCGTTACGCTATTAGGAATAATTTTAAGCAATTTAGTTGTGCTGGAGCGAAAGTATTGGCCGCTGGTAATTGCAATTGGCGCGTTTTTGCTAGTTGCAACCTCTGGTCGCGATTACGCGGTGACAATTTTACGCTCAAAGAGTGCGACATATGGCCTCACCATGCCGGCAACCTTTTTAGCGAAATCGAAAACGGCGGTCATTATGTCAGGAATAGGAATTTATTTGGCGGCTTGGCCTCTGGATAACGCGCAATGCCTGACAATCGGCGCTTTTGTATTGATGCTAGGTGCATTGATGTCTCTCTACACAGGCTACGCTTATTTCGCGTCCTACCAAAAAATGAAAGGCGAGCAGCATAAGAAACTTAATTCTAATGCGAATTAGTACCTTTTTCAATAGTCCGCAAACCTGACCAATAACCGCGCGGTAACTTTTTAACGCTTATTATCGCGCACGTCAAAGGTGAAAATAGGTGGGCAGACATCATGAGCGAATCTGAAATTGAAAAAAGATTGAAGTTCTTGGATATAAATGAAGGAACCAAAACCCTTTTACGCGACATGGCTCCTTTCATAGAATCCGCTCTGCCAAATATCCTGACAGATTTCTATTCTGTAATAGTTCAATGGCCAGAACTAGCGAGATTTTACACCGATAAACTTGCTATCAATAGCGCCAAGAGCGCGCAATTACGCCATTGGGGAATGATTTTTACTGGCACTTTTTCAGATGATTATGTGGCTTCGGTGCGTCGAATAGGCGAAACCCATGCCAGAATCGGCTTGAAACCCCAATGGTATATTGGCGGTTATGCAATTATCGTAGCAGAAGTTTCAAAATTTATAATGGGACTAAGTGCGGCGAATGGTGCACTTGCCAACCAAGAAGAATTGAATTTGGCCAAACAGCGAGTTGAAGCGTTTTCTAAGGCTTCGATGTTAGACATGGATTTTGCGCTTTCCGTTTATTTTGACGAAAGTGAAAAGAAGCGAACCATATCCGATAGACGCCACGCGGAACTTTTAGAAAAGAAAATTGAAGCTAGAACCCGAGATTTGGAAGCGGCCAAGAAGGCCGCCGAAGCCGCCGATTTTGCCAAGTCATCTTTCTTGGCACAAATGAGCCACGAAATAAGAACGCCAATGAACGGAGTTATTGGCGTTGCCGACGCTCTCGCGCGCACAGAACTTAATTCTCAGCAACAAGCCTTGGTGGCTATTATTAAGGAATCTGGCGACACGTTGTTGACTCTCCTAAATGACGTGCTTGATTTGGCAAAAATCGAATCGGGCCGCATGGAATTAGAGAGGATAAATTTCAATGTCGTAGATGTTGTAAGATCATCTGAAGCTATTTTTTCCGCTCGGGCGCAAGAAAAAGGGCTTAGTTTTTCAGTGAGCATCGAAATCGACGAAAACACTTGGTGCGTTGGAGATCCAACCAGATTGAGGCAAATTCTCTTTAATTTGATATCCAACGCGATTAAATTCACCGACGAAGGCGAAGTGAATGTTCAGGTAGGCAACGAAGCAACAAATAATGATGAAGCCTTAATAAAATTCACCATAAGCGACACTGGAATCGGAATGGACGAGGCTGGTGTTTTACGTTTGTTCGAAAAATTTTCACAAGCCGATGTTTCCACCACTCGCAAATTTGGAGGTTCAGGACTGGGACTTTCAATTTGCAGAGAATTTGCAACTTTGATGAATGGTAAAATCGAAGTGATTTCTGCACCAGCTAAAGGCTCAATTTTCACTTTAGAGGTCACTATGCCGATCGGCAAAAAGCCTTCACAAACCGAGGTGGGAGACTTGGTGCTGTCATCAGAATGCTGTGAAGACTTGCGGATTTTGGCGGCAGAAGACAATCCCAATAATCGCCTTGTTTTGAAAATGTTCTTAGAGCAAGTTGGTATAGTTCCAGTATTTGTTGAAAATGGGCAATTGGCAGTGGAAGCCTGGAAAGCCCAAGATTTTGACGTGATTTTGATGGACGTTCAAATGCCAGTTATGTCGGGCTTAGAAGCAGCAGCAGAAATCAGAAAGCTCGAAAAAGCCACAAGCCGTCATCGCACGCCAATTATTGCTTTGACAGCTAACGCCATGTCGCACCATGTTCATGAGTGCTTGTCGGCGGGCATGGACGCACATGTGGCCAAACCAATTCGGCCAGATTTGCTTTTCTCGACGCTCGAAAGGTGTTACAGCACCAATGAAAAAAATGTATCGGAACTAACAGAAATCGGTTCTTTTGGAGCCGCCGATGCTTAGGGTCTTGTTCGTTCAAATGTACATTTCTATTCGAGAGCGAATTGAAGCTAACCTCGCATTAACCATTTCGCGTCATTTATTGGTTACCCACAACCTCTAATTGGATGTAAAGCCATGAGCGAAACTCACATTGACCAACGCCTTAAATTTATGGGCATTGATGAAGAAACCAAAACCATTTTGCGTGAATTGCGCCCATTGGTGGCGTCAGCACTTCCCAATGTTTTGGACGGTTTTTATGCAACGATTCGCCAATGGCCTGAAGTCGCTAGGTTCTTCACAGGCGAATCGCACATAAATGGTGCAAAAAATGCGCAAGTTCGCCATTGGGACTCAATTCTGGCAGGTTCATTTTCAACTGAATATGTTGCATCCGTCCGCCGCATTGGTGAAGTTCATGCGCGAATTGGCCTTGAGCCGCGTTGGTATATTGGCGGCTATGCCTCAATTGTTGCCGAAGTATCGAAACTAATTATCGGCCTGGCAACGCCCAAAGGTTTTATGGCTGACCCGAAGGCTCTCGCAAAAGCGCAAAGCCAAGTCGCGGCTTTTACCAAAGCGGCAATGCTTGATATGGATTTTGCAATATCGATTTATCTTGAAGAAAGCGAAAAAGCGCGCACCCAAATAGTTCGGCAAATTGCCGATACTTTTGAAGCCAGTGTTTCGCGGGTTGTGGAAACTGTTGCTTCGGCGTCAACCGAGCTTTCTGTCACCGCCCGTTCAATGTCGTCAATTGCCGAGGCAACTTCGGACCGCGCAACAACTGTTGCGGCGGCGGCCGAAGAAGCAACTGCCAATGTTTCGGTGGTGGCCGCGGCATCTGAGCAAATGGCATCGTCAGTGCGCGAAATTGCGCAACAAGTTTCAAGCTCGTCTCGGGTGGCGGGTGAAGCTGTGGTTATTGCCAATTCATCGGCACAGACCATTCAAAATCTTTCAATTGCCGCAGATAAAATTGGCGAAGTGGTTAGCATGATTTCCGATATTGCCGGCCAAACTAATTTGCTTGCACTTAATGCCACTATTGAAAGCGCCCGTGCTGGCGAAGCTGGCAAAGGTTTTGCGGTTGTTGCATCCGAAGTGAAAAGCCTTGCCAATCAAACCGCCCGCGCGACCGAGGATATTTCGCGGCAAATCGGTGAAATGCAATCGGCGACCAAATCAGCGGTTGAAGCCATAACAGAAATTCAACGCACAATTGACGAGATCAATTCGGTTTCAATGGCCATCAATGCAGCAGTTGAAGAACAATCTGCGGCGACTTCAGAAATTATGCGCAATACCCAAGAAGCCTCAATCGGCACGCAAGATGTTTCACGCAATATCACCCATGTTCAACAAGGCGCGAATGAAACTGGCGAAGCTGCGGGTGAAGTTGTGAGTGCCGCTGAAGAATTAAGCCGTCAATCTGAAGTCCTCAAGGGCGAAGTGACAACATTCTTGGATAGTATTAGAGCGGCATAAATTTAAGCACGAATTCGCATTATCTCGACGCCTGTGGTTTTGGCGTCGGGGATCGCGGTCGGCTTTTCGACACGAATCTTGGTAGATTTGATGCGTTGATCTTTGAATATTTCCTCAATCAAGCACGCGCCATAGGTTTCAATCAAATTATAGTGTTTTGATTGCGCAACTGATTTTGCTTTAGCTACTAATTCGTCGTAGTCAATTGTAGTATTCAAATCGTCATTTTGAACTAGAGCGTTTGTGAAAAGTTCGATTTCAATATCTAACACCAACTTGCGCGCACGGCCTTTTTCATGGGCATAAACTCCGCAATGGGCGTCAATTTCTAAACCATGCACAAATATTTTTGTTGTTTGTGTGCCTGTATTTGGCTTCAATTGGGTATCAGTTTTCATACGACGGTATGGCACTCCCGCTTGGGCCACTATTCCAAGGCTGGTTGGGGTATGGCTCATTCCATAATTCCTTCTATATCTGGGGTTTGCCATATCAGGCTTTGGCCACCATCAACTGCCAATATTTGGCCAGTTATATGTCGCGCTTCTAGCAAGAAAGCAACTGCCTCGGCAATTGCCGAAGGTGGGCTGCCAGTTCGCAATAAAGTAGCATTAGTTTGCGCCGCAAAATCGCTTTCCCTTTGCCGCGAATTGGCAATTGCTGGCCCGGGCGCAATTGCATTCACACGAATATTTGGCGCAAATGCCTGTGCCATGGTTTTGGTCGCTGCTGCCAATGTGTTTTTGGATAAATTATAGCTGAAAAAAAGTGGATTGGGGCGAAAAATCCTTTGATCCAATATATTGATTATTGCGCCCTCACCTTGCCCAACCATAGCTTTGGCAAAATTTTGCGCCAATTGGCACGGCACCAATGCGTTGATTTTGAAGTGCCGGCTCCATTGAACTTGTGAAAAATCCGTGGCTAAATCAGGTTCAAAAACTGAGGCGTTATTGACAAGGGCCAAAAGTGGCGATTGCGCAATCGCTTGGGCTTGCCCGATAAGGCTTGCAACAAAAACATCGTCGTGCAAATCGCCAATTACCATATTGGCCTTGAGTCCAAGCGAGCGTAAATCCAGCACTAGTTTTTGCGCCGCATCAACGCTTTTATTGGCATGAACAATCGGCTCGTAACCAAGTTCCGCCAGATGCCGAGAAATTTCGGCGCCAATACGTGCCGCCCCGCCAGTTATTATTATTGCGCCTTTTTCCAAACTAATCTCCAGTCTTCTGCACTAATAACATGGGCGGTGCTGGCAAACAAATCCGCTAATGCGAAGCGTTCGCACTTGCAACACAAAAATCGCGGTTATTAGTGGTTCGTAAACCATTTTCGCGCTAAGATAGTGTCGCAAATGCGAGTTATTATTATGACCAAGGAAGCTAAAGCCCTTTTTAATGCCTTACCTGTTGCAATGGTAATTCACCTGAATGGCGAAATCATTATGGCGAGCCAAGAATGCAGCCGGCTATTGGGCTATGATGCTTCCACCGATTTGTCGCAAATCAAGAGTTTTTTGACGGTATTTAAGCGCGACCACAAAAATGAAAATGCGAATTACATCTCTAAACACGGCAAGGCGGTAATAATAGACCAGGCAACTTCGCCAATTCTGGTTAAAGGCAAATCTTGCGAATGCACGACCTTAAGAGCAAATGAAGCCAAATCATCGCAAAACAATGGCGATAATGCTGTCGCAATGAATGCCGCCAATGTCGCGCGTTCACGCTTCCTTGCAGCTATGTCCCATGAAATGCGCACTCCGCTCAACAGCGTCATTAACGGCACTATTTTGCTTTCGCAAACCACACTCGATACTCGGCAAGACGAAATAGTTGATATGGTGCAAAGTTCGGCGAACGAGTTGTTGCACCGCGTTGAAGATATTCTGACATATTCGCAATTGGAAGAACGCGAAATGCCAGACCAAACAATAGAATTTAATTTATGCCAAATTTTGACCCCAATTGTCCGCGATTTTAGCGCCACCGCACGTGATAAAAACGTCGCTTTTGTCGCCAATATCGACGAAAACGCAAATAATGTGTTTTTAGGCTATCCCGAACGATTTTCACGCATAGTTCGGCATTTGGCAAATAATGCAGTTTCACACACTCATGGTGGCGAAGTAAAATTGAGCGTGGACTTTGGTGAAGGCGGCCACGGAATTTTCGTTGAAATAAGTGACACTGGCACAGGGATTGCGCCTGAGCGTTTGGCAAATATTTTTGACCCCTTTAATTTTGATAGCGACCCAGCGAAGCGCGCTATTGGCGGGCTATCTTTGGGACTGGCCCTATCAAATCGGATTGCGAAATCATTGGGTGGCTGGCTCGAAATGAAGTCAAATTTGGGCCTTGGAACAATTGCCAAAATATACGTGCCATTTGAACTGGCGCAGGCCGAAAGTGATGACAGCGATGATTGCGAACCTATGGCGCTTAATATTTTGGTGGCCGAAGATAATAAAACCAACCAAAAAGTCATTAGTTTAATTCTATCTCAAATGGGTCATCAAATTACCACGGCTGACGATGGTTTGCTCTGCGTCGAACAAGCAAAACTGCAGGACTTCGACGCAATTTTGATGGATTTACATATGCCGAATATGGACGGCTATGAAGCGGCTCGTGAAATTCGAAAAATTGGGATGGATATTCCAATTTTTGCCCTCACCGCAGATAACCGGCCCGAAGCCCATAAAAATGCTTCTGAAGCTGGCATGGACGGCTTTTTAACCAAACCATTAGTAATCGCACGCTTGTTTGAAGTTTTAAGCGAAGTGGCGCTTCAAAAACAAGTTAGGATGCAAAGCAGAAGGGCAGCTTAATCTAGGCGGCTTAATCCAAGCGGCCAAATTCGGCTAAGTTCAATGCGGCAAAAAGCCCGAAAATTACTATTAGTGCGATTAAAGCTGGCATTTTAGTCTCCAATTAACCAAGCAATTGTTTTGCCCGAAGTTCGTCATCAATTCTTGCGGCTCTTATGGCTGCTGGTCTTTCTCTAAGGCTATTGCAATATTTTTCAAATGCAGGACGCATGGGAATTGTGCCAAATTGCAGTCCCCAGCCCAATTGCGACCCAAGATAGACATCAACCGTGCTGAATTCGTCGCCCAAAACATATTGCGATTTTGAAACCGCTTGTTCGATTGTGTCCATAACCGCATCAAAACTGCCATAGCCTGTAACGCCTTTTTTATCTGGCGGCACGTCAAACCCGAGCGAGCGGTTGGTTATTGCGGCTTCCAATGGCCCCGCCGCGAAATATAGCCAGCGATAATATTCACCGCGCTTTTTTGAAACAATTGGCGGTGCCAAGCGCATAAAAGGGAAAACATCGGCCAAATAAGTGCAAATTGCTGCGCATTCGGTAACCACAATATTGCCATGCACAATGGCTGGAACTTTGCCCATTGGGTTGATTTTTAGATATTCGGGAGTTTTGGTTTCGGGCCAATCCAAAATCACTGTTTCATATGGCGCGCGCACTTCTTCGAGCATCCAGCGCACAATCCGCCCGCGTGACATTGGGTTGGTGTAAAAAACCAATTTATCTAATTGCACAATCGCCTCCATTGCTTTTGCTATAAGCCGAAATTACTGCAACAATCAACATCTTGCCTGAAAATAACAAATGAGGTTATTGGGAAAAATGATTACCAGAATCCGCACCGCAATTTTTCAATTTTATTTTCGCTTTTCACGCCCAATGACATTGGGAGTGCGGGTGATAGCAGTCAATGAAGCCAATGAAATATGTTTGGTGAAACATACCTACGTTAAAGGTTGGCATATACCCGGTGGCGGCGTGGAGCGCGGCGAAAGCATTTATGAAGCCGCAATCAAAGAATTGCGTGAAGAAACTGGCTTAATTGTCGCGCGGCAAGATTTGCGCCTGTTATCGGTTCATGCCAATTTCACCAATTTCAAAGGCGATCATGTGGCGCTGTTTCATTGCGACAAATGGGAAACCGAAACCACCAACCGCCCGCACGAAATTGCCGAATGCGGCTTTTTCGCACTGGACAATTTACCCGAAGGAATAACAAGAGCCACGCGCGAGAGGATAGATGAGTTTGTCCGTAACGAAGACTTTTCTGTAGAATGGTAAAAACCAAAAATCCTTTTATCTGCTACCGCGAAGGCACCGCAGAATTAATCGACACCCCAACACAGGCCAATGGGATTTCACAATATTTGGTATTTGCGCCCCAATTTTGCACTGTTGTATCGGCAATTGTCGGCCTCGCATCGCGCCGCACCGATATTGCATAAGCACCGCCATTACCCGGCGCACCAATTACGCGGATATAACGTAGCCTGCCCCTTGCGTTATTTTCAACCGAAACCCCAATTCCTTGGAAATCAGACACGGTTAGCGCCGATATTTCAGGGTTCGAGTTCTCAATCAAGCGCAATGCGGGCCACGGGTTATTGCCCATTGTACGGCCACGACCAGATTTGGTTATTGTGACATTCTCAATTACTGGGGAGGCATTGCCGCCGGTCCCCATCGCAGTCCGCTCAATATCTTGAATATTAACGCCATTGAATTTTGCACTCGAATTGCCACCAATCGCAACACCATAACGAGCATTTAAGATTGTTACATTCTCAAACCGTGCCGCCCCAGCATCTGTAAACAACGCGATACCGCCACCATCAATTGTCAAATCCGAAAATGTCGGCGAGCCGCCAATATGCCAAAGCCCTAAGCGCAAATTGGTTGTCGTTCTAAATTCACCATTCAATTTAATGGTTGTATTGGTGATAGTGGGATTACCACCTTCGATTTTTAGACCATTCGCGCTGCGGTTGCCAACAATTGTCACGCCCTCAATCGATGCACGATTATCGCCGCTAATTGTTACTGTTGAGAAGCTAGAGCTTGACGCCGAAGATGATATGGTTGGGTTGCCATGGCCGACAATTGTAACTGTTTTGTCAATAACGACTGGGCCATCATAAGTGCCAGCATTCACATCTATAATTGCCCCGACTGGCGCTTTGATTATGGCTTCTTGAATTCCAGTTGCATCGCCTTCACCCCTTTGATCCACCACATAATGCACGGCGGGAGCAGCGACCACAACTTTCGGCTTTGGCGTCGGTGCTTTTTTGGCTTTGGGCGGTTGTGCTTTTGGGGTTTTGGCTTTTGGCGCAGGCCGTGGGCGGCATTCGGGCACATTGGCGCGTTCAGCGGGCGGCAAAGCCGCACAAAGTGGTGACAATCCGCTTTGGGCAATGGCATTTGGGCCAAATGCGAAAAACGAGACGCCAATAATTGCGAATAAAAATGTTAATATAATTTTCTTCATCCACATTTTCTCAAAGCTGGAACGTCAGTGACGCTCAATTTGGTTATGCCCCCAGATATGCTGCTTTCAAAAGTTACAGGTTTTTGTTTACCCGCAGCATCAGATTCCGTAAAATGGTCTTTACCACTTTCATCACGACTATCGAAGTTAAATTTATAAAGCGGTGTGCTATTTGCAGTCATTGCGAGCCCAGTGGCATTGCCATCATCGCGCGAAACAACAAATTTGGTGCCGGTTTCGCAATTACTGGTAAATACGACATAATTACCAACATAGCTTTGCAAATAGCCATCGACTGGATTAGGAGGTTCAACCACGGCATTTGCGGCAATTTCGTTGGTATTATTGGTTGCGGCAGCTTCGGTTTTCGCAACCGCTTTAGTTGGTGCAGCGGTTTTGCTGGTAAACAGCCATATGGCAATTGGCGCTAGAACCACCAAACCAACTATACCCGCAACAAGAATTGGGTTTTTCTTGGCGGCGATAGTCGCCTTGCTAATTTGCTGATTTAATTGGGCTTTTCTTACCGCCGCTTGCGCCTGCGCCAATTTGTTCTTCTCAAATTTTTGAACAATGGCCACTATTTGCGCAGCGCTGGTCGCTTTTAATAATTCTTCTTGGTAAGTTTTGTCAGCGTGTTTTACCAAAGCCGCTTGCCGCATTGAGACCAATTCTTCAGCAGTTTTTTTAGCCGACTTGGCATCGGCGGCATCTTTGGCTTCTTTGGCTTTCAGTGCAGCAAGGCGATCTGCCTCTTTCTTTTTGGCTTCTTCTTCGCGGGCGCGCGCAGACTCGGCTTCGCGGGCCTGCTTAATTTGGTTTGCAGCTTTTGCATCTGCATCAGCTTTAGCCGCTGCATCTTGCTTGGCTTTTTCTTCTTCGATAAACCTTTGCGCGTCTATTTCGCGCGCGCGGCGTAAGGCTTCCTCGGTGGCGTCGGAATTATCAGAATTCGCTAATTTTTCCGCCTCACTCGGTTTCATGGTTGTTCGCGCTATGCTTGTTACAGCTGGCGCAACGTCACTTTCCTTTACAACACCTTTGTAAAGCTCAGATTTCTTGGGCGGATTTGGCGGATCGCCGATCAATTGCTTAAGTTGGGTAAATAAAGGAATAAGCGAATCTTCCCAACCTTTAGTGCAGTCTATCCATTGGCGGCTCGCCAAATGATAGCGGAATGCTGGGCTGACTTTAATGTTCTCGGTCAAAAGTGGGATAACCACTTTCATACTTTGGCCAGCCAGCACGATTTCATTTTTCACCTCGGGCGAAGTGTTTGAATTTTGCGAAAATACCAGGACCATAATTTTGCAACGCTCAATTGCAATTGCAATTGTCTCGGCAAAATCCATACCGCCCAAAATATCGCGATCTGATATCCAACAAGTATAACCATAATCTTCAATTGCTTTACAAATCGCATTGGAGATTTCAATGTCCTTGGTGGAATGTGAAATAAATATATCTGCCATAAACCCTGCCGAAAACGCCCAATTAACCTAATAAGAACAACCACGAACGATAGACCACCCTTACGACGATAGTCAACAACTCGTTTTAAGCGATGTGTAATTTTGCAAAAATTTCATAGAAAATCAATGGGAAATTCAAATTGGCACTTTGGGATGCGCTTGTGGCGATTTTATGGCACATTAGTTTTCAATATGATCCGTATTTTGAGCGCTTTACGCACCGATAAAGTGGACTTGCTTAGGAAATAGATTTTTCAAAAATTGGAAAATAGCGTTGAATTCAATCCCGGCATTCATTGACATTAGATGGCATTAAATGTAAGATTTCCCGAAAAGGATTCTTCCATGACTTCAATGAATGTTTCACTTCCGTC
This sequence comes from Hyphomonadaceae bacterium, assembly GCA_009773395.1. Classification (GTDB taxonomy): domain Bacteria; phylum Pseudomonadota; class Alphaproteobacteria; order Caulobacterales; family Aquidulcibacteraceae; genus Pseudaquidulcibacter. The sequence goes on along the minus strand of WRPI01000002.1, from coordinate 258,420 downwards.
GCAAATGAAAGATTGGGTTGAGACACGCCTCAGTTCCGGTCGCTACCATAATGCAAGTGAATATGTGCGGGACCTTATTCGCAAGGATCAGGATGAAAATGCAAATGCATTGGCTTTTACTGCCGCAATAGAGCTTGGTCGTAATAGTGGCAATGACCCCCGCAACATCGACGAAATCGTAAAAGACGCTAAGCAAAAAGCCAAGTCCCAATAAATGGAACTTGTCTTTTCGCGCCAAGCTTCCAAAGATTTTGATGAAATTTACCAATACGGATTTTCAAGATTCGGCGAAATCCAAGCCGACAACTATGCAGCAAAGTTGGTGAGTTGTTTCAAGAATTTGTGTACTAACCCTGAAATTGGACGACTTGATGCAAGGGTTAAACCTGCGATAAGACGTTTCGAAATTGGAAGCCACATTGTTTGTTACGACCTTTTCAAAGACCAAATAATTATCGTGCGAATTTTGCGTAAATCGGTAAATTTCTTGAGCCATATTTAAGACAGCGAAAATAGTGACATTGCCTTACACTTCGCTTATTGCGCTGCCATGCTAAAAATAACCGAACTTACCCACCGCCTTGCCAAGCGCGTGCTTTTTGACAATGCTAGCGCAGTGATTGCTGATGGCTGGAAAGTTGGACTTGTTGGTAAGAATGGTTCGGGCAAATCAACTTTGCTTAAACTTATCCGCGAGGAAGCCAATAAAACCAACAGCCCAATCAAGCTTAAACGCGGCGCACGCATGGGTTTTGTCGCGCAAGAAGCGCCCGCCACGGATGATGCCATTATGGAAGTGGTATTAGCCGCAGATATTGAGCGTGACGCTTTGATGAAAGAGGCCGAAACGGCCACCGACCCGCACCGTATTGGTGAAGTCCATGCCCGCCTGATGGATATTGATGCTTATTCCGCCGAGGCCCGCGCCGCCGAAATTATGGTCGGCCTTGGCTTTAAGCAAGAAGAATTATGGAACCCAGCGCGCACTTTTTCGGGCGGTTGGCGTATGCGCGCAGCGTTGGCCGGGGTTTTGGTATCAACGCCAGATTTATTGATTTTGGACGAGCCAACAAATTATTTGGATTTGGAAGGCGCAGCTTGGCTTGAATCCTATCTCATAAAATATCCGCATACGGTTTTGGTGGTAAGCCATGACAGAGAAATGTTGAACCGTTCAGTCACGCATATTCTCGCTCTCGAAAATGGCAAACTTGAAATTGGCACTGGTGGTTATGACATTTATTTGCGCCGCCGTGCCGAACGCACTGCGCTCTTGGCGGGCCAAAAAGCCAAGCAAGACGCCGCCAAAGCTCATTTGCAAGCCTTCGTCGATAGGTTTCGCGCCAAAGCATCAAAAGCGCGCCAAGCCCAAAGCCGCGTGAAAATGCTCGAAAAAATGCAGGATATTGCAGTACCTGTTGAAGACCGCGCATTACCATTTAATTTTTTTGAACCAACCGAATTGGCTTCGCCGCTTATTCAGCTCGATGAATGTGATTTGGGTTATGTAAAAGGCGTTCCAGTTCTCAAAAACGTGACTTTCCGTTTGGACCATGACGACAGAATCGTAATTATTGGCCCCAACGGGCAAGGCAAAACTACTTTGGTTAAGTCCATTGGCGACAGATTGGCACTATTATCGGGCCATCGGCGCAGTTCAAAAGCTGTGAAAATCGGTTATTTCAGCCAAGACCAATTGGACGAATTATCTGAAGGCGAAACTGTGTTGCAACATATTTTCCACCTCGCCCCCGATAAAGGCGAAGGCGTGCATCGCAGCATTGCTGCGCAAATGGGCTTTGGGCGCGAGAAAATTGATACCAAAGTTGAGAAACTATCGGGCGGGGAGAAAGTTCGGCTTTTGCTTGGTTTGATGGCGCATAGCAAACCGCATGTGCTAATATTAGACGAGCCAACAAGCCACCTTGATATTGATAGCCGCGAAGCCCTTATTATGGCGCTAAACGAATTTTCGGGTGCAGTTATTCTTATCACCCACGATGTTTGGCTCGCCGAAGCCTGTGCCGACAGGTTATGGCTGGTGCATGATGGTCGTGCCAATGCTTATGATGGTGATTTGGGCGATTATCGGGCCATGGTTTTGAATACTGACCGACCAAAAGACGATAAGTCCCCAAATGCCGCGAAGTCCGAAAAGCCTGCCAAAGCTGGGCCCAACATTGCGCAATTGCGCAAAAAAATCGCGCAAACCGAAAAAGCCATAAGCATTGAACAAGAGACCATTTCCAATATTGAAAATGACCTAGCCAATCCTGCAATTTACGAAAAAGACCACAAGGCGGCGGGGGAGCTTAGCAAGCGTCTTGCCTGGCATGAAAAGAAACTAGCACAAGCCGAAGCCGAATGGTTGGCGGCATCCAGTGAATTGGAGGAAATGGCAGGGTAATCGCATTTTATAGCCCCAATTCGTCCATTCGTGGCTTTTCATATTTGCTGTCTTCGGAGGGGTATCTTAAATCGGGCGACAGGTTTTTTTCTTTTGCGCCCGCCCAAACCAAACTTTGCCCAGATGGAATGGTAGAAAAAACTGCCTTAAATTCATCGGCTGCAAAGGCATCGGCGGCATTGACCAATCGCCAGTTGTTACGGCGAAACATAGCCAATAAATCGCCTAAAAACAGCGCGGTGGTCAAATTGTGATGCAATAATATTGTGTGCTTGATTGAATGACCAAAAACAAGTTTTGCCAGCCCATCATAATATTGCGCACGAGCCCAAATATGTTCAAGAAAAAAAGCACGGTAAGGCGATAAATCAGTGTTCGGCTCGCGCGCCAATTTTTCTTTCAATCTTTGATCAATATACCAATCAGAAGTATCAATAGTGACATGGGCATTTTGATAGCCGTTTTCAGCGAGCAGAATCCGCATAGCATCGCGCCCTTCGGCGGTTCGCCCCTCTGCCAAATATGGAAAGCGGAATAGTTTTTTGAAGCCTGCGTATGGCTGTAACAACGCCTCGCACCGCAAAATATCCGCGATCATTGCCTGCGGGTCACGGCCACCATAATAATTGTGGGAATAAGTGTGATTGCCGATAATATGGCCTTGATCGGACCAGTTTCGCAAAACCTCCGCGCCCTTTGCGTTATCAATATGTTTGCCAGCAACAAAACCAGCGGCGCTTAAATCAAAACGTCTTAGCGCCGCCAAAATTGCAGCATCACGTGCCGCGCCGCTTAATAAAGCCGTATCGCCCAAAGCAAAATCATCAATGGTTATCGCAACTGCTGGCCCTTCATTGGTTTGTGAAGATATGGAGGCGCAACCACCTAAATACGGTGCGGCAACAATGTTTATACCTGCAAATAACAAGTTTCGGCGGTTCAATTTTAAGCCCATTATTTTACAACCAGTCTTGGGTTTTGAGTGCGTTTTGGAAGCTACGCGAAACGGGCGCAAGCTCGCCATTGCATAGGCGGAAATTGATGCGACCATCGCCTTTCACGACTTCTTCAATCGCGTCTTTTGCGACCCACCACGAACGGTGAATCTGGCTGCCCTCAATCCCCTCCAGCTCTTTTATTGCATCATAAAGCCGCATCAATATCATGTTATCGCCCAAGTCGGTGTGAATGCGCAAATAATGATCTTCGGCGTTGATGGCCAATATTTTGGCTTTTTGGAATTTGAATGGTAGGCGCTTATAAAGTGCGACCCCAGCATTAGTGGCAACGACGCCCTTTATGCCGTGCGATTGCATCGGGATTTGCGAAACTATCCAATGGATAAAGGTCATGAAAATCGAGACAGACAATACGGTTGGAAAGAAGCCCAATAAAGCGCCAATATTTAGCGCAAAATCGAATAGCCAAGAATTTACTATTACAACGATACAAGTAATCAAAACGCTGATTATCACCAAATGAAACAGATGATAAATCAAATGCCTTTCGTCCAAAAAACTAATTTTGTCCAAAAACACGCTCGTGCCAGCAGCTATCATGCTGCCGATAAAAATTGTGGAAATCCAATAAAATAGCCTTGTGACAATTTCCACTTGATAGGTATCAAAAGCGCCAGCAATTGCCATAAGCACACCAACAATTGCCGATATTGCAAAATTGCGCACCCAAATATTTTGGCTGATTTTGCTGAAATTCATATATTCCTCAGTCACTTATTAAAGAGCGCCAGCATTTCGCGCTTCGCCAAATGCATTATTTGCAATTCACGCTGTTTTTCATGTTTTCCACGAAATAGTCAAGACACAGCCCAGCGGCCCAATTATTAAAAAACGGTCTTCGCAATCAAGCAGAGAAATATTTGAAAATAGGAAATAACATGAAAAAACTAATCCTAACGGGCACATCGTTTTTGACAATAATCGGTGCCAGCGCTTTTGCGCAAAATGCAGCCGCCCCCGAACAAACAACAATCGCGGGACATAGCCTCTCAATACAAATTCAAGGTGTGCGCACAAGAAGCGGGCATATCATGATTGGCCTGTGCTCCGAAGCTGAATATGATAGTGGCGAGCGGTGCGCGTTGGGCAAAATTGTGCCTATCCGAGATATAGGCCAGCCAATTGTCATAGAAAATGTCCCCGATGGCACTTATAGTGTGAAATTATTTCACGACGTGAATGGCAATAACCGATTGGATACCAATGCAATGGGTATCCCGCGCGAGCCATATGGTTTTAGCAATAACGCCCGTGGTCGCTTTGGGCCCGCCAAATTTGAAGATGCTAGTTTCATAATCAATAAAGCAACTTCAATCGCTATTCGCCTAAACTAAGAGATATAATAATGTTACAAGCCCTTTTAGAATTGGCTATAAGCCAGCCTGCGCCACCTCCCGCGCAGACCCCCATTGAAATTGCCCCAGCCCAAGAACCTGCGTCCGAACAAACAAATGAAAACACTGAAGATGGCGAAACCGTTATTGTTCGCTCGCAAAGGCTTTCCAAACCGTTTGCCAATGTCAGTTTTGACAAAATGGATATTTATACCAACCCAGCGTCCAAGGCCGATGCTTTGCTTGCGGTCGCCGATTTGCAATTCGCGACTAATAATAATAATTCCGCCGATATTGTTTTGCGCGGTGGATCCCATCGGCTTAGCCGCGTTTATTTTAATGATGTGCCGATTTACGAAGCTGTGCGCGGCACGACATCGCTTGACACCACTCGCGGGTTTTCGGTGTTTAATACTTCGACTATCAAAAGCATTGAAACTTATTCAAGCGCACCGCCAGCTTATTTTGCCAATACTGCGGGCGGCGTGATACGAATCCTGCCCGATGATTATGGCATGAATAGCGCCAGCCTTGAATTTAATAGCACGCGAATTGGTTTTGATTTAACCCGCGAATTGCCTGCAAACAATGGCAGTTTTGTGCAAATTTACGGCGAACATAGCAATTTGGCGCCATTATTATGGACCAACCCAGAATTGGGGGATTTGGTGACTTCAAGCCAAGGACTAAATCTCGGTGTTAATGTCTTTTTGCGCTTGAATGAAAAGCAAGAATTGCGGCTATTTAGTTTGAATGATGTTGATGACGGCCTCTACCCTTTCAACCCATTTGATGCGACCAAGAATTTGGATAATCACAAGCGTCGCTCCTATAATTTGCTCGGTTTTGAACAAGAATTGGGCGATATTCGCTTGAAAATTGATTTGGCCAAGACCTTCATCAATGAAGTCAATGATTTTGGCCGCGATGTTTTCACCAACATAAATCAATATTCCTATTTTGATGGCAATATTGCGGGGCAAATCGGCGGCTCAAAACTTTCATATCGCATTGGCGTGAGTTTTGAAGATTTTGACCTTGAATCTGATGCCCAGTTTTCGCGGCCCGCAATTGGGTTTTATGGCAATTTTCAATCCAAGGCCCAGGCGCATTATGGTTCCTATTATGGTTTTGCCACTTATCGGCCAACAGTTTGGCTTAATATAGCGATTGGTGGGCGCGGTTGTTTTGCCAATAATGTCGATATTGCACCCAGCCAGCAAATCAGCGCCTCAATTGAACCACCCGAAAGCCATCACAAATTTATTGCTGCTTATGGTCAATATGGCGCAGTGGTTTTGCCAATACATTCGGCATTTGAAAATATTGAACTCGCCCGAAGCACGCAATTTTCGCTCGATTACAAATACGTCAATGAGACCACCAATATCGCCTTTGGCATTTATCAAAAAATCGACGAATTGGGGGCAGTTCGCACCAAAATAAGTGGTTTTGACTTGTCATATGGCTTTATGGTTGGCGAAAATATTGAAATATCTGGAACAATGGCGCGCTCTTTGCCTTATGAAATTTACGATGCAACAAAACAACGGAGCGAAAATCATCTTGATTATTTGGTGAAATTGAAAACCAAATTTGGGCTTGGCAATAGTCGCTCACTTAATTTCAATTTTACCGCCATGAGTGGCAGTGTTTATTCGCTGCCAATCGGAACTACGCCCGATAGATTTGGTGAGCCAGACCCAGTTTATGGCCGCCGCAACACCGAACAACTAAGGGACTTTCAAAGCCTTGATGTGAATTATATTTGGCGGGCAAGGTTTAGCGAGGATTTTGCACCAATTAGCTATATTAATATCAATAATTTGTTCGATAGAAACAACCAATCCGACGTGCGGTTTGACGATACTTACACCGCGCATAGTTTTAGCAAATATTTGCCCAGGACGATTGTGGTTGGAATGATGATTGAGTTTTAGGGAGGAAAAAATTCGGAGTATCCCTATCAATCAACTCCGGCCGGTAGTTCTGTTAGCGGAGGGGCACCATTTTTCTCTCTTGCTTTGTTCATATCTCGCAGATGCGCATCGGGTCTCAGCTTCCTCCAAAGTTGAACCCATTCCAATCCACTGCGGTCATAGAATGCAGAATCGTGAGTTGATCGCATTTTAATATACCAATCTCCATGTTTACCCACCCAAACACTTGTTATTGGAAAAGTCGGCGCTTGGCCTCGAAGGGCAAAGGCTTTGGCCAAAGTGCCTGTGACAACTTCATTGTCACTAGGTTTTTGGCCAGACCATCGAACCCAAATTAATGGTGAATCTTGATAAAGTTCTGCATTTGGCTCTCGCATCATGATGGGCGTAATTGCGAATTCTAATTGTTGCTCGATTGAAGAATTGGGGCGTCTATATGCGTAAAAATTTACTGCGCCAAAAGGACCGTTTGTTTCGCAGCCAACATCGTCAGGCTTGCCATTGCCATCCACGTGATAGATAGTGGTCGAAACATTTTCATTTGGCCCAAAACCACAGATTAGGCCAGATTCCTTATGGACAATTTCCCCAAAAGCCACTTCATTATTAGTTATTGACGCGTTAAGTCTAACTTCAAACGAATTTTTGGCGGCTTCGCCCGATGCATCAATCGCCGCTTGACCTTTAGCCATGATTTCCGCTTGTGGTGCGGAAAGGCTATCAGCAAGTGCGCCCACGCAAATTAACCCGAAGGACATCAAAATTACAGTCGTCAAGAGTGATTTCATTTTCATATCTATTTCTCACTATTTTGCTGAAATATCGACCGCTCTAGATTTTTGGTTCTCTGCGCATCATATTTCCCAATACCAACAAATATTGCGCAATAATATAGGTCGCCATAATCGCCACCCCTGCCCCTGCAAATGGCGCAATGAAGCGGTTTAGGCCGATTAGGCTATCCGAAATAATGAACAGCGTAATGCCGCCCATCAAGACCAATCCGTCCTTTTTCGCCTTGGCATTTTGCGCCATCAGCCCAGTGTAAAACAAAGCACATAATATAGTTGAATAAAGCGAAACTGGCACAGTCATGGTGGGCGATTGTTCCGCAATTTTGCTCAACATCGTGCCCGAAAAAATTAGTATCGGCAGCATAAAAATGATTGCTTCGACATCGAACCGAAATTTTGGTTTGCCGCGTAAATTAAGCGCAATATAGAATAAGTGCCCTATTAGAAACGCCACCAAGCCCATTAAAAAATAGGATTCATTACCGCTTGCAAACAATAAAATAACATCCCCGAAAAGCGAAAACAAAAGCGCGCCAAACAAAGCCCCGGGCACTGCCACGCCCATTTCACGCGCTTTGAAAAATGCGAAACCAGCCAAAATCGGCATCAAAAGCGGTTTTGAAATTAGCACCAAAGCGCGAATATTCGTAGCTTCGGCGAATATTTCGACGATGCCGCAAACAATGAATAATACGAGCCAATATTTTGATTTCATTGCACAATTTTCCATTTACTCATAAGCATTGTGCCGCCAAAATAAAGCGCGATTGTGAGAATAATTCCCAAGAATAATGCCGCCCAAAACGATATGCCGCTTCGCAACAATTTTGGTATCAATAAAAACATTGGCAGGCTTGGTAACACTAGCCAAAATGTGGCTTCCAAATGATTGGCGATCAAAGCGCCGTCTTTTGTGTCACCCCAAAGCCAAATTACAGCGAGAATTGAAATCAATGGCAATGATGCAACCAATGCGCCAATTGTCGGTTCGCGTTTTGCAATAAGGGCAATTACTGCAACTAATATTCCGCTTATTAAGGCTCTTATCAGTAATTGCGTCATTTTAGCGCGCCGCGAGGAAGCTATACCAAGCCGAAGAAGCTGCAAGCCCGCGCGATTTTGGACCTTTGTGGCGCAAATGCAGCAACCAACCTTCTCTTTGGGTTACAAATACAGACTCTATTTGTTGCCGGAAGTTTTCTTGAAATTCAAAAGAAGCACTTTGAGTATTGGTGGCAACATTATCGTACGAAGGCACGTTGTTCGAAGCCCGATTAATCGGCGTTTCAACTTCGCGCAAATTCGGGTGCAGCGCCCGAATTTCCTCACGCGCTTTTGCAAGTTCGGTTTCAACGTTAAGCTCGCCATAGCGTTGAGCATAAAAGGAAAAAGTGCCGTTTCGATTTTCGACCGTACAAGACACACCGTCTGGATTCCCTCTTTCATCGCGGTGGGAAATTTGCACCGAGATTTTATCCTCTTTTGCGAATACGCAACTCAAACCCGAATAGTCGTTGCGAAGAACTGCCTTAATTTCGATGTCATTTTCGCGATTGCCAGTGCTAACTTCAATTAGCTGACGAAATGCGCCTTGTGCGTTTCCATCCCTAATTGCGACTGCGGATTTAGCTGTAAACTCAAACAACAAAGCTTCCATGGCATCTGTCTGACTTCTTGGCCGCGATTTTGTTCGAAATTCTTGGGCGATTGCTTCGCCGCTCAGCAAAAATGAGCAAAAAATAATTGCCGCCGCCATTTTTTTTATTAGTTCACGCATAGACAGACTCCAACAAATTCAGTCATTTCAAAACTTGCAATGGTCAAACGCAAATTATCCTGTTTTATTTTACGCCCGTACCAGTGCCTCATAACTCGTGACCAAATCCTCACAAATTCGGCCCGGTTGATACATGGTTCCTGCAATTTCTTTAACCGGTGTAACTTCGGCGGCAGAGCCAGTGATAAAGCACTCGGTAAAATTGCCGATTTCGTCGGGCATAATTGTGCGCTCCACAACTTCATAGCCCTTTTCGCGGGCTATCCCCATAACGGTCTGCCGCGTAATGCCGTTCAAAAAGCAATCAGGTGTTGGCGTATGGATTGCGCCGTCTTGGACGAAGAAAATATTCGCGCCCGTCGCTTCGGCAACATGGCCGCGATAATCAAGCATCATCGCGTCATTATAGCCTTGGGCCTCGGCAACGTGCTTACTGTCAGTGCAAATCATATAAAGGCCCGCAGCTTTGGCTTCATGGGGCGCGGTTAGTGGGTCGGGCCGACGCCATTTGGCATTGGCAAGGCGAATACCCGACATTTTATCGGCAAAATAATTGCCCCAATGCCACACTGCAACAGCGGCGCGGATGGTATTTTGCTGCGCCGAAACCCCCATCATTTCACTGCCGCGCCACATCAATGGCCTTACATAGCAATCTTCAAAGCCGTTTTTGGCCATGGCTTCTTTTTTCGCGTCTTCAATTTCGTCCACACTGAATCTTGGCGTCATACCCAATATTTCGGCGGAGCGCATCAAGCGTTGCGTATGTTTGCGACTTTCAAAAATTTTACCATTATAGGCGCGTTCACCCTCAAATACGCACGAGCCATAATGCAGGCCATGGGTTAGAATATGAACCTTCGCTTCACGCCAAGGAACAAAGTGGCCGTCCATCCATATCCAGCCATCACGATCATCATAAGGAACAAAATCCATTAGAACACCCAAAATTAAATGCAACCAATTGGTTGAGATTAAATAGAAATCAGTTAGATTGCTAACTATCGCACCTTGCGGCCTTTCAAGCAATTACTTTAGAAATCAAAATCAAAGCAAATGGCAGTAATTCACCCATTCAATGCAACCACGCCAAATAATGAAACTTACTCGCGGCTTTTTCTGCGTGAAGATGAGTTGCAATTTGGTTTGGCGGCAATTTTTGAAGTTGCTTCGGCTCTCAAAAACCTATGCGCACAAGACCAAGCCAAGTTTGACCTAAATTGGGCCGAAGCCAAAGCGATTATCACAATTGGCGCCAAGGCTGATACAGTGCTTAATTTGGGGCATCGTTTGGCAGTGACAAAGCAGGCTTTCACAAAAACTCTGCGCAATCTTGAAAAACGCAAAATCCTGGCAAGGATTGATGACCCACGCGACAAAAGACGGAAAATCATCAGCTTGACTGACTTGGGCCGTGAAATCGAGCGTGATTTTGGCGCAAACATGCGCGCAGCTTTGGCTCATGCTTATCGCAATGTTGGCGCGGATGCCGTTTATGGCTCGGATCAAGTTTTGTGGTCAATTATTACCGCTGCGCCGACGCACAAAGGAAATAAATTATGAGCTATGGTTCCGCGCATATATTGATTGTTGATGATGATGACAGAATTCGTGACCTTTTGAAACGATTTCTAACCACGCATGGATATAGTATTTCCACCGCTGCCGACGCTAAAATCGCGCGTAATTTATTGGATTTGGCGCAATTTGATTTGATTGTTTTGGATGTAATGATGCCGGGTGAAGATGGCATAAGCCTTACCACCGCAATCAGGCGCGAAAAAGACACGCCGATCTTGCTTTTGACCGCAAGAGGCGAAGCGCAAGACCGCATTGCTGGGCTTGTCGCGGGCGCTGATGATTATTTGCCAAAGCCATTTGAGCCCGAAGAACTCGCGCTAAGAATTGGCAATATCCTCAAACGCTCAAAACCCGCGCCCGCCATGAAGCAATTGCAATTTGGCGCGGCGGTTTATGATTTGGAACGTGATGAATTGCGCATGGCTGGCAAGGCCATAAGGCTCACCGAAACCGAAAAAAGCCTTATGCGCGAATTATCGGCCCGCGCGGGAAGCACTGTGACTCGCGAAGAACTGGCGCGCAAAGCCGGGGTTGCCGCCGACAGATCGATTGATGTGCAAGTTACGCGGCTTCGGCGCAAATTAGAGCCCGATGCCGCCGAACCACAATATCTGCAAACAATAAGGGGGCAAGGCTATCGCCTCGCCCCCGATATGTAGTTTTTAACTCTAACCGCTTTTATGCAGGTTGAAGATTCACAGCAGAAGTTTTGCCGCGAGCATCAGTTTCAAGCTCATATGAAACTTTTTGGTTTTTGTCCAAAGTAGTCATGCCAGCGCGTTCTACTGCCGAAATATGCACGAACGCATCAGCGCCGCCGCCATCAGGAGCGATGAAACCATAACCTTTATCAGGGTTGAAAAATTTAACTGTACCAGTGATCATTTGTTTGTCCTTTACAACAATCAATTTAGACCTACGACATCGCAAGCCTTTCTTCGTATGGGTATTAGGGAGCAAACAAACCTTAAGAGGCGAGATTTCCATTAAGGCCATGTCGAACTTGGGCATGTAGCAGGTTTTTATGGGTAAGGCAAATGGGGGGGGTAGTGGGCAGCAGATAAATAAAACCACCCCTTCCGTCATTTGCTGCGCAAATGCCACCTTCCCCGCAAGCGGGTAAGGAGACGCCTTAACCGTCTGCTTCCCTATGAATGGGGAAGCTGGCAATTCGCGTAAGCGAATTGACTGAAGGGGTTGAAGCGGTCGCTACGCGCCCTTCCCTTCACATATCTGCAAAAGCCATATATTAGGTTGACTTGGCAACAAACGTGGGAAAATCGTGTGAGTTTATTTATCAGTTTCAGCAAATGGACACCAGACGGGCTTTTTGCGCGCTCGTTGCTGATTATTGTTTTGCCAATTGCGTTGATGCAAATTGTTGTGACATATATGTTTTTTGACCTGCATTGGGGCCAAGTTAGCCGCGCATTGTCCGAAGCTGCGGCTGGCGATGTTTCATATATTACAACGCGCTATTTGGCCGACCCCAGCCCCGCAAATTTCGCCAATCTCAAGCGCGACGCCGAAGCACGTTTGCGGCTTTCGGTTGATTTGAAACCGGGTGCAGTTTTGCCAACTTCAAACCGCAATGCCCTTATTCCCGCGTTTGACCGAACTTTGCGCCGCGCGCTTGATGGCTCAGTGAGCCAACCATTTTGGTTTGATACCACGCGCTATCCTGATTATGTCGATATAAGGGTAAAAGTCCCGCAGGGGGTTTTGCGCTATTTGGCATACCGCGACCGCGTTTTCGCTTCAACTGGTGGGATTTTCCTTCTGTGGCTAACGGGTGCGACCTTGCTTTTGGGCTTGGTTTCGGTTTTGTTTATCCGCAACCAAGTCCGGCCTATGGAGCGATTGGCGGATGCTGCCGAGCGTTTTGGACGCGGCGAAGTTGTGCCGCTTAAACCCGCAGGTTCACGCGAAATCCGCAGGGCGACCCATGCTTTCCTCGATATGCGGGCGCGAATTGGCCGCCACATCGAACAACGCACCAATATTTTGGCCGGCGTAAGCCATGATTTGCGCACGCCTTTAACCCGATTAAAGCTCGAACTTGCAATGTTGGAAAAGAATAATGCCACCAAAGACATGTGCGAAGACATAAAACAAATGGAAGAAATGCTCGAAGAATATCTGACATTCGCGCGCGGTGAATGGGTCGAGGAAACAGAAGTTCTTGAATTAAATCAAATTGCTAAAAGCTGTTTTGATGACGCCAAACGAAGTGGCGCAAATATCAATGAAAAGGATTTGGACACAACAATCAAGATAATTGGTCGCGCCGCATCTATAAAACGCTGCATCGCCAATTTAATAAGCAATGCAATTTCGTTTGGCACACAAGTAGAAGTCGTTGCTGCGCGTAAAAACAAAAACGCCTTTATTCATATTGACGATAATGGCCCCGGAATTGACCCTAGCCAATATGAAGAAGCGCTAAACCCATTTAGCCGCCTTGATCCCGCGCGCAACCAAAACCGCAATGGGGTTGGCCTTGGGCTTTCAATTGCCCGCGACGTTGCGCGCTCGCATGGTGGGGATATTACAATGTCAAAAAGCCCGCTGGGCGGATTGCGGGTGACGCTAAGATTGCCGCTAAAAACTTAGCTTTTGCCCAATTCAATTGACCGTTTGGTCGCAGCATCAACTGCTTTTTGTAACAGGCTTTCAAGGCCATTTTTGGCCAATAAAACTTCCAGAGCCGCTTCGGTGGTTCCTTTGGGGCTGGTGACTTCAACTCGCAAATTTTCGGCGGATTTGCCGCTTTGCGCCATTAAATTTGCGGATCCGATAATGGTTTGCCGCGCAAGTTTGGTTGCCAATTCTGGCGATAATCCCTGCGCAATTGCGGCATTGGTAAGGGCTTCGATCAGCAAGAACAAATATGCGGGCCCCGAACCTGAAACCGCCGTTACCGCATCAATTTGGGCCTCGTCAGTCAAGGCCACCACTTCACCCAATGGCGATAATGTTTGCAACGCCAAACCATGGTCTTGCGCGGTGCAATTTTCATTGCCGACAAAAGCGGTAATTCCTTGCCCGATTTGCCCAGGCGTATTGGGCATGGCGCGTATGATGCGCAACGCATTGGTTTTTGCCGCCATATTCTCAAGCGAAATGCCCGCCATTACCGAAATAACCAAAGTTTGTGGGTCAATTGCGCGCGCGAAATCACTTGCCATTATTTGCGCGAACATTTGTGGTTTTACGGCCATAAAAACAATATCAAATGGGGCGGTAATTTTTGGCGGATTTAATTCTAGCTTGTTCGTGCTCGCGAATTCAATAAGCGCTTGGTCTGCATGGGGTTCAAAAAGCGTGAAATGGAAATCGGCATTGGCCTTAACCCAGCCATCAAGCAAAGCCCGCCCCATGCGACCAACCCCGCAAAGAGCGAGATTAGCCAATTTAAGCCTCTCCTAAGGTCTCAAATAATGCCGCTTGCGCCGCTTGTTCTGGGGTTTTACCGGCCCAAAGCAGGAAGTTGAAAGCTGGATAAAAACGCTCACATGCTTCAAGGCCAGCCGCCAAAATTGCCGCAACTTCGGCGGGCTCAGGGTCCGAACGCCCGATCATGGAAACTACGTGACGCCAAACAATATTGTCTTCAACTGAATTGATTTCGAAATGACCAAGCCACATTGCTTCATTAAGCAAGCATATAAGCGCCGCAACTTCAGTGCGTTTTGCTGGCGGGACTTTTTGTTCAAAAATATAGGCAATTGAAAATGACGATTTATCGTCACGCAAAGCAATATGGCCGTGCAATTCTGTAAAAGTGATACTCGATGAAAAATGGATTTCATTGTCCATACGTTCAAACGGGCGATTATCATTGATAAGCACCGCTTCAACACTGTCCAAAGTTTCGCCATTTTCAAAGTAGTTATCTGATAACATCATGCGAGCGTTTCCAATTTATGTTGCCGAAAATGGCGGTTATTTTTGAATGCGAATCTGAACCATAACAGGATAATAGCGCTTCTGCTTTATTTGGAAAGCAAAACTCGCGCCATTTAGAGCATTTAGGAATTTTTGGCTGATTTTGCCCCAGTTTTCTTTGCAGCTTTGGCAGGTTTTGGCGCAGCCGAAGTGCTCGAACCAGCCAATTCCGTCAATTTGGCTTCCAATGACTGAACCCTTGTTTTGAGGGCGTCATATTCATCACGGCGCACCAAATCCATATCAGTGATAGCGCGTTCGAACTGCCCGTCCCAAAATGTGCGAACTTCTTCGCCTACACCTTGAGCAAGGCCAACAGCATTTGCCGCGATCTTTGAAAGATCGTCGAAAAGAGGGTGTCTTGTTTGCATGCGTGCTGTCTATCACAAAAAATTCAAAAAATCCACAATTTTGTGCCGCAAATTCGGTCTAAAACTGCAATGTTTTATTAATAAAATTGGCAGCAAGGCCGCAAGAGTTGAAGTTTCAAATACTTATATGGTTAATTTCAAGGCTCGGAACAAAAAAACAATGCGAACTTAGTTGCAAAAAATCTCAAGCCATAATAGTCAGGAAATATGTTTGATATAGCAATCCCCTTCCCCAATATAAGCCCCAACGCAATTGAAATTTCTGCTTTCCAAATATTTGGGCAAGGCTTGGGGCCGTTTGCAATAAGATGGTATGCACTGGCTTATATTGCGGGCATTATTATCGCTTGGTATATTTTGGCGAAACTTTCCAAATCTACCAAATTATGGGCAACCCAGAGTGCACCCTTTAATGCCGAAAATATTGATGATTTTGTTTTTTATGCAACTTTGGGCATTTTAATTGGTGGCAGGCTTGGTTATGCATTTCTTTATGCGCCGCAGATGTTCGCCGAGCCTTTGTCAATTTTGCGGACTTGGGAAGGCGGAATGTCTTTTCATGGCGGCATCGCTGGTGTGTTTTTGGCGGTCATTGGCGTTTCCCTAAGCAAAAAAGTGCCGCTCATTAGCCTCGCTGACGCAGTCGCCCTTGCCTCTCCGCTTGGGATTGGCTTGGTGCGGGTGACAAATTTTATCAATCAAGAATTATGGGGGCGCGCAAGCGATGTGCCATGGGCGATTATTTTTGCAAAAGACAAGCCTGCACTGCCGCGCCACCCCAGCCAGTTATACGAGGCCATGTGCGAAGGATTCTTGCTTTTTGGCGTATTGTGGTTTGCGGTTTATAAATTACAAAGCCTCAAGCGGCCTGGGCTTACGGCGGGTTTGTTCATAAGTCTATATGCATTGGCGCGAATTGGCCTCGAAAACCTGCGCGAACCCGATGCAAGTTTGATTTTGGGGCTAACTCGCGGCATGTTATATTCGATACCATTGTTGGCATTGGGAATTGGATTTTTGATTTATAGCCTAAGAAGCTCGAAACCGAAGTAATTTGCTAGAAACTAAAATAAAGAACCTCATAAAATCCACTGGCCCAATTGGGGTGGATGGGTTTATGACGATTTGCCTTTATGACCCACAATTCGGCTATTACACCACGCGTGCGCCAATTGGTGCCAAAGGCGATTTCATCACAGCACCCGAAATTAGCCAAATGTTTGGTGAGATGATTGGGGTTTGGGTCACAAGTAATTGGTATGAATTGGGTGAACCGACTGCATTTCACTTAATTGAACTTGGCCCTGGGCGCGGCACGTTGATGAAAGATGTGCTGAGGGTTTTGGAAAAAAATCCGCAGCTTTGTGCAGGTCTTAGCCTGAAAATGGTTGAAACCAACCCACATTTTAGAGCGATGCAGGCCGAAGTGGTCAAGGGTTTTGATTGCCAATGGTTTGACGGCATAGAAGCGGCTTTACTCGGTGAAGCGCCCTTCATACTTATTGCCAATGAGTTTTTGGATTGTTTGCCGATAAAGCAATTTATCAAAACTGATACAGGTTGGCATGAGTGGCAGGTCATTATTGATGAAAATGATCGTTTGAATTTCAAATTTGCCGATGCAACTCAAAATCCACCAAAGCCAGTCGATGTAGAAGCACAAGTTGGAACAATAGTTGAGATTGCAACAGCACTGCCAGCCATAATTGAAGCAATTTCCAAAGCGCTTAGGGCAAACAATGGAATGGCGCTTTTTATTGATTATGGTTATTTTAAAGGTGAAACTGGAGATAGCTTGCAAGCGCTGCACAAGCATGAAAAAGTCTGGCCTTTATCGCATATTGGTGAAGCCGATTTAACCGCGCATGTCGATTTTGCGGTCATTGCCGAAACGGCGCTGGAACAACAAATTGAAATAATTGGCCCCAAAACCCAGCGCGAATTCTTGCTTGAAATGGGCGTCGAGGTTCGCGCGCAAGCACTTTGCACCGCCAATCCAGCGCGAGAAAACGAAATTAAAAATGATTTGTCACGCCTAATTGACCATGACCAAATGGGTGATTTATTTAAGGCGATAGTTCTAAAATTCACGAAAGTTCTGTGATGTCTGATGCAATATTATCACCTTCAATTTCGTCACTTTTGTCCAAAGAAAGCGCAATATCGCATGGGTTTTTTGGTCGCAAAGGCGGAACTTCGAGTGGCATTTATTCTTCGCTCAATTGCGGCTTTGGCTCAAATGATGAACCTCTAAATGTCGCTCAAAATCGAGCGAAAGTTGCGGCAAATATTGGCGTTGCACATAGACATCTTGTCAACCCATACCAAATCCATTCGGCGCTTGCGCAATATATTGACGCACCTTTCACAAGCGAGAGCCCGAAAGTTGATGCCTTGGTCACCAAAACCAACGGCCTTGCATTGGCAATTTTAACCGCCGATTGCGCCCCGATTTTGTTCGTTGACAGCGTTCATAGCGTTATTGGCGCGGCCCATGCCGGCTGGCAAGGCGCGCTTTATGGGGTGATCGAAACAACCATTGATTTAATGGTCAAACATGGCGCGCAAAGGGAAAGCATCAAAGCAGCAATTGGCCCTTGCATTGCGCAATCCTCATATGAAGTTGGTGTTGAATATCGCGATAAGTTTCTGGCAGCAGATGGCGAAAATTCGCAGTTTTTCACTGAAGCGCATGCCCCTGATAAATATACATTTGACTTAAAAGCCTATTGCGCCATGCGGCTATCAAACGCAGGCATTAGCCAAATCGATATTTTGCCGCATGACACTTGTGCAATGGAAAAGGATTATTTCTCCAACCGCCGCCGCACCATTTTGGGTGAACCAGATTATGGTAGGAATATAAGCGTGATTGCGCTGAAAACCTAACCCTTCTTAATCTGCTCAATCAGGCCTTCACGAATACCCGCAATGTCTTCATCTCGCACATTGGCAAGTGCGCCTCTGGCGTGTTCTGGAATATGCGCCCAAGGGTCGCCATATTTGTGAAAGACGAAATGGTCAAATACTTCGCGCCAAGCATCTCGTTGTTCTGGCGGCATATTGCCAATTGAATAAAGCGCGTGATTGAGCGCAGTATTTGCCGAGCCTATACTGGGGCGCGCATCTGTCCACCAATAATTTAGCAATATATTGAATTTTTCAATTGCTTCAACGTGATGATACCATCGAAAAGGCAAATAGATAGCGTCGCCTGGATATAAATCCACATATTGAGCGTGCTCAAGTGCCTGCGCAAATTTTGGATATTTTTCAAAATCGGGTTCGGTTAAATGCACCATGCTTACGGGAGTACCGGCTGGTGTGAAATGCAATGGGCCAATGTAAAGGTTTGAAATTTGATCAGGTGGGAAAATTGTAAAGCGCCGTTTTCCGGCAACTACGCAAGCGATATTTTCAACAGTATCACTATGAGTGGCAATTTTTAGCGCATTGCCAATCCACATATGCGCGTTTGCATGGGGTGGCGCAAAACTTGGCCTTGGATTGGCATCTTCAAACCCCAAAAGCGAACTTGCTACGCGAAGGGCCTGCAACGCCAAGCCGCGCGGATTGTCAAAATCGCCCTCATCAAGCAAAACTTGTAGGAAATTGGCGACATCAGCGTGTTCCCATTCGAAACTCAAGCCGGTTAGGTCTTTATTATAGTGAAGCAATCCGCGCGCCTCGAAAGGCGCAACCCCGATTTTATGTTGTTCAGGCCCAGCAAAACGGCTTATATATGCTGCGCAAGCTTGAGAGCTTATGCGAGCCGCTTTTACAACGGGCCAATCTTTCACCAAACCACGAAGAACCACGGGCTTAGTTTGGCCGCGAATTTCGGTCAAAAATTCTTCGTCAGCTAAATTCTCGCGTTCTTCAATTGGTTTCATTATGCGGTTCGATTTTGCAATTTCTCAATAATATATTGTTGCACTTTGGCGACATCTTCGGCGTTTACATGCGCCAATGGCCCGCGGGCGTGTGGCGGAATATGCGCCCAAGGATCTCCATTCAATTGGAAAACAAAATGATCAAAAATTGATCGCCAAATAATTCTTTGTTCGGGCGGCATATGGCCTATTGAAAGCATGTTCTGCATCAATGCGTTCCAAGGTGAGCCAATATCTTTGCGGGCATCGCTCCACCAATAATTAAGCAAAATATTGAATTTGGTTTTCGATTCTACGTGGTGATACCATTGATATGGCAAATAAAGCGCATCGCCCGGCATTAAATCAACAAATTGCGCAGTTTCCATCGCTTTAGCGAAATTGGGGAATTTTTCATAATCTGGGGCAGTTAAATGCACCATGCTTATTGGCGTGCCCGCGGGCGTGAAATGCAATGGCCCCATGTATAAATTGCCAATTTGTTCGGGTGGAAAAATCGTAAAGCGGCGGCAGCCAGAAATGACGCAAGCTATGTTCTCATAAGCATCACTATGGGTCGCAACTTTAAGCGAATTACCAATCCACATATATGGCGTTGCGTGGCTTGGCGCGAATGGCCTCGGGTTTTGTTCCTCAAAGCCAAGCAGTTCTTCGTCCACTGGTAGGGCTTGCATTGCCATTGACGAAGGCTCTGCTTTATCAAATTCGGCGATTAATCTGTCGAAATAATTAGTAACGCTTTCTTGGCCCCAACCAAAATTGAGGCCGCGTAAATCTTCATCATAATGGAAAAGCCCATTGATTTCTGGTGGGCCAACCCCGATTTTTTGTGGTTTATCGGTCGCGAAATCCGCAATATAATCGGCGCACTCATGTGGACCTTGCAAGGCGGCTTTAACTGCCGGCCAATTTTTTACAAGGCCGCGCATAACAATTGGCAGCGCCTGGGGGCGGATTTCATTGTGAAATATTTGGGAAGTTACGCCAGTGCGTTCTTCAATTGCCTTCATCACCACTTGACCTTTGGGTTTTGTTATCAAAATGCCAAAGGAAGTGATTTTTCGGCCAAAATCTGGAATTCCGCAGGCCAAAATAACATGGCCAAATGCGTTCAAAATGTCAAACCTGTTGCGAAGGCGGCAACTGCGACATTTTGGTCATAAACTCACTAGTTAGAAGCGCGGTTCAACCAATCACGGGCGGCTCTTTGAGCTGCTGAAATCTGGTTTTCGGTCATAATTTCTGAAAGCTCGCGGCGGCGTAATTTGGCTTCTTGATTGCCATTAAGCGCTGCTAAATTAAAGAACTTATGAGCTTCTACCAAATCAAGCTCGGCACCATTGCCGGTTGAAAATGACAAGGCTTGGTTGAATAAGTCGAAACTATCGACTGCTTCTGGTTTCGCCAAATATGCTACGGACATCGTATCTTTCCTTTTACCACCATTTGTTTCGGTTTTTCCAAAACTTGTATTTAGTGTTTGCGTGGCCTTTCAGGTCACTTATCGCCATTGTTACCTGTGATGGTTACTCAATCCTTCCCAAAACCTTTAGAATCTATGAAATTGCAGAGGTTTTCAGTAAACATCTGGTGAATCACTGCGCCGGCTTTAACGCCCCACTAATACTAATTCTGACATTCTTCACATAGATTGACGAATTATTGACGAAATTGCCCGATTATAGCGGTCATGACCAAAACCAAAGAACCATTGAGCTTGCTCTCGCAAAATCAGAAAGTTGATTTGAAAGTCGATTTGTCCGACCTTGAGCCTTTGGAAGCATGCGCCAAAGTGATAATTGCCTTGGAAACCGAACGTCGGAAAAAAGAACGTAAAGTGTGGTTTTATTTTGGTTTTGCGCAAAGCGAAGGCACACCAACTTTATTTGCGCCAGTCGGGCAAACCTTAAAACAGGCCATAATAAATGGCACAGTGGTGCGGGCAATGCCTGCCAATGATGGCGGTTGGATTGCAAGACTCGCGGCGAAATTGGATTGATTTATTTCAAATCCTTGGCACTTTGGTTAAACAACGCCTTTGCTTGTTCCTTTTTTTGCTCGTCGCTTAATTTGGTTTGATCAACCCGCATTTCTCGGCCGACTTCCATTCCGCGTGCGACTGCTTCGCGGGCCGATAATTTATCGACCCATGCTTTTAGAACTGGAAAATCATCAAGGTCCTGGCCAATAAATTCAAAGGCGCGAACCCATGGAAAACACGCCATATCGGCAATGGAATAGTCGCCCGCGAGATACGGAACTTCGGCGAGGCGCTTATTCATCACGCCAAAAAGCCGATTGGTTTCGTTGAAATAGCGATTGCGCCCATATTCGATGAGCTTTGGGTCATCCACCAACGCAGGCGCGTAATTGCGGAAGTGCGACGCTTGCCCCGACATTGGCCCAAGCCCGCCCATTTGCCACATAAGCCATTCTTCTACTGCTACTCGTTCACGCTCATTATTACCGTAAAATTTGCCAGATTTGCGTGCCAAATATTGCAAAATAGCACCAGATTCAAACACCGAAATTGGCGCACCATCGGGACCTTCAGGGTCAATAATTGCAGGCATTCGGTTATTGGGGCTGATTTTCAAAAATTCTGGTGTGAATTGTTCGCCTTTGCCAATATGGACATATTTAACAACATAGGGCAGTTCCATTTCTTCAAGTGCAATTGAAACTTTCCACGCATTGGGGGTGGGCCAAATATAAAGTTCAATCGGTTTATCAGTCATCGCGCTCGTCTTTCCCAAAAAATGCGACAAAACACCGCATAGCTATTATTGAATGCAAACCTACGCTAAAAGCAAGAAATATTTTCGAATTTTTGCGAGAGATTATTATGGATTCAATTATTCCACCAGTTTCAATGAAAACATTTGATGAAAGCCCCGAAGCCTTCGCCCAGCAATTGGGTATGTGGTTTGAAAATTATGGCTTTGCCGTTGTCGCAGATCATGGGGTTGATCAATCGATTATCGACGGCACTTTGGAGCGCGCCAAGCAGTTTTTCGCTTTGCCAGTGGAAACCAAAACCAAATACCAAATCGCGGGTTCGGGTGGTAAACGCGGCTATACGCCATTTGGGATTGAAACCGCGAAAGATCATAAAGTCGCGGACTTAAAAGAGTTTTGGCACGCTGGTCGCGGCCTGCCCGAAGGCCACCGCCACGCCGAGCTTATGCCACCAAATATTGATGTGGCCGAAGTTGATGATTGGTCCACTTATGTTGACGCGATGTTTGGCGCGTTTGACCATTTGGGGCGGCGTATTCTTAAAGCTGTGGCAATTCACCTGAAATTGGGCGATAATTTCTTCGATGATAAAGTCAATGAAGGCAATTCCATTTTGCGGCTTTTGCATTATCCACCAGTTACCCATGACATTGAACCTGGCGCAATACGTGCTGGCGCACATGGCGACATAAACGTAATTACTTTGCTTTTGGGCGCAGATGAACCTGGGCTTCAATTACTGGATAAGCAAGGCGTGTGGCAAAATGTATTTGCGCCAAAAGGGTGCTTGGCGATCAATGTCGGCGATATGTTGTCACGCCTTACCAATGATAAACTAACTTCTTCAATTCACCGCGTAATTAACCCAGACCCAGAACGAGCAAAATTCGCCCGCTTT
The DNA here is from genome assembly GCA_009773395.1 of Hyphomonadaceae bacterium. GTDB lineage: Bacteria > Pseudomonadota > Alphaproteobacteria > Caulobacterales > Aquidulcibacteraceae > Pseudaquidulcibacter. The sequence goes on along the minus strand of WRPI01000002.1, from coordinate 235,719 downwards.
TCAACGCCATTTTTCTTGCACTTTAATCCTGATTATTTAATCGAAACCCTGCCCGATTGCGGTAAAAGCAAATATCCACCTATTACGGCGCAGGGCTTTTTGGAGCAACGTTTGGCTGAAATCAAATTGACATATTGAAATGCCCTTTTCGGGATGAGTTTTGCATCGCAAATTTCGTAAATTTCGAACGCAATTTTATCTATTCAGATACCAGAAAATCACAACACTTGCGCTTTATTTGATTTCGTTTCAATATGAATTTTTTTGGTTAGAATGTGAAAACTATGGCGCTCGATGAAAAGGTCGTTGAAAAAAGCGAAGACGAACTATTTGAAATTGATAATTCAAACGAGTTACCGCCTGCGGATATATTCGCGTACAACGAACTTCGTTCTTGTGCAGATTTATTTCGGATGTATGAAAAAGGTCAACTTGAAGTTGATCCCCATTTTCAAAGAGATACGGTTTGGGAACCAAAACAACGGCTTCTATTCATTGACTCGTTGAATAAACAATTGCCAATTCCAAGTCTATGTTTGGCACTGGACATCAAAAGCGGTAACTGGAGCGTGATTGACGGCCTACAAAGACTTCATACGGTTATGTCGTTCTTAAATGGTGCAGAAATTGAAACAAAGAAGCCGAAAACAAACCAAATAAATGTGGCCAAAAGAGCAAATGTCAAACTGTCTGAATATGATGGGATAGACCCTCTTTTGGCAAGGACTGAACTCAAGCTTTTTAAAGATGCTCCTTCGGATACTGAGCTTGGAAAGATTTTTTCTCGAATAGAAAATGTTACGCTTCCTCTAAATATCTTGAGATGCGATTTTTCCAACGATTGGCACATGGAATATTTATTCACTATTTTTAGCAGGCTGAATTCGGGCGGATTAAAATTAACAAATCAAGAAATTCGAAACTGCATTTTTTCTGGGCCATTCAATAACCTTTTGAAGGAATTAGAATCCACGCCTGAATGGAAAGAACTCCTCGTTAAGAAGAGTGCTTTATTTAAAAGGTTTAAGGGGCAAGAGATTTTGCTTCGGTTCTTTGCCTTCTTTGACGCAAAAGATACCTATGATGGCAAAATGTCGTCGTTTCTAAATAAATATATGAAAGCTAATCGGAAAATATCAGAAACTGAGATCGCGGCCAAAAAGGAACTCTTGTTGCGTACAATTAGAGTTGTGAACTGTACGCTTGATAATGCACCGGAATTAAAGAAGCGCTCAATAACTGTAATTGAGGCATTCCTAATAGGAGCAGCAAAGAACATTGAACATCTTGAAAGATTGAGTTTGCAAGATAAATCGAGGCTATTTCGCGCTTTAGAACGAGAGGACCCTTTTACTTTGGCCAATTTGAAAGAAGGGTTAGCAACCGAAACAAAGGTAAAAAATAGGTTAGATACAGCAATTAATTCTCTCGCGGAGTTTTAATTGTTTCTTGACTTTGAAATACGCGCGAACCTCAATGCGCTAAATGCCTTGTATCTAGGCGAGCATAAATTAGACCCAGTAAAGCAGCCGCTCTACTATTCCAAATTAGCAGTTATTGAACTGAATGGTTGGTGTGAAGAAGCGATTGATTTCTTGATAGAGGTATGGATTTCAATTATTTGTGATGAAACCGAAATGAAGAGAAAACTAATAAAGGAGTATGTAGAACCTAAAAGCAGCTGCAGTTTCGTTACACTAAAAAAAATGTGTATAGGCCTCGTCGGCGAAATCTTATTTGAAAAGATATTTGACGAGGCGGACGGCTCAAGTTCTTGTGCACAGCGCTTGCAAACAAAACTCAACGAACTTTCTAAACATAGAAATGATATAGCACATGTTCATATAGGCCCTGCCGCAAGACCGCCAATAGACGCTCCATCTGTTACGCTGAGAAATCTAGAATCCATAAGAGACTGCCTCATTGAGTTTGAGAACTCGGGGTCAGAGATTCTAAAAAATTTTCGCGAAAATATTTTGAGCAAATCTTAGTCAAGTACCTATTTATAGATTTGAACGAACCGCATCTTACTCACCTTAAACCAAAAGTTGCATTCAGGAACGAAAGATGACGAGGCACAAAGATTTTAAGGCCAGCATTTGGATTTCAATCGCCATCGCATTGGTATGCGGCTTTGCATCTTCCATAGGTTTCGGAATCCTTGCGCCATTATTCACTATGCGCATGGATGATTTAAAGATTTCGAACGCCGAAATTGGGGTGATGGTAACTATTGTTGGCCTCGCGCCATTGGTTTTTACGCCATTTGTTCCAAATTTCATGGCGCGGGTTTCGGTCAAGCCAGCTTTGGCAATCGCGATTTCGCTGGTAATCGCGCTTTACGCTCTTTTGACGCAATTTGACGGCCCCTTGATGTGGACATTTTTGCGATTTTTGTTCGCAATTTTGCTGACGTTTTTGTTTGTTGCATCTGAAAGCTGGATATTGGAGCTTGCCCCCGAAAAATATCGCGGGCGAGTTTTGGGGCTTTATGCGACTATATTTTCAGGCGGATTTGGGCTTGGCGGGGTTTTAATAAGTATTTTTGGCTATCAATCAAACGCAACAATATATGTGGCAATTGCGATTAATATTTTGGTTTTGCCGCTTTTGCTAATGGTCAAAAGCCAATCCGCAACCAAACCCCATGCTTCGCAAATTGGCTATAAAAAAATTATTGCCAATATATTTTTGACGCCATTTTTGTTTATTCCGGCCCTTGCAATGGGCGGAATTGAAACTGCGGCATTTAATTTTTTCCCAATTTGGGTGCGCAAAACTGGCCTGCATGATAATATGGCGGGCTTTTTGATAAGTGCGGCCGCATTGGGGAATTTATTGTTGCAAGGCCCAATTGGCATATTGGCCGATAAAAAAGGTCGCAAAACCGCAATGATTTTTATCGCAATTGTCGCGTTTCTTGGGCCATTTGCTTTGATGCTCACCCATAATCCAGCGGCCATTTTGCTTATTGTCGCGATTTGGTCGGGCTGTGTTACTGGCTATTACACAATGGGCCTAATGGGTTTGGCGCAACATTATGCGGCGGGGCAATTGTCGATTGCCAATGCGTCTTTTGGAACCATGTATTGCCTCGGCCAATTCGTAGCGCCTTTGATAGGCGGCGCGCTTTTGCAAGTTTTTGGCGCAAATGCATTCATGCTGGGGCTCGCAATTACTGGCATTTTACCGATTTTGTTTTTTGTTTCAGGCAAAAACACTGCGAAAAATGCTTTGGTTTCTTGACTTTGAAATTGGGTTATGTTCAAGGAGCGCCTCTTGTTTTTATCTGCCATCATTTGGCAAAAGGGTTAATGTCATGGCTAAACCAGCCTCAATCAAAATTCGTCTAAATTCATCGGCTGATACTGGCTTTTTCTATGTTACAAAGAAAAATGCTCGCACCAAGACTGAAAAACTTCGCATGAACAAATATGATCCTGTGATTCGTAAGCATGTTGAGTTTGTTGAAGGCAAAATTAAATAAGCAAATTATGTTTTGCTACAAAAAAGCGCGCCCGAAAACGGCGCGCTTTTTTGTTGAGAAATTCGCCAATAGCGGTCACCACCTTTGAGAGACGGGAAAATCCATTGTGGTGAGTCGATAGTGGCGGATTTTTGAGCACCGAAGCGGAGCGCACTTAAGGTGCGTGGGCATAATGCGCAGAAAATTCGCCAATAGCGGCCACCAGAATGGATTTTTAAGCGGCTTGGGCCATTACGCGATTGCGGCCGCACTGCTTCGCCGAATAAAGCGCTTCATCGGCGCGTTTAAGCAATCTATCAGGGCGATCATCCAATTGCGAACCAACTGCCACACCGACTGAGCAGGTTATGTCGATTTGGTCGCGGTTGCGGCCAATATAAAATGGCTCGGTGGCAATTGAGACGCGAAGCCTTTCGGCAATTATCATTGCATCTTCGGGCAAAGTTTCTGGCATTATGACCACAAATTCTTCGCCCCCAAAACGGCAAGCAAGGTCGCGTGGCCTGAAGTTCGAGGCCAGTCGTTCCGAAAATTGGCGGATAACATCATCGCCTGCATCATGCCCGAATAGGTCATTTACGCGCTTAAAATGGTCAATATCAGCGATAAGCACTGAAACTGGCGCGCCACCGCGCTTTGCTCGCTCGAGCAAACCGCTAAGTTGCGATTCCATATAACGGCGATTATGTAGCCCAGTTAATTGGTCAGTTACCGCTTTTTCCATTGATTGATCGACATTGGAACGCAAACTTTCGACATAGCGATTGCGTTTTATCAAAGTGCGGACGCGGGCCAATAATTCTTCTTCATCAATGGGGCGGCTAATAATGTCATTGACGCCAAGCTCTAGCGCCCGCAATGAAAGCTGACGGTCATCTTGATCCACAATTGCTAAAATTGGCAAATTACGAGTAACTGACTGTGAGCGAATATGGGCAGCAAGCCGTAATCCATCAAACGCCACCCCCGAAGTTGAAACAACCATCAATTCAACGCTGGCTTGACCATCGGGGCCAAGACTGTTGGCCTCCTCCATCAACATTGGGCGTTGTTCGGTTTCAAGCGTGCGCCTTAGTCGTTCTGAGCGTTTGGCATCGTCTTCTAGAATAAGAACCCTTGCGCCTTGGCCGTTGTCGCGACTAGTGGCATTATCAATAACTCCAAATTTTTTGCCTACTGCTTCGCGATTGCGAAGCTCATCGGTGACACCCTTAAAGCGCGATAGTGAGCGCACCCGCGCCAATAGCGCCACATCGTCAATTGGTTTTGACAAAAAGTCGTCGGCGCCAACCGAGAGGCCTTTTATGCGGTCTTGGCGTTGATCCAGTGCCGTAACCATAACCACTGGAATATGCCGAGTGCGCGGGTCTTCTTTTAGGCGTTTACAAGTTTCGAACCCGTCGAGCCCTGGCATCATTACATCAAGCAATATAACGTCAGGGTTATCGGTTTGGGCGCGAATAATTGCTTGTTCGCCTGAGAAAGCAGTGATCACGGTGTAATATTCGTGCTGAAGCTTGGCTTCAAGCAATCGCACATTTGGCTCAACATCATCAACGACTAATACTCTTGCGGTCATTTAACCTATAAACTCCCGCACTGTGCCGATGAATGTCGCAACCGAAATCGGCTTTGATAAATATGATTGGCAACCGCCTTCGCGAATTCGTTCTTCGTCGCCGCGCATGGCAAAAGCTGTGACGGCAACTATGGGGATATGTTCGGTCAATTCATCAGCTTTCATCCAGCGCGTAACATCAAGGCCTGAAACATGCGGCAGTTGAATATCCATAATAATAAGGTCAGGCTGTTCGGTTTTTGCGAGTTCGAGAGCTTGCAGGCCGTCACGAGTTTCCACAGTTGAATAGCCAAAAGCATTGAGCAAATCACGGAACAAGCGCAAGTTAAGCTCGTTGTCCTCAACGATCATCACTTTTTTCTTTTTTTCGCTTGTTTGCGCCACCAATTTGCTTACTCTTAACCCTATTTTTGTTGTAATTTTGTCATCTTAACACCAACGAGTTAAATTAGCCTTGCCAAGCCTATGCCGTGACTGCTGTTCTTTGCACCAAGCGCAATTGGAAAAATGCCCCTCTTGCCGCTCGCATCGCATTGTCTTTCACACTGAATTGGACGCAATGAACATCGCCCATATTGATTGCGACGCATTTTACGCGGCCATCCACAAACGCGACGATTTAAGCCTTGCCAATAAGCCTGTAATTGTCGGCGGCGGGCAGCGCGGTGTTGTTGCAACCGCGTGTTATTTGGCTCGGGCCAGCGGCGTGAAATCAGCGATGCCAATGTTCCAAGCGCTGAAATTATGCCCTGACGCAGTGGTTTTGAAACCAAATATGGAGCTTTATTCGCAAGTTGGCAGAGAAGTGCGCGAAACATGCCTTGAATTAACGCCAATGGTCGAAGCCACTTCAATTGACGAGGCCTATCTCGATTTAAGCGGCACCGAAAGGCTGCACAAAGCCAAGCCCGCGGTGGTTTTGGCAAAATTGGCCAAAAAAATTGAAACTGAAATTGGCATTACGATTTCAATTGGCCTTGCATCAAACAAATTTTTGGCCAAGACCGCAAGTGATATGGATAAACCGCGCGGGTTTTATGTTTTGTCCAAAGCCGATGTGCCGCAAATTTTGTGGCCGCGCGATATTGGGTTTTTGCATGGCGTTGGGCCAGCGACGGTACGAAGTTTCGCCAAAGCTGGCTATAATAAAATCGGCGATATTGCGAATGCCGATGTCAAAAAACTTGTTATGCAATTTGGCGATTTAGGATTGCGAATGCACCGCCTTGCCAATGGCGAAGATAATCGAAGCCTTGAACACCACGCCAAACGCAAATCTATTTCCAGCGAAACCACTTTTATGAAAGACATTGGCGATTTCGATGAATTATGGGAAATTTTGCAGAATATTGGCGTAAAATTAGCAAGAATTGCGCGGCAAAAATCTTTGGCGGGAAATACAGTTAGTTTGAAACTAAAAGCGTCTAACCGCCGTAATATCACGCGGCAAGTGACTTTGTTCGAGCCAACCCAAACTGGCAAAACCATGCTCGAGGCAATAAAACCATTGCTGCAAAATGAAATTGCGGCCGGGCCATTTCGTTTAATCGGCCTTGGCTTGCACGATTTAGTTGACGAAATTGAAGCCGATAAAGGCGATTTATTGGGAAATAATAACAGCAAAGACTTGGCATTAGAAAAAGCCATTGACACTTTATACGCCAAATTCGGTAAAAACGCGCTCACCACATCAAGAAAAATGGGAAAAGAAAATGATAAATAAAAAACTAACCGCCGAACAAGCCCATATTGCACTTAATGAAGGCACCGAAACCCCGTTTTCGTCGCCTTTGAATGACGAAAAGCGCGAGGGCATTTATGCGTGCGCATCTTGCGGTAAACCACTTTTTTCGAGTGATGCCAAATATGATTCAGGGTCTGGTTGGCCATCATATTATGAGCCAATTGACGATGCAGCATTGGGTAGCAAGACCGACCACAAACTTGGCATGGCGCGGGTTGAAGTGCATTGCAACTCATGCCAAGCCCATTTGGGTCACGTCTTCGATGACGGCCCCGCCCCAACCGGTAAACGCTTTTGTATCAACGGCTTAGTGCTTGATTTTGAGGTTAAGGGGTAAGGCGTATTGAGTTGCGACTTAAATCCTTCCCTTGAGGGAAGGTGGGTTTTTTGCGCAGCAAAAAAGTCGGAAGGGTGGCTCGTGCCGCGATAACAAATCTCGCTTTTTGCCCAACCGTTTTCACCCTTCAGTCGCGCATTCGCGCGCCAGCTTCCCTCAAGGGAAGCACTTAACCTCTTTTCTATATCACACCATCGGCCTTGTCTTAACCGCCATTTCCATCAAAGTATCGCGAATAAATTGGGCGTGAAGGACAATCCCAATTTCCAACCGCTCATCAGTTAGGATTACTTGCTGCGCCAGTATCCCTGTCACCATATGGGCTTCATGGGTTTCGGTTGCTGCCGCGCGCTTGCGGATGCGGTCTGACATATAGACAGGGCCACCCGAATTGCCCGAAAAAACCGAAAAATCCATCAAAAATGATGGAAAATCGCCAACTGGCCACAACGGATATGACGCTACCCGGCCCGAGCGTAAAATTGGGAAGCCAATATGATTGGCGCTGAGGCCGCGTGGAAAACCAAGTGCCAATAATTCATCACCCGGCCCAATTTCATAATCTTTGAGCGATTTTTCTTCGGCCAAATATTCAAATGGAATTGCAGCTTGTTTTGGCCCTTGGGGCGGCTCAATCCACATTGTTGCGATGTCATATTTTGGGTGTTGATGCCAAAGCGGCTTTTCATCTCGCCTGATTTCAATTGTGGCGGGTTCAAGCATCCAATTGCCATTTTCAGTTTGGCGTCGCCAATGAATATCAATTTTGCCATTGCGCATAGAATCGAAAACATGAAATGCGGTCACCAGCGCGATTTTTGGGCTACCCATTATTTGCGACATATCCACCAGCCAGCCAGTGCCAACTGATTTTCCGCCTTTGGCCTGTTTTTGGTCTATTTTGAAAGTCGCCATAAACATGGCATTGGTTAGATTATTTCGCATTTTGCGATTTTGGCTTATTTCTAATCTTTCGACAACATGAATTTGCGCAAAGTCAAACGGCCAAGTTTCAATGCGTCGAGGCGCGCACGCCATACTAATGTCTGCGACAATAAAGATTGCGCAGCTTCTATACCGCCCGCGCTTATCAATTTCGCTTGGATTTGTTCCCAATTTTCGAGAATTTCACTTTGCCGCGCGTAATAGGCGTTTAACAAGGGCGCGCCCCAATCTTCATCGCTGCGAATTTTAAGGCCCGCCGCCGCAAATAGTTTTGTAATGTCGTCTTCGAGCAAAAACTCGCGGGCTTCGTCGCCTTTACATGCCACAATATCGTCTTCGGCGTGACGCAATACGAAATCGAGAATCATTGCTGTGCCGCTTGGTTTCAAAGATCTGACAATTGAAAAAGCGATTTGTTCCAAATTTTTGGCCGAAGTTGCTGCATAAAGCGCCAATACTGCATCGGCTTTGTTTTTTGGCAAAGATCCGGGTTGCCCGTCAAATTTGGTTGAATTATAACTTTTGCTTAGTCCTGCAGCCTTTATTTTATCATCCGCTTTTTGTTTGATTACTTCATTGGCTTCAAAAGATTCGATTTTGCAATTTAGTGCTTTAATGATTGCAATTGGACGGGCGGCGGTTTCAGCGCTAAACAAAAATAGCTTTGCGGCTTTTTGCACTGCCAATGCATTAGCCAAATCAATATCAAGTTTTGCATCCCCTGGGCTAAGACGCCCCTCACCCCATAGTGCTTCTGATGCCATAATTGCCGCCAAGGCTGGGTTCGCCACACTTGCCGCTGGCTCGCCATCAATTGAAGGCGGCACTTCGGCCAATTCGGGCATGGGTTCGCCATTCCACCATGATTTGAACTTTGGTCCAAATAATTTGGTGGGCAATAAGTTTGGAATTGATATTTTCAATTTGGCAGCCATTGCAAGAGCTTACAACAAACCATTTAAGAAGTGATTGCCAACGATGCCATTACTTCCAAATGGCTGAGTGAGCGAAGCGAGGGTGGCCATTTGAATTAACTTATTGCAATCCTTCGGGCCAAAATGAGGCAGATTTAACCCTCATTCAGGCTTTCGCCACAATTTGAACACAAGGTGTAACTTATTGACAACACTAAGGTTTTTGACACCGCACATTACAAACTGGAAAGTTGTAAAGCCAAAACGCCGCCCTTAAATTCCAATTAACGCCAAGCCCTCCTTTAACAAAACTTGGCGAATATTGGAGAATAAAATGAAAAAAACCGCAATTGCATTAATCCTTGCTTCGTCACTTTTGGGCGGCGCTGCTATGGCGCAAACTAACATGTATGGCAATGTCGGCGTAACTCAACGCCACACTGACACTACTGATACTTTGTCACTTACTGGCCGCTTGGGCACCAATCTTGGCACTAATTTCGGTCTTGAAGCTGAAGGTGGCATCGGTGTTGATGGTGACAGAATTGGCGCCGTTAAATTACGTGACACCGCCAATCTTGGCGCATATGCGGTAGGACGGATACCAGTGAGTGAAAATTTCTCACTTTTGGGCCGCGCTGGTTACCACCACACTTGGGCCGAAGCTAAACTCGGCAATGTTAGCGCTGAAACTGACGATGGCAGCTTTGCCATTGGCGCGGGTGCTGAATATATGTTTGACGACAAAAACGGCGTCCGCGCTGACTATACTCGCCACACCGAAAATAATGGCGTTGACACATTTGGCTTAGCATTTGTTCGCAAATTCTAGTTTTGAACCTGTTTGACTATTTAGACCCCCAAGGCTTGCTTTGGGGGTTTATCTTACGGCTAGGATATCGCAATTAAGTGTCGCGTACGAACAAACAAAACGATAGACATTTTCCCCTAATGGCGGCCAAACATAGCAACTAATTCCTCTGGTTTGCAACTCCTTCGCTTTTTCAGGCGGCAGTTTTGCAAACACTTCATTCCCGCCAATTTCACCAATGATTTCAATGCCAAGCTCTTTGAACCTAGCGCCCAATTTCAACGCCATTTGATTCGCATGATGCGCCAATTCAAGCCACAATCCGCCGTCAAGCATAACAACAAATTGCGCCGCCAAAAACCGATGCTTGGAAACAAGCTGCCCCGTGCTTTTTCGCATATATTTGGCAGCTTTATTCCGTGCGGCGCCAAATAAAATGAAAGATTCGGCCATCAATGCCCCATTTTTGGTGAGGCCAAAACTTAAAGCATCAACCCCAGATTTCCAGCTTAATTCGGCAGCGCTTGCGCCAGTTCCATCCACAGCATTAGCAAATCTTGCGCCATCGCAATGCACCAGCCACCCGTTTGCATGGGCGACTTCAGCAAGCGCTTTTATTTCATTGGGCCTATAATTCTGGCCATTTTCGTCAAGATTGGTGAAAGAAACAGCGGCAATTTGCGGCCCATGGACAAATTCTTTGGGGTGAGAAGCTGCTGCGGCTTGCAAATGTTGCGGCTGTAGTTTTTCATTGCCCTGCCCTACACCAATCAAGCGCGCGCCACCTGTGAACCATTCGGGCCCATTGCCTTCATCGGCAATTATATGGGCATGGGAATGGCATAAAACCGCGCCATGACGCGGACAAAGCGACGCCAAAGCCAGGCCATTGGCCGCAGAACCCGACGTGACAATATAAAAATCCAAATCTTCAGTTTCAAATATTTGTTTTACCAGCCTTTCAGCATGAGTGGTTATTTCATCGCTGCCATACGATGGCGCACGCCCTACGTCTGCAGCTTTTATCGCCGCCATGACATATGGGTGCGCACCTGTCTGATTATCGGAACCAAACATTATGAAAAAGCTGGCCTTTCCATGATTTTTTCGCGCCAAATGGCGATATTGGCATGTTCTTCCCACGGCTTAAATCTGCCCAACCGCGCAAAATTCAGGGCGCAATATAATGTTATATCGGCAATTGTGAAATTATCGCCCGCGACATAGGGCTTTTTACCCAATTCAACGTCTATTATCGCCGTATTTTTGCGCGCAGTTGCTTCACTTGATGCCGCCCAATCAGGGCATTGCGGGATTTCCAGATCGGCGAGGCCGGGGTGCGAGTGGCGTATCCAATTGGCAATCGGGAAAAATACGTGAAATTCCACTTGCCGATCATGCATTTCAATAAAGGCACGTTCAACCCCATTTTTGCCCATTAAATTGGGATTTGGATAGATCTCCTCAATATAAGTGCAAATGGCGCGCGATTCGCTTAACATTTGGCCATCATCAAGTTCCAAAACCGGCACGCGGCCAAATATATGCCGTTTCTGGTGTCCTGGCTCTTTGGCTTCGGTTGCAAGTTCCACTTGAACTAATTCAACCTCGTCAAAAATCCCTTTTTCCTTGAGAAAATATTCAACCCGCAAAGGATTTGGCGCGATTTTGGCAGTATATAATTTCATTTAGCGCTCCGACTGATTGAGTTTTGTCGGAGTTTATAGGAAATCAAGCATGAGGCAAGTGGCGCATTGGGTCAATCGGCGTGGTTCCGGCACGAATTTGGAAATGCAGCCTCGGTGTTGGTGCGCGGCCAGTTTTGCCGACCAAGCCAATTGGCTGTCCGCGCCTTACCGTTTCGCCCTCGCGCACCGAAATCGAAGACGCATAAGCATAAGCGGTAATAAACTCATTAGGGTGGCGAACCAAAACTAGCCAACCATAGCCCGGCAATCTGTCGCCAACATAAGCAACAACACCATCGGCAGCGGCATTAAAAGGCGTATTTTCTTCCGCGCCAATTTCAATGCCATCAACTTTGCGAAAACCGGGTTTTTCACCGAAAGTTTCGAGTAATCGCCCACGAATTGGCCAAATAAACCGACCCGCGACCACGGGAACTACTGTGCGCGGTGGTGTGGTTGTGGTTGCCGCTTGTTTGGTTGGAGGGGCAATTGGCGGCGTGGTTGTCGCTTTGGTTGGCGGGGTCACTGGTTGTGCGCTTGGCAAAGTGGGAATTGTGTTATTGCGGCGGACAATCGGGTTTGCGGCCCTACCGCTTACTATATTGCCATTGCCAATTTCGACAGATAATAAATCGACCAAATCCTGCGGCTCAAGCCCAGTTAAGCTGTCTTGCACCAAGGCGGGCAAAATTATCCTTTGCCCTTCATTGACGTTATAGGGGCGACGCAGCCGATTAAATACTGCCAATGAGCGCATATCCACCGAATAACGCCGTGCAATTGCTGCAAATGTTTCACCTTGTTGCACAACATGCACTTTTAATGGCGGCAATTTAATGACTTGCCCTTGCGCAATATAATATGGCGGCGCGAGCTGGTTTTCATCAATTATCCCGCGAACTGGGCTTTTTGTTCGCTCGGCAATATCAAAAAGCGACTCTCCCGCATGGGCGATTGTATGGGTCGGTGGACGCCGTGGATCAAATCCCGAAGTGCCGGGCGGGGCATTGGGTGATGAATTGGGGGCCGCCGCTTGTGCCAAGACGACACCATTGGTAACGCCAACACAGGCCACGACACTCGACAACAAAACTGCGACCAATTTATTCATGTCAATATTGTTACAGATTTTGGTGAATAGGGGATTAATCTACCCACTCACCCCCGGCAAAAGCGGCACGAAGCGCACGTCCATTAGGGCCTCTTCTTCGAATACGCCATCTTCGCGGCGGCGATAACGCAATAGTTCTTGCACCGAACTAGCACCAACGGGCGCAACCAATATCCCACCGACTTTGAGCTGCGACAGTAAAACATCGGGCCGCATCGGGCAGGCGCAGGTGGTTATTATTGCGTCAAATGGGCCTTGTTCGGGCCAGCCAAGGCCGCCATCGGCGCATTTTGAAACCACATTATTGAGGCTTAGTTTTTCGAACCGTTCTTGCGCTTTTCGTAATAACGGCTTGTAACGCTCTATTGTGAAAACCCTGCGCGCGAGTTTTGACAATATCGCAGTTTGATAACCCGAACCCGTGCCAATTTCGAGGACGATTTCGTGCCCCTTTAGTTCGAGTGCCGCACTCATGGCGCCGACCACAAACGGCTGTGAAATGGTTTGCCCAAATTGAATCGGTAAAGCCGAATTATCCCAAGCTTTGGACTGAAATTCGGGTTCAACAAAAAGCTCACGCGGGATAGTTTCCATGGCTTCGAGCACCCGCGCATCACGAATGCCTTCTTTGCGCAAAGCCAAAATAAGCTGGGCTTTTTGGGTTGCTTTATCCATCAAGCGGCGCGCCAGAATATGCGAACTCCTTGGCAAGTTCGCGCAAAACGCTTTGCGAAGTCAAATCAATATGCAAAGGCGTGATTGAGATTTTGCCGTCATAAATGGTGCGCAAATCCGAGCCAATTGGCGGCTTGGGTTGGTGCGCATTATAGCCGAGCCAATAATAATCATTGCCACGCAAATCTTCGCGGCGATCCAAATGGTTCACATCTTCTTCGCGCGCGCCTTGAAAGCTAGCTTCAATAATCGCGCCTTCGCCTTTGATTTCATCAGGGAAATTGACATTCATCACCACGTCTTCGGGCCAAGAATGTTTCAAAAGCCGCGCGACAACATTTGCGCCATGTTGTTGTGACACATCCCATTTTACGTCTTCACCCAAATGGTAATTGATGCTTTGCGAAAGCGCGATTGACGGAATGCCCATTTGCATTCCTTGCATTGCGCCAGCCACAGTTCCTGAAACCGTCACGTCTTCGGCCAGATTTTGTCCGCGATTTACGCCAGATAATATGAGGTCCGGCTTTGCGCCTTTTACCAAATCCAATACGCCCAAAATAACGCAATCAGTTGGCGTGCCTGAGCAGGAAAAATGACGCTCATCAATTTTGCGCACCCGAATAGGTTCGGTTAAAGTCAAAGCACGCGATGCGCCCGATCTTTCAATATCGGGCGCGACAACCCAAATATCGTCACTTAAAGTGCGGGCAATAGTCTCCAATATTTTGAGACCGGGGGCATGAATGCCATCATCATTTACCAATAATATTCGCAACTAAGTTTGCCCCGCAGCTTATGTCATGAGCCTTTTAATACGACTCATATTTCCCAATGTGGTTAAGCTGCGGCGGCAAAATATGCAAGAGCACTCAATTAAAATGCAATATGAACTTCAGTCTTCACTAATTTTCATAAGTGTAAGAACCGCAGCGGCGCTAGTGCAGATCAATAATGTGTGAAAGCTATCCAAAGCCAATAATTGCCAAGGCTCAGTCCCATAAACATAAGCATATAACCGCCCTGCCAAAATCAAAAATAGCGCGATATAAACCCCAACTTTCAATGCGGTTTTCATTTCGGTTACTTGTTTTTGTTTCAAGCGATGGCCAATTCCAAGTGCCAATGCCAATGGCATTATCCATGAAAGCGCCATGCGCCATTCATAACCTACAAAATCGTCTTTTGTTGTGCTAGCCCAAGTCATCCATTGCTCACCAAAAAGCACACCATAAATCACCGCGCCCAAGGCATAGACAACAACTGCTGCAACCAAAACTGGAACTATTTTCAAACCCAATATTTTCATTTTTATCTCCCACCTTTACAACCAATTCGCCTTACCGATTGGTATTTCGTAAAATTAAGCACTAAAATTTCATGATGTCCATAGTTTTTTGGAAACTAAACCCTATCCGCGATATTCAATTTTGAAAATTCGATTTTTGCCGCGGGTTTTTGCGTGATAGTAAATTTCGTTACCCTGATTGCTTATCGAAGATGCTTCAAGCACATTTTGCGATTGCAAAATAGTTCGTGGCATTGCAAATGGGGCTTCAATATTCGGGCGGCGCGCGCACATGATGCGGAAATCATTGCCAAACAACCCCATCGGCCCAAACCGTGTCCGCGAAAAGCAAAGCAATAAAGTATCGGTAGACATAGAAGGCGCGTATTCGAGCCAATCGCTATTAATATTTTGCAATATTTGCGCCGAATTTGCCATTCTTTCAAAATGGCCATTCACATTTTTGGCGAAGAAAATATCCGCTTGTTTGGGCGCAGTTGCGCCGTCAAAAACGCCGTCTGCTGCCGCCAAAATACTGCCATCGCGGCTTATTTCGACATCAAAAATCAAATCGCCCAAGTGTTTTTTTGAAATACCAAGCACTTTTTCAACGCCTTCATTGTGATGTTGGGTGCCGATATTGGTTCGATAAATTGTTTCAAAATCTTGAAAATAACTGCGAACTGACATGAAATATAAAAACCCTGTGCAGTCTTGTGACGCAACGCCATCAAGGCTTTCGCTATTCGCATTCGGCACTTCACCGCGAAACCGAAAGATATTGCCGGAAGTGCGCGAGGCCCAATAAATATTGGTATTATTGCCAGGTGCGTTTGAATTATTAAAGAACAATGCATTGCCATCACACGAAATGGCTGGCTCCATAAGTTCGCCATCATAGCCTTGAATTTGGATTGGGATTTGTATTGGTGCGTGGGGTCTTGCGTTGCTTGGGTTATTTGCAAGGCTGGCAAAAAATGCGGCAAATATAGCCAATCCAAAAGTCAATGGCATTGCCTTCCCAATGCTTTGAAACCGAGGAAAGCGCAGCGATTTACCCAATTTTTTCCAACCCTCCCATATATTTGCGCAAAACCTGTGGCACAGTTACGGTTCCATCGGCATTTTGGTAATTTTCCAAAACTGCGACCAATGTTCGCCCCACTGCCAAGCCAGATCCGTTCAAAGTGTGGACAAAGCGGGTTTCTTTTTCGCCTTTTTTGCGAATGCGGGTATTCATGCGTCTAGCTTGGAAATCGCCGCAGTTTGAGCATGATGAAATTTCACGGTAACAATCTTGCGCGGGAAGCCAAACTTCGAGATCATAGGTTTTGGTTGCGCCAAAACCCATATCGCCAGTGCAAAGCAAGATTTTGCGATACGGCAATTCAAGCGCTTGCAAAATGCCTTCGGCACAATTGGTCATACGCTCATGTTCGGCTTGTGATTGTTCGGGCGTAGTTATAGAAACCAATTCAACTTTCCAAAATTGGTGTTGGCGTATCATACCTGCGGTATCTTTGCCTGCAGAACCCGCCTCGGAACGAAAACACGGGCTTAAAGAAGTTAGGCGAATTGGCAGGGTTTCTTCGTCGAGAATATCGCCATTAACGGTATTGGTAAGCGATACTTCGGCGGTGGGAATAAGATAACGGCCATCAGTAGTTTTGAACAAATCTTCCTCAAATTTCGGCAATTGATTTGTGCCATAAACCGCATTTTCGCGCACCAACACTGGCCCGGACGCTTCAATATAGCCATTGGTTTCAGTTTGGGTATCAAGCATAAACTGCCCCAAAGCCCGTTCTAGGCGCGCAATTTGCCCGCGCAACAACACAAATCTTGCACCCGAAATTTTGGCCGCAGTTTCAAAATCCATGCTCGCCATACCCGCAGTTTTGACCCCTGCCCCCAATTCAATATGATCTTTTATCGGGAAATCAAAAGCCCGAGGTGCGCCCCATTTTAATATTTCCACATTGTCGTTTTCATCCGCGCCTTGCGGAACTTCGGTGGCTGGCAAATTGGGCAGTGCTTGCAAAATAGCGTCAATTTCGGCCTGCAATTTGTCTTCAATTGTGGCCGAAGTTTCGATATCGACTTTGGCATTGGCAACTTCGCCCATAAGCCTTGCGGCCTCGGTCTCGTCCTTTTTGGCTTTGGCGGCCCCCACCGCTTTTGAAGCTGAATTGCGCAATGCTTCTGCGTCCATGCGCTTGGCTTTTGCGGCACGCAATTTTGTATCAATTTCGATTATTGCTGGTGTTTGCACAGGTAGCCCGCGCCGCGCCCAAGCTGCATCATAGCTTTGCGGGTTTTCTCTGATGGCGCGTATATCGTGCATGTTTTAGTCTCCAAAAATCAATGGGCATCCAGTAACATGAAACAGCCAAATTTCAACTACCGTCGCTTCAAATTATCAGGTGCGTAAATGTCCAAAACTGCGCCTATATTTGGCGCAATATCATCGGCGATTAGCCCTGCCCCAATAAAGGCCCCGATTTGCGCGTGCAAGAACACCGCCATTTTGCAGGCATCAATTGGAGCGCAACTTTGCGCCGCAAGCCCGCCAATAAGCCCAGCCAGACAATCCCCAGTGCCGGCACTGGCAAGCCACGGCGTTGCATTATCCAAAAGCCACACTTCCTCATTTGGGGTGGCAATTATTGTTTGCGCGCCCTTGTGAACAATTATCGCGCCCGATTTTTTGGCGCCATAAACCGTTTCTTCAATGCGGACTTCGATTTGCTTTGAGACTTTAAGCCCAAAAAGCCTTGAAAATTCACCACTGTGCGGGGTTAATATTGTCGGGGCCTTTCGAGCCTTGATAATTTCAAAAGCAGTTTTGCTATCAAGGCTAAGCATGGTAAGAGCGTCAGCGTCCAAAACCAAACACTTATCAAGACCCATAATTGAAGTCAGTGTAGTTTGTTGCGCGGCACCGAAACCGAAGGCAGGGCCGATAACCAATGCGTTATAGCCATGAATTTCTGGCGGCAGATCATCGCCATGCTCATATGCGTCAACCATAATCGCACTTATGTGCGTAGCGATAATTTGCGCAGCGCGGTTTGGCGCAAATATTTTCACCCAACCAGCACCGATTCTTGCGCCGCAATTGGCAGCCAGCCGTGCAGCGCCAGTTTGCAAATTCCCGCCCGAAAACACCGCCAACCGCCCGCGCGAATGTTTATTGGCGTCACTATTGGGCCAAGGGAAAGTTTCCATACATAGCGAATTAATTAGTCTGGTCATGTTGGGAGTTCATCGAAAATACTGGTTGCACTTCCTTTACAAATTCCATCTATTTCGGGCAAATATTTGGAATCATTTTGATGCGCCCGCAGATTTATTCCCGTCAAGATTTGGGTTGGCGCTTTAGATCCCTTTTTTGCGCGAATAATAATACGATTTGCCGGGCGGCCTTCAACTGCGTGAATTGGCAATATTTTAATGTCACCAGCGCGATTTTTGAGCGCTTGAAGAATATCAAAAAGCCTATCAGCGCGGTGGATAAGCAATATTTCACCGTTGCTTTTGACCAAGCGCAACATCGCTTTTAGCCAATCCAATAATGGCGCGCCAATAATATATGCGGCTTGGCGTTCAAACTTCGGGCCGCGAATTGCTGTGTCATCATCAAAAAATGGCGGGTTGGAAATCGCCAAATCAAACCGGTTTTCAATCGCAGAATTTGGCTTCATGCCGTCTATATTTTGAACACTTACAAAATCAGCAAATCCATTATCGGCAATATTTTGTGAACACAAAACTGCGGCATTTGCATCAATTTCAAGACCTAGAGCCTTGGTAAGCGTGCCGTGCTTTTTGCGTTGGTTGGCGCAAATAAGCATCGCCGTGCCGACGCCGCAACCCAATTCCACGACATTATTGGCCTTTATCGCCGCTCCCGCAGTGCCCAAAAGCACTGCATCAATCCCTGCGCGATAACCAATTTTTGGCTGGCGAATAATAAGCTCGCCGCCAAGGAAATTATCTTTTGTCACTTCTATGTCAGCAATCATAATACTGCCTTTATAGCAAAGCAGTTCCGCGAGGGCTATTGGCTTTTTCGTCTCATGCATGTAGTTGCAATTTGCTAGCTCACTTATGGATTGAGAAAGCTAAAGAATTTTGATTTCGGAGTTGCAAGTTGAACGCACCAGCGGCCATAAAAATTGCTGCATTTGACAGCCCATTGGAGGCATTGGCAAAATTGCTGGCGCATGAATTGGCGCAAACCGAAATCGAAATATCATCGCATATGGTTTCGGCAGTTGGCCTTATCCCCGATGTTGCGCATCATTTAGTGGATGCAGGCGGCAAGAGACTGCGCCCATTATTGACTTTGGCGGCGGCAAAAATATGCGGCAAGGTTTCGCCCGCAGCAATAAAATTATCAGCCGCAGTCGAATTTATTCATTCAGCCACTTTATTGCATGACGATGTAGTTGACGGCTCTGGAATGCGGCGTGGCCTAAGAACCGCTAATTTGATTTGGGGCGACAAAGCGAGTGTTTTGGTCGGCGATTTTCTTTTTGCCCGCGCATTTAACATGATGGTTGCGACTGGTTCAATGCAAATTTTGGACATTTTGGCGGCAACTTCATCAACAATTGCCGAAGGCGAAGTATTGCAATTGGCCTCCGCTAGTCGCGGCGATATTGGCCGCGAAACTTATGATAAAATCATATCGGCCAAAACTGCGGCGCTTTTCGCTGCTGCTGCACAAAGCGGTGCGATTTGCGCGGGTGCAAGTGACGAATATGTGGCGGCATTTTGTGAATATGGCCAGGAATTAGGTATGGCTTTTCAATTGTCTGACGATGCGCTCGATTATGGCGGATTGACCCAAGAACTTGGCAAAAGTGTTGGCGATGATTTTCGCGAAGGGAAGCCAACTTTGCCGATGATTATTGCTATTGAGCGCGCATCCGACGCTGAATATGGTTTTTGGCAAATGGTTTTGGGCCGCAAACATGAAGAAGAAGATTTGCAAACTGCAATGCAATATATTCGTGGCTGCGGAGCAATTGAAGCGACATTGCAAGAAGCCACCACCCGCGCCAATTGTGCAAAACAAGCGCTTAATGTGCTCCCAAATAGCGAAATTAAGGACTGTTTGATTGAGCTAGCTGACTATGTCGTTAATCGGGTTAGTTAACGCCGCTAAGCTGCCTCTAAAGTCTGCAAGACCAATTCAGGGCTTTTGGCTATAACCATCAACAAAACTCTTGCTGCGCCTTCGGGTGTGCGTCTATTGCGTTCCCAATGGCGAATTGCCGATAGTGAAAACCCGAAACGGGTGAATTGCTGTTGCGTTAAGCCAAGCCTTGTGCGTATGGCTTTTACATCAACATTAGCGGGTATGCGGCGCTTGACCTTGATGACCATGATTTCATTTGGTTCACCACGTTTATAGGCCGCGTATTCTTCAAGGCTTTCTTTGAGGCGCTCAAAAAGTGGGCGTTCATCATCATCTTCTGTCATGTTTTATTCCTTCGACCAATTTCACTAATATTTTCAATTCGGCTTTTGAAAGGGATTCCTTTTTGCTTTTCCCATATAAATCAATCAAATAAGCCTCAAACTCATTCTTGAAATAATAATAAATGACCCTCGCGCCACCACTTTTGCCTGTATTGCCGTAGGCCCAACGCAATTTTCGCAAACCACCCGAACCTTGAATAATTGCCCCGCTTTCGGGAAAGTTTGCAACAAACTCAATTAGGCTTTCAAATTCGCTGTCGCTAAGCAGTTTCGCAGCGGCTTTTTGAAAACTCCTAGTATATGAGACTGAAATATCTTGCATTGCTATTAGTATGCCATTGGGATAGTGCAGTCAAGTTAATTTGTGGGTGGCGCTTTTTAATAAATTCACAATTCTAGTTCCGTGAAAAACTCTAATTGCCGCCTATGACTGCCGCTCGCGCCCAGATTTTTTGGTTCTTTCTTTCGTAAATCCGTTCTAATTCTGCCTCAGCCCTTTCGGCTGCCGCTTTCGTTTCAAAAACCGCAAAGCAACTCGCACCCGACCCTGACATTCGCACCAATTTTTGCCCGCAAAGCCCTGATAATTCGCTCATCAATTGCGAAACTGGCGGATGAAGCGCAAATGCTGCGGGTTCAAGATTATTGGGCATGAGGCTTAACATTTCGACCAATTCGTCAATATTTTCGCAAGCATGGAAGGCTGGGTGATTGGCCGTAAACTTGTTTTGACAATCATATTCTTGGTAAACAGCCGCAGTTGGGCAAGCCACCAATGGGTTCGCCAATAAAATTGGTATATCAGGAAATTTCGGCGCTGCTTCCAATTTTTCACCAAAACCACTCATTATGGCGGGTTTATTTTGCAAGCATATTGGCACATCTGAGCCCAGCTTTTCGCCAATTTTGGCCAAATCCGAAGTTGTAATTTTGAGATCCCACAATTCAACCAATGCATTCAAAGTCGCGGCTGCATCGGCAGACCCACCACCAATACCCGACGCAATTGGCAGATTTTTCACCAATGTTATTTTGGCCCCAAAAGCGATACCACAATGATTTTGCAACGCCCTCGCAGCCTTAATTATTAAATTATTTTCGACGCTATCGGATTGGTTTACAAGCTCATCTGCAAATTCGCCTCGGACTTTTAAGCTCGAATCATCGGCATTTTCAAAATGCAATTCATCACCCAACTCGCGACAGAAACAGACCAAACTATTTAGCGGGTGATGACCAAATCTTGCCCCAATTTCGCGGCTTGGCGCGCCAACCAAAAGCGATAAATTGATTTTGGCCGGGGCAAATCGAGTGAGCGCCATTGGCTCGTTAATTTGTCACAATATTGGCTGTGGCAGGCAATGCTGGTAAGCCATTGGCGACTTTGGCAGTAACCCGAGCTTTGTCATCGGCTTTTTCAAAAGCCGTAGCCGCTTTTTGCCATTCCAATCTTGCTTCGACTTCGCGATTTGTGCGCCAATAAACATCGCCAAGATGTTCGGCGACGGTTGCCGAGCTTGGCGAAAGCGCGATTGCGGCTTCCAATTTATCCAATGCTTCGGGGAACCGCCCAAGGCGGAATAAAACCCAACCCAAACTATCAACAATATAGCCAGAGCGTGGTTCAAGCCTTGTGGCCTCATTCAAATATCCCAATGCTTCGTCCAGATTGCGATTATTATCCGCCAATGTATAGCCAAGCGAATTCATAATATGCGGGTTTTCGGGATCCAAAGTCAGGGCTTTGCGAAAATCGGCAATTGCTTCGTCGATTTTTTCTTGGCCAATATATGCGTTTGCGCGACCAAAATACAAAGCCGAAGGCTCGAGACCAGTATCAACAGCCTTTTTGTCACCAATTTGGGCGATTAAATCGTCAAAAATTCGTTGCCCCTCAATATTTTTGTTTTGGGCGATATACAGTGCCGCCAAATTATAGCGATTTGCGGGATTTGGCCTTGCAGTTGCCGCAGCCAAAGCAATTGCTTCACCTGCTGGCTTATCATCTTCAAACACAATATTGGAGCGCAATGTATTCGCGACATCGCCCAAAGCACTATTGGCGGGAATTTGCGATAATTTGGCGATTGCCGACGCTTCATTGCCAATTGCATATAAAATCCGCGCCGACTGCATATCCAAAATATCTAAATCACCATCAAAACGGCTGGCAATTGCCATTTCACCCAATGGCGAACCAAGGCGGCTTTCACCCGAAATACCAAGCGCAATAGCGCCCAAGGATTGACCAACAAAGGATTTGAAATTGCCAGCATTGCCACGTGCGGCACGTGGGGCACGGCTTTGCGCCATAATCTCGTTACGCACTTCAAGCAACCACCCGGGCGCGTCGCTTTGTGGGCCAGCTTCGTTTAATATCTCTATCGCTTTGTCTTTTTGGCGATGCGTATTCAAAAACCGCGCATAAGCAACCACCCCAATTGATGCCCTTGCACCCGCATCATAGGCGGTTGAAAACGCGGTTAATGCGCCATCTTCATCACCCAAATATTGGTATAAAAGTGCGCGCGAATAATTGGCATTTTTATCGACTGCACGATTGCCCGAAGGCCGCGCCGCCATGGCAATTGCTTCATCTTTCTTGCGCTCCATAACCAAGGCCCAGGCTTGAAGTTGGCGGGCATAAAGCGCGCGAACTGCTGGCAAATTAATTTGCGCCAACAGCGAATTAACTTCGGCATTGCGGCCATTTATCAAAGCATCGGCGGCCAAAACCATTTTGGCTTCGGAAGTTAAAAACCCAGCATCAACCGCGCGCGACACCCTTATTGCATTATCAAGATCGCCAGCAATCAAATATGATTGCACCATGCGCGAAAACATTATTTCGTCGGATTTATTACGCTCCCACGCTCGCTCATACGCCCGTGCCGCCATTATTGGATCGCCAAGCGCTTGGGCATAAGAACCAGTAATCGCAGCCGCATATTCACGGCCATCGCCATGCTCCAGCAGCACATTACCCCCATGCGGACGCGCAAGCGCCATTTGTGGAAGCAACGTCAGGGAAAGCGAAAATATCGCGCCAAAAATCGTGGTTTTAATTAGTTTTGGGTATCGTGTTTTTTGCATGATGCAATTTAACTTGGCAAAGGCAGAGAAGCAAGTGAGATTTGCGTAATAATGTTTGTGGGGGGATTGGGGGGAATGGTGGGTTGGAATATTGAGGGTTTGTGATAGGTTAGGAAAATGACATTGACGACGATAAGAAAAGCATTTTTCCCAATTTTGATTTGTGCGTTGCTATTGGCGCAAGCCTGTTTCGCTCAGCCTGTCCAAAATCAAATATTCGATTTTGCTCGCACTGACGAAGGGGAATGGGTCACGGTTAATAATACTGATGAACTAGAGGAGTATTTGGATACAAGCAGAGTTTCGTGTTCCGCCAACAGTTCGGAAATTGAATTCACATGGGCTGCGGAAAGCGGTGATTGGGTTGTTTATGACAAATATAGTTCCAATGGTACATTTTTTTCGAGAACAATAAGGTTTGCTGCATCCGAACATATTATTGAAATGACAAAGCATAGTCGCAATTCTCGGTCAGTTGTGAAAGTCGGCGGGAATGATATAGCACATTATGATTTTCTATTGACCGAGCCAAAGATAATTACCGAATCCGACGCTTTTCCGTTTCCACTTCCGAACTGCGCTTCGACTATTTTCACGAGGCGGTGAACATATTGTCATAGATCTATTTATTCGAAATATGTGGCAAATTGGCAAAGAAATGCACGAAGGGAGCGGAGCAGGTATTCATTATACCTGCGAGCACCCGACAAAGCAGATCGACGCCAATTTGTCACATAGAGGAATAAATTGGGCCTTCGCCGCCTTGGGGTGTTGTCCAATTTATGTTTTGGTTGGGATCTTTGATATCGCAAGTTTTGCAATGCACACAATTTTGCGCATTTATCACAAATTTCGGCGTGCCATTTTCCTCGACCCATTCATAAACTCCGGCTGGGCAATAACGGGTTGATGGGCCGTCAAACACATCGTGCTCGCTGGCTTTTTGCAAATCCGTGTCTAATAATTGCAAGTGAATAGGCTGGTTTTCTTCGTGATTGGTGTTGGAAATAAACACGCTGGAAAGCCTATCAAAACTGATTTTGCCATCGGGTTTGGGATAGTCAATTTTCTTGCAATCTGCGGCGGGTTTAAGATAGGCATAATCGGCTTCGTTATTTCGCAAAGTCCCAAAAAATGAAAAGCCGCCAAAAATTGTGGTTATCCACATATCAATGCCGCCCAGCATTGTCCCAAGAGAAATGCCAAATTTGGCCCAAAGCGGCTTTGCGTTGCGAACGAGCTTAAGCTCTTTGGCAATTGCGCTTTTTTTGAAGCCCTCGTCGATTTCGGCGATTTGGTCACGCTCACGGCCATTGGCAATCGCATTCGCGACCGCTTCTGCGACTAATATGCCTGATTTTATTGCGGTATGGCTGCCCTTAATGCGCGGCACATTCATAAAGCCCGCCGCACAACCCAAAAGCGCGCCGCCCTTAAAGGCAAGCTGCGGCACCGATTGCAATCCGCCCGAAGTCATCGCGCGCGCGCCATATTCAATCCGCTTGGCACCGACGAAAATATCGCGAACCAAAACATGTTGTTTGAACCGTTGCAGCTCCTCAAACGGCGACAAATAAGGGTTTTGATAATTCAAATGGACTACAAACCCCACTGACACTAAATTATCGCCCCAATGATAAATAAAACTGCCACCGCCCGTTTTATTGTCCAAAGGCCAGCCGAAACTGTGGCGGATTAGGCCTTTTTTGTGTTTTTCAGGGTCAATTTGCCAAACTTCTTTTATGCCAATCCCGTATTTTTGCGGATCGCTGTGCGCATCGAGGCCAAATTTGGCAATCGCGATTTTGGATAAAGATCCGCGCGCGCCTTCGGCCAAAAGCGTGTATTTGCCGTGCAATTCAATACCAGGCGTATAGTCGGATTTTGGCTCGCCATCGCGGCCTATACCCATATCGCCGACTTGCACGCCTTTAACTGCGCCATTATCGTCAAAAACCAAAGCCGCCGCCGCAAAACCGGGGTAGATTTCGACCCCCAAATTCTCTGCCACTTGCCCTAAATAGCGGCAAACATTGCCAAGTGATCCAATATAATTGCCGTGATTATTCATCAATGGCGGTAAAAGAAAATTGGGAATGGAAATCCCGCCCGCTGGCCCCAACATCAAAAACTCATCGCGGTTGACTTGGGTGGTTAAAGGGCAATCAGATGCTTCGCGCCATTCGGGCAAAAGCTCATCAAGACCAGAGGGGTCAATCACTGCGCCCGAGAGAATATGCGCGCCAACTTCCGAGCCTTTTTCCAAAACCGCGATGGAAATATCGGCGTTCAATTGTTTCAGGCGTATCGCCGCGGCCAGACCCGCCGGCCCCGCGCCAACAATTACGACATCATATTCCATCGAATCGCGTGTGGTTTCATTTGACACTGAAAATCCCCCTTATTTTTTTCAAAATATATTTTCCTGTTTGCAGCTTGGTTTTCAATTGTTTTTCGCATAATGTCTAGAATTATTATGCAAAACCAAGATTTTCATAACAACTCGAGCTTAATGGACGCGAAATCGGCCAGTCGTGCATTATTGGATTTTTGGCTTGAAAATGGGGTTAGCGTTCCGCCAATTGAACCAGTGCAAAGAAATCCAGCGCCAAAAACTGCCGATAAGCCGATAGTCAAGCAAATCTCCACTGCCAAATATGCGGCGCCAATTGACGGGCAAAACCTTGCAATCGAGCTTGCTAAAACCGCGAAAACATTGGACGAATTGCGCGATATTCTTAACGATTTTGATGGCTGCAATTTGAAAAAAAATGCGCCGCAAATGGTTTTCAGTGACGGGCAAATTGACGCCAAAATCATGGTAATTGGCGAAGCCCCGGGCCAAGAGGAAGCGCAAATTGGTAAGCCTTTTGTTGGTGCGGCAGGCAAATTTCTTGATGAAATGCTGTCATCAATCGGGCTATCGCGCGAAAAAAATGTCTATATTACCAACACAGTAAATTGGCGACCGCCGGCAAACCGAACCCCAACCCGCGACGAAATAGCAATTTGTTTGCCATTTTTGATGCGCCACATCGAATTAAAAGCCCCAAAACTGCTGATTTTAGTGGGCGGCACCGCGGCAAATGCGGTTTTGAACTCGAACGAAGGCATTACCAAACTTCGCAAAAAGCCGCACAAATTGGAGCTTGTAGGGCTTGAACCAATTGACGTATTTTGCCTGTTTCACCCCGCATTTTTATTGCGCTATCCTGTCCAAAAATCTCTGACTTGGAAGGATTTATTAACCATTGAAGCCCAAATAAAAACCATGGGTTTGCTTGAATAAAAGCCCGTATTCTCGCTTATTGGGAAATTTGTTTGGCACAAAGAATTTGTGGATTTCGAAGCATTGTTTTGGCGCTTTTTATTGCTTGCCAAATTGCGGCTTCACGCGCTTTTGCTCAAACCATTCCAACGACCCAACAAGCGCAAAATAGTATTTTGACTTCGGCTGATGTGCAAAATCAGCGGCTTGCCTTTGAGGCTGCTAATGCAGGTAATCGCGCACAGACAGAATTGCACATTCGGGCTTTGGATAATAAAGCCCTGATACCATTTATTGAGCGCGATTTATTGCTGCACGAAACCAGCCCCAGCCGCCAAAATCTGACTAACTGGCTATCCACAAACCCACAAATTCAAGACGCGGACAAGGTTTATGACCGCGCCAAAAGCCTTGGCATAAACGACGTTACGTCACCACAAATCCCAAATAATCGACGCAGTTTTACTCGTTTTCGCATTCCGCGCGACAAATCCGATGCCCATGGGCCAAATGCAAATGAAGCCGCACGCGCCGCATTAAACCGAACAATTCAATTGTTTGGGGCGAATGACGACGAAGCTGCGCTGGATACAATTCAAAGCCAATTGGATGGCGCATTTGCTGGGCGTGCGGCTTGGTTTGGCGGTTTAAGCGCATATCGGGCGGGTTATTTTGAAATTGCGCGAAATTTGTTTCAAATTAGCGCCAATTGGCAATATGGCGATGATAATTCGCGTGCAGCAGGCGCTTTTTGGGCGGCACGGGCTGCAACCAAATTGCAATTAAATGAAGAAGCCCGCGCATTTTTGGAGCAAGCCGCGACCAACCCATATAGTTTTTACGGGCAATTGGCATTGATGCGTTTGGGGCGTTGGCAAAATCTATCAATACCAACCATTCAAAGCGAAAATTCACGAGCGATTGAATTGGTTAAATCCAACCCTCGAGTTAAGAACGCGCTATTGTTGAAAGAAATTGGTCAAATTCGTGACGCCCAAGCTGAATTATTATCAGGGTGGAATGCGGCAAATAGTGATGATGATTTGGGCTTTATCGCAATTGCGCAAATTATGGTTTTACCGCAAATCGTGACCCTAATCCGCGAAAACTCAGACAGCGCAGAAATCGCGGCGGCTTTCCCGATTATTGATAATATCGCACCACAAGGCGGGAGTTTTGTGCTCGATCGGGCGCTGATTTTCGCCATTATGCGCCAAGAAAGCCGTTTCAATCAAAATGCAGTTTCCTACGCCGGCGCGCGCGGCCTTATGCAATTGATGCCAGCAACTGCGGCATGGATGACTGGTCGGCCAGAACTAAGGCAAAACCCTGCATTGTTGCATGATGTTTCGTTGAATTTATTGCTCGGTGAAGGCTATATTGAGCGCGTTATGGCAATGCCAATCGCCGATAATAATATTGCGCGAACCCTTATGTCATACAATGCGGGGCCAGGTAATATTTCATCTTGGGCGCGGCGGATTGAAATGAGCGAAGATACTTTGTTTTTTATCGAGGCGACCCCAGTTACCCAAACCCGCGAATATGTGAAACACGTGCTGACGAATTTGTGGATTTACCACGCGCGATTGGGCCAGAATGCGCCGACTTTGGAAAAATTGGCCTTTAACCGCGTGCCGCAATATGAGCCGCAAGATAATCCACGCCAATTGCGCTAGCGGATTACTCTGCTATATTCCTCTCACCATTTAAGGAATCTGCCATGCGTGACGATAATTTTAGACCTTCTTCCAATATTGAAGACCGCCGTGGATCCAGTGGCGGCGATTTTGGCGGCGGTTTGGGCGGTGGCGGCATTCCAATTCGCACTGGCGGCGGGCTTGGCTTTATTATTATCGTTATTTTGGTGATTTTGTTTGGCGGCGGTGAGCAATTGCTCGGCACAAGCGCACCCGCATCCCAGTCCGAAGGTTTTCAAAGCGGCGCAGTGGGTGGTGAAGAAGGCGCGGACCATGAAACACTTGGTGCTTCACGCGTTGCCCGCGTTTTAGGCTCGACCGAAGATTATTGGGGTAATTATTTCCAAACCTATGGCGAAACTTACGCCCAGCCCACCTTGGTATTATTCCGTGGTCGCACTTCATCGCCATGCGGATCTGCCTCGGGCGCGACTGGGCCGTTTTATTGCCCGGGAGACAATAAAATCTATCTCGATTTGAGCTTCTTTGACGAAATGGATAGAGCTTTGGGTGCGCGAGGGGATTTTGCGCAAGCCTATGTCATTGCCCATGAAGTTGGCCACCATGTTCAAAATGAAGTTGGCATATTACCGCAAGCCCACCGCGCAATGGAACGTGGCGGCGATAGGGGCGCAGAATCGGTCGCCGTTCGCCTTGAACTACAAGCCGATTGTTTGGCCGGAATGTGGGCCAAGGGCGCAGTCGCCGATATTGGCGCAATGGAGCAAGGCGATTTGGAAGAAGCGATTGGCGCGGCGCAAGCCGTTGGTGATGATAAACTACAAAAAAACTCGCAAGGATATGCCGTCCCCGATAGCTTCACCCATGGCACTTCTGCGCAACGGGCGAGATGGTTTCGCGTAGGAATGCAATCGGGCAATTTTGCAAGCTGCGATACTTTTAAGGCGCGGGATTTATAGGCGGGGATTTGGGGGGCGTTTAGAAGACCCCACCGAATTCTTCGGGCGAAGCCCTCAGAATCTCGGCTCCCCTCAAGAGGGGAGCGGCTTTTTCCATTCACCACAGCAAGCCGCCCCCCTATTTATAGGGGGGGCTGTCGAGTGAAACGAGACTGGGGGGTAGCTTCATTCCCCCTCCCAAACCTTTAACCGTTTAGGCAAATGTTTGGTCTTTACGCGCAATTCGCTCGTGGTTTTGCCAGTGATACTCATGCCAGCATCAACAATAGTTTGCCGCGAACCCGACACCAAATAATGCCAAACAAACAATGGCTTATTCTCCGTTATCAATCGATAAGCACAAGTTTTTGGTAGCCATGATAGCGAGTAAATATTGTCAGGTGTTAGCTTCACACAATCTGGCACATGTTTGGCGCGGTTAGCATAATTGGAGCAGCCACCGCAGTCGCCATCATATAATTTGCAATGCACATCGGTGTTGTAAATTTCGCCTGTGTCATCATCTTCAAGGCGGATAAGGCAACATTTGCCGCAGCCATCACAAAGCGCTTCCCATTCCTCATTGGTCCATTCACTTATTAGCAAGGTTTTCCAAAAAGTCGGCCTCATTTTCGCGCAAACTTAGCCGCCAATTCAACGTGCGGACTAAAGCGGAATTGATCAAAACCATGGATTTGGGATAATTCAAATCCACCTTCAATCAATATATTGGCATCGCGGGCGAAACTTGTCGGGTCACAAGATATGTAAACAACTTCATTGATTTTGGCGCGCACTAATTGTTTGCACTGCGCTTCGGCCCCTTGCCTTGCTGGGTTTAATACCACCAAATCAATATTTTTGAGCTCCAATGGCGCAACGGGAACCCTGAATAAATCACGCGAAAATGCCTTTAACGTATGCCCACCCGCGGCTTTTTTGGCGGCACTATTGAGTGCAAATACGCTTTCTTGGTGCATTTCATAGGCGGTGACTTCTGCGCTTTTCTTCAGGCGCAGGGCAAATGTGCCAATACCGCAAAATAAATCGGCAATCCGTTTTTTGCCTTTGGCCCATTTAATAACAATTTCCGCCAATTGGTTTTCGCAATTTTCGCTGGCTTGCAAAAATGAATTGGCGGGAATATCCACCGCAACATCGCCAATAATTACATATGGCGTGGCCTGCACAAATGCATTGTGCCCCGCCAAAGTCAAACGCGCCAAGCCCGCAATTTGCGAAACCCGTGCCAATTTTTCCAATTCCTGACGCCCATATTTTTCGATTGGTTTTAGGCCCATAATATCTACATCCAGCCCCGAAGCGCTTTGTGTAACATTTAAGGTCAATTCTTGGGCTTCGCCGATAAGCGCTTTCGCCAATTCGCGCAGTTTTGGCAATGCGGTTTGCAAATTGGGCGTTAAAATCGCGCATTCTTTTATATCAATCAGCGAATTGGATTTTTGCCCCATAAACCCAAGCAAGACCTGTCCATTTTCGCGTTTCGCGCTGAATTTGGCGCGGCGGCGACCATTGCCCCAAGCTGGCTGAACTTTGATTTCGCCATTTGGTATTTCAATGGCGGCTCGGTCTAAAGCGCGTTTTATCAGGTCTGCTTTCCATTCAAGAACTTTGTCTTCACGCCAGTGTTGAAGTGCGCAGCCGCCGCAAATTGTGAAATGCGGGCAAATCGGCGTGATGCGATCAGGGCTTGGGCTTAAAATTTCCAACAAATTACCGCGCCCTGCCGCAATTTCCACTTTCACTTTTTCGCCCGGCAAAGCAAAGCGAACATAAATTGGATTATCGTTTGTTGTAATTATCGCTTCGCCCAATGAAGCCATATTTTCCATAATAAGTTCGTTAATTTGTGCCATTATCCAAACTTCTTATCGGCAACAAAAGGGTTAGTTTGCCGTTCATTACCAAAAGTGCTCATCGGCCCATGCCCCGGCACAAAGCGGATATTATCTCCATAAGGCCATAGTTTTTTGGTTATACTATCAATCAAATCTTGGTGATTGCCTTTGGGAAAATCAGTTCGGCCAATTGAGCCTTGGAATAATACATCACCGACCAATGCCAATTCCAAATCCTTATTGATAATCACGACATGGCCGGGGGTATGGCCGGGCGTATGAACCACATCAAACGCAATATCGCCCAAATATAATTTATCGCCATCATTAAGCCACCGATCTGGAACGCAATTATCGCAATCGGTCACACCATATTTGCCCCATGCTTCGACAATACTATCGCACCAAAACTTATCATCAATATGCGGGCCAATGATCTGCACACCGAGCTTTTCGGCAACTTGCATAGCCCCACCAGCATGATCCAAATGACCATGAGTTATCCAAATTTCTTTAACCTTCACCCCATGTTTTTGGGCTTCACTAATTAAGCGATCAGCCTCGCCACCAGGGTCAACAAACACCCCTTCCATGGTAGAAGTATTCCACAAAAGCGTGCAGTTTTGTTGAAAAGGTGTGACAGGAATTATCACTGCGCCAATAGGAGGAATTGCGGCCATTATTTTGCTTCCAAACTAGACTGCAAACCCTGCGCCCAATTGGTTATATCGCCTGCACCAAGGCAAACGAAAATATCGCCCGCAGTGCAATTATCGCGCAAGAATCTCGGCAAATCATCGGCGCCACCAAGTTTGCTCACATTCTTATGCCCATGGTTTTTTGCGCCTTCCACAAATGTGTCGGCATTAATGCCTTCGATTGGCGCTTCGCCGGCTGCATAAACATCGGCAATTGCCACTACATCGGCATCATTTAGGCATTTGCAAAAATCATCGAACAAATCCCGAAGCCGCGTATATCTGTGCGGTTGCACCACTGCCACGACTTTGCCAGTGGTGACTTGCCTTGCCGCCGCCAAAACCGCAGCGATTTCGACTGGGTGATGACCATAATCATCAATAATGCGCACGCCTTGATATTCACCGACCAAACTAAAGCGCCGTTTCACGCCTTTGAAATTGGACAAGCCAGTTCGGATTTGCGCGTCACTTGCGCCCAATTCCACGGCAACCGTAATAGCCGCCAAGGCATTCAAAACATTGTGTTGCCCAGCCATTGGCAAATGCAGGCCAGTTATTTCACGCGGGCTTTGGTTGCGGCGCTTGGCGATTACTACATCAAAATGCGAACCATCGGCAAGCGCATTCAAATTGCTAACCCTAACGTCGGCTTGGGGGTTTGCGCCATAAGTTATCACGCGGCGGTCGGTGATTTTGGCGACCAAGCCTTGTACCCCAACATGGTCTAGGCACAGCACCGAAAAACCATAAAACGGCACCGATTCAACAAACACTTCGAACGCTTTTTCCATGGCTTCGCGGCTGCCATAAAAATCCAAATGTTCGGGGTCCATATTGGTGACAATTGCAATATTGGGGCGAAGCTTTGTGAAAGTGCCGTCACTTTCGTCGGCCTCCACCACCATCCAATCGCCTTTGCCGACGCGGGCATTAGTGCCATAGGCGTTGATAATGCCGCCATTGATAACCGTGGGGTCAATCCCCGCCGCATCCAAAAGGCCTGCGACCATGGAGGTTGTGGTGGTTTTGCCGTGCGTGCCGCCAACCGCAATGGTGGAGCCAAGCCGCATAAGCTCGGCCAGCATTTCTGCGCGCCGCACAATTGGAATCCCCAATTCACGCGCCGCCATTACTTCGAGATTATCCGCTTTCACCGCCGATGAAATCAGCACAATCCCTGCGTCAACCACATTATCGCCGCTATGCCCAATGAAAGTCTTGATTTTAAGGCCGCGCAAACGCACCAAATTTGGACCATCTTTGGCGTCGGACCCCTGCACTTCATAGCCCCAATGCGCCAAGACTTCGGCAATGCCAGACATGCCAATGCCGCCAATGCCGACAATATGGATTTTGCCGATATTAAGCGGGATAAACGGCCTACGCATTATTCGCGCCTATTTCGCCAAACACCACATCCGCGAGCGCACTTGCGGCATCGGGACGCGCGGCTTGTTTGATTTTATCGGCGCGAGATATGAGCTTTTCGGGTTGGATTAAACGCTCCTCCAACATTTCGGTTAAACGCGCGACCGACATTTCGCTTTCTTTTAGGATTTCCGCGCCACCGCTTGCGGAGATTGCCAATGCGTTGAAAGTTTGGTGATCATTCATGGCGCTTGGTAGCGGGACAAATATTGCTGGCCGGCCCACAACCGCTACTTCATAAACTGTGGAAGCACCTGAACGGCCAATGACCAAATGCGCTTTTTCAAACCGCGCCGCCATATTGCGAAAAAACGGCCAAACTTCGGCCTGCACCCCTGCTGCGGAATAAATCTCGCGCGCTTCATCGGCCTGTTCTTCGCGCACTTGATGCGATACAAACAAGCGCAGGCGCAAATGTTCGGGCAGTTCGGCAATTGCCAATGGCAAAGCCTGGCCCAATGCGCGTGAGCCTTGGCTCCCGCCGGTTATTAAAATCCGTAATTCGCCATTTGGCACAAGTTTGGGGTAGGGCAAATCGCGCAATGCCACCAATTCTTGGCGCACGGGGTTGCCCACTACAATATGTTTTTCTGGCAATTCCAAACCGTCCAATTGCGCAAAGCCCGAACATATTTTGGCGGCTTTTTTCTGGAAAAAGCGGTTGACGCGCCCCAAAACCGCATTTTGCTCATGGATTATTACTGGGCAAGAAGCGGCAAAAAGCGCTGGGAAAGTGGGGTAGCCGCCAAAACCGACAATTGCGGCAGGGTTATGTTTCTTTAGGAATGGATTGGTTTTGGAAAGGCTTTTAAGAAGCGTGAACCCTGCTTGGATTTTGCCTTGCAGCCCGCCTTCTTCCGAATTAGTGACCGACAAAACCAGACTATCAACGCATGGAAAGCCTTCGGTATATTTTTTACCGCGTGGATCGGTAATAAGCGCCACATCGGCGCCGCGCCTCACCGCCTCCACAGCAAAAGCCTTAGCCGGAAACATATGGCCGCCCGTGCCACCAGCAGCAATAATTATCAAAGGTTTCGTCAAAATCTATTTCCCAGAATGAGCGCATTTGAAAGTGAGATTTTGATTAGAGGGAAATGGGTGATTTGTCGAAAGGATTTGGCGGTTGGGGGGGGGGTTACGCTGCCCTCAAAGTCGTCAGAACATATTGCGGGTCTTTTGATATTAATTTCAAGTGGATTTTTGCTTGTTTGTTTGGTGACTTTCGGCCTTGTATCCATTTCGAAATACAAAAAAAATGGCTTGCTATATCACACAATGTGTGATAGTTTTGGTCTTTGTTTATGGAAAGTTCGATTGCGCATTTTTAAGAACAGGTGGTTTGAAAAATTTTCTCGCAAGGAAAATATTGACGAGGCATCACTCGTCGAAGCAATTGACAGAATTATTGCGGGCGCGATTGATGCGGATTTGGGAAGCGGCGTCATTAAACAGAGGGTTGCACGCGATGGTGCTGGCAAGTCTGGTGGATTTCGCACTATTATTTTGTTCAAAATTGGCAATCGCGCGGTTTTTGTTTTTGGGTTTGCGAAAAGTGATAAATCGAACCTTAGCAAGACAGAATTAGTGGAATTTCGTAAGGTGGCCAAGATTATTTTGGCATTGTCGGACGCGCAAATCCAAAACGAAATAGACTGTGCGAGATTATTTGAGGTTAAGACAAATGACTAAAACTTACAAAAGTGAAGCGTTGGGTGCTGTGCATGAAATGATTGAGGGGCTTTTTGAAGCTGGCGCTGTCGATAAAATTACAATGCGGGATTTCGATAAATCATGTCTTGCCGAAATTCGCGCGTTAAGACCCGATGAAATCAAATCAATACGCGACGGCGAAAATGTATCGCAAAGCGTTTTCGCGCGCTACCTTAATGTTTCCGCAAACCTTATTTCTGATTGGGAACGCGGTTTGAAAAAACCAGGTGGCCCTGCATTGCGGTTATTAGCAGTTGTGAGAAAAAGCGGCTTGGAAGCGCTAGTTTAGCGTTTTTCGCTGCGGTTATGCTCCTAAAACTTCCACCTCGCCATAACCGTTATGGCTGGCCAATATTTGGTTTTGTCGAAGCTGTCTCTTTGCGCGGCGATTTCGCTGTTTAGATCCGCAAGGAAAGCGGGGTTGGTGCCGATTGGGCCTGAGGCGGACATTCTGACGCTGGGGTCGTTTTGCAAATAAAGCCCGCCTTCAAGCACCAATGCTGCTGGG
The DNA here is from genome assembly GCA_009773395.1 of Hyphomonadaceae bacterium. Classification (GTDB taxonomy): domain Bacteria; phylum Pseudomonadota; class Alphaproteobacteria; order Caulobacterales; family Aquidulcibacteraceae; genus Pseudaquidulcibacter. Next base: position 200,481 of record WRPI01000002.1, on the reverse strand, counting down.
CCTGCCGCAAGCTCCATGCCGATGCCGCCGTAAAGCGCGGTTGGGCCATAGCTTACGCGGCTGTTAAGCGTGCCAATTTGTGCGGCGCTATATGTGTTGCCGCCGATATTATATGAACCCTGCTGACGGGCATTCAAATTGATGTTGTTGTCATTTTTATACATGCCGGCGGTGACGTAAAACGGGATTGCTGGTGGGTGAAAATCGACTTGCGCACCATAAGATCCAAGCGCCAATGTGCCATCATAGGCAATGCCATCGACGTTTTTCTTATAGTCATAGTCAAAATTATTATAGACACCACGCAAAATAAGAGTTGGCATAATTTCCAAGCCAACTTCAACGCCTGCGCCCAAAGTGCCTGCACGCACACTTACTTGCTCAGGCTCAATTGCCCAAGCCTGTTCAGCAAGCCCAAAGGTGCTGAAGCCAACAATTGCGATGAGAAGTTTATTGAATAGTCTTTTTGCCATTTTGCGCCACCATATATTTTGCTTTTTAGGGTGATACGCGAAAAACCACTTTTTTTGGTTAATGGCGGCGAATTTATTTCAAATCGGATGCTATTTTCATGGTTTTACATTTATAATACAAGCGTGGCTTATTCCTGCAATATTAGAAATTGCTTCAATCTGCTGGATATTCTCGAGCCCATTTATCAAGAAAATGCCGCTATTTAGTTTCGCCGCAGCTTCGAGGCTTTTCAAATAGTTGTTAAATTCTTCAGTGCTTCTTTCGACCCTGTCATATTCGAGAACCACGCCATCGAGCCCGCAGCCCTTTGCGCTTATTACAGATTTCATGTCAGTGCCGATATTCCCAATAACGGCTTTACAAAAAGGCTTGAGGAAAGTCACAATTTCAGTCACTCTATGAGACGGCACATTTGACAATTCTCTTAGTTCAAAGATGATTTTCAAGTCTAATTCAGCCGCCGCGCTAGTAATTTCAGATATTATTTTTCCACGCGCACGGGCAGACGTCATAGTATGAAATGTTGCTGGAACCACCATGACGATATGTCGGTTATTTGCCGGCAAGTCATATAGAAGTGCTATGCCCTGCTCTATATTTGCGATTTGTATATCTTCTATAATCTTGGGGTCTAATAGCGCGATTTTTTGCGAGCTTAAAACAAAATCGCTTTTAATGTCGACAATATTTGGACTAAATCTATGCCCAATAAGCGTCGATTCCTTGACCCTAAATGTCGGCTCGAGAGCGGTGTCAACGCGGATAGATTCAGTTATGCTAACTGAAGCGAATTTATGATTACTTGCAACTGGGGCGATGTGCTTTATTTCGTCGTCAGATTCTTTGAAATTGCACTGCCTCATGGTGAGCTTACTTGCGACTTCAACATTTACTTCAAATATTGGCAAGTCAGAATATTGCAATTCTCCGACAAAGAAGTGGACAGTTTCGCTAAAGATTTCCTCGCACTTGGCACAAGCTTTAGCAGGCGCGAGTGACGGAAAAACGAAAAGCCAAGAATTGTCTTTTACGGGCATACACCAATCGGGGTAATGAAATTCCCTTTCAAAATGTGATTGTATGTGCTGCCATATTACATTTTTTTTGATTTCCCACTTGGGGCCAAGGTGTTTAATCAAAACATCAAAGCAGACTAAATAAATGTGCCCTCTAAGGTCATTTTGTATTTCTCTTAATCTATTGACGATTTTGGCTTCACAATATTCGACGATCCAGTTATCCATCGCGCCATTGTTCCCATTATTTCCCGAAGATTGAATATTATCGGTTGAATTATCTGGAAATTGCTCCATCATTTATGACACCCTTTACCCTTAGGTAACAACATTGGATTGAAATAATGTTAAAATAGCCTTTGTGAATCAGCCTTTTCCACTGACTTTCCTCAAAATCGAAGCTCCGGGGCGGTTTTTGGAAAGTGCGAGCGCTAGCCCCATCGTTATTGCAGTGCCGATAAGTGACGAGCCGCCGTAAGAAATAAATGGCAAAGTCATGCCTTTGGCTGGGCTTAAATTGAGGTTGACCGCAAGATTGATGGAGGCTTGAAGGCCAAACAAAGTAAACAAACCAATGCCGGCCAATTGCGCGAAAGGATCGGGGTTGCGGCTAGCGACATGGATACCGCGCACAATTAAAACTGCGAAAAGCGAAATTAACAATAATGCGCCCAAAAGCCCCCATTCCTCGGTGGCCATGGCGAAAATAAAGTCAGTATGGCTGTCGGGTAATTGGTATTTTATTACCCCTTCACCCGCGCCCTTGCCCCATAAATCGCCATTGGCGATGGCGTTGAGCGCTTGTTCAATTTGGAAAACATCATTCTTACTGGGGTCGCGAAAGCGGTTGATGCGGTCCACAAAATGCGGGAAGAATGCAAATAATGCAACGCCGCCGACACTTGCCGAGGCAAACAAAATTGCACCCCATTTGAAGCTCATGCCAGAAATGAAAAATACAATGAAAAATGTAACACTAAGCAAAATGGTTTGGCCAACATCAGGCTGCATTAAAAACAGCGCAATTGGCACAGCAATTAGTAATAAAGCGAATTTCTCGGCGCGAAAATTGGGGTCATAAATTCGGCGCGTCAAAAGCCATGCTACCAAAATAATTGCGGCGGGTTTTATGAATTCGGAAGGCTGAAGCGTGAAACTGCCAAGCCGTATCCATCTTTGCGCGCCTTTGGCAGTATGGCCAAAAACCATAATCCACACCAATAAAATCAATGAACCGCCATAAATAAAAAGCGCCATTCTGCGGGCATTATCGACCGATAGTAGCGAAAGCGAAAACAACAAAGTAACGGCGATACATGCAAACGCGGCTTGGCGATAAACATAATATAATGGCTCGGAAATTGATGCTCTCGTGGTAGCAGCAACCGAAGAGCCAAAACTGAGCATAACGCCGAACATTATCAATGAAGCGACCATTAGCACCGACCATTGATCAACATTATTCCACCAATTTACGATGAAATTGGCCTGAACTTTCGCTTTTTTTCTTGGGATTTTTATTTCCATGGAGCGTTTTTGAACCGAATGCATTTATTGACGCACATTTTTGCGCCAAATTACTGTGCCGCATCATGGTTACTGAAGCGTGAATTACACTTGTTTTTGAAGCGCCAAAACCTGTGAAATGAAATCATCACCACGGGCTTCAAAGTCGCTATATTGGTCAAATGATGCGCAAGCTGGCGACAGAATAATGACTTCGGGCAGGCCGCTTTGTTTGGCCTCATCAAAGGACTTTTGCACAGCTTTTTTGATGGTTTTGCAAATTTCAAACGGGACTTCTGCACCGAAAGTTTTCGCAAACTTTGTTGCGCTTTTGCCAATCAAATATGCCTTTTTCACTTTGCCAAATAATGGGCGCAAAGGCTCAATTCCATCAGTTTTTGCCTCACCACCAACAATCCAATGCACATCATTAAAAGCCGCCAAAGCCTGCGCAGTTGCATTGGCATTTGTGGCTTTTGAATCATTGAAAAAGCGGACATCATCGATTACGGCCACTTCTTGCAGCCTATGTTTAAGGCCACCAAAGCTATAAATGCCTTGAACAATAACCTCAACTGAAAGGCCAAGGGCTTTGGCGGCGGCGAAGGCAGCGGCAGTGTTTTGGCCATTATGCGCGCCCGGCAATGCTCGTGCCAGCTTCAAATCGGCAACTTGTTTTGCGCGGCCATTTTGATTATCCCACAAATTATTGCCAATTGCCACGATACCGCAATTTACGAATTGGCCCGCCGAAATTGGAATAATATTTCGACTACCGCCAGCCATGAGGCGTGTGCAAATTGCCTCGCCATATTCATCATCAACGCCAATAATTGCAAAATCACTTGAAGTTTGATTGGCAAAAATATTGCGCTTTGCCGCAATATAACGCGACATTGTGCCGTGCCGCTGCAAATGGTCGGGCGATATATTGAGTAAAATTGCGACGTCACATTTCAGGCTTTTGGTTAAATCTAATTGGTATGAGGATAGTTCGAGCACATAATATGTCCCCAATTTGGGCGCTTCCAACCCTAAGACCCCGACGCCAATATTGCCGCCAATTCTAACATCGCGCCCAGCTTCGGCCAAAATATGCGCGATTAAAGCCGTTGTTGTTGATTTGCCATTTGTGCCAGTTATACCGATGATTTTCGGGCGTTTTGAAGCTTCAATTTGGTTTATTTCGCGTGCAAAAAGTTCAATATCGCCAATTATTGGGACTTCCTTGGCATCTGCCAATTCTGCGCACCAATGTTTGTTTTCTCCGTAAATTGGCACACCTGGCGACATCACCAAAGCGCTTATTGTGTCAAAGTCCTTGTCATGCAAATCACAAATATCAATGCCCGCAGCAAAGGCTTTTTCGCGCGTGGCTTCATTATCGTCCCAAGCCAAAACAATCGCGCCGCCAGCTTTTAGCGCCAGAGCCGCCGCAATGCCAGAACGGCCTAGCCCGAAAACCGCGACTTCTTTATTTGCAAATGTTGTGACTTTGAACATTTGTAGTTTTTCAACGCAATTTCAGGGTGGTAAGGCCAATAAGTGCAAATATTGTCGCCATAATCCAGAAGCGAATTACAATTGTTGGCTCTTTCCAATGCAGTTTTTCAAAATGGTGATGCAGTGGCGCCATCAACAGCACCCTTTTTCCCGTGAGCTTGAATGACGCAACTTGCGCGACCACGCTTAAAAGTTCCATCACAAATACAAAACCGACAATTGCCAAAACAAACTCGTGCTTTGATGCAACCGCCACCACCCCCAAGGTTCCACCTAATGAAAGCGAACCAGTGTCACCCATGAATATCTGCGCGGGCGGCGCGTTCCACCACAAAAACCCAAGCCCCGCGCCCAAAATCGCGCCAAGGATAACTGCGGTTTCACCAACATCTTTTACAAAATGCAATTGCAAATATTCGGCAAACTTAAAATTACCTACCAAATAAACAATCAATCCAAATGTTGCCGAAGCAATCATAACCGGCATAATCGCAAGGCCATCAAGGCCATCCGTGAAATTGACGGCATTGCCGAAACCAACAATGACAATCATGCCGAAAAGAACCACTACAATTAGTCCAAAATCAATCCAAATATTGGAAAAAAATGGCAAATTAAAGCCACCAGCTACATTAAAAAGTGCATTCTTGAAAAATGGAAATGCAATCGATTCGCCCAATAAATTAGTATTTGGTGCTCCATTAGATTGAAAATTCGCAATATAATAACAAGCGATGCCCGCGATTATGAATTCAGCAACCAATCTGATTTTCGACGATAATCCGTCTTCGGCCTGTTTTTTCACTTTGCGATAATCATCAACAAAGCCAATTGCGCCAAAACCCAGCATTACAGCCATTACTACCCAAACATAATGGTTTGACAAATCGGCCCAAAGAAAAACGCCCAAAGAAACCGCCGTCAAAATCATAGCGCCGCCCATGGTTGGCGTGCCTTGCTTTGCCATATGGCTTTCGGGGCCAAGTTTGCGAATGGGCTGCCCACGGCCTTGTTTTGAGCGCATCCAATCAATCATCGGGCGACCAAAAATGAACAAAATCAATGCCGCAGTCGCCAAGGCCAAGCCAGTGCGAAAAGTTATGTAATTAAGGAGATTGAATTTCTCGTGGAATAATTCGTAGAACATCTAGCGTTCCTCACTATTGGTTTGGTGTTTCAATGCGCCAAGTGCGGCGACTATGACATTCATATGCGAACCGTTTGATCCCTTCACCATGATAACGTCATCATCATGAATTGCCGCGCACACATCATGGGCTAACTCCCTCGAATTTGTGGCATAGCTACCTTTAATATTGGCAGGTAATTCGTCCCATAAATATTTCATGCGCGGCCCTGATAAGAATACCAAATCGACTTTTGATGCCAAAACGCTTTCTTTCAAACCAGCATGATATTCATTTTCGCGCTCGCCTAGTTCAAGCATATCGCCGAGCACCGCAATCCGCCTTTTGCCGCTTCGTTTGGACAAAGCGTCCAATGCCCCTGCGACCGAAGTTGGGTTGGCATTATAGGCTTCATCCACCAAAGTGAAATGCTCGCCGCTTGGCAATGCGATGGATTTAACTGATCCGCGCCCGTCCAATGCGGCAAAATTTGACAATACACTCGCGGCAGCTTCAATTTCACCGCCTGCCAGCGCCACAATTGCCAAAGCGCAAAGCCCATTATTAAGCCAGTGATTCCCGGGTTCGTTTATTTTCCATTCGACCAATTCACCAAACACATTTGCTTGCACCATGCGGTGGTTGTCGTGATTTTCGATTTTCAAAATCCGCGCATCTGCGGTTTGCGATTGACCGAAACTTTGAATTGAAATGCCGTCAATATCGCGAGCGCGTGCAACAAGCCGATCATACTGCTCATTATCGGCGGGCAGCAGTGCAGTGCCGCCGCGTTCAATGCCCAAAAATATTTCGGCCTTGGCGTCGGCGATCGCTTCAACTTTGTGAAAATGTTCAATATGCACTGGCGCAATTGTGGTTATGGCGGCAATATGGGGGCGAATTTGCGGTGAAAGCCGTGATATTTCCCCCGCGTGGTTCATGCCAATTTCGAACACGCCAAAGCGAGCATCTTGCGGCATTCGTGCCAAAGTCAATGGCACACCCCAATGATTATTATATGATTTCACCGATTTGTGGGTTTTGCCACTGGCTGCCAAAGCGCTTGCTGTAAGCTCTTTAACTGTTGTTTTGCCAACCGAGCCAGTAATTGCAATTCTTTTGGCAAGAATTGCGCGCCGCCTTGCTGCAATTGCCAAATTTTCTAAAGCCAGCATGGTGTCTTTGCATTTTACAATTGGTGAACTTGCTTCCACCAATTTCATATCACTTACCAATGCACCCGAAGCGCCAGCTCGCAGAGCACCGTTCACGAATTGGTGTCCATCGCGATCAACATGCAATGCGATAAATAAATCCCCATTTTCAATGGATCTTGAATCAATTGAAATACCGCTTGCAATCCAATCGCCATTTGCATGACCGCCAACGGCCTGTGCAATATCATGGGCGGTCCAAAGCGAATTAGGCAATTGTGCCTCCATTGGCGTTTAGGAAATCCATGGCAGTTTCCTGATCCGAAAATGGCAGAACAATATTTCCAACAATTTGCCCAGTTTCATGCCCCTTTCCTGCGACGATTACTGCATCACCATTTTTGGCGATTTCTAAGCCGCGAATAATTGCATTATGCCTGTCGCCAATTTCAATGGCATTGGGGACGCCCATAATAACTTCGCGGCGAATTGTGGCGGCATCTTCAGTGCGCGGATTATCATCAGTGACAATAACAACATCGGCATATTTGCCGCCAATTGCGCCCATACGCGGTCTTTTGGTCTTGTCGCGATCGCCGCCACAACCAAACACTAATATGATTTTGCCGGGTGCATGGGGGCGAATTGCCCGCAATAAAACATCAAGCCCATCAGGAGTATGGGCGTAGTCGACAAATACATGTGCGCCAGTTTTAGTTTCGCCAACATGCTCCATGCGCCCCTTAACAGTGCGCAATTTAGCCATCGCCGCAAAAACCACTTCTGGCTTTTCACCCAAAGCCAAAGCAAAACCCGCCGCCATTGTGGCATTTAGGGCTTGAAATTCGCCGATAAGTGGGATTTCAACGGGCCAAGTTTTGTTTTCGAAGCGATAATCCACCCGTTGTGACGCAGGTTTTGGCCAAAGCTCCTGAATTTTCAAATAATTGCCGCGCCAACCCACCAGCTTCAAATCAAGGCCAGCTTGAAGGGCGCAATTTTCAAACGCAGTTGCTTCAGTCGCATCTGCATTAATTATCGCGGGCGCGCCTTTGGGCAATAATTTTTCAAACAGAATCATTTTGGCTTTGCCATATTCAGCCATTGTATTGTGATAGTCCAAATGGTCCTGCGTTAGATTAGTAAAACCGCCTGCCACCAATTTTACACCATGCATTCGCTTTTGATCCAAAGCATGTGACGAGCTTTCCATGGCCAAATGAGTTATTTTCTTGTCGGCCAATATTTCCAAATTCTGGTGCAAGGCGATGGCGTCTGGCGTTGTGAAGCCAAGATTTATCGCGCCGTCAGGCGTAATCGCGCCCAATGTTCCAAGGCTTGCCGCACGGTGCCCCGCAGCAGCCCAAATTTGCCGCAAAAAATCGACGGTGGAGCTTTTGCCATTAGTGCCAGTAACCGCAATAATTGTATGTGGTTGCTTGGGGTAGAATTTGGCGGCAGCTTCAGACATTGCAAGATATGGATCACTGGCGACAATAACTGGCACACTTAGGCCATCAATATGTTGCTTGGCGACTATTGCAATTGCGCCATTGTCTTCCGCGGCCTTGGCAAAATCTTCACCATTTTGCTTAGTGCCTTGAAGCGCAAAAAACGCAAAACCTGGTTTTACCTTTCGGCTATCCAAAGCCAATCCAGTAACATGGGCATTTTGGATTTCGCAGTCATTTGTAAGGCCCAGTAAATAGCCAATGTCGTTTTTTGCTATATTTTCCATTTGATTTTCTATCAAACTTTCTGGATGAAACCCAAATTTTACCTTGCCCCTAATGCAATATTTGGTGTTGTTTTATTTGCAATAGTTTTCGGCGGTAATACTGCGACATTTTGCGCGATATTTGTGTTATTTGCTGGCAAATTATCAGCTAAAATTGCGCGTGACGGCGCAACGCCAAGCATCGGCGCAACCCTTGTTACAATTCGCGAAACCGATGGGCCAGTAACAATATTGGCAGTCGCCGCGCCGCCGTCAATTCCTTGAGGCTCATCAAGCAAAAACAAAAAAGCATATTGCGGATTATTGGCTGGGAAAATGCCTGCAAAACTCGAAACCCTTTTGGAGGCATCATAACCAGCTCCTTTGGTCAATGGCTTATTCGCAGTGCCAGTTTTGCCGCCAACCAAATAATAATCAGCCTGGGCGGTTTGGCCAGTGCCACTGGTAACTACTGCTCGCAAAAGCGACACTATTTTGCGTGAAGTTTCGGCGGAAATGACCCTGCGGCCAGTTGTTGGCGAATTGCCATTTTTCGCGATGAATGTTGGCTTGATATAGATCCCGCCATTAGCCAAGGCCCCATAAGCGGCAAGCACTGCCAAAGGCGAAACCGATAGCCCCTGCCCGTATGACGCAGTAACAGTGTGGCTTACACCCCATTTGCGCGGTATTCTTGGCCTTGGCGCGCCCATTATTTCGCCATTTACTTTGGATAACAGGCCCAAACTATCAAAAAAACTAATTAGCCGTGGTGCGCCGACCATACGCGCAATTAGCCCGGTGCCGATGTTGGAAGAATATTCCAACACTTCTTTTGCGCTAAGCATGGATTTAGTTCCATGATAATCAGAAATCGCAAAATCACCGATTTGCATTGGTGCGCTTACATTAAATTGCGAATTTTCATCAATCAATTTGTCTTCGATTGCCACCGCAAAAGTAAATGGCTTAAATGTTGAACCCATTTCAAAAAGTGACGAGTTGAAAACATTTGTTCGCGCCGCATCAGAAAACGAACCATAACGATTTGGATCTATGGCAGGCCAAGAAGCCGCCGCGATGATTTCGCCAGTGCGAATATCCATTATCGCGGCAGCGCCATGATTTGCCCGATATTTGGTGGCGGCTTCGGCGAGTTCAGCCTCAACTATGGTTTGCACACGGCTATCAAGGGACAATTTCAGTTGCCGTGACAAATCTCCTGTGGTCAACAGCCCTTCAAGGCCACGTTCAAGGCCATCAATGCCACGACCCTCGCCATTGATAGCGCCAATCATATGGCCTGCGACTTGCCCCATTGGATAAACGCGTTTGGTTTCTTCTTCAAATTCAAGGCCGGGTTGCCCCAAGGCCCAAATTTCTTGCTTTTGTTGCGGGGTCATCCGCCTTTTTATCCAGACAAATCGCTTGGTAGAGGCGAGTTTATCGATTAAATCTTCTTGCTCTAATTGCGGGAAAACCGTGCGAATTGCGGTTGCAGTTTCAGCAGCGTCCCATATTTTTTCGGGGTCGGCATAAAGCGAAAACGAAGGCAGAGAAGTTGCCAAAAGCACGCCATTCCTGTCAATAATATCGGCACGCGGAGCCTGTTTCATAGCCTCGGCCTGTGCCGAAGTGCGCGCTAAATCCAATGGCCTAAATAATGTCAAATAGCCCGCTTTAAGACCTAATATTACGAAGCCCGCCATAAAAGTCATGCCAATAAATTGACTGCGCAGCATTGGCATTTTGGTGGCATTATCGTCGAGATTTTTGGCGGCAATCAATTCGCGCTTATTGTTGAAATTGCGCCAAGCTTTGACAAAATTGCCCAAGGGTGTGTTTCGTTTATTGGCCATTTGCGACCCCTGATTTTGGTGCGGCATTTGCGATGATTGGCGCAACAATATCCAAATCTTCAATGCGGCCAACTTGTCTGCCACTTATGGGAGCCAGCCCCAATTTTTCGCTCGCGACTTTTTCCAATCTCTCAAAGCGACTCAAATATGCCAATTCGGCTTCCAATATTTGCACTTTTTGACGCTCGGTGGCGACATCACGCGCTAAATCTTGCATATGGTCGTGCATTTTGTCGGCTTGGGTTTTGGCCCAATAAAGCGGCAACAGGCATGCTAAACAGCCAAAACCAATAAAAAAATGCTTTTGCGTTATCATTCCGACAATGCCCCAAAGTCGTTTATACAAGAAGTGCGCAGTTTTCGCTTGCAGTTTCTAATTTGTGGTTAATTTTTGATGAAAAAAACTGGGTTTTGGGTGCGAACCGCAACTCGTAATTTTGCCGAGCGCGAACGCGGATTATTGGCGACTTCGTCGGCGCTTGGTAATATTGCCTTTTTGCGTATGATTTCAAAACTTGTTGGCTTTGGCGTGGTCTGTGGTGCGTAACGCGAACCTTGGACATTTAATGACCGCTCGGTGAGGAAATTTTTAACAATTCTATCTTCTAGCGAATGAAAACTAACCACCACCAAACGCCCATCTGGCTTTAATAATGCTTCGGCGCCAATAAGGGCATGTTCGAGTTCACCCAATTCATCATTGACATAAATTCGAAGCGCTTGAAACACTCTAGTTGCGGGGTGGATTTTTTCGCGCTTGAAGCCAGAAAGCCGCTCAATAAGGCTTGCGAGTTGCAAAGTCGTAATAAAAGGTTTTTCGTCTCTATCTTGCACAATGGCACGCGCGATTTTGCGGCTGTTTTTCTCTTCTCCATATTTCCAAAATATATTGGCCAAAGCATCGGCGTCATGGGTCGCCAAAACTTCTGCGGCGCTCGCAACATCGCCGCCCATGCGCATATCAAGCGGGCCATCGCGCATAAAACTAAAACCGCGCGAGGCATCATCAATTTGGAATGAAGAAACGCCAATATCAAAAACAATGCCATCAACTTGCGGCAAGTTAAGTTCATTTATTTTAGAAAATTCGCTTTTTATTATTTTGAATTTATTGGGAAATTCGGCTTCAAGTTCGCGCCCACGTTCAATTGCCAAAGGGTCACGATCAAGGCCAATGACATTGCAATTGGCACTTTGCAAAATTGCACGACTATAGCCACCACCGCCAAATGTAGCGTCAATATAAGTTTCGCCGTCTTTGGGATTAAGCGCCGCCAAAACTTCGGGCAGCATGACGGGAAAATGGCCATTTGACGCAGGTTTTTCTTTTCCTTCAGATTTCATTGGAGCTTCATACAGCGCAAAGCTTTAGCGGCAAAGCCCCAAATCTTCAGCACACGCTTGCATCATGTCTTCTTCAATGGCAAAAAGGCTTGAACGAACGCCTACTTGAGGCTCTTCCAAACTGCCATTTATAAACCAAGCAAAGCCAGAACTGGTTTGTTCATCGACCCAAACCCCGCCCAAAAGACCGTATGCTTGCCCATAATGGCCGATTAAATCGCGTTTAAGGCCAATTATAGGCCCTTGATTTTCTGCTTCAATTCGGTGAATGCCACTGCCAAATGATTGGAAAACCTCACGCTCACTGCCAGTAGCCAAATCATCGGGTTTTTCCCAAACTTGTTGTGCCATCATTGCTATTTGGGTTTGCGAGAATACCGAAGTTCTGCCCATCAATATTTCGGCAATTTTCATCAAATCCATGATGTTGGCTCTCAGGCCACCTTGCGGTGAAAGCAACAACCCATTTGTGCCGATAATATAGTCGGACAATGGTGCACCATTTGGCGAATTATGTATGGGCCGCGGCAGTGCCAAAGGATTACCATCCACTTGCACTCGCCAATCCGCCGAGTTTGCTGCGCGGCGATAAAGTGGTGAACTTTGCGAAACCAATTCATCACTAATGCCCGACCAATTGAAACCGGCATCGACGCCAATCTTATCGAGAATCAAGTTTTTGGCAGCCAAATCAAATCTTTGCCCCGTAATGTTTTCAATAATCTGTGCCAATACACCAAAACCAAGATTTGAATAGGCGAATTTTGAATTGTGAGAAACTTCTGTTGACCAATGGCCACCATTTGGTTCAAAGAAACTTCGCAATGTTTCGCCCAATTTGCCTTGATAATTATCGCCATCACGGATGCCCGAGGTGTGCGATAAAATCATACGCGTATTTATTGCTCGGTTAGGCTGGTTTGGATGGCGCAACATAAAACCAACATATTGCGAACAATCAGCATCGAGGTCTATCCTGCCCTCAATTGCCAATTTGTGAATGCAAAACCCAACTATTAGCTTGGAAATCGACGCAACCCGCACTTTGCTATTGATTGCGAATGGCACATTTGGCGCGCGCTCACCAACTACCCTGCAACCAATAACCCGACCATTTGCAATTTGTGCGAAAGCCCCCGCTGGCGCAAAATTTTGCGCCACATAGTCATTCAGAACCTCGGCTGCGCGCATCAATGGCTTTTAAGTTCTTGGTTGAAAAACGCTATTGTGCGTTGCCATGCAAGCGTCGCTGCGGCTTGGTTATATCTTGGCGTGGTATCATTATTAAAGCCATGCATTGTGCCGTCATAGGTGAAAGCTTGATAGGGCTTATTTGCCGCTCTTAGCGCCGCTTCATATGGCGGCCACATTGCGTTAAACCGCTCATCATCACTTGCAAAATGTAGCAATAATTTGGCACGAATATTTGCTACGCCGTCTAATGGCGCTGCTGCCCCATAAAACGGAACCGCAGCATTTAGAAAATCGCATTGCGCCGCGAGATAGTTCACCATGCCGCCGCCATAACAAAAACCAATTGCACCCAATTTGTTGTTTGCATGTTCAGTAACCCGCGAAAAACGTGCTGCGGCAATGAAATCTTGCTTAATTTTATTTTGATCCAATGTTGCAAATCTTGCCCTTGCTGTATCTTCATCGCCAGGGTAGCCACCCAAAGCGGTCAAAGCATCGGGCGCAATTGCGATATAATTTTCAAGCGCGATACGGCGAGCTATGTCCTTAATATGGGGGTTGAGGCCGCGGTTTTCGTGCACCACAATTATGACCGGCAATTTGCGCAAAAACCGAATATTGCGCGGGCGGGCGAGATAGGCGTTTATAGTGCCAGATCCATTGGGCGATGGAATGCGTATGGATTCAGTCCAAAGCCGTGCATCATTGGGCCTTATTTGTTGCGCGTTTGCAAAATCGGGCGACAAAGCACTGAGATAGGCCGCAGCACTTAAACCGCCAACCGCAAATTTGCCTGCGCCCTCCAAAAATCCACGGCGGTCAATATCGCCATGAACATATTTGTCGAAAAGCTGCATGATTTCGCGCGGGAATTCGGCTGGTGGTTTGGCGGGCATGGGCAATCCTCAATTTTTGGGACAATATCGCCACATTTAGCACCTTTGGCAATCCCAAAACCATTAAATTCATGCAGGAATAAACCGCAAAGCCACGCCATTATTGCAATATCTAAGCCCGGTCGGCCTTGGCCCATCATTAAAAACATGGCCTTGGTGGCCGCCGCATTTTGCACAATGATACTCAGTGCGCACCCCCCAAATGCTTATGTCACGCTTGGTTTCAACGCGGCCCGGAATGGCACGAAAAAAGCTGGGCCAACCCGTGCCGCTTTCGAATTTGGTGTTGGAATTAAACAATGGCAAATCGCAGCCACGGCAGACGTAAGTGCCGGCCCTATGTTCATTTACCAATGGCGATGAATTTGGTCTTTCAGTGTCCTCATGGCGCAAAACTTGATAGGCTGCGTCAGGCAAACGCGCGCGCCACGCAGCATCGCTTAATTGTAGTTTTGCGATTACTTCACTTGCATTGACTGATTGCAGGCCAATAGCACTGGCACCAATTGCGCATAAAAATAGTCTTCGGTTCATTGGAGCTTCCTTTTCTATCAGATGAATATACGGCGAAACCGAAACATTGGTTACAAAACCTCAGAATTGCGTACATTGGCTTTTAAGCCAATCCCGAAAAGCTATCATCGCCTCGCTTACTGGCCGTTGCACTAAATTTGTGAGATAATAAGAGCCAGCATGAACCTCCTGAGAAAACGGCTTGATAAGCAACCCATCTTCGATTTCGGCGCTGAACATATTATAGGGCAAAAGCCCAACGCCAAGGCCTAGTTTTGCAGCATCGGCAATTGCGCGCGAATTATCGAAAATTGTGCCGCTGGCGTCAATGTCTGTTTTGCCACAAACCTCAAACCATTTGGCCCATTCATTTTTACGGTGCGAACGCAATAAAGCGAAATTCGCCAAATCTTCGGGCTTTTTCAAATGATTTGCCGTTTTCGCATTGCAAAGCGGAGAAAGCGGTGCGGACATCAAAAGCTCTGATGATTGCGCCAACCACGCGCCGGCGCCAAAGCGTATCGCAAAATCCAAATGTTCATTCAGCAAATCTGGGACATTATTATTAACTTGGATTTTGACCAAAATATGCGGGTGTTTGGCGTGAAAACTATCCATGCGTTCAAGCAAAAACCCAAGCGCAAATGTGCCGACAACCCCGACATGCAAAACTGATTTGCGCTCTTTTCCCCTTATTGTCTCCAAAACCACTCCAATTTCATAAAGTGACTTTGCGACAATTGGCGCAAGACTCGCCCCTTCATCGGTTAAGGAAAGTGTTCGCGCCGCACGATTAAAAAGCGGCTTTTGCAAATAGTCTTCGAGCGATTTTACTTGATGCGCAACGGCAGCTTGGGTCACAAATAGTTCTTTTGAAGCTTTGGTGAAACTTAAATGCCGCGCCGAGGCATCAAAAGCGCGTAATAAATTGAGTGAAATTTTCGATAATGGCATTTTGCAATACAAAAACTATTGCATTATCAAATTTATTATACTTTTACAATGGGTGTTTCCTGTGGGATTAAGGTAAAAGGAGAATTCAAAATGAGCAAATTATTTGATGAAAATCTATTTTATTCGCGCCGTGGTTTCGCAACATTGGCAACATCTCTAGGTTTGTCCATGGCACTAAGCGGCTGTGCCGAAAGCGCTACGAAAATCGTCCAAAAAACCAAGGAAACCAAAAGCGCCAATTTAATTCAAGACGATGATTTTGCTGCATTCAATGCACTTGAAGCTACGGCTGGTGGGCGGCTTGGTGCTTTGGTTATCAATACGGGCACTGGCGAATATGTTGGTCACCGAAAAGATGAGAGTTTTGCCATGTGTTCGACTTTTAAGTTCGCGCTCGCTGGTTTGATTTTGCGTGGCATTGACGCGGGCAGATTTGATCCCAACACCGAAGTACCAATTGTTCGTGGTGACCTTAGCATTTATTCCGATAAAGTTAGGGCAAATATGGCGAGTGGCAAAATGAAAATTATTGAACTTGCTGGGGAAGCCCAAATTACTAGCGATAACATTGCCGCAAATGCCCTGATCTCTTTTATTGGTGGCCCCGATGCTTTCACTGCACAAATGAAGGCTCTGGGCGATGCGATAACGCGTATCGACCATAACGAACCAGAAATGAATCGTGTTGTTTCAGGCGATGTGCGAAATTCAACTTCGCCATTTGCCTATTCCAAAACCATGCAAAAATTTCTATTGGACGGGGCATTATCGGCCAATTCCGCGCAAACATTGATTGGCTGGATGCGCGAAACCCAAACCGGGCGCAAGCGCATCCGCGCTTCGTTGCCTGCGGATTGGAATGCGGGCGATAAAACTGGAACTGGTATTTGGGCGCCAATTCCGAATAAAGTGAATGATATTTGCATTTGCTGGCCACCAAATAAACCGCCGCATATTATTGCGGGTTTTTATGAAGCGCCTGGGTTTTTCGAAGATACGAGAGATCAAGACCAAAAAGTCCTTGCCGATGTCGGCAAAATCGCTTTAGATTGGATAATGAGAAATTGATGGAGTTTATTGTCATCCCCGAAAAATCGTAGATTTTGTCGGGGATCTCGTATTTATTTCACTGAGATCCCCGATATTTTCCAAGAAAATTCGTGGATGACACTGTTGGTCATGGCTCACACAGAAGTCCCAATCTTGGGGAAGCAGATGGATTGAGTTGATAAGCGGTATGAAGGTTATCTGCTAACCATCGCAAACATAATCGAGGGAAATATGGCGCGGCTAAAACAAATTATTTTCACCTTATTTTTTGCAATTGGAATATTGCCAACCATTGCCAATGCAGCTTGTTTGGCTGTCACCGATGACGCCCAAATCACATTAAGCGAGGCGGAAATCCAATCACTTTCGCAAATATCATTTGGCCGCGAACAGGTTTTTGAAGCACTCTACAATACTTCGGAATTTGAAACTGGCGGCTGTTGGGCAACGCCTGTTGGCAATTTTGATGCGCAGACATTATCGGTCGGGGTTTTGCAATGGAATTATGGGCAAAACTCTTTGCAAGATCTAATGATTGCTTACCGTGCAAGTTTTGCAACCCCCGAATTATTTAATCAAGAAATTGCGACCATCATGCCCAATTATGGGGCCGTTGCCTTCGCCGAAGATTGCCTAGTCATTCCCTTCACAATTTCGTGCAAAGAAAAATTATTGGCGGCCCATGGCGCGGACGGCAAATTAAACCCGACCATAAAATCAGAATATGAGGCATTGTTTAATTCAACCCCAATGCGCCAAGTTCAAACCAGCAAATTTATTGAGTTTTTGGGCGGCTTAAAACCAAAATTGAACTTATTATTCGGCGAAAACCCAACCCAATTGCAAACTAAATGGGGCATAGATATTGCAATCCAGCAAGGCTTTGTTCGCTATAATGACGCGCAAGGGGTATCGCAGCCCGCCTTTTTGAACCCTGCCGACGCAGCCGCAATTCGTGCGCTTTATGTTCCTTTGGACCGAGAAATGAAAACCAAAAGAATGCTCAGCGCAATCCGTTGGTATTCGGGGCTTTGTGGTGGCATATATCAAGGTGTTACCACGGAAATTTGCAATTATAATATCAAAAGCTGGTGCGCGGTTGTGGTTCGCGGTGTCACTGATGAACAATTTGACTTGTTTGAACTTACCTATGTTCGCTCCCGCATTGCGCAAGGGCAATCGGGGCGCTGGCAAGCCAATGCCTTTTCACGCCGCGCAAAAATCGTGCTGAATACTGGTCGTGTCGGCACAAATGCCCTGCCTTTGCCACGTGGGGTTCGTAAAACACGGCGTTGTAATTCTATGTTGATATAGCGGCGATTAGCCACATTTATTTTGCAAATAAATAAGACTAGTTTCTGACTGTTCGGGCTGCTTCAATGACCAGTGGAATGCAGAGATTGAGCTTCTTCGAAGGAGTTAAGTCATGGCATTTTCAAAGTTCGTAAGAAATTCGATAGGTTTATTTACTTCAGCGAGTTTATTCTCCGCGCCTTTCGCGCTGAACGCGTGGGGTCAGGCTAACTCAAGCACCGCGACGTGGAATCTCGATGGCACAAGGCTGACCACCAATATTGTCGGCTCAACCATGAGCGGCAATTATGTCGAAGATAATGGTCGCGTTAGCGGCGCACTCAATGGCAATGTTTTCGAGGGTTATTGGGGCGAAAATAGTTCGGGTCGAAGATGCACAACGCAAAAACTTGGCACATATTATTGGGGGCGCACAAGGTGGGAATTTCACGCAACTGGTTTTCGCGGGCAATGGGGATATTGCGACGCCACGCCAAGCAGTGATTGGACTGGAACCCTGACTAGCGGCACTTCGCCCTTTGGACAGGGACAGGATTCAAACCACGCATCTTCCACTGTAGCTGGCCTTGGTGGTCACAGGCATATTTGGAACACTTCCGAAGGCAGGCTTAGCGCAGGCGTTCAAGGCTCAATTTTCAGCGGCACTTATTCAAATGATAATGGGCGAATTTCTGGCACGGTGAACAGCAATGTCGTTGACGGCTATTGGGGTGAAGATAGTTCGGGAAAACGATGCACAACCCAAAAACTCGGTACTTTCTATTGGGGGCGCATTCGTTGGACTTTCAACAACACTGGTTTTAGTGGGCAATATGGCTATTGCGACGACCAATTCAGCGGCACTTGGAACGGAACTTTGGTGAGCACGAACACCTCAACACCAACACCACCTCCTCCACCTCCACCTCCGCCACCGTCAGGTGCGGCGGGCCGCACGTCAGTTTGGAATTTTGACGGCACAAGACTAACTCTGACAATTGACGGCCATTCGGTTAATGGAATTTATATCGAAGATAATGGACGAATTTTTGGCAATTTGTCTGGAAACACCATGAATGGTTATTGGGGCGAAGACAGCTCGGCTCGTCGCTGCGACACACAGCGCTTTGACACTTATTATTGGGGCCGCACCGGCTTTGTATTTGATGGCGCGCGATTTAGCGGGCTTTGGAGCTATTGTGATGCCGAACCTTCGACAAGTTGGAACGGCACACTGGTTAGCGGCACTTCGCCATATGAACAGGGGCAGGGTTCAAGCGACACAACTTCCGCGGTAGCTGGCCTTGGCGGTCATAGCCATGTTTGGACCACATCCGAAGGCAGATTAACCGCAGGGGTTCAAGGCTCAATTTTCAGCGGCACTTATTCAAATGATAATGGGCGAATTTCTGGCACGGTGAACAGCAATGTCGTTGACGGCTATTGGGGCGAAGATAGTTCGGGGAAACGATGTTCAGTTCAAAGGCTTGGCACATTTTATTGGGGTCGCATTCGTTGGACTTTTAACAACACTGGTTTTAGTGGGCGATATGGCTATTGCGACGACCAATTCAGCGGCACATGGAACGGAACTTTGGTGCAATAACTAAAGCAGCCGCCCCGTTGCATGTTGATGCGGTAACATCATACCGCATCACTAAGCCATTGTTTTTACACCAAAAACAGTTGTTTGCTTGACAAGCCCTTGGGTATTCTATTTAAGCGCGCCTGTTCGCGGTGGTTCGTAATATTCCTCCGCAAAACCAATAATTAAATAGGACTTATTATGAAAACCTTTAGTGCAAAAACGCACGAAGCTAATCGCAAATGGATTGTGATTGATGCTGCGGACGTTGTGGTGGGTCGCCTTGCCACTTTTATCGCCAAACGCCTTCGTGGCAAACACCGCACAGACTTCACACTTCATGCCGATGTTGGCGATTATGTTGTTGTTATCAATGCTGAAAAAGTGAAATTCACTGGCAAGAAATTGACTGACAAAAGATATTATCGTCACACTGGTCACCCAGGTGGGATTAAAGAAACTTCGCCAATTCGTTTGCTTAATGGCAAATATCCTGAGCGTGTTTTGGAACTTGCGGTTCTTCGTATGCTTCCAAAAGAAAGCCCATTGGCGCGCGATCAATTCAAAAAATTGCATGTTTATGCTGGCGCTGAACACCCTCATGCTGCGCAAACACCAACCGTCATTGATTTCAAAGCAATGAACTCAAAAAATTCAACCATTAAAACTTCTGGGGCTGCATAATGTCTGACACTATTAATTCACTAGAAGATTTGGCCGCTTTGGGTTCACCTGAAGTTCAAGTTGTTGAAGTTGTAATCCGTGAACCGGAAATTGACGCGCAAGGCCGCGCCTATTCAACTGGCAAACGCAAAAACGCAATTGCGCGGGTTTGGGTTAAACGCGGCACTGGCAAAATCACCATCAATGGCAAAGATCAGGAGCAATATTTTGCCCGTCCGGTTCTGCGCATGGTTATCAACCAGCCAATGAATGTTTGTAATCGCGCCACTGAATATGACGTTGTTGCAACCGCAAAAGGCGGCGGGCTTTCGGGCCAAGCTGGTGCTGTTCGCCACGGTATCGCAACCGCGCTGACCCGCTTTGAACCCGGCCTTCGCCCAGTATTAAAACCCTTCGGCTACCTCACCCGCGATAGCCGTGTGGTTGAACGTAAGAAATACGGCAAAGCCAAAGCCCGTAAGAGCTTCCAGTTCTCGAAACGCTAGATTTTTTGGAAATCAAGAGTTCAAGAGGCGGCCTTCGGGTCGCCTTTTTTTATTTTCAAATCGCGCGACTAGACTTTTGATTAATTTAAGCCAATTATACCGATTAGAGGCACAGATAATTTACAATGTCATTTAATGAATGTTCCAAAATAGAAATTATTTCTCGCGAGGACGAAAAGCTTACCTTTAGTTGTCCTTGCGTAAACTTTTATGGGGCAGTAGACAGTTATCTTGCTGAAATAACATGCCCCTATTTTTGTGCTTCCTTCAGTGTACATAGCACCGGCTTTTACTATGATGATGAATTCCATAACTCAGACGAGGCTGATTTTTTCGAAACTCTCGCCAAAAATTGGCGCGGGATTAACGGAAGGCTTGAAATGACTTGTATAAGCGGTGAGTTGGGCTTTGCTGCCGTAAGCGACAATAAAGGCCATTTCGATATCGAAATATCATATGATGGTACAAAAAACGGGCCAGGAGATTTCTCATTTAAGAAACACTTTTTGCTCGAGGCAGGAGAGTTGGAAGAAGTCTCAAAACGCGTTAACAAGTTTTTTGCTCAAAGATCAGCAAGAGTTTAACTCGATTTCCAACCAATATGTCCGCCGACCCTCGCCAGAAAAATTCCGATGTCGTTTTCTAATTGGCTGGTTCGTTAACGATGTGGTCTGATAGATTACGATAAAGAATGCCTATTTCCAAGCAATCGCCTTGAAATATTGAACCGAGATAATTTCCATTATTCGACCGTTTAACTTCTCAGGCCATCACCATACATGAGATGCCAATTTTGCAGATGGCAATCGCGTTGGGACAGCGGGCACTGGACATTTCCAAGTTTTGGAACCAAGATACATCTTTGTCGGGGCACAAAAATGCGTTATTTATCACTTGATGTTTTTCGTGGGCTGACCATTTGTTTGATGATTATTGTCAATTCGATGGGCCCGGGTGCTGACCCTTACCCTTTGTTAGACCATGCCGAATGGTTTGGTTTTACTTTTGCCGATTTTGTTTTTCCGTCATTTTTGTTTGCCATGGGCAATTCAATGGCGTTTTCTTCGGCCAGCAAACTATCAAATTCAGACTATGTTTCCAAAGCCCTTAAACGCAGCATTTTGCTTTTTGGCGTCGGGCTTTTATTGGCGTGGTTTCCGTTTTTTCTATTCAATTCCGAAGGCATTTTTGAATGGAAGTATTTTGAAAATTTGCGTTTTATGGGGGTTTTGCAGCGGATTGCGCTTTGTTATTTAATCGCAGCTTTGTTGGTTAGATATTTGAATTTTCACCAAATTTTATGGGCGTCGGCAGTTTTATTGTTGGGTTATTGGGGCTTGTTGGTATGGGGTGCGCCAAGCGGCATGGCGTTTGACAAAGCCGCAAATTTCGGCTCCGTAATTGATAATTTTGTAATTCCCCAATCGCATATTTTCAGGCGAGACGATGGCTTTGAGCCTGAAGGTTTGCTCGGCACATTGCCCGCCGTGGTCAATGTATTGGCCGGTTATCTCGCGGCGGTTGCAATCCAAAATGCAAAGGACAAATTGGCAATTATAAAAAAGCTGATAGGCATTGGCATATTATGCATCATCGCCGCAAATATTTGGGCGCTTTCATTCCCGATTTCCAAGAAGCTTTGGACCTCTAGTTTCGTTACGCTCTGCAATGGTTTGGATTTGATTTTATTGGCGGCATTGGTTTATTTCATCGAAATCAAAACCCGCAAATTTGGCGCTAAACCCTTCGAGATTTTCGGCAAAAATCCATTGGCAATTTATGTTTTCTCCATAGTGCTTTTGAAAATATTATTGGTGGCCCGCGCCGCACCCACCCAAAGCCTGCATGTATGGCTTGGCGACTTTGTGCAAGCGGTAATTCCGGGTTCATTGGGTAGTTTGATTTTTGCCATTATTTTCACGCTTGTTTGTTGGGGTTTTGGCTTGTGGCTCGATAGAAAGCAAATCATCATAAAACTTTAACAGCATTACCAGTTTAATTTTATGTCACAAATGGCTATTGCCAATGCTCAATTTTTGGAAACAAGCAAATGGCGCAGATTTACAACGCAGTAGTATTGGGGGCTTCGGGCTATGTTGGCGCCGAAACCATTCGCATAATCGCGGGCCACCCAAACTTGCGCCTTGCTGCCCTCACTGCAAACCAACAAGCGGGAAAGAATTTTGGCGCGCTTTACCCGCATTTGCACCAATATGCCGATATGCCACTATCTCGCGCCGAAGACGTAAATTGGGCCGAAGTTGAAGTTGCTTTTGGCTGCTTGCCGCACGGCGCTTCCGAAGAATTATTGGCCGAATTGCCGAGCCATGTCAGCGTGATTGACCTTTCAGCGGATTTTCGCTTGCGTGACCCTGCCCTTTACGCCCAAGTCTATGGTCGCACACATTTGCACCCGCAAAAAACCATTGATGCGGTCTATGGCTTAACCGAGTTTGCCCGCGAAAAACTTAAGTCCAAGCCGCCAATTGTCGCCTGCCCTGGGTGCTACCCCACCGCGACTTTATTGGCATTGCAGCCTTTATTGGAAGCCAAACTAATAAGCGCCAATGACATGATTATCGACGCGAAATCGGGCGTTTCGGGCGCGGGGCGCAGCCTTAAACAAGACAATTTATTTTGCGAAATTGCCGAAAGCATGCACGCCTATGCCGTTGGCAATCACCGCCATGCACCTGAAATCGAGCAAGAATTAAGCGCCGCATGTGGGCAATCTGTAATCGTGAATTTCACACCACACCTTGTCCCAATGACGCGCGGCGAATATGTGACTTGCCATGTGAAAATGGAAAATGGCGTTTCGGTTGTTGATTTGCGCAATAACATGCAAACTAAGTTCGCCGATGAACCTTTTGTGCGGATTGCGCCAAATGGCGCCACGCCCGATACGCGCTGGGTTAAAGGCACAAATAATTGCGTGATTCAAGTTTTTGCCGACCGCATTCCAAATCGTGCAATTATTATTTCCACAATCGACAATTTAATCAAAGGCTCAGGCGGCCAGGCCATACAGAACTTTAACGTGATGTTTGGCCTTTCAGAGACTATTGGCTTGACGCACGCGCCATTGTTTCCTTAAAGTATTTTACAAACTAGTGACGGGTAAATGAAACAACCAATTCTGCATCTGACAGCAATTGAACCATTGGACGATGATTATGATCCAATGCTGGGGCGAACTATTGCTACCGACTTAATTGTCGAAACCGAAAGTTCCGGCCCGCAGTCAAATCAAGGTTCAGTTTTTGACGATCCCGAATTGGATTTCGCCTATGAAGCAATTGTTCCTGAAGTCTTCAGCGCGGCAAATGCGGCTGTTAGCGATGACTTGAGTTATGAGCCCCATAACGATGAAGCGCTGTCGCTCTCAGTCACAGAAGAAGCGGAAACAATGGCTGAGGAGTTGGTGCAACCTGACTTACCCGATGCCGAATTGGAGTCTGAGCCTGAATCAATCGCAGACACTGAACCTGAGCCACTTATTGGCACTGAACCAGAACCAGTATCCGAGCAAGGCACAGAACTTGAACACGAGGCAGCGCTGCTTGCGCGCTCGGAGACAGTACTTGTCTTTGAGGCGGTGACGGAGCCTGAACCTCAAATTCTCGAAGGCACTGAAACTATTCCTGAGCTTTATCCTGAGACAGAGGCAGAGGCAGAGGCAGCCCGTGAGGGTGCGGCTCGGTCTGAGACAGTGGCGGAAGCAGAACTTGAACTTGAGCCTGAACCGCTTGCAGCCCAAGAGCCCGACGAAACTGTCGCCAAAAAAATGTCATGGCAAGACATAAATAACTTATTTAATCCGCGATCTAGTGCTCCTTCTTCACTTGATAATTCAACAAAGCTAGAAGAAATTTCCGAGCAAATTCCAAAGCCAATTAAGCCACGAATTTCGTTTACAATTGAGGAGCCGGTTGTCCCACCAATTGAAGAAAATGTGCAAATTGAGCCTCTGTTACCCCAAGAAACGGTGGCAATTTTGGAGGAATCTGCGCTACCGCAAGATAGTGATTCCGTTGAAACTATTGAACCTCAAAACATAAGCGACCATGGGGACATCTTCAGTGAATTAGGCGCTAGGCCAAAAACAACCCCTTCAAAACTTAGAAAAAAGAAAAAGCGCAAGGCCAAGAAAATCAATAGCCTGGTATTATTCGGTGGCATTTTGACTACTGGTTCTGCGGCGCTTATGTCGTTTTTTGCAATGCTCGAAATGCTTGGCCCGCCGTTTGATTTGATTGCACAATTGCGTTGGTATTGGGTGCTAACTGCCATTGTCGGCACTTTGATTTGGGGTCTTGGGCGGCAGTGGTTATTTGTGGTTATATCTGCAATTGTCGCTAGCACCAATTTCTATGTTATCCATTCAACATTGGGCTTGCCGCCAATTGGTGGGCAGCCAAAAGCGACAATTGGTTATGGCAACATCGGTGGCAATCAGGCAAATCTCAACCAATTATTGTCCGAAGCCGAGGCAAAACACGCGGACGTTTTGTTGATTTCGGGCGTGGGCAATGTGCCAATTGGGGCACCCGCCAATTGGTCAATCTTAATCAATGCAGCGCCTAATGATTCCAGCGCGTTCACTATATTGGCCAAATCTGGCTGGTCGGCATCGGCGCAAACTGGCGAACCAATCATTGTCAAACCTGCGGATAATTGGTTCACTTTGGTTGGCTTAAATCCAATACCGCCAAGCAAGCGAGGCCGTGAAAACCCCGATAGAGATTCAGTGATTAACCGCGCTGCAAATCGCGCCGGGGCCGAAGAAGTGCCGGTATTGGTAATTGGTGATTTTGAAGTGCCAAGCTGGGTAAAACACCTGACATTGTTCGCGCAAAATGGCGATTTGACCCGGGTTCGTTGCGGCGGAATACTTGCATCAAACTATGATAATGGAATTTTGGGCTTTTCGGCAGATCACGCATTCAGCCGTGGGCTTAATGTTTCGTCTTGCGCGGTTGGCGCGAAAATCGGCAATAGCAAACGCCATTCAATGTGGGTCGCTGTTGCCCCTGCGGGCAATTGAGTCTTTTGGCCTCCGACCCCAAACCCTATATCGGCAGGCAAGTCGCGCATTTTGAAAAAGTGGATAACAGCCAAATCCACGCAAGATTTTCCGAAGATATGAAATATCGCTATTCTTTGAGTTTGCCGTTTTTCGGTGAAAAATCGCGCACAAAAACCGCCGCGATAATATTGAAAAACCCTTCTTCAGCTGATTGTTCGATGGCCGACAAGACAGTGCAAACCGCCGCAAAAGTGCTTTATATGGCGTTTCAAGATGTCGCGCGCGTCGAAATATTGAACATTTTCGCGCTCCGTGGAACGCTTCCGAGCGATGTCGTCAAGGCTCACCAAGCTGGATTTGACATTATTGGGCCTGAAAATAATCAAACCATATGTGCGCGGGTTTCAAAGAGCGATTACATCGTGACGGCTTGGGGCGGCGCGAACCCAATCCCGAAGTCAATTTATGACGGGCGTATTGAAGAAATATACAAAATTATCGGGCGAAATCCACAAGCCGCGGTATTTCGCAAAGCCGAAAAAGGCTCACGCCAATATCCATTCCACGCCTGCTATTGGCCGCATAATATTAGATTTGCGGAAATCGCACTTTAATTTCGCTCAACCAGCGCTTTCAAAGCGCTGAATTGTTCGCCCAAAACACCATCGACTGGCAGTGCCCAATTGTTAAGGCCGCCATTGGCGTAACCGCCCACATCAAACGTGACACTCATATTTGTTTTGCCGCCATTTTCCTCAAGTTTAACATTCAAATGCCCACTCGCGCCAGTCATTTGCAATGGCCCCAAAGCGCCAAACATCCGCAATTCTTGATTGGGCGCGGCATAAACAATTGTCATATGCTGGACACTACCGCCATTTGCCAAACGCTCACAGAAACAGCCCCCTGCCCGTGCCGACATACTTAAATTACTGGCAGTACCCGACCAAGTGTGGGACGAACTCCACCAGCGTTCGGGGTGGATTAAAGCGCGATAAACACTGGCGCGCGGTGCATTTATTTCGTAAGTTCGTTTAAGCGCAAAACCACCAGCGTTCGCGTCAAGCACTTCGGCATTTGCTAGCGCCGAAAATGCAAAAATTGAACCAAGAATAAAGCCCGTCAAAGGCCAAACTTTACCCATCTTAGCCAAACATAGTTTGTGACATCGACATTGCGGCCAGCATTGGAACCGACAACATCGTGTTGGTGCGCGAAAACAACATTGCCAAACGCGCGGCTTTTGGTTTTGCCTCCGCCGCAGCTTCAACCAAACCAAGCGCGATTTTCTGATTGGGCCATATCACAAACCAAACATTGAACCACATGATTGTCGCCAGCCACATGCCTATACCGATGAATGTGTGCCCTGCCACCGCAAAGTTTTCGGTCGCGCCAAGCGTATAAGCGCTAAGCAAATAGCCGCGGCTCCAAGCGACTAAAATCCCAGTTGCGAGTGTGGCCATTGCCGCCCAACGGAACCAAAACAATGCTTTTGGCGCAATAAACTTGCCCACAGCAGGTTTTAGTTCGTCGGGGATTGAAGGCATGGTTGGGATTTGCACGAAATTGAAATAATATAATAGGCCGATCCACATGATGCCAGAAAGCACGTGCAACCAACGGAGTGCGCCTTCGTGCAAAGCTGCGCGAATATCAAAGGCGCCGCCACCACTTTGCTTAAGGTAAAAAGCTACAATCAAGGCAATTGCCAATAAAAAGCCAATAATTACGGTATTACGAAGATTTGATAATAGTGCGCCCACGTCCCTTTTCCTTCTCAAAACAAGATTATTGATGCCTTTTTGCCGTAATTTCAGGCAAAATTCAAGCTAAATCCCACCAAAATAGTCAGAAATATCACTCGCGCGAGTTTTAAGGCCTATCATCATGCATTGTTTGCAATTTCTGCACTTTGCCACTGCGCGGAATAAGCAGACTAAACGGCGCGGCGACATAAATTGACGAATATGTCCCGATGAAAACACCAAATATCATCGCAATTGTGAAGGACTGAATCGTGGTTCCGCCGACCACTGTTAGGCCAAATAGCGCAAGCAAGGTCGTCATGCCAGTGATGATAGTGCGGGACAAAGTTTCATTGGTCGAAAGATCAATTAGTTCATCCATTGGTTTGGATTTCCATTTGCGCATATTTTCGCGCAATCTATCATAGACCACAACGGTATCGTTCATCGAATAACCAATAATGGTCAAAATCGCTGCAATTGAAGTTAGCGAAAACTCTAGCCGCGTCACAGACAAAAAGCCCAAAGTCAAAACCACGTCATGCAAAAGCGCCACAACCGAACCAACGCCCATCTGCAATTCAAAACGAAACCAAATATAAACCAGCATCATTGCCATAGCCGCAACCAAAGCCATAATCCCGTTGCGATATAATTCATCGGACACTTTGGAACCGACAATATCGGGCGGTGAAAATCTTACGCCCGGGACAACTTTCGCCAGTTCAGTCTTAACTGTTTGAATAGCTTGTTCATTCCGATTATTTTCGGCCAAAAAGCGAACCATAATTTGGCTGGGTTTATCAAAGCCTTGAACTTGCGGGTCACGAATTCCGGGCATGGTGTGTAATGCGGCGCGCACTGTGCCCATGTCAATTGCCGTAGGGGCAATAGCTTCAATCGAAACGCCCCCTTTGAAGTCGATGCCAAGGTTAAAAGCGTCAGCAAATACTGCACCGATTTTTTGGCCAAATCCGCCTTGGGCATTATTAAATTCGGTGATTGGGTTTTGCCGCAAACCACCAGTTGCAAATGCCACAAAAGTCAAAATCACCAAAACAACAGATGCAGATGCCGCCATGCGCGCAAAACGCACGAAACCATAATGGGTTTGTTTTGGAACCAAGCGAATTAGAGGCCATATAGATTTTTTGGTTGTCATTGATAATCTCTAACTAAATTGGAAGGACTTTGGCGCGGGTCTGTCTAAACCACAGCGCAATCAAAACTTGGCTTACAAGAACTGCGGTAAAGACCGAAGTCAAAATCCCGAGCGAAAGCGTCCAAGCGAAACCGCGCACTGGCCCAGAGCCAAAATAAAATAGGATAAGCGCCGACAGCAAGCTAGTGATATGCGAATCGATAATCGTGACAACGGCGCGTGAGAAGCCCGCATCAATTGCCAGTGCCGCCGAACGGCCCGCCGCAAATTCTTCACGCATTCGCTCATAAATCAAGACATTGGCATCGACCGCCATGCCCAGTGTCAAGACCAAACCAGCGATACCCGGCAAGGTCAAAGTTGCGCCAACTGCCCCCATGCCAGCGAAAATCAATACTATATTCACGCAAAGCGCCAATATCGAAAAGCCACCGAAAGTGAAACCATAGGCCAGAAACATAAATATCATCACCGAAACCATTGCAATGATGCCAGCAGTCGCGCCAGCTTCTACTGCGTCCTTGCCAAGTTCGGCGGTGACGGTTCTTTGTTCCAAAATCGTCAATGGCGCAGGAAGCGCACCACCACGCAAAAGCGTAGACAATTCGGCAGCACTTTCAACCGTAAATCCGCCCGTAATTACGCCCGCACCGCCGATAATTGGCGATTGAATATTTGGCGCGGAAATAATTTTATCGTCCAGTATAATCGCAAATCTTTTGCCCACATTGGTGGTTGTTACGCGACCAAAAGCGCGCGAACCTGCGCCGTCAAAACGGAAACTCACAACAGGTTGATTGGTTTGTTGATCAAAACTCGGCCTTGCATCCACCAAATTCTCGCCCGAAACTACGGCGCGGCGTTTAACCAATACAAATGGTTCGTTCGGCTGTGAAGGTTGCGGTAAAAGCACAGAACCAGGCGGAATGCGGCCGGCCATTGCTTCGGCAACGGGCACCGAATCATCCAATAATTGGAAAGTCAATTTTGCGGTTTGCCCAATTAGCGACTTTAATTTTTCAGGATCCGATTCGCCAGGTGCTTGCACCACGATTCTGTCGGCCCCCTGGCGAGTAATTGACGGCTCCTTAGTGCCAGTTTCGTCAATTCTGCGCCTAATAACTTCAATGGATTGGGTAACGGCACGGCGTGACATCGCCAATTTTGCTTCGGGGGAAAGCGAAATCTCAATATTATTGGCTACATTACGAACCAATAAATCGGTGTTTGCAATAACACCACTTGCGCCATCAATTGGTTGGCCGAGTTTTGAAATGCGGTTCAATGCTTCTGGCATGTCGCTTAAATTGGTAATAGTGACCCGAACCACCGAGCCATCGCTGCTTTGGCCACGGCCAGAAAACGCGATAGGCGTTTTGCGTGCGCCCAACTCGCCAGCTTTGCGAACGCCGCGCAATGCGCCAGTTAAATCGTCAGCAACAGTTTCAAGGCGTTGCTTGTAAACCGCGTCTTTGTCCACCTCAAACAAAAGATGCGAACCGCCTTGCAAATCAAGGCCCAAATTAATGGTCTTATTTGGCAAAAAGCCTGGATATTGCGCACGGATATTTGGCGGCAATGCGTTAGGCAAGGCCCATAAAATGCCAAGCAAAGTAACAATAATGACTGTGAGGTAGCGCCAACGAGCAAGCTTAAGCATGTGATTTATACTTTTGGCGTATCATTGGCGGGTGCAGCCGGGGTTAGGCCGCGAACTTCGCTTATGGTGTGCCGAACAACTTTGACGACGACATTTGGCGCAAGCTCAACTGAAACATCCGTATCGCTTATTTTTGAAACTTTGCCAATTAAGCCACCTGCGGTAACCACCACATCGCCGCGTTTAAGGCCATTAATCAGCGCCATATGCGCTTTTTGGCGCGCTTGTTGTGGGCGAATAAGCAGGAAGTAAAACACCCCCAATACAGCTACCATAGGCAGCAAATTCATCAAAAGGCTGGTGGGCCCTGTTGCGACAGCATTAGCTGTCTGAGCAAAGGCGGGGGTCGAAAACATATTTACTCCGAGCTTCTTTATATTTTGATTTCAATTGTAGATGCTAAATAGGGACAATGGAGCAAAATCACAATGGGGCAAAGCAGATTGGTGCATTGGCTGATATCAATTCCAATCAAGGGGTTTATTGTCATCCCCGAAAAATCAAAGATTTTATCGGGGATCTGGTATTTATTACTCCGAGATCCCCGATATTTTCTATGAAAATTTGGGGATGACACTGAAGCATCAAAACTTTCGCAAAAGCGCCGAAATTGTGATAGGAGACGGCTTTTCAGGATACTGTGCGCCCTCGCCTTCGCTGTGTCACGCGAGTTTGACTAATTCCACGCTTGTGGTGCAAATGGCCTATTGCCATGATAAAGATCTATTTCCGCAATTTTGACCCGCTTTCACGCGCCCTGATTATTGGTTTGGGTGAAAAGCGGGCTGCTTTTCATAAAATTGAAGCGCCAGTTTTTGGCGCGGATGTAGATTTATTGAACATTGACCCACAAGGCCGCACACCTATTTTGACCGACGACATGTGGGGCAATGGCGCGATAATCCGCGAAGCTATGCCAGCTTTTGAATATCTTGAAGATACAATCCCCTCACCCCATTTTTTCCCTGGTGGGCCAATGGAGCGCGCCAATGTGCGGGTTTTTTGCGCCGAAGCAATTCGTGACTTTGCGCCGCTTTATCAAACATTGATGGAAGAAAAAGCCCATAAAATATTAAATCGTGCGGGGTCCCCCGATATGCAAAAAATGCGGCATTTGCGTGACGGCGCGCGCGAGTTTTTAGAAGTGACAGCAGCGCGCACCGCAAAAGGCGGCTTCATGATTGGCGGCAAATTTTCATTGGCCGACATTATTATTTGGGCGCAATTATCGCTTTTGGACTATTTTGATTTGGTATCATGGGATTTGAATTATGAAGCCAAACAATTTTATTCGGGCCTAAAACAACGCCCAGCCTTTAGGGCAGTTTTAGTCGATACAGTGGCGGGCATTGTTCCGCCGCCGCATTATCGAAATTTGGATTTTTGATATTGGCTATGCCGTTTTCCTCCGCCCAAATCAAAGCTCTCGCCTTGGCCAATGGTTTTGATGCGGTCGCAATTTGTGATGTCAGACAGCCGTGGCAAGCCGGCGAAGGACTGCGTGAATATCTTGAAAACCAGCATCACGGCACAATGGAATGGCTTGAAACCACGAAGCAGCGCCGTTCGCACCCCAACGCAATGTGGGACGGGGCCATTTCGGTGATAATGCTGGGCGTAAATTATGGGCCGCAATTGGACCCGCTTGGAGCCCTTCAACATAAACAAAATGGCGTGATTTCGGTTTATGCGCAAAATGATGATTATCACGAATTAATCAAAAAACGCCTCAAAGTTTTGGCGGGGGAAATTCATCGGCAATTAAAGTGCGAAGTCAAAGTATTTGTCGATACCGCGCCATTGATGGAGAAACCATTAGCGCAACGCGCTGGGCTTGGTTGGCAAGGCAAGCACACCAATTTGGCAAGCCGTGAATTTGGTTCGTGGTTGTTTCTGGGTTCAATTTTGGTGGCGCATGAATTGGAATATGATGCAGCCGAAATCGATAATTGCGGCACTTGTACTGCCTGCATTGATATTTGCCCTACGAGGGCGATAATAGCGCCCTATAAAATCGATGCTCGGAAATGCATTTCATATTTAACAATTGAACATGATGGCGATATTGAACCTGAATTGATGGCGCTAATGGGCAATCGCATTTATGGCTGTGATGATTGTTTGGCCATTTGCCCGTGGAACAAATTTGCAACTCCAACAACAGACGCCGCATTTTTGCCTCGCGCCGCGACACTTGCCCCGAATTTGAGTGAATTAGCGAAACTCGACGATATGGGCTTTCGTGAAATATTCAAAAAAAGCCCAATAAAGCGCATTGGCATAAATAAGTTTTTACGCAATATCGCAATTGCCATGGGAAATAGCGGTGAAATTCATTTCGAAGCCACACTAACCACTCTTGCTAATGGCAACAACCCAATGGTAAAAAATGCCGCGAATTGGGCACTTGAGAAGTTATTGGCAGAATGAACGAAACCATTGTATCAAAAACCGCTGAAACCACGCCCAAAACAGGTGTAAGGCGGCGCACAAAACGGCCCAAGCCGACAAAACGCGGTTTCGGTTATTTATTTGCTCGCTTCATTGCTTATGCGTTTTTTTTCGTGATTGGTTTGGTGATTATTTATCGCTTCATACCAATGCCCGCGACTTATTTGATGGTGCAGCGCGCATTTGAAGGCGACAAAATCCGTTATCACCCAGTTTCCTTGCGCAATATTAGCCGCAATATGGTCGATGCCGCAATTGCCGCCGAAGACGCACGATTTTGTTACCATAATGGCTTTGAATGGGAGGCCATGAAACGCGCCGCCAAAGCCAATAAAGCCGGCCGCAAATTGCGCGGCGCTTCCACCATCAGCCAACAAACCGCGAAAAACGTGTTTCTGTGGCCCGCAAGATCATATATCCGCAAAGGATTGGAAGCAGGCTATACAGCTTTGATTGAGCTTTTTTGGCCCAAGCGGCGAATCATGGAGGCGTATCTTAATGTCGCCGAAATGGGCGATGGTATTTTTGGCGCCGAAGCCGCAGCGCGATATTATTACCATAAATCAGCGAAAAACCTGAGCCCAAGTGAAGCCGCACGCATCATCGCGATTTTGCCAAGCCCACGCAAATGGAGCGTTAAATCCCCAAGTGGCAGGGTTTCACGCCGTGCAAACCGCATTGTTCGCGGGGCGCAAACTGTGCGTAGCTCTGGGCTGGACGCCTGCATTTACAAATAGAGCCAGCACATTCGCAACTGCAAAAATATTATGCCGCACTGCACAATTTAGTTTCACTTGCAACATTGTTCGCCTATTTGGCGTGCCGCGCGTTTTTTGGAAACGCTTCCAAGCCTTTAACATAAGGTATATAGCGTCTCGGCGGCATCAAAATTAACCATAACATGTTGTTAATGTTAATTTTTTTTCTTGAAAAATGCATTGACTCACGCAAATAAATGCGAAACTAATAATCGCTATTGATTTGCAAATTTGGACACAATGAATGTTGTCATTTAGTATTAAGAGACTTTTGGTGGCGATACCCACCATGTTAATCATAATTGCGATGGCATTTTTCTTGATGCGCGCCGCACCCGGTAGCCCGTTTGATTCTGAACGCGCGATGTCGGCTGAAATTCGCCAACTTATCATAGAGCATTATGGTTTCGATAAGCCATTATTCGTGCAATTTCTTGACTATCTTAAAGGCCTGTTCATTTTAGATTTGGGCCCAAGCTTGGTGTATAAAGACCAAAGCGTTGCCGAAATTATCGGTTCTGGTTTTCCAGTTTCGATAGTTTTGGGTTTTAGTGCCCTAACTTTGGCAATTTTTATTGGCGTTCCTTTGGGGCTTACCGCAGCGCTTAACCACAATCAAACGACTGACTATTCGATCATGGCAATTGCGATGGCGGGCATTTGTATTCCAACTTTTGTCACTGGTCCGCTTTTGTCTTTGGTGGTTGGGGTGTATTTGGGCTGGCTTCCGACTGCTGGTCTTGATTTGGGCAAAATGACCATTGATACAATGCTGTTGCCAGTAATAACTTTGTCGCTGCCACAAATCGCGATTATTTCGAGACTAGTGCGGGCAAGCGCGATTGAAGTCCTAAACTCCAACTTTGTCCGCACTGCCCGCGCCAAAGGCCTGCCCGAAATTGCAGTTTTAACGCGCCACGCGCTTCGTGCTTCAATCCTGCCTTTGGTTTCATATATTGGCCCCGCCTGCGCAGCTTTGATAACTGGTTCCGTAGTAATCGAGAATGTGTTTCAATTGCCGGGTATTGGCCGCAATTTTGTGACCTCTGCGTTACAGCGTGACTACCCAGTAGTGATGGCGGTGGTGGTGCTTTATGCCAGCCTTATCATTATCCTTAATTTGATTGCCGATTTGCTTTACGCGGTGCTTGATCCGAAAGTTACTTACGAATGAGCTTGCCACCCCTTCACTCCCCCAATGCCGCTGTGATGGAAAAATCGGCTGTAATTGGCCGCTCATTATGGGCCGATGCTAGGGCTAGGTTGTTCCGCAATAAAGCCGCAGTTATTTCAATGTATGTTTTGGCATTCCTTGTCATAATCGCGATATTTGGGCCGTTATTATGGGTTCATAAGTTTGACAAAATCTACATTGACCGCGTACTTAACCCGCCTTCATGGTCCGATATGCACCCTTTTGGCAATGACCCACAGGGCCGTGATTTGTTTGTGCGCCTACTTTACGGCCTAAGAATTTCGCTCGCGGTCGGTGTGGTTGCAACCACCGTTTCTCTGACCATTGGCGTCTTGTGGGGCGCAACTGCTGGTTATTTGGGCGGCAAAATTGACCAAATAATGATGCGGATTGTCGATATTTTATATGCTTTGCCTTTCATATTTTTTGTAATCATCTTGATGGTGGTATTTGGCCGCAATATTTTCCTTATTTTCTTAGCAATTGGTGCCGTTGAATGGCTTACAATGGCGCGGATTGTGCGTGGTCAAACATTATCACTTCGCAAAAAAGAATATATCGAAGCCGCACAAGCCGCCGGCCTTTCGACTTTTGACATTATCACCAAGCACATCGTGCCAAATCTTTTGGGGCCAGTTGTCGTATATGTGACCCTTACAATTCCTGCGGTTATCCTGCAGGAGAGCTTACTTTCCTTCTTGGGGCTAGGGGTGCAAGAACCCATGACATCGTTGGGCAATTTAATATCCATCGGCGCCAAAGAAATGGAAATTGCGCCTTGGCTGTTGATTTTCCCTGCCGCCGCCATGATGATAACTTTGTTCTGCCTCAACTTCATCGGTGATGGCTTGCGCGACGCGATTGACCCGAAGGATAGATAGCGCCGCAATTTTTGGCACACAATGCTATTTATTATTTATCAATGCGAATAAACTATCTAAGTGGCGACCATGCTTAAAGACCTTTATCAAAAATTGCGCGAATTAGCGAGATCGCCAAAAGCCGAGCGCGCTTTGGCGGCGATTTCATTTGCCGAAGCCAGCTTTTTCCCAATTCCGCCCGATGTCATGTTATTGCCGATGGCGAGCTTAAAGCCCGAAACCGCTTGGCGAGCAGCATTTATTTGCACAATTTTTTCAATTTTGGGCGGCATTGCTGGCTATGGGATTGGCATGTTTTTGATGGATAGCATTGGCAAACCATTGATGGATTTTTACGGCTATTCCGAAAAATTGGTGCATTTTCAAACTTCATTCCAAAAATGGGGGGTTTGGATTATCCTCATCAAAGGCTTGACGCCAATTCCGTTCAAATTAGTGACGATTGCGTCGGGCCTTGCGCATTTTAATTTTGCGCTTTTTGTGATTACCGCGACCATCACCCGCGCCATGCGGTTTTTCCTTGTTGCTGGCCTTGCGAAACGCTTTGGGCCATCAATTGAACCATTTATTGAAAAACAACTTTATTGGGTGACCGGTGCTTTGGCGGTGATAATAATTGGCGGATTTTGGGCGGCAACCAAGATTTAAGACAATAGAATCACATAGTGTTTTTCCATAGGCGCTAACACTTCCCAAACCCCTTCGAAGCCAGCATCAATTGTAAATGCATCGCCAGCCGCGACTTCAAACTCCGCGCCGCCGTTTTCGCTAATTTTCGCGCGGCCTTTGGTGATATAGCAATATTCCCATTCACTATATGAAACCCGCCAAGCGCCAATTTCAGCCCGCCAAATGCCGCAATAAAGCTTACCACTTTCGCCACCATTCACCACCTCATTGGCAACACCAATTGGCGCGCCTTTGATGATTTTTTCGGACGCAGGACTTGCGTCTTCCCAAATGTCGGGCAAGGCGCGAAATAATTTTAGTTTTGAAGTCATGGCTATATTTAGCACCCCATAATCGGCACTGCCACCACTAAATATAACCCCCAACCCACTTTGTCATGCCGCACAACACCCTGTCATCCCGCACTACACCAGTGTCATCCCGCACTTGTTGCGGGATCCCATACCGCAAGAGACCACTTTAACCGCCCCAAAACCATATCAAACCATATCATTCTGCTGGTTGGTAAACAGCCACAATGTTAGTAAATGGTAGTAAATCCCTTTCAAAATAATTGACACCGAAAATGCAGAAGTCTCGATTATAATTGAAGGCACTTGGGGGTGGATAGAGGGAGTCCATTTCTGATTTCGGGGATTATTTCTCAAGCTTAATTCACATCGGGTCCACGAATTTTGAGCTAATTCACATCACTTTTTCGATTTGAGTTCCGGAGTTGATTTTCCTATCGCATATTTGAGTTTTGAAATATCGGTTTTATTAAGGTACTTTTTCATTTTTTCAAATAAATCAATGGCCTGTTTGTATTCCTTTTTTCTAAACGCTTCATAGGCAGCTGGCCTAACAACGCTGACCAAACTATCTTCACCCATTTTTTCGCTAAATTTTCTTCTTTGTTCCTTCACTTTATAAATCAAATCGGTGCCTAGGTCTTGCAAAAAATTTAATGCATTCCTAGTTCGAATTGCGTTCAAGTCGAGTCCCTTTCGAAATGAACTTTCACTTGAAGCACAATAGTTCTTCCAATCTAACGAATCTGTTCCTCCAGCGGCTCTTCCGATTTCTGCAACTGCATACCTTTCCCCATCAATTTCAATGTTGCTTTCAATTTCATGTGTAATGCTATCGTACGAAACAACTATTTTTAGCCCATCACGCACAAACGATGTTCGGTAACAAATCGTGCTTACATCATTTTCTCTTAGTACAATAATAACCTTGAAAAGGCCTTCCGATAAAAGAAATTGAAAAGCCTCCGTGCAAGAAATATGAAAATAATTCGAGTGTATAATGTGAATTAGATTGGGTTCTTCTCGTTCGCGTTTCATCCTCCAAAGCTATCACGATTTTTGACAATGGCAATTCCCACCTCGCTTTACCTTACGAAAATGTGACAATTTGCCATATTGTCGCACCCGGTGTTCACGGGCAGTTTACGTTAGAGTAAAGTCATTTACCTGTCACAGGAGCGCATGATGAAAGTTTCAATAGTAACCCAGCCACCACAACAAATTCGCCGTTTTGATGAAGACCCGCCAATCGAAACTATGGGTGATGTTGAGGTTATTCGTGAAGTGTTTTTCACGCCGCTAAATGGTTCGTTTAATTGGGATTATGATAGTGCCAACGCCAAAATTCGGCGGCTTTATGAGCTTGGTAAGTTGCATAATTGGAATGTTTCGACTGATGTTGATTGGGATGCGCCCTATGACAAGAACGATTTCCCTATGCCGCAAGTCACCAACCCAATGAATGGCTATCCTGAATATGAAGCGCTTTCGCAGGAAGAAAAAATCAAATTTTCATGGAAAAATCACGCGCAAACCGCCTCGCAATTTTTGCACGGTGAACAAGGCGCAATGTTGGTTGCTTCGCAATTAGTGGCCTGTGCGCCGACTTATGATGCCAAATTATATGCTTCATCACAGACGTTCGACGAAGCCCGGCACGTTGAGGCTTTCAACGAATATTTGCGCCGTCGTTGTGGCATGGTTTATCCGATTAACCCCAATCTTAAAGCGCTTATTGATAAGGTATTGGCCGATGAACGTTGGGATTTGAAATTCATTGGCATGCAATTGGTGATTGAAGGCTTGGCATTGGCGGCTTTTGGCTCGATTATTCAGACTTCAAGCGATCCATTGTTCAAGCAAGTGATTGCCTTGGTCATGCGTGATGAGGGCCGCCATGTTGCTTTTGGTGTGAATTACCTTGAAGATTGGATTAAAGCCCTGCCAGAAAGCGAAATCGAAGATCGCGCGGAATTTGCCTATCAAGCGACTTTGATTATGCGTGATAGATTATTCAGCCTTGATGTTGCGCGCGAATATGGTTTTGACCTTGAGGCAACCCATAAACATATTATGGAATCGCAAGTCATAAAACTATTCCAACATTTATTGTTTGAACGCATCATTCCAAATTTCAAACGGGTAGGCCTATTAACCGAAAAAATCCGCCCTAAATTTGAAGCCATGGGTGCGCTTACTTATGAAGATTGTTTGGGCGATTTGGACATTGATTGGGCCAATCTTGAACGGCCTTTGCCAACCAAGGAAAATCTCGCGGCGGCACAAATCGCGGCGGAATAGCTCCTTACGCCATTGTCATCCCCGAATTTTTCGTTGAAAAATATCGGGGATCTCATCGAAATACACAAGATCCCCGACAAAATCTTTGATTTTTCGGGGATGACAGCAGCTTTCACAACCTTTGCAGTTGATTATTCCACTCGCCGCACGCGATAGCCTTTGTTGCGGCCTTCGAAACTTAGAAGGAAAGAGCCAAAAGAGGCGCTGCGGATATTGGCGCTATAAGGTGGGCGGCCCGAAACATTGATCTCTTCGGCCTCAACCAATTGCCAAACTTGGCCATTTTCCATTGTCAAAGTCGCGCGGCCACCTTGGTTTGAAATTCGAGTCACTGCCATGACTTGGCGTTCTTCATCCGCTTGCTGGGCTGCATTATCCCCGCCCCTTAGGCCACTTAGTTTAGGTAGGCCGAGTTTTGGAAGTGACGGTAAATTAAAGCCAAATGCCTCACGCCGCATTTGCGCAACTCTTGGTGCATCAATTACCACAACATCGGAGCTCGCTTCTTTGGCTTTAAGCGCCGCAACTTGGGCGTCAAAACACGCCAAACGCTCAGCATCATTGGTTTTTTGGGCGCAATCATAAAGCGCCGCAAGTGGCGTTTGGGTAGCCGCAGCATCTTGCGCAGCTTTGGCACGCGGGCCATTTTGGCCTGTGGCGACGGAGGCACAAAAAATAATGGCGCATATGCCAATTCCGAGCGCGACATTGTGGTTAACGAAATATTTTTTCATTTTGGTTTATGTCCAATAGATGTTGGTAAGGCGATCCAATTTTCGCCGCAATTATGAAATAGTTTAGCTGCAATGGCAAGGAGTTGAAAAATTATGGCTGGTTCGACACGCAGTTTTGTTAAAAGATCAATTTTGGTTTCAAGTTTTGCATTTATTTTCGCGACTGGTTTGACCGCTTGTTCTGACAAAGCCGATCATGAAGGCACACGAATTCTGCATATTGGCAATGTTGGCGAGCCATTCAGTCTTGACCCGCACCAAGCCTCGGGAACTTGGGAAAACCGTATTCTCGGCGATATGTTTATGGGGTTGGTGACCGATAATGCGGCGGGTGAGCCAATTCCCGGCATGGCGACTTCTTGGACCACCAGTGCCGATGGCTTGGTTTGGACTTTCAAATTGCGCGATGCAAAATGGTCCGATGGCCACGCAGTAAGTGCGCATGATTTTGTATATGCTTGGCAAAGGCTTTTTAGCAATCGGCCACCAGCGAAATACGCTTCATTGTTGTTTTTACTAAAGAATTCCGAAGATATTTTCAATGGCCGAAAGCCCGCAGCCGAATTGGGCGCAAGGGCCATTGATGACAAGACCCTTGAAGTAACCTTAACCAACCCCGCGCCATATTTACCGGGCCTTATGACCCATTATACTTCCTTCCCAATCCCAAAACATGTGGTTGAAAAATTGGGTAATGAGTGGATTAAACCCGCAAATATTGTTGTAAATGGTGCTTTCAAACTGACTGAATGGTCGGCAAATGATTTTGTGCATGTGGTAAAAAACCCAGAGTTTTTTGACGCCGCAAATGTATGCCTTAATGAGCTATATTATTACCCAACCCATGACGATACCGCCGCCGAACGCCGCGTAAAAACTGGCGCTTTGGACGTGCAAACCAATTTCTCAGGTTCACGCCGCGCACAAATTGACCGCACAATGCCAGGTTATGCGCGTGTAAGCCCATATATCGCCACGACATATTATATTTTCAACACCCGCAAAGCGCCTTTTGATAATCCAAAAGTTCGTGAGGCTTTGTCGCTCGCGGTGGATAGAGAATTTATCACCAATGAAATTTTGAAAGGCGGCCAACAACCTGCTTATAGCTTGGTTCCACCCGGCATCATTGACTATGAAAGCGGCAAAGTTGCGCAATCTTGGCGCACATTGGACCGCGCACAAAGACTGGCGCGCGCGCGGCAATTACTGGCCGAAGCTGGCTATGGCCCCGATAAACCATTGCATTTTGGTTATAGTTATCGCAATTCGGGCGATAACCCTCGGGTTGCGCCCGTGGTGCAGCAAAATTGGCGCGATATTGGGCCTTGGGTTAGCGTTGATTTAACTGGCACCGACGTGCAGCTTCATTATGAAAAATTGCGCCAAGGCGACTTTGAGGTTGGTGACGCAGGCTGGGTCGCCGATTTCAACGATGCACGCAGTTTCCTCTATAATTTCTTCACCCAAGCGGGGCAAATGAATTATGGCAAATATTCAAACCCCGCTTATGACACATTGGTCAATCAATCGGATCAAGAGCGAAATGCCGAACGCAGGACCGCACTTATGCTGGATGCTGAACGTGTCGCGATTGAAGATGACGCAATCGCGCCCATTTATTTCTATACCAACCGCAATTTGGTAAACCCGCGTGTCACTGGCTGGGTTGATAATGCCAACGACTACCACCGCTCCCGTTTTTTATGCACAAGAGAAGCGCAAACGACTACGAAATAAGCAATCTCACATCAAAAAAGCGCCCACAAAAATGAGGGCGCTTTTGTTTTTGCTTTGCCAATATAGCTTAGCGGTTCATGCGCCTCGCAATTGATGTCGCTTCAGCGTCGTCAAAAGTGGCCGAAATATTGCCGCAATTATTGGCCGTCCAATCAAGAATGCTGGCCATCAATTGTTGCTTATGCTCTGGCAACATTTCCGTCAAAGTGTGCGACATTCTTGGGATTTGAATGAACTTAAACATCGCGCTCGGGTTTTGGCTGCGCATTCTTGCGGCGGCATCGCGTGAATGTTGAATATCGGCTTGGTGATCATAAGTGCCGTGAACAATAAGCCAAGGCACTTTCACGTCGGCATAGTGATCGGCTGGGTTCCAACCCGCAACCGTAACTCCTTGAACAATCCGTTGAATTCGGCTTGAGCCCCAATCATTGGATATCCGCACCAAATCAATTGCTGGCGCGCCAGAAATTGCACATTGCCATAAGCCTTGCGATGCTCCGCCTGACCTTGTCGCAGCAGCCGCGCCTGCAAAACCGCCGTATGAATAACCATAAAGCATCATACGGTTAGGGTCGGCAATGCCTTGTTCGACCAGCCAACGCGCACCGTCGTCATTATCGTCCTGCATTTTGCCGCCCCATTCTTTGTCGCCGGCTTTCCAAAGGACTTTACCAAGCCCTTCTGAACCACGATAATTAGGCTGTAAAACTGCAAAACCTCGAGTTGCAAACATTTGCGGCCAATATGAACCATCAAAGTCCATATCATCACGAGCCCAAGGTCCACCATGTGGCAATACTACCAATGGAATGCGGCCATCGCGCTCTTTATTGTAACCAGGTGGCAAAGTAAGGACGCTTGGAATTTGCAAACCATCACGAGCAGGATAATTTACCCACTCAGCTGGGCCAAGATTACGATTATCCCACCCTTCAAGCATCGAGCCAATTTTGATTAATTGACGTTCATTTTTAAGCAAATAATAAGTTGTTGGAACATTTGGTGCGGTTGCCGCGACGATGACGTTTGCGCCATTGTTGCGTACCGCAAATGTGATGTTGCGGTTCGGCAATGCGCGTTCGAGCAATGCGTTAATCCTAATATCCACTGGATCTGAATATTGGCATTCTTCGGAAGGCCCGCCCCAACAAAAATCGCGGAGTGGGTCGGCATTTTGCGCATATTCGTCTGCTGCTGAGCCGAACGAAGCGCTTGTCAAATCAAATTCAGTATTTTGCGCGAATGTTTCGGAAAAAGTATTGGTGGCAACATCAAATTTCTTCAAAACCGCGTAATTAGTGTCCTTATCGGTAATAACCCAAATGGTTTTATTGTCATTGCTAACATGTTGTACGCTAAGCGTATATCTGTCGTTGATGGACTGTTGAAGGCCTGTCAATTCATGCCAATTATTTTCGCCCAACCGCAAATAATATTTGACATTATAAACACCATTTGAAAAATCGAGGCGGTTCTTAACTCGGATTACGCCCTGATTATCGTCCCACTCAACTGATTCGTTGTCACCTGACCTAAAATAGCGACGTGACGCGCCCGAACGCAAGTTTACTTTAACAATTTCAGTGCCACTGAATTTGCTCACTTGCACCAAAATATTCTCTGGATCCAATGGCAGCCTGTTAAATACAGTAACATTGATAATGCGGTCTTCGTCTCGTGTATTTTCGGCCGCTTCATTAGAAATTGCTTCAATTTTGCTTCCGTCTAAATTCGAAATAGCACTACTGAATATCCAATCAGAATTATGGCCTTGTTCCACAGGCTGCGCTGTCCCTAAAAACAAACGATCATTCTTAATAAACGATAAATTGACGAAACGCATGGTCCGTGACCCAAATTGCAAAGGCGCTTTGCTCATGTCGTCCGTATCCCAAACCCTTACAATTGGGTTCTGCCCAGGAACGCCAGCCAATGCCGCAATGTGCTTACCATCAGGGCTAATACGCGCGCCCCAAACATTATAGTCCTTCATCATCGCTTCAATTGTAAGCGGCGCACCAGTTGGGCGAAAATTACCCTGCGCTGTCGCACTTACCATTCCAAAACTAAGGAATAGAGCAGTTGCTGCAACTATATTACGAATATTCTTGGTTCTAAGCATAAATAATACCTCAACAAAATTAATGTTGTCAGAATATATCTTTTATCGATATTGGCAACCACAAATATGTAGCGAATAAAATTGCCCAAATTGTGGCATATTACGAATCTTATGACTAAATTTGTTGCATAGGCGCAACACCTTGCCAACAAGTTGTGCTGCAATGTGATTTTTCTTTGTGTTAACT
This sequence comes from Hyphomonadaceae bacterium, assembly GCA_009773395.1. Lineage (GTDB taxonomy): Bacteria > Pseudomonadota > Alphaproteobacteria > Caulobacterales > Aquidulcibacteraceae > Pseudaquidulcibacter. Next base: position 157,176 of record WRPI01000002.1, on the reverse strand, counting down.
GTTATCAAGACTTGCGTCACATAAGTGTAACGTTCACTTTCAAACATTAAATTGCCGTAACCAAAGTGGGAATCGTTTCTGCTTTAATTTTTGTTGCGCAAAAATATGTATTTAGGAGAGTATCTTGAAGAACCAATTTGGCAAATCAATAAGTAAATCATTTATGGGTGCTTCGGTCTTGGCGATTGCAATTGCAGCGCCAACATTCGTGTCGGCGCAAACTGCACCCGCTACACCAAATTGCGGCGGCGCAGGCCAACCTACTTGTCCAACAGCCACACCTGCCGCAACTGGCAGCACTGTTGTCGTTACTGGCTCTAGAATTCGCCGTAATTCATTCAACACTCCGTCTGCTTTGACCGTAATCACCAACGAAAACGCAGTTTTGTCTGGTACAATTGACGCGGCAGAAGTGGTTCAAGGCTCAACCGCTGCGGCTGGTTCAACCCAAATCAATAACTTCTTTTCAGGATTTATTGTTGAAGGCGGCGGTGGCATCCAGACTGTTGGTCTTAACAGCCTTGGCGCGCAACGCACTTTGGTATTGTTAAATGGTCGCCGTTTGCCACCTTCAGGTACTCGTGGTCAGGTTAATGCTGTTGACCTTGGCACTATCCCGAATTTGGCAATTGACCGCTTTGAGATTTTGAACGAAGGTGCGTCGCCGATTTATGGTTCTGACGCGGTTGGTGGTGTAGTCAACGCGATTACCCGTAAAAACGTCAACGGTTTTGAAGTTGAAGCTGCTGGGCAAATGTCCGAAGGTGGTGGCGGTGAAGACTTCTCCATTGGTGCTTTATGGGGCAAAACTGGCGACAATTGGAACGTAATGCTAACTGGTGAATATTTTGAGCAAAAAGCGCTTAAATATAGTGATCGCAATTTCTGCCGCCAAGATTATGTTTTTAATCCAACCACTGGCGCGCGCACAGATTATATTAATCCAGCGACTGGTGCTCCTTTCTGTCTTGGCACAACCAATGGCGGGTCCTTTACTCGGGTAAGTGCACTAGGCGGCGCATCTTCTGGCACCGGCACTTGGATACCTGATGCGACTTCAACAACTCGTGTTATTGGCACCAACCCGCAAACTGGCGCTGCCAATACATTGTTGCGTGTCCCAGGTTATCGCCGCTTGTTCAGCCCACCGATTGGATCTGTAAATGCTGGTTTGCCAATCACATATCAACTTGATTATGATTCACCATTCCACAGCAATTCAGACATTATCTCGCCGTCAAAGCGTACCAATTTCTATGGAACAATTTCGCGCGATTTAGACATTTTCGGTGGTGTGGAGCTTTATGCGGAAGGCATTTATGCAAAGCGTGAATCCAGCCAAGCCCGTGCAGCTCAATTATTCTTTGTTGTACCTGCTGCTAACCCATACAACCCATGGGGTACATCATTTGGCGGTGCTACTAATGCTCAACCAATTATCGCTCGCCCAGCAAATAGTTCCCAAGACGTTGAAACATGGCAGCTTATCACTGGAATACGTGGTTCAACTGGCAATGGTATCGGTGGGTTCTTACGCGGCGGCACTTGGGATATTTATGCCCAAAGCAGTTCAGGCACTGGTAAATATGGCGGAACAACAATTCGTGCGGATCGTTTAGCTGCAACCAATGCAACCACCATTACAGGTGGTGTGGCTTCATGCCCAACCCCGACTTTTGGTGGGACATGTTTGCCGATAAATTGGTTTGATCCACGTGTAATGAATGGTGATTTCAACGCTGCTGAATATGATTATTTATTCAATGCCGAAAATGTTGGTAAAACAGTTTACGAACAAAATGTGTTTGAAGCCAATATTTCAGGCGATATTTTCACAATTCCGGGCGCGGCTGATGCTGTTAAAGCCAATATGGGTGTTCATTACCGTGAATATAGCATCAATGACGTTCCAGGTGTCGAGACACTTCGGAATAACGTTGCTTTGACAACTGTAGCAGGTATCACGCGCGGTACAGATGCAGTGAAAGAAATCTATGGTGAAATTGATGCACCATTGATTGCTCGCCGTCCATTGATTGAAAATTTGAATTTGGCAGTTGCCTATCGTTATACCAATTATGATTCATATGATTCCAACACAACTTGGAAAGCAACACTAACTTGGGATGTAACACCACAAGTTCGTTTTGTTGCAACGTCCGGTACTTCATACCGTGCGCCAGCATTGTTTGAACTATTCTTGGGCAACCAAACTGGTTTCTTGAGCCAAACTTCAATTGACCCTTGCGTTCAATGGGCCACTTTTGCGGATGAACCTGCGCGTACACGTTGTGCCGCCAATGGTATTCCGGGTGACTATAATGGTGCTGGTTCGTCGGCTACCATCATTTCCGGTGGTGGTGCAGGTAACCTTAAAGAAGAAGAATCAAGATCTGACATCTTCTCTTTTGTTTGGAAACCAACATTTGCAGATTTGAACCTTCGGGTTGATGCATGGCAGATTGAAGTGACCGATCAAGTCGCGCAATTTGGGGCTGCTAACATTCTTGGCGCATGCTATTATGATCAATCTGGCAAAGCCAATTATTTCTGCGGATTGTTCACGCGTGACCCTGTCACCTTCAATATTTTGACTGTTGAAGACACATTTGTGAACATCAATAAGACTCAAGTTGAGGGCATTGATTTGCAAGTCTTTTATCGTAAAGATTTCTCATTCGGCGACCTAACTATTGATTCCAAGCATCGCTGGACCACATTCAATGGCACCGGATTGTTTGATCAAGCGGCATTGTCAAGTGATGCTGGTTCAATTGGTGACCCAATTTATAACTCAAGCACGCAGTTGCGCTTTGTAAAGAAAGATTGGACTGCGGCATGGACCATACGCGCAACAGGCCCGGCGAGCCATGTTCGTTACTTTGGTAGCGACGTACAGCCAATTGCCGCTGGTTCGAACTTCTCATTCCAAGGCTTAACGGCTCTGAAATATAAAATGGATGTCGAGACCACCATTACCCATGATTTCTCACTTCGTTACAGAAGCGACGATTGGACAGTGGTTGGTGCAATTTCAAACTTGTTTAATGAGCCGCCACCATCGGTGTCTTCGGGCGTTTATTTTGGCTATCTTGGTACACACCCACTCGCATCTCAATATGATTTTGTAGGTCGTAGAGCAACATTCTCTATAACTCGCGCTTTCTAATAGTGGCGACAATCAAATCAATAAAGGGCGGCCAAATGGTCGCCCTTTTTTATTGCTTTGCGTCAAAATGCGGCATTGACGCAACAGTTGCAGTAAACTGGCAATAAATTGTTACAAATCTGTCATCTCTGTATTGACCCGCAAGTAAGGTTCAAATAGCGTGGTTTCCATGTGTCGGGGGAATCCGTTTTTTCGGCATGGGGAATTATTACCCAGGGGATTATTTTAAGGAGGAATCCAAAGTGGATTTAACTAATCGGAATAAAGGCCTACGCAATGCTTTGCTTGCAGGCACAATCATCTCGGGCGTGGCATTTGCTGCACCCGCGTTTGCGCAAAGCGCCGCGGCTGGTGATACTGAAATCGTGGTCGTTACCGGCACGCGCATTTCGACACCGGGCGTTCGTTCTGCGAGCCCTATTCAAACCATTGGTGGCGCTGAACTTAAACTACAACAAACTACCGAAACCGAGAAAATCTTGCGTTCATTGCCTTCCACCATTCCTGGTGACGGCGAAAACGTAAACAACGGTACTGCTGGTGTAACTTCGGTTAACATGCGCGGCCTTGGCCCGAACCGTAACTTGGTATTGATGGACGGCAAACGCATGGTTCCATACAATTTCAACGGCATTGTTGACGTTTCAACTGTTCCAACTGCAATGTTGGAGCGGGTGGATCTTCTAACTGGCGGTGCGTCAACTGTTTATGGTTCTGATGCAATGTCAGGCGTTGTAAACTTCATTTTGCGCAAAAACTTCCAAGGCGTTGAGCTTGATATGAAAGAATCATTCACTGGCGTGAACGATGGTCATGTCACTTCGGTTTCATTGGCACTTGGTGCAAACACTGCTGACGAAAGCGGCAATGTCGCTTTTTCAATGAACTATACTAAACGTGAAGCAGTTACTTTGGCGGATCGCGCTTTTGGCTTGGTGGGTGTTGACAGTGCTTCAGGCGCTGGCCTTTCAGGTGTTGCTCCTCCGCCTCCTGCTGGTTGCGGTGGCCCGAACGTAGTTGCTGTTGGTGGTTCATCAACTGGTATTCCAACCCGTATGACTTATATGGGCGGTGGCGGCCAATATCGTGAAGATGGCACTTTTGGTGCTAACTGCTCGGTGTTTAACTTCAACCCTTACAATTACTACCAAACCCCGCAGGAGCGTTTCTCAGCTACTGCTATCGGTCATTATGCAATCACAGACAATATCGAAGCCTATGCACGTGCAACTTTTGCGGCTACCAATGTTCGCCAACAAATCGCACCATCCGGCGTGTTCGGTAATTTGTTCATGGTTCCTTTGATGAACCCATATTTAAGCGCGGCCGTTCGCACAAAAATCATCACTGATGCCAACGCATTCCTTGCAAACCCTGCTAACAGCGGTGCTGGTCGTTGGGTCGATGCAAATGCTAATGGCGTGGTCGATTTGGCGGATAGCATTCAACTTTCGGTTCGTCGCCGTACGGTTGAATTTGGCGAACGTTCCACAACTTATGACAATAACACATTCCAATTGGTCTTCGGCATTGAAGGTGACACTGTTGGTGATTGGCATTGGGACGTTTCGGCGCAATTAGGTCAGGCAGATCGCTCCAACGTTTCTGCTGGTTACACTAACGTAGCCAACATCCAAAACGCTTTGAATGCGACAACAGTTGGCGCTTGTTCCAACGGCGATTCAGCGTGCGTACCTATCAATTTGTTTGGTGGTTTCGGATCAATCACGCCGGCGATGGCTTCATATTCATCGGCAACGGCAATTCAAACCCAAAGCTATCAGCAAACCGTGTTTAACGCCAATATTGGCGGCCCAATTCACGGCTTCAAAAGCCCTGCGGCTGAGGAACCTGTAAGCATTTCGGTTGGTTATGAATATCGTGCTGAAAATGCAGCTTCAATTCCTGATGAATGTTTGAAACTCGCACCAACCTCATGTTTGGGTGGTGCTGGCGGTAACACCTTGCCAGTATTTGGACGCTATCACGTGAATGAAGTATTTGTTGAAGCCAGCGTTCCTTTGGTGTCCGATAAGCCATTTTTCCAAAACTTGAATTTGGAACTTGGATATCGTTCATCAAAATATAGCGTGAGCGGCAATAACATCACATGGAAAGCTGGCGTTGATTGGGCAATTACGGACCAATTCCGTTTCCGCGCCATGCAACAACGTGCGTCACGTGCGCCGAATGTTGGCGAATTGTTCTCGCCAGTCGTAACTGGCCTTCGCAATGCGGCACTTGACCCATGTTCACTTGAGCAACCCGTTGCAGGTCAGACAGCCGCTTTGCGTGCACTTTGTGTAAGTACTGGCATGACTGCTGGTTCGGTTTGGACAGTTCAAGACATCGTCGCTGGCCAAATTGGTACGTTTGAAGGTTCATTGCCAGCTGCGCTACCAACTCCAGAAATCGCTGATACAACAACTATTGGCTTTGTATGGCGCCCAGAGTTTGGTAATTTCTTCAAAGGTACAACCGTGACCCTGGACTGGTATGACATCAATATTAAAGACTATATTGGCATTTCAACTGCTCAAGAAGTGCTTGATGGATGTTATGTTGCTGGTCAAGCAGCATCTTGTGCACTTGTTGTACGGATAAACGGCGACTTAGCGACACCGGGCGCGGGCATTAAATTATACACCACCAATTTGGATTATTTCCAATCGGCTGGTTATGAAATGGCCTTGTCAACTGGTTTTGATATGGAAAGCCTAGGTCTTGATTCTAAATGGGGTAAAATTCGCATTTCGTATAATGCTAACTATTACACCATCAATGAATCACGCACTTTGACGACTGCGCCGGTTTTGGATTGCTTGGGTGTTTACTCAACCAATTGCGACCCTGTTCACCAATTCCGTTCAATCCAACGTACTGTTTGGTCGATTGGCGACTGGCAATTGTCATATTTGTGGCGCCACCAAAGCAAACTTGATTTGATTGCTTCTGAGCGCGGCGATGTATTTGATCCATTCGAACATATCGATGCTTATAACTACATTGATTTGGCTGCGACTTGGGACTTTAACGATGCAATCACCGCGACTTTCTCGTTGGCAAACGCATTCGATACTAATCCGCCAATCATTGGTAACGAAACTGGTACCACTTCATACAACTCGGGCAACACCTTCCCGTCGAACTTCGACACGGTTGGCCGCGTTTATGCAATTGGCTTGAATATCAAATTCTAATCCTAATTTGGATATGATAATAAGGGCGGCGGATTTATCTGCCGCCCTTTTTTATTGCGTGCCGATTTAGTATTTTTGTCGCATTGCCGATACCCCCAGTATCGGCTAATCAAAATTGGTAAAAAGGGAAATTGCAATGGCGATTGAAATTGAAATTTGGGCAAATGAAGCCGAGCGTGCGGCGGGGGCAGGTAATTGGGCGCAAGCGGAAGCACTTTGGCGCAAGGTCGTGGAAAAATCCCCTAATCACCCAAAAGCGCACCATCGGCTTGGAATTCATGCCTATCAAAGACGGGCGTTAAAAGAAGCCGCAAACCATTTGGAACGCGCAATCGCACTTGCACCATTAGACCCTTTTATTCGCCTCATGCTGGCGAATGTGGAACGTGACATCGGCAATATAAGGGGTGAACTCGAGGTATTGGACGGCGCACTAGCAGTTGATGCTTATTTTTACCCTGCACTCTTGGCAAAAGCGATTTGGCAAGAGCTTCATTCAACACCAAGTGCAGCGGCGGAAACTTATCGTAACGTCATAAAAATTGCGCCGCCGGAAAACCAATGGCCCAGAGAGCTTAAGGATCAAATGCTACATGGGCGCAACTTTGCACAAAAAGTATCGCAAGGCACACACGATAAATTATTGGCGGCATTGGGGTCCGATTGGCAAAACAATGCCAAATGGCGCGAAGCAGTTTCAATTATGGCCGGCCTTACGAAGCCATATCCATCGATTTGCAACCAATTATATGTTCCGCGCCTTCCCGCAACAACGTTCTTTGATGTATCCTGTTTCGAATGGGTCAAGGAAATGGAAGCCCAAACCGACGCAATTCTTGAAGAACTTCAAGCCGCACTTGTAAATCGCAAAGATGGCTTCACGCCCTATATCCAATACCTCCCTGGGCAACCAGTCAATCAATGGGCTGAACTTAACCATTCCGACCGCTGGACCACTTTGCCATTGTGGTTGGGCGGCAAAAAATATGAAGAAAATATCGCGGCTTGCCCCAAGACTTTTGAAGCATTGTCCAATGCAGACCTTGCGGATATTGATGGCTTATGCCCCAACGCGATTTTTTCGGCGCTCGCACCCCATACCGAAATACCGCCGCATAATGGCGAAACTAATGCAAGATTGGTGGCGCATTTACCGCTAATTGTTCCCGATAATTGCGTTTTCAAATGCGGGTTTGACGAACGCCCTTGGATTAAAGGCGAGATTTTTGCTTTTGACGATAGCATTGAACACGCTGCATATAATAATAGCGATGAGCTTCGAGTGGTTTTGTTGTTTGATATTTGGAACCCACTCCTTTCCATGGAAGAACGAGAAATTGTTAGAATTCTCGCCAGAACAATGCGTGAGTGTTAAATATTATTATTTTTCTCGCGAGCATTGATTGAGAATCGTAACTTGACAAGTCAAATTGAATTGTGAAAAGTGAAAGTCAAATTATGGAGCAACTCTTGCGCAATTTTCGACTTGTTTTTTCAGCCGCCGCTTGCAGTGCAGTCGTTTTGATTGGATCGCAGGCATTTAGCCAAACCCAACCCAATTCGGGCCAAGCCACAAGCCAAGAAAATTCTGGTGAAACCACCACTGGCCAAATGGCGACACCTGCCAAAAAAGTTTCGAGGATGGATCGTATTATATGCCATCGCGAAAAATTGACTGGCACCCGTTTGAAAGATCTTCGGACATGCAGAACCGCACGTGAATGGCGCGAAATTGAACGTGGGTTTCAACGCTCAATTAAAGATTTGCAAGATAAGCCACAAGCTTCAGAACAAAGTCGAGGGTAATATTACTACCTAATCCGCATATTTTCCTGTGCTTGCACGCCGTTTTGGTTGGCGGCGCGTATATCGCGGAGGGCGGCGCTTAGGCGCTCATCACCCAGCAACATACCAAAAACAGCCGCCGCGCGGGCGGTTTGGGCTGATGCGCCAAACATGGCCGAAAGCGCTTTGAATGGATCGTCCATTTCGGGATACATTTTGATTTGAACCGATTTTTTAGCTTCAATTCCCGCCAGGGTTTTGGCTTGTTCAATTGCGGTTCTTAGGCCGCCAATTGCGTCAACAAGGCCAAGGTTTTTGGCTTGGCTGCCGGTCCACACGCGGCCTTTGGCAATTTCTTGCACTCGGGCAATCGGCAAATGCCGCCCTGCCGCCACTTTGCCAGTGAAATCGGTGTAAATGCGCGCCATTGCGGTGTGGAATGCTTCGCGTTGGGAATTACTCATCGGCTTTGCGCCCGACATCGCCGAAACAAACGGGCCGCCAACTTCGATGGAGCTTATATTAGCGCCAGTATAGCGATTTAGCGCGTCATTGACCGCCAATTTGCCACCCAAAACACCAATCGAACCCGTGATAGTTGACGGCATAGCGACAATTTTATTGGCCGGCGCTGCAACATAATAACCGCCCGAAGCCGCATATGCGCCCATGGATATAACCACGGGCTTGCTTTCGGCCTTTGCGCGCTCAATCGCTGCCCAAATTTGCTCGGACGCAATGGCGGATCCACCGGGTGATGAAACCCTGAATACAATTGCTTTAACGTCGTCATCGTCAGTCGCTTCGCGAATTGCTGCGGCAATATTGTCAGAGTTCATTACGGATTCGTCGCTAAATGGGCTGACATTATTAGGGCCAGTAACGATACCCCCCTCACCGCCAACAATTGCAATGGTCGGTCCAGAAGTTGAATAATTTGGTGTATATGCCGCCAAATCAACCAATTCCGCGCGGTTTTGGCCACCAGCTTTTTCCAATGCAACATCGGACGCTTCTTCGGGCATACCAAGGTGATCAACCAATTTAGAGGTAAGCGCTTGTTGCGCCGATAATGGCGCATTGTCCAAAACCGCCTTCAAAGGCTCAACCGCAATTTTTCTATCGAGCGCAATTTCGGCCAAAAATGAATTGTAAACGCCAGTTAAAAGCGAAGTCGTGGCTTCGCGGTGTTCGGCGGTATAATCTTTTTGGGTATAAATATTGGCGGCATTTTTGAATTCATAAAATTGTTCGAATTGCGCTGTAATGCCAAATCGCGCGAATAAACCGCCAAGGAAAGTGGTTTCGCTCATGATGCCAGTTGCCGAAAAATCGGTGCCATTTTGCAGCCAAATATCGTCCGCGGCCGATACCGCGACATAATTTGAAAGGGTAGGGAATTCAAACCCTTGGGCATGGGCAACGACAAATTTCCCACTGGTTTTGAAGTCTAATAATGCTTGGCGAATTTCTTCGGCATGAGCCGGCGCCATTCCCATTTCGGGCGCGCGTACCAAAACGCCTTTAATATGGCTGTCTTTTTCCGCGGCTTCCAATTTGCGCACAATATCAACCACTGAAATATTGGGGGACAAGCTCGCGAACGGACTATTGGGCGCAAGATCATGAATTTCATTGCGCAAATCAACCACCAAAACGCTATGGCTTGGTGTTGTTGGTTTCGACGAACCCGCCGACGCGATGAAAATAAATGGCAAAATTACGAAAAACAGCAAAAGCCCAACAAAAACGCCAGCGATGGTGAATAAAAACTGCTTCACGCGAAATCTCCTAATCCAACTCGCATCTAATCTAAATTGCGCAATATAACAACCGAGGACAGCGCCATTCGGCGGCACGAAATATTTTGATACAAGTTGCACGATTTCTTATCATTTATCGATAAGAACGTCTATAGCAAGCATCAGAATTTGCTTTGAAAGGCCGATAAAACGGGAAAAATTGTCTAAACCCAATATATGGCCAGCAGAACTTATTCCCACAACTAAGACGCCATTGCCCGATTCACAATTTAATCCCAAATAAATCAATTTGCATTACAGCCAAAACCGCATATGACGCTTGCGATAATTGCAAATGCGCTTTATCTGCGACGTTCAAATAGTTGGGGTGTAGCCAAGCGGTAAGGCACTGGTTTTTGGTACCGGCACGCGGAGGTTCGAATCCTCCCACCCCAGCCAAATAAAAAGGTCACCCCGTGGGGTGGCCTTTTTATTTGTGTGGCGTGTGCCAGATTAGACCGAGCAGGTTCGACAAAACCTGTAGGTTTTGGTCGCGCAGCGAAGCGAAGCGCCCCGAAGGGGTGGAATTTTTTGTATTAGCAAAAATTTTCAACAATCCTCCCACCCCAGCCAATAAATGCCGCCCCAAAAGGGCGGTTTTCACTTATCGGTAGGGCTTGGGACAACCCTCCATTTGCAAAATAAAATGCCCTGATAGGGCGATTTCAGCTTCCACAATAGGATGCGCGGCTTCGGTGTGACAAAAAGTGCAACGTTCGGATTTAAGTTCATCACCTGCCTCGCCGATAGATTCTAAAAAGACCCTCGCATATTGTACCGCAGTTTCTTTACTGCCACCAATGGGCAAAAAGACGTCAAAATGTATGGTATTTCCAGCTTTGGAAGTCGCATAGGTGTCATACACGTCGATATTCATAATTCCCTCACAACATAATTGGCGAAAGGATTAAATATAACTTACTTGGCGCAATAGACAATGGCTTTTTATTGGCTGGTGTCTGCTTAATTTGCGCAAGTGGATTTGGGACTTTGTAACCTAATTCGTTTTCCAGCACTTGTGCAAGGCGAATTCAATTCGGAAATTTTCGAAACTTCACCCGATAAAAAATCAATATGATACCAGCAATTGTCGATAAAAGCGCCAAAATGGCCGAAATAATTATCAATGGGTGGTTGAAGTCTTCGTGATTTTGCCAATCCATAATATGCAAAGCCCATAAAACATCATACACTCGCCATAAATTTGATCGCCTCGCGGTAATTTCGCCGCTATCAACCGACACATATATTGCCATATTTTGCGGCTCTATCAATTCCACTTTCCAAGCCGGCAATGCGCCGCGATATTCGCTGGTTTCGTTTTCGATTTTTGTTATGGGCCTAATGCCGCCCGCTGCCGAATTTTCCTTTATCCGCGCCAAAACGATTTCCTGCGCGGTTTGCGCCGAAATTGGCGATAATTTAACCCCGCTCCTGCCATCGAAAAGCGCTTTTATTGGTTTGCCTTCTGGTGATTTCCCAAGTTCAGCAAAGATTCTAGATCCTTCCAAAACACTCTCTAAACGCAATTTTGTGGCATTTGGATTTTCGGCCAAAACTTTGGGGAGCGCCGCAAAATCCGCTGAGTTCATCGCGATTGGCGCGATTTCCTTCATGCGATGCTCTGAACGAACTTGTTCGATAGGAAAAATCGCGAAAAATAATCCGCTGACCACCCAAAATAGGATTTGAACCCCAATAATAAGCGACAAATATTTATGGATAAAGGCGATAAAGCGTTGAAAATTCATGGTTTAAGGTTAGCTTTTTCGAGAAATATTAGCAAGCCGAAAGCTTGGTTCTTTGTGCTTCGCAATGACGCGAAAAATCGGCCATTTTATAATAGACATTTTCGCCATATGAGATATATTCCAACACTTACAATATGGATTTGCCATTGAAGCGAAATGGCATGGAGGCCAAAATGAAACGCCATATTTCTTTGTTACTTTCAACCTTAGTTCTATTCATTGCGGGTTTTGCGATTGCGCAAATCCGCCCCAATATTGGCGGTTATACCCGCCCACCGGCCACAGTCGCGCCGCCAAGCCCACAGCAATTAGCGCCGACTTTGGAATCTTGCCAACAAGATAATTCGCGACTTCGCGATAGACTTCGGGCGGAGCAAGAGCAAACTGCGCAATTGCGTGATCAAATCGCACAATTCACATCGCGCGGCGGCAGCCAAGTTACCGCATATTGCGAAGGCCAATTTGTTAGCCGCAATACTTGGGGCGCAAGCGAAAATTGCGCTGATTCAGGTTATGTTTGCGCGCCAGTTTCAGGCCTTTGCCGCCGCGATTGCAACGTATCGGACGATTGCTCACCCGATCACAGGTGCGATGTCGAAATCCATCGTTGTATTCGGGTATAAAGCATTACGGATGCGGGGTTATCGCGATTATCGTGATTTCACTTTTGCTCGGGCCATAATGCCAAAATATTCGATAAGCCTGTGGGGTGTTTTTTCGGCATAAGCTTCGAATACTTTTTCACCATTTTCGCCAGTTTTGGAGGTGAACTCATGCGTACATAGGCTTGGATGACGTGGATTAGTTTCAAGAAATGCCAATGCTTTGGCAACCGACTTAAATCGCTTTTTCAAAGCTGGGTTGTTTTCAAGCTCTGTCAGCTCTGAATCCGCAGTTTTCGATAGCGTAATCCTAAACGGCATCAATCAATATCGTCATTTGCATATTTCGCAAAACTGCCACGATATACAGTTTCACCGCGTGCCGATTGCCGCAGTCCTTCTTCAACCATCGCCAGAGCCTTTGGGTTTTTATACAACCAAAGCTCGCGCGTGGGAATTTCTGCAAATGGCTCTAGGACAATTGTGCCGTTTTCGCCAATTGACGCTCGAAACGAAGAAACACCCTCCGCAAGTTTACCAAGCGTAATGCGACCTTTTGCATCGGGACGAAGTGGTGGGATAATATGCTTATTCATTTTTCCCACTTAGCATGAAGTGGGAGGGAAGTCAATTTGTGGGGATTTGAGGAAATTCAACTATCGCCCCTTGAGTTTCAATTATAGCATTTCTGCAGAGTGCCTTGTAGTTATCGTCATCGTTACCGAGAAGATATGTGTACGGTAGATATAAATCCCTAGTCCTGACTAACGCTGAATCGGTGTTTTTGGCCTCGGTTAGACACTTTGTTGTAAATTCTTCTTGGCGCTGAGTTGGCTCGATCAATCGGAAGCCATTGCCGAATAGCACGCCTTTCGCTTTAGTTTCCACTTCATCGCGATTGAAGTCCGACCTTCTATTGCGTTCCAATTGGTCGAATTTTTTTATTGCGATTGCGTTGTTGTCTCGTCCTTCGACTTCTCCAATGAAACGCACTTGCCCATCAGAAAATACTGCGTCAAATTCTCGGTGTGCGTCTACAAACCGTTCAGCAGAAAAACCAAAAAGTACCAGCGCTTTCAATACGGCATTTTCGAGTTCGTCGCCAGTCGCGTAAAGCAATTGCTTTGCATCTTCAAAGTCACTTAGCTTGAGGACTGAAACATCGCGCTTAAGTTTCAATTCTCCTATTTTTTTGTCAGCTATTTGTATTTGCTGAAGAATTTCGAGTTCGCCGTTTGATTTTAATAGATTAGCATTCGTCCATTCGGGAGCTTCCGATTTTAGATTGTTTTTTCCTATTTCTGAAGCAAATGCCTCAATTAGTCCAAATACTTCTTCGAACTTATTAGTTCCAGCTACTCTAGCATAGTCAATCGAAGGGAGAAATATTGCGGTCGCACCACTTTCAAATTTTTGGAAGCCCGCAACGACAGCTTGGCCACTTTTGTCTCGCAACAGCGGTAATAAATTTTCATCTTCCACTTTGCACTCAATCTTAAACAAGTCGTCGCAAACACTCCAAGATTGCCGCATTATCTTTGGGAAGAAATCCGCTTCTCGAAATGTCCTCGCTCTCATTTTGCTAAATTTTGAATCAAATGAAGTCATTTTCCTATTGTTATTGATGGTTCCATTTGATGACGCGATTTCTAAATGTCGATTAAGTATGAATACAACTATCTTTCCTAATTCAATCGAATTGCGGACTTCCTTGCGGATATGCATGAAATACTTATTGTGAGTGCCCCAAAAACCGCCGGAAGGGTGAAACGTCCCAGTATCTTGTTCCATAAATTCGGAAGAGTCGATTCCTGTGTCGACGATGACTGCCTCATAGTCAACCCATGACATATCACTCCAAATAGGTGCAAAGTGATGATGCGGACACGCCTGCGATAATCCATCAGGCAGATTAAAATATAGTACTTTCATCACCCGCCCCCAAACATTTCGCCCCACTCTACCACTTGTTCGTCTTCAATCTTCTGAAACAACACCGGCAACTCGCTTATTTTCAGGCCATGCGGCAAGGCGTCAAACAAGCCCGCATCAACGGCATTCGGCCAATTGCGGTTTTGCGGTGGCACGCCTAGCGCGTCCAAAATCTTGCCCGCTGTTTCGGGGACAAAGACTTGCGCCAAAATCGCGAATAAGGCGCATAAATTAAGGCCAATCCGCACACCCAATGCCGACTGATCTATATCAGTTTTATACAAAGTCCACGGCGCTTTGGCTTGCAAATATTCATTGCCCAAAACCCACAAAGCGCGGGTTTCGGTGGCGGCTTTGCGGAACTCCATTTCTTCGTGATATTGGGTGATAAGCGCGATTTTATCGAGAACATTTGTCAATAAATCACGTTCAATTTCACCGGCAATACCGCCAGTTGGCACGATGCCATCAAATTTAGAAATCGCAAATTTGGTAATCCGATTTATGAAATTGCCAAAAACATTGGCTAAGTCGCTGTTTATCGCCGCTTGCAGCCCTTCCAAAGTAAACGCCGCGTCCGAGCTTTCGGGGGCATTGGCCATTAAATACCAACGCCAATAATCACCCGGCAATAATTCCAAAGCTTTATCCATAAAAATACCGCGTTTTTGGCTGGTTGAAAATTTCCCGCCATACCAAGTAACCCAATTAAAGGCCTTCAACCTGTCAACCAGCTTCCACGGCTCACCAGAGCCTATTATCGTGCTGGGGAAAGAAACCGTATGGAACGCGACATTATCTTTGCCCATAAATTGGATATAAGTTACGTCTTCTGCGCCTTTATCTTTGCGCCACCAACGCGCCCAATCCGTGCCGTGCAAAGTCGCCCATTCTTGCGCTGCGGCGATATATTCAATTGGCGCATCAAACCAAACATAAAAGACTTTGGCTTCAAAGCCGGTTCGCGGCACGCCTTCATAGGCAACAGGAACGCCCCATTTAAGGTCACGGGTTATTGCGCGGTCCTGTAGCCCCTCATCGAGCCATTTATAGGCGATTGATCGCGCCAGGGACGGCCATTCTTCGGCGGCATCAACCCAAGCACGGACTTGCGCTTCCATCAACGGCTGGCGCAAAAATAAATGGGCGGTATCGCGCACTTCCAAATTGGTGGAACCCGAAACTTTTGAGCGCGGATTTATAAGTTCAAGCGGGTCCAACAAAGAGCCGCAATTATCGCATTGATCGCCCCGTGCCGGATCATGGCCGCATTTGGGGCAAGTTCCCTCGACATAACGGTCGGGCAAAAATCTTTCATCATCTAGCGAATAAATTTGTTGGGAAACCCGCTCTTCGATAAAGCCATTTTTCTCTAATTGATCGGCAAAATGCTGGGTAAGCACACGGTTTTCCGCCGATGATGAGCGCCCAAAGTGGTCAAAAGACAAATGAAACCCATCGCCGGCGGTTTTTTGGATTTCATATTGTAGGGTGCAATAATCCACGACATTTTGCCCCGCCTCAAGTGCCGCAAGTTCGGCGGGTGTGCCATGTTCATCGGTTGCGCACAAAAACAAAACTTCATGGCCTTGAAGCCGACGAAACCGCGCTTGCACGTCGGCTGGCAACATCGAGCCAGCCAAATTGCCCAAATGCTTGATGCCGTTGATGTAAGGGAGCGCCGAAGTTATCAAAAATCTTTGTTTGGTCATGTTTTTTACATATTTGGTTTTGCAAAAGCGCGCAACTTTTTGACGCTATAACTTCACATTTCTGGCTGCTTTACCTCGCAACAGCAATATCTCAGATATTTATGTCCAAAGCCACTTGAAAAAAGTTACAAAAACCGCCATTCACTTTTTTCGATTTTTCGTAAATCAATGCCGACATAGCTCAGCTGGTAGAGCTCCCGATTTGTAATCGGATGGTCGCGGGTTCGATTCCTGCTGTCGGCACCATTTGACCTTCCTAACACCTCCGAAAATGTCTTGTAAACCCTTATAGAATAGGCTATATTGCCGGTTCGTGCTTCCGAGCTTGTCCGACGATTTCCGGCAAGATACCCCAAAAAATTGGGGTATAATTGGGGGTATCGTGGCAACTACGGAAACAGGATACCCCAATTGTGCTCACGGATTCGGCAATTAAGACAATAAAATCAAAGGCTAAGCCCTTCAAAATCTATGATGGTGGTGGCCTTTTTCTGCTTATTTCGCCTAATAATGCCAAATTATGGCGTTTGAAGTTCGCTTTTGAAGGAAAAGAGAAGCTTTTGGCAATTGGCGCATATCCTGCAATAGGTTTGAAAGATGCACGAAAGCGCCGCGATGACGCTAAAGAACAGCTTGCAAATGGCATTGATCCCGCGTTTGACAAGAGGCAAGAAAAGCACCGCGCGAAACAACAAGCTGCCAATTCTTTGAAAGCTATATCTGATGAATTTCTTGAGAAGATAACAAAAGATGGATTGGCACAAAATACAATCAACAAAAACCACTATTTGGCACGCCATCTTATTCTGGATTTAGGAAACCGTCCGATTTCAAGAATTGAACCTTATGAAGTCTTGGCAGTTTTGAAAAAGATTGAACGTCGTGGCAAGGTTGAAACTGCGCATCGGGTTTGTTCATATGCCGCGCGATTGTTCCGTTATGCAATTGTAACTGGCCGCGCCAAGTTCAACCCTGCCGCAGATCTATCAGAAGGGCTTGTGGTGGCGAAAGTCACTCACCATGCCGCAATACTCGACCGCAAAGAAGTTGGAGCCTTGTTGCGCGCTATAAGCGATTATGACGGCCATTTTACGACGCGGCAGGCTTTGCGCCTTATACCATACATTTTTGTTAGACCTGGCGAGTTACGCCATGCCGAATGGTCTGAAATTGATTTTAATGAAAAGGTCTGGAAAATCGCGGCTTCAAAAATGAAAATGCGTAATGATTTTGTTTTTCCACTTTCATCGCAGGCAATTGCGATTTTGGAAAAAACCAAAATGGTGGCAAGTAATTCAAAATATGTTTTCCCATCCATTCGGTCCGGTTCGAGGCCAATGAGTGAAAACACAATAAATGGCGCATTGCGAAGAATGGGTTATGATAAAGACACAATGACCGGCCATGGCTTTCGAAGCATTGCCAGCACATTTTTGAATGAAAGTGGCAAATGGTCTTCCGATGCCATTGAGCATGCATTGGCACATAAAGATAGCAATAGAGTGAGAGGAACATACCACCGCGGCACGCATTGGGATGAACGAATTGAAATGGCGCAATGGTGGGCAAACTACATCGACACATTGCGCGATGGCGGCGAAATAATTCCATTTATGCGGCAAATATAAAAATACTTCACAAGTTCTAAAAATAGTTGCAGTATTTCCCCGATTATTTGGGGGTTACGATGGAAGCTTGGGAATATTGGCGTCTAAGCGACAGTTTTAATTTGATTCAAGCAGCATTACTTATTGCAGGTGTTGACCCATCTGAAGCGCAAGATTACGTTGAAGAATGGGAACCAAGTAACCAACCAACCGGCTATCAAGCAGTTAAAACCGCGCTAGTTTCCGCAATCGAACGTAGGGATATTTATGCCGATTTAGTTTACCAAAAGGTTGAAAATAACCCTTTTTATTCTTTCGAAACAAATCAACCGGTAAACAAAGTGAATTTTGAACTCACAAAGATTTCTAGAGTCTCTATTGAGAACTTTTTGAAGGAACGAAAAATTAGATCAATGTTCTTCCCAAGCGAGAACGACGACGATGACCCTGAAAATTCTTTGGGCGAATATTATTCCAATAAACTTGCGGCCGCAATCAAAGCTTGGAAGGCAGTCACAAAAGAGCCTCATAGGCTAAATAAATGTACACCTAAGCAAGCAATTGAAACTTGGCTAAGGGCAAACGCAAAAAAATATAACTTAATCAAGAAAGACGGCACACCTAATGAAAAAGGAATCCAGGAAATAAGCAAAGTTGCAAATTGGCAAATCCAAGGCGGCGCGCCAAGCGTTATCGCCAAATATCCAATTCCAGCGCCGGAAAAGATTGAACCGCCTAAGACAACGTCGTGGAGCTTTGACGACCTTGATTCAGATGTCCCGTTTTAAGCAACACGTACCCAAGATAATGGATTATAGGGGTACTAGTTTGAAAAAACATGGGTACTCATTAAGATTTATTAGGTTAATGGTTTCAAAAAATTAAAATACTAATACAAACAAAATCATAGCACGAGTTAGATGCATCTCGTTCCCCTTACGTTCACAAAAATTCTTCGCCATATTCTAGCGGTCTTCAACGGAAGGGCGCAAATATGCACAAACCAAGATTCATTCGATTACCTGATGTAATTACCAAAACCGGCCTTCGCCGATCAACCATTTACGAGCGCATGGCGGAAGGCACCTTCCCCACTGCAATTAATTTGGGTGGCCGAAGCGTCGCATGGATAGAAACCGAAGTAGATGATTGGATGCTTTCCCAAATCGAAAAATCACGTTTGGCCGGAGTGCGTTAAATGCGCAAACCCAAAAAGCGTAAAATCAACTTGGCAAGAATTCGCCAAACCCGCACATATACCACCGCCGAATTATCAAAATTGCTTGATGTCCACATCAATACGATCCGCGGATATACAAAACAGGGCTTAAAGCCGATTGATGCCACATGGCCGGTTTTGTTTCATGGTTCGGATGTCAAAGAATATTTGGCGAAACGCCAATCAAAAAATAAATGCGTTTTGGAAATTGATGAGTTCTATTGCCTCAAATGCCGCAAGCCAAGAAAACCACTTGGCAGAATGGTGGATGTTACGTTCTGCAATCAAAAAATGGCTAACATGAGCGCGCTTTGTGAAGTTTGTGAAACAAAAATGAACCGGCGCACAAACATACAAAGACTGCCGGAATATCTGCAACCCCAAGATTCTGTAACGCTTCTAAATCCACACCTATTGGAGCGCATTGAGCCCAGCCTTAATTGTTACTTTGAACAGACATCAAAATAAATGGGTAGGGGGTGGGGAAAGGTTGCCAGATTTCGCCTTTGACAAGCGAGGGGTGCCTCCAAGCATATCGCTAACACAGTTTTTACAAACCAAAACGAAAAGGAAAATGCAAAATGAAATATAACCCAAAAAATGAACGCATAAAACGCGAATATTGTGAATTCAAGAAAGAAGCCGATTGCAAAGATGACAAAACAATTGAAGCCATGCGAAGCGCCATTGTGCGGTTTGAACAATTCACCGGCTTCAAAGATTTCGCTACTTTTAACCGAAACCAAGCAACCGGTTTCAAAAACCATATTGCCATCACAAAATCAAAAAAAGGCGATGTGTTGTCCATCGCAACGCAGCTAACCGTTTTGAACAATGTGCAAATATTCTTGCGTTGGCTTGCAGCGCAAAAGGGCTTCAAAAGCAAAATCCCGAAAGACGATATTGCTTTCTTTAACTTGACCGACAAACAACAAAGGGCGGCCAAATCTTCAAAATCAATGGATTTCCCAACCATCGAACAAATTCGCCATGTGCTGTCAAATATGCCGCATGAAACCGAAGTTGAAAAACGTGATAGGGCGATAATAGCCTTCACAATATTGACCGCAGCACGAGTAAGCGCAATTGCGACCTTCAAGATGAAACATTTTGACCCATCGCGGCAATTGATAATTCAAGACCCAAGGGAAGTGGACACCAAATTTTCTAAACTAATTGAGACTTTCTTGGTAAATGTTGGCGACGACATTTTGCAAATTTTCCGTGAGTGGGTGGAATATCTGCGAAATGAAAAACTATTTGGCGCGAATGATCCGCTATTTCCAAAATCGTTTAATGTGCATGATGAAAATGCTTGTTTTGTGGTTGGTGGTTTATCGCGCCAACATTGGGCAAATTCGGCACCCATTCGAGAAATCTTCAAGAAAGCATTTCAAAACGCTGGCTTGAAATATTACAACCCGCATTCCTTCCGCCATACATTGGTGCACGATGCAATGCAAAAAGGCGCAAATGTGGAAGAATTAAAAGCACTATCCCAAAACCTAGGCCATGAGCATTTACTAACCACGCTAACAAGCTATGGGAACATCACACCCCACCGGCAAAGCGAATTGATAAAGGGGATGGGACGGCGAAAAGATGACGGCTTGCTATTACAAATTTCCCATTTAATTTCTAGCTACAACCGAATTTGACGCAAACGAGTGCGATTGGCCAGTGTCTTTTTTAATTGTTGTGTTTAGTAAATAGTGGATTAGATAGTTGTATAACTTTTCGAATAAATCAATTCGGTTGAAGCAGTGAGCAAATGACAGAACAGGAAATCGAACAAGGCCTAATCGAGAAGCTAAGTGACCTTAAATATGTATGGCGCGAGGACATTCGCGATAAAGCGGCATTAGAGGCCAACTTCCGTCAAAAATTCCAAGAACTTAACAAAGTGAATTTGACCGATAGCGAATTTGCGCGCTTAATGGATCAAATCATCATGCCAGACGTTTTTAATGCCGCCCGCCTTATAAGGGAACGGAACAACTTTGAACGCGATGATGGCACGCCGCTTTTTTACACTTTGGTTAATATCAAAGATTGGTGCAAAAACACTTTTGAAGTAATAAATCAGCTTCGAATTAATACTGATAATAGCCACCATCGATATGACGTAGTTTTACTAATAAATGGCGTTCCAGTTGTTCAAATCGAATTAAAGACATTGGCGATAAGTCCGCGCCGTGCAATGCAACAGATTGTCGATTATAAAAACGATGTGGGTAATGGCTACACTAAAACGCTGATGTGTTTCCTTCAATTGTTCATTGTAAGCAACAAGTCCGACACATGGTATTTTGCAAATAATAACTCCCGTCATTTTGCCTTTGACGCCGATGAGCGTTTCTTGCCCCTTTATCAATATGCAAGCGAAGACAACAAAAAAATCACCCAACTAGATGCCTTTGCCGATAAATTTCTTGCCAAATGCACTTTGGGTCAAATGATAAGCCGTTATATGGTTTTAGTAGCAAGTGAACAAAAATTGCTTATGATGCGCCCTTATCAAATCTATGCTGTTAAGGCGATTGTGGACTGTATTCACCAAAACTGCGGCAATGGCTATATTTGGCATACGACAGGAAGCGGTAAAACATTAACCTCATTCAAAGCGTCAACGTTGCTTAAAGACAATCCCGACATTGAAAAATGCCTTTTCGTGGTTGATAGAAAAGACCTTGACCGCCAGACCCGCGAAGAATTCAATCGTTTTCAAGAAGGCTGCGTAGAGGAAAATACGAACACTGTAACCTTGGTTAAACGCCTTTTATCCGATGATTATGCAGACAAAGTAATAGTTACCACAATCCAAAAGCTTGGCTTGGCACTCGATGACACCAACAAGAATAATTACAAAGAACGATTAGAGCCTTTGCGCAATAAGCGTATCGCCTTCATATTTGACGAATGCCACCGTTCACAATTTGGTGAAAACCACAAAGCAATCAAAGAATTTTTCCCCAAGGCGCAATTATTTGGTTTTACGGGCACGCCAATTTTTGAAGAAAATGCTAGCTATCAATACGTCGAAGGGCAGCAGGGATCATATAAAACAACTGAATCTATCTTCGAAAAACAATTGCACGCATATACAATTACACACGCAATCGAAGACCGAAATGTCCTTCGCTTCCATATTGACTATTACAAACCCGAAGGCAAAGCCAAACCAAAAGCAGGTGAACAACTTGCTAAAAAAGCCATCGTCGAAGCGATTTTGGAAAAACACAATGCCGCCACCAATGGGCGCAAATTCAATGGCGTTCTTGCCACCGCTTCAATTAATGATGCAATTGAATACCACAAACTATTCAAAACTATACAAGCTGAACGCGCCAAAACCGATGCCGAGTTTCATCAAATGAATATTGCATGTGTCTTCTCCCCACCTGCCGAGGGGAATAAGGATGTCCAACAAATCCAAGAAGATTTGCCGCAAGAAAAAGCCGATAATTCGGTCGCGCCAGATGAAAAGAAGGCCGCGCTAAAATCCATTATCAAGGACTATAATTCTCAATTTGGCACCAACCACACAATCAATGAATTTGATTTATATTATCAGGATGTGCAAAAGCGCATAAAAGATCAACAATATCCAAACCAAAACTTATCACATGATAAGAAAATTGATGCGGTAATTGTGGTTGATATGCTTTTGACGGGCTTTGATTCAAAGTTCCTAAATACTCTTTATGTTGATAAAAATCTAAAATTCCATGGCCTTATCCAAGCATTTTCGCGAACAAATCGCGTCCTAAATGATACAAAGCCATACGGCAACATTCTTGATTTCCGTCAGCAACAAGGCATGGTCAATGATGCAATCGCGCTATTTTCTGGCGAACAAGGCGATAGAGCGCGCGAAATTTGGTTGGTTGACCAAGCTCCAATTGTTATTGAGAAATTGGATAGCGCCGTTAAAAAACTTGATAACTTCATGCAATCCCACGGGCTAGAATGCAAACCCGAAGAAGTGCCAAATCTAAAAGGTGACGAAGCCCGCGCCCAGTTCATAAATTTGTTCAAAGAAGTGCAACGCCTAAAGACACAGCTTGACCAATACACCGACCTAACGGATGAAAACAAAACCAAAATTGAAGAAGTAATTGCAAAAGAACAACTTCAAGGATTTAAAGGTGTGTATCTTGAAACCGCGCAGCGCTTAAAATCACAACAGGAAAAAAGCGGCGAAGGTGCAAACTCGGAAATCGAACAACTTGATTTTGAATTCGTGCTATTTGCCTCAACAGTAATTGATTACGATTATATCATGGGGCTTATTGCGCGTTATTCATCACACCTTCCAAATAAAATGAAAATGAGCCGCCAACAGCTTATTTCATTGATCGGTTCAGATGCCAAATTCATGGAAGAGCGCGAAGATATAATTGCATATATTGATACGCTTCAAGAGGGTGAAGGCCTAAATGAAAAAGACATTCGAAGTGGCTTTGACGACTTCAAAGCACAAAAACACGCAGAACGAATTGCGGAAATTGCACAAAAGCACGGGCTTGAAGCCATAGCGCTGCAAGCGTTTATTGATCTAATTATCAAGCGCATGATTTTTGATGGTGAACTACTAAGTGACCTAATGATACCACTTGAATTGGGCTGGAAGGCACGCACCCAAAAAGAATTGGCACTAATGGAAGAACTAATTCCATTGCTTCATAAACTTGCGGGTGGGCGCACAATTTCGGGGCTTGATGCTTATGAACAATAAGGGGGATATATAATGCAAAATGATTTAATTCATGTAATGACCCAAACTTTTGAAGGTCACGCTCAAGAAACCGAAGGCGGCATTGAATATTGGCTAGCCCGTGATTTGCAACATCTCTTGGGTTACACCAAATGGGATAATTTCCTTAATGTGATTTCAAAGGCAAAAACTGCTTGTGAAGTTTCTGAACACGCCATTTCAGACCATTTTGCCGATGTCGGGAAAATGGTTGATTTAGGCTCAGGAAGCCAACGGGAAATCAATGATATCATGTTAACAAGATATGCTTGTTATTTGGTTGCACAAAACGGCGACCCCGCTAAATCAGAAATTGCATTTGCACAAACATATTTTGCGCTGCAGACACGCAAGGCCGAATTAATTGAAAAGCGAATGTTAGAAGCGGAAAGAATTTCAGCGCGTAAGAAACTAACAACAACGGAAAAAGAGCTTTCTGAATTAATTTATGAGCAAACGGGCGGTAATGACAATTTTGCGTTAATCCGCAGTAAGGGTGACCGAGCTTTATTTGGAAAAAACACCCAAGCTATGAAAGCGAGATGGCGCGTTCCTGATAATCGCCCATTGGCTGATTTTGCCCCAACTATTATTTTAAAGGCAAAGGATTTTGCAACAGAAATCACAATTCATAATGCTCGAACCCAGAATATGAATCGCGAAGCGCAAATTTCAAGTGAACATGTAGTCAATAATCAAGCAGTTCGTGAAACCCTTCTTAATCGTGGTATAAGACCTGAAGATTTGCTGCCCGCCGAAGATATTAAAAAGGTTGAACGAAGACTAACCTCTGAAGATAAAAAAGCCCTAAAAACCCCCGAAGGGGTATAAAATGAACAATAATAATCAACTAATTCCCAAATTGCGATTTCCTGAATTTGAAGATTCGGGGGATTGGGAGCAAATTCAATTAGGTAGTATTTGCGAATTATATCAACCGCAAACCCTTTCTGCATCTCAATTAAACTTGAAAGGATCATATGACGTATATGGTGCCAATGGAATAATTGGCAAGCATGATAGTTTTAACCACGAGTTTTCGGAAGTTGTCGTTACATGTCGTGGCGCTACTTGTGGGGAAGTGCACCGAACTAACCCTAAGTCTTGGATCACCGGTAACGCGATGGTTGTGAAACCAAAATCTAATTCAATAACTAGTAATTATTTATTTCAATATTTCAAAATGGATGGATTAAAATCAGTAGTGAGCGGATCTGCCCAGCCGCAAATTACTCGTGCAGGCTTTTCACCATTTTTAATTTGGCTACCAAAGGAAGAAGAACAAAAAGAAATAGCGGATTGTCTTTCTTCCATTGATGAATTGATTGGTGCTGAGGGGCAAAAGCTATACGCACTAAAGCGCCACAAAAAAGGCCTTATGCAACAGCTTTTTCCCGCCAAAGGCCAAACCACCCCCACCCTCCGCTTTCCTGAATTTGAAGAATCGAAGGAATGGGAGGAAAGTTTCTTAGGAAAATGTTGCAAAATGACAACTGGGAAATTAGACGCAAATGCTATGGTTGAGAATGGAAAATATAGATTTTATACCTGCGCAAAAGATTATTTCAAAATAAATGAATATGCATTTGATACGGATGCTTTGCTAATTTCGGGCAATGGTGCAAATGTCGGCTATATTCATCACTACAATGGAAAATTTAATGCGTATCAGCGGACATACGTTTTGGATAAATTTACTCAAGAAATTACTTTTATTAAATATTTTCTTGAAAAAAACTTGCATTTGAGAATATCTACAGAAAAGAAAGATGGAAATACCCCTTACATTGTAATGTCCACTTTAACCGAAATGCCAGTAAATTTACCTAACTTAGTAGAGCAGTTACTTATTGCGAATTTTCTAACCTCCATTGATAGCTTGATTAACGACCAAACGCATAAAATCGAAGCCCTTAAAAACCACAAAAAAGGCCTTATGCAACAGCTTTTCCCTTCACTTGAAGAGGTGGCTTAATGAGCAATGAAGCCAAAATATACGAGTATAAAACGCTGCAGGGTGTCACCACTAGAATTCGTGATGACTTAAACAACCATGATTTCGTTTTATTATTTGCATATAATGGCACTGGGAAAACCCGCCTTTCGATGGCATTCAAAGATGTCGGCAAGATAAAAGGCGCAAAAGACACTTTGTATTTTAACGCATTCACCGAAGATTTGTTTTTTTGGCACAATGATTTAGATGCCGACACAGAGCGTTATTTTATAATAAATTCAAATTCGGTTTTCTTTTCAGGTTTCAAAGAATTGGCACTTGAAGAAAAAATCTTTGAATTTCTAGAGAGATATGCTGATTTTAATTTTAGAATTGATTATGATAATTGGCGTGTTGTTTTCTCTCGTGGCGATGAAGAAAATATCAAAGTTTCGCGTGGGGAGCAAAATATATTTATTTGGTGTATTTATCTCGCAATTTGCCAATTAGTTTTTGATGGTCATACTTCGTATTCATGGGTGAAAAAGCTTTACATCGATGACCCTATTTCATCACTGGATGACAATAACGCAATTGCGGTTGCAAGTGACCTCGCGCAACTTTTGAAATCAGGGTTAAAGTCAAGAAAAGAAGCTGGGCAAAACGAAATCAAGGCCGTTATTTCTTCACATCATGGTTTATTTTTTAATGTTATATGGAATGAATTTAAGCGTTCAGGGATTAAATACAAAACCCACTTCTATCATAGAGCGAACAATTCTGAAGTTTATACATTGCGCAGCACCGATGAAACACCTTTTTTCCACCATGTTTCAATTTTGAGTGAAATTAAAAATGCGGTTGAAACGGATAAAATTTACACATACCATTTCAATATGCTTAGAAGCATAATGGAAAAAACAGCAATTTTTTTTGGCTCAAAAGATTTTTCAACCTGCATTCATGGACTTGATGATGAAGTATTATATTCACGCGCATTGAACCTTTTAAGCCACGGCAAATATTCAATTTACGAACCGCGTGAAATGATTGATGATACCAAAAATTTGTTCAAAGATATTTTTGCAGCATTTCTAGAGCGATATAAATTCGATTTACCACAAATAATCCAACAACAAGAGAAAAAAGCATGACCGAAGAACAACAAAGAGAATTGGGCAAAGTCCTTTGGGCGATTGCCGATCAATTACGCGGCGCGATGAATGCCGATGATTTTCGCGATTATATGCTTTCATTCCTTTTCTTGCGCTATTTGTCCGACAATTACGAAATTGCCGCCAAAAAAGAATTGGGCAATGATTATCCAAACAATGGCGACCAGCCAAATGTTACGCCATTACAAACTTGGTATAATGAAAATCAGCAAGACACCGCCGTTTTTGAAAAGCAAATGCGCCGCAAAATGCACTATGTTATTCCGCCAAAATATTTATGGCGCAGCATTGCAGAAATGGCGCGGGTTCAGGACAATGAACTATTAAACACTTTGCATAATGCCTTCAAATATATTGAAGATGAATCCTTTGACAGTGCTTTCCAAGGTCTATTCTCTGAAATTAATTTGACTTCGGAAAAACTTGGAAAGAAATACACCGAGCGCAATGCCAAACTTTGCGAAATTATCAAGAAAATTAGCGAAGGCCTATCCAAATTTTCAACCGATAAAGACACTCTTGGTGATGCTTACGAATATTTGATTGGGCAATTTGCTGCGGGGTCAGGCAAAAAAGCAGGTGAGTTTTATACACCGCAGCAAATCTCAACAATTCTGTCTTCGATTGTTACACTTGATAGCCAAGAACCAGCAACAGGAAAAAGAAAACATCTTGATAGTGTTTTTGACTTTGCGTGCGGTTCGGGTTCATTGCTCCTGAATGTGCGTAATCAACTCGGCAATCATGGAATTGGCACAATTTACGGTCAAGAGAAAAACATCACAACTTATAACCTTGCGCGTATGAATATGCTTTTGCATGGGGTTAAGGATTCGGAATTTGCAATCTTTCATGGCGATACACTAACTAATGATTGGGATATGTTGCGTGAAGAAAACCCAGCCAAAAAGCCATATTTTGATGCAATTGTTGCAAACCCACCATTTAGCCTACGTTGGGAGCCAACCGACGCAATGGGCGATGATGTTAGGTTTAAGAACTATGGCCTTGCGCCAAAATCGGCAGCCGATTTTGCCTTTCTGTTGCATGGCTTCCACTATCTAAAAGATCAGGGCACAATGGCGATAATCTTGCCCCATGGCGTTCTTTTCCGTGGTGGCGCAGAAGAGCGCATCCGCAAAAAGCTAATTGATGATGGGCATATTGATACCATTATCGGATTGCCTTCAAACCTATTTTATTCAACAGGTATTCCAGTTTGTATCTTGGTTCTTAAAAAATGCAAAAAGCCAGATGATATATTATTTATCAATGCAGCCGAATATTTTGAAAAAGGCAAGCGCCAAAATTATCTTTCAAAAGATCATATCGATAAAATAGTTGAAACATACCAATTCCGCAAAGAGGAAGATCGATATTCCAAGCGCGTTTCAACACAAGAAATCGCCGAAAAACATGGATATAATCTCAATATTTCAAGATACATTAGCACTTCTAAAGCGGAAACCGAAATCAATCTTGAAGATGTTCATAAAGAATTGGTGGATATCGAGAAAAATATTAAAGCCGCTAAAGAAAAACACAACGAGTTTTTGAAAGAACTTGGCTTGCCGACGTTGGTTTAAATCAAAAACCATAGGCACAATCATATTTTTGGGGTATATTTGGGGGTATGATTGTTTTTGCGAAACTTATTATTTAATTAAAACAAATACTTATTGCGCTAATTCGATTCCTGCTGTCGCACCATTTTCTCGCTTAAATTGCCGCCTTCGCTTCGCTCTTCAGTCTTAATATTGTGTCCATTGCGATAAAATCGAAATAGGATCAAAACGTTTTCAAATCAGCAAGGAAACGCTGTGCTGTAAACATGGGTGTCACCGGTCATGCGGATAAGTGGTGTGCCTTCTCGATTACAAGCTGCAACTTGCACGCCGCCAACCATTAGTCGCATATGCGCTTTTTCTAGATTCCAATTATCGCCATCAAAGCCGCCGCGAAAAGCGGTTTTGAAATCCACGCCAGTGACATCACCAGCGCGAACACTTGGCGGCAAAGTAACCCCAATATCGTGCCAAGAGCTGCCCATCCATCTTTGGCTTAGGTTTACATTATCGGCTTCAACACTTGCGCCGTTGCGCAACCTTATCCGAATGCTGAGATTATCGCCACCGCCGCGCAAATCATCGCCACCAGTTTGGATCGCAAATATCATTTCATTGGGCCGTGGCGCGATATTTGGCGGCGTCTGCACGCGGTAATTTTGTTGGACAAAATAGGTGCGCCAACAATATTCACTGCCATCACGCTTGCGGGTTTCGACAAAACAATATTCTTGGGTCGCAGGTTTTGGTATCATTGTAACCCGCTGATTTCCTGCATTGGGGTCATAAATGAAGATTTTCAAATCTTCTTTGTTTGCACCCAAATCACCGCGATAACGCCCCATATCATATCCATAGGCCAAAACAACATGATCGCCACTTGGATCTGCTGAAAGCGATTTGAGGCCCAATGGCACCGGTTCGCCAGCATCAATTTTCGCGCGCAATTCTTGCAATCTGCCGCCGCCAAAACCTTGCAGGCCCCAATTGAAAAATTCACTATTGCGCGCGCCAAATGGATTACCATGCAATTCCACCCATTTGTCCATATGATCGCCAAGCGAATTCATTTGCCGCGCATAAATATGGCGTTCCAATGCGGTGCCGCTAACCGGGGTATAATCCTGTTGCGGCAATGCCCGACCGGTTTTGAAATAATCAAGCATCGTATAAACCATGCCGCCACATAGACCGCCTGTCGTTATATCGAACACACCCGTGACGTTTGAAAAATAATTTAGAAAACGAAAGCCATGCACCGCCGGATCAAACCTTGTAAACCGCGCAGTTGACAGCAATTTCGCCGTTGATTGCGGAATTGGCCGAACTAGCGCCGGATTTCGAACATATTGTGAAAAAGCAGGCGCAGCGATAAATCCGAGCGCGACAACGGCAAGGCCATATTTGAGATATTTTTTCATATCAATCTCCCTAATTGCCGACCTACGCGAAAGTCATGACAAACATATCAACCCCAAATTTTCGCAGAAAATATCGGGGATCTCAGCGAAATAAATACGAGATCCCCGACAAAATCTACGATTTTTCGGGGATGACAATATATTCTAAGACTCACGCAGAGGTCTCTTATTGGAGCAATTCTAGACCAATATTGGATTCAATCAAGAAAAATCGGTTTTATTGGGCAAATCAATCCAAGGCCTTAAAGCGAATGGCTTGGCCGCCGCCTGCTGCCATGCGGATTTGCAACATGTCGGACGAGGTAACGCGCTTTTCCCCGATGACATATTCAAACTGATTGCTGTTCCAATCGGCATTGTTTCCGTCTCGGTAAATTTGTGCGAGATAATGTTTGCCTGGTGCTAAAAACCCAAGTGAGACATTTAGATTACGGCCCATCTCATCGGTAACAGCGCCAATATACCAATCTTGGCTATTGCGATCCCGTCTTGCGACAACAACATAATCACCAATTTCGCCCGCCAAAACTTTGCTGTCATGCCAATCGGTCGGAACGTCACGAATAAATTGAAATGCATCCATATATTTGGCGTAGTTTTCAGGCAAATCCGCCGCCATCTGGATTGGCGAATAAAGCACGACATAAAGCGCCAATTGTTTGGCCAAAGTGCTTTCGATTTTCTGCCCACCCCGACCAACTAAGCTTAGCACGCCCGGTGTAAAGTCCATTGGCCCCGATAACATGCGGGTGAAAAACAAGTTTGCTTCGTGCTCTGGTGGGTTTGGTGGCACGCCCCAAGCGTTATATTCCTGCCCGCGCGCGCCTTCACGAGAGACCCAATTTGGGTAGGTGCGGCGAAGGCCGGTGTCTTTAATCGGTTCATGCGGGTTAATTGCGATATGGCGTTTTGCGGCTTCGGTTACGACTTGCAAATGATGTCGCGCCATACGTTGACCATCATGCCACATAAGCACTTCACGGCCCGGCTCATCACAAGTGATAATCCCGCCAGCATCGGCAACATAGCCAGTTTTAATCGCTTCCATGCCATTATCGCGGGCATAATCCAAAGCTGCGCCCAATTGCCTTTCATAAACGCAAATATTCGCGCCAGTTTCGTGGTGGCCCATAATATGCACGCCTTTTGAACGCGCATAGGCGGCAAGTTCGCGCATATTATAGTCAGGATACGGCTGGGTGAAGTTAAACTCACGGCCATTGGCAAACCAATTACCGTCCCAACCTAAATTCCAACCTTCTACCAGGACACTGCGAAAGCCATTTGCCGCCGCAAAGTCAATGAATCTCTTGGTATTTTCGGTGGTCGCGCCATGTTTCGGACCGGAATTCCAAGATTTAGTATCAAGGTGCATTTCCCACCATACGCCAACGTATTTATGCGGGATTACCCATGAAACGTCGCCAAGTTTATTCGGCTCATTAAGGTTTAGAATTAGATCCGATTCGGACAATCCGCCTGCCCTATCGGCAATAACAATCGTGCGCCAAGGCGTTGAAAACGGGCCGGTGCGGCGAACTTTCACGCCATCGGGCGCAGGAGCCAACTGGGCGCGCAAAACTTGCCCTTCGGTGCGGCGCAGCCACATTCCTGAATAATCAACCAAGGCGGCTTCGTGAAAAGACAGATAAACCCCATCATTTGTGCGCATTGTAATTGGCGTGTGAGCCTGAGTTACTTCGGCAAGCGGCGTGCGGCGATACAACTGCTCATAACGATTTGGCTCACCCGCTGGTATCCACCAAGCAGTCGTGGGCGGTGCAATCCTAAACTCGGTGATTTCATCACTTATTAGGGTTTGGCCCTGATTTGGGAATTCATAACGAAAACCAATGCCATCATCAAACACTCGAAAAGTGATATTGAGCGCACGTTTGGCGCCTGTTTTTTCTTTGAAATTGACTTTAACTTCATTGTGATTATCACGAACAAAGCGGCGCTCACCCCATGGCTGTTCCCAAGTTTCGTCATGGGTCGCCGTAGTTTTGCCAGTCAATTCAAAACCACGTTCCATGCGGCCCGTGTCTTGCATTAAGAAACCCAAAAGCGACGGCGCAATCAATTGGCGACCAAAGCGATTGACAGAATACATTATTCGCCCCTCGCCATCGAGTTCGACATTTACTTGAATAATGTTTGAAGGTGAAGTGGCCGTGCCAACAACTTCGGCATTCGCAGGATTTGAAAAAATCAAAGTCGAAACGAGGAATGCAATAAGCGCAAAAAATTTGGTGAATTTGGTCATAATTATTCCCTTGCAAAATCGCGTGCTTGCTTTTTCATTTTTTGCACTTGATAATGACTATAAATACTGCTTTATCAAAAGCAAGATGAAAATTTTTGCAGACAATAGGCTTGTAGCACAATGTCAAAAGATATGAAAAAACTCGAGGATTTGGCGCGCCTTGCCGGTGTTTCAATTGCAACTGTGTCACGCGCTTTAGGTGGCAGCAATGCGGTTAATGCTGTTACCAAGCGCAAAATTTGGCAATTGGCGCTCGCCAATAATTACCCGTTTCGTCGTTATACACCCTCTGGCCCTTTGGGCGCAGAGGCGACAATTGCAATTGTTATACCCCAACCCCAAGCACGAGAGCCGAAATTGTCAGATCCATTCGTTTTGGAATTAGTCGCGGCAATTGGTGAGGCTGCGCGTGAGCGTGGGTGCGATTTGATAATTTCCCACGTTTCGCCATCCGGCCATGATGATTTGGTCGAAGTAATGGAAACCAATCGCGCCGATGGTGTGATATTTTTGGGGCAAAGCACATTGCACGAGGAGTTTAACGAACTTGCTGCGAGCCAACGCAAATTTGTGGTTTGGGGCGCAGAGCTTCCCGGGCAAACTTATTGCTCGGTTGGTTCGGATAATTTCGTTGGTGGCCGAAGGGCCGCGCGGCATTTAATAAGATTAGGTCGCAAGCGCATAGTTTTTCTTGGCGATCCAATCGCCCCTGAAGTTATGCAAAGACATCAAGGCTATGTTGAGGCACTCAAAGAATCTCGAATTCCGATTGATGAAAAATTGGTTTTGGCCACTCATTTCGATATTGAATCGGGTGAAGCCAGCATTGATGAATTATTGGGCGAAGGCATAGATTTTGATGGCATTGTTGCGGCGTCTGATATGATTGCCCTTGGCGCAATGCGGGCTTTGGCGCGCAAGGGAATTGCTGTGCCCAAACAAGTTTCGGTGGTCGGCTATGATAATGTGCAATTCTCCCGATTCGCGCGGCCAGCCTTGACGACAATTTCGCAAAATGTTGAAAAAGCTGGGAAAATTCTGGTTTCCAAATTATTGAGCGCCAGTGGCAGCTCCGACATACCGTCCGAACGAGTGCCAACCGATTTAATTGTCAGAGATTCATGCGGTGGGTAGCGTAATTATTTGAGCCTCGCCCAATATGCACCCAGAGGCGGCAATTTTTCTTGCGTGGCGCCATTGGTTAAAGCGATAATTTCATATTCTTCACCTAGAGCATAATCAGCAATTTCAAAACCAAGATTAAAGACGCAAAGAATTTCTTGACGACCATGTTGGCGGCGCAATGCCAATAAATTGTCATCGGCGGCCACGACTTCAATTGTTCCAATCATTAGCGCTTCATATTCACGCCGCAATGCCATAACTTCCCTTGTCCAATTTAGAACGCTATCGGGGTTATCATTTTGCGCCGATACGGCTTTTTCATCGTGGCGTGCATCAATTGGTAGCCACGGTTTTGCGCCACTAAACCCTGAATTTGCAGTTTTTTCATTCCAAGGAATAGGCGTTCTAGCGCCATCACGACCCAAAGTTTTTGGCCAATTTGCGATAGCTTCAGGGTCTGCCAAATCCTCAAAGCCGATTTCGGCTTGTTCAAGACCCAATTCTTCGCCTTGATATAGGAAAATATTTCCGCGCAGCGAAGCCAGTAATATTAGATTCAACCGCGCCATTTTGCCGATATCGCGGCCTTGTGCCCAACGGCTTGCGGCGCGCGGCGCGTCATGGTTTGAAAATGCCCAGCTTGGCCAATATTCATCGCCCGATTGTTGCCAGTTTTCGATCGCAGCTTTGACAAATCTTGGTGTCAATTTTTCAGCATATAAATAAGTGAAACCATAGGCAGTATTTAGGCGGTTATCGCCGTGAATAAATTGCCGCATTTCCGCCGCAGCGTTTTCGCCGCCGACTTCTGCGACAGTAAAACGACCTTCATATTCATTTATTATGCCAGCTAGTCTCTCAATAAACTTTACAATATCGGGGTGCGATTGATTATATATATGCTCTTGATAATCAAATGGTCTGGTGCGCGGACCTTCGGTGGTTTTTGGCGGGTTATCGCAAAAACTCGGGTCATGCATCGCAAAATTAAGGGCATCAAGGCGGAAACCATCAACGCCTTTATCAAGCCAAAAGCGTGCAACATCCAAAATCGCGGTTTGAACTTCAGGGTTATGTAAATTGAGATCTGGTTGTTCTTCGAGGAAATTATGCAAATAATATTGGCACCGCCGCGCGTCCCAAGTCCAGGCACTGCCGTTAAAAACTGATTGCCAATTGCTAGGCGGTGAACCATCGGGCTTTGGGTCTGCCCATACATACCAGTCAGCTTTGGGGTTGGATTTTGACGAGCGGCTTTGAGTAAACCACTCATGCTGATCCGAGGTGTGCGAATAAACTTGGTCGATAATTACTTTGAGGCCCAAAGCATGGGCTTTTTCCAATAATTCGTCAAAATCCGCCATAGTCCCAAACATAGGGTCAATTGCGCAATAATCTGAAACATCATAGCCAAAATCTTTCATTGGCGATGCAAAAAAAGGCGAAATCCAAATGCCAGCAACGCCAAGCGAGGAAATATAGCCAAGTTTTGCGGTAATGCCTTTAAGATCGCCAATGCCATCTGCGTCAGTATCAAGAAAACTGCGTGGATATATTTGATATATTGCGGCCCCGCTCCACCAAGGGGTTTCTTCCATTATTTTTTGGATTTCAACTGCGACAGAAATTCTATTCATTTTGGGCCTAATTACTCGCTCTGCATATTGCATATTCAAATTTTTCTAAACGCACTTGGACCACATGCCCTGTATTTACCACATTTGGGCAATTTCCTAATAATGTTTCAAAACTGCGCGTAGTGTTTTCAACTTCAATATTCTGGGTTTGTGCTTCTGAAGCCGTATTGAACAATAATAAATATTCTTTGTTGGAAACTGGCTCGAAACGTGAAATTGCTAATATGTGGCCATTATAGCTCATTGCGCGCAATTTTTGACGGCCACGCCTTAATGCAGAATGCGCGCCGCGCACATGCGCCATCTGTGCAATTTGCCGATAAAGTGGGTGGTTAATATCATAATTATCAACTGCGGTTGTGCGGTTGCTGCCAAGCAGCAAATTGTCATTATAGACGGCAACGCGGCTCGCAAAAAGGGTTTCGCGCGCGTCTTGGTCGCCTCCATCGCCTGTGAAACCCTGTTCATCGCCCGAATATAATACTGGCGCGCCGCGCGCAAACATCATTATCGCATTGGCAAGTTTCACTCGCGCCAATACTTCTTCGGCTTCCATATTTGGATTGTCTTTGCGAATAAGCATCGCCAAGCGCCCCATATCATGATTGCCGGTGAATGTTTGAATTCGCATCGCAGCACTTGCCCCGCCTTTATACAAAACGTCCCCAGCATATAGGAATTCAAAATTTTCGATTGATTGATTTCTACTCAAGACATTGCGAATTGCCGATTGGAACGAAAAATCCAAAACCGAAGGCAAGCCATCACGATGGGTGAAAACAGCAAGCCCACCCGGATTTACGCCATCAACATAGGCTTCGGCGAAAATTTGAAAATTGGGAATACCTTTGGATTGGGCATGGCGGCGAATTGCCGGAACAAAAACTTGCCAAAACTCGGGATTTACGTGCTTGACGGTATCGATGCGGAAGCCGTCGATGGCGAACCTATCAATCCAGGATTTGTAAATATCAACAAAGCCGCGGACCACAATTGGGTTTTCGGTTGCGACATCATCAAGACCCGAAAAATCACCGTAAAGGCCAGATTCGCCGTGCCAATTACTATTGCCGCGATTGTGATAATATATTGGATTATTCAACCATTCGGGCTTTTTGATATGTTCGTCGCCTGCTGGCACAAAAGGCGTGTAGGCGCGGTTTGGATAATCACCAATATAGCGATAGGGGCAATCATTCTGCCCCACACATTCGCGCGAATAAATCACGTCGGCAGTGTGGTTGGTAATAATATCAATATAGACTTTCATGCCACGTGCATGGGCCGCATTTACCAATTCACGAAAATCGGCCTCGGTGCCAAAATGCGGATCTATTGTCGTGAAATCCGTAATCCAATAGCCGTGATAGGCAGCAGATTCGTCCCCGGCTGGGCCTTGCACTGGTTTATTCTTAAATATTGGCGCGAGCCAAATGGCAGTTGCGCCAAGCCCTTGCACATAATCGAGACGATTAATAAGCCCACGAATATCACCGCCTTGGTAAAATCCTTTGGAACTTGGGTCATAGCCAGTTTGCAGACGAGAGCCAGTCAAGCCACCCCTATCATTTGACACATCACCATTTGCGAACCTATCGAGCAGCATAAAATATGTGACTTCATCTTCAGGCGGCCTTGAAATATATGAAGGGACGGATTTTGGCGCAGTCCAGGCTAAATTTGGGGCGCAGACTGCAATGACGGCGAGGCTTATTACAAATAAGCGCGAAACATTATTTTTGGCGGCCTGTTGGCGACCCTTCGTAAACGAAAAATACCGCACAAATCTAGCTAGAATTTTCAGCAAATATTTCATTCTTCTGGCACCATTTACGAGCAATTTTTCCATTAAAATCACTGCTGACTCAAGGTTGCAACATTGCAATAAAAAAAATGCTCTGTCCACCGTGAATTTTGCAAAATGATGTAAAATTTGCGACATTTGTTGCGTCTCATAAATAGTTTTCGCTTATTTTATCGGATTCTTACCAAGATTTCATCTTTGCAACTATTTGCAAAAGGCTGTTATGATTGGTAGTTTTGAAGACACCAAAATCACACATATTTGGGAATCCAAAAACTGTTTGCGGTCAGGCGACCCGTTTCGGGATTGGTGTCTATTTGGCTGCCGTCATAAAGCGCACAATGCAGGACATATGACGGATAAATCAAAGCGCGGTTGAACTTGAATGGCACATTATGAATCATTTCGAAATTCGGTGTATTTGGTCCCGCGTAATCAGTTAATTTATCTGAATCCCTGGCAAACCAAGCATTGATTTCGTCCACATATTCGCTGTGGCGGTTTTGGCTGACGGATTCATAGCCCGACGGAATATGGCGGAAAAAACCGGTGCCGCCAGTTTGGTTGGGGTTTAGATAATGCACCATCGCAACGCTATCAGCATCGGTTTGATCAAGGTGTGGAATTCTTTGCCAGGGGTCAAAATCCTCAAGCGACTTTGTGGTTAGCGCAAAAAAACCAGTCGCGCTCAAAGCCAAATGGGCAGGGAAATTAAACGCCACACACATTTCAGCTTTTAATTTAAGCGCAATTTCTTGCAAATATTGCATTGGTGGTTCGGCAATAATACCGGGATACAGGCCCGCCTTTGGGTTTTTCCAATTGGCATTTTTTGCATATTCCACTAATTCTTGCGGATTTTGCAATAAATCATCAATCACCAATAAGGGTTGTTCTTCATGGCCGACGCGGTGGAAGCTGATTTTGGCATTTGGGTTAAGCTTAAACATTGCGCCTTATCCGCCTATTCTGGCCGTGCACGGCAAAGGCGCGCGATAAATGCTTCATGGCTGGGCATATTTTCTACTGCAGCGCCCATAATAGTGCGCAAATCATTCATGTAATTTTCCAAATCCTTGGGTGCAATTGTGTTTACAAAAGGGTGGTTGGCGGCGGGCATAATGCCTTGACCCAACATCACTTGGACCCAACTTGAGAGTTTGAATATATCTTCGTGGTTTGTGCTGATTGCGCCCGCTTCACGGAAAAGTTCAATTTTATGCGCCAATGTATCGGGGATTGGTTTTGCGCGCATTTCGTCCCAGAATTTTTCGCCATGTCTTTCATTGGCGTGATAATGCAGAACGATGAAATCGCGGATATAATCAAATTCACTTTTCAATAAGTGGTTATATTCGGCTTTTGCCGCATGGTTTTCGCCTTTTTGCGGGAAAAACGAAATTAGTTGATTTATTGACGATTGGATTAAATGGATTGCCGTCGATTCAAGCGGTTCCAAAAATCCACCAGACAGCCCAATTGAAATGCAGTTTTTGACCCAAAAATCTGCCCTTCGTCCAGTCGTGAATTTTATCAAGCGCGGATCCGCAAGCGGCTTACCATCAAGGTTTTGTAGCAAATGATCATGGGCTTCGTCATCGCTCATAAAATCGGCGCAATAAACATTGCCATTACCAGTTCGATGTTGCAACGGAATGCGCCATTGCCAACCAGCCTTGTGCGCGGTTGAGCGTGTGAAAGGCGTTAGCGGTGTAGTTTTTTCGCACGGCACAGCCAAGGCGCGATTTACTGGCAGCCAATTTGAAAAATCTTCAAATTTAGTTTGCAAAGCGTCGCCAATCAAAAGCCCGCGAAAGCCCGAACAATCGACAAAAAAATCGCCCGCGATTTTCTCGCCATTTTTCATGTTTATATGGTCAATGAAGCCATTTTCACTGTTAAGCGTAGCACCCAAAACCATGCCTTCAACCCGCTTTACCCCCAATTTCTCGCCAATGCTGCGCAAATATTTGGCGTAAAGCGAAGCGTCAAAATGAAATGCGTGAACTATACCTGGCAATGGTGAGTTTGGTATCATGGCCAAACGGTCAAACTTATTTTGGCGCATGGCAAGGTTGTTTACGCCATAATCCCAAAGGCTGTGCTTGGATCCTTTGCGATGCTCATTCAGCCAGTAATTATGAAATGGAATATAGCCAAGGTCTTTGCCAATTGGCCCAAAATCGTGGGAATAAGTTTCGCCTTTTTTATACCAATCAACAAATTGAATGCCCAATTTGAAAGTGCCTTGGGTTTTGGCCAAAAAATCATCTTCATCAATCCGCACCAAATCATTGAATAGCTTGATTGGTGGAATTGTGGCTTCGCCGACGCCAACAATGCCAATATCGTCCGACTCAACCAAAGTTATATTGACCTGTGGCCCCATAACTTTGGCAATTGCCGCCGCCGTCATCCAGCCAGCAGTGCCGCCGCCAACAATCACCAATTCTCTGATATTCGTTTGTGACATTTGTATCCCCTTGAAGAAACAATCTTGCAGATTTTTGGCAAAAAAACACCTGCTAAATACGGGTTTAGCAGGTGTCTTTAGTTAGCTGTGCTTTCCAAATAAGGAGCTTTTAGAACCTGTAGCTGGCACCAAACATATAAGTTGCACCATATTTTTCTTCACGAACCACATTGTCGCCTTGATACATGAAGAAAGGTTCATTTGTGATGTTGGACGCTGAGAACGACAAATTAAGTCCATTCGCAGGGCCACTTTGGAAAGTATAACCTAACTGAGCATCAAGAATTGATTCTGAACGAACATTGCGAGTTTGCAATGAGTTGGTATAGTCAGGAACTTCACCAACAAAATCACCACGATAACGATTACTCAAGCGAGCTGAGAAACCATGTTTTTCGTAATAAATAGTGGTGTTGATAATTTGCTCCGAAAGGCCCGGGATGGCTACTTCACCAGTGCCAGTTGGGTTGATGCTTGAGTTGTTAAACGAAGCCGAAGCAATCAAACCAAAGCCGTCAAGCGCAGGAGTGATCATTTCAAATGGCAATGAAAGTGCAAGCTCCATACCATTTATGTAACCAGCGCTACCATTGGTTTGGCCGCCAGTGGTGCCAATACGGTTCGTGTTAGCCATAGAACATATCCATACGCCACCACTCAATATTTGAGCACCACCTGCATCATAGCAATATGCCGGCAAAGGCGCACCAGTATAATCTTTTAGGACTGTCGCACTATAAATGAACGACGTAATGTCTTTATAGAATAGCGCCGCTGAAATATAACCTCTACGACCAAAATATTTTTCAACTGAAATATCGAATGAATTCGACTTCCACGGACGCAATTGCGCATTACCACCGCCACCGGACCAATATCTAGGTGAGCCTTGGAAAATGCTAGGCACGCCTGTATTTAGGGTTACGCCATAACCAGTGCCAGTTGACAAATCGTCCATACGTGGGCGCGCGATGGTTGTGGCTGCACCTAAGCGAACCTTTAGATTTTCTGCAACTTCAAAGTTCAAATTGATGCTTGGCAATGTGTCGCTATAATCTGCGCCGTCGGTTACATATCTTGAACCGCCAACGCCGCTAACAAATGCCGAAGTCGCGGATTGATCTGAATGGACATATTGCAAACCGACATTACCAGTCACTGGCATACCGGCGAATTCAGTGTCAATATTCGCCATAATATAAGCAGTTTGGATTGTTTCATCGACACTCCAATTTTTCTTATCATTATCGCCAGTGAAAGCACTGAAACCATAATAGCCACTGTCATAAAGGCCGAGCGCATCATAAGCGATCATGCCTTTGCCATTGCCTAGGAATGACGCATCGGTTGTGCCGCGGCGATAAGCAGCCGGCACTTGGGCTTGGCTTACCAGACCCGGAAGCGTAATCGCGCCTTCACGGTTTACTTTGGACTTGGTGTGGGTAGTTTGGTTGAAGCCAAAAGTCACTGAATCTAACAAAGAAGATTCAATTGTGCGAGTTGCCGAAAGCCTGATTGCTGATAATTCATCATCAATAGTTGGATTTTTAACATAGCCCGCACGACCAGCCGAACCGCCCCAACCTTTAGGATCAGTTAGGAAGATATTGTCAAAGCTAGTATAATCCAATGCACCAGTGATTGTGTATGAATTATTGGCACCGCGAAGGAAATTCACGGTGTCATTTGCGCCAACGCCATTTGGCCCAGTGCCAGCAGTGGTTTCGAGAATCAAATCGGTGCGGCTCAATCTTTGGCTATTAGCATCAATCGCTACTGACCAATTATCACTAATGTCGTAATTTAAGTTAAAACCGATTTCATCAATTTGCGAAGTTCTGCGATTTGCATAATTTTCGACAATAACTTTTACGCCAGTGAATGTACCGGAATTGTAGAATTTGCCATCAGACGAAAGGACGCCCGACGCCAAAGTCGCACCGCCCCATGCCAAAGGATATTCAAGACGGGCGATTTGCTGAATTTCTTTGAAATCTGAGTGATAACCATCAATAGTAATATGCAAACGATCATTAGGTCTAAATTCAAGAACACCCATAAGGCCGTCACGTTTTAGATTTGACGATTGAACTTGGTTCTTTTGACCGCCGGGGAGGAAAGCGCCATTTTGGCTTGCTAAATTGCCGTCACCCCAAGGTTCATCTTTTGTGGCTTGATATGGTGAAGTAGTATGGGCAAAACCAAGCGCTACGCCAACTGTGCCATCCATGAAAGTATCAATATAAGTCGCCGAAAAACGGTTGCCGAAATTCTCATAACCACCAATTGCGGCATCTTCGCTATTTTGTTCACGACGTGCACTAACTGCAAACACTCTACGACCAAAAGTCAAAGGGCGCACAGTCTGCAAATCAGCAGTACCAGCAACACCTTGATTTACCATCGAAGCGTTTGGAGTTTTGTAAACAAACACCGCATTGATTAGTTCTGATGGATATTGGTCAAACTCAACTGAACGATTGTCATTAGTTGAAACTTGCTCACGACCATTAAGCGTTGTCACAGTATAGTCAGGGCCAAGACCGCGAACACTTAGTGATTGTGCGCGACCATTGGTGCGCTGCGCCGCGATACCTGGCAAACGCGCAATTGATTCTGCGATCGAAACATCTGGCAATTTGCCAATATCTTCGGCATTAACCCCATCACCAATTTGCGTGGAAACCCTTTTTGCATTGACAGAATCTTGCAGCCCCTTGCGGATACCAGTCACTATCACTACTTCGCCCGCTGCTGGCGCGGCTTCTTGCGCCATCGCGCCATTGGCAATCAAGGATGCACTAAGTGCCAACATACTTGCACCCAATATATTGCGACGACCATAGATTCCCAGATTTGTTGCTGATTTCCTCATTTGTAACTCCCAGTTTACATGTTTTGCGAAAAATTTCTGCAAATTCATTTATTGTAATTGTATCCGAACCCAATTATTGCAAATTTTTGCATTACAAAAAGGCACTTGACCCGACATGGATAGGGGATTTTTACGCAAAGTCTAGCGTTATTATTGCAAATTTGCAGGTTTTTTCACAATAATTACTCTTATTTCTCATTGGTATTGCATTTTTCACACAGTTTTCATGCAAAAATTTGCAAGATTTTTCAAGTGCAATTTCTGCAAATTTTTGCAGACAAATTCAATGTCTGAACAAAATCAACTGCTTGTGCCCATTTCGATGCCCACAAACGGCGAATTTGCAAAATTTTGCAAACAATTTCCTTGCATTCTAAAAGATTTGCAGGCACGAATCGCAAAAAATTACAAAATTTGCGAAAATTAACACGAAAATTTACTATGGGAGTGAAACAATGGAAAAGCCAAAGCTGGGCATAGGCGGCCTTATAAATATCTCATTTGGTTTTTTGGGAATACAAATTGGCTTCGGCTTGCAAAACTCCAATATGTCGCGAATTTTCCAATCACTTGGCGAAAGTTTGGATAATTTGCCAGTATTATGGGCAGCAGCGCCATTAACCGGGCTTTTGGTTCAACCAATTGTTGGGCATTTTTCGGACAAGACTTGGGGAGCCTTGGGTCGGCGCAGGCCTTATTTTCTTGCTGGCGCAATACTTGCGGCAATTTCTCTTTTTGTATTGCCATATGCGCCGGTTTTGTGGTTCGCAGCAATGATGCTTTGGGCATTGGACGCGTCAATCAATATTTCCATGGAACCGTTTAGGGCATTTGTTGGCGATATGTTGCGCAAGGATCAGCATGCTGCGGGCTATGCAGTGCAAACCGCGCTTATTGGCGTGGGCGCAGTGGTTGGTTCTTCCTTCCCGCCATTTTTGACAATGCTTGGTGTTTCCAATGAAGCGGTCGGCAATGGCATACCTGATAGCGTCAAATATAGTTTTTGGTTTGGCGGCGCAGCCATGCTGTTCTCAGTGCTTTGGACTATTTTCACAACCAAAGAATATAGCCCCGATGAAATGGCGGCATTTGAAAGCTCTGAAACTCAAAAATCCGAAGTTTTGGGTGGCAATTTGGCGCAAAAACCGATTGGCATTTTTCTGGCGCTAATTATTTTGGGCCTTGGCATAATTTTCGCAACAAATCGGCTGGCTTTAGAAAAAGAAATTTATTTATTGGGTGGCCTATTTGCGGGTTACGGCTTGCTTGGAATAATTGCGGTTTATCTAGCAAAATCTGGTCAAAGCAATAATGTTTTGGCGCAAATTGTTGGTGATTTTTCGGCCATGCCGCCACTTATGAAAAAACTCGCGGTAGCACAATTTTTCTCTTGGTCCGCGTTATTTATTATGTGGATTTATACCACCCCAGTTGTTGCCCAATATTTTTATGGCACAAGTGACACCAAGTCGGCGGCCTTCAACGAAGCAGGCAATTGGGTTGGAATAATGTTCGGCGTCTATAATGGCGTGGCGGCAATTGCGGCGCTTTTGCTTTTGCCTTGGTTAACTAGCAAAGTCGGCAAAGTTAAGACCCATATGATTTGTCTATTGCTTGGGGCAGTGGGTTACGCCAGTTTCTTGGTTTTGCGCGACGCAAAACTACTTTTGGTGTCAGAAATATTCGTCGGCATCGCCTGGGCATCAATTCTTGCTATGCCATATGCAATTTTGGCTTCATCTTTGCCGCAAAATAAATTGGGCATATTTATGGGGATATTTAATGCCTTCATCGTTATCCCCCAATTGATTGTTGCGACATTGATGGGCAGTGTCCTTAAAGCGTTTTTCCCAACCGAACCAATTTGGACCATGGCATTTGCAGCCATTGTTATGGCTTGTGCGGGCTTGGCGATGTTGCGAATTGACGAAAATAAAGGTGAATAATGTTCAAGAAACTTGCTTTATTTGCAATAATTATCGCCACCAATGTTGCTTGCAATAATGTTTACGAACCAAAACCATATGTGCAGGTTCAGCATCCTGAATGGAGCAAGGACGCCGTCCTTTATGAGCTTAACACGCGGCATTTCACCAAGGAAGGCACATTTGCCGCAGCGCAAGTCCAAATCCCGCGCTTAAAGGCCATGGGTGTTGACGTGATTTGGCTGATGCCAATTCACCCCATTGGCGTCAAAAACCGCAAAGGCAGTTTAGGAAGCCCTTATTCTGTGCAGGATTTTCGGGCCGTAAACCCCGAATTTGGGACGCTTGCTGATTTGAAATCATTTGTTGATGCGGCTCATGCGCAAAATATGCACGTTATTTTGGATTTGGTTGCCAATCACACTGCATGGGACAATGTTATGATGGCGCAGCATCCCGATTGGTGGGAAAAAGACCATAATGGCAATTATCATCCAACGCCTTGGTGGGACTGGTCCGATATTATTGATCTTGATTATTCCAAATCTGATTTGCGCAAATATATGACGGACTCCATGACTTATTGGGTTCGCGAAGTTGGGATTGATGGCTATCGTGCCGATGTTGCTGGCTATGTGCCGACCGATTTTTGGGAAGAAGCGCGCGCCCAAATGGACAAAATCAGGCCCGTCTTTATGCTCGGCGAATGGCAGGATAGAAGTCTTCACGCCAAAGCATTTGATGCAACTTATGCTTGGGATTGGTATAACACCATGCATGAATTGGCCCAAGGCAAAGGCAATGCCACTTCGCTTTATGGTTTTTATTCGGGGAATGAAAGCGCTTGGCCGCTTGATGCCATGCGTATGATGTTCACGGAAAACCACGATAAAAACGCATGGGAAGCGACGCAATATGAAGCTTTTGGCGATGCTTTACCTGCCGCAATTGCTTTATCATTTATAGGCGAAGGCATCCCGCTTATCCATAATGGCCAGGAAGCGTGCAACACCAAACGCCTCGCATTTTTTGAAAAAGACGAAATTATCTGGAAAGACTGCGATTTAGCACCATTATTTACAAAACTCGCCGCCTTCAAAACCGCAAACCCTGCCTTGCATAATGGGGCTTGGGGTGCGCGTATGATAAAAATTGAAAATGA
Organism: Hyphomonadaceae bacterium; assembly: GCA_009773395.1. GTDB lineage: Bacteria > Pseudomonadota > Alphaproteobacteria > Caulobacterales > Aquidulcibacteraceae > Pseudaquidulcibacter. The sequence continues at coordinate 112,277 of WRPI01000002.1, read as the reverse complement.
TAAACCAGAGCAAATTTTCAGCTTTTTACGCATGAAAGGCAATAATAAGGTCGTTGCGGTTTTCAATTTTTCCCGTTCGCCAGTAAGCTTCAAAATGACTGATGCATTCGTGAATGGAAAATATAAGGACTTTGAAAATGGTGACGAAGTGGAATTTCGTGCAGATGACACTCACACCTTGGCACCATGGGCTTTCAAAATATATTCGGCTTCTTAAAAACCAAATAATTTGGTGTTGAAGCTGACCTTGACCGAAATTGCCCTAAAGGTGACTTATTCTTGACAAAATTGGGCGCGATGTTCGGCTATTAAATATTTTGTTCGGGAGCCCAAAATGCCTAAATCGATAAAAAACAAGAACCTTATTCTCGCATTGGGCTTGTTTGTCGCAATCGGCATTGGCGCGCCAATTACCGCAAATGCCGCAGCCGAGACTGCGCCCAGTCGCGATGAAACCGCGCCCACCCGCCCTGCCCTTGATTTGAAGGCGCATAATATTGCCTCCGATAGGCAAGTCGATATTGCAAATTCGCTGCAAATTCGCAGCCTCGATATCAAAATCAACATCAGCGGCAGCTTGGCGACAACCACTTTTGTCATTGATTTCGCCAACCCAACTGGCCAAACTCTTGAAGGCGATTTCACAATTGATTTGCCAGTTGGCGCCCGGGTAATCGGTTATGGCCTTGATGTAAACGGCGTTATGACTGACGGTGTATTGCAGCCCAAATTGCAAGCCCAAGAAGCTTATGAAGAAAACCTAAGGCGCGGCGTGGATCCAAGCCTTGGCGAAGTAAACGCAGCCAACCAATTTCGCGCACGAGTATTTCCAATTTTCCCGCATAATGGCCGCAAAATCACGCTTTCTTATGTTACGCCAATTGGTGCCGATGGAATTTACAGATTGCCACTAACCACTGCCGCCCAAGTTGGCGCGGTTAATGTTGAACTGACATCGGATAGAGGACAGGCAATTCCATTGAATGCACGAGTGGACGCGAGAAATACCCGTAAATTGCATATGCCTATGGCTTTTGTAATTCGCCGCTCAACTGAACCCACCTCACGCGCATCCACAAATTTAGTGCGCGAAAGCGACATTAAACTTGAGGGCAATTTGGTTATTGGTGGCCTTGCAAATAACAACCAAATCGCAATTTCAAAACACGAAAATAGCGAAGAATTTTTTGACTTCACTATGTCCGCCGAACCCGCCGTAACAGCAAATGTGCGAAGCGTTCGGGTGTTTTGGGACGCATCGAGGTCACGCCGCGACGATGACAGACAAAAAGAAGCGCAATTAATCGCCAATTATATTGACAGCGCGAAACCTGAAAACCTCGATTTGATTTTGTTTTCCGATGGGGAACCACGAATTGCCCATTTTGAAAAGCCATCAGGGCAAACAATATTAAGCGCATTGGCGAATGTCGAATATCAAGGCGCTTCACGGCTTCGCGGCCTTGATAGGCTTTTGCCTGCCCGCGCCGATATTTGTCTTTTGGTGTCTGATGGTCAAATAAATATTGATCAATTTAACGTGCGCCATTGGCCCTGCCGAGTGCAAACTATAAGCTCATCGGCGCGTGCCAATGGCGGGCTATTGAATGGGCTTGCTGGTCGCAATGGCGGCGGCTTCATTGATTTGCGCACAACAAGCCTTGAAGATGCTTTGGCACGGCTAATTGCAAGGCCATTGCGGCTTTATTCAATCGAAACTGAAGCTGGCGATGAAGTCGATTATATGATTACCCCAATTGGCGATGATCAATATCGAATTATTGGCCCCAAACCGCAAGCCAATCGCTTGGTTGTGAATATCAATGACAGCAGATTACCATTTGATTTGGCAAATATTCGCGCATCTGAAAATAATGGCGCGGGCGCGATTTGGGGGGCCGAACAAATTGACAGACAAATGGCCAGCGATAACCCAGACCGCGAAAGAACGCTCGCTTTGGCACGGCGCTATAATGTCGCCACGCCAGATTATAGTTTTATCGTTTTGGAAACTGGCCGCGATTATGCGATAAACAAAATCGAACCCCCACGCTCAATAAGCAAAGCAATTTGGGACTCTTATGTGATTGAACAGGGTCAAATTGCGCGACGAGAGCAAATTGCAATTGATGCGCGTTTTGGGCGAATTTTGAGCGCTTGGAATGAGCAAAAAATTTGGTGGAATAGTGATTTTCCGAACCTTGCGACAATTCGCAAAAATCGTGGCAACGAACCAGCAAATTCCGCCGAAGATGCGCTTGGGCGTGGGCGGACGAGCAGCGATGAAGACAGCGTTGTTGTGACTGGCACAAGGCATGATACGCCGCGTCCAAGTCCGGTTCCGCCAGAAGCAATAGCTCCTCCGCCTCCTCCGCCGCCTCCGCCTCCTCCGCCTCCGCCACCAGCGCCGCCTCCTCCTCCATCGCCTTCCGCAATTGACGGCACGATACGCGGCGAAAGCGCAAGGGAACAACGCGCGACAGCGCCGCAAACCAATCCAGCGCGTGGCGAAAGTGACGTTCGAGATGTAAGCCGTGTCGGTGGAGCTGCGCCGCGAAACCAAACCTCAAATATTGCGGTAAGCACCGCGACTTGGAATCCCGATCGGCCCTATTTGCGGGCGCTATCGGGCACAAATGGTGCTGCGTTCAGGGCTGCATTCCTGTCACAAGAACGCGAATACGGCGACGCACCTGCCTTTTATTTCGATGTCGCCGAATGGATGTGGCGCAATAATATGAAAACAGGCGCAGCAGCCATGGCACGCAATGCACTTGAACTTTCATCCGCGACAATCGACACCAAAATAATTCTTGCCGCGCGCTTATTGCGCTATGGTGCTTATGATGATGCAATATGGTTGAATGAGCAAATCCTGCAAATCACTCCCAATAAACCGCAATCTTTGCGCAATTTGGCCTTGGCGATCGCCACCGCAACCGACGCAAAATATGCTTCACGCAGCATCAATAAGGAAGTCGCAATTGCCCAATTGGAATATGCACTTGGCTTACTAAAACGCATTGTCCTCACACCAACAAGTGGCGATTATGATGGCATCGAATTGATATCTTTGATGGAGGCCAACCACATTATTGCGCGCATGCATGAACTTGGCGTTAGCAATGCAGATTTGGCGCAAAAACTTGACCCAAGGCTCACCGCGCTTTTGGCCGTTGATATTCGGGTGATTTTGGAATGGAATACCGATAAAACCGACATGGACTTGTGGGTTGATGAACCAAGTGGTGAGCGCGCAATATATTCTAACCCGCGCACTGCTTTGGGTGGGCGCTTGTCAAATGACATGACCCGTGGTTATGGCCCCGAAGAATATTTGCTGCGTAACGCACCCGACGGCAATTACAAAGTATTGGCCAATGTTTTTGCCGCAGATAGATTAGATCCCAATGGCCCAACTTCGGTAACCGTTCACTTGTTCCGCAATTGGGGAATGCCCAATGAAAGCTCACAAAGTTTTGTAGTTGAAGTAACCCAAAGGGGCCGCGGCGCAGGGGTGGAAATTGGACAGTTCAGGGTGGGGGATTAGAGCGCTTTGATTTCAATTGGAATTAGACATTTTCAAATGGAGTTTTTGGGTTCTTAGTTTAGAAACAATACCAAAGTCATGTCCTTCAAATCTAACCGCAAAATTATGAAACGAATGCTTGTTGCAGTTACGAGTTTAATCGGGTCGTTTCTGTTAAGTGTTGTATTTTACTCATCATTTTTTATTTATGTATTACCTAAACATCGGGTAGCGGTTGTTTCAATATTGCCAGCGAAAACGCAAATCAGGTTTTTTAGTTTTATTCTTGCAGAGAAGGAGACTATATTTAGTGGCTCGAGGGTCAAACTTAAGACAATTGAAATGCTCCTTTATGACCAAGAGCATGGAGATAGCCTTAATTTTCATGCTGGTGATTTGAATAAGTTCACAGGGGTTCATATGCAAACTATTTACGACGCAAATTCTTACATGGAGCCGCTGCCAGCATGGTCGCGTCAGATCATCGCGAATAGCAATGACAACGAGGTAATTTTAAGAACAATGAATTCATTCGATAGCGAAAATGATGAAAGCGGAAAATGTGATTTAGTATCCCGCATACTTAATACTAATCCTGCAAAAATCAAATATATCGAAAGATATTGCCCTGAAATAGAAAAATTGCCTTCTAACAGGAATTATGGAGGCAGAAATTTCCAAAAGTGAAAATTCCTCTCCGAAAACCAATGCGAGGCGGTTGTTGAGATAAGTCGCGCGTAACCAAAGTCGCCAAAAAATCTCATTTTTCGCTAACACGAAGCATTAGCAATTGCATAATTCTTAAATCGCAACTCGGTAGAGAAATAATTCCTTAAGTATCAATTCGACTTGAATATCAGCGTGTCTAGCCCTAATAAGAAAGGAAAGAAATTTAGCTATATTTCACTTCATGCCATCGAAATGTCACCGAAAAGAATTGCGATAAAATGCGGATTACTCGTTTCTCATCCCTAATAACCCTAGGATTCATGTTGGGATGTTCGGGTAGTAATACTGCACAAGTCAATGAAGCCCACTTAGACACAATTAAATATACTAGCGTCATGCGCGTATTAGCAGCTCGCTTTTCGGCAGACGAAAAAATCATGGTTACTGGACCGCTTATGATGGAGTTTGGTGAGAATGATACGCTTCCGTCTGTAACAAATAATATTGGATATTGTTCTATATCGAAAGAACTTTCAATTTGTCAAAGTTCAATGCGGAGGCCAATTTTGTCTTTCGATCCCAACGATTGGGCTCCGACAATCAAATCCGACGTTTCAACGGCTCGAATCGAAATTTCCACTATGAAGCAGTGTGTACGGATGTTCAATGACATAACTGACGGCAGAGAAGGTGGTGACATTGTGCATGAAACACAATGGGCCATTTTTTGTGAAGGTGTGGGGCTTTTGGCCTATGGGAAGTTCCTCAACGACAGTGAGGGCACTCCCGTGTTTGACAAGCACAGATATTTTGACGACATTTTCATTCTAAATGGAACGATCGGCGCATTTTCTGATTGCCATATTATTGATTTTGCTATTCCAATTGGTTCGCGCAGGCATAGAGTCAAATGCGAAGCAGTAAAACCGATTTATAGTGAAAGACCTGAGTAAGAGATTTCCTTGATTTTTGGCGAACATATCGGAGTTATTAGCCCTGCCCCAACCAGCGCGCCAAAATCTCCTCAGTGTCTTGCCCAATTTCGCGGGGAGCCGCTCGGCGCACTGAGCTTGGATTGCGCGATAATTTGGGGAAAGTGCCTTGCATTTTGGTTTCGCCCAATATTTCATCAGGCACACTGATGATGGCTTCTCGTGCAGCAAAATGCGGGTCGGCCAGCATATCTTCGGCATCAAACAGCCGACTTGCGGGAACGCCATGTTGCTGCATCAATTGCGATAATTCGTCTAGGGTTTTGGTTTTGGTCCAGCTTGCGATTATTTCGTCAAGCTCCAATTGGTTTTCGCCGCGTGCCAAATGGGTTTTATAGCGGGCATTTTGCGCAAGTTCGGACATATTCATGGCATCGCAAAGCCGCGCAAAAATCGCATCGCCATTGCCGCCAATCATATACTCACCGTCCAAACATGGATAAACACTTGAAGGCGCGATTTTTGGCAATATTGCGCCCGTGCGGGTGCGTTTATGCCCTGTCACGGCATATTCGGGAATCATTGCTTCCATGACTTGCAGCACGCTTTCATAAAGTGCGGTGTCAATTATTTGCCCCAAACCAGTTTGATTTCGCACATGAAGCGCCGCCAAAACGCCCATAGCGCTATAAGACGCAGCCAAGCTGTCACCGATTGAGACCCCCATTCGTGCTGGTGGGCCATCCGGATCACCAACAATTTTGCGCCAGCCGCCCATACATTCAGCTACCCCACCAAAGCCAGTGCCGTCTTTGTAAGGGCCAGTTTGCCCATAGCCAGAAATACGCGCGACAATTAATTTTGGGTTGGCTTTCATTAAAGCTTCGGGCGCAAGACCCCATTTTTCCAAAGTGCCAGGGCGAAAGTTTTCAATCAATACATCGGCTTTGAGTATCAAATCGCGCGCAGTTTCTTGGCCTTCTTTCGTGCGCAAATCGAGCATCACCGAATATTTATTGCGCCCCAAAACCCGAAACCAAGTCGGCACATCGCCTTGGCCCCATTCGCGCATTGGGTCACCCGATGGCGGTTCAATTTTGGCAATTTCAGCGCCCATATCGCCCAATAATTGTCCGCAAAATGGGCCAGCAATTAACTGCCCCATTTCCACGACCTTTATGCCCGCCAATGCACCTTGGTTCTGTGTCGCCAGCATTATTTCGCCGCAGCTGCTACAACTTTATCAAATACCCGCAAGAAATTGCCGCCCATGAATTTGGCAACGTCAATTTCACTCAAGCCACGGCGTAACAGCTCGGATACCACTAACACCAAATCAGCATATTTGGTCAAAACAGGTTTGTAATTTGCGTCCATATCGGTGCCAATTGCAATGCCGTCAATGCCAACCCGTTCGGCAAGTTCAAAAACCCTATCGACAAAGCCTTTTAGCGTGGTAATGCCAACACCAGTAGGCCAAGCGCCAATAATGCCGCCGTTTTTGACAACTGCCTGCGCGAGTTCATTAGTGACAAAGCGTGGGAAATCCCCCGCAGGGCCGCCTTTCAAATGGGTGTGCGAGAGCATTACTGGCACCGAGATATTTTCAAGCGCTTTGAATGCAGTTGGCTCCGATGCGTGGGCGAGATCAATTATCATGCCCAAGCGCTGCATTTCTTTCACAGCTTCAATGCCAAACGCAGTTAAGCCGCCGCGCACTGGGGCTTGGGTTTGGATATCGCCAACTTCGCTGGCGCGGTAATGCACGATTGTCACCGAGCGAATACCGTCATCATATATTTCTTTCAGGCGTTCCAATTTGCCTTCGAGGAAATCCGCGCCCTCCATTGTTAATATCGCTTTGACTTTATCGCCCGCAGTTGCTGCGCGAATGTCAGCAGGCGTTAGCGCAATATCAACTCCATTCGCACCCATTGCATCACGAAGATTATCAATTTGGCGTCGATAGCTGGCGATGGCCTCGCCTTCTCTAAATTCGCGCGCGGATACAAGCCCACCGCCTTTTTGGAAGCCAATGACGTTAAAATCGGCAACACCAGCAAATGCAACCGCCGCCATGCCCGCGCCATTCATGTCCGCAACTGATTTATCTTCGCTAGTCCGATTGCCAGACAAAAGGCGCAATAAAAGCGGCAGCGAAGTATTTTCATTATCGCGAATAAAAGTGCGACCCGGGTGGGCATGGGTATCAATCATCGGGTTAGCGGCAATCAGCGCCTGCGCCTTGGCGACATATTCAGGATCTGGCTCAAAACCAATTGGCGGTGGCGCGGTTTTCTTTTTTATGTAAATGCCGCCGCCAATTGCAAGCGCCGCAATTGTTGCCGCGCCGCCAATTAACAAATTACGCTTGTTCATATTTTTGCCCTTTGCACTTGTATTCACTAGATCGTTTAGCATAATGTGTTGCCAACTTCAGTTCCTATTGAAAGACTTATATTGTCATGTCTATAGAAAATGCAATTTCAATTGCCGATTTACGCATATTGGCAAAAAAGCGTCTGCCAAAAATGGTGTTTGATTATATTGATGGTGGGGCCGATGATGAAATCACATTGGCGAGAAATATTTCTCGTTTTCGGGACCGCTCGCTGGTGTGGCGCGCGCTAACCGATATTTCGGTAATTGATACCAATGCCAAGGTAATGGGTGCGCAATCGGCATTGCCGTTTTTTATATCGCCTACCGCAAGTTCAAGGCTTTTTAGCCCCAAAGGCGGCGAAATTGCGGTCGCCAAAGCCGCCGAAAAATTCGGCATTCCTTATTCAATTTCGACCATTGGTTCAACTTCGATTGAAGATGTAGCGGCGGCAACAAAGGGGCCAAAATTTTTCCAGATTTATGTATGGAAAGATAGGGGCGTGGTGAAGGACATCATAGCGCGCGTAAAGGCCGCTGGCTTTGACGGCATAATCCTCACTGTCGACGTGCCAGTTGCTGGCAATCGCGAGCGTGACCCCCGCAATAAGTTCACAATCCCACCAAAACCAAACTTAAGTGTGATAACCCAGATGTTGTCACGGCCTGCCTATTTGATGGATATGGTCAGCAGCGGCAAAATCGATGCCGCGAATTTCAAACATATTAAGACCGATGGTGGTGGAATAATAGAATTCATCAATAATCAATTTGACCGCACTGTGACTTGGAAAGACGCAGAATGGATGCGCAAAGAATGGGGCGGCAATTTTGCAATTAAAGGTATTTCAACCGCCAAAGACGCGCAAAATTGCCTCGATATTGGCACGGACGCAGTTTGGATTTCCAACCACGGTGGGCGGCAATTGGACACTTCCCCCGCAACAATTGACACTTTACCCGCAATTGCCGAACAAGTGAAAGGCCGCGCCGAGATAATCCTTGATGGCGGCATAAGGCGCGGCACCGATATTGTTAAAGCATTGGCCATGGGCGCAACATCGGTGGCAATTGGCCGTGCTTATTTATACGGCCTTGGCGCGGCTGGGCAGATTGGCGTTGAACGCGCTTTGGAAATCTTGAAATCCGAACTTTTGCGCGACATGGCACTCTGCGGTGCGAAAAATATTAGTGAAATTACTAGGGAATTGGTGGTTTAACCATAAACCGATATTGTTGATACGTTTAATACTTATCTTAAGCTATTGAAAGAGCAACTGGACGATGGCCGTGCAGTGTTAAAGTGGTTACTAGGTTAATCCTAGATTAACCTCACGGCAATGCTCAGTAAGAGTGGTTCCTAGGTTAATCCTGATTAACCTAAGTGAGAATAAGCAATCAAACTCTTGGCGATTGATGTTGAGAATACAGGGTTTGCGGATACTTACTAGTTGCAACTTTATCCAAAAGCGAAACCCCCGGAGGGCTTACGCTGTCCGGGGGATCTATTCAGTCTGGGGTCGTATGAAACAGTGACAACTTCCAGCTCACGAAACTATTCCTAATAACATCAATAACACTTGTCAATTAAAAAAGTCATAATAAGGGTATTACAATTAATTAACTGACTGCAGATGTGTGGTACTTCATGATACGCTACGAAGAACCTGATGAGGATAACCTTAACCAAATAATCCAATCTATCAGCGAAGGTAGGCTGTCCAAATACCTCTATGTGGCCGCCCAAGATAAGCAGAGGGCACTAAAACTTTATATGTGGAACACGTTATTATGCGAGGCTTTCTACATAATAATTCAAACAGTTGAAGTCAACTTAAGAAACAAGATAAATGCTGGGCTTGTCTCGAGTTTTGGCGAAAATTGGTGGGAGCATCCAAGATTCAGAAAGGCAATCGAATCCGAGCGGTTGCGCGACCTTGAAATCACTATCCAAAGGATAATGAATTCAAATAAACAAATTAACAATCGCCGTATCGTGGCTGGTCTAAGTTTTGGTTTTTGGTCAGCAATGCTCGGCGATAGATATAACCAATACATTTGGAGCAAACATTTCGTGAATATATTCACCGAATCAACGGGAAAATTTGATAGAAAGAAACTTCGTCAAGAAATAACAAAAATAGTAGCATTGAGAAATAAAATTTCCCACCACGAACCAATTTTTCAAGATAACTTGCATGAGCATTATTCGAGAGTAATGAAAACCAATTACTGGCTTTGCCCACCGACAGCCGATTGGGCCAAGAAACTATGCCGAGTGCCTATGTTAATCCGGCAAAAACCTAAATGAACTAATTTAACTAAAACAATATACCTCAATGTCGCTTAAATGCTTGGCTATTTCATCATCGGGCAAGAAAGAACCCAAAAAAGAGTTTTTGGCGCAGGTAATTATTTCATCGCGGCTTAGATCAAGTGCTTGTGCGGTTTCAATATAGTTTTGGTTTAGATAGCCGCCAAAATAGGCGGGATCATCGCTGTTTATTGTGACTTTAAGCCCTGCCGCCATCATTTCGCGCAGAGGGTGCTTTTTCAAATCTTTAACAACGCACAATGCCAAATTGGACAATGGGCAAACCGTAAGCGTTAAACCCGCACTCGCAATCCGAGCCACCAATGCGTTGTCTTCCATACAACGATTGCCATGATCTATGCGGTCCACATGCAATAAATCGAGCGCTTCATAAATATATTCGGGCGGGCCTTCTTCGCCAGCATGGGCAACGATTTTAAGCCCAAGTTCGCGCGCAGCCGCAAAAACCCGCGCGAATTTTGAAGGTGGATGGCCCACTTCGCCAGAATCAAGCCCAACGCCAATAATTTTGTCCAAGTAGGGCTTGGCTTGTTCCAATGTCTTGAAAGCGGCGTCTTCTGGCAAATGGCGCAAAAAGCACATGATGAGGCGCGAAGTAATGCCATATTTTGCCTTGCCATCGGCCAAAGCGCGCGAAATACCACCCACCACCACATCAAAACCAATGCCCCTATCGGTATGGGTTTGCGGGTCGAAGAAAACCTCGATATGTTTGCAATTATCGGCCTTCATGCGGGTTAAATAGGCAAAAGTTAGATCATAAAAATCCTGCTCGGTGACCAGCACCGACGCGCCTTGGTAATAAATGTCCAAAAATTCTTGAAGGTTTGAAAACTTGTAAGCAGCACGCACTTCATCGGGTGTTTTGAACGGGATTTTGATATTATTACGCGCGGCCAATTCGAACATCATTTCAGGCTCAAGCGAGCCTTCTAAATGCAAATGCAATTCGGCCTTTGGCAAGCCTTTGATGAACTTTTCGATATTTTGCATAAGAGACCTCTCGCTATGGTGGGGAATCATAGCGCGGAATGATGACAATTCAAATGCGGTTTATTGGCGCGATTGATTAGAAAATAATGCTATTTCCAGCTTTCAAAAACCCTTTATCTTCGTCTGAGAGGCTTTCGAGCGCTTTTTTTCCTTCGCTAAAACAACAAATTCGCCATAGACAATTACCAAAATAAACAGAAACGCAGAATAGTCCGGTAAATCCAAATCAATTTTTGGCGCAAGAAAAAAGCTAGCGAAAAAGAAAAACGCTATCCAAGCTACCATTAGTGCACAGCCATTCGATTCTTTGAATTGCCTCGAAGCCTTATCTTCTACGAGGAACCGCGAAGCGCCAAATTCCTTCGTCAACTTAAGTCTTTGAAAAATAATAATCGCGTAAGCAATTGCTACGACTAAGAAAATTGCGATACGGATTGCATCGTCAAATGAAGTTGGATTGGAAAAAATGAAATCAATACAAATTAATAGCAAAAAGAACGCCAGCATGAATACCTGTGACCATGGCATTTTTTGCCCGTGGCGTATGGTAGTTTTTTCGTCCGCAATACTCGTGTTTAGCTCTGACATCTCGTTAGAACATGCGCAATTGAGAAGTTTGCAAGCGATGCTGACGCACTAGGCGCCCATTTTCACAGGCTTCAACAATTCGCGCCAAAATGAGGGGAATAGCAGGAAGCTAGCGCAGGCTGTATTGGACATACAGCAAAGCGACACTGACGCACTAGTCGCCCATTTTCACGCGAATTTACATTCGCTCAGGCGCTTGTATCCCAAGCAAATCCAAAGCAATTTCAAGCTGTTTCAAAGTTGCGCTTGCAAGTGCAAGACGTGAAGCCCGAACCGCGCCATCGCTTGCCGCCAAAATTGGGCAATTGGCATAAAATGCTGAAAATGCACCGGCCAAATTATAGGCGTGATCCGCCAAAATATGGGGTGAGCGTTTTTCATATGCGCCCGATAATGCCAATTCAAAGCCGTCCAGCGTCAGCAGCAATTCTCGCTCGGCTTCCTCGGCAATCATAATTTCGCCCGCAATCACGCCCTGCTCCGCAGCTTTGCGCAAAATCGCTTTTATGCGCACACAGGCATAAAGCAAATATGGCCCAGTCTTGCCTTCGAAAGATAAAAACTTATCCAAATCAAAAACATAGGACGTGCCACGAAAATTCTGCAAATCGGCAAATTTAAGCGCGGCAATGCCGACCATATCGCCGATTTGCGCGCGTTCTTCGGCCGGCAAATCCTTGGCGACACCCGCTTCTTGCAATTTATCTGCAGCTTTAGTGCGCACCATTGTGATAAGGTCATGCAATTTCAACACACCGCCTTCGCGGGTTTTGAATGGCTTGCCATCTTTGCCATTCATGGTGCCAAAGCCAATATGTTCCAATTGGTCGCGCCGCAAATAGCCTGCTTTGTCTGACGCGCGAAATACAGTTTCAAAATGTTCCGATTGGCGTTGATCCACGCAATAAAGCACTAATTCGGCTTGGAAACGGTTTTTTCTATCCAAAATCGTTGCCAAATCTGTCGTGCCATACATCGCCGAGCCTTCGGAGGAAATCACCAATAATGGCGGCACATTTGGGCGCTCACCACCATCTTTGGCGGGCACCATTTTATCATGGACAAACACAACTTTTGCGCCTTGATCATCAACCAAAATGCCCTTTTTGGCCAAATCTTCAACCATATCGGCGATAAGGTGGTCAACATCGGATTCGCCGAGCCAAAGGTCAAACTCTACGCCCAAAGCTGCAAATTCGCGTTTTAATGCCTCTCGCGAAACAGTTACGAAATGTGCCCAAAGTGCGCGATAACCTGCCCTACCCGCTTGAAGCTCCGCAGTCGCTTTACGCGCCTTGTCGCGGTAATTTTCATCGACTTTTACTTTTGCGGCGGCTTGCGGATATATCCGCTCCAAATCCGCGAGTGTGACTGGCGAAATTTCTGGATACGCATCCGTATGGTTTTCATCAAAATAGGGCAAATCAGGCTGTTCTTGCGCCAAACTGGCAATCAAAAGCCCCATTTGAAAGCCCCAATCGCCAAAATGCGCATCACCCAACACTTCATCGCCGCGAAAACGGAATATGCGTTTTAAGCTATCACCAATAATTGTCGCTCGCAAATGACCTACATGCATGGATTTGGCAACATTTGGACCAGCGTAATCGACAATTATTTTGCGCGGAACTGGCACAATTTCAGCGCCAGCGCGGTCATCATCGAGAATTTCATTGGCGCGATTATTAAGCAGGGTTGGTTCAAGGAAAATATTCAAAAACCCAGGGCCAGCGACTTCTATTTTTTCGATTCCCGCCTGCCCCGCAATCATTGCCGCTATTTGGGTTGCTATTTCGCGCGGGTTTTTACCCAAGGTTTTGCCGCCAGCCATTGCGCCATTGCATTGAAAATCACCAAATTCTCGTTTTGTTGCGCGGCCCGATTGGCCCAATTCATATGGCAAGCCAATGGCAACAAAAGCATTGCCAAGGCTAAGGCCGATAATTTTGGCCAATTGGCCTTGCTGTAATTGCATTGCTCAATTCAAAATCATTGGGTGAAGCCCGCATCAACGCGGAATCTTTTGCCATCACGATTAAATTCAAGTTGTTGCGGGGTTAAATCAAAACCTACCAAAACCTCGAAGTTGGCGCCTGAAATTTCGGCATTGGCGCGCGGAATATTGATTGCGATTTCGGGCGTAACAAGGCGCACTCTGTCTGAGCCTTCAGGGAAGACCACTCTACCGACGAAAGACTGTTTGGTAATTGGTGCAAGATCTTTACGCGTCACAACCACCCAATAACCAACATCACGTTGATTACCTTGCGCTTTTGGGCCACGGCCCAGCGCCATATCGACATAAAGCCCAATTTCAATCGGGTCAGAGCCAATATAGCGGCATGACGAAACCACATCTTGAATTTCACCAGTGAAGCCGACATTGGCGAAAACTTCGGGCCCATCAATTTCGACAAACCTTGAAGCGTCATAAAGCACACGAACTGCCGGACATGGACCCACATTTGCGGTATTGCTGTCACCGCCCATTGCCCTAGCAGCGCGCGAAAAAAAGCCACGCTTTTTAGGTGGTGGTAATTTGTGATGATCAATCCGTTCCGTGCCATCGGCAGGTGCGGTAGATGGCGCTGGCAGAGCTTCTTCAGCCTCGGGAGCTTGCGCAGCCCTGTCCCTTTTTCCAAAGGACGAGCACGAAGAAATCAGCAAAACTGACGCCAAAATCGAATAAAGGGCAAACTTACGCATTAATATCAACCAGTGCAGAAAACAAACCGCATCTTATTATGCATAATAATGACGCGGACTTTATACAAACAATGTAAACTAAATCATCCATTATAAGCAAGACCGCTTTACCACAAGACCGAAGCGCAATTGGGAGATTAATTCTTGGCAAGAAAGGCATTAACCATCCTATTAGCAGCACCTCGCGGTTTTTGTGCGGGGGTTGATAGGGCAATTCAAATTGTCGAACGCGCACTGCTTCGTTGGGGGCCGCCAGTTTATGTGCGCCATGAAATTGTCCACAATAAATATGTAGTTGATAAATTGTCCAAAATGGGCGCAGTTTTTGTTGAAGAATTGGACGAATGCCCCGTTGATAGGCCGGTGATTTTTTCGGCGCACGGCGTGCCAAAATCTGTGCCCGAAGACGCCAAATCGCGCAATATGATTTTCGTGGACGCCACCTGCCCTTTGGTTTCCAAAGTGCATGTGGAGGCCGCGCACCATCACTCCGCTGGGCGCGAAATACTGCTTATTGGCCATGCTGGCCACCCTGAAGTAATTGGCACAATGGGGCAATTGCCAGAAGGGCAAGTTAAACTTATTCAAACTCCTGAGGACGCCGAAAACCTTACGCCCAATTCGCCCGATAATTTGGCCTATGTAACGCAAACTACTTTGTCGATTGACGATACTAAAGGGATTGTGACGATTTTGGAACGGCGGTTCCCCAATATCTCCAAGCCGCATAAAGAGGACATTTGCTATGCCACAACCAATCGCCAAGAAGCAGTAAAAGCGCTAAGCCGCACTGCTGATTTGCTCCTTGTTATTGGTTCGCAAACCTCCTCAAACTCATTACGGCTCAAGGAAGTTGGGCAAAGAGAGGGCGTGCCAATTTCGCAACTGATTGACGATGCGGGGCAAATTGATTGGGCCTGGTTTGACAATGTCAAAGTGCTGGCATTAACTGCGGGCGCGAGCGCACCTGAATCGCTGGTTTTTGAAGTATTGCAGGCATGTCGTGCGCGATTTGATGTTAGTTTACAGGAAGTCGAAGTGAAGCGCGAAGATATTGTTTTCAAATTGCCAAAGATTTTAACGGGCGCAAATAACACATGAACCGCAGTGTGAAACATATTTTTTGGCTTATTTTCTTGGCAATATTTATTGGAATTGCCAGCCCTTCTATTTCCCAGCCTGCACGCACGGCAAATTCCCAAGTCGCTCGGCAAGCAATTTTGCGCAATTATTCTCGCTTGGAATTTATGGTGCGCGGGCAAAGACGCGTGCTTGGCAGCAAAACTTTTTTGCGGGTATTCACCCAAGGGCGAAAACTCGAAGTTTGGGTGGCGAATAATGCATCAGTTTATCGTCTAGTTCGCACTTATCGGCTTTGCTCGCCATCAGGCAAAAACGCGAGGACCAATATCCCAATTGGCATTTATGCAATTGCGCGTACGGGATTGCAAACTACTTCGGACAATTTTTTGCGGTTAAGGACAAATTATCCCAACGCCTTTGATGCTGCACGCGGGCGCGGGCAAAATCCGCTTTTTATTGGCGCGACCTGCGTCCAGGGTGGAGGCATTTCATTAACCGACACGGATTTAGAGGAGCTTTATGTTTTAGTTTATGCCGCACTCGCAAACCGTCACAATGCGGTGCCGCTTCATATTTTTCCTTATGAGCTAAACGCCATCAACTCAATGCAGCCACGAACTAAAAGCAATCGGCAAATTATTGAACAATTAACGCCGATTTATCGGGCTTTTGAGAGCAATCATAGGCTCCCGAATGTCTTGGTATCGAGGCGCGGCTATCGGCTTGAAGCACCACGGGCAAAATAAAAGGCCCCCCGAGGGAGGCCTTTAATTATTGCGCTGTGGAACAGATTATTCTTCCGCAGCAGCTGCTTCAGTTCCGCCATCTTCAGCAATCAAACCAATATTAATCGCTTTTGGACCTTTACCGAATTTATCTGGCAACATTTGGAAAGTGATTTTTTGATTTGGCTCAAGCGCTTCTAGGCCCGCCCGTTGCACTGCCGAAATATGCACGAACACGTCGGCGCCGCCGCCTTCAGGTGAAACAAAGCCAAAACCGCGTTCGCCGTTAAAAAATTTCACAACGCCATTGATGGTTTCAAGATTGGCATTTTGCTCATTGCCGCCGCCAAAATCGCGCCTTGGTGGCCTATCGCCAAAATCACGCCTCGGTGGACGATCACCATAATTGCCGCCTCCGCCGCCACCGCCAAAATCACGCCTTGGGGGTCTATCGCCATAATTGCCGCCACCGCCACCGCCGCCGAAATCGCGCCTTGGGGGTCTGTCACCAAAATTGCCGCCGCCGCCGCCGCCGCCGCCAAAATCGCGCCTTGGTGGTCTATCGCCAAAGTTGCCGCCGCCGCCGCCACCGCCGCCAAAATCACGCCTTGGGGGTCTGTCGCCAAAATTACCACCGCCGCCGCCGCCAAAATCGCGCCGAGGGGGTCTGTCACCAAAACTTGGTGGCGCTTCTACGTTTGGATCAAATCCTTCTTTACCGCCACGCTCGCGGCTTTTCTTTTTCTTATCTTCTGGCTTAAAATCACCATCATCGTCGTCGAAATTCATTTACTTCCCCAAAACTATCGCGCAACGCGTCAATAGTGCTTCACCGATTGCAACTCAAACCCCGCTTTTGGCAAGGTCCCTTCTCATCTGCCACATGCTAAAACACAGATATTGCAAATAATTGCTCTATCCTCATTTTCGTTTCTTATCAAAATCCAATTAAATTCACTCAAATATTCCCAAGCAGACAATTAACTATGGCAAACCCTGCGCACAAAAGCAACTGTGGCATGTTTTACACATTTATTTGAAGCTTCTAATTTATGAATTTAAGAGTTTTATGACCATTTTTGCGCTTTCGTCTTTACCGAGCAATTTACAAATCACGGATTTGGTGGCTTCTATCTGCGCTTCCAAGCCAAACGGCGGATTTATTATGGTTAGGCCATTGGCTTTTAGGCCGGTTGTTCCATCCTCCTTCGCAATCCGCAAATCAATAATCAAAGCTTCTTTGCCAATACTTTTGATTGCCTGGCGATATTTCCTGACTGCATTTTCATCCTTATCTGCATGCCACAACATAAAAACCCCAGTGGCAAAGCGCTTAAGGCCCTGCTGCAAGGCTAGGGCCATACGCTCAAACTCGCCAGCAATTTCAAATGGCGGGTCAATAATAATCAGGCCGCGACGCTCGGGCGGCGGTAAATTGGCCTTAATTGCCAGATATCCGTCAATTTGGGTAGTTTTGACACGCCTTTTGCCATTTCGGGTTTGTAAGTCACTTAGATTTTTATCCAATTCCAATTTTTCAAGTGGGTGAAGTTCGTTAAAAACTGCGCGGTCTTGATCCCGCAACATCTGACCCACAAAAAATGGCGAGCCTGGATAAAAGCGCTCTTTACCCTCGGTTGCTTCATCAAGGACATTGAGATAATTTTTTATTGCAGCGGGTAAGGCCGCTTTTGCGTCCCATATTTTATTGATGCCCTCAAGAAACTCTGGGCTTCGCGCCGCTTGCTCGCTGTGCAAATCATAGACCCCGCAACCAGCAAAAGCGTCGAGCACAAAAAGGCCAGCGTCCTTTTTTTGCATGGCTCCGAGCGCCGCGACCAATACAATGTGTTTTAACACATCGGCGAAATTACCTGCGTGAAATGAGTGCCGATAATTCAAGCAATTTTAGCCTTGGTTTTGAAAAGCC
Source organism: Hyphomonadaceae bacterium (assembly GCA_009773395.1). GTDB lineage: Bacteria > Pseudomonadota > Alphaproteobacteria > Caulobacterales > Aquidulcibacteraceae > Pseudaquidulcibacter. The sequence continues at coordinate 94,408 of WRPI01000002.1, read as the reverse complement.
ATATTCCACTGGCCAATAATAAAATACCAACAAAAGCCGTCCAATAATTTTTTGGCCCTTGGCGCAAAACAATTGCCTTTTGTGGTTCTCCGATTTTCCAGGCAACTTTTGCGGTCTTGGGGATCGCGGCTTCGGATTTATGTTTTACTTTGCTGGTTGCAGCATATGTCCCGCCATCGTCAGTTTTGAACGCATAAACCCCAACAAGAGAATGTGGACCTTGGTTACGATATTCAAAATGTTCAATATATTGGGCATCGGCACTGTCACCAAAAGCCATCGTAGTGAATTCACGAATCGGATCAAAAAGGCCCGCGGCAATAATGGCAATGGCGATCATAATAATTGCTTGCGCTTGTTCCTTGCGCGATTTGGGCATTGGGAACTTGGTTTGGAAGCTACCTGCGAATCTTAATTGTTGATACATTTTGCGTTTCTACGGTGAAGTCTTTTCGGACGATTGCTAATTGATAATGGCGCGCCAGTTCAAAAGCAAGAAATACTGTGACTTGTGAGTCGGCACTTTGCATGGGTGGGTGCCGCGACATATTATCCGTCACAATTTTTTCGCTTTATTAGGGTGGATTTGTTTGCTAGTTTTGCGAATATTGAAATTTGATTTCGGAGGCTAAGCAAATGCGCGATTTTACTAAAAACCAAAAAGCCAGACTTTTTACCAATACTGCTCTTGGAATTGCCGCAATTGGCGCCTTTGGCTTGATTTTGGCGCAGGCATTTGTAGCGTCCCCCGCAATTGGCCAGGCGGCGAAGAAGAAGGCGGTTACCCAGCGCGTTGTGCCAGCTCCCGTCAGTTATTGGATGGATGTTTCTAATGGCGGTGCCAGTATGATGCCAGCCATGCCATTTGGTTTCGGGCGCGGCGGTGATAATAATATGTTTGGTGAGGCATATAATGGCGGTGCTGGTAAACACGCCGATATGTCAATATTGCACAAGGATTTTCCGCGCCAAATCAATGCGGTTCAAGCACTCCCCAAAGGTGTAAAATTGGGCAATTCATTGAATTTGATTCCAACTCCTGCCACTGCGCCTGCGCCAAGGCATGAGGACGAAACGCCACGTGCACCAGCCGAAATGCCAAATTTCAAAATGAGCATTTATTGGGGTTGTGGCCCAACTGTCCGCCAAGGGCAACCGAGGATTTTTGAAATACGCAACGGACAAATGGCTTCAACTTTGGCCGCCATGCAATCGCGCGGTGAAAGTGAGCGTTATCGAAGCAATGAACTGGATTCGAATTGGCCCAATGCCCGCGATAAGCGCGATTTTGCCACTGATGCGTCATTATTTGGCAATCACACTTTAAGCGGCGCCAATGTCCCGGCAAGCCTTAATTTTGCAATCAGCGCGGCACAAGATTTCATGGGCGATTTAGGTTTACGCTCAAGCGGCGCTACCAGTGATGTGATAACCCTTAATTGGAATTCGGTTTCGGGTGCAAAAGCCTATTTCTTCAATGCTTTTGGTATGCGCGGAGTGGGTCAAAATGACGGCGAAATGATCATGTGGTCAGCATCCGAAGTTCCCGATATGGGCAGTGGCTTGGTCAATTATTTGCGGCCTTCAAACATCACCCGCTTTTTGCAAGAGCGCGCGATTTTGCCGCCAACGCAAACAAGCTGCCAAATTCCACGCGGGATTTTTGCCAATACACAAATGGTAATGGTGCGCGGCATTGGCTATGGCGACGAAACCAATTTGGTATATCCCGCAAGGCCAGCGGACGTAAATATTCCTTGGATACAAGAATGGACGGCGCGTTTTCGCAATAAAACTATGGCGACCTTAATGCTCGGCATGCCTGGTATGGGCGATATGAGTGGTGGTCGTGGCAATCCTAGCGCATACGAAAGTGATGAGCCAGCTGATGCGCCGAGCAATGCGAACCCGCAAGCTGGACAAACTAACCCAAATAATAATGCAGCCTGCGAAAATGCACGGCAAACTGGCGGCGGCCTTGGCGCAGCGATAGGGCGCGGTATTGGGCAATATCGGGGCGGCACATTGGGCCGAATTACTGGCAATGCAATTGGCGGTGCAGCCGGCACGGCAGCAGCAGGGCAAACCGCAAATTGCCAACCACCACCAGCGCAGCCGAAGGGGAATTAACGCGCGCAAATCCTGAATGCGGGGTCGTAATTGGCCCAGCAGGCGCGGTCGGCTCTATCGCGATAATAAATGCCGGGCAGTGAAATGTTTCTGCCTTGGCCGCGGATTTGCAGGAAAACGTGCGCCGTGCCGCTGCCATTCATTTCGACAATATATGTGTCATGTCCACGCGCACTGATTTTGAAACTACCGTCGCGGTAAAGTGGCGTGAAGGTGCATGGATATGCGCCGACATCTGTCACCCAACATTGCACAGTGCGTGATGCCGCCTTTACGTCAGTTGTGGCGGCAATTGCGCCGATTGCCAAAAAACCTAATAATAAAAACTTTTTCATGAAAAATCTCCATTTCTCATCAACCTACCAAAGTGGCCAATCGAGCTTAAGAACAGAAACTAATTCATTCCAAGCTTCAAAGAAAGTGTTTTTTTGCCTTTTATGTTTCAAATAACTTCTGCGTCGAAGCAATAAACCCGCCGCCCAAAACCCGTTCGCCCAAATCGCCCATTGCGCTCTCAGGGTCATAGAGCACGCAAGCCTGCCCAGGGGCCACGCCTTCTTCGGCTTCGTCAAAAATTATGCGCCAACCGAGATTGGTTGATAAAGTGGCAGGAATTGGCGGGCGAGTAGAGCGCACCCGTGCCAAAACTTTACGCCCCTCTAATTCGTCTTCATTTGCCAATTTTTCGCCAAGCCAATTCACTTCTTTGAGGGTGAGTGATTTAACTTTAAGCGCCTCTTTCGGCCCAACAATCACCCGCGCATCTTCGGCATCTAGCGCCACCACGAAAAGCGGGTCGCCAACAGCAATCCCCAAACCACGACGTTGGCCCACAGTATAATTGATTATGCCTTGGTGTTTACCGAGAATGCGCCCGTCAATATGAACAATTTCGCCAGCTTTTCCAGCTTGCGGCCTTAGACGAACTACAATGTCCTGATATTTGCCATCGGGGACAAAGCAAATGTCCTGGCTATCGGGCTTATCGGCGACATTTAGGCCAAAATCTAGGGCGATTTTGCGCACATCATCCTTGCCAATTTCAGCCAATGGAAAGCGCAAAAAGTCCAGTTGTTTTTGGGTGGTGGCGAACAGAAAATATGATTGGTCACGGTTTTTGTCTTTGGCGATGTGCATTTTTGCGTCGGCCTCAAAGCCCACCCGCGCGACATAATGGCCGGTTACCATGCAATCCGCGCCAAGTCCGCGCGCCAGTTCGAGCAAATCAGTAAATTTTACCGATTGGTTGCAACGGACACAGGGAATTGGCGTTGCGCCTTGCACATAAGTATCGGCAAAATCTTCCATTACACTTTGCCGAAAACGGCTTTCATAATCCAATGTGTAATGCGGAAAGCCCAGAACATCAGCAATATTCTTGGCGTCATAAATATCTTGCCCAGCGCAACACGCGTTTTTCTTGGCAATTGCAGCGCCGTGATCATAAAGCTGCAACGTAATACCAATGACTTCATAGCCCGCTGCATGAACCAAAGCCGCACAAACGCTGGAATCAACCCCGCCCGACATTGCAACCACAACACGGGTTTGCGCACGCGGTTTGGTGAAACCAAGGTCGATGTCAGGGATTGTCATTAGCCAACTCCGCCACAAGCAAACCTTGCTTAGCCGCCCCCCTATTAATAGGGGGGCTGTCGAGTGAAACGAGACTGGGGGGTAGCGGCGATAGCCAGTTTATTTGGTGATTTTTAGAAACCTGTCTTCCGACGCTACCCCCCGCCTTCGCAGAAGCTCGGCACCCCCCTATGAATAGGGGGGAGGCTATGCAAGGCAATGGCTGTGTCGCGTTGGTTGTTGCGCTCATCATTTCTTCTCCCTCGCGAGGTCAAGGCTCGCAACGAAATATGTCGAAATGGTCCCTTATCTTAGATACGCCAATAAGTTAAGGTCTTTTAGCTGGCTGAATATTGCTGCACTGGCTTGATATTGGGTTTGGGCTGCGGAAAGTCTTGCGGCGACTTCGGCCAAATCGACATTTTGAATGTCACCAACAATATTATCGAACGCCGCGATTTTGGTTTCGTTCATGTCACGAATATTTGTGATTTCGGCGGCCAATATGCCAGCTTTGGCTTCGTCTTCAAGCGCTACTTGTTGAATAGGGGCAATTGCCGCCGATTGAGTTTGCAAAAACGCGATTTGCGCCGCATTAAGCCTGCCCGTAAGAGCCGTATTGGAGTTTTCCCATTTCCTGATGTTCACAACCATGTCAATAAAGGGGCGAAAAACTTCTTTCGCGGACTTGCTAAGTTCAACTGTGCGGCCATCATCAATTGTGATTGCACGATTTTCGCCAGTATCAATCCAATTGGCATCTGTCGTAACTTGCCCAGCCAAAGTATTTAGGTCTGCATTCACAAACGGCTCATCATAAGCTCTTGTGCCGCCAAAAATATTTTGCCCCGCAAATTCAACATTCGCCGCACTAATCGCTGCTTGCAGTGCGCTTTCAAGGGCGGGGCCAAAGCCGGCACCATTTTGGTTGGCAAGTGCACCATTTATGCTTTGGCGCAAACTATCGACTGCATCTGTAAATTGCGTGAAAGCTGTAGCTTCAACTGACGCGCGAGCCTCGATCGCTTTTAGTTCGTCGGTTCTAGTCTGCAATTTATCGGACATGTTTTTGGCATTGATAAGGCGTTTTGCGTCAGTGCCATAGCCTTTCAAATCGGAGGCGACTTTTTGGCTTGATGCTTGATCCTGTGCCTTCGCCATTTTGGTTTGCCCATCCAAAATACCGGAAGTGCCCGACATAAAATTATTATAAGTGGATATTCTTGTCATTTTACTGCCTTTTACAATTCTTGTTTATACTGCCGCCAATAGTGCTGCATACATTTCATCTGCGGCCTTAATCATCCGCGCTGATGCAGAATATGCTTGTTGGAATGCTGTTAGTTTTATCAATTCCTCATCAAGATTGACGCCTTCAATATTGGACCTTCGCGTGTCGGCTTCGGTTTTGATATTTTGTGCCGAGTTCATATTGGCTTCGGCACTTGCAGTGCGCGTTCCCAAATCACCGGCAATTGATGAAACAAATTCACCTAAAGTCATGCTGCGGCCCTGCACACCAAGGCCCGAATAAAAATTTAACCGCGATTTGGTGACATCAAAAATTGCTTGCGCGCCACGTGAATCGCCCAATCCCAAGGCAATTGCGCCAATTGCGACGCTTGTAAGATCTGGCATCGCCAAGCCCAATTTGCGCGGATCTGCTGCGATTTGGCTATTAACGCTAAGTGCCGAACCGCGCGCCATTCTTGCGCCTTGCGAAAAGCCAAATAATTGCCCAAATGCCAGTGTCGAGCCAGTTCGTGGGGCAGTGTCTTTGGTCATTTCCAATTTCATGGCTTCATTGCCGCTATTTGGCGTCCAACGAATTGCACCGCCGTTATCGAGGCCAAAACTGCCGTAAAGACCAAAACCCGTCGCGCCATTATTGAGGCTGGTAATAATATTGCCAATATTGCCAGCAGGAATTGTGATGGTTTTATCGGTCATAATTGCGCCATTGGGCGAAACCAAGCGCATTTCAAATGTATCACCAACTGTAAAACCGTGGGCGTCAGTTGATTTGAGACCCGTTGAAAACGATGTTTGTTGGCTTGAATTGACCAAATTATTTAAGCCAAAGAAATGCGCAAAAGCTTTGTCACCGCGCAAGGATTGGTTGGCCAAAGGCTCATCAAAAACCACGCCATTGCCAGCAACGCTGTTGGTTATACGCAATGCGCCACCCGAAAAGCTCGCGCTACCGACACCGCCAAGCGCGGTATTCAATGCGGTTACAAAGGAGCCGATGCTTGCGCCGATTGGCGAAGTGGGGCCACCATTGACACTTATTGTGCCAAGGTCAAAATCAATATTTATTTTGCGTTGCAACGATCCATCGGTTGCGACAATCCCCAGCGCAGTTTGCCCAGTGAAGCCCAAAGCATCGCCCGACAAAAGGCCGGTATCAACACCTTGCGCGTTTACCAAAGCTGGTAATGACGCCGAAACATTGTGAACCGCATTTACTGCATCGGCGAATTTGGCGGCAAATTCACCCAAATATTCGGCCATATCAGGCAAATCGTGATTTCTTACATCCAATAGCCCGCGTAACTTACCGCTTTGGATCGCAGTTTCCATTGTGCGTTGCAATGGGTCGGTGCCATAAGTTATGCCGATTGTGTCGTAAAAAGTTTGGCCACTGCTTGATGGCGTATAATTAAGCTGGCTGGCTTCGAAGCCGGCCAAAAACAGACCATCGGAGGTGTAAATCTTGCCAACACCATCGTCAGAAAAATCTACGCGTATATCGATTAGTTGCGATAATTCGTCGATAATTTGCGATTGCCGTTCCTGCGCGCCAGTCGCGTCGCCTTGAATTGTGCCACGAGTTATTTCGCCGTTTATCGCAGCAACATCGGCTAATAATTTATTGATTTGCGAAATGGTTGAACCTATTTCACTATCAGCTTGGGTGCGCAAATTTTGAATTTGCACCGAAGTTTGCCCCAATTGCGACAAGAGGCTTTGCATATTGGAAATTATGTCGCGGCGAACCGACACTGAACCCGGGTTGGAAACTGCGGTTTCAAAAACCGCAAGCGAAGTGTTTACTTTGGAAAAAAGCGAACTTGCACTGGTTGGATCGCCGAAAAATGATTGCAAATCGCTTAAATATTGTGACTTTGCGGCTTGGTTGCCCGAATCCCCCGTGGCATTGATGCTCGCAGCCTGCAAAAAGCGATTGGCGGCACGGCGCAAACTCGAAACCTGCACGCCCGCATTTTTGTTCGCAAGGTTTAGTGCTTCCTGCTGCTGCTCCACTCTGACATAGCCTTTGGTATTAACATTGGCGATATTTTGCGAAACTGTTTTAATGCCAGATTGACTGGCAAATAGGCCAGAGGTCGCAATATTCAGAATTGAGTTTATCGACATTTATTTTACCTTTTGGCTTTCAAAACCTTATGGACGAAAATCCTGTGACTTTAATACTTGGGCAGTTGATAGGCCAAATATGCCGAGAAGCGGTCAATTTTGGCGTGCAATGATTGCCGATTCATGTCGCAACAGAAATTATACTTCCTTTACTTCATTGATATATTTAACTTTTTTCCAACTTGCTGGAGTGAGTTTAGTGCTTAATCATTTTTCCTCAAAAATAGTTGCAAATTCTAAGCCATGAAATATGTGCGAGAAATTAATGGGGTTGGTGATTGAAATACGTGCTTCCCTTGAGGGAAGGACTTACGCGCATTTGCTTTCTCAGATGTCTGCTCGGCAATCTGTGCCTAATGGGTGGTAGAATTTACTTAAAATGCTATAGTTAACGCCCACTTAATCGTTATTTTTCAATAACTTAACTGCAATAATTGGGCGGCACGCTCCTTGCTTCTAAATCCGCATATAAGTCGCCCGACAAAGTGGCGGCAAAAATTGGGTATTTGAATGGAAAATTTGTTAGGGGCCGCAATAAGCCCATTGTCAGCAATTTTGGCAAAAGGAAATGCAATGAAGAAGCCACAGGCTTCCACAAATGGAATTGAAGATTTTATGTCGATATTGGTAAATATCGGCGCCGCTGAAGTTTGTGCGAACGAAAGCCAAATATGTGCCGAGGCCCATACGCCCAATACTCCAAATCATAATGAGATTTCCAAACCAAAAATCGCGAATGTTGAAAGCGATGCTAATGCAAGTTCACCGCAAATTGCGCCAATAATAATTCAAGATATTTCGCAATTTGCGAAATCCGCCACCGCAAATTTTGATATAGGCATGTTTCATGTCGCGCAAGAGGCGGCACCAATTGAATTTACGGTAAATGAAATAACTTCAAGTTCCGCGAATAATCCTAAGAATAATGTCGTAATTGAATCTCCGCCAATTGTTGCAAATATCATTGAACTTGAATTGGCTAATCTTCAGTCACCATCTGTCGCCATGGCGGAAAATTCAAACAACGAAATCTATCCCACCGTTCAAAACCAAAACGCTTCTGACGTTTTGGAACCAGCAGCCATTAAAGCGCTAGAGGCGATTGGTGTTTCGCGAACTGCTGATGTTCAATTAAATAGCGCGCCCGCAATTGCCGAACGTCAAGTAATCAGCCAAATCCCCGCGCAAAATAAAGTCCGCACACCGACTAATGCCGCGCAAGTGGAGACAGAGTCAGAACAAAACGAACTTGTTGCAAATCCTGAAGTGGGCATTGAAGTTGCAAAACCATCGGTCGTGAGCAATGAAAACCAAACCAATGCAAACCTCGGCAATAAGCCCTACGAAGAAACCTCGCCACAAACTTTAGCCCAAGATTTCAACGCATTTGAAAGCGTCGAATTTGAATTGGTGCAACTAACCGAAACGCCAAACCAGCCTGAGCAAAATGCAACAGCAATCGAAACCCCGCGCTTTATTGATGCGCCAGCTTTGGCGGCAACCATGATGCGCAAATTCCAAAATGGCGAGAAGAGCTTTTTCATAAGGCTCGACCCCGCTGAACTTGGCGCGATAAATATTGAGCTAAAAATGGGCTTAGACAAAAAACTACGCGCTGTAATTGCGGTTGAGAAACCTGAAACCCTAACTGAGCTTTCGCAATCGCTTGATAATTTGGCCGCGAGTTTGGCTGACGCTGGTATGGAACTTGCTGAAAACGGCATTAGTTTCAACCTCGAAAATTCCAGCGATCAAAAAAATAATTTCACTGGTTTTGCCGCCAATGAAAACCAACAGCAAGAACGCCGCACCGCAAAATCAACCGACGCGATCCAAGCCGCACCAAAAGCCGCAAATGAAAACAATGACTTAATGCGCACTCTTTCGCCACACTCACAAGTTTGGCAAAGAATTCGCGTGTCTTTAGTCGCTTAAAGGAAAGAAAACATGCCTACAGTCAATGCAGTAGCCGCCGCAAATTCAACCGCCACCGCAAGTAAATCGGCGACTGGCCTTGCCGCGAATTTTGAAACTTTCATTACTTTGCTGACTGCGCAATTGCGGGCACAAGACCCCTTGTCGCCACTCGATACCAAAGATTTCACCAACCAATTGGTGCAGTTCACTGGTGTCGAGCAACAAATGAAAACCAATGATTTGCTAAGTTCTTTGGCGCAGAATTTTTCGCTTAATGCAGGTTCAATGGCGGTTTCTTATTTGGGCAAACAAGCCACTGCGACAACAGATTTGGCGGCACTTAATAATGGCGCAGCAAAATGGACATATAATTTGCCGACCAGCGCATCAGAAGTGACGCTAAAAGTTTTCGACGCCAATAATCGTTTGGTAAGAAGTGTGTCAGGCAATTTGGCGCAGGGTGGCCATGATTTCAATTGGGACGGCGTAACTAATAGTGGTGGTCGCGCAGTTGATGGCCAATATAAATTAGTGGTGGAAGCCAAAAACGCTACTGGATCCACAATTGCTGTTCCGATTTCCCAAACTGGCATAATTTCGGATGTCGATTTGTCAGGGGACGAACCAAAAGTGAAAATCGGCGGAACTAGCGTCGCACTTAGCGCGATAACTAAAATTGCGCTTGTGGCTAACTGATAAAGTGCTGTATTTTAACTATTTATAGTCAAAAAAATTACGAATAATCAACAATGTTCCAATATAAGGAACGGGTAATATGGTGGGCAGAATGCTTCTTAATAAAACAAGAAATAAATTAGGAGCAAAAAATGTCAATCAACAGCGCTATGCTAGCTGGAGTATCAGGTCTCGTTGCAAATTCTTCTGCAATGGCGGTGATTTCCGATAATATCTCAAACGTAAATACAATTGCATTCAAACGTAACCGTGCTGACTTTAGTCGCTTGGTCAACTCGCAAAGCGCAAGCACCACTTATAATGCAGGCGGTGCCAGTGCATCAACCCGTCAGTTGGTTGGCGCACAAGGCAGCGTTAATTCGACATCGCTTTCAACTGATTTAGCGGTGCAAGGCAATGGCTTCTTTGTAGTAACGCCAGCGGCCCAAGTTGCGAACTCAACACCCGAAACATTATTCACGCGAGTCGGAACTTTCAAACCAAATGATGATGGCTATTTAGTCAATCATGCTGGTTATGCTTTGCGCGGCTGGCAAGTTGATTCAAGTGGCGCGGTTATTGGTAATTCGTCGGATATTAATTCGCTAACTTCTATCAATGTTAATTCAATTGCCGATACCGCATCGCCAACAACTTCCGCGTCAATTACTGGCAATTTGAAATCCAGCACTGCAGTTTCTGCGGCGGCGGCAGCGGTTCTAACTGCAAGCCCCGGCGCATATAATGCAGCAACAAATAATATGGCTTCGGGGGCAGTTCAGCCCGATGCAAGTTGGCAATACCAAGTAATTGACAGCCTTGGCGGCCGTAAAAATTTCACGGTTTCTTTCTTAAAATCTGGCACGCCAAACCAATGGTATGCTGAAGTTTATGCATCACCTTCTTCAAACATAACAAGTGGCGCACCGCTTGCGAATGGCCAAATTGCCACTGGCACAATGGCCTTCACACCAACTGGCGCGATTGATACTGCTTTGACAACACCTGCATTGATTGCACCTTTTGCGATTGGCGCTTCAAGCGCAGGCGCGCCGGCTGCTGGCACTGCTAAATGGGCAACATCGGCAGGTTTGGCTGCGCAAACATTTGGTTTGCAAATCGGCCAAAGCGCAACCAGCACTGGTGCGATTACCCAATTTGACGCCGATACTGCGTTAAACTCAACTTCATCAGACGGCTCGCCATCAGGCGATCTTGCTGATTTGCAAATCGACAAAGAAGGTTTTGTAATTGCAAGTTTCAATTCGGGCCTTACCAAAAAAGTGTTCAAAGTTCCTTTGGCAACATTTGTTAATGGCGATGATTTGCAAGTCGAAACTGCGGGCAATTATCGCATGACTTCGAATTCAGGGAGCCCAACTTTGAAAGCATCGGGCGCAAGTGGCGCTGGCACAATAAGCGGCGGCGCACTCGAAGCATCAAATGTCGATTTGGCGCAAGAGTTTTCAAACATGATTATCACACAGCGCGCTTATAGTGCCTCGTCAAAAATCATTACAACGGCTGACGAAATGTTGGACGAACTTATAAGAATGAAACGCTAATAGGCTGATTTAATTCTTATTTTCATCAAAGCCGCTAGAATTGCGTAATTGTTACTTACTAATATTTAAGTCTGTCTTTTAGGCTGAACTTAAAAAGTTTCGCGTATCTTCTCCCAAATAAGAAGATATGGAGTATGGGTATATGGATCACACATTGTCACGCGAGCCTTCAGTTATCGGTCCCGAAGGGATACCTTTGACTTTGGCAACTTTACCACCGCCAAATACGGGGCGTTGGGTTGCAAGGCGCAAAGCGGAATTAGTTGCGGCGGTTCGCGGTGGGTTGCTTAGTCTTGAAGACGTTTGCAATCGCTATAATTTGTCGATGGAAGAATTTCTTTCCTGGCAAAGGCAGGTCGATAGGCATGGTTTGCGCGGCCTTAGGGTTACCCGTTTGCAGTCATATCGGTAATTTTTGCAGCTCTAATTCATAAAATTAATCAGAACTTTACGCTTCAGGTGGGAAAAAGCTGCCTAGTTGTCAAAACGTGAAACCTTAATTCACGATTTGCGCTTGGTGGAGATTTGGTTTGGAGCGTTTTTTATCCTCTTTGGGCTCAATCGGGCCTAGCCGCCTTTTGGCGGCTTTGGGCGTAACCGGGCTTGTCGCAGCCGCTTTATTCGCGATTATGTTTCGCATGGGCGGCGAAGAGAAGTCCCTGCTTTATTCAGGTCTTTCACCAAAAGACGCGTCATCAGTTACCGAAGCCCTCGACGTTGCTGCGGTGAAATATCAAGTTTCGCCCGATGGCTCATCTGTTTTCGTTCCCCGTTCCAAAGTCGCTGAAGCCCGTATGAAACTTGCTGCCGAAGGCGTCCCAGGCCAAGGTTCGGTTGGCTATGAAATTTTTGACAATCAAGACGCGCTGGGTTCAACCAGTTTTGTGCAGAACATCAACCGCATTCGCGCCCTCGAAGGTGAATTGGCGCGCTCGATTGATAGTTTGGACACAGTAAATAACGCGCGAGTGCATTTGGTTATCCCCGAACGCCAATTATTCAGCGAAAACCAAACTCCGCCAACAGCATCAATCGTGATTGGCCTTGAACGCGGCACTTTGTCGGCACGGCAAATTCAGGCGATTCGCAATTTGGCCGCAGCCGCAGTTCCCGGCCTTACCGCCGAAAAAGTCACTTTAACTGATGAACGCGGCGAAATGTTGGCAAATGCCCAAGTTGGCGCGGACGCGACCAGCGGTGCGATGGATGATCGCCGTGCGCAATATGAAGAAAGAACCCGTCAAAGAATTCAAGAAATGCTTGAGGGGCTGGTTGGCCCGGGCGCGGCCAGAGTTCAAGTGACTGCGGAAATGGACATGTCGCAGATTAGCCAAACCGAAGAAAGTTTTGACCCCGACAAAGTTGTGCCGCGCTCAACTCGCTCAATTGAAGAAACTGGCGCCGAAACCAATGGCGATAATGCAGTAACCCAAGGCCAAAATGTGCCTGATGGCGCGCAAGCTGCGGCAAGCGGCAACCAATCAAATAATAATCGCACCGATGAAACGGTAAATTACGAAATATCCAAAACCACAAAAACACAATTGACTGCGCCGGGAACTGTGACTCGCTTGTCTGTTTCTGTTGCGGTCGATGGTGTGTCAACGCCAGCGGCGAAAGCAGGCGGACAACCGACATGGGCACCCAGACCTGCCGATGAAATGACGCGCATTACTGCGCTTGTCCGTGCTGCTGCTGGTATAAGTGATGAGCGCGGCGACGAATTAGAAGTAACCAACATACGGTTTGCGAAGGCCGCAATGGAGGCTGGTTCCAAAGCGCCTTCAAAATTTGATTTTGACAAAAATGACATCATTTATGGCGTTCAATTATTGGCGCTTACCATAATTGCAATGGGCATGATTTTCTTCGTTGCCAAGCCATTAGTAAGTGGGATTTTTGGCGATTCTATGGGTGGCGGCGGCAAGAATAAAGCGCTCGCTGGCGGACCAATGAACATGCAATTGCCGCAAAGCGCCAGCATTGATGCGCTGCCATCAAGTGGCGACGATAGTGGTTCCAATGCGACAGTCGATATTGCAAGGATTCAAGGCTCGGTGAATGCCAATGCGATGAAGCAAGTCACAGACGTTGTAAGAGAAAACCCCGAACAAACTGTCTCAGTGGTTAGGGCTTGGTTACAAGAGAGGCGCGCATAATGGTCGCTTCCTATAATGAAATGTCTGGTGCCGAAAAAGCCGCAATTTTCTTGCTCGCTTTGGGCGAAAATCATTCAAATGTTTGGGAACATTTTGATGATGAGGAAATCAAAGAAATCTCGCAGGCAATGTCAAGTTTGGGAACAGTTCAATCAACCACAGTTGAAGAATTGGTTGTCGATTTTATTAGCCGAATGTCAACAACTGGCGCGGTTATGGGTTCTTATGAACAAACCCAAAGATTGCTTAATTCGATTTTGCCGCAAGACAAAGTCGATGCGATTATGGAAGAAATCCGTGGCCCTGCGGGCCGCACCATGTGGGACAAGCTTGGTAATGTGTCCGAGCAAACTTTGGCCAATTATCTCAAGAATGAGTATCCACAAACTGTCGCAGTTATTCTCACAAAAGTAAAAGCCGACCATGCAGCAAGGGTTTTAGGTTCGCTGCCCGAGGAGTTTTCACTTGAGTGCATAAACCGTATGTTGAATATGGAACCGGTTCAGCGTGAAATTTTGGAAAAAATTGAAGACACTTTGCGGGTTGAATTTATGTCTAATCTCGCGCGCACTTCAAAGCGCGATAGCCATGAATTAATGGCCGATATTTTCAATAATTTTGACCGCGCAACTGAAAACCGCTTCTTGTCATCACTTGAAGAAAGAAACCGCGAATCCGCCGAAAAAATTCGCGCTTTGATGTTTGTGTTTGAAGATTTGAAAAAATTGGATCCGGGCGGGGTTCAAACACTACTTCGTGCGGTTGATAAAGACCAATTAGGGCTTGCGCTTAAAGGCGCGTCCGATGAATTGCGGCAATTATTTTTCTCCAATATGTCCGAACGCGCGGCAAAAATCCTCAAGGACGACATGGCATCAATGGGGCCAGTTCGCCTTAAAGACGTCGATGTTGCCCAATTTGGCATGGTTCAAGTCGCCAAAGATTTGGCACAAAATGGCGAAATTATCCTCAGCACTGGCGGCGCTGATGATGAGTTGGTTTATTAGGGGAGCGGCATGCAAAAATACCAACGCGTCGCTTTTGAACCTATCATTGATGGCAATGTGCAAACGGACCCCAAGCGTCGCAAAATTGTCCTCACCCAAGCCGACATTGATACTGCGCGCGGCGAAGGTTTTGCCGAAGGTGAACAATCAGCAATTGCCGCAGCCGCAAAACAAAGTGCCGATGCTTTGCGCTCGATCGCCCATATGATGCAATTATTATTGGGAAAATTGCATTCCGAAGCCACGCAATTGCGCACTGACGCCCTTGATGTTGCAATGGCCGCAGCTTTTGCAATCGCCGATGCGGCGCTTGCCAAATGCGGTGAAGAAACCATCAAACAATATTTGCATGATGCGACGAAAAACTTGCCCGATAGCGCAAAAATCATTGTCAAAACTTCGCCAGAAATTGCAGCGTCAATAAGCGAGCAATTGGAACAAGCTGCCAAAGACGCGGGTTATGATGGCAAATTGGTCGTCAAAAGTGATGCCGAAACCCAAAATTATGATTGCGCAATTGAATGGCAAGGCGGGGCAATCAGTCACAATAAAGCTGCGACAATTGCCGCTATTGAACAAGCCGCGACTGAATGGTTGCACGCCGCCGACTCAACTGAAATGCAATTAGATTTATTCGAACCCTAAACAAAAACCATTTGAAAGCAAACAAAATGAGTGAAGAAACTGATACTTTAGACTTACCGGATCTCGAAGCCGAAGGCGCGCCAGCGGCCAATATTTCGATTGGCGAAGCCGCAGGTCTTGGCAGATCCGCGTCGGATTTGGCACCAGTTTTTGACGTGCCAGTCCATGTGAAAGCAATATTGGGGCGCGCATCAATGGATGTCGCGGCACTTTTGGAACTTACAACTGGCTCCTTGATTGAACTCGATAGAAAAGTCGGCGAAGCGATTGATATTTTTATCAATGATAGATTGGTCGCGCGCGGCGAATTAGTGGTGGTCGATAATCACCTTGGTGTGACCATGACCGAAATTATTAAAGACGGCGATGCGGCAAATTAGAATTATATGGAGTAAAATAAAATGCGCTTGATGATTGTTGGCTCCATGAGTGGGCCTCTGGCGGTGGCTTCAAAAATTGCGATGGATAGAGGCGCCAAAGTGATGCAAGTCGATAATATCGACCTTGCAACTGCGGCATTGCGTTCAGGTCGCGGTGCAGATTTATTGATGGTAGATACCGCGCATGACATCGCCAAACTGATTGAGCAAAATGAGCGCGAGCACATAATTGTGCCAGTGGTTGCTTGTGGCATTTCCACCGACCCACGGATTGCGGCGGATGCAATAAGGGCTGGCGCGCGTGAATTTGTGCCATTGCCGCCTGACCCTGAACTAATTGCCGCAGTTATCGCGGCGGTGGTTGATGACGCAAGGCCAATGATTGCAAAAGATGCCAGTATGTTGGCAGCAATTGCATTGGCTGAGCAAGTCGCACCATCAAACGCATCAATTATGATTGCGGGCGAAAGTGGCGTTGGTAAAGAAGTGATGGCAAAATATCTTCACTCCAAATCGCGCCGCGCCGACAAAGCCTTCATCAGCGTCAATTGCGCTGCTATTCCCGATAATTTGCTCGAATCCGAATTATTCGGTCACGAAAAAGGTGCGTTTACTGGCGCAGTTGCGCGGCGAATTGGTAAGTTTGAAGAAGCCAATGGCGGAACTTTGTTATTGGACGAAATCAGCGAAATGGATTTGCGCTTGCAAGCCAAATTATTGCGCGCCATCCAAGAGCGGGTAATTGATCGGGTTGGCGGTTCCAAATCAGTGCCGGTGGATATTCGCATAATCGCGACATCAAACCGCGATTTGATGGAATTGGTAAAATCTGGCACTTTTCGTGAAGATTTATTTTACCGCCTTAATGTCATTAATTTGGAATTACCGCCACTTCGCGCCCGCAAAGCCGATATTGTGCCTTTGGCAGATTTCTTCATCAAGAAATACGCTGCTGCAAATGGCACAAGTGCAAAAACCCTAAGCGATGACGCCAAAAGCGCGATTTTGCAAAACCCATGGCGTGGAAATGTGCGCGAACTTGAAAACGCTGTTCACCGCGCAGTTTTATTATCTCGCGGTGCGCAAATTGAGACGGATGATCTTGGCGGAGTGGTTTCAGGGCCAGTTTCGGCTGGGCCAATTTTTGGCCAAGATGCAGTTACCCAAGCGAGTTTGGCTGCTGGTGCGGTTAAAGCAGCTTCACTTATAGGCCGCACAATTGAAAATGTTGAGCAAGAAATGATTTTGGAAACATTGAAACATTGTTTTGGCAATCGCACCCATGCCGCAGTGATTTTGGGTATTTCAATTCGCACTTTGCGCAATAAATTAAAGCAATATACTGACGAAGGAATTGCGGTTCCTGCGCCCAATTCAAATGAACCAAGATTTGCGATTGGATAATTGCAATAAATGACCGAAACTGCCGCCAATCCATCTAATATTGCCGACCCTTTAGCTTTTAATCTAGGCAAAGTGTTGAACGGAGTATTGCGCGGCGATGTTTTGGTTGGCATAGGCGCTGTTGGCCTTATTGTTCTGCTTATTATCCCGCTTCCTGCGTTTTTGCTCGATTTCTTTTTGGCAATTTCGGTGACGTCATCAGTGCTTATTTTGATGACGGCGCTGTTTATCCGCAAACCTTTGGAATTTTCGGCTTTTCCTGCAATTCTCTTGGTCGCAACTTTGTTCAGATTGGGTCTGAACATTGCATCAACCCGTTTGATATTGGGGCATGGGCACGAAGGACTATCGTCCGCGGGTGAAATAATCGCGGCTTTCGGACAATTCATAATGCAAGGCAATTTCGTTATTGGCCTGATTGTGTTTTTCATTTTGGTGATTGTGAACTTCATTGTTATCACCAAAGGCTCAACCCGTATTGCCGAAGTTGCTGCCCGTTTCAGTTTGGATGCGATGCCCGGCAAACAAATGGCCATTGATAGTGATTTATCATCGGGCCTATTGACCGAAGATCAGGCCAAGAAAAAACGCAAAGAACTTGAGGGCGAAAGCAATTTCTTTGGTGCCATGGACGGTGCGTCCAAATTCGTGCGCGGTGACGCAATAGCTGGGCTGTTAATTACCGCAATCAATATGATTGGCGGTATCATAATTGGCGTTGCGCAAAATGGCCTTGGTTTTGCCGAAGCTGGCGCAACTTATACTCAATTAACTGTTGGCGACGGCTTGGTGTCGCAAATTCCGGCTTTGGTAATATCGGTGGCTGCAGGCCTATTGGTTTCTAAAGCTGGAGTTGAAGAATCCGTGGATGTTGCATTAGTGCGGCAATTAGCAGGCTCACCACAGGCGCTTGGAATGGTCGCGGCGACTGCGATTGTTACTGGTTTATTGCCGGGAATGCCAAAATTTGCGTTTTGGTCGATTGGTATCGCCGCTGGCTATTTGGCTTTCAGGACTTGGCAAAAAACCACAAAAGCAAATTTAGATGAAGCCGCAGCCGCGCTTGCTGCCGCCGCGCCGCCCGATACAAGCGATGTCGAAGAACCAATCAATGAAATAATGAATATCGATGAATTGAAAATCGAACTTGGATATGGCTTATTGGGCCTTGTCAATGATGTGCAAGGCAAGCGCGTTACAGATCAAATCAAAGCACTGCGGCGGCAATTGGCGCAAGATTTGGGCTTTATTATGCCCGCAGTTCGCATTCTTGATAATATGGCTTTGGCAAATAATGGCTATGCTATTCGGGTCAAGGAAATGGAGGCTGGCGAAGGCGAACTTCGCATAGGCCAGCTTTTGGTGATGGATCCATCTGGCAATGCGCCGTCCCTACCGGGTGAGCCATGCACTGAACCTGCGTTCGGTTTGCAAGCGGCCTGGGTGGCCGAAGCCAATCGCGAAGAAGCAGTATTTCGCGGCTATACCGTAGTTGACCCTGCAACCGTTTTGACCACCCATTTAACCGAAGTAATTAAAGACAATATGTCCGAATTGCTTTCAATTGCCGAAGTGCAGAAATTGGTGAAACAACTTTCACCAGAGCATCAAAAATTGGTTGAAGATATGGTTCCAGCCCAAGTTTCATGGGCGCTGTTCCAACGCGTATTGCAAAACCTACTTAAAGAGCGCATTTCGGTTCGCGATTTGGCGACAATTGTTGAAGCGATTATGGAGGGCACTGGGCTTGACGCGGTTTCATTGGTCGAGCATGTGCGCGCAAGATTGGCGCGGCAAATTTGTTGGCAAAATCGTGCTGGTGATGGCTCGCTACCAATTTTGGCGCTTTCACCGCAATGGGAGCAGGCGTTTAGTGAAGCAATTATTGGCGAAAAAGGTGATCGCCAACTCGCGCTCGCGCCTTCCCAAGTGCATGAATTTGTTGCCGCAGTCCGTACCGCCCTTGATAGAGCCGCGCAATTGGGCGAAGTTCCAGTTGTTCTCACATCGGGCGCAATTCGGCCCTATGTTCGCTCATTAGTCGAACGCTTCCGCGCGCAGACTGTGGTTATGAGCCAAAATGAAATCCACCCCAAAGCCAGACTTAAGACGCTTGGAACGGTGTAAATGGAACAATTTCGGTTTAGTGGCGATACTCTGCAAGACGCTGTTGTTAAAGTCCGCTCCAAATTGGGGGCAGATGCGACCATAATTTCTTGGCGCAATATGGGCACTGGCATTGAAGTTACTGCGACTGCGCGAAAAAATAG
Organism: Hyphomonadaceae bacterium; assembly: GCA_009773395.1. Taxonomy (GTDB): domain Bacteria; phylum Pseudomonadota; class Alphaproteobacteria; order Caulobacterales; family Aquidulcibacteraceae; genus Pseudaquidulcibacter. The sequence goes on along the minus strand of WRPI01000002.1, from coordinate 75,300 downwards.
GAGCCAGCCGCAAACCGCGACGGGCGCAAATAAAGCGCCACGCTATGATATTTTTGCGGCTGAGGAAGAAATTGCACAAACCAGAACCAGCGCACCGATTATAAAACCGACACCGCAAAAAGGCACCAAAGCCTTAGTAAAAGGCGTGGTAAATACCAAAATCCCGCCTGAACAAATCTTGGCCAAAAAGGCGGCAATTTTGGCGAATAAGCCTGCCGCCAGGCCCAAAATCCATCCTTTGGTTGGCATATTGGCAAAATCTGGATTGAGCTTGCCGCAAATAAAACCTTTTGCCAAATATTTTGACGATGCCGACGTCGCGCGCACCTTCATCAAAATATTGGAAAAAGAATTTAATTATAGCCCAATTGCCCAAGTGCCAGATGGCATAATATTGCTTGCGGGCCCTTCGGGCTGCGGGAAAACAACTACTACGGCGAAATTGGTGGCGCGCGCTATCGCTAAAGGCGGTGAAGTCATGGCGCTTTCCACCGATTGTGAGCGCCAAGGCGGAATGGAACAATTGCGCAATTTGGTCCATAAATTAGGCGCACAATTCGCTTCCGCCGATAGCGTAAAAATGGCAAAAGAAATCGCGCTTGAGGCTGTGGCGGACGGCAAGACAGTATTTATCGACACCGCAGCCAGCAGCCAGTTTGACCCATCTTCTATGCGGATTTTGGCGCGCTTGATTGATGAAACTGGCGCCGAGCCTATTTTGTGCGCCACCACCGATAGCCGAAGTGATGATTTATCGGATTTATTTGGCGAATTTAAGGAAGTCGGGGTCAAGCGCGCCATACTTACCCGTATGGATTTAACATTGCGCCGCGCTGGGCCCTTGGTTGGCCTTCACAAGCACGAAATGGCAATTGCTCAACTTGCGCCAAGCCCTTATATTTCCGGCGGCATAGTGCCAGCAACGCCGAAGCGGCTAGCGCAGCTTATTTTGGAAGCTTGGGAAGTGTAGGGCAATCGCATATGGGTTAATCCTCCCCTGTCACGCGAAGCGTTACGGGGGAGGTGGCTCGCGTAGCGAGACGGAGGGGGCGCGAGCGTAGCGAGCTTACGCTATTGTTTTTGCTGCGCAAATTCGTGTCCTAATGCCCCCTCCGTCAGCACTTCGTGCTGCCACCTCCCCCGCAAATCGAAGATTTGCAAGGGAGGACAAAGTCACATGCGATTTCCTTGCTAACTCGCCCTCGCCGCGCGGGTTATTGCGAATTCGTCCATTTGCGCAAGTTCACGCTTTTTGGCCTGCTCGGCAGCGCGGGCTTGCCTACGTTCTTCAATGGTTTCGAATTTCTTTTGTTCTTCAAATGCTTCGGCCAAATCAATTGCCAAAGCACGCAATTGGTCTTCCACGCCCGCGAGTGATGCCTCAACATTGGCACGTTGCATGTTCCAGCCTTTGAGAAATGCGTTATAGTTCGCGCAAAGTTCAGGGTTATGAGACACCAATTCAAGCTCTTTGGCTTTGGCGCAATCGAGCGATTCCAATTTTTTGTTTAGATCCGAATGGGTTCGCTCGGCCGCCGATATAAGTTTCTGCACAGAATCGACTTTATATTTCGCCAGTTTTATTAGTGTTTCACCAGATCTCATTTACCCAACCCCGATTTTTGAAATGGGCATTTGCCCTTATTTCATTAAACCTAACACATAAGGGTTAATCAAACGCGCAATTTCAAAAATATTTAGAATTAATGCGACAAAATCCTCTCCAGACTTTGAAATGTGCTTTCAAATGTCGACCGTTCGTCTTTGGCTTGCGACAAAAAACTCTCCAAGGGTTCATTCAATTCAATCGCGAGATCAACATTGGCATCGGCACCTTTGCGGTAAGCGCCAAGGCGAATTAATTCTTCCATATCAGAATAATTTGCGAGTGCGCGCTTCGCACCAGCAATTAATTTGCGCTCGTCTGGTGCATGACATTCGGGCATCAAACGCGATACTGATTTGAGGATATTTATGGCGGGATAGCGCCCCCTATCGGCAATTGCGCGTTCCAAAACCAAATGGCCGTCCAAAATACCGCGCACAGCATCGGCAATTGGCTCATCATGGTCGCCGCCGTCCACCAAAACCGTGAACAATCCAGTTATCGCCCCAACAGCGCCATTTTCAAGCGGGGCACCCGGCCCTGCGCGCTCCAATAATTTTGGCAATTCCGCAAATACGGTTGGAGTATAGCCTTTGGTGGTTGGCGGCTCGCCAGTTGCGAGGCCAATTTCCCTTTGCGCCATTGCGAAACGCGTGACAGAATCGAGCAAACACAAAACATGCTTGCCTTGATCCCTAAAATATTCGGCTATTGCCAAAGTAGTATAAGCGGCTTGGCGGCGTTTAAGTGAGGATTCATCCGAAGTCGCGACGCATAAAACTGCACGCTTTAGCCCCTCTTCGCCCAAAGTATCTTCAATAAATTCGCGCACTTCGCGCCCACGCTCACCAATAAGCCCAATAACCACAACATCGGCATTAGCACCTTTGGCAAGCATTGACATTAACACTGACTTACCAACGCCAGAGCCTGCAAAAATGCCCATGCGCTGACCCGTGCAAATCGCACAAAACGCATCAATCGCGCGAATGCCAGTTTCCATACGCTCACCGACGCGAACGCGGGTTTGCGCTGGCGGTGGTGTTGCCTTTATCAAAATTGGCGCATCGCCTTTTGCCAAAGGCGGACCATTGTCAATTTCATTGCCAAAGGCATCAACCACTCGCCCAAGCCATGACATCGCGGGGGAAATTGTTGGGGCAGCAGGCTCGAACACTAATTGCGAACCAGAGCGCAGACCTTCGACGGAATCAAATGGCATTAAAAGAGCGCGGCCATCGCGGTATCCCACCACCTCAAGGCGGGCTATGCCTTGGCTGGCATCGACATAAGCGCGGGATCCAAGGCTCATGGCGGCCATTGGCCCAATTGCTTCGACCACCAAGCCACTAACCGCCGCAATGCGCCCCTCAAACCTTGCGGTCTCCAAATTGCTAATTGTTTTGGCAAGACTTGAAAGCCGCATAAGATTTTGTCGTTCCCAAAAGGCGAAACTGCCGAAATTTTCAGTTTTTAGTGTGAATCGTAATCTACCAGCCGATTCTTAATAAAAATAAACAGAATACTTACATTTTCGACACTTTCGTTAACTTTTCTTAAACCACAGCAAGCGAAAAGTAAAAAAATGTAGTTAACCGATGAAATCACGTTAACTAATTATTAGCAAATCAGTTTACAAACTGATTCTAGAGAATATTTCCCCAATTGGGGACGTTTTAGGGGGTAGAAATGCGCGTACTCTTGATTGAGGATGATCGAGCCACAGCACAAGCAATTGAGCTTATGTTAAAGTCCGAAGGTTTCAACGTCTATACCACCGATTTAGGTGAAGAAGGCATCGATTTGGGCAAACATTTTGACTATGACATCATTTTGCTTGACCTAAACTTACCAGATATGAACGGTTTTGACGTTTTGCGCCAATTGCGCAACAGCCGCGTTGGAACTCCTATTCTAATTCTCACTGGCTCTGCCGATATTGATACCAAAGTCCGTGGATTTGGGGTTGGCGCTGATGATTATGTCACCAAACCTTTCCACAAAGACGAATTAGTTGCACGCATCAATGCCGTTGTCCGCCGCTCAAAAGGCCACGCCCAAGCAACCATTACTACTGGTGAAATCGTCGTAAACTTGGATCAAAAAACGGTTGAAGTTAATCAAATGCGCGTGCATTTGACCGGCAAAGAATACCAAATGTTGGAATTGCTTTCGCTGCGTAAAGGCACGACATTAACCAAGGAAATGTTCCTAAACCACCTTTATGGCGGCCTTGATGAGCCTGAACTGAAAATCATCGACGTGTTCATTTGCAAATTGCGCAAAAAACTTGCCGCCGCTGCTGATGGCGCGAATTATATCGAAACTGTTTGGGGCCGCGGTTATGTGCTACGCGACCCAACACCGCAGGAAAAAGCTGCTTAAAATAAGATATTATTGGCGATAAGTCGTCGATTTACAATAAAATGCGCCCTGCAATTGCGGGGCGTTTTTTTCAAATATGGCGTTTTTGGCTTTTGGTTTGCCAATTGCCGTGATAATTCGGCGCTATGAATAATGAAGAGCATAAAAACAGCAAATTTCTTTCGTATATATTGCGGCATAACCCTGATGCAATTGGTATTGAACTAGACGAAAACGGCTGGGTAGAAATTGATGAATTGTGCCGATTGGCCAAATCGCACAATAAACACCTGACCCGCGAAATGATTTCTGAAGTGGTTAGAAACAACGATAAAAAACGGTTCACGCTATCCGATGACAAACGCAAAATTCGGGCAGCGCAGGGCCATTCGATAAATATTGATTTGGGGCTTAAACCGTCCGCGCCACCAGATATGCTTTATCACGGAACGGCAAGCAAAAACCTAAACGCAATTGCCCAACTTGGATTGTTGCCAATGTCTCGAGACATGGTTCATTTATCAAGCGATGAGGAAACGGCGTTAAAAGTCGGTAGCCGCCACGGTAAGCCAATAATAATAAGAGTGGCCGCAGCGCAAATGGCGCAAGATGGCCATGAGTTTTTTCGCGCGGAAAATGGCGTGTGGTTGGCCAAGCAAGTTGAGGCTAAATATCTTCGTTTTTAGTCTCGGCTTCAAATTCCCAATTTCCAATAATTTTGCACTTGACTTTATGTTTTACTTAAATTATTAGCGGTTTTACGTTAATTCATTTAAGGGAACAAAAATGCCAACAAGAACATTCGACATTCGCAAACAAGCATATACATGGCAAGCATTAAGCACCATGGTTGCCTTCTTGCTCATATTATATTTAATACGCGATAGGTTCGAAGAAACCGCGGGCATTTTTCCACAAATGGATTTGGTCCAGCAATTATCGGTATTTTTCCTTTCAATGCTAAGCCCGATATTTTGGGTGAATATAATTGCGCCTGTGTGTTATTTGTCGGTGGCAATTGCCGCATCACAAGTGTTTGGCCGCATCGCCAAAGGTGATGATTTTAGTGAGGCCATGATCAAGGGTCTGAATGACATGGGCTCAAACCTGATGTTTGGTGCCTGCGCAACAATGTTTCTAACCCCGACGCTCGTCGAATGGTTGCATTTTAGAGGCGGTTTTAAGTTTCACACATCTACCGAAAGCTTCATAATTCTCATAGTCGGCGGTGCGCTTTATTTTATTGCGCAAATAGGAAAAAAAATGCGCCAGGAAATTGATGAGATAGTGTAGCAATTTCGGCAAAAGTTGAAACAAATTACTTTAGAAAGAAAATTAAAATGTTAAAGCAAATCGAAACAATTGGAATTAAAAACCTCGCCAAAATTGCTCGTATAAAAACAATTATTATCGCTTTATTGCTAATTGCTTTTCTTGTCATTGAAAAATCTAGCGTTACTTACAATGCGCCGAACAATCAAGTTAATGTGTTTCAGTTTTTATGGCTAATGGATTCGATTTACCGTTTGGAATTTTGGTTTTCACTACTTTCGCCTATATCTTATATTTCAGCAGTTTTTATCGCAGCGGATATGTTCGGCAAGTTTAGTGAGGGTGTAGAATTTGACGACACTGTAAATGACAGCCTTGAGAAAATTGGGTTATGCGTCGGGTTCGGAGCTTTTGCAGCAATATTTTTGGAGCCAAATCTAATTAGTTGGACGAGCCCAGAGCCTCGAATCATTTTCAATTTCACAATTGAGTCTCTAACCATCGGAGTGATAGGTGGAACATTAATCTTTACTAATTTTATTGCGCGAAAACTTAAGCGTGAACTTGACGAGATTGTCTAATGCCCATCAATGTAACCCTCGATGTAATGCTCGCAAAACGCAAAAAGCGGGCCAAAGATTTGGCCGAACAAATTGGCCTCTCCGAAACCCAAATGTCGCAATTGCGCAACGGCAAAGTAAAAGGCGTGCGTTTTGAAACCATAAGTAAAATCTGCTTTATTTTGGAGTGCCAACCTAGTGATATTTTGGAATATATTGTCGATGAAAATGATATGAATGCCTTCAATTAGGCTTGGAACAGATTTCTCGCTCCATTTGCTATTGATTGACATTTTTTCTTTTTTACTGATAATGCTCGCAAGGAGTAATGAATTGCTGAAACCAATCACGCAAAAACTTGAAATCATTGCTGATGAGTATGTAGCAAATGGTCAATTTGTGTCAAAAGATGCAGTCATCGCCGATATACTCAATTTGGTCGCCTCCAATGACGGCTTGATGGATCAAATAATTGAGGATTGGAAAGCAGATCGACTTGAAGCGGCTTTGATTGAAGGGCTTGAAAGCGGCGCATCAACTCCATTAAATTTTGCCGAAATCAAGCGAATTTGCCTAGAACGCCTCGGGGCATAAACTTGGCCGTGTGCAACAAGCGCCCGCAAGCGCAGGAAGATCTGATTGGTATATGGTCATACATTGCTGAAAAAAACCGCGCGGCGGCCGATCAGTATTTGATTGACCTTGAAGAAACGCTTGAATTCTTATCTCAAAACCCATTTGCGGCAGAGGCGTATTTTTCGAGAAGTACAAAGACTAAAGGTATTCGCAAATGCCCAGTCCGAAATCATATTGTATTTTATCTGCCTCAAGACGACGGAATTGATGTTGTTCGCGTATTGCACAGCGCGATGGACATTCCTCGGTTACTTGAAAAAGTGAAATCCGAAAAATGACCACACTCGTTAAAACTTGGACTTATGCCAAAAAACGGCTTGAGGCCGCAGGCATAGATAGCCCGACAATTGATGCGCGGATACTATTGGTTTGCGCCCTTAACATTGGCCGCAATGATTTAATTACCGATCCCTACCGCGAAGTTGCGCGGGCTGATATTGACAAATTAAACGAGTTTTTGGCGCGCCGTGAATTGCGTGAACCAGTCGCGCATATTGTCGGAAAAAAAGGCTTTTGGAATCTCGAATTATTGTGCGACGCAAGAGCCCTCGTGCCGCGCCCCGAAACCGAAGTCATTGTCGATTATGTTTTGAAATCCAGCCCCGAAAGCGCGCAGACCGTGTTGGATTTGGGGACTGGCACTGGCGCGATATTGTTGGCACTTTTGGCAGAAAGGCCAAATTGGACAGGCTTGGGAATAGATATTTCAAGCGAAGCGCTTGATTTAGCGCGCGAAAATGCGAAAATGCATAGCCTCAGTGAACGTGCGCATTTTCAAATCGGCAATTGGGCAGAAAATATTACCGAAAAATTTAATATTGTTACTTCAAACCCGCCTTATATCCCAACCAATATAATTGCCACACTCGACAAAGACGTAAGGGAGTATGATCCCCATCAGGCACTTGATGGCGGCGCTGACGGCCTTGAACCTTATCACATTTTATTTGCGCAATTGCCAAATTTGTTGAAACCAAATGGCAAATTTGCATTTGAATTTGGCATTGGCCAGGCGAATGCGATTATGGCAATTGCGAAATCCAGCAACCATTTTGCCAATTTGGCAATTATCAAAGACCTTGCAGATAAAGAGCGGGTTATTATTGGCCAATTGGCCGAAAAATAAACAGTGAAGGGCTTTATTCCTTAATCATTGCGCGGTAATAGGGGTTGTCTTGAAATTGAGGCATGATTCAAGTGAATTGTGTAATTTCAAAATCGCGGTGCTGTTGTTCGGGTATCCCCTGAAATATTTGGCATCGATGGCGCATCAATAAAAGCAACGCCTGCCCTAACTCAAAAATTAAGGTTACATCAACTGGATTTGGTCGCACTGCGATATCATAGGGCTAATAACCGCCCTCAAGCAGCGAAGCGGTAGGGCAACTAAAATGGGAATAAGAAATGAAGCGACAACGCAGTCGTGGGCGCGGTAAGCCCTTAAATAATAATCCAAATCGAGCATATGAATCCGTTGGTCCAGACATGAAAGTCCGTGGCTCAGCACAAACGATTTTGGAGCGTTACCAACAAGCTGGTCGTGATGCGATGGGTTCGGGTGATAGGGTTTTAGCGGAAAATTATTTGCAACATGCCGAGCATTATTTGCGCCTCATCAAAAGCATAATGCCCAATTTCATACCGCGTTCGGAACTGGCAATTGCTGGCCTGCCATCTGATTATGATGAAGATGATGATTTTGAAGGCGGCGAAAACGAAGCTGAAGAAGCGGGTGATGATGCCGGCGAAGGCCAAGCCCGTGAACCGCGCGAGCCTCGTCCGCAAAACGAAATGCGCGACAATCGCAATCGTAATTATGATCGTAATGATCGTGGCGAGCGCAACAATGGCGAGCGCAATAATGGCGAACGTGGCCCTGATGATGGCAATAATGGCCGCTATAATAACCGTGACCGCAATAACCGCAATCGCAATCGTTTTCGTTCCGATTATCGCAATAATGGCGAAAATGGCCAGGAAAATGACAATGGGCGCGGCGAAAATTATCGGCCCCAAGAACAACAATCATTTGCGCCGCAATCAGATTTGGTTGTGGAGCAAGGTTCAGAGCCTCGTAATGAAGCAACTTCAAACGAAAATCGCGAACCAAGCCGCCGTCCACCGCGTTCGCGGCCACCGCGCGGCCCACGCAATTCTAATGACGCAGTCTCCACTGCCCCAGGCTTTGGTGACGAGGCTCCAGCATTTTTGAAGGCCCCTACCCCGAATATCGCCGAAGCGGAATAGCGCGCCTAACGTTCAAGTTGCATAGAATTTGCCGCAGCAATTTTGTGCGAGTTTTGGTGACAAATATGCGGTGAATACTGGAGTATTCGCTAAATATTTGTTGCCGAAAATCGTGCAAAAGGGCGCGGCAAAACTGTGCAACTTGAGCGTTAGGCGCGCTAGTTCCTGTTTGCACAAAAATAACTAAAATCAATTATTAGTGATTTATGCAATTAGAGCCGACAAATCTTAGTGAAATGCCAAACCTGCCACCCGCAAATGCAATTGCGCGGGCAAAAATGGCTATGCTTAATTTCTTCACTGAAAAACCAATTGCGTCGAAATTGAAATCCCCCATTGTGAGCTTTAGTTTTGATGATTTTCCGAAATCAGCCGCAACAATTGGCGCCAAAATAATGCAAGATGCGGGAATAAGCGCGACATATTATTTGACAGGTTCAAATTGCCAAAAAAACTTTGAAAATATTGCGCAATTTGACGCCGAAGACATTGAACGACTGCATGATGCTGGCCATGAAATCGCCTGCCACTCTTATGCCCACCCGCGCTTAAGAGGCAGGACGCAAAGTGAAATTGAAGCCGATTTATCGCAAAACCTTGTGTTCGCGCAAAAACTTCTCGGCCCAGATTTTCAATTTCAGAGCTTTGCCTATCCCTATGGCGAATTTGACGCTTTTAGCCGCAAAATTATGGGTAAAAAATTTCAAACTGCGCGCGGGGTTTATCGCGGTGTGAATAAAACTGTGATGGATTTTGCCAATCTCAAAACCGTGCCACTTGAAAACCGCCGATATTCAAAACAATATTTGGATAAATATATTGAAGAAGCAATTAGAACCAATGGTTGGATAATTTTCTTCACCCATGATGTCGCCGAAGATTGCAGCGATTATGGCTCCACCACTGCGATTTTGCTCGAGGCCATTGAAGCCGTAAAAGTGGCAGATATTGAAATCCTTAACGTAAATGAAGCGGCCAGCAAGATTATGGCGGCGTGCCAATTGTAAGGGTGATGATGTCTTTGTAAAATCCTGCCCGCGCGTTTGCGGTATTGCCGATTGTGACTTCAAATGGCAAATCAAGATCCAGCCCATTTGTGCCAGTTGCCGTGTTCACAATATATGGCGCGGCCTCCGAAATCGCCACATTGCCTAATTTAGCGGTGTAAGCGATTTTTTCGATTGCAGTGGGCGAATTATCTAAGTTCAAATAGCCATTATACGCGCTATCCATGGTGATTTTATATGGCACACTTGAACGTGCCCGAACACTGGTGGAGCGAGAAGCATTGGTCGCCAATCCGCCTTGATTGTCAAAATCAATAAGACCCGTAACACCGCCGCCAGTCATATTCAATGACATTGACGATTGCACATTTATGGTAAAAGTTTTCACTTCTATAGCTGTGTCTCCGCCGCTACCATATGGGCAAGTTTGGGTATTGTAGAGTTCTTCCCAATATCCCCTAGAAAGATATTCAACCACATGCGCACCGGCGGATAGGTTTTGCCCCGCTGGAATCGAAATTTGAAATGAACCGATGCCGCTTTGGGTTGCTAATATAAAGCCAAGTTCCAAAGCCCTATCCCTTGCCCCATTTATGCGCCATGTTGAATAACTCGAAGCATTACCATTAAAAGTCTCATCGCCAAAAATCGAAAATGAAGAACTTGCCATTGATTCGAAACTAAACCTTATCCCCTCGTCTTCACCGCCCTCCACTTGTTTTACTACCGTCACAGCGCGCAACCTTTGATCAAAGCCAAGGTCTGAAGGGAAGATAGCAAGGTTTGAAGGCAGAATAGTTAGCGTGAAATTGGCGGTTGTCGCAGTGGTTGCAAGTGGGTCATAGTTTATTGTTCCCAAAGTGCTTGCGGGCGCACCGGGGCAAGCAACTGCATACGCAATATTTGGAATTGCCAAAACCATAAAAGCTGAAATAGCTATGAACTTCTTCATTCCACTGTGCCCCGCAAATCCCCTAAGCGGCGTGTCGCATCGCCGATGTTATTCAAATCAAATGAAATTTTTGTTGTCTCGGGTTCCGTATTAAACGAAATATCCCAAGCGCCGGGGCCCAAGCCATTTGCGGCAAAAATGCCATTGGCATTGGTAAATAATTCAACTTCTTTGCCATCGCTGCGGCGTTTGGCTTTGGCGGATACGAAACTAATTGGTAGGCCAAGTTCATTCAAAGCCCGCCCGATAACAGTCAAATTATCCGCCGAGCCGACCACCAAACGATAACCCGCATTATATGGCGCACGCACCGATATTGAACCAGCCCCTAAATCATAACCAGCCGGCAGATTTTCAACATCAACTGCCAAATCGCGCCGCGAATAATTTGGCAAATTAGAAACCAAAGCTGGGCCAAAAAAGCGGCTCGAACCATTTGCGCCATCAATCACGACTTTACGCCCCCTTAAGCTCGAGTGTGGCCTTGCAATCGCAAATCCGCCAGTTACAGGTTTGCCCCAAGCAAAAGCGCCATCGGCAAAACCAAGTGACGTGGCAAAGCGAAGTGAGCTGCGCTCATCGGTTTTGGTTTGAAAATCAGAAGAAAAACTGGTTGAATGCGACAAGCCAACTTCCCCGCGATTTGCCGCCAAAAACGCACCCGCATTAAGGCCGCTTGCATTGCGCGAGCAATCAACATTACCGCTAACCGACCAAGCGCCAAAACCCCCCTGCCCTGACCTTTGGGCATTTAGACTATAGCGACTATCGCGGCTTTCATAAGCGGCGGAGGCATTGCCATTGCGGCCAAATTGCTTGCTCAATTGCAACCTGAACGTAACATTATCAGTGAAGCGATTGGCATTATAGCTAACATCGGCACTAAGCCCGATATTATTGCCCATGCGATGGCCATAACCCATACGAAGCGTCCAATTATCCAAATTGCGGTCGCGCGCGAAATTATAACTCGCATCAAGTGACAAGTTGGAACGGCTATTAAGATTGCGCGACCAAAATGCCGATGCGGTTCCAATATCTTGATTATTGGTGATTTGGTCATCAGTAGTGCCAAAATTGATGGTTTTGGCGCTCGCTGCAAGGCCCCAAGTGCTGCCTTGTTCGCCGCTTTGATTATTATTGGATCGTTGGAACGAAAGATTTAGCGCATTACCATTGCCATTTTGTGAAAATGACCGCGCCACGTCCCATGACAAAATCCCAAGTTTTGTGCCAAAAACTGCTTCCCATCCCGCAATCCCCGAATGGCCTTCAATCAATAAATTGCCGCCCATGGTGATGCTTTGGCTCATGCCGCGCCGCAAGAAACCAGCAGCATAGGCTTGGCCATTATCATAAATTGGGCCACGCAAACCACGCGCCGTTGTCGAACCTATGGTCAGCGCCCATTCATTTAGTTTGGGATCCAATAATTCACGAGTAAAAAACACATCGAATTTCGCCAATTCGCGGCGGCCAGTTCTATCTTCGACCACAAATGAGACGCGGTTTTGACCGTCAAGAAATGAAAAATCCTTTAGATTATAGGTCCCAGAATCAAGGCGCAGTCGCCGCACAACTTGGCCATTCACCACAATATCAACATTAGACGGATCATTGAGCGAAAATGAACCTTCACCGCGTGGGCGCAAATTACGCAATGGCTGAATTGATTGGTAGGCCGAAAAAATCGATACCCCCAAAACATCGCCGCCATATTGATAACCGCGAACTTGCGGCCTTACATCGCCAATAATTGTGCGGGTCGCGGTGCGTTCATTATCCAGCACAATTCTTGATGCATTACGGCGAAAGCCAAAGCCAGAACTATCATAAGAAAGCTCGTTTTCAAATGCCACACCCAAAATGCGGCCACCAACATAGGCATCGACATAAGGGTCATTAAGGCCCTGCGCCGCGCCCAAATGATTGTAATCAAGCGATGAGCGAAGATTAGTGAAAAGCGCAAATTTTGCGGGTCTTGTGAAAGTCCCGCGCTCGGTGCGTTCATTTTCGGCAAGTTCAATATCGCGCGCAGTTTTATCGCTCGCAGTTACCACAACATCCAAAGTCAAAAGCCCTGGATCCCAGACTGTAGAGATGCCAAGCGCTCTTAAATCACCAACCGAAATCCGTCCCCTTTGGCCGAGGGCTTTTAGGCGTTCGGCGGCGGTTGGCGAAATTACGTCTTTCAATAATTCGGCGATACGGGCCGCTTCAAAATAGGGTATATCAACCCGCACAATAATTGGAACATCGCCCAAATAACGTCCGCGCTCGGATAATGGCACGCTGATTTCGGTTTCCAATGGGGCATTGGGGCGCGGTGCGGCGGTTGATGATCGCAACGGCAAAGTAGTGGTGGTTTGTGCCAGTTGAACTGGGTCAAAATAACTTAATGGCACGTCCATATTACGGCTCAGCCATTCATAACCTTCGGAATTGGCATTGCGTTGCCGTGCTCGCTCTTGGGCGCGCGAAGTGAAGTTCGGGTTATTGGCATATGCGTTTTCGATATCGGCAGCGGATGTTCCTACTGCCGCTGCTGTTTCAAATATTGCCGCGTCCACTGCCGCAGTGGATGCCGCCATTGCTGCATCAAAGACCATGAAATTAGCAACACAAGCCGCCGTCCCCATCAACAGCCGCCGTGTCCCCCCACTGCGTTTTACCGCAGTGGGGGTATCCCAGGGCCGGGATTTCGTTTGCCGTTTATGGTTTTTATTGACGGCCATAATATCTGATGTTCGCGTTTAAGGTTTCACCGCCTTCGGGCAGATCGAATGGCAATGTAAATTGGCGGGTGGCGCCAGGTGAAACAATTCCAACGCCAATATTTTGCATGATTTCGTTTGGTTCAAAGGTTTTTGACCAAACCACGCGACCATTTGCATCCTTGCCTTGCAAAGTGACGCGGCTACCCGAAAGATAGCCAACAGCAGCACTTGGATTGGAAAGTGTTAAGGTTGCGCGACGTTTGCCACCCACGGTTTGAAAGTCCGAATTGCTAATGGTTAAGTTTGGTTGCGCCGAAGCTGGCGAGACACTAACCACGGTTTCAAAATTATAGAGGATTTGTATGCCCGAAGTGCCGGGGGTCAAAGCCACTGGTTGTTGCGCCACTGAGAAAATAAAAGTGCGCCCGCGCTGCATATCGGGGTCACCGATCCACTGCACACGAAAGCGTTGCACACCACCCGCGCCAACAATTGCTTGCGCAGGGTAAATCATAAACTGGTCTTCCACTGGTGTGGTTGTAACTTCCCCGGTGCTTGAAATAGTCGCTTCAGAAACTGAAACTACAATTGGCAATGGCGAAGCCGAAGTATTGGACGCGGTGATTTCACTTCTGGCACCGCGCCCGTTTGATTTCATATCAATTACAACTGGCGCAACGCCCATTGCGATTGCTTGGGTTGTAGCAAAAACTGCCAGCAACCCCAAAAATATTTTGTTTATTAGATTTTTCATAATCGATTAGCCCTTAATCCTCGATGTGAAATATGTTGAAATTTGTGGCTTGTTGAAGTGGTGACACAAAACCATTGTCCTTGCGCAATCCCTTTCCCAATCAATCAAAACCGAATGACGGAAAAGAAATTGCGCCGAGGAGCAAAATAAACCCAAGTTAAATTACAAAGTTGCGCCAATTTTGAGTGTCAAATACTCTGTGTAAGTACCGGAAACCACTGGTGTCTGGTTAGAATTATCAATTGTAACTTGAATCACTAAGTCTGCCCGATTTGCCCCAGCAACTGGAAAATTCACTGCGGCTGTCGAAAGTGTATCGCCCAAATCAGTGGTTGTTGAAGTTCCGGGGTTTGGGCCTTGCGCGAAAGCTGGACCCATCCATTTTATATCGGCGTCATAGCCAATACGGCGGATAAATGCGCCACTGGTCGCCACTGGATCATAATCAGACGCTATTAGGCCACCATTGGTCGCTTTAATTCCAACTGAATGATTATAATTGCAATAGGAATCCGCATAAGTAAGGGTGAAGCTAACTGCATTAAGTTTAGCGGTGTTTGCGTCAGCTAAGGTAAGTAACATGGTCGATTGACCACCATTACCACCAAGCAATACATTAGTCGCATTAGTTGACGCAGTTACTGTCGGGGCGGTTAAGACACATGTATCTGGCACATTGCCTTGCATAAACGCGGTAGTTGTTTGGCTGTTGGCAGCAAAAGCACTTCCCGCCATTGCCATCGCCGCAAATGATGTTGCGGCAAAAATTATTCGTTTCATTTTGTTCTCCTCTTGGACATTTTGTCCCTTTGTTACAATTTGGAATTATCTAAAAATAATCCCCTCCTGCTTTTGGGTTGGCGACAAGCCAAACCCACATTTGCGCCCGAAGCCGCAAAATCTTGTTGTCATGTCCGCACCCTCACGGTCAGCGTTAGCGTGTCGGAATAAGTCCCAGCCACCAAAGGCGCGCCGGTGTTTTGTTGCCAGTTAATCGTGATGCTTGCGCTTTGCCCCTGTGCTGCTGCGCCGCTTCCCGAATGCGCAAATGGGCAAGTCGATGAATATGTGGCGGCAATACATGGCGAAGCATTGGCCGCACTCAATGTAGCGGCATCAAGGCTTACATCGCCGAAAGTGCCAATATCGGTGGTGAAATTTGTGGTTACTTTATAGGGAATATTCCCAGTAAATTGCATGGATCCTGGAACCACATTGGCAAGACCCGCAGCATTTAACAGCCCGCCATTGGCTGAAACCAGAGCATAGGCAAATGGCGCATTGCAATCAACACTAAACGGAATGACTTGGCTACCCGCAGCCGTAATATTCAAATTATTATAGCTAGTGGTAGGAATATTTAATTCACAAGCGGCGGCCAAAGTGCCTTGCACATCAATTGTGACGCTTTGGGCATGGGCATTGGTCGCACAAGCGAAAGCCGCACCGACACAAACCACTTTCAAAATTGCTTTTCTAAGCAAACACCCCATAACACCCACCACTAATTTGCCGCGTGGCCATTTGGCCATTCTTCGGCATTTTCGCGCAATTGGACTCTGGAGGTAAAATAATTCTATCCCGCGGCCCTGAATCGCTTGATAATGATTATTAACAACAGGTTAATTCGACCGCATCACTCAAATTGGGTATGGGTCTGCATTTTATTTTGATGGATTTTGCGATTATTACGCAGTCCAAGGCTTGGAAATGGCAAAAAATCGCCGCTTTACCTTTACGTCATACCTCATTTGCGGTATGCGTCGATTTGTCGCTTATGATATGCTTTGTGCGATAATTCGTAATAGCAATTGAGTTTCGGGGCCGGGGCGCAATGGACGAAAATGGCAGCAATATTTTCGCGCAAATTGCAAGCGCCAATTTGAACTTGTCAGAAGTTCAAAACACAAACACGCCTGTCAATAAACCCACCAAAATCAGTGTTTTTGAGCCTATCAGCATTGTAGATCAAATATATGGCTGCGCCTTTTCGCCGGAAAATGCCAAGCAATATTTGCAAAAAATCAAGGAACATTTTGGCGCAGATGGCGTTCTTCTGGCCATTTCAAATCGGGCCGACCAATCATTGTGTTTTCAATGCGCAATTGGCGAAGTTGAATATTTACAACCCACAATCCAAAACAACCCAAGCCGACTTCTTCATTGCAAAGCGAGCAATCAAGTGCTTATTGGCAGCTTGATTTTGTTTATCGGTGGGCAAAGTGACGATTTTGATGACGCCGCCAAGCATGAATTTGAATTATTACAACCACATTTTACTCGCAGCCTAGATATTTCGGCCTATCTAAACTTTGCAGATTATTCTGCCGAAAAACTAACCAAGCTAATTGAGGCGATTGAAGCGCCATTGGGTATTGCCAATAAAGAAGGTGAAATTTTGGCCATAAATCGTGTTGGTCTCAGTTTTTTGAAATTGCATTGCGAAAAGGATTTCGAAAAAGACGGTTTTTGGATCGGCGCGTGTAATCAAACGGTTTTGAACGGAGAAATGACTTATGATTTCCTGATAAATGGCGAAAAATTTGTGGCGCGGCTTAATTGCTTGGCATCAGAATTTCTCGAAACCAGTTCTGCCAAAATTATGATAAATTTTCAAAGGGCGCAGGCAGAAAATTCCCGCAATTTTTCAAAATTCAAATTGGCATATGGCCTGACCCAGGCTGAGCTCGAAATATTGGAACAATTAAATGAAGGCCATAGCGCGAGCAAAATAGCACAAATTCGCAGTAGTTCGCGTGACACTGTTAGGGGGCAATTGCGGACAATTATGGAAAAAACCAATACTAAAAGCCAAATTGATCTAATTGCATTGGTGCGTAATAAATAATGCCAGAATATTTTTACCCAATTGCTTCTTTGACTGATTTTGCTGACAATATGCCGGCACCCAAGCCTTCAACCAGCCAAATTGATCCGATTTTGGCCGATATTATGGCAGAGCTTTATCAATGCGCTTTGGGCAACAATGACGATAAATGGCACCATGCTTTAGCGCGCTTACGCGCTGAGTTTCGCGGAACTGGTGTCGATTTTTATTGTGTTAATTTTGCCAATAAAGGTTTTGAAATTTACTTGACTGAAGGCGATGGCTGCACTGCCAGCGATATTAGCGTTTTTGAAGATTTAATCGTAAACCGCATGAAGAAAGTATTGGCGCTCAGTTTTCCCAAATGCGCCTTGGCTTCCAATTTACATTATTCAAAAAAATTCATGGAACGCCGCATTTCAAGCGATGGCTTTCCCATGCACAGCGCACATTTTTTGGCGCTCATTAGGCCTGAAGAACCCTTTTGGGACGTGATTGGTATAATGCGTCCCTATGATGGCGAACCATTCACTTATGAAGATTGCGAGAGATTTGGCAGTATTTATGATGATTTACGGCGCATCGGAACCATAATTCACACTCGTGCCGCAATCGCGCGCGACCCAACCCAAAATCACAAAGCACTCGAAAATTTAGACGGGCCATTTGGTATTGCCAATGGCGTAGGCAAAATGCTTTCACTTAATAGTCACGCAAAGAAATTATTGGCGCAAAACGGCACTTACCCTTTTCATGGCGAAGCTTGGGAAAATTGTGCAAGGCAAGCTGTCCGCCTTGGTTCTGCGACTTTCGAAACTGCTTTCGCGACGATTAAACTCAAACCGATTGACAGGCATGAAAATAACCAAAATTTGCGGCTGTTTAATTATGGTAGAACCAATTTGCTCTTGGTTTTTGAAGAAATAAGCCGTGGATTAGAAGGCGAACCCAATCTAATCGCAAATAGATATGGCTTGTCGCAGGCCGA
The DNA here is from genome assembly GCA_009773395.1 of Hyphomonadaceae bacterium. Classification (GTDB taxonomy): domain Bacteria; phylum Pseudomonadota; class Alphaproteobacteria; order Caulobacterales; family Aquidulcibacteraceae; genus Pseudaquidulcibacter. The sequence goes on along the minus strand of WRPI01000002.1, from coordinate 57,370 downwards.
AGCTGAAATACTCTTTGAAGTTAGAGCCGGCAATGCCCCGTCACAAATTGCGCAAAAACGCGGCAATAGCGTCGCCACCGTTCGCACGCAATTGCGATCCATTCGAAAGAAAACTGGCGCCAAATCGCAACTCGAATTGGCAACCATGAGCTAGAGCGTTCTGCGTTTAGATAGGTTCATTTAACCGCTGCAATTTTGGGAAAGGTTTTTGTATCAATTTCTCAAGCAATATCGGGATATTGCTGGAGAAATTGGTGCAAAAGATTGCCCAAAATTGCGAGGGTAAATGATTCTAGATAAACGCAGACCGCTCTATTATGCAATATATTTCGATTATTTTTCGTAGCTCAAATAATCTTTGAGTTCTGTTTTTGCATTTTTATCTTGGTTTACGCTTTATTAACAAGCACTTAAGCCCCAAATTAGATCGCATTTTATCGATTTAGTTAGCCATAACTTAGACTTCTTATCCTATTCTACCCCAAAATAATTCTGGGGTATGATTATGAAAAGCAAACTATTTATTATGGCGAGCGCTGCCTTGGGTGCTTTTGCCTCAATGGGTTTTAGCGCCAGCCAAACTAATGTTGCTTTTGGTGGCAATGTGCCTTTGGTATGCAAAGTTGAATTGGGCCAAGCATTTGGCACAATTGGCGCAAATGGCATTGCCGAAATTGGCGTGGCGCAAGAATTATGCAATGCCCGCAGTGGCTATCGGCTTGTGGCACGCACCAGCGGCGTTGCCGAAGGCGCAAGCCTTATTGTTGACGGCCAGCGTTTTGCAATAACCAATGAGCGTGACTTTGTGATTGCCGAAACTTCGGGTCCCGCAGTAAAATCGCGCGCGATTGCTCTGGATGCGGGCAATGGCGATGGCGGCGGGAATTTAACCTTGCGGTTGGAAGCGAAATAGCTACCTCCAAGTTTGATATTGCAGCTGTTTGTCGCGATAAAAGCGCGCCAAAACTTCAAACGCCAATTTTCGTTCGCCAATTTCGCTCAATAGGCCTTTGCGGTTCCAACCTTCCTGATATATCGGGTGTTGGCGGCGTGGGGATCTGAAATCTTTCAAAATCCACGGCGACAGGCCGACCAAAAATGGCACTCTATCGGCCATTTCAAGGGTTCGCTGATAATAACGAGCCTGATATTCTTCGGAGAATTTAATTCGCCCTGTGGGGTCGTGAAAACCAAATTTGGCGTCGGCACCAAATTCGGAAAATATCATTGGCTTATTGGCATTTGACGCCCAGTTGAAACTTGGTAAAACGTCCAATTCGTCTTCTGAATACCAGCCATTATAGGTGTTTACCGCCAATAAATCCAATTGCGCCCCAAGCGGATCATCGACTGTTATTGTAGTCACGCCGTTTTCAGTTTTGCGGCCCGCCATAATTGCGGCGCTTATCAAGCGGCTATCGTCCAAACTACGCGTATGCCTGACCAGATTGCCCATAAAAAGGTTGCGGGCATCGCCAATCGGGGTTTCATTGCCGACACTCCAGACAATTATACTAGCGCGGTTGTAATCACGGCTAACGCTTTCGCGCATTGCTTGCTGGGCAATTTCCATTGAATGGGCGGAGTTAAAGTCCACGGTCCAATAAACCGGGATTTCACCCCAAACCAAAAGCCCCATTTCATCGGCAATGCGCAAAGTTGTTTCCGAATGTGTATAATGCGATAGGCGCACAAAATTGCCGTGTAGGCCGTTTTTCAATTGCGAAAACAAGGCTCGGGCGGCTTCAGGCGTCATATTGCGACTTGGGTTTGCGCCCAATTCTTCTTCATGCATCGACATGCCACGTAAGAAAATTGGTCGCCCATTTAACAGCAATTGCGTGCCGCGCGTGGTTATTGTGCGAAAGCCGACTTTGTCCTTTAATTCGTCGCGGGCGGTTGTGAAGCGAACATCGTAAAGTTTCGGACTATCGGGCGACCATTTTTGAAGGGTTCGCGGGGGGCGAATTTCGAAACTCGCGACGCCTTCATTATTGGTCAATGCGCGAACAGTTTTGTTCAACTCAGCAATTGAAACTTCGACATTTTGCCCAGAGACCTGTGAACCATTTAGGCGCGCCGATCCGATAATTTTGCCGCCTTCATCAAGCCTGATACGCGCACTATCAATAAAAGTTTGCGGCGTATAAATTACGCTAATCGGCCTTGTGACGCCACAATAAAGATCCCAATCGGTTATTGGCGGTGGGATTGATTGCTCATCGTGTTTGCAATCCACACCAAGCGTAATTTGGTTGTCCCCTGCCCGCAATTTATCAGTGATTTCAAAATTAAATGCGGTAAACCCACCTTCATGGCTACCGACCAATTGCCCATTTACATAGGCCGAGACTTTGTAATTTACGGCATCAAAATGCAAAAATGCCCTTTCATTTGCCGCGCCAATATTCTCAAAATTGCGGCGATACCACATAAGGCCATCATAATATCTAAGTTCGGTTTGCGATGAATTCCAAGCAGCAGGGAGCGTGATTTCGGGTGCTTTGTCCATGTCTTGTTCAAAAAAAGTGAACGGATTGGCAATTAGCGCCTCATCAATATTAACATCGCGAAAGCGCTGAGCATTTGGCGATGGAGCACCGCCATGAAACCCCACTTCGCCCACACGATAAGGATCCACAGAATAATGCCAAGCGCCCGAAAGGTCTTGGCTTTTGCGAGATTGGGAGTTGGTAAGTTCGATTGGTGGGGCGGCTTGTGCAAAAGCAGGGATATTGCCCAAAAGGCCAAAAAGTGAAGCGATAAATATCCAAACTTTAGCAAATTTCATTGGAATTTTCTCCTAATCCCCAGCGCTAACCGCCACCATTGCGGCCCGCAAGACTCGCCCCGAAAGCGTGAACCCTGGTTGAAACACTTCGGCGATGTGGTCTTTGGGGATTGCGGACGGGATTTGCGCTACTGCTTGGTGCAAATTGGGGTCAAATTTTTCGCCTTGAATACCAATTCGTAAAAGATGATGGCGTTCGAATGCCGCGTAAAGTTCTTTTTCGGTAAGCTCCATGCCGTCCACAAAGGAATTAAACCCTTCATCGGCGCGTTGCTCTGGCGTAACCGCGCCCAAAGCGCGCGCCAAAACATCGGCAATTGGCAATAAATCACGCGCGAATTTGTCGATTGCATACAGCCTTGCATCAGTGCGATCACGCTCGGATCTGCGGCGAATATTTTCGCCTTCTGCCATAGCGCGCAAAGCGGCATCTTTGAGCTTTTCGATTTCGGCACGGCAAGCCAGAAGCTCTTCCTCGACACTCATTTCGGCCACTACTTCAGTTTCGCTGGCCATCGCCTCAGTTTCCACATCATTGGGCAATTCATCGTCTAAAGTTTCAATTTCATTATTGGGCATCATGGTTTCCTAAATTGTAATAACAAGCTAGTGGTAAATAGTGCTTACACGCATAAAATCCAGCCTTGCTCATGTAATAAATCCGCGATTAGATAGCATCTTTGTCAGCATCTGCGCAGTATAATCAACAATCGGAATAACCCTTGCGTAATTTATATGGGTTGGGCCAATAACCCCCAAAGCGCCAACCACACGATTGCGGCTGTCCATATAAGGCGCAGCAATTAAAGCCGAGCCCGAGAGCGCAAATAAAGGGCTTTCGGCGCCAATGAATAATTTAATCGCCGAGCCGTCTTTGGCTGCATCGAGCATTTGGATTAAATCTTGCTTTTTTTCCAATTCATCAAATAGAATACGAACTCGTTCCAGGTCCAGATGCAAGTCGGGATTGTTCAACAAATTGGCACGACCACGAACAATCAATTTGCGCTTTTCATTGTTTTGCACACCCGCCCATTGCGCAAAACCGTCTTGAATAAGGCGTTGCGCAACTTCGTCCAATTCCCTTTCGGCCAATTTTAATTGAGTAATGGTTTCGTTCAAAGCTTCGGATAATGTGCGCCCGCGCAAATGAAAATTCATGAAATTGCTAGATTCTTGAAGCTGCGAAGCGCTTATTCCGTTAGGCGTATCAATGAAACGGTTTTCAACTTGGCCATCATCAAACACCAAAATTACCAATACTTTTTCATGGCCAATAGCAACAAACTCGACTTGGCGAATTGCGGCTTCACGATTTGGGGTTGTGACAAGGCCCGCCGCACCAGCAATAGTTGAAACAATGTTCGAAGCTTCACTTAAAGCATTTGAAATGTCGCCACTAGCACTTTCCATGCGGGCATCAATTTCACTTTTTTGCGCTTCGTCAATTTCGCTAACTTCTAGTAAGCCATCGACAAAAAGCCTTATGCCTTGATGGGTTGGCGCGCGGCCCGCCGAAATATGGGCGGCATCAAGCAAACCCATATTGGCAAGATCCGACATAGTATTGCGAATTGTCGCGGGCGATAGGCCAATGCCCTGCAAACTCAATGTCCGCGATCCCACGGGTTCGCCCGTCGCAAGATAGGTCTCAACAATGCCGCGAAATATTTCACGGGCACGAATATCGAGTTCAGTTAATTGGGTGATATGGGGTCTTAACAATTTTGGCTCATATTTTCGATTTGCTTTGTCACCCAAATCTGCATGTGACGCAAGTGGTTTTGGTTCAATGGATAATTATGGTGAAATAGTTTGTGTTTTGCGCTATGGGTTTTCTGTCAAGAGCAATTGATGCATGAAAGGCCAGTTTTCCATTGTCGGAAGAAAATATCGAAACACCAAAACTACCAGCAAAGCGAGTGCGCAAGCCAAAAAAAACTGGGCTGATTTCGGCGAAACTAATAAGTGATATTATCACTAAATCTTTAGATGAAGACCAAGCAGAAGACGTGATATCCATTGATTTGGAAGGCAAAAGTTCGATTGCGGACATTATGATTGTCGCTTCAGGCCGTTCGGGCCGCCATGTTTCGGCATTGGCGGATCACATAATTTCCAAACTAAAAGATGCTGGCGCAGGCAAAATAAAGGTTGAAGGCCTCACAAATGCCGATTGGGTATTAATTGATGCGGGCGATGTGATTGCGCATTTATTCAAACCCGAAGTGCGGCAATTTTATGCGATTGAACGGATTTGGACAGGCGAAAGCAAGCATCTTTTGGGCAATGCATAGAGCGCCTAAGAGGGTAGTTGCGTGGACATAACACTCGCGACAATTGGCAAATTCAAAAAGACTGAGCCGGAACAAGCAATGGCGCTGGATTATTTGGAACGTGCCCAAGTCATTGGCCGCAATCTCGGGCTAAACCCAATAAGATTGCACGAAATCGACAATAAAAACGCTGCTCCAAATCCCGACAAAGAAGCGCAAATTTTCCTTGATAACATTCCCAAAAACGCATTTTTAATTGTCCTCGATGAAAATGGCCAAAATCTTGGTTCGATTGAATTAAGCCAAAAAATTGCAAGCCTTCGCGATATTGGCACAAAAACCCTGTTTTTCGCGCTTGGTGGCGCAGATGGCCATGGCCTTGCGCTAAAGAATCGGGCAGATTTTCAGCTATCTTTCGGTAAATTAACTTGGCCTCACAAGCTATGCCGCGTAATGGCTGCCGAACAAATATATCGGGCGGTGTCGATAATTGCTGGCACGCCTTATCACCGCGAGTGAAGCAGGGATAATGGGAATTAGAGCCGCTAGTTTTTGCACCAAGACATCAAAGCTTCAAGTAGCTTTGGCTGGTGCAATCCTATGCTCGCTAATCCCGTTACAAACTCACGGACAATCGCGGCAAAAACAAGAATTGCAAAAACTTGAAGTCGAAAGACAGACCCGTGAAAAACGCGCGCAAGTTTTGGAAAAAACTGCCGACCAAGCCGCAGCAGAAATCATAAATCTTAGAAATCAACTCGTTAATGCGGCTTTGGTGCGCGACCGTATGGAAAAAAGTGTTGAGAGATCCGAAACAAGGTTAAAAACTTTGCGCCGAAATGAAAGCATGGCAAATGCGCGGTTTATGGCGAGGCGCCAAGCCCTTGAAGACGTAATCATCGCCCTTATCGCGGTAGAACGCGATCGCCCGCCCGCCTTGGCAATCCGCCCAACCAATGCCACCGAAGCGGCAAGAGTTGCAATTTTAATGCGTTTGGTCGCCCCACAATTAGACAAAAAGGCCCGCGAAATCGCAGCCGAAATTGGGCAATTGCGCCAAGTGCGGCAAGATATTCTTATGAGCAATCGCGATTATCGTGAAGCCACGCAAAACCTTATCACGGCAAGAGCAAGCGTTGGCGGCCTTATTGCCAAACGGCAGGAATTAGAAGTTCGTCTGCGCCGCGATGCGCAGGCCGAGCGTTCCATAATATCACAAATTGCAAACCGAGCTTCAAGCCTACGTGATTTAATTGCTCAATTGGGCGACGTAATTAGCAGCACTAACAAATCAGGCCCAAGTTTTGCGCGCGGATTTGAAATTGCGCGCGGTAAATTATTACGCCCAGCAAATGGGCAAGTTGTGACCAATTTTGGCGCGGATCTCGCAGAAGGCGGCAAAGCCAGTGGCATAACAATTCGCACCCGCGCGCGCGCGCAAGTGGTTTCGCCCTATGATGGCCGCATCGAGTTTGCTGCGCCGTTTCGCTCATATGGGCGGGTGTTGATTATCAATGTCGGCACTGATTATCGCTTGGTTTTGGCGGGGCTTGGCAATTCTTATGTGCAGGCTGGGCAAGAAGTGTTGGCAGGCGAACCATTGGGCGAAATGACCAGCGATGCCAGCATTATTCCCGATCTTTATGTCGAAATAAGGCGCGGCGAAGCTACCTTAGACCCTTCGCAATGGTTAGCGGGGACTTGAACTGCATGAGACAATAGTTAATTGTCAATATTTATACCATAATATTGACAAAATTTGTGATAAGATTGAATACGAAACAGGAAGCAAAATTAAATGATACAAGCACCAAACAATATTCGCGAAGATAATGCCCAAAAGCCGACTAAGCGCGGTTGGTTGATTGCACCAGTAATCGCTGGCTCGGTTTGCTTTGGTGCGATTTTGGGCGGTGGCGCGGTGGCTTGGTCTGCCAGCCATGCGGAATTGAAAATTGATGGCAATCGTGAAGCCACTTTGCACCAATTGGACATTTTTGCCGATGTTTTGGCGCGCGCAACTATCGACTATGTAGTTCCGCCAAAACAAGACAAAATGATTGAAGCAGCGATTAATGGAATGCTTTCATCGCTTGATCCACATTCAAGCTTTATGTCGAGCAATGAATATTCCAATATGCAGCAATCGACCAATGGTGAATATGGCGGCCTTGGCTTGGAAGTTTCGTCCGAAGGCGGCGCGGTTAAAGTTATTTCGCCAATGGATGGTAGCCCTGGTGAACGCGCTGGAATGCGCTCTGGCGATAAAATTATCGCAATTGATGGCGTTACTATTATTGGCTTACCTTTGGATCAAGCAGTTGAAAAAATGCGCGGTCGCCCCGGCACAACCATTGAACTTACAGTTATTCGTGACGGCGAAGATCGCAAAATTGTTCGTATTACACGCGAAATAATTGTGTTGCGCCCAGTAACCCACCGCATTGAAGGCAATGTTGGCTACATAAGGGTTTCAACTTTTGTGAACCGCCACACCACTACCGAGCTTAACCGCGCAATTGACGATATTCAAAGGCAATTGGGTGGCCGCCTTAAAGGGGTTGTGCTTGACCTTCGCAATAATGGCGGTGGCATGTTGGATCAAGCTGTTGGCGTTACCGATGTATTTATGGATCGCGGCGAAGTTGTTTCAACCCGTGGCCGAAACCCTGATGAAGTTGAGCGTCTATATGGAACTGCAGGCGAAAAACTTGCAGGCGTGCCTTTGGCAATTCTTATCAATTCCGGCACCGCTTCGGCATCGGAAATTGTCGCAGGGGCGCTACAAGATAGAGGCCGCGCGGTGATTATTGGCACAACCACTTTCGGCAAAGGCTCGGTTCAAACCATTATTCCTTTGTCAAATGGCCGTGATGGCGCTTTGAGGCTTACAACTGCGCGTTATTACACGCCCTCGGGTCGTTCAATTCAAGGCGCAGGCATTGATCCTGACATTGAAATTGCAGCAAGACGAGTAACTGCTGCTGATGTTGAAAGGCAACGTGCCGAATTCCGTGGCGAAGAAGATTTGCCAAATGCTTTGGGCAATGACAGTGGCGCAAAACGCAAAGCGCCGCACATGCCTGCCGATATGCCGCCAGAAAGCTGGAAAGACACTGACGATTATCAATTGCAGCGCGCAATTGCGCTGGTTAATGCTGGCTTGCCCAAAACCCAAGCTGCAGCCAATGCAATTCCATTACCGCCAGTGACAGTGGCAGCAGTGACGCCGACGCCAAAAACCAAAGCCAAAAAAGCGAATTAAATTGGCTGAGTTTTTTGACAAAATCAACCAAGAGCATCGCGATTTTGTCGCAAAACAACATGTGTTTTTCATCGCAACGGCGCATAAGAATGGACGAATAAATCTAAGCCCAAAAGGCATGGATTGCTTTCGCATTTTAAGTGAAAACCAAGTCGGCTATCTTGATGTCGGTGGGTCGGGCAATGAAACCCAAGCCCATCTCGCGGCAGATGGCCGTGCGACAATCATGTTTTGTGCGTTTGATGGCCCAGCACTTATCATGCGGTTCTATACGCGCGGACGCGCAATTTTGCCGCAAGATGACGAATGGGAAGCCATGTCGCCGCTTTTCCCAAGACTGCCCGGCACACGGCAAATTTTCATTTTTGAAGTTGAAAATGTGCAAACCAGTTGCGGCTGGGGCGTGCCTTTCATGGATTTTGTGAAAGACCGCCAAACGCTTTCGAGAAACCATGCGGCCGTGAATAAAGAAGAACGATTAGCAAAAATAAGCAAACGCACCAAAAGCATAGACGGCCTTGCACTGCGGGTGCAGAGTTATATTCCTGATTAGGTGCTGGACTCCCCCTAATGCACCAGGGCAATCGCATATGGGTTTATCCTCCCTTGCAAATCTTCGATTTGCG
>WRPI01000002.1:0-48357 GCA_009773395.1 Hyphomonadaceae bacterium | reverse complement strand
CCGTAACGCTTCGCGTGACAGGGGAGGATAAACCCATATGCGATTGCCCTGGCCCCTAATGCACCACCGCTGGCGGGGTTGCGCCCATGCCGTTGAAGACTAACGCGTCTTCGCCGACGCTAACTTTCACGACTTCGCCGTCCAAAATTGTGCCGCTCAAAATTAATTTCGCCAAAGGATCTTGCACTTCTTTTTGGATAACTCGTTTAAGTGGCCTTGCGCCATAGATTGGGTCATAGCCTTTATTGGAGAGCCATTCGGAAGCTGCGGCATCCACTTCCAATTTGATATCGCGTGCCGACAATAAGGCCTCGAGCCGTTTCAACTGAATAGGCACGATTTTGTCCATTTCTTTTCGGCCCAAGCGAGCAAACAGGATTATTTCATCAATGCGGTTAATAAATTCAGGGCGGAAGTTTTGTTTTACTGCGTCCATAACTTGGGGCCGCACGGCTTCGACGCTTTCGCCTTCCTCTTGCTCAGCGAGGAAGCCTGAACCTAGATTGGAAGTCATTACCAATATTACATTGCGAAAATCCACGGTGCGGCCTTGGCCGTCAGTAAGGCGACCATCATCCAATACTTGCAATAAAACATTGAAAACATCGGGGTGGGCTTTTTCGACTTCATCAAATAACACCACTTGATATGGCCTACGGCGCACCGCTTCGGTAAGTGCCCCGCCTTCGTCATAACCAACATAGCCGGGTGGCGCGCCAATCATACGGCTGACGCTATGTTTCTCCATATATTCGGACATATCAAGTCGAGTGATTGCGCTGTCATCATCAAACAAAAATTGCGCCAAGGCTTTGGTCAATTCGGTTTTGCCAACCCCAGTTGGGCCCAAAAACAAGAATGAGCCGATCGGTTTATTCGGATCCTGCAAACCCGCGCGCGAACGGCGCACGGCATCGCAAACCGCATTTAATGCGTCTTCTTGGCCAACCACACGGGCGCGCAAAACATCTTCCATTTTGAGGAGTTTTTCACGTTCGCCTTCGAGCATTTTATCAACTGGAATGCCTGTCCAGCGTGAAACAACACCCGCGATTTGTTCGGCATCGACAGTTTCAGCGACCAAAGTTTGTTTGCTTTCATCGGCCTTTTTGAGTTGCTCTTCGATTTGCGGGATTTTGCCATATTGAAGCTCACCCGCTTTGGCGAAATCGCCTTTACGAGTTGCATCAGCAAGTTCAAGGTGGAGTTTTTCCAATTCTTCTTTCAATTTTGTGGCATCGGCAAGCGAGGCTTTTTCATTTCGCCATTTTTCGGTGAGATTGGCAGATTCTTCTTCCAAAGTGGTGATTTCATCTTCCAACTTACCGAGCCTATCTTGGCTCGCACTGTCTTTTTCTTTTTCCAATGCCGAGGCTTCGATTTTTAACTGCATCAAACGGCGATCAATTTCGTCTAATTCTTCGGGCTTGCTATCAACCTGCATACGAAGCCGTGATGAGGCTTCATCCATTAAATCAATGGCTTTATCGGGCAGGAACCTATCGGCAATATAGCGGTTGGAAAGCGTTGCGGCGGCAACAATTGCAGCATCGGAAATCCGCACGCCATGATGGACTTCGTATTTTTCTTTAAGCCCGCGCAAAATCGAAATTGTGTCTTCAATCGAAGGCTCATTGACAAACACACTTTGAAAACGCCGTGCGAGGGCCGCGTCTTTTTCAACATGCTTGCGATATTCGTCTAAAGTGGTCGCACCAACACAGCGCAATTCGCCACGCGACAATGCGGGTTTCAACAAGTTCGAAGCGTCCATTGCGCCATCGCCTTTGCCAGCGCCGACCAATGTGTGCATTTCATCAATGAACAAAATCACCCCGCCGTCGGAGGCTTGAACTTCATTGATGACAGATTTTAAGCGCTCTTCAAATTCGCCGCGATATTTGGCACCCGCAATCAATGCGCCCATATCAAGCGACAAAAGCCGTTTTTCTTTCAAAGATTCGGGGACATCGCCATCAATAATCCGCAACGCCAAACCTTCGGCAATGGCAGTTTTGCCAACGCCGGGTTCACCGATTAGAACAGGGTTGTTTTTGGTGCGGCGCGACAAGACTTGGATGGTGCGGCGAATTTCTTCGTCACGACCAATAACGGGGTCTAGTTTGCCTTCTCGTGCGGCCTCGGTCAAATCGCGGGTATATTTCTTAAGCGCTTCATATTGATCATCGGCAGTTTCGCTGTTCGCAGTGCGCCCAGCGCGCATCATGCCGATTGCGGCATTGATACTGGTCGCAGTTACGCCCGCAGCTTTCAAGGCTTCGGCGGCTTTGGTTTTGCCGCTTGTCGCGAGCGCGAGCAAAAGCCATTCTGCGGCGACAAAACTATCACCTGCTTTGGTGGATGCTTCTTCGGCGGCGGCAATAATGCGTGCGGTTTCGGTTGGCATATAGATTTTGCCATCGCCACCTTCGACAACTGGCTGCCCCGCAACCGCGACATCAGCGGCGAGTTTGGCTTCTTCGGGCCGACCTCCAGCGCTTTTGATAAGGCCAATGGCGATGCTTTTGTCTTCATCAAGCATGGCTTTGAGCAAATGCTCGGGCGTGAAATATTGGTGGTTGCGCTTAACCGCATCCATCTGCGCCGCCTGAACGATGTTACGTGCGCGCTCGGTAAATTTTTCTAGATTCATTGGGAACCTCTCTGAATAGGAATTGAACTATTGTTCGCCCAATATAGATAGGTGTGGCTTTTGGGATACACAAGGGGGAGAATTAAATCAATTCAGACAATTACAACTGCACACCCATTTATACACCCATTTCCACCCAATTACGCGATATTAACAATCATTGACAATCTTTGACAATTTGATACCTTGCGCCGACAAATCCAAAGGAACACTCTAATGAACATCAACCTCACCCCAAAACTTGAAGAAATGGTGCGCGAAAAGGTCAAATCCGGGCTTTATAACAATGCGTCCGAAGTCGTGCGAGAAGCACTGCGACTGATGGAAGCCAATGACCGAAGGGGCATCAAGATTTGGACCAAAGAGGAATTGGAAATCGAAATCCAAAAAGGAATTGATAGTGGAGACGCGGGCGAATTAACACACCAAGACTTCGAAGATATTAAGCGTCGTGGTCGGGAAAGTTTGGCATTATTGAGGGCGCGTGATGCTGCGTAAGTCCGAAGCGGCAATTAACGACCTTTACGAAGTTTGGCTGAGAATAGCCATTGAGAACCGAAAAGCTGCGGACAAGCTTTTGGATAACATCGAAAAAACGCTTTTCTTGATTGGTGAAAATCCGTTTATGGGGCGCGAATATGTTGGCAAAACCCAATTCGAAAATTAACGTATTTTTCCCGCAAGTGGCTATTTAATATTCTATTCTCCACGCGATTACGGGCCGTATATTCAAAAAGTAATTCACGGCGCAATGGACATTGATGCCGAGTTAAACCCTTAAACCACCGCCAATTTCTTCCTCAACGCAATTTTCAACACAATAAACACTGCCGCCGAAAAAGCCGCAAAGCCCGCGTGCATTAGCCAAAAATCTGCAACGGGCATTTTCTCAAAAAAGCCGCCAATATAACCAACAAGCCCATTGGCAACAAAAAATGACAAAGTGTAAATTCCTGTGACTGTCGAACTTAATTGCTTTGGTGCCAGCCTTACAAATAATGCCAATGCAACTGGCAACACCATTGCAAAGCCAATTGAGTTTACAAAGTGGAAAGCAACAGGCCAAAATAGCCCGATTTTTTCGCCTTCGGCTTTTGTTATGGCGGCCATATAAAGACACAACATGCCACCAATGCCAAAAATCATGCCGATTATGATTTTTGTAAGCTCATCTGGCTCTTGCCATTTTGTTGCATACCAACGAAAGAAAAGCGCAACAATTGCCAAAAATGATACGGAAACAATGGCGTCCAACGTTATGAGCCAAGTGGTTGGCAATGTCTGCCCCATAAACTCAAGGCCAAAGTCACGATCACCCCACAATAAATAAGCGTTGAAAATTTCTTGATTTGGCAAAAGCCCAATTGCCATTACCGGCACCAAAAGCACGATTATTGCAAACATCAACCAATCATCTTTGGTCATTGGCGCGGGTTTTACGCGTTCGGATTTTACGGTTTTGTCAAATTCTTCGGTTGGCAAATATTTTTGTCCTGCGAGGTAAATTGCAATTGCAATCAACATACCAACGCCAGCCGCGCCAAAGCCCCAATGCCAACCGATTTTTTCGCCCAGTGTCCCAGCAATCAGCGGCGCAGCAATAACACCAGCATTAATCGCCAGATAGTAAATTTGGAAAGCATCGGCGCGGCGCAAATCAGATGGCTTGTAAAGCGAGCCAATTTGTGATGCCAAATTGCCTTTGAAAAGGCCTGAACCAATAACCAATGATAATAAAGCAATCAAAAAGCTAACTTCAAACGCCATCAAAAAATGGCCCAATGCCATGAATAACGCACCTGCCAAAACAGTTTTTCGTTTGCCCAATAATTTGTCGGCAATAAGGCCACCTAATGTCGGTGTAAAATAAACCATGGCGGCATAAGTGCCAAAAATGGCCGATGACAAAGCTGCGCCTTCAAGATTGCCAAACAGCTTACGAAAACTAGAGAAAAACGCTATATTTTCAATATGGCCCGGCAAAAGCAAATGCTTGGCCATATAAAGCACTAAAAGCGATTGCATCCCATAATATGAAAACCGCTCCCACGCTTCGGTGAAAGCTAGAAATCCAAGCCCTTTGGGGTGGCCTAGAAACGATTTATCATGTTTGTTTTCGTCGATTCCAGTCGCCAAACCACTAGTTTCAGTTATTGTCATTCTTTCCCCACATTCATTTTGTTTCTTTACGCTAAGCGAAGAATTGCGATGCTGCAATGGCGAATTGCTTAGGCGGGCTTGAAATTATGTGTAAATCCATTATGCTAGGCTTTGGTCCTCAGTTCACCAAGGCATTGCCGCCCATTTGGGTATGCTAAACCTGATTTGATTACATCATTGGCTAATATTCGCGCCAAGTTGCAAGGGCAATCACAACAATCACAGAAGGCGCATTAGGATAGAAAATGCCAAAAGAATTTGTTCCATTCGCTTGCCCTGATATTTCGCGGCTGGCAAAATCAATCAAAAAACATCTAGACAAATCCGAAAAGAAACCAAGCCACGTTGAGATTTTGAACATATTTGCGCGTGAGAGCGGCTATAAAAACTTCCAGCAAATGCGGGCATCAAGCGATGTAACCACAAGCGCCAAGGACAATAGCTTCAAAGAAAACACTATTGGCGCGCAAAATTTGCAGAAGCTGAAACGCTATCTAGACGACAAGGCACGGGTAAAGACCTTGCCTTCGAAACAATCACTACAATTAATGATTGTTTGGTATATTTGGGGTCACATTGCGGCGCAAATATCGTTCACCGAAATCGAATTAAACCATTTGCTAAACCGCTATCACACATTTGGTGATGCGGCGCTTTTACGCAGATATATGTTTGAACTTGGGTTGGTTTCGCGTTCAAGCAATTGCCAGGATTATCGAAAACTGTCGCCAACAATTCCAAGTGAATATTCGGAAATTGTCAAATTCGCACAAAAAATTTCGAAATCGGCGAAGTCGTGATATTCATAGCAGTCAGCGAGGCGCGTAAATTAACTTCACCACCAAATGTTACTCTTGAAAAAATACGTGCCTTCCTTCTGTCATTACCAGATGTGACCGAGGGAATGTCTTGGGACGCGGTTAGCTTCAAAGTAAACAAAAAAGCAATCGTGTTTTGGAACCCGAAATATGATTGCCCAGTTTTCAAAGTTACAATGGACGAGCGCGATTTTTTGCTTGAGGTCGATGGCGAAACTTTTTTCACCACCGATCATCATCGCAATTATCCCTGCATTTTGGGACGACCAGAAAAACTCGATTTTGACTGGGTTAAAGCAAATTTAATGCGGACTTGGCGCAAGCAAGTTTCCAAAGCCACGCTCAAAATATTTGATTCAAAAAACTGAACTGGCGCGGCGGAAGTTCAAATGGAAGCGAATTTGGGCTTCTGCCGCGCTAATGGCCCTTAACGTTTTTTCTTCGCTTTAGTTTTGGTGGTTTTGGCTTTTGGTATTGGCGCGGCTGCGTGCACTATTGGCGGCGGCGGTGGTGGTGGATAGCCAACTTCGGACGTCATACAGACTTTCACTTCTTCTTGCGCGTGCTTGGAGAGGCAAAAAGTATGCTCATACGGGAATTTTGATGCCGACATACATTGGCGCACGTTCAAATAGGCGCGAAAAGCGCAAGAACGCCCGGACCCCAATTGCAGCATTTCAATCATTTCTTGGTCGGCGCGGATAATATAAAGCGCCGCCGCCGCCATAACACGGTCATTGATAACTTGTGCAGAATTGCCATTGGTGGAAATATTTGTGCCGTCAAAATTAGTAACTTGCAGTGGCGTGTTCCACGAAGTTGCCAATGCGGTCAATCGCGGTTCTTTGGCGACAGCAGTCCGCGACCACGCTTGACGCTGGAGGTCATAAGACGCTTGGTTAAGGCTAGTTGCCGATTGGGTGATGATCTGAAGGCGACTAGAGAATGCCGCAGCACCAAGGTCTTTGGCATTACCATAGCCGGGAATGGTTTTGACAAAACTTGGGTCACTAATAAGGCGTGCGATAAAAGCTTCGCGGCCCATTGGTGTGCCGATTTCGGTAATGCCGGCACGAAATTCCGCGGACATTGAAGCCGCCAAAATTGAATATGCCTTGGCGCCATCAATAGTTTCAGAGCGCGCAAGCAATGGCGCTCTATCAATCGAATTTGCAATTTGCGCCGCATTGATAATGTTTTCGTTTAAGGCGGCTCGGCGGGCTTCTTCGGCGAAAGCAGGAAATAGTCCCGCCATATTATACAATGAACGCACGTGCTCGCTAGCTGGCGCATTATTTGGAATGAAAGGCGGCGGTGGCGCTTTGACAACTGGCGGAGGAGGCGGTGGTGGCGGAGGAGCGGGCTGTGGGGCTTCGGTCGCACAACTTGCGACAAGAACCAAACCTGCCAATGATAATTTTGTTATTGAGTGTTTTTTCATTTCGCCCTGCCAAAAGATTAGGCCGCAGATTAAGCCATATTTGCACAAAATTGCAAGCCAATGTAGATTACAAACGCATTAGAACATATCATTGGAGCACCAATTTTGACCCTTACCTTGATAATAATTTTCACTTTGACTTACGCTGCCATCGCGCTTGAGGACTTGTTGAAAATAAGCAAATCCGCCACGGCATTAATAGGGGCGGGGCTTTTATGGTCAATTTATGCGCTTTCAATCGCGAATACTCACCTTATCGATGAACAATTGGCGCATTCGCTTAAAGACGCGGCGCAAATTGCCTTTTTCCTAATGGGGGCAATGACGATTGTCGAAGTAATTGATATTCATGATGGTTTCAACGTAATTACCACGCGAATTTCCGCGAAAAGCCTGTCCGTATTGGTGTGGATAATTGCTTTTGTAACTTTTTTCCTGAGCGCAATTTTGGATAATTTAACCACCACTATTGTCATGGTTTCACTGATGAAAAAACTACTTGCCGAACGGCAAGATCGGTTGATGTTTGCAGGGCTTATCATCATCGCTTCAAACGCAGGTGGCGCGTGGTCACCAATTGGCGATGTTACCACCACCATGCTTTGGATAGGTGGTCAGGTCACGAGCACTGAAGTCATTAAAGGCGTGTTTTTGGCGTCATTTGTAAATATGATTATTCCCGCCGCTTATCTAAGCTATGTGATGCGTGGAAAATTGGTGAAACTGCCAGCCGAAGCCACCCAAACTGAAAACTACCAAACGCGCGTGTTTGAGCGCAATGTAATTTTTGGACTCGGTCTCGCAATCCTAATTATGGTGCCAGTGTTTAAGGCAGTAACCCATTTACCGCCATATCTTGGTATATTATTGGGGCTTGGTATTTTATGGGCGGTTGGTGACTTAATTCACCGTAATAAAGAAGAGCCAACACGAAAACACATGGCAATTGCCCATGCTTTAAGCCGCATTGATATGGGCGTAATTGTATTCTTCATTGGAATCTTGCTTGCGGTCGCAACACTCGAACATACTGACATTTTGTCGGGTGCGGCACTGATGTTTGACAAAACCATCGGGCGATTGGACGTCATAGTAATGGTTTTAGGTTTAGTAAGTGCGGTTATTGATAATGTGCCAATTGTTGCTGCATCAATGGGCATGTATAGCTTGGAAACCCACCCCACAGATAGCTTTTTATGGGAGTTTATGGCCTATTGCGCTGGAACTGGTGGTTCTATTTTGATTATTGGTTCGGCTGCAGGGGTTGCAGCAATGGGGCTCGAAAAAATAAGTTTCCTTTGGTATTTGCGCAAATTCGCGCCATTGGCATTATTCGCCTATTTCGCTGGCGCTTTGACTTATCTTGGCCAATATTATTTGACGCATTAAGCGCACTGAATCCCCGAATTTTCGTAGAAAATGTCGGGGATCTCGGTGAAATAAAGACCAGATCCCCGACAAAATCTGCGATTTTTCGGGGATGACAATAAGTTCCATAATTTTCGCAGAAGTCCCAACTTGGGTAAGCAGAAGAAAGGGGTTTTTCGCCAAACTGCTAATGCGCGGGTGCACTAACCGCAGGTGCGCTCAAAGCCCCGGTTGCGCATGATTGCATTTCTTTTATGCCATGGTCCGAAAGGCAGAAAGTATGCTCCCAAGCATAGCGGGTGGCGGCAATGCACTGCCTAATATTAAGATATGCCCGAAATGTGCAAGAACGGCTATCACCAATATTCAAGGTCGCGATTGCGTCTCTTTGCGAACCCGCAATCATCAAAGCCGCAGCATAAACATATTTTTCGTTTATCGAGAGATCACCAATCGGCGCTTCAACATAAACATTTTCATTTATCGGCCTTGGTGTGAAATCCAATCTTGACGAAGCCAAGATTGCGTTGAGCCTAACTTGCTTATCGAGCGGTGTATTGGCCCAGCGTTCGACCCTTTGAATATCATATGATGCCTGCTTTATCTTTGCCGCGCTCAACGATACCCGCGCAAAAGCGGCAGAAATCGTCGATTTACTCAAGGCCATTGCATTGTCATAGCCAGCCATAGTTTTAAGGCTTGCGGGGTCGGCCTTAATTTTTTCTATAAAAGCTTCGCGGCCAACAAAAGTGATTGCGCCTTCAATTGACGCCCGAAATGTCGCCGAACGCGAAGCCGCCAACACGGCAAAAGCCTTGGCACCGTCAATAGTGTCAGGGTTCATAAATACCGCCGATTTATCAACCGACACATCAATCTGGACATGCGAAGCGAGGCTTTGCGGCAATGCGGCACGAATTGCTTCATCATGAAAAGCTAAATAATGAGCGGCAAGTTCATTCATATTAGTATGGCGCGGTGGTGGTGCAACTGGCGCAGGAGCGTTGGGTGTGGCGGCTGGCAAAGTAAATGTGACTTGCGGCGCATTGTTGCCAGCCGCAATAGGCGTAGTTGTGGGCGCAGGTGTTACGGCTTCAGGTGGTGAAGTGTCGATCGGTGCCGTGGCAGTCGGCTGTGCATAGATATACCCCGAACCCAATATTTGAGCCAAGCCAATAACAGACAATATTAATGCAAGCAGCGCAACAAAACGCCACTTTGCAATGCGAATTGACATAAACATATACCCAATTGTTTCTCAATACCATGCATACATCATAAGTTGCTGTTAATCAAAGCCAAAATACAAACCAAATGAAATTTATTAGGTTTATTGTAATGAATAGCGATTACTTGCCAAGCGCCTGTTTTACTTGTGCACATAATAGATTTTCGTGTTTTATTGGATTTTAGCTTTGGAACCGCTTACAATTTAACTATTTATATTTAATTTTTTTCGGTTTTATATTTTGGTTTTCATCAAACAGCTCTGCGAGTTTATCGACCATTGCGCCCGCCAATTGTTCAGCATCGACAATTGTAAGCGCCCGATTATAATAACGAGTGACATCATGGCCAATGCCAATTGCAATCAGTTCGACATCGCCTCTTTCTTCTATATCTTTGATAATTGCCTTCAAATGCAATTCCAAATATGGCCCCGAATTGACGCTTTGCGTGCTGTCATCAACTGGCGCGCCATCTGAAATTACCATCAATATTTTGCGGCGCTCGGGCCGTATCGCAAGCCGACTATAGGCCCATTCAAGCCCCTCACCGTCAATATTTTCTTTGAGCAGACCTTCGCGCATCATTAAGCCCAAATTTCGTTTTGAGCGCCGCCACGGGCTGTCTGCTTCTTTATATATTATGTGCCGCAAATCATTAAGCCGCCCAGGGTTCGGCGGCTTGCCATTAGCCAGCCATTTTTCTTTGGACTGCCCACCTTTCCAGGCTTTGGTGGTGAAGCCCAAAATTTCGGTTTTCACGCCGCAGCGCTCCAAAGTTCTCGCCAAAATGTCGCCGCAAGTTGCCGCAATCATAATTGGCCTTCCGCGCATTGAACCCGAATTATCAATGAACAGCGACACCACCGTATCCTTAAATTCAATATCGTTTTCTTGGCGAAAAGATAAAGGTGTCGCGGGGTCGGTAATAACGCGCGATAATTTGGCGGGGTCAAGCAAGCCTTCTTCAAGATCAAAAGTCCACGAACGATTTTGCTTGGCCATTAATTTGCGCTGCAAGCGATTGGCAAGGCGGCCAACCCCACTTTGCAAACGTGCCAATTGTTGGTCTAAATACATGCGAAGGCGGTCCAATTCCTCGGCATCGCATAAATCTTGGGCCGCGATTATTTCGTCAAATTCACGGGTATAAATGCGGTATTTGCCGGCATTTCCAGTGCGCGAATTTGGAGCCTGATTGAAAGGCGTTGAGGATTTATCGTCTTCGTCACCTTCTGCGTCATCGCCATCACTATCAATTTCTTCGCCACTATCATCACTGGTTTCGCTTTCGCTAGTCTCAGTTGATTGCTCGCTTGCAGTGTCTTCATTTTCTTGGTCTGCGCTATTTTCATCAGAGGATGGTGGTGGCTCATCATTTGGCTGTTCTTGATTATCGTCACTTGGCTCATCGCCTAATTCTTCGCCCAAATCCAAATCACGGATAATTTCGCGGGTTATATTGGCAAAGGCAGTTTGATTTTGTAGGGCGTCCAATAACCCTTCAAATTCATGTCCGCATTTTTCAACCAATTCTGCTTTCCAAAAATCGGCAACATGTTTGGTGCCAATTGGTGGTGCAAGGCCGGTAAGTTTTTCACGCAAAAGCAATGAAAGGCCTTCTACCATTGGCGTTGTTTCCTTGGTCTGCATTCGCGAATAACCACGTTTCTGGGCGGCTTCAATTAAGTTTGCGGTTAGGTTTTTCGCTACACCTTCCATGGCATTTGTGCCAAGCGCCACAATCCGAACTTCTTCTGCCATGTCATAAATGGCTTGGGCATTTGGGCCTTGCGGGCGCAGTCTTGAGTGACAATTTTCATCATGGTGCGCCAAACGCAGACCTGCATAATCAGCTTGGCCCCTAACCCGCGCCACCTCATCTAAACTCAATACCCGCGCGGGTTGCTGCAAATTGACGACATGGCC
Source organism: Hyphomonadaceae bacterium (assembly GCA_009773395.1). GTDB lineage: Bacteria > Pseudomonadota > Alphaproteobacteria > Caulobacterales > Aquidulcibacteraceae > Pseudaquidulcibacter. Next base: position 36,762 of record WRPI01000002.1, on the reverse strand, counting down.
CGAAATCGAAGGCTCATTAGCGGTGAAATTTACTTCAACCCCATCTTCGCGGGCAATTGCTCTTGTCGTATTGGCAATTGCGTTTTTGAAGATTTCGGCAGGAGTTAAAGAACTGGACATTTGCGACTAAGAAATTTTTACAAAATGCGCGGCTTCGGGCAAATCTTGCCCAAAGCACCTCTGATAAAATTCGGCAATAATCGGGCGCTCAAGTTCGTCACATTTATTTAGGAAACTTAGACGGAACGCCAGACCAACATCTTCAAATATTTGGGTGTTTTGCGCCCAATTGATAATTGTCCGCGGTGACATCACTGTTGAAATATCGCCGTTCATAAACGCATTACGAGTTAAATCCGCGACGCGAACCATTTTAGCCAATTCTTCGATTTTCGCGGGGTCTTTTTCGTCAAGCTTGGCAGCGACAATTTCGGTTTCGCTATCATGGTCAAGATAATTCAAAGTTGTGACCATTGACCAACGATCCATTTGCCCTTGGTTGATTTGTTGGGTGCCATGATACAGCCCACTAGTATCGCCAAGGCCAATAGTATTGGTAGTCGCAAACAGCCTGAAATGCGGATTTGGTTTAATAACTCGGTTTTGGTCAAGCAATGTCAAATGCCCCGAAGTTTCCAAAACCCGTTGGATAACAAACATAACATCAGGGCGACCTGCGTCATATTCATCAAACGTTAGTGCCACGCAGCGTTGCAATGCCCAAGGCAAAATTCCCTCTCGAAATTCGGTTACTTGTTTGCCGTCTTTTAACACAATTGCGTCTTTGCCGACTAAATCAAGGCGGCTTATGTGGCCATCAAGATTAACCCGTACCATCGGCCAATTAAGCCGTGCCGCGACTTGTTCAATATGCGTCGATTTACCAGTGCCATGATAGCCCTGCACAATAAGGCGGCGATCGTGCTGAAAGCCAGCCAAAATTGCCCGGGTTGTAAGCGGATCAAAGCGATAAGTGCTGTCAAATTCTGGCACATATTCATTCGGAGTGGAAAATGCGTCAACTTTCAAATCAGATTGGAAGCCAAAAGTCTTTTCGACCGATAATTTAATGTCGGGCGAAGCTGTCAATAATTTTGTCGATAAATCAGTCATTTAATTTCACTATGTTGTTTTTACTCTCTAGTAAAATTGGCTAAAGGCCGCGTCAATGTATTTACTCGATAATACTGCGGATTTCCTTGGGGTGTATCATCGGCGTTCGCGCTTGACTTTACCATAGGTTAATATAATTTCCGTTTGCTAGGGTATGGCTAATAAAAGCGCACTGGCGGAAATTTTTTTATAATAATAAAGTGGGGCGTTAATTATGATTAGTTGGTTATGTTATTTATTTTGGTTTTTATTGGGCTGCCTAATTGGTTGGCTGTTAAACCGCTTTTTGGTTCCAACAAAAGTTGAAATCCAGGAAAAAATAGTTGAGAAAACTGTCGAAAAGACAATTGATAATCCCGCGCATGTGTCGCGCATTGCTTCGCTTGAAGCTCAATTGGCTACGGCAAGTGTTGCTAGTGCTGCTGTCGCGGTAAAGGCTCAAGCAAAACCAGCAGCCAAAAAACCTGCCGCCAAGAAAGCAGCGCCAGTTAAAGCGGCGGCAGTGAAAGCTGCGCCAGTTTTGAACAAAGAGCTTGCTAAGTCCTTTGGATTTAATCCACGCGGCATGGATGACCTTGAAGTTATTGAAGGCATTGGTCCAAAAATCAAAGGGCTTTTCCACGCTGATGGCATTAAATTATTCAGCGAATTGGGTGCAACTTCGGCTGCGAAAATGCAAGCAATTCTTGATGCCGCAGGGCCACGTTATAAATTGGCGAACCCTTCAACTTGGGCGGCCCAAGCTAAATTGGCCGCAGGCAATAAGTGGGAGCAATTACGAAAACTTCAAGATGAGCTTAATGCAGGCGTCAAAAAATAGGGGGCTGGCACAATGAGTGAAGAAACAAAAAGCGACACTGGCAGCCTTCATTGGCCAGTTGCGATAGTCTTAGCCGTGGTTCTGGCGTTCTTGTGGTTCAAGGGTTACGGCCCATTTTGCGACAATTGCAAGGCGCCAGTTGAAGTAGCGGCAGCGGCGAACCCACCTGTTGCTGAACCAATTGTCAATGGCATTGTCCTACCACCAGGGCCAGATTTGGTTGATGGTGGAACTGCAATTGGGGCGATTCCTGCCGCCAAAATATATTTTGGCGTTGGCGCTACGGCTGCACCAGATTCAACCAATGAAACTTTGAGCGAAATTGTTGCATATCTTAAAGCAAATCCAAATGCCAAAGCGCAAATATCAGGCTTTCACGATCCAAGTGGAGACCCTGCTATCAATGCCGAAATTGCCAAGAAGCGTGCTGAAGCCGTAAGTGCGGTTCTCGCGAGTGCCAGCATCGCTGCGGATAGAGTAGCTTTGAACAAACCGCAATCCACAACAGGCACAGGCAATTTCGCCGAAGCCAGAAGGGTTGAGGTTTCGGTTTCGAACTAACTTAGGCAAAGAACTTGATTATTAGAGGCGCGGAGCAATCGTTTCGCGCCTTTTTTCTTATCCGCGTTTGGCGGCCTTTAGCACTTTATAGGCTTTGACCACAATTTGCAGGCGCGCTTCGGCGCTTCTATCGCCGCCATTACTATCGGGGTGGAAGCGGCGAACTAAGTCGGCATAAGTGCGGCGAACTTCGGCACTGGTTGCAGACGCATTAAGCCCCAAATCTTCAAGCGCACGTATAATCGGTGCCGAGGCATTGGAGGCAGTTTCATGGGCGGCTGTGCGCCGTGCGCGGCCGGTGCGCGAATAAAAATCTTGGCCAGGTTTGCCGCCAAAACGAGTATTGGCGTTGAGCGTTGCAGATTCGCGTGAGCCTGCCTTTGCGCCAAATGCCCATGTCGGGCGATGGCCGTGGCGGCCTGCGCTTTCAAATTCTTTCCATTCGGAATGCGACATGCCTTCAAAAAAATTCCACTTTTTATTATATTCGGCAGCGTGTTTTTCGCAGAACCACCAGATTTCGGCTGGGTTATCACGTGATTTTGGCGCTTTGCATTTGGCATCGGAAGCGCAGCCTTCGGCTTCACATGTGCGCTTTTCTTCTATTTTGCCCTTGAAAGCTGCCATAGGTTTGCGTATCCGCATATCTGTGAATTTTGGGCGGTAATTATAGGGTTCGGTCATCGCTTATCATTATGTAATTGTTGTAAAGAACAAGGTGGAGGAATAAATGGGGCCAATAGAAATTGAAATTCGCGGCAAATTGCAGGCCGCCTTTGAACCCTTTTTATTGGAAATTGTCAATGATTCTTCGCGGCATTCGGGCCATGCAGGTGCAAAGGAATTTGCAGATAAAATGGGTGAAGGCTTTGATGGCATTGTTGAAAGCCATTTTTCAATCAAAATTGGTTCAGCAAAATTTGATGGCGTTGGGCGTTTGGCGCGGCAAAGAATGGTGATGGATTTACTCAAAGATGAAATGAAAGTGGTTCATGCTTTGGCTTTGAAGACTTTGGCGATTGGTGAATCCTAGAAAATTGTCACCCAAGTTGTCATCCCCGATTTATTCGGGGATCTTGTGCGGCACGAGATCCCGCAACAAGTGCGGGATGACAGTTATAGTTTATTCTTTGCTTTCGGAGACTTCCTCACGCGTAATCCTAAGCGCCAAAATTTGATTGCGGGCTTTGCGCAAAACCAAGAATCTAAACCCGTGGAAAGAAAAACTCTGGCCCGGACTTGGTATGGTTTGCGCTTCATGTATGACGAGGCCTGCCACCGTCACTGCATCGTCATCGGGCAGTTCCCAATCCATGTGGCGGTTCACGTCGCGAATTGGCACCCAGCCATCAACATTGATTGAGCCATCATGTTGTGGCCTAATGCCTTGTTTGGCGATATCATGCTCATCGACTATTTCGCCAACTATTTCTTCCAAAACGTCTTCAAGCGTCACCAGTCCCTGCAACACGCCATATTCATCAACCACCAATGCGAAATGGTTTCTTTGTTTCAAAAACGCTTCCAATTGCTCTTTTAATGTCGCGGTATCGGGAACAAACCACGGCGCTTTCATTATGTTTGCAATGTCAATGGCGTCAAAATCGCCATTATTATCAGCGAGCGCTTTTAATAGGTCTTTAGTGTGGAGAACGCCGATAATATTTTCTTGATCGCCTTCATAAACTGGAATTCGTGAATGCGATGATGCCAAAATTTGATTGATGATTTCGCGCGGTGGGTTGGCGATATCCAAAGTTTTCATCGATTTGCGGTGGACCATAATGTCGGAAACATTGAGTTCTTTTAGATCGAGAATCCCGCCCAATCTATCATGATCCGACTTTTCCAAATGCCCTGATTGGCGGCCCAACTCAAGTGAGCCACGGATTTCTGCAAGGGCTTGTTCGGTTGTATAAACCTCGCCCTTTATCCCCATAATGCGCATTAGGAATGCGACTACACCAGTCAACAAAAACATAAAGGGAGCCAAAACCCGTATCATTATTTGCACCGGCCAAGCCACTTCGCGGGCAATATCATCAGCGCCATTGATTGCCATTGATTTGGGCAAAACTTCGCCAAATATCAAAAGCAAAGGCGTTAAAATTGCGGTTGAAAGCGCTGCGCCCGCCGCGCCATATTGCTGGCTTAAAATCGCAGTGGCAATTGCCGAAGCGCCAATTGTCACCAAATTTGAGCCAAGCAAAATAACGCCAATCATCTCGGCGCGTTCTTCCAATAATTTATTTACACGCGCGGCTTTGGCGTCACCTTCTTTTTCCAAATTGGCCATTTTTGCTCGCGACGTAGCGGTAAGCGCAGTCTCGGCCAATGAGAAAAAGGCGTTGAGGCCGATTAGAACAAAAACAATTGCAATAGTTAGAAATATGGCGTCCATTTTGACCTAATTGTATTGCGGCGAAAAACGGCTTTCGCATTCGCCATGCAGGAATTCTAATAGCATTTGTTTGGGCGCATTTTTATGAACATAAGCATCGCCAATTGAATTAAGCAAAATCAAATTTATTTGACCCCCAGAATTTTTCTTATCATGGCACATTGTCGCGAGCAATTTTTCAGGGGCGAAATTTTGATTTGTGTCTGCGCTATTGCTGAAGGCCACAGCAATTTGCTCGTAATAACCGCAATCTTTAATGAAACCGATTATCACCTGCGCTATTTGCGTATCCAAAACTCCCGATTTGACCGAAAACTTGGCCGCCAAACCAATACCAATGGCCACTGCTTCGCCATGGCGCAATGCAGTTTCGTCATAATTGGTGGCGGCTTCAAGGGCATGGGCGAAACTATGGCCCAAATTTAACGTCGCGCGAACACCGTTTTCAAATTCGTCCTCAATCACAATTTTGGCTTTGGCGGCAATTGCTTTTTCAATGGCATATTGGCGTTCGGGGCCATTATTGGCGATGATTTGCTCAGCATTGGTTTGGCAATAATCAAAAAACGCCGCATCATTTATCAAACCAATTTTGAAAATTTCGGCAAAACCCGCCATAATATCGCGCGACCCCAAAGTTTTTAGGCTTGTGGTATCCGCCAAAACCAAGCGCGGTTGGTGAAATATGCCGACAAGGTTTTTCCCCGCGCGCGCATTGATCGCGGTTTTGCCGCCGACCGAGCTATCAACTTGCGATAAAAGCGTGGTTGGAACTTGAATAAAGCCGACCCCGCGATTGATAACGCCGGCGGCAAAACCAGTTAAATCACCGACTACGCCGCCGCCAAATGCAACAATGACGTCGGTCCTTTCAACGCCATGCGCCAATATTTCTTCGATAACTCGCTCAAAACTCGCAAAGCTCTTACTAGTTTCGCCGGATGCAACCCTGACGACAAAAATTTCAATTTGCGCTGCCCGCAAGGAAGCCGAAAACCTATCACCATGTAATGCCCAAGCATTTTCATCGGCAATAATTATCAAGCGATTTCGCGCCAAAAGCGGCGTAATATATTGCGCAGCGTTGGCATATAAATCGGCACCAATTATTACGTCATATTTATTGGGTTTCAAATCAACGCTGATTTTATTGTTATTTTGCACTTTGAATCAGCCCATTTTCGCGCAAGGCTTGGATTACTTTGGCAACAGTTTGGCCATGCGGTCCATCAACTGAATCGACAATAATATCGGCTTCGGCATAAATTGGATAACGCTCTTGCATCAGCGATTCCATAGTGCCGCGCGGGTCATCATTTTGCAAAAGCGGCCTGTCATTGCGCCGCGAAACCCGTTGCATTAATGTATCTAAATCAGCACGCAGCCACACAGTTACCGCTTTTTCACGCAATAATTCTCGGGTTGTTGAATTAACAAAAGCGCCACCGCCAGTTGCCAATATATGTGGCGGCTTTTCCAAAAGCCGCGCAATCACCCTGCGCTCACCCGCGCGAAACTCATCGGCGCCGAGAGTTTGGAAAATATCGGCAATTGGCCTACCTGCTGCAACAATTATTTCGTCATCGACATCGCAAAATTCCACGTTTAATGCACTGGCTACCCTACGGCCCACAGTTGATTTGCCAGCACCCATAAGCCCGACAAACGCAATTATTCGCCCAAGCGACGTTTGGGAGCCAGCAATATTAGCTTCGAGGTTATCAATAATGTTCGTCATAAAATTTCAAATGCATCGCACAATCAATTGAACAATTGCCCAAAACTGCGATTTTTCCCCTTATATTACAAGTTGCATGGAAAAATCAAAACTTTCGCCACATATGAGCCATTTTTTATGTTATTAATCAAATCGTCAGCAAAATAGGGTTTTGAACAAAACATGATGCGAAGAAAATATATAAATCAAATTGGCTTAATTGCGCTTTCGGTGGTTTTGTTGCAACCGATAAGCAGTTTCGCACAAGATGGAGCGCCAATAACGCCCCGTGCCGCCGTTGCCAAACAAACATTGCGTGAGGTTGGGCTGTGGGGGATAAATGCGCAAATTGAAGGTCAAGAGCCGCTGCCAAGCGATTTATGGCAAGACGCTGATGGCGAAAGCCTCGGCCTCGTGTTTCGCAAAATCGGCACAGATCAGCGCTTCATGCCGATGCAAACCTTGTTGCAACGCGTGTTATTTTCGGGCGGAACTGCGCCAAACACTGACGAATATACAGCATTGGAGCGCTTCAAATTGGCGGCGCGAACTGGCCCGCTTAATTCGAGCATTTCGCTTTTATCGCAATTGCCAGACAATATTAGCGATATTCCAACTTCAATCGCAATTGCAGATGTGCTGTTGATGGCAGGTCGCATTGACGAAGCCTGCAACATCGTGAATCAAATTAGGTCCGCCGATGCCAGCCAGGCTTTGGGCAAAATGCGCGCGACTTGTTATGCTCTGAATGGCGAATATTCGGCGGCACAATTGGCCATTGATACCGTGCCGCAAACCGGCCAGATTGACCCAGTTTTGCAATGGATGGCGCGAGCAATTGCCAATATTTCGGCGGGTTCGGCAGTTTCCACTATTGTCTATCGTGGCGAAGATGGAATGCAAATCGCATTATCGCGAAAGCTGGGTCTATTTCCCAATCGCGAAGCACTTGATAAAACTACAGGCGCGGCTTTAAGTGCGATTGTAAATGACACTAGCCCGGCCCGTGCTGCGGTAATGCTGCGTGCGGGTTCGATGTCACTGATTACATCTGGGCAATATAATGATTATGCAAAAGATGTGGTTGTCATCGAAGTAATTGAAACCGCAGTTCCACCTGCCGCTAGTGATGTGCCGCAAGTAAGTGGCGCAATTATTGAACCGCCGTCCGAGGTTAAGCCGCCAGTTATTGGCCGCAATATTTATGATTTACTCTATAATGCGCGTAGCTTTAACGATTGGGTAGCGCTTTCGGGGCGTGCCAAAAGCCAAATCAGACAAGTCGCAGGTCTTGGGCCAATCGAAAACAACTTCCTTGCAAATAGCGCAATCATCAATGGCGATGTTGCTGCCACTGCGCATTTTCTTGGCCAAACTGAACCATTGCCTTGGCAGGATTTGGCTCGGGCTTTGATGGAGGGCGGCGAAAACAACATGGCAATTCAAAGGCGGCTCGAAGCGCCTGCGACGCCAAAAAATACGCGACCTATAGCGGTTTCAGAAGCAGTTTTGGGTTGGAGCGCCGGGCTTCGTGGGCGTGGGCTTTCAGAATTATTAAATACCAATTTGCCAAGCGGCGTGATGCCAGCTGCCGGCACAATGGCATTGCTTGATATGGCTTTAGTGCGTGGTTCAAAAGCCGAAGTTGCGCTGCTTTCATACCTTGCCTTGCAAGGATTGGATCCAAAAACCGCTGATATTGCGTCAGTGGCGCGGGTTATAAGTGCATTGTGGCATGTGGGGCTGGAAAAAGAAGCTCGCGAAATGGCGCTTTATGTTTTGATGGCGCGTAATGTGGAACTTGCACCGCCGCCGCGAACCCCACCAGCGCGAGCGGGTAACACAAGACCAGCACCAAGACCAGCACCTGCGGCACCGAGACCGTAGAAATGCTTTTGGCACTCGAATCATTTCTCGAAATGATGATTGCCGAACGCGGCGCGGCGAAAAATACTATTGATGCTTATCGGCGTGATTTATTGGATTTTTGCGAATTTGCATTCGCACAGACCAGCGCTGAAATCTCGCCCAAAGGAATAGCCAGTGATTTAATCGAAAAATATGGAGGAGAATTGGCCATCAGGGGGTTGGGCGTCGCCACCACTGCAAGGCGGCGCGCGAGTTTACGTCAGTTTTTCCGCTTTTGCCAATCTGAAGGCTTAATTGAAATCGATCCGACTACAAGATGGGACGGACCAAAACCCGAGCGCCCCTTGCCAAAATTGATTGGTTCAGGCGAAATTGCCGCTTTGATAGACGCAGCGGATGCATTGAAACCGATTGATGCCACTCGTGCCAAATGCATGTTGGAGCTTATTTATGGCGCAGGTTTGCGGGTCAGTGAATTAGTCGGATTATTGATGGATAGCTTGCCCATTAAGACCATAATGGAAACCAATGTGCAATCCTTCATCATCAAAGGCAAAGGCAGCAAGGAGCGCTTGGTGCCAATCGGTGCTCTCGGCCTCGCGGCATTAAGGGAATGGCTTGAAGTGCGCGAACAGACTTTGCCACTAGCAAATAATGCGCGCGAAAAAGCCAAAAAATATTTATTCCCCGCAAGCACAAAAGAGGGCCATTTTGGGCGGCGACAATTTGCGCGTTTGCTTGATAAATTAGGCACCGAAGCTGGGGTTGATATAAGTAAATTATCGCCGCATGTTTTGCGCCATGCTTTTGCCACTCATTTACTTGATGGCGGCGCGGATTTACGTTCAGTGCAGGCAATGTTGGGCCATGCGAATATTGCGACGACGCAAATTTATACCCATGTCGCAATGGGCAAAATGCGCAATATGCTGGAGCAACATCACCCACTGGCGGGATTGGGGCAGGAAAAACCCGAGGGAAATTCGAATTAACCTTTCGACGCCAGCCAATCCAACAAATCTTGCGCAAATGCTTCGCGCCCGGGTTCATTGAAAATCATATGCCCGCGATTTGGATATTCTTTGTAATCACCACCGACGCTTGCGTATTTTAACGCAGTTTTGCGGGTCGATTGAATTACTGTGGTTCGGTCCAAAGCCGCACCAATTGTAAGAGTTGGGATTTTGATTTTGGTTTCATCAATTGTGCCAGCTTTATTTGGGTCATTTTGCGGATGCGCCAAATTCTCCAAAGCCTGCCCCGATTCAAATACCATTTCATCAATCATTTCTTGGTGGTCAACTCGCGGAACTTGGTTCAATACCCCCCATTTGGTTCCCCAAACTGACATGCGATAGGATTTTTTCGGGTCATTGGCCAATAATATGTTCAAAAACGTAAAAGCGGTTTTTAAGCTATCGATCTGACAACCCAAAGGCGCGGCGGGTGTGATGAAAATTGCCGCGCTTCCCAAATTTTCTTCGGCCAGTTTTTGCGCAATAAGGCCGCCCATCGAATGACCAATAATGACGGGTTTTTCGCCATATTTTTTGGTCATTTCAAGCGCAATATTGCGGAAAAATTCGACAAAATCACTAAGACCCAGTGACGCTAATTCGGGCTTGGGATCGGCGAAAGTGCGAAGTTCAGGGAATAGGGTGGGCGCAGTGGCTTCATAGCCTGCCGTTTCAAAAATTGGTTTGACTTTTTTCCAAACCGATCCGACAGCAAAAGCGCCATGTATTAACAACATTGGTTTAGCCATGATTTTCCTTAGGTCATGAACTCATTAAAAAGAGTGAAAAAGCCGTAAAAATGGCAAAATAGTGGGCGTGAAGATTGCGAAAAGAGGGTTTATCCCCTCTTTGAGTAAGATTTGCGTCCAATATGACGCCCTTTTTACGGATTTTCGCACTTTTTATCGAGTTCATGGCCTAAACTGCCGCTAAATGTGAAAAACGCTGCGCCATTTGTTCATAAACATCGCGCTTGAACGGGACGACCAGGTTCGGGAGCATCGCCAATTTTTCCCAGCGCCAATCGTCAAATTCAATTTGCCGATGATTATCAAGGCGAATATGGCTTGCGTCCCCCAAAAAGCGCATTGCAAACCATACTTGGGCTTGGCCGCGATAATTATTCAAACGATTTTTGCGCATCGACATTGGAAAATCATAACAAAGCCATTCGTCGTTTTGTTCGAGAATTTCAACCAATGATGCGTCAATGCCAGTTTCTTCGGCAAGTTCACGCAAAGCAGCTTCGCGATAATCTTCGCCACTATCTATGCCGCCTTGCGGGGTTTGCCAGCAATAAGAGCCGCGAAAACCACGGCGACGCCCAATCCAAGCCAAACCTTCTTGGTTAAGCACCAAAAGCCCCACATTGGGGCGGTAATCTTGTGGCGGTGGCGAAATTGACATAATATGAACAGTGTAAACCAAGTTTGGGCAAAGCGCTACAGGTTAGCGCCATAGATACTGACTAATGTGACGTTTTTGTGAAGGTGTATTTGTATTAAGTGCAATTTCATTTCCCATATTGTTTCAATATTTCTTTTTTCAATAAAGTCCCAAGGTTTTTGACTATGATTTCATCGCTTTGGTGTAAGTTATTTTGCAGTGCATATTGCGCCACAGCATTTATTTTATTTTCAAACCAAACCCCGTGTTCAAACAAAGCATAGGCGCTTTCATCACCGCCAAAAAGCGATTTCGGGAGCTCAAAATCCCCACTCTCATCAACAAAATTCCTATCAAAAACGCCTGAATTAAACATGATAGCATCAGACAAATTGGCCAAAGCAAAAACTGTATTTACAGCAGCGTTATAGTGAAGGCTTGCCGAACCAAGACGATGTTCGACGCGTGATAAAGGCTTCCAATCATATGAAACCATTATCTCTTCGCCGTTTTCGTCATAAACAATCGACTTCTCGCCAAGTTTTTGGTTGTGCTTTCCAACTTCCTTATACAAGGCAATGCTGCCTTGATGCCCGCCTGAAATGTCGTGCGGCGAGCTTAATTCTTTTTCGAGGCCATAATTTTTCTTTAGCCCGAACCGTTCAAATGCTTCGGATTCGGGTGAATACAGCAGGCAACAATCACGGCTAGTCCTTAGAAAGCGGTTTTGCAAAACCTCACCCAAGCCGTCCATCGGTATCGCATTTTCATTTTGCGCATTAAGCGCGCTGACATTGATTTGGATTGAATTGGGAACATGCACTGGCAGATTATTATCATCAGGAATATTTTGGCTTGGCGATGCGATGCGCCCATAAGCGCCATTCCATAACACTGGCTTTATGAATACTTCTTTCGCGCCATGCTTGCACAAAATTGACGGAATTATTTTTATTGCTTTTGCGAGGTTTTCGGCGGCACGAAGTGGGGTCTGGTTTTCAAATTTGGACGCCCATTCCCACTGGCAAGGCCAGAATTCAGGCTTTAATTCACCTTGCAACCCATATTTATCCAATGCCAAATTTGCCGCAACAAAATCCAAAGAATGTGAATATGGTGTTTCATTCGAACTTTTATATCCGCCTTCGAGTTCGAAATGGACAATCGGTGTGAAGCCAAAACTTTGGATTTGAAGTTGCAGGATTTCGATTGCGATTTTTGCGTATTTATCGAGCATTTTTCACTATACGAAACCCCGCATGTTGATGAAAATGCGGGCGGAAATGAAATCTTGCCCAAATATCTGCCATTTCGCCGCTGCTGATGAATGAGCCTCCCAAAATCATTTGATGCTCATTGTCAAAACATGGAATGCTAAAATCATCATAAAATGGATGCGGCGAAAATCCATCAAGTGGATGAAATTTATCTTCACACCATTGCCAAAGATTGCCAAATACGTCGTGAAAGCCTTGGGCGTTGGCAGGGGCATGATTTACTGTGCATTCGCTGCCACTAATCAAGCCGCTATTATATTCGTGCGCATTTGCGTCTCTGATTGCATGGTGTTGAACTTCGCTCAAAAGCCCAATTTCTTCGCCGTCTTGCTCACTTCGCCATGCGCAATAGGCTTTTGCTTCATGATAATTCACGCAAACTGGCCAATTTGCTTGCCAGTCTACAACTTCAAAAATCGTGCGCAATTTGTAATTATGCAAACCTGCTGGGCCATTTTGCACCCAAAAGCACGGCCATTTGACATTGCGAAACCCGCGCCACGCCCAACCATCTTGTGACCAATATTTTTGTAATAAATAACCGCTTGATTTTACGAATTTCAAAAACTCGTGATTGCTAATTAAATATTTGCTGGCCGCAAATTCAGCCATTTCATGCTGCTCAAAGCCATATTCATTGTCCCAGCCATAAGTTGGATTTTCAGTGGGTTTGCCAAGTGATATTTGGCATGCTGGCACTTTGATGAAGTCATTTTCGGTGGCGAGGATTGATGGATTTGAAAATGAAGCTGGCCAGACATTCGGTTTTCGAACAGATTCAATTGGCAATTCGCGGATTAGAACGCTGGAAGTTTCGAGATGGATTCTTTCATGCTCAAACCCCATAAAAAGCGCCCACATTGGGCTGTCTTGCGTAATTGGCGCGCAATTTTCGGCCAATAAAGGGTGAGTTTTGATAAGATTGGTAATCAATTCATAGGCTTTTTCGCGATATTGCGTAACTTCCGCCAATGGTGGCCAAATATCTTGGTTGGTTTCGTGCAAATCGTCCCAGCGCATTTCATCAACGCCAACTTCAAACAGCACCTCAAACGCCTCATTCACCGGCCCATCAAGCAAACCCGCAACCCGCAATTTATTGATATAAACTGTCGCAACATGGCCATAATAAAAAATCATTGGGTGGCGCAATTTATGATATGGGCGGCGGTAAAATGCTTCTTCACAGCTGAGCCCACTGAACAGCACTTCAGTCAATGTCCAGCTATTATTGAAATAATCGAGGATTTCCTCTCGGGTCCCATCAAGCCTAACTTGCGGCAGCGAACTAATTGCGCCGTCGGCACACATTCCGGGGCAAGTTCCGTAAATTGGCGCTAAGCCAGTCCAAGGAAGTTCGAAGCCAAAATTTTGGCTTGTATGTTTAATATCTAAAATATGCATTTTTCCAATCAGCGCGGTAAGACAAATACAATACCGCAATATGACATTTCGTTCAATTGTGCAGGAAGTTACATTTAGCTGCTGTTATAAGGCGCAAGCGGCTTGCTAAAGAGCCTTCTCCTTCCCCAATTTTGAGACCTCTGCGAAAGTAACAACAAACAGTGTCATCCCCGAATTTTCGACTTGTCCAGCGTAGCCCAAAGGGCGAAGATGGAAGAAAATGTCGGGGATCTCGGTGAAACAAATACGAGATCCCCGACAAAATCTGCGATTTTTCGGGGATGACAATAAACTCGATGACTTTCGCAGAGGTCTCAAATTTGGGGAAGCAGATGGTCGGGTTTTAAGCGAACCGCTAACTCGCCAAGGCCGAAGCTGGAATAAGCGTTACGCCGCGCCCTGCCGCCGCGCTCGCCCATGCGCTGATTTTATCAATTGTCACCGAATATGCCACGCCAAAGCCAAGTGCATTGCCGCGTTGGGTCGCCATTGCTTCTAGTGCGCCCAATTGCGCCTCAATGTCTGCGGCTGATGGTCTTTGGTCGATGTTTCTGTCCGCAGTTATGGTTTTAACGCCATTGGTGCGAGCAGTTGTGCCAAGGCTTGCCGATGAGCCGTCGGAAATAAAGCCGAGGCCGCGATTTTTCAACGCCCGCATAAAACCCGCCGATGCCGCAGGGGACGATGCAAACTTGCCGCCCATATAATTGACGACGCCGAAATAGCCAGAAGCTTTTGCCAATAAATATTCCAAACGCCTTTGGTTTTCTTCGGCACTGCCCGATGACATAAGAGTTTGCGGCCCAGTGTCATTATCGGGGAAATCAAATGGTTCGAGTGGGATTTCAATTAACACTTCATGGCCCTGGGCGCGGGCGCGGTTTATCCAGCCCTGCAAATTATCGGCATATGGCACGAAAGACAATGTAACTTCGGGCGGCAATTGGTTGATTGCGCGTTCAGTTATGCGCGCATTAAGCCCCAAACCACCGACTACAAGCGCAACCCGCGCACGGCCACCGGCACTATCTGGCCGCCTGTAAACATCAAAAGGTGTGCGCCCATCAGTGGCAATAGCGGGCAGAAGCCCGTTGGGGCCTTGTTGCGAAACCCCAGCAATTGGTGCCGAAGGCAGGCCGACCGCGCTTTGGCCGCCGCGCGTTACCCGCACCCCGGCTTCGCTGCTGGTGAGCGCCGTCGTCGCTCCCATTTGCGGCGCAAGAATACGCGCCGAGCCATTTGCATAAACCGCAGGTGTTGCCGAAGCCGCTTCGGCGACCGAAGTAACGTGTGGATCGCTTACTGCGTGTTCATCAGGAATTGGGGTATTAAGATCCACCATTGCGTGATTTTCGCCGTTCGCATTTGGCAAGGACATGCCGCCATCAGCCATGCGCCACGGCAACATGCCAATGAGGCCAGTTTGATTGGCGTGAGTATTGGCGACTTCCTGCACCACTCCTTGCGCAGGTGGATGCGCAGGCGGCGTATAAATTGGCACCGAAATTTCAACCTTGGGCCCAGCATCGGCCTCATTCCCCAACACCTGCACCGCACCAGCCCCAGCGCCAGTCACAGCACCCAAACCAAGCAAACCAATGCCAAAATGCTGAAAGCCAAGCACGAGAGGTTTTGACGATAAAAATGAAAATGCGGCCATTGGGTTTTTGCGGTCTTAATATGGGAGGGGTTTTACATATGTTGAACCACGCCAAAATGCCCCGCTTTGGTTAATGATAGGTTACGCTTGGAATATGGATGGCGGGGCTCGTGGATACGTTAAATGCACACTTCATTCCAAAATTTGAATATTCAGTGGGTCATGTTCGATTGCCAAGTTTCCCGAATTATTAAAAGACAAATGGTAGGTTCGAATAATCGCACTTTTGTGGCGTAAAGTATCGGTTGGTTCTTCATCATCAATTGGATTATCCTCAGTTGCAATATTGATTGAAAGATGCTCTAGAAGGCAAATTTCTGAATTTGGCGATTGAGAACCAACTGAAACCAAAAGAATCTCGCCGATAATAGTGCCTTCTTCGATAAACGCCGCTATTATTTCGTCTGAATTTTTGCAACCGACAATTTCAACTTTAGAAACTTCATGCGTTAAGTCGCTGCGACGCCGATTTGTAATTCTAACTTCTTTTGGGAGTTTTCCATCTGCGAACAGCAAGGTGATTAAAGATGCCGAACTGCCAAATGAAGCGGCAATCACGTCAATTATATGATTTGGACTGCCTTGTGAGCTGGATTTTAGGATTACAACTTCAGTCGGGTTGTTGATTTTGGAGCCGTTTGCACAAGCCACAAAAACCAAGGGCAAAAGCAAAATCCTACAATAGCGGACAAAGTTGGAACATAGATATGTCATAATACTAATATTTGAATCATTGTTATTCATTTTTTGTGACGCTTTGCAGTATGCGAACATTAACTCGCTTCACAATGAAATTCCCCAAATTATTCTTTCTTATTCGGTAAGTAAAAACTTCAAAATGTTCGCTTTCTTGTGTGGACATCTGGTTGAAAAAAACGACCAAAGAATCCGGTTGGCAATTGGCACCGTAATTGTTCAGAGTTGTCACATTCCCTGCAAAAGCGCCTTTAACATGTGAAAACCTTCGAGCCGGAATAACAATCGGTTCGCTACCGCAGCCAATAATCTCCAAGGCGATAGGAACAACACTACTTTGGCTTTGCGCATTTATGGCAGTCTGAACTCTTACTTGCCTTGGTAAATATGCTAAGTCGTATGTGAATACGAACTGACCTATTTGTGGTGTCGATATTCCACCAGCGCTCTGCGATGGGTTTGCATCGCCTAATTGCGCAACGGCGGACGTATTTATAACTTGTCCCAACGCGACTAAAAATAACAAATGTCGCAGCGAAGACCATTCAAACCAACTTCTCATAATTTCCTCATTCGCCTGCACTATCGATAATCAACATTAGCTGGAAACTCAACCGACGGTGGTGGTTGATATGTTGGCTTATCGCCGCTTAGAGGTGGCAAATCGTTTTGCTGGTTCCATATCCAAATCTCGCCATTAGGATCGACAATGCCAAATCTTAGTGATTGATTTCCTAAATGCGCTTCAAGCGCATTCCATGCAGCTTTATCCTCGACCGATGGCCACTGATTTCGCGCTGTTTCGGTGCCACCATAAAGTCTGTCAGGGTGTGTATGAATGTATGTTGTTGCAGTAGCCGGAACTTTATTAAGATCAATTGGAATTCCTGGAAGTCGAACTCGATCTCCGGTTGCAGGATCTGTTGACCAAACAAAAGTTCCAACCAATAGTTGGGTTACCCGAAACTTTCCTTCCGAGTCTTTATAGACAAAAAAACCAAGTTCCTTGCGATTCTTATCAGGGTGCTTGTTAATTTCGGCTATCCCTGCATTTAGTGCTTCGCCCTCAGTTTCAAATTTTTTCTCTGTGTATGGTATTTCAATTTCAGGCAAAACTACAGTTGGTAAAGGTGGATTGACATAGGGAATATCCAAGCCATTCGCTAGAGAAGGGTCAACCACCCTAAGTCTTCTCGCAGTTGCCAACGCGATACCCCCTGCCGCATTGGGGTCGTTTTCCTGAGTATATTCAAGTGCTTGACCGGGCGGGAGACCTTGCAACATCGCCTCAAGCCCTTCTAAATCAGTTCCAAATGCTAGTTGAGCCGCAGCAATAGTTTTTCCAAGCGCGGATTCATTAATTAAATTCATAGCCTGAATTGCTTTGGCTTTTAAACTCGGATCCACTTGCGGGTTATCCACCAATTTACGCATGTCTTTGATAAATGTTATGGTCCGCAGAACCCTTTCTGTTGAAAATTGTTGCTTGACTTTGCCGTCTTCTCCTGTGTGAACTTCGTCAGGATTATTAAGGTCAACTTGTAGGGTTGCAAGATCAAGGTTGCGCAATTGTGAGGCTGTGTCTCGGTTATCGGAGGATGTGATGCCATTTAATGTTGAAAGTTGGGACAACCGCTGACGGTCAGCTTCTGTTATGCCTTCGGTTACTGGTAATCTTTCGCCAATAACAGTAACGGTTTCACCTGCTACAGGATCAGGATTGAGTGCTTGCGGACTAAGTGATATTATTACCGCTGGGCCAAAATCGTTCGCTGTGGTTGGTGATAAGTTGGAGGCCGATGCAGTTGAATTTGTCAGATTTTCCAAAACATCCAGTGTTGGATAAAGTGTATTTTGCGTATTTGCGCCAATTGATAATGTCATTTGTCCCACGCCTTTAGTATAATGATTGATTGCAATTTATCAAATGCTTTAATTCAACTTAAACTAAAGTCGTTTTTTTTTTGTTAATACTAAAAGTTGTTGATATTGTTGGGAATTACCCCCCCCCTAAAATATCCCACTCGGATCGGTCGCGGGGGCCTCTTGTGGGCAAAATTCTTTTAGTTCTTCGATTATTTGGCCATTGATTTTTTTGCATTCATCCGCAGTATTTTTTATGCTGCTGATAATCTGGCCCACGGGCAAATGGACGTTTACATTAAATCTAAATTGGGTTGCCGATAATAAATCGGGGTTGAAGCCTTCTATTGTTATGCCCAACGTCATGTCGCCAGTAATGCGGCCATCGACCCTTATTTCAAGCACTTTATATTGCAAATTGCGCAACGCCGCTTCGGCCAAAGCCTCATTTTTTGGGATTGATGGAATTCCAAGCCGGTTTTGCAATTTCTCGCGGTTTGTGGGTGGAGGTGGTGCGGCGGCGAGGCTTGGGCCAGTGTATTTTATTGTGCCGCCGCCTTCGCGCGCGCGCAAAACTCCGCCAACAATTTCGGCATTATTTTCAATTATTTTGACTGGTAATATGCCAGACATTCGCCCATCAATGACCAAATTCGGGATATTTGTTAGGCGCAAAAGTTGTGCAATATCGATATTATCAACTTTAATCGTAAGGCTTTTGTCTTGATTATTAAACGGCATGCTCAAATCACCGTCTGCAAAAGGCCATGATGCGGCCTCGATTTTAAGCGCATTGGTGCCGGGCAAACTAAAACCCAACACGCCGTTTAATATTGGAATACCGGGGTTAAAACTACCGACGCGAATAATTTGCGTGCTAGTTTTTAGCCCCATTAAATCATCAATTTTTATGGTTCCAGCGACATTTTCAACCTGCCCAATAATTGTGTTGAAATTAAGCGCCGTTGTGCCAATTTCCGCCGTGCCAATGACGGGCCGATTTGGAGCCCAATTAAAATTGGCTTGGCCCGTGAGCCTGCCTTCAACATCCGAAAATATGCCCTGCAATGGCGGCAAGATTTCGCCAATTTCAAAGCCATCGCGCGGGCTTGTGCGTGCCAATCGCGGCATAAAGCGCAGACCATTGCCGTCAAATACTGCATTGCCAACGCCAGTTTGCAAATTGTGATTAAGGCGCGCGGTTGCAACCTGGGCGCCGCTTTGGGCTTGCACCAAATTGCCTTCGAAATAAATCTGGTTATTCCTAAGATCGCCAGTGCCACTAAGACCCAAATCGGCATAACGGCGCGAGGCAGCAATATCGCCAACCAATAAATTATTAAAGCTGAAATGCCCCAATGTGCCGCTCGCATCATTGAAAGCCATGTCCATAATCATATTGCCCGAAGTGCGAACCGGTAGTCCCTCGGTTTTGATTTCACGCAAATCGGCGGTCATATTGGTTGTGCCTGCGCGCGAATGCACCACTAGGCGACTATCAGAAGCGCGGATTGTGGCGTGGGTTTGCGGGCCGGTATTAAAGCGAAATTCCAAATTCGGCACATTGGCAAGATATTTTAGGCCGCCTTCGGGCGCTGGGCTAAACCCACCCGTTAAGCCAGCCATTGTAATGTGATTGGCGGTTCCACTTGATCCCAATTGCAAATCCAAGACCGAAATATTGGTGGCAGCGAATAGAAGCGAGCCGCCATTTTGAAAACTTGCGAAACGCCCTTGCGCATCAGGGCAGAGCGCGCCCTGGGCATTGCGAATGGAATTATCATCAAACGCCATTGCTGCAATACTTGCTTGCAAGCAGTCTAGCCCGTTTAATGTCGTGGAGCTGGCCCCGACACGCGCTGTCATTGGGCCCGAAATCGCAAAATTTTCGGCCCACGCGCCATTTTTTGAGACAAAGCGAACGACACTCGCGCGAATGTCAGTATAAAGAGTAATTGGCAGCCGCCCATTGGCGAGCGCCGCATTGCCAGCAATATTGAAATTGGCATTTTGGATTTTATTGCCATCAAATGCTGCATTGGCTATGCGGCCAGTCGCACTAAATTGGGCGCGATTATTTTGCACGGATAGATTTAGATTGATTGGTGATTGCGATAATTTTATTTCGCCAGCCGACGAAGCCAATAAATTTGCGCTAATTTGACCCGAACTTATTCGATTGCCCACAAGTGCGAATTGCGCCCGCCCGCCCGCGCCACTGAGCACGAATTGGCCATAATGGAAATTGCGCAAATTGATTTGTGATAAATTTAGTCGGGTTTGATTATTATTGAATGAAGTTTCATTCATTATTGCCGAAATTGCACCATTTGCGCGTGAGCGAAAATCAACCCGCCCCGACATATTACCCGAAACTTGCAAAACACCGTGCAAATTGCGCACATAAATTGCGTTACCATCGCTTGCTGCAGGCGCGAAATTCAATTGGCTACCGCGCGAGCCAGAAACCCTTTGCACGCCGACAGGCGAAATCGCAAAATCGCCGATATTGCCGTGCAAATTAAAGTTCAAATTGGCGCTTGATTGGGTCAGCAAGTCTTCAGCTTGCACGTTTCGCGCAATTTCGGCGAAGTTTTGCGAGCCAGCGACAACCAAATTGCGGGCAATAATATTGGTGTTCCCGTCAAACTGTATGCCGCGAATTTGCGACAAGTCGTTTGCTTGCCCACTCAAAACGCCGTCTACGGCTAGGCTTCGCGCCGCAATAATACCGCGCAATTCATCGTGTAACAGGCGATATTCGAGATCCAGTTTCTTGGCAGTGCCGCGTTTTAAGTTCAAATTCCAATTCGTGTTGGCGATTGACTGCCCACCGATTTGCGCGCGCCCTGCCCTCAATTCCGCAGCTAGATCAAAAATCGCACTTTGCGCCCAATTGCCTTTATGCTGCCAATTGGCGTCCGACAAATTGATTGCAATACTGTCAAAATCCGCATTTTCCGCTCGAAACTTTGTGGCGGCGATTTGCGAAGACCGAAGGGCAATAAGAGTTTCGCCATCGCCATTTATCGCCACGCCCAATGCAATATTGGCTGAAACACCAAGCGCGTGAAGACGCTCGCCATCACCCAATAATTTCTTGAAATCATAATTTTGGTTATTTGCTCTTATGTGCGCAGAAATTGCTTTAATGTTGCCCCTCGCCAAATCACGGCTGCGGAAATTTACTTTGATTGGCCCTGAAGGCGCTCCACCTAAATAAAAACCATTGGGCAGGATGATTTCGGCATTTCCTGCGAAATCTTCCAAATTGCCGTCAATATCAAATCGTGCGTTGGCAAGGCCATAATCGGTATTTAGAAATATTTCCCCCAAACCAAGATTGATTTTGCCAATTTCAAGTTTTTGCCCACCGCCTTTGAGTAATGGCGACAGCGCCCCAAAATCTATTTTATTGTCTTTAAGCGCAAGATTGACGCGCAATTGATTTGCGCGCAGCTCATCAATGACAAATTTTCCGCTGTCCCAATCAAAATGCCATGAAATATGGCCGTTGGTGGCGGTCAAAGTCTCGCGCCCCGACGGCCCAATCCGCAAATTTGTAAAACTTGCACCCTCTGGTCCAAGTTGGCTTAGGGCAATTGCGCCATCAACGCCTTTGATTTGCAAATAATTTTTGACGCCATTTTGCGCCAGTGGTATTCGCGCCGTCCACAAAACTGCCAGCGCAATTACCGCAAGCGACGCGCCGCCAAATTGCATCCATTGTCGCTTAAATCTTGCGGGTTTTTTGTCAGTTTGCGAAAAATCTGAACCTTGCGAATTCGCGCCATTATCGCTTGGTGGATCGTCTAACAATATTTCCGATTTTTTCTGCACAATGGCTTCCGCACTTTATTTCTATAAAACCCAAGTGCAATTTTAATATTGCATTAATGGTTTCATATCAGTTTTTGTGAATGAGTCGAAGGTTAAAGATACATTTTGGTCTTGATTGGCAGATAAAAAGTGTGTATTCCATGTCACAGAAAAAAATTATTTTTAACTAAAAGCGCTTTTTTACACATCAGATTTTAACTTTCATCGGTTATTTTGCTGGTTTGGACAAGCAAAGGGGTTGGATTTGCTGCGAACGGGTGAGAATCATTCCAATTGTGAACAAACCAATACAAAATTGGCCGACACTGACTTGAGTGGTCGAAGTCGAGCTGAGCAAACCTCAAAAACCCAATCAAAATCCAATTTCTTTTTCCGCAATTTAATTATTGCTGCCTCGCTGGTCACAAGCTTTGCAGGCACAATGGCTCATGCCCAAATAGCGCGTGCAAATTCTGAAAATCAGGCATTTACTGGCGCGCAAAATGCGGTCGAACGCCGCGTGGTTTCGATTGCCGCTGGTGAAACCATTTTGGCAGCTTTGCTGCGCATTGGCTCAGATAGGGTGGACGCGCAAAATGCTCTTAATGCCTTGGCTCGCACCATTGATATTCGCGACATTAAGCGCGGCGATCAAATAACTGTTTTTATGCGCCAAGATAATGCCACCAAGCGGCTTTTGGGTTTTAACCTTGCCAGTGGTGCCGACAGGTCAATCACCGTCACCCGCACAATTGACGGTTCTTATCGCTCACGCGAGCTTGCAACCAATATGCAAAGGCGCACATTGCGCGTGGCGGGCGTGATTAGCGATGCTGGTTTGGTGGCCAGTGTGCAGGAGCTTGGCGCGCCCGAACGTGCCGCCGAATCCATCGCCGACGCATTCGCCTATGACGTTGACTTTGAGCGTGAAATTGGCCCGGGCGCGAGTTTTGAATTGATGTATGACAGGGTTTCAGACGCCAGGGGCGCAGTTGTGCGCGAGGGTGAGCCGATTTTTGCCCGCATTACCACGCTATCAGGCCGCTCAATTCAGCTTTATCGTTTCCAACCACCCGGCGCAAATCAGGCCGAATGGTATAATGCACAGGGGCAGCCAGCTCGCAAGTTCCTTATGCGCACGCCTATAAATGGCGCAAGGCTCACTTCCAATTTCGGCACCCGTCGCCACCCAATTTCGGGCTATTCACGTATGCATGCGGGTATTGATTTTGGTGCGCCAATTGGCACGCCAATTTATGCCGCCGGTGATGGCGTTGTCGGCCGCGCGGGCATTATGGGCGGTTATGGCAATGTTGTTGATATTGAACATGGCGGTGGTTGGTCCACTCGTTATGGCCATATTTCGCGCTTTGCCCCCGGTCTAAGCGCAGGCGACAGGGTGCACCAAGGGCAAATTATTGCCTATGTCGGCAACACAGGCCGCTCAACTGGACCACATCTTCATTTTGAAGTTCGCAAAGAAGGTGCCCCACTTAACCCAATGTCCGCCGCCATCCCCCAAGGCCGCCCCCTCCCCGCCGATATTATAGCTCGCTTTAATGTGCAAGTAGCGCGAGTTGATGTCGCAAGGCGCGAAGCAATGGCGGGTGTGAATGTAGCGCAGAACAGCGGGCCGACGCGGGCGGCGAATTAGGGTAACTAAACCTGATAATTTGCGAAAGCCTTAAATCATGATAGCTTGGACGAATGAAACGCGAAGACAAGCAAATAGGCCTCGATTCACATCACCAACCTAGATCGAACGGCGGATGAGTTATTAAGATGAAGCAGATGCGGCCAATGCTCTTTATCGTCCATGCAACTGCGCTTTTATTCACTGGCTGTGATGATATTCCTCGCGAAACACAAATTAAATATACAAATGTCTACAGTGACACCGAATGGCGTTTTAATCTAGTTAGTAATCGTGCTTATTCTGGTGAGCAAGTGATGTCCGAAGAAAATGAATATAATCGTGGTTACAACATTGTGGATTGCGCAACGTCACCGGAAGCTAAAATCTGCTTGGGGTCTGTTGAAAATAATTTTGCATTTTTTTCGTTAGACAAAGCAGACTATCCAACAGAGTATGAAATTAAAATCAGCGATAAGCAGGTAATTTATAATAATAAAACTTGCCACAGACTTGGTATTGACCTTGAAAGTCAAGTTGAAGACAATATCGCCTATACTTTTATCTTTTGTGATGGAAATGGGATTGTGCTTTTCTCCGAACAAACGTTTAAAAAGGACGGCAAGAATAGGACAGACACCTATTTTCTTTCGGGCGAAAGAGGTCTCTTGAACGAATGTAGAGTCGAATCTAGTGCTTCATTGACGAAATCGACCCCTGCCGTTCGCCTAAAATGTAAATCGGGGACATGATGTGAATTAGGATTTTCATTGGCGCTTTCATCGGTGTTAAATTGTGATAACTTGGGAGAGTGAAGCGCGAACGAAAACATATCACATTTAATTCACATCATATCCCCGAATTGTATTACAAAAAAGAGCGGATCAAAGCCAAAGGCGAAAAGCTAAAAATGAAACAACCTAATTATTCAATTGATAACCTGTCCCCGAAATTACCAAATGTGAGAGGAGAAGTTGGAAAAGGAACACCTCGAATTGGTACTTTTTATGGAAGGTGAGAGTAAAATATTGAATAAAGAATTGAAAGAATATTGTTTCAAATTCATGCCAATTGAAATTGAAGCCATTATGATGATTGGCGATAGTTGTGAGTGCGATATTAATTTGTTTATAGAATCTGTTGAAGAGGCTAAGAATATATCGCGTGTCTTTACAGGAAGTGGATTTTACACAGATTTTGACGCTAAGTTTTCAGATTGTTTTGCTGAACGTCAGATACTCGGTGATTTAAGAGGAGAAATCTCAGGTCCAGACAATCAAATTGGATTTTTACTGTTCGCCCAAAAAGGCGAACCAGCTGTGTTAGAATGCTGGGCCTTAGATGATACATCTAATATTGATTTTTCGACAACCGAGTTTAAGCTTGCTCCGATGCAGGACGTAAAAAAGTAAAATGAAATACTGCACCTGCATTGAAATATATTCATACATTGATTTCGAGTAACACCACTTATGGCTATGATAGCCAATCGCGCCCAACTGGTCTTATCCGTACTACAATGAACACCATTTCGGTAACAGGTTAGCAATTGCATAAACTGTTGGGATGTAGAGGAAAATGGAAGACCCGTCGGCGCGAAATAATGGCTCGAAAAACTTGACGCACAGTATCGCGGAGAAGTATTACAAAAAAAACGCGGCCCAAAGCCAAAGGTAAAAAGCTAAAATGGAACAACCTAATTATGCAATTGATAACCTGTCCCCGAAATAATGATGCGAGGAGTAGTGCGTGCTTGAGAGAATAGACTTATGGCATTACACGTTTTTGCTTCTTTGGATCATATTTACGTTTATATTTGGGGTGAAAACTTCATTTTCGACCCTCGAGCAGATTCGGTCGAGATATCCAGAAAATGGTTCTATTTATGACAAAATATTTGGAAACGACCTTCGTAAAAAATGGAACTTAGTTGCACAGAAAGTTCTCGGCTTCTTTTGCCTTGCAATGTCAATAATTTATTTCTTTTTTTGGTGCAAGTGGCTTATCGAAGATTTAGCGATTAATGGATATTTGCATTAAAGAAATCGGGGACATGACGTGAATTGCGCATATTGAATGGCGCTTGCGGCGGTATTAAATTGTGATAACTAAGGAAAATGAACCGCGAAGACAAGCAAATAACACTTAATTCACATCATGTCCCCGAATTGCATGTGCCCGAATTTGCAATCAAATGGATGGAATATTTGATGAATTTAGAAAAAAGACTGGCCCAGTTCTATGCAGAATTGCTAAACGAGGGCGGAAGTATAAAAACGGCTCATTTTGAAAGAAAATCTGGAAAATTTTCTGATAGCGCGGCATTTGTCAACTATTACGTTGATATCTTGAAAAAACTAACAAGAACCCATAGAAATGCTCGGGGATGTCGATTGATAATTTTGGCGATGCCAATGAAGTTCTCGGCTCAACCCATGCAATTTAATAAGAACAGCATCCACGAAATTTACATTGAAGATGAGCCCCCCAGCTTCTATATTTGCAATCCCAATGATTTATGTATGTACGATAGTGAAGAACACATTTATTATCAATCGAGTGGAATTGATGATTTATCAGTCCTTTTTAAGTCATGGCGCTCGTTCGAAGGAACTAAAAATAATTGGGAATATTCAAATGTGTGTTTTTTGTGGTATCATGTAAAAAAAATCGGGGACAAAAAATCGGGGACATGATGTGAATTAGGATATTCAATGGCGCTTTCATCGGTGTTAAATTGTGATAACTTGGGCGAGTGAAGCGCGAACGAAAACAAATCACATTTAATTCCCATCATGTCCCCGAATTAATAATTAAATATGGCCTTAATTCGTTGTCGCAAACGGAATTAGTTCAGGCGAAGGCTCGTCGCTATCCACACCTAATTATCTTCAACTATAATCAAGACTAGCATTTTTGATATCCAGGATTTGGAAAGGGGGCTTACTAACAAATCATAACATTCTAGGGATGTTGTCAACAAGCGTCATGATGACAAATGATGGTATTTTGGGGCGATTAAATCGGTCTTTTGCGGCATGAGATCCCGCATCAAGTGCGGGATGACAGCGTGGGACACTAATAGGATTAGTAATTTCAGGTAAAGCACGAAATAAAAAAATCAGTTTGACATTTGCCCCATTTTGTTGTACGCTTTCAATGCACACAAATTAGGAAATGCTCATGCCAAGAGTTGCAGTAGATAATAGCCGCATGTCGTTACGCATACCCGCAAACGATAAGCAAACTCTTTTGCGCGCTGTCGCTTATTCCAACACTGACTTGACTGATTTCGTTTTGCGAAATGCGGTGGCGGCGGCAAAGGCGGTTATTGCCAATGCCGAAAAAGTGAAGTTATCCGGGCGCGATAGTTTGGCGGTATTGGATGCGTTAGAAAACCCACCAAAGCCAAATGCAAAATTGCTTCGAGCAGCCAGCGCACTTCCGCCTTTGGTTGAGTGACTTCGAATGAGTTCGCCTAATTGGCATGAAGAACCAATTGCGAAAAGCCATCCTAGAGATTTGTTTAATTGTGGCGATGCATACCTAAATGAATTCTTAAAGCGCCATGCGCGGCAATCCCACGAAAAAGGCGGCGCAAAAACATTTTTGGCAATAAGTATTAGTGAGCCAAAACCCATTTTGGGATTTTATACCCTAAGCCCCGCTTCAGTTGAGTTTGCCAAAAGCCCAGAAATTGTTACACGAGGGCTTGCGCGGCACGATATTCCAGTTTTTCGGTTGGCGCGCCTTGCGGTGGATTTGCGCATGCAAGGCAAAGGGCTTGGCGGCCAATTATTGCTCGCGGCGGGGCGCCGTTGTTTGCGAGCAGCACAGGAAGTTGGCGGCGTGGCGATGCTTATTGACGCCAAAAACGAGAAAGTGCGCGATTGGTATCAATCATATGGCGCAATATCATTGCAAGACAGCCCACTAACATTGCTTTTGCCATTATCAACAATTAGCAAGGCACTCGAAATTAGCATTAAAGCGTAATTGGCCTGTACTACATAAGCAATTTTGGCCAAAATGCGATAGAAGAATGCGGGTTCATCCCGCCCCTATCCTCCACCCTTCCTTGAATTAAAATAACGGAAGAAGTCGCTGTCGGGGCTTACGACCATATTTGTGCCGGCGGGGAATGATTTATCATATGCTTGCATGGAGCGGTAAAAGGCGGCGAAATCTGGGTCTTGATTATAGGCATCGGCGATGATTTTTGCGCGGTCTTTGTCGGCGCCACCACGGATTTCTTGGGCGCGGCGTTCACCATTGGCGCGCACTTGCGCCGCAGCTTGTTCGCGTTCAGAGCGCATACGTTGGAACACGCGTTCTTGGTTGGCTTGCGGTAAATCGGCGGCCCGAATGCGCACATCGACTACTTCAATCCCCAACTGACGAGTTTCGACATTGAGGTTGACTTTAATCGCATTCATCAGTTGTGAGCGTCGTCCCGAAATAATATCACTCGAAGCCGCTGCGCCCAAAATACGGCGCAAAGATGCTTCCAAAAGCCCTTCAAGCCTATCGCGGGCGTTGTTTTCGTCTTTCACAGCTTGGTAAAAGCGCAAAGGATTAGTGATGCGCCAACGAATAAATGACTTCACTTCAAGGCGTTCTTGGTCCGCAGTTACAATTTCACTTTCGCCATCGGGTGAAAGTTCAAGCACGCGGCGATCATAAATTTGGACAGCTTCAGTGAATGGCACTTTAAGTTTTATGCCGGCATCATCGCCTTCAATATTAACCACGCGCATTGGCTTACCAAATTGCAAAACCAAAGCCTGTTGCGTTTGTGAAACCGAATAAAGCGAGGCGCTTGCAAAAATCATCGCAACTGGTAGGCCGAAAAACAGGGCAAAATTTCTAGTGCTCATTATTGTGACCCCCCTGTTGGCGCAGCATTTTCAGCGGGTGCGGTTACCCGCGCTTGCGGTTGGGCATTGGTGAAATTGCGGAATAATTCAGGTGGTAACACCATCATTGGCGCAGCGCCAGCTCGGTTATTATTCATGATAATTTTGTTGGACCGTTCATATATTTTTTCCATGGTTTCAAGGTAAAGGCGTTGCCGCGTAACCTCGGGTGCCAAATGGTATTCTTGGTATAATTGGTTAAACCGTGTCGCTTCACCTTGCGCTTGTGGCAATACAGAATTGCGATAGGAAAGCGCTTGGTTAATGCGGGTTTCGGCTTCTTGCGAAGCTGCCGCAACTTCACGGAATGATGCGATTACGCTTGCTGGTGGCTCGGCGCGGCGCAAATTTACTTGGGTAACCAAAATTCCCGAATTGTAGGAATTTAGCGTGCGTTGCATCAATTCGCGAGTTTGGCTTTCAACCGTTGCCCGACCCGTAGTAAGCACTTTTTCCAAAGGCGAGCGACCGACAACTTCACGCATCGAAGCTTCGGCCACGGCGCTTACGGTGTCGGAGGGTTCGCCGCGATTATTGGCACCATGGGCAACATTAAATTGGAATTGTTGGGCATTTTTTACGCGCCAAAATACTTGGAAACTTACGTTAACAATGTTCTCATCGCCGGTAAGCATGAGGCCCTGACCATCGTCTTGCGCGCCAGCCGCACTGCTGGCGCCAACTGTGAGCGTGTTGACCCTTTGCACATTTACAAGGTTATGGCTTTCAAATGGGAATGGCAGACGATAGCTAAGGCCCTGTTCAGCGAAGCGAACATATTTGCCAAAACGCGAAACCAAGGCTTCTTCGCCAGCGTCAACCACATATACGCCAGAAGCGAGCCATAATGCGCCAATAACCATACCAGCAACGCTTAACATGCGATTGTCA
This sequence comes from Hyphomonadaceae bacterium, assembly GCA_009773395.1. Lineage (GTDB taxonomy): Bacteria > Pseudomonadota > Alphaproteobacteria > Caulobacterales > Aquidulcibacteraceae > Pseudaquidulcibacter. The sequence continues at coordinate 7,720 of WRPI01000002.1, read as the reverse complement.
AAACGGCGCGGTGTGCCTGATGAAGTTGGTGGTGGCGAGCCGCCGCCGCCGCCCAAAGCCGCCCGCAATTTATCTTCAATGCGTTTTGCCAAATCATCAAGATTTTGTGATTGTGGGTTATTGTCATTGCCCCACGGGTTATTTGAATTATTGGCGTTTTTTTGCCCGCGATTGCGATCATTTATGCCTGTGACATTACCCCAAGGATTATTGGTATTGGGCTTTTCATTCTTGCCCGAACCCGCATCGTCTTTTCCATCATCTTCTGACATAAAGGTCTTTTCTCCCAATTCGTTCGCGATTCGAATTTATATTTCAAAATTTTCTATGTCTATATGGATATTAAAAAGTGAATTATGCAGGGGCTAGCTGAAAATTATGCAGTTATTTGGGTTAAATTTTGCGTTCATAAGTGAAAAGTTCAAAATCATGGTCATCTTTTTGGCCTTTCGGAAACGAATTTCTGCTTGTTTCGACCCACTCAGCGCATAATTTTGGGAAAAAAGTGTCACCAACTGGCTCGGCATCCACCAAACTTAGGACTATTTTGTCGGCAATTGGCAAAGCCAAATTATAAATTTCACCACCGCCAATTACACAGACCTCACTTTGCCCAGTTGCAAGTGCAATTGCTTTGCCCGCACCAATCGCGCTTTCTATGTTCGAAAACACCAAAGCGCCTTGCGCCATGAACTCGCTGTCGCGGGTAACAATAATATGGTTTCGATTTGGCAATAATTTTGGCAGTGATTGAAAGGTCTTGCGGCCCATAATAATTGGCTTGCCAGTGGTGATTTTTTTGAAATTTTGCATATCACTGGAAAGCCGCCACGGAATGCCATTTTGCGCGCCAATAACGCCATTTTTCGCGCAAGCTACCACAATTGTAACTTGAATGTTCGCAGATTTTGCTTGTTCATTTTCCATTTTTGCTTGATACATGGATTCCTAATTAAAGAACAGGAATTCTATGTCAGAGGCATTTGAAAACATCGTTATTGTCGGCGCAAAACGCACACCAATTGGCGCACTTCTCGGCGAATTATCGTCGCTATCCGCGTCCGATCTTGGCGCAATCGCAATTAAAGCCGCAATGGAACAATCTGGCATAGCGCCAGACTCTGTGAATTGGGCGCTGATGGGTAATGTTTTGGGCGCGGGCCAAGGCCAAGCCCCGGCCCGGCAAGCCGCCTTGAAAGCGGGCCTTTCGAAGCACTGCCAAGCAACAACTTTGAACAAAATGTGCGGCTCGGGCATGCAAGCGGTGATAATGGGCCGCAATGCGATTTTGGCGGAGGAAGCTGATATTATTGTTGCTGGCGGCATGGAAAGCATGTCGAACGCGCCGTTCCTCACTAAGACCCACCGCAAGGGATCCAAATATGGGCATGATAAATTATACGACCATATGGCGCTTGATGGCCTTGAGGACGCCTACGAAGGCAAAGCAATGGGCGTATATGCCGATGCCAGCGCCGCCGAATACGGTTTTGGCCGCGAAGCCCAAGATGATTATGCTCTGGAAACCCTAACCCGCGCGCAAAATGCCGATTTTTCCGCCGAAATTGCGGCGGTTATTATTGCTGGGCGAAGTGGCGAAACCCCAGTCAACACCGATGAATTACCGCGCCAAGCACGCCCCGAAAAAATTCGCACTCTAAAGCCTGCTTTTGGCCAAGGCGGAACTGTTACTGCCGCCAACGCATCTGGCATATCCGATGGTGCGGCAGCATTGGTTTTGATGCGAGAAAGCGCGGCGCGTGCGGGCGGGCATAAAATTTTGGCGCGCATTGTTTCAACGTCGGGCTATGCCCATGAGCCGCCATTATTTACGACCGCGCCAGTTTACGCCGTAAAAAACGCAATTGCCCGCGCGGGTTGGCGGATTTCTGATGTTGACTTGTTTGAAATCAACGAAGCTTTTGCAGTCGTGCCAATGATTGCCATGAAGGATTTGGGGATTGGTCATGACATCATAAACGTCAACGGCGGAGCTTGTGCTTTAGGCCACCCAATTGGCGCTTCGGGTGCGCGAATAATTGCGACTTTAATTTATGCGATGGGTGCTCGGGGTGTAAAGCGCGGCTGCGCCAGCCTGTGCATTGGCGGCGGTGAAGCAACGGCGGTTTGTTTGGAAATTATTTGAACTGAATAATTTTTGGCACGAGTGTAACTATTTTTCAAACCGAACGTAATATAATAAAAGATCGGTTGAAAGTGCGACATGTCATGAATTGTAAGTCTTTTGGAAAATCAAGACGCTTAGCAAATTTCGCGCTTATCGTGGGGTTGTTGGCAATAGTTTTTGTCGGCGTCAGCCCATATAGTGCACGAGCAAATACTTTCGCCGCGCACGAAGTCATTTGCGAATCCCACACAGTTTGTTGCGACGATTTTTGTGCAGCTTCACTTATCGCATGTTCACAGTGCAACCCAGTCATATTGTCTTCACAAAAATTGCTTCAATTAAGCCAAGTGAGTTTGGGAGCATTCTATCTTGACCGCCAGCAGCTATTTTCTGGCATTGAATTAAGGCCCATTCCACCCCCTCCGAAACCTTAAAATCACTCAATTTTCGTTTATTTATTTAATCAATTTTTTTTTAAGGAGTTTTCAAATGAAAACATTAGTAACATTAGCAGCTTTGTCTTTGACATTGATAGCCTCGGCTTCTTTCGCTGCAACCCCCGAAGTTATTGACGCAATTGCAAATGCATGTTGCGCCATTGGCAATGCTTGTTGCGAAGGCTTTAGAGCCTGCTGTAACTAGTTTATTGCATAACAACTGATGGCAAAGCCCGCGCAATAGTGCGGGCTTTGTTTGTTTATACCGCAATTGGGGCTTTTATTGTGGCGTGGCTTTGGTAATTTTCGACCCTGATATCTTCAAGTTCAAACTTATCGATTTCCGTAATTTCGGGATTCAGCCAGAGCGTCGGCAAAGCCATTGGTTCGCGGGATAATTGCAAATCGACTTGTTCCAAATGGTTCAAATAAATATGCGCGTCGCCCAAAGTGTGCACAAATTCCCCCAATTCATAACCACAAATTTGCGCCACCATTTGCGTTAACAAAGCATAAGAAGCGATATTAAACGGCACGCCGAGGAAAACGTCGGCGCTGCGTTGATACAATTGGCATGAAAGTTTCTTGTCCGTCGAAACATAAAACTGAAACAAAAGGTGACACGGCGGTAGCGCCATATCGTCAACATCCGCAGGGTTCCAGGCTGACACAATATGGCGGCGCGAAAATGGGTTATTTTTTAGCCCATCAATAAGCCGCGCGATTTGATCAATGCTCTGGCCATTCGGTGCGGCCCAAGATCGCCATTGTTTGCCATAAACCGGACCAAGCTCGCCATTCACATCCGCCCATTCGTCCCAAATTGTGCAACCACGCTCTTGCAGCCATTTTACATTGGTAAGCCCGCGCAAAAACCACAAAAGCTCCACAAATATTGCTTTGGTGAATAGTTTTTTGGTCGTCAAAAGCGGAAAACCTTCTGATAAATCAAACCGCATTTGCCGCCCAAAAACCCCAATAGTGCCCGTGCCAGTGCGGTCCTCGCGCCGAAGGCCATTGGCGAGAATATCACGGAGAAGATTTTGATAGATGATGTCGGGGTGGGAATCGGAGGTCATAAACCAAACATAGACCAGCAAGACGTTTCATAAAAGTGGCAATTATTTCACGCCGATTTTTCTTCAAACACCATTTTCGCCACCGCCAACGCTACCAGCGCACCAATAAATTGTGCGATAATAAATAGCGGCGCTGAATGCGGGGCTATGCCTGCGAATGTATCGCTAAGCGATCGCGCAATCGTAACTGCTGGATTGGCAAAGGACGTGGAGGCGGTGAACCAATAGGCCGAGGTAATATAAAGCCCCACCAAGACTGGTGTGCTTTCTGGCTTGAATTTCACTGAACCAAAAATTGTCAAAAGCAGGCCAAAGCTCGCGACTATTTCGGCAAAACCGAGCGCCACTCCATCTCGGGCTTTGCTCGAAATCTGCAAAATTTCTTGGCCAAACATCGCATGGGCGCAAAAAACCCCCAAAATTGCACCGATAACCTGCGCCAAGCAATAAAGGGCGGCCAATTTTGGCGTTAATTCGCGCCGCAATGCCATGCACAAAGTAACAATTGGGTTGAAATGCGCGCCTGATATTGGCCCAAAAATTGTGATTAACACCACCAAGCCAGCGCCCGTCGCCAATGTATTGCCCAACAGGGCAATTGCGTCATTACCTTGGGATAGGCTTTCGCCCATAATGCCGGAGCCAACAACTATGGCCAATAATAACAAAGTGCCGAGAAATTCAGCAATGAGTTTTTGCAAATTTGTGGATGCCATTATTTAGTCTTTTGCGTCGCCAATTTTGTCTAAGTCAGATTGTAACGAAAGCCTATCGAGACTGGCAATTGGCAGGCTCGCGAAAGCGGTAATGCGGTTTTTTAGCATCCGAAACGCTTCGCTAAAGGCCGCAGCAATTTCGGCTTTTGATCCAGTTACTGCGGCAGGGTCAGGCAGGCCCCAATGCGCACTCATCGGTTGGCCCGGCCAAAATGGGCAAACTTCGGCTGCGGCATTGTCACAAACTGTAAAGACAAAATCCAATTCTGTCGCGCCTTCTTTTGCAAATTCATCCCAATTTTTTGAACGCGCGGAATTGGTGGGGATTTTTAACGCTTTCAACAATTCCAGTGAATGGGGGTTGACCACACCTGCGGGGTTTGAACCTGCTGAAAAGGCGTTAAAGCGATTGCCAAAATAATGATTGGTAATCGCTTCGCCCAAAATCGAACGCGCCGAATTGCCTGTGCACAGAAATAATATATTGTATTTTTTATCGCTCATTCCAAACATCCTTCATTTTCAACATTTTGCTTCGGTAAGATTTAGGCAATCCACATTTTCGCGCGAGCAGCAATTTTCATTCAGAAACAAAACCAAGCCATTCATAGTCTCGCGCTGCACCGAATAAATAACGCATCGCCCCATTTTGTTAGACCGAACAAGGCCCGCGCGCTCAAGATGTGCCAAGTGAAATGACAATGTATTATGCGGCACCTGAAGCGCGGCAGCCAAATCGCCTGCTTGCGCACCAGAATGGCCGTATTCAACCAACAGCTTAAAAGCCTTCAAGCGGGTTTCCTGTGATAAAGCGCCAAGCGCGGTCAATGCCGTCGATATTTCCATGTTTCTGGACATATCGACACAGTGTGACGAGGGTGTGACAAATCCAAACGCGCTACTTCCTTTTTCACCAAACCTATACTATATTCATTTTGTCGGGCTTGCCCGACTATGGCGATAAACGCGCATGGAATAAACAGGCTGGACCGGGGTGCGATTCCCCGCGGCTCCACCAAAAAACCTCAACTTGCCGCCTTCGGCACTACGTGCCTCACTTAGCAAGTTGGAATAAGCGGACAAATATTTTTGAAAAGCGTCGTTTTCAAAAATTTTTGACTTTCGCTTTTTATTTTGGGGCCGATATAGGATCGACAGATGTGTAAAGATGTTAGCTTTTGCCCGCATGGGACACGTTAAAGGCCCAATTTTATAGATGCAAACGATAACTTTGCTCAGGATTATGCTTTGGCCGCGTAAGCAGCTACGGTTAAATCCGCTTAAGTCCTAATACTACGGTAATAGGCGGGGTTTGCTAGTTTTCCCGGCAACAGAGAAAACTAGCGCTTTATTTTTATGACGCGAGCCTATGCATAGATAGGATGCCCAAAATTATGCTTTGGCCGCGTAAGCAGCTACGGTTAAATCCGCTTAAGTACTAATACTACGGTAATAGGCGGGGTTTGGCAGCTTTCCCGGCAACAGAGAAAACTGCCGCTTTTTTTTGGCTCAACTCACCACCTTCACCCCTTCGGGGTTCACTCGGCGAGTTGTATCGTATCGAAAAGAAATTTCGAAAAGCGTCGTTTTCAAAATTTCTTTACATGTCTTTGATTTTTTGAAAAATGATATTTGAATGGGTCTCGAAGCGAACACACTTTTAATTGTTAATGGCGACGAATTTGAAGTTAAGGCACTTCTTGAAAGCAACGAATTAATATTGCGCGGCGGATATAAAGCGAGGTTGCGGTTTGAAAATTTAGCGAATGTCCGTGCTAACGATGGTCGTTTGATTTTCGAGAATGAAGGCAAAGATTTCCGCTTGGAATTGGGTCAAGTATACGCCGAGAAGTGGGCAATTAAAATCTCGTCGCCGCCAAAGCCCCTATTCGAAAAGCTTGGGATAAAGCCAAATGACAATATTTATGTTTTTGGGAAAATAAGTGAAGAAAACATCATATTGGCTATTTCGGGGTCAATAATTAGTTCGGCTAATGAAGCAATATTGGCGTTCACGCAGTTCAATGATTTAAGCGACATAGAGAAAATGCTAAATGAATATTCAACCGAGGGCTTCCAATGCCCAATTTGGACTATTCATGGCAAAGGCAAAACCAGCGCGCCGAATGGTGATATTGTTCGCAAAATAATGCGCGCGAATGGCTTCATAGACACAAAGATTTGCGCAATAAGTGACGATTGGTCGGCAACAAAATACAGCCTCAAGAAAAATTGAGTACTAGAGCGTTGGATGTTCAAGTTGAATCGAATTTGCCGCAGCAATTTTGTGCCAGTTTTGGTGGCAAATATGCGGTGAATACTGGGGTATTCGCCAAATATTTGTTGCCGAAAATGGTGCAAAAGGGCGGGGCAAAACGGTGCAACTTGGACATCTAACGCTCTAATACTATATTGGCGATTTCCCCAATTTCTTTCCAATCCAATACAACCCAATCGTCACAAATATCATTCCAAAAAAGCCAATTATTTCATCGCGGGCGCCCATGAATATGATAAAAATCATGCTAATTATGCCGATAATTGCCGCAATTGACACATACTTAAAAGTAAATGGTTTTCCCAAAACTTCGACTTTTTTGCGTGAAAGTTGCCAAGCCGCAGCACATGTCAATATATAAGTGCCGGCAGTAGCAAGGCCGGATAACACCGCCAATTGTTCAAATGTGCCACTAAGCGCAAGCAAAATACCGACAATTACGTGAAACCAAATCGCAATATACGGTGTTGCATTTTTGGCGTGCACTGCGCCTAATTGTTTCGGTAAATTGCCATCACGCGCCATCGCAAACAATATTCTTGGCGACCCCAAAACCGAACTCGCAACCCACATCACGCGGGACAAAGTGGCGCCAAAAAGCAATAATATGCCCAATGGCGCCACATATTTGCCAATGCCATCGGCAAGCGGAGTTTTCGAGCCAGCAAGCGCATCACCCAATAAGCTTTGCGAAATAAGCTGAATACTCACGTAGAAAAACAAAACCCCAGCCATGGCTATGAATAATGATTTGGGTATGGTTTTGGCGGGGTCTTTCACTTCGCCGCTGGCGGCCAAAATGGTTTCCATACCGCTGAACGCAAAAAGCGCCAAAATAACCGCGCGGCCAAAATCAGTTTGCGGCAAAGTCACTTGCATCGCTTGCTGATTTGAAACCACGAAAAAACCACCTACCAAAATGAAAATCGCCAAAGGCAAAAGCTTAACAGCCGTGCCATAACTAATAAATTTGGAAGTTTTTTCGACACCGCCAACATTAATCAGGCCAAAACCACCGACGATTGAAATTATCAAAATCGGCCGTAAAATCTCGGGCGCTATTTGCGGCACATAGGACGAAA
>WRPI01000016.1 GCA_009773395.1 Hyphomonadaceae bacterium | reverse complement strand
CTAAATATTTCGGAATCGGCAAAATCGCCAAAGATCAAATCGTCGACTACGCCAAACGCAAGGGAATGGATGTTAAAACGATTGAGAAGTGGTTGTCACCAAATTTGGATTATGAAATTTAAGACTTCTGTCATTGCGAGCGAACGAAGTGAGCGAAGCAATCTTAAAATTAGATTGCTTCGTCGGGCTTCGCCCTCCTCGCAATGACAGAGTGTCAAAATTGACACACCCACTTGTACATGATATGATTTCACCCTCGGTGAAATAATATGACAGAACAAACAAATTCAAAAAATAGCGTTGGGATCGTCGAGACGAAGAGCTACACGTTTGCGGCGCCGCCCAAGGATTTTAAACTCGAAAGCGGCGCCGCTTTAGGCCCGATTACGCTCGCTTACGAGACCTACGGCAAGCTCAATGCCGATAAATCCAACGCCATTGTTATTTTCCACACGCTGACCATGGACGCGCACGCCGCCGGGTTTCTTGCCGGCGAAAAGCGCCCGGGTTGGTGGGATGACATGATTGGCCCATCCAAAGCCTTCGACACCGACAAATATTTTGTCATTTGTATTAACGTTTTAGGCGGCTGCAAAGGCTCAACCGGCCCAGCCTCAATCAATCCCAAAACCGGAAAACCCTACGCGCTCGATTTTCCCATTATTACCATTGGCGACATGGTGGAAACACAGCGCATTCTCATTCGCGAACACTTAGGAATTAAAAGGATCCTTTGTATGGCCGGCGGTTCGATGGGCGGGCTCCAAGCCTTTCAATGGGGTGTGACCTATCCTGATGAAGTCGCATCTGTTATTTCCATTGCGGCGAATGCCCGGCAAACCGCTCAACAAATCGCTTTGCATGAAGTCGGCCGCCAGGCGATCATGAAAGATCCCGACTGGCAAAAGGGCAATTATTACGGCAAATCTATTCCGGCCAACGGCCTTTCGGTCGCGCGCATGTTAGGGCACATCACTTACATGAGCGACAAAAGCATGGACGAAAAATTCGGCCGCAAACTTTTTGCCAAAGAAAAATTCGGCTATGA
>WRPI01000015.1 GCA_009773395.1 Hyphomonadaceae bacterium | reverse complement strand
CAATAAGTTTGTTGCCCCGGCCGCGTTAACGGTATTTGTTTGGGTGTTGGTGATGAACGCGATGGACTTTTTGCCGGTAGATGTAATGGCTTGGGTTTATCACAATGTTTTTGGTCAAGATCACTTCCGCGCTGTACCAACCTCGGACATCAATACAACTTTTGCTCTGGCACTGTCCGTCTGGCTGCTAATGATTTTCTTTAGCGTAAAGGTTAAAGGGTTGGGCGGTTGGATACACGAATTATTCTGCTCTCCTTTTGGTGCTCACCCTCTGGTTTGGCCGGCTAATTTTTTGTTTAACTTAATCGAATACGTCTCTAAGCCTTTGTCACATGCTTTGCGTTTGTTTGGCAATATGTATGCGGGAGAAATTATTTTTCTGCTGCTTGGTATGTGGGCGGCGACGGGGCTGGCTGGAACAGTGTTTGGCGCGCTGTTGGGTGCGGCGTGGGGCATTTTTCATATATTAATTGTGGTGTTGCAGGCGTTCATTTTTATGATGTTAACCGTGGTGTATATCGCTATGGCGCATGAAAGCCACTAATAAAGAGTAGTTTAATTTTAACCGTAAGTAATCGAAAGGAAGCAATATGGAAAACATGCAATTTTTGGCAATGATTCAAGCGTACACGGGTGTGGGTATCGGTCTGATTATTGGGCTGGGCGCTGCGGGTGCGTGTATAGGTATTGGTATTATGTGCGCAAGCTTTCTGGATGGTGCTGCGCGTCAACCAGAGATGATTCCCACATTGCAAGGTAAAGTGTTTCTGTTGTTGGGCTTGATCGACGCGTCATTTATTATTGGCGTGGGTTTGGCAATGATGTTTGCGTTTGCAAACCCATTGTTAAGCGTCATTCACTAAAATTATGGTGGATCGGCGAATTACCGCCGATGCAAGAGACCAATAAGGGATCGAAATGAATATCAATCTAACTCTTTTTGCTCAGGCTTTATCGTTTGCCATATTGATATGGTTTACGATGAAGTTTGTTTGGCCCCCTTTGTTGGCGGCCATTGATGCTCGTCAAAAAAATATTGCCGATGGCTTGGCGGCG
>WRPI01000008.1 GCA_009773395.1 Hyphomonadaceae bacterium | reverse complement strand
TGCTCTTCGGCTAATCTGAAAAGTCTGCAACTTTTCAGGCCTCATCGGAAATCGGGGAGGAAGCGCCTTCACTCAATGTCTTTTTTGACGGGCCGCGCTTAATTGCTGCGGCTTTTTTTTCGTCCTTAATAAGGGATCTTCTGATTACTTACCCCAAGCAACCCAAAAACCATCATAATGCGCGTCAAATAGCTTTTTCAAATCGCCAGCTGAAAATGTGCTATCACCAAATGTCGCAACGATTACAGCTGCACAAGCTATGGGTGACGTGAATAGGCGCGCCAAAGTGAAAGCATCGCCATTCAATTCACCTTTGGCAATTCCCCGCACAAACAGATTTTCAATTTCGATCAAAAGCGGATCTTTAAATCTTGAACAAATCAACTTCGAAATATTGGGAAATGTCTCGGCCTCAATCAAAGCAATGCGCCATGGCGCCATCATGGTTTGATTGCCAAGCCCATTCAATGATCTTTGCAAAATTGTCTTTGTTACTTCGCGTAGTGGGTGGGCTTCGCCGTTAATAAGGCCTGTTAGTGCGTTTCGCTCTTGCGCCAAAATCAGCTCTACCCATTCGGCAAATAGCTCTTCTTTGGAAACATAATAACGATAAATAATTGGCTTAGTTACGCCAATTGCTTTCGCGATATCCGTCATTCGCGTGCCTGAATAACCTTGCCTGCAAAACAATGAAGTTGCAGCCTGCAAAATAGTCGATTTCCTAAGCTTAGCATTTGAGATTTCATCTGAATTGGTCGAAGTCATTTTGGGCCTTTTATCAAATATTATCCGCTAAAAATAAACTAGTTTTGATTCACACTAAGTATAGATTGTGAAATCAGCTTCTAGTCTATAGGATTTGGCAGTAAAGCTCTGCTTTTTACTTTGGAGCATGTGTTTATGGGCTTTCGTGCCGTCCGTTTAAAATCAAAAACAAGACGAAAAAAAGGCCGACATTGCTGCCGGCCTCAATTTATTGCATTGTAGCGATAGCTTAGGTCATGTTGACAAACTGCATTTTATGCGGCGAAAATGGCATATTTTGAGAACCGAAGCGGAGCGTATTTAATATACGTGAGCATCGGAAGCGCAGAAATATGCCATTTGCAGCCTGTAAAATCGGTTTGTCAATATGACCTAGAAGTCCATTCCGCCCATTCCGCCACCCGGCATAGCCGGCATTGGGGAGTCTTTCTTAGGCGCTTCAGTGACCGCAGCTTCAGTGGTGATAATCAATGAAGCAACCGATGCCGCGTCTTGCAATGCGGTGCGAACCACTTTCACCGGGTCAATAATCCCGGCGGTTACCATATCGACATATTCTTCGGTTTGCGCATTAAATCCAAAAGTCGCACTATTTGCTTCAAGGATTTTCGCAACCACAATAGAGCCTTCAACACCAGCATTTTCGACGATTTGACGAATTGGTGATTGCAATGCTTTACGCACAATCGCGATACCTGCATCTTCATCATCATTAAGGCCTTTGACTTTAATGCCAACCGAAGCGCGAAGCAAAGCAACGCCGCCACCAGGGACAATGCCTTCTTCAACCGCAGCACGGGTTGCATTCAAAGCATCATCAACGCGGTCTTTGCGCTCTTTGACTTCGCTTTCAGTCATGCCGCCGACACGGATAACAGCGACACCGCCAGCCAATTTCGCCAAACGCTCTTGCAATTTTTCACGATCATAATCCGAAGTTGTATCTTCGATTTGACGTTTAATTTGCGCAACGCGGGCTTCGATATCAGCTTTTGCACCAGCACCATCAACAACAGTTGTATCGTCTTTACGAATTGCAACTTTTTTGGCGCGGCCCAACATATCAAGCGAAACGTTTTCAAGCTTAATACCAAGATCTTCTGAAATCACTTGGCCACCTGTAAGGATTGCGATGTCTTCTAACATTGCTTTGCGACGATCCCCAAAACCCGGAGCTTTTACTGCTACGACTTTTAAGCCGCCGCGAAGTTTGTTAACCACCAAAGTTGCCAAAGCTTCACCTTCAACGTCTTCAGCAATAATCAAAAGCGGGCGACCGCCTTGAACAACCGCTTCCAAAATTGGCAACATTGGCTGCAATGATGATATTTTCTTTTCGAAAATCAAAATCATTGGATCTTCAAGAATTGCTTCCATTTTGTCAGCATTAGTCACGAAATATGGTGATAAATATCCACGGTCGAACTGCATGCCTTCAACAACATCCAATTCAGTTTCCGCTGATTTAGCTTCTTCAACGGTAATAACGCCTTCATTGCCAACTTTTGACATTGCATTGGCAATCATTTCACCAATTGCAGCTTCGCCATTGGCAGAAATTGTGCCGACTTGTGAAATTTCGGACGAGTCTGAAACTTTCTTTGCCGACTTGCCAAGGCTTGCAACGACTTCTGTTACTGCTTTATCAATACCGCGTTTCAAATCCATTGGGTTGCGGCCCGATGAAACTGACTTCATGCCTTCACGAACAATTGCTTGCGCCAAAACTGTTGCAGTAGTTGTGCCATCACCGGCAACATCATTGGTTTTTGATGCAACTTCGCGCAATAATTGTGCGCCAAGATTTTGAAACTTGTCTTCAAGTTCAATTTCTTTGGCAACAGTTACGCCATCTTTTGTGGTGCGCGGCGCGCCAAACGATTTTTCAATTACGACAAAACGGCCTTTTGGACCCAAAGTCACTTTTACTGCATTTGCAAGAATATCAACGCCTTGCAACATTTTTTCACGGGCGTCGGACCCAAAACTTACAACTTTCGCTGCCATGATTATTTCTCCATTTATTTTAATCTGTCATCCCGCACTTGTTGCGGGATCTTTTGCCAATTAGGGCACTTCTCAATTTAACGAGATCCCGCATCAAGTGCGGGATGACAATTTTTGACTAGCTCAGAACCCCTAAAACGTCGGACTCTTTCATTATCAAAAGATCTTGACTGTCGATTTTCACTTCAGTGCCAGACCATTTGCCAAATAGAATTTTGTCGCCGGCTTTAAGTTCAAGCGCAACCGCTTTGCCATTTTCGTCGCGAGTTCCGGGGCCAACAGCAACGACTTCGCCTTCTTGGGGTTTTTCTTTTGCGGTATCGGGAATAATAATCCCACCGGCAGTTTTAGTTTCTTCTTCGACACGTTTTACTAAAACGCGGTCACCTAATGGACGAAAGCTCATGAAATATGCTCCTATGAGGGTTAAGTTAGAAAATTTGTAGCGGGGTGAGGCAAATTAGCACTCACCGCACCCGACTGCTAACAATGGTGAGATAGGTATGCGCAGCAGGAGAGTCAAGGGTGGGGATTGAATTGGCAACAAAAAACGCCGCCAAAAAAACGGCGACGTTATCTGCGTTTCACGAAAAACGACGATTAGCTCAATTCGTTTTTGGTGCCTCAGGCGCAACTACCGATTCTGCGTTCGAATCGATAGGAGCAAGTATCACTTTCAATGGGTTTGGATACAAATCATTCATTGCGCCAGACGATGCATCTATACCGCCACCAATAAGCCCACCAACCAAAAGATTGCCAGCCATTGCAGCGCCCCCAGCGCCGCTTACCCTGGCTTCCACTTGCCCAGTATATGACTTGTAGCCGTCTTTAGTCAAAGTTACTCCAAAGCCGCTTTTACGCGCTATCGTAAATGTGCAAGGTGTTGCCTCGCAAGTATAACCATTTGAAGTGCGGACAGCCGCGCCAGATGGCGTGCTCTCCACCGACCAAGCCGTAGTTTTGCCACGAGTCACCGTTGCGCAGGCTGGCAATAACAGAAGTAATGGCAAAGTAAGCAGAATAATTTTTTTCATTTACAACCCCTTTTCTCATATTGAGGCTGAATCGAGTAAGCTACTTTAAGGGTGCAAACAAGTGAAATATCGGGCTAAAGGTGCAATTAAAATGACTCAAAAATCAAGCCGATTTTTTACCATCGGATTTCTCAGACATTTTTTCCAAATCATTGGCCGCGAGCCATTCGCCCAAAGCTTTATCAATCCGAGTTTGCCAGCCTTTGCCAGTGGCGCGAAATTTTTCCAAAGTATTGCGTTCCAGCCGAATCGTTATCCGCTTTTTGGTAAGCTCGGAAAGAGGGCGACCACGAAGCATAAACGGCTTCGCTTTAGCCCAGTCCTTATCTGTCCAAGGCAAATTATCTAGATCAGATAATGCAGCAGCAGTTATTTGCGCGTCTTCTTCCGGTGTAGGCCGCATAAGGCCTAGTTTAATTTCCATTGGTGACAATTTTCCCATAGCTATCAAATTCCCTATCATTTGCCTTGCGAAGGCTTATTACGCGAATATTTTCATTGCGAAAAGTAATTATCGCGCAATATAGCCTTCCAGATATTGGCGCGAATATTGTAAATCTTGGTTCGCCATATTCATAACGATCGTCACCTGTTGCAATTGATTTTTCGAAATTCATTAGCGCAAAATCGCCAAGCGAAATGCCATGCTTGCGCACGTTCATTTCATTCTTTTTCGGGTCAAACTCAATCTCCAAGTCTTTATTGTATGCACAATAAATAAATTGCAAGAAAAATCTGCTTGCACTTTTTTCAAATGCCTGTCTCTATAGGTGCATTAAATCAGGGGACGAAAATGGCGATTGATTATCAAAAAGTGATGGCACTTAAACAAACTGGCAAAGAATTTAGTTACCGTGACCGCGAAACCATGCTTTATGCTTTGGGGATTGGTATGGGCAGCGACCCTATGAACCAAGACGAATTGCCGTTTGTTTATGAAAACGGCCTTAAAGCCATGCCGACATTGGCAACTGTGGTGGCTTGGGGCTCTGGCAATGTTGGGGCTTCGGGCATAAATTACGCGATGGTGGTGCATGGCGAACAGCGCCTTAAAATGCACAAGCCAATGCCAACCGAAGCCAGCATTACTTCCGATAGCCATTTTGTTGAGGTTCTCGACAAAGGCGCGGGCAAAGGCGCGGTTTTGATTGAAGAAACCAATATTCGCGATGCAAAATCAGGTGATCTAATTTGCACGCTTACAGGCAGTATTTTTGCCCGTGCCGATGGCGGCTTTGGTGGGCCCAGTGAAGGCGGCCCAACCCCACATCAAATCCCTGACCGCCCATTTGACTTGGAAGTCGATATAACAACTTCGCCCAATCAAGCCCTTATTTATAGGCTTAGTGGCGATAGAAACCCACTGCATTCAGACCCGAAATTTGCCAAAATGGTTGGATTTCCACGGCCAATTTTGCACGGGCTCTGCACTTATGGGATTTGCGCGCGCGCCATTATTCAAAGCCATTGCGGTTTTGAGCCAGCCAAACTTAAAGAAATCGACGTTCGCTTTTCATCACCTGTTTTCCCCGGTGAAACTGTTTCGGTTCAGATGTGGCAAGATGGCGATATTATTAGCTTCGAAGCCAAGGTTAAATCACGCGATGTAACCGTCATTAAGAACGGTCGCGCTATCATTGGTTAAGTTGCAGCAGTGAATTGGCCTTCAAATATCACACCGTGAATTTTTATTTCGCGCAATCTAGCGGCACCAATTTGGTAAGGGTCTTTGTCCAACACCGCAAAATCGGCTTTTTTGCCAGCGGCGATTGAGCCAATTTGCGCGTCCATACCAATAACCTGCGCAGCCTCGATAGTTATTGCGCGCAAAGCCTTATCGAGGCTTATTCGTTCATTGGATGCAAGCACATTACCGCCAATGGTTATGCGATTAGCAGCAATCCATGCTAAATATAATGGGTCAATCGGTGCCATATTAAAGTCACTATGCAAACCAAGAACAACCCCTTTGCGCTCCAGTGAGCCAAGGCGGTTAATCGAAGCTCCCCTATCGGGCCCAAGGCCATTTCTTGAATAGGCATCACCCAAAACCCTGATGTAATTTGGCTGTGCCGATACCATAAGGCCAAGCCGTGCAATCCGCCTATTTTGCGCTTCGGTTGAAAAGCCCAAATGCTCCAAGGTTATGGTCTGCGCAGGCTTAACTGGCAGTGCGGCAATGCCGTCAAGCACAACGTCCAATCCTTCATCGCCATTTACGTGAACGTGAAGATTAAAGCCTGCATTCCAAAACCTTGCGAACTGCGCAGTTATTGCTTCGGGTTCGGTAATCCATTTTCCCGTATGCCCATCGGTATAACCAGGGGCATTCATGCGCATATTCTGCGCAAAAAAAGCCCCGTCTGCGAGCATTTTTATACGTCTATCAACTCTTATGTTAGGGGACGACCATTTGGCCTTAAGCGCATCAAACCAACTATCTAAGTTCGTATCTAAAGGCACATAACTCGCCATTGGCATCAACATTACTCTTGCCGGGCTATTCGCACGCCCAAATGCAGCCTTTATTAGTGTCGCTTCGGTGTCAAAGCTCGCAAACACACCGGTTCCCATATCCGACGTTGTTGTAACCCCCGACTTAGTCATCATTTTCTGCAAATCTAACATTCCGCTCGATATTTTGTCGGGCGTAAGAATATATGGGCGCATTTTGTTGACGATGGCCATGCTGCCCGTTTCGGAGAAAGAGCCATTTTCAAAGCTAACATGATGCGGGTCAGCATGTGATTGGCCGAAAAACTCATCAAAAGCTGATTTTGTATCAAGACCCCATTCGTGCAGCATCGCGCTATTTACGAAAATATCATGGAAGCTCCGCTGCCAAACTATAACTGGCCGATCTGGCGCGATTTCATCGAGGATTTGCTTATTAATAGTGCCATGAAACAACTCGTGATAGCCCCAAGTTATAAAGGGCCTTGCGCTAGAGGCTGCCAACATTTGCCGAAAGCGGGCGCGATATGCTGCTTCGGCTCTAACGCCAAGGTAATTGCCGCTAGGAAGCGACCAATCATCGGGCGCAATGAACGGTATGTTCAACATCACTGCAGACTGCATCGGGTGAATATGCGGGTCAATCAATCCTGGCATGAGGACTTTATTTGCAAAGCGCCTATCTATTGTTACGGTTCGGCTCCGCGTCCAAGGCTCAAGTCCTGCAATTGAATTTGCCGTGCTTACTATAATTCCATCGGCCACCGCGACAAAGCGACAGATTGGGGCGGAAGGTTCCATAGTGACAATTTTTGCAGCTTCAAAAATGGTCAGATTTGCGCTTGTTGCGCCTCCAAGAAATGGTGAAGCCGCAACAAAGCTGAGCGCATTACGCCGATTGACTTTCATATTGACCCTACTTGAATTGCCCGCAAACATACGCGAGCTCGATTTAAACTTTGTGGCGCTATCGGGGTAAAGTCAATTGCCAATTTTGCCTATTTTTGGTTGGACAGGAAGTTGCTATATCGTTATACAATAAGACAAAATCTGCGTGCCAAAATTATTGCGTACCAATGGGAGAATATTATGAACTTCAGTATTTCACGTCGCAAGGCGCTTTTGGGTGCGTCCGCAATTGGTGCAACAACGCTTTTGGCTTCATGCAATTTATTGCAGGGCGATCAAACTGACGCTTTGAAAGCCCTTATCGACAAAATATCCAATGATATTTTGAAAGATTCGCCCGAAACTTGCACCAGCCTTGTTATACCACCTGCCCAAGTTGGCGGGCCATATATTGGCCGCGTGTCAGACAGATCCAAAGCCGCTGAAACCGCAAGAAACACAATGGTTGCAGGGTGGATTGATGAATTAGAGAAAATCAATCCGCGCAATCTTAAAGGCACTGATGTATTAAGCCATTCAATCGCGCTTACTTCGGCCAAATATTCTCATGATGCGGCAAAATTTGGTTTTGGCGATGCGGGCTATGGTTCACCAAATCCATACGTTATTTCGCAATTAACGGGCGCATATGTTGGCTTCCCAGATTTTATGGCAAGTCAGCATGAAATAAAAGACCAAGCCGACGCCGATGGATGGTTATCGCGGCTTGAAGGTTTTGCAAAGCAAATAAGCGATGAAACATCAAGGATGGTTGAAGACGTTGGCAAAGGCGTAGTGCCGCCAAACTTTATTATTGAAACCGCGCTCAAGCAATTGAACACGTTCAAAAGCACCGCTGTGAATGAAAGCGTTTTGGTAACTTCGCTTATTTCCAAAGCGAACGCGGCCCATCTTGATGGCGCGGCTTTGGGCGCACGTGCCACAACCATAATGAACGAAAAAATCTTGCCAGTGTATGGCAATTTAATCGCTGAACTTGAGAAATTGAAAACCACTTCAACCGCCGATGCTGGTGTTTGGAAATTGCCACAGAGCGCAGATTATTACAAAACCGCGCTTGCATATTGGACAACAACCGCCAAAACACCTGACGAAATCCATGAATTGGGCAAGTCGATTGGCGCCGACATGACCAAGCAAATGGACGAGGGTTTGAAAGCATTAGGTCATAGCGAAGGCAGCGTCGGCACCCGCATGGCCAAATTATCCGAAGACCCACAATATGTTTATCCCAATACTGACGCCGGAAAAGCCACACTCTTGGCGGACATCAATAAATTAGTGGTAGCAATGCAAGCAAAATTGCCAGAAGCGTTCGCAACTTTGCCGAAAGCACCATTGGAAGTGAAACGAGTGCCAGTTTACACTGAAGCTGGCGCGCCAGGTGGCTATTATCAATCACCAGCGCCGGACGGCTCGCGCCCTGGGGCTTATTACATCAATTTGCGTGACACTGCGGCTTGGCCCAAATGGTCATTGCCAACACTCACCTATCACGAGGGTATTCCGGGCCACCATGACCAAATATCATTGGCGCAAGAAGCAACTGGCTTGCCGTTCCTGCGTTCCAAATTATTGTGGTTTGGCGCCTATGGTGAAGGTTGGGCGCTTTATTCTGAAACTCTGGCTGACGAAATGGGTGCTTATGCCAATGATGCGGCGGGGCGGCTTGGCTATTTGCAATCAATGGCGTTTCGCGCCGCGCGCTTGGTTGTTGATACTGGCCTTCATCACAAGCGTTGGACAAGGCAACAAGCCATTGATTATATGGTCGAAGCAACTGGCGATACTGTTGATTCAATTACAACTGAAGTGGAGCGTTATTGTGTTTGGCCGGGGCAGGCTTGCAGCTATATGATAGGCCGCGTCGAAATAATGGCATTGCGTGAAAAAGCTAAAACCGAATTGGGTGATAAGTTCGATTTGAAAATTTTCCATGATAAAATATTGCTTGAAGGGCCAATGCCATTGGCAGTACTCGCGCAAGTTATTGATGAATGGATTGCGGAAAGAAAAGCAGCATAGCGCTGGTATTTCTAAGTTTTTGCTCGAACTTGCAATAAATACACGCCGCACAAAATCGTCATCAATGCCCAAATTGCGGTGGCTGGAATTGCTTCATGGAAAATCAAAAATCCGACCGCCAAGGCAAAAAATGGCACTAAATTGGACGTATTAGACACCATAACCGGGCCGATTTTACGTGCGGCTCCGACATATAATATGCTCGCGATCGCTGTTGGCCCAATTCCCAACAGAACCGCGCAAATCCATGACGCAATTATGTCGTAATTTCGGGCGAATTCATCAGTTTGGTTCAAGAACAAAAATGGTGTTGAAGCGATTGCCGAGCATAAAACAAAGCCAAAGCTAATGCCAATGGGATCCAAACTTGGCGAGGTTAGCCTGACAATAATTAACGCCAAGCCGTAACAAAACGCGCCAATAATCAAAAATGCTTGCGCCCATAGTGGCGAGCTGAAATTTTCTATTTGCATTAAATTGGGCAAAAATAATATTACTATGCCAACCAAACCTAACAGGACACCCAGCGCCCGTATTTTTGTGATTTTTTCATTTGGCACCAAGAAATGCGCCAATGCCGCGACTGCCAATGGCGATGCCGATAAATAAATTGCGGCAACAGCAGAAGGCACATGCACCTGCGCTTTCGCAATTAAAAAGAAAGGCAAAAGTGAGCCAATAATGCCAGTTGCAGCCATTGAGGTCCATGCGCGAATATTGGAGAGCGGCGGCATTTTGATGCCATTAAACAGCACAATTGCGCCTAAAAAGCCTGCGCCTACCCATAATCTGATTGCCGTCACTGCTATTGGTGAAAGATTGGCCACTGCGACTCGATTGAGGCCGTATGCCGAACCCCAAAGCGCAACCAAAAGCGCCAAGAGCGCCCAATCAGTAATTTTGGGTATCGCGTGTTGTTGCTCCATCAATGTGAATCCTGTCTTGTGGCTGAATTGTTCAAAATAATTGTTGCAATTGGCGCGTGCCGCCCCTCAGAGCTTAATAAAAGCCGCGAGCCGTCGGCGTTCAATGCAATCGCCTCCCCTATCATCATTGCAGGGCTTGGGATAGGCGCAAGCGCAACTTCTTCACCACGCCCAACAAGACCCGTGGCGTGGTAAATCCGCCGATAATCGCGCAAATAAAAATCTGTGCCGCTTTTGCTATAGGCCGCATCGGTGAAGGGCCCAGCTTGCCGACCTTCGGAATCTTTGGTGGCGATTGTCGCGACTTGGCGCGCCACGACCCTTGTTTGGCGACTTCGCCCAGTTTGTGGGCCAATCCAAAACACTCTCGCAGGCGATGCAAGATCATCATTATCCCGTTTTTCAATGATTATTATCGCGCCATCCGAGGGGCGAACTAACATTGCCTCGGAATTAATCGCACCACCCGGATATGTTACGAAAATTGTTTTTGCCACGCTCACTCTGCGCGTATTAAGGCTTGGCTCGGGAATAAGTTCTATTCGCACTTCGCGCCGATGCTGGCGGTTATCACCAATATCAGCAATATAAATGCATTTTGGCGCGAATGCGCAATTGCCATATCCCAATGCTTCGGGATCACGATTGGTCATATTGTTAATACTAATTTGCCCCAAATCACGACCATCAGCCGACAGCGCATAAATATTTGGCGAATTGCCACTGTCGTTAATGCCCCAATAAACCCCGTGATGTTGGTGTGAAGCCACCAGCCCCGACAATTCATCAAGTTCGTCGTTTTGCAAGGTGCTGGCGCTCCAATTAGTCTCCCCCGATGAAGATTGGGGAAGCAGGCAGCAAATGGCGAAAAGGGGGAGGAGTTTATTTAGCACTAGTTTTGCCAATATTGGTTTTTCCACGCCACTGAAAACAGTGCATAACAAAGGGGATATGACAAAAGCAATATTAAGCCGAATCCAATCCAATTGGCAATTTTTGTTGCTTTCGATATTTGCGGGAGAAAACTTATGATGCAAACCAAAATAAAATCAGCAATCCAAAGCGCTATGTTGATTAACGCCCACCAAACCGTATCAAGATAATGTTGCCCACTGTGGACAAGTCTGACTGAAATATACAAGTTGTATCCATAACAAAGCAGCAAAGCCAGCAGATGCAGCCCAATAATGATGGTGTTGGTTTGGTTTTGGGTTCGCAATTAAGCGCTCCAGTCTAGCAAATAAATAAAGCCGAAGCAGGTAGGAAGTGAAAGCAGTAGCGCGAGACCTAGGCCAACCCAATGCGCATATTTAGTGCCTTTTTCGAGCTTTTTTGAAAAACTAACTAAAATGACAAACAAGGAATCCACCGCTACAAATATTGCGTTAAAAAATGCCCAAGCGAAAACGTCGTAACCATCATAGGTATGACTTTTTGACCAAACAAAGCAAGCAATATAGAACCCAATTAACGCCCCAACATGTATCAAGATTATTTTCGTTTTGGTGTCTAATTTCATTTCAAACCTGCCATTGTTTTCGCCTCGTCGTTTTCTATAAGGCGCGTAAAATATTTTGTAACCTAGCAAAAGTGAAGCGTGCATCGAATTAGTATCTCTTAAAGTAGCCTTGTAAGGTCTGAAAGACCCATACAGACAGGATAAGTGAGTAGTACAGCGAGCCCAAAACCAATCCAGTGTTCGAATTTTGTCATGTCTTCGCGTTTGGATGAGTAGCTCTTCACAATTACGAACACCAAATCAAACAACAAGAATCCGAGGCAAGCAAACACTTGAAAAAATAAATCTTCATATTGACCTGAAGGAAGAAATTTTACCTTAGCAAAAGTGAACACGTTAATTGTTATGAGCGCTCCAACATGCATCAAAATTATTTTCAAATTTAGTTCCATTTTTATTTCAAACCTGCCATTAATTTCGCCTCAATGGCCGCATCTCGGTAAAATAAGTTCATTGTATCGAATGGAATAATTCGGCCATCTTTGTGAACAATGTGGACACAAGATTTCTTAACGCCGCGCACGTCAAAATCATAAGCATCATAGAATTTCATTACAATGATACGAAACAGATTTGAATAATCAAGTTGCGCGACTTCGATTTTGGGTAGGCAGCACATAATTTCTGCAATTTTCTCGGTGCAATCTTGCGGCGAATTATTTGTTGCGAAAAGCTCAAACAATTTGCTTTGTATTTCGGGAAGCGTTTCAAAATTAATGGTATTTCGTTTCGCACCAAGCAAATCTTCGGGGCTGAAATAGCGTGTAAGCGGCACGATCTCACTTCCTAATTTTAGCGCATAGCCCATCATTATCGCATCTGGGTGGCACGGCACTGGGATCAAATCTTCGGGGGCAAAAACATCGCTTTGCGCCAATATATTTGTGCGGACTTCACTCAAGGTTAAACGGTCTTTGGCTGCGTCAAAATTTTCAAATCTCCCAGCCGCTTGGGTTGGCTGAAATGTCACACCACGAACACAAGGCTGCTTTGCAGCATAATCAATAATTTTGCCTATTTCGCAGTCATTCAGGCCTTTTTGAAGCGTGACAACCAATGTAGTCGAAATGCCTGCCTCATTTAGGTTAGCAATTGCTTTGGAGCGCCATTCGCGAACATCTTCACCGCGCAAACTTATCAGAGCATCCTTCTCAAATGAATCGAATTGCAAATAGATTTCGATTCCCGGCATATATTCTTTGAGCTTTGCAACAAAATTGGGTTCATGCGCAATACGGTAGCCATTAGTATTTATCATCAAATGGCGGATAGGTCTGGCTTTGGCCATATCCATGATTTTGAAAAAATCGGGATGAAGCGTTGGCTCGCCGCCCGATAATTGCACAACATCTGGCGTCCCTTCACTAGCGACAACAATATCGAACATGCGCTCAATTTCTTGCAACGTGCGGTGAGTTCCTGCGGAAGGCGATGATGCTGCATAACAAGTGGGGCAGGTTAAATTGCAGCGATCCGTCAGCTCAATAATCGAAACGCATGAATGTTGTTCATGGTCAGTGCAAAGCCCACAATCATAAGGGCAACCGCGTTCGATTTTTTTGCCAAATTTTAAGGGAATGTCGCCGGCTTTGAGAAAATCGCGAGTTTTTTTGTAATATTCAGCGTCACTTGCAATAAGCACTTTTTGCTTGCCATGGGTCAGGCATTGCTTGACCATAAAAACCTGATTATTTTGGATGATGATTTTGGCTTCAAGTTTGGTGAAGCATTCCACGCAAACCGAATTCGTCAATTCATAAAAAATATAATCACGAACTGGCAATTTTGTTCCTCAAGCGCAAAGCAAATATGGCACAATAGTAAAGTATTGTCGCAAGACATACAAATTGAATAATTGACAATGAAAATATGCCGTAACTTGCAACTGGTTTCAAAAATTCGACGAAAAAGCGCCAAAGGCAATAAGAGACCAAAAACAACTTGAACATATCGCCTTCTATGCGTTGCGTTGATTTACGGATTGACCAAAGAGCCAGCGCCATTAAGGCCAAGGCAATTATTTCATATAATGGTGTCGGATGACGCATTACACCGTCACCGCCGTCCATCGCGAATATGAAATCAGTTTGGCTACCCCATGTGCCGTCTCTTACACCTTGCGCGAAACATCCAATGCGACCGATGGCAATGCCCGTTATTAGTGGAAAAACATAAATATCGCCACTTGAACGCGTAATTCGCGATATTGCCTTTGCCAGCTCAACGCCAATAGTTCCACCTACAAGGCCACCAACAATTGACTTCGCGCCAATAATATAGATTGGCGAAGCCAACAGTGATTTCCAAATTTGCGGATGTTCCAAAATACCTACGAGTTTTGAGCCAATTGCAGCACCCATAATTGCCCCGACTAACACAATCATTCGGGCTTCGCTTCCATAATCATCATGCGTGTGTTTTCGCAAATATCCGTAAAAGCGAAAAGCGATCGCATATGCCAATGCTTCAAATAAAAAATGCACTGGTAAAGGCGAAAATAAGGGAAAATTCAATTTATGTTTCCTTCAAAAGGATTAGGGATATTTAGGTCAATTTTTATCGAAGCCTAAGAAGTTCCCAAAAAATATTCTCGTGCATTTTGCGCGTCTATTCCGATTTGCGTCACCAACTCCTCAAGGCTGTCGAATTTTTCTTCGGGCCTTAGAAACTCATGCACTTCAATCAAAATGTTGCGATTGTATAAATCGCCGTCCCAATCCAATAAATGCGCTTCGAACAAAGCATCTCTTATTCCCGTTGTTGGGGTGCGGCCAAAATTTGCGACTGCCATGCGCATAATGCCATCGCCAATATCCACTTTTACCGCATAAATGCCAAAACGCGGCGCGACTTGTTCGTATAATTTCAAATTCGCGGTTGGGAAACCAAGTTCACGCCCCAATTTTTGGCCATGTTCAACAATGCCTTCAATTAACCAAGGATGCCCCAACAAAGCATTTGCTTCCTTCATATTGCCTTGCTGGATAGCCTCACGTATCCGCGTTGACGAAATTCGTTGACCCTCGGCATCTAAAACTGGTTCTTGAATTGAAACACTAATATTATGCTTTGCCAATTCTTCTTGGAGATATGCCGCATCGCCCGAACGCCCCTTGCCGAAGCGAAAATCATAGCCGACAACAATATGCGAAGGCGCGATTTCGCCGATAATTACATTATCAATAAAGTCTTTTGCGCTCATATTGGCGAGGTGATCATCAAAATTGACGGTGAAAACCAGTTCGACGCCGATATTATCAGCAAGCCTTTCTGTCACTCTTTCAGTTGCCAATCTTGTGCCGTCGCGATCTTTGGCGAAAAATAACTTCGGGGGTGGCTCAAATAATAATATACCAAGCGGCCGGTTTGCGGCTTCGCTTTTGGCGCGTTGCATAAGTGATTTATGGCCGAGATGAAGCCCATCAAAAGCGCCCATTGCAATTGTCGCGCCTTTCACATCCTGTGGTATTTGCGCTGCGCCCGAAAAAACTTTCATTGTCTAAGCCTTGTCATATTACGCCTTCTCACTCGGAACCATGACAAAAGCTTCGCCCGCCAATACGTTTTTGCCATCGACACTTGCGGTGGCAGCGCATGTGACCATATTACGCCTTTCGTCCTTATTCTTGATTGAAATTTTGGTCAAAACCTTTGCACCGATTTTAACGGGTCGCAAAAATCTAAGGTTCAAAGACACAAAAATACACCCTGGCCCTGGCAAATTATTGCCCAACGCAGCTGAGATAAAACTTGCAGTTAATGCGCCATGTGCGATGCGTTCACCGAAGATTGTGGTCTTCGCAAAGGCCTCATCTGTATGAAGTGGGTTATTATCACCAGAAACTTCTGCAAATTTCATCACATCGTCTTCAGTAATAATTCGTTCAAATTCAAAGGCTTGACCGATTTCAAGCTCATCATAGTAAAAGCCACCGACATTATTTGGCATTAATTGCATCCTTTTTCATAATGATTCACTCTTCTTTAGCGGCCTTGTGATTAAATGGCATCTGTTAAATCTTGGGACAAGCGGAAAATCCGTGAATTTATGTGTGGGAGAAAGTAATTATGGCAGTTGATATGAATGCTCCTGTATTAGTGGTTGATGACTATCAAACCATGATACGCATCATTCGCAACTTACTCAAACAATTGGGTTTTGATAATGTTGACGAAGCAGCGGACGGGCGCGAAGCTTTAGGTAAGTTGCAAGCGAAAAAATATGGCTTGGTAATTTCCGATTGGAATATGGAGCCCATGACTGGCTATGAGCTGCTTCGTGAAGTTCGCTCTGACGAAAATTTGAAAGCTACGCCATTCATTATGGTTACTGCCGAATCAAAAACGGAAAACGTCATTGCGGCCAAAAAAGCTGGTGTGAACAATTACATCGTCAAACCGTTTAACGCGCAAACATTGAAAATGAAAATCGCCTCGGTTTTGGGTGATTTCTAATTTAGCGAGAACGCTTAACAATAATAATAACTTGCAAATATTGTAAGTGGAGAAAAAACATGGCTGCTCCTGAAGTAGTATTACGAGTGCGCGAGGCACTAAGTTCGTTAAAAGAAGCCGATATGAAGGATCCACGCTTGGGTGAAGTCCTCAATCTTGCGAGCCAAATGAGCGAAGCAATGATGGCATTTTTTGGCTCAATGGATTCGAGCATTGGTGGCGAGCTTCGTTATTTATCGTCTTATATCCAACGCACGCGTACTGAAATTGCCGCGCTTCGCCCCAATGATATTAAGAATGACGGCATTCCAACAGCTGGCGCCGAGCTTGATGCCATTGTTGCCAATACCGCCGATGCGACGCACAAAATTATGGAAGCCGCTGAAAATGTAATGGCAGCAGATACAAGTGATGCCGCTGCCTATCAATCATTTGTTTGCGACAAAATGATGGAAATTTTTGAAGCCTGTTCGTTCCAAGATATCACCGGGCAAAGAGTCAAAAAGGTTGTTGATACTTTGGCGCACATCGAAAGCCGTATCGACAGATTCGCGCATGTTATGGGTGTTGCAGATGCCGAAGTTCAAATTAGCGATAAAGACAAACGTAAAAAGGATCAACTCTTGAACGGCCCCGCCTTAAACGGCCCAGAAGTTGCACAAGATGCAATCGACGCAATGTTTGATGAAGCGCCCGCAATGAGCCAAGACGCCTTGGACGCATTGTTTGATTGAAGTTTTAGTGATCGCGGCAAAATAGCTGCGGCACAATAGTTTACTGGTCAGAATAACAAAAATATGCCAGTAAAAACCTGCTTAGGTATGGGTAGGGAAACGAACGGCTCTTGCGAGGATACGCAAGAGCCGTTTTGTTTTGCAATTCACCGCAACTATATTTTACGTGACAAAAAGAAAAATCGCCTTATTTTTGTTGCTTTATAATGTTAGAAACACCTTATGACCACTAATAACCTTCATTACCCCAATATTTGGGCACGCCGTGCGGATTTGATTGTCCATATTATAGGGCTGGGATTGGCGTTGTTTGGCGGTGGCATGGCGCTTGGGCTTGCGGTTTCGCATGGTGTAGTTGGAAAAATTGCCGCTACTTCAATTTATGCGGTTGGCCTTATTGGCATGTTGAGTTTTTCACTGGCCTATAATTTTGCTTCGGAGAAGTTCCAACCATTTTTGCGGCGCTTGGATCATGCTGGCATATTTTTAATGATTGCCGCGAGCTATACGCCATTCACAACCCAAGCACTTCACGGCTGGTGGGCAATTGGGATGACTTCGGCGATTTGGACAATTGCCGCACTTGGAATTTTGGGGAAATTGTTTTTGCCGGGTCTTGGGAAATTGATATGGGTAATATTATATCTTGGCCTTGGCTGGGCGGCTGTTATCGCAATTAAACCTATGTCGCAAGGAATGCCATTGGCAGCAACAATATTATTGGCGGCAGGCGGCTTAGTTTATTCAATTGGCACTATTTTTTATATGATGAAGAAACTTAGTTTTCGCCGCGCAATATGGCATGGCCATGTCGTTGCAGCAGCAGCGATGCATTATGCCGCTATAATGGTCGGCGTGGTTGTGGTTACGAATTAATCGCTGTCTTGCTCATCGGGCTGAACACCGGCGGCAGGCGCGTGCGGAATAAGCGGTGCAATTTTTGGCATATGTTTCCCGGCCAATGCCGCGTCTAATGCGTCCTTATTCAAGCCATTTTCCCATTTGCCAATAACAATTGTCGCAACTGCATTGCCGATAAAATTGGTGAGTGCGCGGCATTCCGACATGAACTTATCTACCCCCAAAATAATTGCCATGCCGGCAATTGGAATGGTTGGCACGACTGACAAAGTCGCGGCAAGCGTTATGAAGCCCGCGCCAGTAACGCCTGCGGCCCCTTTTGAGCTAATAATTGCGACGCTAAATAGTGCCAATTGATCGGCAAGCGTTAAATGAGTGTTTGTGGCTTGGGCGATGAATAATGCCGCCAAAGTCATATAAATATTGGTGCCATCGAGATTAAATGAATAACCTGTTGGCACAACAAGGCCGACAATTTC
This sequence comes from Hyphomonadaceae bacterium, assembly GCA_009773395.1. GTDB lineage: Bacteria > Pseudomonadota > Alphaproteobacteria > Caulobacterales > Aquidulcibacteraceae > Pseudaquidulcibacter. Next base: position 34,313 of record WRPI01000008.1, on the reverse strand, counting down.
GCGCTTAACTCCAGCTTGCTCCATTTTTTCCATTAGGCTCGGCAAAGCAGATTCGGACGATGATGTGCCAAGAACCAAGAGAATTTCATTTTTAAGATAGGCAATAAGTTTGAAAATTGAAAAACCTGAAAACTTCGCGACCGAACCCAAAACCACGACAATAAATAATGCCGAAGTGATGTAAAAAGTGCCAACCAATGCCGATAATTTCACAATCGAGCTTAGGCCAAATTTTCCAATCACGAACGCAATTGCTCCGAATGCGCCGATCGGTGCTGCCTTCATCAACAAATCCACCAAGCGAAATACCACATGGGAAATGGATTCCAATAAGCTCACAACTGGGCGCGATTTTTCCCCGGCAATCACCAATGAAAGGCCGAAAATTACGGAAATGAACAGCACTTGCAATATATTGCCATCGACAAAAGCGGAAACAAATGTCTTTGGAATTATGTCACTTAGAAACCCAACCAAGGTCAAATCATGGACTTTACCAGCTATTTCATCAACTTTAGCAAGATCGTGCGGCGCAAATTCGGCGTTCATACCGGCACCGGGGGCAAATAAATTGCCAACTATTAGTCCCAATATTAAAGCAAAAGTCGAAAAAACAAAGAAATATGCGAAGGCTTTTATCGTAACACTGCCAAAACCCTTGAGATCGCGCATGCCAGAAATGCCGGTGGTTATTGTCAAAAAAATCACTGGCGCAATTATCATTTTGACCAAATTGACAAACGCCTTGCCCAAAGGTTCTAGCGATACCCCAAGCTGGGGCGAAAAAGTGCCGATTAAGCCGCCAAGAATAATTGCCACAATGACTTGCAGCCACAGACTACTGCCTTTTGTCGCTGCACTTTCGCCACTATTATTAAGAATCGCCATTTTTTGCCCCTTCGAAGCAGCCTAAAACACAATTTGAAAATAGCGAAGTGTTTTTGTGACTATTATTAGGATAGAGCCCTAGACTTTCAAATGGAAAGCGGCGTGCCGCAGTAAATTTGTTCGAGATTTGGTGACAATTATGCAGTTTATATCGGGCAAATTAACAAGATAAAGCAATTCCAATTGTGCGGCTAAGGCTCTAGTGGCAATCCTGCAAACCAATCATCAAATACTTGCCAAAATTTGGAGCGGATATCGTCGGTTTCCATCAATATTTCATGCTTGGCATTAGGAAAAGATACAAGTTTGGCGTGTGGCAAAAGTCCGGCTATTCGTGCATGTTGCGCCGGCAATACTACAGTGTCGGCGGCGGCACTTAGAACCAAAATCGGCATATCTAACTTCGCCAAACGATCTGCGGTGAAGCTATTCATGGCATCATAAGCAGCTTTAACCCAGCCATTGGTGGCGCCGCCGCTTTGAATTTCGGGGTTAGCAAGCAAAATGGCATTATTGCGCGCAAAACGCCGCGAATCGCTGGTCACTTCGCTGGTTTCAAAAATTTCGGGTTTCCAATATTTGTTTTTAGGCTCGGCAGAAACCCCGGACTTGCCAAAAAAAGAGCGAACTCGGCATACCGTTTCAGTATAAAAATGGGTATCAAGCCCCCACATTGGAGCCGAAAATACTGCTGCTTTTATTGAAAGCGCGAAGCTTTGCAGCAACATTTCAAGACCAATTGCCCCACCCATCGAATGGCCGAGCAAAATATGGGGTTTTGGCAGTTGGCTTTCCAACTGGCTTATTGCGTCGGCCAAATGCTTTGCGGCCAAAGTGAAATCATCCATATGGCCATAGCAATATTCGGCAGCCAGTCTATCAGACAAACCTTGCCCACGTTGATCCACTGCCAAAACCGCAAAACCGCGCGCAGTAAATTCAGCGATAACTTCGGCATATTTTTCGATATATTCGGTGCGGCCCGGGCTAATTATCAGGCTACCAAGCGGCGCTTTGCCACGCTTTTTTACGGCGGGAACAAAAGCCACACGGATTTTTTTTGGTGAGCCATCAACGCCCGACACCGGGCCATTGACCCAGTGTATTTCAACGTTTTTGAGCTTATTCACCCATTCATCATCAGCGAGTGATTGGAGCATTTTAGCCTAAGATAGTTTGCAATTGCATCGCCACCGACATATCGCCATCGACTTTTAGCTTGCCCGAGAAGAACGCAGTCATAGGCTCAAGGCGGCCCTCTGAAAGTTCAATAAAATCGGCCATTGAAACGCCAATTGTGCAATCAGCAGGGTTATTATCATTGCTGACTTTATTGCCGTCGGCGCCATTAACATAAATGCAGCCATCTGCGCCAAAATCGAATTTCACTGTTTTACCCAAAGCTGGTGATGAGCCTGATTTAGCTGCCATTGCGGCGGTTAATGCTGATAAGTCCATAATATATCCCCGTTTCAAAAATATTCGTCAAACAAAGTGTTCAATGTTTGCTGCCTTTTCATAGCTGTTAGATTGGTTTATGCAAAGTCTTTTTTTATGTAAATTTGTAACGAATAATGGCAACTCAACCCTTTTTGACATATGCCGCAACGTCAACCGAAAATTGGCTTATTGCATTGTCGCGCGCAACCGACACCAAACCTTGGGGAAAGCTAATCGCCTCAATCACGCGGCGGTTGGTTGGCATAACCCATTCGGGCCCGATTGACGTTGAAACTTGGGGCATAAAAATGCGGCTCGACCCAAGTCGCAATGTTGCTGAAAAGCGGCTTTTGTTCGCACCATCAAGGTTTGACATTAAAGAACGTGAATTTTTGGCCGCGCATTTGAAGGCGGGCGATGTTTTCGTTGATATTGGAGCAAATATTGGCGGCTATTCAATGTGGGCGACAAAATGCGTTGGCTCCAGTGGCAAGGTTTTGGCACTTGAACCACAGCCAAGCGTTTTGGAACGGCTTCGCACAAATGCGAGCTTCAACCCTGAACTACCGATTATTATTGTGCCAATGGCAGCAGGCGAGACCCAATCCACCATGCGCATGAGCATTTCTGCCAGCAATGATGGCGAAGGCTCATTGGCGCGCGAAGTCCAAAGTGGCGGCTATATTGAAGTGCAAGTAATGCCATTAACCGATATTTTGGCCGCAAATAACATTACCCGAATTGACGCTCTAAAAATTGATGTCGAAGGTTTTGAAGAAACGGTGCTTTTGCCGTTTTTCGCCAAAGCCGACAAAGCGCTTTGGCCAAAAATGATTGTCCTCGAACGCGGCGATGGCGAATGGAAAACCGACCTTTGCGGCCATTTGCTTGAGCTAGGCTACACCCAAAAAGCCACAACGCGTATGAATTATGTTTTGGAAATAAATTGAAGCTTAACCTATAAATTTATTCATAAGCAACCAAAATATTCCAATTAAAGTTGGGAAAACTGTTAATGTCATACCAAAAGTCCTTGCCATTGGATTAACCAAATACCCCACCCAAAACGTCACTCTACCAACGGCAAATAATGCTGCCAAAATGGGTATTATAACCAATTTTTCAAATGGTAATTCGATGGCTAAACCAGCCCAAACAATTACGGCAATAAGAGCTTGTTCAACAGTATTTTGATTATAGCGCAAATTAATTTCAAGGCTATGGCTTTTGGGGCTTCGCGTGCCTTCAATTGCGTCACCATAAAAACCGCGCCTTGAAGCGCCAAAAACGCCAGCTAGTAACATTGCAGCAGGAATAATCATCCAAGATATAGCATAGGCCAATCGATTGCCCACAGCGTCATTTGGTAGGGCGAAATCACTCAAAAAAAATTCGGGGTTTTGCCAGCAAAAAACGGAAATCGCGACTGCGGGCATGGCTCCAATGAATCCAGCAAGCTGTTTTCTTCTAAGTGAAGTTAATTTGGTTAATTGTCCCACATTTCTATCTAACCCACCATATTTTGACCGCCGTTTATTGCGATAGTGGCGCCATTAATATAGCCGCTATCTTGCACCAAATATGTCACAATCCGCGCGATTTCTTCGGGTTCACCCATGCGGCCGGCGGGGATACCATCTACCACGGATTTCAATACATCGGGGTTCATTGCCGAAGTCATGTCGGTTGTGACATAGCCCGGCGCAACACAATTGACTGTCACGCCTTTTTTTGAACTTTCGAGTGCGAGGGCCTTGGTGAAACCAATAACGCCCGCTTTGGCTGCGGAATAATTAACCTGCCCCACCTGCCCTTTTTGCCCATTGATGGAGGAAATATTGACGATGCGGCCATAGCCACGGTTGCGCATTCCTTCGATCACTGGGCGAGTGCAATTGTAAAGACTATCAAGGCCAGTCGTCATAACTGTGCGCCATTGTTCGGCGCTCATTTTATGAAAGAACCCATCGCGGGTAACTGCCGCATTATTGATAAGGACTTCAATTGGGCCGTGCGCAGCTTCAATTTCGGCGATATTTTCGGCGCAAGCCCGTGCATCACCCACATCAAATTTCACGATTTCAATTTGGTTGGCGGCTTTGAAGGCATTTGCCCGTTCGTCATTGCCTGCGTAATTTGCAATTACGTTAAACCCCGCATCCTTAAGCGCAATCGAAATCGCCTCGCCAATGCCACGCGTACCGCCCGTTACCAAAGCAACTTTACCCATTGTTTCCTCCAAACTTTTTTTTAGCTAACTTTATAAACGCTGGAAAAGCAAGCCTCTATGTTGCGCGACAATGTGGCAAAAACTGTAGGTAAGAAAAAAGACCCCTTTCGGAGCCTTGCAATGCTATTTTGCTTTCAACTTGCAGGTATTGATTCCCAACAATGAATAGGCAGGGCAAACGCCAAGTAATCCTGTCAAAAGTGGAACAACCCCAATCCAACCCCATGGTGTTTTTGGACCGATAAACACTAGCGCCAAAAGCACCAAACCGACGACAACTCGCAAGATTCTGTCGATATTTCCTTCATTTGTTTTCATAATAACTTCTCCTTTGTTAATTGAACCATAGCCATTTTGAGATGTTTGTCCGTGACTAAGTCACATTCAACCTAATTCATTTTCACAAATGTCAGCCAGCTTTTTTTGGTCGGTTATCTTGATTTGGCCACGCGACATTTCAATTATGCCCGCTTTGACAAATTTGCCCAATTGGCGACTTACAACTTCGCGCGCCGAGCCAATTTCATTGGCGAGATGTTCGTGCGTCATTTCAACGAATTGTTTTTCATCAACCAACCGCATAAGCGCACGCGCAAGCCTTAGTTCGACCGAGGAAAGTGCAACATTTTCCACGAGTTTTTCAAAATCGGAAAACCTAATGGCAACCGAATTAAAAATGCTTTGTCGAAACTCTTTATTATCTGCCAATAATTGGTGAAACATTGACGGCGCGATTATTTCCACCTCAAGGTCTTGCTCGGCCACGCCAAATGCCGAATAATTTGTGCCAGTGGTAAGGCAGCCAAAAGTTTGCAAGCAAATTTCGCCAGGGTGAACATGATAAAGCACAATTTCACGACCGCCAGCGCTGGTCAAAATCACTTTTATCGAACCTTTTTTAAGCACGACAAAACCAAAGCATTCTTGCCCTGGTGAAAATAATATTGTGCCGCGCTTTATATTTTGCATAGGCGGCATTGTAGCGGTTTTTGCGCTTTCGTGAAACTAAATCGCAGTCTCAGCCAAGCTAATTTTTGGGCAGTTGCCCCGAAGATCTTGCTTGCCTTGCCGCGCGCGCATCTACTTGCCTTTGGCTTTCAATGCCAAAAATCACGGTTTCGGCAGGTGTAAGTTCAATAAGGCTTGAAATTGTGCATTCAGTGCCACCGCCACGAGACATTCTATCGCCCATCGAAATCAAGCGAAAGCGTGTGAACTTATCAATGCCAAGGCCGCGATCAATCGGAATGATTTGCATGGCGCTTTGGGCATCGCCCATTCCATAACAAGTCATAGGTGCGCGATACCATTCGCCAGGGCTAGTTGATAAATAAAGCACGTCTTCGTGGTTTTCATATTTGACTTGAAAATGGCGTAAGCTTGAAGTGAAGGGAATTCGCGCATTTTCGCGCCCTTCCAATGCTTCTGCCGCTGCAATCCGTGCGGCGTTGATTTCTGCGCGCGAAGCGGGAGTGGCAACATCGCCAGTCATTGCTGTGCCGAGCGCTAATAATGAAATGAACATGACTGCCTCCTATCGCTCGCATTTTACACCCCTTTGGCTAATATTCCAGCACAAAACGCCGAAAATTACCAAGTTTTAAGGTGTTGCACCTAATAACGGCGCAGACTATTGAAAATTGAAAATATCAGGAGAAATCACCATGGCACGTAAGAAAATTGCATTGATTGGCGCAGGCATGATTGGCGGAACTTTGGCGCATATTTGTGCGCGCGAAGAATTGGGCGATGTTGTGGTTTTTGATATTGCCGAAGGCACACCGCAGGGCAAAGCACTTGACCTTAACCAAGCCGCAACCACTTTTGATAAAGACGTAAACCTCAAAGGCGCAAATTCATACGAAGACATTGCTGGCGCCGATGTTTGCATTGTGACAGCAGGCGTGCCGCGCAAACCGGGTATGAGCCGTGATGATCTTATCGGCATCAACCTTAGTGTAATGAAAGCGGTTGGCGCGGGCATTAAACAATATGCACCAAATGCTTTTGTAATTTGCATTACCAACCCGCTTGATGCGATGGTTTGGGCCTTGCGCGAATTTTCGGGCCTTCCGCATAATATGGTATGCGGTATGGCTGGCGTTTTGGATAGCGCACGTTTTAACTTCTTTTTGGCCGAACATTTTGGCATTTCGATTGAGGACATTCACGCATGGACCCTTGGTGGCCATGGCGATGACATGGTGCCGATGGTGCGCTATTCCACCGTCGGTGGTTTGCCTTTGCCAGTTTTGGTCGAACAAGGCAAAATCAGCCAGGAGAAATTGGACGCAATCGTGCAACGAACTCGCAGCGGCGGCGGCGAAATTGTCGGGCTATTGAAAACTGGTTCGGCATTTTATGCACCCGCCGAGAGCGCAATTGTGATGGCGAAATCATACTTATCCGATAAAAAGCGCGTATTACCAGTGGCGGCATATTGCAATGGCGTTTACGGGCAGTCTGGCCTTTATGTCGGCGTGCCAGCAATTATCGGCGCAGGCGGCGTAGAGCAAATCATCGAATTCCCAATGGACGAAGCCGAGGCCGCAATGTTTGCGAAGTCCGTTGCGGCGGTGGGTGGATTGTTGGATGCGTGTCGGGCGATAGAGCCGGGGTTGGGGTAGGCGCGGGACTTTAATAACTTAAAAATTATATTTTTTCCATTTTTTCATAATGTTTAAGTTATATTTTGTTTGCATTTCAATATTAAATGTGTTATACTATCATCCTTCACTTTGAGAATGATAACATGCAAGCAAAGCAAAACGCCAGACGACAATTGGATAAGAGACTGGGGCAATTACCCAGTCTTTCACATTTCGCACGTCCCCCCAAAGGCTGGATTAAAGCTATACGCGAAGCATTGGGAATGACAATGGCGCAACTTGCCAATCGACTTGGGGTTTCGCAACCGCGCATTTCCGTCTTGGAGCGAGCCGAAGCATCGGGCAGCATAACAATGGAAACACTCGAACGCGCCGCAAATGCGCTTGATTGTAATTTGGCCTATATTCTTATTCCGCGCCGTGGCGGGTTGAACGATCTTGTCGAACAACAAGCCATTAAAGCCGCCCTACAAAAAATTAAATCAACCAAACACTCAATGGCTTTGGAAAAACAAAGCGTTGACCAAGACGATGAACAAGAACAGCTTATTCGTACCGCCAAATCATTGGCCGAAAAATCCGATTCTTCAATTTGGGACACGCCATGAGTGACCCGTTGCTTGAACAAGATGACGCATCGACACCACTTACGCCCGATGAACGCGCGGATTTAATCCCATCTTATATAACGCTAAGGCGCGAATTAAACGAAGCGGAGCAGGCCAATATATTTGAAGCTGAACAATGGTCATTTTCGCGTAAGCGCGATGTATTAAATGAAGCATTCTTATTGCGGCTTCACAAACGAATGTTTGGGCAGGTTTGGAAATGGGCGGGCAAATATCGAACCTCGGAGCGCAATATTGGTGTGCCTTCATTTCGTATTCCAATGGATCTTAATCAGCTTTTGGGCGATGCAAAATATTGGATAGAACACAACACCTTTGAGCCCGATGAAATCGCCTATCGTTTTCATCATAAACTCGTATTCATTCACCCCTTCCCAAATGGCAACGGCAGACACGCCCGCATGGCGACGGATTTACTATTGAAATCGCTGGGGTGGGAACGGTTTAGTTGGGGGAGCAGGACTTTGATCGATGCAAATACAGTGCGAGCGAAATATGTCGCCGCACTAAGAGCGGCCGATGGGCATGAATATGGATTGTTGAAAGGGTTTGTGAGGGGTTAAAAATGGGCACAGAAAACAGCAAAAATGTCACGCCAAAAAAACATTTGAACGAGCAATTGTTGAGGCACTGCAATAAATATCCCAAAACTGAAATGGAGATAGACTTGCATAAGTTCATAATTGAATACATTCATTTTGAAAATACTGCCAAACAACTACTTCAAATATTCAAAAACTCAAAATACAAGCCATGCTCAATCAAAATAGATGAAATAAATAAGATGAACGGCCAGTTTAATGTAATAAACCGAAATGAACTGATTTTGGAATTACTTGGAAGCAATTCGCCGTACACCCTAAGACACACTAAGTCAGCCCGACAATTGCGAAATCCAATATTTCATGAGTGGAACAAACAGGACCGCGATGAAGCTATAAAGCGGGTTTGCGATTTTTCCACTAAATTCAAAGAATTTAATAACTATGTTCTAAATTGGGCAAATTCCGAAAAGTCGCAAAGCTGCTAGTATTCAAGTAATTTTCCGATTGTCACTATCATGAATAATGTGTTATTAGACATCTTCCCAATTTGGTAACTTTATGCTATAAGCCTTTATGCGGATAATTTCCAAGCGGACTTTGGTGGATTTTTGGTTGGTTCATGCGGCGGCGCAGAGGCCGCTTGATGAATGGTTTCGGTTCGTTCGCCGTGCCGAATGGGAAAATTCGCAAGATATTAAACGCGATTTTGCCAGTGCGAGTTTTCTTGGCGATAATCGCGTAGTTTTTAACATTGGTGGGAACAAATTCCGTCTTATTGTTTGGGTAAATTACGCCGCTCAAGCGGTTTATATTAAATTCATCGGCACACATGCCGAATATGATAAGATTGATGTGGAGAAGATTTAGATGAACATTACACCAATTCGCAACGAAGAAGATTACGACGCTGCCCTCGCACGGGTTGATAAGATTTTCTTTGCTGAACGCGGAACCCCAGAGTTTGACGAACTCGACATCCTCGTCACCCTGATCGAAGCCTATGAAGCTATTCATTATCCGATGGGCGAAATTGATCCGATTGCGGCGATTAAGGAAACTATGAAGGCGAAAGGCTACAGACAGAAGGACTTAGCATCCATTCTCGGCTCCGAATCCCGTGTTTCCGAAATCCTAAACCGCAAACGCAAGCCTACCGCGGCAATGATTTTGGCACTGCATGAGAAACTGAAAATCCCGCTTGAAACGCTTATTCGGGCGGCGGCTTAGGTTGCGGCGCGGCTCCCCGTTCCACCATGCTTCGCATGGTCCCCCTTCCCCGCAAGCGGGGCAGGATTAAGCTCCCCTCCTCTTCGGCATTCTAACTACCCATGCCACAATCAAACTTACCAACAGACCAACTGGGCCGATTTCGGCAGAGGTCATAAGCATTCGGAAAATTGGGTTTTTATAGCTTTCGCTCATCTCTGCCATTTCGGCTTGGGCTTTGGCGATTTCGGCGGCGGCTGTGCCTTTGGCGCGTAACCCTTCGATATAGCTGGCCGAATATTCCGCCATAAATGTATAATTGGTGAAATACATATAGACTTCCCAAGCCAATACATAAATTAGCGAGCCAATTGCTGCAATTCCAAAACCAACCATAAAGGCACGGCCAAATTTGATAACGCCACCTAATTCCGTTTCGCGGTATTTTTTCACGCCAACGTAAACAAAAGAAAACGCCACTAACATTGCCAGATAGGTCACGGCCATACTGACCAAGCCATGATCCTTTATCAACGTGATAATGCCAAACATTAGCGTTGCAATAATCGCCCCTGCAATCAGACCATAAGTTATTATTATTTTGCGCATAGCGCCCTCCCATTTGATAATTATTCGCAACAATCTATGACACGAAAATAGCGTTGTCTATCGCCCAAATGGGTGATTTAGGGGATTATTTGAAGCTCGCGCGCTTTGTTTGTGGCTTCAGTGCGGTTTTGCGCGCCCAATTTTTCAAATAGCTTTGCCAAATGGGTTTTGACGGTATTGGGTGATATTTCAAGTTTACGGGCAATGACTTTGTTGGAAGCACCATCTGATAACGCTACCATTACTTCTAATTCGCGTTCGCTTATCCCAAGATATTTTATGGCCTTGTCATTTTGTTCAAAATTTGTCGTTGGGTTTTTCGGCGTTAGCTTATTTCCCACCCAAAACCCCAGCACCACGAAAATTATTGCAACAATAAAAATATAGATTTCAGTCGAATAGAAATGCGTGACATGGCGAAAATCAAGCCACGCCAAAGCAAAGGACAAAGCGGCAATCGCAAGACCGTAAAAAAATATCGACCATTTCATTGCGCCAATATAGCTGCGAATGAAGCTGTCCACAATATCAACTTACCCCAAACCTGCCCGTAAACAATCATGAATATGCAACAAACCAATTGGTTTTTGGGTTTCATCAATCACAAAAACAGCACTGATTTTGGCATTATTCATCATGGTAAGCGCTTCAATTGCCAACATATCCTTGCCAACTGTGCGCGGCATATGAAGGCCAATGTCGGCGGCGGTTTTCTGCAAAAGCCCATCAAGATTGCGCCGTAAATCGCCGTCGGTAATAATACCGCACAGAACGTCATTGTCATCAATCAAACCAACCAGGCCGAACATTTTTTCGTTCATGGTCATGATGGTATCAATCATTACTGTATCGGGCCGAACCAAGGGCAATTCATCACCGCTATGCATCAATCCCTCAACTTTGATGAGTTGCGCACCCAATTTGCCGCCTGGGTGATAAGTATTGAAATTTTCGGGGCTAAAGCCCCTAAGTTCCATCACCGCCACCGCCAGCGCATCACCCAATGCCAAGGTCGCAGTTGTGGATGTTGTTGGGGCCATGCCAATTGCGCAGGCTTCAGGGGCATTCGGCAGCACAAGCGAAATATCGGCGGAACGCAGCAAAGTGGAATGCGCACGGCTGGCCACACCAATCAAAGGAATCCCAAAACGCCTTGTATGGGCGATAACGTCCGAAAGCTCGCTGGTTTCACCTGAGTTTGACAGCACAATGCAAATATCATTTGGGGTTATCATGCCCAAATCGCCGTGGCTCGCTTCGGCGGGGTGAACAAAATGCGCGGGCGTGCCAGTGCTTGCCAGTGTCGCAGCAATTTTGCGCGCTATATGGCCCGATTTACCCATGCCGGAAAGTATTACCCGCCCTTTGCAAAGATGGATAAGCCGCACAGCTTCGGCAAATTCTGCGCCCAATTCATGCGCCATTTGATTAAGCGCCGCGCCTTCGATTTCGAGGACTTTCTTCCCCAGTTCCAAGATTTTTTCGTTGTCAAATTCACTCATAATCTTAACCTAATTCGCGGCGCGCGCGAGTATTGCAAGCGCCTGTGCGTGGATTTGTGGGTTGGCAGCGGCAATTACTTGCCCGCCATTCGGGTTTTTATTGCCGCGCCAATCGGTAACAATACCGCCGGAATTTTCGACAATCGGGATAAGCGCCGCAATATCAACAATTTTCAACGCGGTTTCAATCACCAAACCAATATTGCCCAAAGCCAAAAATCCGTATGCGGTGCAATCAAGCCCATAGCGAGTTACTGGCGCCAATTTGCGGATTTCTTCAAAAACTAATCGCTCTTCGCCATGAAATAAAAACGGGTCGGTGGTGGCAATAACTGAATTTTGGATTTCTGCGTCTTGCTTTGTGGCAAGCAGTGAATTTTCAGTGCCACGGCTCCAATTGGCGCTATTGGGGGCCGCGCTCCAGCGTTCGCCAGTGAAAGGTTGGTCCATAATTCCAATAATTGGCACGCCATCGTAATAACCGCCAATTAAAACGCCCCAAGTTGAAGTGCCGGCCATAAATGCCCGTGTGCCGTCAATTGGGTCTAATATCCATTGCCAGCCCGATGTTCCTTTGTGGGTGCCGAATTCCTCACCCTCAATCGCATCATTGGGGCGGTTTTCAAATATCAAGCTGCGCATCGCGGCCTCGGCGGCTCTATCCGCCATTGTTACCGGATCAAAATCGACAAGGCTTTTGTTTTCAACGCCATTTTCGGCGCGAAAAAAGGGCATAATTGCCCGCGCTGCTGCGTCTGCCAATAAATTGGCAAATATTAAGGCTTGTTCGATTTGCGGCTGGTTTGGCACTTTGCCTCCGTCAATATTCAGCTATGCGGTAAAGATATTGACCATAGTCACTTTTACCCAATTTATTGGCCAATTCGAGCAATTCTTCTTTAGCAATAAAACCTTGCCGAAACGCAATTTCTTCGGGGCAAGATATTTTGAAGCCTTGGCGTTTTTCCAATGTCTGCACAAATTGGCCCGCTTCGATTAAACTATCAGGTGTGCCAGTATCAAGCCAGGCAAAACCGCGCCCCAAACGCGCGACATTTAGCTGCCCCATTTCAAGATAAACCCGATTTAGGTCGGTTATTTCCAATTCACCGCGCGGTGACGGCTTAAGCGCTTTCGCATATTCGCTGGCTTTGCCATCATAAGCATAAAGCCCAGTTACGGCCCAATTGGATTTCGGCTTGGTGGGCTTTTCTTCAATACTTATTGCATTGTAGTTTTCATCAAATTCAACCACGCCATAACGTTCTGGGTCACGGACATTATAGGCAAAAACCGAGGCAGCTTTGCCGCTTGCAACTGCACCCGCAAGAATATCAGGGAAACCATGCCCAAAAAAGATATTATCGCCCAACACCATCATTGAAGGCTCACCCGCCACAAAATCTTCACCCAAAATATAAGCTTGCGCCAAACCATCGGGGCTTGGTTGGACGATATATGAAAGTGACAAGCCCCAATCATCACCACTGCCTAATAATTGTTTAAAGCGCGGCAAATCATCAGGCGTGGAAATTATCAAAATCTCACGAATACCCGCCATCATTAGAACCGATAGCGGATAATAAATCATTGGCTTGTCATAAACAGGCAATAATTGCTTTGAGACGACTTTGGTCATCGGGTGGAGCCTGGTTCCAGATCCGCCAGCTAGGATTATGCCTTTCATTGCGCATTCCTCGGTTTCTTGGTTCGCCAATCTTGCAATTCAAGATATTTTGTTACCGCGATTTTGGTTGATTTTTCCCAAACTGGCAAAGCTATACCATGAATAGCCGCAATTTTTGAACAATCAAGGCGGGAATTCTTTGGGCGTTGTGCCTTGGTTGGATATTCGCTTGATGGAATGCCAAACACTTCAGAATATGGGCCATCTATTTCACGAGAATATTCGAATATCTTTAGTGCAAAATCGGCCCAATTTGTTATGCCGCTACCCGAAAGGTGAAAAATGCCAAATAGTTGTTTGTCATCAGGATTTTGAACAAGATTCTCGGCAATTTTTATGATAGCACCAGCTAAATCTATTGCGCTGGTTGGGTTACCAAATTGGTCATTCACAATTTTTAATTCGCGCTTGCCACTATGCGCAAGATTAAGCATCGTCTTTAGGAAGTTTTTGCCACAAGGGCTATAAACCCATGAAGTGCGCAATATCACGTGCTTTTTGGTGTTCAGGGTAACTTTATCTTCACCCATTAATTTGGAACGGCCATAGGCATTAATCGGTGAAACCACGTCGCGTTCAATATAGGGAGTAATATTTTCACCATCAAAAACATAGTCAGTCGATATATGAATCAGCGGTATATCAAATTCTTGGCACGCACTTGCGACCAGCCCTGCACCTTGACCATTGACCAGCATCGCTTGTTCCAATTGGTCTTCAGCCAAATCAACATCGGTATATGCAGCAACATTAACCACTACATCGGGTTTTACCCGATCAAACGTGTCTGTGATTGTTTGGGGGATAGTTAAGTCCAAATCGGGGCGACCGACGCAAATCGCATCAATATTAAGCCTTTGTGCGCTCTGCCGAATGCAGGCCGCCAATTGACCATCATTTCCAGCAATCAATATTCGCATCAAAACACCGTATCAACACTGGAAAATGAAGGCAGAAGCATATCTTTATCGGACAAAATCGCTTGATCGCGGGCAATTCCCCAATCTATTGCGATGCTTTCGTCATCAAAAATAATGCCGCCTTCGCTTTGCTGATTATACGGGGCCGAAACTTTGTAACTGACAATTGTATTATCTTCGAGCGTTACGAATCCGTGGGCGAAACCAATTGGCACATATAATTGTGCGGCATTTTGCGCCGACAATATTGCGCCAACATATTTTCCATAAGTGGGTGAATTTGCCCTTATATCGACCGCTACATCGAGAACCACGCCGCAAATAACCCGCACCAATTTTGCCTGCGCAAATGGTGGCTTTTGGAAATGTAGCCCGCGAATTGTGTGTTTGTGCGTTGATAAGGACTGATTGTCCTGCACAAACTCAATGTCGTCAATGCAATCAAAACGAGATTTCACATAGGTTTCACTAAAATGCCCACGGGCGTCTTGAAACAGTTTTGGAGTAACAATAACAACTTCTTTTATCGCAGTTGCTTTGACTTCCATTTCATTTAGACCTTATGCCGCAGCGCTTACAATTGCCTCAAGCCGCGCTAGCTTTGCCGCAAACATCGCCCGTGCCGCATCGCCTTTGGCGTCGCGAACATCTTCTTTAAGCTCGGATATTTCTTGACCAATGGCAGCCAAATCGAGCTTTGCAAGATCCACAGCGTCTTGCGTCAAAATCGTGACGCCAGTAGGAGTTACATCAACAATGCCGCCGCCAACATACATTTTGGAAACTACATTGCCGTCAATTATTTTAACGGCACCAGCTTTTACGACACTCATGACTGGTGCGTGATGCACCAAAGCGCCGAATTGGCCGTTTGCGCCATCAATAACTACATGATCGACTTCGCCTGAAAATAGTTCACGCTCGGGCGAAACTAATGAGAAATGCAATTTGCTTGGATTTGAATTTGACATGGTGCCTCAATAAACAAATGTTCTTACAAGTGCAAGGATTTGGCACTCGAAGATGTGGGAAAATTTCTTGTTTGATGTGTTTTTTGGTTTACCAATTTATGTGAAGGAAAAATTAAATGCTGATTTTGGTCACGGGGGTTGCGGGGTTCATTGGTTCGCATGTTGCGCAGGCTTTGCTTAGGCAAAATCATGAAATCATCGGCATTGATAATCTTAATGCTTATTATGACCCAAAACTCAAATTAGACCGCCTTGAGGGATTGGGAAATCAGCCTAATTTCGAATTCATTGAAGGTGACATTGCCGAGCCTAAAACATTTGAGCGGCTCGCAAGAAAGAACGAAATCGGCGTTATAATTCATCTCGCGGCACAAGCTGGTGTCAGATATTCAATCACAAATCCATTTGAATATGCGCATTCAAACTTGATTGGCCATCTTACGGTTTTAGAATTCGCGCGCAATCTTAAGACCAAGCCACTGTTGATTTATGCTTCGTCAAGTTCGGTTTATGGCAATAATTCGGTCGCACCTTTTAGTGAGGCGGCGGCACTTAACCAGCCAGTATCGCTTTATGCCGCAACTAAATTGGCCGATGAAATGATGTCTTATTGCTATGCGCATCTTTATGGCTTGCGGCAAATTGGTTTGCGATTCTTCACGGTTTATGGCCCCTGGGGGCGGCCCGATATGGCATATTGGGATTTTAGCGAAGCAATTCTTGAAGGGCGTCCAATTCAAGTATTTAATCACGGCGATATGAAGCGCGATTTTACTTATATTGATGATATTGTTGAAGGAATTGTACGCATCGCGACCCAAGAGCCAGTTTTTCCAATAGGCGAGCCGCCACACAAAGTCTATAATATTGGCAATAACCAGCCCGTCAAATTGCTCGAATTTATTGCGACTCTCGAAAATGCTTTGGGCAAAAAAGCGGAAATGGAATATTTGCCGATGCAGGCTGGTGATGTTTATGAAACGTCTGCCGATATTACAGCTTTACAACGCGATTACGGCTTTGCACCCAATACGCCTTTGGCAAAAGGATTACAAAAATTCGCAGATTGGTATTTGGCGTGGCGTAGCAAATGAGAATTACTCAAAATTCTCCTCAATTACCCCTACCCACAGAATGATATTCAAAGCCATCTTCTTGCATTGCTTTGGGGTCATAAATATTGCGCAAATCAACGACAATGGGGGATTTTAGCAAATCCTTGACGCGCATTAAATCAAGCGCCCGAAATTGATCCCATTCAGTAATTATCACCAGCGCATCTGCGTCTTTTACTGCTTCATAGGGGCCAGAGGCAAATTCAATATTGCTAAAATGGTTTTGGGCTTCATGCATTCCTTCAGGATCAAATGCGGAAATTTGCGCGCCAGCGGCTTGCAGCGCTGGAATGATGTCAAGGCTTGGTGCGTCACGCATATCATCAGTATTGGGTTTGAATGTCAGGCCCAATATTGCGATTTTCTTGCCTTTAACTTCTCCACCACAGGCCTTCATTATCTTCTTGGCCATGTTTTTCTTGCGATTTTTATTAGATGAAACCACGGCTTCGACAATGGAAACTGGTGCGCCATATTCTTTGGCAGTTGTCACCAATGCCAAAGTGTCTTTCGGAAAACAAGAGCCGCCATAGCCGGGCCCTGCGTGCAAAAATTTACGGCCAATGCGGTTATCGAGCCCCAAACCACGCGAAACCTCCTGAACATCTGCACCCACAGCTTCACACAAATCTGCGATTTCATTGATGAAGGCGATTTTAGTCGCCAAAAACGCATTGGCTGCATATTTTATGAGCTCCGCGGTGCGCCTTTCGGTGAATACTATCGGGGTTTCACTTATGTATAATGGCCGATATAAATCTCGCATAACTTGGCGCGCGCGCTCATCATTAGTGCCAACCACTACGCGGTCAGGGCGCTTGAAATCGCTGATTGCGGCGCCTTCGCGCAAAAATTCGGGGTTTGAAACTACTGCAAAATCGGCGTTGGGGCGGACTTCGCGGATAATGGCCTCAACTTTGTCCCCGGCCCCAACTGGCACAGTGGATTTGGTCACGATAACGGTGAAGCCTTCCATTAATTGCGCTATTTCACGGGTTGCGCCTTCAACATAAGACAAATCGGCATGGCCGTCGCCGCGCCGTGAAGGTGTTCCCACAGCGATAAAAACTGCATCGGCTTGTTGCACCGATTGGCTCAAATCAGTTTCGAAAAACAATCGGCCTTCTTTGACATTTTTCGCAACTAAGGCATCTAGCCCGGGTTCGAAAATCGGAATTTCGCCATTTTTCAGGTGGCTTATTTTACCAGCGTCTTTGTCAACACAAGTTACAACATGGCCAAAATCCGCAAAACAAGCGCCCGAAACCAAGCCAACATAACCAGTGCCGATAATTGTTACTCGCAATTTCTTTTCCTTTGATTCAAAATATATTTCGCTATTACGAACTCAAATACAACTTAGCCTTGGAATAGGCCAGTCGCAACACTACAAAATAATATTTGATTTTCACAATTCGGCTCGTCGCGTTATTGGACGCGCACATTTTGAAAAACGGAAACTATGACAAACAAACCACAAAAACCAATTGGCTTTATCGACCTTAAGGCACAGCGCGAATTTTTGGGTCAAAAAATTGACGATGCCGTCATGAACGTTGTGAATTCCTGCGCTTTTATTATGGGGCCGCAAGTGCAAGAATTTGAAAAACAATTGGCGCAATTTGGCCAAGCTGAACTCGCACTTTCTTGCGCCAATGGCACCGATGCAATTGCTTTGCCTTTGATGGCCTGGGGCGTGGGTTATGGTGATGCAGTTTTTTGCCCATCGTTCACATTTGCGGCAACTGCGGAAATCATTCCTTGGGTTGGCGCAACTGGGGTTTTTGTTGATGTTTTGCCAGACACCTATAATATGGACCCAAAAAGCCTTGAAGCGGCTATAGAAATGGTGCTTGCGGCGGGCAAATTGACCCCAAAAGTCGTTATCGCGGTCGATTTGTTTGGCCAACTTGCCGATTACCCAGCAATTTCGGCAATTTGCAAAAAATATGGGTTGAAACTCATTTCCGATAGCGCCCAAGGGTTTGGCGCGACATTGGACGGCAAGCACCCAATGCATTGGGCGGACTGCCAAACCACCAGTTTCTTCCCAGCAAAACCCCTTGGTTGCTATGGCGACGGCGGTGCAGTTTTGACCAATAGCGAAACCGACTGGCAAATAATGGATAGTTTGCGCATCCATGGCAAAGCCGTAAAGGCGGATTTGGAGGGCAGGAATTTTGACCATGACCCCAAATATATGAATATGCGAATCGGCATGAATAGCCGCCTTGATACAATTCAAGCTGCGGTTTTGATTGAAAAACTAGCGGTTTTCCAAGATGAAATTGGCAAACGCAATATGGTTGCCGCGAGATATAATCGGGAATTGGGTGGGAATTGTATCGTTCCGACGGTAATTCAAAATGGGATTTCAGTTTGGGCACAATATACGATTGAATTGCGCAATCGCGACGGGCTTTCTGCATTTTTGCGCGAAAAAGGGATTCCAAGCGCTTCTTATTACCCAATCCCGATGCATCGCCAAGGGCCATATCAAGATTTCTTGACCGCTCCAAATGGCTTGCCGATTACCGAAAAATTGGCTGATGTCGTTATTTCTTTGCCCATGCACCCTTATATGGACGAAGAAACTCAAAGCTATATCATCGCCAGCGTAAAAGAATTTTGTGAGGCTCAGCAGTCAATATAAATCTATCGCGAAAATACTAGTTTGAAGCCAACGAATGCCAAAACCCCAGCCAATAAATAACGCAATATTTTTTCTGAAACTTTCGGTGCCAACCAAGATCCAAGCATTATTCCAGGGATGGAGCCGATTAATAATGCTCCGAGCATTAGTACATCAACATTGCCGATAACCAAATACCCCATACCAGCTACCAAAGTAAGTGGAACTGCATGGGCAATATCAGACCCGACAATTCGCAATGTTGGCAAAACCGGGTATAATAATATCAGCGCGGTAACCCCGATAGCCCCCGCCCCAACCGATGTAAACGCAACCAAAGCCCCAACAAATAGCCCGACCAAAAAGGTGTAAATTGGTTGGCGATTTAATTGACCTTCGCGAAAATTGCTTTTGGCATATTTCGCCAAATGAGCGCGCGCCAAAACCAAAGCCGCAGTTATGAACAATGAATAGCCCAATAAAATTTTTATAGCATTCGAAAGCGCCGCGCTATGACCGCTACTATTTACAAAATAAATCACCAGCATAGAAGCAGGCAAAGAACCGAGCGCCAACAGGCCAACAATTTTCCATTCAATTGTATTTTTGAATCCATGCACTGCCGTGCCTACCAATTTGGTGGCCGAAGCAAATAGTAAATCGGTACCAACTGCCAATGTGGGGTTAATTCCAAAAATAAGTACTAATATTGGCGTCATCAAAGAGCCACCGCCAACACCCGTCAGCCCTATCAATATCCCAACAACCAAACCAGCAAAACTATAGCCTGGGTTGTAATTAGCCTGAAATAGAGAAATCCATGAGCCAATATCTGTCATAAATGAAATCTGTCGATCTTGTAAAACTACATATTAGTTAGTTTTGCCAGCGTTAAGCAAGCGACATTTACAAATTGGCTTTTTGATTGCACTTGGTTTGACGATAATAAAATTCTAGCTCACAAAACTCCCAGTCGTTCACCTGAATATACGCCACCGCGCAATGGCCGCCACCAATTTTCATTTTCAAGATACCATTTCACGGTTTTTTCGATGCCGCTATCAAAGCTCTCTTGGGCATGCCAACCAAGTTCGGTTTCCAATTTATTTGCGTCAATAGCGTAGCGTGCATCATGCCCCGGTCTGTCGGTTACAAACTCGATTAATTTATCATGTGGAGCATTTTGCGGGCGAAACTCGTCCATAAGTGTGCAAATCGCACGGACCACATCAATATTTGTCCGTTCATTATTGCCGCCAACATTATAAGTTTCACCCAAGCGCCCTTGCGAACATATCAGATGCAGCGCACGGGCGTGGTCATCAACATAAAGCCAATCGCGGATGTTCATGCCATTGCCATAAACTGGTAGTGGCTTACCTTCCAACGCATTTAATATGTTGAGTGGTATAAGTTTTTCGGGGAAATGGTAGGGCCCATAATTATTTGAACAATTGGAAATAACCACAGGAAAACCATAGGTGCGGTGCCAGGCTTTGGCCAAATGATCTGACGCTGCTTTGGACGCGGAATATGGCGACGATGGATCATAGGCCGTTGTTTCATGGAACAATCCTTCTGCGCCAAGGGATCCATAGACTTCATCAGTTGAAACATGGAGAAATCTGAACTTATCTTTGTCCGCGCCTTCGAGGTTTTGCCAATAATTGCGAGCGGCCTCAAGCATTGTGAAACTACCCATGACGTTGGTTTCGATAAAGGTTTTAGAACCAGTTATTGACCTATCAACATGGCTTTCAGCAGCTAAATGCATGATGTGGTTAGGTTTGAAATCGCTTATCGCCCGATTTACTGCTTCAGCATCGCAAATATCGGCTTGCATAAAGTGGTAATTATTGGCACTTGCGACCAGCTCTAACGATGCCAAATTGCCTGCATAAGTCAGCTTGTCATAAACCAGCACTTCAGCGCCGACTTCTTTGATTAAATACCGCACCAAAGCCGAGCCAATAAAGCCCGCGCCGCCCGTCACCATAATTCGCATTATTACCTCGGTTACCCATAAAGGGTTTTTCGCGATTGACTCTAGCGGATTTGCTGATTGCGGGGAATAGCGAACTTTCATATAGCAATTCTATCGGAGTTAAGAATGGCGATTTTAGTAACAGGCGGCGCAGGATATATCGGTAGCCATATGTGCTGGGCTTTGGACGACGCTGGTGAAGAAATTGTCGTTATTGATAATTTATCCACTGGCTTTGAATGGGCAATACCGCCAAATGCCAAATTTTATCGTGGCGATATTGAAGACAATGTGCTGCTTGCCAAAATCCGTGCCGAGAATGAAATTGAGGCGATTATTCATTTTGCGGGATCTATAATTGTTCCAGAATCCGTAACTAACCCTTTGAAATATTATCGCAATAATACTGCCAATTCGCGCGGCCTTATAGAATTTGCGGTCGAAGCGGGCATAAGATATTTCGTATTTTCATCAACTGCCGCAGTTTATGGAACCCCCAAGAGCGAAGAATCGGTTGATGAAAGCGTGGTCACAAACCCCGAAAGCCCCTATGGGATGTCTAAATTAATGACCGAACATATGCTTAAGGACACGAGCTTTGCGCATGATTTTCACTTCACTGCTTTAAGATATTTCAATGTTTGCGGTGCCGATCCTAATGGGCGAACCGGCCAATCCACCCAAGGCGCCACGCATTTAATAAAAGTTGCTTGCGAAGTTGCACTGGGTAAACGCGAAAAAATTGAGGTTTTTGGGACAGATTATCCAACCCCCGATGGCACTTGTATTCGTGATTATATTCATGTCTGGGATCTGGTAAACGCCCATCTTTGCGCGCTTAAGCGCTTGCGCAGTGGCGGTAAATCCATAATTGCCAATTGCGGCTATGGCAAAGGTTATAGCGTGCTCGAAGTATTGGACGCAGTCAAAAAAGTTAGCGGCAATGATTTTCGTGTGGATTTTTCACCGCGCAGGGCGGGTGATGCGGTGCGCATTATTGCCAATTCTGCTCTCATTAAAAAAGAAACTGGATGGGAGCCGAAACTTGATAATTTAGACTTGATTTTGCGTCATGCGCTCGATTGGGAAACTGCCTTAAGTAGCCGCAACATCATTTGATTTTTTCGCGGCTTCGCAGGCGAGTTTTGCGTCTTGGGCGCGGTTTTTGGGCGCGATTAAAATACCATCGTTGGTCGCAATCACTATCAGATCATCAATTCCGATAATCGAAATTGGCAAAATATCACCCATAACCAAGCAATTATTTGCGTCTTTAATAAACGCATTGGCACGAATATGGTTGCCATTTTCGTCCTTTTCGCCCAATCGCCAGATTTCGGCAAAACTGCCAACATCAGCCCAGCCAATATCGCACGGCACGACAGCAGATTTGGTGGTTTTCTCCATGATTGCATAATCAATGGAAATATTTGGTGATTTTGCAAATTCTGTGGCGCAAAGTGCGACAGTTTCTTCGGATTTTTTAGAGTTCTCAAGTGCGCTTTTCGCGCAATTTAATACATCTGGCGCGAGCGCCGCCATTTCAGCGAGCATGATTTTCGGGTTGAACAGGAAGACCCCTGCATTCCAATCGTGCTTGCCACCATCGCAGTATTTTTGCGCAGTAATCGCGTCAGGCTTTTCACGAAAAGCGCCAATTTCATAAATGCCATCGCCAATTTCATTTCCGCGTTCGATATATCCGTATCCAGTTTCTGGGCCAGTTGGCCTTAAGCCAAATGTCACGATGCGCTGGTGAGCAATCTCTTTTGCTTTATTTATGGCTTCCATAAAAGCGGCGGCGTTAGTGACAATATGGTCAGCGGGTAAAAGCAGAACCAAAGCGTCATCGTCAATTTCGCCGGCAATAAGCGAAGCAATAGCAGCGACGGGAGCAGTATTTCGCCCCATGGGCTCGAGAACTATTTTTTGCGGCGGCTGCCCAATTTCGGATAATTGCTCGCGAACTAATTTCAAGTGATTTTCGCCGCAGATTATTACGGGGCTAAGAAATGAGGAATCGGTCAAGCGTAAAACCGTTTCTTGAATCATGGTTCTCTCGGTAGCCAATTTGTGAAATTGTTTTGGCGCATCATTAGTCGATATTGGCCAAAGCCGCGTCCCCGAACCGCCAGACATAATGATTGGAATAATATTTGCCACAATTTCCGCCTTTTCAGTGTTTTACCAAATAAAAGTTACTTCATTATGATATTCAGTGGATTCCTTCGAACTTAAAGAAAAAGCAATGAAAATCAGTTAGGTTTAGCGATAATTTCAAAAGGCCTTCATGCGCGAAAATCAAAAACTAATTGCCCACAAAGGCCGTCTCAAAGAGTGGCTGTTTCGTGATTGCTTGCCGATTTGGTGGTCATACGGCGCGGATTTGCAAATTGGAGGCTTTTATGAACGCCTAAACCAAGATGTAAGCCCCGATAATATCGAGAGAAGAACAAGAGTTGCCGCGCGGCAAATATATTCCTATTCAAAAGCCAAATTGATGGGGTATCTAGGGGAGTGTGATGGTCCAATAACCCAAGGTCTTGAATGGTTGGATACGAAGTGCTTGAATGTGGACGGATATTATAGCGCGGTTCTGGACGCAAAAGGCGATGCCATTGATGCCAATTTCAACCTCTATGATCACGCGTTTATTTTGACTGGCCTGGCGGCGGCCAATCAATTGCGCCCCCATGATTTACATCTGCGCGAGCAAGCCGAAGAATTGCGCGATAGGATTTTAGCGGATTTTGCCCACCCCATAATCGGTTTTGAAGAAGCGAACCCCCGTCGATTGCCGCTTAAGGCCAATCCGCATATGCATATGCTTGAGGCTTCGCTGGCGTGGGTTGCGGCAGGCGGCGATGCCAAATGGTTGGATATTGCCAACTCCATTGTCCATTTGGCGACAAGCAAATTTATTGACACATCAAGTGGCGCAATTTTGGAATATTTTGACGGTGATTGGAATCCTATTGCCGACAAGCAAATTCAGCAAGTCGAACCCGGCCATCAGTTTGAATGGGCCTGGCTATTGCTGAAATGGGCGAAAATCTCACATGACAATTCTATACTGCCCGTGGCCAAAAAACTCGTTCAAATTGGTGAAACATATGGCGTTGACCCGCTTCGCGGAGTTACTTTTAATAGTCTGAACATGGATTTAACCCCTCGCGATTTTTCCGCGCGCTTGTGGCCGCAAACTGAACGCATCAAAGCCCATATCGAACTGGCACGGCATTTTGATGACGATGCCGAAATTGGCGCGGCGCAGACAAGTGCAATAAAAGCGTGCGACGGATTGGGGCAATATCTAAATACCGATATGAAGGGGCTTTATGCCGATAGAATGAATGAAGACGGAACCATAATCAATGAATCCGCGCCAGCATCGACACTTTATCATTTAGTTTGTGCAATTGATGAATTGAATAGGAAATAGTGTGGGTTTTATTCGTGCTATATTTGGGTTATGCTTGCGGCGAAGATTTTGAAAAGAGAAAATATGGCGCAAAGAAAAATTAGAAAAGCAGTTCTTCCCGTTGCAGGATTTGGCACAAGAGTATTGCCCGCAACCAAAAGCCTGCCCAAAGAAATGCTGCCAATATTTGATAGACCCGCGGTTCATTGGGTAGTTGATGAGGCAGTTGAAGCTGGCATTGAACATTTTGTGTTTGTGACTGGCCGCAATAAATCGGCAATAGAAGATTATTTTGACCGTGCCTATGAGCTTGAAGATACATTGCGCCGCGCCGGCAAAACCGAAGCTTTGAAAATGCTTGAAAATATGCTGCCCGATGCCGGCACCAAGAGCTTTGTTCGCCAACAATCACCGCTTGGATTGGGCCATGCAGTTTGGTGTGCACGCGATATTATTGGCGATGAGCCCTTTGCAGTTTTGTTGCCGGACGTGCTTATCCAAGCCGAACCTTCGTGCCTAAAGCAAATGATTGATGCTTATGGCGAAGTGGGCGGCAATGTGATTGCGGTGGATAGAGTTCCTGCGGAAAAAATATCTAGCTATGGTGTTATTGCGCACAACGAACTGAATGGTAATATCAGCAAAATAACCGATATGGTTGAAAAACCGAGCCGCGAAACTGCGCCAAGCAATTTGAAAATTACTGGCCGTTATATTTTACAACCACAAATATTCGATGCTTTGGGAAAACAAAAGCGCGGCGCGGGTGGCGAAATTCAACTAACTGATGCGATGCGCACTTTAATGAAAACCCAGGATTTTCACGCAATTGAATTTGAAGGCGATGATTTTGACTGCGGATCACGCGAGGGATATGTCGAGGCTTTTCTTGCTTACGCTCTTAAAGACAAAGAACTTGGCGGCGATATAAGAAAATTAGTGCTTGAAGTGTTAGGGTAATTCCAGCGCATCTAACAAGGGTTTGTTCCAGCTTTTATTTTCCAAATTATAGCTCGCAAAACCCGAGGCAAAATTGAAATAGCAGGCTGGTATATTTGCCGCTTTTAGCGCCCTTGTTACGTCATATGCCCAGGCAGCACGCAAGCGCATCGGCACTTCATTGGTTACGCCATATTCCCCTAATAACACGGGCGCACGAACGCGATTACCAAATGCAACGACTTTGGCAATGTCACGAGCAAGCAATTCCATTTCACCATCCATTGGCCATTCACGACCGATTGGCGGTGGGATAGGTATAAAAGAAGCACCTTGGTGCGTAAACTCAAATGGATTGTAATAATGAACTGTTGCCACCAGATATGGGTCATCTGGCAGTCGTAGATTTTTCATACCGCTCAATGACCCCCATTCATCACCAGTGAAAATCACAGTTCGACTTGGATTCGTTTTGCGGATTTGCACCAAGGCTTCGGCCTGCACTCGGTTGACCCGCCCGCCCGAAAATTTTTCGCGCGGCTCGTTGATAATTTCAAATATAAGGTTCTGCGGTTGGTCCCGAAAATGACTGGCAATCTGCGCCCAAATTGCGACCAGTCTTGGTTCATGGAGGTTGGGGTTTTCATAAAGTCCGTCATAATGGTGGACATTTATGATTACATTTAATTGCGCCGCGAGGCCCCAGTCAACAATTTGCCCAACCCTTGAAATAAATTGGGATTCTATCGCATATGGCGGCGATAATTGTGCGTGTGCGGACCATTTGATGGGAATACGAACAGTATCAAAACCCGCCGCCTTTATTTTTGCAAAATCGCTTTGTCGAAAACTATAACCCCATTCGCCTTCAATTGGTGCTTCGAGGCCATTGCCCATATTGATGCATCGTGACACGGGAAAATAGGCGGCACGACTTTGAGCTGGCTTTTGGTTTTGGCGGACAATTAGCGCCGTTAGTGCCAAGCTCGCCGCAGCAACCATGCCCCAGATAATTTTTTTCCTAGTCATTAGGTTTGCCATCTTAAATCCCCTAAGACATAGCTTCCTCAATTAGTTCGGTATATCTGGCTTGCACTTTTGGGTTTTCAATACTGTAACGGAAAAGGGTTTCACGTATGGCATCGGCCTGCTTCACCCGATATTCATTGTGGTTTTCAAGGCCATCGACCATTATTTCGCCACCTTTTTTTGGATCAAATTCGGGATAATAATAGCCAACATCAGAAAATTGTATCGAATTATGGATAAGCGGCCAGCCAAGATACAGAACTTCCCAATAGAGATAATTCAAATTATTTTGCCATTGGTGGGATACAACGGCATTGATATCGCGCCCCATAATTTCTGCAAGCAATAGGCGATTTTCAACAAATACTTTCTTGTCCTGCCCCAGCTTAAGGCTCGCGAAAAGCTCAGTGAGATGGGCAGTCTCGCGCAATTTATAAGCGCCAAACAACAGCAAGCGCCCAACTAAATCTGGCCTTTGCCGATATGCATTTTCGGCTGTTAATAGCGATAAATGGAAAGTTTTATAGACGTTTATGTTGGGCTCAAAACAGCCAAGCGCCCAAGCTTTTTCTTTGGGGGTTTTATAGAAAGGGCTATGCTTAAAATCAAAAGCCGCTTGATTGAGACAAACTGGATCCCAAATATGTGGCGCAATCGAAGTTTTTGGCGAATATGTGAGCTTGAAATAGCCGTGATTAGTGTGCCAATTCTGCGGAGTTATCCAAACGGCGTCATAACCTTTGGGATTTATCCAATCGCCATTGCCAGTATCGCGCGCCAATGCTTCAAGATTAATAACCAAAGTATTGCCGGCAACATAATTTATTATTTTTCCACCGCGATTACGTAAAGTGTCAATATGGTGCGGCTGAGCACCGCGAATACCCAATTCAATAATGATATCCAGTGTGGCCGCCGCGGTATCCATCGAAACTACGGGTAGGCCGAACATCGTTCCTAATGTGTGGGTTTCACCGTCAGGGCAGCTGACGATATTAACACTGTCCACAATTTGCAGTCTTCGCAATAATAGCGCCAAATAGCCAATATTTTGACCAATGCCATTGGACCAAAGCGTATTGATTGGCTTTATGCCAGCATGCGCGGTTATTCCAATTTTTAATCTTGCTTTTTTTGCCAAAACCACGCTCAAACCTATTTTCCGATA
Organism: Hyphomonadaceae bacterium; assembly: GCA_009773395.1. Taxonomy (GTDB): domain Bacteria; phylum Pseudomonadota; class Alphaproteobacteria; order Caulobacterales; family Aquidulcibacteraceae; genus Pseudaquidulcibacter. The sequence goes on along the minus strand of WRPI01000008.1, from coordinate 6,789 downwards.
ATCAATATGTTTACGACCGATTCATTTTGCTTCGATAGCAATTTACGAGCCGATGTCAAATGCATAGAGCGCGATTCATTCACGTGGAATCGCTTGAATGGATAAATCGCGCGACCAAGCAATAAGCCATCGCAGTTTTCAAGTTCCACTTGAAAATCTACTGCGCAAGGGTCAGGACCCATTGAATTGGCGAAAAAGCCTTTAAAATGGCAAAATAGTGGGTGCGAAGATCACGAAAAGAGGCTTTATCGCCTCTTTGAGTGAGATTTGTGCCCAATATGAAGCCATTTTGGCGGCTTTTCGTCTATTCAATGAGTCCTGACCCTAGAGCGTGGAGCAAAACTTTAACGGCCATAAAAATTAACATCAACGACCCAATGGTCCACAATGTGGCGCGCATATCATGGGTTTGAGCCGTAAAATATGCGCAGAAATGTAGCAACCGCGACACCACATAGCCATAAAAAAGCAATTGCGCGAGCAAAAGTGATGGCTCTGTAATTACAAAAAGCAAGCCGACAAAGAGGAAATATGGTAAGTTTTCAAGGTCATTCAACTGAATCCGCCTTATACGATCGACCCGTTCGTCAGGTTCAAGTTGTGCTGGATTGGGGTTGGGGTTAAGCGGCGTTTTTTTAATGTCTTCGGGTGAGCGATAGCCCCCTTTGACTTGCATCATACGAGCAACGGTTAACCACGACATACTGATGGCTTTTAATATCATCAAAGTGGCGGCGATTGCAAAGGTTGCGAAAACTGGATTTCCAAAACTAAGAGCATTCATTATTCAAATCTCCCTCTTTTACTCCCCCGATTTCGGCGGAGTGTCTATTCCAAGACTTCTTCGATTAATTCGGTGTATCTTGCTTGCACTTTGTGGTTTTCAATACTAAATCGCCACAATGTGTCCTTAAGCTCACCAGATTGCTTTTCACGAATTTCATCATGATTGTTTAGGCCTTCACACATTATTTCGCCACCTTTTTTTGGGTCAAACTCGGGGTAATAATGGCCAAGATTTTCAAATTGCAAAGAATTATGGATTAGCGGCCAACCAAGATACAGAACTTCGAAATATAGATTATTTAATTGGTTTTCCCATTGATGAGTTACAACCGCATTCACATGGCCACCAAAAGTCTCTATCAATATCCTACGAATATCGGGCAATATCTTATTGTCTTGGCCAAGTTTTAAGCTCGCGAAAAACTCTTTGACGTGGGCAAATTCAAGCAAATGTGACGTGCAAAAAAGCATTATTCGCGATATTAAATCTGGCTGCAAGCGATAGGCATTTTCGGTAACCAATAATGGCAAATGAAAAGTTTTGACTACGTTTACATTGGGCTCAAAACAACCAATCATCCAGCCTTTATTTTCTGGCTTTTTGTAAAATGGGTTGCGCGCCATTGAATATGCCGCCTGCATCAAGCAAACCGGATCCCATATATAAGGCGCGATGCTGGTTTTATCGGCCATCGTGAGTTTGGTATAGGCGTGGTTAGTCTTATAGTGGTGCGGCAAGACCCATGCTGCGTCATAGCGTTCTGGGCTTACAACATCGCCATTTTTGGCTTCTCTCGCGATTGCTTCAAGGGTCATGACAAGCGTGTTGCCAGCAATATAAGTGACCAATTTGCCGCCATGCTTATGCAGAGTTTCAACTTGCGCAGGATGTGTAATGCGTGACCCAAATTCAATAATTATGTCCAATTGCACCAGAGCATCGTCGAGCGGAACAACTGGTATTCCGAACAGATCGCCGAGGGGGTGGCTATTCCCATTTGGACAACTAACCAAGCAAACACTTTCAACAACATCCAACCGCCGCATCAATAATGCCAAGAAAGCGATATTTTGCCCCATTCCGCTGGCCCATAGGGTTTGAACCGCGTTTTTATTTCCTACAACGGAAATGCCAATTTTCACCCTAGCTTTGTTCAAAACGTCTCACTTTTGGTCTAGTCAAACGCAAGATTGCGCTTGGTTTCAAACAGTAATTTTTCGTGCAATGCAATGTTTTCAGGTGATGTCGGGTCAAGCCGTGCGAATAATTCAGCATTTTTCGCCGCATATTGTTTCAAATTCGCATCGTGCTTGTCAAAAGCTTCTATTAGGACGCGCCCACCATCTTCGGGGTCAAAATCCTTGTAATAATAGCCATAATCTTTGATGAATTCAGAATTATGGATTAGCGGATAATTGCCATAAAGCACTTCATAATACAAATAATTCAACCCATTTTCCCAATGGTGAGTGACCACGGCGTCAGTATGAGTTGTTAAAAATTCCCAGGCATGGAAACGGGCTTCCACTGTCATTTTGCCAGCCTTATAGGCGGTCATCGCACTTACAAAACTCACGAAATGGGTGTTAGTTTGGAATTGCAATGAATTGGTAATATAAACTGTTTTGATTTTGTCGGGAGCCAAACGGAACGCATATTCACAGACCATGGTCGGCAAATGGCTGGTTTTCATAACAGTCACATTGGGGTCAAAAATGCTTATGCGCCAGTCTTTTTTGCCAGGCTGATAGCCATAATCTGTTCGCACTTTTTCCGATTGCAAAAGCTTGAAACTTGGATCCCAAACTTGTGGCACTTCATGCACTGGGCAGCGATAAATGGTTTCGCACCAGCCTTTATAAGTATGAATATGCTGCGGTGTCATCCAAATTGAATCGCAACAATCATAATTTCCGTATTTTTCTGCGTCTTTATCAACATCTTTGGAAATGGTCGCTTCGATTGAAATAATCGCACCATTGCCGCCTTTGTAAAAGATGATTTTTTTGCCTTCGGAGCGCATTCTTTTAAGAGTTTTTATTTCAATTCCCGCGCCTAAAACAATAAGATAATCGAGATCTTCGGGCATTTCAGCCGCCGACACGAACAGGACTTCGCCCAGCCCCAATTCGCTTGGAAATGGTTCTTTTGCGGGCGTATTATTATGGATTAAATAGACTTTTTCGCAATTTGGCGAAGCAGCGAACAATTTATATAAGAAAATTACATTTTGCCTTAAGCCATTATTGAAGAACGAAAACGTGCCATCGGCTTTGACTTCTATTGTTATGCCAATGCAATATTTTTTTCTTTGACTTACCATTTTTGCTTCGCTTCCCTCTTCACGGCGCTATTCTATCTAAACATCTCTTTTTTCACTGAAATACAACCCGTCGGAGTAGGAATAAGCGACAATTGCAGATTATTACCAACTCGATAAGACTGAATATGCTGCTGTATCATGCGGTCATTGATAAAATTCGGGAAAAAGCTGGCTTTTGTCATTTGGCAAGTCGTGTTCCAATATATTGTCTGCTCATAAGTGCCTTGGCAATTTGGGTTCACATGGAGAATTGTATAGCGAATATCGCCCGGACCCGCATTGCTTTCCATGGTTATTACATTGGTTGCGCTATTGGCATCCACTGCCATTGGTTCAAAAAAGAAGTTTGCTGGCTGGTTGGCCGAAAGCGCAATTAGGGCCTGTTTAATGCGCCCCGCACAAGTCGTTATTCGCAATGTGGCAATCGTATTATCAATTTTCGCCGCGAGTTCCGCGCCTGTTAAGCCCGGAGCTGCTGTCATTTGCACAGGTTGCGGCGGCGCGGCGGGAGCGGCGGCCTTTGCGGCGGGTGCGCTTGCAGGTGGTGCTTTTGGTGCGGCTGGGGCTTTTGGCAATGGAGCCGGCGCTGGGGCTTTTTTGGCCTTGGCTGGCGCGGCTGGCGTCGGCGGATTCCAACTTGGTTGAGCTTGTAACGCGCCAAATTGGGTCAAGCTGGCAATGCCAAAAATTGCGGTCGTCGCAATAACTAAATACTTGGTATTTGATTTCATCCGAGTACTTCCTCAATTAATTCCGTATAGCGAGCCTGCACTTTTGGGTTTTCAATGCTGAAACGCCACAATGTTTGCCGTATAGCATCAGCTTGTTTTACTCGCAACTCATCATGATTTTCTAGGCCCTCGCACATGGCTTCACCGCCCTTTATAGGGTCAAATTCAGGGAAATAATAACCAACATCAGCAAATTCGGTTGAATTATGTATCAATGGCCATCCGAGATATAATACTTCCCAATAGACGTAATTCAAATTATTTTGCCATTGATGCGCAACAACAGCATTCACGCGTTTGCCAATCATATCGAGTAAGCGCCAGCGTGATTCGGGCACTATTTTATTGTCTCGCCCGAGATTGAGGCTCGCGAAAAACTCCCTGACGTGGACAGTTGATTCAATTTTCTTAGCGCAAAACAATGTTATTTTATCAATTAAATCGGGGCATTGACGATAAGCATTTTCTGTTGCCAATAATGGAAGATGAAATGTCTTAACCACATTTACATTGGGGTCGAAACATCCGAGCGACCATGATTTTTCATCTGGCGTCTTGTAAAAAATATTGCGACTGGTTTCAAATGCGCTTTGATTTAAGCAAACTGGATCCCATAAATGCGGCGCAATGGAAGTGTTTTTGGATCTGGTCAGCGTGATATATGCGCGATTGGTGTGCCAGTGCTGCGGTGTTACCCACGCCGCATCCCAACCCAGTGGATTTACCCAATCTGTAAATTCTGTCCTGCCGGCCAAGCCTTCAAGATTCATTACCATTGTATTGCCAGCGATATAAGTGACGGTCTTGCCGCCGCGTTTGCGCAATGCCTCAATTTGGTGAGGTTGCGCCGCGCGAATGCCCATTTCAATCACAATATCAAGATTGGCAATGGCATAGTCCATACCAATGGTTTTAAGGCCAAAAATCTTGGAAATTGGGTTGGTGTCGCTGTCGGGGCAAGAAATAATATAAACGCTGTCAACTATATCTAGCCTTTGTAGCAGGAGCGCCAAATAGGCAATATTTTGGCCAACGCCATTTGCCCAAAGTGTATGGTGTTCATCAGCTTCGGCAATTGCTGTTATGCCAATTTTTATTCTCGCTCTATTCGACAAATTTTTTACCTGCAAAATTGTATTCAATTAGACAAGAAAAAACGGGCCAACATTTCTGCTGGCCCGCTCTTTTTCATATCAGTGTGAAATTAGAATTTAAATCCAATTCCAGCACCAACTCCGACTGCACCATCTGATGCACCGATTGATAGGCCGTAGCCAACACCATCAGCAGACATGCCTTGGAGTTTCACAGCAACCGCTACTTCACCTTCGAACGTGCCGACGCCGAATGACGCGCCACCTTCACCTGGTGCCAAGTTCAATGGAGCCGCATTCATTGCGAAGCCCATTGCGATACCTTGGTTCGCAGTATCAATCCGGTTATTTGCGCGGGCAAGACCCGAAGTCAAATTAGCGATTTGATTGGTGTGAGTGTTGATGATTGCGTTCTGAGCGCCAACCGCAGTGGTCAATGACGTATCAGCAGCAGCACGAGTTGTTGCTTCAGCGACAACCGCAGTGCTTAGTGATGTATCAGCAGATGCACGAGTTGAACCTTCTGACGAAGCCCAAGTGCTTAGTGACGTATCAGCCGATGCACGAGTTGAACCTTCTGACGAAGCCCAAGTGCTTAGTGATGTATCAGCAGATGCACGAACCGACATTTCAGTCGAAGCAGCAGTGCTTAGTGACGTATCAGCAGATGCACGAGTTGAACCTTCTGAAGAAGCCCAAGTGCTTAGTGATGTATCAGCAGATGCACGAGTTGAAGCTTCAGTCGAAGCCGCAGTGCTTAGTGATGTATCAGCAGATGCACGAACCGACATTTCAGTTGAAGCAGCAGTGCTCAATGAAGTATCAGCAGATGCACGATCCGAAGCTTCAGTTGATACTGAAGTGCTTAGTGAAGTATCAGCAGATGCACGAGTTGAACCTTCTGATGAAGCCCAAGTGCTTAGTGAAGTGTCAGCCGAACCACGAGTTGAAGCTTCAGTTGAAGCAGCAGTGCTTAGTGACGTATCAGCAGATGCACGAACCGACATTTCAGTTGAAGCAGAAGTGCTCAATGAAACATCAGCCGACAAGCGAAGTGAAGTTTCAGTTGATACTGAAGCAGTCAATGAAGTATCACCAGCAATACGGTTGCCGATTTCAGTTGTGATATTCGCTGCGTTGATTGAGATAAGAGTATCTTGCAACACATTGTGCGAAGTCAATGAAGCGTCAGCAACAGCACGGATTGAAGCTTCAGTTGATACTGAAGTTGTCAATGATGCGTCAGCTGCGACACGGTCTGAAGTTTCAGTTGATACCGAAAGTTGATGCAGCAGTGCTCAATGAAGTGTCAGCCGATGCACGATCCGAAGCTTCTGTTGATACCGAAGTGCTCAATGAAGTGTCAGCTGATGCACGAGTTGATGATTCAGTTGATGCAGCAGTGCTCAATGAAGTGTCAGCCGATGCACGATCCGAAGCTTCTGTTGATACCGATGTGCTCAATGAAGTGTCAGCCGATGCACGGTCCGAAGCTTCAGTTGAAACCGAAGTGCTCAATGAAGTGTCAGCCGATGCACGATCTGATGATTCAGTTGATACCGAAGTGCTCAATGAAGTGTCAGCAGATGCACGATCCGAAGCTTCAGTTGAAGCAGCAGTGCTCAATGAAGTGTCAGCAGATGCACGATCCGAAGCTTCAGTTGATACCGAAGTGCTCAATGAAGTGTCAGCCGAAGTGCGGTCTGAAATTTCAGTTGATACCGAAGTGCTCAATGAAGTGTCAGCCGATGCACGATCTGATGATTCAGTTGAAGCAGCAGTGCTCAATGAAGTGTCAGCCGATGCACGATCTGATGATTCAGTTGATACCGAAGTGCTCAATGAAGTGTCAGC
>WRPI01000006.1 GCA_009773395.1 Hyphomonadaceae bacterium | reverse complement strand
CGCGGCCCGTCAAAAAAAACATTGAGTGAAGGCGCTTCCTCCCCGATTTCCGATGAGGCCTGAAAAGTTGCAGACTTTTCAGATTAGCCGAAGAGCAAACAAAGCGTTTCGGAAACTCAAGATAAAAAAAAGCCGCAGCAATTAAGCGCGGCTCGTCAAAAAAGACATTGAGTGAAGGCGCTTCCTCCCCGAAACGCCGCAGAGTAAACTCTACATTTCCCTTTTGCCAATGTGCTATTTGCGAGTCAAGCCATTGTTACGCAAAATTCACAGAAAAATCGCAAGAGGGGGCCGATTAATTGCTATTTTGCGCTTTTTGACTTTGCTCTAGCCTTTTTTCCCAATGTTTTGCCAGTCGCAAATAACGATAAAATGCGTAATTCATTGCGCTCATAAAGCCAAAAGTGCCGCGCATGAAATGCCGTCGCCCGAAATATGCTTTGATGAAAGCGATTGGAAACTCAAACAAAAGCCGAAAAATCGAATATTTTTTACCGCGCAATTCCATGTCCAATGCTTGATTATCAGCATAAGCATTAAGCTTGACCAATTGTTCACCAAGCGAGCGCACCGAATAATGCAATACACGGCCATGGAAAGTGCTTACTCTCGTGCCTTTGATCAAATCGACCCTATCATGAACAATTGATGGATTATAGCGACCAACACTCCGATGATATATCCTTACAGGTTCCAGCACATAAGCATATTTGTGCGCGGTTGTTTCGAACGGAAAAACCTCGGCAATTGGAATGCTAAATGCTTGCGGTGGCAATTCAGGGGCCCCAAAAGCCGTGATGATTTCGTTTTTCAATTCTTCAGTAATAACTTCATCGGCGTCCAAATTAAATAGCCAGTCATGGCGGCAATTATCTTCGGCGAATCGCTTTTGTTCACCGTAACCGGGCCAGTCATTATGAATGACCCGCGCACCATGCGCTTTTGCTACCTCAATAGTATTGTCACTGGAACCCGAATCAACGACCAAAATATCATCGCTTAAATCTTGGATCGCCATTAATGTTTTGCCAATACGGTCACCCTCATTTTTGGCGATGATAAAAATAGATAAGTTCTGAATTATTGGCATTATTAAGATTTAAACGAATTGTCCCCGAAGTTGAAGCACTTTTACGCAGACTTCGATTTCTGCCCATTATTTGTCTCTCGTGGCTTCGGAACAAAAGCAACAACATTGCCCATTTTTCTTGGGCCGTTAGTTGCTATAGTTGGTTTGGCAATGAGTGTGGCAATCAATATCATTGTGCCTAATTATCATTTTCTTAGCGATAAACAAGAGATTTTTATCGAATTACGATAATTTAATGAAGAAGTTCAAATATTTGCCAAGATGAATTGTTAGTTTATGAACAATAGCCAAATATCCTATTTGAATTCAATTGAATTGCTATAGAGTAAAAATCATGACGAAACGCGACAGAATCAAAAATGCGCTGATGGTAATTGGCATCGTTGCAATCACAATGGTGATTGCGCAAACGCTTTTCATTTTGGTCAAATTGCCGATAATAATAATAGTCGGTGTGGCGAGTTTAGTAGCCTGTATAGTAGTTTGGTTTTTCGGAAAGTTATTTGAAGAAGACATAGAGGCATTTGAATTACCGGATACAGAAGCGGCGCAAGATTCCACTACTGCGGATCCAGCTTTAAACACCCAACATGATTTCACACAATCGGCGCTTGATGCTTTGACTGACCCGATTTTAGTAATTGATACCGAGCGGCGTTTAGTATTCACAAACCGTGCGGCGCAAAATAGGTTCAACTTTACAAATGTTGGGATAAGGCTCGAAACCCTAATTCGGTTCCCTCAATTGCTTGAAGCGATAGATAAGATAGCGCTAAATCTTGAGCCAGTGGATATAGTCTGGGAAAGCCATATACCATCGCACCGCTTTGACCGAGTCAATATAACGGCATTTCAAGTTGAAACCGGCGTTTTGATTGCCATCACGCTTTCCGACGAAACCGCTTTGCGCATCGCAGAGCAAACGCGCGCCGATTTTCTCGCCAACGCTGGGCATGAGCTACGAACACCACTGGCGAGCATTCGCGGTTTTATCGAAACCTTGCAAGATACGGCCAAAGACGACGAAAAAGCGCGTGCTAAATTCCTTAATATAATGAATGTCCAGGCAGAAAGAATGGGTCGGCTTATCAATGACATTTTATCGCTTTCTCGAATTGAACTTAATGAACATGTGCAACCGCGCGAAGTCGCCGATCTAACTGAAACTTTTCAGTTTTGTTTGGCGGCGCTAGAGCCTACCGCCAAAATATACGAATCAAGAGTCGAGTTGGATAGCCCGTCAGTGCCCTTGAATGCTATTTGTGATGAGAATGAAATAGGCCAAGTCATAACTAATTTGATTGACAATGGGCTAAAATATGGAAACCCAAAATCCACAGTGAAGGTGACAGTTAAAAGCAGCATAAGCCAAGATGAAATCGCAGCACGGGACGCCAACGATAGTGCAAATTCGCTATGGTTATGTATGCCGCAGTATTCGGCGGAGAGAAAATATTTATGTGTACGAGTTGAAAACCAGGGAAAAGGCATTGAAAAGCGCAATATGCCACGGCTATGCGAACGGTTTTATCGCATCGACGAAGCCTCAAATTCCAAACAAGGCACTGGCCTTGGTTTGGCAATTGTCAAGCATATCATAAATCGCCATGGTGGTGGATTGAGGGTTGACAGCGATTTGGGGAATAGCACCACATTTTCTTTTATATTGCCGCAAGGTTAGAGAATCCTGTCACATAAACGTCATAAAATTGTCATTTAATTGATGCGCTGAAAGTCTAGTTGATGCTGCAAGGTTCGGGGGTGGATTTGCCAGTTTTTTCTCAATTGCCAGTCAGCATGATTGCTTTTTTACTGCTTATGGGCATGGCGTTGTTTGGCTATTTTGAAACGCTTAAGGCCAGCAACACACTTACAAGAAACCTAAGAACAAATAGCGTGGCTGGCCAAAAACCAATGCGGCCGCATTCTTTGCCACTGTATCACGGTTGGTTTCGCCTGCTCTGCACTTTAATTCCTGGGTTTGGCGTTTTGGTTCTTGGGGCATCAATAAAGCCATTATTGCTCGAAAGAACTGCTTTATCAAATTTGCCAGCTGAAATATCAAGTTTGCCCCAAGATCAATTGGATTTATTTCTTCTCGATGCGCAAAAAATCGCATTTGGTGGGATTCCAAGTTCCGACACGCCACAATTGCAAGAAATCGCGAATATAATGGCCAGCACTTCGGGAATGCTGAATCTTGTTGTCGCAGTTTTAGCAATCGCCCTAGCAGCCGTCGGTTTTTATTGGTCCAAAGGCAAATTAAGCGTGGATTTCAGGGCGCGCAATAAAGTTGAAACAGCGATTTTGGTTCTGATGGTCGCGGCGGCAGCTTTGGCGGTTCTGACTACATTCGGCATTGTGTTTTCCCTGGTTTTCGAAACCGCCAAATTTTTCAAAGTTTACTCTATTTTGGACTTTCTATTCGGCACACTTTGGTCGCCGCAAATTGCTATCCGTGCCGATCAAGTTGGGCAAACAGGCTCATTTGGTGCGGTCGCGCTTTTTCTCGGCACATTCATTATTATGTTAATTGCGATTATCGTCGCTGTGCCAATTGGCCTTGGTTCGGCAATATATTTGTCTGAATATGCGACCGATAAAGTACGAACCTGGGTTAAGCCGGGGCTTGAATTGCTGGCAGGAATTCCGACGGTTGTTTATGGTTTCTTTGCTCTACTCACTGTAGCTCCAATGGTTCGCGACATCGGCGAAAAACTTGGCCTTACGACGTCATCGCAAAGTGCATTGGCGGCTGGCTTGGTAATGGGCATTATGATTATTCCTTTTGTTTCGTCTTTATCAGACGACGTTATCAATGCAGTTCCGCAAACTTTGCGTGATGGTTCTTATGCTCTGGGGGCGACAAAATCGGAAACCATTTCGCGGGTTATTTTACCTGCTGCATTACCCGGGATTGTCGGTTCGATTCTTTTGGCGATTTCGCGGGCTTTGGGTGAAACCATGATTGTGGCAATGGCGGCAGGTCAAAACGCCAATCTCAGTCTCAATCCGCTGGACATGATGACCACAGTTACTGTGCAAATTGTGACCCTGCTTACGGGCGACCAAGAATATGACAGCCCGAAGACCCATGCGGCATTTGCCCTTGGATTTGTTCTTTTCACTATAACCCTAATTCTCAATGTTATCGCATTGCGCGTCGTTCAGAAATATCGAGAAAAATATGACTGATAAAAACCGACAAAGAAACCAAGCCATAGTGCAAAGCCGCCTAGAAGCGCGCAACAAGTCTGAAACTAGATTTAGGCTGTTTGGTCTTGCTATGGTTGGCGTGGCGATAATCGCTTGTTTCATGCTGATTTTGTCGATTTTTTTCCAATCCTTACCAGCTTTGAGCGAAAATCGCTTAGTTTTGAATTTGCCACTCGATGCGCAGAAATTGGATCCAAAAGGCACGCGAAACCCGCAAGATATCCGCTCGCAAGGTGATTTTGCGGGCGTGGTTATGGATAATTTATTGCTCCGTTTTCCCAATGCCGAAGCCGATGGCGGCTATGATGTTTTGAGCGAATTGGTGAGCACAATTGCGATTACTCCAATGGCAAAACAAATTGCGGACAATCCAAATTTGATTGGAACAACCACTCCATTTTCATTCGCTTTGAATAGTGATTTAGATGTTTATCTTAAAGGCGGATTTGGCCGAGCACGTGAGGGGCAGTTTCGGGCGGCAAATCTGAATGTGATTTCGCCAAGCGAAATTGAATTGCAATTATCAGAAAATCAAAAACTGGTCTATGATGGCTTGTCGCAAGCAAGCCAACCCCTTAGGCTTGACGGGCAGGTCCCATCTTTGTTGTTGTTTGCAAATGGTGGCGCGTTCAAAGTTACGCAAATTGCCAATGGACGGCTCTCTGCCACGCAAATAATTCCTCCCAAAACTGCTTTGGCCGCCACTAATCAAGCCTTTAAGAGCGCGTCAATAAAAATGCCCGAAGATGGCCGCGCAATTGGCGATAATATGATTGCCTATGGTGAAATATTGCAAGCCGAAGGAATGGTAAAAGCAAGACCCAATTTCACATTACTTGCCAATGCTGATTCCAATGATCCAGAAATGGCTGGTCTTTTGTCGGCAATGGTTGGCTCGTTTCTTACGCTTTGTGTGACATTTGTTATTACTGTGCCAATTGGGGTTATGGCTGCGGTTTATCTTGAAGAATTTGCCCCCAAAAATTTCTGGACCGATATGGTCGAAGTGAATATCAATAATTTAGCCGCAGTCCCTTCGATTGTTTTCGGGCTGTTGGGTTTTTCGGTCTTCCTTCACTTTTTCCAAATGCCAAGATCGGCGCCTTTGGTTGGCGGCATTGTTTTGGCATTGATGGCGCTTCCAGTTGTAATTATTGCTTCGCGTGCAGCGATTAAAGCTGTTCCGCCATCAATTCGGGAAGCAGCTTTGGGGGTTGGGGCTTCAAAAGTGCAATCGGTTTTTCACCATGTTTTGCCGCTGGCAACACCTGGGATTATGACGGGTTCAATTTTGGCGATGGCGCACGCGCTTGGTGAAACCGCGCCACTTCTTATGATTGGCATGGTGGCATTTATTGCCGATGTTCCGCAAAGCCTTGTTGATAGTTCAACAGTTTTGCCAGTTGAAATTTTCATGTGGGCAGGCAGGCCAGAGCGGGCTTGGGAAGCCAAAACTTCGGCAGCAATTATTGTTCTTTTGCTGTTCATGATATTCATCAATATAATTGCGATTGTGGTTCGCCGCAGATTCGAACGAAGGTGGTAGAAATGACAACAACTTCAATGCAGCTAAATAGAGGCTTAGAGGAGGCCGTTTTGACCACCCAATTAGATTCCAAGACAAATATTCAAACTATCGAAGCCCCAAAAGTGCAAGCTCAAGGCATCAATGTATTTTATGGCGAAAAACAGGCTCTGTTTGACGTAAATCTCGATATGCCAAGCAAATTGGTCACGGCATTTATTGGCCCTTCAGGTTGCGGTAAATCGACATTTTTGCGTTGTATCAATCGCATGAATGATACAATCGATACTTGCCGCGTTGATGGTAAAATGATTGTCGATGGCACTGATGTTAATCAAAAATCGATTGACCCAGTTATGCTTCGAGCAAGTGTCGGTATGGTGTTTCAAAAGCCTAACCCTTTCCCAAAATCGATTTATGAAAATGTAGTTTATGGCCCACGAATTCATGGCCTTGCGCAAAAAAAGTCAGAACTTGATAACATCGTTGAAGCGAGTTTGCGCAAAGCTGGATTATGGGAAGAAGTGAAAGATAGGCTTGACCAACCCGGCACCAGCCTTTCTGGCGGCCAACAACAAAGGCTGGTAATTGCAAGAGCAATCGCGGTTGACCCGGAAATTATTTTGATGGACGAGCCATGTTCGGCCCTGGATCCAATTGCAACCGCAAAAATTGAAGAACTAATTGATGAATTGCGCCAAAATTATTGCATCATTATTGTTACGCATTCAATGTCACAAGCGGCAAGGGTTTCGCAGCAAACTGCGTTTTTCCACATGGGTAAACTGGTCGAAGCTGGGCCTACTGAAACTATTTTTACCAATCCACGCGACACAAGAACTCAAGACTATATTACTGGTCGTTTTGGCTAGAAAATTGCGATATTAAACAATATTTAGAAGTGCTCTGAAAGGCAAAAAATGTCAGACCATACAGTTAAAGCATTCACCGAAGAACTCGACGGATTGGTATCCTTGGTTTCGCGCATGGGCGGATTGGCGGAAAAAGCGGTTATTGATTCGATTAAAGCCATTACTCGCCGAGATTTAGGCTTAGCCAAAGCAGTTGTCGCGGGCGATAAGGACATCGACTTAATTCAGCGCGAAATCGAAGCTAGAGTTATGCGAATATTGGCGCTCCGCCACCCAATGGCGAAGGACTTGCGGCAAACAGTTGCCGCCCTAAAGCTCGCCTCAGACATTGAACGAATTGGCGATATGGCAAAAAATATCGCAAGACGTTCAGAAACTATTTCGGAATATGAACCAATTGCGCTTACCAAAAGTATCGACAGAATGGGCAAATTGGCTTGCGCCCAATTAAAACAAGTTCTCGATGCCTATAATTCGCACCATATAGGCACCGCAATTTCAGTTTGGTTTCAAGATGAAGAATTAGACGAACATTATTCATCATTATTTCGTGAGCTTCTCACTTATATGATGGAAGATCCGCGCAAAATTGGCCCGGCAACCCATATGCTTTTTGTTGCCAAGAATATTGAACGCATTGGCGATCATTGCACCAATATGGCCGAGGTTGTTCATTATCTCGAAACTGGTGAAGAGCTTTTGGGTGATCGCCCCAAAGGCGAAGCGCAAGATAAAATAAACGGCGACAAACAAGGTGATGCATGAGCGGTCAAATCCTGATTGTTGAAGACGACGAAGCGCTTGAAGCGCTGCTCGCATATAATTTGGAAAAAGAAGGCTACCAAATTCGGGTCGCCAAAGACGGCGAGGAAGCCCTGCTGCTGGTCGCCGAATCGCAACCTGATTTGATTATTCTCGATTGGATGATACCGCGGGTTCCCGGGATTGAGGTTTGCCGCAGATTGCGGGCGAAAGTGGCCACCAAAAACATCCCAATAATCATGCTTACAGCGCGCACCGAAGAAAGCGATCGGATTCGTGGCCTCGATGTTGGAGCTGATGATTATTTAAGCAAGCCATTTTCAATTCAGGAACTAAAAGCCCGCATTCGCGCCGTCTTGCGCCGCATTCGTCCAGCTTTGTCGGAAGACATTGGCCGTTATTCAGATCTCGAAATTGACCGCGCGTCACACCGTGTAAAGCGCGGGGAAGTTGAAATACATTTAGGCCCAACCGAGTTTCGCTTGCTCAACCACCTAATGCAGCACCCAACGCGCGTTTTCTCGCGCGAGCAATTATTGGACGCTGTTTGGGGTTCAGATGTTTATGTTGAATTGCGCACGGTCGATGTGCATGTTGGGCGTTTGCGCAAGTCTATAAATTTGAAGGGTCTTCCTGACTTAATAAGGACCGTGCGAGCCTCTGGCTACTCACTCGATGGACGTGCCTAAAGCGCCGCATGTCCAATTGGAATCGCTTGGGTGGGCAAATTAGCACAATTTTTTTCTATTGAAAAAGCCCCAAAAACCTTTAGCTTGCGGTTATGTTCCAAAATTTCTTTACCGAATTACGCCAAGCCAAATTACCAGTATCGCTAAAGGAATATCTTACCTTGCTCGAAGCAATGGATAAGGAAATAATTCCGCCTTTAGTTGAAGATTTCTATTATTTATCGCGCGCAACATTAGTGAAAGATGAGCGTCATTTGGATAGGTTTGACCAGGTTTTTGGCAAGACCTTTAAGGGCTTGGAAAATTTAAGCGCGGAAATTAGCGCCGATATCCCCGATGAATGGCTGCGTGCCATCAATGAAAAATATCTAACCGATGAAGAAAAGGCGCAAATTGCGGATCTCGGCGGTTGGGATAAATTGATGGAAACACTCAAGCAACGCCTTGACGAACAAAAAGAACGCCATGAAGGCGGGTCTAAATGGATTGGTTCGGGCGGCACGTCGCCGTTTGGCAATAATGGCTATAACCCCGAAGGTGTTCGCATTGGCCAAACCAAAGGCCGCCATGGACGCGCCGTAAAAGTATGGGACAAACGCGAATATCGCAATCTCGATGATGGGGTCGAACTTGGCACTCGCAATATCAAAGTCGCGCTGCGGCGTTTACGTAAATGGGCGCGCACTGGCGCTCCCGAAGAATTGGATTTGGACGGAACCATAAATAAAACCGCAAAAGACGGTTATCTTGATGTTGTTATGCGGCCCGAACGCCGAAACAACGTCAAAGTAGTGCTTTTCTTCGACATTGGCGGATCTATGGATTCATACATCAAAGTTTGCGAAGAATTATTTTCAGCGGCGAAAACTGAGTTTAAGCATTTGGAATATTATTATTTCCACAATTGCCTTTATGAAAATGTTTGGAAAGACAACCGTCGCCGCCACGCCGAAAAACTAAATACCTATGATATTATTCACAAATATACTTCCGATTACAAAGTAATTTTTGTCGGCGATGCGTCAATGTCGCCTTATGAAATAACCCAACCCGGTGGTTCGGTTGAACATTGGAACGAGGAAGCCGGCGCGATTTGGATGAAGCGCGTAGTGGATTTGTTCCCACATATGGTTTGGCTCAACCCAATAAACCAAGCCCATTGGCATCATTCGGGGTCAACCCAAATCATGTCGCACTTAATTGGCCCACACCGCATGTTCCCGATGACGCTCGCAGGGTTGGATGGGGCGATGAAGGAACTTGGGCGCTAATACCCGTTCAACAATGCAACCCGATTTGCTTGAAAATTAATGTCACCAAAAAATTCCGCCAAAGCCCTGTCGCGTTTCATATAAAGGCCGATGTCAAATTCGTCGGTCATGCCGACGCCGCCATGCATTTGCACGCCTTCACGCACCGCCAAATTTGCCGCTAAGCCCGCTTTGGCTTTGGCTGCTGCAACAAATAGTTCTGCACGGGAATCATCATCATCAAGCAGATGTTGCGCTTTAAGAACAATCGCGCGCGCGCCTTCCATTTCGCCATAAAGATGCGCCGCGCGGTGTTGCAGTGCTTGAAATTCACCGATAAAATGGTCAAACTGCTTGCGAGTTTTCAGATATTCAAACGTAATATCCATTGCCCCACCACCAACACCGATCATTTCGGCGGCTGCGCCAATTCGCCCGGCATTCAATAATCGTTGCAAGGGCGACCACCCGCCGTCAATATCGCCAATTACCGCATCGCCATTAAGTTCGACATTTTCAAAACTAATTCGCGCCGAAATTTGGGAATCGACCAAGCGATCAGTTTGCACTTCTATGCCTTTTGTATCGC
The DNA here is from genome assembly GCA_009773395.1 of Hyphomonadaceae bacterium. GTDB lineage: Bacteria > Pseudomonadota > Alphaproteobacteria > Caulobacterales > Aquidulcibacteraceae > Pseudaquidulcibacter. Next base: position 146,311 of record WRPI01000006.1, on the reverse strand, counting down.
GCGCAATCGCGAATAAACTTATGCCAGCTTCTTCATCTGTAGCACCACTTGTTCGCGCTGAAACCAACAATAAATCGGCAATATGGCCATGCAAAACAAATTGCTTGCTGCCATTCAAACGAAATCCATTCCCCATTCGTTCGGCAATCAACTCAACTGCTTGCGGGCGGTGCTTGCTGCTTTCATCAATTGCCAAACCAATAATTGCATCACCCGAAACGATTTTCGGATACCAATTACCGCGCATTTCCGCGCTGGCATTTTTAAGCGCTTGTGCGCCCGCAACTGCCGTCGCAAGAAAAGGTGATGGCGTTAAATTTCGCCCGATTTGTTCAAGCACTATCCCAGCTTCGACGTGGCCAAGCCCAAGTCCACCTTCGGTTTCTGGAATCAAAATGCCGGTTAAACCCAATTCAGCAAACTGTTTCCAAAGCCCGCGCGAAAACCCGATTTTGTCATCCGCATCGCGCAAATTTCGCATATGCTTCACTGGCGCATTTTCGGCCAAAAATGGCGCGACCATGTCCTTGAGCATATTTTGTTCTTGAGTGTGACCAATTCCCATTATGCTAAGCCCCCGGCATTTCTAGGATGCGCTTTGCAACCACATTAAGCATCACTTCACTGGTTCCGCCTTCAATACTATTGGCTTTGGTGCGCAGCCATGAGCGCGGTTTTGAGCCTTGGTTTGAGGCTTCGCTTTCCCACTCGAGAGCGTCCGAGCCGCCAACAGCCATTATTAGTTCATGGCGTTTTTTATTGAGTTCGGTGCCAATATATTTCATTAAATTTGAATAAGCGGGGTGGGCTTTGCCGCTTTTCCATTCGTCCAAAAACTTTTCACTATGGGCGCGAAATGTCATGCTCTCAATGTCAAACATTGCCATTTGCGCGCGCAATATTGGCTCTTGTGCTAAAACTCCTTCATGAGCCGCGCCGAGGGATGCCAAGCCATCGCCAAGGCCACCACCCGAAATCATTTCACGTTCGTGTCCAAGCAAATATTTCGCAACATCCCAACCGCGATTTAATTCGCCGACTATTTGGTGTTTGGGAACTTTCACGTCGTCAAAAAAAGTTTCACAAAATGGCGAGGAACCTGAAATTAGTTTAATGGGTTTGGTTGTAACGCCTTTGGTTTCCATATCGAACAAAAGGAAACTTATGCCGCGATATTTGTCATTTTTATCGGTTCGCACCAAGCAAAATATCCAATCTGCTTGGTCGGCATAGGAAGTCCAAACTTTTTGGCCATTGACCAGCCAATGATCGCCCATATCGGCACCAAAAGTTTGCAAGGAAACAAGGTCAGAACCAGCGCCAGGTTCGGAATAGCCTTGGCACCAACGGATTTCACCGCGCGCGATTTGCGGCAAATAATGTTTCTTTTGCTCCTCCGTCCCAAATTTTAGCAATGCTGGGCCCAGCATCCATATGCCAAAACTATTTAATGGCGAGCGGCAACCAAGTTTGAACATTTCTTGCTTCAATATTTTGGTTTCTTCAGAACTGAGCCCGCCGCCACCATAAGCCACTGGCCAATCGGGAACTGTCCAGCCTTTTGCGGCCATGACTTCGAGCCATTGTTTTTGTGCGGGGCAGGTGAAAACCCACTTGCGCCCACCCCAACAAAAATCTTGTTCCGAGTTAGAAGATGAGCGCATTTCTTTCGGGCAATTCGCCTCGAGCCAAGCGCGGGTCTCGGTGCGAAATGTTTCAAGATTAGTCAATTGGCGTCCCTCACTTGTCGTTGCTGATTATTCAGTGTGGCAAGTAATATGATGTTTTGCAATAAACAAATTTCCCGAAAAATTATATGTTTCGAGTTTGCGCGCCTTTTAGCCAAACATTTTGAACCCGTAAATCATCATCAAGATGCACCAAATCCGCATCTAAGCCAATGCGCAATGCTCCTATTTTGCTTTCAACACCCAAAAACCGGGCGGGAGTTTCGCTGGCCAGTTGTAGGCATTGACCAAGTGGTAATCCTACTCTTTTGTGAGCATTGCGAACTGCGTTCGCCATATCAAGCGCCGAGCCTGCCAATGTGCCATGCTCATCGAAACAAGAGCCGTCTCTTACCATTATTTTATTGCCATAAAGTTCAAATTCGGTGGCGTCTGTGCCAATGCAAGACATTGCATCTGTCACCAACATCAATGATTTCGCACCCAATAATTTGTGCGCCATCGCAATGTTTTGCGCATGAACATGCACCATATCGGCAATTATCCCACTAAAACAATTTGCCGAACCCAAAGCTGCGCCCACCATATTTGGCTCACGCGCGCTGATTTGGCTCATGGCATTAAATAAATGGGTGAAGCCGCTTAGCCCCTCTTTGATTGCAGTCAAAACTTGCGCAAAAGTCGCGTTGCTGTGGCCACCTGAGACAATTATTCCACGCTTCACAAGCTCGTGAATCGCACCAATTGGTGCATTTTCGGGCGCCAATGTAATGAGCGTTTTGCCGTATTTTAGGCTGCTTACAAGCTCGATTGCTGCGGCATCAATTATTTTGAATTTGCTTTCATCATGGACGCCTTTTTTGTGGCTGCTTAAAAACGGCCCCTCTAAATGTATGCCCAATATGCTAGTATTTCCAGCAGCAATGGCTCTATCTGTCGCTTCAATTGCCGCTTCCATAATTGCGAAATCGTCAGTGATTAGGGTTGGCAACATGCTGGTTGTGCCATATTTGGCGTGGGCCATCGAGATTGTTTTTATTGCTTCTTCGCTCGGCGCATCATTAAGTAAAACCCCGCCACCGCCGTTGACTTGCACATCAATAAACCCTGCACTTAATATGCCGCCGCCCAAATCAATTTTCGCGCAGCTTTCGGAATGAATTTTTGCGATGGATAAAATATCGGAAATTTTGCCATCGGTGATTTTTAATGCGAATCCTTGCACAGGTTCTGGCCAAATATTGCTGGGCAGTGCCATCGCTGCATTATGGAGAATATATTCTTGCTTCTGCGTCATTTGGTTTGCGTGACCTTTTGCAAAAATGGCGGCTCATCGGGATTTAGACCGCGCGCGAGCGAAAGTTTTTCGGCGAAATTATAAAAACTAAGGATTTTTGCTAATGGGTCAATCACTGGGTGCAGGTTTTGCTATCCAACGCTTCAATGCAAATTGGTGTTGAAAAAATCAATCACTGCTTTGGTTGATTCTTCGGTAGCGGTTGGGTTGTAGCGCAACGGAACTTCGCCGCCTTTACCCAAATGCGAATATGGGTCGTTGGCAATTCCGTCAGGTTCACGCCGTTCCCATGCATGGGTGGCGTTTTCATACATTATTAGGCGGACATTTGCTTTGTCGGACGCTGAAAGCGAGTCTACTAAATTGCCACAAGTGCTGGGTTCATCATAAGTGTCGGCCAAGCCTGCCTGAATCAAGACTGGTGAACCCGTGAGGTCGGCAAAGTCATATCCTGGCGCTTTATTATAAACCCAACAAACTGGGTAAAAAGGCGCGTGCGCGGCGAAAGACTGATAAGGTGCTGCAAATTGAGTCTGGTATTTTTTGTTGGCTGTAAGCATCGAAACAACGCCGCCCCATGAAAATCCCATAATACCAATTTTTGCAGGATTGATTTCACTTTGGCGCGATAAAAAATTTAGCGCTGCAAAAGCATCGGGTAAAGTTTCAACTACACTTCTCGGGCGCTCGGCTGGGGATTTTACGCCGCGAGCTGCCCAAAGGTCGATTTCCAGTGTAGCGATACCTGCTTGGTTCAGCATTTGAACATAGTGTCCACCGCGCGAATCAACGCCACCTGATCCATGCACTACAATAACCGCAGGAATCTTTTCACTATGGCCATAGGGAACCCGAAATACTGCACCTAAATTCCAATTTCCACCGCCGTAGCTAACGGGAATTGATACGAATGACAATTTCGCCGAAAGGCGATCCGAATTTCCACGCGAAAAAGTGTTTGAAGTTGTTGGGTTTATGGAGGAATTATTGGCATGGGCCGCGCAGCCACTAATTGCAAGCGCTGAAACTAACATCACGGTCTTAAATCTTTGCAAGCTCATGGGCTTAGCTCCTTTGAATTAGGTTGTTATCGACTTTTTCATAAAAACTCGCTTGATATGAAAGCAAATCAATTTCGAGTGGCTCGATGGGCTTAAGTTCACGTGTCAATTCCACATCTTTGATCATCAGTTTAAGTGCGCCAAGTGCGATATTTGCGTCCTCATTACAAACATAGACTTTGCAATCAGGCATAAGGCTTGCAATTGCTCGGCAATAGACCACGCTTTGGCTGAAGCGGCCTTCGATAATGATAGTAGAATTGGCGCCGATTAGTTCAAGGCCGTGACAAGTCACCAATGCTGCATATATAGCAACCAATGCACCATACTGGTCGTCGCAATTTGGGGAATTTATTTTCTGCAATTGGCAGTCGGCAAATGGCCCAATTCCCGGCGTTGCTGTTGGTAAAATGAAAGCCCCAATATCCAATATTTGTTTTGTGGCTGCTAATTGTTTCGTTTGGTTTTCAAAAACGTCAATTCGGCTGTTTCGGCTTTCTATCAATATTTCAATTTCGCGCCCACCCATGAAAAGAGCGGTTGGAACATTTTTTCCGTCAATGTCTATATTGAATAATACACCTGCTTCATTTGCCATTTTCTCCATGTCAATTTTTGCTGAAGTCGCGCGCATTGCTACAAACCAAGTTCCAGTGGAAACAATCGTAAACTCATTTGCATTGTTTTGCATTGCGTTGCGGGTCAGATACAGCGCTGCATTAGAATCGTGGATGCCAACATAAATTTTGACTTCTTCACTAAGGAAGGTTTTGTCACACCATTCTTTACTTAGTGTGCCAACAATTTCTCCCGCTTTGCGCATTGGCGCGAAATACTTGGCGATTCCCGTCTCATACGCCATTTTCGAATAGTCATTCGTTTGCAAAGACCACAAATCTGTATGCGCTCCAAGGCTCGAAATTTCAGTGCAACTAACACCGCTTAGTCGCCACGCCCAATATTGCGCCCATGGCATTATTTGCGTGCCATCACCAAAATGCTCAGCAAATTGTGATTTCAAATAATAAAGCTGTAGCCCCATATTCAGGCCATTTTCCATTCGCGGGGAACCAGTTTCATTGAATTGCCCGCGTAATTCTGCATATTTTGCTTCAATCTCACCGTCGAATTGCCATTCGTAGTCGATCGGATCGAATGCCAATTCGCCGTTTTTGATTACCGCTACTGCTGCACCGTGGGCAATCGGGTAAATCCCGCGAATTGGCCCAATGTTCGCAAACTGACACAGGATTTTGGCCAACCACTTGTCGATGCCATGGACATCTAGCATTTGGTAAGAACCATTATGAAGAATTTGGTTGTTACGTGTTTCTTGAGCCAGACAAACGCCATCTTCGCGCCAAAGGCTAAGTTTGGCCAAAGTCTTCCCGACATCCAGAACGACGTAATTGCGTTGTTGCATTTTTTCCAAGCCAGTTGCCATATATTGCATATTTCACATTCGAAGTTGAATTCTAACTAGACATTGCATTCCAATTGGCTATAAATAGTCATATTCGCTCAAAAGCAAGCAAAATTGTGCAAATACTCATTGCATGGAGGAAGAAATGACTGGCTATCCGATTTCAAATGACCAAATTTCATCACATAATGAGTCGAGAATCGATGGATTGCGCGATGATTATGGCGCTCTTGCAAGGAAATTGGAACGATATGGGCGCGATATTGATGCGGTAAAGGCCAAAATCGGCACTTTTTCACTCGCGTTGCCAAGCTGGGCGACTGGTCGTGGCGGTACAAGGTTTGCAAAATTTGCGATACCAGGTGAGCCAACGAATATTTTTGAAAAACTCGCTGACTGTGCGGTTGTGAATCAATTGAGTTGCGCCGCGCCGCGAGTTTCCTTGCATTTCCCGTGGGATAGCGCATCTGATTATGATGAACTTAAGTGTCACGCAAATGAGCTGGGTCTTGGGTTTGATGGGGTAAACTCCAACACGTTTCAGGATCAACCTGATAGCCAATATTCATACCGCAATGGCAGCCTTGGCGCTGCTGATGCAAAAGTTAGGGAGCAAGCAATTGCCCACAATATTGATTGTATTGAAATCGGCAAGAAGCTTGATTCCAAAGCGATTACAGTGTGGGTTGGTGATGGCTCCAATTTTCCTGGCCAGCAAGATTTCACACGGGCTTTGGATCGATATGTTAGCTCGACTTCGCATATTTATGATGCACTTCCAACAGATTGGCTGATGTTGCTTGAGCATAAGATGTTTGAGCCTGCCTTTTATTCCACCATTATTTCCGATTGGGGCTCGTCCTTGATGGTCGCACAAGAGCTTGGCGAAAAATGTAAATGCCTGGTGGATTTGGGTCACCACGCACCAAATACCAACATTGAGCAAATTGTGGCGCGGTTAAACCGCGTCGGCAAACTCGGTGGGTTCCATTTTAACGATAGCAAATATGGCGATGATGATTTAGATTCTGGATCAATAAACCCGCATCAATTATTCCTTGTATTTAATGAACTTGCTGAAGCTGAAGCCAATTCTGCGGGCAAATTTAATCCAGCCTATATGATTGATCAATCTCACAACGTTACAGATCCGATCGAAAGCCTGATTTCATCAACCGAAGCGATTTCAATTGCTTATGCGAAAGCAAGCCTTGTCGATAGAGAAGCTCTGATTGAAGCACAGGATAATAACGACGCAATGATGGCATTTCGTGCACTTCGGGCAGCTTATAATTTCGATGTTACGCCGATTTTGGCGATGCTACGATATGAAAGAGGTGGCGCAATCGATGGCATTGATCTTTATCGCGCTTCAAAATGGCGTGAACGCAAAGCCCAAGAACGTAAAGCAGTAGGCCTTGGGGCGGGGATAGTCTAACCAATGTTGGTTTGTGATTTGCGGTATTTTTCGGCTTCCCAATTCAAAAGAAAATCTACTTCGTGTGGCTCAATGATATGGATTTTCGCACCAAATGGAAGCCGAATGCAGATGCTCAATAACGCTTCTATTATCTCGATGGTCGATTGATCGCAGTTCTTTCGTCTGAAAACACCGACGTTTTTGACGATAACTAGTGGTTCTTGACCGGCGTTGTCAAAACTGTTCAGAACGCGAATTTTTTCTCCCAAATAAACCGCTTGGTCAGGGAAAAATATTCCTTGCGAAAGAGAGTTTGTGCAATATTCATCAAAAGCAATGGCTTGCCAATTTGGCAAGAATTCATATTCTGCTAATTCCGCATGTGTCTGGGCTTCGGCTTGGTTTTTCCCAAGGCCGCGCGGCGCAAATTCGAGTAGTGCCTCGATTTCTAATAATTTGTCGTATGCAATACGCATTGAATTGGCGCCAATCACAATACCGTGATTTTTCATAAAGACTATAGGCTCATCCACGACATCAATTGCATGTTTTTTGAGACCAGCCTTTATTGTGCGGGCAAGCTCAATGCCAGGAGCGACGTAATCGATAACAATATATTGGAAGGCGCCACTCAGTTTTGATTGAAGATGCTGCTTGCAATCTTGCAATAACATTGCCGTCAGTGAATTAATCGCATGGGCATGAATAACAGCATTTGATTTAAAAACCGCATGAAGTGGCGCTTCAATTGACGGGCGAAGATTAGGGACCACACCAACCACATATTTTGTAATTTCGAAATTTGTATTTTCGATATCGTTGCAAAGTTGCGAAAAATCAATTGGAACAAAAATTTCTTCTTCCAACGCGCGACTCAATAGTTTCCCAGATGCTTTGACCCACATTTTATCGTTAATTTTGAGCGAGGTATTGCCGCCCGCGCCTTGGATGAGCATTGCATCAACGCCAAGCATTTGCGAAACCTGCCGCAATTCCTTCATCGATTTTTCATATTGTTCTTGCAATTTTTTGGCTTTCAAACGCAACTATTGAAAATAGCTATAATTTCACTTGTTTTGATTGTAAATGATTGATAATGGTAATTATTGATAAAAAGGAGCGTGATTATGAGTTCAGGCAATGATGATTTTCGGTTAGACAAAGAACTATTACCAATCATGCTAGATCAGCGGGTACGAAATGCTGCACGGTCGCCGCTTACCACGATTGACCCGATTACGATGCGTGCCCGTGCTGCGGCGGAATTCGTGCCATGGAATGACACTCCACAGCAATTAGACCGAGTGACCGATTTCGCGATAGACGCTGTAACACACAAGATACATGTTAGACTTTATGAGCCACGCACAAATGATTATAGTGGCGCATTAGTTTATTTTCACGGCGGTGGCTGGGTCATTGGCGATCTGGATCTTGAAGATGGAGCTCTACGAATCATTGCAAAACAAAGCGGTCTAAAAGTCTTGTCTGTAGACTATAGGCTGGCACCAGAACATAGGTTTCCTGCCGCCCTAGAGGACGGAGAAACCGTTATGAATTGGCTCACGGCAAATGGAAAAGGACTGGGGATAGACGCAAATAGGATTGCGTTCGGTGGTGGCTCCGCTGGCGCCAATGTGGCGCTTGGAACTGCGCTAAGATTGCGCGATAATGGCGGCCAGATGCCAATATATATGGCGCTATTATACGGCGCTTTTTCTCGCGGACAGGACTATCCATCATATCAAGAATTCGGTGATGGTCGATTTGGTTTGCCATCGGCAGCAATGAATTTCTTCTGGAATTCATATTTGGGCGATAGTGATGCTCACCCCCATGCGACACCGATATTTGCGGACTTGAGTGGTTTGCCAGATTGTTATATTTTGGAAACCGAGCTTGATGTTTTAGCAAGCGAAAATAGCGATATGGTGAGTAAAATGCGTGCGGCAGGGCTTGAAGTAAGTCACCAAATTTACAAAGGCGCAATACACGGCTTCACCCAATATTTTAAGTCGAGTGATTTGGCGCGAAAGGCGCTCAATGAAATTGCAAATGCATTGGTGTCAAAAATAGGTGGGAAATGACACCAAATAAGGGTCATTTCATTTGGCTAAAAAGCCAAGCAATTGATCACAACGCAATGTTTATGACAATTCATGGTGCGCCATTGCACCGCGATATTGAAGGCGTGAATCGCTGGGTGCTGGCACGTGGTAAATATTTTCACGAGCAAGACGCTTCCCATACTAAGTTGAAAATTACTTGTGATGGCAAATACAAATTGTGGATAAATGGCAAGGCCATTGGTTATGGTCCATATCGATCCAATCCGAATTTTCAGCGTATCGATGAAATCGAAATTTCAGAATTTCTTAAAAAAGGTGCAAATCAAATTGCAGTCTTGGTTCATGTGCCGGGGGTTGATCTTGCTTGGTATGAAGTCAACAAAAGTGCGTGGCAAACGGTTTTTGGCGATGGCGGGCTTTATTGCGAAATAAGCGCGCAGGTAAACGGCAAGACTAAAATTAGCGGCAGTGATGAGAGCTGGAAAATAGTGGACACCACCGCTTGGACCAAGGAAATTCCGCTCTCGGGTTGGGGCCAAGATTTCATCGAGGAATTGGACGCCCGTGTCTTGCCCAAGGATTGGCAGTCACTCGAATATGATGATATGGATTGGCCCAACGCACAAATTATGGTGGCTGAAGGCAATAAAGACGCAAATGCGCGGGGATGGGGAATGGTTACACCATTCCCATTGCTCATCGACAATGAAACAGCCCCACTGCGGCAAGAGGAAATATTTCCAAGCCAACATTTGTGGTCGAAATCGGTTGTACCACGCGCTGATTTGGGAATTAAAGAACGAATATATGCTGAAGAACTTTGTGTAGCCGAAGGTGACATTGTCCAAAATAGTCATAGCTTGCTCAGTGAGAATGGAACGACAATTGTTAAAACCACTGACGGCAGCGATACCGCGCTTCTTTTTGGTTTTTCCCCCTACCGTGTTGGGCGGCCCTTCATTGAATTTGAGGCGATGGGCGGTGAAGTAATTGAGTTTGCACTTTCCGAAAAATTACCCGGTGAATATGGCATCGGCCATGAAGGCGACGGCCTGCGGCACGAAGGCGCGTTATTTGTAAGCCATGTTTGCCGCTATATTGCGAGAAAAGGCTGGCAACGGTTTGAAAAATTCAATCCAGTCGGCACTCGCGGGTTACAACTTATCGTGCGCAATGCCCCAAATGGAATAATTGTTCATAAATTGGGTTTGAACACGGTAAATTACCCAGTCGAAAATGAAGGGCAATTCGAATGCTCCGACCCCGTATTGAATAAAATATGGAAAACAGGTCGCCACACTTTGCAAATGTGCGCCCAAGATGGGTGGATTGACTGCCCAAACCGCGAGTCAAGGCAATGGCTTGGTGATGGCATCGTGATGTTTGACATGGCGCATTACACTTTTGGTCAGAGCATTATAGCCTTGCACAAAGCCTTTCTTACCCAAATTTGCGAAGGCCAACGAATTGATGGGCTCGCAAGGATGGTATCACCAGGCGACATCAGGGCAACTGCGATTACTATTCCAGATTATTCACTTCACTGGATAATCGGCACCAAAAAATATCTCGATGTGACTAATGATTTGGCAACAGTCGAGAACTTCATGCCCAGTCTTGAAAAAGCGATAATATGGTTTGAAAAATCGCGGCACGACAATTTATTGATCGCAAATGTTCCCGAATGGCATTTTATTGAATGGGCAAACATTGAGCGTAAAGGCTATTCTATGGCATTTAACGCGCTTTATGCTGGCGCACTTTCGGCCATGGCGGATTTGTGGCGGGTTTTTGGCTATGAAGCGCGGCACCAAAAATATTTTTCGGAATATCAGCAAGTTTGTGATGCGATTAATCAGCATTTTTATTGTTGGACACGAAAATTATATTGCGATAGCGTCGATGAACATAGCTTGGAAAAGGGCCCAAAGTCATCGCAACATGGCAATGCTTTGGCGCTGCTATATGGGATTGCGCCGAGCAATATTGTGTCTGAAATTGTAACGCAAATAACCGATGACAAGCGGCTAAAACTGACAGACGCACCGCCGATTATGGCGTTTTGTCCAGAATTTGACGACAAAACAGATATCGTTCGTGCTAACAGCTTTTTTTCGCATTTTGTTTATGCAGGTATCGCAAATGCAGGTTGGATAAAATGGGTAGTAGCAGACATTAAGCGCCTTTTTGCCCCAATGATAGCAACTGGCACCACGACATTATGGGAGGCATTTGAGCCAATCGCGAGTTTGTGCCACGGCTTTTCGGCTACGCCCATTTATCAATTGTCACGATTTTGTTTGGGCGTTACTGCCATCACACCTGGGTACAAGACATTCGGATTTCAATTGACAGATTGCGACCTCGATTGGGCTAAGGGGTCAATTCCAACGCAATTTGGCCTGATTGAAATATCATGGACGAAAATTGGTAAGAAAATTGAATTCGAAATCCAATTCCCGCGCGATTGCGAAATTGACTTGAGTGCTTCTAATGGTATCAAAATATATGCGCAAACCAATACTTCTGCGCAAGGTGCATTTGCTATTTAGGACTATTTTTTTTCCTTTATTTCTTGCTTTATTTGTTCAAACCGAACTTCACTTAAATCATAAAGCCTGAAAGCAAAAAATGTCGCAATCCAAATGCCTAGAGGCACTGCGGCATAAATAAGCCTAATACCATCGAGGGAGCCACCTGCCTGCAAATTAGGTGCGAGGCCTGGCACGAAATGAATAAGTGCCAATAATTGACTGACCAGAAATGCACCACCAGTCATGCCAAGTTTACGTGCGAAACCCCATGCACCAAAAATGGCCCCTTCGCGCCGTAACCCGGTACGCAGCTCATCGACTTCAACGGTGTCTGGAACCATTGCATTGGGGAATAATTGATTAGCAGCGTCCAATGCCCCAGCCAAAATCAAGATAGGAAAGAAAATTGCAATTTGAGTAGGTAAAATAAACAAGGCTGGAATCGCGGTCAAAGCTGCGCCAATAATCGCAATAATATAGCCGCGTTGTTTCCCAATCTTGCGTCCCACAAATACCCATATCGGCGTGGCGACGAGCGCAGACAAAGCGCCTGCAAACATAAACTGACCAGAATCCTTTGGTGGAATTAGCATGATTTGAGTTACGAAATATATTAATGTGGTAGCTGAAACCCCAATCGCCAAATTCTGCAAAAAGAAAGCCGACCACAACTTTGCAAAAGATTTGTTATGCAAAACCGAAGAAATTTCATCTTTAATTGAAAATGTCTGCGGCGTATGCTCAAATCGCGGGGCATCTTTGGTCGAGAAAAACCCCCACAGCCCAGTGACCAAAATGAGAGCGCCCGCAACGATGCCCAATTGCTGAAACCCTTGGGCCAATGTTTCTTGTGTCCCAAAAATTTTTGGAGCGCCATATGCAACCAACACCCCAGTGAACCTTGCGGCAAACATTTTGTATCCTGCAAGAGTTGTCCTTTCTTTGTATGATTGCGTCATTTCCGCTGCCATTGACGAATATGGAACTTCGTAAATTGTTACTGCCGCATTAGATAACATGAATGAGACTACCAGCAATGCCACTTTGGGTCCAATTGGCCATTCAGGCGGTATGAAGAAAACCGCACCGAATGAAATCGCTAATAATGGCGCGCCCAATGCGAGGTAAAACCGCCGCCTACCAAGTTTGCTTTTCGTCCGGTCGGACAATGCACCCATCAATGGATCCGCAAATGCATCTAAAAGGCGCGGCAGTAATAGCGCGAATCCAGCGATTGCTGGCGGTATGTGTAACGCTTCAGTGCAATAAAATAGCATGAATGCCATTTGCAAAACCACAAATGCAGCTATTGCCAATTCTCCGATTGCCCAACCAATTGTGATAGACTTCTTAAGGGGGCGGCCCTCACTTTCTGACGCCTTTACTATCGTGGTCACTATGCTTGCCCCAATTCTTTTGTCATTTAGACTAAATTATGCTCAAATTATTTTGTATCTCTGCTAATACAGGACAAAAACGCAAACGCAATCAATATCGATGAATATTGCGCAAAAAAACTTGCGATTTTATCAAAAAACCCTAAATAAAATTTCAATCTTCGGCATTTATTACCACTACAAGGTATAAAACTTCACAGAAGCAAAAATAAAACACTGCAAATACAATTAGTTAATCCCACAATAGTGAACTTTAATCAATAGCAATCATTTTGCATCAAAATTGTTGCATATATTTGCAAAAAATGTCATCTTCGAAAAAAAACAAGTGCTGACAACGGCAATTTTGCAAGGGGATGAATAATGAACACAATTGAAAAATCGGAACGATTCAGTTTTGGCGGCCGTAAGCTGAGAGCTTCAAAGGTCCTATTACGAACGACATTACTTGCGTCCACTTGTTTGGTCAGTGCGCTTGTCGGTGTAACCAACGCCTTAGCTCAAGATGCGCCGACCTCTGAGACTGTGGTTGTTACTGGCTCAAGAATTAGGTCGAATGGCTATGATAGGCCAACCGCGGTAACGGTCACGACTGCATCGGCATTGCAAGCAGCTGCCCCCATGACTATTACGGACGGCTTGGTTCAATTGCCGCAACTCGCGGGCTCAACTTCGCGGACTTTTTGTTGTGCAGTGGGTTCATTAGGCAACTTCATTAACCTGCGCGGACTTGGTTTCACACGCACATTGATTCTTTTGGACGGCAGGCGCGTAGCACCGACACGAGAATCTGGCGAAGTGGATGTAAATTTGTTGCCCGAAGCACTAGTTTCACGGGTTGATATTGTTACTGGCGGCGCGTCTGCTGCTTATGGCTCTGACGCAGTTTCTGGGGTTGTCAATTATGTAATCAACAATCGCTTTAACGGTGTGATGGTTAATGCCCAATATGGTGAGTCAACTTATCATGATGATGCGTCGGTAAAATTTGGCATTGCGGGCGGCACGTCTTTTTCAGATGATCGGGGCCACATTGTTGCAAGTCTTGAGCATTTCAAGGTTGATGGCATTGACAAGCTAACGGATAGACCAGACCCAAGGCGTTATGGCTTTTTGGGCGGTAACGGCTCCGCCGCCGCGCCATATATTACACTCGAAAATGTAAGATCGATATTGGGAACTGAAGGTGGCGTAATAATTTCAAACTTCCAAATTCCTTTAGGCTCGCCATTGGCAGGGACAATGTTCCTTCCCGGCGGTCAAACCCGCGCATTTGTGTTTGGAACAGATATTGCAGGTTCTGGAGCGGCAAAAATTGGCGGTGATGGTATTATATATAATAAAATGCAGCCTGCTGGGTCGCTTGATACTGATAAATTTTATTCGCATGTAAGTTATGATTTCTCGGATAGTGTGCGCGGCTATGCACAATTAATGATGTCGCAATCACACAATGAAATGCGGATTTTGTCTGATAATCGTGCAGCAACTTCTGCGTACACAATATACCGTGACAACGCATATTTGCCAGCGGCAATAGCTGCGCAAATGGATGCTAACAACATGACGTCTTTCCGAATGGCACGGTTGAATGCTGATTTTGGAACGATCGACCTAGAATATAAGAACAGATCCTATGACTTCAGTTTCGGGCTTGATGGCAAAATCAGCGATACACTTCGTTGGTCAGTGTCGTTCAGTCGCGGCGAAACCAAACTCGACGGCGAAGTCCAAAATGTCGCAAATATAAGCCGAGTTTACAATGTTGCCGATGCTGTTGTTAACCCGGCTAACGGCCAAATTGTCTGCCGCACCGATTTAACTAGCCCCGGCCTATATCCAGGTTGCGTGCCGATGAATCTGTTTGGCGAAGGTTCGCCTTCCGCTGCTTCCAAAGCTTATGTTTTAGGAACAAGCACGCAAGAAGTTACCAATTCACAAAACGTATTGGCAGCGGAAATTCAAGGTGATGCATTCAATCTCCCAGCGGGGCCAGTGCAATATGTGATTGGCGCGGAATATCGCCGTCGCACATTGGTAGAAGTTTCCAATCCGATTGCTTTGGGGCAAATTCAAGCTACGGGTCAGCGCGGAATGCCAACAGCACTGTGCCCAACTGTCGCACTTTGCCGCTTTGGTGGTTGGCATCAGGGTAATTTTGGAGAAGCCAATGCTAAGGACGACGTTTCGGAAGCGTTTATAGAAGTTCAGGTGCCGTTGCTTGCCGATGCTCCAATGGCAAAATCGCTTGATTTCAACGGCGCGTATCGAGTTACGAATTATCAAAATTCTGGCTCAGTTTCGACATGGAAAGCGGGCATAACTTATGAGCCTCTTGAAGATTTGCGCATTCGAGCAACTACTTCACGCGATATTCGAGCGCCGAATTTGTTTGAACTTTTTGCAGGGCCGGTTAACGCGTTTACTCCGGGCTTGACGGATCCACAAACAAATACCTCGAACATAATTGCGATTACTCGGACTCAAGGTAGCCCCAATTTGAAACCTGAAGAAGCCGACACAATTTCATATGGCTTTATATATAAACCAAGCTGGTTAAAGGGACTTTCGGGTTCGGTCGATTATTATGATATCAATGTTACTGGGGCACTTGCAAGCACTACAGCGCAAGGAACAATTGATGGTTGTTTCCGTGGCAATGCGGTGCAGTGTGCTTTGATAACACGCGATACTTCTGGAACAATTCAGCAAATTATCATTCAACAAATCAATCAAAATGGTCGCCAAGTGCGCGGCATTGATTATGATATTACTTACTCAACGAAATTGTTTGGCAATGATTTGGTTGTGCGTGGATTGGCCTCGAATGCGATTGATTATATTGATACAATCGGTACTACTGCAGTTCAAAACGCTGGTTGGTTTGCAACTTCTACAAACCTTGCTTTGCCAAAATGGCGAGGCAATATAAGTGCAACCTACACAATGGGCAATTTTTCAATATTCTTGCAAGAGAGATATATTGGCAGCTATTTGCAGCAACCGCCGATTCCGGGTCAAATATTTGCTTTCCCCAAAATCAAGGAAATAATGTATACTGACGTGACACTACGCTATAAAGCTGAGGTCATGGATCATGATTTGGAATTATATGCCACTGCGAACAATTTATTTGCCCAAAGACCGCCATTTGTTGCTAACCGCTTTGTTCCAGGCCTTGCGTTCCCAACAGTGCCGAATCTTTATGATTTAGACAATGGCTATTTTACTATTGGTGCTAAAGTGAAGTTCTAAGTTTTTCCCCATTGGCAGCGATTGACTCTTTGCGGCTTTCGCTGTCATTTTTCTTATCCTTTATTTGGTGAGAGTATGACCTTGAGTTTTGAAAAATCAGATGTTCGTTCTCTAGAAGTTAAAGATAGAGATATTGGGGTCTTGGTTGACGAAGCTTTGGCAAAAAACGGGGGGCTATTGCGGTTGGCACCTTGTTGGGTTCCAAGGTCTTTTTTGCACCCAGGCGGAAGATTAAAACTCGACCCAAAAGACCTTTTCGCGTTTGGCCTTGAACGTGGCGGCATTGATGAAAGGTGGTTTGGTTCGACAACCGAAGCCGCTAATGAGGGCCGTGTTCCCGATGAGGGACTAAGCTATGTCTATTGTGATGAGCATAGGTTCGCGCTTCGCGATGCAGTTGCCGCACGCGGCGAAATCCTTGTCGGTGAAAAAATCTGGGGCGAATATGGGCGGTGGCCAGTATATTCAAAATTCTTTGATAATATGGGCCCAATTCCACTACACATGCACCAAAGCGCTGAATATGCGTCACTGATTGGGCGTGAAGGTAAGCCCGAAGGTTATTATTTTCCACCGCAACATAATTATGTGTCAAATAATTTTCCCCATACCTATTTTGGCTTAAGTCCGAATACAACTAAGCAAGATATAAAAGAGACTATCGCCAATTGGGAAAAAGGCGACAATGGCATTTTACACTTTTCCGCCGCTTATAAACTTCAACCCGGCACAGGTTGGTTGGTTGGACCTGGGATTTTGCATGCGCCTGGTTCGCTTTGCACTTATGAACCTCAATGGGGTTCCGACGTTTTTGCAATGTATCAAAATCTTTGTGAAGGCCGCACAACTTCACGAGAGCTGTTAACTAAGGACGTGCCAGAAGAAAAGACTGATGATTTAGATCATTTGGTTAGTCAATTGGATTGGGAGGCCAATGTCGATCCCGATTTCAAGAAGAACCACTTTTTGACCCCGATAATTGCACAAAGCGACAATAGCAATTATGTCGATAAATGGGTGGTTTATGGTCGCGTCAAAGGAAAATCGTGGTTTTCCGCGCGTGAGCTTACAATCTTCCCAAATTGTGCCTGCCAGTTCAGCGACCCGGGTGCTAGCTCTATCATTGTCGTGCAAGGACAGGGCACAATAAATGGAATTGACATAAGCTCACCTTCAATGATCGGTTTTTATGAACTGACGCAAGACGAAATATTTATCCCTGACGTTACTGCTCGCGGTGGCCTTAAATTTGTGAACAAATCGCCGACCGAGCCTTTGGTGATATTGCGTTATTTTGGCCCTGAAATTGACCCCAACGTTCCTGATGTTGGATTTTGAGGCGCATTGGTGGCGCAAATAAAGCTCGGAATAATAGGTTGTGGGCTGATTTCCCATGCACATGCTATAGCTGCCCAAAAATCAAACGAGAGAATAAAAATCGTGGCGGCGGCGTCGCGAAGCGATGAAAAGCGGCACGCATGGTGCGCACAATATGGCGCCATGGCCTTTGAAAATACCGCCCAGATGCTGGCCGAAATGAATCTTGACGGAGTAATTATCGCGACACCCCCCGCAACCCATTTTGAAAATATGGTTTCGTGTATCAAAGCTGGCGCAAAAGCCATATTATGCGAGAAACCTCTAATAACCCGAATTGAAGATTGTGTTCGCTTGAAGGAAGTGGCCACAGATGCCAATTGTACAATCCTCGAGGGGTTTATGTATCGACATCATAAAGCCTTTCAAGAATTTGAAACAACGGCGCAAAGTGTCGGCAAACTTGATACGATTTTTGCTGAATTCAATATGAAATTGACTGGTTCAAACGATAATTGGCGCCAATCCGACAAAGCAAGCGGTGGCATAGCTTTTGATTTTCTTTGTTATGTAGTCGATTTTTGCAATTTAATGGCAAAATCAAAACCAAAATCTGCGTTTGCATTTGGTCGGAATAATCCAAATTCTGGCCTTTTGGAAAATATTAGTGGGCAAGTCTTATATGAAAATGAGATTATCGCGACACTAAGGGCTAGTCAAAATTCGAGTTTTAGCCAAAAAATCATATTAAGTGCCTCTGCTGGGCAAGTTGAAATGCCAATTGGCTTCGCAATTTCAGACACCGCGCAAATAATAACAACAAGAACCGAAAAATTCATCGATCAACAAGTGAGCATAAAGGAAGTTGACATCGACGAAGACGACGGCACTTTAATCCATAGTTCGGCATTTGCACAACAATTGCGCCACTTCGCTGATATTATCGAAAAAGGTGCGCCGTCATTGTGCGGCATTGACGATGCCCTTAGAAATATCGAAGTAACCCTTGCTTTGCTGTCTAGCATCGAAAATCGCCAGCCATATCTTTTCGCGAACGAAAGTAAGTAAATGCAAAGACCCAAATATTCCAATACTCGGCGTCGAATTTTAATCGATATGCATATCGGCGATTGGGAGCTTGAATTTCTAGCAAAATATGACCCGATTGAAACAGCAGAAGCAGTGTCCGCAATCGAGGCGGAAGCGGCGATGGTGTATTTCCAGAGTCACCTTGGACTATGTTATTGGCCGACCAAAACTGGTGTTCAGCATGCGGCTTGTAAAGGGCGCAATTTTGCAGGTGAAACCGTGGTAGCGCTTCAAAAATTGGGGCTTCCAGTTTGCGGCTATTATTCAATTGGTTTTAATAATGAAGAATATTTGCGCCACCAAGATTGGCGAATAAAGCCCGCTTCGGCTCCAACAATTGGTATCTTACCACGTCAAAGATATGGCATTGTCTGTATCAATAACCCCGAATATCGCGAATTCGTAGATGCGCAAGTCAAAGAAATTCTTACACATGAATTGGAAGCGATTTTTTTTGACATGGTGTGGTGGAATGGGGTTTGTGTTTGCCAGTCTTGCCAAGCGAAGTATCTCGAAGAAACAGGAAAGCCAATTCCTAATATTGTCGATTGGCAAGACGACAATTGGCTCGAATTTCAAAAAGCGCGCGAAAAATGGCTAAGTGATTTCACAATTGGATTACGTGATCTTGCAAAATCCGTGCAAAGTAAAATCGAAGTCTATCATAATTTCGCGCTTGCGCTCTCGAACTGGACGAGGGGCATGAATTTTGACTCCGTAAAAGGCCATGATTTTTTAGGCGGTGATTTTTATGGCGATAAAAGCGAGCAATTATTCATAACTCGCTTGATGTCAAACTTATCCCCAAAAAAACCAATCGAATTTATGACAACCATCGCAGCAAACCTCACGGAACATAATCGCCTTCGCACTCAATCGGAACTTGAAAGAAAAGTGTTTGCATCACAAATGGCTGATGCAGCGTTTCTTGGAATAATTGCAATAGACCCAGACGGAACAATTGATGTTGAAGCATTGTCGCGGTTGAAATCTGCTTTTATAAAAAGCAAGGCTTTCGAATACCACGCGGTGATAGAGCCATTAGAAACGGTGGCAATTTATTTTTCCGACAATTCGCGAATGAACATCAATGAGTTACCACAAGAAATTAAGGCCGCACCGTCTTCGTCGATTCCCAATTATCCGCATTTCATGGCGGCATCAGGTGTGGCAAAGATTTTGGCGCGTGAGCACATTCCATTTGGTGTTATTAGCAAATCGAATCTAGACCAGTTAGAAAAATGGCCAGTCATAATCTTACCAAATATTGCAAAGTTTGACGAAAGCGAAATTGCGGCATTTAAGAAATACACCCACGATGGCGGCAAAATATACGGCAGTCGCAATAGCCTGTTCGGCAATGAAGAATTATTCGGAGTTGTTTCAATAGGGAATGAAGCCGGAAATGTCATCTATCTCAAATCTAATGAAATTGGCGCCATTAAACGCCCACTTTCGCATTGGTGCAAGCAAGACGGAACAAATGGGGCGTTGCGCATTGAAACGCGGCAAGCCAAAGTAAAGGCAAATCTTGGGCTACCTTATAAATATCCGAATGAAGGCAGTGCCGAAAATAAGTTGTTTGCCACCATCCACTCATCGCCATATTATCACGATACAACGCATCCAAGTGTCGCACAAAATCGCTTTGGCAAAGGGGCCGCGATTTATTGTGTTGCCGATATCGAGTGTTTAGCATCGCCCGATAATGACGCATTATTCGTTGAACTTTTGAACAAAATATTGCCGCCTAGACTGATTGAAATAAATGCCCATCCAGCTCTGTGGCTCAGCGCGTTTGAAGACAAAGATAGAAATCTAGTTTTGCGCATATTTAACGCCTCGAATGACACTCCTCCAATTACGATTGTCGGTGGCAAAGCTAAGATAAATTTGGAAGGTGGCCAAAGTATCGCGGGGATAACCCGAATGTCTGATAGCCAAGATTTGTCCTTGAGGGCTGACGGAAATTCGGTCGAATTTGAAATAGGCGCAATCAGGGATTTTGAGGCTTTCGTTATTAAGTTTGCGCCATGACTAGACCATTACGAATTGGTCTAATTGGTGCTTCAAACCTTGCGATAACATCGATTATTGAGCCGGCGCGAAAAATCGGCGATGTGGAAATAACTATGGTTGCGGCACGTGAAATTTCGCGCGCTATTGATTATGCGGCGGCAAATAATATTAGGTCGGTCGCAGCCAATTATCAAGAATTGATCAAAAGTGGTGGCGTGGACTTGGTATATATATGCCTGCCAAATGTTTTGCACGAAGAATGGGGAACTTTGGCGCTTGAAAACAAACTCCATGTCCTTTTAGAAAAACCTGCCGCACCTGATGAGGCTGCCGCAATGCGGTTATTGGCCGCCGCTTCGAAAAATAATTGTCGGCTTATCGAGGCCTTCCATTATCATTATCACCCACTTTTTACGGCGATTAAACAGCTTGTGCTGGACGGCAATCTCGGCACGATAAAGTCATTTAGTGCCAAATTGGACGTGCCTATGCCGCCCAGCGAAAATGCGGCGAGGTGGGACAAGGAATTGGGTGGTGGGGTCATGCTTGATATTGGTTGTTACCCAGTGCATTGGGCGCGGCACTTGGTCGGAGAATTTGAACCGATTGAAACCATAACTAAATTCGCTGAAACCGGCGTAGATGGGGCGGTCGTAGCGCATGTCAAATTCGGCAATGGCGCAATTGGCACAATCGATGTTTCGATGACTCCGCACAATGGTCAAAGATATTCACGCCTTAAGTTGGAAATGACCAATGGTGCAATCGAGGTTCGCAATTTAGTGCTCCCCCACTATGGCCATGATTTTAATTGGCGAATTGGCGATGAATGGCATCACAAAGAATTCAAAGGCGGCACCACATATTTTTATCAACTTCAAGCAATTAAAGAAGCAATCAAAAGTGGCGGCAAACTACCGACAGAAGGTGATGATATATTAAAAAATGCCCAGTCAATAATGGCTATTTTGAATAAACAAGTGGGTTAAAGAATTCGGCTTCTAATTTATCGCCAATGGTCAGACTATTGAAATAGTCGGTTGGCAGAACATTTCTTATTCCATTAAAAGTTGCGCCTTCCGGCATATAAGCGCAAGCTAGTGCGATGCGCCGTTGGGTGGTCATGTTCACGCTCGCACCATGCGCGGTTAGGCCGTTATGAAAACTGCAATCGCCCGCTTTCATTGGCGCAACCACTGGCGAAATTTTACGCATTTCGGGGTATAAGTTCAAAAGCGAACCAAATTCTTCACTCGGGCCGACATTTTCAAGGGTGGCGATTTCTTTGCTTTTCGGCAAGAAACAAAGGCAACCATTTTCGGGCGTTGCATCTTCAAGTGCAATCCAAATTGTAATGGCATTTTTGGAATAAAAGGACCAATAAGGATTATCCAAGTGCAAATTTGTGGGATTGGCAAAGGGTTCTTTAATCAAGGCTTGGTCGTGCCAAACACGTAAAGAGTCAATGCCTTCCAATTGACATAGCATTTCCCCAAGTTTCGGCTTTTGAAGATATGATTTGACTTTTTCATTGATAACCCAGAGATTTAGTCTTTGAGTGTAAACTCGGTCAAAATAGGCATCGCCGTCTTTCAAATGGACATTTTCACCGCTAATTCTGTTGCGGCCCATCGTAGCAATCGCTTCAAGAACCGCTTCTTTCAAATCCACGATTTCTTCAGCGTTAAGGAAACTTCTATAAATAAGAAAACCATTTTCTTGATAATAACTAATCTGATCATTACTCAATTCTGTGTTCATTAGTCCCTCATACAATAGCTGTGGTTTTTTGAGCCGAGAAATAACAATATTGATTATTGAATATGACTATAATTGATTTTGTTTGATTGCAATGAAAAAATGGCAAATACGACAAAACTAGTTGAAAATTATGCATAATCGGTCATTGCTTTACGAAGTCAACACTAGTTTTCTGCAATTATACGCTGCAATAATGATTGCAAATAATCAAAAATGATTGTTTTGTCTTTATTATTCTGATAGGATGACACCCAACGAAAGAAAGTAATGCTCAATGGCCGTTATAGATCAGCTGTTCTCGAAAACAAAACCATCGGAATTTGCGATTCCTGAGAATAAATGGTCGTTAAGCGCAACAAAAAATATGGGCGAAGAAGAACTATTGCTGTATCGGTCGAACTTGCTTGGTTCAGATCTGACGGTAACTAACTTTGGTGGTGGCAATACTTCGGCGAAAATACTTATCAAAGACCCACTTACCATGACAATGACGGAAGTATTGTGGGTCAAAGGGTCTGGTGGTGACATAGGCCAGATGAAGCTTGACGGCTTTTCAACGCTCTATTTGGAAAAATTGAACGCCCTAAAAGCGCTTTATCGCGGCAAGCAATTTGAAGACGAAATGGTTGGTTTTCTACCGCATTGCAACTTCAATAACAATTCGCGCCCAGCATCAATTGATACGCCACTTCATGCTTATTTGCCTTTCAAACACATTGACCATGTTCATCCCGACGCGATAATTGCGCTTGCGGCTTCAAGTGGTGGAAAGGCAGCGGCCCAGCAAATTTGGGGCGATGCGATTGGCTGGATCGAATGGCAAAGACCAGGATTTGAACTTGGCCTTTTACTAAGCGCTTATGCCAAAGCGAATCCGAATTCCCGAGGTGCAATATTGGCAGGGCACGGCATTATCTGTTGGGCTAATAGCGCGAAAGATTGTTATGATAATACTATATCTTTGATAGCCGATGCAGCGAAGCATTTGAACAATAAATTGTCGAATTCAGAAGTATTTGGTGGCAGCTTCAACACGCCTTTGCCCGCAATCGAGCGTGCACAAATAATCTCGGACTTGAGTTCAAATTTACGCGGCATTGTCTCATCAAGCGGGAGCAAAATTTCGCACTTTTGCGATACGAAGGAAGTCCTCGAATTTGTTTGTTCAAATAGTTTTATCAAATTAGCAAAAATTGGCACGTCGTGCCCAGATCATTTTTTAAGAACAAAAATAGCGCCGCTTTGTCTCGCCTATGACAAAATCGGCGATTTGGATTATTTACACAATGCGGTTAGTAACTACCGCAGTGAATACGAAGCATATTACAAGCGTTGCGCTGGTCCAAGTGATCCTAATATTAGAGATTCTAACCCGATTATAGTCCTCATCCCAAGAATCGGTATGGTGAGCTTTGCCTCGGATAAGACCACCGCGAGATTGGCCAGCGAATTTTATCAAAATGCGATCAATGTGATGCGGGGCGCTCAGTTGATTGGTCAATATATTGGCCTAAGCGAGCAAGAAGCTTTTAATATTGAATATTGGTCGCTCGAAGAAGCCAAATTGCAGCGTATGCCAAAACCGAAACCCTTGGCAGGCAAAATTGCGCTGATAACTGGCGGGGCAGGAGGCATTGGTTTGGCTACCGCTCGGCGCCTGTTAGATGAAGGCGCAAGTGTCGTTCTTAGTGATTTCGATAAGGATGCCTTGGAATTCGCTCATAAAGCGCTTGTGCAAGAATATTCTAAAGATGTGGTTCGCAGCGTTATTTGTGATGTTACCGATGAAGCGCAAACCAATGCAGCATTTAGGACACTTTGCCGTGAATTTGGAGGGCTTGACATATTGGTTGCGAACGCAGGAATTGCGTCGTCTGCACCAATCTCCGAAACTTCAGTCGAATTATGGAACAAGAATTACAACGTTCTCGCTTTAGGGTATTTTCTTGCTTCAAAATGCGCGTTCGAAATTATGAAATCTGGCGGTGGCGGCTCCATTATTTTCATCGGCTCAAAAAATGCTGTGGCAGCAGCGGCGAACGCATCTGCCTACGCTTCGGCGAAGGCTGCATCGCTTCACTTGGCACGGTGCCTGGCCCTCGAAGGCGCGCCTTTCAAAATTAGAGTGAATGTAGTCAACCCAGATGCCGTAATCCGTGGTTCGAAAATTTGGAACGGAGATTGGCGCAAGGAGCGTGCCGATACCCACGGTATTGATGCGGGTTTGCCACTGGAGGAACATTATCGCAATCGTTCAATGTTAAAACTGGACGTGCTGCCTGAAGATGTGGCTAACGCAGTTTATTTTTTCGCAAGTGAAATGTCGGCCAAATCGACTGGCAATATGATTAATGTTGATGCCGGCAATGCCCAAGCATTTTCACGATAAAGTTCCTTCAGGATTTATATGCTGTAATAATGAGCGAAAATGGTTGAAACTTGCAATTGTTTTGTTAGGATTGACTAATGCATGCGACCGTTCGTGAAAAACTAATTTTGAAACTTATCGGCGACAAAGGTTTCGTCGCATTTGAGGAGTTTGAACGTGAAATCAGAGCTTCTCCAGCAACAATACGGCGTGACCTAGAAAAACTCGCTATTGCGGGAAAGATTAAACGCATTCGCGGCGGTGCAAAAGAAATTGCCAGCAGTTCGGCGGAAATGAGCAACGGCGTAAATTTTAATGCCCATCTTACTGGCACTCCGTTTTATGAGAACATAGAAAAAAACCGGTCGCAGAAGGAAGCGATTGGCAAAGCCGCAGCAAGCCTTTGCAGCAAAGGCGAAGGTGTAATGATAGATGGTGGTTCGACCACTTTGCAAATGTGTCCACATTTGGCAGGCTTGGAATTACAAGTTTTGACTAATTCCCTGCATATTGTTTCGGCTCTGATAGGCCAACAAGGAACACGTGTATTGGTTCCGTCTGGCGCAGTTTTCCCCGAACAAAACATAATACTCTCAGTTTTTGGTGACCCTGGAATGCCACGCTTTCACGCGCCGAAACTATTTATGGGTGCGGCATCAATTGGTGAAAAAGGGCTTATGCAGGCTGATATAGTTCTTGTTGCGGCCGAAAGGCGCCTTTTGGCGCAGTCTGAAGAAGTAATAATATTGGTTGATGCTACCAAGTTTGGTGGGCCATCTGGCAATGTTGTATGCGAACTTGATGAAATCGACACCATTATCACTGACAGTAGAATCACCGACAAAACTGCAAAGATGTTCGAAAACGCAGGTATTAAGCTGATAATTGTGTAATCCACTGCCAGGCCGAAGGCCGAGGGTCGAAACTTGAGTTTCCAAAAAATGGTTGAGACTAGACGAGAAACTTAGAACCAAAATGTGAGCTAAGCGAATACTAACAAGCGAAGCGAGAAAATTTCAAAAACGACGCTTTTTGAAATTGTTTCACGAATTGAACCCAATTTTCTGAGCGAGGCCGAACGCCGAGGGTGGGAATTTGAGGAAAAAAATGGTGGAGCCTAGGGGAGTCGAACCCCTGACCTCTTGCATGCCATGCAAGCGCTCTACCAACTGAGCTAAGGCCCCACGCGTTTCATTTAGGCAATTCGGCCCAAATAAACTAAATCTAAACTGGCTCGTCGCCTTCTTCGCCGTCAATAAGCGCGTCCAATTCTTCTTCAAGGAATTCGTCGTCTTCTTCAATAAACGGAATTTCTTCATCACCGGCAGTAGGATCGTCTTCGTCCAATTCTTGCTCAGAGAAGCCTTCAGGAATAGGCTCGGCTGGATTTATTGGCAAGTCGCCTTCATCATCACCATCATCGCCCATAATAAGCTCGGGTTCGTCGAGGGCTTCAATATCGATTTCAAGTGTTGTTTCTTCAACATCACCTTCGTCTTCATCGCCATCGGCTTTTATGGTTTTGCCATTTTCCATTTCCTCATCGTCATCGCCCGATGTATCTTCAGGTTCAAGCGTCCCAGCCATTCTGGCTTGGGCAATGGTGGCGACAATCAACTCATCATCTGGGTCAAATGTATTTTCACATTTTGGGCATTTGGCAGGTCGTTTTTTGAGGTCATAAAATTTCGCGCCGCAGTTCGGGCACTGTTGTTTTTCACCTAAGTCTATTTTTGGCAATTTAGTTCGCTCCGTAATAGCAATGGCGCTTGCCACGCAATTGCAATTAAGTCAAAACCGAGATTGCTTCTCTACTGCATTTTTTTTGTAAAATCGGGCCATAAGTGATATTGCGACGCTGTTTTTGCATCATTTTAGACTTCCAAGGACTGACGTGTCTTATTTAAGCTCAAAACCCTCCGCAGCATTGTCTGGTAAAATAATTGCGCCAGGCGATAAGTCGATTTCGCACCGATCTTTGATTCTTGGGGCATTGGCGAGTGGTAAGACCCGCATAAGTGGGATTTTGATGGGGCAGGACGTTCTAAATACTGCCAAAGCAATGCAGGCTTTTGGCGCGGATATCTCGCAAAACGGCGATATTTGGGAAGTGCAGGGGTTGGGCCCACTTGGACTGCAAGAACCTAGTGATTTTATTGATTTTGGCAACGCCGGTACTGGTGTGCGCTTGACCATGGGGGTTTCGGGTTCATTTCCCATAAAAGCCTTCTATACTGGCGATAGCTCTTTACGCGGAAGGCCAATGGCGCGGATTTTGGACCCTTTGGCGCAAATGGGGGTGCGTTATGAAATGCGGGCAGGGGGGCTTTTGCCATGCGTCGTTATTGGCACCGATAATGTGACGCCAATAACATATTTTTCCGATAAAGGCTCGGCACAGGTTAAAAGCGCAATCTTGCTTTGCGGGCTTCGAGCCGATGGTGTGACCACTGTTATCGAGGCCAAACCTTCAAGGGATCACACCGAAAATATGCTGCGCGGGTTTGGTGTTGATGTTGAAGTGCAAGATATGGCCGATGGCCGCCACGCCAGTGTGCGCGGCAAGGCGAGTTTGACTGCGTGTGATGTTGCGGTTCCGGGGGATCCATCAAGTGCGGCATTTTTGGTGGTCGCGGCGCTTATTATCGAAGGCTCTGATATTACGATTGAAAACGTCATGATGAACCCACTTCGGGCAGGGATTTTTACGACGCTTATTGAGATGGGCGCGGATTTAACGATTTATAATGAACGCGTGGTGGCAGGCGAAAAAATTGCCGATTTGCGTGCCCGCCATTCAGCGCTCAAAGGCATTGTGGTTCCGCCCGAACGCGCACCTAGCATGATTGACGAATATCCAATTTTGGCAATCGCCGCCGCATTTGCAACTGGCGAAACCGTGATGGAGGGCATTGGCGAATTGCGCGTCAAAGAGTCGGACCGCATAAGAATGACCTTTGACGGATTGATTGCAAACGGCGTAGAGGCAGAAGAAGGCGCAGAATCCTTGCGGGTAATGGGCAAAAGTGGCGCAAAACCAAAGGGCGGGGCAAGTGTGACAACCCATGGCGATCACCGCATTGCTATGTCGTTCCTTATCCTTGGAATGGCATCACAAAGTGGCGTAAAGGTCGATGAAGCCGAAATGATTGGCACTAGCTTTCCAAATTTTGTGCAAATGATGACGGGTATGGGTGGGGAGTTTAGTTAAATACGAATTGCAAATTACGAATTTAGAGAGATTTATTGATGGCATACACAGCAACAGTTTTCAGGGTAATGATTGCATTTCCTAGCGATGTTACTGAATTGCGTGATATTGCAAGAGAAGTAATTAATGATTGGAACAACATTCATTCGAAAGAGAAAATCGTTGTTCTATTGCCAGTGGATTGGATTACACACTCAGCGCCTGAACTTGGCGGTCGCGCCCAGGGCATAATTAATGAAAAAGTCTTGTCTGATTGTGATTTGTTAGTGGGCATTTTCCACAACCGTATCGGTTCGCCCACAAGCAAAGAAGTAAGCGGTTCTGTTGAGGAAATCAAAGAACATCATGGCTTGGGTAAGCCCGCTATGGTTTATTTTTCGACGGAAAGTGTAAATGCTCGCGATGTAGATAAAGCTCAACTTGATTCCGTATTGGCGTTTGAGAAATGGTGCCAATCGAAGGGAATTACGCATAACTTTGATAGTCAAGACAGGTTTCGGGAAGATTTTAATAGACATTTGAGTTTGACAATTAATCAGCATGAATATTTCAAAAGTATTTTGGATAGAAATAATCTTGCTTGGTTTAGCGAACCTGATGCTGATGAACTCAAAGTCGAATTGAGCGAAAGCGCCCGAGAACTTTTGCTTGCTGGAAGTGAGGACTCGCATGGTATGATTTATTATATGAGGTCATTCTCTGGCAAGCGTCTCTCAAGCAACGAAACGGTTTTTTCGGAAAATGGCTCTCCTAGGGAAGTGGCAAAATGGGAGGAAGCAATAACCGAATTAGAAAATCTTGGATTGATTGAAGACATTAATGGAAAGTCTGAAATTTATAAGTTAACAAATACTGGATTTGATTTCGTTGATATGAGCAATGCACAATTATGATAATCGCGATTGATGGTCCACTTGCATCTGGTAAAGGCACGCTGGCGCGGGCTTTGGCGGCGCATTATGGCTTGCCGCATTTGGATACTGGCGCGCTTTATCGGGCCACGGCTTTGCAGCTTATCAACAAGAACATTGAACCTTCAAACGAAAGCGAAGCAATAAAAGCCGCAAACGCTCTTGATTTGTCCTTATTCGAAAACCCCGAATTAAGAAGCGCGAAAACTGGCGCTGGCGCTTCTGTCGTTGCGGCTTTCCCCGAAGTGCGCAAGGCACTCTATGATTTTCAAGTTAATTTCGCCAATCAAGAAGGCGGCGCGGTGCTTGATGGCCGGGATATTGGCACAGTGATTTGTCCAAACGCCGATTTCAAATTCTTCGTGGTGGCAGATGCCAACGAGCGTGCCGAACGTCGCCACAGAGAGCTATTGGAAAAAGGCGAAGAAATTGCCCTCGAAACCCTTATCACGCAAATCAAAGAACGCGATGAGCGTGACAGCAACCGCAATGACGCCCCACTGACAATGGCAAAGGACGCCCACTTGCTTGATACAAGCGGATTGTCTATAGAGCGCGTCATTGAAAAGGCCTGCGCTATTATTGATGCAAATCGGTAAAATTCAAAAGCGTTTGGTAATTTTTCTTACTTGAATAATTTTAACTAATAAAATCAAAATCTTATCCGACAAAGGCAATCGCTTTTGGCGGCTTTTCGCGTTTTCACACTTATAAATGCGCGGATTCGCCGCACTTTATTTTTTGCGGCTTTCGCCGCGTCACCCTTCACCCCCTTCGGCGGAGCTTCCCTCAAGGGAAGCAGTTAATTTTTTTTTGGAGTATTTAAATTGAGTAATCTTAACCCTACCCGCGACGAATTCGCCGCAATGTTTGACGCCGCTTTTGGCGATAGCGGCCTTGGCGAAGGCAAAGTTGTTGCCGCCACTATTATAAGCCTTGATAATGATATCGTGGTTCTTGACGTTGGCCTGAAAACCGAAGGCCGTGTTCCGATGCGTGAATTTGGCTTTGAAGCCAAAGATTTGGTCGTTGGCAACACGGTTGAAGTATATCTTGAGCGTATCGAAAATGCAGTTGGTGAAGCGGTCGTAAGCCGTGAAAAAGCCCGCCGTGAAGAAGCTTGGACCCGTTTGGAAGTTCAATTTGCCGAAGGCGTGCAAGTTGAAGGCGTTATTGTTGGCCGGGTTAAAGGCGGATTTAACGTGGATCTTGGCGGCGCAAGCGCGTTCTTGCCGGGCTCACAAGTTGATGTTCGCCCAGTGCGTGATGTTGGCCCAATGATGAATGTTGAACAAATGTTTGTGATTTTGAAAATGGACCGCCAACGCGGCAATATCGTGGTTTCGCGCCGTTCCATTCTTGAAGGCGAACGTAATGATGCACGCACCGAAGTTGTGGCGGGTCTTGCTGAAGGCGAAATTCGTGATGGCGTGGTTAAAAACATCACTGATTACGGCGCATTTGTTGATTTGGGCGGCGTTGATGGCTTGTTGCACGTTACCGATATTTCATGGAAACGCATTTCGCACCCAAGCCAAGTTTTGAATGTTGGCGATACTGTCAAAGTCCAAATCGTGAAAATTAACCCAGATACCCACCGCATTTCATTGGGCATGAAACAATTGAACTCGGATCCATGGAGCGAAGCTGCTGCAAGATATCCTTTGGGCACAAAACTTTCAGGCAAAATCACAAATATCACTGATTACGGTGCATTTGTGGAACTTGAAGATGGCGTTGAAGGTTTGGTTCACGTTTCGGAAATGTCATGGACCAAGAAAAATGTGCATCCTTCGAAAATTGTCACACAAGACCAAGAAGTTGATGTCATTGTTATTGATGTTGACAGCGACAAACGTCGCATTTCATTGGGCATGAAGCAAGCGCAATCGAACCCGTGGGAAGCATTTGTTGCTGCGCACCCAATTGGCTCGCTAATTAAGGGCGAAATTAAAAACATTACTGAATTTGGCCTTTTTGTTGGCGTTCAAGATGATTTGGACGGCATGGTTCACATGTCCGACATTGATTGGGGCGTTCAAGGCGAAGAAGCCATCAAACAATACAAAAAAGGCGATGAAGTTGAAGCCAAAGTCCTTGACGTTGACGTTGAAAAAGAACGCATTTCATTGGGAATTAAACAAATTTCAGCAGATCCATTTGAATCGGGCGGCGCAGTGAAAAAAGGCCAAACCGTTACTTGTACAGTCGTAGAAGTAACCAGCGGCGGTCTTGAAGTGTCATTCGGTGCTGACAATGTTATGCGCGCGTTTATACGCAAAGCTGACTTGTCGCGAGATCGTGCCGAACAAAGGCCCGAGCGTTTCGCAGTTGGCGATAGGGTTGATGCTGCGGTAACTGCGGTTGATAAAGCCACTCGCAAAGTGACACTTTCGATTAAATCGCTTGAAGTTTCCGAAGAAAAATCCGCTATTGCGCAATTTGGATCTTCAGATTCTGGTGCTTCATTGGGCGATATTCTTGGCGCCGCCTTGATGAAAAAGGAAAAGGAAAAATAGTTTAAGTAATAAACTGTATTTCAAAGCGAGCCTTACCACTTGGTTTGGCTCGCTTTTTTTTTGTTTTCGCCGTCAAATTGCAAATTTTTCATCAAAACCCCTTGCGTTGTCGCTATTTGTTGCCATTATTATCTTTTTTGGTTTGCTTAATTGCTGAACCTAAAATGGAGGGCACAAAATTGTTGCGTTCTGAACTTGTGGCGAGATTGGCGGCGGACAATCCACATTTATTCCATGGCGACATTGAACGTGTCGTTGATACAGTGCTCGAGGAGATTTCGTCAGCTCTCGAACGAGGTGACCGCGTCGAATTGCGTGGCTTTGGCGCATTTTCCGCAAGAACCCGTGATGCAAGAATTGGCCGCAATCCGCGAACCGGTGAGCAAGTGAGTGTTACCAGCAAACGCGCACCGTTTTTCAAAGCTGGCAAAGAATTACGCGCCCGCCTAAATGGTGGTGATGACAGCGAATAATTCAGGACTAATGAGGAAAATTTGTGTCCATCACAAGTGAATTCAAAGAATTTATTATGCGCGGCAATTTTGTCGATTTGGCGGTTGGTGTGGTTATCGGTGCCGCATTTGGCAAAATTGTTGATAGTTTTGTAAAAGATGTGATAATGCCGATTGCTGGCTATTTTATGGGTGGCTCAGATTTTTCTGCCATGAAACTTGTATTGAAAGCCGCGGACGAAGCAACCAAAACCGCTGAAGTCGCGATAACTTATGGTAATTTCATCAATACATTAATTTCGTTCCTAATTATTGGCTTTTCAGTATTCATGGTGGTCAAAGCTATCAATAAAATACAAAAGCCAGCCGAAGCCGCACCTGCTGGCCCAACTACCGAGGGCTTGTTGGGTGAAATCCGCGATTTATTGGCGAAAAAATAATAATCTCGTTTAACTGTCATCCCCGAATTTTTCAAAGAAAAATGTCGGGGATCTTGTGGTTATTGAAGCGATTGATCAGTTTTGGCGCTTCATTCTTAACCAGATCCCCGAATAAATCAGGGATGACAATCGCATTTGCGTAATATATCACCGCCTTTTCCACAAAGGGGGCGATAATGTCGGTTGCGCAGGAATTCAAAGATTTTATTTTACGTGGCAAAGTGGTTGATTTGGCGGTCGGCGTGGCCGTTGGCGGTGCTTTCACCAAAGTAATTGACGCTTTGGTCAAAGAAGTTGTTATGCCAGTGGTTGGGCTTTTGACAAGTGGGGTTGATTTTTCGGATCTCAAATTGGTTTTGAAAAATGCCGACACTTTGAAAAATACGCAAGAAGTTGCAATTCACTATGGCGCTTTTTTCAATGCGGTTACGACATTTTTCATTGTCGGTCTTGTCGTTTTCTCATTAATCAAGCTATTGAACCGTTTGAATATGCAGATTAAACAAGAAGAAAGCAATAAATCTGAAATTTTGCTTGGTGAAATTAGGGATTTGTTGGCCAATAAGAAATGAATAAGGCGAAAGTAAAAATTTGTGGTTTGACGACCGCCGAAGCTGTTGAAACTGCGACGCTTGGTGGCGCGGACTATTTGGGTTTCGTGTTTCACCCAAAAAGCCCACGCAATATCAATATTGATAACGCAACTGCTTTGGCAAATTTGGCTTTAACCCTCAATCCAGATGTGCAAATCATTGCGGTGACAGTGGACCCTGACGATGAGTTCTTGCGACAAATTGCTGACAGATTGTCCCCCGATTATGTTCAATTGCATGGCAATGAAAGCCTTGCTCGCGTGAAAGAAGTTAGGTCATTGGGTTTCAAGACCATAAAGGCAATTGGCATAGAAAACGAAAATGATTTGCAAAATGCTGTGCCGTTTTTCGATGTGGCCGATTTTGTGCTTTTTGATGCCAAGCCCCCGAAAGGTGAAAAAAATGCGGGTGGGTTTGGCGCGGCGTTCGATTGGGGCATATTGCAGGGATTTGAACACAATAAGCCATGGTTTCTATCGGGCGGGCTTAACCATGACAATGTTGGGGCGGCAATTGCTGCAACTGGCGCGCCAATGGTTGATGTATCTTCTGGCGTTGAAAGTGCGGTTGGCGTAAAGGACTTGGCACTTATCAAATCTTTCTTAAATGCCGCAAAGGGCAGCTAATTTGGCCGAGACACGGAAAAATAATTGGGACCAATATCCTGACGAAAATGGCAAATTTGGCCAATTTGGGGGCCGCTTTGTTGCCGAGACTCTAATGCCAAATATTTTGGCACTTGATGAAGCTTATCAATTCGCGAAAAATGATGAAGCATTCAAAACCGAATTAAGTGGTTATTTGAAACATTATGTGGGCCGTCCGTCGCCTCTATATTTTGCTGAACGCTTAACCGCGCATTATGGTGGCGCGAAAATTTATTTTAAGCGTGAAGAATTAAATCATACCGGCGCGCACAAAATCAATAATTGCATGGGGCAAATATTATTGGCAATGCGCATGGGCAAAACCCGCATCATTGCCGAAACTGGCGCGGGGCAACACGGCGTTGCTACCGCAACAGTTTGCGCTCGTTTTGGTTTGCCTTGTGTGGTTTATATGGGGGCAAAAGATGTTGCGCGTCAAAGCCCGAATGTATTCCGCATGAAATTATTGGGCGCAGAAGTTCGCCCAGTAACTGCGGGCACTCAGACCCTAAAAGATGCAATGAACGAAGCTCTGCGCGATTGGGTATCAAACCCAGATGACACTTTTTATATTATTGGCACTGCGGCCGGCCCGCATCCATACCCTGCAATGGTGCGTGATTTTCAAAGCGTTATTGGCAACGAAACTAAAGTGCAAATGTTGGAAATGGAAGGGCGTTTACCTGATGCTGTGGTTGCTTGCATTGGCGGTGGCTCCAATGCTTTGGGTTTATTTCACCCGTTTTTGAATGACGATAGCGTGAAAATTTATGGCGTTGAAGCTGCGGGTCTTGGCCTTGATACTGACAAGCATGCGGCGGCAATGGCTGGTGGTCGCCCTGGGGTTTTGCACGGTAACCGCACTTATTTATTGCAAGATGATGATGGCCAAATCTTAGACGCGCATTCGATTTCGGCGGGGCTTGATTATCCAGGAGTTGGCCCCGAATTATCTTTCCTAAAAGACACGGGCCGCGCCACTTATTTATCCACCACTGATGATGAAGCACTCGAGGCATTTCAGCTTTGCTCCCGCCTTGAAGGGATTTTGCCAGCTTTAGAGCCGTCACATGCATTGGCACGGATTGGTGAAATCGCGCGCGAAATTGGTAAAGGCGGATTGGTGGTTTTGAACCTTTCGGGCCGTGGCGATAAAGATATTTTCACAATTGCCGAAGCGCTAGGAAACAAAATATGACGGTCGCACGCATTTCAAGTGCTTTTGCAAATGCTGCCAGCCAAAGCCGCGCTGCGCTGGTTCTTTATGTTATGGCGGGCGATCCAACGCTTGAAAAATGCGAAGAAGTGCTGGACGCTTTGGTCGAAGGCGGCGCAGACATTATCGAACTTGGCTTCCCGTTTTCAGATCCAATGGCCGAGGGGCCATCAATTCAGCTTGCTTCGCAACGGGCATTGGCAAATGGCGTGACCTTGAAAAAAACTCTTGCCATTGCCCAAAATTTTCGTGCCAAACATTCGCAAACTGGCCTAATATTGATGGGCTATCTCAATCCAATTGAAAGCATGGGATATGAGGTTTTTGCCAAAAACGCCGCAAATGCAGGGGTCGATGGCGTAATTGTCGTCGATGCCCCGCCTGAGGAAGATGGCGAATTGCGAGAGTGTTTGAAAGCCAATGATATAGCGATAATTCGGCTTGCCGCCCCAACGACCGATGCGGCGCGCTTGCCAAAAGTGATAGAAGGCGTCGAAGGGTTTGTTTATTATGTTTCCGTCGCGGGTGTGACCGGTGTAAAAGCAATTGATGTTGCGGCTATAAAGGAAAAAGTCGCAATTGTGAAAGCGGCGGCCAATCTTCCGGTCGCGATTGGTTTTGGCATAAGGACGGCAGAGGCCGCTCATAAAACCTCGCAAATTGCCGATGGTATTGTAATTGGTGCGGCAGTGGTTGACTCTGTGTTTGCTGCACATCAAAATGGCCAAAATTGTGCGCAGGTGGCACGAGAATTCGCAATGCAAATGCGCGCTGCGACACAAAAGGATTAGTGAATGTCTTGGTTAGATAGTATTCGCCCTGGTATAAACAAACTTCTAAAAAAAACTGAAACTCCAGATAATCTTTGGGTAAAGTGCCCCGATACTGGCGATATGCTATACAGAAGCGATTTAGAAAACGCGCTTATGGTGACGCCAAGTGGTCGCCATATGCGAATTGGTGCCGAAGTCCGCCTCAGTTTTATGTTCGATGATGGCGCATACGAAGAAGTGGAATTGCCATCGGTTCCCGAAGATCCACTCAAATTCAAAGATGATAAAAAATATATTGATCGTTTAAAATCTTCTCGCGCCACAACTGGCAAGCAAGATTGCATGACGATCGCCAAAGGCAAAATTAAGGGCCAAAATGCCGTAATTATCGTCCAAGATTTTGCATTCATGGGCGGCTCACTCGGTATGGCGGCGGGCGAGGCGTTTATTAAAGCGGCACAAACCGCTTTGGATATGAAATGTGGGCTTATTTGCGTAACTGCGGCGGGCGGCGCCAGAATGCAGGAAGGCATTTTGTCATTGATGCAAATGCCGCGCACAACCTTGATGATTGAAAGCCTCCACGATGCCAAATTGCCATATATTGTCGTGCTCACCGACCCAACCACAGGCGGTGTGACTGCAAGCTATGCTATGCTTGGTGATGTTCATATTGCAGAACCTGGGGCCTTGATTTGCTTTGCTGGCCCGCGCGTTATTGAACAAACAATTCGCCAAAAACTACCACCAGGCTTTCAAACCGCGGAATATCTAAAAGAACATGGCATGGTCGATATGGTCGTGGCCCGCAAAGATTTAAGGGCAACAATTGGCAGGCTTTTGGCGCTATTATTGCCCAATAATGTTGCCGCATAGCGCAAGTTGAAAAAGCCTGCTGAAATCACTGCCGCCGAAATCTTCTATGCTTTCCCGCGTGTGATTGACCTATCACTTGACCGAATAAGAGCGGCCCTGAAGCCGCTTGATTTAGTTCTGCCCCCCATAATTCATATTGCGGGAACCAATGGCAAAGGTTCAACCCTCGCATTTTTGCGCTCGATATTGGAAGCTGCGGGTAAGACTTGTCATGTTTATACTTCGCCGCATTTGGTAACTATCCATGAAAGATATGTGATTGCGGGCAAGCAAATTAGCGAAGAAGCGCTTTTGAAATATGCGAAGATTGTGCAAGAAATTGCGAAGGGTATTCCGCTAACAATTTTCGAGGCCGAAACTCTGGCTGGGTTTTTGGCATTTGCCGATACGCCCGCCGATTATTTGCTTTTGGAAACTGGCCTTGGTGGGCGGCTTGATGCCACAAATGCGATTGACCAAAAATTGCTGACAATAATCACCCCAATTGACTATGACCATAAAGAGTTTTTGGGCGAAGATTTGGCGCAAATTGCACGCGAAAAATGTGGTATCCTTAGGGCAAAAACGCCCGCAATAATTGCCCGTCAACGCGAAGAAATTGTGGATGTTATCGAGCATGAAATCGAAATTATTGGCGCGATTCCATTGGTTTTTGGCCAAGAATGGGATTCATATCAATCCTACGGCAAATTGTGTTTGCAAACTGAAAATCAGCTAATTGAGCTTCCACCGCCATCATTACATGGCGCGCACCAATTTGAAAATGCTGGCACTGCGGCGAGGGCAGCTTTGGCACTTGGCATAGAGGAGGCAGCAATCGCCCGAGGACTACAATCTGCGAAATGGCCAGCGCGAATGCAAAGGTTTGATTTCGGAGAATATGGATCGATGGCCATATCTGTGGGCGCGGAGCTTTGGCTTGATGGCGGCCACAATCCCCACGGAGCGCGTGCTGCGGCGAATTTCATGGCACAATTGCAAGACAAAAACCCACGCCCATTTGTATTGATTTGTGGTTTGCTCGGAAATAAAGATTTGGAAGGTTTTTTTGAGGCGTTCAAGCAACTCTCGCCGAAAATAATGTGTGTGCCGATTACATCGTCGCCCAATGGGACTGCGCCTGAAGCGCTTGCAAAAACGGCGCAATCCATGGGGTTTGACGCAATTGCCTTTGAGGATTTCGAATTGGCATTAACCGCAGCTTTGCAATTTGCAACAACACCGCGCGTCTTGATATGCGGCTCACTTTATTTGGCGGGAAGTGTGCTTGCTGATAATTCTAAGCTCGTTTCAACGCGGTCCTAGCCTCGAACTGGCCATGCGGACGGTATCTGTATAGATATGAAGGAACAATTGCTTCAACGGTTGACAGGCCGTTTATTCCCAAATCCGGAAATCCCAATGCATCACTTGCAACAATATTGTCATGGCGCATTAATTCTATTTGATCGCCCGTAAAAGGCGGTTCGGCAAAAGGATAGATTTTGAAGACTGCGTCAGTAATATTTCCAAGAAATTGCATAAGTCCAAATGGCAATTTGACCATAGGCCGCGGCCTTGCAGTTTCGGCTGCGATATAGCGCAGGATTTGTTCAAAACTATAAATACTCGGCCCACCAAGTTCATAGGTTTTGCCAGCAACATTTGGCGAAGTTAGTGCCACCATAATCGCTTTGGCAACATCAGCCGCGAATACCGGTTGGAACTTGGTAGCGCCGCCGCCAATTAAAGGCATAAACGGCGCGAAGCGCGAAATTTCGGCGAAGCGATTAAAAAACCCATCTTCGACGCCAAAAATTACACTTGGGCGCAAAATTGTGGCGCTCGGCAATATTTGTTTGACAGTTTGTTCGGCTTTTGCTTTTGCTTGGGCGTATTTTGATTTGGATTGCGCATCGGCACCAATCGCGGATAATTGCACCATAATGTCAATGCCAGCAGCTTTGGCCGCTTCGGCAATATTTTTGGCGCCTTCAAAAATGACATCATCAAATTTTTGTTTGCCTTTTTCCGACAAAATCCCAACTAAATTGACAATTGCGTCAGCGCCTTCAAGCGCCCTGGCGACGCTTGGTGCGTTGCGGACATTGGCTTGAAATAATTGCACTTGGCCGACATCGCCCATGACGCGCAATTCGTGGCCGAGATGGGGGCGGCGCATCGCAACCCGAACCCGCATTCCAGCTTTGCATAAGGCTCGAACGACATATTTGCCAAGAAAGCCCGATCCGCCAAAAACTACAACCAATTTTGCCATTTTTTACCCCAAAATAATGCCCAAACTGTTAGACTTCTTTGCCCCAATTTGTCGAGTGTTTGCTTCAGCATTCCAAGATTTTATCGTGATGGAATATCAATTGTTTGATTGCCAATAATCAAATCGTCCCATTTGGGTTCGGCGGCGCTAATTTCACCTATGGCAAACGCTCTTTTGAAATTCTCATTGAAAGGAAAGCCACTTATGTCCTGAATTTTCCATAGCCCATTTTCTTGATAATATAAAAACAATTGGTAGTCCGCTTTGAAAACAAGTTCGGACGCATTGTCACCGTTTAGGTCAATAATTGCAACTTCACAATGCGCGCTTTTGGTGCGCTCACGCAAACAGTTTGGCAAACTAACGTCATTGATATCAAACTCTTGATTTAGAAAGCTTTGCGGCAAAGCTGTCCCACCTTTTACTATTGTGAATTGCGCGACATCTGGCCTTTGCATTTTCGCAGGCTCAGTTTGCGGCGGCCTATTATGGCGGTCGTCGTCATTCAGTGCTTGGGTTTCAATTGCCTTGGATTTTATTGCCGCAACATTGCTTGAAGTCAGCCGCCTCAATGCATTGTTGCCATATTTGCCAGTTTCAAATCTAAGCAAGAGCCAATCAAATTTATCCACTGCGATTTTTCCGCTTTCCAGCCTTGCAACTTGTGAATCAACCGAAAGCCGTGATGGATTTGCAAACGGCGTCAAAACGGCCAAAAACACCGCAGCTTTTACAAATGCCAAACCAATATTTGCGTGTTCAATGTTCACCATAAATGCGCCGCGCCCGATGTTGGCGGCCAAATATGCGGCGCCATAAGATACAGCAATGACCACGCCGATTAAGGCAAATACCCTATCGGGAGTAAACCCATATTGGTTGATGCGCAAAGCCAAACTGTATGCCGCAAGTACTGCAAAAATCGCCAAAATAAATGTGGCAATGCGAATTGCGATTTTCAATATCGTATTTATTTTATGGGCTTCTTCGCCTTGACCATATGCGGCATTGATAAGCAGCACAAAAATAACGCAGCCCGTCAATAATGTCGCGGTTGCGGCCTTGGTGCTCCATAGTGGTGCAAGGCCAGTGAATGCCAGACTGACCACAAAAATGCCGCCTACCAAAACAATCAATGGCAAAAGCCACGCGAAAATTGACAAAATTAAATTGCGAAAATTCGATAATAATTTGGGCTGTACATCGCTTAAATGCACTGCCGATGCTATTGCCATACCCATTGCTGGCACCATGAAATATTTTTCGTCCAATAGGTCTTTTAGCCAATCAATGCCAATGAAACCCAATAAAGCGCCGCCCAAAAATAATATACCCAAGAATAATTGAGTGAAGATAAGCGACAAAATCAATTGCACGCCGCGTTTCCAGGCTTCGTCGAAATAAGTTTCATATGGCGCAATTATTTTGCCAGCTTGATCGCCACTTGAAACTAATTCATGGGCGATAAAGAGAAACGGAAATATTAGAAAAGTTATGGTCCCACCCAAATAACCCACGCCACGCGCGTCACCCATTGTGACGCTGTGATTTGCCACATAGGCAATTACAATTGCGGCTGTTACTGCCCATATTGCAAGGCTTATGCGGCGCATTGCGCCCAAACCGGCCCATAAAACAAAGGCACCAAGGCCGATTACGGCAAAACAAACTTGCCGCCAAATTTCGGTGCTGTTTGAATCGCCGTGGTTATTGGGTGTTGATTCAATCAGCCACGCCAGCGCCAATCCGAAAACTAATCCGACCAAAAGCCGTAAAATAAATACTTGCTTATTTCCGAAGATATTATTTGATTTCCACATGTGGCGCTCCCAACTGGGTCTTATCTAACCTAACAAAACACCGAAATTAAGGCATATTCAAATAAATTTGGCTAGCTTGCAATAGGCTGTTTTCATTTGGTAATTCTGCAGTTTCAATGGCAACAAATGGCCAAAGCCCAGCTTCAAAAATCTTCAACGCGGCATTTGATATTCCAATCGCAACCCAATTTTTGACCATTTCTGGCTCGCAATTCGCTGCAAATCTCTGTGCGCCATTGGGTGAATGGAATAAAATTACGCCCGAATTTGCCGATAAAATGGCACGCAAAGAAGCCTTGAAATCGGGGTTTAGGGCGGTTTCATAGACAATGTGGCTTCGCACTTCAAAACCGCAAGCGCCAAGAAAGCCAACCACATCACCCGCGACTTCGGTGCCGCGCAAATGCAATAGCGCGCCATGCCGTTTGTCCAACCTATCGGCAACCAAAACTGCCAAAGCGCTGGCGTCTCCACCTGCCGAAATCACATTTTGAAAACCAATTTCTTGGGCAGCGGCTGCAGTTGCGTCGCCCACTGCATAGACGGGAATCGCCAAGGCTTCGGGGCAAAAATCGGCAAGGCGAGGGGCGTTTGAACTCGTTACCAAAATTGCTTGCACGTTGGAATGATCAAATTTTGCATGGGTTGCAACTGCAATTGCGGCCGGTAAAATTATTGGCGAAAACCCGAGTTGCTGAACTTTCTGTGCCGTAAAACTTGCCCCGGGTTCAGTTCGAATAATCAGACAAGTTTTGCCAATCTGAGTCATTTTGCGGCCTCAGCCTTTATCTGTAGCCCGAGTTCGCGCCCCAAAGCCGCTGCGCTGTCAGTATTTGGGTTGTGCAAAGAATTCTTTGCGCGCCAAACTTGTGTCCCATCATCTGACAATAATTCGCCAGCAAACTGAAGGAAGCCATTTTCATAAATTGCGAGCGCAGCAATTGGGGTCCTGCACGAACCATCAAGCGCGCGAAGAAACCCGCGTTCGGCTGCAACTTCGATTGTAGTCGCAATGTCATGGATTTTCGCGAAAGCACTTGCTACGCTTCCATCGCCAAGCCGCGCCGTAATAGCCAATGCGCCCTGGCCAATTGCTGGTGGCATTTCATCGGGGTCAATCAGATGATGTTTTGTGTTGCCAAGCCCCAAACGCCGCAAACCCGCAATCGCCAAAATTGTTGCGTCAAACTCGCCACTTTCAATTTTTGCCAATCGAGTGCCAACATTGCCACGCAAAAGGCCGATTTTCAAATCGGGCCGAGCGCGCAAAAATTGGGCACTTCGCCGCAAGGACGCGGTGCCAAGGGTTGCACCAATGGGCAATTGCGCGATGTTAAGCCCATTTGTTGTAATCAAAGCATCGCGTCTATCTTCTCGTTTTGGGCAGCCAAGCAGCACAATACCCTCTGGCAAGACTGTCGGCACGTCTTTCATGGAATGTATGGCACAATCAATCCGCCCATCAAGCAAGGCTTCGTCAAGCTCTTTGGTGAATAGGCCTTTTCCGCCCGCCTCCAAAAGTGCGCGGTCTTGGATTTTATCGCCTTGCGTAATAATTGGAATTATCGGCAGGCGAGCTTCAATTTCAGCCTGTTCGATGCCCAAAGCCGCCGCCAATTCCGCCCGCAAGCCGCGAGTTTGCGCCAATGAAAGTGGTGAGCCGCGCGCCCCAATTTTGATGATTTGTTCCATAATTTTGGTCATGCAATACAATAGCAAAGGTCAAGCTATAATGTAAATCAAGTTCGTGCCATAATCGCAACCGCGACAAATTGTTGAATGGACAACCAATAGTGAATATGAATAATTGGGTAATCGGTGGCACATTGGAGGTGTAAGGATGAAACGTATTATTGGGCTTTTGTGCACTCTTGGTTTTGCCAGCGCGGTTTTGGCGCAACCCGCGCTGAATAATGCAAATATACCGAGCGAGAAGGTTTCTGCCAAAATAAGATCCAGCACCAAAACTGCAAGTGTGCAAATCCGAGAAGGGTTTCAAACGGGCGCTGCATTATCGTCATTCAGGGTTTCGTTTCTTAATGGGGATCATTGGGTGCGGCATTTGCAAATAGGGCAGCGCGAAACGGCGCAGTGCAATAGTGCCGAATTTGCATTGTTCGATAGAAATTCCGATGATCCATTTTATGCAGAGGCAAGTTGGTATCAATCGCCAAGTTTCAAAGCGACAAATCATACCGCGCTGGGCGGTGGCGATTTTGAAATAAATTTGACTACGGATATGGCGAGTGATTATGTGCCTGTTATTAAAGGTTTTTCGTTCCAGCGCCGCAATTTGAATGATGCTCAAGTGCGGGCCATCGGCGTTCGGGTTAGCCCTGATGGCTCTAAAGTGCGGGTCACTTTGGTTGATGACGAAGGTGCATTGGAACGCGGCTGGGAAACAACAATCGGCGAGAGATTTGCGGTGTCAGCGAGCCCCAAGGGCAATTTGGTGGCACAGAACATTAGTCAATTTGACGCAATGGCGCGGATTGCTTCCCAAGAAGTAGTGAATGGCAAACGGCAGTTTTTCGTAAATGTGCAAATTGCCTGGATTCCAAAGTCCATGGTCATGGGCCGAAGCACTGTTTCCGGCACAAATGCTTCGATTTTATCAGGTCGTTCACCACTTGCGACAAACAAGAGCGTTATTTCAGGCTTTTTGTTCCACTATCTCGATGCGCAGCATCATTTGATGGAAATGGGAATTAGCCCGAATGTTGACGGCGGAAGCATGGCCGTTTCATTCCAAGACACGGATTTGGAAGACCCGATTCAATGGTATGTTGATTTTGTGAGCGTGCAATAGGCTGCATTTTAGCAGTGTCAAAACTATACATACACATCGCGTCGGTGGCCAATCTTTACGACAACAATTGTGATGGTTTCATTGGCAATTTTGCATATTATTCTGTAGTCGCCAACCCGATAGCGCCAATAATCGGAAAATTCGCACATCATCTGTTTGCCTAATTCGCGCGGGTTTTCAAGGGTTTTGACACGTGTTTCCATGTAGTCGCGAATTCTCGACATAATTTTCTTGTCAATTTGTTTCGCTTGTTTTAGCGCCTTTTTATCAAATTCAAGCAGCCATTTTGCACTTGCCATTAATTATCGAGCTCAAGCTCTTTCATGGCCTCTGACCAAGTGACAGTCGTCCCATCACTTTCCGCCAAAGCGGTTTTGAGCAAATAATAATCTTCCAAAGCCTCGATGTTTTCAATGATTGCTTCGCGGGCAAATAGGCTTTTGGTGCGCCCAGTTTTTTTTGCCATATATTCGAGGCGCTCTTCTAATTCTTTTGGTAATCTAACCGCGAGCATTGCATTTCTCCATTTGTTATACATGTATGACAAATATATCAAAATTTCGGAAACAGCAAGGGAATTCGCAAATCCCAATTTGTCAAAGCCAATTATAATTAAAGCTAATGCTAATTCGTTTGGTTTTGGCCTGGTTTTGCACCACTTCATGCCTAAGCCAGCTTTCCCATAGCATTACATCGCCTTCGCTTGGATTGATGAAGATATGGGTTTGCATATCCTCGGGCGCGTCCTTCAGGCGCGGCGGGGCGGCCATCATTAAGCCAAGGCGCGGGTCCTCGATTTTCAATGCCGAAGCGCCCACAGGTAAATCAAGATAGAAAGTTCCCGATACAACCGAATGCGGGTGAATGTGGCTGGTATGCAGGCCCAATGGCGGTAAAATATTGACCCAATAAGAATCCATAACCAATTTGCGACCCTGCAAATCAAAGTGGCATTCGGCGGCAAATATGGCGACATGCTTATCAATGCGCCGTTTCAAGTCCCCAAAACACGAAAACCGCGTATCCAAATCATTGAGGCTGGCATAGGAAGTATAGCCGCGATACGCATTATCTTTGCACCATTTGCGCCCCGCTTTGTCGTCGGTTTCAAGCATGGCACAAGCATCGCGCAAATCCTGTTGCAATTCGGGCAAGTTTTTGCCGCAAATTGGTGCACGGTAGAATTTGGTTGTGAAAAGCGATTTTGTGGTCACTTGGAACTACACTAAATTACCAC
This sequence comes from Hyphomonadaceae bacterium, assembly GCA_009773395.1. Taxonomy (GTDB): domain Bacteria; phylum Pseudomonadota; class Alphaproteobacteria; order Caulobacterales; family Aquidulcibacteraceae; genus Pseudaquidulcibacter. The sequence continues at coordinate 101,852 of WRPI01000006.1, read as the reverse complement.
AAAAGCGCTGTATCCGCTCACACGCTGTTGTTAATGCTTCGGTTGAAGTGGCATAAGAAATCCGAAAAGCTGGGCCTAAACCAAACGCCGATCCATGAACCACGGCAACGCCTTCTTGCTCCAATAATTCGGTAGCAAATTCTTCGTCATTGGTAATGGTTTTCCCGCTAGGCGATTTTTTGCCCATCAGTGCCGAGCAAGAAGGATAAACATAAAACGCGCCTTCGGGAGTTGGGCATTTAAGGCCATTGGCTTGGTTTAGCATTGAAACCACCAAATCACGGCGGGCTTTGAATGCTTCTTTGCGCACTTCCAAGAAATCCTGTGGCCCATTTAATGCTTCAACGGCGGCATATTGCGCAATTGAACAAGGGTTAGATGTAGTTTGGCTTTCAATATTGCCCATTGCTTTAATGAGCCAAGTGGGGCCACCAGCATAACCAATGCGCCAGCCAGTCATTGCATAGGCTTTTGATACGCCATTGCATGTAAGTGTGCGGTCATAAAGTTTTGGCTCAACTTGGGCGATGGTTGCAAATTCAAAACCATCATAGAGCAAATGTTCATACATATCGTCGGTCATTATCATGACTTGCGGGTGGCGCAGCAAAACATCTGCCAAAACTCGCAAATGCGCCGCCGAATAGGCTGCACCAGTTGGGTTTGACGGCGAATTTATTATTAACCACTTGGTGCGCGGGGTAATTGCAGCTTCCAACGCTTTGGCCGACAAAAGATAGCCATCTTCGGCGCTTGTCGGCACACAAATTGGCGTGCCATTGCACAACAAAACCATGTCTGGATATGAAACCCAATAAGGCGCAGGAATAATTACTTCATCGCCTTCATTCAGCGTTGCCAAAAGCGCGTTGAACAAAACTGGCTTACCACCCGGTGCGACATGGATTTGGCTTGAGATATATTCAAGACCGTTTTCACGTTTGAATTTGGCGCAAATTGCGGCTTTTAGTTCTGGAATACCGTCGGGGTCGGTATATTTGGTCTTGCCGCTTTGAATGGCCGCAATTGCCGCGTCTTTGATATTCTGTGGAGTGTCAAAATCAGGCTCACCCGCGCCAAGGCCAATAACATCGCGCCCCTCGGCCTTAAGCGCGCGGGCTTTGGCGGATACAGCGATAGTAGCAGATGGTTTGATGCGCCCAAGGGCATCGGATAAAGCGGGTCCCACGATTTTTCTCCTGATTTGCGGCTTCTCTATAAAGGCGACTTTGGCTTTTTGCAAAATATGTTTCCTTGAGATTGCAGCTCGATTCCCAGGTAAGCAATATCGCCAAAATATTTCACTTGACTTTATTCAAATTGTATACACAATATGACGTCATATGAAAATCGAATTTGACCCAATTAAAAACGAAATCAATGTCGAGAAGCATGGAATTTCGCTTGAGAGGGCAATGGATTTAGAAATTTTGCGTGTGGTTTTTGATATTAGAAACGAATATGGCGAGGAGCGAATGCTTGGTTTCGGCCTAATTGATGACAAGCCTCATTGTATTTGTTTCACCGAACGAAAAGGCACCATTAGGGTTATCAGCCTGCGCCGCGCACATGAAAAGGAATATAAGAGATATGTCAAAATCTAAGAAAATTATCATTGATAATGACAACCCAGAATGGACCGATGAAATTTTTGCCAAAAGCATTGATGTCCGTGGTAAAAGTTTGGTCGAAGCCGCAAACGCGCTTCGTAGGGCGCGCGGCAAACAAATAGAACCCAAGAAAATCCCAATATCCATTCGCCTATCGGAAAATGTGATTAGCCACTTCAAAGCTGGCGGTATGGGTTGGCAATCGCGAATTGAGCAGGCATTGCAAGATGTGATTGCGGGGAAGTGAATTGGTAACGGTCGAGGCCAATAATACCAGCATTAGTTAATGGATTATTGGAGCTTGGGAAAGGGCGATTAGGGTTTAGAGCGGTCGCTGTTCAAGCGGAAGCATTTTCCTAGGGTTCCACGGTTTATCTGCTTATTTGTGCGGTTTCTGCGGACTGAGTTTGACTTACCTCAAACGCACAAAATAGCTGCTCAACATTACATGGTTATCTTTAAACTGAAATTAGTGTCTGAAGTTTCGGTGTCAGTGTTCTATTTTTTCGAATATCATATTTTGTGTAAGCAGCTCGAGCGACCTTAAATTCTATTTCAGGAAGAAAATTTTTAGCCGTGTACTTAAATTTGTTTTCCTCCATTTTCCAACGACTAAATGCCATTTGACTAAAAATTACTTCGACCAATTTGAATTCAGAGTCAAATTTTTTGAAGTATAAGTCCGTGCCATTTTCACCATCTTTGCCTTCAACGATTTCTTTTTCGTGGTCGACTAGCGTTAGTATAAGCCTTTCTTCTTGTTCATATTCCCATTTTTCATACTTGGTCTTCAGCAATCGTCTCGCTTCCCAAAATGTTGGATTGCTAAAGTCCTTAACGTCAAGCTCTCCTGGATCTCGCCGGTTCATCTCATAGTCAACTTTCAAGAGCTTCCTCTCATGGCCTAACACGTCAAAGCCAAGGCAGATGCCAGTAAATCTGTCACCATAGTGCCCCCACATTAATGGATCTTTCCAAGTCCTTGAAAGACAAACGAGCCCACGTTTTTTGGCAATTGACTCCCTCAGCAACTTCAAGGAGTTGCGCATGTCCTTTGTTTGCTTAAATGTGGCTAATTCAAAAGGGTCGTTTAAGGTTTCAAATGTTGAGATCTTTACTCTCTTCTTTTCTATATTTTCAATTCCATACTTATAATTAGTGTAGTAGTAGAGTGCCATATTGTCTCCAGTTTGGGTCCGCTTCGCTAAATGGCCGGATCCGATGCCCGCCCAAGCCTATCATTTATCGCCGCACCAATGCCAATATTTGGAATTGGCGCGATTGCAATGGCTTTTGCGCCTAATTTATCGGCCTCGCGCAATGCGGCATATAAATTAGCGGCGGCTTCGGTTAAGTTGCCGCTTGGCGATAAGTGAATGATTTTTCCAATTGAGGTCGGCGGAGCGGTGCCAAAACTTATGAAAACTTCGTCTTCGCTTGCACTTGCCGCATCCAGGCGAACTTGGGTTTTGGGTGCATAATGCCGCAACATCATGCCGGGGGACTTGGGCGAATTTTCATCGTGCAAATTTGCAATGTTGACCTCAACGCCCGCAACGCTTGCCAATTCTTCAATGCCAACAGAGCCGTGCCGCAGCAAAGTTACTTCATCACCGATAACCGCCACCACGGTGCTTTCAAGGCCGATTTCACAATTTCCGCCATCAATAATAATTTCGATTTTGCCGCCCAATTCCGCCAACACATCGCTCGCAGAAGTTGGTGAAATGCTGCCCGAAATATTGGCGCTTGGTGCAGCAATCGGCTTGCCAAAACGCGTGATTATTTCTTGCGCTGCTGGGTGCTTTGGCGCGCGCAACGCCACAGTTTCAAGCCCCGCACACGCCAAATCGCAAATCGCGCAATCTGCACGCCGCGGCACAACAATTGTCAATGGCCCAGGCCAAAACGCTTTTGCAAGTTTTTGCGCAATTTCCGAAAATACGCCATATTCCAAAGCCATTTCAAGGCCTGATACATGCGAAATTAATGGGTTAAATTGCGGGCGGTTTTTAACGGCAAAAATATTGGCAATCGCTGTTGCGTTGGTGGCATCGCTTGCAAGGCCATAAACAGTTTCAGTCGGCAAGCCGATAGAGCCGCCTCCACGCAAAATTTCGAGCGCCAAATCGATATTCTCTGGGTAAGGGGAAAGAATTTTTGCCACAAAGTGCCAATAATCCATTGCTGCACTCGTGCCAAGTGCATTAAGTTTGATAATTGTGCATCCAAAACCCGCTTTGGCTTCGTCTAACTTATATCTACACTAAGGAGAGAATTTAATGGAAGATCATAACATAATACCAGTAACGCTATTTTTGGTAATGGGCGCGACTATATCGCTAATGGCCTATATGGCTTGGAAAGCGCGCGCGGCCGGGCAAGAAACTTTGCGCGCTGCAATAGCAGCTGGTCAACACTTAGACGAAAATACGGTTAGGGCGCTGGCGGCAAAGCCGAGTAATACCCCCGAGGGCGATTTGCGAATTGGCCTCCAAGGTGTTGCAACTGGCCTTGGTTTCATAATATCAGCCGCATTTTGCAATTTTGTTAGTTTTGATGAAGATTTCTCGACCATTTTGGCGGTAATTGGAATAGTGGTTGGTATGATGGGGGCGGGCAATTTGGTTTCTTGGAAAATTCGCTCTAATTTGCCAAAAAGTGAAGGATAATATTTAGGCATTGAATTAGGCATGAGGCGACCTAACCCTTTGGGTTTACATCCCGACGAATTATTAGTGGCGCTATCAATTGGTGGCGCCACTAGAGCCTTTGAAGAATTAATAAAACGCCATAATGGGCCATTAAGGCGCTTTCTATTGCGCTTAACCAGGCACTATGGCGACGCCGAGGAATTATCCCAAGAAGCATTCATACGTGCATGGCAAAATCTGGCAAAATGGCAAAACAAAAGCAGTTTCAGGTCTTGGTTGTTTTCAATCGGTTACAATTGCTTCTTGGACGACCTTCGAAAATCTAAATCAAGAGCTGCAAGAGATAAATCCTGGTTGGAGTTACAAGAAGTGGCCAATATTGGCGGTTCGGATTCAGAGTTGCGCAGAGAATTAGAGCGAATTTTGCGGCATTTCGAGCCCCAACATGCCGCGGTTTTAGAGATGTTTTACGGTGACGGCTTTTCGCATGCGGAAATATCCAATATAATGGAAATGCCACTTGGTAGCGTCAAGAGCATAATAAATCGGGCCAGAACCCAAATTGCCTTCTTGCTGAAAGGTGAGAAGATAGTGGAGGAATCGAGCAATGGATGAAATTGACACAAAAATCGATCGAGAAATTCGGAGCCTATTCGAGCGTGAAAGAAGATTGTCAGCGCAATCTGACGCCGCTTTTGTTGCCAAGACCATATCTGCGATAGAATCTTCTGATTCTCTCGGTCTATTTTTCCAATTTTTTGCACCAATAATATTGAGCGTATTTGTGATTGCGGCTGGATTATTGTTGCCAACTTCCGTGGAAATAATGAAAACTGAAATGGCAGAAATATCAACTGGGAGCTGGTTTGAAGTTACTGCCGAACCGTATTATTTATTGATTGTCGCGGCGTTTTTCTTTTGGGCGTTTGATCAGCGGAAGTATTTTATTTAGAGCGTAGCAAATTCAAAATGACTTGATTTTGCTGCAGCAATTTTGTGCGAATAATATCGTTAGTTGCGCGGTGAATAATGGATTATTTGCCAAGCAATTAGCGGTATTAATCGTGCAAAAGGGCGCGGCTAAACGAGTCATTTTGGATTTGTTACGCTCTAGTCGCCACAATGTGAATATTGACTTGCACTTGTCTCGCAACCCATTCCGCCGAGGAATCTGAATCCAATCCAATTTTCAAATTAACTCTGTCAAGTGTCGTCCGCGCATCCATCGTCGCCACATTGCCATTTATATTGAGGCTGAAAGGCAAAGCAAGATTATACCTAACGCCTTTGATATTTAGGGTTCCGTTTGCAATATAATTATTCCCGCTCACGAAACGAAAATTTGTCGCTTCAAAACGTGCAGTTGGGAATTGGCGAACATTAAACCAATCTGCTAGCGGGAGGTTTTCCATGGCTTCGCGACTTGGGCTACGAACTGATGACATTGGAATTGTCGCCACCACGCTTGAAGCGCCCAAATTGGCGGGGTCGAATCTTATAGCTGCTTCAAAATTTGCAAAGTTCCCACTGATATTTTGCCCCGCCCAAGTGGTTGCCCAAGAAATCGAGGATCTTGGCGCATTGACTTGCCATTGCGGCACGATGGAAGTAGCTTTTGTTGCCGCTAAACCATTGCCAGCCAAAAAATTCAGGCAAGAAAACAGCGCGAGCAAAAATACTAAAATGGATTTTCGGTTTGTCATTTATTATTTCAAAAACGGCAGCATGCGCGCTAACACGCCATCTTTATCAATGAATTGGTGCTTAATTGCGGCGGCTACATGTAAAATCATTAATAAAATGCCAAGCCATACAAATTTTGAATGACCAAATTCAGCGGCTTCATGCAGTGGCTTGGTAAAGTTCAGGTCTTGTAATGGCAAAGTTGGCCATTCAAACATGCCCCAAAACAAAGTTGGAAAACGGTAAGATGACGTAGAAATCAATACCCAACCTAAGAACGGAATACCAATAAGCAAAGCATAGAAAGCCAAATGCGTGATTTTCAATAGTTTAAGTTCCCAATCCTTCATATTTGGTGGCGGTGGTGGCCCTAGGTTCTTAATGCGCCAGCCAAGGCGCGCAATTGATAATAGCAAAATCGTAAAACCCATGCTTTTATGCAATTGCATTGGCGCAATTTTTGCCGCGCCTTTTAGGTCTTCCATTGACCAGCCAATCGCGACTTGCCAAACCAAAAGCCCAAAAATAAGCCAATGAAAGCCAATTGCGACCAGACTATAGCGGTTCTGGTTTGTTGCAGTAGTCATAAGTAAATCCCAACTTCATCAAAATTACTGTTTAGCAAATTCTGCTTCTACAATGATTTCAACGTCATCGCCAACAAATGGCAGCCATTTAGTAACCCCAAAATCAGATCTTTTAATTTTACCATGCGCTGAAAACCCAAGCGTGTTTTTGCGGGTGAACGGATTTACATTGGCGCCGTTAAAGGTCACCTCAAGTGAAACTGGCTTGGTTTGCCCGTGAAAAGTCAAATTGCCAGTCATCGTACCGCTTTTCTCGCCAGTCAGCTGCAGATTGGTCGAAACAAAATTTATAGTTGGGAATTGATCGCTGTGGAATGCGTTGGTGGCAATTTCAGTATCGAACGTCGGCAATGTAGTTGACACAGAATTAGGATCAACAGTGACATTAACAGTAGATCTTGTCGGATTTGCTGCGTCGAACTCAATGGAACCAGAAATTGTGGTAAGGCGCGCCGTATAATTGGAAAGCCCAAAATGGGGAACCCGCCAGACCAAACTGGTGTGGGTTGGTTCAACTGCGTAAATTCCAGATGGCTGCGCACCGATAATGGCAGCGGCGCTGACAGCCGCAGCGTTTTGAACTGTGTTAACAGCGACGCTGTTTGTCCCTGTTGGGGTGGTCGAAGCGCAACCCAATAAGCCAGATGTCAAAACAACGGCAAAGGTGGCATTAATATTTCCGATTCTCATCATTCATTTTCCTAACTTGCTAACTCCAAATCATCTAGCTTGTTTGCGAATGGTTCGCAAGTAAAATCGCCAACCTTACCCGCGAATAATGTTACCAATCAGTAAATAGCGGCCGCTCGCAATGCCAGTTTCGACACAATATTTTAACCAGTTCAGCCGATATTGATGGCGCGAATTATCGCTTTGAGTATCATATGCACGAGTTTGAAATAGAAATTGGCGAAGCGCCTGCGATGCTGGGCGAAGAACTTGGGCTTACCAATGACGGCCCACAGCGAACCCGTGCCGCACTTTTTCGTAGACTTCAAGACGTTGTAGGGCTTCCATCTTCCAGAATAAGCCCGCAAGAGCGCCATATGGCAGCGGATCTCTTGATTGAGATGTTGCGCGAATGCGATGTGGCTACAAGGGTTCGCTGCGCCGAGCGGATTTCACTATTGCACGATGCGCCATCTTTATTGCTTCGCTTTCTTGCGCGCGATGATATTGAAGTCGCGACTCCGCTTATTCAAATTTGCACAAGCTTTAATGATTCGGATTTGATTGCAGTTGCCACATCGCCTAACGTAACTACTGAACATCGCTTGCTAATTGCGCAGCGCAAATTGGTCAATGAGGTGGTTTCGGACGTATTGGCAGAATATGAAGAATTGGAAGTATGTATCGCTTTGCTCAAGAATGAAGGTTCAAAGCTTGCGCATCCAGCCACTGAAAAAATCACGGCGATGTCCAAAAGTGAGCTATCATTAGTTCCATTATTGCTCAAGCGTCCGGAAATTAAACCCTCACAAGCGCTGACAATGTTTTGGTGGGCCGATGAGGAAGGCCGTAAACGGATTTTGCAACGCTTTGCTGTTGAACGTATTACTTTGCTTGAAGCCGCACAGGACCTATTTCCACGCGCAGCAAAAGAAAGCTGGCAAGATCCATTAGTGCGCAAAAGCCTGCAATTCATTGAAAGGCGGCAAAGAAACCGTGCCGCAGCAGAAAAAAGCCCATTTGGAAGTCTAGAAGGTGCCATTGAAGCTTTGGAGCGTGATTTCAATATGGAAACACTAACGGAAATCGCGTTTCTTTCTGGCATAAAGCCGGCATGTAGCGCGCAAATTCTGTCAGATCCAGGCGGTGAAGCGATTGCCATATTGTGTAAAGCAACTGGCCTAAAGCGGTTCTATTTGATGGCATTGTGGCGCGGCTTAAGGCGACCACTTGGCAGTGACGCCGAACCAGACCCAGCCTATACGAGAACCCGTTTGGTTTTCGATTCAATATCAACTAACCGCGCGCAAACTGTGTTAAGATATTGGAACTGGGCACTAACATCTGCGATGTCACCTGTGCTGGCCGCTAAGCTCCAAGATGGTGATGAAATCATGGATTTTTCGGTTTCAGCGCGGATGTCGCATTTGGTTTTTCGTCAATAATCACCTAAACTCGCAAGAATTAAGCAAGACAAGGATTAGCATAGAATCTGAGTCAAATTTTGGGTTATTTGTAACTCCAAGTAAAATAAACTTCATTTCGGTAGCGAAACAAATAAAAGCAGCAAAACTGAATTATTTTTATTGAAATGAGTCCTAGACTCTTGCGCGATTCGCACCAAATCACCGATAAGAACATTAACAGGGGGTTTATCGGTGCCGAAATTTCGTTCTCAACTGCTGTTGGAAGAGCAAATTTTTCTTTACGATGTTTGGCGCATCGCGGCGACCGACCAAATTATGCCAAGCCGATCTGCATTTTCAATTTGTGCCATCGGCCCCTTATTGCCGTATCTTTCGTTGGTCGAATTTTGCGGTCAGCAATTATCGCCAAAGGTTCGTTTGACTGGCTCGGGTTTGCGCGATGTGTTCGGTGATAACCCAAGCGAAATCCTGACGAAAACTGGAATAGCTGGTTCTCTGGATACCATTAGAGCAGTGGCCAATGCAAAAATTCCAATGGCTGGCGCTGTGCAATTGGACGGTTCGAACCGAGTTCGGGTATGGCTAAGGCTGCCCTTAGGGCAAAATGGCTGCGTCGAGCAAGTATTAGGTCTAGATCTGAGCGTAGCGGGTTCGAGGGCGCCAAAATGGGCGTTTGACCAAGTTTTACAGCAGGTTAAATAGAGCAGAAAGGCTCAAGAGGGCTCGCTTTGACTTGTTCTTTTGCACAATTTTCGGCGGTAATTATCTTGAAAATATCCCGATATTTCCTGCGATAATTGCCTTGAAACCCGCGCAAAACTCCTGCGCCAAATCAAGCCCTCTTGAACCTTTCTTGCTCTAGAAGTAAAACCGCTTCAGAAATTGATATTTGTTATGATTAAATCCACTGACCTGCCCCAATGCGCCTGTCGATGCACGCAGGCTGACGTGGGATAAGTTTTTCGCAATCCTTGGGATCAATCGCCAATGCAAAATTGGCAACCGAGGATAGAAATGAAAAGCCAACATCAAACGAAACCCTTTGCCGCGCCAATGGCCCGTAAACCGAGCACTGATTTTGCTCGCAACCCCGAAATAGAAATCTTGCTGCGCGATGGCGCAAAAGCACGGCTAGCGTGTGAAGTTGCAGGGTTCACTTTATCAATTAAAGAAGACCTCTTGATGCCTACACGGGGCTCGCCAAATGCAGCTTTGGCGCGGCAAATTGCGATGTATTTGACCCATGTTGGTTTTGGCATGAGTTTACATAGAGTGGCCAATGCTTTTGGCCGCGATAGGTCCACCATTGCCCATGCTTGCCATTTAATTGAAGACAAGCGTGATGATAGAGCTTTTGATGACTTTATAGAAGCCCTTGAAACCGCGCTCAGCAATGTGCCCGAACCAGTGGCTTCTATGAATTGAGATGTGCGAACGCCATTATTTTCGCGGCTATCGATTTTAGACCATTTGCGCGACTTGGGGTCAAAGCATCATTCAAGCCAAGTTTTTCAAAAACTTCGGCAGGTGGCAAGCTAATAATCTCCATAGGAGTAGCTTCAGAATAAATAAATATAAAAATGCTCAATAGCCCCTGCACCAAGCTCGAATCAGATTCTCCACTAAATTTGACCAATCCTGTCTCGGGAGAAAAATCACTAATCAGCCAAACTTGCGAGGCGCAGCCGCTTACTTTGTTGCTATCGGATTTTTGGTATGGCTCGAGCTGCGGCAATTTACGGCCTAGATCAATTATGTGGCGATATTTATTTTCCCAATCTTCGAGGAACTCAAATTCATCTGTCAATTGCTCAAGTTTGTTTCGAATATCGCTCATAATATCTTTCTATACACCCTATTTTAGCCAAACTGTATATTTTAATGGGTTTATGAGCTAGGCTCAGGACTCATAAATAGTGGCGAAAAAACCGTGAAAATGGCAAAATAGTGGGTGCGAAGATTACGAAAAGAGGTTTTATCGCCTCTTTGAGTGAGATTTGCGCCCAATATGAAGCCATTTTGGCGGATTTTCGTCTATATTAGTGAGTCCTGAGCCTACGCTCCACACCAAAAAAGGGAAACGGGGCGACCAATCGTATAATCCAATGTAATGGTAATTATAACCCAAGACAAAAACCTTGAGCCATAATCGATATGTTAGCTGAAAATGGATAAAGCCAAAAGCGAGAATAACTTTGACGCAATTGTAACTCCGCCCACAGAAACTCAGTTGGGCGGTGGGTATGAACTTGCGCGTTTTTGGCTGTTGGTTGTGATTGCAATTGGGCTTCTTCACGCTGTCATATTTCGCAATAATAATATTTGGCATGGAGTCAGCATTTTGGGTTTATTGCTTTTGCTAGCTGCAATGTTGGCTTTGCATTGGAAGAAATCGCGATTTGGCCATTTGATTGCTTTGGCATTGGTGGGACTAAGCAGTCTGTTGATAGGCTCGCAAGGTGGCGGCTTTGTTGGCGTCACCTCTAGTGCAATATTATGGCCAATGCTATCGGGCCTTTATACAAAAACTCACAAAACTGAAGGAGTATTGGTTTCGGTTCTGTGTGCAATTATTTTGGGCGGGACAAGTGCGCTTGGAATTTGGCCCGAGGCAACTCTGGATGCTTGGCCGGCTTATTTGGCGAATTGCATAAGCTTGTCGCTTCTAATTCCAATCGCGTTGCATAATGCCAGTGAGTTTTTCGGCGCAAATACTTACTCGCAAAAACTATCACAAGCACAAGCAGAAGCCAAAACTGCCATAGAGAGCGCCAATGGGCGAACTAGGTTTATCGCCGAGATGAGCCATGAAATAAGGACGCCGCTTAATGCTATTCTAGGATTTTCTGACATAATGCGCGAAGGGCTTTTCGGCAAATTATCGCCCCAATATCAAGAATATATGGAGCTAATTCACCAAAGCGGCAAGCATTTGTTGGATTTGGTTGGCGATCTTTTGGACATGTCAAAAATTGAAGCAGGCCGCTATTTCTTGAAAAAAGACGAAGTCGATTTATCAAAAATCGCCAAAGACGCGATAAGAATTTTATCGGGTTCGGCCAATCGCGGTCAGGTAAATATTGACTATCTTGGCGCGTCGGATATTTTGTTATTTGCAGACGAAAAGTCCCTGCGGCAAATTTTCCTAAATCTGCTTTCTAATGCAATAAAGTTCACTCCCGCCGGCGGAAACATTGAAGTCCGCGTGTTTGATGACGAAAATACTGTCTGGATTGAAGTCGCTGATAGCGGTCGTGGCATGGGTGACGATGAGCTAAAACGCATTGGCGAGCCATATCTTAGTTCTGAAAATACTGCCCCCGGTGCACGCAGCACTGGGCTTGGATTGGCACTGGTAAGAACTCTAGTTGAAATGCATGGTGGCAAGTTTGAAGTAAGTTCGAAAATTGGAGTTGGAACTGAAGTGTCAATTGAACTTCCGAAAGTAGCAAATACTGACGTATAGGTCACAGACTCATTAAAAAGTGCGAAAAGCCGTCAAAATGGCTTCATATTGAGGGCAAATCTTACTCAAAGAGGGGATAAACCCACTTTTCGTAATCTTTGCCCTAACTATTTTGCCCTTTTTACGGCTTTAACACCCTTTTTAATGAGTCTGTGACCTAGACTTCCGCGCCAAGCGCAAAAGCCGCAATAACATCGCCAACTTCAACGACATAGCGACTAATTCGTCCTTCGCGCGACACCAATTCGATTTCAAAACAATCGCGCGGATCAAGCGCTATGATGGCGCGGGTAACTTCGTTCGAAAATATTACCAAAACCCCACTGCGCGTCGCACTATGGACAGTTTCTTTTGATTGAGCTGGCGCAAAGGCTGTTGCGTTATAAACATTGCTACCAGAACGGGCAGGGGGGACAAGGTTTGTATTGGCGCGCGGCAATCCAATGCGTCTGGCGTCGCGCAAATAAACTCTTGCTGTGCCAATGTTTTGGGTTGGAACTTCAATACCAAAAACCAGACCATTCGGGGCAAATACAAAACCCGCGCGCGCGCCTTGGCCCAGTTCTTGCCATGCCCGCCAATTATCAACACCAGCACGGCTTGCGGTCCAACTGCGCGAAGTCCCGGGAAACTCCGCAATCATTTGCATTCGCCAAGCTGAATACGCTCGCTTTATTCGCGCGGCCTCGCCTATTATTTGTGGGTCCGAACAGGATTTGCTGGCGACACCATTGCGCGATTGATACGCAATTAAATTGAGCCTCTCAATGTCATTCCCAGCGCGCAATATTGAACCTCGGGCTTGCATCATAAATGCATTAAGCGCGCGCCTTTGCTGCGGAGTGAATAAGTTGCAACGTCCATCAATTGTCAGCATGGCGACGCGTTCAGCAAATACGCGTTCTTCACCGCTAACTTGCGCATTGGTGGGCGAGGTGACGAAAGGAAGTGCCAAAAGCGCCAGAAGCGCCAAGATTTTGTATTTTGCCATGCCTAACAATGGGCTTTTTCCTTTAACATCAGGTAAAACACTTATAGAGTTCCGAAATGCTTCACGAATTAAAAACCGAAATTTGGGTGGGGGCGCTAATTGCGCGGGCGCAAATCGCGGGTGCATCGGCATATGTTGTAAAGAAAGGCGATTTGGACGTCGGGTCTGTGATTGTTAAAACCGCTTCGCTTAATTGCCCAGCCGAACTTTTAGTTCCATCGAGAAACATGTCAGGTGATGTGATTTTCGTTCGTTTTGAACCAAACCAACGCCTTGACGGCAGCGTAGAACGAAGCCGCGAATTTGCCATAGATCAATATATCCAAAAACGCATTGCGCAAGATCGTGACCTTTGGGTTGTCGAAATTGAAGATAAACATGGCCGCAATTTCCTAATTGAACCGGTTGAATAGGCTTATTTATAGGCTTATGCAGACTATTTTAACTTTGTTATGTTATGGACAATCATTCGGAGTAATGCATTGCTTTTTCTATTAAATGACAGAGTTTTCAAATTTTTAGGTGGTTCAGACATTTTGGTCTCGTCTGGCATGCCAATGTCGTTTGCGACCACTTGCACAATTGCCGATGCTGTGACTGCTATGCAAACTGCATTTGTTGAATCGCCAGAGCTTCAAAAAACCGACCCAGTTAAAGCTGCCGCCTTGGCTTATTTAATTGCTTCCAAATCTGGCGCCAATTGCGCGATGTTTGTGCCGCAAGGCGCAAAAGTAAAACACCCGCATCAAGTTGCATTTCGGCTTGGAACTGTGGGGATAACCGTCCTCGGAACGCTAAATTCGTTGCAAGAACAAGGTCGGCTCAATTCGCATGTCATCAATGAAGGCGTGTGGAAAAAAATGGCGGCATAAATTTCTTCCGTCCCAAAGCTCTATCGTTACAATAACCCGATTATTATCCGCAATGTGTAACTTGGCTTTGACCAATTGCCAAAAGCCTCTAAAAGGCGGCAATAATGAACGAATTAACCCAAGAAACCTCACGCCGCCGCACGTTTGCGATTATTTCGCATCCAGATGCTGGCAAAACCACGCTTACTGAGAACTTGCTTTTAACTGGCGGCGCAATCCGCATGGCTGGCGCTGTTCGTGCGCGCGGTGAACAAAGGCGCACGAAGTCCGACTTCATGAACATCGAAAAAGAACGCGGCATTTCGGTTTCGTCTGCGGTTATGACGTTTGAACATCGCGACAATGTTATCAATTTGCTCGATACTCCGGGTCACGAGGATTTCTCGGAAGATACTTACCGCACTTTGACCGCAGCGGATGCAGCGATTATGGTTCTTGATGCCGCCAAGGGCATCGAGCCGCAAACTTTGAAATTATTTGAAGTATGCCGTTTGCGCGATATTCCAATTATTACTTTCATAAATAAAATGGACCGCGAAGCCCAAGACCCGATGGAATTATTGGACGAAGTGGCGGCAAAACTGGCGCTGGACCCCGCGCCAATTTTTTGGCCCCAAGGCTCGGGGCAACGCTTCAAAGGCATGTTGGATTTGCGAACCAATGAATTTGTCGCATTTTCACGCCCAGTGGCTCGCCAACAGGGCCTTATTACCCATGATAGAATTCCAATAAGTGAAATTGGCACGATTTTAAGTGCTGCCGAACAAGAAGAATTGAAGAATGGTGCAGAATTAGTGCAGGGCGGTTACGCGCATTTTGACTTAAGATCATTTCGTGAAGGCCATATGACGCCTGTATTTTTTGGTTCAGCCTTGCGCCAATTTGGGGTTTTGGATTTGCTTGATGGCTTGGTGCAATATGCGCCACCACCGCATAATAGCAAAGCGAATATCAAAGGAGTTGCAGGCGAAATTCACGCAGATGACGCCGAAGTTGCAGGCTTTGTATTCAAAATTCAGGCAAATATGGATCCAAACCACCGCGACCGTATCGCCATGGTGCGCCTTGCATCGGGCAAATTCACACGTGGAATGCGCTTGAAAACTTCTGGCGGCAAACAAATTGGCGTCCATAATCCAATGATGTTTGTCGGACAAGACCGTGAGCTTACCGAAGAAGCTTATGCTGGTGATATTATAGGCATTCCAAATCATGGTGTTTTGCGTGTCGGCGATAGTTTGTCACAATCTGGCAATATCAATTTCAAGGGTATTCCAAATTTTGCACCTGAAATTCTGCGCCGAGTTTTTGTGAAAGACCCGCTTAAAGCCAAACATTTAGTAAAGGCCCTACAAGCGCTGTCGGAAGAAGGTGTGACCCAATTATTCCGTCCAGAAATTGGGGCTGACTTGATTGTCGGCGCGGTTGGTCCTTTGCAATTTGACGTCTTGGTCGAACGAATTAAGGCCGAATATGGCTTGCTCGCAACTTTTGAAACCTGCACTTTCAATGGTGTCCGTTGGATTGCAGCGGCAAACAAATCCGACATGGACAATTTTGTGGATCGCAATAAATCAGGAATCGCGCGGGATATAGATGGCGATGCCGTTTTCCTTGCCAAAAACAACTGGGAAATTGGCTATGTCGCCGAAAAATTCCCGAAAATTGCGTTTACAGCGATTAAAGAACGCGAAATCGCATAAAACGTTATGCGGCTTTGGCGGTCGCCGTCCTTATTTGCATGAAACGCAGCGCCCTTTGCGCAGCTTCAACTGGCACTTCATTATATAAATGGCCCAGTTTTGCTGCGTCTTCCATACCATTATTCCCAATGGTTAGTGCGGCAATACTAACAAAAAGTGCGCGTGGGAAATTTTTGGCGCGGCACAACATTGCCATGCCATCAACATCTGCGGAATTAATCAATTTACTTATCGCGAAATAATCTACTCCGACTATTTGGGCAAAAGCGAGTGCGAACAATGTGGTGTCGTCACTACGCCATATATTTGGCAATTGCCCTGGGTCAAGCTCACCTTGCGCACTAAGTTCGGTTAGGCGAGCTTGCGCCGCTTCAAAATCTGCGGGCAATGCCCCAGTTTGAACACCAATTTTGGTGCGCGCCCGTGCCATTGCCGCTTCAACTTCTTCTGGGCTTAAATTCTGATTGCGTTCCAAGATTTCTTTACGCATTGGCCCTGAAACCATCGAATATAATTGGTTCAATACTTCAGGCGGAATTGCCTTGCGCGCTACCATTGGCCCATGAAGATCTGGATTGGCTTCGGCTCTAGTGACAACTTTATCATAAGTAATTTCGGAGATTTGCGCGCCTTCATTGCGCAATAAATGAGTTAGAACATCATCATTGCCGTGCGTGACTAAAGCGTCGGACAGCACTTCAGAAACTTCGTCACGTTTTGACACCGCAATCTGATAATGGGTTCCTTTATTTTGGACAATTTTCACGAGATCCTCATCAGTAAGCGATTTCGTATGCTGCAAAATTGGGGCAGCAACTTCTAAAACATCGTCCGCCAAAGCCAAGGCCAAATTGCGCGGAGCTTGGCCACCGATAAAACGCGCTGAGAGTTCCTTACGAACTTCATTGTTGAGGTCAAACGCGACTTTGCCAATTAGATCACCAAACATATGTTGCTCGGCTGGTGTCGAAGTCGCGTGGCTTTCAAAGAACAAATCAGTCACTTCATGAAGAAGTTCACGGCGTCGCTCGCTTGATGTTTCATGCGCGATTTCGAGTAATTTTGTGTATCTAGCGCCAGTTTCCATTTTTGAACCTCACTTGCATTATAGCGCATTGAGGTAAACAAAATGTGGAATTGTGGAGTTTTTTCAAGAAATAACTTATTATTGCGCCCGTTTTCTTAAAGGACCGCGTGGACTCGCGCTTGGCGTGGTTGGCTCGGCTTCGTCGGTGTTACGGCTTTGGTTTTCTTGGCTTGATGAAGTGTCAGTGGCTGCACGTCGTGTCGGGGTAGGTTCGGCTGCTGTTGGAACTGGCCTTGTCTGCGTCCAATCCACGCCTTCAGTCGCGCGGCCAGTTAATTGTTCATCAGCGGCGCTAGTCCAAGGGTTTTGCACAGAATATTGCGGAGTATTTTGCGCTTGTTGGTTGCGTAATTGAGCCCGCCGCATTTCTGCTGCATCAATCATGCCGTCTGGACCGCGAAATTGTTCGATACCAGTTGCGGCAGTTCGTTGGGTTGGCGCGGCGGCAGGTGCTGCATTTGCTGTGTGCGAAGGTGCTGCTTGGGTTGCGGGCGTTGACGGTGACCTCGAATGTGGCAATGCGCGCGCCGTGGTTTGGGTTGGCGCGGTTGGTTGTGGCGCTGCCCTCGCGGTTTGGCTTGGTGGCGGCGGCGGTGTTTGCGGCGGTCGAGTTACTGGGGCGCTTGTATTTGGACGCTCAAAACTAATTGCCGCGCCAGTTCGCGATGAAGGGGCAGCAGCTGGCGGCGGTTGTGAGTTATTTAATGCAACGGCATTGGTTGGCCGATTTTGGTTCAATGGAGTAACCGAATAATTCGCGCCTCTGGTTCCATTGTAATTACTGCCAGCCGCAACATTATTGGCGCTGGCTTGACGTGGCGCGGAAACGGCGGTGCGATTTGGCGGCGTGGCTTGGGCGATTGTGGCCATAGCTGATGAGCGAGTTGGCAAACCACTTATTACGCCATTTTCAAAATTAGGAACACTGGTACGGTTAAATTGGCATTGGCCACCACTGCGTCCGCCGCGAATGGCGGGAAAGGGCCTAAAACTATAAGAAGCGCACATGGCGGAAGCCGAACAAATATTCGCGCAAGCATCAGCAGTTTCAGTGATTGGTGTATTGGTAGATGGTGCTCTTGGGCTATTCCAGCTTGGCACATTGCTTGATTGGGCAAATGCGGTATGTCCGATTGCCATTGTTGCGCTTAACGCCAAAACCGCCATTGCGTTCCTATTGAATAGACCTTGTTTGCGCACAACTCACTCCTGAACGTATTATCATTGCAAGAAACGGTGCGCTGAAGCGGTAAATATTGGATTAAGATTAGGGTCAGGACTCATTGAATAGACGTAAAGCCGCCAAAATGACTTCATATTGGGCGCGAATCTCACTCAAAGAGGGGATAAACCCTCTTTTCGCAATCTTCACGCCCACTATTTCGCCATTTTTACGGCTTTTTCGCCAATTCAATGGGTCCTGACCCTAGTAATTACTGCTCTAAGATTGCCTTCTTTTCTTCCAATTCAAGCCATTCGTGTTCTATTTTCTCAAGTTCAGATTTTGATTGGTTGAGTTCTTGGCTTAATTGGTCAAATTTTGCGGGATTTTCCAAATATAAATTGGGATCATTCAAAGTCGCCGAGAGTGTCTCAATGCGCGCCGCAAGCTTTGGCATTGCTTTGGTGATTTCTTCAAGCCGATAATTTTCCTTATAGCTAAGTCGGACTTGTGGTTTCGATATTATTTCTTTTTTTGGTGCCGTTTTAGTGGCTGTGGTTTTGTTTGGCTTGGGTGAAACTAGATGAAGCCCTTGGCTTTCCAACTCACTCCAACCGCCCGGAGTTTCAATCCATTTCCCATTGCCCAAAGGCGCCAAAGTTGAGGTGACGACATTGTCCAAAAATGCGCGGTCGTGACTAACCAATATAATTGTGCCTTCAAACTTGGCCAGAACATCTTCTAAAACGTCCAGAGTATCCATATCAAGATCATTTGTTGGTTCGTCCAAAACCATCAAATTGCACGATTTGGCTAAAGCCAATGCCAAGGAAACGCGGTTGCGTTCGCCGCCAGAAAATGACCCCAATGGTTGCCGCAATTGGGCCGGTGTGAACAAAAATTCTTTGCCATAGGCAACCACATGGCGCGGAACCCCTTGCACCATTATTTGATCCCCACCTAGTGGCGCAAATAATTCCCATAATGTCGCTTTCGGGTCTAATTTCACCCGAATTTGGTCTAAATAGGCGAGCGTTTGATTTTTCGCACGCCTTATATTTCCACTATCTGGCGCGATTTCGCCAACCAGCATTTTTATCAAAGTTGATTTACCGATACCATTGGGGCCAACAATGCCGATGCGATCCCCCCGCAATATCCGCAAATCCAAATTTTCAACCAATACTCCACGTTTATCAAAGGATTTATTGATGTTTTTGGCCTCCAAAACCAGTTTTGAGGAAATCTCACCAGTGCTTGCAGTAACATTCGCCGCCGCGCCACGCATAGCTGCCAGCACTTGCACTCTTTGTTCGCGCATTTCATAAAGGCGGCGCAAGCGGCCTTGATTGCGGGTTCGCCGCGCAGTTACACCGCGCGCAAGCCAGCGATTTTCGTCTTGCAATTGCAGATCCAATTTTTCAAACGCTTTTTGCTCTTGCGCCTCAATTCCTTGCGCCCATTCGTCAAATTTTTTGAATGAAGATGTTAATTTTTTGGCTTTGCCATTTCTGAGCCAGAGGCAAGAAGTCGAAATATTTTCAAGAAATTTCCTATCGTGGGAAATAACCAAAATTGCGCCTTTATAGGCCTTTAATTTGATTTCCAAATCTTCAATTGCGGCTATGTCCAAATGGTTTGTCGGTTCATCCAGCAACATTAAATCCGCTTCTGCTGCAAATGCCCGCGCAAGGGCCGCGCGCCGTGCTTCGCCGCCTGAAAGTGTCTTTAGGTTTTTATCGGCGGCAAGGCCAAAATTATCTAAGCTTGCCAATGCTCGCGCACGTCTTGCGCCTTCAAGCTCGACGTCTTGGCCGCCAATTCCGCCCATCACCCATTCAACCAAATCTGTGGCATTGCCAAAATCAGCTTCCTGTTCTTGCACCACAATAGTTGCGCCATTCGCAACAACGCGTTCGCCTTTGTCATATTCCAAATCCCCGGAAATAACCTGCAGGAGCGTTGACTTGCCGACGCCATTTGGTCCTACCAATGCCATTCTTTCGCGCGAGACCAAAGTCAAATCCACGCCCGAAAAAAGTGGAACTGCGCCACGTGTGAGGCACAGGTCTTTTAATTGTAAAATAATGTCTCGGCTCATAAAATTTAATGGGGTCTTGTTACTTAGTTTTCCAAGAGGGAATTTGGTTTTTCGCAGGCTGCGAATTCGGCTTCTCATTTTCAGGAGTTGCAGGAGCTGCTGTAGGCGGGGTTTGGCTTTTTGCCAAGCGTTGATTGACACCAAGCGGCGACAATTGGGCACCGCCGGCCGATGCAAAAAATTCGGATAATGATTGATAAAATCTAATTAAATTTGCAATATCGGGTTGGTTAAGATCGTCCATTGTCGGTAGCGGTGAATTTGGCATGCCTTCATGGGCCTTATTCATAAAACTCGCCCATATATGCGCGGGCAGGGTTCCACCCGAAACCCCAGCCATTGGTTTGAATTCGTCATTGCCAATCCAAACTCCGCAAATAATATCAGCAGTATAGCCAATAAACCAAGCGTCACGAAAATTTGATGAAGTGCCAGTTTTTCCCGCCGCTTCGCGCCCGTCTTGTAATTGTGCGCGTTGGCCGGTGCCAAATGCAATCACGTCTGATAGCATTGCTGTCATTTGCCGCGCGCGCGCTGGGTCATAAACTTGGGTTGGCACACGAGTTCGCCGTTCAAAAGCAATCGTCCCGCGTGTCGTATCCACTCGCTCAATCAAAAATGGATCTACTTTCACGCCATCATTGGCAAAAGTCGCATAAGTTCTGGTCATGTCCATCAAGGTCACTTCCCCTGCACCCAATGAAATTGCCAAATTTCGCGAAAGTGGACTTTCTATTCCCAAGCGATGAGCCGTCGAAATTAATTTATCAATTCCAACTTCCGACGCCAATTGCGCAGCGACGGTATTTATTGAGCGGGTCAGCGCGGTCGAGAGCGTTACTGCTCCAGCATAGCGTGAGCCAAAATTATGTGGTCGCCAACCCGAAAAGTTAACGGGTTTATCCACTCGAACCGTGTTTGGCGTCATGCCAGATTCAAGTGCCGTAGCATAAACAATAGGCTTAAAAGTTGACCCTGGTTGCCGTTTTGCTTGGATAGCGCGATTAAATTGGCTTTCACTATAGGTTCGCCCACCAACAATAGCCAAAATTCGACCACGTTTATCAATCGCGATTAGTGCGCCTTGGGTAACACCTGAATTTGGGCCTGCTCGCTCGATGGCGTTTTGAATTGTTTCGACTGCGATTTGCTGCAATCTTAAATCAATAGTCAAACGCGCAATTCTGTCAGGCGAAATCGCCGGGCTTATTGCATCAATTTCTTTTGACGCCATATCAATTGCATAAGCCAGTTCGCCTTCAGGTGGGTTGGTGGCAATGTTCACAATCACTGGTTCAGCAGCAGTCGCTCGCGCCAATTCTTCCGATATAAAACCTGCTGTAACCATTCGATACAAAACCACATTGCGCCGTTCAATAGCTGGTCTTGACGCAAGATTTATCGCCAAACGCCCCGGTGCTTTGGGGAGCCCTGCAAGCATTGCAGCCTGCCCGAGGGTTAAATCTTGCGGGCGTTTTTGGTAATAATGCCAAGCTGCCGCCCCAATTCCATATGAATTTTGACCGAAATAAATACGGTTCAAATAAATTTCCAAAATTTCCTTTTTTGTGAATTTTCTGTCAATTTGCCAAGCCAAAACAAGCTCTTGAATTTTGCGCTTCAAAGTTTGCTCGGGCCCGAGATATACGTTTTTTACTAATTGCTGAGTAATGGTGGACGCGCCTTGGACTGTATGCCCCGCGACAATATTTTCCCAAATCGCCCGAAAAACTGCCCAAAGATCCACGCCTTCATGCTCAAAAAACCTCGCGTCTTCCACCGCCAAAAATGCTTTAAGAACATGAGACGGAATTACGTCAACCGAAGTCCTTCGGCCATAACGTGGCCCACGAATGGCGATGGTATTGCCGTCCTTATCAACAACTTCAAGTGATTTCGGGCGGTTTGCTGTCCACACTTCTTCTTTGTTGTGAATTTTTGGGATGTCGCCAAGAAAATGGTCGTAAATCATAAGCGCGCCAAGTGACAACGCCACCGACATAAACACCACAATGGCCCAAATTTTTGCTTGATGGCGCTGTTTTGCCGCCGCGTCTTTTTCCAAAATGTCTGCGCGATAGGGCGTGCCCATCATTTTCCCCTAAATTTGTCACAATTTTGTAAAGTGATTCACGCTTCCAGATAGCCAATAATGCGAATGGCACTGTTAGAAATTTTGCCCTAAATTTGCTCCACCGAATTGCGTTATCTGTTCGATAGGAGAAAAATATTCCTAATAAATCAATAGGTTTCTGGAAACACTCCTTAGCCTATCCCACGGGTTTATTATTCAATCATAATCCATATGCCCTCAAAAATTACTGGAGCATTTTATGGATAGGCCAATTGACATCATCACCAAACGACGCATCGCACGCGATAAATTATTCGCTGTGCTTGAACGCCGCCTCGCTCGCATTGCTGCCACCATGGAAACTAAAACAATTATTGGCGACGCTTCCGCAGCATCGTCTGGAGCAGATAATGGAGGATTGGCCGTTTTGGGCGCGTCCGAGCCAGATTGCACCAAAGGGAAATTGGCGGACTTGGCTGTTTCTCGGCGGGCGCGGAGCCGGAAAAACTCGTGCAGCAGCACAGTGGGTGTGTGAAGCAGTGGAAACCCAAACCGCCCAAAATATTGCCCTAATTGGCCCAACTTTCGCTGACGTGCGCGACGTAATGGTCGAAGGTCGCTCTGGCATTGTCAACACCGCACCCAAACGCTTTCGCCCTAAGTTTGAACCATCACGAAGGCGTGTGGTTTGGCCCAATGGCGCAGTGGCGATGTTATTTTCCGCCGAAGTTCCAGATAGCTTGCGTGGCCCGCAATTTGACCTCGCGTGGGGCGATGAATTAGCGGCTTGGCCCGATGGTAATGCGGTTTTTGACGTTCTGCGGCCCGCAATGCGACTTGGTGAAAACCCGCGCATGATGTTTACAACAACCCCGCGACCAGTTGCTTGGGTCAAAGATTTATTAGCCGATGAAAATTGCGTGCTTTCACACTCGGCAACCCATGAGAACATCGCAAACCTTGCGCCCGGCGTGGTTGCCGATTTAGCAAAACGCTATGGCGATAGCGCCTTTGCGCGCCAAGAATTATATGGCGAATTGATCGACGATCCTGAAGGCGCACTTTGGTGCCGCGCCGATATTGAAAAGGCCCGCAAGCAAGAAATCCCAACCCAATTTGATAGAATTATCATTGCGGTTGATCCGCCAATTACATCGGGGAACAAAGCCGATGCTTGCGGAATTATAGTCGCGGGTTCGTATCAAGACGCTGGGATTACCAAGGCCGCAATTTTGGCCGACCTAACCACCAAAGGTCAAAAACCCGAAATTTGGGCCAATGTCATTGCAAGCGCATTTGAACAATTTGATGCTGACGCAATTATCGCCGAAAGCAACCAAGGCGGCGAAATGTTATTGTCAGTTTTACGTCTTGCTGCAAGCGAAGCGCCCATTCACTTAGTTCACGCGAGCAAATCCAAGCGCAAACGCGCCGAACCCGTTAATTTGCTTTATGCCCAAAACCGTGTCGCGCATCGTTCATATTTCCCGGAACTAGAAGACGAAATGTGCCGCTTTGGCGCCGATTGCTTTAGCAAAAGCCCAGACAGAATGGACGCAATGGTCTGGGCGATAAGTCACTTATTACTTGGTCGCAATAATCGCCCAAGAGCCCGCGCAATTTAACAATAATCGAAATCAAAAAGGAAATGCAATTGCCGCAACGAATATTTTCGCTCTTTTCACCACGAATGAAAGTTCACTCAAATGCTATGGATCAAAAATCCACGGAATCATACATGGCGTTTTCAAATCTTGGTCAGCCGATTTGGACACCGCGCGACTATGCAGCATTGGCGCGCGAAGGCTATCGGCAAAACCCAATTGCCTATCGCTGTGTTCGTTTAATTGCTGAAGCTGTTGCATCGGTTCCATTGCGTGCGCTTGATAATGATGGCCAGCCCCATGCGCTGCAAACCCTAATAACCAAACCCAATTTTGAACAAACTGGCGTTGAGCTAATTGAGGCTTTCATTGGCCATCTTCAAATAGCCGGCAATGCCTATCTTGAAATGCTTTCGATTGACGGCGAGCCGCGTGAATTATGCGTGCTTCGCCCCGATACAATGCGCATCATTGGTGGCCCGAATGGTTGGCCAATTGGCTGGGAGCAAACCACCCAGGGCAAATCGCGCCGCCTTTGGCGAGACTCAATTAGTGGCAAGTCCGACGTTTTGCATCTCAAGCTCTTTAATCCATGCGACGATCTTTATGGCCAATCGCCAATTGAAGCTGCGGCTTGTGCGATTGACATTCATAATGCTGGCGGTGCTTGGAACAAAGCGCTTATTGATAATGCGGCAAGGCCGTCTGGCGCGCTGGTTTATCGCGGCACGCAAGGCAATGAGCGGCTTTCCGATGAGCAGTTTGAGCGGTTAAAAGCCGAACTCACACTTGCCCATACCGGCGCAACAAATGCGGGGCGGCCATTATTATTGGAAGGCGGGCTTGAATGGTCGCCAATGTCACTCACGCCGCAAGAAATGGATTTTGTTGAAGCACGGCGTGCCGCCGCGCGTGACATTGCACTGGCATTTGGTGTGCCGCCAATGCTTTTGGGTATTCCTGGTGACAATACATATTCAAATTACAAAGAAGCCAATAACGCATTTTGGCGACAAAGCGTTTTGCCACTGGTCAATAAACTCGCCAATTCGCTTACGGTCTTTCTTGGCGCTTGGTCAGATGAAGCAATAAATGTCACGCCAGATTTGGAGCAAGTTTCAGCGCTGGTTACAGAGCGTGAGGCATTGTGGGCGCGTTTGGAAGCCGCAAACTTCCTCGATGTCGCAGAAAAACGTGCATTGGCAGGCCTTGTCCCGAATTATGCAGGAGCGCCGCAATGAGCGAAGTGGCAATCAAGTCAGCGTGGTTTGATAACCGCGTAACGCTGGCAATAATTCTGACATTTTTGA
The DNA here is from genome assembly GCA_009773395.1 of Hyphomonadaceae bacterium. Taxonomy (GTDB): domain Bacteria; phylum Pseudomonadota; class Alphaproteobacteria; order Caulobacterales; family Aquidulcibacteraceae; genus Pseudaquidulcibacter. The sequence goes on along the minus strand of WRPI01000006.1, from coordinate 76,852 downwards.
TACAAGCGGTTGCCGCCTTAATGTGGCTTGGCGCCGCCGCGCATCGGCTGGATGTCATTGAAGTTCGCGTAAATCAACAGGCCCCGATTGCCGAACGTATGGCGCGCCTTGAGGCGCAAATGGTTTCGGCAACCGCGACTTTGGACCGCATTGAAGTGCGCCTCGATAATCAGGGGTTTAAGCCATGAGCGCTTATGTAATCGCGGGTTATGCGAGCATTTTCGGGGTCAAAGACCTTGCCGGCGACATTGTCGAAAAAGGCGCATTTGCGCAAAGCTTGTTGCGGCTACCCGCGCGTTCAATTCGGATGCTGTATCAACATGATAGCAAAAAACCAATCGGTGAATGGTTGCAAGTGGTCGAGGATGAAATCGGGCTTTGGGTCGAAGGCGTGCTTGATGATCATGCGCCTGAGGCCAAACTTGCCCGCGCACTTATCCAATCTGCGCAAATGGACGGCCTCTCAATTGGGTTTCGCGCGCTCGATTTTACGTCAATTCGCGGTGGCGGGCGCAACCTCAAATCTATCGACTTAAGGGAAATCTCCCTTGTCGGCTTTCCAATGCAACAACGAGCCAGGCTTAGGGTTCGGCATCACCAAGCGGCGCAAGAATTAGCCGCATAATTTCAACCTAGGAGTAGAAAATGAAAACAGAAAATTCTGAAACCAAAAGCATGGCGAATATTGAAACTCGCCAAGCGCAAAATGAATTGATGGGCGTATTTCATGCCTTTCAAAATGCCAATGATGAACGCCTTGAAGCAATTGAGCGCAAAGTCGCAAGCGACATATTATTGGAAGAAAAAGTGGATCGTATTGACCGCGCACTTTCCAACGCGCAATCAAGCCTAGACCGCCTTTCTTTGGTAAGCCGTCGGCCACAAGCCAGTATTGAAAATCTTGTTGATACTGAACGCAAAAATGCTTGGACTTCTTATATGCGTCGCGGTGATGAAAACGCGATTGCGCGGATTGAAGCAAAATCCTTGTCATCGTCGGTTGCTTCTGACGGTGGTCACGTTGCGCCTCCTGAAGTGCAGGCAATTATCGAACGCACTTTGGCCTCCATTTCACCAATGCGGCGGATTGCAGCGGTGCGGCCAACCACTTCGGGCAATTTTCGCAAGCCAGTTTCAACCACAAGCGCACAAGCTGGTTGGGTTGCCGAAACTGGTGCGCGCGCGCAAACCAATACTCCTAATTTGGAGTTGCTGAGTTTTCCAATTGGTGAAATTTACGCGCTTGCTGCAGCAACCCAAACTTTGCTTGACGATGCAGCAGTTGATATTGATAGCTGGTTAGCGTCAGAAATCGCGCAAAGTTTCGCGGTCGCCGAAGGCGCAGCCTTCATTAGTGGTGATGGCACCAATAAACCAAAAGGCTTGCTTGCCTATAATATTGTTGCCGATAATGTTCAGACTTATGGCGATTTGGGATATGTGGCTTCGGGTGCAGCGGGCGCTTTTGCCACTGCAAATCCAGTCGATAAATTGGTGGATTTAACTTATGCGCCAAAAACCCCATATCGGGCAAATTCATCATTTTTGATGAACCGCCGCACTCTAAGCCAAGTTCGCAAATTCAAAGACAGCAATGGCAATTATATTTGGCAACCTTCTTTGGTTTCTGGCCAGCCAACAACTTTGCTTGGTTATGCGGTTTATGAATGTGAAGACATGCCAGATATTGCCGCTAACAGCCACTCTATTGCTTATGGCGATTTTGAAAAAGGCTATTTGATTGTGGACAGAACCGACGTGCGAGTATTGCGCGATCCATACTCAAATAAGCCATTTGTTTTGTTTTATGTCACCAAGCGCGTTGGCGGCGGTGTCCAAGATTTCTCAGCAATCAAATTGATGAAATTCGCAGCAAGTTAGGACAAAGCGATGACGCATGTAATTTTGGCACCACCTTTAAGCTCGGCAATTAACATTGAAGAAGCCCGCATTTATTTGCGCTTAGGCACAGATGAAGATGATGGCATTTTGACGATGTTTATCAAAGCCGCGATTGAGAAAGTTGAAAACAAATATCACAAGGCTTTGGTGACAAGGACGGTGCGTGAAGTTTTCACGGGTGCCGATATTCAAAATGCGTTTAATTTGTCGGTGAAAGCGGGGCCCAGCGCATTTTTGCGCCCCCATTTCACCCCAGTCTCAGCTTTGGTTGCGGTTCAAATCCTTGACGAAAATGGTGTGGTTCGCGCTGCGCCGAATGGTTTGATAAAATTGGAAGCAAACAAGTTTTTTATCAAAAACTGGGAATATTCTATTCAAATTGATTATCAAGCTGGCTTCAGTGCGGCGGGCGAAATTCCAAGTGAATATAAGCAAATAATCTTGGAAGAAATCGCTACGGCGATTGCCAAGCGCGACAATGAACCAATCAAAAACCCTGTTGGTGAAATTGATAGGGGCGTGCAATTATGAGCGCAACTCTAACCCGTGACGCAATCGAGGCAAGCCTCAAGCAAAACCGCTTGGTTCAATCTGCATTAGGCAATCCAATAAGGCTCTATGATGCGCCAGTTAAAACCGCGCTATGGCCGTTTGCGGTATGGCGGCGCTGGGAAACCAAACCAGCGGGCGGCGACTATGACAAAGCGCAAGAACATATCGCGACTTTGGAAATCATCTGCAAAAACACTGGCATACGCGAAGCCCGCTGCGCGATCGAAACAATTCAGAATTGGGCAATAAGCGCCAAACCGAGCAATAATAAAGTCCATGTTGCGCTGCTGATGACTGCATATTCAGACGTATTTCGCGCGGTTGATGGGCGGAATTTTTATGGTGTTGTTCGGCTCAAAATAATTTCTGAGGCGATTTGAACTTAAGCAGCAACCGAAATAGTAAAAAAGGAAAATCAAATGGCATTACAAGCAGGCAGGGATATTTTACTAAAAATATCTGACGGGGCGCAAAACCCAAATTTTACGACAATTGGCGGGCTAAAGGCGCGGACAATTGCTTTGGCATCAAAAACCATTGACGGAACCGCATCCGATAGCCCGGGCAGTTGGCGCGAATTATTGCCCGAAGCTGGGCTAAAGGAAGCGTCCGTTTCTGGTTCTGGCGTGTTTAAGGACTTGGCGTCGGACGAATTGGTTCGCCTTTGTTTCTTCAATCAACATGCCCGTGACTGGCAATTAATAATTCCCGATTTTGGGACATTGCAGGGCAAATTCATAATCACTGCGCTTGAATATGGCGGGGCTTATGACGCTGAAGCGACATTCTCGATGACTTTAACATCAGCCGGGCAAATTGGATTTACCGCATTATGAGCATTTTTCCAAATTCCAAACGCGGCGAAGTTGCTTTTGAAATCGACGGCAAAACCCATAAATTGTGCCTTACGTTGGGTGCGTTGGCTGCCTTGGAAACCGCATTTGCCACCGAAAACATACAGCAATTGGGCGCGAAATTATCAGTAGTTTCAGCGCAGGACATATTAGTGGTTTTGGCAATTTTGCTTGACGCTGGCGGCAATCATTTTTCCGTCGATGAATTATCAAAAGCCCACATTGATGCCAAATCCGCCGCGCTTGCAATCGCGCAGACTTTCGAGGCCGCATTTTAGGATGAACAGCGATGCCGAACCGACATGCCCGCAATCCCAATTCCCATGGCCAGAAATGATAAAAATGGCGTCTCGAATTGGCATTGCGCCGCCATGCTTTTGGCAGCTTTCATTAAAAGAATGGGCGGCGCTTGTTTCTAATTCTTCAAACCAATCCAGTGCCATGACCCGCAGCGATTTTGAAAAACTAAGCGCCCGTTTTGGCGATAAAAAAAGAGAAGAAACTTATGACCAATAATAATTTTTCAGATGAACTTACCGGCGCGTCGCTAAGCCTCAGTGAATTTGTCAATGGCCCAGCAAAAGAAGCAGGAGAAACATTGGCGAAAATATTTGAAGTTTCAGGACGGCAAATTTCACATGCATTGTCGCAAGCCGCAAAATCGGGTGAGATTTCTTTCAAAAACCTCGCGCAATCAATAATCCGAGATCTCAGTAATTTGGCGTTTGATAAATACGTCACCAAACCACTGGATGGCCTAATTGATGGAATTATCAAATCATTGCCTTTGCCTTCCTTTGGCGCGAGGGCTTCGGGCGGGCAGATAAATGTCGGCGGTTCATATTTGGTTGGTGAAAATGGCCCCGAAATATTTGTGCCGCGCACCGCAGGGCGAATTGAAAGCGAATGGGGCGGCGCGCCAATCAATATCCATATCAATATGCCAAGCGGCGCGTCTTTGACGGATGTCAAGAAATCTTCAAACCAAGTCGCGGCAGCTTTAGCGCGCGCAGTTGAACGTGGGCGAGGGCTATTATGAGCGGCTTTCACGATATTTCATTTCCCGCCAAAATCGCCAGAGGCGCAGTCGGTGGGCCTCATCGGCAAACCAGCGTGCAAACCCGTGCCAATGGCATTGAATCACGCAATATCGCACTGCTTCATTCACGGCGGCGCTGGGAAATCGCAACTGCTGGGTCATCACTTGACGAACTTCATGAATTAACCAATTTTTTTGAGGCACGTATGGGCCGTGCTTATGCTTTTAGGTTTTGCGACCCGCTTGACCATAAATCATGCTTGCCTTCAGCGAGCCCGAGTTTTTCGGATCAAATAATTGGGACTGGTAATGGCACATCAACTGTCTTCCAATTGGTCAAAAAATATGGCGATAATGCCAATGAATATTTTAGGCCAATAAAACTGCCGCTTTTGAACTCGGTTCAAATTGGTGTTTCAGGGGTTTTGCGGGCTGCAAACACTTATGTCGTAAATTACCTTAGCGGCGAAATTAGTTTCAATATTGCGCCTGAAAACGGCGAGGCAATAAGCGCGGGTTTTGCGTTTGATAATATGGTGCGCTTCGACATAGATGCGCTCGAAATGTCGCTCGATAGTGCAAGCACTGGCAGGATTACGTCGATATCGCTGGTCGAGGTAATCACATGAGGATTTTAGCGCCCCAATTTGCCGAAAAATTGCGCGGCTCGGTTAATACGCTTTGTCGTGCTTGGACATTTACTCGCAAAGACGGAACTATTTTGAACCTCATCGAGCATGATGAAGACATCACAATCGACGGGACATTATTTGTAAAGGCCAATGCTGTTGCCATTGGGCAAGTAGAATCTGCCTTTAGCCTGAGCCCTGATAGCGCGAGCATTGAAGGTATTTATGACGCAAATGGGCAAAGCGAAACTAGTTTCGTTCTGGGCAATTGGAATAATGCCCAAGCGGAGCTTTTTATTGTCGATTGGCAATCGCCGCAATATTTTATCCAAATTTGGTCGGGCTATGTAAATAGCATAAAACGCACCAATATTGGCTTTGAACTGGACTTAGTTGGCTCAGAGCATCAACTTAATAACCAAATCGGCCGTAGTTTTTCACGAAGATGCGATGCGAAATTAGGCGATGGTCGCTGCGGCGTGAATTTTAACCTCGCAGGACGCAAATTCACAAGCGCTATAAGCGGAATTATCAATAGCTATAATATTAAGGTGAGTAGTTTTGCAGCCAGTGATGACGCGCCGTTCATTGGTGGCTTTATCGAATTTAAGTCAGGTATCTTAATCGGCCAAAAATACCAAATCAAAAACCTAGTGCGGTCAACGCTGGTGGAATTTGAATTGGCAAGCGAACTGCCTGTTTTACCCAGCAATGGCGATGTCATCGACATTTTTATCGGTTGCGACAAAAGCTTTGAAGTCTGCAAAGTGCTTTTCAATAATATACAGAATTTTCGCGGTTGCCCCCATATGCCGGGTGAGAGCGTGGTTTTTGCTGGCCCTTCGATTGCAAATAATGACAGCGGTGCGCGGACGTGAACCAGCTTGTTGCCATTGCTAAAACTTGGTTGGCTACGCCGTTCAAAAGCGGCGCGAGCATAAAAGGCTTTGGTTGCGATTGCGCAGGGTTTTTGGAGGGCGTGTTCGCAGAATTAGGCCATATTATTCCATCGCGATTGGGCATGAATTTGGAGCAAGGATTGGAGAGCGTTGATTTTCTAACCCAGTCTTTTGAAGCAAAGCTCGGCAATATTTTGCTGTTAGCGCAAGAACCAAGTGAATGTGAAACCCAAAATCTTCATGTCGCAATCTTAATTGAAAACAACCAAATTATTCACTCTCACTGGACACGTGGCGTAACCTTGAACCGATTTGGCGCATGGTTCCAAAAACGGCTGCGAAAGTCATATCAATATTTAGGACATAAAAATTGGCAACTTTAATTTTATCAACAGTCGGGTCGCAATTATTCGGCCCCATCGGTGGCTTTATTGGCGCCATGGCTGGATCGCGCATAGACGGAGTAATCAGTTCCGAATTGGGTGGTTACAAAAAACAACCGTCTCGCCTTGCGGGGTTGAAATTGCAAACTTCCCTCGATGGCGCACCAATGCCAATCATTTATGGAAAGATGCGCATTTCTGGCCAGTTGATTTGGGCCGCTAAATTCAAGGAAACCTTGGTAAAACGGCGGGCCAAGTCGGCGGCAAAACTGGGCAAAAAGTCAAAGAATTTTATTACAGCCTAAGTTTTGCCATCGGGCTTTGCGAAGGGCCAATCAATGGTATTGGCAGGGTGTGGGCCAATGGCGAGGAATGGGACTTAAGCCAAGTCGAACACCGCATTTATCTTGGCAATGAAATTCAAGAACCAGATCCTTTGATTGAGGCAATTATTGGAATTGACAATGCCCCAAATAACAAGGGCCTTGCTTATGTGGTTTTTGAAGACTTGCCACTTGAAAGTTTTGGCGATCGTATTCCACAATTGTCTTTTGAAGTTTTTGCAAATCCAAAAAATCAAGACGGCGAGAATCTGGAAGACAAAATCAAGGCAGTTTGTTTGATTCCGGGTGCTAATGAATTTGCCTATGCCACCACGCCCATTCGCAACCTCATAACTAAAGGCAAAGAAGAAGCACTTAATCAACATCAAAACCGCAAAACTGATTTCATTGCATCGCTTGATAATTTGGCACCTGATTTGCCAAATGTATCGTCAATAAGTTTGGTCGCCGCTTGGTTCGGCACAGATTTGCGCGCGCAATATTGCCAAATCATGCCCAAAATTGACAATGCGATTAAGAACACAATTCCGCGCCAATGGAGTGCTGCGGGGTTGTCGCGTTCGACTGCCCAAGTTGTTACGAGCCATGACGGCAACCCAGCTTATGGCGGCAGCCCCGATGATGCTTCATTAATTGAGGCAATAATAGCGATGAAAAACCGCAATATTGCGGTGACGCTAAACCCATTTGTGATGATGGATATAGCGCAAAATAATCAATTGCCAAATCCCTGGGGGTCGGGGTTTCAAGGCTCATATCCATGGCGTGGGCGCATAAGTTGTTTTCCCGCGCCAACACAAAGTGGCACAGTTGATGGAACTGCCACTGCCAGTAATCAAATAGATGCCTTTTTTGGCACGATTACCGCCAGCCACTATAATATAATTGGGCAAAACATCTCCTATAGTGGCCCGAATGAATGGAGTTATTCGCGCTTCATATTGCATATGGCGGCAATTGCCAAAGCTGCTGGCGGTGTTGATACTTTCCTTATTGGCTCGGAATTGGTGAGCCTAACAATTGTTAGAGACGCAAATGAAGGCTTTCCTTTTGTGGAAAAGCTAGTCATTTTGGCAGGGCAAGTGCGCGCGATTTTGGGCGTGGAATGTAAAATTTCCTATGCCGCAGATTGGACCGAATATGGCGCTTATTATCATAGCCAAAGCAATAACACTTATTTCCCGCTCGATAAATTATGGGCCAATGCCGCCATTGATTTTGTTGGCATAGATTATTACGCGTCAATAAGCGATCGCGATGCTGGTGATGCTCGGCTCAAACAAACCTCATTGATGGCCAACGTAGAAGGCGGCGAAGGCTATGATTATTATTACGCAAGTGACACCGCGCGCCAAAACCGCCAATCTACGCCGATTGCCGACAGCACTTACAACGAACCTTGGATTTATCGCCAAAAAGACATAAGAAATTACTGGCAAAACGACCATCATCAACGCATCAATGGGGTGCGGCAAACCGCCAAAACTTTATGGAACGCTGGTTCTAAGCCTCTGAGATTTATGGAAGTGGGGTTCCCTGCAATTGATAGAGGGGGCAATCGGCCCAGTGTATTCCCCGATGCCAAAAGTATTGAAAATGGTATCCCACCGTTTTCGACAGGCAAGCGTGATGACCATGAACAAAGACAATGCCTCGATGCGTTTTTGACTTATTGGGCTAATCACAATCAGGCCGCTACGCAATATCAAGGCGCTATGATTGCGCTCGATAAAACCCATATTTGGGCGTGGGACGCGAGGCCATATCCCGCATTTCCTGCCCTAACCAATGTTTGGCGCGATGCCGATAATTTCGCAAAAGGCCATTGGATTATGGGCCGCATGGGGCAAGTTTCGCTTAATAATATCTTGACCGATATTGCAGCCCGCGTCGGGGTAGAGGCCATTGTGAGCGATGATTTGGGCGCAATTGATGGCTATATCATTGAAGCGCCAATGTCGGCGCGCGATGCCATTGATTCATTGTTGCAGACATTTGGTATCGCAGTAAATGTCGAAAACCTCACATTGGTTTTCACCTCAATTGGCAAAGCATCACCAGTTTTTGAAGTTACGCAAAGTGATTTAATTGCCCATGATGACGGCATATTTTTCACCTCGATTAACGACCAAAACAATCCGATTTCGAAATTGAATTTTTCTTCTTACGCAATTGAGAACCAATATGAAATAATAACTCACCAGGCGCAAAATAATGTTTCAAGCGGTTCATTGGCGCAATATTCTGCCGCCATTATCGGCAATCACGATTTACGCAATCAAATCGCAAGCCGCAGTTTGTGGGCAATAAATGCCAGCCAAGAAAGCCTCGAAATCATGCCTTCGCTTGAATTGGGTTTAACATTGGAATTGGGTGACATAATCTTCTTTCAAGACAAAGGACTTTGGGTTGTTGCATCAATGGAAGGCACTAGCCCTGCCAAAATGCTCTTATCTAAACCCCAACCTGAAGGGCTTAATGGAGCTAACACTTATGCCGGCCAATATAAATTCGATTCCATCTTTGCGCCGGCGCCATTGGGTTTTGTTTTGGATTTGCCCTATCCATTTGCCTCGCTTTCGGATCCCAAACCGATTTTTTATGCCGCAAGTTCACCTTGGTTGGGCGGCGTTGAAGTTCGCTTAAATGACGTTGTGATTGCGCCAATTCTAAGACCAGCAAAAGCTGGAACTTTGCTTACCACTTTGCCAAAAACCAATACATCAATGACGCTGAATATGGCAATCGAAGTGCATTTGGATTTTGGAAGTTTAGAGAGTGCAAGTGGCTATTTGGGTTTGATTGAAGCTGGAAAAATTATCGATATTATTTCTTATCGATCTGCGGCTTTGATTGGCGCAGACATTTATAGTCTCGAAGGGGTAGTTCGCGGATTAAATGGCACGGCATTCGCACCAGCGATCAATGCTAATTGCCAAATGGTTGTTTTAGACGATGCTGGTGTAAGCGCCAATTTGGGCCGCGAATTATGGGCTCAAATTCTTGAATGGCATTTTGCCACACCTAGTTCTCCCAACGTCGAAATTGTCGCCACGAATTTTGAAGGCATTGCGGGCTTGCCTTGGTCACCGTGTCATTTACGGGCCAAACGCGATGGGGCGTCAATAATTATCAGTTACGTGGCGCGCGAGAATGGCAATTACGATAATTGGGAAATGCCAAGCCCACGGCAAGCTGGTGCAAGCTATAAAATCGAAATATTAAACCAAAATAATCAAATTGTAAGAACCATAAATAATTCTGGCGAGAGCTTTAATTATCTTGACGAAATGGCCGATTTTGGTGTCTCGCAAACCCAATTGTCGCTAAAAATTGCCCAATTCGCCGCAGACGGACGGCTTGGTCATGCCAATCATTCTACAATTGCAATAGTTTAGTTGAAATCTTAACCCAACACTCCTAAATCTAAATATGAATTTAGGAGAATTATGTGGCGGAAAATCCCTATGTTGTTTTAGGCGTAAAGCAAGGTGCTCCGCTTGCCGAAGTGCGCAAAGCTTATCGCAAACTCGCCAAAGAATTTCATCCTGACAAAAATCCAAACAACAAAGCGGCGGAGGAGAAATTTAAGAAAATTTCTGCCAGTTTTGCATTTCTTGATGATGAAGCGCGCAAAGCCAAATTTGATGGCGGCGAAATTGATGCCGATGGCAATCCAAAATTTGCGGGCTTTGGTGGTGGTGGATTTGGTGGTTCGCGCGGCGGTGCTGATCCATTTGGGCCGGGCGGGCCATTTGCGGGCATGAATGCAGGTGGAAGGGCCCGTAGTGGCACAACGGGCTACGGCTCACCTGAGTTTGAAGATTTCTTCGGCGATTTATTTGGTGCTAATGTTCGCGGTCAACAAAGGCGGGCGACCCCGCAAGCCAAAGGGCAAGATTTAAGCGCCAAAATCCAAATTGAGACAATCGACGCAATATTGGGCGCCAAGAAAAGGATTTCAGTTCTTGGTCAAGACATAGATGTTACTATTCCAATTGGCGTCGAAAATGGCCAAACATTGCGCCTAAAAACTAAAGGCCAAAAGGGCCAAGGCGGTGGGCCGGCTGGCGATTTATTGGTGCAAGTCGCAATTGCTCCCGATGCGCGCTACCGCATTGAAGGCAAAGACATTCACACTGATTTGAAAATCACACTTCTCGAAGCCTTGGCTGGCGGCAAAGTCGAATTGGTTACCCCGTCGTCAATAGTCGCACTGACCCTAAAACCAAATTCCAATTCTGGCCAAGTCCTGAGGTTAAAAGGTCGTGGTATTGCCAAGAAGGAAGGCGCTGGGGATTTGTTCGTTCATTTGATGATTTCATTGCCCGACGGCGACAATGCTGAACTTCTGAATTTGATTGAACTTTGGGGCAGGAAAAATGAAGCTCCGAAAGGTCGCGAATAATGGCTAAATTTATGGGGGCAAAGCCAATAATTGGCGTAATCCTTGATGAAGATAGCTCAAACGGTGGGCGGTTTTATCAAACCAATAAGGGCTATTTTCGGGCGATTGAGGCTGCAGGCGGCATCGCAATCGGCTTGCCCTATGCCTTGGACTCAATTGAATTCGCAAAACAAAATTGCGCTGGTCTTTTATCAACTGGCGCACGCATAAAATTTCCCAAAAATCACTATATTGAAGGCGAAGACAGCACTTCGCCAGAATCCGACCGCTTTGAAATCGAACGCCAATTGATTGAGGCGTTTCTTGGAATGGATTTGCCATATCTTGGTATTTGTAATGGGATGCAAATGCTCGCAATGTTAAGCGGTGCTAAAATCACTTTTCAAATTCAGGCCCATATAACTGGTGAGATTAAACATGATGATCGCTTAACCCGCCACGAAATAAATATTGGCCCAGATTCAAAACTTGCTTCAATCATGGGCACAAACAAAATCATCACTAATTCGCATCATTCCGAGGGAGTGATGACGGCAGCTCCAAATATCAAAATCACAGCCAAAGCGCCTGATAATGTAATCGAAGCGATTGAACGAATCGACAAGAGCTTCGCAATTGGGGTTCAATGGCACCCTGAATTATTATGGCCAAAGCCTGAAAATCCATCAGATGTCGGTTTTGGTGAACATTCCCAACGACTTTTTTGCGCATTTATTGCGGCCTGCAAAGCGAAAAAACCATAGGAATAAGCCTGTTTTGTTGATGCAATGCAAATTAAAGTTTCAATAAGCACTCATTCAAACTATGTTCATGCACTTTGTGATATTCAGCTTTTATGAAAACAATTTTTCGAATTTTGCCATTATTGATAGCCATAGCTTTACCGCTTTCGGCACAGGCGCGCCCACACAACCGGGGATTTGAAGCGGCGATTGCGCAATCCTTCAATGGCAGCTATCCGTCGCCCCTTGATATTATTGTCGCGCAACAAAACCGGACTTTAAGTTTACGCGAAGTGGCGCAAATAATCGGCTCGCAAATTCCGGGCCGTTTAAGTGATGCGAATTTGGTCAATGAAGGCGGTCGAATGGTTTATGTTGTGCGGTGGGAACCATCAGATGACCAAGTTCGCGGTCGCATCATTATTTTTGTGATCGATGCTGAAACTGGTCAAATAATTTCAAGACGTGGGGGTTAATAATGCGCTGTTTAGTTGTCGAAGATGATCCCGATTTACGGCGTCAATTAAGCCGAACCTTGAATGAAGCTGGCTATGCCGTTGATTTTGCGAAAGACGGCGAAGAAGGTCACTTCCTCGGTGATACCGAACCCTATGATGTTGTCGTCCTTGATTTGGGTTTGCCACTGATAGACGGAGTTAGTGTTCTCGAACGCTGGCGTTCCGAAGGGCGCACAATGCCAGTGCTTATTTTGACTGCCCGCGATCGATGGTCGGAAAAAGTCGCAGGCTTTGATGCGGGTGCTGATGATTATCTCACCAAGCCATTTCACGCCGAAGAATTATTAGCAAGGCTACGTGCTTTGGTGAGGCGTGCTGCGGGTCATGCCACTGCCGCCCTTGAATCAGGCGATTTGCGCCTCGACCCCCGCGCGCAACGGGCAACTGTGAATGGCAATCCAATAAAACTTACCAGCCATGAATTGCGGCTTTTAACATATTTGATGCACCACGAAGGCCGCGTAGTTCCGCGTTCTGAATTGATAGAGCATATTTACGATCAAGATTTTGATAGAGATTCGAACACTATTGAAGTTTTCATCGGTAGGCTGCGTAAAAAAATTGGCCAAAACCGCATCAATACGGTTCGTGGGCTTGGCTACCAATTAGTAAAACCTGAACCCGAATAACATTGAAAAAGCCAGTTTCACTAACTCTTAGACTGGTTTTGGTCGCTGCACTTTGGAGCAGTTTAGCACTGGCTTTGACTGGTTGGGGGTTGTCGGCAATTTTCCGAAGCTCGGTTGAAGCCGCGTTTGATCGTGAAATATCGGTGTCAATTGACGCACTTGCTGCCAGTGTCAATGTCAATGTGGACGACAAATTGACAATTGAACGCCCACCCACAGACCCCCGCTTTTTGCGCCCTTTATCGGGATATTATTGGCGGGTCGCGGATTTATTGCCTAATGCAGTAATCAGTAAGACTAACCAAGTAAGGTCGCGTTCACTTTTTGATGAAACCCTGAATATTCCGATTGAAGAAATAAATCTGGGTCTCGCAAATTTTGGGGCAACTGGCGCAAGCGATTTGGATAGAGGCACAGAACCACTGCGCATTGGCTATAGGATTATCAAACTCCCAGACCGCGAATTTGCGTCCATAATAATTGTCGCCAGTGACAGAACCGAAATTTATGAAGCGTCTAAGCGGTTTAATTTGGTTTTGATCGGCAGTTTGCTTTTATTGGCGACAGGCTTGATTGTCGCCATTATCTTGCAAGTTAGGTTGGGCCTTGAACCAGTTCGCCGAATGGGCGCGGAGCTTGCGGAAATTCGCAATGGCGAGCGGGAGCGTTTGGACGATTTATTGCCTATCGAACTGGCGCCATTGGCACGGGAATTAAACGCTTTATTGACCCATAATCAAGAAGTGGTCGAACGCGCGCGAACCCAAGTCGGCAATTTGGCGCACGCCCTCAAAACGCCTATTTCGGTATTGCTAAATGAAAGCCGAGAAAGCTCAGATAGTTTCGGTAGCTTAGTATTCCGCCAAACACAAACCATGCAAAGGCAAGTTGACCATTATTTGAAACGTGCCCAAGCAGTGGCAAGGGCGGAATCACTGCGCGCACGAACCCCAATAATGCAAGTTGTCGAAGATATTGTCCGCACTTTGACCAAGCTTTATAGCGACGATGGCGTCACGCTGAATATTGTGGGAATAACGACTGCGATTTTTCGCGGTGATCAAGAAGACCTCGAAGATTTGATAGGCAATTTGGCCGAAAATGCCTGCAAATATGGTGGTGGTTTGGTCGAAATAAGTTTTGCCTATCCTGAAAGCGGCAAAATCCTCATTATCATTGATGATGACGGCGATGGCCTTACCCAATCCCAAATCCAAATTGCCCTTAAACGTGGCGTGAAACTTGACGAAACTTCGCATGGTTCGGGCTTAGGTCTTTCAATTGCCGATGAATTGGCGCGTGCTTATGGCGGGGCTTTGGTTTTGGAAACTTCACCAACGGGTGGGCTGCGCGTGAATTTGCAATTGCCAATTGTTGAAACCTGAATTTAACCCATTTGTGAGAATGCATATTTTTCATGAAAAACATTGGGCGTCGGGACAACTCCAAATAAATGAACCAAGATAAGAAAATACTATTGCTTGGGCTATTGGCGCGCTTGCCGGCCAATATATCTGCGGCTCTAATACCCGAATTTGAAACAATGCGCGCCGGCGGTGCCAAGCATTTACCTTTCGATGAAATAATTGAATTATTGGAAAAAAACTGCATAGTTCAAGAAGCTGAAGTTAAATTCCAGCCAAGTTTAAGCCGCGCGTTTTTCGAGCCATTTGAAGCGCTTTTTGAAAATGCTGACACTAAGCTTTTGCCGGGTTCAATTGACCGCAAAATATTGACAAATATCTGGGTTGCAATTTCGAGCAAAATTGACCCTATGAGACTCGACGAAATAGAAACAAAACATTCCAATGCTATTTTACGCAATGATCTCACATCGAGGTCGCAGTGTGGTGCAATGGTTCGTGATGAATGTTTAGGGCTTCAAGAAGTTGCCGATGATCCCGAAATTCTAAGTGAGTGGGATAGCGCCATTTCTAAGGTGCAGTCTGTGAGGTTTTACAATCTTCTGAAAGTGGAGAATAAAGCCCGGGAGCATCATCTTTGTGTTGACCTCGATTTAGATGTTGAAACTTCTTCGCCCGAAAGCGTATATACAGATTTTTTCAAAGCCCTTGAGGACGAAAATGTAAATTGGGCGGCTGACTTTGCTTTGCTTTTAATGGCTAATTCAGCGAAACCCTGGCACGTGATGCGCTTTTTCAAAAGCCTTGCCAAAGGCACTAATGACAGAAAGCTTAGCTTGACGGCATTAAACACAGTCGGCGAAAGGCTGCTGGCAACACTTGACCGAATGCTCGATGAAATAAATGCGCGAAAGTCAACTGGTGATTTTGACGGCGTAGAGCTGGCGGCGCAAATTGAAGAATATAATAAACTAAATCACGGCCTTGAACGCGAAGAAATTATGGCGCGCGATGGCCCTTGGCGTAACAAATTGAAAATAATTCGTGGCAAGGCGGGTAAATTATTTGCCGATTGTTGTGAAAATGCTGAAACAGCAGTTATCGCCGCTTATGTTTTGGATAGAACCAAAGTCAAAGGTGCCGGCACAATGGACATCCCACGCACCAGTAGTGAGCCAAATATGGCGAAAGTGCAAACCGCACTTAATTTTGCGAGTTTCATTACTGCGGTTAGGTTGTTCGCGCCATTGGCGGGATTTAGCGGCGCGCATGAAAAAACTTATAAAGTGATATTGCGCCATAGCGATTTGGTGCGCAACGGTCTAATCACGCTAAAGCAACTTGAGGATGGAGGCAAATTTTACGAACAATGGGTCGATATCGCAGAGCAATTAACCGCCGAAATTGATGACAAAGACGCCGCTAAATCGTTCAGGCGACAAATTGCGGCTTAGATTGTAAGACTCACTGTTACTAAATGTCGCCCTTTCATATTTTTGGATAATGTGTAGTAAGGCTAGATTTTGGATTTGACAAATTGGCGTCAAGTCGAAACTAGCATTATACTGGGAATAATCCAAAATCATCATGCAAAATTTTGCCAGCCCTTTCGAGTTAATAACCACTATTTCCGTCGCGCTGATTGGATTAGGCGCGGCAGCTTATTGGATATTGCTGCAATCAAGGCGCGGCGAATTGCAATCGCAAAGTTCCGAATTGCAAATCTACAAAGACCAATTGAACGAACTTTCTGCCGAACATGCAATTGGCAGAATCGACGCCGCGGATTTGGCAAATGCCCGCCTTGAAATTGGCCATCGCCTTAGCCGACTTAAACAAAGTGACAACCCAAATCCACTCATCGCCACCAATCCCAAGCTTGGCATTTTTTTGGTTTTGGTGTTTGGTACGATTGCTTTGTTTGGGTATTTTGCAATTGGTTCAATTGGCGCAAAGGATATGCCATTCAAAGGCCGAGCCGCTGAATTATTGTCGCGACCCCCACAAACTCTGTCGCAAAGCGAAGTGCTGGTGCTATTGCAACAACGGGCAAAATCAGACCCGCGCGATCCAATTGCACATTTGCTTATCGGCAAATTATTGGCGGGTGAGGGCCGCGACGACGAGGCATTGCGAGCTATACAAGCAAGTTTGCGCCGCGACCCACAATCTGCGGAAGCTTTGGCGGAACTTGGCGGAATTTTGTTTCGCTTAAATGACAATCAAGCAAGCAGTGAATCAGGTCGTGCATTAAGTGCCGCCTTGCAATTAGAGCCACAAAACCTAACCGCCATATTTTATCGCGGGCAAATATTGTGGAAATCTGGCCAAAAAAATAATGCATTGGATTTGTGGCAAGCAGCTTGGACTGCGCTCCCAAGCGATGATTTGCGCCGTGAAGGCCTGATAATTCGAGTTTTGAATGAAATCTCAACGCTTGAAATTGGTCCTAATATGGGTGATGCGGCTAATGTCTCGCAAACTGAAAATCCAGGCGACCGAATAGCGGCTATGGTGCAGCGCCGCACCGATAGGCTAAGCCAGAACCCAAGTGACATTGGTTTACGGCTTTCTTTGGCGCGGGTATTTATGATGTCGGGTGATTCTGAGAAGGCTGCAGAATTGCTCGAAGCTGGCAAAATCCATACTAAAGCCAGCCTTTTCCAAAGTGCAATGTTAGAAAAAGCCAAGCAATCTATAAATCCAGACAATTGAGAATGAAATGAAACGGCGAGACAGAACTTTAATTTTGATAATTTTATCGGGCCTAATTTTGGTGGCCGCCAGTATTTTTGTTGCAATCGCGATGAAAAAGACTGTGTCTTTCTTTTATGCACCGCAAGATGTTGCGCAAAATCCGCCAAAAATTGGCACCAATGTCCGTTTGGGTGGTTTGGTAAAATCTGGCTCCATTATTCGCGGCGCAGAGGGTAAAATTGATTTCATTGTCACTGATGGTATGGCGGAAATTAAGGTTGAATATGTCGGTATTGCGCCCGATTTATTTCGTGAAGGCCAAGGCGTAATTGCCGAAGGGCAATTTATTTCAAATGACAATTTCAAAGCCAGCCGAATTCTTGCCAAGCATGACGAGAACTACATCCCCAAAGAAGTCGCAACCGCGCTCAAAAAATCGGGCCAATGGAAAGAACCAACAAGCGCGGCCAAATATGATGGCGGCCGCAAATGATTATCGAGCTTGGCCATTTTGCATTATTCATTGCTTTGGCGGCCGCACTTTTGCAAGCAATAAGCGGGCTTTATGCCGGACATACTCGCAATTTGACTTATTCCAACATGGCGAATGGCGCCAGTGATGTTGCTTTTATCGCGGTGATATTTTCGTTTTTTGTATTGGTTTATGCCTATTTAACTTCTGATTTTTCTGTAAAAAATGTAGCTGAAAACTCCCACACTTTGAAACCGCTTATCTATAAAATCGCGGGCGCATGGGGTAATCATGAAGGATCGATGTTATTATGGGTTGTGGTTGCCGCTGGCTATGGCAGCAGTTTGGCGCATTTTGGTAAATCCTTGTCGTTCGGCTTAAAGGCGCGTGCAATGGGCATTCAGGGGTTAATTATTGCCGCCGTTGTCGGTTATGTTGTTTTTGCTTCCAATCCATTTTTGCGCTTGGACACGCCACCATTGCAAGGGAATGATCTTAATCCATTATTGCAAGACCCGGCTTTGGCAATTCACCCGCCATTTTTATATTTGGGCTATGTTGGGCTTTCATTGGTTTATTCGCTTGCCATCGCGGGTCTCATGGAAGGCAAAATTGATGCAGCTTGGGCGCGCTGGTTGCGGCCATGGGTTTTGGCAAGTTGGGTGTTTTTGACGATTGGGATTTTGCTTGGCGCTTATTGGGCTTATTATGAACTTGGTTGGGGTGGCTGGTGGTTTTGGGATCCCGTCGAAAATGCCAGCTTCATGCCGTGGCTTTTGGCAACCGCACTGCTGCATTCAGCAATTGTAACAGAAAAGCGCGGCGCTTTGGCGGCATGGACAGTGCTTTTGTCAATATTGGCTTTTTCACTATCACTTTTGGGAACATTTTTGGTGCGCTCGGGCGTAATAACTTCGGTTCATGCCTTTGCTTTGGATCCAGGGCGCGGCATTTGGATTTTGATGATTTTAGCGTTTTTCACAGGCGGTGGATTGTTGCTTTATGGGCTAAAAGGCGCGAAAATGGCTTCAGACAAAGGGCTTTTTGCGCCGATTAGCCGTGAAACTGCACTGATTTTGAACAATTTATTCCTCGTCGTGGCTTGTTTTACAATATTGGTTGGCACGCTTTATCCTCTGGTTGGCGAAGCAATTTATGGCCGCGCAATTTCGGTGGGCGCACCATATTTCAATGCGGTTTTCACACCTTTGATGAGCGTGATATTATTGGTTTTACCGCTTGCGACAATGCTTAGTTGGAAAAGGGCGGTTCTTGTTACAAGTTCCAAAAAACTGGTTTGGGTTGCTTTGGTGGCAATTCTTGGCGGGCTATTGGTTGCGTTTCTGGCCAAAAATAAACCCATGAGTGCGGTTGGAATTGCAATCGGAATTTGGGTAATTTTGGCCGCCATTTTTGAGATTTCAAATCGAATTGGCTTGGGGAAAATGCCTTTGGTGCAAAGCCTAAAGCGCCTTCAAGGACTACGCTTAATGGCAATTGGCATGTTTCTGGCGCATTTGGGGGTTGGCATTTTCACAATCAGCGCAGTTATCGAAACCAGCTTCAAAACTGAAACCACAAAAGGGCTTGCGAGCGGCGAAAGCGTTGTTTTTGGCGGCTATAAAATTAAGCTCGATGCAATTGAAGCATCTGAAGGGCCCAATTATTATGGTGACAAAGCAATATTATCGGTGCGGCGACGCAATGATGCTTTCGCAATGTCACCCGAACGTCGCTATTATCCCGCCGCCAAAATGCCAACAACGGAAGTCGCACGCCACACTAATGCATTTGGCGAGCTATATATTGCACTCGGCGAGCCAAGCATTGTCGATGGGCGGGCGGTTTGGACTTTAAGGCTCTATGAAAACCCGATGATTGGCTGGCTTTTTGGCGGTTGTATGATTATTGCATTGGGCGGCGTCCTAAGTTTGCTCGATAGGGGTTTGCGAATTGGTGCGCCAAAAGCTAAGGTGAAGCCATGAGAATTATTGCATTTTTCGCGCTCGTTTTTGCATTTTCACCGTCATTTGCGCAAACCCAAATGACACCTGCCCAAGAACAAAGATATAATCAACTCGGCCAAGAAATTCGTTGTGTAGTTTGCCAAAGCGAACCAGTGGCCACTTCATCCGCCAAAATCGCGCAAGACATGCGCGATGTCATAAAAGCAAGAATTATTGCTGGTGATAGTGACAGTCAAGTTCGGCAATATTTTGCGGATCATTATGGTGAATACGTGCTTTTGCGCCCGCAAATAAATTCGGCAACTTGGGCGCTGTGGTTGGCACCATTTTTGTTATTGTTTTTGGGCGGGTTTGTCGTCAGCGGATATTTCAGGCAAAAAACGCCAAATATCTCGGGCGATGACGAAGCGGCATTGAAGGCTTTGGACGAAATAACACTAAAATAGAGCGCCTAATGTCCAAGTTGCACCGTTTTGCCGCGCCCTTTTGCACCATTTTTGCCAACAAATATTTGGCGAATACTCCAGTATTCACCGCATATTTGTCACCTAAACTGGCACAAAAATGCTGCGGCAAATTCGATGCACCTTGAACATTAGGCGCTCTAATAGACACAATCCGTCACGCCTTATCCAATCTTTGATTCAAAATCCGTCGATATTGGCTAAGATATTGGTCAATTTCCTTAAACGCCGAGTGCTGTAATTTGCATGGCCGCATTTGCTTGTCGCGACCACGGACAATAAGCCCCGATTTTTCCAATATTGATATGTGTTTGGAAATTGCCGGCAATGTCATTGAAAATGGCTTCGCCAATTCGCCAATTGTAAATTCCCCGCTCGCGAGTTTTGCCAAAATTGCGCGCCGAGTAGGGTCGGACAGCGCATGAAATATAATATCAAGATTGGACATAAATACCATTCGGTTAATAAACTAAACATGAAAATAACCAAATGGTATAATAAGTCAATATTTATTTTCCATGTTTTTTGCGGACATTAATATTCAAAAAATACAGTGTCATAAGGAAAAACAATGAATTCTGACAGAAATGTTAGGAAAGTGCCATAGCATTAACACAATTCATGGCGCATATATGTAATGTAAATGACGGGATTACTTCATATTATCGGAGCAAATTGAATGAATAAAGTGACTAAACTTGGTTTTCTTAAACGCCCAGTGATGACGGGGGCAGCAGCAATTGCGCTAGGTTTTGCAGCTTTTGGCGCGGGGCAAGTTTTGCAACCGCATGATATTGCGGCGCAAGCAATTCGTGCTCGTCCGCCAGCTGCGGCTGCTGCTTTGCCAAGTTTTGCCGATTTGGTGGAACGGGTTGCGCCAGCCGTGGTCGCAATTGAAGTTGTGCAACGAAGGTCAACAGAAGCACCAAGCGCCGCCGATTTGGAACAAATCCCGCCCGAGTTTCGCCGGTTTTTTGAAGGTCGCCAAGGTGGTTCAAGGCCGCGCGAAGTCCGTGGCGGTGGTTCTGGGTTTTTCATCACTCCCAACGGCCATATTGTCACCAATTACCATGTGGTTGATGAAGCAACCTCAATTAAAGTGACAATGAAAGATGGCCGCGAATTAAATGCGACAGTGGTTGGCCGAGATGAGCGCACAGATCTTGCGGTATTGAAAGTTGAAGGCAATAATTATCCCCATGTTCAATTTGAACCAAATACAAACTTACGGGTTGGTGATTGGGTGGTCGCAATTGGCAACCCATTTGGTCTCGGTGGCTCAGCGTCTGCGGGCATTGTTTCTGGCCTCGGACGTGAAAATGTTGGCAGCCAAAATATTGCCAATTTCATTCAAATAGATGCTCCAATAAACCCTGGCAATTCAGGTGGGCCGACTTTTGATATGGCGGGTCGGGTCATTGGGGTTAACACCTCAATTATTTCACAAAGCGGCGGTAATATCGGTATTGGTTTTGCCATTCCCGCTTCAATTGCGCAAAATGTAACCCAACAAATTATCCGAGCAGGCCATGTAACTTATGGCTGGCTTGGTGTTGGCATTCAAGATTTAACCCCGGAAATGGCGGAAAGTTTTGGCCTTGGTGCAACAAAAGGCGCGATTGTTGGTTCGGTTACCCCTGGCGCACCGGCGGCAAATGCAGGTATTCACCGTGGTGATGTGATTTTGTCATTTAATGGACAAGCAATAGAAGGCGCGTCGGATCTTACTCGTAGAGTTGGGCAGACCATTGCTGGTCAAACTGTGCGCCTTGAAGTCGCCAATCCTGAAGGTCGTAAGCGCATGGTCAATGTGGTCATTGCGACACGTCCAAGCGAAAAACAATTGGCGGATAATGCCAATGGCGACGAACCAAAACCTGATAGCCCTGCCGCAGTCGCAGAAACCACCCTTGGTTTGACTCTGGCACCGTTAACGGCGCAAGCGCGCGCAAGATTGCGCCTTGGCCCCAATGATGGTGGACTAATGGTAACCGCCGTTGATGATGATTCGGCGGCTGCTGAACGTGGCATAAAAGTTGGCGACGCGATTTTGGAAGTCAACGGCACCAGCCTTACTTCTACGGCGCAGTTCAGAGCCGCAGTGGATGCAGCCAAGGCAGCCCATAGAACATCTATCGGAATATATGTTACGCGCGCTCAAGGCGCTGGTGGCTATGTTCCATTGCCAGTAGAATAGGGGGCAAAAATGCAAGTTCTTATTGTTGAAGACGCAGTCGATACTTCGAAATTCATGGCTCGCGCGCTTGAAGAAGCTGGCCATCAAACCCAAGTTGCCCATAATGGCGTGGAAGGCGAAAACCTCGCTCGCTCGCTCAATTTTGATGTATTGGTATTCGATAGAATGCTACCGCTTAAAGACGGCATGAAAGTCGTTGAAGATTTGCGCGCCGATGGCATCAATACTCCAGTGTTGTTTTTATCGGCTTTAGGTGACGTTGAGCATCGGATTGAAGGCTTAAAAGCTGGCGGTGATGACTATTTATCCAAGCCATATTCCTCAGCAGAATTGGTGGCACGGGTTGAAGTATTGGGCAAAAGAGTTGATCCTGATAATCGCACGACTTTGTTAAAGCTTGGCGATTTGGAAATGGATTTAATCACTCGCAAAGTTCGGCGGGCTTCAAAGAAAATTGATATTCAACCTCGTGAATTTCGTTTACTTGAATATTTAATGCGCAATGCGGGGCAAATTGTAACTCGCACGATGTTGCTCGAAAAAGTGTGGGACTATCATTTTGATCCTCAGACCAATGTGATTGACGTGCATATTTCCCGTTTGCGCACCAAAATCGACAAGGAATTTGATCACCCGATGCTGCACACAGTTCGCGGCACTGGCTATCGTCTTGAGGCGTAATTGTGGGTGGTAAATTTTAGGGCGAAATTTGAAAAACTGAAAAGCTGGGTAATGGATTCATGGAAATTCAGACCCAGCTTAACATCATTGCTGCAAACCACTTCGTTCAAAGTGGCAATGACGTTTGCTGGGCTGTTTTCTGGCTTTGCCCTTCTGCTGCTTCTATTTATCTATGCCTCAACGGTATGGATATTAAGCTATGATGCGGACAGAGGCGCAAGGCGTGAATTGTCCGAATTGACAGATATTTGGTTCAATGGCGGGGTTAATAATCTCAATCGCACCATTATCCAACGCGCTGCGACCAACTCCGATAGTCTTTATGTCCTAATTACCCCGCAAGGGACAGTATTATCGGGAAATATTGATGCTGTCCCGATGGATTTGTCAAAAATTGACCGTCCAGAAACCAGCGATGATTTAAGAAGCGTCCCGATTATTGGTCGCGGATTCACCTATTTTCGCGGCGATGATGTTAGGCGGCAACGTGGCGCGCGCGGCGTGTTTTTGGCGGGCCCAGACGGTTACGGGCTTTTTGTCGCCAAAGACTTGGGCCCGGGGTTTGTATTGGCCGAACGAATAGTTTCGGTGGTTTGGTTCGGCTCGCTGGCAGTATTGGCATTTTCGGTAATCGGTGGCTATTGGGTTGCTAGGGGCGCTTCAAGGCGGGTGGACGAATTATCAAGAACTACTGAAGCAGTAATGGCGGGCAATTTGGCAATTCGCGCCCCAACTCGCACTTATAAATCTGGGGGTGGCGATGAGTTTGATAGATTAACCCAAGACCTCAACTCCATGCTCGACAGAACTGAAAAACTGGTGCAATCATCAAGGACAATTGGCGATTCAATTGCCCATGATTTGCGCTCACCTTTAACGCGCTTGCGCTCAAACCTTGAGAATGCAAGTTTGCACGCAAAAACTGAAGAAGATTTGCAGCTTTCGATTGAAAATGCCATTGCGGAACTTGATGCAATTGTCGTCACTTTTAATGCAGTTTTGCGTTTGGCACGGCTCGAGGCGGGTGAAGGTGGTAATTTCAAAATCTTTGACCTAAGCGAAACATTGCTCGAGCTAGCCGAGCTGTATGAGCCGAGCGTTACCGAAAAAGGCTTGGAATTTGCCAGCAATATTGCGCCAAATTTGATGATGAAGGCCGATAAATCTTTGTTGTTTCAAGCGATTGCCAATATTATGGACAACGCAATTAAATATACTCCGACTGGAAAAATTGAGGTTTCTGCCAAACTCGCTGCAGCCAATAAAATCGAAATATCAGTCCAAGATTCTGGCCCTGGTATTGCGGCAAATGACCGCGACAATGCCAAAAAGCGCTTCGTGCGTTTAGATGGCGCGCGTTCTACCCCCGGCAATGGCATTGGCCTTTCTTTGGCCCAAGCAATTGCCGAAGCCCATTCGGGAAAACTCGAACTTAGCGATGGTATGGCAAATAATGGCGGCGTGGGGCTAAAAGTCACCTTGGTTTTGAACTCGGGTTTGTGATAGATTGCGCCATGTTCAAAATGAAATCATTGGGTAATCCAGTTGAAGCAATAAATATAGCCAGGGAACAAGCACCCTATCTTGATCGGTTGGCAAAAAAATCGCCCGAATTGCTGGAAAAACTGCAAACCGAAAAACTAAGTCATCTGCTTGGTCTAGCGGCGAATTTGGCGGTTCAAGCGGCGGATTTTGATATGCCGACGGCAATGCGCGATCTACGCATTGCAAAAGCCAATACCCATTTCCTTTTAGCTGCGGGCGATTTGTCGCAAACTCTAAAGCTCGAGGAAATAACTAAAGGACTTTCCACTTTTGCAGACATCTGCGTGCAAACGGCCCTTAATTTGGCGCAAATAGATGCTTCCCCGCGTGATGCAAAAGCGTTCACGCCAGACGGCAACGTCCCTGGGTTATTCATTATTGCGATGGGCAAACATGGTGCGGGTGAGTTAAATTATTCGTCTGACATAGATTTGGTTGCCTGTTTTGACCGTGAAGCTTTTGCGGAAGATTATCAAGCAAATGCCACCGCGATTTGTGTTCGAATAATCGGTGCAACATCGCGCATTTTAGAAGAAGTAACGCCTGATAATTATGTATTTCGCGTTGACTGGCGGCTAAGGCCGGACCCATCTTCAACGCCTGTGGCAGTTTCAACCCAAGCCGCCGAAGCTTATTATGAAAGCGTTGGTCAGAATTGGGAGCGTGGCGCATACATTAAATCACGCGCAATTGCCGGGTCCATGACAGATGCAGCGCTTTTCTTGAATGGCCTTGTGCCGTTTATTTGGCGCAAATATTTAGATTTTGCAGCGATTGCCGACGTTAGCTCGATTTTGCAGCAAATCCACCGCGTCAACCGCTCGGGCGATTTTGAAAACCCAGCGTTTGATTTGAAGCTTGGTCGGGGCGGTATTCGTGAAATTGAGTTTTTTACGCAAACTCAACAATTGATTTTGGGTGGCCGTGATAACAGCCTGCGCGAACCATCTACGGTTAAGGCGCTGCAAGCATTGGTCGTGGCAAACCGAATTTCAAACAATGTCGGCCAAGATTTGGCATCGGCCTATGAATTTCTTCGTAATGTCGAACATCGGGTGCAAATGCTTGACGATGAGCAAACTCATTCGCTTTCAGAAAACCAAGAAAAGCGGGCAAGAGTTGCGGCTTTATGCGGCTATGCAAACCTAGCCGAACTTGACACCAAAATTCGCAATTGCCGCGAAATGGTGCGCACCCATATAAGCGAGCTTTTCCCGCAATCTGGTTCGTTGTCTTCGGATATTGGCTCGCTGGTTTTCACTGGCGTCGAAAATGATGCCGAAACTTTGGAGACTATTTCGCAATTGGGATTTGAAAATCCTCAAAGGGTAAGTGAAACAATTCGCGGCTGGCATCATGGCCGGATTAGAGCCACCAGAACTCCGCGCGCGCGCGAACTATTGACCGCTTTAACCCCAACGCTCCTGAAAACCATTGCCAATTGCGGTGAGGCAGATGTGGTGTTTGCAAGATTTGATGATTTTTTCTCGGGCCTTAGTGCTGGTGTGCAGACATTGTCACTTTTTATTGCCGAACCCGAAATTTTGGCCGAAACTTGTAAGACATTGGCGCTCAGCTCTCGCCTTGCGAATGCACTTTCGAAAAAGCCGGCGATTCTCGATGCCATGCTAACCCAACGCTTCGGGGCGCCTTTAGAAGCCGATGAAAAAAATGAACGCAAGACCATATTGCAAGAGATGCTAGCCAATTGTGATGGTTTTGAAGCCGCACTGGATGTAATGCGTAGGTTTCATCGCGAGGAGGACTTTCGGATTGGCTGCCAAACAATTCGTGGACAAGCTAGTGGTGAAGTCGCCGGTGATGCTTATAGTGATTTGGCAATTGCCTGTATCGATGCCGCTTTGACACTTGCGCGCCGCGAGCTTGTGGCCGCACATGGTGAATTTGCTGGCGAAATTGCGGTTTGTGGCTGGGGCAAATTGGGTGGCCATGAATTGAGTGCTGATTCGGATCTCGACATAATGTTAATTTACGACCCAATTGATGGGGGTGAAGCTTCTAATGGCGCGCGGTCTTTAAGTGCTGAAAGCTATTTTGCCAAACTTACTCAAAAATTGGTTCTGGCATTAAGTGCGCCGACTGCCGAAGGGCAATTATATGAAGTCGATATGCAATTAAGGCCTTCGGGTAAAAAAGGCCCGGTGGCAGTGCGCTTTGCTTCGTTTGAAAATTATTATTTGCAAGACGCTTGGACGTGGGAGCTGCAAGCTCTCACTAGATTAAGGCCGGTGGCAGGCGATGAAAATCTCTGTAAAAAAATTGAACACGCCTATACCCACCAATTATCGCAAGTTCGAGACGCCAATAAGACCCTGAGCGATATTGTCGAAATGCGCGGAAAAATAAGTGGTGCCATGAAACCGCGCGGCCCACTTGACCTCAAACGGCTGGACGGCGGGATAATAGATTTGGAGTTTTTCACTCAAGCTCATTTATTATTGAATGCCAATTCAAAGCCGCAATTAGTTTCCGCCAATACAATTGAAGCACTTCATAACCTTGCGGCAAACGGCATATTGAATAGCGAAACCGCCCATCGTTTGATTGATTCTGGTCGAATATTGCTAAAAATTCGGCAATTATTGGCAATTATTGGCGGTGTTGATTTTGATCCAAAAACCGCGACCCATGCCAGTTTGCAAATAATTGCCGATGCTTTGGATGCCCCAGATTTTGCAAATGCCCTTGCAATAATCGATAATGCACGGGCGATTATCGCGCATGAATGGAAAAAACTCGCTAGTGCGACGGAATTTCCAACCCATGGCGTTGAATGTTTAGATTGAAAGTTTAAGAACCAATATTGTTTGAGTTCCAACTGTCAGTTCAAGATTTTTCAAAGGAAAAATGAAATGAAAATCAGGAATATATTATTTGCAACTAGCATGCTTTGCGCTTTTTCAGGTGCAGCAATGGCATATGAAGTTGACGCCCCACCTCCTGGCCCAGGTCACGGTCAACACGGTCAAATGGGCGATGCGCATTTTGCTCGGGTTGACACCAATAATGATGGTGTCCTGACCCGTGAAGAAGCCCGTGCCGCACATTCAGCGCGGTTTGCAACTATCGATGCGGATCATGACGGGTTTTTAACGCGCGAAGAAATGCGCAACCACCGTCAAACCCAAATGCGTGAAGTGCGCGCTCGTGTTCACAGCCAAATGCAATCTCGCCATACGGCGCTTTTGGACGCCAATAGAGACGGAAATATTTCGCGCGCAGAATGGAATAATGCGCCGCGGGCTATGGAAGAACAACGCCAAAAAATGCGTGAAGAACGCTTTGGGGCTTTAGACACTAACCATGACGGCCAATTGAGCGCCGCGGAAATGCAAGCTGGCCATGGCGGTCAACGCGGCCAACAAAACGCAACTGGTGGCGCAAACAATACCCCAGGCGAACGGCAAATGCCGCCGCCGCAAAGGCCACCGAACCCCGACACCAATAACGACACCAAAATTTCGCGTGCAGAATGGGATGCCATGGCATTGCCGATGTTTGATCGCGGTGATCTGAATCATGACGGGCGGGTGACGCGTGAAGAAGCCGCGCAATCAATGCGTAATCGGCAACACGGACCAGGTCATCGCCCAAATCGCGGACAGATGTTCCACTCGCCTCCGGGTGGTGGTAATTAAAAGAGAACCATGCGTGAGGTAGTTTGATGAATTCAGAGCCTTTGTTGTTTGATCCGCTTTTGGGCCATTTGCGCGGTATCGCAAATGGTGAGAAACCTGCGGCAGAGGCATTGGTTCGCGCAATTTCACCGAAGTTGTTCCGAATTGCTTATCGCATTATGCAAAATACCCATGACGCCGAGGAAATTACGCAAGAAACCTTAATCCGCATTTGGGCAATAGCGAAAACTTGGAAAGCTGGGCAAGCACGAATTGAAACTTGGGCATATCGGGTGGCGACTAATTTATGTTTTGATAGATTAAGGGCCAAAAGCCGATTTGAGCAAGGAAGTGACGAATTAGATGATTTCATGGACAATGCACCAAATGCAGAAGCAGAATTGGTCCATCGTGAAATGGCTAATGAAATTGACCGCGCGTTGGCGACTTTACCCCACCGCCAGCGCGCGGCCATAGTGCTTACTTATTTTGAAGGAATGAGTGCCAAATTGGCAGGCGAGGCATTGGAAGTGAGCGTTGAAGCAATAGAATCACTTCTCGCCCGCGCCAAAAAAACATTGAAACAAAAATTTTTGGACGAAGAGCCAGAAATATTGACCGACTTTGTGGCATTTGCCGCAATTTGAAACACTGAGACATATTATGACAGACAAATCTTTGAACTTAATTTTAGACCAAGCCTCACCTCCGCCTCCATGTCCAAGTGACAAATTGGTTGCGAATATGTTCGCCCATATGGATGCTCAAATGGCTAGCGATTCAACCGATTTGGCACGAAACAGACGATTTATGGCGTGGGGATCAATGGCGGCGGCATTGCTGGTGGCATTTGGTATTATGGCCAATTTACCTGATTCATTCAGTTTTGGAACCAAACTAAGCCCAATTGTTGCAACAAATGATTCGATTGAAAACGATCTAACCGCAGTCCCTTCGACAGGCGATTATGCCGATGATTTTGCCAATCAACTGATTGGTTATGACGATATTTCGGTGATTGTGCCGATCAATGATTTGTAAAGAATTCAAAAGTTAAGCCCCAAAGAAAAGGCCACGGCGGTAACCGTGGCCTCGAACTTTTTGGAAAGCCCTGTGTTTAGGTTAACATAGCAATTTTCCCATCAAAAATGATGCGCAAATCCCTTTATTAACTTCACACACTGCTAATATACACCTTGACCGACCCCGCCGTCAATAAACATTGATGAGCGAAAGCTAGTATATTGGCTCGATTGGCGCTGTGATTGCACCTGTTGAGTGCGGGTAATCGTCAAATATTTAACGCCTGGGCCAAAACGACGCAAAAGCGAGCGTTCATTGCAATTGCGCTGTGCAGTCTGCGCGGTGCAAGTAAGTTGACCGCCCTTATAGCTTAGCGCTTGGCCTTTTTGGCACGCCATTGATGAACCATTGTCCCAAACTGCGCGGCCATCGACCATGCGACCAATGGTTACAGCCATATGGGTTCCCGCCATGCAACGGAAAATTTCGCCGTCGAATGTTGCTGCGACTTGCTCATCTGAACTTGGGCGCGAAGCTGGATGCGGCATCATTCTGTCGTCCATGCAAACTGCACGAAGTGCAACAACTTCGGTTGTGGTGCGGGTTTCCATATAAGATTCCATCGCAGCTTCACCGCCAACAGCCATGCCATCAATAAGGCCAGGTGAAACTGGGGCAACTGAATTATAGCTTCCGCCGCCACCGCCGATATAATATCCACCAGCACTGCCACTAACCCCGCCAAATGTGCTGGTTGAGACATTGTAATTGGTTCCGCCAACTATAATGTTAGATCCGCCAATATTAGCGCCACCAACAGTGACATTCACATTGGATGAAGGAACATAAACGCCAGGTACAGCAACAATTTGGCTGGTTACCGTTCCACAACAACCGCCGCCCGCAGGGGCTGGCATAGTTGGTATATTAGTAATGCCGCCGTTGAAATTGCCAGTGCCGCAACAACCGCTGCCGCCCATACCACCAGCATATGCAGCAGTGCTGCTTAATAAACTCAAAGCCGCAACGGCTGCGATGTTCCGAATTGATACAATCATAATAAGACTCCCACAAAGTTACACTCGCATCTTGCAATATTGATGCCAATTTCTTTTTTTTGGTGTAACTTGCCATACTGACACCACCTCTTCGGGGTGGCACACATAATGCATATATCAGACAAATACGAAGAACTTCTTATCAAGGACGATAAATATGCATAATGCCGCGCTACACCCCGAAAGCCGAATATTATTAGGCTCTTGGCGCGCCTTAAATGGGCTCGAAGGGGAAAAACTCACCGAAGCTATTCGCGGGAGGGATGCATCAACCTTGGTGGACCGTCTCTTTATGGCGCAAAGAGTGGGCGAAGGCGTTTTCACTTTCCGCACTGTCGGTAAGGAACTTAAAGTCTGGACTGGGCGTGATTTGCGCGAGCATGAAATCAGCTCTATCTTTCATGGGCCCGATAAAATATTGGTTCGCGCTCTCTTGGAATCAGCCGTAGCTACGCCGGGCCCAGCTTTAGCGCGGATTGCCGCATTTGGTGCAGGCACAGGACAACGCACCGATATCGAGATGGTGTTCCTGCCATTGTTGGACAAAGGACACACCGACAGGATTTTGGGGCTTTTTCAGCCCTTGTCAGCCAATATTATGGTTTCAAGGCCAATTTTACGGTTTTCTTTGACCGCACTTCTACCGCCAGACCCTTCAACCCCAATTAAGCCAGCTTTGCGGGTGATTTCCTAATCCGCACAAAGCCGCATTACCCCGTCAACCATAGTGTGGATTCGCGCCCGTGCGTCGGCCAATTCGTATTCGCCGCCCCCGCGATCTTGGGTTTCAAGATTAATGTAATCCAAATCCGAAAAAATCGCGTAATTTGACAAGGAACCATCGCTTGTCACTATTTTCTCAAAGCCGATGTTAAAATCGGCTTTCATCAAACTTCTGGCGCAGAACGCCATTTTATCCTGCCAGCGTCCCAAAAATGGAATTATCGCAAGACTATCGTCATCATCAAACGGATAGCGTTTGCTGCGTGAAGGCATTGGGAACATTGTGTCATTACAGACCAAAATCGAAATTTCACCGCGTCCATTGCCAATTCCACAAGTTGAATTGCGGCTATCAAAACTCGGCGAATTGCTGTGGATTGAAATAATCACGCGATTTTCGCCGCGTGAATTGTTCAAATCCGCCAGAATTGCGCTGGTATAAATACTTGGCCCCCAAAAATTGCGGTTTGGGTCAATTCTTGGCCCGTAGGCAACATCACGATTAAAGCGCGAGGCCGAGCCATCGTCGCGCGGGCCAGTATCGACAATTACCGCAATCCCACCATATTTCTTGATGCCATCAATAGCACCCAAAAATGGCGCGTTTTCATTATCATGCAATTGCAACCATAATGGGCCAGCAGGACGCTTCGTATTCACCACGCGCCACAATGCCCAATGTGCGCCATTTTCAGTGAATGAAATCCGCCTAACTTCAAGGCCGCGCCAAATC
Organism: Hyphomonadaceae bacterium; assembly: GCA_009773395.1. Lineage (GTDB taxonomy): Bacteria > Pseudomonadota > Alphaproteobacteria > Caulobacterales > Aquidulcibacteraceae > Pseudaquidulcibacter. The sequence goes on along the minus strand of WRPI01000006.1, from coordinate 45,411 downwards.
GAAGCATCGCGGGTTCGCTCGAAATCATCATCATCAATTGTCATTGGATTGACTATTTCGGACGAAACCACTTTGGCCAATTCTTCGGAAGACAGCCGATGCGTTGATATGGTGGGGCCAGTGATAATCGCGGTGGTGGGTTTTTGTTTCGAATTTGGCAAAGTATTTGGTGCTGCAAATGCGGGTGAAGCAAGGCCAAGAAAAATGACAAGTGTCAGAAATAATTTTCTTGTGATGGGCAGAGTCAATTTGGTTCAGGCCTTTTGATTTAATGAACTTACCTGTGCCTAATTTGTGTGTCAAATAGCTGACATGACGAAATGCTCTTGCGCATTTTGGTTTTAGCTGCGCAAATAAGAATCTTGGAACGGAGCCCAATATGAAATCAGTTTTTTTGAAATTTGGTGTAACTTTGGCAGTGTCGCTTGGCATAGCTGCAACCGCTTTTGCGCAAACGCAAAATGGCGCACCAATTCCTGCAACTTATATTTATGCAGGTAATTTGATTGCCAAAGCGGGATCGCCGCCGATGCCACGCAAAACCATTGTCGTGCAAAACGGTCTTATCACCGAAATCAAAGATGGCTTCGTCCCAAATACCGCCAGCAACGTCACAATTATCGACCTTCGCGATAAAACCGTCATGCCCGGCATGATAGATAGCCACGTCCATTTAAGCCATGAACGCGGCGCCAATAGCCGCCTTTACACCGTGACCAAGGAAGAAAGCGATTGGGCATTTGATGCCATGGTAAATGCCCGCAAAAACCTTGATGCGGGCTTTACGACTGTCGTCGATTTGGGTGCAGAAGGTGGCCACGCGATTTTCGCTTTGCGCGATAATATTGCTGCGGGCCGCATTATTGGCCCCCGGATAATTGCGGCTGGGGACTCAATTTCCGCAAGTGGCGGCCATGGCGATATTCATGGCTACCGCGATGATGTTATGCACACATTAGCAAGCCCCGCAATTTGCAATGGCGCAGATGATTGCCGCCGTGCCACCCGCCAACAAATCCGCGCCGGCGCCGATATAATCAAAGTAACCGCCACCGGTGGAGTTTTGTCCAATACCGCCGCAGGATTGGGCCAACAATTATTCGATGACGAACTAAAAGCAATCGCCGATACTGCCCATTCAATGGGGCGCAGGGTCACTGCCCATGCCCATTCCAAAGAAGGCGTGGAAGCAGCATTGCGCGCGGGGTTTGATAGCGTCGAACATGGCACTTATCTTGACGCAGCATCAATAAGGCTGTTTCGTGAACGGGGCGCATACCTTGTGCCAACAGTTTTGGCGGGCGTTACGGTTTATGAAATGGCGCGCAACGCCAATTCGCCTTTAACCCCGCCGCAACGCGACAAAGCCCTGATTGCAGGGCCATTGATGCTCGATATGTTAGAACGCGCCCATGCTGGCGGTGTTAAAGTGGCGTTCGGCACGGATACAGGCGTGTCGCTGCACGGCGAAAATGCTCGCGAATTAGAACTTATGGTGCAGGCAGGCTTTACCCCAACCGAAGCACTTCATGCCGCCACAATTGACGCCGCCGAACATCTGGGCCTTTCTGCGCAAATTGGCACAATCGAAGTTGGCAAGGTGGCGGATATTATCGCAGTTGAAGGCGATCCAACCAGCGATATTTCAATGATGCGCCACGTAAAATTCGTTATGGCGAGAGGCGTCGTGGCGAGACGGTGAGGGGCAAAACAATATCAAACCATATCATTTTGCCTGTGGGTAAACTGGCCAAAATGTTATGAGAAGTTAGTAGTTTTTGTGCGGTCTTTCTTTGTTAATTGTTCAGTGAGCCGCGATTATATGCCACCACATGAAGGGTGGGATAGCGTTTTCACTAACGCTAAGTGCTTCCCTCGAGGGAAGCTGGCGCGCGAATGCGCGACGACAAGGTGAAAACGGTTGGGCAAACGGCAATCTCTGCAATCGCGGCACCAGTCACCCTTCCGTCACGGCTTCGCCGCGCCACCTTCCCTCGAGGGAAGGACATAACCTTAACTACACCTAAGTGCTTCCCTCGAGGGAAGCTGGCGCACGAATGCGCGACTGAAGGGTGAAAACGGTGGCGCGAAAAGCAATCTCGGTTATCGCGGCACCGACCACCCTTCCGTCACGGCTTCGCCGCGCCTCCTTCCCTCGAGGGAGGGACTTAATTTCACTTGACTTACGAGACAGGAACGAATAGTGAACAATTATGTCTTTAAGTCTTGCAAAGCAGCTTCGCAGAAATATGACGCAGTGGGAATTGCGGCTATGGGGAAAGTTACGCCGCAGTGGATTTGGGGTTAGATTTCATCGCCAAGAACCAATTGGGAATTATATTGCCGATTTTGCTTGTCGCAAGGCGTGGCTAATAATTGAAGCCGATGGTGAACACCACACCTATGATAATCGTGATTATTTTCGAGATAAATGGCTTAACTCCCAAGGTTGGCAGATTTTGCGATTTACCAACCATCAAATCCAATGGTCGTTGGATGATGTTCTCACCAGCATTCAATTCTCCGTCGATGAACAATTAAAATCGAAACTTAAGCCCGCAAGCAGAGCAAACTATTTCCCTAAATAAAATAAGTGCTTCCCTTGAGGGAAGCTGGCGCGCGAATGCGCGACGACAAGGTGAAAACGGTAAGGCAAACAGCAATCTTAGCTATCGCGGCACCAGTCACCCTTCCGTCACGGCTTCGCCGCGCCACCTTCCCTCGAGGGAAGGACTTAATATCGCTGTCCCATATGTGCTTCCCTTGAGGGAAGCTCCGCGAAGCGGTGAAGGGTGAAAACGGTCGGGCAATTGGCAATTTTATTATCGCGGATACTTCCCTTGACGGAAGCTGGCGCGCGAATGCGCGACTGAAGTGTGAAAATGCTGCATTCCACGCAACTTTGATTTATTGTGCTTAACTCAACTCATCAAAATAGCTGGCCTCAATAACTCCAGTGCCAATGAAGGCATTGGCGAAAGAGGGGTTGTGGAATAGGAGTTTTTGGATTGCCGCCAGTAATTGAGTTTGTTCTTCCGAGCCATTTTCAACTGAAGGCAGTTCATCAACAATTCGATTGGCAGTAGGAAATGCCCATTTGCGCATATCTTTAGCATTATCGTTTTTGCCATCAATGATTCCTTTTTCAAGAGAAAATACGAATTCACAATGTGACTTGGCAAATTGACGAAATTTGAAGAAAGGATTGTTGCTATCCAATTCGTCACTTATTGCTTCCAAACCTGCAAGGTAGCCAAGTTCAAATTCGGGGTCTTCAAGTTCATCGTAATTTGCTTGCACCATTTCTCTAGCTAATTCGATATTTTCCAGAAGTTCGATTACGAGATGATGTGCCATTTATTTTGCCTTCTTTCGATAGTGTCCAGGCCGCAGGAACTCGATTACATCTTTGTCTCTAAGAAATTGCAATTGTTGCCGCAGTTTTGCTTCGATGTTGTTATTATTGGGGTGAGCTTGCTGAAGGTATGGTTTGAATGCATAGATTTCATCGAGCGTGAAATTATCTTTTTGGATTTTCTCAATGCAATTTAATGTTTCAAGCAACCAACCACGACCTTCAATGTTTGCACTGTTTTGCAGAAAAGTAGTCGCTTGCCATTCTTTCAAAACGACTTCGGGCTTAATTTCGATTTCGTCTTTGATGTAATGAATGCGCCCCAATTGCGGCACTTGCCCAACCAAAATATTGCAACCAACCCAGCCTGCGCGCCTTGCTGTTGCGCTAAGTGCTTTTCGTTTTTCGATTAGATTTGGCGTAAAAAAATAGCGTGGAATAACCAACAGATTTTGAACTGTCATTTCACGCATATTATATTGCATCAAATACAGATTGGGATTGTGTAATCCCATTACGCGATTCATTAGTGAATCATGCGCTCCATTGACTATTTTCGAGCCAATTTTTGATGATTTGGATTTCAACTCAAAACCTTCATCACACGCTCGACAAAGAAAATCCAAGGCTTTGGAATTTGCTGGTGCTTGTTTTAGGCTGGCGCCACAGGCTGGACAAAAGCCATATCCTGCAACGAAACCCTCGGTAATTACGCGCGCTTTTTGCGAACCGCTAGTAAGGCCAAATGTGCTCGAATTGCTTGTAATTGATACCAAGTCATTCTCCCGATTTTCTGTCGATTGTTGGTTGTTTATCATTAAGCCAATTATTGACCGTTTCCAAGTCAAAGAAAATGTGACCGTGAATGTCAGTCGCCGCCTCATCGAAGCATTCCAAATAATGTTTCAATTCATCATCCCACATATAGTCTATGATACGTTGGATTGCCTTTCGTGGGATTTGATTTATCGATTGCTTCATAAATACAACCTTAGATCGGATCACGAAAGCGCGTCAATCGATCAAACTGATCATTTTTTTGCTTAAGTGGAACAAATTTAATCCCCCCCCCATCACTCCCCATTTCCCTTGCGGCATTGTGTCGTATGGAATAAAAGCAGATTTCATCTAATAGCTAGAAAATATGACTAATAATAAAGAACCAAACAACTCCTCGCCCCAAGCAGATGAAGTTTCCCATGCCGCGTCGGGCGTTGTTCGCTTGGATGTGTCTGCTGTAAATTCCGCCAAGGATCGCGAATTATACAATAAGCGCCAGCAAATTTACCCCAAACAAGTGAATGGTGTTTTCCGAACCCTTAAATGGTTCGCCATGATTGTGCTTTTGGCGATTTATTATATTGCGCCATTGGCACGCTGGCCGCGCGCGGGCTCGACGTCGGATCAGTTTGTATTGGCGGATTTTGAAGCGCGGCGGTTTTATTTTGGGCCAATCGAGATTTGGCCGCAAGAAGTTTATTATATCACGGGTCTGCTAATTCTCGCGGGGATTGGCCTGTTTTGGGCGACTTCGCTGTTTGGCCGAATTTGGTGTGGTTACGCTTGCCCACAAACTGTTTGGACCGATTTGTTCATTTGGGTCGAAGGCTTGTTTGAAGGCGATAGAAACCAAAGAATAAGGCTCGATAAAGCGCCGTGGTCTTTCAATAAAGCCTGGCGTAAAATTGGCAAGCACATTGTTTGGCTGATTATTTCATTGGCGACGGGCGGTTGGTTCGTCATGTATTTCAATGATGCTTGGGAAGTTTTGCTCGGGTTTTTTAACGGCACCGCGCCAATATCGTCCTATATTTTTGCCGCCGCCATGACTTTTACGACTTATAGTCTCGCTGGCGCATTGCGCGAACAGGTCTGCACCTATATGTGCCCATGGCCGCGGATTCAGGCCGCGATGATGGATCATGATGCACTTTCGGTTACGTATCGCTCCGATAGGGGGGATCCACGAGGGCCGCATAAACAGGGGCAAAGCTGGGAAGGGCGCGGCGATTGTATTGATTGCCGTCAATGTATCGCAGTATGTCCAACTGGCATTGATATTCGCGATGGCTTGCAAATTGAATGCATAAATTGTGGTCTTTGCATTGATGCCTGCGACGAAATCATGGTCAAAATCGATAGGCCAAAAGGCCTTATTGCCTATGATACGCATGATAATGTTGAAAGGCGCGCGCGCGGTGAAAGTTCCAAAATAAATTTCCTCCGTCCACGGACATTATTTTATGCAGGCATTTTCACACTGGTTTCGGGGGTAATGGTTTTTGGGCTACTCAACCGAACTACAATGGACGTAAACGTAATTCGCGACCGAGCGCCATTGTTTGTCAAATTATCAGACGGCAATGTTCGTAATGCTTACACTGTCAAAGTCCTCAATAAATCTGGCGAAAAACGCGAAATCGCAATTGGCATTGAAGGCATTGTTGGTGGGCAAATGAGTGCCGAAACTGGGCGCATTGTTGAGGGCCGTTTATTGGTCGATGCCGAACCCAATAAAGTATCATCACAACGGATTTTTGTAATTGCCGAACCGCAAAAACAAAATGGCAAATCAATCAAAGTGCGGGTGGTTGCAACCGATACAAAAACTGGCAATCGCGCTACTTCAAAATCAGTATTTATTCGTGGCCGCGAATAGGATATGATGCAAGCATGACCCAAATTGAAGCAGTGACGCAAAAAAGCGCAACCAAAGGCGAGCTAAAAGGCTGGCACGTTTTGCTAATCATACTTGGCATGTTTGGCGTGGTATTTGCGGTAAATGGCTATATGATTTACAAAGCCATCACTACGCTTTCAGGCGAAGAACCCCATGCTTATATGGAGGGGCTAAAGTTCAATGAGACCCTTTCGGCGCGCGCCGCACAATCGCAAGCGGGCTGGACCATGAAACTTGATATGCGCCGAGGTGCTGGCGGCGATGTGCAGTTTATTGCAAACCTCAAAGATAAGGCTGGCAAGGCAGTTCATGGTGCAAATATGCAAGGTCAAGTTGGTCGCCCTGCTGATGATAAGCACGATATGGCGCTCAATTTTGCGGAAAGCGAGGCGGGAACCTATGTTGCGCGTCTTCCCGAACTTGGACCTGGTAAGTGGGATTTTAGGGCTTCGGCCAATTTGGTGGGTGCACCGCAATTTGTCACGGAGACTTCATTATCAATACGCTAACAACTGATGGGTTGGACATCGACAGAGGTTGCCCAACTGGCCTTGAGCTTGCGCAGCCACAGAGCAATGCCGCCGACCCCAGAGTTTTTGTGCGGCAAAATAAGGCTGGCCATTTTTCGCTTGAGTTATTGGTGCGCGGGGCGAAATGCGCGGGTTGTTTGTCGAAAATCGAAAACGGCGTGAAAGCTATATCTGGCATTGAAAACGCAAGGCTAAATCTCTCAACTGGCCGTTTTACTGCCGATTGGGCCGATACCAAATTTGACCCACGGCAAATTGTGCAAACCATTGTCGATTTGGGCTATGGTGCCATTCCGTTTCAATCGCAAATTGGCAATTCATTGCAAGATAAAGAAGCGCAAAACTTGCTGCTGGCCATGACTGTGGCTGGGGTTGCGATGATGTTTGTGATGATGTTTTCGCAACCAATATGGATGGCGGCAATTTATGGCGAAATGGGGGAAGGCACAAGGACTTTATTCCATTGGCTATCGGCATTGGTAGCACTGCCAGCCGGCCTATATGCAGGAATGCCGTTTTTTTCAAGCGCATATAATTCGCTGAAAAAAGGCCACACCAATATGGATGTGCCGATTTCCTTGGCGCTTATTTTGACTGCGGCTTTAAGCGTTTATTCAACTGCAAAACATGGCGAACATGCGTTTTTTGATGCCATAGTAATGCTGGAGTTCTTTTTGCTTATCGGTAGATATTTGGATCACCGCTTGCGCCAAAAATCGCGAATTGCCGCGCAAGAATTGATGGCGCTGCAAGCAGTTACCGCGCAACGAATTGGCGCAAATGGCGAAGCAACTTCGGTTGCGGTTAGCAATATTGCGCCCAATGACTTGCTCATAATTTTACCTGGCGATCGTATTCCCGTTGATGGTATTGTCGAAACCGGCAACAGCCAGGCCGATTTTTCGATGATTAATGGCGAAACTGCGCCAGTTTTAATCGGCGTCGGGCAAAAACTGCTGGCGGGGGTCTTAAATCTATCAGGTTCAATCACTTTGCGCGCAAGTGCGAAAAGTGATGATAGTTTCCTAGCAGAAATTGCGCGCCTTATTGAGGCCGGTGAGCAGTCCAAAAGCCAATATGTTCGCTTGGCCGACAAAGCCGCCGCAGCCTATGTGCCGCTGGTGCATGGCACGGCATTATTGACATTTCTGGGTTGGCTTGTTGTCGGTGGGGGTTTCGAGCAAGCAATTTGGAACGCCTGTGCGGTTTTGATTATTACCTGCCCGTGCGCATTGGGTTTGGCAGTTCCTGCGGTGCAAGTTGTGGCTTCGGGGCGGCTTTTTAAGGCGGGTATTTTGGTTAAATCGGGTGATGCGCTGGAACGCTTGGCAGCAGTGACCCATATTGTTTTTGATAAAACTGGGGTTTTAACAAGCGGCCAACCCAAATGGACAAACCGAGCAGAAATCGCTAATGAAGTCATTGAAATTGCGGTTGGCCTTGCGCGAGCATCACGCCACCCACTTGCGCGTGCGCTCGCCCGTGCAATTGGCCCGGGCCCTGCAATTACTGGCGCGAATGAAGTGCCGGGTTATGGCATTGAAGCGACAATTGGCGGTAATTTAGTTAGAATGGGCCGCGCTGAATGGGTTGGCGCATCGCAAACTACAAGCAATGAAAGCGAACTTTGGTTCAAAAACGGCGGCGCCACGGCAATTAGGTTTAGTTTTGAAGATAGCCTTCGCGCAGATACCATCGCCACAATCACTGCGATTAAAGCGATGGGAATAAAGGTTGAAGTCCTTTCAGGCGATAAATTGGAAGTGGTCGAAAAAACCGCGAAGGAAGCCGGGATTGCAGAATTTAGGGGCGCGCAATCGCCGTTTGAAAAAGCGGCGCGGCTTGATGAGCTTGCAAATAATGGCGCCAAAGTCATGATGGTTGGTGATGGGCTGAACGATGCCCCGGCATTGGCACGCGCTTTTGTGTCCATGGCACCGGGGGCAGCAGCGGACGCATCACAATCTGCGGCGGATTTGGTGTTTCAAGGCGAAAAACTCGATGCCGTGCGCGAAGCAATTGTGGTTGGCAGGCTTTCAAAACAAAGAGTTTTGGAGAATTTTTGGTTTTCGGCCATTTACAATCTTGTCACTGTGCCGCTTGCAGTTCTTGGCATGGTCACCCCGCCGATTGCAGCAATTGCTATGTCGAGCTCATCAATTATTGTTAGTTTGAACGCACTTCGCCTTCATCGGTATAAATAATGGAATCGATAATTTACCTTGTGCCGATTGCATTTGGGGTTGCCATTGTTGCTTTAATCGCATTTTATTGGACAATAAAATCACGGCAATATGAAGACCCAAAAGGCGATGCAGAACGTATATTGATGGAAAATGATGATAGGCCGCTTTAGTCAACAATCAAAGCCCGATACGCGCACCATGCCGAATGCCCTAGCCATGGAAATATTACAATAATCGGCAAGAACGCCAGTAGCGCGGATAAAACCACAATAAAACCAACCATAAAGCCCCATGACAACATCGCAATCGGGTTTTTTATTACGCATTGAACCGAAAGTGCCATGGCGCTTAATGCATCAATATTGCGATCAAATGCGAGGGGAAGCGAAATCGCGGCAATTGAAAAACAAATAGTCGCCAATATGCCGCCAATTATTGTGCCAATCACCGTCATTATGATGCCGCGACTTGATAATATAAAAGCGATAAATTGGCTCTCATCAATTGTGCGCCCCATACCCACAGTTAGCGACCATAATAAATGCGCGAAAATCGCCCAAACAATTGCCAAAAATAAAAGCGTAAAGCCGATAAACCCCAATTGCGATTTTGAATTGGGCTGCATGTCGATTTTTCGCAATTTGCTTGCGCCGCCCTCTTTTTCCACTTCACGGGCAACACCATAAACAAAAGTCGCAACCAAAGGCCCAATCATAATGAATGATCCGTAGGCAATGGGAATTGTGGTTTTAAGGCCAATTAGATAAAGCCCGACGACCAAGCCAAGCGAAATTAGAACCACCCACAGCCCGATAAAAAGGCTTGGGCGCCTGCTTTTCAATAAATTTGACCAAGCGCAGCCGAGCCACGACCAATGCGCATTATTGGCAATTTTGCGAACCGTAATTTTGCGCGGCGTTTTCGGCTCTGTTGTCAAATTATTCCACCAAATCGCGATAAGCGTGCCAAGTTGCATGGCCCAACCACGGGAACACCACTACCAATGGCAAAAACGCAAAAATTGCCGAAAATCCAACCATCATCGAAATCACAAAGCCCCAAGACAAAGTTGCCATCGGGTTTTTGGCGACAGCAGCAAATGAAGCCGCCATTGCGCTTAGTGCGTCCACATCGCGGTCAAATGCCAAAGGAATTGAAATCGCGGATATTGCAAACCCCGCCAATGCCAGCACGCCGCCCATAATGGTTCCAACCGCCATCATCGCGAGACCTTGCGGCGTTGAAAGCACAAATCTGATGAAATCAACTTCATTCATTTGGTTGTTTAGGCCAGTCGAAACCGCATAAAGCAAAAGTGCAATTCGCGCCCAAACCAACACCAAGAATAATAAGGCAAAACCAATCATCGCCACTTGAGCTGGTGATTTTGGCCGCATATCAACGCTGCGCAATTTTTTCACTTCGCGGCTGTCCTCAAGTTTGCGGCTTATGCCATAAACAAGGGTCGCCAAAATTGGGCCCGCCAATGCAAAACTGCCAATTGCCGCTGGGATTAAACTCCCCAATTTCGAAAAATAAAGCCCCGCGATAATCGCCAAAGAAATTACCACAACCGCACCGCCAATTTTAATACTTGCGGGCATAGAATGCTTCATATCGGCCCAACCGAGCGAGAGCCATTGCCAGTGCGCATCGCCTTTTAGCTGGTTCACTTTTATCGTATTTGATGCAATATGTGCCAAATCAACTCCTGTCGGCTCTCGCGTTTTGAGAACTACTTGCATTAGTGAAATTAATAGGGCAATGGTTCATTTATTAGTGCCCAATGTCAAGTGGGCTGGGCATTTAGCCGCACTATTTTTACGCGAAATCTAGATTCAAAAATTTCATAGATTTTAATGTTGAAAGGTCAAATCATGAGTCAAGCTGAACAAGTTACAGTAAGCGGTGGTTCGGGCTATATCGCTAGTTTTATAATCGCAAAATTATTGGATCAGGGATATAAGGTTCATACCACAATTCGCAATGTTGCTAAGTCGGAAATTGTTCGCGCTAATATTTCAAAGTTAAGCGCAAAAACTTCAAGCCTGAGCTTTTTTCAGGCCGATTTGAACGCCGACGAAGGCTGGAACGAAGCATTGGAAAATAGCAAATTTGGTGTCCATGTGGCGTCACCATTTCCTGCTGTAAACCCAAAATCCGCAGATGAATTGATTAACCCGGCCAGAGATGGCGCTTTGCGATTTTTGAAAGCAGCGAAAGCACAGAGCGTTAATCGGGTTGTCCTAACCTCCTCAATGGCCGCAATTTCTTATGGCGTTGATGTCAATGACAAGCGTGTGAGAACCGAAGCCGATTGGACCGACATGAATCACCCCGACGCGACAATAAGCCCTTATGTGCTTTCTAAAACCATCGCAGAAAAAGCGGCTTGGGAATATGCAAATTCGGTTGGGCTTGAATTGGCAGTAGTAAATCCTTGTGCAGTTTTGGGCCCAGTAATTTCCGATGACTACTCAACTTCGATTGAAATTGTCAGCAAAATGCTGCGTGGCGAATTGCCGGCAATCCCCAAAGTTGGTTTTAATATTGTCGATGTCCGGGACGTTGCAGATTTACACATTTTGGCTATGCTGGCGCCAAATGCCAAGGGGCAACGATTTGCGGCATTAAATGAATTTATGTGGTTTGGTGAAATAGCGAAAATCTTGAAAGACGAACTTGGCGAAGCCGCAAAAAAAGTGCCAACCGCTGATTTGCCTAATTTCGCGCTCCATATAGCGGCAATTTTTGACCCAGTTGTAAGAAACGTCATACCCGAATTGGGGCGCGAAAGGCTTTTAAGTAATACTAAAGCAACTTCTGAACTCGGCTGGAAACCAATTGATACTCGCCAAACCATTATTGACACTGCTAGTAGTTTAATTGAGGCTAATGCAGTTTAGGCCACAACTATTTGAACGGGGGAGCAAACCAAAATGAGAAAAGCCCTTAATTTGTTTTCCGCGATTTTTGTGGCGAAAATTATCGCTCTAGTATTGGTTACTGCGGCATTTGCGGGTGAACCTGTCAGGCCGTTGTTGAATAATAATGGTTTGGCACGCACCCCGCCTATGGGCTGGAATAGTTGGTATGCGTATAAATGCGATATTGATGAAACAAGAATACGTGCCATTGCGGATGCTATGGTCACTTCAGGCATGAAAGCCGCAGGTTACGAATACGTGATAATCGACGATTGCTGGCAAGTTGGCCGCGACGCGAATGGCACCATTTTGGCAGATCCAGTTCGTTTTGCTTCGGGGATTAAGGCCTTGGCGGATTATGTTCATTCCAAAGGGCTAAAATTTGGCATATATTCGGATGCTGGAATTGCCACTTGCGAAGGCCGCCCAGGTTCACATGGTTATGAGTATCAAGACGCCCGAACTTATGCGTCTTGGGGCGTTGATTACCTTAAATATGATTGGTGCAACACTTCGACACAAGACCGCCGCGAATCCTATTTATTGATGTCCGATGCTCTGCAAAAATCTGGACGACCGATTGTTTTTTCAATTTGCGAATGGGGATCGGGGCGGCCTTGGGAATGGGGTCGGGCGTCGGGCGGCAATTTATGGCGCACCACTGGCGACATATGGGATCATTGGGAAAGTGGGCCAGTGCATTGGCAGCAAGGCTTGAAAGCCGTTATTGACAGCCAAGCAGATTTATCGGCCTATTCTGGCCCCGGGGGTTGGAATGATCCCGATATGTTGCAAGCTGGCAATGGCGGCATGAATGATACTGAATACCGCACACAATTTAGCATGTGGGCGATTTTGGCAGCTCCTTTGATTGCCAGTAATAATCTCATGACGATGAATGACGCAACCCGCACTATTTTTACTAACCAAGAAATTATTGCTGTGGATCAAGATACGCTAGGAATCCAAGGTCGGCGATTGGTAAAAACTGGCAATAGCGAAATTTGGGCAAAACCGCTCTCTGACGGCAGCCGAGCATTTGTCTTGCTCAACAAGGCGGAGACTGCGCAGACAATAGTGCTTAATTGGCAAGACGTTGGCTATGTTAGTTCTGCACGGCTCAATGTGAGAAACCTTTGGAGCCATCAAATTGAAGGCAAATTTGCGGGAACCTATAGCGCGGTAGTTCCAGCTCACGGCGCAGTAATGCTCAAAATTTATCAATAAGTTGCGCCCAATACAGGACTATATTATGGCCGCGAATAATCGAAGCAAAACATTAAAGCAAAACGGGGTTCAAATCGTCAAAATTGGCGGGACTTCCAATTTTCTCGATTTTTATTACCGTATGATGGAAATAAGTTGGCCCTATTTTGTGTCGATTGTCACCGTGGCATTTTTCGCGATTAATTTGTTTTTTGGTTTGGTTTACGCATGGATTGGCGGCATTAATAATGCCGCGCCCAACTCAATAATTGATGGCTTTTATTTTTCTGTCGAAACTTTGGCCACGGTTGGCTATGGCAATATGGCGCCAATAAGTGCCGCGGCCCATACTATCGCGACTTTGGAAATATTATTGGGATTGTTTTTTACTGCAACTGTCACTGGCCTTATTTTCGCAAGATTCGCTAGGCCGCGTTCAAGCATAATATTTTCACAAAAAGCGGTTGTCGATATTTATGATGGCAAGCGCTCTTTCGTGACAAGACTAGCCTCAACCCGTATGCACCCAATTGCCGATATGACTGCGCAAATGTCATGGATTGAACGCGTTAAAATGCATGATGGCCGTGAATTTGGCAAAGTTACACAATTGCCCTTAGTTCGGGCCACGTTCTCGCGTATGGATTTATCATGGACTTTGGTGCATGTGATTGATGAAGAAAGCGAATTTGCCAAAGTCTTGGCCGGAGATAGAGAATATAGGGTCGGTGCCAGTGTAAACGGCCTTGATACTTTGTTGGGCAATCAAACCCACGCCACCCAAGGCTATTCGCCGGAAGACGTTTTATTCAACCATAAATTTGTTGATATGATTAGTTTTACAAGGCAAGTTCGCACAATTGATATTTCGAAATTAAGCGATGTGGAACCGTTTGAAAGTGACAGACCTATCTAGGCTCAGTCCCTATTAATATAGACGAAAATCCGCTAAAATGGCTTCATATTGGCCGCAAATCTTACTCAAAGAGGGGGTAAACTCTCTTTTCGCAATCTTTACGCCCACTATTTTGCCATTTTAACGGCTTTTTCGCCAATATTAATGGGGACTGAGCCTATCTCTAATGCTGGTTGAAAACGAATTCAAATCCCAATTGTAAGGAAGATAAACAATTCGAATTTGCCCATTTCGTAACCTTGCAACGCTCTGTGGGTCCAAATTTAAGTCGGCCGCATAATGTATAAAAAAATCATTCAAGCTTCGGAAGCCGCGATTTCCATTTTGGAAGTCACCACGATACCAGCGAAAAATCGAAGAAACTTTCAGCTCATTTCCGTAAAGTTGGTTTCTTGTTGGGTCACTAAGGAATTTGTGGGTTTGATCTTCCAATTGCGCTTCAAGCCGCGAACCGACATAGGCTTCGGGCCGTAACGCTGGACAACTTACCGCAGCACAATTTAACGCAAAATGAATTCTTGGGTCATTATAGCGGCTCGAACCACGAATAAGCCAATGTTCGACATGATCAAGTGTACGCATGGCGCCAAAAATCTTAACGACTTGCCTTTGCCAAGGCGTTTGCCCAAACCGACCTAACTCACGAATGGAGCGAATATTGGGGTATCCGTCAAGCACCAATTCAATCGTATTTGCGTTATAGACATTTATCAAAAATGCCAATTGTGCGGGATTGGACCAGCTATTGAACTCGGTTTGAGTGACAGCGCCAGTGCTTGCCAAATATGCCCGCAAGCTATTTCGGTTTTGCGCAAAACCAGAATAATTCACCTGGCTTGCTTTGCCGCCTCTCACCAAAGTTACATTTTGGCGTAATAAAATATCCCACCCACTATGATTGAAATCCGCGGCGACAGCGTTGGTCGCAAAAAATAAAAACGCGATTGCAAGGAACAATTTTCTCATTTTTGCCCCCTTCTGAAAGCGTGAAATTTTTCCAAAAGTGCAAGCGTCCAGGGCGCAACATTTTTGCGTTTCCATGCGCCTGCGGCATATTTATTGGCTTCGGCAAAAGTCGGGTAAGTGTGAATTGTGCCAAGAATTTTGTTTAATCCCAAGCCCCATTTCATTGCCAAAACAAACTCGGCCATTATTTCGGCGGCATGTTCGCCAATAATTGTCACGCCAAGAATTTTGTCTTTTTGGGGCACGGTCAGAACTTTGACAAAACCATGGGCACTGCCATCACATATCGCGCGGTCCAAATCGTCGATGTCATAACGCGTGACTTCATAGGCAATGTTTTGCGCTATGGCGTCTTGTTCATTCAAGCCAAGCCTCGCAATTTCGGGGTCGATGAATGTGGTCCAAGGAATGACACGGTAATCGGTTTTGAATTTTTTGAACATGCCGAACAAGGCATTGACGCTGGCATACCAGGCTTGATGCGACGCAACATGGGTGAACTGAAAGGGGCCAACCACATCGCCCGCCGCGAGGATATTGGGGTATTTGGTTTCCAAAAACTCGTTCACTTCGATTGATTTTGTGCCGGCGATGCCAAGTTCTTCGAGCCCGAAGCCTTCAAGACGGGCAACCCGCCCGACCGCGCAAATCAATTGGTCAAACTCAATTTTGCTTTGTGCGCCTTGATGGTCAAGAATAATGGATTTCTTTTTACCAGTCTTTTCAAAGCCAAGCGCTTTATGGGCAAGCAAAACATTGACGCCGCTATTTTCCAGCGCGGTTTTTGCAAAAGCGGAAACTTCTTCATCCTCGCGGATTATTAGGCGCGCCGCCATTTCAATCAATGTGACTTCGGACCCCAATCGCGCCAATGCTTGCGCCAATTCACAGCCAATTGGCCCGCCGCCAAGAACAACCATTCGCGGCGGGATTTTATCCAATTTGGCAAGTTCGGCCCACATGCTATCCGAGGTTAAATATCCGACTTTTTCGATATTTTGAAGTGGCGGCACAAATGGCTTTGCACCTGTCGCCACAATAATATTCCGCGTCGTCAGGGCTTTTTTTGCGCCGTTTTCAAGTGTAATTTCGACGTGCCAAGGATCAACAATTCGTGCATGGCCAGTTTGGACATCAACCCCAAGCCCTTGATAGCGTTCGACACTATCATGCGGTTCTATTTGGCTAATAATATTATGAACTCGCGCCATTACCGCTTTGAAATCGACTTTAGCTTCGGGCTTCCCCAAGCCATAATCATTAGCATTGGCAATTAAATGCGCGACTTTGGCGCTTTTGATGAGGGCTTTTGAAGGAACGCAGCCATAATTAAGGCAATCACCACCCATTTTATGTCCCTCAACCAAAGTAACTTTGGCCTTGACCGCAGCACCAATCAATGACGAAACCAAGCCCGCAGCACCAGCGCCAATCACCACAATGTCACGATCAAATTGTTTTGGTTTATGAAAACCGCGATATGTTCTGGCTTTGCGCAATTGCGCCATAAGGACTTTGGCGAACCACGGGAACATTCCCAAAATCGCAAATGAAATTATCAAATTGGGCGATAAAATACCCGCCATACTATCCAGTTGCGCCAATTGCGTGCCGGCATTCACATAAACAATTGTGCCCAATAACATTCCAACTTGCGAAACCCAATAAAAAGTCCAGGTCTTTAATTTTGTTAAACCCATCAATAAATTAATCAGCCAAAACGGAAATAATGGGATTAGGCGCAATGAAAACAAATAAAATGCGCCATCGCGTTTCATGCCCTCATTGATAGCGGCAAGCCTTGCGCCGAATTTTGCCTCCAAACTATCGCGCAGCAAAAACCTCGACACCAAGAATGAGCAAGTCGCGCCGATTGTTGAAGCAAATGAAACAATAATTGTGCCTTCAATAACGCCAAAAATCGCGCCCGCGCCAAGACTAAGTGGCACAACAATTGGCAGAGAAAACGCCGCGCTTATGATGTAGATTATCATAAATCCACCGATGAATAGAAATGGCGATGCATCTTTGGCAGCAATCAAACTGCCAAGGCTTGATTTGAGGTTTTCAAAACTAAGTTGGTGTTGCAGCCCGGAAGCAAAAAAGGCAAAAATTGCAATGGCAATTATGGCAATGGTGATTAGTTTTTTCATTTTGCCTCAATCGGCCATGAACTCATTAAAAAGTGCGAAAATCCGCTAAAATGGCTTCATATTGGGCGCAAATCTTACTCAAAGAGGGGAAAAACCCTCTTCTCGCAATCTTCACACCCTCTATTTTGCCATTTTTACGGCTTTCTCACCCTTTTTAATGAGTCCATGACCTAGTCTGTTCTTAATAATATTTAATCGCAATTAGAATTTTACGATAGCTTTATATTCGTAATTGGCGTGATATAGTTACAGTCAATATGTGCTTGAATGAGAATTATTATGTTTGACGCGAAATTACGACCTATTATCGACCCACCGCTAAATTATTGCGGGCGCATAATGGCCAATACTGGAATAAGTGCCAATCAAATCACCATCGCAGGCGCAGTTTTTGGTGTGGCATCGGGGTTTGCGATTGCCAATGAAAACTATGTCCTCGGCTTGGGATTGATTTTATTAAGCCGCATTTTTGATGGCCTAGACGGGGCAATTGCACGGGCAACCAAAAACACCGATTTCGGCGGCTATCTCGATATTTTGTGCGACTTTGTATTTTATTTGGCAGTGCCAATTGGATTTGCGTTTGCGAACTCTGCAAATATTCTTCCTGCTTTGCTACTTATTGCCAGCTTCACTTTGACAGGAATTAGCTTCCTCGCCTTTGCCACCCTTGCCGCCAAAAACGGCATAGAAACTGAAGCGCATGGCACCAAGAGCTTCTTTTACAACACTGGCATCGCCGAGGGTGCTGAGACGATTTTGGTGTTTGTGGTGATGTGCCTTGTGCCAGATAGATTTGCGCTGATTGCATATGTTTATGCTGTCGTTTGCATCGTGACAGTTATTCAGAGGACGATGATTGCAAAGCGCGAGTTTGGTGGGTGAGGGGTGGAGGAGCGATTGTTAAAAATTCTTCGCAAAGGCGAATAATTTTTCCCCAACGGGCGCTTCACTTCGTTTCGCGACCAAAACCTACAGGTTTTGTCGAACGCGGGGCGGTCGCCTCGTCAGAAATACGCCATTTATCAAAAAAGCCCCAAGTGGGGCTGTTTTGTGAAATGGCGCACCCTGAGCGATTCGAACGCCCGACCCCCAGATTCGTAGTCTGGTGCTCTATCCAGCTGAGCTAAGGGTGCGCAGAGTTTGGCTTGCTACCTTTTGTGGCGAAAAATATCAAGGGGCGAATAAGTTTTCAAAGCACTTAAATGCTCATTGCGCTGCATAAACCCGATAAGCCGATTGACCACGGGGGCAAAAATGGCGAAACTCGAAGCATATGGCACAAGCACAAATACTAGATATTGAAAAAGAACTAGCCGAAGCGGAAGCCCAATCGGTTTCACTTGGCGAGAGATTCACACTGCCAAGGCGCAAAACTTATCGAAAATTATTGGAAGCGGGTCGGCCATTAAAAGCCTATGACATTATCGGAATTGTGGATGAAGATAACCGTCCCGCAAAACCACCAACAATATATCGTGCGCTGGAGTTCTTGTGTCGCCTTGGATTGGTCCATAAAATCGAAAGCGATTCGTCCTATTTTGTTTGCTCACACCACCGCCATTGCGACGCGCAAAGCCATGTTCCATTGGTAATGATATGCATAAAATGCGGAAAAGTTTTTGAAGATCATGTCGTGGCCTTGGAAAACATCATGAGTAAGAATGCGACTGCGCGCGGCTTTAATATCCAAAAAATGATGATTGAAGCACATGGCATTTGTGAAGATTGTGAGAAAATAAATTGAAACCAATCCTAAATATAAATGAAGCCGAACTCGAACAATCCGAAAAAGGCACGTTCTATCAAGAGAGCTTTCAAAGCATTGGCAGATTGATTGGCGCAAAGAAACTTGGTTATGGCGTGTCGATTGTGCCGCCGGGCAAACGCGCTTGCCCATTTCATAACCACCACGTCAATGAAGAAATGTTTTTCATCATTGAAGGCGAGGGCACTTATCGTTTTGGTGATGCGCAATACAAAATTAAACGTGGGGATTTGCTGGCTGCGCCTGCGGGGGGCCAAGAGACTGCCCATCAAATTATCAATACTGGCGCGACTGATTTGAAATATTTGAGCGTTTCAACAATGGAGAGTCCCGATATCTGCGAATATCCCGATTCAGGGAAAATCAATATTATGGTTGGAACAGCACCGGGCGGCGATAAGTCAAATCGCAGACTTCAATATATCACGCGCATGTCCGACAATTTAGATTATTGGGACGGTGAGCCAATTGACTGAACTAAAGGAATATTGGCGCGGCGGGGTTGAAGCGTCGGATTGTGACGCCATGGGACATATGAGTGTTGGTAATTGGTTGCGCCGTTATTGGGACGGTGTAGCGGTTTTGGCCGTGGAACTTGGAATGCCAACGGCTTTTTCTGCGAACGCCGAAGTTACGTTACAATTGAAATCCTGCCATATGCATTGGCTACGCGAAGCCAATGCTGGAACCCCGATTTTTATGCGTGGCGGTATTTTATCGCTGTCCGAAACTGGGCTTCAATTTTATGGCGAATTTGTAAAAACCATAAGCGAAGAAGTCGCGGCCAATTTTTGTGCGCAGATTATTTTGATTGATAATAAAACTTCAAAAACTCTGCCTTGGCCCAAAAAATCGCTGGAAAATCTCGATTGCCCGAAAATAGAAATCCCCAAACATGGCCAACCAAGATCGATAGACGCACTAAGCCCTATCGAAAGACGCGATAAAAATTGGGTCAAAAATCAAGGCTATGTTCGGATTGGTCTGGCGCCAGTTACAAAAAATGACGTCGATTGTCACGGCCGATTTTTGCCGCAATTGTTTATCGCAAGGGTCGGAGAAGCAATACCCAATTTGATCGCAAAATGGCGCCTCGAAGCAATTGAAGAAACCAGCGAAAGCGGTGTGAAACAACGGCTTGGCGGCGCGGCTCTCGAAAACCGCACTGAAGTTTTTGAATATCCGCAAATTGGCGACATAATCGAAATATATTCGGCGCTTCGCGAAGTGGCCGATAAAACTTATTCTTTTCAACATTGGCTAATAAATGGGCAAAACGGCCGCCCTTTTAGTGTTTCAAATGTTGTGGTTATTACTTTTGATTTGGACACCCGTAAAGCAATTACTATCCCGCCCAAAGCGCGGCAATATTTGGAATCAATGGTAATTCAGGTTGAACTTTAATTTGAACCAAAAACTCGGCGGAGCAAATCCGAAGTCCGCGCGGCGGGGATTTGCCTGATTTGGGTTTCTTCACGCCCAATATAATAAAATAAACCGTCTAAAGCTTTGCTTACAGCATAATCGACAAATTGGTCTTTGGGGCTCGCGCTTTGCGAAGTTTGCGTGCCATCGGCACTGGAAATCCGCCCAAGCCCGCCAAGCCTTTGCAATTCGCGGCCATATCTCGTGGCGACGCGGTCAAACACTGGGCCCGCGCCCGATGTGTTAACTGCGTTCAACATTGGCGGCCTGAAACTTGAAATCAATTCAGGCTTGGTTTTTTGTTTCAGCAAATCTGTGCCCGAAGTATTGCCGCCGCGTAACACACTTACAACATCGCTGATTGTGAAAGCGCGTATGGCATTTACGAAAATATTTCGCGCCTGTGGTGCGGCGATTTCTGCGGCGCGGTTCACTTTTAGTTGCAAATCATCGAGAGATCGTGAAAGCCCCAATGGGCGCAAATTGCGTTGCAGACTGCCCAAAGGATTGGGGAGTGGAATACGAACTGCACCATCTGCCCAATAGCCATCAAGCCGACCGAGGCGTAAAACCGCACTAATCGCGCCATTGCTTAGGGCTTCACGAATACCGCTATCAGCTTGGACATTGGTTACACCATTGGGCAGGCCAAGACCATTATTATTCGAGGGCTGACCGCCACCAAGCGTTCCCAATATTTTGCCCAAATCTTGCGCCGAAGCGATTTGGGAAATGAAAGGCAAGCCTGCAATTCCTAAAACAGAACCAAAAACCATCCTGCGGTTCCAATCGATGTTTGGCATGAAAATTCCTTTCTTCTCGAACAATTTTCCTAAACCAGCTCTACTGAACTGAACCTTAATGGCGGCAAATTCAATACAATTTTGGCAAGTTCATACACTTATCATCAAGATTTAAGAATTTAGTCACGCTATTACTATATGGTTACTTCATGAAGCAAAATTGGAAAGTTCAGCCGCTTTTATGGGTGGCATTAGTATTCGCGCTACTTGGCTCGACTATTTCGGCATTTATGGCGGTTAAGGCGGTAAACCAATTAGCGGAATCGGCCACCAAAATGGGGCGTTTTGAACGTGCTTGGAGTTTTGCCAATTTAATTGATATGCGCGCTACTGACGCTGCCCGAAGCTATATTCTCGCGCTTGATGAACGTGCAAAGACCCGTTTTGAAGATTTCAAAGACCAACGATCCGATGCACTGTTGGAAGCCATAGAAATTGCGCCAGTTCTAAGTGACGAAGCAATCTTAACCAAAACCTACGAAGCTTTCGTGGCGATGGGTGATGTTGAAAGGGCCGCAGTTGCAATTGCGGCCGGCGGTAATATTGCCAGCGCGTCTGAGATGATTAATAGTTCTCGCTACGCATTTTTGGGTAGTTCAAAGAATTCATTTTCACAAAAAGCCAAAGGCCAATTAGTCTTGAGCTTGCAAAGCGAAATTGATGCGGCTCGAAACTTGCTAAAAATGGGGTTGGGCGGTTTATTTGCAAGCCTTCTGATAGCCGCTACTGCGTGGTGGCAAGTGGGCCGTATTTTCCGCCTGCAAGCTTTGGAATTGGGGCAAGCAAGGGACGCAGTTGCTGCCCATGCCGAACTTTTGGAAGAGCGCATTGAGGCCAGAACCCATGATTTGGAAATAGCCAAAAAAGCCGCCGAAACTGCCGATTTTGCCAAATCTGCTTTCTTGGCGCAAATGAGCCATGAAATCAGGACGCCCATGAATGGTGTTTTGGGTATGGCCGAGGCTTTGGCGCGAACCAAGCTTAACGAGCGCCAACAGCGTCTAGTTTCGGTCATTCAAGAATCTGGCGATACTTTGCTTGCGCTTCTAAATGATGTGCTTGACTTGGCTAAAATTGAAGCTGGTCGCATGGACTTGGAAATGGTCGATTTCAATGTTGTCGATATTGTAAGGTCTTCCGAGGCCATTTTCTCGACAAGGGCACACCAAAAAGGCTTAAGTTTCTCAGTCAATGTTGAAGCAGACGCGAATATTTGGTGTGTGGGTGACCCGACAAGGCTGCGGCAAATTCTCTATAATCTAATGTCTAATGCTATTAAATTCACCAATGAGGGCGAAGTTAAAGTGCAAGTTTTGGGTGAAGCCAAAAACAATAATGAAGCGCTATTAAAATTCATCATAAGCGATACTGGTATCGGCATGGACGGCGACACAGTTTCACGCTTGTTCGAAAAATTCGCCCAAGCAGATGCTTCGACAACCAGAAAATTTGGTGGTTCTGGTCTGGGGCTCTCAATTTGCAAGGAATTGGCAGCTTTGATGAATGGGACAATTGAAGTTCAAAGTGAGCTGGGCGTAGGTTCGACTTTCACATTGGTGATGACTTCGGCAATCGGCAAAATGCCTGAACAAACCAATGCCGCAGAATTTGTTCAATCAATAGAACATGATGAGAACGCGCCAGATTTGCGGATATTGGCGGCAGAAGACAATGCCAATAACCGCCTTGTGTTGAAAATGTTCTTAGAGCAAGTGGGTATTGATCCAACCTTTGTTGAAAACGGAAAATTGGCGGTGGAAGCTTGGCAAAACCAAGAATTCGACATTATTTTGATGGACGTTCAAATGCCGATTATGTCAGGGCCTGAAGCGACTGTTGAAATCAGAAAGCTCGAATTGGCAAATAAGCGCAAACGCACCCCTATTATTGCACTAACCGCTAATGCAATGACCCACCATGTCCAAGAATGCTTGGCTTCGGGCATGGACGCGCATGTCGCAAAACCTATCCGTCCAGATTTGCTATTTGCGGCGATTGATAAATTTGTTGGTGGTGACGAAGATGAAAAAGTCGGTGACGTTTCAAGCGCCGCAGCCGCCTAGGTTGTGTTGACAAACCGTTTTTTATGCGGCGAAAATTGTGTGTTTTGAGAACCGAAGCGGAGCGTATTTGAGATACGTGAGCATCGGAAGCGCAGAAACACGCAATTTGCAGCCTGTAAAAACGGTTTGCCAACATGACCTAATTGAAATTATCAAAAGCCAGCACTAAAAATGCCGCCAATAAAAGGGCATATTGCATTGCATCGAAATGCCGCTCTGCGGGTGAGGTTTCGCTCAAAAATTTGGCGCGGTTTTCATAAGTCAAGAAAAGCAGGCAATCTATGCCAAGCCCGATACCAAACAAAAATACCACAAATTTCGAACTAACCAGCAAAGCGGCGAGCGCGGCCAATAAGCTGATAAAGCTAAGCCGCGAGAGGAAACCGCGCACACCCAAATAATAATGCTTCATAATTTCAATATGGGCTTTGGGCATATGGTCAAGAATTGTTAGGCCATCTTCGTCACGCATTGGCTCGTTGCCCTGTTCAATATACTGAACTTGCGCCGACATCCACAGCCCCAAACCGCTATAAAGCGCGTAAAGTGCAATCAGAAGTCCACTTATGCCGACTAATATTTCCATATAGCCATATATTGGAAGTTTGGCCTAAATATCAAGGAGCATCCGCTCTGGGTTTTCCAAACATTCCTTTACGCGCACCAAAAATGTTACGGCTTCTTTGCCGTCAACAATTCGGTGATCATAGGACAGCGCCAAATACATCATTGGCCGCACGACCATTTGGCCATTTTCGACCATTACCCGATCTTGGATTTTGTGCATGCCTAAAATGCCCGATTGTGGCGAGTTCAAAATTGGCGTGGACATTAAACTGCCATAAACGCCGCCATTAGAAATCGTAAAGGTGCCGCCTTGCATATCCTCAATCGCCAATGCGCCGTCGCGGGCCTTTGCACCCAATGCCGCAATGCCTTTTTCAATTCCTGCCAAAGAAAGCACGTCACAATCGCGCAAAACTGGGACAACCAGGCCCTTATCGGTGCCAACTGCCACCGCGATGTCATAATAGTTTTTGTAAATAATATCCGTGCCATCAATTTCGGCATTAACTGCGGGAATGTCCTTGAGAGCCGTTACACAGGCTTTGACAAAAAAGGACATGAAGCCAAGTTTTGTGCCGTGTTTTTTCTCAAAAATGTCCTTATATTTGCTGCGTGCCGCCATAACGCCGCTCATATCAACTTCATTGAAAGTTGTTAGCATCGCCGCAGTGTTTTGTGCGTCTTTGAGCCGTCTAGCAATGGTTTGCCGTAAGCGATTCATGCGCACGCGTTCTTCACGTGCTTCTGTTGCGCGTGGCGCCGAAGACGGGGCAGGTAATGGAGCAGCTTGGGTTGCCGCAATTGCGGCGAGAGCGTCCGACTTGGTTACCCGTGCATCGCGCCCAGTGCCGACTATTGCTGCTGCACTTATTCCCGCATTGTCCAAAGCGCTTGCCGCAGATGGCATTGGGGCATGAGATGCGGGCTTGGTAGCTTCGACTTTTGGCGCTTCGACGCTCGCGGGCGCTGCAACTGCGGCACTCGCGCCGCCAATGCGGCCCAGCACATCGCCTTTGTTTACGGTTTCGCCTTCGGCTTTGAGAATTTCGCTCAAAGTGCCATCGGTTTCTGAAAAGACCTCCAAAGTCACTTTGTCGGTTTCAAGCTCAACCAAAAGCTCATTTTTTTTGACCGCATCACCAGGTTTCTTGGTCCATTTTGCTATTGTTGCTTCTGATACACTTTCGCCAAGTGCGGGGGTTAGAATATCACTCATGTTTTAGTCCAATGCTTCATTTAGGAAAGTTTCAAGTTCTCTTAAGTGCTTACTCATCAAGCCCGCAGCAGTAGAAGCCGAAGCGCTACGTCCTGCGTAACGCGCGCGTTTATGTTTGGCACCAATTTTGTCGAGCACCCATTCGATATTTGGCTCCATGAATGACCAAGCACCCATGTTTTTCGGCTCCTCTTGGCACCAAACAATTTCAGCATTTTTGAAGCGCGATAATTCGGTAATCATGGATTTGGCTGGGAAGGGATAAAGTTGTTCGACACGAATAATTTGAATATCGGTTAAGTTCTTTTTTTCCCTTGCATCGAAAAGATCAAAATATACTTTGCCCGAGCATAAAATAACGCGTTTAATGTCTTTATCAGCTTTTAGCGCAACTGAGCTGCCCTTTTTATGTTCAGCATCGTCCCACAAAACGCGGTGGAAAGATGAATTAGGGCCAAATTCAGAAATATTGGAAACACATTTTTTGTGACGCAATAGTGATTTTGGCGTCATCACAATCAATGGCTTGCGGAATTTGCGGTGGATTTGGCGGCGCAACACGTGGAAGAAGTTTGCTGGCGTGGTGCAATTCACGATTTGCAGATTATCTTCTGCGCAAAGTTGTAAATAGCGCTCCAGCCGCGCCGAAGAATGCTCTGGCCCTTGGCCTTCATAGCCATGCGGCAATAACATCACCAGACCCGACATCCGCAACCATTTACGCTCACCCGAGCAAATAAATTGGTCAATCACAACTTGGGCGCCATTGGCAAAATCACCAAATTGGCCTTCCCACATAGTCAAAGTATTGGGCGCACCGAGTGAATGCCCATATTCATAACCCAAAATCGCTTCTTCGGACAATGCACTATCAATAACTTCAAACTCGGCTTGATTTGCGCCAAGATTGGCCAGTGGAGTATATCTGTCTTCTGTAATTTGGTCGATGAAATGGCTGTGACGATGCGAAAAAGTGCCACGGCATGAATCTTGGCCTGATAATCTTATGGGAAATCCTTCATCGAGCAAAGACGCGAAAGCCAAATGTTCGCCCATCGCCCAATCTATATTTTCACCAGTTTCAATCATGGTGCGGCGAACCCCGACTACACGTTCAACCGTTTTGTGCATATTGAAGCCCGTGGGTATTTGCGTGATTTTGGTGCCCAGCTCCATCAATTTATTGTCCGAAACCCCGGTGTCACCGCGCCGATCTTCGCTATCTGGCAAACCAAGGCCGGTCCAAACGCCATCAAGCCAATCGGCTTTTTGCGGCTCATAAATTTTGCCTTTTTGGAATTCGTCCTCAAGAAAAGTGCTAAAATCAGCTATTGATTTATCAACTTCATCGCGCGTGACAATGCCTTCCGCGATTAGCCGCGCCGCATAAATATCAAGCGTCGATGGTTGGTCTTTGATGCGCGAATACATGATTGGGTTGGTCATGGTCGGGTCATCGCCTTCATTATGGCCAAAACGGCGATAACAAAACATGTCAATAACCACGTCTTTATTAAACTCTTGGCGATATTCAGTGGCAACTTTTGCCGCAAATACCACTGCTTCTGGGTCATCACCATTAACGTGGAAAATTGGTGCTTGCACCATTAAAGCCACGTCGGAAGGATAGGGCGAGGAACGTGAAAATTTTGGCGCTGTCGTAAAACCAATTTGGTTATTGACGATGAAATGAACCGTGCCCCCCGTGCGGTGACCTTTAACACCAGTAAGCGCAAAACATTCGGCTACGACACCTTGGCCCGCAAAAGCCGCATCGCCGTGCAACAATAATGGCATAACTTTACGGAATTGTTCAGGCTTAGTGCCGCCATGTTGCGTCATTTTTGCGCGAACTTTACCCAACACCACTGGGTTCACAATTTCAAGGTGCGAAGGATTTGGCGTCAATGACAAATGAACGTCATTGCCATCGAAACTACGATCCGACGATGCGCCCATATGGTATTTAACGTCGCCCGAACCTGCAACATCATCCGGCGTCGCTGAACCACCACTAAATTCATGAAAAATGACATGATATGGCTTGCCCATAACTGTCGAAAGCACGTTTAAGCGACCGCGATGCGGCATACCTAAAACAATGTCGGCAACGCCCAAATTGCCGCCACGCTTTATTATTTGCTCCATAGCGGGAATAAGCGATTCGCCGCCATCAAGGCCAAAGCGCTTTGTCCCTGGATAGCGCTTATGGACAAATTGCTCAAACCCTTGGGTTTCGATAATTTTGTTCAAAATCGCTTTTTTGCCCTCGGGAGTGAAGGAAATGCCTTTGTCTGGCCCTTCCATACGCGCTTGAAGCCAGTTTTTTTCCTCAGGATTTGATACATGCATAAACTCTAGACCCAAAGTGGAGCAATAAGTTCTTTGCAAAATTTCAAGCATTTGGCGCGGCGTAGCATATTCAAGACCCAAGACAAAATCGATAAAAATCGGCCGATCCATATCTTTGTCGGTGAAGCCATAAGTCGCGGGGTCAAGTTCGGGTTGGGTTTCACGAAAATCATCCAAACCCAAAGGATCCAGTTTCGCCGCCAAATGCCCGCGAATTCGAAAAGCTCTAATCATCATGATTGCTTTGATAGAATCGCGAGTTGCCTGCAAAACCGTCGAAGAATCTGCTGGCGCATCGGCTTTCGCTGCGGGTTTTTTTGCCGCTTTAACTTCGAGCCCTGACCAATCGCCATCGATTAGCGCGATAAGCTCAGAATTTTCGCGTGGCGGCCAATCTTTGCGCGCCCATGACGGTGAATTGCTGTTTGCGCTGCCATCATTCTGGCCAATATTTGCAAAAAAATCCGCCCATGATTTATCGACACTATTTGGGTTAGAAAGCCATTTTTCATATTGGCTTTCAATATAAATACCATTGCCGCCATATAAAAATGATGTGGCTAAACTTGCTTGGTTCTCGGCGCTTCGCCCGTTCTCGCTCATGCGATTCCCTCTATTTTTTCAGAACTTCCATTAAAGTTGAGCCCAAAGCGGCGGGCGATTGGGCAACTTTAATGCCAGCAGCTTCCATTGCGGCGATTTTGTCTTCCGCGCCGCCTTTGCCGCCCGAAATAATTGCGCCAGCATGGCCCATGCGCCGTCCTGGTGGTGCAGTGCGGCCTGCGATAAAGCCGACTGTTGGTTTCCAGCGTCCGCGTTTTGCTTCATCAGCCAAAAATTGCGCCGCATCTTCTTCGGCTGAGCCACCAATTTCGCCAATCATAATGATTGATTTGGTTGCTTCATCGGCCAAGAACATTTCTAACATATCGATGAATTCTGTGCCTTTAACTGGGTCACCGCCAATACCGACAGCAGTAGTTTGCCCAAGGCCTTCGTTGGAAGTTTGGAAAACTGCTTCATAAGTCAAAGTGCCAGAACGCGATAAAACCCCGACCGAGCCTTTTTTGAAAATTGAGCCGGGCATAATCCCGATTTTGCATTCATTCGGCGTCAAAACCCCAGGGCAGTTTGGCCCAATAAGGCGTGATTTTGATTTCAATAATTGCGCCTTAACATTCACCATGTCCAAAACCGGTATGCCTTCGGTAATGCAAACAATAAGTTCGATTTCAGCGTCAATGGCTTCAAGAATTGCTGCGGCAGCAAATGGCGGCGGCACATAAATCACGGTGGCGTCCGCGCCGACACTTTCTTTGGCTTCAAGCACCGAATTAAACACTGGCAAGCCAATATGCGTCTGCCCACCTTTGCCTGGGCTCACGCCGCCCGTCATTTTAGTGCCATAAGCAATAGCTTGTTCGGAATGGAAAGTGCCGTTTTTACCGGTAAAGCCTTGGCAGATCACTTTGGTGTCTTTGTTGATTAGAATTGACATCTTTAAGAACCCCTTACAGCTTTAACAATTTTTTGTGCGGCATCGGCCAAATCATCGGCAGGAATAACTGCTAAGCCGGATTCCGAGATTATTTTCTTGCCCAATTCGACATTGGTTCCTTCCAATCTAACAACTAAGGGAACTTTAAGTCCAACATCGCGCACGGCGGCCAAGACGCCTTCGGCGATAATATCGCAACGCATGATGCCGCCAAAAATATTGACCAAAATCCCTTTGACTTTTGGATCTGATGTGATGATTTTGAAGGCTGCGGTAACCTTTTCACGGCTCGCGCCACCGCCGACATCAAGGAAATTGGCAGGTGCTTCGCCATAAAGTTTGATAATGTCCATGGTCGCCATCGCAAGACCCGCGCCATTGACCATGCAGCCAATTGTGCCGTCCAAGGCAATATAAGCGAGGTCAAACTTCGATGCCTCGATTTCTTTTTCGTCTTCTTCGGTTAAATCGCGCATTGCTTCCCATTCGGGGTGGCGATATTCAGCGTTTGAATCAAAGCTGATTTTTGCGTCCAAACATACCAATTTATTGGTATCGCCATCAATTATCAGCGGATTTACTTCCAACATGCTCATATCGGATTTGGTGAAAGCCTCGTATAAATTGCGGCATAATGGCGTGACTTGCGCCGCTAAATCGCCTTCGAGGCCGAGGCATTCAACCACATCGGCGATATTTGCATCGCTTACACCTGTCAACGGATCGATAATTACAGTGGTAATTTGTTCGGGCGTATCATGCGCCACAGTTTCAATGTCCATGCCGCCAGCTTGCGACACCACAAATGCAACGCGGCCAGTTTCACGATCTACCAATGCCGATAAATAAAACTCTTTGGTGATATTTGCACCCTCAGACACATAAAGCCTGCGGACCATTTTACCGGTTTCGCCGGTTTGAATTGTCACCAAAGTATTGCCCAGCATTTCGGCTGAGTTGCTTTGAACTGCATCAAGGCTTGGACATAGGCGCACACCGCCTTTGGCGTCGGCGGGAAGTTCTTTGAACTTGCCTTTACCGCGCCCACCGGCATGAATTTGCGATTTTACAACCCAAAAATTGCCGCCAAGTTTTTTCGCGGCTTCTACGGCTTCATCAACAGAAAAAGCGGGAAAACCTTTGGGGACTGGCACACCATATTGGGCAAGAACTTCTTTAGCTTGATATTCGTGAATGTTCATATTTATTTCTTCATTGAAATTGGCATGTTTGAACATGCTTATTAGGAGATTATTTCCCCTTCTAGCGGCATTTCGTTAACAAGTGCTAGTCTTAATTCCACTTTTAGATGAATATTGTTTAACTTGTAATGCAAGTGATTTCGTGCATATTTGTCGCAAATTATGGAGATGTGCCATGAAATTTTCTACTTCCCTTGGTTTATTGACTGCTTCGTTAATTGCGAGCAATTTTGCTACAGCCGCTGTTGCGAAACCTGCCCAAATTTCCCCACAAGTCACAATTACTTATTCCGACAAACTTGAAACCGAGTTTCGCGAAAATTATGGCATACGTGAGCGCGCGACAATTGAAGAAGCCATTCGCAGTGAAATTGCGCAGCAAGCAGACGGCACAATCGCACGGGTTGAAGTAAATGTGATTGATGTCACCCCAAATCGCCCGACGTTTGAACAATTGGGCGCAAGGCCCGGGCTTTCCTACGAAAGTTTTTCAAGAGGTGGTGCGGTTTTGAGCGGCAAATCATATGATGCGTCTGGCAATTTACTACGCGAAACCAATTATCAATATACCACGATGGATATATGGAACGCGCAACATTCTTGGGTATGGCAAGACGCAGAATATGCGATTTATGGCTTCACCCGCCGCCTCACAAGAAATTAGTTCACGAAAAATAAACTGCCCGCTTGGATAATGCATCAATGAAGGCGGAGGCAGCATGTTCGGGTCAATCAAAATCAATAACCAAACGAAGAACATACGTTATGTTTTTGTAGCTTTTGGCATTTGCGCATTTGTTGCGGCAACCAGCTTTAACGCATTGGCGACACCGGCGCGCAGCAAGGCAAAAACCAAAATTGCGATAAATCCAGCGCATGTGTATTTGGCTAACAGCGTGTGGCGCCCTTCTGAATGTTCAAAAATCGAAAATTTTCAAGCATTTAACTTTGTGTCACCTGCCAAAGTCGAAGTTGGTTCGGGTCGCATTGGCGATGGCGAAAAATTGGAAATCCTAAGCACCGCGAGAAATGCCAATATTGTCGAAGTTCGCACACGAGTTTGTGCGCCAATCGGCTGCAACCAGACTTTTGAACAATATAAAATAATTTCGCAAAACCAAATGCAAGAATGGCGTTTTGAAGGGCTTCTACCCAATGAAGCGCCAAATATTGTTGTAGAAAATGGCGTTGCAAGTGACGGCACTGCGGGTCGAATTTTCAATCGCTGCGGCGCTTAACATTTGCCGAAAATATATTTCATTGCAATAATTTCACACTACTCCCCTTAACATAGGCTATAATGCTTCCTAGATAATCATCAACGAAAGAGCGCCCGCGAAACGGGACATTAGGTTGGGGAATTAAATGGCAAATGCATTAACGCTTACTCTCGGTCCTGAATTAGGGCTACAGCGCTATTTGGCCGAAATCCGCAAGTTTCCCATGCTTGCGAAAGACGAAGAATATATGCTGGCCAAGCGTTGGCGCGAGCATGAAGATCCGCAAGCTGCCGAACGCCTTGTAACTTCGCATTTGCGCTTGGTTGCCAAAATGGCAATGGGTTATCGTGGTTACGGCCTGCCAATTGCCGAGGTTATTTCCGAAGGCAATATTGGCCTTATGCAGGCTGTGAAAAAGTTTGAGCCAGAACGCGGTTTTCGGCTTGCAACTTATGCGATGTGGTGGATACGCGCCTCAATTCAAGAATATGTTTTGCGCACATGGTCATTGGTGAAAATGGGCACAACTGCGGCGCAAAAAAAACTATTCTTCAATTTGCGGCGGATTAAACAAAAAATTCAGGCTGTTGAAGAGGGCGAATTGCGCCCCGAACATTTGGAATATATTTCCACCCAACTTGGCGTTTCAAAATCCGAAGTGACGTCCATGAACCGCCGCATGTCGGGCCCCGATGCATCGCTTAATGTGCAAGTGGGCGGCGAAGATGGCGGCAATGAATGGCAAGACTGGTTGGCATCTGATGAAGATTCGCAAGAAGTCGTTTTAGGCCAAAATGAAGAATATGACGCGCGTATGGAGCTTTTGACTGCTGCCATGGCAGACCTTAATCCGCGTGAGCAACAAATCATTCGTGAACGCCGTTTGAAAGATAGTCCGACAACATTGGAAGATTTGGCCGACGAATTTAAGGTTTCGCGCGAACGGATTCGGCAAATTGAAGTGCGGGCGTTTGAAAAACTGCAAGAAAAAATGCGCGCTTTGGCAGTTAAAAAAGGTTTGTTGGAAAACGCATAAATTACCGCCTGTCGCTTATATGGGTTTCAGACTAGCAAATAAAACCAAATTGCGATAAGTGAGCCTCATTCGAACAATTGCATGATTAAATCATGCGCTTCCAATGGGGACGTATGTCAAAAGAAGAACTATTAGAATTTCAAGGCACAGTTATGGAGCTTCTTCCAAACGCGACCTTTCGTATCAAATTGGAAAATGACCATGAAATCATTGGTCATACTGCGGGCAAATTGCGCAAAAACCGCATTAGGGTTTTGGCCGGCGACAAAGTATTGGTTGAAATGACCCCATATGACTTGACCAAAGGCCGAGTTACTTACCGCTTCAGGTAATATATGTGTATAGTTGCCCGATGTTAATTTTGGCCAGCGCATCACCAAGACGTTTGGAACTTTTGAACCGCATTGGCATTGCGCCTGATTTGGTTGTTCCCGCCGATATTGACGAAAGCGAAAAGCCCCAAGAATCGCCACGAAATTATGCGCTAAGGGTGGCATTAGAAAAAGCGGCGATAATCGCCAAAAATTACCCCAATGATTTTGTTCTTTCCGCCGATACTGTGGTTAGTGTTGGTTTGCGAATTTTGCCAAAAGCCGAAACTGAAGCACAAGCGCTGTATTGCTTGAAATTACTTTCGGGCCGCAATCATATTGTCACCACTGCCATTGCGCTCGCGCATAAAGGCAAAATCGCCAAACGCGCTGTGGCGACTAAGCTGGCATTCAAGAAACTTTCGCCCCACGAAATTGATGCCTATATCCAAAGCCAAGAGTGGCAAGGCAAAGCGGGTGGTTATGGTATTCAGGGCCTCGCGGGGGCATTTGTGATGCACTTAATTGGATCATGGGAAAGCGTTATGGGCCTGCCACTTTATGAAACCAAATGCCTACTTGATGGCGCGGGTTTTTCAAAGTGAAAAGCGAAACAATTAAGGTTTCTCGCATTGGCGAAAATATTTATGCGCTTATTGAAGATGGCGAAATTGTTGAAATCCGCATTGAAGATTTTACCCAAAAGCAAAATGCCAAAACTGGCCAAATATATGTGGGGCGCGTGAAAGAAGTGGAAACTCGTTTGAGCGCTGCATTTGTTGATATAGGCGGGGAAATAGGATTTCTTTCATTTAGCGCAAAACGCCCAGATTATTTGGTGACTGGCAAGCTAATAAAAGTAAAAGTGGTTCACTCGGCGCACGGCAACAAATCTGCTACCCTCAAATATATTGGTGAAGTTTCTAAAAATCAGGCGCAAATTCAATTGCTTGAAGAAGGCCCTGAATGGGGCGAATGGCCGACGCCAAGAATTGCTAGCAGCCAAGAAAAAATCGACATCTTGGAAGTGATGGGCCAATTGGCTGGCCGATCTGCGGAAATTGAAAAAGGCGGAAATATTACGATTGAACCGACAACTGCCTTGACCGCCATTGATATTGACGCAAGTGCCCGAATTGCTGGTGGAACCAATCAAGGCAATTTTAATCACAAACTAAATCTTGAAGCCGCAAAAGAAATTATGCGGCAAATAAGATTGCGCAATCTTTCGGGGCTAATTGTCGTGGATTTTGTAGGTGCGCCATCAAAAATTGAAGCTGCCGAGCTTATGACGGTGCTAAAAGCAAGCAAAACTGATACCCGCAAATGCGAAATATTGCCAATTTCCAAATTTGGATTATGCGAAATGGCACGCCAAAGTTCGGGCTTGCCACACCACAAAGTCCTTGGATTAGAGGGCTGCAATTATTGGAGGCGAACTGCAATCGAAGCCTTAAACGCTTTGGCCGAGGAAATGCGCATTGCCAAAGGGGATATTGTGGTTCTCGATATTTGCGCATCAGCGTTTGATGAGCTTGAACATTGGGATTTCAATTGGAGAGAGTTCTTGCATGAAAACATAGGTGTAAGATATGATATAAGGCCAAATTATGCTTTTGATTATCGTGTGAGTAGAAAAAATGCCTTGTCCGATCTGCGACACTGAAACCATGCGTAAGTTTCGGCCATTTTGCTCTAAAAGATGTGCCGATATTGATTTGCACAAATGGCTCACGGAGGGCTATTCGCTGGAAGCAATTGACCAAGATGATGAAGAAAGCGCAAAACCGCGCGAGGATTTTGATTTTGGTGATTGACCCAAGCTGCCTAATAAACCTTATTTTGTGAAAATCGCGCAACCGCTCGCCTTTACACTCGGTGCTACTTCGTTTAGGAAGCTCGCTCTCCGACATTGGTTTACGCCAAAACGTGCCTGGATAGCTCAGTCGGTAGAGCAGCGGACTGAAAATCCGCGTGTCGCTGGTTCGATTCCGGCTCCAGGCACCACGCTTCGCTCTTTGAGCTACGCGTGGCAGGCCACGCGCTAGATCAATTTAGAGCGAACGTGCCCTGCGAAGCCTCTTGGCGAAGCATGGGCTGGACACTCCGCCGCTTAAATTGCCGCCTTCGCTTCGCTCACTTAGCAATTTAGATTCGTGCGGAAAACAATTTTTGACAAAACGCACCGCGTTTTGGACGCGCAGCAAGGCGAGCGCACGCAAGTGGAAATATATTTGCGATTGCGCAAATATATTTATCAAAAGCGTCGTTTTCAAAAATTCTTTACATATTTGATTTTGGCTCACTTCGTTCGCGTTTTGATTCGCACTTTCTTTGCTTAGGCGCGTGTCGCTTCGCTCTTTGAGCTACGCGTGGCAGGCCACGCGCTAGATCAATTAAGTTCTGGGCGGAAAATAATATTTGAAAAATTTGGTTTTTTGAAATTACCCACTCTGTGTATTGGGGGTTCTTCTTTTGCGAATTGGCATTGGGCAATTCCAAAAGGCGAATCAGCGTGTGCCGCGTTCGCGCATATTGCGGGTTGCAAGGTCGGTTACCATTATTCCAGTGCCTTCAGGGCCTTCTTCGGCGCGTTTGTAAACTAACCAATCGGCACCGCTTTTTGCCCTGTTAAGAACTACGCCTTCACCACCTTTATCAGAAGCGGCCATTTCGGCCTGTGTTGCGCTGCGCCACGAACCACGAAGAACGCCCGAAGGCGAATTCCAAACATATGTATGATCGGCGTTAATGGCTAAAGATCCTGCGTCCCCAGCATATTCCATACGTCGGTATAGATCATTGCCTTGTGTAAAAGTTGTGGTGGCACCAACTTTCATCAGTCGCCAATTGCCATTTAGTTCATTTTGTCTCGCCGGTGCGCCAAAATTACTCGAAAGCGCGTAAGTAACATTACTTAGCGCGCCAAACCTTCCTAGCTGGTTAGAAAAATCGCCAATCGCGTGATGACGAAAATTGACGCCGCGCCTCAATATTTCCTGCCTCAGTGCCTGTAACGCCGCCTCGCGACCAGGGTTGGCAAAGGGGTCACCATTGCCAAGTCGGTTGGTCAAAAAAGATAACACATCTTGCTGGCTCATAAGCCCAGCACCGCCGCCTGCTGGAGTATTATTCGCGGTAGGTGCAGGCATTGGTTGCGGCATTGGCATTGGCTGGTTTTGCTGGGCTGGCGGCGGCATCGGTGCATTTTGCGGCGCTGGCGCGTCTTGAACCACAGGATTTGGTGGGTTTTGAGCTGCTGGAGCAGGCGGTGCTGCTGGCCTTACGTCTTCAAGCGCATAAGCACGTTCAAAACCCTCAGGGAAAAATTGCGTTGGCGCTTCACGCACTAAGACTTGTGTGCCTTCAGGATATACACGAATTATGACGCCTTTATCCCATTTTTCAGGCCATCTTTGCGCCTTATATTCAACTTGCTGCCCTGCTTGAAAAGTCTGCGCATAAGCCGATAAGCCGACAAAAACTAAAGCAAAAATTGAAATAAAAAAAAGACTAAACAGGCCAGTTCGATGTGCCTTTGGTTTATGTGTGACGGGTTTTATTTGAATCATGTTCCTCTCCCAAGACGCTCTGGTTTTGAGAACATTATCGGCGGATATCAATCAAGCCATTTCAAACTCAGAGACTTGCAGGAAAATTAGCGCAAGTCTAGACGACCGCCTTGTAAAAAAACGGCAAAAACCGAAAAATCTTCGTAACACGGCGAGCTTATCTCGTTTGAAAAGCCACTGCGAAGTCTTTTGACGACTGGTTTAGAAGTTTGCTGAAAAAGTCATTTCATCTGCTTCCCCAAGCTGAGACCTCTGCGAAAGTAGCAACAAACAGTGTCATCCCCGAATTTTCGTAGAAAATGTCGGGGATCTCGGCGAAATAAAGACCAGATCCCCGACAAAATCTGCGATTTTTCGGGGATGACAATAAACTCGATGACTTTCGCAGAGGTCTCAAAATTGGGGAAGGAGATAGTCTTTCAGCAAACTGTTAGACGTCACTGATCCATAATTTCAAACTTAACATTCAAAGCCCAAGTTCCAGCGGTGGATTCGCAATTTTTGCGTGCGGGCCGAAACTTCATTTTCATGCCTTCACGAATTACCGCAGAATCAAAACCAGAATTTGTTGAATTTAGGATTTTGACATCAATCGGCTTGCCAGTTTCGTCAATATCCAATGTTGCTTGCACCAATCCCGTAATGCCGCGTTCTTCCATACGAACAGGATAGGCGCGTTCAACACTAAATGGTTGCAACGGATTGGCCGCGACTGCACGCTCATTACAAATATTTGCGACAACCACTACCACTTCAGATGCAACAGGGACAATGTCGCTTTCGCCATTGCCCAGGCCAATTCCAATGCTCGGGGCGGAGCCAGTATCAGTAAATTGGTCAGGGTTGGGATTAGTTGGCTGAACTGGTGGAAGCCCCGTGACAGTTGGAATTCTTGGAGACCTAACTATTGGTTTTGGCGTTTTTATTTCTTCGATTATCGGCGGTGGTGGCTCAGGTGGGGGAAGAACTGGATGCCATTTCACAATTGGGCCCGGGTCAATTTCAGGAGGCACAAAACTCGGCTTAATTTGCACCACGCCCCAAAGCAAAAATGACCAAATAACAGCGGATGAAACTAAGTAAAGTCCACGATTTTTATGCATTTCATTCTCCTTTTCGAGACCGAAATAGCGACACAAATCCGCAAACCACATGCACAATTGTGCCAATATAACAAAGTCCAATTCGAACTTTGTTATAACGTATCACACAATTTGCTTTACGCAAGGTAAATCAAATAGTGAAGCAAGTAATTACTGCAAATTAATTCAACATGACCTAGAAGATTTCAAATAGGCCCGCAGCACCCATGCCGCCGCCGACGCACATTGTTACAATGCCGTATTTTGCGCCGCGACGCTTGCCTTCGATAAGTACATGCCCAGCAAGGCGTGCACCAGTCATGCCATAGGGGTGGCCAATTGAAATCCCGCCGCCGTTTACATTCAAAAGCTCGTCTGGAATGCCCAATTTATCGCGGCAATATAAAACCTGCACGGCAAAAGCCTCATTTAATTCCCATATGCCAATGTCTTTCATTTCAAGGCCAAAGCGCGATAATAATTTTGGAATTGCAAATACTGGCCCAATTCCCATTTCATCGGGGTTAGTGCCGGCAACCGCCATGCCCAATAATTTGCCCATCGGTGCAAGACCAGCTTTTTCGGCCAAGGTGCGCTCCATAATTACGCACGCCGAAGCGCCGTCTGAAAGCTGGCTCGCATTGCCCGCAGTTACACAAGCGTTAGGCCCACGCACTGGCTGCAAAGAAGCAAGACCCTCGGCCGAAGTATCAGGGCGATTGCCTTCGTCTTTGGAAAGCGTCACTTCATGTTCCGTAGTCGCGCCTGTCGCTTTATCAGTCACATTCATTTTGGTGGTAATTGGGACGATTTCGGCATCAAAAAGACCATCAGCTTGGGCTTTGGCAGTGCGCTGCTGTGAGCGTAGTGCATATTCGTCCTGTGCATCGCGGCTAATATTATAGCGCTTGGCCACCACTTCGGCAGTATCGAGCATTGCCATATAAACATTGGGAACCATTGCAATCAGCGAAGCATCGGCATTTACGCGCATTTGCGGGGTTTGCACCATCGAAACTGATTCAACGCCGCCCGCGACAATAATATCCATACGGTCAATCACTATTTGTTTCGAAGCCGTGGCAATTGCCATAAGGCCCGAAGCGCATTGGCGATCAATTGACATGCCCGAAACTTCATGCGGCAAACCTGCGCGCAATGCCGATAAACGCCCGATATTTGGGCTTTGATAGCCTTGCTGCAAAGCGGCACCCATAATGCAATCATCAATAAGTGCTTTATCAATTCCAGCGCGCGAAACAGCATTGCTGATTGCGTGTGCAGCTAAAGTTGGCGAAGGGGTGTTGTTCAAAGCGCCACGATAGGCTCTGCCAATAGCACTACGGGCGGTGGATACGATTACGGCTTCACGCATGATGATTTCCCTTTTGATATATTTTTTGATTCCTGCTTTTTGGGCAGCCTATATGATAATGATTTCAATGGCAAAATAAATGGGATTATTTTCGCATTTAGAGTTTTGTCTTGAAAGCAGAGGGTTTTCCCAGCCACTGACTGCGGCATTATACCACAGCAATTTTATCAAGCATTTATTAAAGAAATAACACTATATGTTGTGGTTCGTGGAAATAATCACACAAGGGATAGTGTTATGGTTGAAAATACTCTGGCGGCGCAAATCTGGAACGACAAATATAAATTCACCCCACAAATTGGCGAAGGCGATGAAAATATTGCCGCAACTTGGCGCCGAGTGGCAAATGCAATTGCGCAAAACGAACCCGAGCAAATTCGTAGCCAGTGGGCGCAAACTTATTTCGACGCATTGCAAGATTTCCGCTTTATCCCCGCTGGTAGAATCTTGGCGGGGGCCGGCACAAGTCGCGCGGTAACTTTGTTCAATTGTTTTGTCATGGGCGTGATTCCAGATAATCTAAACGGAATTTTTGAACATTTGCGCGAAGCCGCAATCACCATGCAACAAGGTGGCGGAGTTGGCATGGACTTTTCGACAATCAGGCCCAATGGCGCGCCGGTTGTTGGCATTGGAGCTAAAGCTTCAGGCCCAATAAGCTTCATGCACTCTTGGGATGCAATGTGCGGGACCATAATGGCGGCCGGACAAAGGCGGGGCGCGATGATGGCTTGTTTGCGTATTAGTCACCCGGATATAGAGGCGTTTATCGAAGCAAAAGCCAACGCCACTTCATTGCGCAATTTCAATTTATCCGTTCTCGTGAGCGATGATTTTATGGCCGCTCGCGCCAATGACGAACAATGGCCACTAAAATTCGGCGGTGACGTTTACCGCAGGGTTTCTGCTCGCGGGCTTTGGGACAAATTGATGCAAGCCAATTATGACAATGCCGAACCCGGTGTCATTTTTATCGATCGCGTCAATCAGAATAATAATCTCTCATATAGCGAAAAAATCATAGCCAGCAACCCGTGCGGCGAACAAATGTTGCCGCCTTATGGCGCGTGTTTGCTCGGATCAATAAATCTTGCGCAATTGGTTGAACGTCCATTTACAGCCGAAAGTGTGCTTGATGAGGTCGAGCTTGCCGCAATTACAAGAACGGCGGTTCGTTTCCTCGATAATGTAATCGATATATCGCGTTACCCGCTAAAAGAGCAAGAATTGGAAGCCAAAGCAAAACGCCGAATCGGCCTCGGCATAACTGGCTTGGCTGACGCTTTGTTGTTTTGCAACTCAGTTTATGGCTCGCAATCGGCCATTGAGCTTACCAAAAAATGGCTCGGAATAATCAAACGCGAAGCCTATATTACTTCGGCTGAATTGGCGGCGGAAAAAGGTGCATTCCCGCTTTATGATAAAGCAATTCTCGATAGCCCAAACTTGCAATCACTTGATAAACAAACCCGCAAACTTATTGCGCAAAATGGCCTTAGAAATGGCTGTTTGACCTCAATTGCCCCCACAGGAACGACGTCTCTACTCGCGGGCAATGTCTCATCGGGTATCGAGCCGGTTTTCGCTTATGCCTATAACCGCAAAGTTCGCGGGCAAGACGGCAGTTTATGCGATGAAAAAGTTGAAGATTACGGTTTTCAAGTTTGGAAAAAACTCAAAGGCGACGAACCACCGCCCGAGGAATTATTCGTAAGCGCCCAGACCTTGCCACCAAAAGCCCATGTCGCAATGCAGGCAGCGGCTCAGACCCAAATAGATAGTTCGATTTCCAAAACCGTAAATTGCCCCGAAGACATTGATTTTGCTGCGTTTTCAAATATTTATATTGATGGTTATGAACAAGGTTGCAAAGGTATGACTACCTATCGACCCAATGCTGTGACGGGATCCATTTTGAGCATTGCCGCCGCCGCGCCCAAAACAAGTCCAAGCGAACCAATTCTCGCGCCGCGCCCTGAAAATCTGCATGGGACCACTTATAAAGTGAAATGGCCAGACAGTGCCCACGCCGTTTATGTTACCATCAATGACATTGAAACTGACGGCAAAGTTCGGCCATTTGAAATATTTATCAATTCCAAAAATATGGAGCATTATGCTTGGACTTTGGGCCTGACTAGAATGGTATCGGCAGTTTTAAGGCGCGGCGGCGATGTTAGTTTCGTCGCTGAAGAACTCAAAGCTGTTTTCGATCCGCGCGGTGGCGCATGGATTGGCGGTCATTATGTGCCGTCTTTATTAGCTGCAATAGGTGGCATTTTTGAGCGTCACCTGGGTGCTTTGGCTCCAATTGCTAGTGCCCCCAAACCAGTAGAACCCACAGCACACA
This sequence comes from Hyphomonadaceae bacterium, assembly GCA_009773395.1. Lineage (GTDB taxonomy): Bacteria > Pseudomonadota > Alphaproteobacteria > Caulobacterales > Aquidulcibacteraceae > Pseudaquidulcibacter. Next base: position 4,652 of record WRPI01000006.1, on the reverse strand, counting down.
GAAGCGCTTTGCTAGGCGCAAAAATATGTCCACAATGTGGGGCAGCAGCACTACATTGTAATGAAGGCTGTGTTAATTGCCATGATTGCGGTTATTCAAAATGTGGGTGATTGAAAGTGAAGCCAAGATAAATTGGGGCGTAGCTCTAACTGAAATTCAATAAATTTCCTATTTCACAAATTACGCAAAGCATGTCAGGCTGCAATGGAATTTGAGGAAATAAAATGTTGCTGGTTTCGTTATTTTATTTTGCTGCTTTGGCTGATGCGCCGCAAGCGCCAGTTGTGGCAGCGCCGCAGCCAGTTCGGGTTGAGTTTGGCAATTCGCCAAATGACAAATTAATCGCCGATATTTTGGCAAAAGACTTGGCCGATTTTTCAGCGCAAATCAGTGGCACTTGGGATAGTGAGCTGCAATCATTTTTTGAGCCAGAATTGGGCGTGCCCGAAGCACAAAGGCATGCGCGTTTGCATGTGACAGTGCGCCCGAGCGCGGCAACGGGTTTTGGCGAGCGCGCATTTTACGTTCAATATCGCGCTGGCGGTGAAAGTGGCGAAATTGTAAAAACTCGGGTGTGGGGGATAAGTGCTTCACAAAGCCAAAAAGCCCTATTGATGATGCGCTTTGATCCAAAAACCGCGATTGCGACTGATACGGCAATTGACGCGATAAAGCCCGAGGATTTTGTCCGCATTATGGGCTGTGACCTAACATTCAAGCGCCGCGCCAACGCATTTCTTGGTGAAACTTCGGCGGGTTCTTGCCACTTGGCTGCGGGCGATGGCCGCAACCTAAATGTCACTGAACGTCACGACATAAGCGCCAATTTATGGGAAGTGTCGGACATTGGGGTTGACGCGCAAGGGCAAAGGGTTTTTGGCAATATTGATGGCAGCCCCACAAAATTGCGGCGCGCCAGTGCATTCACTTGCTGGGCCGGGGTTAGTCAAAATGATGCGCCAATTGTTGTGAATGGGATTTCGCTGCATGACCAAGGCGGCAGTGCGAACGTCGTTCTTGGCAATCAAACCATTCGATTGCGGCTACGCAATGTTGAATGGCCCATCGGCAATAACCGCCCATCATTGACCCTGTATTTGTCGCAAAATAATGATGATTTCGCGCAAATTTATGCCTGGACCGATCCAAATGCCAACCGCATTGCACTTAATTTTAATGCCTTTCAGGCCAGTTGCACGAGAAACGAAATCCGATGAATGACCTTCGCCGCCCCATCGCGCAACGCAATCACGAATGGGCAAGAATAATTGCTGCTAACCTAGCCGAACGCGGCATAAAGCCGAACTGGATTTCCGCTGCGGGCGTGGGTTTTGCCGCACTATCAGGGTTCTTTTTGTTTTTGGCTGGGCAGAATTTCGGCCTTATCCGCGCCATTTGTTTGTTATTTGGGTCCTTAAGCATTTTGGCACGGCTTTTGTGCAATATGTTTGATGGCATGGTCGCGGTTGAAGGCGGCCTTGGCGAAAAAGACGGCCCAATTTGGAATGAAGTGCCAGATAGGTTTGCCGATGTTTTCATTCTCGTAGGCGCAGGTTTTGCCGCCGATGCGATGCAAACTGGCCCAGTTTATTTGGGTTGGATTTGCGCTATTTTAGCGGTTTTAACAGCCTATATCCGCGAAATTGGCAATAGATTGGGTATGGAAGCCGATTTTTCTGGCCCTTTTGCCAAACCGCAAAGAATGTGGGCGATTGGCGCTGCTTGTGTGATTGGCATTATTGAGAGTTTTTGGAGCGGCCATATGCTTTCAATGCAAATTTCGCTTTGGGTAGTTTTAGTGGGAACCGCTTTCACGATTTTGCGGCGGTTAATGCGGCTTCGCGCTTTTTTGTTTAGTGTTTAGATCCTTATCCTAGTGCTCGAACTTACTCAAAATATGTGGCTTGGAAGTGGCAAAGTTATTGGGCAATCTAATGGGTCAAATTGGCAATTTGAAATAGCTGAAGTTTCATCGCAATCGCGAGTATATAAGCAATATTTGCACCAATTCTTTCGTGAATTCATGCCAATTACGCCTTTGAATGGCGAGTTTGAAGTTGAAATCAAGATTTTCCTAAACCCCAATTTCCCACAAATTGATGTCGATAATGTCGCTAAAGCTGTGCTCGATGGCTTAAAAGGGCATGTTTTCGTGGACGATAGCCAAATCATGCGGCTGGTGGTGGAAAAGCTATATGCGGAATGCGAAAAACTGGAAATAAGCGTGGCGCGCCGAAATACCTAGAGCACCATACTTTCAAGATGGAATAATTTCGGCATTACAGGATCAATCTTTCAGGGTTGCTGGAAAGATATGTAAGTGGCTTAGGAATGGTTTGTGGAAGACTTTGTTCTTCCAAAACCATTCATCAAGTGTGTTATGCGCCCTAGGATTTTGTCCAGTCCCAAAGCCGCTTCGCGGTCGCGCTTTGGCGCGAGGACTTGACAAAAACCTAGGGCGCGAAGGCATAATAACCGAATGGGCTTAAGGCAAACCTGTCCTTAAGACCGTTCCTAAGCAATTTCTTCTAAGCAATATTGGATTTGTTGCTCATGCGTCGCATTAGCGGTAAATTCTGTGTTACCCGAACAGCAAAATTCAGGTTAAATGCTTATGCAAAAAAAAGTCGTTGCAATTTGAAACTTTGAGAAAATTAATCCGACCACTCAATCCAGCGGCCATGTGGATCAATTTTCGCCAATATTCGGCGACGCAATGAACCCGCCTCAAAATCAAAATCAATCACATCGACGACATGACCAATGCTGGGCCAATGGTCACTTTCGCGACCAATTTTGCCGTCAACATCATATAATACGGCGCTTGGCTCTAACCTTACCCAAGCCAAAGGCGCATTTTCGCTCGATTTTGCAATTTCTGTTACCATCATTTCATGGATTGCACGCCTAACGGCTTCTGGGGGATATTGGAAAAAAACGGAATGAAAAACTATTGTGAGCGCATCTTTGGCACGGGTTTTTAATTTCTGCACTAACCAGGCCGCAGCATCGGCTTTATCGACTTGTGTTGCTTGCGCTTTTGCCAATCCGATTGCCGCATGGACGCGTTTAAGGCGGGCATTTTGATCCGGCCAAACATAGGCTTCAAGCAGCAATGCATCATTTGCATGATTTGCGTTGAGCGGGTTTTGATCGCAAGCAGCGCGGTTTCTGAATGCCAATAATTTGCCGCCATTCAACCTATTTCCGCGCCATTCATCGACCGTAAGCTCTACACCAAAGCCCGAGCACTTTTTGAATTCTGGCAAATCATAATCAAACATGTCAAGGTTTTGATTAAGGCCGGCGCTTGCACCCAATTCCAATACGTCCAATGCCCCGTCCCAATTTTCGGCGGCGCGGCACATGCCAAGATAAAGCCCGATTGCGCGGCGCACTTCATTGGTTTGCGGTGGCGATTTAATGAAGTCAGCAAACCATTCTTGCCGCGCAATCAATTCGCTTTCGGCAATTGACCAAATATTTTCAATATTCCATTTTGGGTTTGACGCGGGATAATTCGCTTGTAATTGTTGCGACATGCCACTTAGTGCCAAAAAATGCAGCCCACCGCACAGCCTTAAAGCCAAGGCATCGGCAATAATATGGCCTTGCCAATCGCCGACCAATTCAAAAACAATACCGCGCGCGCCGATATTTTCAGCTAATTTTGTAATCAATTGTGAAGTAAATGGCGAGCCAAATTCAAAACACCAATCGGCTTGCTTTTTGAAGGCGTCAATTATTTCTTCTGATCTCGGCATATTTGCAAATTAGCTATTTCTTCTTGCGAAAAGCATCGAGACTAACCACGCCCGCAGTTTTTGGGGTTGCGTTGGTTTCTTCAACTTCGGCTTCCAATTCGTCAATTTCGTAAATTTGCTCATCGGCGTGGGGCGACAAATCATCGACCACATCGAACGGCAGCGCAAACCGCGCATGGGGGTCATAAAAGCGCGTAATCGCGGCAAATGGAATTACAATACGCTGCGGCACACCGCCAAAATGCAAAGTAATCGCGAATTTGTCGTCAGAAACTTCCAAATTTTCATATTGCAATTGCAAAACAATGGTCATTTCATCGGGGTATTTGGCGGCCAAATAATTGGCAATTTGCACGCCTTTGGCACCAGTTTTGAAGCTAATATAAAAATGGTGATCGCCAGGAAGGCCATTGATAGACATACGCAAAGCATCACGCACCACGCCACGCAGCGCAATTTGGGTCAATTTCGCATAACCAATTAGATCTTGTGACATGTTTTTTCCTTACGCTGTAGTTCATGGCCATAACTCATCGGTAATGGCAAATGTTATGATTCCATCAATAGTGGCAAAAATTAAAGCCCGCAACAGAGTTCGGTAATTTGGCGAGTTGCTTGCAACAATTTGGGGAAGTTGGGCTTAAACCACGCTATTGAAGTTGCACAAACTGAACATTGGTCTAAAAGGGAACATAAGGCGATAAAAAAACTGCCACTTTGGGGGGATTATTTTGCAAAATTCAGAAATATCGCAACATGAGAAAGCTCGTGACGCTGGGCTTTTGCGTGGGATTGGCACTTGGGGTTTTGCGGCGGCAATTGTTAATTGCGTAATTGGAGCGGGCATATTTTCTTTGCCTGCGGCGATGGCGCTTTATGCTGGCAAGG
>WRPI01000005.1 GCA_009773395.1 Hyphomonadaceae bacterium | reverse complement strand
ATGATGTGGTTTGTGAGATCTGGTTCGCTTGGCGCTTTTAAGCGAAATTATGAAGGCCAGTTTGAGCTGGTTGGCCATATTCGCTCGGGCGAACCGGTCGGCGAAATGGCGATGATTGCAGGAGAGCCGCATTCAGCATCGGTTTATGCCATTCGCGATACCGAACTATTTGGCCTTACCAAGCAAGTATTTAATCGCCTTATTCGCTCCCACCCCGATTTGATGCAGAACTTGTCACGCACAATATTGTTTCGCACCAAACAAACCAAACGCGGACGCTCGGATCTGTCTAAAGTTTACTCATTATTATCAAGCTCGCCGACAATTGACATAGTAGGCCGCGCCCAAAAACTTGCCGAAGAAATCAGAAAATATGGCAAAACTTGTTTGGTCGTAACTGAATCCATGGCCAAACAAGGCGCGAAATGGTTTGATGAAATTGAGCATAGTCATGATGTTGTAATGCTCACTAGCCAATTGGGAACTGGGCTCTGGCCACAAACTTGCTTGCGCCAAGCTGACAGAATTTGGGTTTTTGGCCGTGCCGATGCCAAGCCGTCAACCCCGCTTTTGCCCGAAGATTCATCGCCCGCGCGCGATTTCAAATTAGTTGACATAATTCTCATAAAAGACGTCGGGAAAAAGCCAGTTTCAAAAGCCAAAGAATGGCTTGATGCTTCGGGCGCAACCCGGGTTTTGCCGTGGCGCGAAGGGCGGATTGACGATGTGCAAAGCCTTGCACGCACCATTATTGGGCGCTCAATTGGATTGGTCTTATCAGGCGGCGGCGCACGCGCTTTCGCCCATATTGGCGCGATACGGGCATTGCGCGATGCCAATATACGGTTTGATTTTTTGGGCGGCACGTCAATGGGTGGGGTAATTGCCGCCTGTGTCGCAATGGGTTGGAAAGATGAGGAAATCGAAGAACGAATCTGGAAAGCTTTTGTCGAAACCAATCCGCTTAATGATTACGTCTTGCCAGTTATTTCGTTCGCTTCTGGGCGAAAAGTCGATGAAAGGCTGCAATATCAATTCGGTGACATTCAAATCGAAGACATGCAGCGGCCATTTTTCTGTGTTTCTTCCAATTTGCGCACTGGAACCCCCATGGTTCACCGCACCGGGCCGTTAGTAAAAGCGCTTCGGGCTTCAATCGCCCTACCTGGGATATTGCCGCCAGTGATTGATGGCGATGATGTGTTAGTTGATGGCGCGGTTATCAACAACTTCCCAACCAATGTTTTGATTGAAACCCATCGTGGCCCAAATATTGGGGTTGACGTAACCATGCAACACGCACTTATAGCCGATGATTATCGAAATCCACCAGGGTTTTTGCGTTGGATATTGACCAATGGCTTTCATTCCGCGCCGCCAATTGCCGAACTTTTGATGCGCGCCGCGACCATAAATCACGACCCGAGCCAAGCCCGAAATAACATTGATTTATTGGTATGCCCCGAAGTTGGCCATGTCGAATTACGCGATTGGCGGGCATTTGATACCGCAGTTGAGGCTGGCTACACCGCGACCGTGAAAATTCTTCAAGACGAAGAAAAAGCGGCGATGTTTGCAAGCCTGCGCAATTTTAGTAATTAGCAGTCCCTGCCCTCTTTTTGCCAAAATAAAGCTTACAAAGGCACAATGAAGGTCAAATCGATTCTTCAAAGGTGGAATTATGCGTGCAATTTATGTTTCAGCAGGTCTTTTTTCTTTGCTTGCAGCTTTTGGTGTGGGCGTCGTTGTTGGCCGATTTGTGATGAAAGATGGACCGCAAGAAATCACTATGAACCAAAATGCGATTCCTGGTCTTTTTGGGCAAAATAACGAATTTTCGGCGGCAGGTATTCCCAATCAAGACCCGTCGCAAATGTTACCTACTGCGCCAAATCCACCGCAGGCCAATTTAAGCGCGGCGCAAGCCGAAGCAGTGGCATCGGCAAGCGCGGCAAAAAATTGCTCGGTGTCAGCATCGCGTTCCATGCCGATACGCAATTGGAATAATTTTGGGTCAATAAGTGCGGTTGCAGTCGGCGAAAATTGCGGGACTGCGGTGGTGCGCTTTGTGCTTAAAACTTCCGATGGCCGAACTTTATTCACTTTAAGCGCCCCTGCGCGCGACCTTGACGTGGCCGAGGACGCCAGCGCCGATGCCCTTAAAGCGGCAATTGAGCGCTCTTTGCCGGATTCTGCGGTTCGTGCCGCCGCCTATCCCCAATGGAAAGAAGGCGCGGCAACGCCTTTGGGCACCGAATTTAACCGCGAAACCTATGAAGCAATCCGCGCCCAAAACTTGCCAGTAATATGTATAAAATTGGCATCCGCGCCACAAACCTGCTTCGCCAGCGATCCAAATTCCAATGAGATAAAAACTTTATCGCGGGGCTAGGATTTTTTAAAGCTGAGGCAACGCCATATTTTTGCTTTTACCCCACCCCTAACCCCGCCCACAAGGGGCGGGGAATCTACAGTTCTTGCTCCCCCTAGTGGAAGTGGCATTTTCGAAGCTACGACAAACTACTAACATGACCAATATTTAATTTGCTTGGCTTATTCCAAAACACCGACGTCATTTCGCGCCAGACTGCGCCAAGCCCGTTTCATTGGACTTTTTCCCGATTTTCGCCGCAGCCTAACCGAGAAAGCTGAACGCAATATATTTGCAAATCTCACAAACCATTCAGTCGGGTCATGCAAATATGTGATTGTCAGAACAGCAAGGAAATCCCTCCGAGGCTTCTGGCAATGTAGAAAAGCCAAACCGCCCGATTGGGCAAAGGAGTAATATCATGGCCAAGAAAATTATGTTAATCGCATTGGCCGCTAGCTTTATGGCGGCCCCAACCTTAGCTTCGGCGCAAGTGTATGGACATCAGGGCGATGGTCGCAACAATGCCGCAACTGGTGCCGTAATTGGTGCAACAGTTGGCGCAGTTGCTGGCAGCCAAATCGCTGGGCGCGGCAATCGCACTGATGGCTCAGTCCTTGGTGCAGTTGTTGGCGCAGTCGTTGGCGCGCAAATCGCCAAAGATAGTGGTGATAATCGCAATGATAATCGTTATGGTTACCCGACCCAAGCTCGCCCAGTGGTCACTGTAAATCATGATGACCGCGATTATCGTTATGAGCGTCCCGAATATGGTCGTCATGACCGCGATAGAGACGGTTACAATGATCGTGACTATCGTGACCAAAGATATGGCCCTGAATATCGTTATGACCGCGAAAATGGTTATGGTTATGGAATGTATCGTTCACATCGGGCACGCTATACGCCGCCAATGATGGATAGAGATTATGGGCGGCATGGTCGCTATAACGGGCATCACTATGGCTACCATCACGGGCGTCCACAATGTGGTTGGGGTGTGGTGACTTACCGCATGCCAAATGGCCGCATAGTTAATGACCAAGCCTATATGTGTCGCCAACGCGATGGCGACTGGGTGGTGGTTAACCGCTAAACCCCAAAACACTGATGAGAGGCCCCCGAGGAAACTTGGGGGCTTTCTTTTACCCCGCCCAAACCCGCACACAAAGAGGGGGGAACAGGACGCGTTCAGCTAAACGACAACTTTTTCCTGAACAAAACAAAGCCAAATCACTCACATTACGTTCAGAATCAATATGCCATTATCAATTCATCGAAAGGCATTGTGCTTTCGACAATTTGGTTTCGCCCAAAAGGGCACAGGAGATAAAAATGGCCAAAAGAATTGCTTTAATCGCAATCGCAACCAGCGTTTTGGCGATTCCTACTTTTTCATTTGCGCAAACCGCAGATTACAACCGTGGTTACAACCCCGACACTCAGTGTCAGCAAAGCGTAAACAATAGCCGTCTTGGTGGCGGTGTAGTTGGCGCGGGCGTTGGCGCGATTGCGGGCAGCAATATTGCTGGCCACAATAACCGCAAAGAAGGCGCGGTTATTGGCGCGGTTTTGGGCGCAGTAGTTGGTTCACAAATCGGACGCGACCGCGTTGCTTGTGATGACCGCTATCAAACCCAAGGCCGCCACACCCAATATGACAACCGCTCACATGTTGATTATGGCAACACTACATATGGCAATAATGGCTATAATAACGGCTATAACAATGGCTATAATAACGGCCAATATGGCAATGGTGGTTATGATAATGGCTATAATAATGGCCAATATGGCAATAATCACTACGGAAACGGCCAATATGGCAATGGTCAATATGGCAATAGCGGTTATAATTACCCGCAATATGGTAATCGTTATCCAATGAGCCAAGCGCGTTATGAGGCTCCACGTCATTATTCGGGCCGCAACCAATGTGGTTGGGGCACGGCAACTTACCGCTTGCCTAATGGCCAAGTAAGCACTGACAATGTTTGGATGTGCCAACAAAATGACGGCGATTGGGTTATTACCAACCGCTAAACCAGAGGATTTCCAAAAGCTACTCGACTGGCCCTCTTTCAGGGGGGCCAGTTTTTTACTGCACTTATTTTCCCTTTTTCGGTGAAACCGGGCGCAAAATGCCTGAATTTGGATTATCGTGCCCAAAAGCGATAGAAATCGCAAATAAATCCAAGAATTGGAACCAAGAATGGGTATGTTTTCAAGATTGGGCCTAAGGGTCTTAGCTTTGTTTGTGGTGGCATTTGTTGCAAATTTAGGACTTGGCGCGACCCAAGCCCAAGCTGGTTGCAGATTTGTGGCTACCCCTTGCGGCCAAAACCAGCCGACACAAAATTATTATGAGCAAAATAGCGAAAGCCAATATCAATCTGATAATGGCTATGATCAAGGCTACCAAGACGGCGTAAGGGCCGGCCAAGCAAAAGCGCGCGCTCACACCACCAAACACAAAGCCAAAGCGCGGCGCAGCTCTACTCGCCGTGCCACTGCGCAAAATCACTCTCGCCACCGCGCCACGGCTCATCAAAGCACAAATCGCACGAATCGCACGACGCGCCCTAGCCGAACTTACCGCTCGGACCAAGCCAATAATAGTCGCCGCACATATGAAATGCCAATCAAAGACCACGCCACAACTTATGGCGCGTCGGCAACTGGTTATTCAGTGCCAGTCGCCGTTTTTGCGGGACGTGGAGAAAGCTGGTTTTCGGGGCATGGACAGATTATTAGATATTCCGCGCCACACCATATTTCAGTGCAAAATGGCCAAAATTGTGGTTGGGGCACGCAAATTGCACAGCATGGTCAAAATAGTGGAAACCGCGCTTGGGTGTGCCATTGTGAACATGGCTGGCAGCCACCGCATTAATTATTTAGGTTATCAATAAGGGTTAGAACAATGAAAAATAATAATTTATTGGGTTTGGTCGCAGCTTCAGCAATTTTGGTTTTTGCTGGCACAGCAAATGCGCATGAAGTCTCGCAAGCATCTGATTGTCGGCAGAATCGGCAGCATAATGGTGCGGTTGGCGGTGTGGTGGGCGCGGGTCTCGGTGCTGCTGCGGGTAACGCAATTGCGGCTTCAGGTGTAACACCAGAGGGTATTGCTGTCGGCATGTTGGTTGGCGCAGTTGTCGGTCACAAAATTGGCCGTAACAGCGTCAGTTGCCAGAGCGAAGAATATACCCAATCCCATGGTCGCTCTTATGGCGAACAGCGCTATCATTCAAACGGTCGCCATCACCGTTCCAATCGTGTGCGCCGCGAAGAACCAGTGGTATCACATGACGAGCATCAAGGTCATGACCACGCGCAACACCATCAGCAACATCAACACCACCAAAATCATGGCGATCACATGCAATCTCATGGTGGCGGTCAAGTGCAAAATGGTTGGTATGAGCCTTCACGCTACAGCTATTATGGCCAGCAAAATGGCGGTGGTGCAGGGCACCAGCAAAGCGGCTATCAAACTGGCGGTCAAGTCGTGCAGCAATGGTCTTATGGCCCGACTTATGTGCCAGCACCGCAAATGCAGCCACAAATGATGGCGCCAAATTATGCGCCACAGCAATATGCGCCTCAACCAACCTCGCCTTCACCTTGCGGTCGTTGGGTTTGTGAATAGACGATAATCATCGGATTTTGAGCGAAAATATTGCGGTCTGGTCAATACCCGACCGCATTTTTGTTTTACCCCACCCCAAAACCATAAGCTCCAAAACCCGCTGCGGCAAATTCGCTCCTAATGCCTGCTTTGCTGCAATTTTACGGCTTCGCGCGAAATTGTGGCACAATAGTCTATTGAATCTATGCAAGGCACAGGTTAATCCAATTTTTGGTGCTAAGGGGGCATTGCGGTGCAAAACGCCATTTCCTCGTGCATTTTTAATGAATAAACTTCGGGAGTGGAAAATTGTCTGATACTTCTCTAAACTCAACACATGAAGATGGGCCAACGCGGCGCGATATGATTCATGTTGCAACTGGCGCAATGATGGTTGGCGGCGGCGCAATGGTTGCTTGGCCCTTGGTTCACCAAATGAACCCCGCAGCCGATACTTTGGCAATGGCATCAATTGAGTTTGATCTTGCTACTGTTCCCGAAGGCTCACAAGTCAAAGTTATGTGGCGCGGCAGCCCAGTTTTCATTCGCCACCGCACAGCTGCTGAAATTGAGCAGGCCAATAAAGATGACACGGCTACGTTGCGTGACCCTGAAGCCAATGCCAACCGCACCAAACAAGCCGATGGCAGCGATGGCAAAGCGCAATATTTGATTATGGAAGCAAGCTGCACCCATGCTGGCTGCATTCCCGTTGGCGTGGGCGAAAATGGCTATCTTGGTGCATTTGGTGGCTGGTTCTGCCCGTGCCACGGCTCGCATTATGATACTGCGGGGCGGATTCGCCAGGGCCCTGCGCCATTGAATTTAATTGTGCCAAAATATGTTTATCTTTCCGACACTGTCGTAAAAATTGGGGTTTAAGAATATGAGTGGGCCTTCTAAATATATTCCGCAATCTGGGTTTGAAAAATGGCTAGACAAACGCCTGCCAATTATTCGTTTTGCCAATGACACATTGATTGATTTTCCAACCCCCAAAAACCTCAATTATTGGTGGACTTTTGGCGGGATTTTGGCGATTTTCCTCATATTGCAAATCCTGACTGGCATTGTTTTGGCAATGCATTATGTCGCGCATGTTGATTTTGCTTTTGCTTCAATTGCCCATATTATGCGTGATGTGAATTATGGCTGGCTATTGCGCAATATGCATATGGTTGGGGCTTCATTCTTCTTTTTCGCGGTTTATGTTCATATTTTCCGTGGCCTTTATTATGGATCATATAAAGAACCACGAGAAGTTTTATGGGGCCTTGGGGTTATTATTTTCCTTTTGATGGTGATGACCGCTTTCATGGGCTATGTTTTGCCTTGGGGTCAGATGTCATTTTGGGCGGCCAAAGTTATTACCAACCTCATTGGCGGTATTCCCTTTATTGGTGAAACCATTGTGACATGGTTGTGGGGTGGTTTTTCGGTGGGTCAACCAACTTTGAACCGTTTTTATTCATTGCACTATTTATTGCCATTTGTGATTTTGGGTGTTGTGATCCTCCATGTTTGGGCGCTGCATGTGCCGGGCAATAATAATCCAACTGGGGTTGAAGTGCAGGACGTAGAAAAAGAAACCGTGCCTTTCCACCCATATTATACAGTGAAAGACGGTTTCGCGATTGTTGTATTCCTTATGGTTTATGCTTGGTTTGTGTTTTATGGGCCAGACCTTTTAGGCCACCCTGATAATTACATTCCAGCCAATCCCCAAGTGACGCCAGCGCATATTGTGCCTGAATGGTATTTCTTGCCATTTTACGCAATTTTGCGGGCGATTGATTTTGATATTTTCATTATCCCTGCGAAATTTGGTGGCCTTGCGGCAATGCTTGGTTCAATTTTGATTTTGCTTGCTGTGCCTTGGCTTGATACTTCCAAAATCAAATCCATGCGTTATCGCCCTTGGGGTCGGATTGCTTGGTTTGTGTTTTTGGCGAACTTCATTTTGCTTGGGGTTTGTGGCTTCATGCCAGCCGAGCCACCTTGGACATATATCGCAAAAGCCGCAACATTTGTTTATTTCGCATATTTCTTGATTGTGCTTCCAGCATTAGGGGTTATTGAAAGCCCCGATATGCCACCAAAATCGATTGCCGATTCCATTCACCCAAAAGCTGATAAGTCGGGCGCGGGTAATCCAGTCAATGTCGTTGTTAAATAAGGGGAAAAGATATGCGTAAATTACTAACCCTTAGCTTAATAAGTGCCGCTATTTTTGGCGCTATGCCAGCTTTGGCAAGCACTGGAACCGCCAAACTTATGAGCGCAGAAGGCTCATATGAAGGCATGTTTGGCCGTTTTGACCGCGCGCAATTGCAACGTGGCTTCCAAATCTACAAAGAAGTCTGCGCTTCGTGCCACTCAATGAAAGAGCTTCATTTCCGCAATTTGGGCGAAAAATATGGGCCATTTTACAGCCCTGAACATGCGAACCCCAACGAAAACCCAGTGGTGAAAGCAATTGCCAAAGGCTATGTCATTGCTGATGTTGATGCTTCTGGTAATGATGTTGAGCGTGCTGGATTGCCTTCGGATCGCTTCCCAGCGCCATTTGCGTCCGATGCGCAAGCCAAAGCTGCCAATGGCGGCGTTGCCCCGCCTGATTTGTCAGTAATCACCAAAGCCCGCATGGGCGGCGCTGATTATATTTATTCGCTGATGATGGGTTATGGCCACGCAGTGCCACATGGCGTTGTGGTTGGTGCAGGCAAATCATACAATCCGTATTTTGCGGGCGGTGTTATTGGTATGGCGCAACAATTAACGGATGATCGCGTGACTTATGCCGATACCGAAGCCAATAAAGGCATCAAGCCAACTGCCGCGCAAGAATCGCGTGATATTGCGGCTTTCCTGCAATGGGCATCCGACCCCCATCAAACCGAACGTAAAGCGGCAGGGCTTGGGGTAATGTTGTTCTTGTTTGTATTTGCTTTATTCACGTGGTTTTCATACCAGAGCATTTGGCGCAAGGTGGAACACTAAAAGAGCTCGACTTGCCGCCCTCACCCCTTCGGGGTTCACCTAAGTCTTTCCCTCGAGGGATTTTTTTGGGAAATAGAAAACAGTCTGGGGGACTGTTTTCCCCAAAAACGTGGCATTTGGGTAGCAAAAAAGTCGGAAGGGTGAACCGTACCGCGATAACTTAAATTGTCGTTTGCCCAACCGTTTTCACCCTTCAGTCTTGCCTTCGGCGAGCCAGCTTCCCACTTTGTGAGCGCCAAAAAGTCGCGGACTTTTTGGATAACGCGAATAAGCTCGCTAATGGGAAGCACTTAACGCAATGTCTCGAAAAGTCTTAGCCAATACATTAAATTTACTACATTATTCATGGTTTGGTGAAATTGCGGCTTCACCAAACCGCATTTGCCATGTAAACAAATTGCAATATAGACAAAATTTGTTTAAGCGACTTGGTATGATGCTTTAGGGTGGTTAATGTGAATAGTGATATTAAGTCAAATCGGGCGACAAAAGCAAAAATAATGGTTCTCTTAGCGCCATTATTAGTGGCGACCATTGGCCTTGGTGCTTGTCAAAATGGCATTGGCGCGCGCAATAAAAATAAAGCCCCAGTTTATATCGAACGCCCAGTCGAAGGCCTTTACAATGATGCGCGCGATTTGTTTGATCGTGGTGATTATGCCGAAGCTGTAACTGCTTTTGAAGAAGTTGACCGCCAACACCCGTTTTCCGAATGGTCGCGCCGTTCGGTTATTATGGCGGCATTTTCCAACTATAAACAAGCCAAATATGAAGACGCAATCGCAGCAGCACAAAATTTCGTTTCATTATACCAAGGCAATCCCGAATCTTCGGCCTATGCTTATTATTTAATTGCCATTTGTTATTTTGAACAAATTGTCGATGTCGGCCGTGACCAAAGAATGACTGAGCTTGCACTTGCTTCACTCAATCAAGTTGTGCAACGCTATCCAACTTCGGCTTATGCCCGCGACGCCCGCCTGAAAATGGATATGGCGCGTGACCAATTGGCAGGCAAAGAAATGGAAATTGGCCGTTATTATTTGCGGCAAAACCAACATTTGGCGGCGATTATTCGCTTCCGCCGCGTGGTTGATTTATACCAAACCACCAGCCATGTTCCCGAAGCCCTGCACCGCTTGGTCGAAGCCTATGTTTCAATGGGCGTGATGGAAGAAGCCACAAAAATTGGCGCGGTTCTGGGCTATAATTACCCTGGTTCAGATTGGTATGCTGACAGCTATGGGCTTTTGACTGCGCGCGGCGTGCATCCAAATGTGCGGCCAACGCGCGAGCGCGGCCTGCGCAATCCGTTCAAAAAACGCGAACGCCCAGCAGCAACCGCAAGCCTTGAAAGCGCCCGCGGCACAGCAATAGCGCCTGCAAACTAGAACAAAACCACCCACGCCGATTTTTTGGCTTTATTATTCAATTATATTCGCTAATTTGCCACCATGCTGCAAGAATTATCGATTCGTGATGTAGTGTTGATAGACGCGCTTGATTTGGAAATTGGGTCGGGGTTTACGGCGCTTACTGGGGAAACTGGGGCGGGCAAATCGATTTTGCTTGACGCGCTCGGCATGGCCTTAGGTGAGCGCACCGATAAAGGTTTGGTTCGCGCTGGTGCAAGTAAAGCGATTGCCAGCGCGACTTTTGAAATCAACAATTCGCACGCTGCGCATCAAATCCTCAAAACCAGCGAAATTGAAGTTGAAGACGGCATTGTGGTTTTGCGCCGTATTGTCGCAATTGATGGCAAAAGCCGCGCTTTCATCAATGATGTGCCGGTTTCAATTGCCACATTGCGGCAAATCGCGTCGCATTTGCTTGAAGTGCATGGGCAACATTCGGCGATTGGCTTAATTGACCAAGTTTCGCACTTAACAATGCTAGATTTATTTCTGTCGAGCGAAATGGGCGATGATTTCACGCCGATACAAGCGGACGTTGCTGCAAAATGGGCGAATTTAGTCAAGGCCCAAACCGAACTTGCCGCCGCCAAAGCCCACATTGGCACAAGTTTGGCCGAGCGTGAATATCTCGCACATGTTTTATCGGAATTGCAAACACTCGCCCCGACTATCGGCGAAGAAGCAAGCCTCGATGCCGAACGCAGGTTTCTAATGGCGAGTGAGCGGGTTACAACCGCATTGAAAGACGCGCTCGATGCGCTAAACGGTGGCAAAGTTGAACACCATATGGGCAATGCCGCGCGCGCTTTAAGCCGTATTGGCACAATTGAAGGCGATAGCGGCAAGAAAATAAGCGGATTTATTGAAAATGCCGCAAGCGCACTCGAAATTGCGCAAACCGAAATCGCGCATAGCATTGGTTATTTGAACCAAGCTGGCTATGCGATTGACCTTGATCCCGCGCAATTGGAACGTATTGAGGAGCGTTTATTTGCCCTGCGGGCCTGCGCGCGTAAACATAATGTGAATGTTGATGATTTGCCAAAAGTGATGGAAAAAACCGCCAAATCGCTGCAACTTATTGATAATTCGGATGCCGAACTTAGCAAAGCCACAGCCGCCCATAAATTAGCGCAAACCGAATATGAAAATGCAGCCTCGGCTTTAAGCGAATTGCGCAGCAATGGCGCCGCGCAATTCGACGGCAAAATCACCGCCGAATTGCCGCCATTAAAACTCGAAAAAATGCGATTCAAAACCAATGTTGCAATCAATAAAGATGCCGCAAATGCCAAGGGTTGGGACAAAGTCCATTTTGAAATCGCGCCCAATCCTGGTGCTGGCTTTGGGCCATTAAGCCAAATTGCATCGGGTGGGGAATTATCGCGGCTTTCACTGGCGCTCAAAGTTGTGTTGGCACAAGGTTTGGGGGCTTTGGCTTTGGTGTTTGACGAAGTGGATCAGGGCATTGGCGGGGCCACTGCCGATGCAGTTGGCAAGCGCTTGGCAATTTTGGCGCAAAAAGCGCAAGTGCTTTGCGTGACCCATTCCCCCCAAGTTGCCGCGCGTGCCAATCACCATTTGCGCATAGATAAAGCTGTAATTGATGGTGTTACCAAAACCAATATATTGACGCTTAGCCGGCATGAGCGCGAGGAAGAATTGGCGCGAATGTTAGCAGGCGAGAATATCACTGAAGAAGCGCGGGCTGCGGCACGTTCGCTGTCTCGCGCGGGTTGAAGATGAGCGCGCGGGCAATCCCAATCGACAAATTAACCGCTACCGAAGCCGAGCAAGAACTTGCGGCGCTTGCAAACGAAATTGCGGCCCACCGCGCGGCATATTATCAAGACGATGCGCCAATTATTTCCGACGCGGAATTTGATGCACTGGAGCGCCGCAATTTATTGATTGAACAAAAATTCCCAAAACTCATTAGGGTCGATAGCCCGTCAAAAACCGTTGGCGCCAAAGCGGTCACTCGTTTTGCCAAACACCAACATAAACAAGCGATGTTGTCGTTAGATAATGCGTTCAATGAAGGCGATGTCACCGAGTTTTTGGCACGCGCGCGTAGATTTTTGGCGCTTGCTGAAATGGCGGAATTGGCGGTCACCGCCGAACCAAAAATTGACGGCCTTTCGCTTTCCATTAGCTATGAAAATGGTAGTTTGGTGAAAGCCGCAACCCGTGGTGATGGTAATATTGGCGAAGATGTAACTGGCAATGTGCTTGGAATTGCCGATATTCCAAAACAACTCAAAAGCCAAAACCCGCCGCAATTTGTTGAAGTCCGTGGTGAAGTCTATTTGGACGATAGGGGCTTTGCGGCATTGAACACCATTCAAATTGCGGCGGGCAATCCACTTTATGCCAATGCCCGCAATGCGGCGGCTGGTTCCTTGCGGCAAATTGACTCCAGCGTTAGTGCGTCCCGCCCTTTGCGGTTTTTTGCTTATGCTTTGGGTGCGAAAAATGGTTGTGAATTTGTAAGCCAAATGGCGCTGATTGGGCAATTAGGTGCTTGGGGTTTTGTCACAAACCCCGAAACCAAACTATGTAAAAATGCGCGCGAACTCATTGATTATTTTAATGAAATTGGCATCAAACGTGAACGTCTCGGTTATGATATTGACGGCGTTGTTTACAAAATCAATGATATGGAATTGCAAACTCGCCTCGGCATTGTTACGCGCTTTCCGCGCTGGGCGATTGCCCATAAATACCCGCCTAAACCTGCGACCACCACGCTTGAAGCCATTGATATTCAAGTTGGGCGCACCGGGGTTTTGACGCCCGTCGCGCGGCTTAGGCCAGTTTTGGTGGGCGGGGTTATGGTATCAAATGCCACCCTTCACAACGAGGATTTTATCCATGATTTGGATTTGCGAATTGGTGATACTGTAACAATTCAGCGCGCTGGTGATGTTATTCCGCAAATTACGGGGGTTGATAAATCCTTGCGGCCTGAAAATACGGAGGTCTTCCATTTCCCCAAAACTTGCCCCTGCCCATTATCAACCAAAATTCATCGCCTAATTGATGAGCAAAGCGGCGAAGCTGAAGTTGCTGCACGATGCTCAGGTGAATTTGATTGCCCGTTTCAAAAACTGCGGCATCTAGAGCATTTTGTTTCGCGTCAGGCGTTTGATATTGACGGCCTTGGGCCACGGCAAATTGCGATATTTGTGGAAAATGGCTTGATTAACGAGCCTTCCGACATTTTCAAACTCCATGAAAAACGCGGCCAAATTGAAGGCTTGGAGGGCTTTGGCGAAGTTTCAATCAATAATTTATTGGCGGCAATTGAAGCAAGACGCGATATCGCCCTTGATAGATTTATCTTCGGGCTTGGAATTCGCCATATTGGCCATACAACTTCGGGGCTTTTGGCCCGTAATTACGGCACATTTGGTGGATTTCGGGCTGCGGTTGTCGCCGCAATGGGCGCAAGACCAAGCGATGAATGGCGGCGTTTTTCCTTTATTGACGGCATTGGGCCAGTGTTACGCGATAGAATATTGGATATTGGATCGCCGCATGGGATCAAACTTCCAATAAAAGCGGAACAAGCAATTGCGCAAATTTTCCCAAATCCGCACGAATTTGAAGCTTTAGTAACTGCCGCCGCAAATGGCCGCCCAAAAGCCGCATATTTAGAATTTGCAGCCCAAGATGGCTTTGGCGAAGTTGCAACCGATGCATTGATTGATTTTTTCGCCAATGAAACCACTACCCAAGCCCTGCAGCGATTATTGGCGCAAGTTACGCCATTGGCAGCCGAAAAGCCAACAAGTGCCAGCAAGATATCGGGCAAAACCATTGTCTTTACTGGCGCATTGCAAAGCCTAAGCCGCGATGAAGCCAAAGCGCAAGCCATAAAATTGGGTGCAAAAGTCTCGGGCAGTGTTTCGGCCAAAACTGATTATGTGGTGGCGGGCGAAGAAGCTGGCTCAAAACTCGCCAAAGCCAGTGCGCTTGGTGTGAAGGTGCTAAGTGAGCAGGAATGGAAAGCGCTTGTTGGGGGTTAGCGGCGAACTCAGTTATCGCGGCACCGTTCATCATTTTGCTCTTTCGGGGCACCTTGCCTCAAGGTAAGGACTTAAACCCCAGCAGCGGCTAATATTTGGGTGTCGAGCGCAACTGAATTGATGCGCCATGATTGTGGATTTGCCAAAAGTTGGCGCACCAAAGCAACATTAAGCGCGTGGCCCGGTTGATGACCGACATAACGACCCAATAAAGGCGCGCCGCATAATGACAAATCGCCAACTGCATCAAGCGCTTTATGGCGCACAAATTCATCGCTGAAGCGCAAACCATCTTGGTTCATTACTTCGTCACCGTCAACAACAATGGCATTATCAAGCGAGCCACCACGGCTTAGGCCGTTTTTGCGCAACATTTCAACTTGGTGCATGAAGCCAAATGTCCGTGCTTCACTTAGCTCAGTTGCGAAACCATCTTTTGAACAATCATAAACCCCATGTTGATGACCAATGGCTTTTGAGGCAAAATGAATTTCAACATCAAGCTCAAAACCATTATACGGCTCTAGGCGCGCGAATTTTTGGCCGGCGCGCACTTCAATAACTTCCAAAATTTCAATTGTACGGCGCGGCGCGGCCAAAGTGCGCACACCAACGGCCCTAATCATGTCAATGAAAGGCGAGGAGGAGCCATCAAGAATTGGCACTTCGGGACCGTCAATTTCGATATAAGCATTATCAATGCCCATGCCATAAAGCGCTGCTAAAACATGCTCAACAGTTGAAACCGAAACGCCGTGGGCATTGGTTATTGTGGTTCCCAATTGGGTATCTGTAACATTTGTGGCAATTGCTTTGATGTGGCTTTGCGCAGCAGGCGCATCGGTGCGAATAAAAACAACACCAGTATCTTGCGGTGCTGGGCAGATTGTAAGCATGGCGCGAACCCCCGAATGCACACCTACACCAATGCTGGAAGCCTTTGATTTTAGGGACTTTTGCAAAATAGCGACATTAGCAAATGGGGCGATATTGGATTGCACTTTTATACTTTCAACACTGACATAATAAAATTGGAAAAAGGGGAAGGTTTTTCCTTTCTTGCTTGTGCCATTAACCAAAACAACAATCAAAACAAGCATGGTTTCTAATTGTTACAAACATTGTTACAGAATCAAGTTCAAACAAATAAATGGCAACAAAATTAAGGAGCCAAAATGCGCAAAATCGTTTTTGAAGTTGTAATTGGTGCAATCATTCTTTTTAGCACTTTGTTTGCGGTGATTTTAATCGGCCCGCCCGAAAAAATTGGCGCAGCTCGTGGCGCGATTGCCAATGTTTTTGATAATTTGGGGCTAATCGACTTATTTGTCCAAAGCAAACACAAATTTGGCCGAATAAGAGTTCCTTTTACCCATGGCAAAGACCTAAATGGCAAAGCCAGCTTGATTTATGTTCGCGCACTCACCGAGGATAGATATCGTTGCCAATTGATTTTTGATGAATTGAATTTGGGCTGCACTATGACTTTAAGCGAAAGTTTTTTGGACAAAGTAATTGCCGCAACTAGCCCAAATGATGCCAATCCCAGCAAAAGCGCATTATGGTCGGTCGCGCAGCAATTACACGTGATGCGCATCAATCATCGCATTGTCGCCAAAGGCGTCGGGATAAGCGCGAAGAGCAAGTGAGAGATTAGGAAATTCCCTCGATGAATTATAGCAACCCTTGATTCACAATCATTTTGTCATCCCCGAATTTTCGACTTGTCCAGCGTAGCCCAAAGGGCGAAGATGGAAGAAAATGTCGGGGATCTTGGCTGATTCCCACGAGATCCCCGACAAATCCTTCGGATTTTCGGGGATGACAAGCTATTGTTTCGACCTAATTCGCTTGGCGTCTTAAGAAAGCAGGGATTGTATAATCGTCAGGAGTATCACCTGGAAATAGATTATGATCTACGCGAGGTTCGTCATAATGCGCTTCTTCCATTTGAGTGCGTGGTTTTGGAGTTCCAAAAATGCCGCCAAGGCCAAGGCCGCGCTTTGGTTCAGGCGCTGGTGCTGGTTTTGGCTCATATGAGTTGTTCGAATGCGGCGGATTGTAACGCGGCGCAGGATTGTCCAATTGCGGACGTACATAAGGGCGGCGCACTGGCTGCATTTCGTCAAACAAGCCGTCATCGCTTTGCTGAATGCTGGGCGTATGCACTGGAGCAGGGGTTGGCGCGGTCGGCGCATATTGTTGCGCAGGAACTCTAACCACTTGCACGGGTTGCGATTGGGCTGGTTTTTGCGCATATGATTGATTTGGCAATGAATTTGGCGCTGGCATTTCGCTTTCGATAATGTCAATGCCCGATGCCACCACCGAAACCCGCAATTTGCCTTCCATTGATTCATCATAAGTTGAACCAACAATAATATTGGCATTAGGGTCAACTTCGGCTTTTACGGCGCTTGCGGCTTCTTCAAATTCATAAAGCGTCATATCATGGCCGCCAGTGATATTGATTAGCACGGCTTTTGCGCCTTTAAGCGACACATCTTCCAAAAGTGGGTTGTTAATCGCAGCATTCGCAGCTTCGATGGCGCGTTTTTCGCCCGAAGCTTCGCCAGTGCCCATCATAGCTTTACCCATGCCCGACATTACCGAGCGCACATCGGCAAAATCAAGATTGATAATGCCAGGCATGATCATAAGATCGGTGACGCCGCGAACACCTTTGTGCAAAACTTCATCAGCCATTTGGAATGCGGCTTGGAAAGTTGTTTTGTCATTGGCGACGCGGAAAAGATTTTGGTTGGGAATAACAATCAATGTATCAACATTCTTTTGTAATTCCGCCAAGCCAGCGTCTGCCATTGCCATGCGGCGTGGACCTTCAAAATGGAAGGGCTTGGTGACCACGGCGACGGTGAGAATTTCCATTTCGCGCGCAATCCGCGCAATAGTTGGTGCAGCGCCAGTGCCAGTGCCGCCGCCCATACCCGCAGTGATAAACACCATATGCGCGTCGGACAATTGTTCCATAATTTCGCTATGGCTCTCTTCGGCAGCAGCCATGCCAACTTGCGGATTTGCGCCAGCACCAAGCCCTTGGGTGGTGTTTAGGCCAATCTGAATCCGCCTTTCGGCTTTGGAGCGCGCGAGCGCCTGACTATCGGTGTTTGCGACCACGAAATCAACGCCCTGAAGTTCGTCCTCAATCATGTTATTAACTGCGTTGCCACCTGCGCCGCCTACACCAAAAACGACAATGCGTGGTGAAAGTTCGGTTGTTTTCAAAGCGTTAAGGCGAATTGCCATGATGGTTGCTCCAGAGGTAATAATCAAATCAATAAGCATTCATCAACAAATATGCTTAAATAGTCGTTAATTAAGCGCGCTCCTTAATATTAAATACAGGGGAAAAATGGGTGAAATTACGAATATAAACCAGCTTCTGAATCGCAATATTCGTTGACGTTGAAATAGCCAAATACGAATAAAATTAAAACAAACAACATATTGGATGCAATTGATTAGTTTCGGTTTTAACTATTGTGTCCCGCAAAATGACTTAATGTTTAATTGCACAAATTATGCAATAAATCTATTTGTCTAATTGGCTAGAGCGTTGGATGTTCAAGTTGAATCGAATTTGCTGCAGCAATTTTGTGCCAGTTTTGGTGGTAAATATGCGGTGAATACTGGAGTATTCGCCAAATATTTGCTACCGAAAATGGTGCAAAAGGGCGCGGCAAAGCGATGCAACTTGGACATCTAACGCTCTAGAGTTTTGCGCCGAACAAAATAAGTAAGGATTTGAATTTGCTAAAGTTACGCTCATTTGCTTTTAATGCTTCATATTGGTTGACTTCAATTATTTTCATTGGCTCGCTTGCGCCATTGAGCCTTATTCCTGGGCGGCGATTAGTGCGCGCGGCAATTGTGCTTTATGCGCGGACAATGCGCTTTAATATGCAATATATTGCAGGCATAAAGTTTGATTATTTGGGGGCCGAAAACCTTCCCGATGGGCCTTTTATTATTGCCGCAAAGCATCAATCTTGGGGCGATGGCTTTGGCGCGGTTTCATATTTTGGCGATGTGGCGTTTGTAACTGGCGATCATTTAGAAAATTATCCTTTTGTTGGGCGCATTCTTAAGAAAATCGGCGCGATTGTGGTTGATAATTGCGGCGGCCACCATGCCCGCAAAAGCTTGACCGATAATTTCGCTTTAGCCGCAAAAGAGGGCCGCAAAGTCTTGATTTACCCCGAAGGCCATTTGGTGAAAATCGGCACCAGCAAAAAATATCGCACTGGAGTTTGGCATTTGCAACAAGCCTGTGGCTGGCCCGTCGTGCCAATTGCGACCAATCTTGGCCTTTTTTGGTCGTGCGAAGATTTCATCAAAGAAGCCGGGCAGGCGACCAACCAAATCCTCGAACCCATACCCGCCGGCCTTGGCAAAGATGAATTTATGACCCGCCTTGAAGTGGCGCTCGAAACCGCGTCTTCGCGCCTTTGCGCCGAAGGTCAGGCAACACACCCGCATTTGACGCAAGCTGGTGTGGAGTGGGTATCTGAAATGAGTGAAGCTTAGAACGGCGTTTTCGCGAAGGGGAAAGCACTTAGTGCTTCCCATTAGCGAGCTTGCTCGCGTAAGAGTAGCACTTATATTCCTACTGACCACCGCGCCAGCGTCTAATATCGGTTTGGCAGGCGTTGAGGGTGCGCAATTGGGCTTGCATGATTGGGTCGGGATTGCGCGACGCCGCGATTTGGTTTTGCACATTGCGCGCTACGCGGTCATAATCGGCACGAAAACGCGCTTCTGTTCGAATAGTTGACGCTGCCAAAACAAATGGTTGCATTTGGGTCTTAATCCCCGAAATTTGCGTTGCCATTGCCCGAATTTGCGGAGTTGCCCCGGGCCGATTGGCACGAACCCGTGTAAATGCCGCCATATAATCGGCAGTGCCATAGCATTGAACCAAGCGATTATAGTCAGTCGCGACATTGAAATTAGGGGCAATTTCGCGGGCGATTTCCTCACGGGTCGGTGGGCGGGTCGGCGCAGGTGGTGCTGTTGGCCGCGCAATTGGCGCGGTGACTTGCGGCAAAGCTGGAATAATGTCATCGGCACTGGTTGGCCCCAATGCGTCCGATAAATTGCCGCTGCGCGGTATCAATCTCACATTATTTTCTGGCGGCGCGGGCGTTGTTGCAACTGGCGTCTCAATTGCCACGGGGGGCGTTTCGGTCGCTGGTTGTGCCGCGCTTAACGAACCATTCAAAGCAATTAAAGACAAAACAACAATTCCAAGCACTTCGCGCACTGGCTTGTTTTTGCTTATATTAAGTTCAAAATCCATTTCGGCTCCAATATGCCCAGTTTCAGCGACTGCTAAATAGCGATAGATTATGGCAATTCCAAGGACAAGGCACACAGCAACACGCGCCAAACACCTTAACAATCCTCAATAATTCGCTATAAGCCCCAATATGCACTTAACCAACATAAACCAAGCCAGCGAATTCGTGACTTTGAGGCCATTATCAACCGAATATTTTGACGCTTTGATCGAAATTGCCAAAGACAAAAACATTTGGACGCATTACCCAATGTCGCTCCATGAACCTGATTTAATGCGTGGGAACCTCGAACAATTGCTGCAATTGCAGGCTGCGCGGCAATGGATTGCGCATGTGGTTATTGCGCCAAATGGCGAAATTGTCGGCCAGACTTGCTATCTTAATTTGCGTGAACCCGACTGCGGCGTCGAAATTGGCGGCACATGGTATGACGCCAAATATCACGGCAGCAAAATTAACCCCGCCGCCAAATTGCTGATGTTAGGCAATGCATTTGATGCAGGTGCAGTGCGGGTTGAATTTAAGACTGACGAATTGAATTTAAAGTCACGTGCCGCAATTTTGAAATTGGGTGCAAAGTTCGAAGGCATTTTTCGCAAACACATGAAACGCGTCAATGGCACATGGCGCGACAGTGCTTATTATTCAATAATTGATAGCGAATGGCCAGCAGTCAAAGCGGGTTTGGAAGCGCGGCTTGCGGCACGCTAAACTCTCGCCATCAACTCATTCTTTGTTAGTTCGAAATTATGGCTCACCCAATACGCCTCTAAATCCTTGAAAATTTTGCCAAGTTCGGGGCCTTCTTTAATGCCCGCTTGTTTCAAATCATTGCCATTTATCGGCAAAATTGGGGCGGTAAAATTGTTCACGATTTCCCAATTGGTCTGCCAATTGCCGACCGCGCTAGCGCCATTCTTTGCCCAAGTCAGCAAAATGGCATCAATACAGGCGGCTTTACCGTGGTAATAAATATTGGCTTTGGCATTGCTTGCAGTAGTGTTTTCATCAAACAAAGCGCGCAAATTTTGCGACGCAACGAGCCTTAGTTTTTCATGATTAGAAATGCGAAACCTAATCGCAATACTCGATACTTCACAGCCTGGCTCCAAAAGCGCCATAAACCTAAGCATCGAGCCGGGCGGCACGGCTAAATCATTTTCAAGTGCTATCAATTTCTCCAACACCTCTATTTTCGCGTCAAAACCCATCAATTCATTGAGCACTCCAATGTGGGCCATATGTTCAATGGAAACTAAAGGATTTGGCGCCGATAATAATTTAATGAGTTCGGCCCAAATACGTTCGCGCGATAATTGGTTCAATTTTGATTTGAACTTGGCGCAAGCCGCAAGGCCAGTTTTATCAATTTCTCCTTTGCCAAACCATGCATAAAAACGGAAAAACCGCAATATTCGCAAATAATCTTCCTGAACCCGCAATTCAGCATTGCCAACAAAAACAATTCGCCCATTTTGGCAATCATCGATTGCGCCAGCGATAGGCTCGAATACCCGCCCCTCAATGTCGCAATAAAGGCTGTTGCAAGTGAAATCGCGGCGCATTGCGTCTTGCAGCCAATCATTGGTGAATGCTATTTCGGCACGGCGGCCATCGGTTTGTATGTCGCGGCGCAAAGTTGTTATTTCAACGGCACGGTTTTCAATTATTGCGCTTATGGTGCCATGATCTATGCCTGTCGGCACCCATTTCATGCCAGCCGCATCAAGCGCCCCGATAATTTCTTCGGGCAAAAGCCAAGTTGCAATGTCAATATCAGTGGATTTTCGCCCCAAAATTGCGTCACGTACACAACCACCAACAAAGCGCGCGCAATTGGGCGCTTTTAGATTTAATGCGGCCATGACTTTTCTATTGCTAGGTTTGTGCAAGAATGGTGCATCAATGACGAGATATTGCACCATCTCAATCGCCTCCATATTGCGACATTCGCAAACTAATCGAGTTTATTATTGCCGCAGTCACGCCCCAAACTTCGCGCCCTTCGCTTTCAATAACATAATATTGGCGCAATTGGCCTTGCCACATTGCACTGCGTGATTGGTGGTTGCGCATATCGAACAAATGTTCAAAATCAAGCTCAAATATTTCGGCTACTTCATTATTATTTTTGACGAATTTGGCATTGCTATCAATCATCGCGACAATCGGAGTTATTAAAAAATTGGTTCCAGTTCGGTAATTGTCCCCGGCCCCAATCGGCGCAATATGCGTAGTTTCCAAACCAATTTCCTCAAAAGTTTCACGCAGCGCAGTATGAATTAAATCAGAGTCACTAGCGTCCATTTTGCCACCCGGAAATGCAATTTCGCCGGCATGGGTTGGTAAGTGCATGGTTCGTTTTGTCAAAATCACTTTGAGCGAATTTTGACGCCAAACCAAAGGCACGAGCACTGCCGCTCTCATTAGTGGCTCGCTCACGCGCGCCACATTTTCAGCTTTTATCGCATCAACACTCAATAATTGTTTTTGAAATTGGGTGACCCATTCATTCATTCAGGCTATCCACTTCAAAGAAAGTCCCGTTTGAATAGATTCCGAATTTGTTGCCCTTTGCCACCCCATATTCCACCAATTCGTAAAATGGAGCGCGCAATAATAGCGCTTCAAGCCGCCCGCGCACTTTAACATATGGCCGTGGTTCGCGGGTTGAAGGGTTTATGGCTACTCGAAGTGGGTTGATTTGGCTTACCAATATGGTTTCGCCGACATTGGTGGTGACAATCAGATTTTGTTGCGGACCGGGGTTATGGCAATCAATTCTAATGCCAATGAATGGCGCGTCATCGACTTGCACTATCACTTTTTCATATGGCGTCACCAAATAAGTTTTGCCGTCATTGTCTTTGCGCAAAATCCGCGAAAACAGCTTAACCAAGGGCATGCGCGTGAACCTTACGCCATTTTGCCACCAAGTGCCGTCGGCGCTTATCCGTAAACCAATATCGCCGCAATGTTCGGGTGACCAATCATCAACTGGCGGGAGTTTTTTGTCATCAACCGCAATGCCAATATCATCGTGCAGAACTTTGATGAAGTCTTGCAGATTTTCGATTGGTTTTTTTGTTGTGATGGACATCGGGAGTTTTCTTGAAACGATTATTAGCGAATAATGCGATAAGTGCTTTATAGTTGCATTAAAAGCAATATAGATTAGCTTGAAAATCTGTGAATGGTATGAGGCAAAAATTATCGACACTAGCCCAAAAAACCCTGAACTTGTTGCGGCGTCGGCGCGGATTGAACGCGCGCAAGCAATAATTGCCAAAATAAAAGCCAGCATTGGCAGTGCGATATTGGGTCAAACCAATGTGGTTGATCTTGGCCTTGCGACGCTGTTTGCAGGTGGACATGCGCTGCTGATTGGGATGCCGGGGCTTGCCAAAACCAAATTGGTCGAAGCCATTGCAATTTCCTGTGGTATGGATTGGCGGCGTATTCAATTCACGCCCGATTTAATGCCAACCGATATTTTAGGCTCGGAAGTATTGGACTCTGACAAAGCAGGAAGCCGCAGTTTCCGCTTTATTAAAGGGCCAATTTTTTCGCAAATCCTGATGGCCGATGAAATCAACCGCGCCAGCCCGCGAACCCAATCGGCATTATTGCAAGCAATGCAGGAAAACCATGTTTCGATAAATGGGATTAATTATGATTTGCCAAAGCCATTTCACGTTTTGGCAACCCAAAACCCAATTGAGCATGAGGGCGCTTATCCATTGCCAGAGGCGCAATTAGACCGCTTTTTGCTGCAAATTGATGTGCCCTATCCTGACGAAGATACTGAGCGTGAAATATTGCTCAAGACCACCACAAATGAAGCATTGACCGCAGCCCAAGGCGCAACGCCCGCTGAAGTCCAAGAGTTGCAAACATTGGTGCGTGACTTGCCAATTTCGGAGCGTTTTCTTGAAGTGGTTTTGGGTTTGGTGCGCGAATTAAGGCCCGAAACCACAAGCATTGCCAATGTCAAAAAATCAGTAATTTGGGGCCCCGGGCCACGCGGCGGGCAGTCAATCATTATGGCCGCCAAAGCCCGCGCTTTGATAAAAGGAAAACTAAGCCCAACCATTGATGACATTGGTTTTGTGTCGCTAAGTGCCTTGCAACATCGCATGGCGCTTAATTGGAACGCCAGTGAAAATGGTATAAATTGCGGCAAATTAATTGGCGAAGCTTTGGATAAATTGCAGGCTTAACGCACATGCAATTCCGTGAAAAAACCAGCGCAAAAATCGCCGCTTCGCTTGAAGAAGAAAGCCTAAAAATCTTCGCCAAAATAAATGAAATTGCAAATTATTTAAGTTTTGGCAATTTTGGCAAACGGAAAAAAGGCGATGGCGACGATTTTTGGCAATTTCGGCAATTAAATATCGGCGAAAGCGCCAATAAAATTGATTGGCGGCGAAGCGCAAAAACTAATCAAATATTTGTCAAAGAAAAAGAAGCGCAAAACCCCAAGCGATTTCAGTTTTGGATCGATGCAAGGCCGGCACTGCATTGGTCATCATCACCCATGCTTGAACACAAGTTCATTTGCGCACAGGTTTTGGCAATTGGGATATATTTGGCGCTGCGCAAAATTGGCCAAAATCCAAGCTTCATTGGGCAT
Source organism: Hyphomonadaceae bacterium (assembly GCA_009773395.1). GTDB lineage: Bacteria > Pseudomonadota > Alphaproteobacteria > Caulobacterales > Aquidulcibacteraceae > Pseudaquidulcibacter. Next base: position 175,365 of record WRPI01000005.1, on the reverse strand, counting down.
TTGGGTAACCCGAGTTCAATTGATGAAATATTGGGTTGCGCGAATAATCTTGGTAAAATGCCGCCCGTCGCCAATAAAGCGGGCGAAGTTATTTTGGCAAGCGATGGCCTTGAGGAAATTGACATTTGGCACGCGAGAATTGCCAATATTAAATCGCGGGGCGGTCAGCCATTATTAGTGATTATCCAAGATCCAATCGAGCTTAATTTTGATTTGAGTGGTCGGGTGTTATTTAATTCCATCGAGCAGTTCCAAGAAAAAGTGCAAATCGAAGATTGCCAATCAATCAGAAAATCGTATTTGGAACGGTATAATCGCCATTTTGACGCTTTGCGAGTTTTGGCAAGCGAAATGGAAGTGCCAATATTTTTTCATATTTCGGGCGCAGATTATTTGCCAATTGCCAAACAAATATGGCAGGTTTTTGAAGCCAAAACCCAAAGAAGGCGCTTAGGGTGAGCGGCCTTTTTTCCCAAATCCACTTCGCCCATTTGGGCGCACTTTTTGCTTTGGCGGCAATACCGTTAATTTGGCTAGTTTCAAAAATGATACCGCCATCACCGCGAACCATGGCATTGCCGACGTTCAAATTTTTAGCCGATTTAGGCAGTGTTTCGCGCAATATACAAGCCGCGCCAATTTGGCTGAAAATATTACGAAGCCTCGCGCTATTTTGCCTAATTGCGGCGATTGCCACACCATATTATTCAGCGGGAAATGGCGTAAAAACAACAGCCGAAGCTGTCACCATAGTGATTGATGATAGTTGGGCCAATGCCAATGATTGGGAGCAAATCCGCGCCAATAGCAAAGCAATTATTGAAAACCACGCACCAATCAATAATGCCACAACCCAATTTCGCCTTATGACAAGCTCGCAAAATGCGCAAATGCCGATTTCGGTTTTGAGCAATCGAGATACGCTTAATTTCACAGAGCAACTCGAGCCAAAACCTTATTTGCCAGACCATAGAGCTTTGACCAATCGGCTAAAAAAACTAGACCAAAAGTCCCATATTTATTATTTTACTGATGGCTTGCGCCATGACGCAAGCGACGAATTTATCGGTGAATTAAAGCGAATCGCAATCGGCAAGCCCAATTTATTGAAGCCAAATTCACCGTTGGTTACGCTTAATAATATTGAAGCAACTGAAAACGGTTTTGCTTTCGAATATAAATCCTTTGCCAAAAACGCCCGAGAAAAAGTCAATTTCCTTTCAAAAGACGGTGAAATTTTGGGAACAGGGCAAGGCGAAAATGGCCGCGGCAGTTTGGCCCTGCCCGCCAATTTGGTGCGCAAAACCGCCGCCGCTAGCATTGCTGGTCAATATAATGCGGGCGCGCATTTTATGATTGCAGCATCAGTTTTGCCGCCGCTTATTGGGATTGAAGGATTGGGCCAAGCTGACGAACCCTTGGTATCCGATAATCACTATATCGCCACCGCCGCCAATATGATTGGCAATGTGGTTCAAGGCGATGTTGATAATCTGATAGCAGCAAAACCAAATGCGATAATTTTCGGCGATAGGAATGGCTTCAGCCCCAGTGAAGAACGCGCTTTATTAGCCTATATGCGCCACGGCGGGACGATTATTAGGTTTATGGGCGCCCATGCTGTGGGCAAGCAACAAGACCTTATTGTCTGTGCGCCATTAAGCGCCACGCCGCGCATAATGGCGAGCAATTTTAGCTGGAATGGCGCAAGAATTGAGCCAACCCCACCATTAAGCCCGTTGTTTGGTGTCGAAATAAATGAAGAGGCGCGCCCACGGATTGTATCGGTGTTCCAAAATGCCCAGAGCAATGTCGAAATTTGGGCGCGGCTTATGGATCAAACCCCGCTGGTCAGCCGCCGTGCCATTGGGCTTGGGCAAATTGTTATGATACATACCAGCGCATCGCCAGTTTGGTCCGACATTTCGCTTTATGACAGCCAAATCCACATTTTACGCCGCATTTTGCAAACCAGCATGGCAAATGGCATAAGTGCAAATACTCGCCCGCCAAGCGGCGAAATGCGGCCTATTTTGCTGCTTAATGGTTTTGGTGAAATTGGCCAAGTCAGCGCCGACCAAAAACCGATTTTGCCAAATCAGCTTGTGAGCGCGCCCAATGCCGATTACCCGCCCGGAATATATGCTGGCAACGGCTCGGTCCATGTTTTGCAGGCGGCAAGTAGTGATTTGGCGTTGCGGCGGCTTGATTACAAAGCGCAAGATTTTGACTTGGTTTCGGGCTTTGCCAAGAGCCAAGTGGATTTGCGGCAAACATTGTTTTTTATCGGATTTTTGGCCTTGGCAGTGGATTGTTTGATTGCGGCATTGGGTTTGGCTTTCTTCCGAAAATCTTCAAATAAATTTGCAGAAATGGCCACTATATTATTGTGTTTATTTGTGTTTTCGCCATTGTTAGCGACTTCGACTCCAGCAATTGCGCAAAGCACCGCCGCGCCCAAAGCCAGTGCCAAAATGAGCGATGACGATTTGGTTCTCGCCTATATCATTACTCCCGATGCCGCCACCAATCTGGCCGCAAAAACTGGGCTAGAAGGGCTTAGCGCCGCCCTTAATGCCCGCACAAATATCCGCACAACCCGCATTATTGGCATCAGCCCAGCCAGTGATGAAATGGCGCTTTATCCGATTATTTATTGGCTGTTACCCGCCAATAACCGCCCAATGGATGCTGCTTCGGCGCAGGCCTTAAACCGATATATGCGCAATGGCGGCGTGCTGTTTATCGACACAAAAGGTGGAGGTAGGGAGCGGCGAATTGCGCTGCAAAACACGCAAATCGCAACCCGTGGCCTTGTGTTACCGCCGCTCGAACCGCCGCCCGAAAACCATGTTTTGCACCGCAGTTTCTATTTGCTTGCGGGTTTCCCTGGGCGTTTTGCCAATAGTAATTTATGGGTCGAAGCCCAAAATAGCACTAATATAAGCGCCAATGACGGGGTTTCGCCGATAATAATTGGCGATGGTGATTGGGCTTCGGCTTGGGCTGGCGGCCCCCACGGGCGGGAGCAAACAGCAATTGAATTGGGATTAATATTTATCTTTATGCGCTGACCGGCCAATATAAAGCCGATCAAATTCATGTGCGCGCAATTTTGGAGCGTCAAAACACCCGAAAAGCGAGGCCAAATTGAGTTTTGATAATTTCCCATTTGGTATAGCGCCCCTTGTTTCGCCCATCTGGATTTTTGGGTTTGGGGCAATTGCCGTCATTTCTTGGGCCCTTTATCTCAAAAACAAAGGCGCAGCGCCATTGGCGCGGCTTGGATTGTATTTTTTGGTAATTTTGCTTTTGCTTAATCCAACAATCAACAAAAATGTCACCACCAGCCTGCCCGATGTCATTGCGATTGTTCATGATAATTCGTCTTCAATGCTTGTAGCAAATCGGCAAAGCGGTGCGCAAAATGCTTTAACAAAACTCACAAAAAACTTGGAAAAATTGCCCAATGTCGTTGTTAAAACCGCGCCCATAAGTGACAGCAGCGATGGCACACGAATTGCCGAAGCCTTAAGCCAAGCAACAAGCGGATATTTACAAAATCAAATCGCGGGCGTTATTTATATTGGTGATGGCTTGGTGAAGGACAATGGCGAAATTGCCAAACCTTACCCTTTGCATCAAATTCTTATCGGTGAAAATAATGAGAAAGATCGGTGGATAGAGCTTATTTCATCGCCAATTGCAGTTGATGTCGGCAAAAATGCGGAAATCGTTTTCAAAATAGAAGAAAACCGTCCGCGCCCCGATTTTGCACGGGTCAGCATCCGCTTAGGCAGCGCGCCGCCGCAAATGTTAAATGCAAAATTGGGTCAAGAAACCAAAATCCAAATCCCGATAAATGCTCGTGGCAAAATCCCAATCGCAATTGAAGTTGCGCCTGCCCCAGGGGAAATAACCACCAATAATAATATCGTGATTTCGCAAATCGAAGGTACGCGCAACCGCTTGCAAGTGCTTTTGGTCACTGGATCGCCTTATGAAGGGGCAAGGGCTTGGCGCAATTTATTGAAATCTGACCCCAATGTTGAATTGGTGCATTTCACGATTTTGCGCAATTCCGATAGCGAAGATGTGGGTGAGGAAAACGAATCCTCACTTATCCCCTTCCCGACCGAAGAATTATTTTTGGAAAAATTAAGCGGTTTTGACCTTATTGTTTTTGATAGGTTCAAACGTATTGATATTTTACCCGATATTTATCTTGAGCAAGTGGCAAAATGGGTTGAAGACGGGGGGTCTTTTTTAATGTTGACGGGCCCCGCAGAAGCGCAAAATAACGGCATTATGACGACCCCGCTTGCGCGGATTATGCCATTTAATAACCCCACAGTATTTGACGAAACCATGTTCACACCGCGCCTAACTCCACTTGGCGTGTTGCACCCTATTTCAAGGCCTTTTCAGGCGAGCCAGAATCAATGGGGCCAGTGGAATCGGCTTTTGCACGCCGAGCCTTTGGGCGATGTATTGCTTAGCGCGGGTGGCGTGCCATTGCTGATTGTTCGTGAAGCAAATCAGGGGCGCGCCGCGGCGATATTGTCCGACAGATCTTGGCTTTGGCAGCGCGGGTTTGACGGCGGCGGGCCATTTCGCGCATTTTTTCAGCGGGTCGCGCATTGGCTTATGAAAGAGCCGGAGCTTTCGGCAAATAGCCTGAGCATTACCCAAAACCAGCGCCATTTGGGTTTTGAATATAAGGGGCTGCAAACTGAACCAGAAATTGAAATAAGCACACCATCGGGAAGCCAAACCAAAATAAGTATGCAAGAAATAGCGCCAAATGAATTTCGTGGGGAATATATTGTGCCTGATGATGGACTTTATATGGTCAAAAATGGCCAAGATTTGCGCTTTATCCTTATTGGTGGCGGCAGTGAAGTGACCGCGCAGGACTTGCGCGCCACCCACCAGACAATCGCGCGCGCAACGGGTTCGGCCACGGGCGGCAAACATGCCTATATTGGCCGTGATGGAAATGGCGCATTGCCGCAATTTAAGAAAATTGCAGCCCGTGATTTGGTGCTTGGCAATTGGTTTGGCCTTAGAAAAAACAATTATCGTGCGGTGCTTAGGGCGCAAAGTGAGCCATTATTGCCGCCAATTGGTTTGGCAATTGCGATTGCTTTATTGGGCGTGTTTATGTGGTGGCGCGAGGGGCGCACACGCGGCCATTAAAAACAACGTCGCCACCAGTTTTACGCCACAAAAGGCGATTTTGCGCGACTGGCAATGGCAATGAAATTTGATTTTCTGGCACAATTTCAAAGCCGAACTGGCCGAAAAATGACATATCACCAACCAGCATAATCAATTTTTGGCCGCTTGCGTCGCACGCCGCCAAAACTTCCTGCATAAGTTGGGCCCCAAGTCCCAAGCCTTGATATTCACCATCAATTGCAATTGGACCTAGGAAAATTGCCTTGTTGTCTTGCGCGTCAATAATCCGCCATAGCCGACACCCACCAATTAGTTTTTCGCCATCATTTGTTTCTGCAAAAACCACGCGCGACAAGCCATAAATACAAGCATTGCCAGCCCGCAAAACCGCAGCCGCTTTGGTAAACCGTCCCGGGCCAAATGCCTTGGCATAAATGGCTTCGAGCGCGGCATCGTTATTTGCACTGTCGTTTTCGATGCTTAAAGTGAGCGAATTTTTCATCGCGCGCTAATGCAATATTTTGAACAAAGTGGAAAGCGGTTTTTACAAGGGGACTGGTTGGGTGACGATAAATAGCAAACCGCAGCTATTTTGAATTTCGTAGCGGCTAAGCAGCGCCGAAATGTGGCATCCTTACCTATGGCGAATTGGAGCAATTCTTGGCCATTCGATCTCATCGCTTTTCACCGACATTTGACTAAACGACAGAATGCGACTGCGATCTGACCCCCATATAACCGATGCTTTAGACCTCCAATTTTCTGGGAGATTATTACCGGTTGCCTGTGCAAGTATAGAAATGGATTCTGTTCTGTCGCTTCGCTGGATGTGATATCTACAAAAATCGACCCCCTCGACTTCACTGCAAAATTGATGATAGTAAACGCAAAATCGACCAGCGCATGCTCTTGATGCTCTTGACTTGTCCATATCAATTATATTGTCCTCGTCCGTTATTTGCAAAATGAATTCGCCGTAATTCACGACCATTTTACCGCCATAGACTCTCTCCAGCTTCGCCTCTTGCAGGCCAATTGGCGTAAAGCAAATTGCCGCGAAAATTACATAACAAATATCCATCCATTTATCCTTCGATTCCCAAAGGCGAAATTGCCACTAATTTCGCCGACAAGATTTACCATTGCCATGCCTCAGTGTCTTCGTACCAGTCAGCAATGGACTTCCAACGGCTATTTCCTTCCCAGCCTTCACTTGCAAAATCGTGAATCATAGCGACAGGACATTCATTTTGACCGACTTCAGGATAAGTTGCGCAGAGCCTATCATCGCAATCCATCCGCCTTAAAATCGGCGAGAGAATACGGCTGGGATAACGTTTAGCGAGCCCCAATTTTTCTTTTCGACGCCATTCTTTGTCGCCATATGGCTCCCAATTCCATTTCAACAAAATATCCATGCAATTGTTGTTTTCTAGCCATTGAATGCATTCGCTATGCGATGCGTCAAACCAATCATCATCCAATTTAATTTTGGTCATTTTTTTATTGCGACAAAGTACATTGAACACCTTATTTTTCCACACTTCATGTCAACCCCAAATTTGCCATACCCCAGGCTATCAGATTTTACGGCATTGGCAATCGGCTTCCATAATCCACTCCTCCCCTGCGCCAATATCTTGATTGCAAACACAAATCTGCGCATTAAGCTGGGGTGAGCAATAATCCTTCCCTTAAATTACCGCCGTTACGGGTTTTTCGCCATGCTTCGTTTGCGAAGTTTTGGTTTATGCGCATGTTTGCGGTGATTGGGCTGCAAATGCAGGCGACAGCCGTTGGTTGGCAGGTTTATGCCTTGGCACGGCAGACCATGACAATTGAACAAAGCGCGTTTTTGCTTGGGCTTATTGGCCTTGCGCAATTTGTGCCTTTGTTTCTGTTAAGCCTTATTGGTGGCCAAGCGGCGGATAGATTCAACCGCAAAATGATTATTTTCATATTTGCGCTATTTGAAGTATTTCTGTCGCTTACTTTATTTGTTTCCACTGGGCTTGAACCAAAGATTGCAATGGTTTTGATATTCCTTGTGGCGGGCGGTTTTGGTTTGGTGCGCGCATTTTTACCTGCCGCAATGACAGCTTTGGGGCCAACCTTGGTGCCGCCCGATGAATTGCCGCAAGCGATTGCTTGGAACTCACTTGCTTGGCAAAGCTCAAGCGTATTGGGGCCAGCGATTGGCGGTTTGTTGTATATTTTCGGCGCCCATGTGGTTTATTTAAGCAGCGCTTTTTTGCAATTCACGGCGGCGATAATTGTATTTTTGACTGTCGTTCCGCCGCAAAATTACGCCAAGAAAACTTCAAGCACTTTGGCGCTTATCAAAGAAGGTTTGGACTTTGTTTGGAACCACAAAATCGTGCTGGGCGCGATTTCGCTTGATTTGGCGGTGGTGTTGCTGGCGGGTGCAACTGCGCTTTTGCCCGTTTATGCAAGGGACATTCTGCACACTGGCCCAGAAGGATTGGGTATTTTGCGGGCTTCAATGGCGGTGGGTGCGACCAGCGTTGCGCTTACACTCGCGATTAATCCAGTAAGGAATAATGTCGGCAAATGGATGTTTGCGGCAGTGATTGTGTTTGGCCTTGCAACGATTTCTTTTGGCATATCCAAAGTTTTTTGGGTCTCAGTTTTGTGCCTTATCGTTGCTGGCGCTGCTGATATGATTTCGGTTTATGTGCGTGCAAACCTTATCCAAACCGCCACGCCCGATAATATGCGGGGACGGGTTTCGGCGGTAAATATGTTGTTTATTTCGGCATCCAACGAACTGGGTGAGTTTCAATCGGGCGTTGCGGCAAGGTTCATCGGGCCATTAAATGCCGTCTTGTTTGGCGGGATTGGCGCAATTATTGTGGCCGGGATTTGGGTGAAATTGTTCAAACCATTGGCAGAGGCCGATAGGCTTGAAGATTTTCGGGTGTAATCTGAATAGTGGTTTGGGAGATATTATGCATAAAAAAGTATACTCAATCGTAATTATTGCGGCTTCCGCGCTCACTGCCTGCGCGGTTCCGGTTGACACTTCTGTGGCAGAACCAGTCGTTCCCATTTTCGCCGCGCCAATCACGCAATTGATTGGGAGTTGGAGTTTAGTTGAAATGAAGGGCCAAATGCTTGGCGCAAATATTGCACCGCCTTCGCTTAATATTGATGGCGCAAATAATATAGGCGGCCTTAATTTTCATGGCTCCAGCGGGTGCAACAATTATTTCGGCGCTTTAAGCGGCACTATGGCTAGCCTGAGTTTCGGGCAAATGGGGGCAACCAAAATGGCCTGTTTGGACAATGCAAGACTGGTCGATGAACAAAGCTATTTTAGTGTTCTAGGTTTGGCGGCAACCGCACAAATAAAAGTACATGAACTTAGCCTTTTTGACGAGAACGGCAGGAAAACAGCGGTATTTGTGCGAACGCCTGATTAGGACTTAACCAAACTCAAATCCGCCTGCAATGATTGATCCAACAGCTTCAAATCAATATCAAGCGCTTTATTATCATCGGCTTTCAGTTCAAGTTCAGTGCGTTCAAACAAAATGGATAGTTTTTGCAAAATGTTTTGTGTGCTTTGAATTCTTGCAATGTCCAAGGCTTGTTCATTTTCCAACTTTGCCAAAGCTTCGGCAACTGCCACTGATTCCGGGCAATAATAAGTGAAAACCCGTTGCGCAATATTGAATTTTTCAGGGTTTAGCGCGACTTGGTTCATCACCCGATTCCCAACTGTCACAATTTGGCCAACCGACGATATAGATTCAGGGTGGCGCAATTTTGGCACTACATTATCAAGCTTCTGTAAAGCCGCGGCAGCATCGCGCAATACTTGCTGCACCAATTGGGTTCGCCCTTCGGGAATATCGCTGCTGGCAACAATTGGCGCACCAATTTGCGGCCTCGCGGGAACTGGCACATATGGGGTTTCCTTGGCTTTGCTGGTGACATAATTATTGATAATCGCACCAATCCAGCCAACAATTGCCGCAATCAAAATGCCAAGGCCAATCGGCCCAATTGGGCTTTGCGTAACTTCCAGCGCCAAGCCACCAGCAAGCAGGCCCGAACCCACGCTTGCAAGCCGCCATGCGCCATCAATTCGGTTAAAACGCCGTTTCTGTTCACGATCTTGGTTGCGCATAGCTTTGATTTCATCATTAAATCTCGTGCGAGCGTCGGTTAAGCGTGGATCGGACATCATATTCCCATTTTGATTGACGGTTTTGCCATTATTCTTGGATTTGGACAAAAAGAAAATAGCGCCAACGACAACAATGCCAAGCCCCAACACAAAGCGCGCGGCACCGGCCAATAAATATAACAATTTCATCATCCGCCTAAATAGTCACCCTTGCCAAGCACCATTCCATTTGTGCGTAAAATTGCATAGGCAATTGAAAAATGAAAGTAAAAATTAGGTAATACAAAACCCGTCAAATATGAATAACCAACAAATGGGAATTCATTTGGCCCGAATTTCAAAACAATCGATTTGGTTTCTGAATTTTCAAAACCTGCAGGTGAAACAGATTTCAAATAATCGGCGACCTTGCCTACTCTTTCAATCACTTCGTCCAATGTGGTTTCATTGTCTTCCATGCTTGGATAATCGACGCCAGCCAAACGGCCGGCCGCGCCTTTTGCAGTATCGCAGACAACACCAATTTGCCGCTTGAACGGAAGCATATCGAGCGTAAGACGAGCGTTCAAAATGGTTTCATCGCTGATATTTTTTTCGGTGGCGAAAGCCTTGGTTTTGACAAGAACTTTGCCAAGATTTTCCAGCCCGCGAATAAGCGGAATCACTGAGGCATTATACATATCGAGTTTTGTTGGCATTTGGTCAGACATTATTTTCCCTTATTTTTGTTTGTTTCTGGATAAGTAATTATGCGCAAATCAATGTGCAAGGGAACAAATGACTTAAGGCAATAATTCGACATCCCAATAAAGCCAATCAAGCCAGGTTGAATGCAAATGCCGGGGCGGGAAGCGGCGGCCAATTTCTTGCAATTGATAAATATTTGGCCTTTTTGGCACGCTATGGAGAGGCATTCGCGCCATTTGCGGAGTGCGCCCGCCTTTTTTCATATTGCACGGCGAGCAGGCAGTCACAATATTTTCCCAGGTAGTGCGGCCTCCAAATGAGCGCGGAATGACATGATCAAATGTCAAATCATGTTTGGAGCCGCAATAAACGCACGAAAACCCATCGCGCAAAAATACGTTGAAGCGGGTAAAAGCGAGGTTGCGTTCGTGGTGCACAAATTGTTTGAGTGAAACCACGCTTGGTAATTGCATTTCAAAATTGGGGCTGTGAACCACGTCATCATAATGGGCAACAACTTCGACTTTGTCTTGATAGACAGCTTTTACAACGTCTTGCCATGACCAAAGCGATAATGGCAAATATGAAAGTGGGCGATAGTCTGCGTTTAATACCAGCGCTGGTTTATGGCGCGTTGGCTTGGCAATATCCACAAATTCGGGTTGGAAACTGGCGATAGCAAGCTGGGTCATATTCGGCAGCCTCGCACAACAAAACCATGGCCGCGAATGGCAGCAAAAGCCTCAATAAATATGCTCGTTCGGTTTCCTTGGAAAACTGCCTCCTAGAATTAGCGCAAGGATTAACTGATTCCTTTGACGATGACATGACAAAGCAGTGTTTTTTCTGTGTAATCTGCCCTAATGAATAGGCGAAATAGCTTTGAATTTGAAAATGGTAACCGACACAGCAATGCGCCAAAATCACGATTATTCTACTAGGTTTGCGCCTTCGCCTACGGGCTTGCTTCACTTGGGCCACGCTTTTTCGGCTTTGAGTGCTTATGATGCGGCAATGTCGGCTGGCGGTAAGTTTATTTTGCGAATTGAAGATACTGATTTGGGGCGTTGTCGGCCCGAATTTACGCAGGCCATTTTTGAGGATTTGGCTTGGCTTGGAATTGAATGGGAATCGCCGGTTCGCCATCAATCTGAACATTTTGAGGAATTTGCGGCGGCACTCAAAAAATTGCGTGAAACGGGCGTGCTTTACCGTTGTTTCAGGACCCGCAAAGAAATGGAAGATGCCGCCCTCTCCGCTCCGCATGGGTTTAGAGATGGAATTGATGGCGTCTTTAAGCCAATTCACATTTCGCCCGACGAAGAGGCGGCGCGCATAGCCAATGGCGAGGCTTTTGCTTGGCGACTTAGCGCCGCGCGTGCTGCTGATATGCTTGTGGGGCGGAATTTGGAATTTGAGGAAATCGGAATTGGTGTTATTAAAGTTGACCCATTTCTAAATGGTGATGTGATTTTAGCGCGAAAAGACAATCACGCTAGTTACCATTTGTGCGCAGTGCATGATGATGCATTACAAAACATCAGCCATATTATTCGTGGTGAGGATTTGAAAATTGCGACCCATATTCAAGTGGTTTTACAAGCATTATTAGGTTATCGGGCGCCCAAATATCAACATCACCAACTTATCCTTGATGAAAATGGTAAGCGTTTCGCCAAACGCGATAAAGCGCAAACTTTGCGGCATTTGCGTGAAAATGGCGTCGCTCCTGAGCAAATCCGTGAGCGACTTGGATTGCGCAATTAGGCACCTATGTAAGGCAAGCCTGACTTTTTGCAGTTAGTAGTGTTGACCTTACATCTTCCTTCATGTAAGGTTCACCTAACACGAAGGAGAAAAAGATGAAAACTGCAAAACAAGTTCAAAATGATTATACTAAAGGCATAATATTATATGCGCTGCTTTATGCCGCAATTCTTTTTGCCTCAATTTACGCAATCAATAAATTTAACCCAAATAATTTCGTCAAAATATTTTTGGCACTTATGACAAGTTTGCCGATTGGCGGGACAATATTGGTGTTTCTAAATTACATCAAAAATGCCGATGAATTTATTCGGGCGCAAGTTGTTGAAGTATTCGTAAAAGCGACTGGTGTCACTTTCTTCATCGCCACATTTTGGGGTTTTATGGAAAATTACACGGCAATCAGCAATATTGATTTCTACATGACTTATCCGATTTTTTGGGCGTGTTTTGGACTGATGCAAGGCATCAAAAAGGTGCGAGCATGAAACAGGTCTTGAAAGAATTGCGCACTGAAATCGGCCTTACGCAACAAGAATTAGGCGATAAATTATCGGTTTCACGCCAAGCGATAATTGCGCTCGAAACTGGCAAACACATTCCATCGTTGGATTTGGCATATAAAATTGCGGCATTGTTCAAAAAGCCAATTGAGGAAATTTTCGAAAATCCCTATTTGCCCTAAATAAACACCACGCTATCGGAAATTTCGTTTACGTCATTTTCCGATGGCGCGAAGTGTTCGGCCAAAACTGCGCCGACGGTTTCGATACCATCAATCAAGCCATGCACCAAATCGCCATCTTTGCTTTTGGCGAGAATTTTAACAACCGCGTCTTCCCAAACGGCTTTATCAACTTTTGAATAAATGCCTTTGTCTGCGACCACTTCAACCATTTTTTCGGCCTGGCTTAAATATATTAAAACCCCAGTTCGTGCGTCAGTTTGGTGGATGCCATGGGCCGTGAATTGCTCCAAACTCGCTTTATGGACGTTTTGACGTTTAACGAATTTTGGCACCAACATAATTGATATTTTCAGGTATTTGGCAATAATTGCCGCGCAAATGAACACCAAAGTCTGCAATGTTAAGATTTGCCAAATGTTTATGACAAAATCGGCTTGTTTAGGTGTGTCGTTCCAAGGTAAATAAATTCGATTAAAACTTCTCGCAAAGTCTAGCTCAATGAAATTGTAAAAACCAATTCCCAATGGCAACAAAAGCGCCAAGAAAACCGCATAAATCATGATAATGTCAGAATAATCATCAGATCTGCGGGCAACAACGCAATAGATTTCACCCGAAGTTTTGACTTCTTGCGCCTTGATGGCGTTCGCAATTTCTGTGCGTTCAGCTTGGCTCATAGTTGTAATCATAATGCCCCCTACCAGCTTCCAGACGAGCCGCCGCCGCCGAAGCTGCCGCCGCCACCGCTAAATCCACCACCGCCACCAAAGCCGCCGCCGCCAAAACCGCCAAAACCGCCGCCTTTGTCATCATCGTCCCAATCGTGCAATATAATTGGCAATATCCCACCATCATGCCTGCGCCGATTAAAGCGGCTGCGTTTGGCATTATTGATAATGATGATGACATAAAAAATTATCAATATTATCAAAAATATCGGCACTTCGCCATCTTGCCCGGTGGGCTCGGCGGTTTTGGCTTGGGCGGCTCGGTCTGCGCGTTCTTCGGGCGTTGCCTTCAAAACTGCATCTATGCCATCAACGCCCGCAACAATGCCGGCCACCATATCGCCAGCGCGGAACTTCGGAATTATCGCCCCTTGAATAACTTGATTGGCCAAAATATCTGGCATTACGCCTTCAAGGCCATAGCCAACTTCGATCCGCACTTTGCGCTCATTGGGGGCCACAATCAGCAAAATGCCATTGTCCTGATCTTTTTGCCCAATTCCCCAATTTCGGCCAAGTTGATAGCCGTATTCCTCGATTTCATAACCGTCCAAGGAATTTAGCGTGACAACCACGACTTGATCCGAACTTTCGGTTTCCATTTGCGTAAGTTTGGCGACCAATGTGGCTTCAACATCATCGGGAATTATGTTTGCTTGGTCCACCACGCGGCCCGACAATGCTGGAAAGTTCGGCGCTGCATAAGCATAGCCAGCTAAGAAGAATGCAATTGTTGCAAAGAGGCCGACAAGAATCGCTTTTGCCGACCTCAAATTTCCCAAATTCATTTAATTAGAATTTCACCTCAGGCGCGCGCTCGGCACCGGCTGTTGCTTGGAATAATTGCATTGGTTGTGAGCTTGATTGAATGGTCTTCGCCCAAATAATGCTGGGGAAAGTTCTAAGGGTTGTATTATAGTCCTGCACCGATGAATTATAATCGCGCCGTGCAATCGAAATCCGATTTTCAGTGCCTTCCAATTGCCCTTGCAGCGCTTGGAAACCTTGCAGCGAACGAAGTTCGGGGTAATTTTCGGTAATCATCATCAAACGACCAAGTGCGCCCGACAATCTATCTTGCGCCGCTTGAAATTCTTGGAATTTTGCGGGGTCAGTTATAGTTGACGCGTCAAACTTTGGCTGGGTTGCCGAAGCGCGCGCCTCAGTTACCGCAGTCAAAACATCGCGCTCTTGCTTTGCAGCGCCTTGAACCGTGGCCACTAAATTGGGAACCAAATCGGCGCGGCGTTGATATTGGTTTTGCACCTCGGCCCACTGCGCTTTTGCCGCTTCTTCCTTGGTCGGAATAGTATTGTAACCGCAACCAGCCAAAGTGGTGCTGGCCACTGCAAGCGCGCCAATTGCCGCAAATTTAGTCGAAATTTTCATTTAACACTCCCAGTGTGAAGCCACAATTAAGGGCAGCCTATATGTTATTATTAAGTAGCGAATTTGCAAGGCTTAGCTGAAAATATTTATTCGGCAGGTGACGACTGTTTATCTCTAATCAAAGGCCATAGTAATTGCTCACCACTACTGACTTCTTCTAGATTTTCGACACCAATTTCAGGCGGATATTTGCGCGTTATTTTCGCAGTGCCAAATATTACGTCCCATAAAAATAGGAAATTGCCATAATTGCCTTTGTAGTTTGTAATGCCATCGGCTTTGTGTTTTCCATGGTGCGCGGAATGGGTTGAAGGCGTGGAAATCAAACGCTCAACTACCCACATAAAAGGTGAAAGCCATTTGATTTTATACAAAGGTTTGTCCCAACGAACATCCGAATGGGCTCCGCTTATTACCAATAGTTTGGCAACAATATAAACCGAATACACCCAGCCAAGCCCCAAATACACCAATATTCCACTTAGCCAAATGCTCGGCATAAAAGCGTAATAAAACAAATTGTTACGGTAAACTAATCGCACACTCATATAAGGTGCGTCATGGTGTGGGCGGTGTAAATGATAAAGCCAAGGAACACTGTGCGAAAGCCGATGCCACAAATATTGGGTGAAATCATCAAACACAAAAAACAACAAAAATGCGGGAACAAATGCCATTCCGGCCCAAGCATTTTCCCAATTTGGCGCTGCCAAACCCATTAAATAATTGCTGGCAAGCAATACCAAAGGCTGCGTAATTCCGAATAAAATTACTAATGATACAATTTCAACAATCGCATCTTTTGGCCTTTGATCCTTTTTGGCGAAAAATTTGGTGAAAATAATTTCAAGCGCCGTAAAAGTGCCAAAAATCGCTATTACCAAAACTATTTCAGGCTTCATGGTACAAATTCTTCAGTTGATATTTCTTCAGTTGATAATGTGGCAGCGAATTTGTCAAGGTGGCAATATTGCAGATTTATGAGTGCGACATTTTCACCCGCTTTCAAATAAAAGGGCAAAATTTTATGCAATAATTTGCAGAATCGCCATGATTAGGCTTGAAGACTGGCGCAATTACTGGCAGCTTGCGCGGTTCATATTTTCAACATTCACTAGTTTTTGAGTGTTTGAATGCAAGACTTCAATTCGCAAATAACAAGGGGTTATTCCAATGAAAACAAGAAGCAAAATTATTGCACTGAGCATTTCTGCAAGCGTTGGCGCTATTATCGCTGCCACATCGGGCAATGTTGCCCTCGCGCAAACGATTTCGACGCAAAAAGGCCTTACAACACAACCTGCAACAGCAGCCGCTCCAACTCAAATTCAGGGCACTTTCGACGGGAACGCCCAAAACACGCAGGTGGCGGTGCAACCTACAGTATTGGGGCCAGTTGAGGGTGAGGTTATTGTAGTCACTGGTTCACGAATTGCTGGCCAAACTGCACGCGCGGTGTCGCCTTTAGCTGTTATTGACCGTGAACAAATTCTATCAACCGCGACAGTTGATTTAGATGATTTATTAAAAACCCAAAACCAATTTTCAGCTTCAATTGGTTCGACTTCGTCTGCTGCTTTGTCTGATGCCCATGGCGCTTCAACACTCGATATGCGCGGCATGGGGCAAAACCGCACTTTGACGCTGATAAATGGCACTCGTGCAACGCCTTTTGGCTTTAGAAACTCGGTCGATGTAAACACAATTCCTACTTCATTGATTAAGCGCATCGAATATCTCACTGGCGGCGCGTCTGCGGTTTATGGTGCGGATGCGGTGGCAGGGGTTGCCAATTTTATTCTCAACGACAAATTTCATGGCATTGAACTAACTGCATCGGGTGGAATGGCCGAAGAAGGCGACGCCACTTCGCTTAATTACGGCATAACGGCAGGGCGCAACCTTAATGAAGGACGCGGCAATATAACTGGGCATTTAAGTTACGCGGACCGGGGCAGTTTACGCCGCATTGATCGCCCTTGGGCCGCAGTCGAAGTAAACGATGCCAATATCCCATTTACCACAACTAGTTCGCGCGGTGGCAATTTTGCCCGTTCGGGTGGCGGCAGTGTCTTTAATTTGCTTGCCCAAGGCGGCGTTGCTAATAGCACAACTTTTTCATTCACTAATACTACTGGCGTCCAACAAGCCGCTTTTGGCGATATTCTTTCGTCATTTGAACATTTTATTGGAGCTAATACCCGTCAAAATGCCGCTTTGTTTTTCAATTATGATTTGAGCGACCAAATAGAGTTTTGGGCGCGCGCGACAATTACAGCGATTGAAAACACGTCGAATTTTTCCTATGCCACTGTTGCTGGCACGCCAGCAGCGACGTTTCAAGTTCGCCGCGACAGCCCATTTGTAACGCCTGAACTAGCGATAATTTTCCAGGGCGCATATAATCGCAATTATGCTGATACTGCGGCAGGGACCGATATGTTCAAAGCAACGGTTTCGCGCTCATTATTCGAACTTGGACCACGAACTGATGTTACGGACCGGGTTTCTTCGCAATTCGCGATGGGATTAAAAGGCAAATTGACCGACCATTTGGCTTGGGATTTTTCGATTATTAATGGCCATTCCGATGAAGATGTTTTGCGCCATAATGAAGGCTCACCTGCGCGGCTCGCACAAGGCCTTAATGTCACCAGCGTCGGCGGTGTTGCCGCTTGCGTTGACCCAAGCAATGGCTGTGTCCCGATTAATTTCTTTGGTCCAAATTCAATGTCGCCGCAAGCTGTGGCATGGGTTGAAGGCGCACCGCTTTATTTTGGCCGCAACCGCGATCAAATAGTGGTTTCAAGCAATTTATTTGGCGATACGGAAAGATTCTTCAGTTTCAAAGGCGGGCCAATAAAATGGTCGGTTGGTGTGGAATTCCGTGACGAATATGGCGACATGTATTGGGATCCACGGATTCTGACAGGTGATTATTTTGGTGGCACCAGACGTCAAGACGCAAATGCCAAATTTGACTTGACTGAGCTTTACACTGAAGTGCGCGCGCCGATTTTGTCCGATTTGCCATTCATAAAGCACCTCGAAATTGAAGCGGCTTACCGCATTTCCGATCACTCGTTGGCGGGAAATTACGACAATAGTAAAATTGGTTTTAACTGGCAAATTGACGATAGTTTCCGCATTCGTGGTTCGCAACAAACCGTTTTCCGTGCGCCAAATATTGGCGAATTATGGGGCGTTGTTGGTGCTACTGTTGCTTCAACTTCGCTTAGAGCCAGCCATTATGACCCGTGCACCACCACAACTGACACAGCCATTCGCGCGATTTGCGTTGCCACAGGCGCACCCGCTGCGCCATTTACCAAGAACATAACTGTTCTTAACTTCCCATTCGGCGGTGACCCAACCATTAAACCCGAAATTGGCGAAACTTATACTTTGGGATTTGTTGCCACGCCAACATTCATTAGAGGTTTAAGTTTTGGTGTGGATTATTGGCATATTCAGCTAAATGACGCTATTGGCGGGCTTTCCTCTGATGCTATGGTTCGCCTTTGTTATGACGTATCAAAGGACGCCAATAGTGTTTATTGCCAACGCATAAAACGTGATGCAACTGGCAATCTCACTGAAATCAGTCTGGTTGATATCAATGTCTCAAACTTTGAAACGGCGGGTTATGATTTCAACGCGACCTATAATTTGCGGTTGCCGCAATCAATCCATATGGGCGACCGCATTACGTTTGAGCTAAAAGGTGGCCAAATGGACACCTTTATTAAACAGGCAACACCATTGGAAGGCAAAGTAAATTGCGTTGGCAAATTCGCGGTTCCGGGTTCTTGTTCGGATTCGGGTGTTGGCAGCCGTCCAATGCCGACCATTCGCGGTAGCCTCGGTATTGCTTGGATTTCGAAACCGCTTACATTGCGCGCTACTTGGCGGCATTTCGGCGACGTTATCGAAGGCGCTTCGCCAACTGGGACATATACGACCAATTTACACAAACATATTGAAGCGCAAAACTACCTCGATTTAGGAGCAACTTGGCGCGTAAATCCGCATTTTCGTGCCTCGTTCAGCGTTACCAACGCGCTCGATGTTGAGCCACCGCTAATCGGTAATTTCGCAGTTGACGCCAATACGATACCCGCAGTTTATGACGTAATCGGTCGGCGTTATGGGCTGAGTTTAGTCTATAAGTTTTAAGATTATTTGCTTAACTAAAAAAGGCCGCTGCCCAACCGCAGCGGCCTTTTTGTTGTCGAATGGTGCGACATTTTTGCCAAGCCCGACATAAAAGTCAAAAAAACCATGTAATAAGTTACATTTTTGCAATAATTCGGCTTGAAGAATGGTTCAACTGCTGGCAACCTTACAGGTTCAAGTTTTCTTCATTCATGAGTTTTTGATTGATGGAAAATAGACACCAAAACCTAAGAATACCTAGGGGGTTATTCGAAATGAAAACAAGAAATAAAATTATTGCACTTAGTGTTTCAGCAAGTGTCGGCGCGCTTATTGCCGCAACTTCGGGCAATGTCGCCTTCGCACAAAGCGCACCATCAGCTAGTGGCACTGTAATCGTTACCGGTTCAAGTATTCGCCGCAAAGTTCTTGATAACGCGCTGCCAATCACCATTATCACCCGCGAAGAAATGGAACGTGAAGGCATTTCGAGCACTGAGCAATTGATTATGCAATTAAGCTCTAACGGCAATGGCCCTGAAAATTTGGCTTCCAATGCCGATGTGGTTTCTGGCGCGCAACGTGGAAATAATGGTGCCTCGGCCGCTAACTTACGCGGACAAGGCTCGGCTGGCACATTGATTCTATTCAATGGCCGTCGGATTGCTGCGCATGGCCTTAATGGCGGCGCGGTTGATTTGAACCAAATCCCGCAAGCAGCAATTGAACGAGTTGACGTTCTAAAAGACGGTGCGTCGGCAATTTACGGCACCGACGCAATCGGCGGGGGTATCAACTTCATAACCCGCAAAAGCTATGAAGGCCTAAATCTTCAAACTTTTGTCGATATAACCGAGCAAGGCGGCAGTGAAATCGCTAGGGCGTCTATTTTGGCCGGCTATGGCGATTTAGACACTCAACATTTCAATATTTGGGGCACAGTTTCTTGGAGCGATAATAAAGCACTTGATGGCGCTGACAGAGACTGGATTAACGGTTTCCAACCCAATAAAGGCTTGTCAATTGATACTCGTGGGACGCCTTTTGCGACAGTATTCCCATTGAATGCTAGCCCGACTGGAATTGGCGCTAACCCGAATGGCTCCCTACTTGGTGGCACTGGCACGACTTTGACCAGCGGCATTAACCAACGCGCGCCTTTCTTACCAGGTAGCACGACTGTTTTCGCAAATGGCGGTGTTAACACATTGGATTTGCCAGGTGGTGCAGGGTGTGGGTCAGTTGATGGTATGCAACCATATGATGCAGTGTTGTGGAACAATCCTGCTGCGGCATTGGCCTGCGCATGGGATACAGGGCGTGCAGTTGTGTTGCAACAGCCAATTACCAAATTGAATTTTGTTTCTCGCGCCATGGTTAGAATGGGGCGTCACGAACTTTCTGCTGAAGTAATGATGTCCAATTCTGAATCTGCCAAAAGATTTTCGAATCCTCAGTTAACGTCAGGTACATTGACTGCAACCAATGGTGCATCAAATTCGAACTTCCTCTACCCATTAAACCCAACAACGCAAACCGTGTATAATGATATTTATACTAAATTGCTTGCTGTGTTCCCTACCTTGGGTGCGCCAGTGGGTTCGGTTCAGCCGACAGGGTCACGTTACGGTTTGCCAATTGCCTATCGTTGGCGCTGTATCCCTTGCGGACAGCGTGAAATCGAAACCACAACTGATACGGGTCGTGCATTTATTGGCCTTGAAGGGCCATTGATGGGTGAATGGGAATATCGTCTCGGCACCAGCTATGCATTCAGCGAATCTCAATCACAACTTGGCCGTGGCTATTATTACCGCCATTCCAATGCTGCATTGGGCGTGACTGGTATTGTTGATGTTTTGAATACTGGCATCATCAATGTGTTTGCGCCTGATGGCAAAACTCAAACCGCAGCAGCATTGGCAGCACTTGAAAGCGCTTCGGCTAAAGGCGTAATTCTTTATGGCGGCAAGTTTGAAGTAAAAGAAGTTGACGCCACAGCTTCTGGCCCGGTGTTCAAAATGTGGGGCGGAGAAGCCTTGGCGGCGGTTGGCATCAGCCTTCGTGAAGAAGTTTATCATTTCAACGGTGATTTGCGCACAGCCGCTGCAAGGCCAGAAGTTTTCTTGGCTCCTTTTGACAATGTAAATGCACTCCCTCAAGTTAGTCGCAACATTAACGCGATTTTTGGCGAAATCATGTTGCCAATCATTGAAAATATGGAATTGACAATTGCCGTAAGGCGTGATGCTTATTCGGGCTTTGGGGTTACTACTAATCCAAAAGTTTCAATTAAATATCGCCCAATTCCGCAAGTATTGTTCCGTGGATCTTATAATACGGGTTTCCGCGTTCCATCATTCAACCAAATTTTCAACGGAACAACAGTTTCACCATTCCCGGGTGCGACTTTGGCTGACCCTGGCAAGTGCCCAGGCGGATTGCCGAATGTTGCGATAGTTGGTTGCGAAGTGGTCAATCCTAATATCTTGACCGGCGGTAAGATTGATCTTGGTCCTGAAACTGCGGATCAACAATCATTCGGACTTGTTTATGAACCAAACAACAATTTTAGTATTTCACTTGATTGGTGGAAAATTGAACGCTCAAACAATATCGTTGCTTTGTCGGTGCTTCAACTTCGTGACAATTATGCATTGTTCCCAGAAAGATTCATTCGTGACAGTGCCGGCAATTTAACTTTGATTGATGCTCGTAATGCTAATGCCGGCGAGTCAATCACTGAAGGGGTCGAGCTTGGTTTACGCGGTCGCGGTGACTTATTTTCTGGCCATTGGTCGGCGGGTCTTGATGGCACTTATTTGCTTGAGAAAAAGTCCAAATTATTGCCAAGCGCGCCTTGGGGACCAAGTGAAATTGGCATCTTCACACTTACTGGTGATTTGGGTCTTGAGTGGAAACATAATGCGTTCTTCACTTATCGCCAAGGCGATTGGAGTGGTTCAGTTTCGCAAACTTACCGCCAAGGATACATCAATGGTAAATTACCAGGTGTTGCCAATGGCACGATTGTTCCGCCAGAAGTTGTCGTAAAAGTTGATGAATATATCACTTATAATGCTTCGGTTACTTATCGTGGATTTCAAAACTTCACCATTACTGCGGGCGTGAAAAACCTATTTAATGTAGATCCTCCATTTGCAATTACCTATGATTCAAACGGCGGTTCTGGCGGTAATTGGGAACCACGGGTTGCGGATCCACGCGGTCGCGCATTTACCCTATTGTTGAACTATAAATTATAGTTCTTGCAAATAGAAACAAAAACAAAAGGCGGGGCAATTGAATGTCCCGCCTTTTTTGTTTGCGGATAATCGAAAAAAATATGCAAAGAAAAATAATAAACCACGCTTTATCATTTTTCTTTTCCGCTTTTCCCCAGATTGCTAAGTGAGCGAAGCGAAGGCGGCAATCTGAGAGCCTAGATCGGCATTCTCGTGATTTCTTGATACGCTTGTATTGCTTGGTCGCGGAAGGCAATCATGGTTTCCATTTGCACTTCGGCTGCGGCGACGGCGGTTACAACATCCACCAATTCGGCCTTGCCAGTAACCGCTTGCGCTGATTGCGCTTCGGCGGCGCGTGAGGCTTCAATTGCCGAGGTGAATTGGCTGGCAACAAGCGATGAAAAATCCACACCAGCACCCGCAACTTGCGGCCCCGTAGCCGCGCCCGAAACTGCCCCCGAAATGCCGCCATAGGCTTTTGATGCCAATAATGCTGCTGCGTTCATAATTCAGTCCCTATCTTCTTAAAAGGTCAATCGTCTTACCAAGCATGGCGCGCGCACTTTCGACCACGTTCAAATTGGCCTCGTAAGCGCGTTGGGCTTCGCGCATATCCATCGCTTCAAGCAATGTATTTACGTTGGGCATTTTCACATAACCATTGGCATCTGCACCGGGGTGGGTTGGGTCATAGCGCAATTTGAACTCGGCCTTATCACGCGATACGCCGGTCATGCGAACTTGGGAAATGCCGCTTTCCCTATCTAACACTTGGCCAAAATTAGCGACTTTGCGCCGATAAGGGTCGCCGCCCGGTGCATTGGCAGTCGAGCTTGCGTTGGCAATGTTTTCGGCAATGGTTTTCATGCGCGCAGTTTGGGCGCGAAGGCCACTGGCGGCGATGCTTAAAGCGATGTTCATGTCAGCCATAATCTATCTTCCCTAATTTGGCCGTCGTGCGGCCAGCCGCATCAATTGAATGCCTTTTTGATAAAGCCCCAAGGCGATGTCATAATTCATTCTGGTGTCTGCGACTTTGATCATTTGTTCTTCTAGAACCACGGCATTACCGTCCAATGTGACTTCGCTGTCAGGCGAACGAATGGCATTGAGTGAGTTACTCGCGCCGCCACCGCCACTTAAATGCATCCCATTGGTTGCCGCCATGGTTACGGGCGCAATCGGGTTTGGCCCAGCAAGCCCGCCTGCGGCTTGCGGCATTATACGCGCTAAACTATCGTTAAACGCCCTTTCGTCCATGTCTCTTGGCACGAATTTTGGGGTTGACGCATTGGCGACATTATCGGCCAACACTTTTTGGCGTTGACCCAAAAAGCCCAACCTTTCCCGCAGGACAGCAAAATATGGAGTGTCGGCAATGCTCATGTTTGGTAATCCGTGGACTTCTTCCGTTCGCCACCAAAATAAAGAAACATGGTTAAGTTTGGCTTAATCTTGAATGGGTAACTTTAAGACTTCATTAACCGTTTCAAATCACTTCTTGGGGCAATGTCGATTATAGAATTATTGCGATCTTTGGGTGCTTTGGCAATCACATTGGGGTTGTTACTTGGCTTGGCCTGGGCATTGAAACGCTATGGCTTACTGGGAAATTTTGGCCAAAAAACTGCGAGCCCTAGCCGTTTGAAAATCGTTGAAAACCTTTGGCTTGACGCAGGAAAAACCCGAATGCTCATAGTCTCGTGCGACGGCGTTGAGAAACTCATTCTCATCGGGCCAAATGGCGCAAATGAGCTTGGCCAAATAAATTCAAGTGCTTTACAGGGGACAAAGAAGTGAAGCCATTAATACCCAGCGAGCAAAAAGCGCAAATCAAAACTGATAAAAAATTCGCGTGGAAAATAATACGCCAATATGCCCTCATTTGCTTGCTCGGCTTTATCGGCACTTCATTGGGCGTTGCGGCGGCATATGCGCAAACCGTAAGCCTCGATTTGGGCGATGGCACTGGCTTGACCGAGCGCGTGGTGCAAACCATTGCTTTGATTACAATAATGTCCCTCGCGCCTTCATTCGTAATAATGACCACGAGTTTTGTGCGCATAGTTGTGGTTTTGTCACTCCTGCGAACCGCCATTGGTCTGCAACAAGCTCCGCCAAATGCGGTGATAATATCATTGGCATTATTCTTAACCGCATTCGTTATGGGGCCAACATTTGAAAGATCTTGGACCCAAGGCATTGAACCCTTAACCAAAAAAGAAATGACAATTGAACAAGCTTGGCCCGCAGCGACCGCGCCCCTTAAATCTTTCATGCTGGCGCAAACCCGCGAAGCTGACCTAGGCCTGTTTATTCGCCTGTCACGGGTTCCGCGCCCCGCGAATATTGCGGCATTGCCGATGCGGGTGGTAACACCAGCTTTTATGATATCCGAGTTACGCCGTTCATTCGAAATTGGATTTTTGCTTTTTGTGCCATTTTTAATTATTGACTTAGTGGTCGCTTCAATTCTAATGGCAATGGGCATGATGATGTTGCCGCCAGTGGTGGTTTCATTGCCTTTTAAGTTGATTTTCTTTGTTTTGGTCGATGGCTGGCGCTTGGTTGCCGAAAGCCTGGTCCAGAGCTTCAAAATCGTTCCGTCGGGCTAATTGCTTGGAGAATCTGTTTTGTCACAATATCAAGAAAATACGCCAACTAACACCACGCGGGACTTTGCCCAAATTGGCAATAATAAAATTGCTTTTTGGCACCGCCCGGCGCCAAATGCTAACACCATCGTCTTGGTTCATGGCAATAGTGCTTCAAAAGCAGCCTTTAGGGCATTGTTTGAAAGCCCAGCCCTGAAACAATTCGCGCTTTATGCCCTCGATTTGCCAGGTTGTGGCGAAAGCGATGATGCGATTGATACCGCAGCCGAATATAATATGCCGGGCCTTGCAAAGACCATTATGGGGTTTGTTGACCATTTATCACTTGAAAATTATTTCATTCTTGGCTGGTCATTGGGTGGGCATTTATGCATTGAAATGTTGGCGCGCGGCGCTTCGCCGCAAGGCGTTATTTTGACTGGTACCCCGCCTTGTGGCCCAGCTTTAGCCGAAGTTGGTGAAATTTTCTTGCCCGTTGTTGGTGCCGAAGTTACGGGAATGGTCGATGCCACCCCAACGCAATTGGAAACATTCGCCACAACAATGTTCGCGCCCAATTTGCCAAGTCCTGAAATGCTCGCAGCCGTTAATCGTGCTGATGGCAGGCTTCGTGGCGGCATTTTTGAATATTTAATCGGCCATCAAGACGAAAAACCACAACGCCAAACCATAGCCGAAAGCAAAATCCCAATCGCGCTCATTCAAGGAACCAATGAGCCATTCTTTGACCCTAAATTGGTCGATAAATTGGCCTATGGCAATTTATGGCGCGGCAGGGCCCAATGGATAGAAGGCGCAGGCCACGCGCCCTTTATTGATAGCCCTGATGAATATGCCAAACTACTTGTCGAATTTGCAAGCAATTAGGTTTATTAGCAAAAATCATTCCCAGACTGAACTTATCGCCCACCAATTACTGGCGGATCTTTTGGGGCTTGGATGGAGCGGCGAGTGTTTTGGGCGCTTCTTTGGTTCGCTTGTTTAGGTCTGGCCGTAGTTTTTGCCACTGGCCTTCGTGTTATGGTCGCATTTCTTGTCGTAGCTGGCGTAGCTGTGGCGGTTGGTTTGGGATTTACAATCCCCGGATTGCCATCGGTTGGCCCCGTAGCAGCATTTTGCATAGTCGCCAGATTTGGCGTTGAAACTGTCGCAACATTGGTGCGCAAGTCCCTTATCAATTTATCAAATGGCGATGAACCCCTTACGGCTGCAACTGCCGCAGTCAATCTTTGCGCTGCTGGCACTTCGTTTGAGGTCACAATTTTGAAAGCTTCAGCATAGGCTGATTTACCCATTGCTGCTCCATAGGGCCTTGCCAGAGCAATTGCACCAGCACGGTCACCCGAGAGTGACATTGCCAAACTTGCACGCAATATTTCGCCTGCTTCAGCTGGTTCAAAACTGGCGGCAGGCGCAGGCAAATTTACTTTGGCTTGAACTGCCGCGTTACGATAGTCGCCCTTGCGCCAATATATTTCGGTTCTCACTCTTGCAGCGTCTTTTGAAGTATCAAACTCCAACATATCCATAGCGTGATCAAAACGCCCAAGTTCGGCCAATGAAATCGCTTCAATTATCCGTCTTTGATGATTAAGTTCGGCTGGCAATTGGGTAATGCGGCTGTTCCAAATTGTTTGCAATGCTTCATCGGGTTTGTGATCCAAAATATAAACCGCCGCCAAATCCGTCGCGACTTGCGATTTTGCAAATCCCTGCAATCGATTATCAACTTGGTGTTTGAGTAATTCAGTTGCTTGCGGCAATAAATCCAAATGAATGAGTCTATCGGCAAGGCCGCGCGCCATTTGATCCCCTTCTGGGCCAATTGGGGTTAAATTGCGATAATCATAAAACAATGCCAAGGCTTGAATAGGATCCATACCCTCGGCCCCACCTTCAAGGAATAAATGGCGAAATTGCTGCGCCAAGACATTTCTAAGTTCACGCGCTGCTGGCAATTCAGGCCGCAAAGTCGCTGCGGCTGATAAAGTTGAGAGCCCGGACCTTACATCACCGCCAGCTATGTAAAGTTCCGCCAAATTGCGCAAAATATCAAGCTCAAGATCATCGCCACGCCAATCATAGCGAAGGCCGTCAAGTTTGGCGATTGATTCGGCGCGTTTTGAACCATCTTGGCTCACGTCCAACATTGCTTTTGCAAATACTGCTCGGGCGCGGATTTCATCACTATGGGATTTGGCAAGTTCATCAAGAACTGAAATTGCCGCCGCAGCATTGCCAGTTTTGCCATCAACTTGCGCCCGAATTAAGGACGCGAGTTCTTTAGTATTTTCTTGCGTAGCCAATGCTTTAGCACGTTCGGCATTTAATTGGGCCGCGACAAAATCTTCAAGCTGATACGCCGCAATCGCTTCGTTGAGCAAAAATTTGGCTTGTTGTTCTTTACTAAAGCCCGCGAGCGCGCTTGCCCCTGCTTCAAAACGCTTGCGAGCTTCGGCTGGATCGCCAGATTGCATTGCCGCCATTGCTGCCCATAATTGCGACGCCGCATCATCAGTCAGTTCGAGGGCGGATAAAGTCTCAAGCGCCTCGCGACCACGCAGCATCGCAGTTTGCGCAATACCTTGCAGACCAATTATCTGTGCCGTGTGTGCTGCCTCGGGATTGGTGGCTTTAATCGTGCGAACCACCCCAAGCGCTTCATGCGGCATTTCCCATGCCAAATAAAATTTCGCCAAATCAGTTTGTAGGGCGAAACCTTTGGTCATGTCATTGGCTTCAACTGCGGCCAAGCGCTTCAACTTATCGAGGTTTTGCACAAAACTTGATTGCGGCCCCATGCGCCAATTGTCAAAATCAACAAATCCAGGGGCATTTGTGGCAAAACCGCCATTTGCCCCGCTTCCCGCCACATTTGCAAGTTCCATTCCGTCTGGGCGCACCACCACAAAACCATCATGCGCGAGGCGAATTTCCATATCATCAACGCGCGGGATTACCGCAAGCCCATGCCATGAATTGACAATTGTTGCTTCAAGAAATGAGCGGGTTTTTACAACTTGGCTTGGTGGGCCGAGTGCCATGCCCACCAAAATATTATCGCCAACTTCGGGGTCAGTTAAAGTGCCATTGGTAATTGCGTCAGGCACAACAGCTTTAATTCGGTTGCTATCATCGGGAGCGCGCTCACCACTTATGGCAATTGAACGCGCAATAATTGGTGAATTGGCCGAAATACCAATAAACCAATGATTGCCCAGTGCCGACGGATTTATTTGCGCATTTGCGCTCGCGCTAATTTTTATTCCCGAAGCGCCATCGCCTTTAATTGCCGTGATTGAATTGACCAAGGCATTGGCAGGCATATTCGGCACAGTGAAATTGGCTTTGGTTGCAAAAACCACGAAAATATTGCTACCGCGCCTGAAAATCGCGGCTGGTGCTGGTGCGTCAAATGCAAAATCAAGAACTAAGCTCGGTTGGGTTTCTTTTATTGAGACGGCGAGAGTGCCCGAGGGCGCAGGGTCGGCAATTGTCCGCCTTGGCGCAGCCACTGATTGCGGCGCAATATCACCGATTACGGGGTTTGCATCGCTTGGTTCATGGCCTGCAGCGGCTTTGGCTTTGGGCTCTGCGGTTTTGGTTTTGGCTTTTGGCGCGGCTTTTTCAGCTTCATCGGGATTGTATGAACCATTGACAGTTCCCGGTGGCAAAATGTCGATATAAATAGTGCCAGCTTCTTGGCGCTCACGAATTTGGTAACCTGCTTCAACATCCATAACCAATGAAGTATGGGTCGCGGAATTATAGCGAACTGCATCTTTCACATGATTAGGCAAATGGCTGCGCAAAGACGCAATATCCAAAGCGTAAAGACCGGGCAATGTCACTGCTGCCCTATCGCCTTTGCGCGCGAATAAGTGCGGCCCAAAATCTGCACCGCTCATGGTTATTCGGGTAAACGAGCCTGATTGTGAGGCTTCGACTTTTACTCTTGGTGCACCTGCTGGGGCCGGCCAATTGATGAGTGGTTTTAATTCGGCGCTAACATAATGCTCGCTTCGGGCTGGTTCTGCTGTGTCGCTTGTGGGTTCAATCAGCCCAATTTCGGCATTATAGGGTGCAGGGTCAGTGGCATTTTCGACAACAAAATCAAGGGATTCAATATTTCCATCATATGATTTCACAATTCGCACATTTTTCGAGAGCGCCAAACGAATTGTTTTTTTGTCGGCGCTAAGTGCTGCTGCTGCGATGAAATTTGGCGCGAAATTTTTAATTTCATTAGCGTTGGCATTCACGCCAACTGGTAAATTTATTATGCCCATCGAACCATTTACACTTGTGCGCGACCTCGCCGCTTGGGCATTGGGCCATTTCAGCAAAATCCGTGCGTGAGTATCGTATTCGCGCCCATCAAAGCGCAATGCAGTGCCGCTTGCTACAGCTGGCGTTGCCGGTGCTGCGGCTTTTGCGGCGGGCGCTTTCGGCGCGGCATTTTGCGCCGCCACTGGTTGCGCAATCAGGGCAAAACTTACTAAATATGCAAAAAAGCGCCGCAAATACATTAGCTTTTCGCTTTTGGTGCTGCGGCGCTTGGATCACGCGGAGCTTGGCCGCTTGCGGCTTTTGGCGTTGGCGTGGTTGCAGCAGGCGCAGTCGGGGCAGCCGGAGTTGGCGTGGTAGGCGCATTAGGCCCGGCGCCAGTTGGTGAAGGTGAGTTTTTGCTTAAAGGCGCATTTGCTTTTGTAGCAGGTGCGGCGGCTTGCGGCGGTGGATTTGTGGCTTCAGCCAAGCGACCATCGTCCATACGCGCCAGCATGGTGGTGATTTGCCGTGCTCGAGCTGGTGCCATTTTTGCCAAGACCAGCGCCAAAGGTTGCTCTTTCATACGGCTGGCGATGCTTATGACGACTTCGTCAGACAGCCCTTCCATAACCCGTGCGGCGTCTTTGGGTTTCATTTTCTCATAAACCCTAACCAATGCCGCCAATCTTTGGGCTTCAACATCATCGACTTGACCCAATAATCTTTGCAAATTGGCTTCAACTTGCGCCAATGTCGCGAGGCGGGCTTTGACAATATCATCGGCGGTTTTAATTATGCCTTCGCGGGTGATAATATCGCGTTCACGCTCATCCAAGGTTTGGCGGCGGTCTTGCAAATTTTGTAGCAAACGAAACTCGGCGGCGCTTATACCCGCTTCTTTGGCCAAATCGACAGGCAAACAAGTTGGCGGCGGAGTCGCGCTGTTTTGAGCGCCGTCTGTTGCGGCAGTTTCTCCCGCCTTGGTTTCAGGCACGGCTTCGCTTTGGGTTTCGGCCCAAGCTTGGCTGGCATTAAGTGCCAAGCGCCCAGCTTGCACTGCACCAAAAGTTGATAAAACTACCGCTAAAGCGGTTAAAGGGCGGATACTAAACTTCATATTTCCTACTTATCACTACAGCCTAACCACGAAGTTAATTCCCGCATGGCTTACGCATATTTATCACCTTAGCCCGCCCCATTTATTGCGTCTTTCCGAGTCAATTGGCGGCAAATCATCGAAACTGCGGGATTGTCTAGGCGCAGGCTCGCTTCGCGGCATTGGCGTCTTTATCGCATTGGCGGCAGTTGTCATAAATCGCAAAGTCTCGCCAGATTTGCGCGCTTCATTTATTTGCGCAGATAATTCTTCATTTGCGGCATTAGACGCAGTTTTCAAAGCTGAAATTGCCAATTCGGCGTGATTTACTGCTTCATTGAGTTCGATAATGGTTTTTTGAATGCCATCCGTGCCAGTTTTCAGTGCATTTAGCTTTTTATCGAGCTTGCCAAATAAAATCGCAACCCAAAATAAAACCAAAGTCAAAAACGCCTGACTTGCTGGCATGGCATAAGTTGTAATAAGTTCCATCATTGCTTAAATAACTCCGCTTTTGCTGATTTCGTGAGGGCTTGGTCAACGCGCAAAGCAATATTATTGCCAACCCGCCCCATGCGACCATGAGTTAGAGCGACATCGCCACAACGAAGCTCCACTAGCCCATCTTGGTTTTGATTTAGAAATATTGTCTCGCCGACTTTCAAATCCAACATACGCCCCAAAGGAACTGGCAATTCGTCCAAAACCGCTTCGACTTGCATATCCGTGCACCATAATTCAGTTGCCAAATGTTCTTCCCAAATATTATCGCGTCCAAATTTTTCGCCCATGAATTGTTGAATAAGCATTTTGCGAATTGGTTCCAAAGTCGCATAGGGCAATAAAAGCTCTACCCTGCCGCCCCTATCTTCCATATCAATGCGCATTTTCACCATAATCGCGGCATTGGCTGGGCGCGCGATTGCGGCGAACCTTGGATTGGTTTCAATTCTATCAAGCGAAAAATTGACTTCGCGCAATGGCGCAAATGCTTGCGTCATATCTTCAAGTATGACGTCAATCATGCGCGTCACCAACATACGTTCAATTGTCGTATAGGGCCTGCCTTCAATCCGCATTGCAGTTGTGCCGCGCCTGCCGCCTAATAACACATCTACAATCGAATAAATCAGATTTGAATCGACAGTCATCAAGCCATAATTATCGAGCTCTTTGGCACGGAAAACCGCCAAAATCGCGGGTAAAGGAATTGAGTTTAGATAATCGCCAAATCGAATGGAGGAAATGTGGTCTAAAGACACTTCGACATTGTCCGAGGTGAAATTGCGCAAACTTGTTGTCATTAAACGCACCAAGCGGTCAAACACAATTTCGAGCATTGGCAATCGTTCATACGAAACCAACGCCGAATTGATGATGCCATGAATGCCATTAGTGCCGGCACCATTTTCATCGCCCAAATCAAAACCCAGCAAACTGTCAATTTCGTCTTGGTTTAATACCCGCTCAATACCAATTGAACTCGCAGAAATAGTCTTGCCCGTTTCGCCATCGACCATGGCTTCCCATTCGGCAGCAAAAGCATCATCGCCCGCACCTTCTTGGCCGGCCATTTCGGCTTCCCAAGCTGCTGCCATAGCGTCTTGTTCTGCGTCTTCAGCCATTATTGAACCAACATTTCTTCGATTAAGACCGCGTCAACTTGCGCTGGGGCAACTGCCAAATTGACGCGCTTCAATAATTCCAATTGCAGCCTTGAATAACCCGCGCTGCCGGCAATATCTTCCATCCGCAATTCGCGCAAAAAGCCAGTATATTGGTCACGAATGCGCGGCAAAGCTGGGGTTATGGCTTCGGCGGTTTCGGCGTCTTTCACTTGCAAAGTTAGGCGCAATTTCAAAAATGCGGGGCGTTGATCTGCCGTCGTGATATTGACCAAAATGTCAGGCAAAGTGAGGAAGCTTTCGCCATGGGGGCCGACGGATGACTTAATCGCGTTTTTATCATCACCGCCAGCGCCTTTGTCATCTTTTTTTGCGCCATGCTCGCCCTTATCGTCTTTGCCTTTTTCGCCCTTCCCTTTTTCATGGCCTTTTTCGTCAGCTTTTTCAGCGCCATGCGCAGCCGCAGGTGGCTTTTTCATAACCAAGAAATAATAGGCCGCACCGCCGCCGCCGCCCAAAAGCAATATGGCAGGCAGAACAATAAATAAAATAAGCTGTTTTCCAGATAGCTTCTTTTTGGTTTTTACCGCTCCTTCTGCGCCTTCTTCACCTTCGGGGGCAGCTTCTGGTTTTGGGGCTTTTTCTTTCGCCATTTTTCACTCTTTGCCTTGCGATAGATTATTCAAATCAAAGATTAGTATTTACGAGAGGAGCGTTAATGAAAAATGAGCAACACGGCAAAAATTGCCCTTTTCTTGTTAATAAATCGGGCCACGCCAATTCCTGCCCTGCAAAATGTGCCGAAGCCCAGCACAAACACATTTAAGCCTTTGTTTTTTCACGAGTTTTGAGTGGCACTTTTTTTGCGTCTATTCATGCTCGTAACAGAAGTTATAGCGCCAAGAATGTGACGTAACATGGATAATGCACTCTTAATTACTCTTTCGGCACAAAATGCCTTAACCCGCCAAATGGAAGTCGCGGCCAATAATATGGCCAATTTATCGACTATCGGTTTCAAATCCGAAGCGGTGTTGTTTCAATCGCTAATTCGTCGCCCAGCTTCAATGGTGGAAACACCAAATGATGTCGAATTTGTTCGCGATTATTCGATTGCCCGTGACTTTAGACCTGGTGCATTGCAACGAACCGACAACCCCCTTGATATTGCCTTAACTGGCGCAGGCTTTTTTAGTGTCGCCACAGCAACTGGCCCCGCTTTCACCCGCGATGGTCGCCTCACCCTTGATGCCTCGGGTAAACTCATTAGCCATGACGGCAAGGCAATTCTTGATGATGGTGGCGGTGAAATCAATATTGACGTTAATGCTGGGCAAATTGTGGTTGGCAAAGACGGCACAATTACCCAAAATGGCGCAAGTGTTGCCAAAATCGGCGTGGTCAATTTCGCCCGCCCCGGTGCCTTGCAAAAAACTGGCGATAATTTGTGGCGCTCACTTGAGCAAACCCCGGCGCAAGCCGAAAATTTCGAAGTGGTTCAAGGCATGCTCGAAGGCTCCAACGTCGTAGCAATTCGCGAATTGACTTCAATCATGGAAATTAGCCGCGCCTTTGAAAGCGCAACCCGCCTGCAACGGCAAACCGAAGAATTAAGAAGTAAAGCCATTGATCGCCTAAGCCGCGTTCAAGCATAACGGAGATTAGACTATGCGTTCAATGAATATAGCCGCAACTGGCATGTTGGCTCAGCAGCTTAATGTGGAAGTAATTTCCAACAATATCGCCAATATGAGCACTACTGGCTTCAAGCGCCAGCGCGCCGAATTTCAAGATTTGATTTATCAAAACCTCGAACGCCCCGGTTCTGCCACTTCAGACGCGGGCAATATTGACCCAACCGGGGTGCAAGTTGGCTATGGCGTTAAAACTGGTTCGGTTTATCGTGTAACCGAACAAGGCAGTATGACGAGAACTGATAATCGTTATGATATGGCAATCAATGGCCGTGGCTATTTCCAAGTTGCATTGCCAGATGGTCGCACGGCTTATACACGAGCTGGTAATTTCAGCTCCTCACCGACTGGGCAATTGGTTAGCGAAGATGGCTATGTTATTCAGCCCGAAATCCAAATCCCCGAAACCGCAATTGATTTTTCGGTTAGCGCATCAGGCACTGTGCAGGCGACAATTGCTGGGCAAACCGAACCGCAGGGCATTGGGCAACTAACTTTGGCAACTTTTGTCAATCCAGCTGGTCTTGAAGCATTGGGCGGGAATTTATTGGTCGAAACTGCGGCATCGGGGCCTGCGACAGTTGGCAACCCCAATGCAACAGGCTTTGGCAGCATAAATCAGAATTTTGTTGAAGCATCGAATGTCAATCCAGTATCAGAAATTTCGGCTTTAATTATGGCGCAGCGCGCGTATGAAATGAACTCAAAAGTCATAAGTGCCACCGATGAAATGTTACAAAGCACCTCACAAATATTGAGATAAAACAATGAGTAAAAGCACGGTTTCCCTTATTTTGAAGATATTAACTGCGATAATTGCGCTTGCAGCTTTCATTTTCTTTAGCACTGGCAAAAGTGTCGCGCAAAATGCTGCGCCAAGTTTGAAAGCCGTGCCGACAATAAGTGGGCCTAACATTACTTTGGGCGATTTATTCAATAATGCAGGCGCTGCATCAAGCCGAATATTGGCACGCGCCCCGCAAAATGGGCAATCCATGGTATTTTCGGCATCGGCTTTGCAAGCACGGGCGGCGAGTATGGGCTTGAGATGGACTAATCCCGATGGGGTTCGCCAAGTCATAATCGGTAGCGGTGGCACAATGCCGATCACTTCGACTACTCCGGGGCTTGGTGCAAGGCCCACGGGCGCGGCGGTTGCGGTTACTCGCGATTTGGTAGTTTTAACCCGCGATGTTGCCAAAGACGAAATCATAAATGCCGATATGGTAAGCTGGATAAGCAGCGATGCCGCAATCGCACCCGATACCATTTTGGACGCTAGCCAATTGATTGGAAACAGCGCCAAACGCAATTTACGCGGCGGAACACCAGTTCGTGCCGCCGATATTGGCCCAACAATGGCAGTAAGGCGTGGACAACCAGTTACTTTGATACATGAAGCGAGCGGTTTGAAGATATCCCTGCGCGGTCGCGCCCTCACCGATGGCACAATTGGCGGCAGTATTCGCGCCGTTAATATCGCCTCTAACCGCACATTGGAAGCCATTGTCGAAAGCCAAGGCGTTGCCAGAGTTTTAATACCTACAACATCAACGCAAATTACCACAACAGCCCAAAATTGAGGATATAAAACTAATGAAACGAATTGCCGCATATTCATTGCTCTTGATAATTGGCCTTGGTGGTTGCGCTTCAACTCGGGCAGAACTTGCGTCTGTCGGCCGTCCGCCAGCGATGTCACCAATTCAAGATCCGCAAATGGCAGCTACGGGGCGTAGGCAAGTTGTAATGCCAATGCCAGCACCGCAAAATAATACAACCTCGTCCAATTCGCTTTGGCAATCCGGGGCACGGCAATTTTTTGTGGACCCACGTGCAAGCAAAATTGGTGATATTCTGACAGTTAATATTCAAATTGACGATAAAGCCCAGCTTAACAATACCACCGGGCGAAGCCGTGATGGAACAATTTCGGGCGGTGTTTCGAATTTTTTTGGGCTTGAAAACAGCTTGGGCCGCGCATTCCCTGCGGGTTTTGACCCTGCCAATATGGTGAACGCCAATGGAAGCGGTGAGTTCAGTGGCACTGGATCCATCAATCGCCAAGAAAAAGTGACTTTGACAGTTGCCGCGATCGTGACACAAGTTCTGCCCAACGGCAATTTTGTGGTTGCGGGCCGCCAAGAAGTGCGGGTAAACAACGAAGTGCGCGAACTTTTGGTCAGCGGCATTGTCCGTCCACAAGATATTAATAGCACAAATATGGTGCAACACACGCAAATGGCCGAAGCGCGGATTTCATACGGCGGCCGCGGCCACATAACCACCTATCAACAACCAAGCACAGGGCAACAGGTCTTGGGGATATTGTCGCCATTTTAGACACTCAAATTGCCGCCCTCGCTTCGCTCACTTAGCAATTTGGATTTAAGCGGAAAAGAAAAACTGAAAAGCGTCGTTTTCAGTTTTTCTTTGCATATTTCTTTTGGCAAAAACTCAGGCGAGCTTGGGGTTTTGAAAATTCCCCTGCGTTGTTTCCAACAATCCGCTCAGTTTGAGGAGCAAGTATTTCTCCAGTTTCGCAGTTTCCGCAAATATTGCGTATTCTTACGCTTATTTTATTAGCGTGATTGACTTTGTCATTCCAATTTTTCGCCCGCTTACGTTGTCGCGGAGCGTCACTTCTACGCGATAGGCTCCAGCAGCATCGTGAGGCTCGAAGCGAATATGTGGAATGCTCATTATATTGTCATAAATTGCGTCCAAATTCGCAGTGGGACCTATATATGCTGGCATATTTTCTTTGTGAAAATCGTCATAAAGCTCACCATTTGGCGCAACAAATCTTATGTCATAGGTGACATCGAAAGTATTGGTGGGGCTAACGCCCGCCCCATTGAATAAGACTTTTATGGCGACAATGTCGCCAACATGTGCTTCAACCAACGGAGTAAGGTTAACCACTTCATTCGAGGGTTTTTCGAATTCTTCGAGTTGCGCTTTGGAAATAATAAACATCTCAGCAGACAACGGCCCATTATTATTGGAAAAGCGGCGCCAAGTCGCGCCATCTTGCGGTGTGGGAGGCACAGCGGGTTGTGCGGTGCTTGAAGTGGCGGTCGTAAATATGAATAAGCCGAAGCAAAACGTTAAGACTTTCAATATTGCTTTGTTCATGACACACCTTTGATTTGTGAAAGTCCAAACTACTACTATATTGTTATGTTTGGCAATACGCTAACAGTTTATTTGCCGTCTCCAAAAAACTGTTGTGTCTTTTTGACGCGACTTAAAATAACGGCATATAATTTTCGAAGAGCCACCAAAAAAATCTCAATCGAATCGAATCCGAGACCCAAACAAAAAATATGCAAAGAAAAAGCAAAAACCACGCTTTTTGATTTTTCTTTTCGTAATGAATCCAAAACTCTGAGTGAGCGGCGAAGCCGCGAGGGCGGAGTTTTGAGGGATTAATCGTCGCGATGAATTTTTTCTTGGCGTTCGTGGTGTTCTTGCGCTTCAAGGGACAAGGTGGCGATGGGGCGGGCGATTAGGCGTGCTAATGAAATTGGTTCGCCGCTTTCTTCGCAAAAACCATATTCCCCATCATTGATACGTTTTAGCGCGTCATCAATTTTGGCGATAAGTTTGCGCTGCCGATCGCGTGTCCGAAGTTCAATACCTTTTTCGGTTTCGGACGATGCTCGATCAATGGAATCTGGCAATGAAACTGAATCATTTTGTAATTGTGAAATTGTTGATTGGCTGTCTTCGAGAATATCGGCTTTCCAAGTTTCCAATTTTATTTTGAAAAATTGCAATTGACGCTCATTCATAAATGGCTCATCATCGGTGGGAACATAATTCCCCAAATCTTGTTCCATTTTATGGATTTCTTCGTTCAATTCCGTTTTGGAAACTTTTGCAAGAGTTAGTGTCAATTCTGCCTCCCATTGCCACAAAATCAAAAATTCTTTTTTGACGCTCT
Source organism: Hyphomonadaceae bacterium (assembly GCA_009773395.1). Taxonomy (GTDB): domain Bacteria; phylum Pseudomonadota; class Alphaproteobacteria; order Caulobacterales; family Aquidulcibacteraceae; genus Pseudaquidulcibacter. Next base: position 138,121 of record WRPI01000005.1, on the reverse strand, counting down.
GAACTGACGCGGCTATAGCCACTGATTTGTAAATCTTCAAACCTCTTATGCTGCATTTCACAAAATCTTCACATGATGCAGTGCAGCATTAGCATTATAATGCGCGAAACTGGCGTCTTGCAATATTTTTTCGGCGGTTGAGTGGTTTCAGCGCGATTTTTTCACAAGCTTTTTTCGAGCTTAGCCAGTTCCACTTCGGCTCGCAATTCTACTTCTTGCAATATTGCGTCCAATTTCGGGTCTTCGACGTCTTCGCTATTTTCACGAAGCGTCTGCGCCAAATTTGCCAATTGGTTGCGGGTTACATTGCCGCTAAGCGTCGCCACCCGCACATCATCGAGAATATCCAATAATGTATTGGCGCGGCGGGTTGCCCTACGGCGGCGTTCTTCAATGCTATCAATAGTTTGCAACGCCAGCAGTGAGCCAATATCCATCATTGCCGAAGTTGCCGCAGCCGCGCGCGTCGCCTGCACGGCATTCCCATCACCAATCGGCAAAGCAAATCCCGGTGCCGCAACCCCATTGGCGCGGCGCAAAGCAGCAGCTTGATTTGATGAAACGCCTTCAACTTTCATGCGATTCTTATAGGCATATTCTTGGTTAATTTTTGATAAAGACGCGATATTTTTCGCTGATTTCAATAGGTAATTCTTGCCGAACAATGGCAATTTAGGGCGCAAGCCTTTGTTTGTTAGTTTAATTTTTCGATGTAAATACAAATACTTAGCTTGGCACATCATGGCACAATTTTCGCATATAGAAAAGCGATGAAAAACAAAACCAAAAAATGGGCACAAACTACCCACAAAATCATAAGCCAATTCGCAATATTGGCACTTGCGCTTTGCGCGTCTTTTGTGCCGAGCATGGCTTCGGCGCAATCGCGCATAAAGGACCTTATCCAAGTTGAAGGGGTGCGCGAGAACCAATTGATTGGCTATGGTATTGTGGTTGGCTTACAAGGCACCGGTGACGGCCTGCGCAATTCGCCGTTCACACGTCAGACAATCGAAGCCATGTTAGAGCGCATGGGCGTAAACACCCGCGATCAAGCCCTGCAGACCAAAAACATTGCTGGCGTTATGGTTACTGCGACTTTGCCGCCATTTTCAACCCAAGGCTCGACCATTGATGTGACAGTATCGGCATTGGGCGATGCCAAAAGCCTTTCGGGCGGCACTTTGGTGGTAACACCTTTAATGGGTGCAGACGGCCAAGTTTATGCGGTCGCACAAGGGCAATTGACAGTAGGCGGCTTTGTCGCAACCGGCGGTTCTGGCTCCAATGTCGGTCGCGGTGTGCCGACAAACGGCCGCGTTGCCAATGGCGCAACCATAGAGCGCGAACTTCGCTTTGACCTTGCCAATATGACCGAAGTTCGCTTTGCCTTACGCAACCCCGACTTTACAACTGCGCGCAGAATTGCTGGCGCGATAAATCAAAATCTTGGGGTTGCGGCTGCAAGCGTTGATAATCCTTCAACCGTAATTTTGTCAAAACCAATTGGTTATCCGGGTGATATGGTAAACTTAATAACCCGCATTGAAAGATTAAATGTAACCCCTGATACCATTGCCAAAATCGTGGTTGATGAATCTTCTGGCATTGTTGTTATGGGAGAGAATGTTCGGGTATCCACAGTTGCCGTTGCGCAGGGCAATCTCACAATTTCGGTGCAAGAAGACCCGTTCGTCTCGCAACCAGCGCCATTTTCACGCGGCGAGACTGTTAGCGGAACAAGGTCTGCGGTTAGCGTCGAGGAAGATGAAGGCGACTTGACCGTAGTGCGCGGCGGAGTTCCGCTTCGAGAATTAGTCGCGGGGCTTAATGCGCTTGGGGTTAATCCGCGCGACTTAATCCAAATATTACAAGCGCTCAAAACTGCGGGTGCGCTACAAGCTGATATTGAGGTGATGTGATGAATGATATTTCAAGCCTCGGCAGCAATATTTTGGCCCAAGCCATTGGTGGCATTGGCCAGAAGGCAAATGCCGAAATTGACAGGATTTCCAAAGAGTTTGAGCGTATGACTTTATCTCAACTCTTAAGTTTTGCGAATACTGACAATGACATTTCGGATAGTATTTTCGGTGGCGGGGCCGGCGAACGCGCCTTCCAACCATTTTTGATGGACGAATATGCCAAAGGCTTTGCTGATAATGGCGGGGTTGGTATCGCCGCCGCAGTTAGGGCCGAAATTCTCAAAATTCAGGAAGCGGCGGGGGCCGCAATTGCGCCCATAAGCGGGGGAGATACCTAATGGCATTGATGGCAAATGATGCTTCGGATTTGGCAGATCAATTGATATTGCTCACGCGCCGCCTCGCCGATTTGGCGCAGGCGCAAGCGGCATTATTTGCCAATAATGAATTTGTGCAATCATCACCCATAAATGATGAAGCGGGCCGTTTGGCGGCGACTTATGCCCTAGAAACCCAAAGAATTGCGCGCCACCCCGAAATATTGCAAGAAGCCGCACCGCATCTCAAAACCCAATTACGTGACGAAACCAAACGCTTCAAAGACGCTTTGGCGCAACATGAGCGCTCAATTGAACGCGGTGTATTGATGGCCGAAGGATTGGTGCGTGCAATTGCCCAAGAAGCCGTGGCCGCAAGACCAACCCCACAAGCCTATTCACCAATATTAGGCGGCATAGCCCCCGCCCGCCGCGACACCAGCGCAATTGCATTGGATAGACGCGCTTAAAAAACAATTGGCAATTTTGGCGCTACAAGCTATGTCATATTCATGCCGCAACCCCTCGACGCAATTCCCAATTCCATAATCGACCAGGCCCCAAAATCTTGGCGGCCATATTTACAGCTTTCACGCTTTGATAGGCCCATTGGTTTTTGGCTTTTGGGTCTGCCCTGTGTGATGGGGCAAGCACTTGGCAGGATAGGTGAAGGTTTTGCAAAATATGATTTGTTTTTATTAGCATTATGGCTTTTGGGCGCAATTGCAATGCGCGGCGCTGGTTGCACGATTAATGACATTATTGACCGCGATATTGACGCCAAGGTCGAGCGCACTAAAAACCGCCCACTAGCCTGTGGCGCGATTTCCACCAAACAGGCCGCGATTTGGCTTGGCGTGCAGCTTTTGGTTGGGCTTGGGGTCTTATTGGCATTGCCGCAAATGGCGCAATTAGTGGCACTTTGTGCAATCCCACTGGTTATCGCCTACCCCTTCATGAAGCGAATTACATGGTGGCCGCAAGCCTGGCTTGGTATCACTTTCAATTGGGGGGTTTTGGTAGGCTATACCGCCGTTACTGGCACAATATCGCTGGCAGCCGTGGTTTTTTGGCTCGGCGCAGTGTTTTGGACGCTGGGCTATGATACCATTTATGCCATGAGCGATGTTGATGATGATGCCTTGATTGGCGTCAAATCCACCGCGCGGCGCTTTGGGGATAAAGCGCCGATGTGGGTTGGTTGGTTTTATTTTGTAAGCATGACCTTATTTGCGCTTGCCGCATGGTTGGAACTTGACAGTATTTTGGTTAGTCGTTGCGGCAGTCCCGGATATGAGACTTTTTCTTATACAGAACTCCCAAAAATAAGCGCCTTGGCAATTTATGCTGGCCTGCCTGCTTTTGCATTGGCAGCATTGCATTTGTACAAGCAGAAAAAATTGTTAGGCTACGGTAGCCCTGATTTCATTGCAATATTCCGCTCCAATAGGACGGTTGGACTGAGAATAGTTGTTGCGTTGGCTTGCATTGTTTTTGCGCTTTGGCGGCTGGAGCATATATATGTTAGTTGGGAATGGAATAATTTCTTACGGGGCCTACTTTGGAACAGATGCTTTCCCGAGATCTATTAATTGAAGTTGCAATTTTAGTGTTCGTACTTGCTTGTAATTTAATAATATATGGGAGCTGACAACAAAATGACCCAAACAATCCAAATAACCGCCATCGCCCATGTTGCCTCGGGGCGAAGTGCGGCAATTGATGATGATTGGGGCGAAGTCCATGCCAAAATCGTCCTGACAGACGATTTTACGCCCGATGCTTTGGCGGGTTTGCAGGATTTCAGCCATATCGAAGTCATTTTCCATTTCGATAAAGTGCTACCTGAAAAAATCGAAACCGGCGCACGACACCCACGCAATAATAAAAACTGGCCTTTGGTTGGCATTTTCGCCCAACGTGGAAAAAACCGCCCAAACCGCATAGGTTCCACCATTTGCCGCCTCGTATCGGTTTCGGGCAAAACCATTGAAGTGAGCGGCTTGGACGCAATCGACCGCACCCCAATTTTGGATATCAAACCCGTAATGCAAGAATTTTTGCCGCGCGAAAAGACATCGCAACCAAATTGGGCCACTGAGCTTATGAAAGGTTATTGGCAAAAATAGTTCTTGACCAGCTTCCGAATCCGTCGCAAAACAAACCATGAACAAAACATTCCTTACGCTTTGCCCAGTGATGGCAAAACTCCATGCCCGTTTTGGCGATTGCCCAATCCCAAGTGAGCGCGGCCATTCGGCATACGAAGCGCTTTTTCGCGCCATTGTGTTTCAGCAATTATCGGGCAAGGCGGCAGGAACCATATTGCGCCGCGTATTGGCTTTATTTGACCTTGAAATATTGGGCGATATTGTCCCCTTCCCTTCACCACAAGCATTTTTATTGATGGATGATGAGGCTTTGCGCGGCGCGGGCCTTTCTTGGAATAAGATCAAAGCAATAAATGACCTTTCGCAAAAGAAAATTGATGGCATTGTGCCCGATAATGAAGAAGTCCACCATTTACCTGACGATGAAATTATTGAACGATTGATTTCGGTGCGTGGCATTGGGCGCTGGTCGGTGCAAATGTATTTGATTTTCACTTTGGGCCGCGAAGATATTTGGCCCATAGATGATTTGGGCGTGCAAAAAGGCTTCCAGCACGCCTATGGCCTCGAAGCCTTGCCCAAGCCCAAGGAATTGGCGGGATTGGCGAATCATTTGCAACCGTTTCGTTCTTATGCCGCGTGGTATTGTTGGCGGGTTTGCGATGAATTAAAGCCCTCAAAGAACGAAGTGTTAGGGCAAACAAAAATGCCGCAAAAGGCCACGAAAGCCGACAAACCAAAGCCAAAAACGAAAAAGACGCGCGTTACCGATAAATGAGCTACGCGCAGAACTTATGGCTTTATTTTGTGCTGTTATCGGGCATTATTATTGTGCCGGGCATGGACATGCTATTCGTATTAACCAACTCACTAACTGGCGGTCGCAAACTCGGCCTTGCGGCAGTGGCAGGCATTGCTGCAGGCGGCGTGGTTCACAATATTTTTGGTGTTATTTTTGTTGGCACATTGGCAACCATGCCACCAATTTTATTCAAAATCATCCTTATCTGCGGTTCATTTTATATGGCGTGGATTGGCTATGGCCTGGTTAGAAGTTCGATTTTTGTGGATCATGTCGATAAAAGCGGCAATAAATCCTATTGGGTGGCCTTTCGCCAAGGCGCAATAACTTGCCTTACCAACCCCAAAGCATATGCTTTTATGCTGGCAGTTTTTCCAAATTTCATCAAACCGCAATACGGTAACGTATGGGCACAAGGTTTGGTAATGGCAATTATGACCAGCGCGTTGCAAATCGCGATTTATGGCGGCCTTGCCTTGGCGGCACATCATTCGCGTGACGCACTTATTAGCCACCAAAGCGCGACTATTTGGGTGAGCAGGATTGTAGGGGTTTTCTTTGTCGTGGTTGCTGGTTTTAGTCTCTTTCATGGGATTGCGGATTGATAACTATAGTTGACAAAGATTGAGGTTATGTTATGAAGAAATATGTAATTAAAGCAACCATTAGATTTGAAAAGTGGTTGTTAAAACTAAAAGACAATGTTGCAAAAGTGGCTATCGCTAGGCGTATCAACAGAATTAAGGACGGAAATCTGGGTGATTGCAAAGCAGTGGGAATAGGTGTTTTTGAAGCTAGAGTGCACGTTGGGCCAGGGTATCGCGTTTATTTTGCCTATCAAGGCGAAGAAGTAATTGTGCTGTTGTGCGCTGGCGATAAATCTAGTCAGTCTCGCGACATTGAAACTGCGGAAAGAGAACTGGAAGAGATTAAAAATGAGCAAACTTAAAATTTTCGACGTCGCAGATTACCTTGATAGCGCCGAGATGATTGCAGCATATTTGGATGCCATTTTTCAAGATGGCAACGAAGAAGAAATTCGCTCTGCGCTTAATGATGTTGCCCGCTCCAAGGGCATCACCGACCTTGCGCGCACAACTGGCTTGTCACGCGAAGCAATATATAAAGCGCTTGGTGAAGATGGAAATCCAACGCTTTCAACCCTTATGGCGATATTGAAAGCCTTGGGCCTTAAAATAAGATTGGCAGCATAATGGAAAAATTGGTTTTGGGCCTTGTGATATTTTTGGGCGGGCATTTGGCATTGCGCCTAACAGGCCTTCGGGAAAAAGTCGAAGCCAAAATCGGCAAAATGCCGTTCAAAGGCTTGTTTGCATTGGTGGCTTTGGTGGGGTTTGTATTGTTGATTATGGGCTATGCCGCTTATCGCCCCACCGCACACGACCTTTACACTGCGCCTTCGTGGGGCAAATATGCCAATTATTTACTGACTTTGGTTTCAATTATTTTGTTTCTCGCATCCTATATGGCCGGCAAAATCAAAGCCACTTTGGTTCACCCGCAACTTGCAGGCGTGAAGGCATGGGCATTGGGGCATTTATTGGCCAATGGCGATGCCGCAAGCGTAATTTTATTCGGCAGTTTTTTGGCATGGGCAATTGTAACCCGCATTCTCTACGGCAAAGCCACGCGCGAAAATGTGGCGTGGAATAGGCGCGATGAAGGGGCAATTGCATTTGGAATTTTGGTTTGGGTGGCAATTGGCTATAAATTACACCCTATTTTATTTGGCGCGAGCGCGTTTTAGGAATGCCCCGCGCACCGACAGTCAATCCCAAAGAAGTATTCAGCGATGATGAGTGGGCGCAATTGCAAACCCGTAGCAATTTCAAATCGCTTGGCATGGTGGCGCATGCGTGGGGCGTGATTGCATTGGCCTTCATGGTCCACGCGATTTGGCCTAATCCATTCACTTGGCTTTTGGCGGTGATGATTATTGGCACGCGGCAATTGGGTTTGGCGATTTTGATGCATGAAGCGGCGCATGGCGGGCTGCATACCAATCAAATAATCAATGAATGGGTGGGGCAATGGCTTTGCGCTGCGCCGCTCGCGCTCGATTTGAACACTTATCGGCCTTATCATCTAAACCACCACAAATACACGCAACAACCCGAAGACCCGGACCTTGGCTTAGTGCCAGATTATCCCATCACCCGCGCGAGTTTTGAGCGTAAAATTATCCGTGATTTAACTGGCCAAACGTTTTACCAAAAACGCATCAAGCCGTTGTTCGGGAGTGGCGGTAGTTTTGCGGGCAATGCGATCGAAGCTACATTTTTGCGCGCGGCAATGGCGAATTTTGTGATTTGGTTGGTTTTAATGGCTTTTGGCCAAGGCTGGGCATTTGTTACAATTTGGCTTTTGACCCAAGCCACTTGGTTTATGATGGTAACCCGCATTCGCAATATTGGCGAACATGCCGCCGCCACCAATGACATAAACGACCCATGGCAATTGGCGCGCACCATAAAGGCCAATTGGCTCGAGCGCGCCTTCATTGCACCCTATCATGTTCACTTCCATTCCGAACATCATTTATGGATGCATATTCCTTGCTATAATTTATGCAGCACCCACCTTAAATTGCAAAATAAAAACTTGACGCAGAGGATGGAAATTCGCAATAGCTATTTGGAGATGTTAAAAATTACGACGGGAAAAGCCTAAGATGCCGCGTTTAGATTATTTGGAATTATCAACTAGAGATTTGGCAAAAACCAAAGCGTTTTTTGAACAGGCTTTGGACATGAAATTCACCGATTATGGGCCCGATTATGCCGCAACTACAACGGGCGACACCGATATTGGCCTTCACCACAGCCCCGAACTACGCCCGCGCACAATGGGTGTCATTTGCGTTGACGACCTTGAAAAATACCTCGAAAAAGTAAAAGCCGCAGGCGGTGAAATCGTGCTAGACATAATCTCCTTCCCCGGCGGCCGCAGGTTCGAATTCATGGATCCGGGTGGGAACAGGATTGGGATTTGGGAGAAGAGTGAGTGAATCGTGTTGTGGCAGTGTCTAATTTCAATTGGTAATTTGTCCCGAAAATCCATGTCATCCCGCGCCACACCCTGTCATCCCGCACTTGTTGCGGGATCTCGTGTCGCAAAAGACCACTTTGACTACCCCAAAACACCATCATTTGTCATCATTCTGCCTGTGGACAAAAGCCTCAAAATGTTAGTAAATGTTTGCAATTCCCTTTCAAAATATTTGACCGCAAAAATGCGGTGGCGCCGATAATACATCGAAGAAATTGGGAGTGGATAGCCGCGAACACTTCCCTTCAGACACCTTGAAATTGTCGAAATTGTCTCGGTAATTCCTATCGTGCCACCAAAATCTCTGGCAAATACGGCAAATAAAACCGAAATACAACTTAAAAGTTTATACAATTGATAACCTTGTATCTAGACGTGGTCATTATTCAATGTTTGAATGTTTACCTATAATAGTTGAACCAGCTACCCTTAAAATTGATGTCGAAATTTTCTTTGCTATCAAGATTGATTTGAAATGAATTCCGGTCAAAATAATTAAATTCATCATATTTTCGTAAAAGGCTATAGTAAATTTCCGACCATTTTTCTTGCAAACCATTTTTGCTAGCATCGTTTGCCTGTTTATCTGTGTAGAGAAAAAACGTGACACTTGAAAAACAACGCGATATTTCCCACAAATCTTTACGAGCGATTTGCTTTTTTAATTCTTGGATTTCATCATCTCTAATGTTTGCAATTGCCTCATCTTTAGCAATAGGCTCAAAAGCGGTAAATATTACGAAGAGTTTATTGGTATCGTAATCTTGTGAATACAATTTTGTAAATTGCTCCACTATTACTTTTTGTTTTTTAGCATCAAAATTACCTGTAATGTTCTTATCGCGGAAAAGGTCAGCGCCTTTTCTAAATTCAAAAATTAGTTCTAATCTGGGTTGGCAACCCGCGACAGAAATCGCGTCATAAACAATATTTAAAGGCGAAGCACCGAAGACTTCATTTATCCAATTAGCCAAAGGCAAAAATTCCTCTAGAATTGATTTCTTCCCCTGCTTAATTAGTTTTGTGGCTATGTATTCCTTGTCAGATGGTACTATCATATTATTATTGGTTCCTGCGCTCAAACGGAGATTTCAGTGACGATTTCAGTGATTTCAGTGACAGAAAGCCAGCGCAATTGAAACCCTATCACCAAAATTTGCAAAAAATCTAATTGCCAGATTGCCTTCCTCTCCCCGAAGCCGCAATAACCATATTTGGGTTTGCCCATTCAAAATTGGGTCTTGGGCGGTTTGTGCGCAAGGATTCAATTAGACCAGAGGTGGGGCGGAAGTTTGAATATTTTTCAAATACGATGATATCTGCAACATTTGCGCGAAAATAATTATATGAAATATAGAGATATCCCTTATCACCACGGTATGAACCTGCCGAGTTGCGGACAATAAAATATCCGCCTCCAGGTGCCGATGATATGGGGACATAGCCCACAATCGCCATTGAATGTGCGCCATGCGAACCCGGGCCAAGGTTAGACCACACGGTAGTATTTCCGACATCAATTATATCCGGCATTGCGGTTATTCTGAAGCCAGCCGCAACTGGGGTTCCACGGTCCAGCAAGCTACATACTTCATTTAAGTGTGCTTGGGTCGCGCCCCAACTATCATCATTGGCCCGCACCATTCTAGGCTTCAGAATTATGCTATTTTGTTGTGTGTTCGCCACCAATCCATTTGGCGGAGCTGTCGGATTGGCTGGCAAAGCCTGCGAGTAACGCCAAGCATATTCGCTTGCTGCGCCAAGTTTGGTGTATCCGATAGCAATATCTTCAAAAAAACTGCCGTCACCGCCGCCGTCTTTCGGGCTAAACTGATTGGCGGCCCAATTCAAATATTCGATGGAGCAGTATCGTGGAAGGCCACCAAAAAAGCCATCGGGTATTGGAACATCTTGTTGATATTCTATTAAAAAGCCGCAAGCAAAAACCGAACAGGTTCCACGATAACCTTGATCACGCGGAATTAGGTTTTTTTCGATTATTTGTAGCCGCAAATCCACACCAGGCAAACGCTGAAGACCGCTCATTTGCGCAGCATTTGGGGCTTGAATACGCGGCGCGCCAATTGTCTGAGCGACTAAATTATTTGAAGCAAATGCCCCTAATGCGGAAGCTCCAGCACCAAGAATGAAACGCCTTTTAATCATTGTTTACCTCAAAGATTTTTTCCTCGATTAACCGACGGACTAGTTGCAATAAGGTAAAATATTTCGATTCCTTACATAGACCAAACTCAAAATAATGTTTTCTACCCACACAAAACGCGTCGTATCATCCCATCAGCACCAATTTGGATCCGCAATCTATCTTCGGAATAGTCCATGGTGTAGGCCATGCCAGGTTCTTCAATGCGCACGGTTTGGCTAAAACGCATGGTGTGTAAAACTGAGCGGTCTTGCCCTACCAAATATTGCAATTCATCTGCATGGCAGGTGGCGAGGGCCAATGGATCTGAGGGAATGGGCATTGTGATTGGCCTTTTTGGTGGACGCGGGTGTGTATGGCGGACAAGGTGGCGGCAGTTTTTGGATTTGTGCTTGCGCAAAACATGCGCCGAAGCATCACTTTGCACCAAAGCAAACATGCCCAATGCCGCAAGGCCAATTGTCAATTTACCCAATATTTTCATAGCCGACTCCAATTCCGCCGCAAGCATAGCTTGTGAGAGCCACCACAATATCATAAGAAAACTGAATGGCATATAAATCCCTGCGCGAGTTTTTATCTTTTCTTGAAGCCCAACAAAAATTGGTGCGCGTCACACAGCCAGTTTCCACGGTTTTGGAAATGACCGAAATCGGAACGCGCTTGATTGCGCAAAATGGGCCAGCAGCTTTGTTTGAAAACGCCATTAAAGCCGATGGCACAAAATCCACCATGCCGGTTTTGACAAATTTGTTCGGCACGGTTGAACGTGTTGCAATGGGCGTCACTATGGGCAGCAAAGATCGCCGCACTGCGCGTGATTTGCGCGAAGTCGGTGAATTATTGGCGTTTTTGCGCGAACCAACACCGCCTGCAGGCATAAAGGATGCGCTCGCACTTTTGCCACTCGCAGGCACAGTCATGCAAATGCGGCCCAAGCGCCTATCGGGCAGGGGATTTTCAAAAGCGCCGTGTCAGGAATTAGTGTTCACTGGCGATGCGATTGACCTTAATATGTTGCCAATTCAAACTTGTTGGCCAAATGAGCCTGCGCCGCTTATCACTTGGCCTTTGGTGGTAACAAAAGGCCCAAGCTCGGCCAAAGTTGATAATTACAATCTCGGCATTTACCGTATGCAGCAATTGGGCAAAAACCAGCTTATTATGCGTTGGTTGCATCATCGTGGCGGCGCACAGCAATTCGTGCGCTATAAAGCGCAAAATACCGCCCCCTTCCCGGTCGCGATTGTCTTGGGCGCCGACCCTGGCACAATATTGGCGGCCGTCACGCCCGTGCCAGATACATTATCGGAATATCAATTCGCGGGGCTTTTGCGCGGCAATAAAATGGAATTGGTGCCGTGCAAGACCATTCCGATTGAAGTGCCCGCTTTTGCCGAAATTGTCATTGAAGGCCATGTTTCGCTTACCGAAGTCGCCGATGAAGGGCCTTATGGCGATCACACTGGCTATTACAACAGCGTTGATAAGTTTCCAGTTTTCACCGCCAGCGCCATAACCATGCGTAAAGAGCCGATTTATCATTCAACTTACACCGGTCGCCCACCTGATGAGCCAAGTGTTTTGGGTGAGGCATTAAACGAAGTTTTCATACCACTTTTGCAAGCGCAATTTCCCGAAATTATTGATTTTTGGCTACCGCCAGAGGGGTGTTCGTATCGGATAGCGGTTATTTCAATGAAGAAAGCCTATGCTGGCCATGCCAAAAGGGTGATGATGGGCGCTTGGTCCTATTTACGGCAATTTATGTATACTAAATGGATAATTGTGGTTGATGATGACATCAATGCAAGGGATTGGAAGGACGTAATGTGGGCGGTTTCAACCCGTATGGATCCTGCGCGCGATACAGTTACCATTGAAAATACGCCGATTGATTATTTGGATTTCGCATCGCCGGTTTCAGGTTTGGGCAGTAAAATTGGGCTTGATGCAACCAATAAAATTGGCAATGAAACCCAGCGTGAATGGGGTAAAAAAATTGAAATGGACGCAAATATAATTGCCGACATCACCCAAAAATGGGCGAGTTTTGGTTTTGATAATTAGTCCAGTTTAGTTTTTTGGAAGCTCAATAAAGCCTGCAAACTCAACCATACGATTAGGCATCATTTCGTCAAATTGTTCACGAATAACCCGCAAAACTGCGACTGAAAACACGCCAGCACCAATTATTATTGCTATCGCCAAAACACTCAAAATTACGTATATCATGGTTTTCCCCTCCACTGATAATTTCACCATATCGTAAATACAATTCAATTTAGTGAATGATTTGAATACAATTTTATCTATTGCATCATTTGGACGTTCAAGGCATGATATTGCGAAATAATGACAATAAAAGGGAGTGAAAATGGACAATATTAACATCGCCAGCCTTTATATCGGCCTCAATATCCTAATCGTGCTTTTCCTAGCAATAAACGTAATTCGCCACCGACGCGGCAAAGGCATTGGCCTTGGTGATGGCGGCGATCCTGAAATGTTAAGGGCTATTCGCACTCACGGCAATGCCACCGAATATGTGCCTGCGGCCCTAATTGGCCTGGTATTATTATCAATGAGTGCGCAACCAGGCTGGGTTATTCACGTTGGTGGCGCGCTATTGACCATTGGCCGAGTGCTGCATGCATCGGGGCTTATTAAATCTTCTGGCGTTTCAAAAGGTCGCTTAATTGGCACATCTTGCACCTTGGTTAGTTTGCTTTGGATTGGCGTTTTCTGTTTATTGAACGCGATTTAGGTGACTAAACAGAAATATATCGCCTGATTACATTCACTGGCTTGCAAATTTTCACGAAAAAGCACATTGGCTTTTCATTATAGAAATGATGACCGATGCAAGACCAAGCACTATATGATGCCGCCAATTATTTATTGAAACGCGCCAAGGAATTGGGCGCCGACGCTGCTGATTGCGCCTGCAACAAAAGCATGAGTCTTGGCGTCGCGGTGCGCCTTGGCAAGCTTGAAAATGTTGAACGTGAGGAAGCGCGTTCGGCGGGCTTGCGCATTATCATCGGCAAACAGCAAGCGGGTGCATCGACTTCGGCATTGAACAAAGAAGCACTTGATATTTTGGCCAATCGCGTGGTTTCAATGGCGCGCGCCGCAGCCGAGGATCCATTTTGCGGGATCGCGTCCGAAACCAATATCGAAACCAATATCAGAAATCTTGAAATTGAAGACCCAAGCGAGCCTGATTTAGCCTGGCTTGAAGCCCGCGCCCTTGAATGTGAAGCCGCCGCGCTTGAAGTTAAAGGCGTCACCAATATAGCAGGTTGCGGTTCATCATGGGGCAAATCAGAAGTGGTTTATGGCGCAACCAACGGCTTCATCGGCGGTTATGGTGGCACGAGTTGGAGCCTTGGAGTTGCTGCTTTGGCTGGGGAAGACGACGAAAAGGAGCGTGACTATGCTGGCCATTCGGCAAGATTTAGGCCACTCCTGCGCGATGCCAAACTAATCGGAATAGAGGCAGGTGAGCGTGCGATTGCGCGGCTTAAGTCAAAGAAAATCGCTTCCACGAAAGCTCCAGTGATTCTCGAAGCACGGGTTGCGCGCAGCATCATGAGCTATTTAATCAGCGCGATTTCGGGCGCAGCAATTGCGCGTGGGGTTTCGTTTTTGCGTGATAAATTGGGACAGCAAATTTTCAGCCAAAACATCAATATTATTGATGACCCGTTCAAATTGGGCGGATGGGGTTCAAAGCCGTTTGACGGCGAAGGGGTGAAAGTTTCCAAACAGAACATTATCGAAAATGGTGTTCTTACGAATTGGCTATTGAATACTTCAACCGCATTGCAACTTGGCCTACAAACCAACGGCCATGCCAGTATGAATCAAGGCGGATCGGCAGGCATTGGGGTTTCAAATTTTGTATTGCAACCGTCAAACCTAAGCCAAGATGATTTGATAAAACAAATGGGCAATGGGCTTTTTATTATTGAAGCAATGTCGCCGTCATTCAATCCAAATACCGGCGATTATTCGGTAGGTGTTGCGGGGATGGAAATTATAAATGGCGAAAAAGCGGGTGCGATAAGTGAAATTACGATTGCTGGTAATATGATAGATATGTTTGCAAATCTGATACCTGCAAATGACCTTGAAGGCAAAAGCGCGATTGATTGCCCCAGCCTTTTGATAGACGGTATGACAATTGCTGGATCATAATCTTGAAAATATATTGGCAGATGCCATAGCAGCAGCAAAAGCGGCGGGCGAAATTACACTTTGTTATTTCGGCAAACCAATGGATGTTAGGCACAAATCGCCCAATAACCCAGTGACCGATGCCGATTTACACGCCGATAATATATTGCGTGAAACGCTGAAATCTAAATATCCCGATTATGGCTGGCTTTCCGAAGAAACTCCCGATGATGGCTCAAGATTGCGTTGCCACCGAACTTGGATGATTGACCCAATTGATGGCACAAGGGCATTTACCAAAGGAATTCCGCATTTTACCATTTCAATTGCCTTGGTTGAAAATGGCAAAGCGATTTTAGGTGTTGTGTTTAATCCTGCCACCAATGAGATGTTTTACGCTACTCGCGGCGACGGCGCATATAAAAACCATAGCCAAATAAAAGTAAGCGCGCGCCAAGCCTTGAGCGGTGCGCGAATTTTGGGCGACAAGCATTGGTTTTGCGCGAAATCTTGGCGCACGCCCTGGCCCGAAATGCATATTGAAAGCCGCAATTCAATTGCCTATCGCTTGGCTTTGGTGGCAAGCGGCGAGTTTGATATGACAATTGGAACCAGACAATCCAATGATTGGGACATCGCAGCAGGGGCAATTATTGTTTCTGAAGCTGGCGGCACGATTAGTGATTATGTGGGCAATGAATTCGTATTTAATCAAGCCAAACCCGTGCAAACGAACTTGATCGCCAGCGGCCCGCATTTGCATGATGAAATCATAACTCAATTGGCGCAAATAAGCGCAGATTAATGCTACTTCTTGGCAATCTTTTTGCTATATTGAGGTGGCTAATAGTTAGAATGAGGTTCAAACATGCCAAAAAAACAATTATTGCATCTCGTCATCGGCGGTGAGATGGAACAAATCGGCCAAGTCCATTTCCGTGATTTGCAGCAAATGCACTTTGTCGGCGCATACCCAAATTATCACGATGCGCGCGAAGCTTGGAAAACTGCGGCGCAAAAAAGCGTCGATAATGCCCATATGCGCTATTTCGTAATTCATGCGCACAGGCTCATTGATCCTGAAGGCGCAGAAGCCTGCGACGAAGACCATTGAAGCAACCAACCCAATCGTCTTTGCCACCAATAAGGCGTTTTTGGCAGTTTTGGCTTAAGCAACAATTGCCAATTTTGTTTTTGGCCACAGCCTTTATGGTTTTGGTGGCAGGGGCATCAAGTCTTTATCCAAAAATTCTGGGCTCGGTTGTCGATGCATTGGGCAATTTGCCGAATGCGCCACAGAAGCACATTTGGCTGAATCTCAACGCCATGCAAATGGCGATTTGGGGGCCGGTGATTGTAATTATTGTCTCAATAGTGCGCGGCGTGGCCTGGTATTTATCAACAGTTGCAACCAACCGCGCCGCATTATTGGCGACCACGCATTTACAAAATGATTTGTTCACCAAATTATTATCGCTCGATTATTCTCGCATCATAAAGGAGCAATCGGGGGCTTTTTCGGCTCGGTTTTTGAATGATGTCAATGCAATTCGTGAAGCGGTTCTTAAAGTCACAAATTCACTGGTGCGCGATGTTCTCACCATTGTCGGCTTATTATTTGCAATGTTTGAAGCAGATTGGCAATTGGCAATAGTGTCCGTCGTGGTTTTGCCAATTGCGATTTACCCCATCAATTTAATTGGAACCCGGCTTCGTAAAATCGCGGGGCAAAGCCAAGAACAAGCGGGCCAATTGGCAGGCGTTATTGAAGAAAGTCTCGGCGGCATAAGGCTTGTAAAAACCTATGCCATGGAAAGAACTGAAAGCGCGCGGGTTTCAGCGTCACTCAGTGAGAGAATGCGCATTTTGTTTCGCGCAGTCGAACAAAAAGGCCGCATTGACCCAATTTTAGAGCTTTTGGGCGGCTTTGCCATCGCTGGGGTTTTGGCGTTCGCGGCTTATCGCATAAACCAAGGCGGAGCGAGTATTGGCGATTTAATGAGCTTTATCGCTGCGCTTTTGATGATTTCTGGCTCAATCCGCAGCCTTGGTAATATGAATACAATCATGCAAGAAGGCGTGGCTGGCCTTAACCGCTTTTACGCTATTTTGGACGAAGAACCCGCAATTAAAGACAAAACAGGCGCAATTGCACTCGACAAATCCGTTGGCAATGTGGAATTCAAAAATGTTGGGTTTGATTATGAAGGCCAAATGGCGCTTTCAAAAATCAGCTTTGTCGCCAAAAACGGGCAAACAATTGCCTTGGTCGGCGCGTCTGGATCTGGCAAATCGACCATTATCAACCTTGTGCCGCGCTTATTTGATGTTGGCACAGGCGAAGTGAAAATTGATGGCCATGATGTGCGCGATTTGACCTTGGCCTCGCTTAGGAATGCGATTGCACTTGTGTCGCAAGACGCGATTATTTTTGAAGCTTCAATTCGTGAAAATGTGAGTTTTGGCACAATTGACAAAACTGATGCGGAAATTGAAGCCGCATTGCGCAAGGCAGCCTGTGACTTTGTGTTCAAACTGCCCGAAGGCATCAATGCCATGATTGGCCCACGCGGAGCCTCGCTTTCAGGCGGTGAGCGCCAACGCATATCCCTCGCCCGCGCCATTTTGCGCGATGCACCAATATTGCTTTTGGACGAACCCACCAGCGCACTTGATAGCGAAAACGAAGCAAAAATCGCCAAATCACTTGCTGAATTTTGCAAAAACCGCACAACATTAGTGGTCGCGCACAGGCTTTCAACAGTGCGTGGTGCCGATAAAATTTTGGTGCTAAGCCAAGGCAAAATCGCCGAAAGCGGCACCCACAACGAACTTATCGCCAAAAATGGCCTTTATGCGGAATTGGCGAAATTGCAGTTGAGTCGAAATGGAAAATAAACGCCTTGATTGTAAATACTATTTGTATTATAGCGCCTCATGAAATTTGAATGGGACGCCTCAAAGAACGCAGCAAATATTGCCAAGCATGGGATTAGCTTTGAGGAAGCCTACGAAATTTTTAACGGCCCAATTTATTCCAAAGCAGATGAGCGAAATAATTATGGCGAACATCGGTTTGTAAGCATTGGTGAAATTGGGTTTTGCGTTGTTATCGTAGTTGTTCATACCGACAGACATGAGAAAACAAGAATTATTTCAGCAAGACTAGCAAATAAAATCGAAAGGAGGCTTTACAATGACAATATCAAAAGAACGAATTAAAGAATTACAAGCGCGCAATGATGATCAAATCGATTATTCTGATATCCCTGAATTAAACGATGAGTTTTGGGAAAATGCGGTATTGGTAATGCCCGACAAAACCCAAATGGTAACATTGCGAGTAAAAAAATCGGTTTTGGATACCTATAAAAGCCTCGGAAAAGGCTATCAAACCCGCATGAACGCAGTTTTAGAGACTTACGCGCGGGGGATTAAGTAGGGGGTGGGCAGTGGTCGCTACAGTAAGTTAAGGCCATTCTTAACTCAATCTCAAATGGCGATAATTAACAAAGCCAAATAGATGATTTTTATTACAACCCTTCGTAGTACACTTTAATCTTATTGGCCATTAACTTGCGCCTCAAAATCAAAAAGTCATCGTAATTTTCGACCTTCATGTCTTGAATTTCTTCGGGAACGCAGTTCATTGCTAAATTCTGGCACAATTGTTCATTGTTCGCGATTCCGGTCAAAAGCTGTGACGCGCTTTGAATTTGCGAATTTATCTTCGCAAAATATTCAATAGGTGGTTTATTTCCCACTTTGATATTTATCTCAGACTGCATGTAAACGTAATTTGCTATTTGATTATATTTGCTGCGATCTAACCCGTTGTTTTTTAGGTAATCTTTTGGGAATAAGTGGTGAATATCGCCTCTAAGTGAAATTAAATCGCCAACCAAAACGTCACTCGACAAAAACCCACGATCGTTTGCTTTTACTTGCGCGGCCAGAAAAACATTGAAATAGGGACTGCTTGCGACTGACGTATCAAGACTCTGCGGAAGTGAGGCACTCCAGAAGGCGTCTGACAGCTCGCCCTCTTCTTTTTCCTTCAAATATTCGCCAATTGGTCTTTGGTTAATTTGCTTAATATCATAGTCAAACATGCTTTCGGGGGAACCAGAATAACGACCCGTCAAAATTGAGTAGACTAACCAGCGACGGACAAACTTCTCTATCTCAACTGACCCATAACCTAGTTCTTTCAGTTTCAAATAAACAATATATGCAAAATTAATTGCATTTTGAGAACGGATTAATTTCGGTGAAATAAACCCAGCCGATTTAACTATCATCAGAAATCTCTTGTAATTTGTCTCGTTGATGAAATTTCCTACACCTGCCTTGAGTAAAGAATACGACTGCTCGGCGATGGACTCTTCATAAGTTCTTGTTTCAAAGTTTCTCCCTGACAACAAACTCACCAAGTCAGATAGGCGGCCACGGTTAAATTGCGATGTGAAGGCTACTCTTATCAAATCACTATAATCGGGGTCATATAAATCTTCATTTTCTGATTTGAGCCATTGCATTTTGCCAAACAACTCTGTTTTAACGAAATCCTCGTCATTATCCATAATATGCTTGTAAAATTCTGGCGAAATACAAAGGTGGCAAAAATAGTCGATAGCTTTGCGCAAATCACTGCCTTGATACAACGTATTCGAAGATATCTTACTCATCGCAAAATCTGCCTGGCTTAGAACAACTCCTTTGGAATTGATTCGAATAAATATCTCAGTGACAGTTTCAATGTCCAAATCCGAAGCTAGCTCAATGATGCCAATTTGTTTTTTTGGAATATTTACCAATGTTTGGAGCGCATTTTGAACGGATAACCGGTCCGCACTTGGATTGAGCAAAAAATATTTTTCGGCAACTTCAAATAAATTGCCATTTATTGCTTCTGCAATGTCATGAATCCATGTCTTATCTTTGAGAATAGCAGGGTTTTGAACTTCGAACTTCTCTTCAACAGGATTAAAAGCAATTTTTATCTTGATCCGCTCATATGTTTTGCTAATGACAAACTGCCCCAATACGGCCGCCGAAAGCGCCGTAACACGTTGTTGCCCGTCTATCAGAATTCGCTTCCCTTCGCTCAAACTGCCGTCCTTCAGTCTGACATTTGGGTTTTTCCATGCGATTACATAACCAATCGGATAACCTTGGTATAGACTATCCATCAAGTCACGTACTTTCGAACTATCCCAAACAAACGGCCTTTGAATTTCTGGAATAGCTATTTCACCAGAGTTTACCCATGCTAAGACTGTTTCTATCAAGTGCTGATTTACTGAATATTTTTGCATAAATTCGCCTATCTAAGTTGCTCGGTATTCTAAAACGAAATTGCATAGCTGCGCCATTCAACCCCTACTCTCGCCCCAAAACCCTATCCACCAACCAACTCCCAACTGGAGTTGGCTTGAATTCAGCGCGTAATTTGGTGCGGTCATAGACATTATCCACCCAATCCCAAAACTCAATTCCCGTGGAGGCTTCGGCTTTGGCATATTCATCCCAAAAATGGCCTAATATTCCTGTTTTGCCCGCGCTTACATGCAAATATTTCAGCGCCAATTGCTTGCGCGCTTCATTAAGTGGCACGCCTTCTATGCGGTAGAGGTAGAAAACGCTGGCGAACCCGGCCCTATCCGCGCCCGATTTACAGTGCAAAAGTGCGGGATATTCAAGGGCTTTCAACGCCGCTTCCATTGGTCGCATAATTTCGGGGTCGGGTGCACCACGGCTTTCGACTTTGAAAAACAGCAAATTAAGCCCAAGTTTTTCGCAGGCTTCCTTTTCCAAAACCGTAAAACTAGAATCCGTATCACCGCGCAAATTAACAATGGTTTTGATGCCTTTATCGCGCCAAACTTCGAGTTGCTGTGGGCTGGGTTGGTTGGTGCGCCACATTTTGTCGGATATTTGGTGGGCATTTTGGAAGTTTTCACGCAAAAACGCGTGGTCTTTCCACCAATAATCATCCCACGCCAATTTGTGGCCTTCGGGCGTTGAAACATCAAATTTTGGCAAAATATTTTCCTTGTGATTTGCCCCTACTACATGGAACATTAGGTTTTGTGTTGCAAGTGCGCACTCGCATATTTTGCTTTAAGGCTGTAAGAGATGCTGATGTTGAAAAAAATCCTAAGTTCATGGTTGGTGCAAGAAATTTTAGCGCAAATAATTGCCGCTTATATGAATTTGGTGCGCTCCACGACGCGCTGGAGCTATGAAGGCATGGAAACTGCCGAGAAAATATGGAATTCAGGCGAAGGTTTGGTGCTTTGTTATTGGCATTCGCGGATATTTTTGGCACATAGTTTTTGGCCCAAACCGCCAGATGCACAAGATGTATTGATGTTGATATCGCTCTCTCGTGATGGGCAATTTGTCGCGCGGGCGTGTGAGTTAATTGGCCGCCCGGTTAGCCGTGGATCTTCAACCAAAAAGCGCGATGATATGACCAAGGAAAAAGGCGCATCTCAAGCAGTGAGCGCGCTTATGAATCATGCCAAACAAGGCGGAGCAGCAGCAATCACACCCGATGGTCCCAGTGGACCGAGAATGCGGGTGAAGCCTGGAAGCATACGCATTGCCAAAGGCGCAAATGTGCCAATGTTGCCAATTGGCATTTCAATAAAAGGATCAAAATATCTAAAAACCTGGGATAGAATGCTCTTGCCGCCTTTATTTAGCCGTGGCGTAATTGTTTATGGCGAACCAATAATGATTATGGGCAATGACGAAGCAGCGTTTGAAGCCGCTCGCCTTGCTCTCGAACAATCAATGAACCAAATAACAATGCGTGCCGATGAGCTTTGCATGGGTGAAAAAATCATGCCTGCTGAGGCGAAGCCTGTCTCGTGACACACCCACATCGGAGCTTTTTGATCATTATTTATCGCATTATCATGTGGTTATTCGCTCCTTTTGCGCCATTTGTGCTGTGGCTACGGGCAAATGCAGGCAAGGAAGACCACGCGCGAACGAAAGAGCGATTAGGGCGACCAATCGCGCCACGCCCAAACGGCACTTTGGTTTGGCTACATGGCACCAGCGTTGGCGAAAGCATGGTCGGCCTAAGCCTAGCCCGAGAGCTTCGCAAATTGCGCCCCGATTTGCGGTTTTTGTTCACTTCGACTACAATAACTTCAGCGCAAATTATCACAAAAGCGCTTATCAATGGCGACATTCACCAATATGTTCCGATAGACACAGCGTCGGCAGTCAAGGGTTTTTTGCGTCATTTCGCGCCCGATATTGCGATTTTTCTTGAAGGCGAAATTTGGCCCAACCTCATTAGATTGACGAAATCACGCGGCATTCCTATGGCATTGGTTAATGCCAGAATGACCGCAAAAACCACCGCGAACTGGCTAAAATTCCCTCATACCGCGAGCCAATTATTTGGCAGTTTTGATTATGTACACCCTGCCGATGCCAAAACCAAAACGGCGCTTGAAGCATTGGGTGCGCGAAACATTGTTGAAACTGGCAATTTGAAATTGGCGGCACCAGCGCCACTTTTTGACTCTTCTGAGGTCAAAATAATAGCGCATACAATTGCAAACCGCCCAATTTGGCTTGCTGCTTCTACGCATCTAGGCGAAGAAGAAATCATTATTGCAGCGCATAAATTACTATTGGAAACAATCCCCAATGCGCTGTTAATAATTGCCCCACGCCACCCAATTCGTGCCGATGAAGTTTTCAAATTATGTCCAAAATTCGTAATGAGGCGCAGCCTCGGTCAATTGCCCGATAAAACCACCGAAGTCTTCCTTTGGGACACAATTGGCGAACTTGGCAATGCGTTCAAACTTGCGCCAGTATCACTGATGGCAGGCTCATTATTGCCAAATATTGGCGGCCACAACCCGATTGAACCTGCGCAATTGGGAAGCGCCATAATAAGCGGCCATTTTGTCCATAATTTTCAGAATATTTATGATGAAATGGCGGCATTGAAAGCTGCAATCATATTAAATGAAGCTTTCGAAACCACGCCGCAGGCAATTGCCATAGAAGTGGCAGGCTTGCTATCAAATCAAATAAAATGCAAGCAACTCACAAAGGCGGCAGATAAATTTGCGAAATCGGGCAATAAATCATTGGGCAAGATCGCTTCCGCACTTTTGCCACTTATTGGCGGAGCGGCCTAATGCGCGCGCCCGCTTTCTGGAATATTAAACATGGCCGTGATGCCGCTTTTGCTTTGCGCACAATATTATGGCCGCTTTCTGTGCTTTATGACTATTTCACCCAAAACCGAATAAAAACTGCCAAACCATTGCGCCTTGCAATTCCTGTAATTTCAATCGGCAATTTGACACTCGGCGGCACTGGCAAGACCCCTTTGGCGCAATCATTGCGGCGAAAATTGGCCGAAAAATATGGCAAAGTCGCAATTGTTTCGCGCGGATATAAAGGCAAATTGCAAGGGCCAGTAAAAGTTGACATTGCAAGCCATAGCGCCGGCGATGTTGGTGATGAACCTTTGATGTTGGCGCAATCTGGCGATGTTTATATCGGCAAAAGCCGCGCCGAAGCCGCGCAATTGGCGGTGGCCAATGGAGCAAAGGCGATTATTCTTGATGATGGCCATCAAAACCCAAGCCTTGCCAAAGACTTATCAATTGTCGTGGTTGATGGCGAGGTTGGCTTTGGCAATGGCATGATTTGCCCATCTGGCCCATTGCGCGAACAGCCAGAAACTGGCCTTAAACGCGCCGATATTGTGGTTTGGATTGGCGACAAATCGGACGCACAAACCGAACTTTCGGGTTTTGCCGACAAAGTTTATTTTGCAAATATAATTGCGCAAGAGCACCAATATGAAGGCAAGTATTTGGCATTTTGCGGTATTGGTCGGCCCGAAAAATTTGAAGGCACATTGCGCGATTTGAGTGTCGATTTGGTGGATTTAATCCCCTTCCCCGATCACCATGATTTTAGTGAAAGCGAAATCGCCGAATTGCGCTCGCGCGCGGCAAGCGAAGGCGCAAAATTAATCACAACCGAAAAAGATATTTCACGGCTTAATCAATCACAAAAAACTGGAATTGAAGTAGTAAAAATCGAAATTATGTTTGAAAACCCCAACGATTTGGGCGATATTATTGAGTTGCTGGTCGCCAAAAATGCTGAGGTTGGATAAATGACAAACAAATTTATTCAATCACTAATCGAAAACATAGAGAGTTTTGCTTTCCATGCTTATTGGAATAATTTCAGCCGCAAGGACATCGACAAAGCGAGCAATGATGGTTCGGCATTGATGCGCAAATTGGGGCCAATATCTAGCGCCAATAAGACTGCAGCCCGAAATATCCGCCTAGCGTTTCCAAATATAGCCCGCGCCGAAGAGGCCGAAATTTTGGACGCGATGTGGGATAATTTGGGGCGTTTGGGCGGCGAATTACCGCATCTTGGCAATTTTGGCTATTTTACCGATAATACGCGCGTCAAAATAAATGGCCTTGAAATACTCGATAGATATTTGGAAGCGGGCAAAGGCGCGGTGTTCGCAAGTGGCCATTTCGCCAATTGGGAAGTGATGCCCGCAGTCATCGTCCAGCGCGGCATAGATTGCCAAGTCACATATCGCGAAATGAACAATGCCAAAATTGACAAAACCATTGTCGAAGCACGCGCGGCCTATGGCGTGAAATTATTCGCCCCCAAGGGCCGTGAAGGTGGCATGCGGCTTATGCGAATTTTGGCGCGTGGCGGCTCAATTGCTTTAATGAACGATCAAAAATACAATACTGGCATTATGGCACCGTTTTTTGGCCACGAATGCATGACCAATGATGCCGCTATTCGCCTTGCTCACCGCTTCAAAGTGCCAATCCAGACCATGACGGTTAGAAGGACAGGCGGCGCGCATTTTGAAGTTGATGTGCAAGAGCCAATGTTATTGGATTTTGAAAAACCATTGGAAGATATTGTTCAAACTGGCGTCAATGCGATAAATCAATTCATCGAAAACAAAATCCGCGAAGCCCCCGAGCAATGGTTCTGGGTCCATAAACGCTGGCCCAAACAGGCTTGGATTGATGCAGGGGTGATGTGAGTTTGCAGTATTTTTGTTGACTTAGTTGTTTTTTAGCTGTTTATGGCTATATTCAACTTAGATTTCAACATTTTTTCGGCGAACTAAACATATGATACATAGCATTTCAATCGAAAACTTCTTCTCAATTGCGGAGAAGCAAGTAATTAATTTTCGTGTCCCTCGAAATGCGCCACACGTAGAAAATTTCATTGCATCTCGAGGTGATAATACAATCAGACTTCCACTTGTTGCTGGGTTTTACGGCGCGAATGCTTCGGGAAAGTCAACTGTCTTGCGAGCTATGGATTCTTTAGTGAAATTGAATTTACTTTCGTCTCAACCGACTTTGCCAAATTTGACCAACTTATTTCAGGCATACAGGCACAAGGAATGGCTAGGTAAGCCGACAAAAATTATTATTGAATTGGACGCGTCGTATGAGCGCGACCAAAAGTCCGAAGAAATTCTAGACACCGTATTCCGTTATGAGCTTCATATCGGCCACGATGCTAATCGGTTCGATAATAAGTCAATCGTATTTGAAGAATTATCATATGCACCTAATAGTGGGTTCAAGAAGTTGTTTTCGAGGTTGGGTCAACAGTTCACATTTTCGAGCGATTTCAGTATTTCAAATAAAGACCAACGACTTGAAACTATTTTGAAAGAAACCAGCACAATAGGACGACTATCTATATTCGGACATAAATATTCAATTTCCTTAATGGATCAAATCCGTAGTATCTTCAGCAATATCTTTGGGACATCAAAATTTGTAGTTGAGCGAGAAACAAATCTTCGTACCTATATTGAAAATCCACTCCTCTTAACGCAGTTGAATAAGGAATTGCAAAGGTTTGATTTAGGATTGGAAAACTTCTTTGTCGCAAATAATGAGAATGGCCATTTGGTCGCTTTTTCGAAGCACATAGGTCTCGATTACAATATATTATTGCATGAAGAATCTCTTGGCACTCAACGTTTTATCGACTTATTTCCAATGATTTTATCAACTCTAGGCAATGGTGGAATCTTGCTGTTGGACGAACTCGATACTGACCTACACCCATTGCTAATCCCGGAGTTGCTATATTGGTTCTACGACCCAGTTCGAAATCCACATAAGGCGCAACTGCTATTTAGCGCGCACAATGCTTCATTGCTTGATGAATTGGAAAAGGAACAAGTCTTTTTTACCGAAAAGCCGATGGGGAAAGCGACGCAAATTTATGGCGCCAAGGATATAGGAGGCTTAAGACGTGAACCAAGCCTGACCAAGAAATATCTTTCGGGGGAATTGGGCGCAATACCGCAAATTGGATAATGTCTTCGATGATAATAAAAACTAAAACGAGGTTTTTCCTAGCCGTTGAAGGCGAGAGCGAGCAGTCGTTTATAAGTTGGGTGCAAATGGTTTGCAATAATTTACAACTCGCTGTTCATCTTGACGCGGCAGTGTTAGGCGGCAAATCATACGATTATATGCTTGATAAAGCCGTCAAAGAGCGAGACAAGAAAAACAGGAGCAAAGCTAAGAAGTGTATATTGTTGGTCGATGCTGATGTCGGTAATTTTGCGAATGGCTGGTCTTGCCAAGACCTCAAGGAAAGAGCATCGAAAGCAAATTTTGAAGTTTGTTTTCAGCGCCCCAACCATGAAGCACTACTCTGCCAATTGTTTGCGGGATACGAGCAAAAAAAGTTCGCGAACTCCAAAGCAGCAGATTCAAAGTTAAAAAAACTTTGGTCAAATTATAAGAAGCCCGCAAATGCCTATCAACTAAGCGCACAATTTTGCGGCGATGATTTATTTCGCGCGGCTGCATATGATTCTGAATTAAAAAAACTACTTACATACATTGGTTTAATGCCTGACGGTAATCCTGACTAACCAACATCCTGCAACACCGGCACGTCAATTTCCACTTCGCCAGCTTTTTCAAATTTCAATTTTAGTTTGAAGTTTGAACCTGCCACCATAGTAGCTGGCGCATTAAAGAGCATGATGTGGAAACTACCGGGTTTTAATTCAGCCACGCCATTTGCGGGGACTTCAATTGCCGCAACTTGGCGCATTTGCATCATACCATCGACCATTGCGTGGCTGTGAAGTTCCGCTGTCAAGCCTTCGGACGAAGCGCTAATTAGCTTGTCGGCTGCGCCTTCATTTTCAATATCCATAAACGCCGCAGTGGTGGTTTGCCCGCCCAAAAGAGCGCGCGCTCGCGGATTTGCAATGCTCAAATCGCCCAATTCGACTTCGCTTTCACTTGTATCAACTATTTCATTGGTCGCTTGGGTGGCGGCGTTTATTGTTGAATTTGGTTTTTGATTGCAAGCGGCAAGTGTGCCAATTACCATTAATGCGGCGAATATGGATTTAGTTGATTTTTTCATGAAAACTCCGATGTTTCGAGCACGCAATATAGCCAATGCCCTGCATTTTCACAATGAGACAAAATAGCCTTACTCAATCTTTGCAAGCGGCCTAACCATCAAAGAGGGGTCCAATTGTCGTCCGCGCCAACGCATTCCCCAATGC
This sequence comes from Hyphomonadaceae bacterium, assembly GCA_009773395.1. Lineage (GTDB taxonomy): Bacteria > Pseudomonadota > Alphaproteobacteria > Caulobacterales > Aquidulcibacteraceae > Pseudaquidulcibacter. The sequence goes on along the minus strand of WRPI01000005.1, from coordinate 110,938 downwards.
AAATGCGGGCCCGTTGAACGGCCTGTCGCGCCAACTTCGCCAATTTTTTCGCCTTGTTCGACCGTCCGTCCCGCAACAACGTTTACGCGGCTCAAATGCATAACAAGCGTGATAAGCCCTTGTCCGTGGTCAATACCAACAAGCCCGCCTTCATAGAAAAAATTGCGCTCGGCAATGACAATTTTGCCCGAAGCTGGAGCATAAACTGGCGTGCCAGTTCTTGCCCCCAAATCGACGCCATAATGTGGGCGCGTCAAAGTCCCATTAATTCGCCTCACCGCGCCCCAACTCGAAGTTACACGCACAACATTAAGCGGCCAGCGAAAATTCTGGGCAAAACCGCGCGAATTTTCGTCCAGAGAACTCCAAGCGGTTTGCTTTCTGGCGCTTTCGGCGGCAATACGCGCGCGCATGGATTGTGGTGGGTTTACGGTGGCAGCAGGCACGCCGTTCACATTTGTTACCCGATAGCTGCGTCGGGCGACATCGAATGTTCGTTCCAATTTGCGGCCATCGGGCGCGGTGATGGTCAAGTTCGCAGTTGCGCCCGCGTCCCTATCAAAACCCAAAACAAAATTGCCATCTTTATCGGCGTTAAAATTCTCGCCATCAAAAGCAATATTGGCAAACGGCAAAGTCTTACCAATAATCGCGCCCGATTGGCGCATATTGCCGCGAAGCTCGAGCGTTAGTTCAGGCAACGGAATAGCATTTTGGGCTTTTACATCGCAGCCAACAATTAGGAGTGTAAGTGCAAAGGCGGTTAGGTGGTGCGGATTTCCATGGAAATTTTTGGAAATTGGCGGCCACATGTTTCGCATTTTATTGCGCAGCGCCAATCATTCCCGCAGGTTGCAAAGGCGCAACCATTTTGCTTGGGTCCAATTGCCGCCCACGCCAGCGCATGCGCCAACATAAATGCGGACCAGTTGCGCGGCCTTCGGCACCAATTTCGCCAATTTTATCACCTGCGCTCACAATTTGCCCAACTGCAACATCAATTTTACTCATATGCAAATAATTGGTTATCAGGCCTTGCCCATGATCAATGCCAACCATTGCGCCTTCAAAATGCATTCCCGATTGCGCCAAAACAACTTTGCCTTGAGCGGGTGCGAGAATTGGTGTGCCAGTTGTTCCGCCTAAATCAATGCCATAATGCGGGCGCTGCAATGCGCCATTAAGGCTGCGTTGCGCGCCCCATGGCGAAGTTACCCGCACATTTTCTAGCGGCCAACGAAATTGGGTGGCAAAGCCTTTCATTTCAGTGTCTTGCGAGTGAAATGCTTGTTGCTTAATCGCTGAATCGCGCTGAATTTTAGCCATTGCTTCGGGCGGCGGATTAATTGTGGCGGGCGGCAAGCCATTTACCACCGAGACACGATATTCGCGCTTTTCGATATGGTAAGTTTTGCTTAAAGTACGGCCATCAATTGTGGTCACGCTAATAATTGCGGTTTCAGGCGCGTCGCGATCCAGGCCAAAAACAAACATCCCGCTCGCATCGGCAGTTGTGCTTATTCCAGCAGCATCAATGTGCGCCATAGGTTCAGTTTTACCAACTAAAGTTGCCGATTGTTGCAACTCGCCAAAAAGTGAAAACAACACTTCAGGCACTTCGGCGGCTTTCGGGGCAATTGGATCGGCCTTGGCCCAATCACATGCGCTAAGGCCGAGGCAAGCGAACAGTGCCAGCAAAGCACTCACTTTGCCTGCTAATTGACTAGAGCGACCAATGTCCAAGTTGCACCGCTTTGCCGCGCCCTTTTGCACCAGTTTTGGCAACAAATATTTGGCGAATACTCCAGTATTCACCGCATATTTGCCACCAGAACTGGCGCAAAATTGCTGCGGCAAATTCGATGCACCTTGAACATTAGGCGCTCTAGTTGTTTTTCCAAATCCTTGCTGCAAGTCCGCACCATATTCATTAACTATGAAACAGCGCTTTTATAGACTTCAATGATGAAAGAAAACCAAACATTTTGGCGGATATGTAAAAATATTAGAATAGTGACCCTTGAACTGGCTTTGCGTTCGCAATTTGTGCATCGATTTCGCCATCTTGCACAATTATGGTGAAGTTTTTGGCTTGAGCCAGCGCGGCTTTGGACTTCAAAATGGTTTCATGTTTTTTCACGATTGCAAAACCGCGTTTCAAAACATTATTGTAATCGAGCGAGCCAAGCATTTTTTCGCACAAATTCAGGCTATTTTTGCGTTTTTCCAGCCCGAAAATCCATGCGGTTTGAACCCGTCCCCACGCTTGCCCAAGTTTTTGCTGATTTGCCAAACTTCGGGTTTTTTCGTCCTTTATGACACGAGCCATTGCGCTTTTTCGACGCTCATCCAAATTTTGCAAAACATTGCGTTTGATATTCAAATCCCCAATAAAAATATTGGGCTGCATACGGCCCGCAATTTTGGTAAATTCGTGTTGGGCATTTCGCAAAATTATTTGTAGTGCTGGCAAGAATTTCAAATCAATAATATCGAGGGCTTGGCGGCGATTTGCAAAAATATTTTCAGGCCTTGGAAGCGCCGCGATAATCGCTCGATTTTGCAATTTTGCCGCGTCTAATTTGCGATAAAGCGCACTTGATAGCCTGCCATTAATGCTCACAAGGCTTGCCAATAAATCATTGCGCACTGGCACCGCTTTTTCCGCTGCACCTGTTGGGGTTGGCGCACGAAGGTCTGATGCGAAATCTATCAATGTTGTATCGGTTTCGTGACCAATTGCCGAAATTAAGGGAATATCCGAAGCGGCGGCAGCACGAACCACAATTTCCTCATTAAATGCCCATAAATCTTCAATCGAGCCGCCACCGCGCGCGACAATTATCAAATCGGGCCTTGGAACACTGCCTTTGCGATCAATTGCGTTAAAGCCGGCAATGGCTTGCGCGACTTGGCTTGCGGCTTTCTCGCCTTGCACCAACACCCGCCAGACAATGACATGGACAGGAAACCTATCGGAAAGCCTGTGCAAAATATCGCGTATCACTGCGCCAGTTGGCGAAGTTACGACGCCAATAGTGCGCGGCAAAAATGGGATTGTTTGCTTTTTCTCGGGGTCGAACAAGCCTTCGGCGAGCAATTTTTTGCGCCGCTCTTCCAATTGCAAAAGTATCGCGCCTTGGCCAGCCAGTTCCAATTTTTCGATTATTATTTGGTATTTTGATTGGCCAGGGAAAGTGGTTATTTTGCCAGTGGCAATAACCTCCAAGCCTTCTTCGGGCTTGGTTTGCAGGCCTCGCGCAACACCCGCCCAAATAATGCCCGAAATTATCGCGTCCTTATCTTTCAAATCAAGATAAATATGCCCAGATTTGGCAATGGTTACCCGCCCACATTCAGCACGCACCCGAACATGAGAAAACCCTTGTTCAAGCGAGCGTTTAATTGCGTTTGAAAGCTCCGAAACTGAAAATTCGGGGACATTGGCATTGGAAGTCGTGTCGTTCAAAATGACCATTTGCTTTAATAACTTTGGTTTGAGCCAAAGTTCAAGCTGAATTGTCAAAAATCCTGCGTGCCGATAATCCGCACGATTAAAACATTTTAGATATTTATTTTGAAATAAATAGCGTGGGATTTATAAACACATTTTATAAAGACACCGCTTTTGGTTTCAGCAATTGGAAATTGTAACGGGTCATTTGCAATAGATTCAAAGCACCTATCTAGGCCATCCAAATATTTATCGGCGATTTTCTTTCCAAAATTGATTTCACTATAAATTGCAATTTCTTCAAAATCTAAATCCGCTAATTCAGATAATATAAAACTAGCCATTCATTTTCATCACTTTTTGCCGAGCATCTGCACGAATTTGCGACGGGTTTCGGCCGCTTATTCCGCTATCAAGGCCTTTTTGCAATTCAGCTTCTAACCAATCAAGATAATTCGGGTTTTGCATATTTTGTTGGTGAATTCGTTCGGTGATTGCTTCTTCTAAAAGCGCTGCTTAACTGATGATATTGCCATTTGCAATTTCTTTATCAAGCCATGCCGCCTGCGCTTCGGTAAGTTCAATTTTACGGATTACATTCATCGCACGCTCCAAAGCCTAATTCTAAGTCGCTTTCTTATTTTTGCAATAGTAAATTAAATTTGACACAATCCAAAATATATTTGGCCGTGAACAGATAAACCACTGTGTTATCTTAATATCTAAAGCATAAAGTCGATAAAAAGCAAAAACGACGCTTTTTGCTTTTTATTGTCCGCTTGAATCCAAATCGCTAAGTGAGGCCGAAGGCCGAAGGCGGCGATTTGAGCGCTTATAGTCCAGGGTCAAACGTTGCGACGTCGCAGCATTCGAACACTTGATTCATGGTTTCGGCGCAACATTCGACTGAATTGGATTTGACCACAACAGCAGGAATTCCGGCCACTGTGTCACCGCAGTCCACCGCTTTTAAGACCAATGATCCCGCCGCAATTCGTGCATTATTGCCGATTACAATATTGCCAAGCACTTTGGCGCCCGCACCAATCAAAACTCCGTTGCCAATTTTAGGGTGGCGATCGCCACCGATTTTGCCAGTTCCGCCCAAAGTGACGCTGTGTAAAATCGAAACATTGTCACCAACAATTGCGGTTTCGCCAATCACTATGCCAGTCGCGTGATCTATAAAAATGCCTTTGCCCATTTTTGCGGCGGGGTGAATATCGACTTGTAATAATTCCGAGACCCGGCTTTGCAAATAGAGCGCCATAAACTCGCGGCCATTTTGCCATAAATGGTGGGCCACACGGTAAGCTTGAAGCGCGGCGAAACCTTTGAAATACAAGAACGGTTGCAAATAAGTATGGCAAGCGGGATCGCGCGTCACTACCGCTTCGATATCGGCTTCGCAATTCAAAACATGGTCGGGATTGGCTTTATAGACTTCGGCACAAACTTCGCGCAATTGCAGCGAGTTCATGTCCGCCCCGCCCAATTTTTGCGCCAAATGATAGGCCAAAGCATCGGCCAAATTGGCGTGGTTTAATATTGTCGCGTGAAGGAAACTTGCAAGATTTGGTTCTTGCTGCGCCGCCTTTGCGGCTTCATCGCGCATCATTGCCCAAACCGAAGTTTGGCTCGAAACTTGAAGTTCGCGTTTTGAAACCAAGGCTAAAGACGAAGTCGGTGCTTGTTGTGCGTTCATTTTCGATATCCCATTTGGTTTCTATAGCATAAATGGAGCTTAAATGGTAAGAAATCAACTCGCAATCCAAAAATAAATCTTCAAAATTGTGAATTGAGAAATTATCCCTAAATTGGACTAAGAATAAATGAAAATCCTCCCTAACTTCCCTATTGTTGACAGCGCACTGCCGCTTCCCGCCCAAAATCAGCAATTTATTGACGCTTTGACCTCAAGGCGTTCACCAAAAATAGTAGATTTACAAAATGCGATTGCGCCAAGTGCCGAGGAATTGCCCGACATTTTGAAAGTCGCAGTCAGAGTTCCCGATCACGGTAAAGCAGTGCCATGGCGTTTTATAGCCATTGACGGCGAAAATCGTGGAATTTTGGGGCGCAAACTGGCGCAAATATTGGTAGCTAGAGGCGATAAAATGGACGCCGCCCAATTGGCGTTAGAACAAACCCGCTTTGAACGCGCACCACTTGTTTTGGCGATTGTTCATTCACCAAGAGCCCACCCCAAAGCCACAATTTGGGAACAGGAATTATCCGCCGGCGCTTTGGGGTTTTCACTCATGCTGGCGTGTCATGGTTTTGGTTACAGCGCCAATTGGCTTTCAGAATGGCCTATTTATGACAATGAAGCATCGGCAATAATCGGCGCCAAGCCGCATGAAAAAATAGCTGGTCTATTTTATATTGGCAAAACCCAAATCGCGCCAACCGAGCGACCACGCCCGAATTTGGATGATATTTTTGAATATTGGAACGATAAATGAGCAAACCAATAGGCTTAAATACAATTGAAAAATTGCACAATATTGTGGGAGCAAATGGCTCCACCACTGACCCTGACATTATCGCACCGCATTTATCCGAATGGCGTGGGAAATATTTTGGCCATACGCCAATGATGTTAATGCCAAAAAGCGCACAAGAAATTAGCGCAATCGTAAAATTGGCAGATGAGGAAAAATTTGCGATTTGCACTCAAGGCGGCAATACGGGATTGGTTGGTGCGCAAATTCCTTTTGGCGAGGTTTTGCTTAGTCTTAAACGCATGGACGCTATCCGTGCCATCAATGAAGCTGACGATAGCATTATTGCCGAAGCCGGTGTTGTGCTGGCAAACGTCCATGCGGCGGTAAAAAATATCGACCGCCAATTTCCTGTTTCTTTGGCATCAAATGGTTCGGCAACCATTGGTGGGCTCATTTCGACCAATGCCGGCGGTGTCCGTGTTCGCCGCTATGGTATGATGCGAAATCAAATTATGGGGCTTGAAGTGGTATTGCCTAATGGTGAAATCATGCGCGAACTAAGCCCGCTGCGCAAAGATAATAGTGGCTATGATTTGAAACAACTAATTATTGGCGCCGAAGGCACATTGGGAATTGTCACTGCTGCCTGCCTTAAATTAGTGCCGAGCGCGCGCAATGTGTTTGCGGCAATGGCGAGCTTGGATAAAGTTGAGGATGCAATAAATGCGTTGCGCAGACTTGAAAATGAAACGGGCGCAGTATCGGCGTTTGAAATTATGAACTGCCAAGCTTTTGAATATGGGTTAAAAAATCTTGTCGGCTCAAAGAATCCATTGTCCAAGATTGCGCCCTTTACAGCGCTAATTGAATTTGAATGCGCCGCTGATACCCAGAATTGCGAAAATGCGCTCATGGCTTTGTTAGGTGAAGGCTTGTTTGGCGAAGTTGCGATTTCACAAAATATCGCGCAATTTGAAGCATTTTGGCAGCTTCGAGAAGGCATGAGTGCCGCCCAAAAGCCTGAAGGCCTTGCGGCAAAGCACGATATTTCGGTGCCGATATCCGCCGTTAGTGAATTTATGAAACTGGCCGAAATGGGCGCAAATAAAATTGTTCCCAATGTACGTATTGCCGCGTTTGGGCATATTGGCGACGGCAATATACATTATGATGTTTTGCGCCCCATTGAAATGCATGATGACGAATATCGTAAATTCATACCCTCGATTTCCCATGAAATAAACAACATTGCAATTGGCCTTGGCGGCTCAATTTCCGCCGAACATGGAATTGGTGTCGCCAAACGCGATGAGTTTTTAGCGCGCGAACCGAGCGCACAACTTAGTTTGATGCGCAAAATCAAAGCGTTGATGGATCCAAATAATATTTTGAATCCACGGGTTTTGGTTTAGAAAATTCGTCCGACGCGCTAACTCGATATTCAAGCTGATTTGCTATTCTCCCACACATAAACCCAATAAAATAGCGTCTAATTGTTCGAATTGCTCCGCCGCGGCTTCGATGCCGCCAAGCGATGCTTCGAGAGCTTGTTTGGTGGGATAGGTTTCTGTGAGGGTCAGCAGCGTTTGACCGTCTTTTTCCTCGAACGTAACAACGGTCAATGGACCTTCGTCGCTTTCCTCATTAGTCCAGGCAAGGCGTTGATTTGGTGTTACTTCAATATATTTGCCAAAGAAAATCATGGGCTTATCGAAAGCTGGATGGCCGAATTCAAGGCTATATCCGCCGCCAAGCCGAACATCCATTTCGCACGAAATTAAGGTCATGCCGCCTGATTTTGGCACCCACCACCGTATGAACAGCTCCGGTGTGGTCCAAGCCTTGAAAACAATGTGCGGCAATGCATCGAAAGTGCGAGTCGCGACAAGTTCTAAATCCGACTTGCGTTCAGTTGTTGTTTTATTGTCATTTTTTTGGTTCATTTAATTTCTCCGTGTATTTCAATTCGTCAACAATCAAATCGAGAGCATCAAAGCGCGCTGCCCAAATTTTGCGGTAATTTTCTATCCATGCTGCTTCTTCTTCAAGTCGACGCTGGCCAAGTTTGCAGGTTCTAACTCGGCCAATTTTTTCCGTCGTCACCAGCCCAATTTGTTCCAAAATGCCGACATGCTTCTTCATGCCAGTCAAAGTCATGTGAAACTGCGAAGCCAAATCCGTAATTGACGCATCTGCGCGCCCTAGCTGTTCCAAAACACCGCGCCTCGTTGCGTCGGAAAGCGCGGCAAAACTAGTGTCAAAGTGAGATTGAGAATACTGAACCATTTGGTGCAGTATTTAAGCGAACTGAAAAATTATGTCAAGTGATATTATAGGACCTTGATATTTACGTCATCGCGCGGCCTTTGGTTTCTTTCAAGAACAAGAACGCGCAAAAGCAAAGCACGACAATTGGGGTTAGCCATAAAATCGCATTGCCCGTATTTCCAGCCAATGGAATAAGCTGTGCCACTAATACATTGCCGGCAAAAGCCGCGCTTGATGCCGCAATTTCGGCAGTGCCAGTGGCGGTTGCTCTTGCTTCAGTAGCAAAACTTTCAGTCGTAATGGCGCGGGTAGCGACCAAAGTCGCAAACCAACCGAGCAAAGCCACAGCATAAAAGCCCGCAATAAATGGCGTGCTAGCAAAGAAATACACCCCCGCAAGGCCAAGGCCAGTTAGCAATATTCCACCGCCGCCAACGATTTTACGGCCAATTCTATCGCTTAAATAACCGCCGACACTATTGCCAACGAAACCCATCATTCCTGCGCCCATTTGCAAAGTCGAAACCCCAGCTTGTGTCCAGCCAACATCACTCTGCAAATGTTTTGATAATAGGCTTAAGGCGGGTGAAACTGGAATCCAGAATAGGAACAATACTAAGCAAATCCCTGCCATGGTTTTCCAATTGGCTTTGAGGCCGTGGAATGGATTCATGCTTTGGTGATGCGCTTTGTGTTCGGCAGTGGCAGCGACAAATGCATCGCTTTCTTTCAGTGCTTTGCGCCAAAATATGACCAAAACTGCGGGAATTGCGCCCAAAAGATAAAGCAAACGCCAGCTATCCTTCATATCGCCCAAAGCGCCATAGCTAATAATCGCGGTGGCATCGCCCAAAGTCCCGCAAATTGCCAAAATCCCCAACATATATGCTCGTGATTTCGGCGGCGCGGCTTCGGCAATCAGAACAATCGCCAATAATTCACCAATCATTGTGAACAGCCGCGTCAAAAAAAGTCCGAGCAAAAGTGCATTTGCGCTTTGTGCGCGTGATGCGATTACTGCGGCGATGGAAAAACCGATAATGGACCATAAAAACACAGGTTTGCGGCCAATTTTATCGGCCCAAAAAACCATGAAAATGGCAGGAATTGCGCCTAATTTCACCAAACCAGTCATAAAAGCCGCCTGTTGGTCACTCATTCCAAGGCTGGCTTGGAATTGCGGTATGGTTAGGGTTGAAAGCTGGAAATCATAACGGCTGGTCATGTAAGCACTGCCGACCACCAATAATAATAGCCACAAACTTGCAGGAATTTTTTCGCGCGCTTCGGTCTTGGCCATATTTCCCCCTTAACCAATTGCCTTGGTCAAATTCTCATTATTATTTGCGACCTTATTAACATCGTCACTTACCCTATGAAAGCGCATAACACCATTATTGGGTGCGTGAAGCAGGCTTTTCAAGCGCGGGGCTTGGGTTAGCCCGTCAAGCCATATTCCCCAATCCGCTTTTTCCAAAATAACAGGAAATCTGTCGTGCAAATTAGCAAATTCGGGCGATGAGTTAGTGGTAATAATGGTTGTGGAAATAAGCACTTCTGCACCTTCATTTGTGCTTTTCTTCATTTCCCAAAGGCCAGCAAATGCAAGCGGTGCCGCGTCGACGCGCGAAATGAAAAACGGGATGCGGGCTTTGCCTTCGCGCTTCCATTCGTAAAAACCATCGGCAGGAATAAGGCAACGCCGCTTGGCAAATGCGGTTTTGAACGATTGTTTGACTTCCAGAGTTTCGCTGCGCGCATTAAACATCGGTCCAGCCTCAGGATCTTTTTCCATCCAATTGGGCAAAAGCCCCCAACGCGCCATAATGATGCGCCGTGTATTTTCTTTGCCTATCGCAACAATTGGCACTTTTTGGGTTGGGGCGACATTATAATTTGGCGCAAAATTCGGCCTGTCATCTGAGCCAAACAAACTGGCCATTGCTTCAGGCGGCAAAGTTACGGCAAAGCGTCCACACATTTTGATTTTCCCAACACGATATTTTCAATATTATTGACTATTGATGCGAACCATGACGAAATAATGAACATGAAACAACGAAAATTGCTTGTCATATGTGCAACTGTTTTGGGCCTTTGTGCTTTCAGCGCATTGGCACAAGTTGCGACTACGCAATTTGACCCAGACAAAGCGCTTTTGGTTGAAGATCCGCCGCCGAAAAATGACGCACCGCAAGCAGTGGATGAAGCCGTGGTTCAACCCGCTGCTCCTGCCGACGAATTAACACCCGCGCCAGATTTGCCGCTTGATGAAGCATTAGCAAGTGAAGTTCCAAGCGAAATAAAAACCACCAAGAGGCGCACTCTGCAAGACGTTGGCACGCCCGACTATATTGAAACTTGGACTGAGCCCGAGGAACAACATCAGGCAATTATTGCGCAAACTGTGCATCGAAGGCGTGAAATTGACCCCGCAAAATTGTCCAACCTCACCGAATTATCGCGCGTTTTTGGCGCTTTGCACGCTTTGCGTGTAAGTTGCGTCGGCCAGCAAGATCAGACTTTTCGCTCCAAAATGGCCACCATGCTTGATATGGAAGCGCCAAGCGCAAATTATATTAGGGATCCTTTGATAATTGCCTTTAATTCGGGCTTCGCAAGTGGTGGCCGTGGCGAACAAACTTGCCCGCGTGACAATGAAGCGCGCGAAGCTAATTTGGCACGAGTCGGGCGCAATATTTCATTGGCAATGGTGAAGTTTTATTCGCCGCCGATTTTGCCTGCGGCAGTTGCTGCGCCACCAGTTGCCGTCAATCAACCCGCGTCCAAAACCAAATAATGCCAATATGCGGCCATATCATCGCAATACCCGTAAGTAATTAAATCCGAAATTAACCAAATTAGGTTATGCAAATTAAAGAGGCAGAAATATCAATAATAGCCTCAAAAATTGTATGGGGTAATTTCGTGCCAAAATTTACATGCCTATTGATAGAAGATAGCCACACTCAGGCGAATATTTTGTCGCAAATGATAATGAAGGCGGGCTGGACAGTGTTTGCCGCGCTTAACCTAAATCAGGCAATTGGCACGTTAAAAAGCCAACCAATCGACCTAGTTGTCACCGACCTTTATTTACCCGATTGCGAAGATGGCCGCACAGTCGGCAAGATCAAAGAAACAAACCCGGAAGTGGCTGTAATTGCGATGACCGCAGGTGGTGCAGCTGGTAGTTCAGGCAATAGTTTGATGCTCGCAAAAGCCGATGGCGCAGAATTCTTGCTGCAAAAGCCATTTGAATGGGAAAAACTGAAATCGACTTTGGATGAAATGGCGCATCGGTTGCAATATGGTGGTCGCAAATTACACGTCTTGGTTATTGATGACAGCAAAACCATGTGCGTGATTTGCCGTAAAATGCTTGAAGCCAATGGCTTTCGGGTTACCCATGCAAATTCGATTGAAGAAGCATTTGAAACTAGTGATGCCCTTGATATTGATGTTATTTTGACCGACCTTCACATGGAAGGCATGGATCCAAAAGAGGCAATTCCAATTATCCGCGAAAATATGCCAGGCGTTGGCATTGTTGCCATGACTGGCATCAATGGTGAAATGCTAAGCGATGCGCTTAAATTGGGCGCGGACACCGCTTTGTATAAACCATTTGGCGCGCAAGGTTTGGTCGCCGCAGTTCGCAATGCGCATTTATTGGCGACTATGGCGATGATTGAAAAAATGGAAAATCAAGCCATCGCGGCTTAGGCCAAATACGGCGTCAAAACCGCCACTAATACGCCGATTACCACCATAAATAATGCCAATATTTTTGTTGCGCCAAGTTTTTCCTTAAACTTTTGCGCGCCCATAATTACCGACAATGGTATTTCAACCACCAAATTCACCGCTTTTACCAAAGCCGCAGGCGCCAAACCTAGCGCCAAAAACCAAGCAATCGAGGCCGATGAACCGCCTGCCCCAGCTTTCAAACTGTCGCGCCATCTGACAATCGCAATGCGCATTCCTTCGCGCTGCACCACAAAAAGAATTGCCCCCAATATAATTGCTTGCGAAATTTGGGTTATCAGAACCGTTAATGTGCTGGCGAAAAACGTCGGATTGCCCTCAACAGCATTTACGGCCGCACGAAATTGATTGGAACAAATCGCAAAAAATACGCCCGAGGTGAATCCAAATAGCCCGCTTAAAAGTGCGCTTTTGACATCAAAATTCGCGTTCAATTTCTTCTCGGGCCAAGAAATCATTACCATGCCAAGGGTTGCGATAATAAGGCCAGTCCAAGAAATCCAAACCAATTTATCACCCAAAAACCACACACCGAAAGCCGCAGTCACAATTATCGAGCTATGTTGCAGCGCAACGCCAATTGCGAATTTTGAAAACCGCATCGAAAGCAAAAATGCCGCCGACGCCAAAAATTGAAATAATGACCCCGCCAAAACATTAAGCCAAAAATACTGGCTAAGCGCAATGCCATAATGCCCACGATACAAAAGCAAGGCCATCAACACAGCAAATGTGAACGGAACCGCAAACGCAAACCGCACCCAAGCGGCAATCCATGGCCCCGCAGCGACCATTATTTCGCGTTGGAAGCTGTTGCGCAAAGTCTGTAAAAACGAGGCTATTATTGATAGAAAAATCCACATTCCACCGCAATAAGTAATGGTGCGTATTTTGCAAAGCGATTTCCAAGAAATCACTTGCATTTCGCCCAATAAATAACATAATTGAGGCGTGAATATCGCGCCAACCGATTGGAGCTTCAATTATGGACAATAAACTCATTCCTGCTTTCGACAGCAAACTTATTCCCGCCGCAGTTTTGGCAATCGGCATAGCTTCGGCTGGCTTTTTTGCGGGGCATGGTTTGGTGAAATCGCGCCTTGGTTTTCGCACTGTAACCGTTAAGGGCCTCGCGGAGCGCAGCGTTAAAGCCGACCTTGGCTTTTGGCCGATAAAGTTTGTGGCCACGGGCCCATCATTGGCTGATGCCCGTGCGAGCCTTAATTCAAGCAATGTCGCGGTGCAGAACTACCTCAAAGCGCAAGGATTTGCGCCCGCTGACATTAGCGTGCAAAACATCCAAGTGCAGGATAAATGGGCCGATAGCTATGGCCAGCAAGTGTCCGAAGGCGTGCGCTATGTTTTGACCGAAAATGTCATGGTGCGCTCAACTGATGTCAATAAAATCTCGACCGCATCAAGTGGCATTGCCGCATTGATTGACCAAGGCGTTATTTTTTCGTCCGATTCATACAGCGCCGGGCCAACTTTTCTTTTCACCAAATTAAACGACCTTAAACCAGTCTTACTCACCGAAGCCACCCGCCGCGCCCGTGACGCCGCCCAGCAATTCGCCCAACAATCAGGCGCCCGTGTCGGTGGCATCCAAAACGCCAACCAAGGCGTAATCGAAGTAAACCCTGCTGTCGAAATCCCCAACGAAAGCGGCGAAAAACAAATTGATAAGACTGTAAGAGTTGTGACGACGATTACTTATTTTATTAAGGGGTAGAGCGGGTTTTGGCTTGCAATAAATCGCTTTGCATGACCGAATTGCAGCAATATTTTTCACGCTATGCAATTTTGCAATTGGGTAATTGATAATTTGTCACCGAAATTACCTCCAAACAACTTTGATTGGGAAAAGTCCGCCAAATTGATATATTTGGCAAGTTTAATTCACATCATGTCCCTAATTTTGGGTAAGTGCGCCCGATAGTGCCGATACCCGCCCAATTGCATCATAGCCATAATTCACCACCTGCCCATCACGCATGGTGGCTTAAATGAACATATAAATCAAAAAGGTGGCAAACCAAACTATACCAGCGATTTTAAAGCGTTTGCTGTAAATATGCAGCTTGCCTTCTGGATAGTGTGTAGCGTATAATATTTCAACTTCCGCCAAAGACTTCGAATTAAAATAAAGAGGTATTTGCATATCTTTCGGGCGCTTGCGATTGATTTCAGCAATCATTCTGTCAAAGTTTAACCCTGACCACAAACCCAACGTGATTGCAACAATTGCCATCAATACAAAAATTACAATCTTTATTTGACCTACTTGCATAACTGCCTCACGCCATACTTTGCGTAATCACGAAGGCCAAATGTTGTAAAACTGCCGAGCTGATTTGGATTTGAGTAGACAGTAGCATTCATGTTGTATGTGGGTCCCTTTAAAATTCCAACGCCTGCTGTAACTCCAACTTTAGTAACGGCGCCATAAAACGGGGACATGATGTGAATTAAACGGACTTTGTTTTCTTTGGTGTTTCATTTGCCCGATTTATCACAACTCAACAAAGCTGCAAATGACAATAAATACACTTAATTCACATCATGTCCCCGATTTCTACCTCCGTCCATGCTTCGCCCTTGGCTACGCATGGCCACCTCCCCTGCTACGCTTTGCTCCGCAAGGGAGGACACGCCAATCTAACCAAAAATCAACCCACCTGCACTTCACCACCGTGCCGTTTTTGCTTAGTCATAAGGCGGTTGAGGGCGCCTACGTAGGCTTTGGCGCTGGCGACCAGTGTGTCGGCGTCGGCGGCGCGGGCGGTGGCGTAATAGCCGCCCTCGGCGAGGCGCACTGAAACTTCGGCTTGGGCGTCGGTGCCTTCAGTAACCGCATGAACTTGGTATAAATCCAACACCGCTTCATGCGGCACTAGGGCGCGAATGGCGTTGAATACTGCGTCCACGGGGCCATTGCCGCGCATAGTGGTCCAGCGTTTTTCGCCATTAATTAACAAGTCAATTTCCGCAGTCTGTGGGCCATCGGTGCCGGCCACAACGCGAAGGCGCGAGACTTTTATGGCATCATCAACATGCGACGCCGCATCATCGACCAATGCCACCAAATCATCATCAAAAATGAACTTCTTTTTGTCGGCCAAATCTTTGAAGCGGGTGAAAGCATCCATGAAGGCATTGTCGGATAATTCGTAACCCAAAGCGCGCAATTTATCTTTGAACGCGTGGCGGCCCGAATGTTTGCCCATCACCAAATTTGTGCCGCCTTGGCCCACGGATTCAGGCGTCATAATTTCGTAGGTTTCGGCGTTTTTCAACATGCCGTCTTGGTGAATACCCGATTCATGCGCGAAGGCATTTTTACCGACAATCGCTTTATTATACTGCACGGGAAAACCGGTTATGCGTGAGACCATTTTCGAAGCCACGAATAGCCTTGTGGCGTCAATTTGCGTGCTAAATGGCATTGCATTTTCGCGCACTTTTAGCGCCATCACGATTTCTTCAAGCGCGGCATTGCCCGCCCGTTCGCCAAGGCCATTGATCGCGCATTCAATTTGCCGCGCGCCATTTTGCACTGCCGCAAGCGAATTGGCGACCGCCAAGCCCAAATCATTATGGCAATGGGCGGAAAAAATAACTTCATCCGCACCCGGAACATTTTCAATTAAGTCTTTGAAAATAGCACCATATTCGTCTGGGACGCCATAACCAACTGTATCGGGAACATTGATGGTGGTCGCGCCGGCTTTGATGGCCGTCTCAACTGCGCGGCGCAAAAAATCACGGGTGCTGCGGGTGGCATCTTCGGCGGACCATTCAACATCGCCCACCAAATTGCGCGCCAAGGTCACCGAACCATGGATTGCTTCAAGCACCTGTTCCGGTTCCATTTGCAATTTATGTTTCATGTGCAAAGGCGAAGTTGAAATGAAGGTGTGAATGCGCGGGCGTGCCGCGCCCCTCACCGCCTCGGCACAGCGTTCAATATCCTTGGCGCCTGCGCGCGAAAGGCCACAGACGATGCTTTGCGATACAATTTCCGAAATCGCTTTTACGGCATCAAAATCGCCTTGGCTGGCAATCGGAAAGCCAGCTTCGATAACATCGACTTTCATTTCTTCGAGGAGTTTTGCGAGTTCCAATTTTTCGAAATGTGACATGGACGCACCGGGGCTTTGTTCGCCGTCGCGCATTGTGGTGTCAAAAATACGAATATGGTCGCTCACTTTTATTTCCCTTTCAAATAGGTCGTTTGATTGATTTGTAATATAGCTCGAACTGCAATGCAAATGTTGCAAAATTAGTCTATAATGCAATAATTTTCTAATTCAACCCATTTTTGGCTAACAATTAGTAATTTTTACCAAAATATCGTGTTTTTTAGAATTTAGTCTCTATTTTGCAACTTTAGCAGCATCGGCCTGACGCCAAACACGATGAGCGCCCATATAATCGCGGCGGCGACAAAAAATACCAAAGCGCCCAAGCCATCGCCGTCGAACGCATCTTCGATTCCCTCAGATCCAAATGCGACCAATAGTATTTTTGGCAAAATACCAAGGCCAGTTCCGGCTATAAACCATGACGCCCTTATTTTCGCCGCGCCCAAGGCCAGATTGACCAAAATAAAAGGGCCAGTGGGGACTTGGCGGACCAATAAACTAGTCAAAAATCCGTTATTTGAAATGAAGCGCAGTGCTTTTTTGCCGCGTCCACCCAATAATTTTTGCACTAAGCCAGCCCCGCCAAAGCGGCCTAATCCAAATCCAACGCTTGCCGAAACCAGGGTAGCGACCCATGAAAGGATTATTCCTTCATAAGTGTCAAAAACTGCTACTGTCGCCGCAATTAAAATTACCTGCGGCGCGCCCAAAAATGCCAAGACCACAAAAACCAGCGTAACCGCAATTGGCGACCACCACAAACCGCGCAAGCCGCGAAAAAAATTGGCAATTGCGCCCTGATCGACTTCAAGAAATACCGTGCCCGCAGCGGCAATTATGCCAGCAATTGTAAAAAGCACAAAAGCGATCCAAACAGCTTTTTGTGAACTAGATTCCATTGTTGTGAAATAGTTTATGAAATTCTCGAATTTGCGGCGCATTTGCTCGGTTTATGCCAATTTGAACTGGCTTTCTAACAATATTGTCACTTTCTACTTGGTTGGTGAGTTAGGATTTTTCAAGTGCGACTAAAAAGGCACACCTATATAACGGACATTAACATACAAGATTTGGGCGATTCAATCATGAATGAAATTCATGCTTACGCAAGTTAAGGTGGCATTATCGCGCCGTATCAAATCGCGGACATAATCGCGTGAACTTAACCTTGGCTAGGCATGCGGAGTGGGTTTCATAATAATTACGCCACTTTATTCTGAGAAATAACTCAATCATAAGCCGGGCAAGTGCCGCGCAATTCTGGCAACATTTTCCAATTTCTGATGGGCACGGGCGCTAAATTATGACGCACCACACGGGTTCTACGCTGGCTTGTGTGCAAAACAACTGCGCGGCCTGTGGAGAAATTTACGTCGCATGAAGTTGCCGCTTCAGGATCAAAAGCATCCCAGCGCGCAATTTTATAGCCAACTACTTTCATTTGCCCGCCACGAAAAGCCACCAAAGTATCGGCTTCATATTTGCTGCGCCCGATGCCAATATGCGAAGAAGTGACAACAATAGAATTGGCAGCATTAAGCTTAATATGGGCGGGATCGCCAATCATTGGCGACGAACCTGCAAAATTGGTGGCGATGATAGGCGGGGCAAACCTCCCATTGGGGCGGCCAAAATGAATGTGCAATGATACGCTTTCGTCTTCATTGCTTTCCACCAACATGGCTTTGTCCATATGGCCATCGCGGTTCCAATCATAGCGAACCTGTTCGGCTGCTGGGCCAGTTTGGGCCGAGGCTGCGCCATTTAATGCAAGCACAAATAAGCAGGCGATAATTGCAGCAGGTTTCATCTTCATACCAATTTTCACACCATTTTCAACCAATTTTAGGCCGAATACCGCGATAAATCAACCAATATGTGAGCGCCAATTCCGCCAATAAAGCGGGCATAAGTGCATAGTCGCCAATCAAATCTTGGATTTGCGGCGCGACAAAAAACGTGAAGCTATTGGCGAACTGGCAAGCTCCACAAATGATAATCGCGATGCCGATGAGTTTTGGGAAAAAATCTGATTTATACAATAAATACCCCATCAATAAATTGTAAAACCCGCACAAAATTAAGCACACATGGTAAGTTACATTGTGTAATCGCAAGCTCAAATATCCCATAGCATTGAGTTGTTCTTTGGAAAACACATTCAAATTTTCCCCGCTATCAAGGAGAAGGGCTGGAAGGAAATGGGAAAGCACACCAATTGCCAATACTGCAAGCGAGACAATTCGCAAAAATGCTACCAATAAAGAGAGAGCGGGATTAGTGGGTTTCAGCAAATAATAAAGGCAAAGCGCAACCACAATATCCAAGCCGATCGTGAAAACATCGGCCCCCGCTGCTAGGCGCCACAAGCCAATATTATCGGCGATATTTTGTGCGGTTTGCGCTGGGTTATTGGTGACCGTCAAGCCGCCACGAACGAAGGCTTCCGAAAATATACCAGTAATAATTACGCCAAGATAGGCAAGGCCGCCATAAAGAGATAAATTGCGTATTTGCGATTGGGTTGTCATTTTGCCCTCTTTTTGTTGGTGTATCCGTGTGTTATTAAACCACTACACAAAAGAGTCAAGAAGGCAAAATAAAAAAGCGACTCCTTGAGAATCGCTTCAGACTGCTGACAAGGTTCGCACTTCTGCTTCCCCAAGCTGGGGTCTCTGCGAAAGGCATGGAACTTACTGTCATCCCCGAAAAATCGCAGATTTTGTCGGGGATCTGGTCTTTATTTCACCGAGATCCCCGACATTTTCTACGAAAATTCGGGGATGACACTGTTCTTCATAACTTTCGCGGAGGTTTCAAGCTGGGGAAGTTGGTCGAGTGCGTAGCGCTCTCGCTGAACGGGTTGATTTCAAAGCAATACCCCCTCCGTCTACTTCGACGCCTTCACCCATTAAACATGGAAGGATTGCGCATTAATCCCACGAAATATTAATTCTTCGCCTTATCCACCAGTTTATTCTTTGCAATCCATGGCATTAAAGTGCGCAGCTCTTTGCCAACGGCCTCTATTTGATGTTCTTCATTGAACTTACGGCGCGCTTGGAAAAAAGGCGTGCCGGCTTGGTTTTCGGCCATCCATTTGCGGGTGAAATCTCCGTTTTGAATATCCAACAACACTTTTTTCATTTCAGCTTTGGTCTCTGCCGTAATGATGCGGGGTCCAGTAACATATTCACCATACTCTGCCGTATTCGAAATTGAATAGTTCATATTGGCAATGCCGCCTTCATAAATAAGATCAACAATCAGTTTTACTTCGTGCAAGCATTCAAAATATGCCATTTCGGGGGCATAGCCGCCCTCGACCAAAGTTTCAAAACCCGCGCGAATAAGTTCGACAACGCCGCCACACAATACTGCTTGCTCACCAAATAAATCGGTTTCGCATTCTTCGCGGAATGAAGTTTCAATAATGCCAGAACGCCCGCCACCAACGCCCGATGCATAGGCCAGTGCAGTTTTTTGCGCGTTGCCAGTAGCGTTTTGGTGAATTGCCACTAAGCACGGCACGCCGCCGCCTTTTTGATATTCGCCGCGCACAGTATGGCCCGGGCCTTTTGGTGCGATCAAAGCGACATCAACGTCTTTTGGCGGCACAATTAGGTCGAAATGCACCGAAAAACCGTGGGCGAATAGCAAAGTTTGGCCAGCTTGCAAATGCGGCGCAATTTCAGAGGCATATAGCCCGCCTTGGCCTTCATCAGGCGTGACAATCATCAAAATATCGGCGGATTTTGCGGCTTCTGATACCGAAACAACTTTGAAACCTTCGCCTTCGGCCTTCGCCGCAGTCGCAGAATTTGGACGTAAAGCAATAATTACGTTTTTACAGCCAGAATCACGCAAATTCAGCGCATGGGCGTGACCTTGCGAACCATAGCCAATAATCGCAATGGTTTTGTCCTTAATAAGACCCAAATCGCAATCTTTTTCGTAATATACTTGCATTTTTTTCTCCAAACATGTCGGAAGCGGCAAAAATATGCCAGAATCCCGATTTCGCGGTTGCCTTTGAGCGTTTTTTTGCCAAAAGGTCAATCCGTCAATTTCAGCGCATGCCTTTAGTTTGGCGCTGGCAGGGCGGTGGCAGGGTCAACCCTTGGGCCAACTTCGGCTACGGGCCTTCCGAGCGCGTCACGCATGACGGGTAGCCCATTGCTGCTTTGGGCGGCTGGGCGTGGTTGGTTTGGCCTAGGCGGCAAAGTTGTTGGCGCTTGCGAACGCCCTGCGGCCAGTTCGGTGACAATTTTCCAACCCCCTTCTTCCTTGCGCCATATCGCGACATAACGCCCATCCGACATTGTGACATTACCACGCTTTAGGCTGTAACCACCCCACGACGAGCCTGCGCCGCCCGACGCCATTGCCCTTTCAGGACGACGTTCAAGAATGAAACCGGCAGGAAAAGTTCCAAATCGCGATTGTGCAGCTTCCAAGCCAGCAGGCGAACCACCGCTGGCATCATAAAGCACGCCCTCGGCGGAAATTACGCCTGAATAGCCTGACAATGGCCCATTGGCATAGATATTATCGGCAAGGAACCTATCGACGCCAAGTAATTCTTCGCTCTCGTCATTGATTGCCAAATTATGGGCAACGGGCGGTGGTTGCGGCTCGGCAACGGGCGCTGGTTCAAGACTTTGCGGCGGCTCGACAGCCACAGGTTGCGCTGGTTCAATTGTTGTCTCAACTGGCGGTGAAATTTCAATTAGAATTGGTTCTGTTGGTGGCGCAGTTGGCGCGGTCACAGGCGCAGCGTCAGTCTGTGGAATTTGCCATTGCGGGGCGGAATCTTGCGGCGCTGGCTCTTGCGGCGCTGGATCTTGCGGCGCTGGCTCTTGCGGCGCTGGCTCTTGCGGCAATGGCTCTTGCAGCGCGGGTTCTTGCGAAGTTGTGGTTTCGGTGGCTGGTTTTGGCGGCACTTCAGGCACGGCAGGCGCTGGCACTACCGGTGCTGGCCGATTGCGATTTCCAAACAAACGAAATTCCTGAACCGCGCCCCCATTATTAGGTGCAGCCACGACAGGCGGTGGTGGCGGTGGTGGCGGTGGTGGCGGCGGAGCGGGCGGTGGAGCTGGCGACCTTGAACCAAACAAACGAAATTGTTCCACTGCTGGTGTTTGGCTTGGTGCAGCCGCCTCAACGACTGGCGGAGGTGGCGGTGGCGGTGGCGGCGCGGGAGTCCTTGAACCGAAAAGCCGAAATTGTTCGACTTGCGGGGCGGCGCTTGGCGCGGCTTCTGGCGCGGCTGGTGGCGCTGGTTCTTCTACAATCGGCGGTGGCGCTTCCACTATCGGTGGTGGCGGAGCGGGTGGCGCAGGGGTGGTTTGCGCGGGCCGGCGAAATAAATGGAACTGATCCGCTTGTTGTGCATGGGCAATAAAGGGAAGCCCAATTAGGCTAACTACGGCCACACTACCAATTATTTTTTTGTCATTAAACCAAACCATTAGGCCATACCTTTAATATTATTTCTCGAAATTAATTTCCCATTATTCTTTGCTCTGGTGCCGCGAAACCGTCCAATGAAATTTGGGTTAGAACCGCAGGAATGCGAAGCATAAACTCATTCATTAGTGATTTTATATGTTCATCATCATAGCGAGTTGTCACGCATTTAGAAACATTTGGCGCGATAATTTCTATCACTGCGCTGGCGGGGGCTGTCACTTTCTTAGTTTTCAATGTCATGCGATTTTCGGCCCAAATATCCACCACTGCAAATGCATGTACCAATTGTTCGGCTTGGATGAAGATAAGGTCATGTTCTTCGATGGTCGCCTCGGCGCTTGAATTATTTACTTTTGCCACCTTAATTTTCCCCGGCGCACCCGATTTTGGGGTCCAAAAAGTGAGAGCAAAACTATCGCCAACTCCGCGCAAAACCGAAACCCGATAAACCGCACTGGCATCAGTGCGGGCAGCAAGCGGCTCAGTAATCCCAAGTTTGGCGCGGGTTTCCGCGCTACCCAATTCAGCATCAGCAGCGCTTTGGCAAACCAGCATTCGCGGATCACCGCCAACGGCCATTATCAAATCGGCGGCTTTTGGCGTTCCAACGATTGCCTGCCGAGTCTTGGAGGGCAAAAACCGCCAAATGACCGCCAAGGCCAATAAAAATAGCAAAATGCCAGTGAATATTTTGGTAGATGTTTTCATTTCAATTTCCGCGCACTTTACTTTTTCACTTATACTTTTTCACTGCCACGGCGAATTGTCGCGACACCAGTTCTTGAAACTTCGACCAAGCCCAATGGTTTCATCAAATTGATAAAATCATCGAGCTTTTTTGAGCTTCCAGTCAATTCAAAAGTGAACGTATCCAAGGTCGCGTCCATTATGCGGCATTTGAAAGCGTCTGCCAAGCGCAAAGCCTCGACCCGATGATCGCCTTGGCCCGCGACTTTTACCAAAGCCAGTTCACGCGACACGGCTTCATTATCGCCATAAAAATCGATAACTCGTTTTACTGGCACAATGCGCGAAATCTGCGCTTTGATTTGCGCCAAGGTCGCATAAGTGCCCGATGTTACGATGGTGATGCGCGAAGTATGGGCTTCGTGATCGGTTTCGGCCACTGTAAGGCTTTCGATATTATAGCCACGCGCCGAAAAAAGCCCAACCACGCGCGCCAAAACCCCTGGCTCGTTAACAACAATAACCGCAAGCGTAGTTCTTATGATTGCGTCTTTGGTTTCTGGTATAAAATAGGCGGAAGCGGGTTGTGGCATTGGTTTTGACCTTATAAAAGTTCGACTTGGGTCGGTGATTGAATATTTTTCGCGGATTTTACAAACTTTTTGTCGAAGGTGTAGAACTTATCACAATTCTGCGCACTTAATAGATGCATTGCATCGGCAAAATCCATCCCATTTTCAAAATACAATATTGCCATTCTGATTGTTTGCTCGTTTTCAAATGACAAATTATCAGAATCCATTAGTATCCGTAGTGTTTTCGAAATATCCGCTTTGCCGATTTTGTAGATTTTGCTCAAAAGCCAAAATACTTCTTGTACAACACTGTTTGCAACAAAGCATTTATTTTGCATAAGCAGTTTTTCGGACGCCGCCTTTTGTTCCAAATTGTCAAAAACAATCGTTCGGATAAGAATATTTGTATCAATAGCTATCATTTTCTTGAACGTTCATATCGTTCGACAACAGCCTCACTTATTGCCTCGTTCATTTCTTCAACGCTAACCGACCTATTCAATTTATATTTGTCCATTATCCCAAATAGTTCAGAAATAGGGTGTTTATTTCTTGTGGTTTCAATTCTAAGCAAAATACCTTCGGGGTGATTAACCGCATCGGCAATAACGCCCGCGACAATGCCTTTTTCATCGCGCAATTCCTTGGGAATGACAATTTGCCCCTTGGATGAAAATGTTGCTTTGGTCATTGCTAAAACCTCTCAAGGTAAGACTACAGTAAGACGGCTCAGGTGTCGAGTTAGAAATGGAAAATGACTGAGGGTTTATTCTGTGATAGAGGGCATTGCGTTTAAGTTGCTTCAACTTAATAAGCAAAAATGCGCGACCAAGAAACTAACTAGCGCGGGCGTTTAGTGACAACTAAACGCAGACCGCGCTAGGGTAATAATAGCTAGGAGCTGTCCGAGAGACAATGCCGAATAAACCCGCGAAAAAACTGAATGCAAACAGTGCTTTCTCATATGCTTGCACCCGTTGTTCGGCTTGTTGCGTCAATAAGAAAATCCAGGTCAACCCTTATGAAATCGCTCGACTTGCCGCAAGCTGTAAAACTGGTTTCGCCGCATTTCGCGCTGAGCACACAATCGATGGGGTTTTTCTGAAACAAAAAAGTGATGGAAGCTGCGTTTTTCTTGGTGCTGGCGGCTGCGAAGTTCATGCCGACAGGCCACTGGTCTGCCGCATTTTTCCGCTTGGCCGCCACATCACTGAAAACGGCAAAGTTTATTACTCAAACCCGGTTTGGAACCCAATGCCAAACGGCAAATACGGTAAGCGCGGCGTGGTGCAGGATTATATTGAAGACCAAGGCGTAGTGGAATTTGCTAGCTTTGCTGATGCTTATTTCAAATGGTATTGCAAAGCGCGCGATTATGCTGATGGCCTCGATGAAAATGGCGAATTATTCGAATATGATGATTTATTGAATATTGATGCTGTAATTGGACGATATGGTAATATTAATTCATTTGACCAATCGCAAAATGTGGCAGAGCGTGCGACTTTACACCTCGAGATTTTGAATAATCTTCTGAAGGAGGTATGAGATGGAAAAATCCGCAACAAACCACAATATCGGTAAAGCGAGCGCTATTCTCGCTGCGACAGCGAGTTTGACTTTGGCGTTGGGCATTCAGGCGAACGCGCAAACCACAAATGCGCCATCCGCAACAGGGACGAGTCCTTCAACCGAGGCTTCGAAAATTACGCCAAAAACTTCCACGGATTCGCTTGCCCGCGCCACTGGACAACATATTAAAGTCGAAATCGAGGCAAATCAACATAAGCACCAAACCGAAGAAAGCAACGCTATTAAATATCAAACTGGTGGCGGCAAAGCGCAAGGCGTGGCGACCGAAACTGGTGAACGCACATCTTCTCAGCACAAAGAAACCATGCGGTGCGACCAAATGAAAATGGATGCAATGTCGCATCAGCATAAAATGGATATGTCAGCACATCACCAAAAAATGAGCACTTCAAATCAAGAAAAAATGAGCACCCAAATGAAAACTGGTGGTGAAATGTCGTCTCAACAAAAGAAAATTGCGATCGAGGCTACAAATGGCGAAAATTGCTTTGATGTTTCGAACCAACACAAAATGGATTCTGGAGGCGTCCAAGCCGCGCCACAGCCGACAACATCAGATCAGCACAAGCATTAAAATAACTTCAAGGCGCGCCATATAAAACCCGCGCTTTTATTACACGGCCTTGCGGGTCCAAATTCATTATTTCAACGCCAATTGCGTCAACATCATTCTTGTAAACAATGGCAATACCTCTTGCGTCTTGGGCGACATGAATAAGCTCAAAGCACAAATTTGGGCGATTGGTTAGGGCGCGCGCAAAATAAGGGCGCAGTTCCGCGCGGCTCGTAAAATGGGTCTTTTTGCCTTCGGAATATATGGCGACTTTGGGCGAGTGAAACTCCAAATCCTCGGCATAATGTTCCAAAATATTATGGAGGTGATGCGAATTCCAATCATCAATCCATTTTTGGGCGAATGTTTTTGCGTCTGTCATTGCATTTGAACCCTGTCAATAAAATTAAAAAACCTTTGTGAGCCGCACGGGTTCACACCCCAATTGCTTATTGTATTTTCCCTGCGAGCCTCAAAATAAAAAACCACATGCGAGGTACAATATCTACGACTTTGAATTTCTTCTTCGGTCATTTTAGTCGAAATTGCCATGTCAAACAATTCATTTGCTTCTGGCTGGGATAATAATTTTCGAGTCGTTGTCTTTTCCAGTCTTGCCAGCGGTCCGCCAGTGATAACACCATAATGTGGCCCTCCCATTTCAGTAAACGTGCTGGTCTCAACGAACGCTTGCTCGGCTTTTACTATTCGAAATACCCAAGCCCTATAAGGGACAGTTTCAGCATAAAAAAACAAAATTTCATCTCGAGTATCTGGCGACTCACTAAGCGAGGTTTCGCCCACAGATGAAAACCACCCACCTTTATCTTTGACTAAAGCCCTTTCTTCGCCTTCACTTGCTGCGCCAACAATCGCAAAACAAATCAAGCCAGCAAGCATTTTGACGACAAGTCGGAAGCCGTTCATTGCTCGGCTCCGTCATCTTGATAGCGTTTTGGCAACAGCTCTTTTGGGTGCATCCATTTGGGATAATTCGGTTTCTCCCCGGTTGCTGCCATAAGGCGCGCGGGGTCCACTGTTGTTTGAATTTGTGACACGAATTCGCGCTTTGCGGTTACGAGATATTGGCGCAAATCATTGACGCGGTCTTTCTCCTTAAAATCGAAACTTTTGAACACTCGGTAGGAATATAAAAGCGCATCAATAGCGATAGGGCGATAGCCTTTATATGCCGCCTGCCTTTCATGGGGTTGGTTGCTGTTGATAAGGTTTGGCAAATACCAACGACCAATATCAATCAAAACCGAAACTTCGGACAATAAATTAGTGCGGATTTCGGCCAATTCGTCTTCGGTGTCGTGTTGAATACGAAAAGTGAACTCGATCATTTCTTGCAAAATACGCACGCAATCAGCACCCCATTTCAACAAATCCGTATCGCGTTGCAGCTTGATTTCGGTTTTTGACAAATGCTCTTGCCGCAACGCCGAATAAATGGACGCAATAATGGCAATTGCGGAAACGATTAGCGCCGCAAGGGAAATGGAATTGGGGTCGAGGGTCATGAACTAAATCTAAACCAATTGCTTTCCTTTGTCATCAATCGCTGTCCCTAAATCCTTGCCATCATCGCCGAATAGCATTTCGTTGTGGGCTGCGCCTGACGGTATCATTGGGAAGCAGTTTTCGATTTTGCTTACTCGGCAATCAACCAAAACTGGGCCGTTGTAATCGAGCATTTGTTGGATTTTGGCGTCTAATTCGCTCGGTTTATCAATGCGCAGACCGAGGCAACCGAAGGCTTCTGCCATTTTTACGAAATCGGGTAATGAGTGGGAATAGGAATGGCTATAACGCTCACCGTGCAAAAGCTGTTGCCATTGGCGCACCATGCCCATCCATTCATTATTGAGGATGAAGATTTTCACTGGCAATTCATATTGAATGGCGCAGGCCATTTCTTGCATCGTCATTTGCACGCTGGCATCGCCGGCAATATCAATCACCAATTCACCTGGGTGCGCGGCCTGCACACCTATTGCAGCAGGTAGGCCATAGCCCATTGTGCCAAGCCCGCCCGATGTCATCCAGTGGTTGGGATCATCAAAATGGAAATGTTGCGCGGCCCACATTTGGTGCAAGCCAACTTCAGTGGTGATATAGGGTTTCCGGTGTTTGGTAAGTTCATACAGACGCTCAATCGCATATTGCGGAATGATTATTTCGTCCGAATTTTTATAGCCAAATGAATTGCGCGCGCGCCAACCTTCAATTTGCTGCCACCAATTATCAAGGCTCGGACGCTTCGCGTGGTTTTTGTCCCAAGCCTCAATAAGCGCTTCAATGCCATTGCCGGCATCACAAACAATACCAATATCAACATGCACGTTTTTATTGATGCTTGATGGTTCAATATCAATATGGATTTTTTTCGAATTGGGCGAAAAAGCGTCCAAACGCCCCGTCACTCTATCATCAAATCTTGCACCAATACAAAGCATTACATCGCAATCATGCATTGCCATATTAGCTTCGTTGGAGCCATGCATACCCAACATTCCGAGCCAATTTTTCCCACTTGCGGGATATGCCCCAAGCCCCATAAGGGTGGAAGTAATCGGGAAATCGGTCAATTTCACCAATTCGCGCAACGCCTTGGAAGCGCCATTGCCAGCATTAATAACCCCGCCGCCCGAATAAATTATTGGCTTTTTGGCCTTGGCAAGCAAGGCAATTGCCATTTCAATTGCGCGTCCGTGCGGCTTCATTTGCGGTTTGTAATCAAATGGCAGACTGGCGGCTTTGCCTGCATAAACATGGCTCTTAAATTGGATGTCTTTGGGAATATCAATCACCACTGGGCCTGGGCGGCCCGATGTTGCAATATGAAACGCCTCGTGAATTACGCCTTCAAGTTCCTCAACTGACTTCACCAAATAATTATGCTTGGCCGCCGAGCGCGTTAGGCCCGTTGTGTCACATTCTTGAAAAGCATCGGTGCCGATTAAATGGGTTGGCACTTGGCCGCACAAAACTACCAAGGGAATGCTGTCCAAAAGCGCATCCACAATACCAGTGATGGCATTGGTTACACCGGGGCCCGAAGTCACCAAAACTACGCCGCATTTGCCTGTGGATCGGGCATAGCCCTCGCCCATATGTGCTGCGCCCTGTTCATGGCGCACTAGAACATGGTGGATGTCATTCTGGCCATATAGCGCATCATAAATTGGCAAAACTGCACCGCCGGGGTAACCAAAAATAGTGTCCACGCCTTGCTCACGCAATGCATTTACAATTATTTCCGCGCCCGACATTTGCTGGCCTATTTTTTCGTCTTTGGACTTTGCCATTTTATATCCTCAAAATTTCCAAAAAAAATGGGGCTTCAAAGCCCCAATTTTTACGCAATCCCTGAAACCAAATTTCAGAGACTTGCGCCCACTAGTACTACGACATTGTTTTTCATTTTCATCCCAGAAGCAATATTATTGCGCGCGCGGCACGTCAAGCCCTTATATGCGCGACAAAACAGCTTGCAAACGCGATTTTTCGTCAATTTGTTCCAATAATATTTCTCTTCGCTTCAATAGTTCTTAAATTTGTTATTTTTGATTTCTTCATCGCAAGTTCGTGATAATGTGTGTTCATGTTTGAATTCAGTACCGCAATGCTTCGGCCAGCCACTTCAATTCAAGAAAAAATGATCAAAGTTAATCACGCAGGTGAAAATGGCGCGGTTAATATCTATCGCGGGCAAATAGTTTTTGGAAGGTTTTTCGGTCGAATTCAGCTTCAGAAATTGCGCGAATACGAATCCCACGAAAAGGAGCATCGGGAGATTTTCGCAAAATACCTAGAAATACATGGCATCCGTAAGTGCATTAGTTATCATCTTTGTGGAATTGGTGGCTTGGCACTTGGCTTGATCACAGGATTACTTGGCAAACAAACGATCGCTGCAACCACCTTTGCTGTAGAAAATGTTGTGGTCAAACACCTCCAAGGCCAATTGATTTATCTAACAGGAAATGATGCCGTGGCCGCAGAATGTGTTTCGAGAATTATCAACGACGAAAATACTCATCTATCTGAATCCGAAAGTGAGTTTAATGCCGAAAAATTACTGAATAGAATTGCAATTGCTGTCGTTTCGTTCTGCACAGAAGCAATTATAAAATTTGGAATGCGGTAGCTTGATAATTGCGGAATTTCAACTAAGACTTGGCATCCGTCCTAATGGGAGATTTGCCTTAATATTCCCACCGGAAGTTCATGTTTCTCCCAATCCACCGCGCGATTATTAATCCAACTATATTGGCGCTTGGCATATTGACGGGTTTCGGTGATGGATCGACCTATTGCTTCGTCCAAAGAAATTTCGAATTTCATATATTGAATAAAGCTCGGCACACCCAATGCTTTAAGCGCTGGCAAGCCCTGGTCAAGATTTCGCGCTAATAATGCATGAACCTCGGCCAAAGCGCCATTTTCGGCCATAGCCCGAAAGCGCGCTTCAATCTTGGCATAGACAATTTCGCGCGGCGGTGCCAACGTAAACCCACGCCAAGCGCCCTGCGCCAAAATTGGTGGCTGCGGATTTTTGTGCCAATCAGACAATGATTTGCCGGTGGCTTCATAAACCTCGAGCGCGCGCGATATGCGGATTGCATCCTTAACTTCAATTCTCGCGGCGGCGTCGGGGTCCACTTCTAACAATTTATTATGTGCGGCGCGCCGATCGGTTTCGACCAATTTGCGCGTGGCGGCACGGATTTGCGCGGGAACTGGCGGGGTTTCCACCATACCTTGAGTTAAAGCATGGGCATAAAGACCAGTGCCGCCGACTAAAATTGGGGTTTTGCCACGCGCCGATATTTCGTCAATCGCGGCTTTGGCCTCAAGCAAATATTCGCCTGTTGAATAGGCATGTGCAGCGTCAATATGGCCGAAAAGATGGTGTGCAATGCCGCCCATTTCACTTGGGGTTGGGCGCGCGGACAAAATCGGAATGTCCTTATAGACTTGCATACTATCCATATTGATAATTTCACCGCCAATTTCGCGCGCAATTTGCACCGCAAGTTTGGATTTTCCCGAGGCAGTCGGGCCGAGAATGAGAATTGGCTGTATCATCGCGTTGGCTTCTAGCCCATAAATAGCTAAAGCCCAAATGAATTTATGGGAAATCAAAATTGGCCGAGCAGAACTTAACAATTGTATCGCATTTTGGTGAAATGGCGCTGATTGATGCATCGGGGCATATAAATGCGCTTGATGAAAATGCCAAAATTGCCAAAACATCGGCAAAAGTTTTGCGCATTCGTCATAATATAAATGAGATATTTCATGCTGCGCTGTTTGAAAAACTTGCTGACATGCGTCTTGATTTTTCAACCATCGCCCCTGCCCCCAAAAAGCTATTTATTGCCGATATGGACAGCACCATAATCACTTGCGAATGCCTTGATGAGCTTGCCGATTTTGCAGGCAAAAAAGCGCAAGTTGCGGCAATAACGGAACGCGCAATGGCAGGCGAGCTTGATTTTGAGGCCGCATTAACCGAGCGCGTTCGTATGTTATCAGGGCTTGGAGTGGAGGCGCTGCAAAGCTGTTTTGATGAGCGAGTGAAATTGAATGAAGGCGCAATGGAAACAATTGCGGCACTTAGAACCAATGGTATTTTTTGTTCATTAGTCTCAGGCGGGTTTAAGTTCTTCACTTCAAGAGTGCGCGATTGGGCAGGTTTTGACGAAGATAATTCCAATGAATTTATTTATGAAAACAATGTATTAAGCGGCGAAGTTGAATTACCAATATTAGGTAAAGAAGCCAAACTAGCAAGGCTTCAATATTTATGCGCCACCCACAACATTGATATTAAAGACACTATTGCCATTGGTGATGGCGCGAATGATTTGATGATGATTGAAGCCGCCGGCCTTGGCATTGCTTATATGGCGAAACCAATTGTTGCGGCCCGCGCGCCCGCGCGGATAAATTCAGGCAATCTTAAAAGTGTTTTGGCTTTTTGTGGGATTGGTTAGCCGAGACATCGCGCAATATCAAAATATGCCGAACCACGAACCCCCACCAAGCCAAAGATAAAAATAATAAAAGCGACATGAGGAAGTAATTGCCGCTTTCAAAATAATATTTTCTCTTATCGGGAGATCTGATAACTTCGACATGTTGGCCAATTTTATATTTATCCATCAGCTTGCGATTGCTGTCAAAAACCATGAGTCCAAAAAAATTGACGTTTATGGGAAAATCACCTGGGCGGGCATCAACAATTACAAATTCATTGCCAGATTCGGAATCCATAAGCCGAAATTCCAAATATTGCGAATTCTTATTAAAAGCTGCGGGCCTATATTCGGCACCAATCACAAGCGCATTAACACGCTGCCAGCTTTTCACTTTTTGCACATGACTAAGCTCAATTGGCGCAACCACAGTCATGAACAAAATGAAAAAACTAAAAATCAGAATAAAGAATGATTGAAGCTTATTCGGCATTAAATCTCACTAAAATCCACTTATAATGCCAAAAGAACAATTAACCCTTAGCATTTTCACAAATTATGAGCGGCAGATTGCCGCATTAACGCATGGTTTCGCCTTGCAATTGTTGGGGCTTGGCTTTAATTGCGCTTTCATCAGCAATTGGGGGCAAGTGATGAAGTTGATTTCGGGAAACTCGAATGCGCAATTGGCGGCCCGAATTGCCGACTATCTTGATATGTCTTTGTGCAAAACCACGCTCAAACGATTTGCTGACAACGAGATTTTCGTGACTATTGATGAAAATGTGCGTGGCGAGGACGTTTTCGTAATCCAATCGACCTCCTTCCCCGCCAATGACCATTTAATGGAATTACTCATTTGCATTGATGCATTGAAACGCGCCTCGGCGCGCCGCATTACTGCGGTTCTGCCGTATTTCGGTTATGCTCGGCAGGATAGGAAAACCGGTGGCCGCACCCCAATTTCGGCTAAATTAGTGGCCAATATGATTACAACTGCGGGCGCAAATCGCGTTTTAACCATGGAGCTTCATGCCGGGCAAATCCAAGGCTTTTTTGATATTCCCACCGATAATTTGTTCGTAACCCCAGTGGTTGAAGACGATATTAGGGCCAATTACAAACTTGAAAATCTAATGATTGTTTCGCCCGATGTTGGCGGTGTGGTGCGTGCGCGCTCGCTTGCAAATCGTTTGGGTGTGCTTTTGGCGATTGTTGATAAACGCCGTGAAAAACCTGGCGAGTCTGAAGTTATGAACATCATTGGCGATGTGACTGGCAAAGACTGCATCATGTTTGATGACATTGTCGATAGCGCTGGCACACTTTGTAACGCCGCCGAAGCAATTATGGCGCAAGGCGCGAAATCGGTTTCGGCCTTCGTTGCGCATGGCGTTTTATCGGGCGCAGCTTTTGAACGGGTGCAGAATTCGCAACTCAAAGAATTGGTGGTGACTGATTCAATCGCCCATATGGGCCAAACATTGCCGCCAAAAATCCGCCAAGTCGCGGTCGCGCCTTTAATTGGAGAAGCTATCCGCCGCATTGCCAATGAGGAAAGTGTAAGTAAGCTTTTTGACTAAAGCGATATTGCGTGTAAAAATGCCAAATCATGGCATTAACTGATTTCATCAAACA
This sequence comes from Hyphomonadaceae bacterium, assembly GCA_009773395.1. GTDB lineage: Bacteria > Pseudomonadota > Alphaproteobacteria > Caulobacterales > Aquidulcibacteraceae > Pseudaquidulcibacter. Next base: position 78,348 of record WRPI01000005.1, on the reverse strand, counting down.
AGAACTCAATCGCCCCGATCTTACGCCCAAATTATGGACTGCTTGGCGCGAAGGCTATGGGTTTGCCGATTTCAAAGCAGATTTTATTGCGGGCCTTACTGTCGCGATTGTGGCTTTGCCGCTTTCAATGGCAATTGCGATTGCATCCAACGCATCACCTGCTGTTGGCCTTAAAACTGCGTTTGTAGCTGGGTTTTGGATTTCGGTATTGGGCGGGTCGCGCCATCAAATTGGTGGGCCAACCGCGGCATTTGCGATTGTTGTTGCCAATATTATCGGCCAATTTGGCATGGACGGGCTGATACTTGCAACTTTGATGGCAGGGCTAATTTTGATGGCAGCGGCGATTTTTCGCCTTGGTGCATTCTTAAAATATGTGCCGCACCCCGTGGTTATTGGTTTTACTTCGGGCATTGCGGTGACCATTTTCATCACGCAAATCGGCGCGTTTTTCGGGCTCAAAATCGCTGGCAATCCAACTGAAGTTATCGAAAGATTGCATGCCTATTGGGCCGCATTGGCCAGTATCAGTGCGCCAACAGTTGCGGTTTCATTATTCAGTCTATTTATTATTGTGGTTTTCAGGCGCTTAAGGCCGCATTGGCCGTATTTTCTAATTGCAGTTGTGGCAACTTCTATCGCGGCGTTGTTGCTGCATTTGCCAATTGAAACTGTCGGTCATAAATTCGGCGAGGTTAAAACCACCATTCCCGATATATTGTTCCCCACAATCACGCTCGCGCGATTGCAAGCCCTCCTCCCCTCTGCGCTTACCATCGCGTTTTTGGCGGGGATTGAGAGCTTGCTATCAGCCGTGGTTGCCGATGGCATGACTGGCAATCGCCACCGTTCTAACGCCGAATTATTGAGCCAAGGTTTTGCCAATATCATGAGCGCGATTACCGGCGGCCTTCCCGCGACTGGCGCAATAGCCCGCACCGCGACTAATATTCGTGCCGGTGCCAAAACCCCGATGGCGGGAATATTACATGCGACTTTATTGCTTTTGATGCTGTTGGTAGCAGGCAAACTTACTGCATATATTCCGCTTGCGACTTTGGCGGCGATTTTGATGGTGGTGGCATGGAATATGGCGGAAATTGACCGTGTAATAAGGCTATTTCGGTTTTCTGCGACCAGTGATCGCTTGATATTGGTGGTGACGTTCGCACTAACGGTTTTTGCAGATTTAACAGTCGCGGTCGAAGTTGGCATTGTCTTATCGGCGATAATGTTCATGCATCATATGAGCGAAGCAGCAGAGATTGAAGAAACAACAAGTGATAATTTAGGGAATTTGCGCGAAAGCCTGCCTAAAGGAGTTGAGGCTTTTCAAATCCGTGGGCCGTTATTTTTTGGCGCAGCGGGAACATTTGTTGATGCAATTGAACGGATTGACACGCCGCCAACTCATTTCATCCTTAATATGGAAGAAGTGCCATTCATTGATGCCGCCGGCATTGCCGCATTATTGGATGTGGTTGGCAGACTTCGCAAATCCAAAACCACATTGATAATTACGGGCCTGCGCCCAAACGCCCGCAAACAATTGGCAAAAGTGCGGGCAACGACAAGTCAATTATCGGGCGTGCGATATGCTACGAGTGATGCGGGTGCGTTGGATTTGCTCTGAGAGTCAGAGCGATGGCATATGGAATATTTTTGTGTAACCTTGGTGATTCGCTTAAAAATCCTCCTCCGTTTGCGGAGGAGGGGGACCGCGCGTAGCGTGGTGGAGGAGGGATGGAATGCACTACAAATGCCTGCGCTCGTTGGGTTATGGCTCGCTGCGCTCGCCCCTCTTCCGTCTCGCTTCGCGATCCACCTCCTCCGTGAACGGAGGAGGATAAAACAATGCGCGATCGCCCTTCTTTGGGAATCCTCTAATTCGGCTTCCTAAACAAAATCGTCATCCGATCGCTTTCGCCAATTTCGCGGTATTTGGCATTATCAAAAGCTGAATTTGCGGGCTGGCCTTGCGGGGCGGTGCGTAAGATTGGCGGCAGGGTCCAGACGCCAAATGGGTGATCCGCAGTGTCGCGAGGGTTGGCGTTGATTTCTGATTTGCCGACCATAACAAAACCCGCTTTTTGCGCCAGTTCGATCACATAATCTTCGCGGACATAGCCGCTCACAGCGCGCGGGTCTTGCGCAGCATCGGTTTTGGCGCGGTGCTCAACAATGCCAAGATAACCGCCCGGTTTCAGCGCCGCGTAAAAATCGCTGAATGCTTTATCCTCAAAGCCAATGCCCATCCAATTATGGACATTGCGAAACGATAATATTTTATCGACCGAAGCTGGCGGCGCCAAAGCTGGTGATAACGCGCCAAAATAAGTTACATTCACAGTGCCAAAAATTTCGGGCTTATCGACAAAATTGGTTTTGAACGTATTACGCGCACGAAGCTGACCTTCGTTTGGATTGACAGCAAACGGTAATGCCGCAATATATTCGCCATGACCGCTATGTAAATATGGCGCAATAATCGTTGTATACCAGCCCGCAGAGGGCCAAATTTCAACCACTTTATCGCTTGGTTTAACGCCAAAAAACAATAATGTATCTAAGGGGTGACGAAATGCGTCGCGGTGCGCATCGACACGAAAACTTGATGAAACCGCCGCAGTTAAAGCGCGTTGGTCAGCCTGCGACCGCGCAACCGCTTGTGGATCTGCCGCCGTTTCGGTGACTCTAATCGGGCTGTCATTAGCGCATGAAGCGAGCGCCAGAGCAGCAAAGGCAATTCCAAAAATTGAACCCATTAGTTCACGTCTCATATTCAAATCCTTTTTGCAAAACATCAATGTCGATATAAGAAACTGCTAAATGGTTTTGGAACGGGCGACAAGCGATAATCACGCCTGCCATTCAAATACGTCGGTTAAATTCACGCCAAATATCTCGGAGATTTTGAATGCTGCCTCGAGCGATGGCGAATATTTGCCAGATTCAATTGCGGCAATGGTTTGGCGGGTTACGCCGATTTTTGCGCCCAATTCTGCTTGGCTCATTTCATTCGCGTGAAAGCGCAATGTGCGGATATTGTTTTTGATATGGCCGCTCATGCCATTTGCTTTCTATAGCTCAGGACAACCGAGCCACCGTGAACCAATTCGGCAATCACTACAGCCAAAATAGTGCAATTCACGATTTTCCAACCATCGACATAAAATGGCAATATGCAGCCGACAAACAACATTGCATAGACCAAAAGCTGATAGGCAATTTTCATTGAGCTATAATCAATTTTCAGATCACGCTCATCAGTGGCAATGCGGTCTGCTTTGTCGTTTTTCAAGTAAAGCCATAAATGGCCCAGCCCAACAAGCACCATATTAAGCACGCCCGCAATTGAAAGCGGCACGAATTTTTGCAAAAATGGCAAATCATAAAAACCAGGGTTAGCAATTAAATAGGCAAAATACCCGCCAAAACACAACCCCATTGCCCCCAAATATAACCAAGCAATTTTCTCTTTATATGACATTTTCAGGCTCCTTTTAGTTGATGATGTTAATATAACGAGGCATTGTGTAATTATTTAATAACTTTATGTCAAGTTTTATTAACATATCGTGGCTTGCAAAAGTGTTTGTAACGAACAACAGCCCTTTCACAGTCCATCTAGGAACGGGCAAATTCTACAAACTTATTATGCCTAATTGTGTATATTTTAATTGCGCAATTATGCCAATTTGTGTATATTGTATGTATGGGTAGAAGTCAGATTAAGGATATCTAATTTCTGAGTTCAAGCCTAAAAGATATAAGTGACATCCCTATTGATGCGCGCAAAGCAGCCGGGCAAGAATTATTAGCTGTTCAATATGGCGCAATGCCTAGCGATTGGAAGCCAATGCCTTCAATCGGTGCGGGTGTGATTGAAATTCGTATTAAATCACAATTTGGTGCATTTCGTGTGATATATTTGGCAAAACTTGTAGAGGCAATTTATGTGCTGCACGCGTTTCAGAAGAAAACCCAAAAGACCAACCAGCATGATATTGAAATAGCAAAAAAGCGATTAGCCGCAATTTAAAGGATAGTAAAATGGAAAGACAACGATTTGAAAATGTGTGGGATGCACTCGAACCTGACCCTGCAAAAGCGGAAATTCTTAAATTGGAATCTTTGCTTTTGATGCGGTTACGCAATTTTATATTGGATAATAATCTTACACAGGCAAAAGCTGCAAAATTACTTGGCGTAACCCAACCTCGCATTTCGGAAATAAAGCACAATAAACTTCATCGTTTCACTCTTAACAGCCTAATGGAAATGGCAATTCGCGCGGGGCTTGAAGTTTCGATTAGCTTCAACAGCAAAATTGCGGCGTGACACTGGTACTGTGAGCGGGATAGCGCGTTTGAACTAGCAAGAAAATTCTAAACTGCGAAAACAGATTTCGAAGAAATGAAACCAGATCATGGCAGGACGTTTGGAAAATTATTGGGAATTGAGAACCAGATATGCTTAATATCTTGAAGAATTATTCGAATGAAATTCGAGCCATTATTAGGTTAATCCTCTTCTTGGTAGTTATTACTACAATGATACCTCCGCCCATTTCTGATTGCAGTGAAAGATACGAATTTTGGGGGCAGTTTATTATGGGGTGCCTTGCGTTGATACCATTTCTATTCTTGCTGGAAAATATTGCAAAGCTTAGAATTTTAGCGCTAATTTGTGGAATACTGGGATATGCTGCAATTTGTTATATTGCTGTTTCAGCTTGGAATATGAACATCGGATTGACGTGCTGAAAGTCGAGGCAGGTAATGTTTGTCTTTAAGGGTAAGAAAATGCAATATCGATTTTTGGCAATAATGTCTTGGACGCTTACTTCGAGTTTTGCTTCAAGTTGTGGGGCCAGTCAGCCGCCCCCACCTAAAAAAGATGCACAGGTTGCAGCCAGCCCTACGAATGCAACAAATCATACAATTGAAAGTCTTTTAGGAAGCATCGAAACTTGTTCTCTTTTTGCGAATGTCCCAAAACCGACGATTCCATTGAGCTTCACACCACTAATTCCGAGTGAGGAAAAATGCTCTTGGAGTGTATCAGACTCTGACGAAGGCAAAGTCATGTGTTCGTATCTCGCAGCTGATGGTTTTATTTACAAAATCGACGGGGAAATGATCATTGGGGTTGTCCTTAAACCAAGTGACCAAGGAGTGTGGCCTAGGCCAATGCCATTCGGTCTGACGCTGAGTGATAGCCCGAATGATGTAATTCACAAATTGAGGAACATTGGGTATGTTGCTACTCGCTCAGTGGTTGATGAACCGAACTATTTTATTGAATCCGTTTGCTGGCATGAAAGCCCAAATATCGCGAAAATTGCATGCATTGATTTTGACAGGAACCTCAATATCACCTCAGTTGAAGTTTCCAAGGGCGAAGAAGACAGTTAAACTATTCAATTTCCTGAACAATCTGCAAATGCGATTCACTATAGCTCTCGGGAGAGTTGTAGTTAGTTCCGTTGAGCGCCGCCAACTCCCTATCCACCCCCTTTATTCTTGGTGCATAATGTCCAAGAATCAACTTCTGCCAAGTCTTGCCGCGAAAAAATTCGGTGCAGGAGAATGATAGCAAATGATAGTATTTTGGAGGAGGGATCAACAAACGGCTTGATATGGTTTGATATGGTTTCAAGCGTGGCAAGGCAGTCTTTTGCGGCACGAGATCCCGCATCAAGTGCGGGATGACAACGTTGGCGTGCGGGATGACAAGCGTGTGGCGTATATTTATAGCAATGCATTTAGGCACCGCATTCCCTTGCAATTGCGCCTCCAGTGGGCTATCTGCCGCGCTTCCGTTTGATGCGTTGGTTTTAGCGATGCTGAGATTTTTGGGTTATCCCTGCAATTCTTAGAACTCCAATGCATTTTTGTTGAACTTAAAATAAGGAGATTCCCATGACGGGTATCGTAATTAATGTAGATGTTCGTGAACAAACTGGCACAGGTAGCGCGCGTGCAGTTCGCCGTTTGGGCAATGTTCCGGGTATTCTTTATGGTGGTTCTTTGCCACCTGTTGCTATTGCGGCAAAGCAAAATGAGCTTTTGAAAGCCATTCGTTCGGGCAAATTTATTGCCCATATGGTCGAGCTCGAATATTCAGGTGAGCGTCAACCCGTAATCCCAAAAGCAATTCAATGGGATCCGTTGACTGATATGCCAGTGCATTTTGACCTTTATCGGGTTGAAGCCAATAGCGTTATCAATGTCGATGTTCCAGTTCACTTCAAAAACCATGATATTTGCCCCGGCCTTAAACGCGGTGGTGTATTGAATGTGGTTTCACATACGGTTTCATTGGATGTTTTGGCAAGCAATATTCCAGAAGAAATCGTAATTGACTTGAAGGGTTTTGAAATGGGCCACGTGTTCCACGTTTCGGATTTGAAATTGCCCGAAGGCGCGCGCCCCCATCATTCAAGCCGCGATGCAACTATCGCAACCATCGCCAGCCGTGGTGGTTCGACTGCTGCAGAAGCCACTGAAGAAGGCGAAGAAGGCGAAGCCGAGGCTTAAACAGAGCGCTTTGCGCAAAAGTGTGAGCGGTTTTGCGCGCCAAAAGCGCGACCAAATAATGAAACTAGCGAGGCTTTCAATTTCCAATTGAAAAGTTGCCTCGCTAGGTCTTTACATTTTTGCTAAAAAGGGCTTTGAACAATTGTTCAAAGCCTTTTTTATTTGGGAGTTTGCGACTTGTTTCTTCTGGTTGGACTTGGAAATCCTGGTGATAAATATGCGAAAAACCGCCATAATATCGGCTTTATGGCGGTTAACGAAATTGCGCGCGCCCATGGTTTTGGCGTTGAAAAATCGAAGTTGCAAGGGCTTTACCGCGAAGGCATTGTCGCTACAGAAACTGGCGATGAAAAATGCATAATCCTCAAGCCGCAAACATTCATGAACGAAAGCGGGCGCGCAGTTGGCGGCTTTGCAACATTTTTCAAAATCCACCCGAAAAACATCATAGTGTTTTATGACGAAATCGAACTTGCGCCTGGCAAATGCCGTATAAAAATGGGCGGCGGCACGGCGGGGCATAATGGGCTTCGTTCCATATCAGCACAAATTGGCTCTGATTACAAAAGAGTGCGGCTCGGCATTGGCCACCCGGGCAAGGAAAAAGTATTTGGCCATGTTTTAAGTGATTTTTCGGCGGACGAATTCATTTGGGTCGAAAATTTATGCCAAGCAATTGCTAAAAATACACCATTGATTATACAAGGGAAAAACGATAATTTCCAAACTGCTGTGGCAAGCGCCGCGCCTGCACCACCTATTCCAGCTTGGCTGCGGGGTGCTGACAAGAACACTAGTTAGAAGCAAAAAATGAGCAATAAATATCAAATACCTGACTTAGAAAAGAAGAAATTTGATTGGCAATTCGTTTTTGTTGGCACTGCTATTTTGTTTGTGATGTTCATAATTTCCTTTTTTGCGAATATCGGCGGCACGCGAAATTATCTTTGCACAAGGGCTTGGTTTCAGCCAATTTGCGCAGCAACAAACCTGTCAATCTTGAGTTTTTCGCGCGAAGACGTGGCTTGGTATGAAGCGTCGGAGGCCAAATCATGCACTGGCATTGAACAATATTTAGCCAAATACCCGAACGGAAAAAACGCCCAAGTTGCGGCCGCGAGATTGTCTGGTCGCAAATTGGTTGAACACGCTGATTGGGAAGAAAAGCAAGCCGAAATGGACACCCATTATACGAGGTTTTTGAATCAATATTTGGTCAAAACCGGCCCAGCGCGCAACTTTGCCAGCGCTAAACATGACGCAATTGAAAATGCCAAAGCGCAGGCACGTGAAGTTGAGTGCGAACAATATAGTTCGGGAAATTTCAAACTGAATAGTGTGCGGGTCAAACCGCAAACATGGAATTGTTCTGGCGAAGGCGATGGCCAGTTTTGTGATTTTGATGGCTCGGTTATTTGTTATTATTCAGAAAAATTGATTAGCGTTGGTGATGAATGTTGAACATAGGGCGCTCTAACTAACCAATTCCACCACTTTTGCGCCTTCGGAAGTCCCCAAAACCAAAGTGCGATTAGTGTTGGCGAAAATCGGGAAAATCCCATTTTCAACGACACCCGGTATAGCGTTTAATTGCGCGCAAAGCCCAATTGGGTCGGGAATCATTATGCAATGGCAGTCAAGGATAAAATTGCCATTATCTGTAACCAGAGGCGTAGTTCCATCGCTTTTATAGCGCAATTGGATATCAGTTCCCTCGCAATTAGTGGCTCGCAAACATTCAAAAATCTTATTCGCGGTTATTGCCACGCCAAACTGAATAATTTCAACCGGCAGCGGGAATTTGCCCAAAATATCGACCATTTTGCCTTCATCGGCAATTACCACCATATGCGCCGAAGCATGGGCAATCAGTTTTTCTCGCAATAAAGCCGCGCCGCCACCTTTTATCAGGCGCAATTGCGGATCCACTTCGTCCGCCCCGTCTATAGTCACATCGATATGGGTTACTTTTTCAATATCAAGTAATGGGATTTGCAATGAAAGCGCCAATTCTTGAGTGGCAATAGACGTTGGCACGCCTTGGATTTTGCACCCCTTTTTCACCTTATCGCCCAAAAGCCTTACGAAATGTGCGGCAGTTGAGCCTGTCCCCAAGCCCAAAACCATGCCGTCCTGCACATAATCAAGCGCAGCAGCAGCAGCTTTGATTTTTTGTAAATCGCTATTATCGCTCATTTTCGTGCCTCAGCTTTGGCTTTGGCGCTTTTTTCATGGAATTTGGTGGCCCAATTTTCGATGGTTTTTTGCGGCCCGCGTTCGAGTGATAACGCCCCATTTGGCACGTCTTTGGTTATGGTGGAACCCGATCCCGTCATGGCGAAATCGCCAATTGCAACTGGCGCAACCAACATTGTGTCAGAACCAATCAATACATTTTCACCAATTTTGGTTTGATATTTGAAATAACCATCATAATTGCAAGTTATCGTGCCGGCCCCAATATTAGTGTTTTTGCCAATTGTGACGTCGCCTAAATAAGTCAAATGATTGGCCTTCACGCCATTGGCAAGTTTGGCGTTTTTGGTTTCAACGAAATTGCCAATATGAACCCCTTCGCCGATTTCCGAACCCGCCCGTAATCTCGCAAATGGGCCAATTATCGCACCACGGGCAATATTTGCGCCTTCGATATGCGAAAATGCTTTTATGTGTGCGCCGCTGGCGATTGTGACGCCTGAGCCAAACACGACAATTGGTTCCACGGTTACATCGTTTTCTATCACGGTATCAAAAGCAAAAAATACGGTTTCGGGTGCGACTAACGTAACGCCTGCAAGCATTGCTTCTTCACGACGTTTTTGCTGCCAAACCTGTTCAGCGACCGATAATTCGATGCGGCTATTGACCCCTAAAACTTCGGTTTCAGACCCACGAACCGCAACGCATTTTTGCCCCGACTTAACCGCCAAACCAACAACGTCGGTTAAATAATATTCGCCTTTGGCATTGTCGTCAGTTACATTATCAAGAAGGGCAAATAAATTCGCCGAATTTGCCGCCATTACGCCAGAGTTGCACAAATTTATCGCCAATTGGCCTGCGCTGGCCTCTTTGGCTTCGATAATTTCCAATAAGTCACCATTTTGGTTTTCAATCAGGCGACCATAGGAACCAGCTTCTTTGGCTTCAAACCCTAAAACCGCGACACTTGCACCATTTTCAAGCGCTTGAAATGCCAAAGACGCGGTTTCATGCGTTATCAATGGCGTGTCGGCATAAAGCACAATCACATTGCCATCAAAGCCCGCAAGCGCAGTTTTGGCGCATAATACCGCATGCCCAGTGCCGAGCGGCGGATCTTGCAGTGCGTGGGCAGCTTCGCCCAATTGCGCAATCACTTTGGCAGTTGCGTCTTGGTTATGCGCGCCGGTTACGACAATTATTTTTTCGCAATCAAGATTTTTAGCCAAATCTATCACCCAATCGAGCATTGCGCGCCCTGCAACTTTGTGAAGGACTTTGGAAAGGGAAGACTTCATGCGTGTTCCCTGCCCCGCAGCAAGGATCACGGCCGCTCTTTTGGTTTTAGTTTTGGTCAATTTTGAGTTCCATCATTGAATCATTACACACTCTATATCGCCATCACTGAATAATCGCTAGCTTCATTGCGCAAAATGTTGAAAAGAGGATTTCAAATTCATTCGCTAGCGCAGTTTGCGTTTAGTTATCACTAAACGCTTGCGCTAGTTTCTTTCTTGGTCGCGCATTTTCGCTTATTAAGTCTTAACAACTTAAACGCAATGCGCTAAGGGCAAAACATGCTTCAAGGCTATACAATTGCGTTCGATTTGGACGGAACATTAGTTGACACTGCGCCGGACTTAGTGCGGGCAACTAACGAAATTATGGATATATTGGGCCTTGCACATGTCGATGTTGCCGATATGCGCAAAATCGTCGGTCGCGGAGCTCGGGTTTCAGTGGAACGTGCCGCCGCCATAAGTAATCGTCAAATTGACGATGAAGAAATGGCTAGGCTCTTACCAATTTTCCTTGAAACTTATCGCAAAGGCATTGCTATAAGCTCCCGTGCCTATGAAGGTGCGCGAGAAGCCATGATTGCGCTGAAGGAAATGGGCGCAAAATTGGTTATTTGCACCAATAAACCCACGCATTTGGCGCAATTGGTTTTGCAAGAGCTTGAGCTTTTGGATTATTTTCACGGCGTTTATGGCCCAGAATCTACGCCCAAGACCAAACCAGACCCTTTACATTTAATCACCGCAATCCAGGGCTGTGGCGGCGATGTTGCGCGCGCAATCCTTATCGGTGACAGCGAAAACGATGTTTTGGCCGCGCAAAATGCATCGGTGCCAGTTATTGTTACATCATTTGGCTATACAATGACAAAGGCGCCGGACCTTGGTGCCGACGCCTTTTTTGATCATTATGATGAACTATTAGAGCTAGTTATTGCAGTATTAAAACTGAACCACTAGAATTACGCCTGCTCAGTCGCAGCGCGCCTTCTTGGCAGACCATTGATCATGTCTGAACGCACATCTGTACGACCAGAGCGCATTGCCGGAACAAATCCTTCATCGACCAATTCAACTGAAACGTCATAACCGCGGTCACGCCAATATTCTTGAATTTTGGTCTTTAAGCGACGCGCGCCCTCGCTTGTGCAAAAATCACCTTCCATTTTATCCTCTTATATCCTGTATAAATTTCTTGCTTCTAATATATTATTTTGCCGCTATTTGCGGTCAGTGAAACAGAGGCGCGCTTAAACGACAATTACAAACAAGATTCAAGTCTTTTTTTTGGATTTTCTAATATGTCGCACCGCGACAAAATAATTCGCGATTGCCACTTGACAATCATTATTTACCAATATTGGCGTAATTTTCGACCGATGTCGCAATATTATTCTAGCATTTCACGTTTTTGCGCATTCATCAAACTGTCACAATTGAAAATTACTGAACATTGGTTCAGGTTACATCCCATTTCCTGCGATGCATAGCCGCTATGCATTTTTGCAATTTACTGTATTTTGTCGAAAATTACCTTCGCAGGCGCACAAAAATTGATTCGCGCTCGTTTTGCTGGATGTAGATTTTGGGGTTACCCCTGTGAAATAAGCGTTGGTAGCGCTACCAAAAAACTTCTTTGAACCAGTTGACAGCTTTGCTAACGGGGTGGTTATGGTGCTCTTGTGTTGCGGTTGCGAGCTTGGTCAAATCGCTAGGGCGCTCTATGCCCCAGCGCAACAATCCAGCACACACTGCATAGCCGGGCCCTGCGACTGCATCACCAAGCCCTGAATAGCGTTGTGGGCGGCCAATTCTGACATGGCCTTCAAAAACCCTTGCCGCGAGTTCACGAACACCATTTAGTTGCGCGCCGCCGCCGGTAAGCACAATCCTACGGCCATAGCCCGCGCGCTCTATTCCTTGGGCATATAATCGATCGCGCAATAGTTCCAAAGTTTCTTCCACTCTTGGCCTTACAATACCGGTCAAGAATGAGCGTGGCGAGCGCGATGAAACCAAATTGCCATCGTCACCAAATCTTGGCGCGTCAATCATTTGTTCTTCTTCATTCAAATTCGCAATCGCACTGCCATGGACCACTTTAAGACGCTCTGCCGCATGGTTTGAAGTTCCGAAACAATGGGCAATGTCTTGGGTTATGTGATCTGAACCAATTGGCACGGCATCAACATGAATAAGCGAACTAGCTTGAAACAAGGCCGCAGTAGTCGAACGCGCGCCCATTTCCACCAAAAGCGAACCGCTTTCAAGTTCGTCTTCAGCCAACGAAGCCAATGAAGACGCATATGGGGCGGCAACTACGCCAGCCACATGACGATTTGTCCGTTCAACACATAAGACGCTGTTGCGCCAGATAGGAGTTGGCGCAGTTACAATGGTAACGCCAACTTCAAGGCGTCGGCCTAGCATACCGAGAGGATCTGCGACCAACTGCCCGTCCAATTTGAAATAACATGGCGTGGCATGAAGAATTGTCCGCCCTTCATAGCGTTTGGTATTTAAAGCTGAACTAACCACACGCCGTTTATCCTTTGTGCCAATTTCACCCAAGGGCACAGTAATTTCACCGACTAGTTTTTCAGTTTTTAGACCAAAACCTGAAATCGAAACTACAACTTCGGAAGCTGCCCCACCTGCCATGCTTTCGGCTTGATCAAATGCGGCGCGTATGGATTTTTCGACGCTTTCAAGGTCGGTGATCACGCCATTTCTTACCCCGCGTGAAGGCTGCAAACCAACACCCAATATTTTCAACGGCCCAGGGCCCTGCGATGAACGCGCAATAAAGCAAGTGATTTTTGCGGCACCAATATCCAAAGCGGCCACAAGTGGTGACAATACAATAGGTTCGCGAGCAGCAGCCTTAATACGCTGATCCAATGATGACATTCTTATTTACCCAGCCTGAAATACAAAATTATTGACACTTAAAGTCCCTAGCTTTTTGGTTCGCTAAACACTCTGCGGTGCCGTCACTGTGATTTCTGCACTAGGACGGATAAGTAAAAAGCCCGGTCTTCTGACATCAAGGCGTGTGAAGTTTCTGTCCAACAAGCGATAACGCGCTTGAAGATTTTCTAAATTGTCCAAAGCAATTTCGACATCTTGCTCTGGCAATAAAATTTCGGATCCAGTTCTTAGACGTATATTCCAACGCCGTGAACCAATTCGTTCTAAAGCATAAGTGCGGGCAGCAATTGCGCGCCTCGTGCTTAATGCTTCAAACATTTTCGGCGCTTGGGCCGCGGCATTTGCCCCTATTACCAATGGCAAGCCTGTAACTTTTGTTGCATCGGCTGGCCCTAATTTTTTCCCCGAAGCATCAATATAACTAAGTTTCCCGCCTTCTTGCCACAAAGCATTTGCCGCCCTTGGCGTTACCAGAATTTGGATATGGTCTGGCCACAATCTGCGCACGACGACCGATTCGACCCAAGGCAAGTCCATAACCCGATTGCGAATTGTTTTTGGCGAAACGCTGAACATAATATCTTGCGGAATAATACCAGCTATAGCCTCGACCTCTGCTTTTTGAACATTGGTCATTGTTCGCTCATTCATCGCGACGATTTCAACATTTTTAACCGCAAGACCTGCGCCGCGCGTGATGGTTGCAGCGGTATTAGAAACTGCCCTACCTGCGTCATCGATTAAACCAACAGCAGCCGCAATTGTCAGAAATATTGCAGCAATTACAAAAAGCGAGACGCCCTGCAAAACTCGGCGTGATAGACTGTCATATTGTGCTTCGCGCAATCTTGCGTGGGCCCAGGCACCCAGCTTCATTGACCAACCGCTTTGGGTTTTACGTCTTTGCGGCGCGCGAACTTGCGGCGCGCGGCGCGCAGGGGCGGATTTGTAATTACGTCTCTGTCTTACCGCTGGCATGACGCATCCTTCAACATCCAAAGCACAAAATTATCAAACGAAATGCCATTTGCAGCGGCCTGTTCGGGTGCCAATGAAGTTGGCGTCATTCCCGGTTGGGTGTTTATTTCCAACACAACTAATCGCCCAGTTTTGGGGTCATAACGAAAATCAGTGCGCGTAACGCCGCGACAACCAATGATGTTATGCGCCAATAAAGCGTCATGTTTGACACGGGCCACGATATCACTTGGCAAATCATCGGGGTTAAGGACGTGGCTTGAACCGCCAGACGCATATTTGGCATCATAATCGTAAAATTCATGGCCAGTGATTATTTCTGTGACCGCCAGTGCTTTGTCACCCATGACTGCGCAAGTTAATTCACGGCCCGCAATAAATTCTTCGATTAGAACTTGTTCGCCACTGCGCCAATCAGCATCCAATAATTGCTCTGGCGGGCGATTTGCGCCTTCACGCACAATGAATACACCAAATGAGGAGCCATCTGCGTTGGGTTTAACTACATATGGAAGCGGCATTGGGTGGGATTTGGCGGCAGTCTGCCTATCCATCAATTTGCCTTGTGGAACATCAAGCCCGACTGCTGCCATTATTATTTTTGCTTTGGCTTTGTCCATTGCCAAAGCCGATGCCAAGACGCCCGAATGAGTATAAGGTATATTGGCGATTTCAAGCACGCTTTGGATATGGCCATCTTCACCCCAAGGGCCATGCAATGCGTTGAAAGCGATGTCGGGAGCCGTCGCAGATAATTGGTTGGCAATATCACGGCTGACGTCAATTTCGACGACATCGGCGCCCAAATTGCGGCAAGCGGCAGCACAGGCGGCGCCAGAAACCAAGGATACTGGGCGCTCGGCAGACCATCCGCCCATCAATACCGCAACCCTTACGCCCTTCATTCTTAAAACCCTTAACCCAAATTTATTTTGAATAATCAGCTATGAATGATTAAGGTGAATCGGTAGTTAAAATGAGTGCAATAAACTCGACATTTTACTGATGTGGCTTTTCAAATTCGCCATTCCAAGCTAGTTGCCACCCCCTGCGGCGACAATTCCTGCTCCGTTACCTGAAAAGAAGTTCCAGTTACGCGGCAAAACATTACCGCCTCCCGCAGCTACGATGCTGGCTCCATCTTGTCCAATAAGTGAACTATAACCGCTGGAAAGAAGGTTTCCTGCGCCGCCAGCGACGATATTTCCACCACCAGCAGCGACAATATTGCCGCCGCCTGCAGCGACAATATTTCCGCCGCCCGCTGCAACTATATTTCCACCACTAAAACCACTCGAATTGACGAGGACTTGAATGCTGTTGCGATTGGCCGATAAGCGCGAAGCCACAGTAAGCCCAACATTGGCAGACGCAGATGTGACAGCAGGATACCATTTTTGATTGCCCGATCCTGAACATTGCCACCCCAAAACGCGCGCACCAGAACTACGGTCGCCGCGTTCGATATCTGCACAATAACCGAGCTCATTGCGCAGACTTCCGTCCGACACAAAACCCCATTTTTGACTAGCAGAACCAGTGCATCGAGCAGCATATAAAGGCCCCGCCCCAGACCCGCTGGTCAAGCAATAATTATTTGGCAGGGTAATCATCCCATAACTACCTGAGGCAAAACGAAAAGCCTGATTCCAGCCGCCATGGCATGAGTAAGACAGAATCTGACCATCGGACTGACGCGCATCAAGGCACATACCGTGCGAATAATAGGAAGCAATTGCTGGACTTCCTGATATGGTCTGCGCCAGCGACACATTAGGCAATACGGCAAAACTACTGACTATTGCTAGATACGGAAAATACATTCTTAATTTCATTTTTCTCCCCTTTTTATTGCCTTGCGCACTACTTAATCGATTGAGTAAGCTGGCAAAGAGGATTCGGCGCGACTGAACGACGTGGGTTTAGAGCGTTCTAATGTTCGAAACCTTGAGAAGCCGATATCCTGACTATTTCAACAATAAAGGAAATCGTCGGGTGGGATTGTAAAAAAATAGCAGGTTAGAGCGGCGAAAGCTAATCAAAACTTTATTTGTTGGAGACTTTGAACCTGATTGCCGGTCAATTTTTGCATAACTTTCATCGATAGCATCGCAATCGGTTTATCTAATTTTACAAACTCGCTTGGTGACATTTGGAAAAAATAATGACAGTCTTTAACAAAATGAGAATAGTCAAAATATCCTTCATCGATGAGCGTAATCGGATTTTCAGTGGGGTTCGACGCAACAGCGAGTATCGACTTTAAGAAACGAGACCTGCGCAAAAGTATTTTCGGAGCGAAACCGAAATATTTCTTTGAATTGCGTAAAAATTGGTGCTTAGAAAAACCAATTATTTGTGCTGCACGGTCTATTTCAATCCCATGTGAGCCAGTAAGTAAATTCATCATTTTTGCGATTTGCACTTCCTTTTCAGTTAGTTTGGAAATTATGGGCGCGAAAAATTCCTCGAACTTTGCCATTACCATTTCGGCTGTTTCGCAATCCTGCAAAGCCGAAAAGAGCAAATGCGCCCTTGCGCCCCATATTTCTTCTAAGTTCAAAACCCGATTTGCGCATTGAACTGCGGGAAAATTAAATAATCGCGCGAACCCTAATGGGGTTACGCCGCAACCGATAATTCGGCCCGGAAGTCCTTGCGCGCGAACTAAGAGAGACAACGGTCCAAACATCGCCATTATGGGAATATCACGATATTCCTCACCGTTTAGTGAAATCATGACCTTTCCGCCGGGCATAATAAAACGAATAGTCGTCCATGCTGGAAAAATTATGTCATGGCAAATGTCTATTTTGTCGGGCAGAGTTTCATAAATATGGCAGCCCGTGACGAAAGGTTGCAACAGTTCGCTTGACCGCACCATATGCACTTTATAGCAGTTTTCGTCAGCCAAGAATGCCATTGTGCAAACATAGCAGTAAAAGCGCTGTTCATTCAAGTTCAATCGCTCGAATGATTAAATAGGGTGGCAAAAAACGCGCTATAAATCGCCAACAATTAACAATTCGGGGACATTGCGTAATTGAGTTTTGATGCGCTTCGTTGTTAATGTTGCGGGCTTTTTCTAATTGGCAAAATGCATAATGGTGTCAATTATTTCATTTCCATTTTCGACTGTGTTATTGGCAAATACATCTTGGTGGCGACCATCGTCCAACTCAAGTCTCAATATACTTGGTTTGTTTGCCGGCCACTGCCAAGGATTCACTTCTTCGGCATTTAGCCAGCGAACATTGATAATCGAGTTTGTGTTGATTTGTATTGTCTTTTTTGGCGTAAGAACTGTTGTTATCTTATCGTTTATTTTTAGACTCCAGCCAAAAAATGCCATCTTTAATGTGAATAGTATGGTTTGCCGAAAATTTGCGATAAGGAACACGAGGCCTGTAATTGCGAATGTCTTTGAAAGCGTCGAGTGGCTTTGCATATATTCCGGTCCAATGCCAAAGGTGGCGGTGATAGAAATTGTCATGCACATTGTGAAAAATGAAAATGTGAAAATCAACATCGACCGTCGCAATCTTAGTGTCCAAAAATTATTTTGAGATTGTTCCATTGGTTGAGCTTCCCTACTAATTGCCGTAGCTATTTCCTGCATCGAAATCGGGGACAAAATCGGGCGCGAAGCGACCCAAAATCCAATAAGTGAGCAATTTTCAAAAACGACGCTTTTTGAAAATTTCTCTCCGATTAAAACCATTTTGCTGAGTGAGGCACGAAGTGCCGAGGGTGGCAAAGTGAACGAAATGGCGGAGACGGAGGGGTTCGAACCCTCGATACCCTTTTGGAGTATGCTCATTTAGCAAACGAGTGCCTTCAGCCGCTCGGCCACGTCTCCGCTGTTCGGTGGTGTTAAACGATGCAACACAAAATGCCAAGATTGAAACCGCAACAAAATACATCAATCAACGTCATGACGGAGGGGAATGTTAAAAATTCTTCGCAACCGCGAATAATTTTTCCGCTTTCGCGCGCTCGCCACTTCGTGGCTGTGCGACCAAATTGCGATGCAATTTGTGAACCCTCGATACCCTTTTGGAGTATGCTCATTTAGCAAACGAGTGCTTGTCGCCCTCGGCCACGTCTCCGCTGTTTGGTGGTGTTAAACGATGCAACACAAATTGCCAAGATTGAAACCGCAATAAAATACATCAATCAACATCACAACGGCGGGAAATCCTCAGCCTCGTTAACCTGACAGATACTGGTTTCTCTTATACTGCTGCGACAGGAGCATATGATGTCAGTTGCACAAGCGGCACGAACCAATTCCCAACATTTCGAAGCATCGCAAAATCGCAAGGCAGCACGAGGTGCACGCTTCTTTCGGTCCAGCTTTGCGCGCGGGTTGGAAGTGGTGGATTTGTTCACTGTTTTTGCCTGTGTCGCGGTGACATTGCGAATTTACACGCAGAACCAGTTACTAGCGGCGTCTTTGGCAGTTACTTTGCCGATGTTTTGCGCATCATTAGGGCTTTGGTGGGTGTTGCGCGAGAATGATCTTTATCATTTCACGGCGCGCCCAAACCCGTTCACGCATTTTTTCAAGACGTTTGGCAGCGTCATAATCGCTTTGCCTTTGGCGATAATTATTGGTTTTGCGACTTCCGCAATCGCCGGTCGGCCATGGATTGAATGCGTAAAGGAAGCGACTTTCATAACTGCGCTAACTGGCACAATTATCAGCATATATCATTTTATCGCTGCGGCAATTGTCGGCAGCCTCAATCAAATCGGGTTTTTCTCGCTCAATGTTGTTATTGTTGGCGCTACCGATCAAGCGCAGAAAATTATTGAAGACAAACACAGCCATGATGATATTTTCTTCATGGGCATATTTGACGATCGTTTGGACCGCGCACCGTCTAAAATTAACGACATTCCTGTTATTGGCGATTTGGAAGATTTGATGAATTGGCCACTGCTTCCCGTGGTTGACCGAGTGGTTATAGCGGTTTCAAGCGCGGCACAGCACCGCGTGGTTCAACTTACCGAGAAATTGCGCGCCATGCCCAATAAATTGGTATTGGCGCTTGATATGCAGGGATTTGACGCAGACGGAACAACTTTGGGTAAATTGGGGGCTTTCCCAATCGCCTATGTTTCGGGCACACCAGAAGATGCGCGTCGCGCTTTTTGGAAGCGGGTTCAAGATATTGTAATCGCTTCAATTGCTTTGCTGGCGCTTAGCCCGATTATGATAATTACTGCCATCGCAATTGCGATGGATTCAAAAGGGCCAATATTATTTCGCCAAACTCGGCATGGTTTTAATAACCAACCGTTCAAATGCTGGAAATTCCGTTCAATGTATGTCGAAATGACTGACCATAAAGCCAGCCAACAAGTGACGAAAGACGACCCGCGAGTGACCAAAATTGGCCGCTTTATACGCAAAACTTCGCTTGATGAATTGCCACAATTATTCAATGTGATAAGTGGAGACATGTCATTGGTTGGCCCAAGGCCGCACGCAATTGGCATGAAAACAGGTGACGCCCTTAGCGAAAAATTGGTTCGGGATTATGCCCACCGCCACCGCATTAAACCCGGTATTACTGGCTGGGCAGCGATAAATGGCTCACGCGGCCCAGTCCATACTTCAGCCGAAGTTAGAGATAGAGTGCGCTTTGATACTGATTATATTGATAATTCGAGTTTCTGGCTCGATTTATACATTATGGCAATGACCATTCCTTCGCTTTTGGGCGACAAAAAGGCCATACGCTAGGCCATGCTAAAGAAGCACTTAGTCGCTTATATGATGCCAAATTTGGCGCAAGCGATTGCGAGTTTTGGAACCGTCGCATTATTGACACGCCTTTTAAGCGACGCCGAATACGGGCGGTTTTCCCTAATTTTCACAATAATGACATTGGTCCATTATTTGGTTTTCACTTGGGCCGAAGCTGCCGCTAGTCGCAATTATGCCAAGGCCAAAGAAGATGGCAATGTCGCAGATCATTTCGCGACACTGCTTGGCGTTTATTTGATCAATGTCGGCATTTTTGTCGTTTTAGCGGTCATTGTTACGCTTTTATATCCAGCAGAACGCGCCGCAAAAATGGCACTAGCCGCAGCTTTTGCTGGCACCATTGTTCGCTCGGCGTTGAAAATTGCACTTGAAACCCGCCGCATGGATTTGCAGTCAATGCGCTTTGCGCTTGTAGAGAGTTTTCACATTATCGCTGGGCTTGTGCTGACAATTATTGGGGTTTGGTTGTTGGGTTATAAAGAGCAAGGGCCATTTCTGGCGCTTTTGATTGCGGCGATTTTGGCGCTGATTATTGAAGGGCCTTTTATTATATCATTGGCCAAACACGGCAAATTCAACCAAATTCTTGCCCGCGAATATTTGGCTTTTGGCTATCCAATTGGCATGGGATTAATTCTCACAATGGCGCTGAACATGGGCGATAGGTTCTTGATTGCCGGCTATCTTGGTGATGCCAAAGTTGGCATTTATTCGGCGGGCTATCAAGTTGCAGCGCGGATTCTCGATATTGTTTTTGCTTGGGCAAGTTCGGCCACTTTTCCATTATTGGTGGCTGCCTACGAAACTCAAAACAAGCAGGCGTTCGCACAATCTGCCAATAATAGCTTTGCCCTAAGATTGGGAATTGGCGCACCTTGTGCGCTTGGTATTGCTTTAATTGCTGCACCATTGTGCGAAATATTAATCGGCCCTTCAATGCGCGGAGCGGCGATTGCTATAGTGCCATGGATCGCGCTTGCAGGCTTGTTCGCTGGGCTAAGTGATTATTTTTCAGATGCTTTCATGCTGGCGCGCAAAGCCAAAGAGCGCATGATAATTATGTTAATACCTACAATATTAAATATTGTTTTGAATATCATCCTCTTGCCTAAGATGGGCATTAATGGCGCTGTGATTGCAACAGTTATTGCCTTTGCCGTCGGCCTTTTGCTTTTGGCAATTTTGGGAAGACGCCACATTATTATGCCAATCCCGTGGCTCGAAGCGGCGAAAATTGCAGGTGCGTGTTTGGTAATGACAATTGTAGTTTCTATCTTGCCGAAATTTGGCGGTTTCGTTGAATTGATTACGAAATCCATGGGCGGCGCAATTGTCTATGGCGCTGCGCTTGTGGCGCTTGATTTTAATGGCGCTAAAAACAAAATTGGCGATTATTTGCGGAAATAAAATGGAACACCAACAGACCATATTTTCAAATGACAAGACTTCGAAGACAAAACCCAAATTGTCAATTGTGATGCCAGTTTATAAAAATGACCCATCACGGCTTTTGTCGGCCTTGGCGCAAGAACTCAAATCCTCGGAGATTTCTACAAATGTTGAAATATTAATTCTCGATGATGGTTCGCAAATGCCAGAGTTGTCGCAGAGCATCGTGACGCACATAAACGCCATCAACGCCCCCGCAAAATTCATCGCATTGGCAAATAATCACGGACGCGCCAATGCTCGCAATATATTGATTGAAAATTCAAGCGGCGATTATTTGCTTTTTCTTGATTCTGACATGCTGCCCGATAGTGATGATTTTATTACGAAGTGGCAGGGTTTCATCGATCGAACTGCGCCATCAATTGCCTATGGTGGATTTTCGATGTTGCAAGCATCTAAAGCGCCCGAATATGCACTTGCGCGGGCTTTGGCTGCGAGAATTGATTGCCTAGTCGCGCAAGAACGGACATTGCGAGGCCCATTAGCAGTTGCCACTTCCAATCTTTTGGTGCGCCGTGACATTATGCTTGCTGTTCCGTTTGACAGCGATTTTGTTGGTTGGGGTTGGGAGGACGTCGATTGGGCTTTGCGTGCAAATGCCGCCAATTATTCGGTAGTTCATGTTGAAATACCCGCGACGCATCTAGGCATTGATTTAGACAAGGATTTATTGGCAAAATTTCAAAAAGCGGGGCCAAATTTTCGGCAAATCATGCAAAGACACCCAGAAATGCTCGAGCTTGACAGCACCAAAGCGGCTCGTTTTTTGGCGAAATTGCCAGCTTTGGGACTTTTGGCGAGAATTTCTTATTGGTTCGCAACTTGCCGAATTTGGCCAATTAAAGTGCGCGCAAAAGCCGCGAGACTTTGGCGGGCAATATGGGCAGCAATTTCGCTTAAATCTGTTAACGTTTCCGAATAGATTTTCTTTTGGGTTGCTTGATTTCACTACAAAAACTTGAGTAAAATACGGCGCAAAGAATAATGACTAAGCTACTATCAAAATATATTTGATTAGGTGTCGCAATAATAAGCCCTGTCAAGCCAAAAGCTGGCAAGAGCGAATTTGCATTCGCATTGATTGGGAATATCGCATAATAGATACCAACCATAAGCAAGCAAACTGACACACCAAGGCCAAAAAGCCCTAGTCCTTGCGCAATTTCATTAAAAATTGTGCCGTCATTGGTGCCAAAGCCAATACCAAAAAGTGACCGCGAACCAAGATTATCGAGCAATTCCGAAATTGCAAAACTGGCGATTTGGCCGCGCGTAATCAGGAAAATCGTTGCACCCAATAAAATCACCACAAAAACCCATGCCATTTGCAACATGTGAGATCTATTAAATTTCAATATTGTCTCGATTGCCAATGCCATTAACACGCCAATTGCTCCGCCGAAGCTGGCTTCATCTTTAGAATAAATGGCGATAATTGCGCCAAAAAGCGCGAATGCACCCCAAATTAATTTGTATTTATTGGAAGTTTTCATGGCCCAACTGAAGGCGACAATTGCCAAGCCAAGCTCCGCATTCATAAAGCCAATACTCGCGCCGTCTTTAGCAAAAATCTGAATAAAAATTTGAAAAGCAATTGCAGTTGCCCCCGCCACGCCACAAAAACTTGCAAAATCTGATGGCTTAAATCGCAGAGTAAAACCCAAACCCAACACCCAAATAAGGAAAAATTGGATTGAACCGCGCAGGGTTTCGCTTGGGCTTAATGACCAAATGGTCGATAAAAAAGTCAAGCCAATCAATACAATTGGCACGAAAAAACGGGTCGCGGCATGGGCTGCCAATTCCCATTTCACGGCAACAAATATAAATCCGATTGAGCAAATAATCGATTTGGCGATGTTTAACACAAGCGAATTTTGAAAATTTTGCAGGTCCATGCCAATCGCCAAGGCAATAATTGACCAAAAACTCGGAGTCAAAATAATAAGTGCTGCCAAAGCAAAAAGAACATCAATATCAGAACTAACTACCCACGAACCGCCATAATTGCCATTGCGCTTTGGTATTTGATTGAAATTGGACTTTTTGTTTTGCGGCATCAAGACAATGGAATACATGATTCTTAGTCCCGCGCCTCAATTTATGCAAAGTCGGCAACCGCTTGGTTTTGTTCGCTTGGATGTCTATTTTTATTGGCGGCGCTTTTGTTTCTCGAACTTGTGCGCCCATTTACAACGACTACGCCAAGAATTCGCCCGCCACGATTCAGCACTTCATCGCGTAAATCAATCGCGTCGCGCGGGTCGCCGTCGGAATTCACCACCAAAACCACGCCATCCATTTCGGCGCAAAGCGCCAGCCCCGAGCGAGATTTTTCGAGTGCTGGTGCGTCAATAACAGTAACATCAATTGAAGCGCGAATTGTGCGCCAATAATCTGGCGCTGGGCCCACTTGAATTGACTGTCCGCTTTGCAGAGCTTCGCGGCGAAAACGGCTTACAAATAATTTTGTTTTGCCGACGCGATAACTTACCAAAGCGCCTTCGCCTTGGTCAGATTGCGTCCGAGGTATTGCCCGCCAAAATGGTAGTTTGCCAAATGCCATGTCAAATGGGCCTTGCCATTTGGCATTTGCCCCGCCCAATGAAGAAAATTGCTTATCGACAAAGAAATCCAAATCTATTAGCCAAACCGAGCGCTCGGCCCTGGTTGCGGCCAGTTTTGCGAAGTTTTGCGCACAATCAGAAGTGCCGTCACCCAAGCGCGCGCCAATGAACATAATGGTCGCGCCGTTCATGCTTGTAGCGCCAGCTAAAGCCGACCATACATTTTGAAGATCATCTAAAGATATGCCCATCGCTAAAGCTTGTGCCGCGATTCAATCGAAGTTGCAAATTAGGTTTTACCGGGTAACATTCGCCAATACTGGCAATCCCAATGTTCGCCCAACCGACCCTGGTGTCGGGAAATTGGATCTCGATAAAGCCCGCATTGCGCCTGCAACC
This sequence comes from Hyphomonadaceae bacterium, assembly GCA_009773395.1. GTDB lineage: Bacteria > Pseudomonadota > Alphaproteobacteria > Caulobacterales > Aquidulcibacteraceae > Pseudaquidulcibacter. Next base: position 54,203 of record WRPI01000005.1, on the reverse strand, counting down.
AAGGCCGTGAAGCCTGCGAACATTATTGCGCCTAGGGCTGCGAATTTGCGCATACTTTTGCCTTTGGTTGGCGGAATTGCGCGTTCAATCACCCTGATATTATCATTTGAAATTGAATTGAGCCGTGTCGTCGCCCGCGCCGAAGCTTCACGGGTGGAAAATTGGCGAACTTGGTCTTCCAATACGGCTTTGCGCCTTTGCAAATCTTCAAAAGCTGGCCGTTGCCCAGATAGAGCCATTGCGCGGCTTTGCAATTGGCTAACTTGTTGCGCCAGAACTGCTTCGCGCTCGGTTAGTGCCTGAACGTCAGATAACGCACGCGCACGGTCAGTTGCCAATGAATCGCGCACTGGATTTGGGCCAACTTTAGTGATGCCAGCTTCGCGCCCCGATTGGGAATCGAGCACTGCATCGAGCGCATCAATACGTCGCCTTAAATCAACAACTGGTTGGCTGGTTTCGGTGTAACGAGTTAGCAAATCCGCCAATTGCTGTTGCAGTTCAAGGCGGCGACGCGAATTATCGCTTTCAAACGACAATCGCACTTGTGAAGGCTCACGCGAAAACGAATTACTTGAAGACGCCAATCTGCCTTTGGCTTCGCTTAACCTAGATTGCGACATCAATAATTCTTGGCGGGTAATCGCCAGTAGGTTTTGCAGGGCCAAGCGTTCGGCATCAAAATCGCTTACGCCATTTGCGCTAAGAAAATCGTTGATTTCATTTTGCACCGCATCAAGTTCAGTGGTGAATTGGTTTTTTTGTCCTTCCAAACCAAGCGAGCGATCTTCGAATAATACTTCGCGCCGATATACCAAATATTCGTCAATCAATTTATTCAATGCCATTGCCGCGACTTGCGGGTCTTTGTTCGCCAATGACAAACGCACCACAGTGGTATTTGGCGAAGCAAATGCATTTAATTGCTTGCGAAATAAGCCAACGCCAACATTAAATTTATATTCTGGATTATTTTGCGCCGGCGTTACAACAATATCTTTTGCGTCAAACAACTTAGCGATGCCGATGTCGCGAACCACACGCGAAGCCACTTGGGCTGAACTTATGATTTCAACTTCAGATTGGACGATTTGTTCTTGTTTTGGCGAAGCGCCCTCACCCGCTTTGCCGACCGAAGAAGCATATACATATTCATCACCCACTAATACTGAAATCCTTGCTTCGGCAGTATATTTCTTTTGCAATGTGAGGGCAAAAGCAATGCCCAAAATCGAAATCAATAAAAACACGATTAGCATCAGCCAAATTTCGCGGAGCATGAGGCTTATCCAATCACCAAACCCCAAATTTGGGCGCGCGGAATTATCGCCATAATAGGCATTGCGATTTCCACTGTTTGAATAAGGGTAAGTCATCAATGTTCGAGTTCTTCGTTTCAAAGCAATGAATCGATAATGATTCATAATTATTAACTGAACATTTATTATTAACGAATGATTACACATTTCAGCTTTACAATTGCGCGAAATTTAAGTGCAAAGTGATTTGGAGCGCAGAATGCTTAGGAAATGGGTAATTTCGATTGCTGTCATGTTTGTAACAGCGTGCGGCTCAAACGGGCTTTATTCAGGTGTCGGCAACGAAGCACGCAATTTTCGCACCCCTGCCCCGCAGCCAACTGCTCATTTCCCGAATTTTCCACCATTTCCAAGCTGGACCGATGTCGATGATTCGTATCGCTTTTATCCGGGTGATGAAATTGAAATTCAGGTGATAAGCGCAACTGAACTAAGCCGAACCATGATCGTTGCCCCTGATGGCCGCATTTCGCCGCAACTTATTGGGCCAATAATGGTGGCCGATAGAACTCCTGATGAATTGCGCCAACTGCTTGAAAATGGCTATCGCAGCCAATTGCAAAACCCTAGCGTCAATATTATTCCCAAGGCCTTTGCTTCACAAAAAATATTTATTGGCGGCGAAGTTGCAAAACCCGGCATTTATGATTTGAATGGTGAAATAGACCCATTGCAAGCCATTATTATTGCTGGTGGCTTTTTGAATAGCGCAAGGCGTGAAGACGTTGTGGTTATGCGCCGCGGCGTAGGTGGCCAACCATTCATGCGAACTTATGATATGAAAACAGTTTTTGCGCGTGAAAATGCTTTCGCGCAAATGCCGCGTTTAAGGCGATTTGACATAATTTGGGTTCCGCGTTCACGAATTTCCGAAGTCGGGCTTTTCACGCAGCAATTTATCCGCGAAGCCCTGCCAGTTACCATTGGATTTAATTATTCGATTAATAGCGGGCGGACGTATTAGCGATAATTGGCGTCATACGCGCCAATAATCGCCTCCCCCACTTCGCGCCTTAGCGCCATAATACCGCTTTCAAAATGCCTGGTTGGGTGGACACGGTTGGTGAGAAGTGTCCAAGCGATTTCGCGTTCGGGGTCAATCCATAATCCCGTGCCAGTAAAGCCAGTATGACCGATTGTGTTTTGCGAGCAATTTTGCCCGCCAGTCCAATTGTCATATTTTATTTCCCAACCCAAGGCTCGTTGTGCCGACTTTCGCACAAATAATTGGCTGGTATGTTCTGGCGGCAATAATTTATGGTTCAATAAATCATAGGCGAAATCTAATACTGCATCGACAGTTCCAAACAGCCCCGCATGGCCAGAAGCGCCGCCGAATGCGAAAGCATTTTCGTCATGCACTTCGCCGCAAATCAATCGGTTACGCCATGTGCAATATTCGGTTGCGGCGCAATGTTCAGGCGAAGGCGCGAAAGTTGTGCCGCGCGGCGTGGTTTGTTCATTCAAGGGCGCGCCTAACACTCGCTCAAGCACTATTCCCAACAACATGAAATTAATATCGGAATAGGCAAATGCGCCATGTTGCCATTGCTTTTGCAATATATATGCGCGCATAGTCGTTGGGTCGAGGCCAAATGAATAAATTGGTTCAACTGCGGGCAAAAAGGTCTGATGAGTAAGGCATTGTTCAATTGTCAATTGCCGTTCTGGGGCCGATAAATCATATTGCCTTATGTCTGGTATGAATTTGGACAAAGGGTCATCAAGCGCAATTTGCCGTTTTGCTACCAAGCTCATAATGGCATTGGTTGTGAAAATCACTTTTGTTAGCGACGCTAAATCGAAAACCGTATCTCGAGCCATTGCGCGCAGGGCGCCGACTTTTAGCGCCAAGCCGCCAAATTCAATTGCCCTTGCGCCATTCTTGTCAATCAAACCAAGCACAGCTCCAGGGATTTTCTCGTTTTCTATTGCCAGTCTAATTGCGGCAAAGCATTTTGCGACTACTTCTTGCATCATACTACTTTGCCTGAATCGCGAGTGCAGTTCAACCCGCTCCATCTGACCCTAGGGTCAGGACCCATTAATATTGGCGAAAAGGCCGTTAAAATGGCAAAATAGTGGGTGCGAAGATTGCGAAAAGAGGCTTTATCGCCTCTTTGAGTGAGATTTGCGCCCAATATGAAGCCATTTTAGCGGATTTTCGTCGATATTAGTGAGTCCTGACCCTACCCCTTTATTGGGATTTCTCCCTCCTGAACTTTTGCCGGCCGGCCCAAACGAACGCCATTGGGTATTCCTTGTTGATGCGGCGCAACTTGGAGATTAGTGGTTGGCGCTGCCATATGCATAAGCGGGCAAGCAGGCGGCGGACATATCCATACCTCAACCCTACGGTTCTTAATGCGCCCGGCTTCATAGGCATTTGCGCCTACTGGCATCACATCGCCAAAAGCCCTAACCAGTGCGGGATTAACCCCCAATTGCGATAATTTGGTTGATGCAGCATCTGCCCGCGCTTGGGCGAGCCCGAAATTAGTATCCCGTGAACCCACATTATCGGCAAAGCCAAACAGAGCCACGCGATTGCTGCCAATATCGTTTTTTTGCATATAAATTACGAAGCGCGCTAAATCAGCATAGGCTTTATTATCAAATGAATTCGCGCCCAATTGAAAACGAAAATCAAAATTCATGCGCCGCGCAGTTTGCGAAAAATTGCGATATTCAGTTGGCGCATCAGGCGGTGCGGCATATGCAAGGGCTTGAGTAATATGGGCACCAAATCCTTCGCGCCTGACAATTACTTGGCCAGCTTCGGATAGAGCAAAATCAGCGAAACTTCTGATTTGCGCATTGGCATGGGCGCTCGGGACATAAATGTAAAGTCTTTGCGTAAATGGATACGCTTCGGTCGATACTTCAAACTCATTGGCGCTAAAACTTCTTGCGTTGCGTTCATGAAACGCGATTTCTTTCACCGAACCAATATTGCCTTCGCGGTGAGCAAAGCCAATGCCATCGGCGTCATTGCGAACAGCGGCAATGGTTTTTTCGGCGTTTTCTATTGATTTGACACTATCGACAATTTCGGTTTCGCCCAATATTTTGGCCAATGGCGAACTGACGCTATCACCTCGGAGATTTTCCATATAAATTTCGATTTTTCCGCTTTCTTGCGGCGAAATTTCTGACCAATCCTTAATATCACCTGACATTATACGGCTTAAAATATCACCGTTTAATGAACTTATGCCGTTTGAACTATTGACGAAAAGAAACGAAACATCGTGGCCAATTACTTTTTCGCTCTCGGCATTATACATATCGCCAAATGCTGACAGCCTATCGGCTTCACTTGGCGCTATTTCTCTATCCGCAATAACGCCTTCGATGCGGTTTTCCATCATGGCTTCAAAACCACCAGTTGAAGATCCCAAATATATTATTATACGCTTGGATTGGGTTCCTTTGAGGCCGCTAATAGTAATAATTTTGTCGCGTTTAGATATTGTAACCCCATTAAAATCGTTATTTCGCATCCAATTTGCCGCGAGTTCAGCAATTAGTTTTTCACCAATTCGCGCCGAACCTGCCATACGAAATAAAACGTCGTCCTTTTTGGGTTGGCCGACGGCAAAATCCCCATGTGTCGTTACCGATCCGCGGTCATTTGCGGCTGCGCTTTGCGACTGAATTTGAAAATTCCAAGTCAACCACACCAATGCGACCACGCCCGACAATATAACAATGCCCAAAACACCCAATAGCCAGCCAAAAATACCAAAGCTTTTCAGGGCTGCGTGCACTTTGGGGGTAAGGATTTTCTCTCTTTCCATACGGACTTTGCTCCTTGAGGCGGTTTTGGTCATTTTGGAGACCCTAGAGCGTTATGCAAAAGCTGTGAAGAGGTTAAGGTCATAAGTTCAATTCCTTGCAGTCAGAACATCATAATAAGTGTCATTCCCGCGCTTTATTTTGACAATCACGGTGCCGCGATTTTGAACCGCTTCGGCAAGAAATGCGCGGGCTTGGGCGGGGTCTGCCAAAACTCGGCCTTGGATTTCGAGTAAAATGTCGCCCGGTTGTAATTTGCCACGCGCCGCACCAAATGGGTCAATGCTGGCCACTATCACTTTGGCAGAAGGGCCAAGCCTTGCGGCTTCTTGTGGGCTTGGAATGCGCAAAACAAGGCCCATTGCATTGACTGGTGGATTTGCGCCAGTTGGACTAGATGCCGCACTTGATGGCGCCAAACCGACAGTAACATTGGCAAAAATCCGCCGATTGCCGCGCATTGCATCAATTCGCACAATGGTTTGTTGTGGCGTATCGGCAATTAAACGTGCCAATTGACGAGGGTCAGTTATGCGCAGATTTCGTGCTTGATAGATTCTATCCCCAGCTCTCAAACCTGCCCGTGCGGCTGGGCTGTTTGCGGCAATTGCGGTCAAAACCACGCCAGTGCCTTCATTGACACTTGCGGGGCGGGCGCGAAACCCCACCCAACCACGCCGCACATAGCCATATTGAATAATATCCGAACTAATTCGGCGCACCACATTTGATGGCACGGCAAAACCAATACCTAACGAGCCACCGCCATTCTGGTTTGAAACTATGGCAGTATTGACGCCGATTACCTGCCCCAAATCGTTGAATAATGGCCCGCCAGAATTGCCTTGATTGATTGCGGCATCGGTTTGTAAAAAATTATCAAAACGCCCCGATTGCAAATCGCGATTACGCCCTGAAATTACACCAAGCGAAAATGAATTGCCAAGCCCAAACGGGCTTCCTATCGCGATCGCCCAATCACCGATATTTACGGCATCACTATTGGCAAACGGAACCCATGTTAATGGTTGGGGTGATGTAACTTTAAGGACCGCAATGTCAGTTTCGGCATCACGGCCAACCAGTCTTGCACTTAAAATAGTGCCATTTTGCAGGGATATTTGGAAAGTCTGCCCCAATTCGACCACGTGATTATTAGTTATTATATGGCCTTGATTATCAACAATGAAGCCCGAACCAGTTGCTGCCAAATCCTCATTATTTTGGAATAATTTAGGGTTAGAGCGCAAATTATTATTACTGGCGCGCACACCGACAACAGACGGTAAAAGCCGCCTTGCAAGTGCAGCAAAACTATTGCGGACTTCAATTGGTGAAGGAGCTGTAGTGACGGCTTTGGCGGGCGCTTTGGCGGGCGAATTTGGATTTTGCGCATATGAATTTCGGCCAAAACCAAGACCAATGGTCAAGATGACGGCGCAGAGCCAAAAAATCGCGGTTTTTGAAAATCGATTGAGGCAGTGATTCATAACCCACAATAGCGCGACTTGGCGAAGCCTCAAAGCCAAAATATTTTCAGCTTCAAAATCCCTACAAACAAAAGACTCATATCGCAATTCGATAAAGTTGCCATAATTTAACCTGACAATTAAATGATAATGCGTCAAAACAACAAAAACAAATTGAGGGTGAACCATGAAATATTCGGTTTCAAAAATAGCATTATTGGTATTTCTTGTTGCGCCAAATGCTGCATTGGCAACTGAATTGGCGCAGGCGACAGAGCAACCAATTGCGACCGAAATCGGCCAAAACCCCGGAGTTTCAACATCCGCCAATGGCGCATTGGTCTATCTTCCGACATTTTTTGCGCAATTTTCACCCGATACTGCCGCAGATATGGTGAGGCAAGTTCCGGGGTTTGCAATCCAAGAAGGCGATGAAGTTCGTGGGCTTGCAGGTTCTGCGGGCAATGTTTTAATTGACGGCTCAAGGCCGAGTTCCAAAGATCAAAGTTTGCGAAATTTCTTGGATACAATCCCCGCAGCGTCGGTTGAGAGGATTGAGTTATTGCAAGGTGCCGCAATTGGTTCACTTGGTGGCGGCCATGCTTCATTGATAAATGTTGTGCGCAAAACCTCGGCAACCAATAGCACTAGTGTGACATTGGCAGGCAGTTTGCGCCACCATAATATCATTATTCCCGAAATCAATTTAACCCATAATGGCAACTATCGCGGCTATAATTATAGTGTGAAAGTGGATGCTGGGTATGGCGATCGCACCAAAAGGTTTGGAGGTGAAGGCTTAGTTGATAATCAAGGCAATATTACCCAATTCGGTCCAAATTATGATTATGAAAACGTCAAATATGGACGGATTATATTGGGTCTTGACGGCAATATTGGGCGCACTAAGTCCAAGTTTGATTTTACATTTTTGCAATATCATGAGCAGAGACCCTGGCATAATATCATAACTTTAACCGGTCAAAACACTCCTTTTAGGGTCGATAGCGGCCATGACGATGGCAAGGGCCCCGATATTAGTTTTGGCGCAAGGTTTGAGAGGCCAATATTCGGTTATGAGGGCAAGTTGAATTTGATTGCACGCCGCGAAAATGACAATGATTTTTATGATGCTGGCTTCAATTTGGTGGGCCGGCCCGCGACTTTCACTAGGTTCACTTCCAATTCAGTCACCGATGAATTTGCGGGGCAGTTAGAATTTGCAAGGGTTTTTGGCAAACATTCAATAAGTTTCGGAGGAGAAACTGGCCTTACTCGCCTTGATAATGAAGGCAATTTTTACGAAAACACTGGAGCGGGTTTTATTCTCGATCCCAGTAGTAAGTCACGCACCCAGGTGCAAGAAATTAGGTCAGAAGCCTTTATAGCGGACACTTGGGCTATAAATCCAACCCTTAGTTTGGAAGGTAAATTGCGCACAGAATGGTCGCGAATTAGCCAAGAAGGCGCAAATGCCAATGAGCGCAGCTATGTGTATCTTAAGCCGCGCCTTGCCATCAATTACCGCCCCAGCCCGCAATGGATTGTCAATGCCAGCATTGAGAAAGTGTTGGGCCAGTTGGATTTCAGTGATTTTGCGTTTTCGGTGAATTTGAGTGAAGGCAATCAAAACCAAGGCAATGCCGAATTGCGCCCTGACCAAACTACCCAAACCACATTATCGGTTGAAAGGAAATGGGGCACGCGCGGCTCATTGAAAATATCATGGCTAAATCAAGACATCACCGACGCATTAACAACTATTCCAGTTTTTGAAAATGGTCAAATTGTCGGCGAAGCCACTGGCAATATCCCCAATGCGCATCGCCATGGTTTTGATTATAGCCTGACTTTGCCACTTGATAATTTGCTTCGAGGCTTGGAAATTAAGTCCGAATGGCGCTATCGCATTTCCAAATTAATTGATCCAATTACTAATCGCCCGCGCGAGAATAATGGCCAAGGCGAGAGAAATTTTGAAGCGCAAATCGCCTATAATAATGAAGAACGCAAATATTCAATGAGTGCGTTTTACAATCGTGGTGACAGAGGGGTGCAGTTTAATCGCTTTTCGTCATATTTGTGGCCTCCCGCGAGTTTTTGGGGCATTGATGGCGAATATAAAGGCATAAAAGACTTGACCATTAGCGCAAGCCTTGAATTGCCAAATGGCCTGAGGATTAGGCGTTTCAGAACCGATTATTTGGTATCGCGTGCCGATGGGCAAACCAATGGCGGCCACTTCCGCTATCGCGATTTGAAACCAGCTTTTAGTATTTCGATTAGGAAAGCACTTTAGTCAGTATTGGCAATCCCATTTTGATGTGCAACATGCGTATATTGCTCTAAGCACCAAAAGGGGACGAACATGAAGGCGAATGAACGGCACAAAGTTCTGGTATGCATAATCGCGATTGTAAGCGGTCTGCCGCATTTGGCATGGGCGCAAAGCGGCATAAGAATGCGGGGGAATTGGGCTGAGCCATCTGAAAACGGAGCTGCACATCGCCACATAATAACTCGTTTGAAATGTCCAGAATCCTTGGTAGGAAATTACGCTCTATTACATGGCCACGAATACGCGGCTAATAATGTTTCATGCACATATTTTGTTCCGAACAGCGCGAACTTATTGTCAGTTTATTATTACCCTGCAGCTGACAGTCAAACAAACGAATTGAATACAATTGGCCGCCCAATACTCACCGAAAAATCGGCGGGCGGCGAAATTGTTCAAACCGCGCCTTCAGTTATTTTTGGCAATATTGCCTCGCAAGCCATTAGGCTTGAAGCAACCCAGGCTGGTTCTAATCTCTATAATGCGATTACACTTCTTGATCGCGACGGTTTTCGTTTGAAAATCCGCCAAACATATCAAGATAATGCCACGGCTATTGAGGCCGCCGCTGCCGAGTTTGCTGCACTACAAATAGAAGCTGTTGAAAACCGCGCTGCCTGTGCTGCTATGCTAGCAGCGCCAAATAGGCGGGCAAGACTTGCGGACGGAGCCGTGGTCGCTTTGTATGGTGGTGTTTTATCAGCTGCATCCTTCGAGCCGTTAAGTGCGAACCCAACGAACGCGCCACGTCCAAACGCCTGCACTCTTGTATTGACGCGTGGAAGTAGTCAAAATCTAGTCTTAAGGTATCGCGCCGATGATCGGTATCTTTCCGTTGAACCAGAAGCGAGCAATGGCACGCCGCTTGTCGAAATGCTTAAAACTGACATGAAAGGTGCCGAGCGCGCGAGCGGATTTTCGGTTATGCTAATCGGCGTCAATGGTGCAGGTCACCACACTTATCGTGGTTACATAACCGCGCCCAGCTTTGAACAGTCGATCGAGGATATGACTGCCGCATTAAACGGCACACTCCACCCACTCGGAACTACTTCAAAGCAAAGCAGTGGCGAAGTTTCAATAGCGATTAACTCTCAAGAGATTGAAGCTGAAGACAAGGGCCTGCGCAACACGCCACGTCAATAAATATCGTCTATAAATCAAAAAAAAGCGCCATCTCAAACGAAATGGCGCTTCATTTTTGTTCGTGTTTGACAGCCTATTTCACGCCATGCGCCAATTTTTTCAAGAATGGCGAGGCCACACCGAGTGCGATGCCAATACCAATTGTCCACCAACCCAATTGACCGAACACATCAACATATGTGGCAAGTGCCGCAGCCGGATCAAGAACTTGGCCCGCAACTGTTTCCACTGACGCGAGTTTTGCCACATAGCCGCCCAAATATTGGGCCCATGAAGATGACAAGAACCAAGTCGCCATCAAGGTTGAAATAACGGTGGGTGTTGATAGTTTGGTCATCCAAGACAAGCCAACTGGGCTTAAGCATAATTCACCAGTAGTTTGAATTAGATACGCCACAATCAAGAACATAAGCGGAATACGATATTGCGCGTCGGCAAATTGCGCGCCCCACACCAGTATCAAAAATGAAAGCCCGACTTGCAACAAGGCAATTGAGAATTTCAAAACTGGATTTGGATCCATATTGCGGCTTCCCAAAAATGCCCACAATGCCGAAAACACTGGAACCAGCATAAGGATAAAGCCAGAATTGAAACTTTGGGTTTGCGCCGCAGTCATTGCGCCGCCGCCTGGAAGTGCCAAATTAGTATTGCGCTCGGCAAATAAGTTAAGTGAAGTTCCAGCTTGTTCAAATAATGTCCAGAATACAACCGATGCGGAAATCAAAATAAGCGCCAGTATAAGCCGCCCGCCCTCTTCCTTTGTGCATTTTTGGGTGATTTGAATGAAGAAGAAAATCATCATTCCTATTGAAACCAAGCTCAACATCCAGCCAACAATGTCATTATGTTGCACCAATAAGTAAATCAAATAAAGCGCAGGTATGGTTCCCAAATATACGGCCCATTCTTTATTGATTGGCCCAAAAAGTTTTTGCTTCAAAACTTCGGGTTTTGGCGGCTCGCCGTGGCCTTCAAGCAAAGGTTTGCCCCACACGAAAACCACAAAGCCCAGAGCCATACCAATGCCAGCCGCGCCGAAACCGGCCCACCAACCAATATTCTGCCCCAAGAAGCCGCAGAGAATTGCCGCCCAGAATGCGCCAAGGTTGATGCCGTAATAATAGAGCGTAAACCCAGGATCTCGTCTTGGGTCATCTTTGGGATAAAGCTGGCCAACAATTGCCGAAATATTTGCTTTGAGGAAACCAACCCCCAGAATAATCAAGGAAAGAGCTGTATAGAACATAGCTTCAAAGAACGGCTGCCTGCCTGCGATTTCCAATTCATAGCTGCCTTTTGGCAAAACCGAAGGAATTGGCGCGTCTTTTGGAAGGCCTTTGATTTCAAGGCCCCCATCAGTAGATGCGCCCCAATCATATTTATTATCACCAACTTGAAGTCTAACCTCACGGTCTGCACCGCGACCTTCAACATTGAATTCGTATTTTGCGCCTTGATAGCTCAAGATTTGCGTATTCGGTTGGCCCTCAATTGCCATTGCGGTATGACCCGCGACCAATAATAATGCGCCAAACGCAATTGCTTTGCGGGTTCCCAAAAGTCTGTCTGCCAACATGCCACCGATTAGCGGCACTAAATATACCAAAGAAGTGTAAGAACCATATTGGCTGGCTGCGGCGTCATCTGAAAACAGGAAATGCTGGGTCATGAAAAATACCAAAAGGCCGCGCATTCCATAATATGAAAAACGCTCCCACATTTCTGCGAAGAACAAAATTACCAAACCACGCGGATGCGTGCGCAATTGCATACCTACAATGGCCATAGTGACCAGAGTGATTATGATGCCAGCATCAATAACTAAACCGAACATATTATATTATCCCCGAACTTTTTATGTAATGAAATATTTGCCCCAAATGACCACAGAAATGAGAGGGCGACAAGCCCCCACTACACATTGCGGCATTGGCTTTGATAATTGCTAGATTAGTTAGTGAATAATTGGAATAGTATTGTGAAAACTGCAAAAACCGAAACCGTGTAAATATATGGTCGTAGTTTCGAGCCAAGGGCATAAATTGGGTAATATAATGTCCTTGCCCCAAGCCACGTCACCGCCATTGCTTGCGTGATGCCGTTCGATTTTCCTGTGATTTCGACAATCAGCATTAGCGCGATAAAAATCGGGAAATTTTCTTTGAAATTGGTGGAGGCGCGCTCAATCCGCGCAGCCGTAATTGAAAGCGGCGGCGCATCATCGCGAAGGCCAAGCGCCCATTTTGTGCCGCGATCTAAATAACCACTTAACGACTGCCCAAGGACATGCAGCATGCCCAATATCACCGCCAATAAAAGCACAGTCATTTCGATCGATAATTCGCCAATTCTAAAACCGCTTAAGTCCATGTTATTTTCTCCTTTTGTTGTTTTTTAACTGGTCACAATTTAAAATGAAAGTCACCTGTTTTGTTCAAATTATCAAATAAGTCGATTTGGCAAGATGTGTATTGGATTTAAAAAGACAAAATGATATTATTGACATATTTGTTTAAAAAGCGCTTTGGATAGTGATTGTAAAGAGCGGTAAACTAAAAGATGAAATTTACATCGCAACAATTGGTCGCGGCGGGATATCCGCCGACAATGGAGCAGGCCCAGCCTTGGTTGAATGAAGTCTTGAGGGATATTCGCACGGGCTATCCCAAGGCGAGCGAGGCGGAAGTCAACCAAATGTTGGAAGCAACAATAGTCAATCGATATCCGCCTCACTCACTGGAACACGCTAACGAAATACTGATGAGAGCCGCACAACACAAGCTAACATTTGCACAATTGCTGGACACGAAGGTGAAAAAAGAATCCCAGATGAATTTCCCGCGCCCAATGCGCTTAGCGATGGCGGCGGGGTTAGAAGCACTGGCGCAAGTGGAGGAAGACCCGCAGGAGAAACAATATCTGCTGAAGCGAGTAGAGGAATTGCGCGTTGAAACTTGTTATATGAAATTTACAACGCAACAATTGGTAGCGGCGGGATATCCGCCGACAATGGAACAAGCGCAACCTTGGCTGCTGGACGCGCTGAAAAGTTATCGCAAAGGATATCCGAAAGCGACCGACGTGGAAATCAACCAATTGATGGAAGCGGAGATAGTCAATCATTCGCCGCCCCACTCACTAGAACACGCCTTAGAGATATTGGAGAAGGCAGCAAAAGCGAGTTAGTGTGGCTTCATTCATTGATTTAATAAGCGCAGTTTTCGTATATTTTGCCTATATCGCGCGCCCATTCGCCTTCATATTTATTCAAGAGACTTTGCGCAGGCGATTTTCCGGTTCGTGCAATTTCTTCCAATTCAGTCAAGAACCCAGTTTCATTATCGCCCGCATCATTAAGTGCATTTCTGGCATTTAAGCCTGCTCTGGCGATTTCTAACATTTCGATTGCAATTTCCTGCACTCGGCGACCGCGAATTTTGGCGTCCATGCCCAAAAACGGCACTGCCCGCCTTAAGCCTTCAACATCGGCAAAATCCCAATCTTTGCAAAGTTCGCTCGCCGCGTCCAATGCCCCTTGGTCATATAAAAGCCCAACAAACAAGGTAGGCAGCGCACAAAGCCGCGACCACGGGCCGCCATCGGCGCCGCGCATTTCGAGGAAGGATTTCAAGCGAACTTCGGGGAACAAAGTTGTCAAATGGTCTTCCCAATCACTCATGGTCGGCAATTGCCCTTCAAATCCTTGAAGTTTGCCAGCCATAAAATCGTGGAAGCTATGGCCCGAAACATCATGATAAATACCGTCCCGCTTGACAAAATACATCGGCACATCAAGCGCATAATTGGCATAATCAGCGAAGCCAAAATCCTTTTTGAACGCAAATGGCAATGTGCCAGTGCGATCAGGATCAGTATCAGTCCAAACTTGCGCGCGGTAGGATTGATAGCCATTGGCTCTGCCCTCGGCAAATGGTGAATTGGCAAAAAGCGCGGTTGCAATTGGCTGTAATGCCATTGATGTGCGGTATTTTTGCGCCATATCGGCTTCGGAAGAATAGTCCAAATTGACCTGCACAGTGCAGGAACGGAACATCATTTGCCGCCCCAAACGCCCAACTTTGGCCATATAGGCTTTCATAATTTGATAGCGGCCCTTGGGCATCATCGGCACGTCTTCAAGCGCTGTAAGTGGCTGAAACCCAAGCCCCAAAAAGCCGATATTGAGCGGGTCAGCTACACGGCGGACGCATTTCAAATGCTGGGCAATTTCTTTGCAAGTTTCGTGAATACTCGAAAGCGGCGCGCCAGACAATTCAAACTGCCCACCTGGTTCAAGCGTTATTGACGCCATACCATCAACCAGACCTATTATTTTATCACCCTCATAAATGCCGTTCCAATTGGCACCATTTTTCATGCCTAATAATAATGCCTCAATGCCATTATCGCCTTCATAGGGCACTGGCAAATTGCTGCCTTTGTAGAAGCCAAATTTTTCATGCTCGGTGCCAATGCGCCATTTGGATTTCGGTTTGCACCCCTTTTGGAAGCTGTGCAGCAAATCGTCGAAGTTTTGAATAGGGGAGTATTTATCGAATTCAGGCATGGATTTCTTTCTTTTGGAAATGACAATAATTATTATTTTGATGAAATTGCAAATGGAAATTTGTTATGTTTGCTTTTTCCAATCGCCCCATAATGCTTGGATAAGGGTTAGACCTGCATAAGTTGCGGTATCGGCGCGTAAAATCCTTTTGCCAAAAGAGGTTGCAATTGCTTGTTTGCAATCACGAATCATTTCGCGTTCGCTGCTGGAAAATCCACCTTCTGGCCCGACCAGCAAACCAATGGATTCCGAAGCATTTGCGAGCGAATGGGCATCAAAATGCCCCTCCCCTGCTTCGTCGGCAAAAATAATTGTTTGGTTCTTGTCCAAATTTGCCAATAATTGTTCCAACGAAATTGGCTCGTGAATTTGTGGGACGCAAAGCCGTTCGCATTGCTGCGCTGCTTCAATCACAATTTGCCGCATTTTTTCGGTATTGGTTTTACGAACAATTGTATGTTCGGTGATAATCGGCACGATGTGGGCGGCCCCTAGTTCAGTGGCTTTTTCGATTATCGCATCATTGCGATGGCCTTTGATTGGCGCGAAATAGAGTGTGAGATTGGGAAGTGTGTCTTGAGCCCGCGTTTGTGTGGCGCACTTGCCCACGCCATGTTTCTTAGAGGCTTCAATAATTTCAATTCGCCATTCGCCATTTTTGCCATCGAATGCAAGAAAACTCTCACCCTTTTCAAGGCGCAAGACATTAAATAAATAATGGCAATGGGCCTTGGAAATTTCAATTTCAACGCCCGCACCGAGCATATCATCAACAAAAAGGCGCGGCACAAATTTCATTTCTTTCCCCAATTGCTTCCATCTAATGCTTGGCTCGTCATATTCCAAGGGGTGAGGTCTAATTCGATGGCAAAAAAAAATCACTTTCGCTGCTGCATTTCGCAATTTGCTATTTCGCGCTTAGCAACTTCACCTTCATTTTTGAAACTTTGTTACTGATGAGTAAATCGTTAGACTCAGCCGCTTTTTGGCAGTATTTTGACAAGGTTGATGGGTGTTTTATCCCGATTAACATAGCGCGATGAAGGCGGTGGTCTTTGCGCCGTTAAATCGCAAGATAAAAGGAGCAAAGCAATGCGAATGTTAATTGCTTTTGGCATCGCTGTTTCTCTTGTTACTACGGCCTCGGGGCAATCTTGGGTGAACGGACAAGGGCAGTCATGTGATAATGTATGTAGAGCCGCCGGTTCGTCGCCTGTGGTAAGCGGCACCTACATTAACGGGCAGACTTTCTTTGTCTGCGCCGCAAATCAAAATGGAGAAGGCTTTCGCGCTGGCTATAATTTGCGGCCCGAATGGTCAAATGCTTGTTGGGTTGGCTGGGGCGGCAGAGAAGTCGGGGCGTCTAGCTATAGTTGTATGTGCACCGGTAATATGAGCAATTCGAGCACACCAAGCGCGGGAAGTGGCGCAATTCGGGTGACAGAGGCGACTTATGGGGGGAATTGTCAAGGCGTAACACGTGGAAATGTGACTAGCCATATTGCACAACAATGCAATGGCAAATCTTCGTGCGATTACCAAGTTGACTATTCTGTTATTGGTGACCCCTCTTCTGGTTGTCCCAAGGATTATCGCGTCGCCTATCAATGTGGCGGGCTAGCTAAAGAGACTTTCGCTGGAACTGAACGCGGGATAAATCCATTGGTGCGGCTTAGCTGCCCATAAGTCACAATCTCTTCAATGCAATTTGATTGCATTTTGAAGCTATAGCGTCGGATGCACTTGTCACAAATACATGCACGAAAATGATGACAAACCGCCATGAAGATTATAGTGCAAACGCATGTTTTTACTTAATGCAATTGGCTCTCGTGGGGCAATCGAGGAAGCGGTCAATTTACTCGATCAAATCGGCGGTTTTGGCGCGGTTTCATGGCATGAACTTGAGCGCAGGCAATATCGGCTCGAGGCCTATTGCGATGAGCAGTCTGTGGCGCAAAATGGTATTGGCGCTTTGGCGCTTGGCTGTCCAGATTTAGACGCCAATTATGCCCCATTAGAAGACAGTGACTGGATAAAAATGTCGCTTGATGGCCTACCACCGGTAAAAGCTGGCAGTTTTCGGATTGTTGGCGACCATGACCGCCGCACTTCTCGCACTGGAAAAATTGAAATTATTATCGACGCGGGTGAAGCATTTGGAACCGGCCATCATGGCACTACATTGGGCTGTTTGTTGGGACTGGAACGCCTAAAACGCCGCAATGCAAGGCCGCGCAAAGTGCTCGATGTCGGCACTGGCTCGGCGGTTTTGGCAATTGCGGCTGCGAAACTTGGTGCCAAAGTTATAGCCACTGAAATAGACCCGCGAGCCGAAGCAGTTGCGCGCGAAAACATGAAATTGAACCAAATTAGCAAGAACATAATTTCATATGTTGCCAATGGCGTCCGCAGGCCAAATATTCGCAAAAAATGCGGCTATGATTTGGTTTTCGCTAACATATTGATGAAACCATTGATTAAATTATCAAGGGATTTGAGTGAATGTGTTGGAAAAGGAGGCTTTATTATATTGTCGGGGCTATTGACCACCCAAGAACCAGCAATCCGCAGGGCTTATGCGCAAAAAGGCTTGGTCTTAGTTAACCGGTTTCGCCACGATGTTTGGTCAACTTTGACGTATCAAAAACCTCGATAATCAAGCGTAAAATTACGCAATTCGCCTTAATTGCGGCGCGTCGGTTGCGCCTTTGTCTGCACCAAGTGCGGTCGTAAATTCGGATAATATGTCTTCATATTCTAAGGCGTCAATGGTTAGATTTTGTCCATCTTTAAACCTGAATTGCCAGAACGAGCAAATATGAGAAACAATCCCCATCAAACTCCCGAGTTCCAAAAACAATATTGGGCTGTCGAGCAAGAATTTACGGAACGCTTGGGCGTGTGCGCGGTCCACTAAATCCGAAAACGCATCGTCATAAAGTGTAATTATGGAACGGCATTCTTTTGCGACATCGGCCAATGATTTTTGCAGCTGTTTAGTGAGGCTTTCGACATTGGCTCTGAGCTCACGGCTTGTGCAATTAATAACTCGCACTTTTTCAATGGATCTAACTACTGAACGAAGTTGTGGGAAAAGGTCAGCCAATTGCCACTTAAAAAACAAAAACCCGCGCCAAGCAAAAATGCCTTCACGAAAATCGTCGCCTTGCAGGCCAAGCGCAACCCGTAACGGGTCTAGTTTCTCATCTGCCTCATTTGCCAAAATAAGCTCGACCATTTTTTCGGTTAGTTCGCGCGAAACATAACCTTTTTCGGTTGCAAAAGCGACACCCACTAATTTTGCGACTTCTTCACCCGCAAATTCACGCATTTTTTCTACGTCCACCGGCGAAATGTCGAAATAGCAATCTGCAGGCTTAATATTGTGTTTGCGCAAATATTCACGCAACAAAAACGGGTCCAAAGAAGGCAAATTATTGATTATATTCAATGTCTCAATGTCAGACTTCAAAACCGCCTCTGTCACACCCAAAGTTTCGCAAAGCGTCTTTTTGAAATTATTTTGGCCCACAAAAACTGATTGACCGCCCAAATCCAAGGAATCGCCAATAAGCGGAAAAATTATTTTGGTCGCCACGCGTTGCCTGCGCGCCATTAAATATTGCTCATCAGGCCGCAACCGATGCTTCACAATCATTGATTTATTTAGCCGCACATTTTTGAACATTGGTTTTGAAACATATTCAGGCTCTTGATGGTGTTGGGCATGGGCACGCAGTAAATTGAGAACTCGGCTAGTCGAGCCAAATTCATACAATGCCTCAAGGCTTCGCATACCCTTCATAAAATACCTTTTCGAGCCTGAATTTTGGCCAACTAACTTAATTTGTGGCTGAACCTTACCCCACGGCAGTTTACAAATAATAAAGTTGCCGTGCTTTTTCTCGAATATTTGCCGTCACGGCGTGTTGCAAACCATTCTTATCAACTATAAATTGGTGTCAATAGAAAGAAAAAGTCAAAAATGCCAAATGCGAATAAGCAAAAGACCAAACAAATCCAAAATTACGAAGTATTGGGTGGTAAGCATTTTGGCCAAAAAGCTATCACACTTATTCGCGCTAAACTTAAAGAACTTGGCCTCGATGCTTTGATTGTCCCGCATGAAGATGAGTGGCAGAACGAATATTTGCCGCCGCGCTATGACCGCTTGCAATACGCAACTGGTTTCACAGGGTCGGCAGGCGCGGCAATTATTGCCACCGGCAGTGCCCATATGTTTGTCGATGGTCGTTACACTTTGCAAGTAAAGGCGCAAACTGACGCAAAACTATTCGAATATCATAGCCTAATTGATGCCGGTCTTAATGTCTGGCTCAAACAACATGCCAAGCCCCACTCTAAAATTGGTTATGATCCGCGCTTGATAACCCCTGATAATTTGAATGTTTTGCAGGAAGCCGCCCGCGAAAATGAAGTCACTTTAGTTGAATTGGACCAAAACCCGATTGACCAAATTTGGGGAGACAGGCCAGCAGCACCTTTGGCAGAAATCGTTCCCCATGCCAATGAAATTGCTGGCGAAAACTCGGCTTCTAAACGCTCCAAAATCGCCGAAGACTTAACGCGAAATGGCATTGATTGCGCGATTTTGACATCACCTGCATCATTGGCTTGGCTTTACAATATTAGGGGCGGCGATGTAATCCGCTCACCACTTCCATTGGGTTCGGCGATATTAAAATCTGATGGGACATCAAGCCTGTTTGTAAATCCATTAAAAACCACGCCAGAACTTCGCGCACATTTAGGCAATGGCGTAACTTTGCATGACGAGGAAGATTTTGAAGCAACCTTGGCGACTTTGACCAACGCTAAGGTTCTAGTTGATGCCAAATTAACATCAGCAAAATATTTCAATGTTTTGGAAGCTGCGGGCGCGCAAATAGTGAAAGGCGATGACCCGACAACCCTACCTCGTGCCATGAAAAACCCTACCGAAATCAAAGGCATGACCGACGCCCATATTCGCGATGGCGTGGCAATGGCGAAGTTTCTGCATTGGTTTGATGAAAACGCGCTAAGTGGCAAATTAACTGAAATTGATGCCTGCACGGCTTTGGAAGGCTTTCGCGCGCAATTGCCTGAATTGAAAGATTTATCATTCGATTCAATATCTGGCGCGATGGGCAATGCCGCCTCGCCTCATTACCGCGTTAATAGCGAAACCAACACGAGGATTGAGCGAAATTCGCTGTTCCTTATTGATTCAGGTGGCCAATATTTGGACGGAACAACCGACATTACACGCACAATTTCGGTTGGAGACATTAGTGCAGAAATGAAAGACCGCTTCACCCGCGTGCTTAAAGGCCATATCGCGCTCGCAACTGTGGCATTCCCCGCGAATACGCCAGGTTGTATGCTCGATACATTGGCGCGAATGGCATTATGGGAAGCTGGGCTTGATTATGACCACGGCACCGGCCACGGCGTTGGTGCATATTTAGGCGTGCATGAAGGCCCACACCGTATCGCCAAAGCCCTGCAAAACGTGGCTTTGCGCACTGGCATGGTTGTATCCAATGAGCCCGGATTCTACAAAGCTGGCGAGTTTGGTATCCGCATTGAGAATTTGCAATATGTGGCCGAGGCCAGTGTCCCTGAAGGCGGTGAACGCGCCATGCACCGCTTTATTACCCTAACCCTTGCGCCAATAGACGTGCGAGCAATTTTGCGCGAACTTTTAAGCGACAAAGAACGAGACTGGCTTAATGCTTATCATGCGCGCGTAGCCCAAGTCATTGGCCCTTATTTGCAAGGGGCAGAGCGCGAATGGCTGATTGCGGCGTGTCGGGGGATATAGCGCGTTAGACGCTCAATTTGCACAGTTTTGCCGCGCCCTTTTGCACGATTTTCGGCAACAGCCGTAGCGCGTAGCGCGGAGACCTGCAGCGAAGCGAAAGTAAATATTTAGCGAATACCACAGTATTCACCGCATATTTGTCACCAAAACTCGCACAAAATTGCTGCGGCAAATTCTATCCAACTTGAACGTTAGGCGCGCTAGCGTCAAAACCGATAATGCGCGCTTATGTTTACGGTGCGGCCGGGTCTTGGGAGATAGTCTTTTAGCACCGACGTATGTTCGCGCACTTCTTGGTCGGTTATATTTTGCAATTGGGCGCTGATGCTCCATTTGTCAAAACTCGGCGGCGTGAAGTTAAATTCGAGATTATAGATTTGCGCGCGGTTCGTCGCAGTTTCGAATTGCGCGATTTTGTTTTGATTGTCCAAAAACTGCACTTCGGCTTTTGCGGTAAAATTTGCAAATAGCGCTTCAAGGCCAAATGTCACTGAGGCTGGTGGCATACGCGCTATATTGCCGCCCACCACATATTTGCCGCGCACAAAATCAAGTGCAATGTCACCACGAATTTCAGCGCCACTTAGGACACCCAAATGATGGTGAGCTACCAATTCATACCCGGACAATTCGGCATCTTTTTGCGAAGCTTGGAAAACTGGCAAGCCATCTTCAATCAAACCTGTAGGATTAAATGAGACAAAATCATCAAAATTGGCACGCCAAAAATTTAGTTCAATATTGGTTTTTGGGGCTCGATAAATGGCCGCCAATTCGACTGAACGTGCAGTTTCCGCGCGTAAATTAACATCGCCAATTTCAAAACTTTGGGTGGCAGCGTGAGGGCCATAGGCGAATAATTCAACTTCGGTTGGGTTGCGCGTGGTTTGCGCCAATGTTAGCGCTAATCGAAGCCCCTCCATTGGTTTGATAAATCCGCTCAATGAGGCGCTATTGCTATCAAAATTGCGGCGACCCGCAAGGCCACTATAGTTTGCAACATCACGCCTAATGCCAAATTCACTGCCCCAAGCTTCAGTTTCAAAATGACCAATTGCGAATGCACCATTGTTTTTAATATTGACAGGTAAGATAAAAGCTTCATCGCCAATTGCGGCAAAGTCTCTATCCCCAATTTGCAGGCCGAAAACTCCTTCAAAATTGCCGATTTTGCTAGTTCGTCCTTCGACACGCCCTTCATAACCACTGGATCTGAAAATAGTGCCTATTGCCCCACTATGTTCAATTTCGGCGTGGGAATAATTGCCATTCGAAACCGCAAAACTTAGCTCTTTGACCACAAAATCAAAGTTCAAAGCCCCTGCCATGTCGATGCGGTTTTGTTTAAGTTCGATATTGGCCTCTTCACCGGGAATGCCATAATCAGAGCCAGTTTCACGCGCGGAAATTGCTAATCGCGCATTATCACCAATAAAGCCTAATCCGCCGCCAAGCACCCATATTTCACCGCCACTATTGAAAACATGCCCTTGGGTATCGTCACCCGTGACCGCCCTTATGTCAGAAGTTTGCGCGAAACCGGGGATTGAATAATCACCTGATTGCCTTCGCAAACCGTCAAGACGGAACACAAAATTATCGGTAGAATATGAAATATTGCCGGCAAGCGAGCTAGCTTTATCCCGTGGGTTAAGGCCTGCGAAAAAATCGCCCGAAACGCCCTCGCGAGTGATGCGGCTTGGCAAACGACCATCGACAATGTTAACCACACCGCCAACCGCATTTGAACCAAATCGTAATGCAGTTGCGCCTTTTAATACTTCAATTGATTGCGCCTCAAGCCCGTCAACAGCAGCAGCATGATCTGGCGAAATTGTGCTGGCGTCTATGCCCTGCAAACCATTGGATAGTAGCCGTATGCGGTCCTCGCCAAGACCGCGAATAATTGGGCGTGACGCGTTGGGGCCAAAAAATGTCGCCCTTACACCAGCCTGCCCAGCCAAAGTTTCGCCTATGCCGCCACCCGCAGAATTGAGCAAGGCCGCCTCGCGATTGAGCACAATCACGCCTTGGTTTATTGCATCTTTGGAACTTGACAGAGCGGAAGCTGTTACCACAATTACGTGTTGTTCAATTGGTGGCGGAGGAGGAGGCGCGTCAAAGAACATTATTTTCCCTATTGGTGCGGTGTTATGTTATCTTATTACACTTACAGCAGTTTTTGATTTTTGCAAGAGGAAGTTGCTCAGACTTGCGCGACATCAATTATCGTTTCCTTTGCTTCGAAAATCGGCCCATTCGTCACGGGTTATTTCCCATATTTGCGACATCATTTTACCGCCCACATATTCGCGGATTTCGGTTCTTACGGGGCGCATATTGCTACGCTGTGAAATTTTCACCGAGCCTTCATTTTCAATCGCTTTAGGGATGCGCATAATTTCTTCACCCAAAACATCGAACCAAAAATCAGTGACGGCAATCGCGGCTTCGCTCATAAGGCCCTGTTTTTGCCAATTCGGAGCCAACCAAAACCCGCGATTATCATCGCCTTTTCGAAGGCTGATTACACCAATGAGCTCGGAGGGAGCGCTTTTAGGACGAATTGACCAATGCCAAGCCTCACCACGCGCCATCGCAGGCAGAGCAATATCGCGGATAAAGTCTTCAGCGCCATCGTCTGGATAGGGCCATGGCACCACGACGCTAAGATATTTGACAATTTCCCAATGCGGGAATTTTTCCTGTATTTGTGGCGCGTCTTTATGGCAAAGTGGGCGCAATAGAAGGCGTTCAGTCACTAGATTTGGAATATTCATATGGTTCACTTATGTAAAAGGCGGGAAACTCTCCCGCCTTTTAACCTCAATTTTTGGAGCATTTACTCTATCGGTGGAACCGAAGACGGCGGAATATCGGGGTCATCTTCATGAACATCTATAATACCTTTGCCCACATGGCTATGGCTACGGCTATAGAGGAAGTAGATTGCTAGGCCGATCGAAGCCCATACAACGAACAACAGCAAAGTGTATGCCGATAATTTGAAGAACAAATATAAACAACCAGCAATCGCGATTGGTGCCACTAGATAAACATATGGGGTCCTAAAAGGGCGTTTGCGATCGGGGTCCTTTCTGCGCAAAACCATCACAGCAACTGCGACCGTGGCGAAAGCGAACAACGTTCCCGCATTTGAAATATCCGCCAATGCGCCTACTGGGAAAAACGCAGCGAAGAAAGCCACAAAAACCCCTGTAATCAATGTAATCACATGCGGTGTTTTGAACTTTGGATGTATTTTTGAAAATACTTCAGGCAAAAGGCCATCTCGCGACATCACAAAGAAAATGCGGGTTTGCCCAAACATCATCATCAAAATCACACTTGGCAGTGCAATACCAGCGGCAAGACCAACCAAGGAACCTACAGTCGGCTGGTTGATTTGGCGCATAGTCCAAGCCAAAGCCTCTTTAGAACATACCACAGCATTGTCGCCAATTGCGCTACAAGCTGCAGTTAATTCCGATGAACCCGGTGCCAAGCCTTTGCCCGCCGCGTCCATCATTGGTTGCGCGCCGACCGTGCCAATAACGCCTGAAGCAACCAAAAGGTAGAAAATGGTGCAAATGGCCAAGGAGCCAATCAAGCCAATTGGCATATTGCGTTGTGGGTTTTTTGTTTCTTCCGCCGCAGTGGAAACAGCGTCAAACCCAACATAAGCAAAGAATATTGATGCCGCTGCGGCCCCAATGCCTCCGAAGCCAAGCGGCGCTATCGGGTCAAAATGCGCTTTTGATGTTTCAGGGTTTGCCATAATAAATTTATAGGCAAAGAAAATGAAAATGGTAAGAGCTGTGACTTTTATTACTACCAAAATTGAATTTACGAATGCGCTTTCGGTGGTGCCAATTACCAATAACCAAGTTACCAAAAGGGCAATCAAGAAAGCGGGAACATTTACAATCCCCCCCGCACTGGGCCCAACCGCGAGCGCTTGGGGGATAATAATTCCCAGCTCGTTCTTAAGAAGCCCGACAAAATAACCAGACCAGCCGACACTCACCGCCCCTGCTGCGACCGCATATTCAAGCACCAAGGCCCAACCGACCATCCACGCTAATAATTCGCCCATAACCGCATAGGTATAAGTGTAGGCCGAGCCTGAAACTGGAACCATCGCCGCAAGTTCGGCGTAACAAAGTGCCGCAACCGCGCAAACAATACCAGCAATTACAAAGGAATACATCATGCCAGGGCCAGCTTTTTGCGCGGCTTCGGCGGTCAAAACAAAAATACCTGTGCCGATTACCGCACCAATACCCAACATTGTCAGTTGAAACGCGCCCAAGCTGCGGTGCAGTGATTTTTTTGCCGCTGTTGCTAGAATTGCGTCCAATGGCTTAATTCGCCAATCCGTCATTATATTCTCCCACTTTGTTTGGGCCTAAACCCTTTATTGATGTAAGCCTGAGGCTGATACCGCCCCGAACTTTTGGTTGGTTGGAAGCTAACCTTGGTTTTTGCTTTCTGCAACCAATAAAAACCACATTTGCGGTTTGTGACTATGTATAAGCCCAAATTGCAGCCATGAATGCTGTAATTGCCTTTCGAATTGGCTATAAACCTGCATGAGCAATAAAAATAATGACATTTATTCGGATCTTGCGGCACTTGGGCAGAGCGCGAGTGCGGCAAGTTCGCCCGAAGAAGCGGTTCTTGAAAGAGTTACAAACCCTCACATCGGAACCCAATATGCAGTGCGCTTTACCGCGCCCGAATTCACTTCGCTGTGCCCTGTAACTGGCCAACCCGATTTTGCACACTTGGTTATTGATTATGTTCCCAATGAATATTTGGTCGAATCAAAAAGCCTCAAACTTTATTTGACCAGTTTTCGCAATCATGGCGCGTTTCATGAAGATTGCACAGTTGCGATTGGCAAAAAAATCGTCGCAACATTGGATCCGATTTGGCTTAGAATTGGCGGCTATTGGTATCCACGCGGCGGCATTCCAATTGATGTTTTCTGGCAAACTGGAGTGCCGCCCGAAGGCGTATGGATACCCGACCAAAGCGTGGCGAATTACCGTGGTCGCGGGTGAATTTGAGTTGAATTAAAATCATATTGCCAGGCATTCTGAACTGTGTTAGTGTGATAAAACATTGCATCATGCGTATGATGCGAGTGGCGTCAATTCGGGAGAACTTGCCATGCTAAATACGATTTTTCCAAAGCAATTCGATAATGTGTTTCGAGGCTATAAAATGGCAATTTGGATTTTAGGATTGGTTGTTTTTGTGAAAATGATGATGGGGTTCAACTCAGCAGGGTTAAATCCTTGGGTTTCAACCCAATTCGTTATCAAGAATGCCGACGGAATCCCACTCGACAGTTTTGGCCCCGAAGCCGCTTCAGTCATTGTATTTATGTTCAAGGCATGGGGCCTTGGTCTTTTGATTTTAAGTTTGCTGGGGATATTAGCAATAGTGCGGTATCGCGCCATGATACCGCTTATGTATTTGGTGTTACTTATTGAGCAAATCGGCAGAAAAATAATGATAACACTTGCGCCTATTATAACATCAACAACAGTTGATAATTCAAGCTCGGCTGTTCCTATCAATTTGATTATCACATTGATTTTGTGTTTTGGTTTCATTCTATCTTTGCAAAACAAAAAAAATATTATTTGATAATGCAGAATTGACATTGGATAATAATAAGCGCCCAAGGAAATTATAATTGGTGCAAACCAAAGCCAAGGAGTGCCAAATGGCCAAAGGTCAAATGAAATCTAATAAAGAAAAGCGCAAACCCAAAGCCGATAAAAAGCCATCTAAGACCATTAGTGTTGGCGGCGGCGCTGACGACATGCGTAATTTGATGGCGGGTTCGAATAAGAAATAGCGGTAACTCCGCATCCGCTTACCCTCACCATTAATGGAATCGAAACTTGCGATTGCTAATTATGGGGCATGAAAAACCACGCCAAAAACCTCGGAATTTTGCTATTTTTGGCGATATTTACTTTGGCATTGTTACAAGCCGCGCAGACCCAATGGCAAAAAATATTGCTGTGGGATTTGGTGGATAGCGATGATGGGATGCGGGTTTTGCAAGTTCGCGCTTGGCTTGATGGGCAAGGCTTTTACGACCTTGTAAATCATCGCTCAAATCCGCCGTATGGCGCTTCAATGCATTGGTCGCGCCTCGCCGACTTGCCATTGGCATTGGCGCAATTGGTTTTGCGGCCATTTATGAGCGCGCCAAACGCTGAGTTCGCGGCAGTTTTTGCGATACCACCGATTTTGGGTTTGGCGTATGTTGTGCTGCTTGGAAATGGCGCAAAAAATCTGAGCGCGAGCGCATTTTCGCCTTTTTTCGCAATAGTGCTTTTTGTATTTTCGGTTTCCGCCACATATAATTTTGTTCCGGGGCGCGTAGATCATCACGGTTTGCAACTGATTTGTTTTGCGGCTTTGTTGTTGGGGCTAGTTCAAAATAGCGTTAAAGGCGGGATTATTGCTGGCATCGGCCTCGGCGCCAGCCTCACAATTGGCTTTGAAATTTTGCCTCTACAAATCATGGCCGTGGCTTGGTTGGCGGTGGCGTGGGGAATTGTAGGGCGCGCGCGCAGCCTTCAAATTCTGTGGTTTTCAATTGCTTTTGGGTTTGCGATATTGATGGGATTTTTCATAAATGTCGCGCCACACTCCTATTTAACCAAGACTAATGATGCGCTTAGCATTGCGCAATTACTGCCGATTTTGGTAGGCGCATTCGGGCTTGGAATTGCCGCAAAATTTGCATCAAACCAAACAGCTCTATGGCGGTTTTTCGGCCTTGGCGTAGTCGCAATATTAGTGGCGCTTTGTGCCTTGCAGTTCGATGAGCTTTGGAAACCGCTTTATTGGCAAACCAGCGAGATATTGCGCAATAATTGGCTGTTGGCAAATGGCGAAGTAATACCGATGATGGAGCGGCCGATTTTGGATCAATTGGCAGTTGGCACAATGCTCTTGCTCGCAATGTTGGCGGTATTTGCGCAATTATTTTCGTGTGAAAATAAAGGCCAAAATGCAAATTGGTGGTTATTGGCGATTTTATTGACGAGTGCCAGTTCATTGGCATTTTTTTACCAAACCCGTTTCCATTTTCAGGCAACCACTATCGCGATTATGGCGTTAGCCGCAATTTTACCCAAATATCTGAGCCAAAAAACCAGTGTCATCGCATTAGCAATTTTGGCAATTGCCGCACCTTTTGCCCACACCAAGTTGAAACAAGCCGCAAAAGAAAACATCGGCCATAATAATGCACAATTCTCATTCGATGGCATTAAAAAATGCCGCTCAACCCGAGATTTTGCGGCGCTTGCATCGCAACCAAAAGGACTATTAGCAACCAATATTGATCTTGGTGCATTGGCGCTTCTGACCACACCCCACGATGTTTTGGGCACCGCTTATCACCGCGATTTTGGCAAGGAATATTTGTATCAGATTCTAATTTCAAATCCCACCGCCGCCGAAACCCAAATCCGCGCGCATGGTGTTGATTATTTCGCTTATTGCGCCAGTGATGTTGATACTGATGCAATCGCCAAATTCGCACCAAATGGCTTGATGGCGCAATTATTGGCTGGACGAATCCCGCAATTTTTGCAGCCAATTCCAAACCAAAATGACAGCCATATTGTTGCGTTCAAAGTGACCCAAGTGTCACTGCGGCCTAAGCAATGAATTAAACCTAAACCGCAAACTATTGTTGGTTTCATTGCTTTCACGCAGCCGATTATTGGCATCAATAACAAAGTCGAAAGTTCCGTTCGCTGTGCATGGCACGCGGCGATGGAATATCAGCCACTCAAAGCCTTGGGGTAAAGTGGCATTCCCTTCCCTCACCCTTGCCGCCGTTCGCGTGTCAAAATAGACTGTGCCACGCCCAAACGACAGTTCAGCTGAATTATGATCTGGATAATAATAATAGCCTTCATCACCAGTAAATGCTTGTGGGCTCGCGCCAGTTGCCACGATTGAAACTGCAAACGTCAATAAAGAAGTATCAGTTTCGCTGCGGCAATCACCGCCCGTCATTTGAAATAACTCAACAGGGCGCAACATGTCGGCTCGGGAACCAATATTATGGGCGTATGACGGTGGGCCAAATCTAATCTCGGAAAAGGAAACATATGGGGGCGCACGCGGTCTTTCGGGTCGTTGCCAATACACAAACACATGCGGGCCAATTGCCAAATCTGGAAGGGTTAAGGTTTGATTGCCCCTGCTTATTGGGTTGAGGGTGACGCATGAATATGACAAGGACTTTCGGCCAATTTCTCGACCTGCAACATTAAACCGAAAATCGGCATTGCCGCTATTACGCGAATAGGCCACTGGCTGCATACCTTGAATGATTTTCGGGCCATTGCCTGCAACCGAAGGAAGCTGGCTAATTGTATATTGGCGAACGCCAAGCGAGGCTCCGTTCATAATAATTTCCGCGTCCAGCTTGGCGCCAACTAAGGCACTTCGACCCAATGTAATAGTCCAAAGTAAGTTACCAGAGGCGTTTTGAAGCCCCGCATCACAACCAATATCCGCAAACCTCACGTCACCAAGGACGGGATTGGCAGCAGCCTGAACTCCAACGGCTGGCAATGGCGTATAACGCTGTTGCGCGAGCGCTTGGGCAACGAACAACATCTGCGATAAAATAGCGATAATTGGCAAGGCAAATTTCATTTTGAAACCTCACGTCATTTGAGGACTACACACTACACCCAAAAAGTCAGATTTCAAACAAAAAATCGTGGTGCTTTTACTATTTCTCTAAAACCACCAAAACCTGCTTTTGCATTATTGGTTCAAGCAGGCCAAATGTGAGGGCTTTGATTATTCCTTTGGCGCTATATGGCTTTGGCGCTTTTGTGCCGCCTAAATAGAGGGGCTTTAGCCCGGCCCTTGTTCCCAATTCTTGCGCTGTTGCAAAAGTAAAAAACCGCAAATGAGTGCGGTCCAAAATACCGGCATCGACATAGTGAAAATCGCCTTTGAACAAAAGCCGCATAAGAAATTTGAAATTACGCACATTTGGCACGGAAATAATCAGGCGCCCGCCATCTCGCAATAATGGCGCAAGCCTTCTCACCTCTGTCCAAGGGTCCACCAAATGTTCCAAAACATCAAGGCAAAGCACCAAATCAAGCGTATTTTGGGCAATTTCGAGCTCAAATTTTATGTTTTCAATCGCGCCAATTTGCACAACATTAAACACATTTTTGGCACGCGCTGCGGCGCTAGGGTCAAGCTCAATGCCATAACCCCAAGCATTGGGGTGTTTTTGCTTTATTACGGCAAATGTCGCCCCCGATGCCGCCCCAAGCTCCAGAACTTTTTCAAGTTTCGCTGGCAAAAACGGCAAGACTTCGGTGCGCGCGTGTTTGAAATAATCTTCGTTTTGGTTGTTCATATTAGCCCTGTATCGCCGCCTCAATTATCGCGACATCGATTTTCTTCATTGTCATCACCGCTTCAAACGCTCGTTTTGCCACATCGCCGCCTTGCGCCATGGCTTGCGTCAAAACCCTCGGGGTAATTTGCCATGAAAGCCCCCATTTGTCTTTGCACCAACCACATGCGCTCTCGCTGCCGCCATTGTCGATGATTGCGTTCCAATATTTATCAGTTTCCGCTTGGTCTTCAGTGGCAATTTGGAAGGAAAATGCTTCGCTATGCTTAAACGCTGGCCCGCCATTCAGACCAATGCAAGCTATCCCGCAAACAGTGAATTCCACAACCAAAACATCACCAGCCTTGCCACCGGGAAAATCAGACGGCGCGCGGTGAGTAGCGCCAAGAACACTATCAGGAAAAACCTGCGCGTAAAAATTAGCAGCTTCCTCGGCGTCATGGTCGAACCATAGACAAATCGTGTTTTTGTTCATTTTACGGCTCCATTATTTAAGGCCATCTCACCATCGGTGGCATTGATGATAATATGCTTTCGACATTACCGCCAGTTTTAAGGCCGAACATTGTCCCACGATCATAGAGCAAATTAAATTCTACATATCTGCCACGGCGCACTAATTGCTCTTCACGTTCTTCGGCGGACCATTTTTCGTTCATGCGGGTTTCGACGATTTTGGCATAAATTTCTAAAAACGCGCGGCCCACTTCTTGGGTGAAGGCGAAATCCTTGTTCCAATCTCCCGATTGATGGTGATCAAAAAATATGCCGCCAATGCCGCGTGGTTCATTGCGGTGGGGCAGGAAGAAATATTCATCGCACCATTTTTTGAATTTTTCATGGTAGTTTGGGTCGTGCTTGTCGCATGCATATTTCATTGCTTGGTGAAACGAAATTGCATCGGGGAAATCTTGTGTGCGCTGGAAATCCAATGTCGGCGTTAAATCGGCGCCGCCGCCAAACCAAGATTCGGTTGTAACAATCATACGCGTATTCATATGCACGGCCGGCACGTGCGGGTTGCGCATATGGGCGATGAGGGAAATGCCCGAAGCCCAAAAGCGCGGATCATCCTGCGCGCCTTTCATGTTTTTGGCAAAATCAGGCGGAAATTCGCCATGAACTGTGGATACATGCACCCCGACTTTTTCAAACAAGCGCCCGTGCATCATGGCCATAACACCACCGCCGCCATTAGCCTGGCTGCGTTTCCACGGGCTACGCATAAAGCGCCCAGCCACGCCTTGATAAAGCTGCGGATTTGCTGCTTCCTCCAGAGCTTCAAAGCGCGCGCAAATATCATCACGCAATTTCTCAAACCACGCCCGCGCCATTTGTTTTTTGGTTTCAATGTCAGTCATGGGAATTGAATAGTTGGTTTGGGAAATAAGCACAATATGAATTTGTGATTCCACTTTAAGCCTTAGGAATTTTAACTCAGCATAATAAGAGACTATACAAAATTGGGCATTTGAGAAATACAGTAAGAAGATTGGAGTTCAATCCCTATCATGTCCCAAAGCACCCCATACGATCCCCCAGAAACAAACGACGAAAATTGTAAATTTGAGAACTGGTATAATGCCAATGCACTGAAAATATGGTCGCGCTGTGGAGAGAAAAAGGAATTTCCTAGACAAACATTGATGCCATCATTTTTATCTGGTTTTGATCTAAATTACCCCGATTTATCTATCGGTATGAATCCTTCGTTTAGCAAATCGGCATTAAACGAAAGGGTTAGACAAGAAACTAAATGGGAAGGAGATGCCATAACACTATTTGAATATAGTGATGAAAAACCCGATAACATGAAAGAAAGGATTAACTCCATAAAAGAACTCGAAAAAAATTCTAAGAATAAATATACAAGGTTTTTTGGACCAATAACTGATGTTTTTAAGGCATGTGGGGGTGAAAATTACAACCATCTTGATTTGTTTCTAGTGCGGGAAACGAACCAAAAAGATGCGACTGACATCCTCACTGCAAGAAATGGCGAATTTTTTCCGTTTTCACAATTCGGGAAAGTGCAGTTCGATCTGTTAAAAGAAGCTATTGATCGCTTAATAAAAAAAGGCAATTTAGAACGCGTTTTGGTTGCAAATGCAAAGGTTGCAAATTTGCTTTTGAACAGCGATTTCAATCCAAATCGACTTGATAAACCCATAGGATTAAACCCGACACATTTTGTCTACGAAAATATTCCCTTTTTTCTTAGCGGGATGCTAAGTAGCGGCAATACCGATGGCTTTGCAAAAACCAGACTGATAAATGAAATGAAGTCCTATCCCCCCACAATCCCACCATCCTTGCGTCGCACATAAACAATTGTGTCGCGCGGCCAGGTGTCATTGGGGAAGGTTGAAAATGGGGCTTCTTGTTGCCCGCGATAGCCAACCGCTTGAGCATTTTCACCACCTATATGCTGTAGCCCACAAAAGAAGGTTTTGTTATCAGGCGATAATAATGGGCCAGTGATTTCGCAACCAATTGGGCCGGTTAAAAAGCGTTTCACTTGGCGCGGCGCGGGCGCGGTGGTGGAAACTACATAAATGCCATCATTACATGGGAAATTATCGGGCATGCCATCGGTGGTGAACCAGGCATTACCCGCCATATCAAAAGTGATATTATCAGGCATCGCAAAGCGGTCACCACTAGTGATTTGCTGGCCTTCAATCCATGATGACATATTACGAACATCGCCATTAGTGCGTTCAAGATTTACGCTTTGCGCCGAATGGTCACCGCCGGTTAGAAATATTTCCCAAGTAAAATCTGTTGCCGCATGGTCATCATTTTTTTCATTTATCCGCACAATATGGCCAGTATAATTAAGCTCAGGGTTTTGGCCATTGCTACGGCGCGGATTAGCGGCATTGCCATTGAAATTATCTTCAGACGTATTGCCAGTGCAAACCACATAAACGCTGCCTTGGCCACGAAAATGATCGTCCTTTGGGCATTCCACGTCTTCTGGGCGATCCATTTGTGTTGCGCCAAGCCGTCTTGAGGCTTCGCGATTGCGCACTTTCAAATCTGCGATATCGGCGAACGGCGTGTCTAAAATCCCCTTGGGGGCGGCATTGGCGGCGGCGAGGGAAATTTCGAGCCATTTCCCACTGCCATCGGCTTCAAATCGCGCCGCATAAAGTTTTCCGCTGTTGAGTAGGTCGCGATTTGCGGTGCGGTTATTTGGATTAAATTTGCCAGTAGTCACAAATTTATAGACAAATTCATTGCTTTGATCATCGCCAGAATAAACCGCGACTTGGCTCGATTTGGATAAAACTGTGTTGGCGCATTCTTGCTTCTTGCGCCCTAAAGCCGTGCGTTTACGCGGGGCCCAATTGGGGTCGTAGGGGTCAATTTCCACCACCCAGCCATAAAGCGCACTGCTATGTGGATTGCGCGAAAGGTCAAATTGATCGGGCCCGCCTAGGCGCCAACGATTGCCAAAACCATAGCTTCCTTCATCAAATTCATAGCCATCACGTTCGCGCGCCGATGCCAATTTCGCGCCCGAATTATCGGACACAAAAAACATATTATCGACGTTTTCTTCGGCCGTAAGATAGGTTCCCCAAGGCGTGAAACCGCCTGCGCAATTTTGCAAAGTGCCACACATTACACCGCTGCGATTTTTCGGGACATTGCCTAGATTGGCTTCATAAGCATTGGTTATTTTTTGGCCGTCCAATATCCATGGGTGGTTTTGTGCAGGTCCTTCAAAAATCACTTCGCTAAACGGGGTGATGCGGCGGTTAAGCCCCTCGCCTTGCTTGCATAATTTTGGTGTCCATGCGCCGCTCGCAATATCATGGGTTACTTCCATAATGGTTACGCCTTGGGCTGCATAAAGCGCCTCAATTTCGCTTGGTGTCGGGTTAAGGCGGCCATTATTGGAGACTATGGAAAGATATGGCGATGAGTTTTCATTGTTCGAACACATTATCCAATCGCTTTGCGCGGCGTTGCTGAATGGAAAGGCATAGTTTTTTGGGAAAAGCGCAAACATATCGTTTTGCGTGCCAACCCGCATTTCTTGTTCGGCGCGAGTGAAAGTGAAAGGTGCGCCCGGTTGGATTTTGGCGTCTTCCATGTCTTCAAATAACGGATCCCCCCATGAAACTAATTTTTGCCATTCATAATTTTCGGGCACGGTTACTGTGTCATTTTGGTTTTCGGGAACTGGCGTGAAAGCGGCATTCGCAGCATTTGCATGTTCAAAACCGACGAAAAAAGCGGGCAAAGTCGCAGCGCCGAGTTTTAGAAAGTCACGTTTGGAATATCTTACGTCGCATAATTGGGTAAATACATTGGATTTCATGGTTGAGAGTTACCCTTGATGGCCTAAAAATATAAGTCTTTAGAACAGCAATTGCACAGAATTATGTCGTTTTATCTTTTTGCAACCATTTATTGTCATCCCCGAAAAATCGCAGATTTTGTCGGGGATCTCGTATTTATTTCGCTGAGATCCCCGACATTTTCTTCCATCTTCGCCCTTCGGGCTACGCTGGACAAGTCGAAAATTCGGGGATGACGCCGTAAATAAAAGCGAAAAACTTACGCAAAATTAACCATGATTTACGAATGTCTAATTGGTGTTTTCACTAGAGGCACAATAAAAAAACGCAATTAAGGAGAAACCTAATTGGAACCGAACGAAGTCCTCGATATCGCCCGCTCCGCCATTTGGCTCGTCATCGCCATGAGTGCGCCGGCGATGATTGTCGGCCTGATTGTTGGTGTGGTTATCGGCCTTTTACAAGCACTGACCCAAGTTCAGGAAATGACCTTGGTTTTCGTGCCGAAAATATTGGCAATTTTTGCCGCGCTTTTGATATTTTTACCCTTTATGGGCGGGCTTTTGAACGATTATATGATTGAAACCATGGCGCGCATTGCCCAAAGTGGCGCGGGTTAAACCATTGGAATTCGTGCCAATTCAAATCTGGACCACTGGCCTAGTTTTCGCAAGATTGGGCGCGATATTTATGTTAGCACCGGGGATTGGTGATAGCTCAGTGCCGCCGCGCGTGCGGCTTTTGTTGGCGTTGTTTGTCGCCGCAATCATCACGCCATTGGTGGCTGGCAAATTGCCACCAATGCCCGAAACTAATAGCGGCTTGTTTTTGGGCATCAGCGCTGAAATCCTGATTGGCCTTGCAATTGGCACAGTTTTGCGCACGATTTTTTCGGCGTTGGCGACTGCTGGGTCAATCGCAGGTATGCAAACTGGCTTGTCATTTGCCATGACTATGGATCCAACCCAAGGCTCACAGGGTGCAATATTTGGGGCATTTTTGGCGGTTATTGGCACAACTTTGGTAATGCAAACCAATTTGCACCATTGGTTTATTGTTGGGACTATAAATTCGTTTGATTTCATGTCGTCCAATCCACAAAGCGCTTTATGGGCCTTCAAAGCTGGCCCCAGTGCGACCTGGATATTAACCAGCTTTTCGAAAGCGTTTTTATTGGCAATCCAAATAACGGTGCCATTGATACTTTATGGTGTTATTTTCAATGTCGCGATTGGCATTATCAACCGCGCAGCACCGGCCATTCAAGTGTTCTTCATTGCCCAACCAATTCAAGTAGTGGTTGGATTATTCCTGTTTATGATTACTTCGGGCGCAGGCATGCTGATATGGCTTGAAGCCATGAGCAAGGTCGCAAGGGATTTGGGCTGATGGAAGAAGACGCCAGCCAAAAAACTTTTGACCCCACACCGCGCAAATTAGAAGAAGCGCGGCGCAAAGGCGATGTGCCAAAATCGCAAGATTTGGTAAGCGTTTTAATATTGGCGACTGCGGCGGCAATGTTCATTGGCTTGGGCTCAAAAATTTCAAGCGATCTTGTGGCTTATGGCCGCATATTCCTTGAGCGCCCCCATGAAATTTCAGTGGGTAACGGTGATATGACGCGTCTCACATTGGATGTTTTCAAACACACTGGCCTTGCAGTCGGAACTTTTTTTGGCGCATTAAGTGTGGCGGCACTTGCGGGCCATACAGGGCAAACTGGCCTGATGTTTGTCACTGATAAATTGGCACCTAAGCCTGAAAAAATATCCCCTATAGCGGGCTTCAAGCGCATTTTTGGCAAAGAGGCCTTGATGCAATTTGGCAAGACTTTGTTCAAAATCATGGTGCTTGGAATTGTCGCTTATTACGCGCTTAAGCCATTCTATTTTAAGGCAGGCACTTTCGTTGATATCGAACCGCAAGCCATGGGGCCAGTTTTAATTCTGATAATGAAAACTCTATTATTCCAATTATTATTGGTATTGATTTTATTCGCAATCGGCGATTTTTTTATGCAGCGCATGAATTTTATGAACCGCAATAAAATGTCAAAACAGGAAATGAAGGACGAATATAAACAAACCGAAGGCGACCCAATTATTGCCGCCAAAATAAAGCAAATTCGCTTTCAAAAAGCCAAACAACGCATGATACAAAATGTGCCAAAAGCAACCGTTATCATCACCAACCCTACCCATTATGCGATTGCGCTTCGTTATGTCACAGGCGAAACTGCGGCACCGATTTGTTTGGCCAAAGGGCTTGATAATGTTGCACTGAAAATCCGTGAAGTTGCGAATGAGCATAAAATCCCGATAATTGAAGATCCACCTTTGGCGCGCGCTTTGTTCAAAGACGCTGAAATTGATGCGCCAATTCCGTCGGAATTTTATCAAGCTGTTGCCAAAATAATTGGCACGATTTTATCTATAGCCGCAAGGCGCAAATCAAGCCAAGCTGCGCCGCCGCGGATTACCCCGCCGTCGATAATAAGTGCGCCGTTTGGTCAATTTAATTAGGTCACACCATGAGTATTTTTTCCAAATCCGAAGCGCCAAAAGCGAAATATGAAGTGCAAATTTTGAGCGCTTTCAACGAACCTGCCGCAATATTCCTTAAAAATGGTGAGCTTAAACTTGCGAACCCCGAATGGCGAATAAGCCTTAAAGACGGCAAGTTTGAGCGGATTTTTGACAGGCTTGGCACAAATGATGCGATTTTTCGGCTTGGCAAAGCTCTGCGCCAATTGCGCCCACTCGCCGAGCAATTGCACGATTATGTTATCCAAGTCACGCCAATTGGTAACGCCAGCCTGGTAAGGTGCTTGTCGGCAGATACCCCACCCAAAAAGACCATCGCCGACAATACCGAAAGCGAAAAACTCGCGCCCGTGCCATTAAGCCATGTCGCCGACGTGCAGGTGGAAAAACTCGCCGAAATCCCCGCGCTTTCACGGGCCAATCTCGCATCTTTAATTGCTGGTGCGCCAATCGGCATTGCCAGGCTTAATAAGCGCAACATAAAGGAAGCGACGATCATAGGCACCAACCCCGCTTTTGTTCGGATTTCGGGTATTGATTCAGGTGGCGAAATCAAAAACCTTGTTAAAGCCGCCGACGAACATTTGCTCGATAAATTGCAAATTGGCGAAGACGCGCCGCTCGAAGTTGCCATGCGCCTTAACCCCAAAACCATTTGCGAAACTTGGCTGCTTGAAGACGGTGAGCAAGGCTCGGCGATTTTGTTGATTGATATTACCGAGCGTTTGGAAATGAAACAGCGCCTCGCCCATGCCAATAAAATGGAGGAAATCGGCAGGCTTACTTCGGGCGTCGCCCATGAATTAAACAACACATTGGGCGCAATCCTTCTCAATGCCGAAAGCCTGTTGCAACGCCACCCAGTTGGCGACCCCGACTACACCCAATTACAGGAAATTAGGAATACCACTGGCCGCAGTGGCAATTTGGTGCAAAGCCTTTTGGCATTTTCACGCAAACAAACCTTGCGCCGTGAAGTGCTTGATATTGGCGATGTTTTGGGTGAATTTTCATTCCTTATGCACCGCGTATTAGACGAGCGTGTCAATCTTGACATTCATCATGGTCGCGAATTGCCGCAAGTCTTGGCCGATAAACAACAAATTGAAACCATGATTATGAACCTTGTCACCAATGCGCGTGACGCGGTTTTGTCGAACCCACAAGGCCGTGGTTTTGTGCGGGTGCGCACGCGGCGCGCCAAAAAAGCCGATGTATTGGCATCATTACGCACCGAATCCTCGGTTGAAGTGCCGGACGTTGAGTTTTGCGAAATTTCGGTCACTGACAATGGCACCGGTATGTCCGAAGAAGTGGCAACCAAAATATTTGAACCTTTCTACACCACCAAAGAAACCGGCAAAGGCACTGGCATTGGCATGGCGTCGGTTTATGGCATTGTCAAACAAACCGGCGGCTTTATCACCATTGACACCCAAGAAGGCGGCGGCACGACTTTTTGTGTCTTCCTGCCTGCCGCCGACGCCGCAGTAATTGCCGAAGCCAACGCCGATATTGCCGCCGCAATTGCCGCCAAACCCACCAAAAAACGCGCCAATAACCTCTCGGGCCAAGGGCGCATTTTATTGGTTGAGGACGAAAAAGGCCTGCGCACCATCACCGCGCAAATATTAAAACAACGCGGCTATGAAGTGCTTGAAGCAGGCGATGGCGAAGAAGGCTTAGAAATGCTCGAGGCCGAACCAAATAGTTTCGATTTGCTAATATCCGACGTAGTTATGCCAATTATGGACGGCACAACCATGCTTAAACAAGCCAAACCATATCTAGGCAACGCCCGAGTAATTTTCATGTCCGGCTATGCCGAACAAGATTTCTCCGAAATCCTAGAACAAGACCGCGCAATATCATTCCTCCCCAAACCGTTCGAGCTTGTGCAATTGGCGGAGTTGGTGAAGGCTGAATTGGGAAATGGCTAAAAAAATTGGCAAAGACCCAAAAGCCCAGACCCAACAAATAGCACGCAGGATGTAATCCGCACCGCTTTCATTGGGATTTTTGCAAGGATAGCTTCACCGAACAGCACTGCTGGCACATTGGCTATCATCATACCCAAAGTCGTTCCCGCCACCACTTGCCACAGCGGGGTTAAGTCCGCCCCAAGGGCTATGGTTGCCAATTGGGTTTTATCGCCCATTTCAGCGAGGAAAAACACCACCAAAGTCGTGATAAATGCGCCGTGTTTTGGCTCTTTTGCAGTTTCAGGTTCATCGTCTGGCACCAATATCCACAGGCCAATGGCGATAAATGCAAGGCTCGCGACAAGGTTCACCCAAAAACCGCTTGCCAAACTCGCCAATATATGCCCCGCTTCGGCGGCCAACGCGTGATTAAACAGGGTCGCAATCAATATTCCCCAAAACAAGGGCCAAAAACGGCGGAACCTTGCCGCCAATATTATCGACAATAACTGCGTTTTGTCGCCAATTTCGGCGACGCTAACCAGAATTGTGGAATGGAACAGAACGTCAAACATGAAGGCGGCTTTAGTGGATTTGCAGGCGATTTGGCAAGCACCTTGCTGGTTCAAGCGGAGTAGCGTAAATCCAAATCTCCGCGCACTTGTCGGAAGGCGACACTATGAACATTGAAGCAACAATCAGATTAAGCATTTTTATTGGCGTTTTTGCACTTATGGCTTTGTGGGAAATGTTTGCGCCGCGGCGGGTGCAGGGGTTTTCGAAGCCTATTCGTTTTGCCAATAATATTGGGATTATGGCGCTTAATACCGTCATTTTGCGATTTGCGTTCCCGCTTGGTGCGGGTGGGGTGGCTCTTTATTGCCAGCTTCATGGGATTGGGCTGTTTAACCTTGTTAAAGCGCCAATTTTGCTGGAGTTTTTGCTTGGTTTGGCGCTGCTTGATTTGGTGATTTATTTTCAACATGTGGCGTTTCATAAGTTCCCTTTATTATGGCGTTTGCATCAAGTTCATCACTGTGACCCTGAGTTTGACGTTTCGACTTCGGGGCGTTTTCATGTTTTTGAAATTTTATTGTCGATGCTTATTAAAATCGCGGCAATTGCGATTATTGGCCCAAGCGCTTTGGCGGTTTTGGTATTTGAAATTGTGCTTAATGCTTGCGCGATGTTCAACCATTCCAATGTCCGCATTTCGCCAAAAATTGACGCGCTTTTGCGCGGATTTATCGTAACGCCTGATATGCACCGCGTTCATCATTCGCAAATTGTGCCAGAGCAAAACAGCAATTTCGGTTTTAATATTCCGTGGTGGGATAGGCTTTTCAAAACCTATATGGCGCAGCCAGAATTGGGGCATGAAGGCATGAAAATCGGGCTTGACGAGGTGCAAACCACACGCGATTTATGGATTGATAAATTGCTATGGCGGGTTTTTAAGTGAATTAATGGCGCTTGCGCCGCGTGTGTAAAAATGAAATAAGTGGATATGAAAAAACTCCCATCCTTTGTTCTCGCATTAACGCTCGTCGCCACCCCTGCCCTTGCTGGTGACATCAAAATCCTGTTTATCGGCAATAGTTTCACTTATGGCGCAGCCTCTGGCACGCTCCATTATAATTCGGCTACAGTAAGTGATTTGAACCGCGAAAATATTGGCGGTGTGCCGGCACTTTTTGAAAGCTTCACCGAGCAAGCGGGCCTTAAATATAAAGTGTCACTTGAAACCCATCCGGGCGCAAATTTGGATTGGCACTATAATAATCGCTTTCGGCAAATAAACCGTTCGTGGGATGTGGTGGTAATGCACGGCTATTCAACTTTGGACGCCGCAAGCCCCAATGACC
Source organism: Hyphomonadaceae bacterium (assembly GCA_009773395.1). Lineage (GTDB taxonomy): Bacteria > Pseudomonadota > Alphaproteobacteria > Caulobacterales > Aquidulcibacteraceae > Pseudaquidulcibacter. Next base: position 13,654 of record WRPI01000005.1, on the reverse strand, counting down.
CAACTAAATTAATTGATTATGCGGGCCGCTTAAGTCAGGCTTTTGTGCGGCGAAATCGCAATGTCAAAATCTATTTAACTGCCACTTGGTCGCGCGCCGATTTGGTCTATCGTGGGACCGGGATTTGGGCTGGCACGCCGATTACAAAAATGGCGCAAGATGTTCGTGAGGGCTATAGCCGGGCGGCGCAGGCAAACCCGCAAATCACTGAGATTATCCCAGTTGGCGAAGCGTGGAATATGGCGTTTACGAGCGGAATTGCCGATGCAAACCCCTATGACGGCATTGATTTTGACAAAATAGATTTATGGGGTTGGGATCATTATCACGCTTCCAATTACGGCTATTATTTGCATGCTTTGGTGGTTTTTGCCCAAGTGACAGGCAAAGACCCCCGAACTTTGGGTGCGCGCGAAAAATCAGCGAATGACCTTGGGATATCGCCAAACCAAGCCAGCGCTTTGCAAGGCATTGCCTATGATATTTTGCGCGGGGAATGATTCGCGCCCTGGCGATGTGCATTTACTGCAAAAAGTTTGAAAAAAATTGCGAACATAGCAAGAACATTTACTCCTTGATTCAATTGTGTTTTTTCCGACGTGGATTTTATTGGGCATTGAAATTCGGCCCAAAAACTCGCCAGTTGCGCCATTTTCGGTCGCATCAATGCAAATGTTCCTGTTGCGTTCCGTTTTTACTTGCGCTAACTAATTTGCAACACGGACTTAACCCTCCATGTTTCGAGGCAAATAATTAATTGGACTTGGTTCAATGCATCATTCGGTTTTGAAATATGGAATCGTGACAGAAGGTAATTTCAAAATGTCTCAGCAAACCCTACGCTTGGTGGAAAAAAACGAAATGGACAAAGAAAAAGCACTAGAATCCGCATTGGCGCAGATTGAACGCGCCTTCGGCAAAGGCTCAATCATGCGTATGGGCGCAAATCAGCCAGTGGTTGAAATTGAGGCTATCTCGACTGGCTCACTCAGCCTTGATATGGCCTTGGGTATTGGCGGTTTGCCGCGCGGTCGGATTGTTGAGATTTATGGCCCTGAAAGCTCTGGTAAAACTACTTTGGCGCTTCATTGCGTTGCCGAAGCCCAGAAAAATGGCGGGGTTTGTGCTTTTGTTGATGCTGAACACGCTCTTGATCCAGTATATGCGCGCAAACTTGGCGTGGATTTAAGTGATTTGCTCATTTCGCAGCCCGATACTGGCGAGCAGGCTTTGGAAATTGTTGACACGTTAGTGCGCTCGGGCGCAGTTGATGTGTTGGTTATCGACTCAGTCGCCGCGCTTACGCCAAAGGCCGAAATTGAAGGCGATATGGGTGCGAGCCTGCCCGGATTGCAAGCCCGCCTAATGAGCCAAGCTTTGCGCAAACTTACCGCATCAATTGCGCGTTCAAATACTTTGGTTATATTCATCAACCAAATTCGTATGAAAATCGGGGTTATGTTTGGTTCACCCGAAACTACGACTGGCGGCAATGCGCTTAAATTTTATGCCTCGGTCCGTCTTGATATTCGCCGTATTGGCCAAATTAAAGACAAGGACGATGTTGTTGGCAACCAAACCCGCGTAAAAGTTGTTAAAAACAAAGTCGCGCCGCCATTCAAACAAGTTGAATTTGACATTCTTTATGGCGAAGGCATTTCAAAAGCTGGCGAATTGGTGGATCTTGGGGTCAAAGCTGGAATTGTTGAAAAATCTGGCTCTTGGTATTCCTATGATAGCCAACGAATTGGACAGGGGCGCGATAATGCGCGTCAATTCCTAAAATCTAACCCAGACCTTGCCAATGCCATTGAAGAAAAATTGCGCAACAACTCAAGCCTTGTGGCCGAAGTTTTGACAGGTGATGTCGCTGATTTCCAAGATGATGAATAACCAATAAAACGCTGTTTATCCCTTGCAACCCTTAATGCCGCCCTGCATTAAGGGTTGTTTTGCATAAAAACACCTTGAACAAGTTGGAATGACCATTATACGAATATTCCAATTGATTAGCCAAACAGGGGCAAAACATAATGGCAAGCGTAAATGAAGTTAGAACAGCTTTCTTGGATTATTTTGGCAAGAACGACCATAAAATAATTCAATCAAGCCCGCTTGTCCCGCATAATGACCCGACTTTGATGTTCACCAATGCTGGCATGGTGCCATTTAAGAATTATTTCACGGGCCAAGAAACTTCTGCCGACCCCCGTGCCGCCACTTCGCAAAAATGTGTGCGTGCTGGCGGTAAACATAATGATTTGGACAATGTCGGTTATACCGCCCGCCATCACACTTTTTTTGAAATGTTGGGCAATTTTTCTTTTGGCGATTATTTCAAAGAAGACGCAATCAAATACGCATGGGAATTAATCACCAAGGAATTCGGCATTGATAAAAACCGCTTGCTGGTTACGGTTTATCACACTGATGATGATGCCGCCGCGCTTTGGAAAAAAATTGCGGGGTTTAATGATGAAAAAATAATTCGAATTCCGACCTCCGATAATTTTTGGTCAATGGGTGATACTGGCCCGTGCGGGCCGTGCTCCGAAATTTTCTATGATCACGGGGACCATATTTGGGGCGGGCCACCAGGAAGCGCAGACGAAAACGGCGATAGGTTCATTGAAATCTGGAATCTGGTTTTCATGCAATTTGAAAAGCATTCGGACGGAAACCAAACCAATTTGCCAAAACCATCAATTGATACTGGCATGGGGCTGGAACGGATTTCCGCACTTTTGCAAGGTGTGCATGATAATTACGATATTGACCTTTTCAAAACCCTCATCGGTGCATCGGTTTCCTTAACCAGTGTTGCTGCAAGTGGCGATAATATTGCAAGCCACAGAATCATTGCCGATCACCTCCGCGCCAGTTCATTTTTGATCGCCGATGGCGTAACCCCGTCAAATGAAGGTCGCGGTTATGTTTTGCGGCGTATTATGCGCCGCGCCATGCGCCACGCACACATTTTGGGCGCACAAACTTCAAAAGATAATGGCCCATTATTGCATCGTTTGGTGCCAATTTTAGTGGGTGAAATGGGCGCAGCATACCCTGAACTTCGCCGCGCCGAAGCATTTATTTCGGCAACTTTAGAACAAGAAGAATTGCGTTTTCGCAAAACTTTGGGGCGCGGATTGTCGCTATTGGACGATGAAACGAAAGGCCTTACCAGGGGGCAAAGCCTCACGGGCAATGTTGCGTTTAAGCTCTATGATACCTACGGCTTTCCAATTGATTTAACCCAAGATGTTCTAAAAGCGCGTGGTGTCGGTGTCGATATGGCCGGCTTCGATGCCGCTATGGCAAAGCAAAAAGAAGACGCACGAAAAGCCTGGACAGGTTCGGGCCAAGCTGCAACAGATGCCATTTGGTTTGAATTATTCGAGGGATTGGGAAGTTCAGAGTTCCTTGGATATTCCACTCCCGAAGTCAGCGCGCTCAATACCGCAATTGTCATTGATGGCAAATCGGCCACAAGTCTGAAAGCTGGCGAAACCGCAACTCTTATTTTCAATCAAACCCCATTTTACGCCGAATCTGGCGGTCAAGTTGGCGACACTGGAACAATAATTTTTGAAAATGGTGCGAGATTTGATGTCACTGACACCCAAAAACGCGCTGGCGGGATATTTTGCCATATTGGAAATTTGGTGTCTGGCGAAATTGAAAAAGGGCAAAATGCGACACTGCGAGTTGACATTGAAAGGCGTGCCCGCATAGCTTGCAACCATTCAGCAACCCACTTGCTTCACAAAGCATTGCACCAAGTCTTGGGGCCACACGTTGCCCAAAAAGGCTCAATGGTTGCTGACGATAGATTGCGTTTTGATTTCGCCCATGGCGCGGCAATCAGCCGTAGCGATATCGACAAAGTGGATAGTTTGGTAAATCAAGTTGTGCGGCAAAACACCATTGTTTCAACCAAAATCATGACACCCGACGACGCGATTTCCGAAGGCGCATTGGCGCTATTTGGCGAAAAATATGGCGACGAAGTCCGCGTCTTGGCTATGGGCAAGGACTTAGTGACATCGACAAAAAACTACAGCGTTGAACTATGCGGCGGCACTCACGTAAACCAAACTGGCGATATTGGTGGATTTGTCATCATATCCGAAGGCGCTGTTGCTGCTGGCGTGCGGCGAATTGAAGCGATGACGGGGCAAGCGGCATTGGATTATTTGAAATCCTTTGGTGATTTGGCACGCGCAGCTGCGGATCAAATGAAATCGCCGATTTTGGATTTGCCCAACCGCGTTGAAGCGCTATTAAATGATAAAAAGCGCCTTGAAAAAGAACTTGCCGAAGCCAAGCAAAAATTGGCATTGGGCGGCGGCGCAGCTTCGGCGCTCGATGAAATAAACGGCATAATGCTCGACGCGCGCGTTTTAGACGGCATTGGCAGCAAGGATTTAAGGCCAATGGTCAATGATGCCGCCCAAAAACTTGGCGAAGGCGTAGTGGTCTATATCGCCAAAGACCAAGGAAAAGCGGCGATTGCGGTTTCTTCATCGGTAGCAAGTGTGAATGCCGTTGATTTAGTCAAGGCGGCGGTATTGGCGATGGGCGGCCAAGGCGGTGGCGGCAACCAAAACTTCGCCCAAGGCGGCGCGCCGAGCGATGAAAACTGCGAAGCGGGATTGCAGGCTGCGCGCGCACTGATTTGAGTTTTTTCATTGAATAAGGCGAGCAATTGCTTATTGTGACTGCACGGATTTTAAGTGCGGAGACACAAAATGAAAAATTTCCTGAAATTTGCGAGCTTGGCTTTAGTTTTGCCTTTGATAATGTCGGTAAACGATACAATTGCGAGGCCGCGTGGTATCGCGGCTCCCGCTACCGCGCAAATTAGCACACAGCGTCTATCCGATGACATAAAGGAAGTTTCCAGCGATGCCTTCGAAGGGCGCGGTGTTGGCACCCGCGCCGAAATCAAAACCATTGATTTTTTGGTGCGCGGGTTTACTGCGGCGGGTTTTGCCCCGGGTGGCACCAATGGCGGCTGGACACAAGAAGTGGCTTTGCGCAAATTTAATATAATTGACCCACATTTGTCCCTTAATTTGGGCGCGCGCACCAAAGAATTGCGCGAAGGCGAAGACATTACTATTTCCACTCGTGGCTCATTAAGCGATGTTCATATCGAAAATGTGCCTTTGGTTTTTGTTGGTTATGGCGTCACCGCGCCCGAACGCAATTGGAACGATTACAAAGGCGCAGATGGTCGCGATATTGATGTGAGCGGCAAAATCGTCGTGATGCTTATCAATGATCCGGATTATTATGAGCCCGAGCTTAATATTTTTGGTGGCAAAGCCATGACTTATTATGGCCGCTGGACATATAAATATGAAGAAGCAGCACGGCGCGGCGCATTGGGCGTGATGATTATTCACGAAACTGGCCCTGCCGCCTATGGCTGGGCGACAGTCAAAAATTCTAATCGCGGTGAAAAATTGGATATTGTGCGCGAAAACCTCGCGACTGTTGGTCCAAAACTTGAATCTTGGATATCTTTTGCCCAAGCGCAAGAAATATTTGGTGCTGCAGGCGCAGATTTAGAGAACTTAAAAGCACAAGCACGCACCCGCGATTTCCACCCAATTGTGCTTAATAACGTCAGCTTAAATGGCCATTTTGGAGTGCGAACCCAAATTATCAGAAGCCATAATGTAATCGCGCGTCTTCGAGGCCGCACCCGCCCCAATGAAAATGTGATTTATACCGCGCATTGGGATCATTTAGGAATTGGCAGCCCCGATGCGACTGGCGACAATATTTTCAACGGCGCACAAGACAATGGCACTGGCATTGCCGCATTATTAGAGCTAAGCCGCGCATTTTCGCGCGGACCGCGGCCTGAACGCAGCGTCGTGATGATAGCATTTACTGCCGAAGAGAGCGGGCTTTTGGGCTCAGAGTTTTATGCAACAAACCCGGTTTATCCCTTGGCGCGGACTGTCGCTGGTATCAATATGGATTCGCTTAATGTGTTTGGCGCCGCACGTAATATATCTGTAACTGGCGTTGGTCAATCACAAATGGAAGACATTTTGGCGCGGCACGCCAATACGCAAAACCGAGTTTTGACTTCCGAAGATAAGCCTGAAAACGGACACTTCTTCCGTTCCGATCATTTTCCATTGGTAAAACGCGGCGTGCCAATGTTGGTCGCAGGCTCGGGGGTCGATGCAGTGAATGGCGGCGCAGAAACGGGCCGTTCCAAACGCGAAGATTATGTAACCAACCGCTACCACCAGCCTTCTGACGAATGGTCATCGGATTGGGATTATTCGGGAATGGTGCAGGATTTACAGCTTTATTATAATATTGGCCGCGAAATCGCCAATTCACGCAATTGGCCTGCATGGCGTGCGACTTCGGAGTTTAAGGCGGCGCGGGACAGGAGTTTGGCAGGGCATTAAAAACGATGACGCTTCACCAATTTGGCTTTAATTCGTTAATCCTGCTTATGACGATTTGCGCCATTGATAAATGGTCGTAAATACTAGGATGCCAATGACACGCCGTGGCTTCAGCAGCTGGTAGCAAGATGACATGAAATCTGGAATCCGTTGACGCAATTTGTGCAATAATTTGAGAATATGCTGCTGCAAGTTTAGAATCGGCGTTCACATAATTTCCGAAAAATATTGTCGAATTGGGGTTTCTTGCACGCAAATCGCGGAGGAAGATAATATATTTTTGAACAAAATCACGGCTTAATTCTTCGCTATTTTGCCAAGGCTCGCCCGATTTTATCTCTGTTGAAAAATCATTAGAACCCAGTGCAATATAAATTATGTCGGGCCGAAAATCTTCGCGCCGCGTCGTTAGAAGGTTTCCAAAAACAGTCCGCCCATAAAAATGTGTTAATGGCTGGCCGGGCAAATTATTGCCATAATTTCGCACCATCCCGATGCCCGAATATGCGTACAACTGAAAATCGGCGTCGAAGTGGCGCGCGATTATTGACGGATAGGCGCGAGTTGAATCGGTCATATTTCGCAACTCTGTTCCATCACAATCGCGAGTTTTGGAAAGGACGCCATAACCCACCAAATCCGAATCACCAATAAACTCGATTTGCCGTTCCCTTGTTTGCGCATGAAGCGACTGGCTTTGATTTTCAACAAAAAAACCATAAAAACGACCAGAACTGCTTATAGATTCTGTGAGCTTATCTATCCTTATCGCATGTTCACTTGCGTCAAGCCCAGTCACTTCAAATTGCGAAGCAATGGGCCTATCAATTATGCCGATTTCGTGCCCGTCTATAAGCACCCGAAAACGATTATAGCTGTCGTCTATTTTGAAAATAACTTTGGGCCCATTAAAACGCGCTTCAAAATAAATCGCTGGCCATTGATATTCAACATATTCTGGGCTTTGGCGAACATTTCCGCCAATATTTTGGGGCAAGCGCTGCATGTTTGCCAGATCATTTTGATTATTAGCAATCGTCTGAGCGGAGGCAAAACTGCCGCCAAACAATGTGAGAACCGCCAAAAACATGCCGAATCGCCGAACCAAATTTTTCAAACAACGCCCACCAATCAATAGAGCGCAATCCCCTCGAGTGGAATCGCTTGAGGGGATAAATTGCGCGACCAAACAAATAACTAGCGCGGTTTTCAAGTTCCACTTGAAAAACCACCGCGCTAGTTCACTCCGCAGCCATGCATATAGCAGAAAACTTGTTGCCAACAGGGTCACGCACATATGCAAGATACATGTTGGGCCCATAATTTTCACGCAAACCCGGCGGACCAGCGCAACTCCCACCATTTGCCAATGCCGCAGCATGCATATCACGCACGGACTGGCGCGAAGGCGCACTAAACCCAATCATGGTGCCATTAGAGGGTGTGGCGGCCTCACGGTTAAAAGCTGGCCCAACCCAAACTGTTCCCGGATTAGCAAAGTCGCCCTCCACAGCAAAACCAATTGAATCCCCATCATGGCATTTCTTATAGCCAAGTGGTGCCAAAACTGCCTCGAAAAATGCCCCCGAAGCGCCAACATTATTTGCGCCAAACATTGCGTAATTAATCATTTATTTGCTCCCTTCATCCCCGAAAAATCGCAGATTTTGTCGGGGATCTGGTCTTTATTTCACCGAGATCCCCGACATTTTCTACGAAAATTCGGGGATGACACTGTTCGTTGTTACTTTCGCAGAGGTCTCCTTATGGGGTGAACTAGACCACACACTAAAGAACAAATCAAGAACTAATTTCCGCTTTACTGATTTTATTTCGGCTTCGGGCTATATCAATCAGAACTCACCAGCAATGCCAATCCGCCCAACCGTTTCATTGCCACTTGATGAAAACCCTGCTGTTAAAGCCATTGGTTTTTCGGTGTCAAACCGATGCGCGAATGACGCACCAATTGCGGTTTCGTCATGGAACACTCCAAAATTGACAGTGTAAGATGTGCGGCCCGCCGCTGATGGCATTGATGCAGGGGTAAGTGCCACCGCAGCTGCAATCCCGCCGCGTGCTTCAATATTGTTACGGGCAACCATATCACCAAGTCGGTTTTGCCCAGTTTGCAAATCAGCTATTTGCGATGTGTGGGTCGCATAAAGCGCCTGTATCGCACTTATTTGCGTGGTGTGAGTAGTTGTCAATGTGTTCAAATTGCTAATTTGGGTCGTATGCGTTGCAATTGTTACACCTTGGCTAGCAACCTGGGTATTCAAAGTTGAGATTTGCGTCGTATGCGTGTTTAGCGTTGCGTTTTGCGCAGCATCTGAAGTTTGCAAAGCCGAAATTTGCGTTGTGTGGGTGGCAATAGTCGCATTTTGCGCGGTATCAGATGCTTGCAACGCAGTTATGTCAGCGGCGCTGCCACCTCCGCCACCACCACCAGCAACCAGCGCATCAATTTGCACTTGTTGATTTGTGTTTACGGTTTGAACCGCAGTTATTGCAGTTTGTTGGGTATTCAAGCTATTTTGCAGAAGCACATAATTGGCGTTTAATGTGTTGACGCCAGTCACCAAATTATCGATGCGTAAATTTGCGGCATCGATTTGTGGTTGGTAATTCACACCGCCAAATCCACCCGCAGCCGTAATAGCGGCATTCATTTGGCGCAAATTAACTGCGTCAGTATTTTGCGTGGCATCTGCAATAAATGTTAATTGCCGCAAAACCCCTGCATTACCGAATGCTACGCTTAATGTGCGATCAGTTGATGAGCCTTGGCCAATTGCGACCGATGAATCATGGTTGGCATTTGCGTTATACCCAAAAGCCGAACTGTTTTGGGCATGCGCACCGCTACCTCTACCGACTGCAGTTGCAAATTCACCGTCTGCTAGACTTACAAGGCCAATGGCAACGCTGTCTGAACCCGAAGCAAGGCTACCTGCGCCTATAGCTATGCTTGATACCCCTGAAGCAGTGCTTGCTACCCCGACTGCCGTCGCAAAGGCACCCGAGGCCGTACTTCGGTTGCCAATCGCAGTAGCCTGGGTGTTTGTAGCAGCACTTTGCCCGCCAATTGCTGTGCTTTCGCTGCCAGAAGCGAGGCTTGAGATGCCAGTTGCTGTGCTAATTTGGCCTGTTGCGCGACTATTATGCCCAACTGCTGTTGCATTTGGGCCGGACGCATTGGCACTACCGCCAATTGCGGTGGCACCAGTCGAGGCGCCAGTTGTTGCCCCTGTTCCACAAACAACATTGTTCGCACTTCCCGCATCATCGCAGGTAATCGGCGCAGCTTTGGCGCTGCCAGTATTAAGCGCCACCATTGCAATAATCATTGCACTTGTAGATAGAAGAAATTGATGGGTATTTTTTATGGAAGAATTTGACATTTAAGCGCCTCATTATGGTTAAAAACATTGCCCAACCAAAATAGTTGGGAATTTTGGCTCTATGACATTGCAAAACAAAGCTCGGTATCCCATGAATTCGGGACAGAGGCAGAAGAGAATAATGTTAGTAATGGCGCAAATTAATTATTGGGACCCGCCAAAATCGTGATAAATACGATAATCATAGAGGACGACACGAAAACGCTTGAACGGCTTCATGCGGCAATTTCGGCAACCAATGACATAATGGTCATCGGAACCGCATCAACGGCCAAAGATGGCGCAGCGCTTATCAAAATGGGCGGCTATGATGTATTATTATGCGATCTCGGTTTGCCAGATGGCAATGGCCTCGATTTGATAAAACAGGCAGCTGAACTGTTTCCCGATGTCGATATAATCGTAATCACGATCTTTGCCGAGCAAAGCAAAGTCCTGGCATCAATAAAAGCTGGCGCGAGAGGATATTTATTGAAGGACGAACGAATCGAAAGCTGCGCCGAATCGATAAGGGAAACTCACGCTGGTGGCTCGAGCATAAGCCCATTGATAGCTAGGCAATTATTAAAGCAATTAAGGCCAAGTAATTCGCCCATCAATGACCCTTTGGCGGAGCCATTATCGCCAAGAGAAACTGATGTGCTGAATCTTTTGGCGCGCGGCTTTACATATTACGAAATCGCGGGTTTCCTTAACATTTCCGAACACACTATAGGAACTTATGTCAAACGCATTTACCGAAAATTGGAAGTTAATTCGCGATCTGAGGCTGTTTTCGAAGCTTCAAGTCGCGGTATCATTGACTTTCATTAAAACAAATTTTGCGATTTTTCGGGCGGCTGTTTTGGGCTTGTTATTCACGATTCCATTGTGGAGCGGCACAGCAATTTCCCAAGAAATAACTGACCCACAACATATTGCAATTCGCTATAATGAAAAAGTAATTGAAACTCACCAATTGGAAATTGCCTATTCCCAATCGCTCACAATTCCGCAAGAAGGGTGGCAAGCTACTAGTGTTAACGCCCTTCGAAATCTCAATGACATAAGGCCATTTAAGGAAAAACCCGCAACCGTTTGGTTAAGATACCGCTTTGATAGGAGCAAACTAGACTCAGACCAGCTTGCTTTTATGATGGATGTTTCACGTCGGGGCCTGAATATTTATTTGAATGGGGTGGATATTTTCGCGCATAATGCGACCATAAACGATCAAAAAAACACTTGGAACAGCCCGATATTTGTGCAATTGCCGCGCCAAACATTGCTAGCCAAAACCAATGAAATCGCGATGCGAATTGAAACCACATATAGTCTTGGTTGGAATGGCGGATTGGTAAGCGTTGGGCCATTTGAGACTATGCGCAAAATATACGAATTCCGACATTTGGTTGATAATATCGGACCTCGAATAATAACCAACATAATGTTTTATTTGTCATGCGCTTTCCTTTTGTTTTGGACTGCACGGCGCAAGGATTTCGAATTCTTATGGCTGGCGTTTTGTGGCTTCGTCTGGAGTGCGCTTAATTGGCATTTGTTCGTGCGTGCACCGCCGTTTGACCCATGGTTTTTTGAAAACCTCGCCAGCCTATTAAACTACGCTTTCTTAGTCGCAACTTTGGGGTTTACTGGCTATTTTATGAAACTCCCGCGCTTCAAAGCGTTTATTCTAGCGGTTTCGTGCTTAACTTCGGTAATCGCCATAGGGCACTTTATTTGGATGTATTTTCTCGGAGACAATTACAAATTTTACATGTCGATTTTTGTGATTTCAATAGCTGCGATTATTTATTACATCATCGAATGCTTCAAACGCCCAACTCTTGAAAAACTTGTTGCTACTATGGCCATGGTGATATCGGTTGGGTTTTCGTTTCACGATTATGGCTTTTTGACCCTATATTGGCGCGGAACCAATATATTCATGCAGCCATATGGTTCTATTTTTTTATTTTCGAGCTTTTCTTTTGTAATAGGCATGCGAGTTGTTTTCGCGTTCAACAATCTGGAAAAAATGAATGAAGTGCTCGATAGCGAAGTGAAAATGGCGACTGATAAATTACTCATACTTGAAGCCGCCAAACGCAGCCTCGATATCGCTGCCGCGCTTGAAAATGAACGCGGCCGGCTAATGCGCGAAATTCATGATGGCATTGGTTCAAATTTGATTACCACATTGGCGATAACAAAAATGCAGCCCTCTTCTGCTGCTGTGGTTCCAGTTTTACAACGTGCGATTACCGATTTACGGCTCGCAGTCGATAGTTTGGAGCCAATTGAAGGCGATGTGGTCGCTTTGCTTGCCAATCTGCGACACAGAATCGAACCAGACTTGAACGATGCTGGCCTAAAATTTGTTTGGAAAGTGGAAGAAGCGCCGCCAATTGAATGGCTTGACGCTATTAGCTCCCTTCATATTTTGCGCATTTTGCAAGAAGCATTTGCCAATATTGTTTCCCATGCCAATGCCAAAACCATTTTCGTTAGTTGCGCCGCAGCCCTCCAAGATGGTCGCTTAGGGGTTTTGGTGATAATTCAAGACGACGGGTCAGGCTTGGCAGAGCCAGCAAGGGCAAACGGTCGCGGCATTACCAATATGAAAACTCGTGCCGCAGCCATCGGAGGAGCATTGGATGTCGCCAGCAACCACCTCGGCACCAAAGTTTCCCTATGGCTACCATTTGATTTATATTGAACTGTCGCCTTTGCATTTTGAGTAAACTACATTAGATTTAGCGACCCCTTCATCAAAATTCGCCAGCAATGCCAATCCGCCCGACGCTTTCATTGCCGCTTGATGAAAACCCTGCTGTCAATGCCATTGGTTTTTCGGTGTCAAACCGATGTGCAAATGAAGCTCCAATCGCGGTTTCATCGTGGAACACACCGAAATTCACCGTATAGGCAGTCCGTCCAGCCACCGATGGCATTGAGGCGGGAGTGAGGGCCACGGCCGCGGCAATCCCGCCCCGAGCCTCCGAATTATTGCGGGCAACCATATCAGTAAGTCGGTTTTGGCCGCTTTGCAATTCTGCTATTTGCATTGTATGGGTTGCCGAAAGCGCCTGCATAGCGCTTATCTGTGTGTTGTGCATGGTGAGCATTGGACGGATTGTGGTGTCGCGGCCGATTGTGCCGCTGGCATCGACGGTCATGACTTCGGTGGTGCCACTTTGGGCGGCTGTGCTTTGGACGATATCACCGACGCTTACTGAACTGCCAGCACCGCCTAGCTTGACTTGGCCTGCCCTTGTTGTGGTCGCGCCAACACCCAAGGCAGTGGTGTTGGCTTGCGATGCATTCGCGCCAACCCCAATTGCCACCGAATTTGCACCAGCCGCAACCGAAGCTGAACCAATGGCAATTGCATCAGAACCCGTGGCACTTGCCGCAACTGGCGGTGCTGCATCAGGGCGCGCGTTGCCATCGGACGCTGGCGCATTATTGCCACTCGGCGTTGAGTTAACTTGCAAATATTGCAACTCAACTTCTTGTTGGGTCACCCGCGCATCAATGGATTGCGCAAAGCCCATAACAACAGCCGCGCTTGTGGCCGCATTATTAGCAGTAGTTTGCGCCGCTGCTGCCGCTGCATTTGCGGCATTGGCGGTGGTTTGCGCTGCTGCGGCATTGGCAACACCGGTATTGGCAGTAGTCTGTGCTGCTGCTGCTGCTGCACCCGCCGCATTGGCAGTTGACTGCGCGCTTGCCGCATTGGTGATTGCGGTATTTGCCGTTGTTTGCGCTGTGGCTGCATTATTAAGCGCAGTATTGGCAGTGGTCTGCGCCGTTGCTGCATTAGTAAGTGCA
>WRPI01000013.1 GCA_009773395.1 Hyphomonadaceae bacterium | reverse complement strand
TGCCGATGTCTGGGCGCTATTTGCTGTTGTTAAAGCATTATTTGCAACATTGCTTACAACATTCAATTGATTCAAATTCACCGCATCAGTTCCCTGGGTAGCCGCGGCAACATTTACTAATTGGCGCTCGGTTCCAACATTTCCAAACGACACAACATTGATGCGAGTGGTAAACGAGCGTGCGCCAATCGCAACTGAGTTTTCACCATATACCGCAGCACCACGCCCAAACGCACTCGCACTAAGTGCAGCCGCCGACGCGCCAAACCCAACTGCGGTACTATAATCATAGCCTGCCGAGCTTTCTGCGCCAAGTGAAACGCTCCAAATCCCATTGGCATAGGCGGATCTACCAAGCGCAATGCTATATTCACCGACTGCCGTCGCCGATCGCCCAATAGCAACCGAACTTAGTCCAAGCGCCCCACTTTCATTGCCAATCGCCATACTGTTGTCACTGTGTGCTGTTGAACGACTCCCAATCGCCATGCTATCTTCACCTATTGCATCAGAGTATGCACCAAGCGCCATACCATCGTCCCCTGAAGCCCGAGAACCATGGCCAAGCGCTGTGCTATCGCCGCCAGATGCGCCAGAGTTCTCGCCAACTGCGGTCGCGCCAAAAAACGATGCCGATGCATCATGACCCAGTGCTGTGCTTTCAATGGCGCTAGCACTGCTACCGTTTCCTACGGCGGTGCTGGCTTCTTCGGTTGCGCTGCTAAAGGATCCAACGGCAGTTGAGCTACTGCCCGATGCCAAACTGAAATAACCAGTTGCTGTGCTGCTAGATCCCGAAGCCTCAGTTCTGGCGCCAGTTGCTGTGCTACTAGCACCTGTCGCATAGGCACCCGAACCCGTTGCAGTGGAATTTACCCCAGTAGCGATACTTGAAGCGCCCGAAGCCGTGGAATTTTGTCCGACCGCAACGCTAAAATAGCCGTTGGCGGTGCTGCGTTCGCCAGTCGCTTGGCTGTAAGCGCCAGTCGAAGTGGACGAATGGCCGCTTGCCGTGCTGTTGCTTCCAAGTGCCGTAGTAAAAATTTCGTTCGCGCGAGCCTGATAACCCAGCGATGTAGCTTCCTGAAAGCTCGAATTTGCACCTGCGCCAACTGCAGTGGCAGAGGTAGCAGTGGCGTTGCTGTAAGCGCCCAATGCGGTGGCATTTACGCCCCTTGCCAAGGCTTGAATACCGAATGCTGATGAATTAATCTCATATGATTGTGCAAACTTTCCTATTGAGGTTGAACCTTGACCTGACGCAATGCTGCCTTGACCGAAAGCGGAAGAGTCAGTTCCAAGAGCACGGGTAAACGAGCCAAATGTTGTGCTTCGCAACCCCGTAGCGCGAGAATCATAGCCATTTGCGGTTGATAGATCGCCTGTCGCTAGGCTCGCAACGCCGCTTGCTGTGCTAAATATGCCTGTTGCAGATGCCGCTGCCCCGACGCCATTCACAACAAAATATGGGTTTACTATTGCCGCAAGCGCCGCATTCATTTGGTTTAGGTTCACTGCGTCAGTGCCTTGCGTTCCCGCCGCGACGTTTACCAATTGGCGTTCCAAGCCGAAGGAGCCAAATGAAACAGAATTTGCCCGGTCGGCAAATGAACCATAACCTATGGCAACTGAATTGGCCGCGTTGGCAAAGCTGCTCGCGCCCAAGGCCGTGGAAAAATCCGCAACCGTAGCGGCACTCGCACCAAATACGCTACTAAACTGCCCCTGCGCATAAGTATTTTGCCCTACCGCGACTGTATTCGCTGAAATTGTTTCGGCACTCTGGCCAATTGCAGTTGAATTTTCACCGACCGCATTGCTGGTATGGCCAACAGCGGTGCTGCGTTCGCCAGTAGCGCTCGCGCCATTACCAACAGCAGTTGCATTTGGTGCAGCACCAGTCGTTGAGTTAGTACCGCATTCTGTGCTGCTCGGGGAGCCAGCTGAATCATTACATTCCGGCGTTGGATCCGCCTTTGCATCATGTGGCGCACAAACGACAATAATCGCCAAAACGGCAACCGAAGATAAAAGTGCTTTTTGCAAAGCGCGGTTTGAAAAAGTTGAAAGCATTGCATACCCCTTAATTGGCCGAAAATCGGCGTAAAAAAGCCACTCACATGTAAATTTTAGGAAACTTGCTGTGAGAGTGGGTCGCAATATTGCATATTATTTATTGCGAGCGTATCGCATAAAATAGCTACAGACGCTCTTGAATATTTAGGTTAAGCCATCGCTTTTTCTAAATTGCTGGCGATTTTCTTCAAGAAATCCTCGGTTGATAGCCAGGCTTGTTCATCGCCTACAAGAAGCGCCAAGTCCTTGGTCATGGAGCCGGCTTCGACAGTATCAACCACAACTTTTTCCAAAGTTTTTGAGAATTTTTCCAATTCATCATTGCCATCAAGTTTCGCGCGGTGTGAAAGTCCACGGGTCCATGCATAAATTGAAGCGATGGAATTTGTTGAAGTGCTTTCGCCGCGTTGGTGCTGGCGATAATGGCGGGTTACTGTGCCATGCGCAGCTTCAGCTTCCATAATTTTGCCATCTGGGGTCATCAAGACCGAAGTCATTAGGCCCAATGAGCCAAAACCTTGTGCCACCATGTCGGACTGTACATCGCCGTCATAATTCTTGCATGCCCAAATGAAATTGCCCGACCATTTAAGCGCCGAAGCCACCAAATCATCAATCAAACGATGTTCATAAACAATGCCGAGTTCTTTGAATTTGTCCTTAAATTCGGTTTCATAAACGTCCGCAAAAATGTCTTTAAAGCGGCCATCATAGGCTTTGAGAATTGTGTTTTTAGTGGACAAATAAACTGGCCATTTGCGGTTAATCCCGTAATTTAGCGACGCGCGCGCAAATTCACGAATGCTCGCATCAAGATTATACATCGCCATGGCAACCCCTGAACCAGGATAATCAAACACTTCATGTTCAATAGGTGCGCTGCCATCTTCTGGTGTGAACTTGATTGATAATTTGCCTTTGCCCGGTACCAAAAAGTCAGTCGCTTTATATTGGTCACCAAAAGCATGACGGCCCACTACGATTGGCGAAGTCCAACCCGGCACCAAGCGCGGCACGTTTTGGCAAATAATCGGCTCACGAAACACAACGCCGCCCAAGATATTGCGAATTGTGCCGTTAGGTGATTTCCACATTTTCTTAAGCTTAAATTCTTCCACCCGAGCTTCATCAGGTGTGATAGTCGCGCATTTAATGCCCACGCCCCATTTTTGAATTGCCTTTGCGCTGTCGATGGTGATTTGGTCATCGGTAGCATCGCGGCTTTCAACGCCCAAATCATAATATTCAATTGGCAAATCTAGATAGGGCAAAATCAAATATTCCTTGATCATTTTCCAAATGATACGGGTCATTTCATCGCCATCAAGATCGACGACAGGGTTAAGAACTTTGATTTTGGACATTTTTGGCCTTTCCCGAGAGAATCTAATATGCATTGGTTAGCGCAAATTCTCTGATTTTACACCCCTTGGAATGATATTTATTTCACGGTTATTGAGGCCAAGGTTCACCGGCGCTTAGTTCCGCAACGGCCTGAAAAGTCCCAAAAATTGATAGAACAACCAGAACCACCATGAAAACAATTTGCCACCAAACCAATTTTGTATTTGAACTACCCATGGGGTCATCACAAATCAGATTGGCGAGTTTTTGTGCCTTCCACAAAATCCAGCCTCTAATTGCCAAGAAAACATAACTGACCAAAACTGCGATATCAGCAGTCCGCCAATCTTCAGCAAAATTAAAAGAGAGCCTAATAGTCAGACGATCAAAAATTATTGCCAGAATAAGAAATGTAGCCAATCCCTGCCACGACCAAGAGTATTCAATATTCCTGGAAGTCCGCGCATCCTCCATGGTTCTAAATAGACTACGAACCCAAAAAATATCAAAAAATCCACGCCAAAATGGCTGCATTGGTTCTCCTGTGAGCCTTTTTTGTTGCAGCCAATGGCACCTCACCCAAAACAGTTCGTAGGCCCCAAAGGTCCCAATCCAAAGCCATAGAAACTTGGAAAATGACACGACATAAAATGGTTTTGTAGGGTCAGTTAAAAGGAATTTATCTTCGGTTTCGCTTAGTTCATCGCTCATTTATTGCCCCATATTCAATTGGTGAAGATAATTCCTGCAATACATTGCCAATCTTTAATTTTTAAGTCAATGATTGAAGTAATAGGGGAGTCAATATTATGAATGAACAGGTAGAAACAGCTGCTGTCCCTGTTGAACCACAAACCCTTGCCCAACACCACATTGTTGCATTGCCAAAATTTTTCATTTTATTTATAGGCACTTTTGGTTGGTATCTCATTTATTGGATGTTCAAACATTGGGCGCGTTTACGGGCTTACAAACGAACTAAAATTCCTTCGTTTATGATATTATTTTTGCTAATTGCCTTTATTTTTCCGCTTTTTGGCAAAATCAAACAGACACTAAGAGCCAATAAGCCCGAAGCAAAATTTGCGAATGTTCTTTGTGCGGGAGCAGTTATCTTGCTTCAAATCGCTTCTGTGATTGTGTCGCTGATTCAAACTGATGGTTCAGCAATGGTTTATGTTGCGATGGCAATATTGATAGGAACTATGCTTTCCCTTGAAGCATGGTTTTTGTCGCGCGCGCAAAATGCAGCCAATATCGCTTGTGGCGACCCAAAAGGCCTTGCCAATAATAAATTCACTTGGCTAGATGCGGTTGGATTAGTAATTGGCGGCAGTATGTGGGCAATTGTGATTTATGGGGCGATTATTTCACTATGAAGACTTTCTAATGAATTCGCTAATTTACGGTGTCTGTCTTGCTAGCTGGAAGTTCAACACTAACATCGACAGTTGCAATAGGCGCGGTAAAAACAAGTAGAGACACAAGTATGTTCCACCAAGTAATTTTGCGGTTTGTTTGCCCTTTTGGGTCGTCACAAGCCAAGTTAATTGCTCGCTGCGCTCGAAACAAAACGGCGCTAATAAGGGTAAGCGAACAAAGTTTGGGAAGCCAAAATGGGAAGCTAGCAAACCAATTTGTTTCGATAGTCACAAACATGCCAGTAATATTTATTAGGACTAAAATTACATAAATGGTTGCGAGAAGTCTTGGCCGCCAAGCGTGCACGATCAGGCGTTCGCGGAGAGTATTGTCAATGTTCAAGAAAAGCGCATGAACAAAAAACAATGTCGAGATAATTTTTGCAAAAATTGATGGTTCTTTTACTTTTATATTTGATTTGGCAATTCTCTTCCAATTTAAAATGAACCAAGCAAAATGAAAAAATCCAAGAGTCCCAATTGATAATAGCCAAAACTTCAGTGTCGAGACCACATAAAATGGCTGCATTTGCAATTTTTTCGATTCACTACCTGGCACAATATAATTCGGCTGGCTTTCATTCATTTGACACCTCGGGATGCAGCCAAACACGAATTAGTGTTGGCTGCAACCCTGGAAAGCAAATCTAAACCCTAAAACTGAAACCCAATCCCAGCACCTGCGCTTGATGATTGCGGGGAATAACTGCCTGAGGCGCGGATAATAACATTGCCATTATCCATTGCGTGCGAGAAACCAAACGCGCCTGCCGCCTCACCTTCATGGCCCGCAAGGCCGAAGGAAATCATGCTTTTACCGGGGGCATTGGCTTGCGGTAAGTTTGCCATCGCCATTGATTCCGCGATGCCAGCATTGGCGGCACGATTATTTTGATTAACCACCAAACTAAGCGTGCCAAGACGGCTATCAATGCCAGCGATAGCGGTATTTTGTGCCACCAATGTCGCCTGCATAGCGCTTATCTGAGTGTTGTGCATGGTGAGCATTGGCCTGATTGTGGTGTCGCGGCCGATTGTGCCGCTTGCATCGACGGTCATGACTTCGGTTGTGCCGCTTTGGGCTGCTGTGCTTTGCGCGATGTCACCAACGGTGACACTACTGCCAGCGCCGCCAAGCTTGACTTGGCCGGCTCTTGTTGTGGTTGCACCTGCACCAAGCGCCGTGGCATTGGCTTGGGCCGCAGTTGCGCCAACCCCGATTGCCATTGAATTATCACCCGATGCCACCGAAGCAGATCCAATGGCAATTGCATCAGCACCAGTTGCACTAGCAGGGGTTGGTGGAGCTAAGTTGGGGTGGGCATTGCCGTCATTTGCCGGCGCATTATTGCCACTTGGCAGCGAGTTCACTTGCAAATATTGCAACTCAACTTCCTGTTGGGTCACCCGCGCATCAATTGATTGCGCGAAACCCATCACAATCGCTGTATTTGCTGCGGCGTTATTGGCGGTGGTTTGCGCGGCTGCTGCTGCTGCATTTGCGGCATTGGCAGTGGTTTGCGCTGCTGCGGCATTGGCAACACCAGTATTGGCAGTTGTCTGTGCTGCTGCTGCTGCTGCACCCGCCGCATTGGCAGTTGATTGCGCGGACGCGGCATTGGTGATTGCGGTATTTGCCGTTGTTTGCGCTGTGGCTGCATTATTAAGCGCAGTATTGGCAGTGGTCTGCGCCGTTGCTGCATTAGTAAGTGCA
>WRPI01000004.1 GCA_009773395.1 Hyphomonadaceae bacterium | reverse complement strand
CTGCGCGTTGCTTCGAATTAAACCACATGCTCCACCGCTTGTGCGGGCCCCCGTCAATTCCTTTGAGTTTTAATCTTGCGACCGTACTCCCCAGGCGGAATGCTTAATGTGTTAACTGCGTCACTGACACGCATGCGTGCCAACAACTAGCATTCATCGTTTACGGCGTGGACTACCAGGGTATCTAATCCTGTTTGCTCCCCACGCTTTCGTACCTCAGCGTCAGCAAGAGTCCAGTGAGTCGCCTTCGCCACTGGTGTTCCTCCAAATATCTACGAATTTCACCTCTACACTTGGAATTCCATTCACCTCTACTCTGCTCCAGACTGACAGTATTGATGGCAGTTCCAAGGTTGAGCCCTGGGATTTCACCACCAACTAATCAGTCCGCCTACGTACTCTTTACGCCCAGTAATTCCGAGCAACGCTAGCCCCCTTCGTATTACCGCGGCTGCTGGCACGAAGTTAGCCGGGGCTTCTTCTCCGGGTACCGTCATTAGCTTTCGCCCATTGTCCAATATTCCCCACTGCTGCCTCCCGTAGGAGTTTGGGCCGTGTCTCAGTCCCAATGTGGCTGATCATCCTCTCAGACCAGCTATAGATCGTAGGCTTGGTAGGCCATTACCCTACCAACTACCTAATCTAACGCGGGCCGATCTTTTGCCGATAAATCTTTCCCCCTCAGGGCGTATTCGGTATTGCTCTCAGTTTCCCGAGAATATTCCGAAGCAAAAGGTACGTTCCCACGCGTTACTCACCCGTCTGCCACTCCATCCGAAGATGGCGTTCGACTTGCATGTGTTAAGCCTGCCGCCAGCGTTCGCTCTGAGCCAGGATCAAACTCTCAAATTGAGTTTATCCGATGGCTTATTGCGCTTGATTATGATGCCGAAGCATCATGCTCTAATTTACTAGCTTTGTATACTTGCGTATTTTACTATATTTTAACGGGATACCTCACACAAAACTTGGAATTTGCATCACAAATAAATTTGTGAAACAAACCTTTGTTTGTATTATTAGTATCCAGAAAAACGCATAAGTCAGCGTCGATTTTCAACTCGCCGCCGCCTGCGCTTCTCTTTCCTATATCAACGATTTCAAACAGCGTGTTTGCACTTCGAAAAACACAAACAAAAACAAACAAGAGCGCAAGAAAACTCGGCGAAA
The DNA here is from genome assembly GCA_009773395.1 of Hyphomonadaceae bacterium. Taxonomy (GTDB): domain Bacteria; phylum Pseudomonadota; class Alphaproteobacteria; order Caulobacterales; family Aquidulcibacteraceae; genus Pseudaquidulcibacter. The sequence goes on along the minus strand of WRPI01000004.1, from coordinate 449,219 downwards.
CGTAAACCGCTTCGTCAAATTATGTTCCCGCTCATTGCTTGAGGGTGGTCTTACTACTCAGCACGACCAATGTTGTCAACTGCAAAAGTGCAGAAAACTTCAATCAAAAACACTTTATTTCACAAATCTGTCATCGTTACCGAATAATCATCGCGATTGTTAAATAATTGAACTCTTAGGCTTTTATCAGAACCGCTTCTAACCAATTGGCCGCTTCAGTCCGTCTCGCTTTGTCGAGAGCGGCGTTCTAGTTGCCAGCGATTTTTTATGCAAGTGGCGCATGCAGTCGTATTGCAGTTTATCGCGCATATGCCCAAGGCGTTTTTTCATAACGCATAATCCATAGGGATTTTTGGCGGGATTTTTGGCGCAGTTTCACTGTGCGTTTAATCTGCAATTGCTTTGGGAATGAATTGCGCCGCACAATGGCGAATGGAATCGTTAATATGATTTCCAGAATCAAGATTGAATATAGGCTCGCATGGCATCGGCCTCTGCCAAAGCGCGGTCGATTTGAATTTTCACCAAATCACCAATTGAAACAATGCCGACTAATTTGCCATTTTCAACAACTGGTAAATGCCTTATCCGTCTATCTGTCATTCTTGCCAATGCCATATCCACAGAATCATCTGGGCTGGCGACCTCCAATTTGGTGGTCATAGCTCCCTCAACTAAGGAACCCATTGCGTCCGCATTATCTGACGCGCAAATCCTAACTATATCGCGTTCTGATATAATACCGATTAACCCTCCCACACTATCAACAACGGGCAAAGCGCCAATTTTTTTTTGCACAAGTATTGTCGCGGCTTCTCTAAGCGTGTTTTTTGCCGTGACGGTTAGAATTTCATGCGATTTGGTCGAAATAATGTTTTTGATAATCATCGCTGCCTCCCTTAGCATTATTAGCAAGATGGTTTAGTTTATCGAGTTTGGCAATAAAAAAATGAAACTTGACTTTACAAAGCAATGATACGCATGTGCATCAATGCATAATCGCCCGAAGCCATTTTTGGCGCACCATAAATTTGACCGCCATTTTCAGTTATCGATGGTAATCTTGTCGTGGATTGTAATTATTTGGGGCTTTTCGCCAAGCCTGCTTAAATATGCAAGCGGTGAACTTCCTGCGCCGCCACTGATTTTGCATTTTCATGCGATAGTGTTTTTTGGTTGGCTAATTCTCTATACGGCGCAATCATTCCTTATTCGCGCTGGACAAATGGCGAAGCATCGCAAACTTGGAAAATTAACTGCAATTTGGGCGGTTCTCGTCGTTGTGCTTGGAATCGCCACCGCCATTATTATGAATCAATATAAGTTTGACCATGGTCGCGAATTTGAAATAGCCTTTATTGCTGTTCCTTTGATTGATATGGTCATATTCCCGATTTTGATAGTCGCGGCGCTTTATTGCATTAAAGACCCCAGCATCCATAAACGCCTAATGCTTATTGCCACAATCGAATTATTAGGGGCAGGTTTTGGGCGGGCTTTGGGGCCAATTTTTGGTCCGTTTTTTGGACGGATGCTAGGCGACAATTTATTTTCATTTTGGCTCAGCGTTTTTCTTGGCGGCTATATTATGGTTTTAATTGCCATGATTTATGATTTGGCAACGCGAAAACAAATCCACAAAATATATTTTATCGCTATGCCTTTCGTTATTAGTCTGCACCTCGCCTGCGCATATTTGTTCAAAGCTCCCTTTTGGCCAGAAGTGGTTAGGCAAATGATTGGCCGTTAAAGCGGAGCGGTTTTCCAGCAATGAATTTTTAACCACGCTCATTAGCCATAATTTCAAGCATTTTTGCTATATTACCCGTTGGTTCAGTAGAATCTGGCACGCAAAAAGCGCGCTAATTGCATAGTATTTGCTAAGAGGCACAAAAGGTGAAAATCATAATATTGAATTATTTCAATATGTTAATGCGGGGGAAGATCGTTCCTACCGCCGCTTTGTGCTGTCCTCAAATTGGGCTGGAGGCAGCCAATGATTAGCGGCCTCAATACTGCTGGACTGTCCCTCGCTATGCGCACCGCGGACCGCGCCAGCAAAACCATGGATAAAATGGCAACCCAAATTGCGACTGGCAAAAAAGTAGTGTCTGTCAAAGACGATGGTGCGGCATATGTTCGGGATGCGGCAATCAACTCAGATAAGATCCGCCATCAAACCGTTGCCGAACAAATGGGGCGAGTAAATGCGATCCAAGATGTTTCGATCGCTTCAATGGACGCGTTTTTGAACGCAACAATAAAGGGCCGTGAATTGGTTATTAAGGCGATTGACGCCATACAAAACAGTGCGAGCCGTGCTGCGATTCAAGCTGAACATGTTCAAGTCGCGCTTTCAATGGACACTATTGCACCAAATGCGGTTGTTGATGGTATTTCATTTTTGGCGGCACATATTTATAGCCCGACAGTAACTATCAATTTCATTGGCACAAGTGCACCCTATGTTTGGGGGACACAACCATTTGCGTCTGACCCCGAATATGACGATGCGGTTTTGCAACTTGAAACTTACTCTGGGGTTTGGCCCATAAACAATTTTTCGACCTATAACCTCGAGACTGCAAATCTTGCGACTTTGCAAACCTATCTCGCTGACTATGATTATTATGTAGATTGGAACCGAACCCAATCCCAATCGCTGGGCATTGTGAGCAAGAATAATGAACGGATAACTGAGCGCGCGCAAAAACGAGCTGACAGTTTGGAAGTTATTGGCCAAGCTTTAACCGAAGTGGATTTGGGCAAAACTTCCAAAGAATATGAATTGGCACAGACTCGCCAGTCTTTGGCGTATGAGACTGTCAAGAACGCGATTGCCGCGTATTCCAATAAAACACTTGGCTTGTTGAATAATGTCCTTAATACTCAAAGGAGTGTAATGGCATGATTGGCGGCCTAAACTCCTCCGGCATGTCCCTCGCCCTGCGCACCGCAAATAATGCACGCACGACAATGGACAAGATGACGGCGCAAATTGCCACGGGCAAAAAGGTTGCAAGCGTTAAAGACGATGGCGCGGCCTATGTTCGTGCGGCGGAAATGAAAAGCCAGCAAGTCGAAATTGAAGCGCGAACAATGCTTGCCGCAATGTATAAAGTAGCTTCGGAAGAACAAACCGCAGGCGAGGAAGTTATTGTTGACTTATACAACCAAATTAAAGGAAAAATAATTAGCGCAAAATCTTATGCCGCTGGCTCGGTGGCCCGTGTTGCACTTCAAAAGGAGTTTGAGGCTCTAATTGCGCAAGTCGATATGCCATTTAGCACTGGCAGCAATCTCACAGGTGCATATGGTAATTGGGGGGCTGCCGGGTGGGGAAACCGGCCACATTCTTCTGACCCAATTTTATCGCAAAATGCCATTTGGTATCTGCCGACAATTGGCGCAGCTTGGACCACTTATGCTTCGAATGGAATCCAATTCAAGCTCAATGATATGACCAATGCGAATGACACCTATTTGGACAATATGCTGACTTCTGCCAATGCTGTCCAGGGTTTCTATACCAATTCATATACGAATTGGGCAGTTCACGACAAAAACTGGATTGATCAAATCAATCACAATGATGAACGAAAAAACGCAAATTTAGAATTTTCGATTTCGTCGCTAACTGACGCTGATTTGGGCGACGCTTCCACCGCCAGAGCCAATGCTGAAACTAAACAGCAATTGGCATTTACTACAATTAGCAATGCCTTGTCACAATATGGTAAAGTTGCTGGTGGGCTTTTGAGCAATGTCCAAAACACTCAACGCGGAGTTAGGGCATAGTCCCAGTGCGGCTTAGGCGGTAAAATAGTGGATATAAAACCAGGCCCGCCAAAAATCCGAACAAATGCGCTTCCCAAGCAATTGCAATCAAATTACTGCCGCGCACAAGTGCAGCAAGCCCAACATTGATTACCAAGAAAACAATTGCCGATTCTGCCAATGGTCTCACAATTTGGCTCCCTCTTGGTGCCATAATAAATGCAGACCACAAATAACCAGCAAAAATGCCCGATATTGATCCCGATGCGCCGACCAATGGAATTGAAGAACTCGAATTCAGCCAAACAAAACCCAAGGCCGCAATTATTCCGCAAGCTAAGAAATATAGAATAAATAAAAGAGCCGCTTTCATTTTCAGTTTTTGCGCAAAGTTCGCTCTCGGCATATTTGCGTAATTGTTTAGATTGGCGTGGGGAATAAAGCCAATTTCGCAAATCGGCCCAACTTGTAAAAGCATTGCGGCATTCATTACTATGTGAAACCTGCCCGCATGTAGGAATTGATAGCTAATAAGCGTCCATAGTTCATTTGTGCCGCCCGTGCCTTCGGTTAAATAGAGCGCGATTTTTTGACTTATCAATTGCAGATTAGCGGCCCAAACATATGTCCCGCCCTCTGGTTCACCAATACGAGCCACAAATATTGCACCAATAACCAACAATATCAGTATTGTCCCAATTGGCAGGTTTTTGAAAATTGGTTCGCGTGGGGAATCAGAATTCGTGGGCTTATGTTCGGGAACTGAAGTATTCATTTATTATTGCTGCCTAAATCACTGCGAGTTTATTCGCTTTAGCGGTTTTATTTACTTTATCTAAAATAAGTCAAATTATGGTCAGCGCTTATTAAATGAAACGCCACGCATTTCAACATACAATTCAAAAATGGAAAATAAAATAAAGCCAGGCCTACCAAAAAATACGTCTCAATATGAGGCATTTAGCCTAAGGCCATGAACTCATCTAAAGCGTTGTTTCGAGGTATTTTGCCAAAACCCTTAAATCATAAAGGTTTTTAGCGTTTAGTCTGTGTTTACCATATTACTTTATATGGTGAAGAAATTGGCACAATGGTTGCATAAGAACTGGTCGGAACGGAAGTTCTGCGGTTTTGTTTAGCTGTTTGTCCATAAGGAGCGAAAAATGAGAATTACTCAAAAAGTTGATGAAAATGGTATTTCACCTTTTGAAATCGACTATGAAAGGCTTTCCAAAGCTGCTTTAATATTGTCAGGAGCTGCGGCCTTACTCGCAAGCACTTTGGCGGTATCGGAAGCAAAAGCCCAACCCGTTCCTGGCTATGCCAATGAATTTTCAAGGCCATATGGCCTTAATCCCGGCGATACAATATTACCATATGATGCACGCACCCGCGATTTGAATGCCAATCGCACTATTGTTAATGGCGTAATTGTCACTGGTGATAGTTTAAGCAGCACTTTCTTAGGGCTAAATACGGGCACCGAAACTGGCTTTTCTGGCACGGGCTATGCCATTGGCAATCAATTGAATGTTACTACCTCGGGCAGTTTTAACACTGTTGTTGTCAATTCAAGCCAAATAAATAATGGCAATCAAACTGTCACCATAAATAATGGTGTTACCTGCGCATCATCTTGCGCAACAACTAATTCCACTTCTGCAACACAAGTTCTCAACGGGGGGCTAAGCTTCTAATGACCAAATTTAATAAGAAATCAATTGTATCGATCGCACTTGCCGCTTCCCTTGGTTTAAGCGCATGCGCCGCGCCGGTTGCTGTTCATAATGGCAATTATGCAAGACCAATTGGCAATGCACCCGTCACTGCTAACCCAACGCCATATTCTGCGGCATTGGTATGCCTCGGTAACTATGCCAGAGCCAATAATATCCGTGGCCCGCGCATCGCGGTTGGTCGGATTTTGGACTATACTGGTAAGTCTGATTATGAAGGTGGTCGCCAAGTAACCCAAGGTGGTTCATTGATGGCAATTTCTGCTTTTGGTAAATCAGGTGCAAGATTAGTTGAGCGTTTTGATACTTCGGTATCAGAGCTTGAGCTTAAATATGCCAATAACCGCTTAATCGGCGATGAAGGGCAAGATTTCCGTAGAATTCTTGCAGGTCAAGTTCCAGGGTCGGACTTTTACCTCATTGGCGGCATCACCGAGCTTAATTACAATATCCGCTCCGTCGGCACCGATAATTTCATTGGCGATCGCCGCGCCGACCGCGCCAAAGGCATTGTTAATGGCAAATTATATGTCATGAATATTGGCTTGGATTTGCGTTTGATTGACACAAGAACTCTTGAAGTTGTTGACGTAATTTCATACCAAAAACAAATTGTTGGCCGTGAAATTGGTATCGGTTTCTTCCAATTCTTCGACAATATCACTGTCGATCTTGGGGTTGGTGGTCGCTCACAAGAGCCAGTTCAATTGGCAGTTCGTTCGGTTATTGAGCGCGCAGTTGTTGAAATGATGTCAAATATTTATGGCGTTCCAGGCGCAGGAGCTTGCCAAAGTGCATTGGGGCCAAATGGTGATCCTATGGGGCCAATCGGGGTGACAGGCGCATTTGTGCCGCGCAGCGAAGCCACAGCAAATAACGGTGATGACAGAGCAGCACCCGGCGCATGGCAAAATGTTCCAGCACCGACCAGCTCATTGCGTGGTCGCCATCATTAATTCAAATGGGCGGCCTAAAACGGGCTGCCCTTTTTATCCTGCCCAACCCGCCAAAAGGGCGCTTAGGCTTGCACTTAGATAAGAGCCAAGCAAAATGACAAATATTAATTCGGGTTTATTGCGTATTGCCATTGGCACTGCATTAGCTTTACCATTTGCGGCTTTTATTGCGCCTCAAAGCGCACAGGCGCAAACAGTGCCGTCTTCGTGCAATGATGTTTTGCAAAACTGCCCTGCCGACAGGACGCCGAACTTAACCCAAGTTCAAGTTGCACCAATTTTGTCAACAATCACAATCAATGGTTCAACCATTACGATTACGCCACCGCCGACCGATGGTAGTCCAGTTGACGTAACTGCCACTGCCATTACCAGCACTTCAACTGGCATTGGCAATAATATTTCGGCAAGCTCAAGCAATGGAGTGTTGTTGGATTTGGTTTCGACACAAGATTTAAGCGCAAGCGTTGGCGCATTGAATGACATCACCACAAGTGCCGCAGTTCCTGGGGTAATTCTTGCGACTACTATTGCTTATGGCAATACCGCACAAGCCCAGGCCTGCTGCGGCGGTATGGATGTAATTGCCGATCAAAATATTACTGCGGCAGCGGGAACCATAAGCGCGACTGGCACTTTGAACACTGCACCCGGAGTTGGCGCTTTGAGCATGACCACTTCTGCAGTATCAAATGTGGTTGGCGCAGCAGCAATCAATGGCGCGGTTAGTTTGGTTACCAACCAAACTAATGATGCGGGTCTTAATGCTACATCAACCGCAACTATGTGCTGCAATACCGACAGCACCAGTGTTTCGGCTACAGCAACTTCAAACTCATCACAAAGTTCGTCAGAATCATCGACAGTTCATAGCTGGGCAGTTCAGAATAATCGCGGCAGTATCGATGCTACCGCAAGCCAAACCATAAATAGTGGAACAGCGCTTTCAAGTGCCGCCCAAGCAACAGCGAATGTCGCAAGTGCCTATAATCGGTGGGGTTATACTGAACTCACCACTTCGCAATATGCCGAAGGTTCAGTTTCATCGCACGCAATTTTGACCGCCAATAATTACGTGACTTCGGCAACTGCTGGCACTACTTCACAAGGCAATTTGGCGATTGTTTCCGGAATGGGATCAGACGGCCGGATTAATGCCTATCAAAATATTGCCGCCACCGGTGATGTCATCGCGGTAACTGATTGGTCAGGATTTTCGCAAGGCGGGGTTGGCACCGCAATCGCGTCCGCCTCTGGCAACGGGCTTACTGGTTTTGTTTGCACAACATGCGGAGACGCAGGCGTTGGCCTTTATGGCAATGCCGAGCAAATAAATAGTGGCAATGTAAATGCTACGGTCAACATGTCAGGCGGCACTTCGGCATCAATGGTTGCAAGCGCCACCGCCGTCGGCAATAGCGCTAACTTCATAACCCAAGCAGGTGCGAATTAAAAAATAGACTTAATGAATCAAGTGTCATCCCCGAAAAATCGTAGATTTTGTCGGGGATCTCGTGTTTATTCCTCTGAGATCCCCGATATTTTCTGCGAAAATTCGGGGATGACAATGTTTTTTTTAATCTTCACAGAGGCCTCAGTTTTGATTGGGAAAACAGAAACATTCACCTCAACTAAAATCAAAACACAAACCTTATCCCCACATTATATGTGGTGGATTGGGTTGCTTCGCCCGCTAGCCTCGCCCAATCCGCAGTTTGGCCAAATTTACGTTCGTGCTTAATATCCAAATATGGCGCAAAACCGCGTGAAAATTCAAAACGAGTTTGCAGACCTATATTGGCATCACTCAGACCGCTCCCGATTCCCAGCGCCCTATCCAATTCACCATTGAAATTGGCTTCAATATAGGGCTGCAGAAACCAGCGATTGGTCAATAATAAGTCATTTTCTTGACGCAGCCGCGCACTAATCATACCGTCGTCACGCACGAATAAATGCGCTTCAGTTTCAAAGAAATAAGGCGCAAGGCCATTTACGCCGATTGCCAAATAGCTGTGATTAGAGGCATGAAAATCTTGCCGAAGGCCAATTTGCGCGTCCCAAAAAGTGGAAATATTGCGGCTGTATAAAGCCCATAATTCGGCCTGTTCGGTTATTGAACCCGCGATTTCACCTTCTGATTTGAGCCATAATTTATCATAATCATTGCCATACCAGCCGTCTAAATCCCAGGAACCGATGTTTACGCCACCATGGCGTCCAAAATCGGCCTCCAAACGAAATGCATGGTAATTTGCACCGCCGTGGTCATGGTTCATTTCTTCCTGTGCGATTGCGGGTGAAGTTAAAGCCGCCAAAATTATGGCTGAGATATATTTAATGGACATGATTGTGTCCTTCCGATTTAGTTGGAGCGTTTTCGGGGCTTGGCGTAGAAACCGTTGGTGTTTGCGGTTCAGCCACATTCAAAGTCGTCATCATGCCTGCTGCCATATGGTATAGTAAGTGACAGTGAAAAGGCCATGAGCCTTGATTATCGGCGGTTAAAATCACCGATTTTGACTGCCCGGGTGGAACGATGACAGTATGCTTATTGGGCATTCGCGCCATTTCTTGTCCATTTTCCAATTGCACAAACATGCCGTGCAAATGAATTGGGTGCGCCATCATGGTTTCATTGATGTAAATAATGCGCACTCGTTCATTATAGCCAACATCAATGCCGTGCATCGGATTAAATGTCCGCCCATTCATAGTCCAAATATAGCGGTTCATATTGCCGCCAAGTCGCACCGTGATTTCGCGGCTCGGTTCTCGCAAATCCCCTTGGCGACTACGGCTTTGCAAATCTTCATATCCGAGAACTTTAGCACCTTCAGGAGCGCTCATATGTGACCAGCCACTGTTCATATCCATGTGCGACATGTCCATATTGGGATCGTCCTTCATCATTTCGGCCATGTTCATATCGCCCATTGTAAGGCGCGCACGCGGGCGATGAGTTGGGATTTCGCCTTTCATGCCTTGGCGCGGCGCAAGGGTTCCTAACGCAAACCCTTCCCTATCCAAAGATTCTGCGACAAATGTGTAAGCTTTGTTTTCGGCTGGCGTGACAATCACGTCATAGGTTTCGGCGGTTCCCATGCGAAGTTCATCAACTTCGACTGGCACAATATCCTGCCCATCGGCAGCGACCACTAACATTTTGAGACCCGGGATTCGAATGTCAAACATCGTCATAGTGCCTGCATTTATTATGCGTAATTTTACGCGCTCACCAAGATTGAACAATCCTGTCCAATTTTGCGCAGGGCTTTTGCCATTGGTCAGAAAGGTATAGCCCGAAACATCAGATAAGTCAGTTTCAAGCATACGCATTTGCCCCCAATCGCGGGCATTACGCAGAGCCGGGGTTAGGCCCACCTCGCTGACATCTTTGGCCAAATCGCCCAAAGTTCGGCGGCGATATTGGTAATAATCACTATCCATTTTGAGATGGCCGAGAATTTGCGCCCAAGTTTCGCGGCTATAGTCCGATAAAAGCACGACATAATCGCGATCTACCACATTGGTTTCGCCGTTTTTGGGGGTAATCACTATCGCGCCATAATGCCCATCTTGCTCCTGCCCACCCGAATGCGAATGATACCAATAAGTGCCACTTTGGACGATGGGAAAACGATAAGTGAACGTCTCACCCGGTGTTATTGGCACTGCGCCATTGAACCCCGGTGAGCCGTCCATTGCCCCTGGCACAATTAGCCCGTGCCAATGCACGGATGTGTCTTCATTCATATTATTAGTAACGTGAATTACAGCTTCATCGCCTTCCGTGAAATGCAAAACTGGCCCGGGAATAGTGCCATTGACAGTTATTTTCGGGGCTTCACCACCAATAATGCGAACTCTTTGTTTGGCATAAGTGAGGTGATATTCACTGGGTGATGCTTGCAATTGGTCGGACTTGGTTAGATTAATCCCCAAACCAATTATTGTTGCTGTTGCGACCGACGATGACAAAAATTTACGTCGGCCATAATTAAAGATTGGTATTTTCATTTTATTGTTCCTGAATTTAATTTGAAATTGAGCTACCACCAATATTCACGCCACACATATTGAGGGGATTTTGGGTGGTTTGCGGGCGCGTTTGAGGCGCATAAAGTTCAACTAAATTCGCGGAGGCCTTTTGAGCGGATCTTGGCTAATCGAGACTAGGTGCTGGTCTTTTGGTAAGGCTTTTTTCTCAATTTTCATCGAAAGCATTACAAAACCCGCCGCACCAAACCGCAAATTCCCCAAGGCGCAATGCGTAATTGGACAATTGCATCCTTGCTTGCAGCAATCGCCAAAATAATCCGCCGCATCATTGTGGATTTTTCGCGCCATTTGCGCCATTTCCGCTTTGTGCGTCTGTGAACATGCTGAATTCGCAACTTCCAAAGTGATGCTTTTGGTAATTATATTGGTCGCAGCGCCAGTTTGCATATTTTGCGCGTTCGCTGGCGCAGTGATGCTCGCCACGACAAATAGAATCACTGAAAAATATGCAAAAAAGCGCTTCAACATCATAAGAAAATACCAGTTTTCAAGTTTTTGAGCAAATTACTTTTGCGTTTGATTTGCGGGCGCACTATCCATCATACCATTATTCATCGTGGTGCCTTCATTCATCATATGGGATCCCATGTTTCCCATAGCGCAATTATTCATCATGCCAGCGCCATAAGGCTGCTTAAAGCCACCAGCAAAAAAATACGCGCTTGAATAATACATGATGCATAAAAAGCCTAAGCCTGCGACAATGGTCAAGAACCACCCCGCCCATTTAATATACTTCGCTTTCAGGGCTTCGCCATAATGAAGCGCGACTAAACCCGCCGCAAAGCCGATGGCATATAAAGCTATGCCTATGTGCATTGAATACATAATCATAATAACCTCCTCAGGTTTTCAACAACTATCATCCTATTTCGTTAGAGCCTCGAATGATAAACAGACCATCATAATTTGACGTTTCGTAATCGAAGCGAATTACTTATGACCGAAACTGAACTAAATGCCATCGCCGCACTGGCGACGATTGGCGATAATAAAATGCCGAAAAATGGATATAATAGACCTGCTGCGACAGGCACGCCTAATGCGTTGTAAATAAAGGCAAAAAACAAATTTTGACGGATATTTGCCATAACTGCACTACTGAGGTGCCGCGCGCGAACGATGCCCATTAAATCACCTTTTATGAGAGTGATTCCAGCGCTTTCCATTGCAATGTCGGTGCCATTTCCCATTGCTATGCCAATTGTTGCCGAGGCAAGAGCCGGCGCATCATTTACGCCGTCACCAGCCATCGCAACTTTGCGGCCACGCCTTATCAGCTCTTGCACAATTTCCGCTTTGCGGGTTGGCAAGACATCGGCTTGGAATTCCTTAATCCCCAATTTGTCGGCAATAGCTTTGGCGGTTGTAACATTATCGCCAGTTAGCATCACAATGTTCATTCCCTGCGCTTTCAAGCGCCTAAGCGCTTCGGGCGTGGTCGGTTTTATCGGGTCGGCAACCACAATCAATCCAGCAGCGACACTGGCTATGGCCAAATAAATAACACCTTGGCCTTGTTCCCTAAAACGCATCGCGCGCGCCACTAATTGGGTGCAATCAATGCCATCGCCTTCGAGCAAAGATTGATTACCAATCATAATCTTTTGACTATCGATTTTGCCAATTACGCCTTTGCCAGTAACAGAATTAAAGTCCGTCACTTTTAGAAGCGGCAGGTCTTTTTCTTTTGCTGCATTGACGATAGCCTGTGCCAAAGGATGCTCACTTAAAGCATCTATTGATGCGGCAAATTGCATTATTTTATCGGGCGCGAAGTTATTGATTGCCACTAAATCAACCAGTCGCGGTTTGCCTTCGGTTAGAGTCCCCGTTTTATCAATTATTAGCGTGTCAATTTTTTCGAGGCTCTCTAAAGCCGATGCATCACGAACCAATATGCCAGCCCGCGCGGCGCGGCCTGTGCCAACCATTATCGATATTGGTGTCGCCAATCCCAATGCACAGGGGCAAGCAATAATCAAAACCGCAACCGCATTTAATAAAGCGTTTGCAGCCTTCGGTTCGGGGCCCCAAAACCACCAAATTATTGCGCTTAGCAATGCTATAATCACAACAATCGGTACGAAATAGCCCGAAACAATGTCGGCCATTCGTTGAATTGGCGCGCGTGAGCGCTGTGCTTTGGCGACTTGAGCTACAATTTGGGATAACATAGTCTCGGCACCTACTCGTTCGGCGCGGATAATAATTGCGCCTGTGCCATTGATGGTTGCCCCTGTGACTTTATCAAAAGGTAATTTTTCCACGGGCAAGGATTCGCCAGTGAGCATTGATTGATCTACTGCACTGTGACCTTCGACCACAACACCATCAACCGGGATTTTTTCCCCTGGACGGACGCGCAAATTATCGCCGACCATGACTTCGCTAATCGCGATTTCGCGTTCTTGCCCATCTGCATCAATAATATGTGCAGTCTTGGGCGCCAAATCAAATAACGCCCGCAAAGCACTATTGGTTTGCGAGCGAGCCTTGAGCTCTAGCACCTGTCCCAATAAAACAAGTGTCGTGATGATTGCAGCCGCTTCGTAATAAACTTCGGGCGGAGTCGATTGCTTGGTAAATTCCATAAATGCTAGTGGGAATAGAGTTATAGCCAAACTATAGGCAAAAGCGACACCGACTCCTAAGGCAATTAGGGTGAACATATTCAATTTGAGCGTCTTTATTGACTGCACACCGCGCACAAAAAACGGCAAGCCGCCCCAAATTACAACTGGCGTCGCGAGCGCGAGTTGCGCAAAACGGGTCAAATCATTGTTGAGGTTCTGGTGTATCCACGGTATAAAATGCTCCCCCATTACTTTTGCCAAAAGCGGAATTGATAGAGCCAAAGAAACCCAAAACCGCTTTGACATATCAATCAATTCGGGATCTGGCTTGTCAGATAACGCCAATTCAACCGGCTCTAATGCCATACCGCATATTGGGCAGCTTCCTGGGCCAATTTGCCGAATTTGCGGGTGCATTGGGCAAGTGTAAATTTCGGTATCGCCTTCATCGACCAACACTTTCGCATTTCCAGGTTGATGCGGCGTTTCAGTTTTTATTTCATGGCATGAATGTGGATTGTCCATTTGATATTCTATTCATATTTCTTGAGAAGATTAACGATTTCGCCAATTTTCATTTGTTGTTCCTCTGGGGTATCTGTCAGTGATCGCTTCAGACACTCCTGCATGTGGGTTTCTAAAACCGCCAATTCGATTGATTTTATGGCGTTTCGTGAAGCGCGAAGTTGCGTCAATATTTCTAAGCAATATTTTTCACCTTCAATCATGCGCTTTACCGCCTCTAATTGCCCAATAGCGCGGTTAATATTTGGGATTTTTTTTGTGTGTGAAGGATGACTGGCCATAAAACTCTCTGAAACTATTTATTCTAAACAACAACATACCCTATGGGGTATAACAGCAAGGCAATTTCAAGGAAACGCGCAAATTGTCGCATCTGGGCCGACGATTTCCCCTTTAGCGCGAATGTGGCACGCAATTAGCGACCTTCTGATCAACACATGTGCAATGTCCCAGAATGAAACATCAGGAGTTAGAAAATGCGTAAATCACTATATATTGCCGCCAGCCTTATCACTTTGGCATTTGCCCCCGCCCTTGCATTTGCAAGTGGCAATTGCAACCAAGCCTGCACCCCTGTGCCTATGCAAGTTATTAATGGCCAAATTCAATTGGGCGATGCAATTGCGTTTAATAATGTTGTTGTTGGTTCGTCAAATGGCGCGGCAATCACCGGCGCTGCTGCTGGCAACAGCATGAGCGCAAGTTCAACGCTGACGCCAATGAATGTTTCTTCCACCCAATATTTGGACGGCAATGTTAATGCTTCAAATGTTGCGATAATTGGCCAAGCGCGTGGCAACACGGTTTCTGTAGCTTCGGCGCAAGGCAATGCGGCCCAAGTGGTGGGTTGTTGTTCAAACCTTGACGTGCACGGTGAGCAAATTTCGCAATATGGCAATAATATTGTTGCTAGTTCTTATGTCCAAGTTGGGTCTTCTGATAATGTATTGTCTTCGGCGCAAGCCACCGCCAATAATTGGGCCACTTCATCATATCACGGCACAGTGGCGCAACATGTTGGCCAATATAATGCTGCAAATGTTTGGGCGGATTCGCATGTTGATGCTTGCTGCAATAATGGTGTAGTTGCTTCAAATGCGGTGGCAGTTGCCAATACAAACTCAATGTATGGCGATGGTTCAACCCTTTATTCGTCAGTAAATCAAAAAAATTATGGCAATGCGGGTGCTAGCGCCATCATTCACAATAATTCTGCCACCGATAATACAGCTGCGGCCACTGCAGTTGCCAATAATGCCACTGTAACTAACCAACGGGGCTATGCCGAACTTGCTGGCAATCAGGAAAATTGGGGTGATGTTCATGCGCGCTCGGTTGTATTAAATGGTGACTGGTCAGGCCAAGCGGTTTCATCGGCCAATGCAATGGGCAATTCAGCTTTGATTACTAATATTGGATCCGACGCTGGGATGTATCTTGACCAAGCCAATTATAGCGGCGCACCAGTAACTGCATATGCTGGTTTATTTGGATCATCTTCGCATAATGGCGTTGGCGTCGCATCTTCAAGCGCAATTGGCAATGCCATAACTGGCTTCACTTGCGCTGGTTGCGGCCAAGGTGGGGTTTCAATGAACTCCAATACTTCGCAATATAACGCTTCCAACGTTGTCGCCCACACCCAAGTCGGGGTTGGCACTGCAGGCATGATTTCAGCTTCCGCCACCGCAGTTGGCAATAGCGCAACATTTATTGCACGCGGCAATTAGTTTTCGTCAAATAACTCCTTGATGAAATAGAGCGCCAAGCGCTCGAAGGGCGGTCACATCACTGACCGCCCTTTCCTTATGTAGCAAAACAATTTATGGGCTAACTTAAATAAAAGCCTCCCCCCTAAATATTAGGGGGGGTGCCAAGCGACAGCGAAGGCGGGGGGTATTGTCAGCGATTTTTTAGCTGGTTTCCAATTACCCCGAGTCTCGTGTCACTCGACAGCCCCCCTAAAAATAAGGCGGGCGGCAAGCATTATTATTGGAGAATTAAATGGCAACCCCCGATTGGACGCGCGTTGAAGCGCACTTAAACAAAACCTTTGCTACCACAGACCTAAAGTGTAAAAAACGCAATGGCGCGCCAGATTCAATGGAAGTCTATAAAGGCGAAGACTTCTTAGGCCTCGTCTATTTCGACGAAGACGAAGGCGAAGTTTCATACATGTTCGAAATGGCAATTTTGGATATTGATTTGGGTTAAGCTACAAAAACTTCAACATCTCCGCCACAAGTGGGTGTCTGACAATATCTTCTTGTTGAAGCCTTACTACCGCGACATTTTCAACTTGTTCCAAATTATCGGCAATTTGTCCAAGGCCCGACATATTTGGCAATAAGTCGGTTTGGTTGGGGTCGCCAGTTACAATCATTGTGGAGTTCCAGCCAAGGCGGGTAAGCAGCATTTTTAATTGCCCATAAGTGCAGTTTTGCGCTTCATCTATCACAACAAATGCATTGTTTAGGGTGCGGCCGCGCATAAAGCCGACTGGCGCGATTTCGATAATGCCTTCGGCCAACAGCATTTTTAGGCGTTTTGGTGACAATCTGTCGGATAAAGCGTCCAAAAGCGGGCGCAAATATGGGCCGAGTTTATCTTCCAAATGGCCGGGTAAAAAGCCAAGGTTTTCGCCCGCTTCAACGGCGGGGCGCGACAAAATAATGCGCGAAACTTGGCCGGCTTCAAGCGCTTCAACCGCTTTTGAAATTGCCAAATAAGTTTTACCGGTTCCGGCGGGGCCAATTGCAATAACCAAGGGCGAGCCATCAATTGCTTCCATCAGAGCCTCTTGCCCTTCGGAGCGCGCTTTGACATGGCGTAAAAACCTTTGATCCCGACGTTCTTCATCTATCCCAAGCGGCGACCAATTAAAAAGAGAGCGAACATTATTTTCGGCGCCAATTTCGTTGGTATTGATGTCTCTTGTTCTGCGGTTATTGATACGTTTTGCCATATTTATCACCTCGTTCGGTTATTTATGAAGGAATGCGGAACTTATCGATTTTATTAGAGCGTTGGGCGTTCAAATTGAATCGAATTTGCTGCAGCAATTTTGTGCCAGTTTTGGTGACAAATATGCGGTTAATACTGGAGTATTAGCCAAATATTTGTTGCTAAAACTGGTGCAAAAGGGCGCGGCAAATCGGTGCAATTTGAACGTCCGACGCTCTATATGTTTGCTCCTTTCTTTTAATGTCAAAATGGACCCTTCGTCTTTTGGCTATCTGTTTTTGACTCTCGCCATGACGCAAATAGAAATTGCAGATAAACTGGTTAATGGTTTACTAACGTCACAAAAGATTGTTTAAAAGTGAGAATTGAATACATGACCGTCTATAATTTGGGCAAAGATGCCCCAACCTTCCCCTCATCGGGCAATTATTGGGTTGCACCCAATGCCACTTTAATCGGCAAATGCATTTTGCATGAAAATGCCAGCGTGTGGTTCAACGCGATTTTGCGCGGCGATAATGAACCGATTACCATTGGTGAGAATAGTAATGTGCAAGATGGCTCGGTTTTGCATACAGATTTGGGTATCCCGCTTACGATTGGCAAAAACGTGACTATTGGCCATTTGGCGATGCTTCATGGTTGTGAAATTGGCGATAATTCACTGGTCGGCATTGGTGCAGTGGTGCTTAATCACGCCAAAATCGGGAAAAATTGCATTATCGGCGCCAAAGCCCTGATTGGCGAGGGGAAAATTATCCCCGATAACAGTCTTGTTGTCGGTGCGCCGGGGCGGGTTATTCGGCAATTAGAGCCGCAACAAATCCAGTTTTTGACCATGTCAGCATTGCATTATGTCGAAAATTGGAAACGCTATAAATCTACGCTTTCACAGGTTTAATACAGCCGCTTGACCTAACGAAAGCATTGACCGAACCGCATTATTGGCTAATCTCGCAAAATAAAGATTGAGGGCGCAAAATGGAAAATTCGGGTTTTGACTATATCATAATTGGCGGTGGTTCTGCGGGCTGCACTTTGGCGGCGCGGCTTACTGAAAGCGGGGAAAACACTGTCCTTTTGCTCGAAGCTGGCGGTAAAGCCGATGGGCTTTTGGTAAAAATGCCAGCGGGCGTCGGTGAGCTGATTAAGAACCAAAATGTCCATAATTGGGGCTTTGAAACCGAGCCGCAAAAAAACTGTAATAATCGCAAAATGTTTTGGCCCCGCGGTAAAGGATTGGGTGGTTCGAGTTCAATCAATGCCATGCTTTATGTGCGTGGCCATGCTGGTGATTATGACCATTGGGCGCAGATGGGCCTCAAGGGTTGGGATTATGCAAGCGTTTTGCCCTATTTCAAAAAATCCGAAAATAACGAAAGCGGCGGTGATGAGTTCCATGGCAGTGGTGGCCCACTTCAAGTTTCCAATGGCCATTCAAAAGCCGAGCTTTTCAAAGTGTTTATTGATGCAGGCGTTGCAGCAGGTTATCCTTATACTGACGATTTCAACGGCAAATCTCAAGAGGGCGTTGGCCCTTACCAAATGACAATCAATGATGGCGAGCGTTGGAGCACTGCGGCAGCATTTTTGCGCCCTGCCCTTTCGCGCCCAAATTTGAAATGCGAAACTGGCGCATTCACGCATAGGATTTTGATTGAAAATGGCAAAGCAATTGGCGTTGAATATTCTGCTGGCGCTGGCACTGCTGCCAAACAAGTGCGCTGCAATAAAGAAGTGCTGCTGTGTGCGGGCGCAGTTCAATCGCCGCAAATATTGCTCCTATCTGGCGTTGGCCCTGCCACAGAACTACAGGCTTTGGGGATTGAAGTTAAGGCCGACAGCCCAAGTGTGGGCAAAAATTTGCAGGACCATTTGGATATTTCGGTCATCAACGAATGCACAAAACCAATTACGGCATTTTCGCTCAATAAAGGTTTTCGGCAAATGATGACTGGGCTTAAATATCTTTTCACCAAACAAGGTTTAGGGCGTGAAAATTTCCTTGAATCAGGTGGGTTTCTAAAGTCCCGCGAAGGGTTGGAAATGCCAGATTTGCAATATCATTTTGTAAACGCCGTGATGTGGAACCACGGCAACCGCGCGCAAGACCGCGACGGCTATACTTTGCACGTGTGCCAATTACGTCCTGAATCACGCGGTGAAATCACTCTGAAAAGCACTAACCCATTTGATTATCCAAAAATTGACGCAAATTATTTGGCGACCGAAGAAGATAAACGCGCATTGCGTGAGGGCCTTAAAATGGCGCGTAAAATATTGGCGGCAGCGCCGTTTGACGAATATCGTGGAGCCGAATTTATGCCTGGTGCACATGTGAAAAGCGATGCCGACATCGACAAATATATCGCTGAATGTTCTGAAACCCTTTATCACCCGATTGGAACATGTCGTATGGGAGCAGATGAAGCCAGCGTGGTGGATGCTGAACTAAAAGTTCGCGGCGTTGCAGGTTTGCGGGTAATTGATGCAAGCATTATGCCGACCCTTATCGGCGGCAACACCAATGCACCCACCATCATGATTGCCGAAAAGGCTGCGGATATGATTGCGGCGGCTTAATTGCGCGCTTAGGCTAAGTTCGAATTGCATAAAAGCACCTTTCATTATGACCAATTTTACTTTTTGCGAGTAGCTTAGCTTTCGAAAAGAGGGTTAGGTTTTGGTGAAAAATACGATTACCGCACGTTTGGTGAAAGCGGATGCGTTTTCTAAAGCCGAAGAGCAGCTTTGGCGCAATATGTGTGACCAAAATCCCTTGCTCAAATCGCCAATTCTTGGGCCAGAATTTTTTCGAATTGTGTCGCAAGTCCGCGATGACGCACATGTTGCGATTTACGAAAAGAATGACGAAATAATTGGCTTTCTTGGCCATCACCGCAGGCCAAATGGATTTGCTCGACCAATTGGTGCGCCGTTTTCGGATTATACAGCATTAATTACTCCGCCAAATCCGCAAATCGACATTCGTACAGCGCTCCATCTGGCGAAAATAACCAAGTTCCAAACCATTGGACTGGTCGATCCATATGGCGTTTGCGTGGACATTGGTGGAATTGAAGACGAAGCATTTGGCCTAGATTTAACTATCAATGATGGTGAGAATAATGCAGGAGCAAAACAGCGTAAAAACGTCCGGCGGTTACGCAGAAATTTGGAAACTGATTTTAGCAAAATCTCTTTTGTTTTTGATGATAGATCCCCTGATAATTTCAAAAAAATGATTGGACTGAAACGCGCACAGGCCAAACAGACAGGAATACATGATTTTTTAGGGCCTCCTTGGGTCGCAAAAATGATGGAAATTCTTTTCAATGCCGATAGATCTGGCCTTCATGGTTGTATGCTGAGTTTGATTGTCGATGGCACGCAAATTGCGGCGCATTTTGGACTTAGATTGGGCGAGCGAATGCACCCATGGGTCGCGACTTTTGATCCCGAATATTTCAAATATTCCCCTGGGCAGATTTTCTTGATGGATTGCAAACAACCGCTAATGGACGCTGGAATTACTTATTACGACCTTTCAACTGGGGCGCAGCACTATAAAAATACTTTCACTAATAGCAGTTTCCCTGTGCGTCACGTCCTGATTAAAGGCGACGAAAAAGTGCGAATACCGAGTACGTCGAACCGCAATGATGCCGTGACAAGGCTAAGTCGCAGGCTGGATCAAATTGCGTGCTTGGAGCTTGATTTTGCAGGGCGTGCCAAAGGAATAATTCACGCAGCCGCCAATATTACTAAGCGTATTGCATCATAAATTAGTGGAGAGCAGCAGTGAGCGAAACACAAATTGTTTGGAAAGAAGGCGCTTTGAGTGATTTCACTTTTAAAGATCAAATCGTAAATCATAATTTGCATAATAATCCCCTGTTTTCCGACGAGGGGCTAATTAAGATAATTGATAATTATCCCAAAGACCGCCTCGAAGTTTTCACTATGGGTTATGATGAAAGGGGTTGGGGCGACTGGTATTTAGGGCGGCGCGGCAATCTTGATGGGCGTCAATTGTTAGAAGCCGTTAAGAATGGCCGTATTTGGCTTAATTTGCGCCAATGCTGCGACTATAATCCGCCAGTGAAAGCTGAATGTGATAAATTATTTAATGAAATCAAAGAGAAAACTGGAATTTCAACATTCAAGCATGATATGGGATTACTAATTTCGTCACCCAATGCCCATGTTTATTATCATGCCGATATGCCGCCAGTTTTATTGCTGCAAATAAAGGGCATCAAAAAAGTCTATTTATTCCCGCCCACCGAGCCCTATATCAGCAATATCGACAAAGAAGCGATTGCGATAAAAGAACATGATGAGCAATTGGAATATAAGCCCGAATGGGAAAAAGATGCTTTTGTCCACGACTTAAAACCCGGCGAGTTTGCAAGCTGGCGGCAAAATGGCCCGCACCGCATTGTGAACCATGATTGCATGAATGTCTCATTTTCAATTGAGTTTATGACAGCACAATCGGTTTGGCGCGCGAATTTGCTTTATGCCAATGGTTGTTTACGCAGATATTTTGGTTTGCAACCAAGCCTTGAAAAATCCTGGAAAATATTTGAGCCTTTGAAAATTATTTATGCGCGCATCGTAAAACTAATGGGCGGCTTCAAAGGCCACCGCAGCATTCGCCAACCTTGTTTTAGCCTAGATGAGACTAACCTTGGGGTTATTCATTTTGATGCGGGTGTTGTTCCACCAGCGCGATAAAAAAAGCGGCCCAGTGTAACTGAGCCGCCCTTTTTCAAAATGCGAGAGTGCTTATTTTCCACCACCCAATGAGTGGACATAAACAGTCAAAGCAGTGACAGTTTCTGCGTCAAGCTTGGCGGACCAGGCTGGCATCACGCCACCGCGACCATTGTGGATTTGTGCCGCAATATCGGCGCGGCTTCCACCATATAGCCATTCAGCATCAGTGAGATTTGGCGCGCCTTGCGCTGCATCACCAGCGCCAGTTGCACCATGGCAAACAACGCAATTGGCCGCATAAACAGCAGCGCCGCGCGCGGCTTTACCAGCATTGGCGTCAGCCATTTTGGATAGTGACATTACATATTCTGTCACATCACCTGCCTGCCCTGCATCGAGCATGCCATCACGACCAAAAGCTGGCATAGCGCTTATGCGGGCTTGGTCATGACCTGAGCGAATACCAAAATTGATGGTTTGGCGAATGCCTTCATATGTGCCGTCCCAAATCCAAACATCATCTACAAGGCTTGGGAATCCCTTATTGCCTTGGCCACCTGCGCCGTGGCAAGTCGCGCAATTGTCGTTGAAAGTTGATTTGCCAGCTTCTTGCGCAAACTGGAAAAGTTCTTCATTGCTCTTTACTTGCTCAATTGGTGTTGCTTGCATTTTCGCAAACATCGGTGCGCGCGCACTTTTCAATGCCGCAACTTCAGTAGTGACACGCGCCCTATCTGAGTTTTTGAGAATGCCATGTGTGTAGGAATTTAGCGTCGGCCACGCAGGATACGCAACCCAATAGCCAAATGACCAAATAATCGATCCATATAAAATATAGAGCCACCATTTTGGTAGTGGATGATTAAGTTCCTTTATACCGTCCCATTCGTGACCAGTTGTTTCAACCCCAGAATGATCGTCAATTTCGCGCTTAGACATTATTATTTCTCCACAATTAGCGGTGCATCATTGTCAGTGACAAGAGGCATCAAAGCGGCATCATCAAATTTTTTCTTATTTTTCGGCCACAAGGCGTAAATGCAGACTATTGCGAACATCAACGCAAAATATGCACTTCCGCCTTGCTGGGCAAATGTAGCGAGGCTTTCATATGTCATGCTTGGCCCCTATCTTAAATTATCGGCGGTTTCGGGTTTATAGGTTGTGAAATCAACCATTGTCCCCAAAACTTGAAGATAGGCTACCAAAGCGTCCATTTCTGTAACTTTGGCGGCATCACCATCGAAATCACGCGCATTGACTTTGCCGCCATAACGCGATTGCAGCCCGCTTGAATCCGCCATTGGATCCGCTTGTGCCATCAAATCCGCAGCCGCACTATCAATTGCGCCTTGAGTATAAGGAACACCAACCCGAACATTTGCCATTAAGTGATCGCCAATATGGTCGGCACTCACGACTTTATGTTTCAAAAATTCGTATGGAGGCATTACGGATTCTGGCACAACCGAACGTGGATCTGCCAAATGGTCAACTTGCCAAGCATCAGAATATTTGCCGCCAACCCGCGCCAAATCTGGCCCCGTGCGTTTTGAACCCCATTGGAATGGGTGATCATACATTGACTCTGCGGCCAATGAATAATGGCCATAGCGCTCAACTTCATCACGCAAAGAACGTATCATTTGTGAGTGGCAAGTATAGCAACCTTCACGAACATAGACGTTGCGACCAACCAATTCCAAAGGTGTATAAGGGCGAACCCCATCAACTTCTTCAATGGTCGATTCGATTTTGAACATTGGCGCAATTTCAATCAACCCGCCAATACTAACAACTAGAACAATTCCGAGCGTCAAAATAAGTGAGTGACGTTCAAAAATACCGTGATTTTTTAGTAACATTTTACGTCCCCCTCTATGCTTCTTGGGCTTCAGTTATTGGCTCGGAAGCTGCGACATCACCTTTAGCAGTGCGCCACAAATTATAAGCCATCACACAGGCACCAGCCATGAACATCAATCCGCCAGTTGCCCGAATTATGTAATAAGGTTTCATCGCTTTCACAGATTCAACGAAGCTATATTGTAAGAAACCAAATTCATTATATGCGCGCCACATAAGGCCTTGCATAATCCCTGATACCCACATCGAAGTGATGTAGAACAAGATACCAATTGTTGAGAGCCAGAAATGTGCTTCCACCAATTTTTCGGAATATAAGCGTTTGCGTTTCCACAACCATGGGGTCAAGCAATATAGTGCGCCGAAGCTAACCATACCAACCCAACCCAAAGCGCCCGAATGCACGTGACCAATGGTCCAATCAGTATAGTGAGACAAAGAGTTCACTGCACGAATTGACATTGCTGGCCCTTCGAAAGTTGACATGCCATAGAATGCAATAGAAGCCACCAACATCCGCAAAACAGGATCTGTGCGCAATTTATCCCAAGCGCCCGAAAGCGTCATAAGGCCGTTAATCATACCACCCCATGAAGGCATCCAAAGGATAATTGAGAAAGTCATACCCAAAGTCTGCACCCATTGCGGCAAAGCAGTGTAGTGCAAATGGTGCGGGCCTGCCCACATATAAGTGAATATCAAAGCCCAAAAGTGAATGATGGATAATTGATACGAATAAACTGGGCGTTCAGCACGTTTTGGAACAAAATAATACATTATGCCCAAAAAGCCCGCTGTTAGGAAAAAGCCAACCGCATTATGACCATACCACCATTGTGTCATGGCATTCTGCACGCCCGAGAACAATGAATAGGCTTTTGATGACCAAGGTGAAGTTGGAACCGCCAAATTATTGACAAGGTGCAAAATCGCAATTGTCACGATAAAGGCAAGGTAAAACCAGTTGGCAACATAAATATGCGGCTCTTTGCGTTTCCATAATGTGCCTAAAAACACGACCAAATAAGCAACCCAAACAATAGTTAGCCAAATATCGACTACCCAATTTGGTTCGGCATATTCTTGACCCGAAGTTACGCCCAAAATATAGCCAGTTGCTGCGGTCACAATTACTAAATTATAACCCCAAAATACGAACGAGCCTAATAGTCCGCCAAACAATCTTGCGCGGCTAGTGCGTTGGACAACATAAAAACTAGTGGCAATCAATACGTTTCCGCCAAACGCGAAAATAACGCCCGATGTATGTATCGGACGAAGCCTGCCGAAGTTTAGAAATCCGAATTCCTTGAAATAGAGAAAGTCTGGGAAGGCAAGTTGTGAGGCAATTATCACCCCAACCAACATACCAACAATGCCCCAAAAACTGGCCGCAATAACGCCAGCTTTGATAACACCGTCCAAATAAACCGCCTCATCAATTGCCAAATTGCCCTTGCTACCCGCGAAGGAAATCGCAAAAAGGCCACCGGCAAACGCAATAGTAAATATCGCCGCAATCACCCGCATACCTAAGTCATGTGCAAGTGCTGTGGCACTTATTCCCCACAACAAACCTAAAACGCAGATAACGCTTACAATCAAAACGTCAATTCTCTGCCCTGGCTTGCCAAGTCCATTAAGCCGCAGTGGAACGGCTAGTGTCGCATCGCTCATCGAAGCACCCCTCAATTAATGTCACCAATCGACTCATTGCCGATTTTGTTACTGACTTCATACCAAACATTACAGTTTGTAAAGATTCTTTGCCACGTTTGCACACCATTGTGGACATGACTTAATGTCGCACGGTGTAGCAACGAAATGCGGCAAATGCCGTACTGCCGCTAAGTCAATAAAGAGCGCGCGCAAATGTCGCGGCAAAACTCGCGAGTTTAGCGCACAGGGCGCTTTACAAGCCAAACCATATTGCAATAAATATCCTATTCACTGTGTAGGGGTATCGTCTATGTCGAACATGTCAAAAGCAATCGCACAATATAAAGTTCAATTAAACGTCGATAATTTGTTTGTTGCTGCCGTGTGGTTTTTATCTGGCATAATCGCAACTTATTTAACCACCATCTCCCCCGAAGCCCAAATTAGCGGTCAAGCTTGGTGCAGCCTATTCTCACCGAGCGGAACCAATGTCCATTCCATGTTCGCCTTCGGCCATTGCGGCTGGTGCTATGTCGCAGTGGCAGCATTTGGTGCGAGTGGTTTGAGCTTGTTTAAGCGGGCTTAAAACCTAAACGCCGCGCTTATCCCAATCGTGCCGGTTTTTGCGCGGTAAATATTTACATCCGAGGTTGATGAGTTGCGCCCGTAATTATAGCTGGCGCGGACTTCTCCGCCGTTGCGCAATTGCCAAACTAGGCCGACATTTCCTGACCAATTATCATCAATGCGGCGAACACCGACTAAATCTGGAAAATAGCTGTCAAAATCGCGTTTCTCATAATTGACGCTTGCAAACGCAAATAATGGGATTTTTCGTGAAATTGGCGCGCTAAATGTAACGCCTGCGCCACCTGACCATGCCCGATAATCTGTCGGGTTGGATAGCGTGCGCTCAATGCTTATTGATGGCTCAATATTTAGTCTTTTGATATTAAAAGGAAGTGCCGCGCTAATGCGGGTGCGGTGCGAAGTTAATTGCCGTTTGCGAAATTCACGATCAAAAACCACTGCGGGTTGATAAGTCGCATTTAGTGAAACTGGCCCGACGTTGGTTCTTGCGCCAATCACGCCAGTTAAAGCACTATAATCAAGTTCGGCATAATTTGAATAATGCACTGTATTGGCGCTTAAATCTGCGAACAAATCAATTTTATTTGCTATTTTGGTGCCAAAACTCAGCCCGATTTGGGCCTGGCCGAAAACATCAGTTCTTGCGTCAAAAGGCGTTAGGAAAGCATTTGATGTATTATCAGCGCTGAATAATCCGTGAAGGTTAAACAGTTTCGTTCGCCTTGTAAGTAAAATATCAGTATCACCAGTCATCATTGCTTCTTCGCGTTCACGCTCACTCAATATTCGTGATTGCTGCCGCACCCTGTCATCAATATTATTTCCAGGCGCGGCTTGCGCTAACGCATTGCCGGCAAGGCCTAAGCTAAGCAAAATGAAAATTGAAAACGCTTTAGCGAACACCACTTGAACCTCCCGCGCTTTGCATTATGGCTCGTGGCACGGTGATGCGGCCATTTTTGGGGTTAATTTCGACTGCCACCCAAGTATTACCATTTTGGCCATTTGGAACAGTGGTGGTTAAAATGACCCTGCCCCCAATAATTGTTGTGCCATTGCCGACGCTTTGGGTCGTGCCGCCACGGACAATTTGAATTCTCGCTTCGGAAGCATTGGAGAGATTATTGCTATTTTCGGCTTGGTCGCCAAAATTGAACACCGAAACCCGATATACGCCGCCACGATTAAGCGCGGAGGTTAAGATAACTTCGCTGCCCGAATTGCAAATACAATCCTTAATCAGTTGCGCAAAAGGTTGCGAGGCAAGGTTCCCCACCGCCGCATAATAAATATGAAAGCGATCGCTGGTTGCTTCTCCCAACGGCCCAGTCATATGTAAATCAAGGTCATAGGAATTTGCGCCCCAAGTCAAAATCACATTGAATGGTTGCGCCAAAAGCGCATCAAGCCCACCAAGGCCGTTGACCTTTGTGTCATGCAAATAACCGCCTTGGGAAAATAATGATGCCGCGAGATAACCACCAGTTTCATCACCCCAACGCCCATTTTGGTCGCGCTGAACGTCAAATCCTCCCGCATTGTAACTATCATTTGCGATTTGCGCTATGGTTCGGCGATCGCGACCATTAAACGGGCTGTTGATCGAAAATCGTCCGTATAAAACATCATTCAAAGATTGAACCGCAGGGTCGCGGTAATCATGAAATCCATACAAAATGCCCGTCCTCGTATCGGGATATGGAAAGCCAAAAGTTGAAAGCGAATTGCCTGCCGACGATAAGGATTGCGCAGGTGGTATTGTATTGAGCGGATTATAATTGCGGTAAATCGGCTCTAATTCAAGCACCTGCAATGGCCCATGGTCGTGCATTAAATCAAACACTTCGTTGCTGGCAAACCTCTCGCGGACATTCGCGTTCCAACGATCGTCTTGGGCAGCGCGGGTTTGAGCGGCATTGGTTAGGCGCCTTTGTTCATTAAGGATGCGCTGGTATTCGAGCGTATCCAAAATATTTTGAATATCATCGTCTGTAAGCACTTCGGGTAATTCTTGCCACGCCACAAGTGACGGCAAGCCACCAAGATCGCCGCCTGAACCTTCACCAGACCCGCCAGTTTGACTGGCGCCAACCCGACCCATTCTATTCATTCGCCTCAAAAATTCGTAACGATCATTCGCTTCAGCCGCCGCAGAGGACACCGAAGAGCTGGCGCTCAAGGCGGCATTGGTCGCGCCACCATTTGGTGCATTATCGCGATCTGCGCGGTCTTGCGCGGCTTGGCGATTGCGTTCCAATCTTGCGGCATTGCGTTCGGCTTGCGCTTGCGCTTCTGCGCGAGCGCGTGACTGGGAATTGGCGCTTGCTTGCGCCGTAGATTGCGCGGTTTCGGGCCCAGTCCCGCCCTGCGACCTCGGGACAAGCAAGCCAGCATTGCTATTACCCTGCCCCGGGATTGTGCCACGACGAACTGGCGCTCTTGGTGCTGCTGCGCTTTGGCTTGGCGGCGGCGGCGGTGGTGAAATGGTTGGCGGTGGCGGTGCGCTTGGTGTGCGTGGCGGCACTGGCGATCTTGGCCGAACAGTTGTTCTTGTGGGGCCAGTGGGTTGGCCTGCACTCATTCTTTCGACATCGCGCGCAATTTGTTCTTCCCGCTCACGAAATCTTTGTTCATCGGTGCGCATTCGGAAATCAGCTTCATCAAGCCGTTGCCCAACATGGGAAATCGACCTGGTTGCGCGTTCAGTATCGCGTCTCACATTTGCGCGTTCAGCCTGCGAAACATTAGGATTGCTGTTAATTATTCGTTCGCGTTCGCGCATGATATCTGCCATTACTGGTGCAGTGGCTTCAATCGTAGGCCGCAAGTCACGCAGCATATCGCGGTGGGCTTGAATCGCATCAGAACCAAGATTTACTGCGCCCCGTGCCGTGGCCTCAGCGAAATCACGATTTGACACATTATCGGCATTGGCGGGATTAAGGGCATCGCGACCACTGTCTACATGTTGACCAGCACGCTCGACAAATCTTTCGGCGTTACGGCGTGCCGCATCTCGCAAAACGTCACCGCGACCTTGCATAGCCTCGCCCATGCGCTCATTGGCATATTGCCTTAATTCGGCCTGTTGCTCCCTCGTCATATTACCGACTTGAATATCACGCTCAAACATAGCGCGCCCTTGTGCCTCTTGCGCATCTAGCTGACTTTGCCTCTGTGCTTGCTGACGTTCACCGGCAGCTTGCGCTTCCCGCCCACGGGCAGCGAGTTGATCCAAAACCTCCTGACGGCTTGGCGGTTGTGGCGTAGGTTGCGCCAACGCGGAATTGGTGAAAACTTGCACTAACGCAAAAACCGCAACGCTGGCTAAAATTTGCTTTTTCATTGGGCTGCTCCTGCATTGCCTAGATTTACCAAGGTCAATCGCGCGAGTTTCGGTCGGGCGCTGGCATCAAAATCGGCGGCGATTAGTATTTGCGGATAAAGCGCCGAGCCGTAAATCAAGGAATGGCCACCTTCACTCCGCTCAAATGTCGCAATTGGCCAATAAGTTGCGCGGGCATTGGTCGGCATCATATCAATTGCATTTGCGCCATAATTTGCTGCACGGCCGGCAACAATAATTTCACGAACTTCTGTCGTGACCTGCCTATGTGATGGGTCACGCAGCCAAACCGCCATGCCAGCAATATATCGATTTGCTTCCATTGCCGCATAGCCGCCAGATTGGGTGCCGATAGTTGCGATATTAGTGGCATAGTCAGCAACCAGCGCCGCAAGATACGGCTTTTCGGCCTCTTGCTGCCATTGCGAAGGCGGGTTGGAAAGCAAATTGGCTGAAGCAACTTGCCAGTTTCCTTCGGGCGATTTGCTCCAACCTAAAACCAAAGTTCCGCGCGCAAGTGGGTTGTAGAGCATGGTATTTGTGCCAATCGGCGTCTGGGCAATCGCACCAGCCATAAACCATTTGGCGCGCAAATCGGTTGCAGCATCGCTCATACCCAAAGCATCTGCCAATAATATTTGTTCAATTGGCCCACGTATTCCAACACCTGCTCCGGCATCATAAGCAATTGCCAGGCGCAGGCTTTCGGTTTCTTCCATAAGAATTCGCGCTTGTTGCAAATCGGCATTGGGTAAGGATTGCGCGGCGGTGGCAAGGTCGCCAGCTGTGAAACCACCTGTGGCGGCTGGCGTTGCGAGCGCTGGATTTGCAACGGCGAGCAAGCCGATTAATATGAACTTTTTCATTGAATTGGCTCCACTGCGCTTACAAACATAGCGCGGTCGCGCATAACCAATTGAATCCGATACGCGCCCCCTGCTTCAAAACTGTTTCCCGAAGTCGCGTTTGCGTCGGGTAATGCAGCCATAGCGCGCCTTAACCCAGTGTCCTTGACCAAATTTTGTGCAAAGCCAAGCCGCGCGTCTTGCCAGCTTGCTTCGTCCGCGCCACTATCGGTAAATGGTTTTGGATCCAACAAATGTGCGACACTTATGGCATCGCCCGCAGCCAGGCTTTCGGCGAATTTTTTGACAGTAAGTCCAGCCAAGGCTTGGGGCCTACCATGTGCGGCGCGGCGTAACCCGATTATAGTGTCATTGCCCAAATAAGATTGGCGGACGATTTCGACATTTGGAGCCGACGGCGAGGCAGCATTAATTCTTACTGGCTCAATTAAACCCCAAAATTTCAATCTCTTTTGCCGCAGAGCCAATTGTTGAAGTGGCGCGGTCATTTCTTGTGCCCAAGCAGGTGGCAGTGAAGCTGCAAGCCTTTCAGCGTCATAGCCGAATAAATGGGTTTGGCTTCCATCAATTGGCGTGACCAATGCCTCACCTGCGCGCGCACGCGTAGCACCAACTGCCAATTGCCCCGAAACCACGGCAATCGTAACCATTTCGGTAGAAAGCGACAAAATCGCAATTGTTGGCGTTTGCGCGTGAATTTCAACACCAAAAGCACTTAGGGATTCACCAGCGGCCATTTTAAGCATTCTTCGGTGACTTTGCGCTTCGCTTTGTGAGCTTTGCGAAGCAATTGCCGCGTTTTCCCTAGCCATAATGGGCGAAGAAATTATCAGCCCAAACCCGCACAATATCACAATTAGCCAGAAGTCAAGTTTTTGAAAATACAGCATTGTTAAAGCCTCAGTCCATTGCGAAATCTATACGAACACCTGATTATTTTTATCTAATTTGCGGCCAAATCATAACTCCCGAAAAGGTGAGCTTGACATTTTCGAATTTATTTATCGGAAAAACTTGAAGTTCGGCGGGTTTAGTATATTGTTGGTCAATGTTTGAAGGGAAATTCGATGCTGTCGCGGATAATGCAACTTGCCGAACCTGCCCTCGCTGCTAATAGCGCGAACCAAGCTAGCAATGATTTTTTCACAAATTTGCAACCATATGGTGCAACTTATTTGCAAACTCGGCATTATTTAAGACCCGCTACCACTCTGACTTCGCAAAGCCATTTTGCGGCTGGCGGGGTTATAGCCAGAATTGCAATATCGCCACAATGGCCACAATCAGACGCCTTCAACTATGTTTGTTTTGAGCAAAACCCGTTGCTCAAACCAATAAAAGAAGGGCGCACAAGATATTTATTTAGTGATTTCGCACCCCACAAAGAAAAGAAATATGGCAATTATTGGGAAGCTTTTTCACAAGCAAAAATTGGCGATGCCATTTGCGCGACTTCTTATGGCGCCCGCAATGCCATTGCATCTATTCACCTTGGGTTTGAACGAAACGAATTTTCGTGTGACGAAGTTTTTGCGTTTCAAATGGCTGGTCTGATTTTAACCGAAAAATTAATGGGCATGGGTGAACTTCCCACGCCCAACGCCGTATTCCTCACTTCACGCGAACGTGATTGCATGGCGTTTGTAGCGGAAGGGAAAACTGATTGGGAAATTTCGGTTATACTTGGCATTTCAAGCGAAACCGCACGCTTTCATATTGATAATGCGAGGCGCAAACTCGGCGCAACCAACCGTACCCAGGCGGTGGCGAAACTTGTGAATATGCGGATAATTTAGCGCAAAGGATGTTTAAGAAAACTTGGACATTTTTGTTTTTCCGCTCCTCCTTACCTTGGTAGGTAATGATAATTATTTGCAATAAACATTGGACAAAAAACGATTTTGCTGCCACAATGTTTTCCTTGAAAAAGGGGCAAATAATGGCTTATATTGATGGAACTATCATTCCAATTCCGGCAGGAAATAAAGCAGCTTATGTCGAAAAGGCTTCGGCTATGGCGAAGTTATTTGTTGAATTTGGGGCTATTCGCGTCATGGAAAACTGGGCGAATGACATTTCAAGAGGCAAGATAAACGATTTTTATACTGCGACCTTAGCCGAAAAAGGTGAGACCATTGCATTTTCCTGGATTGAATGGCCCGACAAAGCCACCCGCGATGCAGCTTGGGGCAAATTAATGGCGGATCCACGTATGGCGAACAATAATATGAATCAAATTATGTCCGGCCAACGCATGATATGGGGTGGTTTTGAAAATATTGTTGAAGTCAAAGCGTAATTGGAGAGTAGGTAGCCGATTTACAACACTCCGCCCACTTGCATTTGCCACCCCTTTCCCTTAAAGACCCACCTCCAATCGATCATCGGGCTAAAATGGCATGCCTTGGTGGTTTTTCCGCATTGTTTTTCGAAACTTTGCTTCTATCCATATGGAGTATGAAAATGCCTAAACTAAAGACTAAAAGCGGTGTCAAAAAGCGCTTTAAAATCACTGCGACTGGTAAAGTCCTTGCTGGCCCTGCTGGTAAGCGCCACCGTCTTCTTTCCCATAATTCAAAGTATATTCGCCAAAATCGCGGCAATTCGGTTATTTCCGATGTTGAAGCAACGCGGATTAAACTTTGGGCGCCATACGGCATAGCATAGGGGATTTGAGATATGGCAAGAGTTAAAGGTGGCGTTACCACCAAAGCACGTCGCAACAACATCCTTGAAAGAGCCAAAGGCTATCAAGGGCGCCGTAAAAACACAATCCGCACCGCTACCGCCGCCGTTTGGCGCGCTGGCCAATATGCATATCGTGACCGTAAAGTTCGCAAGCGCAATTTCCGTTCGCTTTGGATTCAGCGCATTAACGCAGCAGTGCGCGAATTTGATATGACTTATTCAAGCTTCATCAACGGCCTAACCAAAGCTGGTATTGAAGTTGATAGAAAAGTAATGTCAGACTTGGCATATTTTGAAACCGCAGCGTTTAGCGCTCTGGTTGATAAGGCCAAAAAAGCCCTTGCAGCATAAATTATTTGCTACATAAGTTTTCAAAGGCCTGAAACGAAAGTTTCGGGCCTTTTTGCTTTATGCGCCATTGAAAATTTTCGTGAAATCCGCCATAGCCACTCACGCAAAATGGAAAAAACATGACAATTGATATAGATAAATTAGAAGCCGCTCTTTTTGCCCAACTCGCCGACGCACAAACCGAAGCGGCGTTGGAAGAATTGCGGGTATCCGCGCTTGGAAAAAAAGGTTCGGTCTCTGAGCTTCTAAAAGGCATGGGTGCAATGTCGCCTGAGGATAGGCAGGTTTTTGGCCCCAAAATCAATGGCCTTAAAAATGCTTTGAATGATGCGATTAATGCCAAAAAGGTGATTTTAGCCGATGCGGCGCTTGATGCGCGGCTCTTGGCTGAACGCATTGATGCCACCCTGCCCGCTTTCCCGCGTTTTATGGGAAAAATTCACCCCATCATGCAAGTGTTTGAAGAAGTTGCAGTGATTTTCGCCGATATGGGTTTCACCGTCAAGGAAGGCCCCGATATTGAGGACGATTTTCACAATTTCACCGCGCTAAACTTCCCCGAAAAACACCCCGCGCGTGATATGCATGATACTTTCTTTTTTGAAAAAAATTCGGACGGCGTGGCAAAGCTGCTGCGCACTCATACTTCGCCGGTGCAAATCCGCACTATGTTGAATGAAAAGCCGCCAATTCGGATTGTTGCGCCGGGGCGGACATATCGTTGTGATAGCGATCAAACCCATACGCCAATGTTCCACCAAATCGAAGGTTTAGTGATTGAAGAAGGCGTGCATATGGGGCATTTGAAAGGCGTGTTAATGGAATTTTTGGCGCGCTTTTTTGAAGTGGAGACCGCCGCAGTTCGTTTTCGCCCGCATCATTTTCCGTTCACAGAGCCAAGTGCCGAAGTCGATGTGCGCTGTGATCGTTCGGGGCGCGAGTTGAAAATCGGCACTGGCGATGATTGGCTCGAGATTTTGGGTTGCGGCATGGTTCACCCCAATGTTCTGCGCCAATGTGGGATTGACCCTGAAATTCATCAAGGTTTCGCATTTGGATTGGGGATTGATAGGTTAGCAATGTTGAAATATGGCATACCAGATTTGCGCGATATGTTTAATTCTGATGTGCGCTGGCTTGAACATTTTGGGTTTGAACCGTTTGTATCGCCGAATCTAGCAACAGGATTAAGCCGATGAAATTCACAATAAATTGGCTTAAAGATTATCTCAAAACCGATGCGAGCCTTGCGCAAATTGTCGAAGCCATGACTATGGCTGGCCTTGAGGTTGAAGAAGTTATTGACCCAGCGGCAAAACTTGGCGCGTTTTCAGTTGCCAAAATCATAAAAGCCGAACAGCATCCCAATGCCGATAAATTGCGGGTTTGCCAAGTGGAAACCAATCTTGGCAAACTTGAAATTGTCTGCGGTGCGCCAAATGCCCGCGCTGGTCTCACCACGATTTTCGCGCCGCTTGGCACTTGTATCCCGTCTAATGGTATGGAATTGGTGGCAAAACCAGTGCGCGGCGTGGTTTCCAACGGCATGATGTGTTCGTATGAGGAGCTTTGCATTGAGGGCGATAGTTCGGGCATAATTGAATTGCCAAATGAGCTTGAAATTGGCACGCCTGCCGCAGAAGCACTAGGCCTGAATGACGCTGTCATTGATTTTGAAGTAACCCCCAACCGCCCCGATTGGCTTGGCGTGAATTCGATAGCGCGTGAATTGGCAGCAAGCAGTCTCGGTGAATTTCAAGATAGAAATATTATTACGCATAAAGGCGCATTTGATTGCCCGATTAAAGTGACAATTGAGGCCAAGGATGCCTGCCCGCAATTTGCGGGGCGCTTGGTTCGCGGTGTCAAAAATGGCCCATCGCCCAAATGGTTGCAGAACAGATTATTGGCAATTGGCCTTCGCCCAATCAATGCATTAGTCGATATTACAAATTTCATTTCATATGATAGAGCGCGCCCACTTCACGTTTATGATGCCAAGAAACTGCAAGGCAATATTTGCGTGCGTTATGGCAAAGTGGGCGAAACATTCGAAGGTTTGGACGGCAATGTCCACGAAGTTTCAACCAGCATGTGCGCCATAACCGACGATAGCGGCGCAATTGGCTTGGGCGGAGTTTTGGGTGGCGCTTCAACTGGTTGCGACGAAGCCACAACCGATGTTTTCATTGAATGCGCATTTTTCGAGGCTTTGGGAATTTTCCAAACTGGACGGGCGACTGGCATTCAATCTGATGCTAAATACCGTTTTGAGCGCGGCGTTGACCCTGACTTTGTAATTGGCGGGATTGAATTTGCAACTCAAATGGTGCTTGAATTATGCGGTGGTGAGGCATCAAACTTGGAAATTGCGAGTGCAGCACCGTCTTTGCCACAAAACATCATTTTTCCGATTACCGAACTTAAACGCCTTACTGGTATTGACTTGAACGCTTCGCAAATAGGCGAAATACTTGGCAAACTTGGTTTTACCGCCAAGGATTCGGGCAATGGCAATCTCGATATTGGCGTGCCTTCATGGCGCGGTGATTGCAAATTGGCCGCTGATATTGTCGAAGATATTGCGCGGATTTATGGTTTCGATAAATTGCCGCTTGCCACACTTAGCGCGCCAAAAAATCGGCAATTGATAAGCTCGGACAAATCGCGGTTTAATATTGCACGCCGCGCTTTGGCATCACTTGGTTACAATGAAGCAGTGACCTGGAGTTTTGTTTCCAAAGAAGCAGCGGTGCTTTTTGGTGCCAATAGCCAAGATAATAGCCTCGCGCTCGCCAATCCGATTTCCGATGAATTGGCAATAATGCGGCCATCTGGTTTGATAAATTTGATTTCGGCAGCGGGCCGCAATATCAATCGTGGCTTAACCAATGTTGCTTTGTTCGAAGCCGCGCCAATTTATTTAAGCGACGAACCAGATGGCCAAAAAACCGTTATTGCAGGCATTGTAACGGGTTCGCAGCGCCATTTTAGCGGCAAAAAAGAAGCCGATATTTATAGTGTTCAAGCCGATTTAATGGCGGTTCTGGCGGCAATGGGCATACCAACAGGCGGACTTATGATGCAAAATGGCGCCAGCACGCATTGGCATCCGGGCCGCGCTGGGTCGCTTAAAATGGGGTCAAAAATATTGGCTGCTGAATATGGGCAAATTCATCCACGGGTTTGTGAAAAGCTTGGTGTAAAACAAGCAGTTTTTGGATTTGAAATTTTCGTCGACAACCTGCCGCAAGCCAAGCAAAAACCGACAAAGGCGCGCGCGAAACTCGAGCTATCGCCATTCATGCCGCTAAGCCGCGATTTTGCCTTCCTTTTGCCACGCGAAAATGCTGCTGCGGAATTGGTTAGAGTGATTGCGAATGTTGATAAGAACCTTATCAGCAATGTGCAGGTTTTTGATAATTATCAAGGACACGGAGTTCCCGACAGCATGACTTCATTGGCATTGGAAGTCACTATCGCACCAAAATTGCAAACCCTAAGCGATGTTGAAATTGAGGCTTTGAGCACCAAGATAATTAGCGCCGCCACGAAAATCGGTGCGACTTTAAGAACCTAAAAATTAATCAATCCCTAACCGTTGCAACGCTATTAAAACCCTATGAATAATGATGACGGGACAATATTGGCGGCGGCAGAAGGGGTGCATGGTTCAAGATTTGGCCTGCGGGTTTTGGCGTTGTTTGGCGCTTTCACATTCGTTGTAGGTTTTGCTATTGGTGGGGTGATTGCGCCCTATTGGATGTTCGACCCGAAAGAAAACGACGCAAAAATCGCCCAATCTGAAAGCGAAAGCAACCGCAGTGCTTTGATGACTTCAATTAAAGCGCAAACTGTTTGGGCTTCTCCCATGCTCGGCACCGACCCAATTGCGACTGGGCTTTCGGTCGAACAAGTGATTGCATTATTTCAAG
The DNA here is from genome assembly GCA_009773395.1 of Hyphomonadaceae bacterium. Taxonomy (GTDB): domain Bacteria; phylum Pseudomonadota; class Alphaproteobacteria; order Caulobacterales; family Aquidulcibacteraceae; genus Pseudaquidulcibacter. Next base: position 412,599 of record WRPI01000004.1, on the reverse strand, counting down.
ACAAAGGCACGAAAAATGGTTTTGAAAGCACATTAGAACTTGAGAGCGTCAACGGCACAGTCGAAGCCCGCCTCGGTTTCGCCAAACCTGAAAATAAGAACCGAGTTGCTACTGGGCCACAAACAAAAACTTCGGGGCCCAAGGCAATTGTTCTGGTATTTGGCGCAAGTCCAACACCCGGTTCCATTATCCTAACCTCAGTGCGCGAAGATGGAAAGGCGCTTGGTGCGGGGCAAATATTCATTGATTTGGTTGGTTATGGCGGCACAATTCCCGAGCTTGCTTCGGGGCAATATTTAACGCCAAAAGGCATATTTGAAATAAGAACTACTGAAAATCAGCCCGCTGCATTCATTGATGGCAAACAAATTTATCCAATTTTGGCGCAAGAAAGCGGCCTCGCATTGCCGATAATTGGCAAAGAAAAGGAACCCGCGCCGCCACCCACCCATAGTTTGCAGGTTGCAGGATTTGAGCCAAGCCGTGGCACTTTCCAAAACCGCCTAATTTTGATTGAAAGCGAACTTGCTGGCACGCCCTGCACTTCGCGGGTTATTATTATTGATGTTCCGCGCGATAAAGTATTGGTTTTAACCAATATGCTTTTGACACCGCAACTTGATATTAGGAACGCACGCAATTCTTTCATCATAAGTGGCTTTTGTGAAATCGGAGCAACCGACACCAAAGACCAAGCTAATTATTCGTTGCAAGCCAATTTCAACTTACAAAATGGCGCGGTTGGCTTTAACCGAGTGCCAATCATAGCACCGCCAATTGCGCCAAAAGCCGTGCCGCAAATCGCGCAAAATTCTGGCGCATGGCGCAATGTTTCGGCCACGCGGATTGCCTCACCAATTGGCGCAGGGGGCGCAATTCTCTCACTTGCTTGTCGCCCAGGTGGCGGCATATCAATCAGCGCATCGGGCCTGCCTGCGCCTGCCAATGGCACTAATGGCAATGTCGGTTTTGGCTCGGCTTCGGCGAGCGCGTCGGCCATTATGCGTTATATCGCCGCCGCAAATACTTATGATTTTTCGATAAGTGCCAATGGCCAAAATGATGCAATATTGCGGGTATTGCGCAGCAGTGGACAAATTACATTAAGTGCCGCAGGCTCAAGCCGAAGCTATGCCTCACCAGGCGCATCGCGGGTCAATGCCTTGATTGCGAATTGCCAAGCGCCTCTCCAAGCTGCGCCAACGGCAATTTCCGCACCAAAAGCCGCGCCACAACCAACTATCCCACGGCCCACCGCGCCAATCACAGCACCAAAACGTGAAGTTTCAAGCGAAGCCCAAGCCAATGAGCCGCCCAAAAAGAAGAAGCTCGTGGCACATTCAAAACAGTAATTTAGCCCGCAGCAATATTCAAAATATGCTCTTCCAAATCATATTCTTTCAACTTACGATAAAGTGTCGAACGACCAATTCCGAGGCGGCGGGCGATTTCTGTCATATGGCCAGCATAAAGGTCAATTGCATATTCGATTAAGTCACGCTCAATTTCTTCCAATGGCCGCAAATGGCCACCAATATCAAAAATCGCGATAGACCCAGCGCTTTCCCCATTTGCCAAAATTTGCGGCAAAGCAAGATTATTATTCGCGGCTTCACAAATCGCCAATTCGGCTGGTGCATTGGCGGCAATTTGCGCGAATTCTGGCAATTGGGCCTCCAATTGCGGAAAATCTTCATTGGTCAAAAAGTCGCCGTCACACAACACCATTGCCCGATAAATCATATTTTCCAATTGACGCACATTGCCGGGCCATTCAAAAGCCTGCAAAAGCCCAATTGTGTTAGGCGAAACACCAATGATTTTCTTGCCCATTTCGCTATTGAACCGCGCAACGAAATGCTTTGCTAAGGCTGGAATATCTTCCTTGCGCCCGCGAAGTGGCGGTGCATCGATTGGGAAAACATTTAAGCGATAATATAGATCCTCGCGGAATTTACCCGCTTCAACCAATTTGGTTAAGTCCTTATTGGTCGCGGCAATTATGCGCACATCAACTTTGACGGGGCGTTTGGCGCCAATTGGATCGACTTCGCCTTCTTGCAATGCGCGCAATAATTTGACCTGCATTTCGAGCGGCAATTCGCCGACTTCGTCCAAAAACAAAGTGCCGCCATCGGCTTCTTGGAACTTACCAAGATGGCGATCCGATGCACCTGTAAATGAGCCTTTTTCATGCCCAAACAAAATTGATTCCACCAAATTTTCTGGAATTGCGCCGCAATTTACTGTCACAATATGACGATGCGCCCTATCCGATTCACCATGAATTGAGCGCGCGATAACTTCCTTGCCAACGCCAGATTCGCCCAAAATCAAAACTGGAATATTGGCCGTAGCTGCGCGCTGCCCAAGGCGAATAAGCTGTTTCATAGACGCCGCACCCGCCACCATATCGGCAAAGCTCATCGAGCCTGCCGCGCGTTTTTTAAGGCGGCGCACTTCGCCAGTAAGCTCACCCATTTTCAATGCATTGCGAATGGAAACCAAAACTCGCTCAGGCGAAGCTGGCTTTACGAAGAAATCATTCGCGCCCGCTTGCATGGCCTTGACCACCGTATCAATGCCGCCAGACGCAGTTAAAACCACCACCGGCAAATCATCGCGTTTTTGCCTAATCGCCGCCAAAGCCTCCATGCCCGAAACCCCTGGCATCACCAAATCGAGCATCACAACATCAATAGCGGGGTCACTCGCTTGGGCAATTGCTTGCGCGCCATCTTCGGCAATGCGAGTTGCGAAACCTTGACGCTCAACTGCGGCTTGAAGCAAACGGCGCTGTGCGGGATCGTCATCAACGATTAAAACTGTCTTTGTCATTTTACCATACCATATGGCCTAATCACTGGCCTTTTGAGGCTTTTGCCCCTTATTGGAAGTATCTATAAAGACAAAAAGTTAAAATATTGCCCTATTTTGGGACAATGGGGTGTGGATTGGGATTGATTGTATTATTGCCTTCCCATGCCAATTTGGTTCAGTTGCCAATTATTCCACAATAAATTCTTGTTTGCCAATAATTCGCATAATTTCAATTTCACCGCCTCCAATGCGATAGTAAATTGAATGGCTTCCGTAAACACTTCGCCGAAAGCCATCTTTTATGTGTGGCACTGGTGTAAATGCTTCTGGCATTTCGCAAATTAGACCAAAACGTTTTTCTAACCCAGCGCAATATTTATCTGATTGCATTGACCCAAATTTCTCATCGCCATATTGTGCAATTTGAATCAAGTCTTGAACTGCTTTTGTGTTTATTTTGAATTTTGTCAAAACATCAAGCCTTGTTGCGGGCGCGTTGCCAAATTTCTTTTAAGGAAACATTTTCAAAGCCTGAATTTTCCGCTTCGATTAGGGCCGCGCGAATTGACTCAATTTCATTCGTGCCTTCTTGTTCACGCGCTTGGCGTTCACGAATTAATTCGCGCAATATTTCGCTCTCATTGCCATAGTGACCTGAAATAATATGGCTTTTAATCCAATTATCTTGCTGCGTCGTCAGCGTAATGCTCTTTTTTACCATTGCCATCATATTTTCCTTACTCTGTAGTATTAAATGATACCAAATTGGCAGTCAAGATTTTACTATAAATTGTCGAAAGGGGGTTAGTATATTTCAAGGGTGTTGCTTTCTTGCTGCCCTATCCCCCCCCCTATCCCCATGCTATAATTTCGATTTCCAGTTAATTGCAGGGTTCGAACGACCTCATTTGCATACATTTGCAAGCATTTTTAGGTTTCGGTAAGTGCGATTGTTTTTATTGAATATTTCGCCAAAAACTACTAACAAATGCTAACATTTTTGGGGTGGCGGATTTGACACAAATTGGGTTTTTATTGCCAAACCTAACAGAAGGTAACTTGACCGTTATCTAAGGTTCAGATTTAGATGCTATGATTATATTCCCAAACATAGATAAATTGAGAGTTGTGAAAAATAAAATGAATAAAAAACTACTTGCTGTTTTGGCCTTAGCGGCTTCGGGCGTTATTTTATCGGCGGCGCCATTAAATGCCCAAAACGGAAGCGCGCGCCCAATGCCAGGTTATTGGCGCTTTAGCACAACTGCGGTTGGGCTGTTCCGCGATAGTGATGAACATTGCCTATCACAAGCCGAAGTCGATAGGTTTTACAATAACCCCTGTAAACGCAATAGTGTTTGCGTTTATACCACCAAAGTTATGCAGCCTGACGGCACAGTGAACTTTGACGGAGTTTGGACCGATAGGAAAAATCGCGTAACCAAAGTAAGAGCCAATGGCCGGCTTTTGCCAACCCAAATGACATTAAGCGGAACCGCAACTTATGGCTTGCGTATCCCGTTCAATTTCACTGCCACCCGTATTTCGGCGACTTGCCCTTAGACACCTTTTAACGCCTCGACCAAATCCAGTTTCTCCCATGAGAAACCACCATCAGCATCAGGCTCGCGGCCAAAGTGACCATAAGCTGCGGTGCGGGCATAAATTGCACGGTTGAGATTTAGGTGGGTGCGGATACCGCGCGGAGTGAGGCGCATAACTTCGCCAAGGCGCTTTTCCAACGCGTCCAAGTCGCATTTTTCAGTGCCGTCACAATTGGCATAAATTGACAATGGCTCGGCAACGCCAATCGCGTAGGACAATTGGATGGTGCAACGATCCGCAAGGCCCGCAGCAACCACATTTTTGGCCAAATAGCGCGCAGCATAAGCGGCAGAACGGTCAACTTTTGTTGGGTCTTTGCCCGAAAATGCGCCGCCCCCGTGTGGGGCCGCACCGCCATAAGTGTCAACAATGATTTTGCGGCCAGTTAGGCCGGTGTCACCATCGGGGCCACCGATTACGAAAGCGCCAGTGGGGTTAATGTGCCAAGCGCAATTGGCCGAAATTGGCAAATCATCGCCCAATACGCCTTCGATATAAGGGCGGACAAGCGCTGCAATATCCTCAGATGTCATATTTGCATCAAGATGTTGCGTAGAAAGGACAATTGAAGTGGCTTCCGCGGGGCGGCCATCGACATAATGAACCGTCACTTGGGATTTTGCATCGGGGCCAAGCCACGCTTCTTTGCCATTGTGGCGAACTTCGGCAAGTTTTTGCAGGATTTTATGCGAATATAATAATGGCGCTGGCATATATTCTTTGGTTTCATTGGTGGCATAACCAAACATGATGCCTTGGTCGCCTGCGCCTTCTTCTTTATTGCCAGAGCTGTCAACGCCTTGGGCAATGTGCGCAGATTGGCCATGAAGCAAAACTTCAATTTCAGCAGTCGCGTGGTGGAAACCATCCTGCTCATAGCCAATGTCTTTAATGGCGGCGCGGGTTGTTGCGATGATTTCATCCTCTGAAATATCGGCCTCGCAACGGGTTTCGCCGGCAATTACAACGCGGTTTGTTGTCGCCAAGGTTTCGCAAGCAGCGCGTGTGACCCAAGGATCGAGCCCTTTTTCGATGGTTCGGCCGAAGAAAAGATCGACAATTTCGTCCGAAATACGGTCACAAACTTTGTCTGGATGACCTTCTGAAACACTTTCAGAAGTGAAAATATAATTGCTACGCGCCACTTAATGCTCCAATTTATGGGAAGTTTACAATGCAAACACTTAAATACATCTTTATATGTTGAAATCAACAAAAATTACAGAATAGGATAAATTATTTTAGCACCAAGGGGATTGACACCCTACTAGTTGGTAGATAAATAGGCTCATGGACACCAAAACCAAAATCATTAAAACCGCCACGCACCTGATACAAACGCGCGGTTACAACGCCTATAGTTATGCCGATATTTCAAAAGAAGTCGGTATTCGCAAGTCGAGCCTGCACCATCACTTCCCGACTAAAGCACAACTCGGCATTTCGGTTATTGAAGATTATTGTGAAGAATTGGCCAATGCGCTTACTCATTTTGATCGCGATTTCATTTCCCCCCTCGATCGCTTGCGCGCTTATTTCGCATTATATTTTGCCAATCTCGAAAATAAGTGTGCTTGTGTTGGCGGGATGATGGCGGCGGAAAGCTTGACCCTAGATACATCAGTATTAGTCGCAGTGGAGCGATTTTTTGACCTTAACTGGAATTGGCTAATCAAGACGCTTTTGGAGGGCGAAAAGGAAGGACAATTCTTCTTGACCGCGAATGTAGAACAACACGCAAACCAATTTATTTCTTCTTTACAAGGAGCGTTAATTTTGGCGCGCGCACGAAATGAAACCAAGATATTCACCGATACCGAAGAGCTGTTGCTCGAAAGTATAAAAAGACCTAACTGAGGTCTTAACCAAGGGGCGATTGCTCAAATCCGCAAAGAACTCGTGACGGGTTCCTTTTATTTATCCCATGCATCGACCTATTAGTAGGTCGAAAGGAGAAAACATGACCGAAAATTTCGAAGTTCATAACATCGATACTGCACCCGAGCCTTCAAAACTCTTACTTGAAGCCGTCAAAAGCAAGTTCGGAATGGTTCCAAACCTTTTTGGCGTAATGGCAAATTCGCCGAATTTATTAAAGGCCTATTTGAGTGTCGCCGAGATATTTTCGCAAGGCAGTTTCGATGCAACCGAACAACAAATTGTCCTTATAACTGCAAGTGCCTCAAATGGTTGCACATATTGCGTCGCAGCGCATTCGGCTATTGCCGACATGAGCGGCGTAAAAACCGAAATCACAAATGCATTGCGCGCGGGGACTAAAATTGCTGACGCCAAACTCGAAGCATTGCGCTTTCTCACCCAAGAAATTGTTGAAACCCGCGGCTGGCCTAGTGAAAAAGCGAAAGCAGATTTCTTTGCTTCTGGCTACGCCCAAGAAGCCTTTTTAGAAGTCGTGCTTGGCGTCGCCTTAAAAACCGCGAGCAATTACATGAACCATACCACCAATACACCCTTAGAAGCCGCCTTTGCAAAACGAGCTTGGGCAAAACCTGCTTAAACACAACATCAGAAAGACAGAACAATGACAAAATTATTATATATCCAATCCTCGCCTCGCAAGGGTTTATCAAGCTCAAACATGATTGCGCAGGCTTATATTGACGCCAAATTGGCATCTGACTCGAATATTGAACTAGATTTGCTTGACCTTTGGCAAGAAGAATTACCGCAATTTGACGGTGATAAAAATGCCGCGAAATTTAATGTTATGTTGGGGCAAGATCATAATGAAGTTCAACAAAGCGCTTGGGATCAAATTACAAAAATTGCCAATCGATTTGCTGGCGCGGACCATTATGTATTTGCAATTCCGATGTGGAATGGCTCGGTTCCCTACAAACTGAAACACTATATTGACGTTATTCATCAACCAGCGATTCTGTTTGGCCTTGACCCTGCCATTGGATATTTTGGGCTCTTGCAAAACAAGAAAGCGACTTTGGTGTTTACCAGCGGTGCATATTCGCCAGCAGCGCCTTCGCCCGCATTTGGCATTGATCATCAATCGCCCTATGTTAAAGCTTGGCTAAATCAGGCAGGCGTTATTGACATTGAAGAATTACGTTTTCAACCGAGTTTGCTTACGCCAAGCCCCGAGGAGGATTTGCAAAAAATCATTGCCGAAGCGAAAGCTTTGGCTCAAAAATAATTAGAATTGCGCGGCGCAAATGACTGAAAAAATCAGCACATTATTACATGAAATTCGGAACTGTAAATTGTGTGAATTTGCGTCGGGCATTGTGCCGCGCCCATTTGTTGTTGCCAGTCAAAATTCGAAAATACTGATTGCCGGTCAAGCGCCATCTAAAAGCGTTTATAACAAAGGTATTCCGTGGAATGATTCGAGCGGTCGCAGGCTAAGAAGCTGGCTTGGTATCGACGAAGCAATATTTTATGACGCAAACTTAGTCGCTTTGGTGCCTATGGGCTTTTGTTATCCTGGCTATGGGAAAGACGGAGATTTACCGCCGCGCCGTGAGTGCCGCGATAATTGGCATGATAAGATTTTCGAGTTGCTCGAAAATGTTAAACTGAAAATTCTTGTCGGAAAATATGCCCAAGATTACCATTTGGGCGCTGCTAGTCTCGGCAATTTAACCAAAAATGTCTCGGCGTGGCGCAGTTTCGGAGGCGAAATTTTTCCAATTCCGCATCCCAGTAGCCGCAATTCAAAATGGTTTAGCGATAACTCTTGGTTTGCCGAAGAATTGATTCCAGAACTAAGAACGGCGGTCCAAAGTGCCTTAAAGTAACATACTTGGGGGCGGCTTTATAACTTGATTTCGCCAATTCGGTAGGTTTCAAAATCGTCAAATTGCGCTTTTTCCAAGAACGCCGAGGCGCGCGAATCAATGATCAAGTCGCTCCGCCTTAAGTTACGCGATAGGGTCAAACCCGCCAAAGAACGACAACGCGAAAGCGCAACATATGTATGACCATGTGCAAACGCACCGCGACCAAAATCGATATGGACTTTATCGAAACTTAGCCCCTGGGCTTTATGAATGGTCAATGCCCATGCGAGTTTGAGTGGCAATTGCTTGAAAGTGCCAATGGTTTTGCGGGTTGGCTTGTCATTGGCGTCAACATCATAAGCAAAACGCTCCCACTCCACTGCTTCGACTTCATGCACATGGCGACCAATTTTTACTTTGACGCTTTCTTTGAGAAGCTCATGAATAATTGCCAAAGTGCCGTTTACCCATCGTCGGTCCATGTCATTGCGCAATAGCATTACTTTGGCACCGATTTTGAGTTCGAGTTCCATTTCGGTTGGGAATAATTTATCGTCAAAAATGCCAGTGCTTTGCCCAAAATATACTTGTGGCTTGGCGGCAATTGCGGCCATTTCCTTATCATTAATTCGCCTTGCACTTTCATTGGTGGTGGTGAGAATTACGGATTCACCGCCATTGTCTTCGGGCGTTGGGGTTATTCTTTGGTCCAATAATTCTGCGTCATGGCGGGTCACTTCGCCAATCCGAAGTCGGTTTAATAAAGCCAGAAAATGCGGCTCGGTTTGCCGAAACGCGTAAGTTAGTTCAATTACCGACCAATCCAATTGCTTAACACTTGGCGCATCAAAGAAAAATGGCCCACCATACCATTCGTTCAAGGTTTCAATTTCCTCGCCACGAACAATTGGCGGCAGTTGCGCGGCATCACCCACACACATAAGCCGCACACCGCCAAATGGCTTGGGGACACCACGGTGAAGACGCATAGATCTATCAATTGCGTCCATCAAATCTGCGCGCACCATTGAAACTTCGTCAATCACTAGCAAGTCAATATTACGCAAAATCTTCCCCTCACGAACCCTACGCACATCCTGCGGACGAATTAGACTCGGCGGGAATTTGAACAATGAATGCGCGGTTTGCCCGCCTGCATTCAAAGCTGCTATGCCAGTTGGCGCGATAATAATTGCTTTCAATTCGGTGGTTTCAAGGAAGTTCTTCAAAAAAGTGGTTTTGCCTGTCCCTGCGCGCCCAGTAAGATAAATGCTTTTGGTTGTGGTTTCGATAAATTTCCCAACGCCTTCATAAGTGATAATGTCGATTGCAGCAGAGTTTTCGCCTTGCTTTTTTTCTACTTGACTTGAATGGCTAGCAATTAGAGATGCCCAAGCTATTTCTGGAACTTCATTTTCAAACGATGCCACTACAGCGCCGCCATCAATTAGCAATGCTACATAGTTATCACCCTTTTTTACCAGCCTGCCGATGCCGCCGCGAATCTTTATCTGTCTTATCGTTTCCATTATCGCATGTTGAGAAAACTGTGGGATAGGTCAAGCTAGAAATATTTTCTATGGCTATTCTAAAATTGAGAAAAACCTACTGAAATCAACAATACAACTATTCGCACAAAAGCCTATGATGTGCGATTATAGAGCGAATAAGGAAATTCCATGCCCATAGAACCGCAACCCACACGCGCCCATAACCGAATTTATAATGATATCACCGAAACAATTGGCGCGACACCCTTGGTGCGGCTTTCGGCTATTGCCAAAAAATATGGGGTTGAAGCCAATATCCTCGCCAAGCTGGAGTTTTTTAACCCGATTGCTTCGGTGAAAGATCGGATTGGTGTTTCGATGATTTCCGAACTCGAGGCACTTGGCATTATAAAATCTAACACTATTTTGGTTGAACCGACTTCGGGTAATACTGGCATTGCATTGGCATTTGTTGCGGCACAACGCGGTTATAAATTGAAACTTGTCATGCCCGAAACCATGTCGATTGAGCGCCGCAAAATGTTGGCATTTTTGGGTGCTGAGCTTGTGCTAACCCCCGGCCCCGAAGGCATGAAGGGCGCGATTGCCCGCGCCCAACAAATTGTTGATGCCAATCCTTTGGCGATAATTCCTGGGCAGTTTATCAATCCTGCCAACCCCGCAATTCACCGCAAAACCACCGCCGAAGAAATTTGGCAAGATACCGCTGGCGAAGTTGCTGCCTTTGTAGCAGGGGTTGGCACCGGCGGGACCATCACCGGTGTTGGGCAAGTATTGAAACCAAGATTGCCGCAATTGAAAATTGTCGCCGTTGAACCATCTGCGTCGCCAGTTTTATCAGGCGGCGCACCTGGCCCCCACAAAATCCAAGGTATTGGGGCGGGCTTTGTGCCTGAAATATTGGACACCAGTCTAATCGACGAAATAATCCAAATTTCCAATGACGAAGCTTTTGATACCGCGCGTGAACTGAGCGTAACCGAAGGCATTCCAGGCGGCATTTCATCGGGTGCAAATGTTGCAGCGGCATTGAAACTTGGCGCACGCCCAGAATTTGCGGGCAAAAATATTGTCGTCATAATTCCAAGCTTTGCCGAGCGTTATATTTCGAGCGCTTTGTTTGACGGTGTGGGGGAATAGAAAACCCTATATCAATGGGTAATCCATCGCAACATTGCACCTTTCATATTCGTGGCCAAATTCTTCCATAATTTCGCGGCTGTGAACAAAACCGAGTTTTTCATAAAGATGAATCGCCGCTTCCTGCTGGGCATTGGTCAAAAGGAACAGCCGCTTTATGCCCATCAATTTGGCTTTTCCTAATGCTGCTACCAACAGCGTTTCGCCAATTTTTAGGCCGCGGGCTTCGGCGCGAACTCCCATTTTAGTCAGTTCAAACGCAGTTCCACAATTCATTAGCGCGCAAGTGCCGACAATTCCAAAGTCCTTATGTTTGGCAAACAAAATCGCGCCGCCGCCGTCAATTATTTGGGTTTTGGGGTTGGATAAAACTTGCTTATCGACGTCTTCAAGGACAAATTTTTCCGCAATCCATGTTGCGTTGATGTCGTAGAAATCCTGTGCCAAATCGTCTGAAAATTCTACAATTTCAACGTCGCTATTCTTTTTACATTGCATTTCTTCCATGAACCTTTCTTCAAAACTTTTCTTGCCCAGTGCCTTCTCGATATGCTCTAAATGCTCGACAAAATCAGGTGACGATTCTTGGCAGATTTGGGCAACGGTTTTTTCAATTTTGCCCCATAATCTTGCCCGCAATTGCCCGGCCAATTTTTGACCTTTAACACTCAGGCTAATCAGTTTTTGCCTTTGGTCACTGGGGTCAGAAACGTATTTTACATAGCTTTGCTTTCCCAATATGCTTAAATTGCGCGTAACTGCTGGCTGGCTTAGGCCCAATTCTTTGGCCAAATTACTCACTGAAACTGGCGGCGATTTTTCGAGTGCAGCAATCAATACGGTTTGGCTTGGGTATAGGTCGGCAAAACCGATTGAGTGTGTAATCTTTGTGGCATCGGTCAAAAACCTATCCGAAAGCCGTTTCAAACGACTGCCAAGAAATAAATGGCCATTTTCGCTTATTACATCCATATTTAACTCCGCAATATAAACATAACGCGTTATGTTTATTTGTCAAATGTTTTTCAAAATGCAAAAAATACGCGCATAAATTTGGAAATGCTCTATTGTTTCCAAATGAAAAAACCAAATCTTGAACGCCACTCGCGCCATATCATGCTGAAGGAAATTGGCGGCCATGGGCAGAAATTGATTGCCAATTCAACGGTAGCAATTATTGGCATGGGCGGGCTTGGTGCGCCCTGTGCACTTTATTTGGTTGCAGCCGGAATTAGCAGACTCATTTTAATTGACGACGATGTTGTCGATATTTCAAACCTCCAACGGCAAATAATATACCAAACCCAAGACGTGGGGATAGCGAAGACCTTTGCCGCCAAAAAAGCACTGTTGGCGCTTGATGATACAGTTGAAATAACCACTCACCAAATCCGATTGACCATGGACAAACATGCCAAAATATTGGCTGATGCCGACATAATTATCGACGGCACCGATAATTTTGAAACTCGCTTCATTGTGAATAGCGCCGCCTTTAACCTAAAAAAAATCCTAATTTCGGGCGCTTTGGGGCGCTTCGACGGACAAGTTTGCGCCTTTGATTTTCGGCAAGGCCATGGCCCATGCTACCAATGCCTCGTGCCGCAAATGCCGCCCAATGCCGAAACTTGCGCGCAAATGGGCGTAGTGGGCGCTGTGGCTGGCGTTATCGGCACAATAATGGCATTGGAGGCAATAAAAATCATAACTGGTGCCGGCAGTTCGCTTTTTGGGCGAATATTGATATATGATGGCCTAAATGCAACTTCGCGCACCATAAGGCTTAATCACGATGAAAATTGCCAAATTTGCGGAAAAAAATGAGCCTGTCATCCCCGACTTGGTCGGGGATCTTTTGCGCAAAAAGATCCCGCATCAAGTGCGGGATGACAAGGTTCTTGTAGCACTTGCCATCATTGCCCTATTCCTTTCAACCCCCGCAAGTGCCCAAACCCATAATGTATGCTTGTTGTTGGACCGGCATCCAGCATGGGAGCAACATTTAGAGGACGCCCATGAAAGATGGGGCATAGCCAAAGGTGCGATTTTGGCCGTAATGGATCAGGAAAGCCGCTTTCGTCCGACCGCCCGAAATGGCGTTAATTATGGTTATGCCCAATCAAATCCGCGCACTTGGAATTGGTTTCGCCGTGATGCACATATGCCGAATGCCAGCCGTGAAGATTTTGGTGCATCTGCGCATTTTATTGGCTGGCACTTCAAAAAAATGCACGCCCGATTGGGGCTTGCAATAGATAATGTCGGCGCTCAATATCTTGCTTACCGCATGGGCGAAGGTGGATATCGAAGAGCCGGAGCCAGCAGCAGCGCCCAAACAAGGCACATTGCCAACCGCGCCGCAAATTTTGATAGTCAACTCGAAAATTGCGACTAAAATATCCTTCCCGAGAACTAAAAACAACAAGGAAATAGAAGATGAAAAGTGAAATATTAGGCCCCGCCGCCGTTTTGGTTATTTGGACTCTAATTGTTCTTATTTGGACGACTGTGATGCGCTTTGGTTCTCTCGCTCGGTTGGATAAAGACAAATTAGGCACAGTTTCTGGGCGCGGGATTCGTGGTCAAGATTTGGAGAAAATTCTTCCTAATTCAGCGAATTGGCCGAGCCATAATTATACACACCTATTGGAGCAGCCGACAATTTTCTATGCTGTCGTCTTCATTTTGGCATTGAGTGACAACGGCGATGGGATGAATTTATATGTCGCTTGGGCCTATGTGGGTATCCGCATCATACATAGCTTTTGGCAAAGTCTAGTGAATAAAATCCCAGTTCGAATTGGGCTTTTTACGGTTTCGACTTTATGCCTGCTTTTCCTCGCTGTTAAAGCACTCATGGCGGCCTTTTGAGGCATCGCAGGGTTTGGCTGCCAACTCGAAAATTTCGACTAGCCCAAAGCCTTAACAATCGCGCCTTCAATTTCGGCTGGAACTTGCATTGGCGAAAAGCGCTTTATTGGCTCACCGTCCTTACCAATCAGAAATTTGGTGAAGTTCCATTTTATGTCATCACCCAAAAGCCCGCCTTTTTCGGCTTTTAGGAATTTGAAAATTGGGTGCGCGCGCGAACCATTGACGTTAATTTTCTCAAACATCGGGAAGCTGACGCCATAATTAAGCTCGCAAAATTGCGATATTTCATCGGCGGACCCCGGTTCTTGCGCGCCAAATTGGTTGCAAGGAAAGCCCAAAATCTCGAGCCCCTTATCGTGATATTTTTTATAAAGTGCCTCAAGCCCTTCATATTGCGGAGTAAGCCCGCACTTACTGGCAACATTAACAACCAAAACCACTTTGCCCTCATAGGCCGCCATATCAACATTTTGCCCACGCAAATTTGCAGCCGTAAAATCATGAAAATTAGTCATTGCACCCCCCAAAATAATATCATTTAATATCATTCTACCCAAAACTGACAAAGACACAACCAGCCCCAAAATGTTATGAATTGTTAGTAGTTTTGAAGCAAGCGCCGCCCCCAAAAACCTGTTGAGATTTGATTATATATCGAAACTGGAAGTGGTGGGATAAGGGGCAAGCCCCGCCGACAATGCCGCGCACGCAAGTGCGACGGTTAGGGGGATTCCCACTGTGGTTTTGTTAGCATCGCGGCGATAGCCTTGTTCATATTGAACAATGGAGCTGCGGCCCAAACCCAAGGCAATACCCGCCATCTCCTGCGTAAAACCCATAGATTTGTGCCAAGTTTTGAATTCATCCTTGGTCATGGTTTCCAAACCTCGTCGATTTCTTTCATCAACCTATCGGTGTTCAAAAGCGCGATTATGATTTTTTGATAATGCTTTATGTCATCGGGCGAAAGTTTGCGCCCTTTGCGGTCTTTGAGCCATTTTTGCGCAGGTTGATAACCACCAATATAAAATTCCCAAGCGGTTTGCGGCACATTGCCAAAATATTGATTGGCATTGATTTTGACATTGCCATTTTCATAAATCGGCTTTTCAACAATGCAATCGCCACCTTCGGGAAAACTGGTGATAAATTTCGAAAGTGCGGGGTGTTCAAGCAAATGAAAGCCGCGAATTTGCCGCCCCAAAGCCACCAATTGCCAAAAAATATCGGCATTGTCGGGGTATGGAATGCGCGGAAAATCAATTTTCAAAAACTCTTTGTATTTTTCGCGATAAGTTGGCGAATGAAGCACCGCATAAACATAATCGAGTAAATCAAGCGGGTTGAATGAATTTTCGGGCTGTTCGATTTCATGGTCGGGAACAAATATAAGGCCAAGTTTTGCGGCAATTTGGGCGACAATTTCCAAATTCAGATTTGGCCGCCGCCCCGATGGGTGTTGCCCATTCTCCCCTTGGGGGAGAGCCGAAATTCTGTTGGCCTTGCCATCAAAATGCGGTGGGGGGGCAAATTGCAAATCCCCCTGCACCGACTCTTTTTGCCCCTTTTCATCGGGATAGAGGTAGAGGGGGAAATGTGAGTTAATGTCATATGCGCTGAATGATTTTTGATCGATGGGTAGGCTGGAAACGAATCCTCCAACTTTTTCCTTTGTTTGCCTTGCCAGAATCAGCCCTATATTTTTCTTATTTACAAAGTGAATATTGGTCTGATGTCTTGGGTAGGCATGAAAGCCTTTTGTAACCCCAGTGTAAACAGTAAATCTGTTGTCAAATGGTCTGTAATTGATTTGAGTTTCATCTAACTTATTCTGCTTCAAATCAATAATGGCACTACTTAATGTCCAATCTCGTCCATCTTCGGCAATATTGTATTTCTGCCTAATTTGCTGTTCATCCAAATTTAACAAGTTGGATATTTTTTCATTTCTTTCGTCGGCACTGATTGAAAGTGTTAAATCATCTCTTTTCGTTTGTATCCCCGAATTGTAATGACAAAATAAGTCAACTGATGAGACGGATTTATTGTAATCAAGCAGGAGCGTATTATCAATTTTAGTGAAAAAGAGGTTTGGACTTTGTGGGTCTAAAGTTTCAAAATCCATATTTTCCAAGCTATTTTTCCAAAGACTATCATATTTTTCACTTCGATTCCCGAATAAGTCTAAGTGCTTAATATCGGCGAGTTCATTTCTGCTCGACCCATCTTTTACAAAAATCGAAATTCCAACTCCTTGCATGATGTCGAATACATTTTGATCTTTTGAGCCATCAGGCGCGGTTTCCTTTTTATTCGCGCTACCGTGCAAATCACAAATATAAATATGGTCAAAAGTTTCCATTAAATGCTTGCGCATTTGGCGGTGGGTTATGCCATCGTAAAAACTATTATTGGTAATCATGGCAACAATCCCATAACCTGTTTTTTCAATATAATGTTCGGCATACCTTATGAATTTGATATAATCATCATCAAGATTTATTTTGCGCTCGTTCAAACCTTCTTTGTAAACCTTGATAAGATTTTGAATAAACTCGCCCTTATTCTGACTACTTACGCTATAAGGCGGGTTTCCATACGCCACCATTATCGGCATATCGCGTTTTATGCGGCTGGCTTCGTTTGCTTCTGCCGCAAGCCATGAGCCGAAAAGCGTATTGGCATCGGGGTGATATTCCTCTAGGGCATTGGTCAAATAGACCCCAAGGCGCGGCGGATTTATTGGGTTGCTTGGTTTATATCCCAATTCTGTCAGCAATAAATCAATTTTCAAATGGCACATGGCATAGCTTGCCATTAGAATTTCAAAACCATGAAGGCGGGGCAATAAATCTTGCTCTACATATTGGCTCCACATGCCCATTTGCCCCAAAGCCTCAAATTTGGCGTGGATTTGTTTTATGGCTTCGGCGGTGAACGTGCCAGTTCCTGCGGCAACATCAAGCAATTGAACCTTGTGAACTTCTTGTTCTTTGAAAACCTTTTTGCCGTCTTTTACTTCTTGGGTTTCAACTTTGATTTTTACTTTCGACGTGTCCGCCAAGCCATCGGGAAGGTTAAAATGGGTTTGCAGCACTTCATCAATCGCGCGCACAATGAAATTAACCACGGGTTCGGGCGTGTACCAAACCCCGCGCGCCTTGCGCAATTTGGCATCATATGCACCAAGGAAGGTTTCATAAAAATGGACGATGGGGTCATTGCGCCCCGATTGTTTGCCAAAGCCTGCCAAAATCGCTTTTATGTCGGCGGCTCGGTAAACTTCGCATAATTCATCGACAATCCATTTGACACCTTCTTCAAGATCAGCACCGCAAACATAATCAAATAATTTGCGCAAAAATGGGTTTGATTTGGGAATTAAATCGCGGGCTTCGTTGCGTGAAAAATCTTCCAAAGTTGTGTCATGCAGCCTTGCGGTAAAAAGGCCATAAGCGATGGTTTGGGCATAAACATCTGCAAATTGTGCAGTGTCCATGTCGTGAATAAGGATTTGTTGAAATGCTTTATGCTGCTCCGCCAATGATTGCGAAGGGCTTTCCTTATCATCAAGTGCCTTTTTGAAAACGCCGCGCATCATTTGAGCTTTGTTCGCCATTTTTTGAGCAAGTTCTTTGGGTGACTTAAGAGTTTGCCCCATAAAGCCAACAAAATTGAGCAGAAGCGCTTCTAACTGCCCAAAATTATCGGGATTGGCTTTTATGGATTTCTTCTGGGCATGAAAATCGTCGATTTCAGCAATTGAAATCGAAATTACTTTTTCACCATATTTGAAAAAGCGAAATTCGCGGTAATTCGTGAGGATTAGATTGTCAAAGCCCTCATTATATCTTTTTAGCTGTTCAGTATCTTCGATTTTATCTAGGTTTACGTCGATGTCTTTGGCTTCGATATAGCCAACTGGAATGGCCTCGCTTTTGCGCTTTTTGGTGACTACATAATCGGGTGAACCCCATTTTTGTTGTTTGGGTTCATTAATTGCCAGCACGCCTTCAAGCAGGCTTTCCAGAAATGTTTTCAATGCGGGGCGATAGGCGTGTTCTTTGGCGTGGCCAGATTGAAATTGTTTGTCGAGTTCTTCTATGTATTTTTGACTATGGCTCATTCAGTGATTTATGGACTAACAACCAATAATTGCAAGCCCATTATTACCCCCCAGTCTCCCTTCCGCTGCCGCGTTTTGCGCTTTGGCGGACGGGTCACTCGACAGCCCCCTAAAAATAGGGGGGCGGCAAACCCTACCCACTTTTCTATGAATTCGTATTTTTGAAATTATTTTGGCGAAGCCATTCCACAATATGTCAAATAAAAGCAAAAACCACGCCTATTGATAAAAATATTTTTCAAAAAATATTTTTACACTTTCGTGCGCTCGCTTCGCTGCGCGTCCAAAACGCAGCGCGCTTTGTGATTTTATATGTCCAAATTTCCCACTTTGCTGCGTGAGGCCGAAGGCCGAGGGTGGCAAAGTGAGCTACGTCACCATCAAAAAATGCCCATGCAATTTGGCGATTGGTTTTAGGGGGTCGCTTTGCCAGGCTATTGCTTCGACATTGGCGATTTGGCGGCCTAGTTTGGTTATTGTGGCTCGGGCGAAGGTGGCTTCGGGTTTGCCTGTGCGTAGATAATCAATGGAAACGTCAATAGTCTTAGGTAATTCGGGGCTTCCTGAAATCAATATCACCTGCCCCATCGCAGTAAGTTCCATCATTGCGGCAATAACTCCGCCGTGCAGTGCCGGCAACATTGGGTTGCCCACAAGGTCAGGTTTATATGGCAGGCTAGTGGTGAATTCGCCACTTTCGAGATTAAACACTAGGCCGAGATGCGCAATATAGGGCACATTTTCAATCAATTGGGCAATGGTTTCTTTGGGGCCGGTCATGTGTTTTCCCCCATGTTGGCTTTGGGGTCCGAGCGTTTCAACATGTCTTTGCGTGATTTGATTATCATGAAAGTTGCCTGCACTGCGGCGATTTGATCATCATCACTGTCGCCATCAAACGCCATGGCGCGAACAAAAGCGACGTGGCGCGAAATGCGGTAACAATGGGCTTTGGTGCGTAAATTATGGCCGCGCCGAGATGGGCGTAAATAATCAATCCGCAAATCAAGCGTGGCAAAACCTGCGGGCTCGGTTAGTGCCGCCATACAGGCCGCGCCGCATATTTGGTCCACAAATGTTATTACTGCGCCCGAGGCCATTGTGCCGCTTTGGGTATCGCCGACCAAGTCTTCACGCCATTCCATTGTGCCAGTGGCATTGGCTTTGGTGACTTCGGTTATTATGACGCCAATTGCGCGGGCTTGCGGCGTGGCGTCGCTTACTTGGCCAGTATGCTGTGCCATTATTTGCCAGATTTCGGGACGTGGTTTGGGGGCTGGGTTTTCAATCATGCCTATTCATAGCTTTATTTGCAAATCGTGCAATATGCCGCGAGGGAAACTTGAAGAAGTGACTGTTGACCACTATAGATTGGGTCACAAAGGGGTTTGGCATGTTTGGTTGGGGCAAAAAAGCGCGCGAGAAAAAAGAGGCCGAAATAGCTGCGCGCGAGCAAGCCTTGTCCGCCGCATTTTTTCCCGCATGTTGTTTTACCATTATTGCCAATGATGCAGCATTGGTGGGCGAGGCTTTGGCAATTGCCGAAGCCCGCGCGGGCAATATCACTGGCGTGGCAAGCATCGAAACCAAGACCAATGGCAATGAAATTTCAATCACACTCTTGGTTGATCCGCAAAGTGACCACGCCAAAGACCCTGAATTAGTGTTTTATTCGGCACGGGCTGCGGGGCTTGGCATAGCAGGTGAATTGCGTGAACTTGGCGCGGTTTCCATCGCGCATTTGGCGCGGGGCGGCGAAATAATTGCGACCTACCCTATCAATCCGCCGCAAATTGAAGACCCAATTATTGCACAACAAGGCCTGCTCGATGGCTTGGCAAAATCTTCAAGCAAATTGGCCGAAGGCGTGGCATCAATTTTCACCAAAGCCAAACTCGATAATGAAACATTGGACGAGTTGGAAGAATTGCTTATCATGTCCGACATGGGTGTAGAGGCCGCATCGCGCATCCGCGCCAGCCTTGCCACCAATCGCTTTGGCAAGGACATTGACGAAGTGGGCATCAAGGAAGAAGTGGCAGCGTCCATCGCCGCGAGTTTACAGCCGTTTGAAACCAATACAGACCCGTGGGTGGGTGGGACAAGCCCGCGCGTTATCATGTTTGTTGGTGTTAATGGCAGCGGCAAAACCACGACCATTGGCAAAATCGCTCAGAATTTGGTCGATAATGGCCACAAAATAATGCTCTGTGCCGCCGATACTTTCCGTGCGGCAGCATCAGAGCAATTGATTGTTTGGGGGCAACGGGCGGGCGTGCCTGTTGTTTCCGCTGCCAGTGGTGCCGACGCAGCTGGGCTTGCATTTGACGCCCTCACCCGCGCCAAGGCCGAAGGCGTGGACGTGCTGTTGGTCGATACCGCCGGGCGCCTGCAAAACAAAACCGAACTTATGGCCGAGCTTGGCAAAATTGTGCGGGTGTTGGGAAAAATAGACGCGAGCGCCCCGCATGAAGTTTGGCTTGTGTTGGACGCAACTGTCGGCCAAAATGCACTATCGCAAGCAGAAGTTTTTTCTAAAGTCGCGGGAGTGACCGGCCTTATTATGACCAAGCTCGATGGAACCGCAAAAGGCGGGGTTTTGGTGGCGCTATCCACCGCGTTCGGCTTCCCCATTCGCTTTATCGGCGTTGGCGAAGGCGTAGGCGATTTGCGGCCCTTTAGCGCGGAAGCTTTTGCGAAGGCGTTGGTGGGGGTGGGTTAGATGAGGGATAATAGGTATCTCGTTGGGAATTATATGCCGTGGAATTATATCCTGCAATCGCTAATATTCAATTATGACGCAAGAAACTGGCGAATCTGAATTAACTCATTTAGGAAATGCCATTAGGCATTTGAGATTGACAAATAGATCTTCCCAAGAAGAAATGGCAGACAAAGCGAAACTTGATAGAAGTTATTTCGGAGCAATTGAACGCGGCGAACATAATTTATCGCTGAAGAATATTGCAAAAATCGCACAAGCGCTAGAAGTTAGCATAGCTGATTTATTTGTTTTATCTGATAAATTCAAAAATGGTGAACTGGCATGACTGTTTCGGTCGCGGAATACCTTGGCATATGTACCGACTGCGCCACTGAGATAATCCCTATTAAAATTCGCAAGGACGAAAGTCTTGGAGTGCAATTTAAGCCAGAACTGCAATGTCCATTCAAAAATTCTCATTGCGATAAAGCCAAACGTGGAGACAAGCCCGTTTGTTCAGTTAGAGATTCGGTTACGGGTGTTGTTTGGATTGTTTGTGAACATCGCCTCTGCGCCACATCACCAAAGCATTCAAAACTTACTTCACATCAAAAAGATATTTTACAACAAGTCGCGATGTGCGTGTTTGATAATAATATTAATGCCAGTGATATCATTGTAAAACGCGAAGTTAGTATGAAAGTTACAGAAGCTAGTAATTACAAAGCGGATTACGTAATGTGGCGATTAAATCCAAACTTAAATAGCCTTGCAAACTCCGACAAACCAATTGTTCTTGAAATGCAGGGCGGCGGAGAGACAACTAACACGGGCGCGCTGTCTAAACACATAACTGCTTGGGAAGAAAATTCAAAAATTGATAATAATATGTTGCGAACGCCTATTCAATCTGTTGGAACACTCGAAACCAACGCATGGAGACGGCAGCAGGAGCAGTTCCTTGTTAAAGGTAATATTGCGGTAATGACTGGGGGGCGCATCGTATTTTGCGTGGGAAGGCTGCTTTATGATTACTTGATGTTGAGATTTATCAATAATATACCCCGCGACTTGAGAACTACAAATTGGTCATTATCAATAATTGCATTCGATGAAGACAAGGAGAAGCCTGTCAATAAAGACGGATCAATTAGGTTTTCTATCGACCCGTCTCGAGTAATATTCACAAACTACAATTCATTTGTCCAAGTTTTGACTAATCAAGCAAAACCAAGTGAAACACTTTTCACTGGAAAATATATGGATTTTGAAGGAAATATTGTGGATTTATATTGATGGGACGTTGGTTGAATTTTCCATTTCAACAATTCTTTTACCAATCCATTCAACAATATTTACACATACGGCGTTACCTATTGCGCGATACCTGTTTGAGTCCAATCTTTTGGAAACCCTTGTAGTATCTCGCACTCTGATGGCATTAGTCGTCTGACAAATAACATCGGCGCTCCCTCGGCTGTCAAGTGTAAAGGCCTCACCGTCGTGTCTATATCCTTTTGACTGAGGGCCAGCTTCGGGTTTTCTTCCAACAGCGGCATGTTGAATAATGTAGAGATTTGGGTCTTGATAGCTTTTTCCAGTTTCTCGGGCAAAGATGTCTTTTTTGCCGATGCCCGCACGAGGAGCGACATCAAATGATCCGTCTTCAAAAAGTACGTCAGCGGAGCAGATTGTTCCAAAACTTGCGACAATAAACACACGTCGACGTCTTTGGGGTGTTCCAAAGTATTTTGCGTCAAATACTCGCCACGAAACACCATACCCGAGTTCATCCAGCGTTTGGACGAGAAACTGGAAGTCTTTTCCTTCATTGCTATTGAGAAGGCCTGGGACATTTTCAATGATGACCCATCTGGGTTTTCTTTGAGCGATGAGCTCTGCATATTTACTAAATAAGCCGCTGCGTTCACCTTCGAGCCCCTTCCTTTTTCCTTGATTTGCTAATGACAAGTCCTGACATGGGAAACCTCCACACCACAAATCGACATCGTCTGGAATCAATCTTGACTCTAACGTTTTTATGTCGCCATGCAATATATTGTTAGGCCAATGTTGCTTAAGTACTTGTTGGCAAAAATTATTTACTTCGCATTGAAACACTACCTTCATGCCAACTCGTTCAAGGCCAATATCAAACCCGCCAATCCCAGCAAAAAACGAAGCAACTTTAAGCATTTTAATCTAGGCCTGACTACTGCAGCAACAAAAATCGAAAGAAAAACAATTTATTACTTCTCTTTGCGAATAGATTTTGCCGCCACCTTTATTTTTCCATTGCAATCTTTGCCAAGAACATAACTGCAACTCGCCCTTTTTGACAATACCAACAAAACAGCAATGGCGCAAAATGGCTAACTAACAACCAAACTCACACCACAAGGAACCGTTTCTTGCGCACGCTTGAAGCTGCCATTTGCATCAACAGCGTCGGTTATACGATCTCGTAGTTCCAAAAATAATGAGCCTTTATTACTTTCCCAAATTTCAAACACTTCATTGTCACTTAAGTTGTAATCATACTGAAAAGCCTCAACTGCTTCCGCGGCGACTTCTTCATCTGTATAGTCATACATTCGGTCGGCAATATCAACAATAATGGACATTTTAGAGCTCCAAAAATACGAAAATTCAATGTTATGATTCTACCATTATAGGTATTTTTTGTCCATAATTTTAATTAAAAATTGCAGCTATTTCATACCCACCATTCCCATCGATAATCACCCCCAAAGCATCATAAAACGCCTCATTTTCTTCAAATCCTGCCACCACAAATTGTTCTATAAACAGAGGCAATGATTCCAAATCGCCGCGCAAGATTTTTGGCGTATTGAAGATTTTGGCAAATATCCAACCCAGTAATTTTGTATTTAGTAGTTTCGTTAAATTTGCTGTGCTTATTCCAAGTTTTGGATCGGGAATAAGTATGTTCGCGCTGTTCAAAAATAACCTTTTGGCATCATCATACCCAAAGCAAAGATTGCTTGAAATGAAGCGGTATGCGATTTTTTCGTTCGAGTTGTAAATCGCAACTGGCGCTGTTTGTTGAAGCTTTTCGAAGTTCGGCTCAATCCAATTTGAGGGCTCAATGATGCCATTTGGCGTAATATCATTACCACGATAAATCGGCACTGCGCCCTCAATTGGTGCGTTCAAAATATGGGTTTTATTGTCACCAGTAACAATTCCCAAGGCCCATTTGGCAGTGCTGGCCAAAGTTTTGTGGGGCTGCCCAAATAAATGCTTGATAATTTTGACATCTTTTTCATTGCAATAAAAATTAAAAATTTGATTGGGATTATTGGCAAAATCGTTTTGGTTTCGCCTGTAGTTTACGCCGTCAAAATCGCACGTAATTTGGTTGTCTTTTTCTGGCGCTTGTTTGGAAAAAACAATCGCTTGCGCTTTGGTTAGGAGGCCAGCGAAAGCGCGTCCATAATCTTTGATTGCAACGATTTTATTGCCGAGTATCTTCCTTCGCACTTCGCGATAGGCCGCAATATTGAAAAATGCCTCAGGCAATAAAAGCCCCGCCGTGCCATTTTCATTCAGATGCTCCAAAATCGCAGCCGCAAAAATCGCGCTTGAATCAGCGCTTTTTGGCAGGCCATATTTTTTGGCAAGCCGCGCCTTTTCCTTGGCTGGCATTTTGACACCCCAAGGCGGATTGGTGAAAATATAATCGGGATTGGCAGGAATAGGCGGCGAGCTTTGCAAATAATCAACATACTGAATATTTTCCAAAATAAGCCCAGATTTCTTGAAAACCCGTGCTTTTGCAATCAAAAGCGCGTCCGTATCAATGTCAAAGCCATAAATATCGGCTGGCGAAAACCCAGCATCAATTGCGGCAAGCAAAAAATTGCCAATGCCGCAACAAGGATCAAGGAAGGTTTTTCCACCAAGTTCGCCTAACCCCGCCAGCGTTTCGCGTGCTATGCTCTGCGGTGTGTAATAAACGCCTTTAATATTGCGCTGGTTATGAGCAAGTTCTGCTTCATATTGTAGTGCCAATTGGGTGAGAGCGTCCGAAGACAGCGCAATCAAAACCTCCCATGCGGGCAGTTTGAATTGAGAAACCAAGGAACGTGATTGTTGGGTTTTATTGGCCCGCGCAACAAGCTTGCCATTACCGATGACTTCGCCTCGAAATTTTTCAAAACTCGCGCGCTCAATATTATTTTTACTGGTTGTTTTAAGATGGCCTAATTTCACCCAATTGCGCAAAGTCGCCTTGGATATATTTAGTTCATGGATAATTTCGTCGTAACTTATGTTTTCGTCGCGCATCGTCTTTAGGCTAAATCACGCATTGCCGGCAAAAGGTGAAAGGCGCCTTGGGTCAATTCCCATTGCTTGCAAACTTTGCTGCCATTTTGCCGAAATATCGGTGGTATTGAAAATGAGCTCAGAACTAGCATCACCGACAATCCAAGCATTTTGCACAATTTCGCTTTCCAGTTGCCCCGGGCCCCAGCCGGCATAACCGAGCGCGACAATCATTTTGCATGGTGTTTTGCCGTCAACAACGGCGCTGAATATTTCCTTGGTGACAGTAAGCGCTAGGCCAAAACCAATGCTTATTGTGCTGCTTTCATTCCATTCATCTGAATGCACAACAAAGCCGCGTTCCTGCTGGCAGGGCCCACCTTCAAGAATCGGTTGCTTTGGCGCAAATTGCGCGTTTTCAATTCCGATTTGTTCAAAAAAATGCGGCAAAGTTAAATTGGGGATAATTCGATTTATGACAATGCCCAATGCATGTTCTTCGTCATGGTCACACACCAAAATAATCGCATGCTTGAACCTTGGATCCTCCATATTGGGTGCAGCAATCAAAATGCGGCCTGTAAAAAAGTCAGACAATTTTCACGTCCTTAAATTGCGCCTCAATTTGGCATCTTCACCTATTTCGTAAATTTGGCAAGAGCATGGGTTTAGTTTTGGCCAAACCACACTATATTACTTTATGAAAACACCGCCGAACATATTGTTGCGCGCAATTGAGGAAAAAAGATGACTATAAAAATTGGCGATAAATTGCCTGATTCTAAATTCATGATACCGACAATTGATGGCCCCAAGCCAGCAACAACCCAAGAAATATTTGGTGGCAAAAAAGTCGCGCTATTCGCCTTGCCAGGCGCCTTCACGCCAACATGCTCGGCGCGGCATTTGCCGAGCTATATTGAAAAATTGCCAGAACTTAAAGCAAAAGGCATTGACGCAATTGCCTGCACTGCAGTGAATGACGTTTTCGTCATGGGCGCATGGGCAAAAGATCAAGGCATAAAGGGCGAAATAATAATGTTGGCAGACGGCAGCGCAAATTTTGCCAAAGCAATTGGCCTTGATTTCGATGGCTCGGCTTTTGGCATGGGGATAAGATCACAACGCTATGGAATGGTGGTTGATGATGGTATCGTCACCCATTTGTTTGTGGAAAAAGGCGGCGAATATAAAGTTTCGGCGGCTGAATATATGTTGGAAAATATTTGAAATTGGCCCATTACCTCAATTTTCTTAAAGAACCACACCAATGCCATCGACCTTAAAACAAAAAATCATTGCAATTTTTCGCCCGCTTTGGGCGTTTGGCGCGATTGGCGGTGGGGCGGCCATTATTTACCCATTTGTGAATGTCGTGGCGCTAAGTTATTTAGAATTTTGGCCAAAACCAATTGTAAGCGTAATAACTTATTCGCTTTTCATTTTTCCAGTTTATTGGCTGCAACGCAAATTCGCATTCAACAGCAAAGCTGCCCACAAAATAGCTTTGCCGCGATATTTGCTGACCCAAATTATTGCATTGGTGCTAAATTTCGGGTTTGCGGCATTGGCGTTTAATATTTGGCAACTACCGCACCTTTATGGCTCATTTTTGGCGATAATTTTAACGTCAATCGCCAGTTTTGTTTTTCTAAAATTATGGGTGTTTCGGGAATAATAAATGTCTAACTTCAAATCCGCACTTAATTCAATTCATCACAAGGCAGTATTTGGCCGCCGCGTTGAAGTTTTGACTACGCATTTCATCAATACAATCCCCGTTGGCCCCGCGAAGATTTTGGATTTGGGGTCTGGTTCCGGCACAATCGCGCGCAGAATTATGGATTTGCGGCCCGAGCTTGAAATAACTGGTGTGGACATCTTAATTCGCCCCAATACCCTTATTCCGATGATTGAATATGATGGCGATACCATACCATTTGCCGATAATCATTTTGATTATGTCACCATTGCCGACGTATTGCACCACACCCCAAACCCCGCCGCAGTTTTGAAAGAAGCCGCCCGCGTGGCAAAGCATGGCGTTATTATCAAAGACCATTTGGTTCAAGGCTTTCTGGCCGAACCAATTCTTGGTTTTATGGATTGGGTTGGAAATAAGGGCCATAATGTGCGCCTTATTTATAATTATTATAATCGTGCGCAATGGGACAGAGCGATTTTGGAAGCGGGCCTCAAAATAACCCATTGGGACGATGATTTGAAAATTTACCCTATGCCATTCAGCCTGATTTTTGATGCCAAATTGCATTTTATTGCGTGGTTTGAAAAAGCAGGAAATCAATAATTTATTGTTGCCATTCGGACATCTTCTAGTAGTATTATGCTAATGGAGGCCAACATGATTGCCCGTAAATTCACTGCCATTTTCATTTCCATTTTAGCCCTTAGTTTGCCGACTTACGCGCTTGCTGACGCGGTTTCTGATGATGTCCTTGAAGCGCAATATAAGGCCGCATTTCGGCGTCGCGCACCAACAAAAGCTGAATTGGGTGTGGATCCATTTCCAGGCGCAACTTTGCGCATTGACACTTCAGCTGAGAATATGGCGACATTTTACTCGGCTAATGTCCGAGGCCAAGCCCCGAGAGTTTATGCAGTTGAGTATTTTACACGCAGCGCCGATTACGGCCAGGTTGTCACCCATTTTTCAAGATTTGCCGATAGCGCCGCCCCACCGCGCGAAGAACTTTCACGTACTGGCACCACAATGACGACAATTGAATTAGCGCGCGACGGCAACCCAAAACAGCGGATTGTAATTAGTGACAGAACTGGTGGTTACGGCTGCACTGCAACTATTGATGACGAAGACGGGAATGGCCAGCCATGTGTCTATATTAAAATTGTTAGTATGGGCGAAGCAAGCTGGGCGGCATTGGGTCGCGGCGAGCCACGCGCCGTCGCACAGGCGGCACCTGCCAGCAGCAGTAACCCAGTTACCACCAACACCCAAACCAACAATAATTCTGCTCTGCCAACGGCGACGCCTGCCAATGCGCCCCAACCGCCGCCAAACAACACTCAAACCCAAACTTGCGCGCAACAAAGAAGTTCACAAGCAACTGGTCGAGCACTTGGCTCGGCACTTGGTATGTTGGCACGTGGCTATAGCGGCGGAACCGCTGCTGCCCAAGGCGCGGCAACCTATGGTGCGGAACAATCAAGAACTTGCAATTGAGCAAGCGCCATTAACTAACTTAATTTTAGCATTATCCGCTTATTGATTTATCTCATTCAATATGGCGGGCAATCTGATTATTATACCATCAACACCAATAAACGAAACGGCGCTTTTAGTTTCAAATTTATCCAAGTCATTCAACGACATCAAAGCCGTTGACAATCTAAACCTCGAACTCAAAGCTGGTGAATTTTATGCCTTTTTGGGGGTGAATGGCGCTGGTAAAACCACGACAATGCGCATGATTGCTGGGCTTTTGGCGGCAGATAGTGGCGAAATTAAAATTTTTGGCCATAATATTCAGACCCAGCCATTATCAGCAAAAGCGATTATGGCGTGGCTACCTGATGAGCCGTTGCTCTATGATAAACTTACGCCATTTGAATATTTGGAATTTGTCGCTGGGCTTTGGCAAATTGACCCAATGTTTGCAGCCAAGCATGGTGAAGAATTATTGCGCTGGTTTGATTTATGGGCGGTAAAAGACAAGCGGTGCGAAGGGTTTTCGCGCGGCATGAAGCAAAAAACCGCGATTGCGGGCGCTTTATTGCACGACCCACGATTATTATTGATGGACGAACCTTTTTCTGGGCTAGACGCATCGGTTGCGCGAAGCCTCAAAGACCTATTAACCCAAAAAGCCAAAGCGGGCGCAACCATCATTCTAACTACCCACATTATGGAAATTGCCGAACGCTTGGCACAAAGAATTGGCATAATTCACAATGGCAAATTATTGGCCGAAGGCGATATGGCGCAATTGCGCTCACAAACTAATTCTGCGGATGCCAATTTAGAAGACATATTTTTGAAATTGGCAGATGAGCAAAATGGCAGTTAGTTTCGCGCGCGGCACAAAGTCCAAATTGTTCAAACCCGGATCCGCGATTTGGCTTGCATCTTATCAAATCAGGCGTGGGCTGCGCAACGCAAAAATCGGGCTTAATTTTTGGGGCATTGTCGGGCGAATAATCGCCCTCGCGCTATTTGCGACGATTTGTTACGTCAGTGGCGGAGCTTTGGTTGCGCTTTTGCAAGAAAGCGGCGATGCGGGAGTGGCACGAAGCGTGGCGTTTCGGCCATTGCTCACAGTTGCAATTTCTGGAATATTTATCAATCTTATTGCCGCTTATAGCACACTTACCGAACGGAATGATTTGGATTTATTACTGTCGGCACCAATCCCCCCGTCCCGTATTGTCGCTGCAAGGCTATTAACTTCGGTTTGGCGGGCGTTCATTATCTATATAATGTTTGCCAGTATTTTCATTTTGCGCGCCGCAATAGAAATTTCACCAATTTATTTCTCTTATTTACCAACCGCACTTGGTATTGCATTAAGCGAAGCCGCGATAACATTTTGGTGTGCAAGGCTACTTTTGACCAGATTCGGCCTAAGGAAAGGGCGTAATTTAAGCCAAATAATCGGTTTTGGCGGTATGGTCGCCGGCGTTACATTTTACCAAATCGGGGTTGCTTCAAACATATCCGATGCAGTTATTAATTCTGCGCCCGCTTTCAATCCAATTTTGGCTTGGTGGGGCGGGGCATTGGTTGGTGATTGGCTTCCCGCATTGACCATTTTCACAATCGGCTGCACAATTTATGTAGTCACGTACTTGGTCGCTGGCCGCGATTTCGCCCGCGATGTTTCCATCATCCGTGGGCAAAGCGAAAACACGCCCCGAGCAAATGCCAAGGAAAAGCCATTTGTATTTAGTGGCAATTTGTTCAAAATTATTATTTTCAAAGAATGGCGCGGCATATTTCGCGATGCACGAACTTTCGCGCAAATCGCTGCTCCTTTGGTTGGGCTTATTCCAGTTGCATTTGCGATTGTTAAATCATGGGACAAAGCCCCCGAAATAGCAGGCTATTTGGGTGCGCCTATGGTAATATTTATGTCAGCGCAAATGGTAATGAGTTTGGCGTGGATGGTGGCATCAGTTGAAGAAGCACCAGACTTATTACAATCAAGCCCGATAAAGCAATTCACAATTCAAAGCGCTAAATTATTCGCCGCCGTTATGCCAGGGATAATTGAAGTCGTAATATTTGCTGGCTTAGTCGGGCTACGCGCACCAAGTGCCATTTTACCAATAATATTGGGCGGAAGTTTGGCTTGCATTAGTGCCGCTGCCGTTGAATTTTATCGGCCAAGACCCGCCAAACGCCCCAAAATGGCGGAACGCCCCGATAGATCTATTGTCGCAATATTGTTTGGAATTGCGCTTTCGCTTTGTTGGGCCGTTTTCGGAATTATTTTTCAGTGGAAGCCGATTGTGTCCATCGTTCCGTTCTTGATGGCCAGCGCTTTGGTGGCATGGGCAATTTTCACCGCGCCAAAGCCGCGATAGCCTCTTAATGAGTAGAAAGTTTGCAATCACTAGGCTTGCGCTATTAAATGCGGTCAATGTCCAAATTTGACCGCGCCTTTTTAGATCAAGTTTTGCAACGCACATCGATAATTGATGTTGTCGGGCGTAAAGTGACTTGGGACAAGCGAAAATCACAACCCGCGCGCGGCGATATGTGGGCTTGCTGCCCGTTTCATTCCGAAAAATCGCCATCGTTCCATGCAGTTGAATCCAAAGGGCAATTTCATTGTTTTGGTTGCGGTGAACATGGCAATGCATTTGATTTCGTAATGAAAACCCAAAATATTGGCTTTTCCGAAGTGGTTGAACAATTGGCGCAAACGGCGGGTTTGGAAATGCCAAAACTAAGCCGCGATTCGGTTGAAAAAGCTGGCAAAACCACGCGAATTATGGCGGCATTGGCGGCGGCGCGTCAATTATTTGAAGAAGCCTTGATTAAAGACGAAGGAAAAATAGCGCGCAATTATTTGCAAAAACGCGGCATTGATTCCAAACATTGGCCAGAGTTTGGGATTGGTGTTTCACCAAATTCACGAAATTGGCTAAAAGATCGCTTAACTGCTGCTGGGCATTTGGTCGAAGACTTGCTTGATGCGGGGCTGTTGCGTGCGCCCGAAGATGGTGGTGCGCCATATGATTTGTATCGCGGTCGTTTGATGTTCGCAATTGAAGATGGCGCCGGCAAAACAATTTCATTTGGCGCGCGCACCTTAAATGATGACGTCCAACCAAAATATCTAAATGGCCCCGAAACTTCAGTATTTTCAAAAAGCTATACGCTTTATCGCTATAAAAGCGCACGTGCAAAAACCAAAAAATCGCCTTTGATTATCGCTGAAGGTTATATGGACGTTATTGCCCTTGAGCTTGCGGGGTTTGCAGCTGTCGCGCCAATGGGAACGGCCTTAACTGCGGACCAATTAAATTTGGCTTGGCGCGCCCACCCAAGGCCAGTTTTGTGCTTTGATGGCGATGAAGCGGGGCAAAGAGCCGCCGCACGGGCGGTTGATAGGGCGCTGCCATTGCTTGGTGCCCTGCGCGGCTTGGCGATTGCGCTGCTGCCCAAAGGCCAGGATCCTGATGACATAATAAAATCCTCTGGCCCTGCCCAAATCAAACAAATCATAGAAGCCGCGCAAGACTTTACCAAGTTTCTTTTTGACACTGAATTTGCCCAAGAGCCTTTGGAGACTGCCCAAGCTAAGGCTGGGCTTAAATCACGGCTTCGTGCGCGAATCAATGAAATTAAAGATCTAGACTTAAAATCCGAAGTGCAAATTGAAATCAAGAATCGCCTTAACCACGCTTTTGGTCGCTTTCCCGCACCTGAAGCAAGTCGCGATTTTGGCAGCCCGTTACAAGCTCAAACAAGATCACGCTTTGGTAAATTCAAAGAAGCGGTGGCGAGCGATGAATTGAAAGAAATTATAAAGAATAATGCCGGCTCGCAAATTGGCAAAAAAAGTAAATTATCAAACCCGCCCCGGATTTTGTGTGATTTGGTCGCTGCAACTATATTATCGCCAGAAATATTGGAAAGC
Organism: Hyphomonadaceae bacterium; assembly: GCA_009773395.1. Taxonomy (GTDB): domain Bacteria; phylum Pseudomonadota; class Alphaproteobacteria; order Caulobacterales; family Aquidulcibacteraceae; genus Pseudaquidulcibacter. Next base: position 380,650 of record WRPI01000004.1, on the reverse strand, counting down.
GGTGATGAAGCATTTTCAAAACTTGAAATTAGTGATGCGGCACTTGATGAAATTCGTAATGCAATATTGAACATGCATTATGCCAGTGAAGTCATTGATTTTTCGACCCTTAACACCCATCTTAACAATAATAATTCAACATCTGCGGCTAAGTTGCTCAAGGTCTTGCAAAAAAGTCCTTTTAACCCATTTGTAAAAAAAGGGGTTGCGGTTGAAATTGCTTCGCAAAACTGGCTGAATGCAATGGAAAAACTGCAGGAAAAACATGCATTGGAAATTGATGCCCATTTGTTTACTCATATGGCGGAAGGCGATGAAAGCGAAGCATTTCGCAAATTGGAGCAATTGGTTCATGACAGGCGCAACCTCAATAAGGAAAGCCAAGATTGAACCGCTATTGCCATAGTTTAATGGGTTGAATAAGGAATATTAAGTATTTATAGCACAATTGCCTGCAAATAAGGAATATTGGTTGTTGGCAAAGCGGAGGCATAGGTTTCATGGCCGAAAAAGGCGAAATTGAGCAAATCGAAGAAAAAGACGCCGTGGACGCGCCATTATTGGATCTAAATGATGCTGCGGTAAAGAAATTCATAAAAGAAGGCAAAAAGCGCGGCTTCGTTACTGTTGACGAATTAAACCGCATTTTGCCTTCCGAAGAATTTTCGTCTGAGCAAATTGAAGACATAATGGCCCGGCTATCAGAGCTTGGTGTCAATTTGATTGAAGCCGATGATGAAGTTGAAACTGAAAGCAGCGAATTAGTTGTTAAAGCCGCCACAACTTCGGCGGTGGTTGCCCCAACTGGCAACACCAAAGAAGGCCAAGACCGAACCGATGACCCCGTGCGCATGTATTTGCGCGAAATGGGCGCAGTTGAGCTTTTGTCGCGCGAAGGCGAAATTGCGATTGCCAAACGCATAGAAGCGGGCCGCGATGCAATGATACGCGGGCTTTGCGAAAGCCCACTTACGTTTGAAGCTATTATGGTTTGGCGTGATGAATTGCAATCGGGCCGAGTTTTGCTTCGTGAAATTATCGATTTGGAAGCCACTTATGGCGCAGAAAATGCCCCACCACCAGTCGAAGAAGACGACGATGATGACGATAAGCCCGAGCCGATAATCCGCTCATCAGGTGATGATACTGATGATGAAATTGAGCGTGAACGCCGCCGTCAACGCGAAGCCGAAGAAGAGGAAGACGAAGCAGCCGTTCTTTCAATGTCGGCTATGGAATCTGAATTGCGCGACGGGATTATGAAAATTCTCGATGAAGTTGCGCTGCATTTTGACCTTTTCCGTTCACTAAAAGATCGCTCGGTTGAATCGAAAATCGTTGGCAAAAAACTTGGCCAAGACGACCAGGCTTCGATGGAAGAACTTCAAAACAAAATTATTGAAGAACTTAAAGCCTTAAAACTGAATAATGCGCGTATTGAAGCGCTTATTGAGCAACTTTACACCATCAACAAACGCCTTATTGCCTCGGAAGCGCGTTTGATGCGGCTTGCCGAATCATGTGGTGTTTCGCGGGTTGATTTCATTAAAGAACATCATGGCCATGAAATGAACCCTTCTTGGACCGATGGCGTTGTTGATAAGTCCAAATCTTGGGCGCGGTTTGCGGTTGAACACCGCTTTCAAGTTGATGATATTCGCCAGGAAATTTTCTCACTGGCGCAAGAATCAGGTGTCCCAATCGATGAATTCCGCCGTATTGTGCAGCGCGTGCAAAAAGGTGAGCGTGAAGCAAGAATTGCCAAAAAAGAAATGGTGGAAGCCAATCTTCGTTTGGTTATTTCAATTGCCAAAAAATACACAAATCGCGGCTTGCAGTTCCTTGACCTTATTCAAGAAGGCAATATTGGCCTTATGAAAGCGGTTGATAAGTTTGAATATCGTCGCGGCTATAAATTCTCGACTTATGCGACCTGGTGGATACGCCAAGCCATCACACGCTCGATTGCCGATCAAGCCCGCACCATTCGTATTCCCGTCCATATGATTGAAACCATCAATAAATTGGTGCGCACATCGCGCCAAATGTTGCATGAAATTGGCCGCGAACCAACGCCGGAAGAGCTATCAATCAAGCTTTCTTTGCCTCTTGAAAAAGTGCGCAAAGTTATGAAAATTGCCAAAGAACCTATCAGTCTTGAAACCCCAGTGGGCGATGAAGACGATAGCCACCTTGGCGATTTCATTGAGGATAAAAACGCAATCCTGCCGGTTGATGCCGCAATCCAATCCAATTTACGCGAAACCACCACCCGCGTTTTGGCCTCGCTCACTCCGCGTGAAGAACGTGTATTGCGTATGCGCTTCGGCATCGGCATGAACACCGACCACACCCTAGAAGAAGTAGGACAACAATTCAGCGTAACCCGCGAACGGATTAGACAGATTGAGGCGAAGGCATTGCGGAAATTGAAACATCCGAGCAGGTCGAGACGGTTGCGGAGTTTCTTGGATAATTAGTTTTCGTAATGAAAAAATTTGGCTTCATTTTTTCTGTCTTATTGTTGTTAGGCACGCCGGTCAGCGCCCAAATTAGCCAACGTTGGGTGCTTTTGCCATCTTACGATGACGCGATGGTTCATGTTAACCGAAATAGTATAACTAAGACTTCGGCCGAAATTCTTATCTATTATCGCGATGGATTGTCGCTCACGTCCGAAACCGCACAGTTCCAAACTGCTAGAGTTTCTTACAGATGCACAAGGTTTCCAAGTAATGCATTGAAGATATACGGTGAACGTTTTTTCAATCGCGAGAATGTTGAAATTAATGGCGAGCCTAGAGCATCACAATATTTCGTGAACTTCCAAAATTTTGGATTTGCTATGAATATCTACGCACCTGTTTGTGGGGCAGCCTTTGGTGGAGAATTTGATGCTGACGAACGGATTAGTAAAAACGGGCGACGAGAAGTTTTTTCTATGGCCGAAGGTTGGAAGCCATTAAAAGGGAACAATTTTTATTTCTCTCCCACTTTGGAATTCGCAATCGAACTTAGCAGATATCATTTTGAACAATCGCCTAATAATAATTCTCAAGGGAGAATAGCTGACGCAAAGCAAAAGGACGAAACCGCCAGAATTAATTCTTCGGGTGTTGAGGAATGATAGAATCGTCAAGCAGTAAAATTTGCAAATCAGTTTGCGAACAACTTTCGGAATTTTCACCTTTCAATAAAGGCATTGTGCCCGAGCTTTCAATTGTTGAAGACAAGATAATCTCGGTTTGCCGCGAACTTTTGAAATTTAAGGAAACCAATTTTCATTATGTTTGGGAACCGGGAAATCCCGAAAAAATCTACGCTTCGCCCTATCGCATGGATGTGGTTGCTCAACTTAAAAGCAAGAACGAAACAAATTGGGGACTGGAAGAACTGGATAGGCTTTTTCCGTTTGCAATTACAACAATCGGTGACGAAAGAACCTATTTGTATACATTACCTCGTCTGTGGCTAAACGTTAAAGAACAACGATTTTACTATCTGTCTTCTGCTTCGCCGCAATTACTTTCAAATAAATTTGCAGTTTTTTTTGAGAGAGTGCAATACGAAGAACTCACATCCTTAATAATCGAAATCTCCGGATACGCAATAATTGCCATGAATTTGCGCTTAATCGATTGGGAATTAGAAGACTTATGGGAATATGAAAACAACGCTGACTTGTTCTACAAAGAGGCAATGCAATTATTCAAAGATAAGGGTTTTGAGTATTCAATCTGATCTGTGGAATTGTCAGGCAGCTAAAATTCTAGAAACTTGTTTCGTAACTATCGCGCAGTCGGTTATACTAATTCCCCCCAATTTCCCCAAAACCAACCCCGCATCAATTGTCGTAATCTTACATGGGCGGATGATTGATGGCGCAGGGAGGCCGACTGCTTCAAAATCTTTTATTTCAATATCACCGTCCCATTTTGCATTTTTGGCGCTGGTAATCATCACAACCCAAACAAGGCCATGATTTTCACGAAGTTCATCGTTCGAAACCACCAAGGCCGGGCGGCGCTTTGTTGTGGTTCGGTCGGTATATGGAAACGGAACTACCACAATGTCCCATTGAGCAAACGTGGTCATAATTTCCCAAATGCTTCTTCGTCATTATCCGTAGCCCATTCGGTGAAAGTTGCGAAGGGGTCGTCTTCAGTTTGGGATTTGACTTTTTCAATTTCAACGCGGTTATTGCGGGTAATATATCTTATTCTATCGCCAGTTTTAAGGCCCAAATATTCACGAATGTTTTTGGGAATTACTGTCTGGCTTTTTACGGTTAGTTTTGATAGGTTTTCATTCATAACATGACTCCAAAAGTAGGAATATCTTACTTTCTTACTTAATTCAAGAAATTTTTGAAAACAATGCCCCCCACCCTCCGCACCGCCACGTCTTCCGATATTCCGCAAATTGCGGCGCTGATAGAGCTGTCGGTTAATGGCTTGCAGGTGGACGATTATTCACCCACCCAACGCGCGGCGGCATTGGGGAGTGTGTTTGGTATTGATACTAATCTTATCGGTGACGGCACTTATTTGATTGCCGAATTGAACGGGCAAATGGTTGGTTGCGGCGGCTGGTCCATGCGCCAAGCAATGTTTGGCGCCGATAGTTTGGCAAGCAGTCAAAGCGGTTTCCTAGACCCCACAATCGATGCCGCACGAATACGCGCATTTTTCGTGCACCCCGATTTTGCACGGCGCGGCATAGGCGCAAAAATATTGCTTGCCTGCGAAAATGCTGCGTCAAATGCAGGGTTCAAGCGCTTTGAACTCGGCTCAACCCTAACCGGTATCCCGCTTTATTCGGCATACGGATATACGCCAATTAAGCGCATTGATACACCATTACCCAATGGCGAAACTTTGCCGATAGTTTTGATGGGTAAAAACCTATAATTCCCCCAAAATCGCATCGCGAAATAGTGGCGTGATGTTTTCAATCGTTAGCGCAATTGGATTGCCGCCAGCGGAAGGATCTACCACTGCCATTGCCGCAAGTTCATCAATTTTGGCAATATCAACCCCGATTTCGGCCAATGAATGCTTGATGCCAAGGCTTGCACGAATTTCCAAAATCCAAGCCAAAAAGCCGTCAAAGCCACCCTCAATTCCTAAATAATCAGCCAAGCGTGCAATGCGAACTTCGATTGCTTCGCGGTTAAATTTCAAAACATAAGGCATAACAACAGCATTTATCAGGCCGTGATGCGCGTCAAAAACTGCGCCAATTGGGTGCGCCATTGCATGCATACCGCCCAAGCCTTTTTGGAAAGCGGTTGCACCCATTAAAGCCGCTGCCATCATATTGGCGCGGGCGCTGATATTTGTGCCTTCGCGGGTTGCGGCTTCAAGATTTTCCTTAACCAGCCTTATGCCTTCAATCGCAATACCGTCCGCCTGCGGATGAAACCCAGGAGCGCAATAGGCTTCAAGTGAATGCGAAAGCGCGTCCATGCCGGTTGCCGCAGTAATATGAGGCGGCAAGCCAATTGTAAGTTCGGGGTCGCATAGGGTTATGCTTGGCATAATTTTGGGGTGAAAAATGATTTTCTTGGTGTGATTGCTTTCGTCCGTAATCACCCCCGCGCGCCCAACTTCGGAGCCTGTTCCCGAAGTTGTCGGCACAGCAATAATTGGCGCAATGCCATTTACGTCGGCGCGCGAAAACCAATCGCCAATATCTTCAAAATCCCATAATGGCCTGGTTTGCCCCGACATAAAAGCAATAACTTTGCCGACATCCAAAGCCGAACCGCCGCCAAATGCGATAACGCCATCGTGCTTGCCAGCCTTAAAACATGCCACGCCTTCGTCAACATTTGCGCCAATTGGGTTGGGGCGAACATTGGAAAATACTGAGGCATTAAGACCAACCGCCTTCAAGGCCGCAACCGCATTCACAATCATCGGCAAGTTCACCAGCCCATTATCAGTCACAATAAGTGGCGCTTTCATCCCCAAAGCCGTGCAATGTGCCGCCAATTCGCTTATGCGCCCTGCGCCAAATTTAACTGTTGTCGGGTAATTCCAATTTCCTATTTGTGCCATTTTTTATTACAGTCTCCGCAAGTGATAGCTCTTAGGCCGTGTCAACATTTCATAACCAATCCTTGATAAAGTTGCGCCACGGCCAGTGTCTTTGACACCAGTCCAAGCCAATGCTGGATCCAAATAATCACAACGATTCATATAGACTGTGCCAGTTTCAACTTGTTTGCCAATGCGTTTTGCGGCATCAATATCCGAAGTCCAAATTGCTGCCGTAAGGCCATAATCACTATCATTCATAAGTCGAATTGCCTCGTCATCGTTCGAAACTTTCATAATGCCAACTACGGGGCCAAAGCTCTCATCGCGCATGAGGCTCATGGAATGATCCACATTCACCAAAACTTGCGGCGCAAGATAATTGCCGTGGCCAAGGTCTGCTTTGAAGCTGGCAACATCAACCAATGCCCGCGCGCCGCTGCTCTCTGCGTGTGAGATTTGCGCGCGCACAATATCGGCAGTTTTGGCTTGCGCCATTGGGCCAAGCGTTGTGGCTTCGTCGAGAGGGTTGCCCAAAATATATGAGCTTGCAATTGCCTGAATGCCGTCCACGAACTTATCATATAGGCTTTCATGGACATAAATACGCTCAATTCCGCAACAACATTGGCCGCTATTGTAAAATGCACCATCGGCCAGATTTTCAATGGCATGTTCAAGGTTGGCATCGGCACGAACATAAGCTGGGTCTTTGCCGCCAAGTTCAAGCCCGATATTGGTGAAAGTGCCGGCGCCTGCGCGTTCAATCACTTGCCCCGCAGAAGTTGAGCCAGTGAAACACACCAAATCGACCAAATTGCTTTCGATAATGCGTGAAGTATCATCATGCGAAAGGGTTAGGGTTTGGAACAGATTTTTTGGCAGGCCAGTTTTGTCAAACGCAGCTTGGAACCTGTCACCAACCAAAATCGTTTGCGCGGCATGTTTTAATATCACTGCATTGCCGGCAATAAGCGCCGGGATAATAGAATTGACGGCGGTTAAATATGGGTAATTCCATGGGGCGATTGTAAACACTATCCCCAATGGTTCACGCTCAATAAATCTTTCAATTCCTGCAATTTCATCGGGCGGAATAATTGGTGCCAAAAATTCACCCGCATATTTTGACATGAAATCCACACGCGCCACCATTGGCCCAAATTCGCCTCCATAACGAACTGGCCGACCCATTTGCCACGCAATTTCGGGAATGACTTCCGGTGCCATCGCAAGCATTGCTTCTTTGAATTCGAACACAATTTTTGCGCGGGTGGCAACATCGACTTCGCGCCATTGTTTTTGCGCAATTCGGGCGGCGGCAATTGCGGCATCGATTTTGGCGGCGGCAAATGTTTCGCGCGCGTGATAAATACTGCCGTCGATGGGTGAAGTGCAAATAATTTCAGACATTGGGATTCCTTGGGAGTTGTTCCAAATTGTTATAACAAAACCAAAGAAATTGCAAAGGGCAAATGTCCAAAATTTATTCAGGCGGCTGCCAAAGTTCTATTTTATTGCTTTCGAAATCCAAAATATGGGCAAATTTGCCATAATCATTTTCCAAATCTCGCCACAAAATTTCAACGCCCTTGGCTTCGAGGTTTGCAATCACCTCGTCAATATTATCAACACATAAATTGAGCATAAAACTAGATTTTGAAGGCTCAAAATAATCGGTATCACTTGCCATTATCGAAAGAACCTGCGCCGAATTTGGCAGTTTTGCCATTGCCACCGCGTCGAAATTTTTGAAGAAATATTCCGTATCAATATCAATTCCCAAAAATTCGCGATACCAATTAGCAAGCGCTGCTTGATTTTGCGCCCGTATGAAAACACCCAAACCTAAAACCGCCATTTTCGCCTCCTATGATTTGCCTGCATAATCGCCATATTCCCAGTCAAATGGTACACCAGTATCGCCCAAAATAAATGTCACCAATTCGGTAAATCCTTTTTCTGCGCGGACATCATTGGCAAGAATAACCACACATCTGCGGCGGCGCTCTATGCATACCCATGTGTTGGCGGTTATATTATTGTGGCCGCCTTTGTAAAAGCCAGGACCTTGCGGGCCGTTGAAAGCAATTACGCCAAGGCCAGCGGCAATGTCTTGGCGTTGTTCAGCAATTGGTAATTCGTCCTGCAATGATGGGAATTGGGTTTTGGTGGTTATTTTTAGTTGCGGCCTTGTCATTTGACGGCGTAATCTGGTGGAAATTATGTTGCCATTTATGAAGGCTGCCGTGAAATTGGCAAAATCGGCAATTGTTGTATCCATTGAGCCAGCCGCGCGAACTTTGCTACGCTCATCATGGACTTCGGTTGCGCCAACATCATCCCAGCCATCGGCAAGGTTTTCGTTAAAATCGGGCCGCCAAATTAGGCTGGTTTTGCGCATATTATTGGGCGCGAAAAATCGGTTTTGCAATTCAGCGCCAACATCAAGGCCGAGCCCTTTTTCAAGCACGAATTGCAATAATATTATGCCATCGCCCGAATAAGCATAACGCGAACCCGGGTCAAAATGAAATTTCAGCCTGCCATCAGGTTCCAAAAAGCCAAAGTTAGAAAAGCCAGAACTATGGGTCAATAAAATGCGCGGGGTTAATTTTCGCCAGCGCTCATCACCTGCAAGCGCGGTATAATCAGCATATTTCTCATCTTCATTATAGCGCGGCAAAGGTTGCGGCAAATAATTTGCAATTGAAGCATCAAGGTCAATTTTGCCTTCATCAGCGAGTTGCATCACAAGTGCTGCAAATACCGATTTGGTAAGTGATGCGCCATACATTACGGTGTCATTGGTCAATGGCTCATTGCGGACATTGCGAATACCATAGGCTTTGATGTAATTTATTCGGCCATTGTCAATAACCGCAATCGCCATACCCTGCGCCGATGTTTCCGTCATGACTTGATTAACCCGCACATCTATTTCACTTGGGGCTGGGATTTTGTGGGCGGGGCGGAAGAACGCAATTAAGAGCGCGAGCGATACCAAAGCGACTTTCGCCATTTCCAAATCCCATTCTTGTTTGTTTTGGATTACAGTAATTGGATTTCATGAAAGGCGCAATCTGAAATTCGCCTATACATTGCGAGGCGGCGCTAACCCAACTTCACTAATTATTTGGAATTCTAGGGCGTTCGCCAAAGCGCCAATAAATGAAACTTCGCTTTACTATGAATTGTCCTGAATATTCACCGCTTTCGAAAGGCGTGTATCTGAGTTCAACTAGAATTTGGATTGGCATTGGGTCAGCAACACAATTTACAATTGCAGGCCGATACGCCATTCTCTGCGATTCACGAATTGCTGCGCCCTCAAGAATTATTAGCGATGGTGTTTTACGAACGATTTTAGCGGTCCAATTCCGCCCACGTGCATCCAAATCCGCTAAAATATCAATTTCGAATGGCGGTCGCGGCTCATTATCCCAATGAAGCGGAATTATTCTGGCCGCATCAAATTGGACAAATTCCGCTGGCGCATTCTTGACTTCGCATTGGCCAGCCATTGCAGCTTTCGAATTTGGAGAAGGTTCATTTCCCAGCAGACCTAAGTGTGGTGTTTGCGAAAGGGCGGCATTGCAGATTGCCAAACCAACCAATGTTGCGGCAAGTGCAAGAATCTTGCCTTGTATCGCCATAGCTGCACCCTTTTGTTTGCGTTTTCAACGAACTAGTCGTCAGCAATTATCAATACTAAATTATCTCAAAATACCTTGCCAATTGCCAATCCGTAATTGCCTTACGCGCCTCACGTTCTTCCCATATCCGAGTTTGGGCATAGTGATCCACGAAAGCATCGCCAAAAATTTCGCGCGCTGGCTTACATGCCAAAAGGCGGTTTGCGGCTTCGGTTAATGTGGTTGGTAGGCGGCGTTCGGGGCGAGTTTCTTCGATTGCATAGGCATTGCCGACAATTGCGGGTTCCGGCTCAATGGCATTTTCAATGCCCCAAAGCCCAGCGCCAATGCCAGCAGCCATTGCGATATATGGGTTTATATCGGCGGCGGCAATCCGCACTTCAACCCGCTGTGATTTTTCAGAGCCGCCAATTACCCGCAATGCTGTGGTGCGGTTCTCATAACCCCATGTCGCCGAAGTTGGCGCCCACAGGCCGGGAACAAGGCGAGTGTAGCTGTTCACAGTTGGTGAAATCATCGCCAAAATATTTGGCAATAATGCTTGCTGCCCGCCAATAAAATGGCGCATAGTTTTAGACATATGCATTGGCTCTTTGGCATCATAAAACACGCCTTTGCCGCTGGTCTTATCTGCCATAGACATGTGCAAATGGCCCGATTGCCCTGGCCAATCATTGCTCCAACGCGCCATAAATGTCGCCATTAATCCGCGTTGTTGGAACATCACTTTGGCAAAAGTTTTGAAAAGTGCAGCTTTATCGGCGGAGCGCATGGCCTCATCATATTTTATCGCGGCTTCGAGAACGCCAGGGCCGGTTTCAGTATGCAAGCCCTCAATTTCCATATCCATTGCGAGGCACATGTCCAGAAGCTCGTGATAAATATCGGCATGAACTGAAGAACGCAAACCAGAATAACCAAAATATCCAGGGGTTAGGCTTTTGAGGTTCTTATAATTTTTTTCGCGAACGCTTTCGGGCGTTTCTTCAAACACGAAAAATTCAAATTCAGCAGCCGTTGTGACTTTATAGCCCATGTCATCGGCCTTGGCCAAAACGCGTTTTAACAGGCCACGAGGACAAATTGGTTCGGCATGACCAGCAAATTCACCAATGAAAAAAGGAATATTATTTTCGAATGGCAACAAGCGCATGGTCTGCGGCACGATACGCGCTGGTGCATCGGGGTATGCCGTGTGCCAGCCAGTGAAGGTTACATTGTCATAAAGTTGGTCATTACTATCCCAGCCGAGCACCACGTCGCAAAAGGCAAATCCATGAATAATTGCCGATATGAACTTGTCACGATTAAGATATTTGCCGCGCAGAACGCCATCGACATCAAAAATGCCAAGTTTGACAAAATCAATTTCATTATCAATCACGTATTTTATGGCGTCTTCGCCATTTGTTATTACTGGCAATTCCATGCAATTCCCCTATGGAGTATTTATTTAATCATCCTGCCCATGTGCGGATTCATTGATTGTGATGGTTGCCATTTTGGAGAAATCGACCGCGATTGGGCGTTTTTCGGCAATCATAACTTTCTGATATGATTTAACCACATGTTCAAGGCGGCGATAAGCATCTTTATAGGCATCGCTTGTTTTGTCTAAATCAAGTGGTTTAAGGCAATATTCGATAATATCACGAGCGCGATCATAAGTGTCCATTTTAGGTTTCCCAAATTAAAAATTTACAGCAGGAACCAATATTTGATTCCTGCTGTAAGTCTTAGCACAATTGCAATTGTTAGTATTTAGCTTGCGCTATTTCAAAGCAGCATTAAGCGCTTTTTCGGCTTCCTCAATTGCTTTGGCACGAGCTTCAATGCTGGCACCCGTTGGTGGGCCTTGGAACTTCGCGGATTTCATACCCAAAGCAGGCAATATCCATTCAATAGAAGCCCAAACCACAATTGTCGTACCTATAAACCACTTAAACACGGTCACTGCCGCATCATTCGGTGGCTGAATACCAACATAAATGATAATTGCGACCAAAATCGTGACCACTACTGCGACAACTTTATAAAGTCCGCCAATGTCCCAAGGCCCCATTTTCGTCCAGGTTTTACCATAAGCAAAGAAGCCAGCAATTGTTGGCATAACATATGAGAAATAAAGAGCTATCACACAAGACACTGCGATAAGGCCATAAAGTTTGGCGTAGGCAGTAAAAGCAACGGCAAGTGCTGAGCCGACCCAAATTGCGGCAACCGGCGTCCGCCATTTGGGACTGATTTTCGCCCAAACTGACGAAAGCGGAAGGCCTTTATCTCTTGCAAAAGCAAAAATCATTCGTGACACCGACGTAACCGTAGCCAAGCCACAAATATATTGTGCTACGAAAACGATTGCATAAATCAAATAGCGCAATGGTGCTGGAATTTGCGCGTCCAAAACATAAAAGAAAACGCCCCAGCCTGCTTTCGCTGCTTCCGCCATATCTGGAATAGCCAAAACAAAAGCTACGGAAAAAAGCAAAGCGAAAATCGAAGCATAAAGCACAGAATTGATAATGCCTTTTGGCACATTAATCGCAGCGCTTTTTGTTTCTTCCGAAGTATGGGCAGATGCGTCATAGCCAGTTAGCGTATAAATTGGCAGTAATAGGCCAACCGCAAAAACCATCCACATATTTTCAAAACGAGTTGGCCACACGCCCCCAGACGCATCCCCAGTATAATTTTCAAACTTGATCATTCTACCGAAATCGCGAGTTTCACCTGCGTCATTACCTGCGAAATAGAATAAACTGCCAGCTAAAAGAACGGCGCCAAACAAAATTAGATATCCCGAAAAATCAGTGAGCCTTGTAGTGGCCTTAATACCCATATGGTTAATTAAGGCGTGCGAAGCCGTCATCAAGCCTACAAAAAGCAATTGATGTTCTGCCGTTACGCCGAATTGCGGGCCAAAACTTCCAAGGAAAAAATTAAATGTCCCCACATTGATAGCGGCCAAAACAGTTATCAAGCCGAATAAATTGAACCAAGCGGTTAACCAACCCCAAAAGCGACCACCAAGAATTGAAGACCAATGATAAAGCCCACCAGCAGTTGGAAAGGCTGACGCAATTTGCGCCATACCAAAAGTTACCAACAACGCACAAAGGCCGCCGATAATCCAACCAAATGTAACCGACGCTCCGCCTGCGCTCGCGACACCTTGCCCAAGCGAATTGATACCGCCTGACAAAATACAAATAATTGAAAATGAAATTGCAAAGTTAGAAAATTGCCCCATGGAGCGCGAAAGTTCTTGCGCATATCCCATAGAGTGTAGTGTTTTTACGTCGTCATCGACGTCTTGTCCCGCCATAATAGCCCCCATTAGACTCAATTAGTCATTAAATTGCCGTGTCTCAGGCACGGATTGGGGGGGAAGTTAACACGAGAATTGGATTGGTCAATAAGAAATTGAAAATGTTATGACATTTTAGTCAATGCCTAAATTATAGGCAGTAGCAATTAGGGTAAAACCCTTGCAATTACGCGCGCCCATTTTTCAATATTGTCATTTTGTTGCAAATAATCATTACGAATTTCTAGCATTGCTGAAGGCAAATTGCGCGGTTTGGCGTGGCGATTTAGGGTGTGATAAACCCTATCATTGGGGTCATAGGGTGCGTCTCGTTCGACGTTCAGATTTTGCTGAGCTTGCAAGTTCGCAAGGATTCTGTCGCCATACCCGCTATTGTCGCCAATCAATACGCCAATATCAAGTTCGCGCTTTTGCCCCATATAATTGGGTGTAAAACTATGGATTGCGAGAAGTCTTAATTCGGCTTTATGGGCATGGCGACTTATCAGCCCATCAATTGCATTGTGATACGGGTGATAAGCATGGCGAACCCGCGCTTGCCTTGCTGCTTCATCAAGGTTTTGATTGCCAACAATCACAACGCCCGCCGAAACATCGGGGATAGCATCAAAATCTGTCGGGTCGCGGTTGCAATCTATAACAAGGCGCGAGACTTTGGAATGGACAATTGGCGCATCAATTATTTTGGAAAGCGCAACAGATAATTCAAGCGCGCCAATATCATGCGCGATATGTTCGTGACGTTCGTCATGCGATAAGCCCAAATCACCAAATTCGGGCGGGAAATGGTTGGACGCGTGGCAGCACAAAATAATTGTGCCGCCTGCGCCATTTTCATTTATGATTTGGAAGGAATTGTGCATATTTTCGTTAGACTTAGTCAAAATTAATATAGCCCGCGCCAATCGCGGTCATTTTCTGATTTTCATCAAATTCGATCCAGCCGAAAGGCGATTCATCGAATGCTGCGCGTTTATCAATTTGCCACCCGACTACACGAGGATTCTGATTTGAGCCATATCTAAAAATCACTTCGACATCGAAAGAGCTTTTCTTAAGCCTTTCCATGAGTTGTGTGGGTTTTTCGCTCGGCATAATTCCCCAAGGAAGCGGCGTCAAAGACCTAAATCGATCCAGAGGCACAATTATGCCTTCAATGGCATCGCCATTATTTTCATAAACTAGCCCATCGCTCGCTCTATGTTCGCAAGGTTCAAGTGCCTCAACAACGTGTTCGGAATAAAAATCACATTTCGCCTTTGTTGGAGCGAGTGGTGAGCCATTTAAAGGAACCAGTGGCCTTGGCAATTTGGAAATGGGGTCACCAATCTTGTATTTTGAAAACACAAGTTCAGGATGCGACCTATCCATTTTCTTGACCCAATTTCCGCTAAGGTTTGGCCAAATATAGAAATATATGACCAAAGCGATGGCCATTAGAAAAAATATCAACGATAATTTGAAGAATTTCATGCCGATATCGTAATGCAATGTCCTGCGAAAAGAAATAGGCTAAGAAAAATCAAAAAAATCCCCGACACATCCAACCGGACGTTCGGGGATCTTTCAATACATAAGCAACAAAATCCCCGATAAATCGTTCCGATTTTCGGGGATGACATTGCTTAATTAGTCTTTCTTGCCAAACAAGCCGCCCAACATTCCCTTGGCTTTTTCCGCAGCTTCTTTAACCGCATCGGTAGCTGCATCAGCTAGGTTTCCAGCAGTTTCGGAAATATCATTCAATGGATTACCGTCACCGTCTTTGTCGAGGCCCGTCATAAGGCCACCAAGTGGGCTTTCGTTCAATTTTGCCATAACGCCGCCCAATGCACCAGTTACGGTATCGCCCAATAAATGCGCTTGTTCTTGCATTTTGCTGCCGAGGCCGGCAGCGATTTCTTCAACTTTTTCAACTGAAATCCCATTTTTTTCGGCGATTTCTTTGGCATTTTCCAAAAGGCCGCCACCAGTTTCTTGGGCTTTTGCTAAAAGATCTGTGGCAACTGATTGCGCTTGCTCGGCGCCAACGCCCAATTTCTCGGAAAGGCCCTTAACCATGTCATTAGCGCCAATTTTATTCATAACTTCATTCACATCAAATGCCATTTTGGCCTCCATCAATATCCAACACTGCATATAGGGTTAATGTGACAGTTTTGCAATTTGGAGGGCTGTTATTACCGGGCTTCAAATTCATACATCGGTGCGCCTTGCGGCTGTGTGTTCAATGTAAAATGCCACCACTCGTCAGGCAAATTTCGAAAGCCTGCGTTTTGCATGATTTCCACTAAATGCTGCCGATTTCGCCTTGCGTGCGCGGAAATATTTGGGTGCGCGGTATTAGCGGCAATATCAAAACAATCAAATGGTGTGCCGAAATCAAATGTGCGCCGGTCTTTGCGATTGCCGCAGACATTTTGGCGGCCAAATGTGAACCAAGGCGCTCGTTTTGGGCCAATTGCCAGATCAACAGTGTAGCCACGCGAATGGTTGGACGTAGCGGAAATATAACCAAGCTCAATTAAATGCGCGCGCGAAGTTTTGGGGTAATAACGAAAATTAGTTTCATCGCCCGAATTTACCCAATTCACCATATCATTCACCGCCATTTTCGGGCGGTAGCAATCAAACACAATCAATGTTTGGTTTTTGGCAACGAGGCCATCTTGAACATTTTTCAATGCCAGCGCCGTTTCACGCTTTAATATGCATTCACTTGCCTGATAGCCCGCCAAAGGCCGACCCATAAAATTATTGGCGCTGGCATAACGCATATCCTGCACAATTCGCGGGTCTATTTCGCGCAGATAGACGAAATTGTCGGGGAGAGTTTGGGCGACGGCAATTCCCGAAACAAGCGACACCAATATCGCGAAAAACAATCTTATTTGCATATTGGATCAAATTTGGAAAATTTAAGTGAAAATGTCAAGGATTTCCAAAAACCACGCTTTTTGGAAATCCTTGTCCGCTTAAAACCAAGTTGTTAAGTGAGCGTAGCGAGGGCGACAACTTGAGCGCTAGCCTGCCCCACCGACCGTAAGCCCATGCAATTTCAGCGTTGGTTGCCCAACGCCGACTGGCACAGACTGCCCGCCTTTGCCGCATGTGCCGACGCCGTCGTCTAGCTTGCTGTCATTGCCAATCATTGAAATACGGGTCAGGCAGCTTGGGCCATCACCGATTAGGCTGATACCTTTTACTGGCGCGGTTATTTTGCCATTTTCAACCAAATAGGCTTCAGTGCATTGGAAAACAAACTTGCCAGAGGTAATGTCCACCTGTCCACCGCCCAATTGTGCCGCATAAATGCCGCGCTTAAGCGATGCGATTATTTCTTGGGGGTCGTGGGAGCCAGATTCCATGAAAGTATTGGTCATACGTGGCAATGGTGCATGGGAAAAACTCTCGCGCCGCCCGTTGCCTGTTGCATTCACGCCCATAAGCCGCGCATTCATGCGATCCTGCATATAGCCAACCAAAACACCATCTTCGATCAGGACAGTGCGCGATGTTGGCGTTCCTTCATCATCAAAATTGAGGCTGCCACGGCGATCCGCAATTGTGCCATCATCAACCACCGTAACGCCTTTTGCTGCCACTTGTTGCCCAATTTTGCCCGCAAATGCGCTGGTCTCTTTTCGGTTGAAATCGCCTTCCAAACCATGCCCAACAGCTTCATGCAATAAAACGCCGGCCCAACCTGCGGCCAAAACCACATCCATTTCACCTGCGGGTGCGGGAATCGCGTCAAGATTGACCTCGGCAATTCGCAATGCTTCGTCAGCCAGTGATTTAAGTTTCGCTTCCGATAACCAATCGCCATATTCTTGGCGCCCACCGCCGCCTGCGGTTCCAGTTTCGCGCCTTCCGTCTTTTTCGGCGGTGACTGACACATTTACACGCACTAATGGTCGTTCATCATACCTTATGTCGTCATCAAGGCGAACAATGGCAATATCGCGTTTTGAAGCGGCAAATGACACCGATACTTGGACTATGTTGGAATTTTTGCCGCGAACATAAGCATCAATTTCGCCGAGGCTCTTGATTTTTGCTTCAAATGAAGGCTCGGATAATGGATCCACTGCCGCATAAAGTTTTTGGTTAGTCTTTGCGGGGGATAAATCAAAACTGCTTTCATAGCCGCGTTTGGCTTGAACCGCTGCAAGTGACGCTCGATCAAAAGCTGCCTGACTTATTTCATTTGAATGCGCATAACCAGTTGTCTCACCCGCAATGACGCGAAGGCCAAATCCTTCTTCCGAATCGTATGATGCGCTTTTTAAGCGGCCATCATCCCATAAGAAACTTTCTGACTTGGAATTTTCAAGATAAATTTCGCCATCGTCCGCCCCGATAAGTGCATTTTTCAATACTTGGCTGGCGTTTTCGCTTTTGGCGCGCGCCAGAAGCGTCATTTCAGATTGTTGCGAACTGATTGGCATATCGGCTTTCTCGGTTTGGAGGCATTAAAATTGGGAACCAATGGCTCAATAAGGCAAAGCCTGACAAAATAAAACATAATTTGCTTTTTGCGCGAAAATTGATGCACTGACCTACTTTCTTTTTTTTTTGCTTCATGCAATTAGGAATATGAGATGATTTGACGCAGCTAAGCCTAAGAACGCCTTTTGTGGCGTGACTTAATGGCAAAATAAAACGATAAAATCGCGGACGCCAAGTCAAAAATAAAAATGAGGGCCAAGGGCAAATGCCCGAAGGGGGAGTAAATGAAACTAATTGATTACGCCAAGAATATTGGCTTATTGGCAACAATTGCTTTGATGACGAATGTCAATATTGTCCAAGCCGCTGAAGGCCCTGTGGACAAAGGCATTACACTTCAACCGGCGGCCTCAGAAGTCGCGCATGACATAGCCTCATTTCATAACGCCGTATTGATGCCAGTAATGGTCGGCATTTCTCTTTTGGTCTTAGTCTTGCTGATATATGTTGGCATTAAATTCAATGAAAAAGCCAACCCAAAGCCTGCCACTTTCACTCATAATGTGCCGCTTGAAATTGCTTGGACCGCAGTCCCTGTATTGATTCTAATATTTATTGCCATTTTCTCGTTTCCGCTTTTATACAAAGAAGACGTGACACCAGCAAAATTCGATTTAACCGTCAAGGTAACTGGAAATCAGTGGTATTGGTCTTATGAATATCCTGATGCAGATGGTATTTCTTTAACTGCCAATATGCTGAGCGAAGAAGAAGCCAAAGCGCAAAATAAGCCTTTCCAATTTGCAACAGACGCCGCATTGGTGGTTCCAGTCAATAAAGTAGTGCGCGTGCAAATCACTGCAAGCGATGTAATTCACTCATGGGCATTGCCCGCATTTGGCGTCAAAATTGATGCGGTTCCTGGTACTTTGAATGAAACTTGGTTCAAGGCCGAACGGACTGGCACTTTTTATGGCCAATGCTCGGAAATTTGCGGCATAAGGCACGCATTTATGCCGATTGAGATCAAAGTCGTTACCGATACTGAATATGCAGCTTGGTTAGCTTCACATAAAACAGCCGATGCTTCACCTGTGCAACTTGCGCAAGCCCAGTAGTAAGAAGGAATAACAATATGGCGCACGCCGCACACACTGATAATGATGTTCACTCTGATCGCCCGTCGATTTTCAATCCTTGGCGCTGGTTAAATTCTACTAACCACAAAGACATTGGCACAATGTATTTGATTTTCGCAATTGTCGCTGGCCTTGTCGGTGGCGGCATGTCGGGTCTTATGCGTTGGGAATTGATGGAACCCGGCATTCAAGTCTTTAATGGCGGAATGTGGGGCGACGCGCATAATTATAATGTTGTAATTACAATGCACGGCCTAATAATGATTTTCTTCATGGTTATGCCAGCCCTAATTGGTGGTTTTGGCAATTGGTTTGTGCCGATTATGATTGGTGCGCCCGATATGGCCTTCCCGCGCATGAATAATATTTCATTTTGGTTGATGCCAGCCTCTTTGGCGCTTGGCGTGCTTTCAACTTTTGTTCCAGGAACTGGCTCTGGCAATGGTTTTGGCGGTTCTTGGGTGCTTTATCCGCCTTTGTCCACTTCTGGGCACCCTGGTCCCGCGATGGATTTGTTGATTTTGTCACTGCATATTGCGGGCATTTCGTCAATTTTGGGTTCGATTAATTTCATCACCACGATTTTGAACATGCGCGCCCCTGGCATGACAATGTTCAAAATGCCACTATTTGTATGGGCGATATTTTATACAGTTTGGCTTTTGGTGCTTTCATTGCCAGTATTGGCAGGCGCATTGACCATGCTTTTGACAGATCGCAATTTTGGCACAGGGTTTTTTGATCCAGCCCAAGGCGGCGACCCTGTAATGTTCCAACATTTGTTTTGGTTCTTTGGTCACCCTGAAGTTTATATTTTGATTTTGCCAGGTTTTGGTATCGTCAGCCAGATCATTTCCACTTTCTCAAAAAAGCCAGTTTTTGGCTATTTGGGCATGGTTTTCGCAATGGGTATGATTGGCTTCGTCGGCTTTATCGTTTGGGCGCACCATATGTTTACAGTGGGCATGGACGTAAACCTCAAGGCCTATTTCGTTGCGGCAACGATGGTTATTGCGGTTCCAACTGGGATTAAAATTTTCTCATGGATTGCGACAATGTGGGGCGGTTCAATCCGTTTCTCGGTTCCGATGATGTGGGCAATTGGTTTTATTTTCGTGTTCACAATTGGCGGCGTAACCGGTGTTGCATTGGCCAACTCATCATTTGATGTGATTGTTCATGATACTTATTATGTGGTTGCGCATTTCCATTATACTATGTCACTTGGTGCAGTGTTTACGATTTTCGCGGGCTTCTATTATTGGCTGCCCAAAATGTCGGGCTATAAATATAATAGCTTCTTGGGAACTGTCCATTTTTGGTTGACCTTCATTGGCGTTAACACAGTATTTTTCCCGCAGCATTTCTTGGGTTTGCAAGGTATGCCGCGCCGCTATGTCGATTACGCCGAAGTTTTCGCTTACTTCAATAAAATCTCGACTATTGGTTATGTGATTACGGCGGTTGGGGTTTTGGTATTCCTTTTGATGTTGCTTGAGTGCTTTATTATGAAACGCAAAGCTGGCAATAATCCTTGGGGCGATGGCGCTGATACTTTGGAATGGACTTTGTCATCACCGCCGCCATTCCACCAATTCTCCGAACCTCCTGTTTTTGAAGATAAAGGCGGACACTGATAAATTGCCTGGCGGGCACGTCCCGCCGGACCTTTTCTCCAATCGATTGAGATGAATTGAAACCATGAGCATCAATAGTGAAGTTTTAAGTCAAAGCAACAACCCTGAAATCGGGTTGAAACTTGCTGGCTGGAAAGACTATTTTTCCTTATTAAAGCCACGTGTAATGTCGTTGGTGGTGTTTACTGCTTTGGTAGGTTTTGTTTGCGCCAAAACTCAAACTAACCCAATTTTGGCACTTATTTCGATTTTTGCAATTGCCCTTGGCGCGGGCGCTGCTGGTTGCCTTAATATGTGGTATGATGCCGATATTGACGGCCTTATGACCCGCACCAGAATGCGGCCAATTCCTGCTGGCAAAGTTCAGGGGCAAGAAGCCCTAAATATGGGGATTATTTTCTCTATTGTTGCGGTGTTATTATTGGCGATTTCGGGTGGCTATATTGCTGCTGGCCTATTGGCATTTACTATTGTTTTTTATACCGTGGTTTATTCGATGTGGCTTAAACGCAGCACGCCAATGAATATTGTGATTGGCGGTTTGGCAGGGGCATTACCACCATTGATAGCTTGGTTTGCGGCGGGCGGCGCTTTGAGCTTGAATGCAATATTGCCATTCGCGATTATTTTTATGTGGACACCGCCGCATTCATGGGCATTGGCGCTGTATAAAGCAGGTGATTATGCCAAAGCTGGCGTTCCGATGTTGCCAGTAGCCAAGGGGCCAAAAACCACAAAATTGCAGATTTTTATCTATTCGCTTTTATTGGTGCCAATTGGCATTGCGCCAGCTTTCACTGGTCTTGGCGGCTTAATTTATTTTATAGTTTCGACCTTTGGCGGAATTGCATTTCTTGGCCTTGCCTATCGGCTTTTGATTTCGCATGCCGGTGACGAAGATGGGCGCGCGCAAGATGGTGCGCTTTACACAGATAGCGCGATAAGCAATCGCCCTGCCCGAGATTTATTTGCGTTTTCGCTTTTATATTTGACTTCATTATTCGCAACCCTTTTGCTCGAAAATGGTTTTGGCATGTTATATTCATTTGGTTGGGGATCTTAAGATGCTAAATCCACCAAGCGTCGAAGCAATCGAGAAAGCAAAAAATGGGCGCTCCAAGGCCATTGGGATAAGTCTTTTTGCTTTGGTTGCGCTGATTTTTGTAACTTCAATTGCCAAGTTTTTGGTGAACCGATGATGGCCAGTAAAACCAAAATTGCATTGATTGCGGGTTTTGCACCGTTGGCCATGTTCGGAATGGCATTTGCGGGTGTACCTTTATATAAATTATTTTGCGAAAAAACTGGCTATAATGGCACAACTTCAATTGCCAAAGATGCAGCCAGCGAAGTTTTAAGCCGCCAAATCAAAATTAGGTTTGATGCCAATATCATGCCAAATGTGCCATGGCGTTTCACTCCTGAGCAAAGCGAAGTTTCACTTCGATTAGGTGAAAATGGTTTAGCGTTTTACCGCGTTACTAATACTTCGGATCACCCAATAACTGCGGTTGCGAATTATAATGTAACACCGCACAAAGCCGCGATTTATTTTCAAAAGCTGGAATGTTTTTGTTTCAAAAACCAAACATTGGCGGCTGGCGAAACTCGTGAAATGCCTGTGATATTTTATGTCGATCCGCGCCTTGCCAGCGATGAGAAAACAAAAGAAATTTCACAAGTGACTTTATCTTACACTTTTTTTGAAGTACCAAAACAAACAGTGGAACTTCAAACTGGACCAAGTTAATTAGCAATAATTATTGCGCATTGCGCAATATTTTTGAGGAAAGAGGGAACTATGTCACATGCAGCTGTAAAGCACGACTATCATCTGGTTAATCCCAGCCCGTGGCCAACACTTGCTTCGCTTGCACTGTTCATAACTGCGGTGGGCTTGGTAATTTTTATGAAGGGGCTGGTTGGCGATCCTTTGTCGCTGATAAGCAGCTATTTTGCTAATGAAGGTGCGGCTATATCTGCGATGGGTCAAGGGTCTGACGCGGTGCAAGCAGCTTTGCAAACCAATGCGGACTATAATAATCTTGATGCGGCCAATAAAGCCGCGCTTTTAGACAAATATGCGGGTTCAAAGCAGTGGTTTTGGTTGCTTGGCAAATCTCAATTTTTGGTTTTGGGGCTTGGTCTTTTGAGCATCTGCACTATAGCTGGCATGTGGTGGGCTGATGTCGTCAAAGAAGCCCATGCAGGCGATCATACCCCCGTGGTTGGGATTGGTTTGCGTTATGGCATGATTTTGTTCATTTTGTCCGAAGTTATGTTTTTTGTCGCTTGGTTTTGGATGTTCTTTGAACAATCAATTTGGAATGAAGCCCGCACATTATCGACAATCCCTGAAGTTGCCGAAGCTTGGAAATCATGGCCACCTGCGGGTGTTGAAACTGTTGATGCTTGGCATTTGCCTTTGATGAACACTTTGATTTTGTTGCTGTCAGGGACAACAGTCACTTGGGCGCACCATGCTTTGCAGGAAGGCAATCGCCAGGCAACCGCAATTGGCTTGGCTTTGACGATTGCTTTGGGCGCGCTATTTACTGGAATTCAAGTCAATGAATATGGTCATATTTTGAACCATCATGCTTTCGGTTTTGGTGGTGAAAATGTCGGCATTTATGGCTCATCATTTTTTATGGCGACAGGCTTTCACGGGGCGCACGTATTTATTGGAACTATATTCCTAATTGTGTGTCTGGTTCGCTTGTTATTGGGTCATTTCACGCCCAAGCAACATTTCGGATTTGAAGCTGCGGCTTGGTATTGGCATTTTGTTGATGTGGTGTGGCTGTTCCTATTCACATTTATTTATGTAACATTTGGGTAAATTGCGTTCCATCCGTTGACTTATTAAATTCGGAGGCGCTATTGCGCCCGTTAAATTTAATAAATTTACGCAGTTTGCAAATTAGAAGAATTCTACGTGCTTCCCTTGAGGGAAGCTCCGCGAAGCGGTGAAGGGTGACGCGAGCGTAGCGAGCCTAATAAAATGTGCGGCAAAGCCGCTCTTTTTGGTGGCTCACTTCGTTCGCGTCACCCTTCCGCCTCGCTTTGCTCAGCACCTTCCCTCAAGGGAAGGACTTAATTCTTCGAATTTGCGAACTGCATTAAATAGGCATTTAATATGACAAAATGGTGGAAAGCTGGGCCTTTGTGCAAATGCCCTGAATGTGGCAAAGGCGAATTATTTGACGGCCTATTAAAGTTCCGCGCTGAGTGTCCAGCTTGCGGAAATAGCTTTGCCGATGCCGATGCAGGCGATGGGCCGGCGGTAATCGTAATTGCGGTTGCTGGCACAATTTTGGTACCGATATTATTGATACTGATGTTTGGCTTTCACCTTTCGCCTTTAATATTGATGCTGATAATGGCACCCCTAGTTTTGATTACTAGTATTGGCCTTTTAAGACCTTTCAAATCGACCTTATTTGCCTTGCAGCGCCACAATAAAGCGGGCGAAATTATTGGAAAGAAAAATTCGGACCAATGAAGTTCAAACCGATGCCAATTTTGACTATCTTCACTTTGGTGCTGTTTTGCTTCTTGCTCAGTTTCGGGAATTGGCAATGGCGGCGTTATCAAAATAAATTGGCGAGTGAAGCCGCCCCACCCGTGCCTTATGCCACCGCACAAATGGCACAAAATTTTCCGCGCGAATTTATGAAAGTCAAACTAAAAGGCGAAATAAGTGAAAAAACAATTGGCGTATTCGCCACTGCAAATGGGCAAACTGGCTATCGCCATTTCGCACAATTCAAAACCGAAAGGCGCAATTATTTAATTGATCTTGGCTGGTTAAATGAAGCCGATTCCAAGGCATTTGCCCATGAAAAAGCAACCAAAACAATTGAAGGTGTTTTGCGGTCCAGCCATCGCCCCAATGCCTTTATTGCTGCCAATAACCCAGAAAAACACTTATATTATTGGCCCGAACTTAACTCATTGGCGCACGAATTTGTGGATTCAAGCTATCAAGAATTTTATATCGCGGTTTCACATTCTGATTTGAAATACACTGGCAATCCCACCCCAAACCCTTGGGCGGATTCCAAAGGCGCGAGTTATATCGAACCGGCACGGCATTTGGGCTATGCTCTGACGTGGTGGGGGCTGGCAATTGGCTTAATTGGCGTCTATATCGCCATGCATATTAAAGCTGGCCTAATAACCTTCAGATCCAAAAAAGAATAAAATGCAATATATTTCTACCCGCGGTGCTTCGCCCGCAGTTTCATTTACCGAAGCCATAACCCAAGGCCTCGCGCCTGATGGTGGGCTTTATGTGCCAAGAACTTGGCCAAGGCTTGATAAATCGGTTCTCGAAGCCGCGGCGACCGCGCCCTATTTTGAAACCGCCGCAATTGTGTTGAAGGCTTTTGCAGGCGATGATTTAGATATCGAGACCGCGCGCAAACTAACAAAATCCGCTTATGGCGATAATTGGGGCGATAAGGACATTGTTCCATTGCGCGACCTAGGGAATAATCTCCACTTATTGGAACTGTTCCACGGCCCATCTTTGGCGTTCAAAGATGTGGCGATGCAATTGATTGCTGAGCTTTACGAATATTTTCTCAATTTATCTGGCAAACATTTAAGCGTTATTTGCGCAACATCGGGTGATACTGGCGGGGCCGCAGTTGAAGCCCTGAAAAACAAGAAGAATGTTTCGCTTTTTGTTATGCTCCCCGATGGCCGAGTATCAGAAGTGCAGAAGCGCTTTATGACCGCATCAGGTGCAGCCAATGTTCATGCCTTGGTGTTGGACGGTGATTTCGATAAAGCCCAAGCGATTTTGAAGAATTTGTTCGCAGATTATGCCTTTGTTGCCGAAGTTAATTTGACACCCGTCAATTCAGTTAATTTCGCGCGGATTGTGGCACAATGCGTTTATTTTATTACCAGCGCTGCAAAATTGGGCGCTGCCAAACCAATTGATTTTATTATCCCAACGGGCAATTTTGGTGATGCTTTTTCGGCTTGGGTAGCCAAAAAACTCGGCGCGAATATTGGTAAAATAATCATCGCCAATAATGCCAATAACAGCATCGCTTTGGCCCTCGAAACTGGAAAGTTTGCCACTGGCGAACACTCAATTGCCACTATTTCGCCAGCAATGGATATCCAAATAGCCAGCAATTTTGAGCGCATCATTTATGAATTAAGCGCTGGCGATGCAGCCCAAAAAGCAAAAAGCGTAAATGCAGCCTATAGCGCCCTAAAGACCGAAAAAAGCTATATTATCGAAGCACATTGCCTTGCCGCTTTGCGCACCGATTTTGCAGCTTGCCATATTGATGATAGCGCTACATCGGCGGCGATTATTGATTGTAAAACGCAAACTGGCGAAATTATTTGTCCGCACACTGCAGTTGGTTGGGCGGCTCGACATTGTACAGGAGAAGGCGGAAAGATTATTCTCGCCACTGCCCACCCTGCGAAATTCCCCGAAACCGTGACCGAAATATTGGGCATTGTCCCTTCATTGCCGCCGCAAGCAGTGGACTTATTTCAACGCCCTGAACATTTTGAAAAAATGCATGCCAATGAAGCCAATATCAAAACCTATTTGCGTGCTAGGTCATAAATTCATTGGAAAAAACCCCAAAACTAATAAGACTTGATAATGGCGTAAGAATTGTCCTTGACCCCATTAGCCATCTGAAAAGTGCAAGTGTCGGGGTTTGGGCCAATGTCGGGACACGTCATGAAAACAGCCAAAATAATGGCGTGGCCCATTTGCTTGAGCATTTAGTATTCAAAGGCGCGGGCGGGCGCGGCGCAAACGCTTTGGCCGAAGACGCTGAAGGGCGCGGAATCTATTTGAACGCGGCTACTTCGCATGAACGCACAGGCTTTTTCGCGCGTTGCCTTTCTGACGAAGTCGGATTTGCATTGGGGCTTTGCACTGATTTGGTTCTATCCCCTCATCTTGATGCCCGTGACTTTGAGCTTGAAAAAAATGTCGTAATCAGCGAAATCAACGAAGCATTCGATGATGCCGAAGATAGGGCCAGCGTTTTGTGCCAAATGGCTTCATATCATGCCCAGCCCCTTGGTATGCCAATTCTTGGCGACGCAGCAAGCCTCAATAATATCAATAAAGCACAAATTGAGCAATTCCACGCCATGTATAGCGCCCCCCTAAACCTGATTATTGGTGTAAGCGGCGCGTTTGATGAAAATGAAATATTGGACTTAACCTCGCGCACTTTTGGCGCATTACACCCAAAACCTGCGACAGCGCCTATCAATGCGCAGTTTACTAAAAACGTCTTGTTTGAAGGCCGTAAAATCGAACAATCGCAAATTGCGCTATCATTTGCTTTGCCCAAACCAAACCGCAAAGATTTATTCATATCACAAATATTCAGCAGCATTTTAAGCGGTGGCATGGCGTCGCGATTATTGTCGGATTTGCGCGAAAAACAGGGCCTTGTTTATAATATTGATGCCTATTGTGAAAATTATTTTGATGTATCAAGGCTCAATATATCATTCGGCTGCGCGGCAAATAATGCTGCCAAAGCGCTAAATATCATTGAACATCATTTGGATGATATTGCGCAAAACGGCCCCAATGAGATCGAACTCGCACGCGCCAAGAAAACCTTAGAGACTTCGATTCTTTTGGCATTTGAAAACCCGTCATCGCGGCTTTTGTCTATGGTTGGCCAAATTTTTGTTTTTGGTGAAACCATAAATATTGACGAAATATCGCAAGGCATCAGAAATGTTACGCTTAAACAAATTCAAGAATTAGCGGTATTTACCCGTGACCCATCACGCCGAACCGCGAGTGCAATTGGCAATTCCAAAGTTGAAAAACTGGTCTCAAATTGGGGCTAGAGCGCCCAATGTTCAAGTTGCATCGCTTTGCCGCGCCCTTTTGCACCATTTTCGGCAACAAATACTTGGCGAATACCCCAGTATTCACCGCATATTTGCCGCCAAAACTAGCACAAAATTGCTGCGGCAAATTCGATTCAACTTGAACATTGGGCGCTCTAAGCCAATTTATCATTGTGAACCACATTTATTGCTTTGGTTCAGCCGCCATTCAGTCTATTATCCTATTATATGCGGAGGCAATGAATTGTTCATAGCCGCTTTTTGGTTGAAGTAGAGGAGCGTCAAGTGCGCCAAATTGCTAAAATATTGTGGATTGCTCCAGGTATAATTGCGGTGGGCTTTATTGCTGCGGCCTGCACACCAACTGTGCAGATTGTTGCGCCCGACAAGCCAATTGAAATCAACCTCAACATCAATATGAAAATTGAACAAAATGTTCGGGTGCGGGTTGAGCGCGAATTAGACCGCGCAAATCAAGCAAACCCCGGCATTTTTTAACAAAGGTTTTTACGGATATTTATTATGATGAATTCAGTTTCTAAGTTTTTGCCTAAAATAGTAATCGGCGCGGTTTTTGCAGGTTTTGCGGCAACCGCTGCCCTCGCTGTCGATAATGGCGGCCCAGTGGATGCCGCAATTGCGAGCCGTATTATTGGTGAGCAGGCCAATGGTTATTTGGGTTTTGTGCGCACCCCAACGACTGCGCAAGCCGATTTGCAACGCACCATCAATGAAATCAATATAAGGCGGCGTGCGGTTTATACTGAAGTTGCAACGTCGCAAAATGAAACTGTGGACCGTGTGGCATTGCTTCAAGCTTTAAGGCAGATTCAAAAAGCCGCAATTGGTGATTATTTTCGTGATACCGCCAATGTTTGGTGCGCAAAAAGTGCAACTACGCGCTCACTGCAAGCCGCGGACGGCACAATTATCATTTCCTGCGCTGCGCAATAAGCTAATTAAATTCACGAAATTCAATAGCCGCAGTTAATCACTGCGGCTATTCGACATTATTAACTTATCTTTTCCAATTCCCGCGCATAAGCATGGAATGGCTATTGATAATGATATGATAATCGCACTTGTTGCGTCGCGGGTTTGCCACGATTTGGCTTCGCCTCTGCAGGCATTGACCACTGCACTTGATGTATTGGAAGGCGATAATGGCCCAGAAATGCACAAAAGCGCAGTTGAACTTATCCGCGAGAGCACGCTACAAGCGAGCGCCAAAGTCGATTTTATGCGCGCAACTTTCGGATCTTTGACTGCTGGCAATGGTGAAGCCAACTTAATAGATCTCAAAAATATCGCCGCAAAATATATTGCCACTTTGAAACCAGATTTAGTTTGGCAGAGCAGCCAGGAAATGGCCTCGCGCCCACTTGCCCGCATTATTATGAATTTCATCATGATTGCGATCGATTGCTTACCACGCGGCGGTGAGATTTTTGTCAATCACACTAACCAAGGCGATGTGTTGGAATTTGCGATCAAAGCGCAAGGGCCGAGAGTTGTATTAAAGCCCGCCATGCGTTTGGGTTTGCAGGGCCTTGCGCCAGAAGAAGGCTATGACGGCCGTTCAATTCAACCTTATTTGGCTTATTTGGCGGCTTCCAAACACCAAATTGAACTTGCAGCGAGGGAAGATGAGCAAAGCGTCACTTTAATTGCTAGGCTGAAAGAAATAAATTAACCACATTTCTCCAAATAAATTGCAGTTTTAGCAATTTTATTAGCTTAGCCTTAACGGTCAGCGTTCAAAACTATCATCTTAAAGTAGCGCCAAAAGTGCGTTTGGCATGTTTAGGATAGTAAAATGGACGAATTGCTTTCAGAGTTCATAGCCGAAACCAACGAGTTTTTGGAAACCGTGGATACGCAGTTGGTACAGTTCGAAGCGGACCCCAATGATAGCGCGACACTGAATAATATTTTCCGCCTTGTCCATACAATAAAGGGAACTTGCGGGTTTTTGGGCCTGCCACGTTTGCAATTTGTCGCCCATGCTGGCGAGACTTTATTGGGCAAATACCGCGATGGATCTTTGAACGCAACTCCTGATTCGGTGCAATTGGTTCTGGAATCAATTGACCGCATCAAACAAATCCTCGGCGATATCGAATCAACTGGCGTTGAACCAGAGGGTGACGATAGCGAACTTATTGGCGCTTTGGAGCGAGCTGCCGAAGGTATCCTTGGTGAAAGCACTGCCACTCCAGCTGCACCCGAGCCAGCACCAATTGTCGAAGTAGTGAGCGAAACAGTTGAGTCAGTTCCATTGGTCGATGACAAGGGTCAAAAATGGGACGCTGATTTGGGGCGCTTCTTGAAACCGGGCGAAGTTTCATTAGCAGATTTAGAAGCGGCATTCTTGTCCGCTGAGACTGAAGAAATACCCGCCGCCGTCCAAGAAAAACCAGCTGAAGTTGAACGCCGTATGGCCCCCGAACGGCGCGCAGCACGCGATGACGAAGATGATGCGGGCGCAAAGGCGGGCGGAGTTGCAGCGGCGGCAATTCGCGTAAATGTTGATGTGCTTGAATCATTGATGACAATGGTGTCGGAACTGGTTCTTACCCGCAATCAATTGATGCAAATGGCGCGCAATTCTTCCAATTCCGAATTCAAAGCACCATTGCAGCGTCTGTCTTCGGTTACTGCCGAATTGCAAGACAGCGTCATGAAAACTCGTATGCAACCAGTTGGTTCAGCCTGGAAAAAATTGCCAAGAATAGTGCGTGATGCGGCGCGTGATTTGGGTAAGAAAATTGACCTTGTCTTGGAAGGCGAAAGCACTGAATTAGACAGGCAGGTTTTAGAACTTATCAAAGACCCATTGACCCACATGATTAGGAATAGTTGCGATCACGCAATTGAAGTTCCGGAAGTTCGGGCAGCGGCGGGTAAAGATGAAACCGGAACTATTCGCCTTAAAGCCTATCATGAAGGCGGGCAAATTGTTATTGAACTAACCGATGACGGCGCCGGCCTTAACACTGCGCGAATTCGCGATAAAGCGGTTAAGAACGGCATTGTAAGCGAAGAACAAGCCTGGACAATGCCAGACGCGCAAATCCACCGCTTCATTTTTGCCCCCGGATTTTCAACTGCGGCTGAAGTAACGTCCATGTCTGGGCGCGGCGTTGGCATGGATGTTGTTAAAACCAATATCCAACTTATCGGCGGCGAAGTTGACCTTTTATCGACCGAAGGCAAAGGCACAAAATTCTACATCAAAATACCGCTCACTCTGGCAATTGTTTCGGCACTTGTGGTTGGCGCAAAAGGGCAAAGATTTGCCATTCCGCAGTTGAGCGTGGTGGAATTGGTGTCGGCTGGCGGCACCTCAAGCCACCGCGTCGAAACTTTGAACCAAGCACGAGTATTGCGCTTGCGTGACCGCTTATTGCCATTGATGGATTTAGCCGAAGCTTTGGGCATTCAATCCAAATCCCAAGGTGATGCATTAAACCGCGAATGCACTCAATTTGTTGTAGTGATGCAGCAAGCAGGTTTATCGTTTGGCATTGTGGTTGATGAAGTATTTGACACCGAAGAAATTGTTGTAAAACCGCTATCATCAGCGGTCGCTGGTGCTAAAGCGTTTTCGGGCGCAACCATATTGGGCGATGGTTCAGTTATTATGATTATTGATCCCGCCACAATTTCACGCGCAGTTGGTCAATCCGAAGCCATCGCCGAAGAAAGCGAATCCACCAGCAAAATTGGCCATGCCAAAGGAAATGGCAATACTTCGCTCATTGTCTTCCGTGCAGGCGGCAATGAACCGAAAGCCGTGCCATTGGGCGTTGTTACACGGCTTGAAGATTTGGACGCAGCAACTTTCGAGCAATCGGACGGCCGCATTTTGGTGCAATATCGCGGCGCACTTATGCCAATTGTCCCTGCCGATATGGGCGTTGAAATAAAATCATATGGCAGCCAAGCAATATTGGTCTTCACCCATAATCAACATGCCGTTGGCTTGGCGGTTGATGAAATCCTCGATATCGTCGATGAAAAATTGGACATTGAAATGGCAACTGACAGAGGCGGCTCGCTTGGTGTTGCTGTTATTAAAGGCAAAGCTACTGAGATATTGGACGTTGGCTATCATTTAACCCAAGCCCTTGGCAATTGGGACGAGCCGACAAAGCAAATCAAGCGCAAAAGCATTGTGTTGGTCGAGAAAAACCCGTTCTTCCGCAATCTTTTAAGCCCGCTTTTGAGTGCTGCGGGTTATGATGTTGAGGCAGTTGATACGGTCTCAGCAGCTTTAATCTGCGCCGAATATAGCAAACCTTCTGCCATTCTAGCTGACATTGACGAAGATGAAAATTCCGCCCGTCGTTTGTTAAGTGATGAACGAGCCCAAGGCGCGCCAGTGGTCGCGCTGTCAGGTTCAGCAGAAAGTGACGGCGAAGGTTTTGCCGCCATTGTCCGTAAATCCGACAGATATGGCCTAATATCCACGGTTGAATATGCCACAGGAAAAGGAATGGCAGCATGAGCGCCCTTGCACAAAAAACTGACCCCACGGTCTTCCACAATTCCAATAGCCAAGAATTTGTAACGGTTTATGTTGCAGATCAATTATTGGGTGTTGAAGTAAAATCCATTCAAGATGTTTTTTCCTTGCATGATTTAACCCCAGTCCCCGGTGCACGAAAAGAAATTGCAGGCGTATTAAATCTGCGTGGTCGTATCGTCACTGCCATTGATGCCAGAGTTCGGCTTGGCCTTGAACCCCGCGCGGAAGGCTACGCCAATGTAATGGCTGTCGGGGTTCAATATAAGGGTGATGATTATTGCATTCTGGTTGACAAAGTTGGCGAAGTATTGCGCCTCGATGACACGAGCTTTGAACTTAACCCATTAAACATGGATCCAAATTGGAAAATTTTTTCCAAAGGCATTTATCGCCTCGACGGAAAATTATTGATGTCACTCGACATCGAAGCCATGCTCAGCACAATAGATTTAGGAGTATCAACATGAAAACCTGTTTAGTAGTTGATGATAGCCGCGTAATTCGCAAAGTCGCCCGCCGCATCCTAGAAGATATGGCGTTTGAAGTAATTGAAGCTGAGGACGGTTCGGTTGCAATGCGCAATTGTGAGCAGCACATGCCAGACGCGATTTTGCTGGATTGGAACATGCCAGTATTAAATGGCATTGAGTTTCTGCGGGCATTGCGCAAATCACCAGGTGGCGAAGCACCAGTGGTAGTTTTTTGCACAACCGAAAATGACATGACGGCAATTGTCGAAGCAATGGAAGCGGGCGCAAACGAATATATTATGAAACCATTTGACAGTGAAATTGTTCAATCAAAATTCGCCGAGGTTGGCTTGGTATAATGATTGCTTATTCCACGCCCACTCCAACAGCTTCAAACCAACGACCAATAAAGGTCATGATTATTGACGATTCAGCAATAATCCGAGGATTGGTTTCACGTTGGATTGGCGATCAGGCGGATTTTGAATATGTTGGCGGTGGCATAAATGGCCGTGACGGCTTAATGCGCGCGCCAAAATTTGACCCCGACATAATTATTTTAGACATCGAAATGCCAGAGATGGACGGCCTTACTGCTTTGCCCCAATTATTGGCCGCAGTTCCCGGTGTCAAAGTGATAATGGCATCAACTTTGACCAAAAGTGGTGCTGAAGTAACCATAAAAGCGCTTACTTTGGGCGCAGCAGATTATATTCCCAAGCCCGATGCTGGGCGTATCGCTGGCGCTGAAGAATATAAGCAAGAGCTTTTCACCAAATTGCGTGGCCTCGGGCGAAAAAAGCCGAATGGAAGGGCCGCAGCCCAACCAGCGAGACCGGTATTGGTTGGCGCCCCAGTTCCAAGGCAGCCATTTGCCGATAATAAGCCTTCTGAATTGCGACCACTGAATTTGCGCACACGAATTGAAGCCTTGTTCATTGGTTCATCCACTGGCGGCCCCGAAGCCCTACGACAAGTCGTGCAAGGATTAGTCGGGCAAGTGAAAGTCCCGATATTTCTTACACAACATATGCCAGTTTTGTTCACCAAAATCTTGGCGGACCATTTGGCAAAACAATGCAATGCCAAAGTCGTTGAAGCCGAACATAATATGATACCTGTTCCCGACCAATTCCATTTGGCACCCGGTGGCAAGCATATGGTAGTTGCACGAACAGCAAGTGGCGTGCGCATTCATCTGAATGATGACCCACCTGAAAATTTCTGCAAACCAGCGGTAGATCCATTATTCAGATCCGCAGCGCAAGTTTATGGGGATCATGTTTTGGCTGTCGTCCTCACTGGCATGGGCCATGATGGCCGCGAAGGCGGCCGTAAATTGGTTGAACGCGGAGCGAACATCATTGTGCAAGATGAGGCATCGAGCGTGGTTTGGGGAATGCCTGGGTCAGTTGCCGCAGCAGGGCTTGCGAGCGCAATTAAGCCGATAAACGAAATTGCACCTTCTATTTTGAAAATTTTGCGTGGAGTAGCGCCATGAAGCCGACCGACTTTGATTTCATTTCCAAATTGGTAAAGGAGCGATCTGGCCTAGTCCTTACGCCCGAAAAAGCCTATTTGGTTGAAAGCCGTTTGGGGCCAATTGCGCGCCGCGAAGGCATTGCCACTTTGGACGATTTGGTGTCCAATTTGCGGCTATCTGGCAATCAAAAGCTGATCGAAGCTGTGGTTGACGCGATGACCACCAATGAGACTTTTTTCTTTCGTGACAAAACACCATTTGAAATATTGGAAAACGTGATTTTGCCGGATTTGATCGCCAAAAAACGTGGTGCACCGATTAAAATTTGGTGTGCCGCCGCTTCAACTGGGCAAGAACCATATTCAATCGCAATGGTGATTGACCAATTGGGCCATAAATTGGCGGGTAGCCGTGTCGAAATATTGGGAACCGATATTTCCGAACGCTGTTTGGAAAAAGCCAAAGCTGGCATTTATACCCAATTTGAAGTGCAGCGCGGCTTGCCGGTAACGCAATTGATGAAATATTTCCGCAAAGAAGGCGATGCTTGGAAAATTGCCGACAGCCTGAAAGCCAATATCCGCTTCCGCCATATGAACTTGCTTGATGATTTCAGAACTTTAGGGCGTTTTGACGTTATTTTCTGCCGCAATGTTCTCATTTATTTTGACACGCCGACCAAAAAGCGCGTGTTAGATAGAATGGCACAACAAATGGAAGCGCCGGGCTATTTATTGATGGGCGCGGCGGAAACTGTTTTGGGCGTAACCGACGCCTTCAAACCAGTGCAAAACTCACGCGGACTCTACAGTATCGACCCAGCCCGCACTGCGATGACTCGGGCGGCATAGAGGCCGCATTTTTTCCGAAATGGTTTCACTGCACTAATTGGTTGGAATGGCCAAAGCGTGCCTCTTGGCAATATTGGCCGACAAATAGGTCTGGCGTTGTCAAAGTGGGAACATCAAGAATTTGTCGCAACATAGTTTCCGTTTCATGGGCGCTGCGCCAGAAACGAAATAGTGCGAAAGCGTAAATGCTACACCACACCACGCCAATGCAAAGTTGCGCAGCCAATAGAACACTATTAATTTGCGGCTCGCTCCATAAACCGAGCCACACAATTCCCAAATATGCCAAAATCGCGACCTTCCAAAACTGTCCCAAAAAGATTGATAGACCCGAGCTTTCACGCGACTTAAGGCACCGACACCTTCAATGCGAAAAGCGATTTTTGTGCCTGTACTTCCGCCCTTGGTTTATTCAGGTCAAATTCAAATTTGTGATTTGGAATTAGGTAATTCATAGCCCCGCCCATTTTCCGGGTCATCATATAGCATTTCAGTAAATATCAGCCTTCGTTGTGAAGTTAAGGATTGGTTTCGCCAACAACACGGATTCGCAGAGCATTTCTCTGTTTCCGAGCAAATAACTTGCGCAAGCGCCAATAACGGGAGCGCGCCTGTTTTGGAAGATAAAATAGGCTTACTATAAAGTTAAGAGACATAATTAGGCCAATTAACATTGCAAGCTCAAACAAAGTCTTCAATTCTTCACCAATGTTAAAGGGAACATTCACATCGTTATCGGGTATAGTCATATGGAGGCCAATCCAAGCCACTAGGCTTCCATAAATAAAAGCATGCACTTTCACAAACGACCATCCAATTGAAACAACAAATTCGATAATACTACCGCTTTCGGTTTCTGACACTTTGCCTTGTATTTGCGGATTGAAATTAATAAATCGACCAAAAGTTTCGACTTGGAAAGTGCGGATTGAAAAATAATTTCCTGAAACGACGCCGTGGAATGGCTGTGGCTTAGAAAAATGAAACCAAGGAAAAAGCTTCTGCGGCAAAGTCTTTTTCATTAATATTTCCATTGTTTCGGGTGCAGTAAAGTCGGAAATTATCCGGCCGTGGCCACACAGGCGAAACCAATCAAATACGTAATAATCGCCTTCCGCGCACGCTTTTCGACTGGGGCGGCGGTGACGCATTTAATCCTCCGCCTCAGCCAATTTCTTCGCGGTGTCATCGGCGATAAGCGCGGTTACAAAATCGCCAAGCCCAGCGCCTGCCAACACATCATCGAGCTTATAGAGCGTTAAATTGATGCGGTGATCGGATACTCGGCCTTGCGGAAAATTATAGGTGCGGATTTTTTCGGACCTGTCGCCTGACCCAACTTGGGACGAACGCGAATCTGAGCGCGCTTTGTCTTTTTCTTCGCGCTCTTTTTCATAAAGGCGGGCGATAAGGTTTTTCATTGCATTGGCGCGATTTTGGTGTTGCGATTTTTCCGACGCAGTCACCACTATTCCCGATGGCAAGTGGGTAATGCGCACCGCACTATCGGTTTTATTGACGTGTTGGCCGCCTGCGCCCGATGCGCGATAGGTGTCTATTCTAATGTCCTTGTCCAAGACTTCGATGTTGGTTTCTTCGGGAATCGGCAAAACCGCCACAGTTGCCGCCGACGTATGCACTCGCCCCTGCGCTTCGGTGGCTGGCACTCTTTGCACACGGTGCACGCCAGATTCGAACTTCATTTTCCCAAACACGCCATCGCCATTGATGGTGGCAATGATTTCCTTAAATCCGCCCGCATCGCCCTCGGACAGCGATTCGACTTCAATTTTCCAACCCATAATGCCCGCATATCTTTGATACATGCGAAATAAATCACCAACAAAAAGCGCGGCTTCATCACCGCCAGTTCCAGCGCGTAATTCCAATATTACCGACGCGTCATCATCTTCATCACGAGGCAAAAGCAGGATTTGCAATTCGGTTTCAAGGCGTTCGAGTTTTTCCTTAACTTCGGGCAATTCGTCTTGCGCCATAAGTGCCATTTCATCAGAGGCGGGCAAGCTATCAATTAAATCTTCAAGGTCAGCCTTTTCACTTCGCGCAGCATTAACCGCTGCAATTGCTTCGGCAACGGGCGAGAGTTTGGCGCGCTCTTTGGACAAGCGGATTATTTCAGCGCCATCACTGGCCACTGCAAGGCGAGCGTCAATTTCTTCAAATCTGTCAATTACGCGCAAAAGGCGTTCTGATTGGTGGTTCATTTATTTTACTTTGGGTTCTTAAATTTTCGAATATGTTCCTATATCATTATCTTGCAAATTTCATTGGCTTCACTGCAAAAGGTAGAATTACGTTAAATTGGTGAATATCCGCGCAGCGATTTCGTCTTTTTCACGAACAGGGGTTAATTTCATTTTCAATGTGATATTATCCAATAATTACAGTATTAGTGGGTGATGTTATGATTTATTTTTCGAGATCTTATTCAAAATCGATTTTGGTTGGCGCTGCCTTGGTTTCAGTTTTGGCGCTTGCATCATGCGAAACTCCGGGTGGAATTTCAAAAACCAATCGTGATTATTATCACCATAATCGCGGTTCTGAAGTCGCTGTGATAAATCCGCTTCCAATTCATGCGAACCCGCCAGTGCAAGACCAAGCTCGTGAAGAATATGTTGCGCCTGCGCCGCAGCATCATGCGCATTATGAGCATGTAACTCATTTTGATGGTTGTTCGGGTAGTTTTTCGCTAGCTGATGAGAATTCGGGCCGAGTATTGATTGCTGGCCAAGGCATTAGCACCCAACAAGGCATTATTGTTCTTGATGGACGCGGCAACCGCACCAGCCAAGTTGTAAATAATGTGATGGGCCAAAGTTTGATTTTCCAACCCAATTGTGATTGCCGTAGCGCCGGCGAACACCAACATTCCAACAATCAAAGCAATGGCACGACTTGTACCCACGGTTAATTTGTCAAAAATAAAGGGGCCAAAAGGCCCCTAATATCCGTCCAAGCTGGTGGCAAGTTAAGCCGCTAAAGCAGTTTTGATTTTCGAGCGGATTTTACGCGCTCTATCTGACATTTTATTTTCATCAGCTTTTAGAATGAAATTATCAAGGCCACCATTATGGTCAACCGAGCGCAAAGCAGCAACCGCAATGCGCAAACGAAAACCTTGCGCCAAAGCATCGGAAGCCAAAGTCACGTCCTGCAAATTAGGAAGATAGCGGCGTTTGGTTTTAACATTTGAGTGGCTGACAATATGCCCAACCATAGGGCCAACACCAGTAAGTTCGCAACGGCGAGACATCTTATTCTCTTTTCATAAAACGAGTTCAAAAACAATATCGAACGGCGCGATTAAAGGCAAGGGCGTCAAAAGTCAATGGTTATTGGTGATAAAGGTGCTTTTCAATGTGCGCGTAAGTAACGATTGCTTTGGCCATTATTATCGGGATGCAACACTGTTACAATGGAAGCGGTAATTTCGCTCCAAACAACGACAATATTGGTTATTCTCTCTATATTTGAGCCCAAAGATAGCCGCATATCGAGGCGATTGGCAAGGCGCTTTGAGACCCGTAATCCTACGCAGCCCCCACCCAACTCAGTTTCAACATCGGCATGGGCCAAAACGAGCGCCAAAAGATGACCAGAAACTCCGCGCTGCCGCACGCGTTTTTGCGCATGAATTGAAAGTTGGAATTGGGTGGGGCAGTAATATTCTTGTATCGCGTAAGCCATGATATTTCTCCTAGCTTCAATATAAAACACCATTGCGTCAATTAAGGACGTATCGTAAGCTCCCATTACGGGGAGTGAAAATGCGACACGAAAAATCGGCACAATTGATTGAATTAGCGCGTGAGCTGGCGAATACGCGCATGGGCCTTACGCTCGATGAAATGGCCGAAAAAATGTCGGTGAAGCGCCGCACGATTGAGCGTATGCGTGATCGATTGCTTGAAATGTTTGATACGATGGAAGAAATTCCCGATCCGCCAACCAAACGCTGGCGCATCAATGGGCGGCTGGATGGGTTCTTGCAAGTGCCTACCTCAAAGGAAATTGCCGCGCTTAAATCGGCGCAATTGCATTTTGAAAACCATTCGCTTGATGCTGCTTTCACCCTAAAAGGGCTTGAAACAAAAATGATGGCAGCAATTGGCCCCAAAATATCAAAATTAGAACCAGATATTGAAGCCCTTATGCAGGCCGAAGCCATTGCGGTTAGCCCAGGGCCACGCCCAAGTTTCAACACTTTCACGCTGAATGTGCTGCGTGATGCGATATTGATGATGCGCCAAGTTAGTTTTGTTTATGATGGCGGTTCAAAATCCAATATTTTGCGTGATCTTATTCCTTATGGCATTTTATTTGGCGGCGAAGCCTATTTAATTGGGGTTGAACCTTCAAAATATAAAGGCGGGAGGCCGCAAGTTTGGCGAGTTGACAAAATTCGTGAAATTGAATTGTCCGATAAAATCGGTGCCGCTCCCGAAGATTTTTCACTTAAAGAATTTTCCCACCGCAGTTTTGGCGTCTTTCAAGATGACGTAATGCACAAAGTGAAACTTCATGTATTCAAAGAATATGCCGATGAAGCCAAAAGATGGGTTTTCCACCCAAATCAAACGATGGATGAATTGGGCGACGGCAGCCTCGAAATCCAAATGCACGGCGGCGGATTACGCGAATTGGCGTGGGGCCTGTTCCGTTGGGGTGGGAAATTGGAAATACTCGAACCGCAAGAATTGAAAAATGAAATGCGAATGGCGTTGGATTTGGCGAATGGACTCTAGCGCATCGGACGTTCAAGTTGCACCAAATATCTATATTTGGTGTATTGTTTAGGAAAGAAAGAACAAGTGGTCTAGGAATGGTTTATGGAGGAACTTGTTCCCCAAAACCATTCATCACCTAGGTTTTTGTCAAGTCCCGAAGCCGCTTCGCGGTCGCGCCATGCGCGAGGACTTGACAAAAACCTAGGACGCGAAGGGATAATTACAGAATGGGCTTAAGGCAAACCTGTTCTTAAGACCATTCCAAAGCAAATTCGTTCAAGCGTCTTTAATCTCGTTTGCTAATGCATCGCATTAGTGCCAAGGTGTCCGTTTTTCGTAGTTTTTCAACAAACTGCTAGGTCACTAATCATTAACGTGCAGACTTGGCCAAATAATTGGTGCCATTCCTTCAATGCCGCCCGTTACCCGCTCTGCGCGCAGCCAAGCGCTGTCGCCGAACCAAATTGGTGCCAACGGGACTTCGCTTAATAAGAATGACTCCGCTTTTGCAAGCGCTGCATTGCGTGCATCGCCAGTCGGCAAGGCGGCGGCTT
Source organism: Hyphomonadaceae bacterium (assembly GCA_009773395.1). Classification (GTDB taxonomy): domain Bacteria; phylum Pseudomonadota; class Alphaproteobacteria; order Caulobacterales; family Aquidulcibacteraceae; genus Pseudaquidulcibacter. The sequence goes on along the minus strand of WRPI01000004.1, from coordinate 340,890 downwards.
CGACCAATGCTTTGTCAAAATCGGGGTTTTTCCAACCGTGGGAATAGGCGTTGCCGCCACTGCCAAAACTCGCCATTAAATCAAGCGGGTCCGATTTCATACCTTTGTCGATTTGCACAATCGCTGCGTCAAAATCAAAGCCATTAAGTCTGGTTGATATTGCGCTACCATCAACTGTGCCGATGGTTGCTTCTACGCCGATTTCTTTCCACATGGACGCAATTTGCACCGCCGCCCGTTCGCGTTCATTTTTGGCAACCAAAAGTTCAAACCTAAGCGGATTGGTGGGGCTGAAACCCTTGGCTGACAATAGGGCTTGCGCGCCTGCTTTATCATACGGAATCGCTGGTAAATCACGAATGAACCTGGTTGCTGGATTTACTGCATCGCGCATAATATTGTGGGAAATCAAATCGCGATTAAAGCCCATGGAAAGCGCACGCCTTATGTCCTTATCCCTAAATTGCGCGCGTTTGGTATTGATGCTCATATAAATGAAGCGCGGCGCTTTTGTCCGTTCAAAGTTTGCGCCATATTCGCGGGCCAAATGGGTGTAACGTAGTAAAGGCGGGTCTTGCGCCAAGTCCACATCTTTGGACTGGAACATGCGCACACGGGTAGAAGCATCTTCAACAGTTTCGACCGATATTTTGGCTGGCATGTTTTCGGTCCAGCCACCAGAAGGGTTTTTGTCAAAAACGATTCGAGTTTGGGTGCGTGAAGTCGGAATAAATGGCCCCGAAACTACAATCTTACCAATGTCAGTCCAATTCGCGCCATAAGTTGCAATGGTCTGCATTGGAACCGGATAAAACTCCTGCATTCGCAGCGGGAAATTTGCATCCGCGCCTTCAAGTTCGATAACAACTTTATTTTCGCCCTCAAGGCGCACAGCGATTTTTTTTGGGTCTGCGCCATTCACAACAGCATCGCGATAGCCTTTAATTGAAAAAAGCTCAGTAGCATCGGGATAGGCAGTTTTTGGGTCTGCGCCCAATTGCAGGCTTTTGACAACATCAAGCGCAGTGAGAGGGGTATTATCCGACCATTTCAAACCCGAAGCAATTTCAAAAGTCCAATTCGTAAAATCTGGCGTCGAGGTCCAAGATTTCGCAATCGAAGGCGATGCCGCACCATGCGGCCCATAACCCACCACTGGCAATAAATATTGGCGAAACAAAAGCGCTGAAATTGCAAATTCAGCTTCAAATGGATCCAAGCTATCGGGGCCGCCAATTAGCGCAACCCGCAATTCGCCTTTGCCAGTTTTGCCCTTGGAACAGGCAGCCAAGCCGCCAAAACCAAGGAGGCCTATACCAAACATGCCAAGCAATTTACGGCGCGGCAATTTATTGAAATCTGAATTTTGAAAATATGTCATTTTGAAGTTAGACAAGAATAATGCTTGTTTCGTCAAGCCCAAAGCTCGAAAAACCGCTATTTTTGCATTAAATTTGCAAATTCTTCGAATAAATAAAACGAATCTTGAGGCCCTGGGCTTGCCTCAGGGTGATATTGCACTGAAAACGCTTTGGCGGTTTTACTTTCAAGGCCACAATTACTGCCGTCAAATAATGAAACATGGGTTTCGACAACATTTTCAGGCAGTGAGCTTGTATCCACAGCGAACCCATGATTCATGGATACGATTTCAACTTTGCCGCTTCGCAAATCTTGCACTGGGTGGTTGGCACCGTGGTGGCCTTGCTTCATTTTTTTGGTTTTACCGCCCAAAGCAATGCCCAACATTTGATGGCCCAAGCAAATTCCAAAAATTGGAATATTTGCCGCGATTAGCTGCTTAATCACTGGCACAACATATTCACCGGTTTTTGCGGGGTCGCCAGGGCCATTGGAAAGCATAACACCATCGGGCGCAAATGCCATAATCTCGTCAAAACTTGTGGCAGCCGGAACAACTGTCGCCCGTGCGCCAATTTTCGCAAGATCGCGCATAATATTCCTTTTGGCACCAAAATCCATCACAACAACATGAAATTTGGCTGCCTCGGCCATATTGCCAGCTAATGCTTCAAAATCATAAGCCACTTCGGTGGAAACGTCTTTAGCCAAATCAAGGCCTTCAAGCCCTGACCAATTGGCTGCATTTTGCGCTAATTGTGCAATATCGAAATTGCCGTCCGCATTATGGGAAATGCTCGCATGTTGCATGCCTTTTTCGCGGATAATATGGGTTAGGGCGCGAGTATCAATGCCAGCAAGGCCAATAATACCGCGCTCTTGCAACCATTCATCAAACCCCAATTCCGAGCGCCAGTTGGAAGGCTTGGTCGGATAGGCTTTGGAAATGCAACCAATTGCGGCGCTGCTTGCGGGTTCGCTGAAAGCTTCATCATCCAAATCATTTGTGCCGACATTGCCGATATGTGGCGTTGTAAACGCAATTATCTGATTTGAATAAGACGGGTCGGTTAGTATTTCTTGGTAACCAGTGATCGCAGTATTGAAACAGACTTCGCCAATTTTTTCGCCAATAGCACCATAACCTTCGCCGATGAAGGCAGTGCCATCAGCAAGCACAAGGGCTGCGGTTTTTGGCCGCGCAAAAATTGGCGAACTTGTCAATTTGGTCTCCGAAAGCTGCGCACCTGCTAAAGCCAATGTCCAATAAGGTCAATGGCTGGAGGCAGTTTGAAATTAAGCGGCACTTTCATCACGCGGTTTTTGAGCCTCAATTGGCTTTTGCGACCATTTATTGAGGATTTGCCCAATAGCGTTAGGGTCGAGCGGCTTGGTGATGAAATCACTCATGCCAGCTGCTGCGCATTTGCGTCTGTCTTCTTCCATCGCCGCCGCAGTCAAAGCCACGATAGGCAATTCAAGATATTTGCCTTTAAGCGCACGAATCGCTCTTGTGGCTTCAAAACCGTCCATATTTGGCATGTGGCAATCCATGAAGACAATATCATATGGCGCGGTCTTAATGGCTTCGAGAGCCTCACTACCATCTAGTGCCAGCGCAACATCACAGCCGGATCTTTCGAGTAATGATTTAGCCAAAAGCGCATTGATGCGGTTATCTTCAGCCAGCAACACGCGAAGCCCTAAGTGCGATTTTTCGATTTGCGCGCGCTCATCATTGGCAGGGGATTTGGCATCTGCTTCATAGGCTTGGTTATTTACAGCCAATTTCACACGTTCCAAAAGCGAACCAAGCCGCAGCGGTTTTATTAAATAGCCAAATGCACCGTCTTGGCGGTAGGTTTCGATTAAATCGCGTCGTTCTTGGCCGATAAGCGCTACAACGCGGCTATTGGACTTTATTATTTCCTGCGCTTTGGTGCTGTCAAAATCGGCATCGAGCAAAATAACTTGGGCTTTGTTGGCGGATTTAGCTTCAGAAATCCGTGCAACTTTGGCGCCATAACTCGATAAATTGGTGTGAATCGCGTCAAATAAAACGTCGCAATTGCTCGCGACTGCGACTTTGACCGACGATAATTCATTGCCCACCACTTTCGCGGCTTCAACGACTTCAAATGGAATATTGGCGTAAAAAATGCTGCCGCCACCTTTGCGAGCTTCAATTCCTACATCGCCAGACATTGCAGTCGCCAATTTTTTTACGATTGCGAGACCCAAGCCAGTGCCGCCAAATTGGCGAGTATGTGAGCTATCAGCTTGCGAAAATTCCTCAAAAATGAGGTCGGTCTTGGATTTCGGAACCCCAATACCTGTGTCCTCAATCGCAAAGCGCAACCAATTTGGCTTTGGCGCAGAAAGCCGCAAAATAATACCGCCAGTTTGCGTGAATTTTACGGCATTGGAAGTCAAGTTCAAAATTATTTGCCTTAGCCTGCCATCATCGCCAACGATTTTTCGCGGAATATTCTTCTCTACCGCAACCGCAATTTCCAAACCTTTTTCGTGCGCGCGTGGTGAACAAATTTCGGCCACCGATTGCAAAGTATGAATTGGATCAAATACTAGATTTTCCAATTCAATTTTGCCGCTTTCAAGTTTGGCAAAATCTAAAATATCATTGAGAAGTGACAATAAATGCTGACCAGAATCTTCGACCGATTGCAACCAAGACCTTTGCGCCGAAGTAAGCTCTGACATTCCAAGTAGGCCCGCCATGCCCAAAATGCCGTTTAATGGGGTTCTGATTTCATGGCTTAGGGTTGCGAACAACATGGTTTTGGCGCGGGCGGTTTCATCAGCATCGGGGCGAAAGATACCAATGGTTGTGCCGTCTTCACGTTCGCAAAAAGTCCAGCCATGGCGATTATCAAACCAAGGCGCAAAGCTGCTTAAATTGGCCGCAGCACCAAAACGATTTTTCGCGGCTTGGTTAGACGATACCACGCGGCCAGTTTTGGAAGTGATAATAGTGACTTCTGGCAAGTCTTCTATGCTTATTTGAATATTTCCCATGCATGCACTAAAGCATAAGATTATTAAGAAACTGAGTTGGCGAGGTGATAAAAATGGGCGTTGAAAATTTGAACGAAGAATTGATAAATTGCGCCAGAGCCGCCCGCTTTGCCGCGATTGAAGATTATTTCAAATCTGATGCCAACCGATTAAGCGCATTTTTGAAGCAATTTGGCGGTATTTTATTCGATTTTTCCAAATCCAAGCTCAGTGAAAATGACCTTATCGGCCTATTGCATTTAGCAAGCGCCATGGGGCTTGAAGAAAAGCGGGCGCAAATGTTTGGCGGTGGCGAGGTTAATTTGACCGAAAACCGCGCAGTTCTGCACATGGCCTTGCGCGATTCGGGGCGTAATTGGCAAGCTAAAGGCCAAGACGTTAGTAGCACGCTCAAAGCAGAAATGGTTCGCGCGAGCGAGTTTGCAAAAAAAATTCACAGTGGAATTATTCGCACAAATAATGGCGAACGCTTCAAATCTATTGTTCACATCGGCATTGGTGGTTCTGACTTAGGTCCAAGGCTGGTATATGAAGCGCTTAAATCATCAGATAATGATTTCATCGAAATTCGTTTCTGCGCCAATATTGAACCTAATGAACTTGCAACAGCCATTAGTGGCCTCGACCCAAAAACCACTCTCATTGTTTGCGTTTCCAAAACTTTCACCACCATCGAAACCCTGACCAATCTTAATTTGGCGCGTGATTGGTTGAAACAAGGTGGCATAGTTGACGACACTTCGCATTTGGTGGCCATAAGCGCAGCGCCAGCCAAGGCAATTGCGCAAGGTTTCGCCGAAAATCGCATTTTCGGTTTTGAAGATTGGGTTGGCGGAAGGTTTTCACTTTGGTCATCGGTTGGGCTATCGCTCGAAATGGCATTGGGAGGAGATATAATTGCGGCACTTCGGGCTGGCGCACAGGCAATGGATGAGCATTTCGAAACCGCACCTTTGGCCGAAAATATACCGATTTTGGCGGGGCTTATCGCAGTTTGGAATGCCAAATACATGGATTATCAAACCCGCGCCAGCATTCCATATTCGACGAAGCTAAAATTATTGCCACAATTTTTGCAACAATTGGATATGGAATCCAATGGCAAAAGCACTGGTGTTGATGGCGCACCGATTAATATTTCTGGCCCAATTGTTTGGGGCGCGGAAGGAACCAATGCCCAGCATGCGTTTTTCCAACATTTGCATCAAAGCCCAATTGTCACGCCAATCGAGTTTGTTTTGGTCGCCAATGACGGTTTGAACAATGCCGCTTCGACACGGCTAACCCACGCCAACGCGCTTGCCCAAGGTGAGGCATTGATGCGCGGCAAAAGCCTTGATAGTGTAATGTCGCAAATGTTGGCACAAGGGCAAAGCAGTTTGGAAATCAGCAAAACTGCGCCGCACCGCGTATTTCACGGCAATCGGCCATCAAATACAATTATTTTGCCAAAACTTGATGCATTTAATTTGGGTGCTTTGCTCGCGTATTATGAACATCGCTGTTTTGTTGAAGGTGTGATTTATGGCGTTAATTCTTTCGACCAATGGGGGGTTGAATTGGGGAAAACCATCGCGCTTGAAATAAATGATGACCTAGAAACTGGCGCAAGCTCGGCACGGGATCCTTCCACAAAAGCATTGATCGATTTTTTGCGTGAAGGCTTTTCTTGACAAGGAATCACTTTTAGCCACAAATCCAATAATTCGTAGTAATACTGAAGGAAGCTAGAAAATGTGCTATAGAGCGCCACGCCGTGATATTTTGCTTTCAGGGCTGGCGCTTGGGTTCTTGACTTCATGTAGCGCTGGCCCAAAAATCAATTTGCCTTCAATTGTCCCTAATAAATCAAGGGACATTTTTCTTGATTATTACAACGCCGCAATGGGCGTTAATATGGCACAATTTACCAACACACAAATCGTTGCGATTGACGGAATAGTGCTAAAAATACGCATAGCATCGCCAGTCCAAAGTCGCGGTCATTGGCCGATAATTATCTTCTGTCCAGATCTTGGAACCACTGCACAAAATTACGATAATTTGACAGGCGCAATCGCGTCATTAGGATATTTGGTAATAATAATCGATCCGCAGATGGCACCAAGCCGCAATAGCGTTGAAGCCATTTTACGAAGAAACACCCTTCGCGCCCAATATATGCGTTTTGCATTGGATAGAAAAACCGAAATATTGCGGGTTTTGGGCGATGATGACACCAGCATAGATTTTAACTCAATGGGCGCGATTGGTCATGGTGATGGCGCTTGGACTGCTTTGGAACTTATTGGTTGGGGCCGCGGCTATGGTCGCTCGCTTGATATGGCTGATGCCAGAATTAAGGCGGCGGTTGGTATAACCCCGACAATTGCGCCAAATTATCAAGCACGCCCGGCAAATGCGGTTTCACCTGCAATTTATGGCCGTGGCATGGTGGTAAATTCTTACGATGGTATCGCCAGATTGCCACATGGCACCGCACTAATGGGGTTGGGATTGCCGCTAAGCAGCCCCAGCTTCGGTAACTTGCTACCAAGTTCACAACCAAGCGCGGCATCGCGCGGCGAAAAATATCGCAAAGAAACTTTGTCGGCATGTATTGCCACTTCTTCAATGTTTTTTGATTGGTGCTTAAAAAACCAACGTGACCGCATTGATGAACTCAATCAGATTAATGGGCGCTCCATTCCCTTAATTAATCAAAATATGATTTTTGGGCGATCTTGAACAATATTGCACAGAATAATCCTTTTATTTTGAAAACTAATAATTAAATATACGAAAGCCTTATGTGCGGGAGAGATAGAATGAGCGGTTCAGAAAACGAAACGGGCAAGGAAATAGATGAACAGGCAGCAATAGAGCTTGCGCCGGTTGAAATGCAAACACTACCGTCTGTGCAAATAGCAAAAACCGAGCTTACAAAAATTCGCGCCCAAATTTCACTTGATGACCGCGCCAGTATTGCAACTTTTGGCGACCAAGCCCAGCGCAATGTTGTGGCTTATGCCGATCGTATTCTCGCGCAGACTCGCAATAAAGAACTTGGCGAAACTGGCAAATTATTGACCGACATCATCGCCAAAGCCAAGGGCCTTGACCCAAATGCGCTTGAGAAAAAAGGCTTCTTCGGCAAATTATTTGGCGGCGCACGCGCCGAAATCGAAAAATTCAAAGGCAAATATGAGGACGTTGCCAGTCAAATTGACGCGATTGGGATTCAACTCGAAAAGCGCAAAGACGGCCTGCGGCGCGACATAGCGGTTTTGGACGATTTGCATGAACAAACCGCCGCCTCAATTGTGCAACTCCTCGCCTATATTGAAGCCGGTGAGGAATTTGCCAAAGACATGCGCGCCACCCGCCTGCCCGAACTAAAAGCCACAGCCGAAGCAGCAGCTGTCGCGGGCGATGGCTTAATTGAAGCGCAGACTTTTAAGGACGCAGAGCAAGCGCTCGATAGGCTCGAAAAGCGTGTATTTTATCTGCGCCAAGCGCGGCAAATCGGTATTCAACAATTACCGCAAATTCGCATTGTGCAATCAGGTGATGAAACCTTGATTGAGAGTTTGCAAGCTTCTACCCGCCTCACCATACCTTTGTGGAAACAAAAAATGGTGTTGGTGCTTGGGCTACGCCGGCAAGAAGACGCGCTGGAAATGCAAAAAGCAGTTACCGACGCCACCAATAAAATGCTGCGCGAAACTTCGGCCATGATGAAAAACCAAGCCATAGCAATTGAAGAACAAAGCCAAAAAGGCATTGTTGATGTTGAAACTTTGGAACAGGCAAATCGCGATTTGATTGATACAATTTCTGGCGTTATTCAAACCCAAGAAGAGGGGCGCACTCGCCGCGCCGAAATCGAAATTCGCATGGGGCAAATGACCGAAGAATTGCGGCAAGCCTTGGTTCAATCTTCGCGGATATAAGACAATCAAAAACATTGCTGTCTTAAATAGTTTTTTTTGGGTTGCGATTTGGGCTTTGACACGCTTCAACCCTGAATTGGTTTTGCTGTTTTTGTGCTTTGCAATTGCCCCTTGGATTATTGGGGGAACAAGGGGCATTAAGTTCGAAAGCAACGGCGACGCGCCAGCGCCGAAAAAACTACGGCCTTCGCCACTAATGCCGCAACCAATGGCCATTGATGGGCCAATGCCTTTGCACCTTATTGTGATTGAAGAAGCCCGCAAAGATATTCAGAATTTGCGCGCTGCTTCATATGCAGCTTCAGGCGAAATGAGTGAGAATTTGCGAGCGATGGTTATGAGCTTAGATCGGATAGAGCGCGATTTAATTGCGGATTCATCGGGCCTTATGCAAGTTGAAAGGCTGTTTACATATTATCTTCCTGCCACCACTAAAATATTAGAAGCGCGGGGACGCGCAGCCCAAGATTTGGACGACACGAAATTAGCCAAGATAGATGCTATTATGGGCAGACTAGCTAGTGCATTTAGGGATTTTGCGCTAAGGTTGCACTCCAAAGATGATAAAGCGATAGAAATCGATATTAAATTATTAGACCAAGCTTTGGCCAGCGAATTTGGTTTTGAAAACCTACCCGCAAAAACGGAAAATTAGGAACACAAACAGAAATGAGAAGATATCAAGTTAGACCGCATACGACTTGGGACGAAGTGTGGCGCCGCGCGAAACAACCGCAGCGGCTTTTGCCAATTACGATGTTTTTCGTTCTTTGGGCATTATTGGGTTTCAATCCGTGGGTTGGTTTTGGCTTGGCTTTTCCAGTTATGGGAATATTGGGGCTGCGCGGTAAACGCAAAATCCATGAAGACGATATTCTAATTGAAGAGCTTATGGAGCCACAACAACCACAAACCAGCATCCCAGAAGTAGCGCAAAATGAAGCGCCAATGTTGCCATTGCATCAACAAGTAATTGACGACGCCAAAGACGCTTTTACGCAAATCCGCGCGGCTTCGAATACGGCATCGGGTGATCTTGGTAGTCATTTGCGCAATATGGTTATCAATGCCGAAAAAGTTGAGCGTGGCCTGTTGTCTGACCCTTCCAAACTTTCGCAAGTGCAAAGGCTTTTCACGTATTATTTGCCGTCTTGCGCCGATTTATTGCAAGCACGCGGCCGCGCCGTAAGTGCTAATGACAATGTTAGAGTGAATGAAATTGACGGCATGATTTCACGCCTCGATGCCGCCTTCGCCGATTTTGCACTAAGAATACATGGCCAAGATGGGCGCTCGGTTGATATTGATTTGAAGTTATTGGAGCAATCACTTGCACAAGATTTGGTGTTTTCACCGATAGGCTCCAAATCCAAGGACAAGGTTTAATTGGTTGCAGATTTTAGACAATGGTCTAAGATTAGCTATGATTAAGGCTTTAGAATCTGGGGCTCAGCTTGCACTCCATGCTATGCGCCGCGCAGCATTGCAAGATGGCAAGTCGTGTCCGGTGCGAACTGAAAAAGTGATTTCCGCGCAACTTCGGATGCGTGATTTTGCCAATATGCTTTTGAACGATGGTCGGCATTTGAATTTAGGGGCGATTGGTGAGCTAGAAGCAACTCCAGACGAAAGGAGCTTGCTTAATGTTTTGTCGGCGGCACAACATCATGACCAAGAAGCCTTCATTGCGGCTTTACGCTGGTTGGTTGGGCGCGAACCAAATGACAATATTAGAGACACCGCCCGCCTCGCCGCTTTTGCTTTTAGTGAAGCGGGTTGGACTTGGGGCGCACCAAATGTGCCGCGCGCACCCGAACCGCCATATGGCATGAAAGCTGTGCGCCCCGTAGAGTAGCAAAAATTGCCATTTTCACCCACAATCTTGATTTTCAGTCAAAATGAGTCGAGTAGAAGAAGGCAAGCGCAGCAAATATTGGAATATTTGCAAGCGCAGCCGACGCACTAATCGGCCATTTTCACTGAAAATCTTGAATATGCCTTTGAATTGCAATTTAGGCGGAGCGAAAATGGTAATTTTTGAGCACCGAAGCGGAGTGTATGTGAAAAATACACGAGCATCGGAGCGCAGAAAATTGCCATTTGCAGCCAGCCTAAATTACAATGCAAAGGCATATTAGCCGTTGACGTCGTAGGCGGCCAAGGTCGCCGCAGTCACAATTTCGCTTACTGGTGCGCCGAGTGAGCAAATTTGGACCGATTTACGCAAGCCGACGATCATTGGCCCAAGCACAGTGGCTTCGCCCAAAGTTTCGACCATTTTGGTGGAAATATGGGCTGAGTGAATTGCCGGCATTACCAGGACATTTGCGGGGCCGCTTAATCTTGAAAACGGGTAAAGCCTTCTTGCGTCTTCATCGAGGGCGACGTCGGCGGACATTTCGCCTTCATATTCGAAATCAATGTCTTCGCGCCGATCCAAAATCGCCACTGCTTCGCGGCATTTTTCGCTGCGTTCACCCATTGGGCGGCCAAAAGTTGAAAATGCGACAAAGGCAACGCGCGGCGTGAAGCCCAAACGCCGCGCACAACCCGCGGTTTGAATTGCAATTTGTGCCAATTCTTCGGCATTGGGCATTTCATTAAATGCCGTATCAGCAACAAATAAGGTTCGATTTTTGGCAATCAGCAAGGTGACACCAGTTGGGCTTTGTTTGCGATTGGCATCAATTGCCCGCATAACTTCGGTGAGCGCTTGATTAGTGGTACGCGTAACACCAGTAACCAATCCATCAGCATCGCCGTAAGCAACCATGCAGGCACCAAAAATATTGCGATCATTATTCACCATACGTTGGCAATCACGCAGCAAAAAGCCTTGGCGTTGCAAGCGGTTATAGAGGAAATCGGTATATTCGGGATTTCGCTCTGAAAGCCGCGCATTGTGAATTGTTATGTTATAGTCGGGGTCCACCCCAAGCAAACCCATATTCCGACGGATAAGTTCTTCTCGGCCAATCAAAATTGCATTGCCCAATTCCAATTGTTGAAATTGAACTGCGGCACGAATGACCGCTTCATCTTCACCTTCACAAAATACAATGGTTTTGGGGTTGTTGCGAACATTTTCTTGCAAGCGTTGCAGCAATGAAGCCGTTGGATCCAGCCTTTGCGCAAGCGAGCCTTTATATGCTTCCATATCGGCAATTGGTTTGCGGGCAACCCCTGTATCCATCGCGGCTTGGGCAACGGCGGGTGGAATACTCGCCAGCAAACGTGGGTCAAACGGAGTGGGGATAATATAATTGGGTCCGAAACGTAATTGTGTGCCATGATAGGCCGCTGCCACTTCATCGGGAACGTCTTCGCGCGCAAGTTTTGCCAAGGCTTGCGCCGCAGCCAATTTCATTTCTTCATTTATCGTCCGTGCACGGACATCCAAAGCGCCACGGAAAATATAGGGGAAACCCAATACATTATTGACTTGATTTGCATAGTCCGAACGCCCAGTTGCGATAATCGCATCATCGCGCACTTCGCGAATTTCTTCGGGGCGGATTTCGGGGTCAGGGTTCGCCATCGCAAATATTATGGGGTTCTTGGCCATTGAAGCGACCATTTCCTTGGTCACCGCGCCTTTCGCCGATAATCCCAAAAAACAATCCGCGCCGCGCATTGCTTCGGCCAAAGTCCGCAACGGCGTATCAACTGCATGGGCAGATTTGAACTGATCCATGCCATTTGGGCGGCCGCGATAAACCACGCCTTCACGGTCGCAGACAATGACGTTTTCATGTTTCACACCAAGGCTTTTAATAAGCGAAATGCACGACAGGCCCGCCGCGCCCGCACCCGAAACCGCGACTTTCAAATCTGACATTTTGCGGCCCGTTATTTCGCAGGCATTGATTAGGCCGGCCGTGGCGATGATTGCGGTTCCATGTTGGTCATCGTGAAAAACTGGAATGTCGCAAAGCTCCTTAAGGCGACTTTCAATAATGAAACATTCAGGGCTTTTAATATCTTCAAGATTTATTCCACCAAAAGTTGGGGAAATATTTTTTACCGTAGTGATAATTTCTTCAATATCGGTGGAAGACATTTCAATATCAATACTATCAATATCGGCAAATCGTTTGAACAAAACCGACTTGCCTTCCATCACGGGTTTTGATGCCAATGCCCCCAAATTGCCCAAGCCCAAAATCGCGGTACCATTGGAAATTACCGCAACCAAATTCCCCTTGGCTGTATAATCATAGGCCAAATCTGGGTCAGCTGCGATTGCCAAAACTGGAACTGCGACGCCGGGGGAATAGGCAAGCGATAAATCGCGCTGGGTCGCCATTGGCTTGGAAGGCGTAATTGAGATTTTACCAGGGGTCGGCAGCGCGTGAAAATCGAGCGCTTCTTGATCGGTAAATGTTTTGCGTTCAGTTTCCATCATCTGTCTCTTAATTAAGTCAGCATACTGACTTTTTGCTCAATTGCGCCAAAAATTGAATGGCCTTTTTCGTCTTCCGCCCAAATCCGCACTTTTTGCCCGTATTTTAGATATGGTGTTTTGACTTCGCCATTCTGTATTTTTTCGACCATTTGCACTTCAGCAATGCAAGAATAGCCAAGGCCGCCATCTTTTATTGGCCGGCCTGGCCCTTGGTTTTCGTCTAAATTGCTCACGGTGCCAGAGCCAATTATCGTTCCAGCGCAAAGCGTGCGCGTCTTTGCCAAATGCGCAATCAATTGCCCAAAATCGAACACCATACCGACGCCAGCATTGGCACGGCCAAATGGTGCGCCATCAATATCAACCATCAGTGGCAAACAAAGCCGCCCATCCTGCCAATATTTGCCTAGCCCATTTGGCGAAACTGCAACTGGTGAAAACGCACTGGCGGGCTTGGATTGCAAAAATCCAAAGCCTTTGGCAAGTTCGGCGGGAATTAAGTTGCGCAAACTGACGTCATTACACAGCATCACTAATTTAATATGGGAGAGCGCATCTTGTGCACTTGTGCCTTGGGGAACATCGTCAGTAATCACCGCAATTTCGCCTTCAAGATCGCAACCCCAAGCTTCGTCTGCCAATAAAATTGAATCACGCGGGGCAATAAAATTGTCCGAGCCGCCTTGATACATAAGTGGGTCAGTCCAAAATGTTTCAGGCATGGTTGCGCCGCGTGCTTGGCGCACCAATTGCACATGGTTCAAATACGCCGAACCATCAGCCCACTGAAAGGCGCGTGGCAATGGTGAATGGGCGTCACGTTCGTGAAAGCGTTCGCGCGGCACAGAACCATGCTCTAGGCTTTCAAACAGCCCTCGCAACAGGGGTTCGCAATGTTCCCAATCATCAAGCGCAGCCTGCAATGTTGGGGCGATAAGGCCAGCATCGGTATAATAATTAAGGTCATTAGAGACCACAACAAGACGACCATCACGGCCAGATTTCAAAGAAGCAAGTTTCATAAAATTACACTAAGGCGAGTTTGCAAAAGGTCAAATGGGAATGTGATTTTATCGCGAATAGAGCGCAGCATATTTTGCGAATTTTGTTTTGAGTTCATTCACGAGCGATTTATCCATATACCTATATTGGTCTGAGATATTGAGGCAATGAGTGCTAACGTCGTTCATTTTGTCGCCGAATGTCTTTTTCAATATTGATAGGTGCTTTTGCTCCATAACGAATATAGCGTCCGCCCATTCAATATCTTCGATGCAAATTATATGCTCGGCATCGTTGCTTGTGCCTGCCGACGACGTGAAAATGCCGTCTATGCCGGAAAAAATCTGCTCTGCAGTCGGGCTGCGCCATTTATTTCGCGAGCAAACAAATAATATATTCGCCAATCTCAATGCTCATGCAACCAAGCCGCGTGGCGTGGGGCTTTGCGAGTTTTATCCCATTCTTCGAGCATCAAGGGTGCAACGCGGTTAAGTTCCGCCATTTGCGCAGGCGTGCCGCAATTGGCGGCGAGTTCGAGCCGATGACCATTGGGATCAAAGAAATAAATGCTGTGAAAAATGCCGTGATTGGTGGGGCCAATAACCTCCAGGCCCATAGCTTCGACGTGGGTTTTGGCTTCCAAAAGTGCCGTCATATCCGCCACTTCAAACGCAATATGCTGCACCCATTCGGGGGAGTTGGGGTCTTTGCCCATTTCGGGCTGCATTGGCAGTTCAAAAAACGCCAAAATATTGCCGCCACCGGCATCTAGAAAAATATGCATATAAGGGTCATATTCCCCAGTCGATGGCACATGGTCTTCGGCAATTGCCAAGACAAAATCCATGTTTAGGGCTTTTTTGTAAAACTCAACCGTGGTTTTGGTATCTTTGCAACGATATGCAACGTGGTGGATTTTTTTAAGCTCGACCATATTCTATGCCTCCGCCAATACGCCGCGACGAATTTGATCAAGCTCAATTGATTCAAATAATGCGCGGAAATTGCCTTCGCCAAAACCTTCATTGCCCTTGCGTTGAATAAATTCAAAGAAAATTGGACCCAGCATTTCAGTAGAGAAAATTTGCAGCAAAAGCCCTTGGCCGTCTGACGGTGCGCCGTCAATCAATATGCGGCGCTTGCGCAATTCTTCAACATTTTCGCCATGCCCTGGAAGGCGCTTGTCGATAAGGTCAAAATATGTATCGATAGTGTCTTGAAGCTCAACGCCATTGGCGCGAAGGCCATCAACCGATTTATACAAATCATTGGTGCCAAGGGCGATGTGCTGAATCCCCTCGCCATTATATTTTTGCAAATATTCGGCGATTTGGTCGAGTTTTCCGGGAACGCCTTTGCTTTCATTGATTGGAATTCGGATTTTACCGCAAGGCGAAGTCATGGCCTTAGAAGTAAGTCCCGAAACTTTGCCTTCGATGTCAAAATAACGGATTTCGCGGAAATTAAACACCCGCTCGTAAAAATCGGCCCATTTTTCCATTTCGCCTTTGTAAACATTGTGGGTTAAGTGATCGAGCCAAGTGAAGCCCAAATTATGTTTGGCCTCGTCTTCGGCTGCGCCTGATACTGGTTCAAAATCAATGTCATAAATAGATTTATCGCCATATCTGTCCACCAAATATACATAGCTTCCGCCAATGCCGCGAATACAAGGGATATCAAGCTCCAATGGGCCTTTTTTGTTTTCGACAACTTCAGCGCCGCGTTTTGCGGCTTCAAGCAAGGCAAATGCCGCATCTTTGACCCGAAAAGCCATGGCATTGGCGCTTTGGCCGTGTTTTTGGCCAAATTCGCTGGGCTGGCCTTGGGTTTCCATATTCAATATGAAATTAATATCGCCTTGTTTGAGCCTAAGCACGTCCTTGCTGCGGTGTTTGCCGGCAATAACAAAACCCATTGAGCGCAATTTTGCCAAAATTTCAGCAGGATTTGGCCCGGTAAATTCAACAAATTCAAAACCATCAGTATTAAGTGGATTTTCAAACAAATCAGCCATTAGATTCTCCCTAATCACTGCTTAGCTATAATTAGTTTCATTTGCAACTAATTTATTTGATTTTTTCTGCTGCTGCTTCGATTTCGCGCAAAATGCTTGCCAAACTGTTGGATTTTTCGGCGCCCAAGGCTTCAATCAATTGCCGTTCTATATCTTTTGCCAATGGGATAATTTCATCGACAATTGATTGTCCATCATGGCTTAACGAAAGCGATTGGGTGCGTTTGTCATTTTCGGCAATTTTACGCACAATAAGACTGCGCTCCAAAAGCGCGGACACAGCGCGTGACACCGATACTTTATCCATTGCCGCAAATTGGGTGATTTCCAATTGGCTAAGCGGCGATTTTTCGTTCAATATCGCCAATACTCGCCACGCTGCAATTGAAAGGCCAAAGCGTGCTTGGTAAGTTTTCGCGACCAATGCAGACACTTTATTGGATGCGACCGAAAGCCGATAGGGAAGATATTTGTCGAGCGTGAGTTTCATTACCCCACCTGCGTTTCGGGCGCGGTTGAAGTGAACGCTTCATGCTCACTCGCCTTGGCATCAAAGCTAACAAGGCGCGGGAATAATGATAAATCAACACCATAGCGCCGCGCATTGCGCATTTGCGGGACAAGGCAAATATCGGCAAGCGTCGGATATTCGGCGAATAAATAGCCATTATCGGCGATTTTGTTTTCGCGGCATAGTTCGTGCTCTAATGATGCGAAACCCTTGGCAATCCAATCAGCGGACCAGTTCGCCTGTGCCGCTTCATCAGCCCCAAAATCGGCGGCAAGTTTTTTGCGGGTGCTCAGATTTTGCAATGGGAAAATGTCGGAGGCGATCACATGGGCAAATGCGCGGCACTTGGCACGCTCATACGGTGTTTCAGGATAAAGGCTTGAGGCTGGATTTGTTTCTTCTAAATAATCCAAAATCGCCAAAGATTGCGAAAGCCGCACGTCACCATCAACCAAAAACGGAACGCGGCCTTGTGGATTAATCGACCGATATTCTTCGCTTTGGTGACTATTATCCAAAAGTGAAATCGGGATTATTTCGGCCTCCAATCCCTTAAGCGCCAAACCAATGCGCACGCGATAAGAAGCCGAAGATTGCGCGAAGGAATATAGTTTCATGGTTTAAGCCTAAATTTTGATTTAGAATAATAATAACACCTTGCATTTTCCATAATCAATGGCAATATATGTGCATATCCTTTGGCATCGGCCACAGGTTTTTTGAAGGAAATATTATGAACGACTTTAATAACCAATATCAAGGTTCCGCGGTTGGCAGTGGGACAATGGACATGGCGATGGACCAAGGTCTGCGTTCGTTCATGCTTGGTGTTTACAATAAAATGGGTTTGGGTTTAGTGCTTTCGGGCATTTTGGCTTATTTAACTTCGTCAGTTCCTGCAATAACCAATTTGCTGTTTCGCACCGAAGGCGGCGCATTTGCTGGCTATACTGGCCTTGGCATGATTGTGGCATTTGCGCCTTTGGCGGTGTTATTGGTTGGCGGCTTTGCAATGCGCAACCCTTCCAAAACTGGTGCTGGCATTATGTATTGGACAGTCGTTAGTTTGATTGGTGCGGGCCTTGGTGTTTTGGGGCTTGTCTATACTGGCACTAGTTTGGCCACTACATTTTTCGTGACTGCGGCGGCATTTGGCGGGCTTTCTTTGTTTGGCTATACCACCAAAAAGGACTTAACTGGCATTGGCACGTTTTTGATTATGGCGTTGGTTGGCCTTATCATTGCTAGCATCGTCAATATGTTTTTACAAAACTCAATGTTTGATTTGATTATTTCAGGGATTGGGGTTTTGATTTTTGCGGGTCTTACTGCATTTGACACTCAAAAATTGAAATATACCTATTATTCACTTGGCGGGAATGACACCGCTTTGTCAGTTGCGACCAATTTTGGAGCATTGAACCTATATCTTGATTTTATCAATTTATTCCAATTCTTGCTCCGCTTCATGGGCGATCGTCGCTAATCGAGTCAATCTCAAAATCAAACGGCCCTCGTTTTCGGGGGCTGTTTTTTTTTGTGCTTGGGAAATCATGCCATGTTACAGAACCCACATGAGCAAAGATATAGAAATAATTGAAGATGAAGTCTCGGATTCAGGTTTCGAGACGCACGACATTATTGCGCCCGAAGCCGCAATTGGTGAACGGCTCGATAAGTTTTTGGCGGATGCTTTGCCAATGTTGTCGCGTTCGCGCATTAAAATATTGGTCGAAAAAGGGTTGGTGTATAATGGCGAAAATCGGCAAACCAATGTTTCATATAAAATAAAAGGCGGCGAAGTTTTTCACCTTAATGTTCCCGCCCCACCGCCAGCCGAACCAGAACCCGAGAATATTCCGCTAAATATTTTATTCGAAGACGATCATATTTTGGTTATTGATAAGCCCGCCGGCCTTTCGTGCCACCCTGCCCCTGGCAATTGGACTGGCACTTTGGTCAACGCGATTTTGTTTCATTGCGGTAAGGAATTATTGCAAATCGGCGCAATGGGGCGACCGGGCATTGTTCACCGCCTTGATAAAGGAACATCAGGCGTGATGGTGGTTTGCAAATCGGCTTTTGCAATGTCGAGCCTTGGCCATCAATTTCAAAACCGCACCATTGATCGCCTTTACCATGCCTTTGTGGTCGGTGCGCCGCGCAATCCATGGTTTCGGGACGGCCGCGTTGAAACCCGCATTGCCCGCGATAGCGTCGATAGAAAACGCATGACAGTGGTAAAAGACGACGCTGTGGCTGGCCGAAATTGCGCCACCAATTACCGAACACTGGAAATGTTCGAAGACAAAAAGACCAAAAAAATCTTTGCCAGCCTAATGGAATGCAAATTGGAAACTGGTCGCACCCATCAAGTCAGAGTGCATATGAAACATATTGGCTGCCCACTTATTGGCGATTTGGTGTATGGCGATAATAATATTGGCCGCGCTTTGCTCCGTTCATTGCCCGAAGCCGCACAAATTACCCGCCAAGCCCTGCACGCGAAAACCCTGGCCTTCACCCACCCCAAAACCAGCGAACGCATGAGCTTTGAAAGCGAATATCCAGCGGATATGATTGAATTGGAAAAAGCATTGCAAACCTTAACCCACTAATTCGAAAGCAGAACATGAAACGATTTTTCGAAGTCATTTGTATTTTTTCACTTATGTTCATACCGGTGCAGTCGCGCGCACAAACTTCGCCGCAAGCACCAAGCGCCGTTTTCGCCGAAAATCTCGCGAAATCTGAACGCGGCAATCTTGCGGCGCAGCTTTTTATCGCCCACGCTTTGGCAAAAGGCGTTGGCACCGATGTCGATATGAACAGGGCGTTTGGAACTTACCTAACCATACTTTTGGAAAGGCGGGCAAATGAAAGCCAAAGACGCGAAATTGTTGAAATTTTGCGCAAAGATTTTTCCCAAAATTGCGACGTAGATGGAATTTGCGCCCCGATTATCATCGATGTTGATGCAAGCCTGGCGAATACAATGATCAGCGAAGGATTTACAGACTTCGGGCGGTGGGGATTTAGCGAGCGAGAATTCCAAAACCTTGATTTAGAATCATTGACTCGCAAATCACAAATCGAATATTTTTATTTAGACGCAATAGAATCAGCCAAAAATGGCGACATAATTGCATTGCTTTTATTGGGGCAGAGTTTCGCTATTTCACAGAAGATTGCAAATGGCGCTAGCCTGCGCAATGAATACTTCAAGCAAGCCGCTGATTTAGGAAGTTCGCGCGCGATTGCCGAATATGCCCACTTGGTCGAACGCAATTTGGTGCCGGGGGTGGAGCCTGCTACTGCGTCAGCTAGCTATCAAAGGGCGATAGATATGGGCGATGCAAGCGCCATGGTTCGGCTTGCCAATTTTTATGGTCCACGAAATCGGCGAGACGAACAATTCGCGCTGCTTATGCGTGCCGCGAACCTTGGGCATATTCCAGCCATGTCGAACTTAAGCGCGTATCATGCTTTTTGCGAAAACGAACCTTGCGATTATGACAAGGCGTTTGATTGGGCGAAAAAAGCATTTGATTTGCGGGTTGGCCCAATTTATCCAGATTTGTTCCTGATGTTCACTGGCCTGTTTGACGATGAAGATACCAGCCCGCTCGCGCAATGGATAAGGCTCAAAGCAACTTCCGACCCAACCTTGAGTGAATATCGTGAAATATGGTCAAAGGCCATTGACGGCATGACCGAAAACCAACTTGCAATTGCGCGGCCAAAATTACTAGCGCTTTCGCGAAAATCTGGCATGGGCGCGGTTTTGGCGGCAGAAACTATTGCGATGTGGTATGAACTTGATTGCCGCCCACAAGCAGGTGGCGATTATGCCTGTCCACCAAGAACTGGTTATTATAATTAAACCTGCCTGCAATTAGTTCGCAAAACTATTGGTTATTTTGATACGGGTATCTATATCGGGATTGTAGAAACGAAAAACAGATGACCGCACCCAATAACAACAAAGATTTTCCAAAGCCTGAAGCCAACATCAAAGAAACCATAGCTTTTTTGCAACCATATTTATGGCCCGCGAACCGAGCTGATTTGAAGTGGCAAGTTGTAATGGCTTTGGTGGCGATGGTTTTTGGTAAAATTGTTGTGGTGCTTATTCCTTATACTTATAAATGGGCAACTAATTCGCTCGCCGCGCCAAATGCCCTGCCTGAAATTGGTTTTTGGAATTTGCTCATTGCCTCGCCAATAATAATGGTTGTGGCCTATAATTTGGCGCGCTTTGTTTCGGTTAGTCTCAATCAATTGCGTGATGCTTTGTTTGCCGCCGTGGGTCAACATGCGGTGCGTGGGCTTTCAAACCGCGCGTTTCATCACCTCCATAATTTGTCCTTGCGTTTTCATTTGAAGCGCCGCACCGGTGGCCTGTCACGGGTTATTGAACGTGGCAAAGTTGGCATTGAAACCATTGTGCGGCTTGCCATGATGTTTGGCGTGCCAACCATTTTGGAATTCATTTTAACTTCGGTGATTTTGGCGCAACAATTCAGCCCGCTTTATGTTGTAATTGTCGCATTCACAGTGGTAATTTATGTTTGGTTTTCGGTTTGGGCATCGAACCAACGCATTACAATTCGCAAAGACATGAACGAAGCCGATACAGATGGCATGAGCAAAGCTGTCGATAGTTTGCTAAATTTTGAAACCGTAAAATATTTCAATAATGAAGATTTAGAGCGCGCGCGTTATGACCGCGCCACTGCGAAATACGAAAAAGCCGCCACCAGAACTTACACATCTTTGGCTTGGTTGAATTTTGGCCAAGGGCTGATTTTCGGAATTGGCATGTTGCTGGTTATGTTAATGTCGGCGCGCGAAGTTGTGGCCGGCACGCAGACCATTGGCCATTTTGTGATGATAAACGCATTCATGGCGCAATTGGCTATACCATTAAACTTCATTGGCACACTTTACCGCGAAATTGCGCAAGGCCTTGTCGATATGGACGCAATGTTCAAACTTCTTGATGAACCCGAAGAAGTAATTGACGCGCCAAATGCCAAGGAACTTGTTGTTACCACTGGAGCTGTTTCATTCAAAGACGTGGCGTTTTCTTATGATGAGGATCGCACGATTTTGCGTGGCATTAGTTTTGAAGTCCCTCCTGGCAAAACTGTTGCAATTGTCGGGCCATCGGGCGCCGGTAAGTCCACAATTTCACGGCTTTTGTTCCGCTTCTATGATGTGAAAGGCGGCTCAATTTCCATTGATGGCCAAAATTTACAAGACGTAACTCAAGCCTCGCTGCGCCGCGCAATTGGCATGGTTCCGCAAGATACTGTGCTGTTTAATGACACGATTGGCTATAATATTGGCTATGGTAGGTCGGGTGCAACTGAGGCAGAAATTGAAGAAGCGGCGCGGCGCGCGCAAATAATTGATTTTATTCACACTCTGCCGCAGGGTTTCAAATCCGAAGTTGGCGAACGCGGCCTTAAACTTTCGGGCGGTGAAAAACAACGGGTGGCAATTGCCCGCACCATATTAAAAGCCCCGCCAATTTTGATTTTGGACGAAGCCACAAGCGCATTGGATACTCATACCGAACGCGAAATTCAGGCGGCTTTGGACGAAGTTTCCAAAAACCGCACAACACTAGTTATTGCCCATAGGCTTTCAACAATTGTAAACGCCGATGAAATTATCGTGCTCAAAGAAGGCTTGATTGCCGAACGTGGCCGCCACGATGACTTAATTGCCCAAAACGGCATTTACAAATCCATGTGGGAACGCCAACGCACCGCCGATGAGGCCCGTGAAACCTTGGCGAAAGTCGAAGAGACCACACCAAGTTTGCGCGTTTTAAGTTAGCAATGATTTTGCCGTGAAAAGTGTTTTATGCCACAGCTCGGTTGGTCGCTTCAACTTCGGCGAGTACCCGTTCTAAGCAATCAAGCAATTTCGAAAAATCAATTGGTTTGGTTGCATGCGCATCTGCACCAGCAGCTTTTGACTCTTCGTAATGGATCGGCAGAGCATTGCTTGTGAGCGCGACAATTGGCGTCCGCTTCAAAAGTTTCGTTTTCTCGTGTTTCCTGATTTCGCGAATTGCGGTTAACCCATCCATGACAGGCATTTGTAAATCCATTAGAACGCAATCAAAGTCTTCTTGAAGGAAAGTTTCGAGGCCAATTTTGCCATTTTCGGCAAAAACCAAATGAACGTCCAGCTCGTCAAACAAAGTTTTGATAACCAATCGGTTGGTTGCATTGTCTTCAACTACAAGGATTTTGAGGCACTCTGCTTGCGAATCTTGATAGGATGTGCCTGCTGATTTGTCGGGTTCATTGTTCTC
The DNA here is from genome assembly GCA_009773395.1 of Hyphomonadaceae bacterium. Taxonomy (GTDB): domain Bacteria; phylum Pseudomonadota; class Alphaproteobacteria; order Caulobacterales; family Aquidulcibacteraceae; genus Pseudaquidulcibacter. The sequence goes on along the minus strand of WRPI01000004.1, from coordinate 318,294 downwards.
GATAGCATCGGTAGTTTCGTTCGATTGCCATTTGGTTATGGGCAATGTTATACTAAACGTTGTGCCTTCGCCTAACTTCGATGCCACTGAAATATTGCCGCCAATTAGGCTAACCAATTTCTTCGTTATCGAAAGGCCTAATCCAGTCCCACCATGAGTTCGCGATATGGTCGAATCGGCTTGGGTAAATGGCTGAAACATATCGTCCATAAATGACTGCTTCATCCCTATGCCAGTATCTGCGACTTCTATTTTCAAACTAAAATCGACACCGCATTGTTGAATAGTCTTAGCGACAATTTTGACCGAGCCTTTTTTGGTAAACTTGACTGCATTGGATATCAAATTCAATAATATTTGTTGCAGCCTTAATTCATCGATTATGAAATAGTCACGCGAAAGATTTTCAAGATCAAGCAATAATTCAAGATTTTTTTCACTTACTTGCCTCCCAAATAAATCAACTGAGCTTTGAAATATTTCAAACAAGTGAGTTTTTGTTGGCGAAATTTCGAGCATCCCAGCTTCAATTTTTGACATGTCTAAAACATCATTGACGAGTCGAAGTAATAATTTGCTCGATTGTGAAATAGTTGCAACCATTTTAGCATGATCTGGACGCAGTTCCGCCCTTGATAAAGCTTGCGCCATTCCAATAACGCCATTTAATGGGGTTCTAATTTCATGGCTCATGGTTGATACAAAATCTGACTTAGCGATTGCCGCGGCATCAGCAAGGCTTTTCGCAATTTCGAGGTCTTTTGACTTTTCCATCATCGATTCTGCCAAAATACGAAAGATATCGATTGACGAAGCATAGCCGAAATATTCGTCGTCTTTCGTAACCATGATACTCGGTGTTTCAGTCAAGTTCCCTGCTTTAACTATCACGAGCGCCGCGGCTTCTATGGTTTCTTCTACATCTATTTTTAGACCAACAGGCTGCATTAAGTGAGTCACTGGGCGTTTATGATAAATATCATAGCCGAACTTCTCTGACATTTTGGCCAGAAATATTGCCCTATTCAAAGTGCCAATAATGTTTCCTTCAAGATCTGCGACCGGAATTGTGCGGATGCCTTTGTCACTGGTAAATATTTGGCTTGCTTCGGCTCCAACTGCGCTTTCCAACAATGGTTCGATGAAATTTGTAGCAATTGCAATAGACATTTTGACCCTTTTATACCCAATTTGTGGTCACAAAATGAAATCCATTTAGACCTATGTTTATGGCTAAATAGGGTGTCTGAGGTTTCTAAGAAGTAAATTTCATCATGAAGTTTTCGCGACAATTTTGTGACAAAATTTGAATATGGGTAATGGCAAATTAAGTTAGCAAAGATCTTGCGAATGCGATTAACAAGCCATCTTTAATTTCGTTGCCAGTGGCGCGCAAATGGGTTGCACCAACATAGGACGCATACAGAATATTCGCCTTTTGCTTAGCGGTTGCCGCATCAAAACCAATTTTTCTAAAAAGCTCAAATATATAATCTATGCGAGACTTATCGACATGGATAATCCTCGCATTGGCCATTTCATTCCAACGTCCCCAATCTCGGATGGCAATTTCAGCCAAAGTGCCACCAAATTCGACTTCGGGCGGCGCCAAACTAAAACGCACTATTGCCAATAAAGCGTATTTCGGATGTGGGATTTCTTCGGCCATATCGATAACTTGGCTGGTTCCAATATCTTGCCATAAATCAAGCATAGCCTCTTGAAGCGCTGGCAAATCCTTAAAATGCCAATAAAAACTGCCCTTGGTTGCCCCAATTTCACGGGCAATAACTTCAATTTTTATGGCATTGGCACCGCCATTACATAAAGCGCGAAAGCCTGCCTTTATCCAATCTTGTTTGGATAATTTTGCGGTTTGATTTGATTTCGGTAAATTTTTCATATCCCGCCTCTGTATTCCATACGCTAAGGTATTGACAACCAAATTGCTTAGGTTTTATTGTAAATACTTAAGCGTATGCTGCCAATTGGTTTTTACATACTGAAGAGTACGTTTTGGGGTGATTTTATGAATTATTTTCTAATTTCTGGGGGCATTTTGAGTTTTTGCGCGAGTGCATTGCATTTGGCCATAATTTTTGGTGGCCCCAAATGGTATATTTTCTTTGGCGCGGGCGAGAAAATGGCGCAAATGGCGGCGCGCGGACATTGGTATCCGCCAATAATTACCATGTTCATCGCAGGCATTTTGGCGGTTTGGGGGCTATATGCGTTTGCAGGCGCGGGCCTTGTTGCCCGCCTCCCCTTCATGAGATTTTGCCTTGTCGGAATAAGTGCGGTTTATCTAATTCGCGGCACGATGCCGTTTTTAATAATGAAAACCTTTCCCAATTTAAGCCTAGCATTTTGGTTGGGATCAAGTGCAATTTGCGTCATCATTGGTCTATGTTACGCGATTGGCACCTGGAAAGCTTGGGCGGCAATATAATTTTGTTGCAAATCCCCAAAAGCATGTTATAACTTGTGTAATAACACGAAGGCGATAAAATGGCGCAAGTAAAAATAACAAAAATCGGCAACAGCATGGGCGTTATTTTGCCAAAAAACGTGATTGATCGCTTAATGGTAGAGAGTGGCGATAGTCTGCATATTATTGACACTAAAAACGGTATCGAACTTACGCCCTATGACCCTGAATTTGCAGCGCAAATGGAAGTTGCTCGCAAAGTTATGAAAAAGCGACGTGCAGTTTTGCATGAATTGGCGAAGTAGTTTGCTTTGAGAAACTGGACTTGGATAAAAGAAAACATTGCCCTTGCTATGCATGATGAACAATTATTGGCGCATGGCGGCGGAGTTGGTATTCACGATATCGGGCTTCTTCAAAGCGCTATGGCGCGCCCTGAAAATTTGGCAAATTACGGCAAGCCCGATGTCTTCGATTTGGCGGCCGGCTATGCCTTCGGAATCGCCAAAAACCACCCGTTTATAGATGGGAATAAGCGCACTGCCTTCGTAGTTATGGAAACTTTTTTGATTTTGAACGGTTGTGAACTTAATGCAAGCGATGCAGAGTGTGTAACTATGTTTGTGAACCTTGCCGCTGGTAACTTAAGCGAAGAAGGCTTAGCGGCTTGGTTGCGGGTGAATTGTTAGGGGAGATAAAGATGAAGTATAAAGATCTACTCATTGTTTCAAAAGTGCTGCTATGGGCCGGTTTTGCGATAATATTGGTCTCGTTGCTAGAAGGTTTGAGTTATGTTGTGCAATACAATACCAACAGCGTACTCATGGTCGAAAATATTCCACAGACTATAACCGGTCTCATAACTAATATGGCTTATGGTGTTGGTTTCTTAGGCTCTGTTGCGGTAATTGAGATATTGCTTAAAATTCTTGCGGCTTTAGAAGCAACAAAAGAATAGTCCATTATGGATAAAAAAACATCTCTCCCATTTGAAAAATATCACCCAATCGCGCAAATATTGTTCATCGCTGGCGCAGTGATTGTTACTTTTCAGTTGAACGATTTGATTGGCGTTTGTTTCGAATATTGGCAGCTTCGACCAATTGAAACTACCTCAATCATGGATGGCTATGGCCCGTTTGGCGAACTCACGTCCATGCATCAGCGACGAGACGAGTTCGATGTTTTTTGGGGTAGAACAATACAAACATTCGCTATGCAGCTTCATAAATTGCTCGCTGAATTCCAATTTTTCGCTGCGGCTTTCATCGTTGAATTATATTTCAGAATGTCGAAATTATTGCCAAGTTCGCTTCAAAAGAGGAAGCCGGTTTGAAGAATTGATTTAACTAAAAAGATGGACGCAGGGTCGGCAAAATGAGACACGATTTTGCAAGAGCATTTCAAGCAATAGTCTCAACAGACTAAAAGGGCATTTCCTACTAACCAAGAAAACACTATAAACTTAATAATTTTGCAATGAGTTTTGTCGGAAATCAAATATGATATAATGCGGTGATGAAAATTGAAAATCAAGCAGGCAAACCACTCTTTGAAAAAATATTGGAAGTTACTAACTTCTATGACAGGCCAAGGTGCGGTGTTACTGAGTTTCAAGGTCGCAAATGCTATTTTGAATTTACTTGGGACCATGAGGCCGATGATTACAGTCCTGTTTCTATTTTGCGCCCAATTCCTAACGAAATTTACGAAGCCATTGCCTCAGTCAGTTCAATCTGGTCAGTTGCCCTTGCCCTTTGGCGAAAGACTGGGCAGACGGATACATACGCTGTGGAAATTCCAAGGGGTTTTAAGCTCAAATTTGATATGCAAAAAAAGATAATCAAGCAATGGGTGAACGGGGAAAAATTAGAGGCGTTTTGCTCAGTTGCGCATATGGGTTCATGGAAGAAATACAATGATTTCCCCGAACGGTGGGGAAACCAATATTGTGACAATTTGAATAGCCTGGATGATGGTGTCTTTTGGGACATAGTCAATCACTATGAAATAGTTAGAGAGGGCATTTATACCCAGGAATAGCTTACTCTTTCGCGGTCTAAAGGTGGTTGAGCCTAATTGGCAGTCCCTCGCCACCACTTTTTCTTGCCCCTCGCCTTCCTCAACAGCGACCTCGTGCCACCTAATCACAGCGGTGGGTGAATACCTGAGAGTTAACCCCCATCAAACTTTCGAATCACCTCAAGAAATACCTCGCCATATCTTGCAATTTTAACCTCACCTACCCCGCTTATTTGCGCGAAATCGTCCTGTGACATGGGTCTTTTGCTTGCCATTTCCAAAAGGGTTTTGTCGTGGAAAATCACATAGGGGGGTAGGTTTTGGGCTTTGGCGACGGCGGTTCGCGCGGCTTTAAGTTGGTCGAAAAGACTCCGTGCGGCAAAATCATTTGCGTTATCAAGCCACGCAGTTGCATTTTTACGCCTGCGTTCGGCTTTGCGCTCGGTGAATTTGCGCAAGAATAATTGACTTTTCGATTTTAGGAAATCATGCCCCGCCTGAGTGATTTGCAAGCCATTAGTTTCGGCATTGATTTGCAACAGGTTTTTGGCAATTAATTGCCGATAAATGCTCGTCCATTCGCTTTTATTATATTCACTGCCAATTCCAAATGTGCTTACTTTATCATGGCCAAAACCAATCATCCGCTCATTTGCTTTGCCCAATAAAACGTCAATCAAATAGACAATGCCAAAGCGGTTTTGGGTTCGAAAAACGCATGAAATTGCTTTTTGCGCGGCTATTGTTGCGTCAAATACTTCGGCAGGCTTCAAACAGGCATCGCAATTATTGCAAGGTGAACAATTATCGCCAAAATATTGCAACAAAACCTGCCGCCGACACGAAGTAGTTTCACATAAACCAATTAGAGAATTCAGTTTTTGATGTTCAATGCGCTTTTGAACTTGCGAAGAATTGCCTTCGTCAATGAAGATGCGCAATTGGGATAAATCCCCGACTCCATAAATCATCAAGGCATTTGCCGGCAATCCATCGCGGCCCGCACGGCCAGTTTCTTGGTAATAGGCTTCGATATTTTTGGGCAAACTTAAATGGATTACAAAGCGCACATCTGGCTTATCAATACCCATACCAAATGCAATTGTTGCAACCATAATAATGCCATCTTCACGCAAAAATCGCGCTTGATTATGGTTACGATTCTGCGGGTTCATGCCTGCATGATAGGGAAGCGCTTGATAGCCTTCATCACAAAGCCACTGCGCAGTTTCTTCGGTTTTCTTGCGCGATAAGCAGTAAATAATGCCGCTGTCATTGTGGTGTTTGCTCTTTATGAAATTCAGAATTTGTTTTTTTGTATTTTCCTTGGCTGCGATTTCATAGTGGATATTTGGGCGATCAAACCCTGTAATGAAGGTGCGGCCATTTTGCAGCCCTAAACGGAGGATAATATCATTGCGAGTTGGAGTGTCCGCAGTCGCAGTAAGCGCGATGCGCGGCACCATGGGAAAGCGCTTTGCGAGCACTTCAAGTGCCTGATAATGCGGGCGAAAATCATGCCCCCATTGCGAAACACAATGCGCCTCGTCAATTGCAAATAATGCGACTTTGATTTCAGCTAAGAAATTCAGAAATGTCGGCATCAATAATCGCTCGGGCGCAACATATAGCATGTCGAGATCGCCGGCCCGCACAGAAGCAAAAACTTCGCTAACGGCACTTTCACTCATGCTCGAATTGATGGTAGCGGCGTGCACTCCAATTTGCTGCATGGCAATAATTTGATCTTGCATCAACGCTATCAAAGGCGAAATTATTATGCCAATACCTTCACGGCATAAAGACGGGATTTGATAACAAAGCGATTTGCCGCCGCCCGTAGGCATAACAAGAAAAGCACTTCCGCCCGCTATAATATGATCAATCACCTCCGCCTGAACACTACGAAACGCATCATATCCATAGGTCTTTTTGAGAATTTCAAGCGGTGTCATTGTTTCTTTTTCAGTGTTTTTGGCGAACCTATACAGGCAGCAAAAACATATGAGCGCTTGCAATAATAATCAATATGCTGCATTAGCGCGCTGGGCCACCCTATCCCACCGTAGGGCGCTCATCTGTGAGGATGACTAAATGACGAATGAAATTAACGCTGGCGCTGGCGTGAACAATGGCGCGAACCCCCCTACAATTTTGCCACAAGACCCACGATTTTCATCGGGGCCAACCAAAAAGCGTCCGGGCTGGAGTGCATCTGCGCTTGCCACCGAGTGCCTTGGCCGTTCGCACCGTTCCAAAATTGGCAAAAGCCGCCTTGGATTGGCAATTGATTTAACCCGCGAAGTTTTACAAGTACCGGCTGATTACCGCATTGGCATTATGCCCGCTTCCGACACTGGTGCAGTTGAGGCCGCTTTATGGTCATTGCTTGGGCCAAAGCCAGTTTGCGTTGTGGCGTTCGAAAGTTTTGGCGAAGAATGGGTCACCGATACCGTCAAGCAATTGAAATTGGATCCAATGGTCATAAAAGCCGGCTATGGCGATTTGCCTGACCTTACCGCCGTCCCCACACAAACCGCAGACGTTATTTTCACCTGGAATGGCACAACATCAGGTGTGCGCGTTCCCAATGCCGATTGGATTTTGGATAGCCGCGAAGGCCTTACCATTTGCGATGCAACCAGCGCCGCTTTTGCCCAAGATTTGGATTGGGGTAAATTAGACGTAACCACACTTTCTTGGCAAAAAGCATTGGGCGGCGAAGGTGGGCATGGCATATTGATATTGTCACCACGCGCTGTAGAGCGTTTGGAAACATACGCCCCCGAATGGCCTTTGCCCAAGATTTTCCGCCTAACTTCCAAAGGCAAATTGATTGAAGGCATTTTCAAAGGCGAAACCATCAACACGCCTTCTATGCTTGCAGTTGAAGATTATATTGACGCGCTAAATTGGGCGAAATCCGTCGGCGGTTTGCAAGGATTAATGGCGCGCGCAGATGCAAATTTGGCGGTGATTGACAGCTGGGTCGCCAAAACTCCATGGGTTGCCAATTTATCGGCGCGCGATGACACCAAATCAAATACCAGCGTTTGCTTGAAAGTTATTGACCCCCGCGTGACATCGCTGGACGAAGAAGGTCAAGCAAATTTTGCCAAAAACTTGGCCAGCACGCTTGAAAAAGCTGGTGCCGCGCTTGATGTAGGTGGTTACCGCGCAGCACCGCCCGGCCTGCGGATTTGGTGTGGCGCGACCGTAGAAACTTCGGACGTTGCCGCGCTTTTGCCATGGCTCGATTGGGCCTTTGCCAGCGAGATTGCGAAATTATGACCGCGCCAATGCTCCCCTGCTTGCGGGGGAGCATTTAGCGCCACCCCCTCCACCACACTTCGTGTGGTCCCCCTCCCCCGCCCGAACCTCGTACGGGTCGCAAGGGAGGACAAGAAGTAGAAATTCCAATTTATCGAAAGACCATTATTATGACAAAACCAAAAGTACTTATTTCCGACGAAATCAGCCAAGCGGCGATTGATATTTTCACCCGCCGTGGTGTTGCTGTTGATTACAAACCCGGCCTAACCAAAGCCGAACTTATTGCGATAATCGGCGAATATTCGGGCCTTGCCATTCGTTCAAATACCAAAGTTGATGTCGATGTTTTGGCCGCAGCCACTAACCTTAAAGTGATTGGGCGCGCAGGCATTGGCGTTGATAATGTGAACATACCTGCCGCCACGCAAAAAGGCGTGATTGTTATGAACACGCCGTTTGGCAATGCTATTACCACTGCCGAACACGCAATTGCGCTTTTGTTCGCGGCTGCTCGCCAAATCGGCGCTGCGGACGCTTCAACGCAAGCCGGCAAGTGGGAAAAGAACCGCTTTAATGGTGTCGAGCTTTATGCAAAAACTTTGGGCTTGATTGGTTGTGGCAATATTGGTTCGATTGCAGCCGATAGGGCGCTTGGCCTTAAAATGAAAGTCGTGGCCTATGATCCATTTTTGTCCCACGAACGGGCAATTGTTTTGGGTGTCGAGAAAGTAGAGCTAGATGAGCTTTTGCAGCGTGCCGACGCAATAACTCTTCATGTGCCTTTAACCGAAAAAACCAAAAATATCCTGAGCCGTGAAAATTTGGCAAAAACCAAAAAAGGGGTTTTGATTGTCAATTGTGCCCGTGGTGGCTTGGTCGATGAACAAGCATTGGCAGATGCGCTTAATTCGGGTCATGTTGGCGCGGCGGCATTTGATGTGTTCACCACCGAACCAGCGCGCGAAAATGTGTTGTTTGGTTGCCCTAACTTCACAGCAACCCCGCATTTGGGCGCTTCAACTTCAGAAGCCCAAGAAAATGTGGCGCTGCAAGTGGCCGAACAAATCGCGGACTATTTGCTAAGCGGGGCAGTCACCAACGCGCTTAACACGCCGTCGATTACTGCCGAAGAAGCACCTAAACTTAAGCCATTGGTGGCACTCGCTGAAAAATTGGGCCTGTTTGCTGGGCAAATTGCCGATGATGGCCTTGATGCGATTGAAATTGAATATGAAGGCGCAGTTACTCATCTCAATACTGCGCCATTAACTTCGGCTGCTTTGGCAGGAATACTTCGGCCATTATTGGCGGAAATAAACATGGTTTCGGCACCAGCAATTTTGAAGGAGCGCGGCACACCGTTCACTGAAGCCAAACGTGAAATTTCACCCACTTATGATAGTTTAATGCGGGTGAAAATTCAAACTGGCGGCAAGTGGCGCACTTTGGCTGGCACACTTGTTGGCGGCCAGCCAAAAATTGTCGAAGTAAAAAGCATGGAATTGGACGCCCATTTCCATCCGCTAATGCTGTTTGTGAATAATGCCGATAAACCCGGCTTCATTGGCGCGCTTGGAACCATGCTAGGTCAAGCAGGCGTAAATATTGCGACTTTCCATTTGGGCCGCGAAGAAGAAGGCCAAGACGCAATCGCAATGGTCGGCATTGACAGTGATGTCCCCGATGAGGTTATGGCGCAACTAAAAGCAATACCGCAAGTAAGATATGTGAAGGTCTTGCGGTTTTAGGCGATTGTTGCCTTGACTCTCGGCGATTTCTATTTCTAATTGCGTAAATAATTGAAGGGAATATTTATGTCTTCACGCTTTATTTGCGCAAGTTTTATTGCCGTTAGTCTTAGTTTGGGTACAGCTCCTGTCGCATACGCACAGGCACAGTCGGGCACGAGTTCAGTTGCACATTTAGATGCCTCGCTTTTGGCGTTTGCTGCAAAATGGAATTTAGATGAACGCGACTTTCAAGTCCTTTATGATGAGGATTTACTCGCTAAAGCAGGCGGCGCGATCAAATATCAAGAGTTCGTTGCCGCGGCCGATGCCAATGACCCCGTTGCGGCACTTTTGGCTGGCATTTGCGCCGCTTATGGCAAAGGACGCCCAAAAAGCAATCAAGACGCGGTGGCTTTTTATCGCCGCGCCAACCGCGTGCCATTTCCCTATGCAATGGTCAATTTAGGCGGACACTTGGGTTACGGTATTGGTACGAGGCGTGATTTGCGCGAAGCAATGAATTTATACCGCCGCGCTGCCGAAGCGGGCAATGGGTTTGCCATGGCCGAAATGGGCAGCCATTATATTACAGGTATTGGAGTGACAAAAAACGTGGCGACTGGCATTTCGTGGCTTGAAAAAGCGGTAGTGGCTGGAAGTCCTTCTGGAATGGTGATGCTTGGCGGTTTGTATAATTCTGGCGCCCATGTTGCCAAAGATCATTCAAAAGCAATGCAATATTACCGCATGGGCGAAGCAATAGGCGACGATACTTCAATTCTTCGTATCGGAACTATGTTCCTATTTGGCGAAGGCGTCCCAAGAAATGAGACCGAAGGCGCAAGGCTTATTTTAAGAGCTGCGAATAGCGAAGACCCTTATGCAATGATAACTTACGGAAGCCACCTTATTTATGGCGATGGCATAGCAAAAGACGTTGCCAAAGGCGTGGAATGGATAAAACGGGCGGCCGACCTCAATAGCGAATTCGCGCAAATTACCTATGCAAATATGCTGATAGATGGTCGAAATGTTCCGAAAAACATTGCCGAAGGTATACGCATTTTGACAGGCCTCGTAAATGAAAACGATTCAGAAGCAATGTGCGCACTGGGAAATATTTATGAATTTAACTCCGATGTGCCAAAGGACATTCCCGCTGCAGTAGGGCTTTATCGCCGCGCCGCAGAACTAGATGATTGGGAAGGGATAGAGAACCTTGCCCGTGTCAACGCAGGTGGAATTGGCATGGCGAAAAACCCTCGTGAGGCGGTTCGGCTATATAATCGGGCAATTGACATCGGGTCAACAAGTGCAATGACAAGCCTTGGCTTACTCCATCTTGTTGGCAAAGGCGTGCCTAAAAATGAGGCTGAAGCGGTTAGGCTAATAAGACGCGCGGCTGATTTGGGTTCGACTGAAGCAATGGTTTTGTTGGCGCAATTATATGAAGCTGGAGACGGTGTTCCAAAAAGCGATGTCGAAGCCGCGAGATTATACCAAAATGCGATACGCTATTATCATGACGATGCCAAAGCACAATATGGCATGATGCTGATTGAGGGTCGCGGTGTTGAGGCCAATATTGAAGAAGGCAAGCGGCTGATTATTGAAGCCGCAAATAATGATTCGACAATTGGAATGTTAAGTTATGGTGTAATGCTTGCTTCAGGACAGCACGGCATAACAAAAAATGAGGCTGAAGCCGCAAGTTGGTATAAAAAAGCTTCAGACCTCGATGATTACACCGCCAGAACGCTATATGCACTTGTGCTCCTTGAAGGACGAGGAGTCACAAAAAACGAAACTGAGGCTTTAAGGCTGCTTGCTGAAGCTGCGCAAAAAGAAGATGTAATTGCGCAGCATGTTTATGGAAATATGTTGCTAGAAGGAACCGCAGTTCCAAAAGATGAACGTGAAGGCGTTAGGCTTATAAAAGCGAGCGCCGATAATGGTTATGCAGCAGCAAAATTCGACTATGCAGTGTTTCTGCTTGAGGGCATGGTAGGTGTTAGGGTTGATAAAATCGCTGGTTTAGCGCTGTTGCGAGAAGCCGCCGACGCTGAAGAACCTAATGCAATGGCAACCCTTGCAATGCGAATTCTTGATGGCGACGGGGTCAAGCAATCAACCGAGACCGCGATGGAATTACTTGTAAAATCTGCGCAAGCTGAGAGCATTTTGGGAATGTATTTTCTTGGAAGCGTCTATTTAACTGGTGAAGCCGGAGATGATAAGTTTCAAGAAGGCTTAAGCCTCATGAAGGCCGTTGCGCATGATCAAGGGAACTTGGGTGTCGAAGCCCGTAAAATTCTGAACCAAGTAGCAGGCATCAGATGTCGGCAAATTGACGGCCAATGGATATGCGATGAAATTTAACCTCCGACCCATTGCCCCATCAATGGACTAAACAACTCGATTGAATGGCGGGCAAATAGGCCTGCCATTTCATAAGGGTCGTTTTTTACGAAATCTTCGGCAGCGGCTATGTTTGCTAAATCCATAATAAATGCCGATCCCTTGGGTTTGCCTTCACCATCCAGCATTGGGCCCGCGATTTTTCTGACATCCGAAAATGTGTCAACATATTCCAAATGCGCAGGTCGGGTCGCCATGCGCAATTCAACGGAATTTGGCTTATCAAAGCAAGTGATTAAATAATGTGGCAATTCGAGGTCATGGACTCATTAAAAAGGGTGGAAAAGCCGTAAAAATGGCAAAATAGTGGGTGTGAAGATTGCGAAAAGAGGGTTTATCCCCTCTTTGAGTAAGATTCGCTCCCAATATAAAGCCATTTTTGCGGATTTTTGCACTTTTTATTGAGTCCATGACCTAGATTCCTTCCTCGCGAAATGGGCGGTTCAATAGTGCATTTATTGCTTCATCAACTGTCAATTTTTCTCGCAAAATTGCATTGACCACTTGGCAAATTGGCATTTCAATTCCTTCGCGCTTTGCCAGCGCCGCCAAAGCTGGCGCAGTTGCTGCGCCTTCAGCGACCGATAATTTGCCCGAAAGCGCCTGTTCGACACTCTGCCCCTCACCCAAAGCCCGGCCCAAGGAAAAGTTGCGCGAACTGGTGGACGAGCAGGTCAACACCAAATCCCCCAAACCGCATAGCCCCATTAGGGTCTCAGGCTTCGCACCCAATTTAACACCAAGCCGCATCATTTCCGCAAAGCCGCGCGTAATAAGGGCGGCGCGGGCACTTTCGCCAAGTTTTCGACCTTCCGCCATGCCGCAGGCAATTGCCAATACGTTTTTCACCGCACCGCCAATTTCGGTGCCGATTAAGTCTTGCACCCAATATGGTCTAAATGTCGCAATTCCTAGCATTTGGTTTAGTTTTTCACCCAAATCGCGGTCGGTGCAAGCAAGGGTCACTGCTGTCGGTTTGCCAATTGCCACATCTTTGGCAAAACTTGGCCCTGATATAACAACAGGAACCGCTTGCGGCACGACTTCTGACAATACATCAGTCATAAATTTAAGTGACGATTGTTCGATGCCTTTTGAACAAAGCGCGATTGGCAAGCCAGCGCGCGCGAATGGCGCGAATTTTTCCAAGGTTGAACGTGTAAATTGTGCCGGTATCACCGCCATGACTAAGTCCAATTGGCCAAGTTCTGCCAAATTATTGGTCGCCCTAACCCGGCTCGAAAGCACGATATTGGGCAAAAATGCCGAATTTTGGTTGTTTTTGTTTATGTCATTAACAACATCAGCTTCAAATGCCCAGATTAATACTTCATTGCCAGCACTTGCGGCAACTTGCGCCAAAGCTGTCCCCCAAGCGCCGCCACCCAATACTCCAACTTTAGAAGGCAATAGTTGCATGTTCCTTTTTCCTTCACTGAACAATGAATTGACCGTTCATTTATTTGCGGCTATCGTTACGTAGAGTAATGTTAGGGTCGTAAATGGACGAAAAGCAAGAAACATCTATGCAAATCCTTGAAGCCGCGTCAAAGCGCTTTATGCATTATGGCTATAATAAAACAGCAATGGCCGAAATCGCGCGGGATCTTAAAATGTCCACTGGCAATTTATATAGGTTTTTTGTTTCCAAATTGGATATAGCCGAAGCCATAGCAACCAAACATGGCGACCATGACCATGAAATTCTGGTTGAAGTTATTAAATCAAAAGGCACGGCAATTGAACGCCTGTATAAATTGGCGCATACAGTTTTGACCGAAACCTATAATCATATTGCCGAAAGCAATAAAGTTTTTGAAATGGCGCAGGCAATAATTAGCCAAAGGCCGGAATTTGCCAATCAGAGGTTGGCAAAAGAACGTGGTTTGATTGTCGCCATTCTAAACGACGGCATCGCAAGCGGTGAATTTCGTGAATTTGAAGACGTTGAATGGACTGCCGAAGTCTTACAATGCGCGACCATGAAATATCGTTATCCGCAAATACATCATTGCTATAATCTTGAATATTTACGAAAAGAACTTGATGGCATCATTTCGCATTTGATCCATGGGTTAGCAAAATAATCAGTGGACTTGTTTGTTCGCGATTTTGCCAGCGAGCCACCATTCGCCTAAGACTATCAATATCGCGGCATAACCATCGGCAGCATAGTGCCAACCCAAAAATATGCTGCCAACCAATGTCAAAAATAGAAACAAAAACCCTGAAATCCTTATCAATAACCCATATTTTAGGCTAATCAGAAAAACCAGCATTGCATTGGCGACATGCATACTCGGAAAGGCCGAAATATATGAATAGGATGGCGAACTAATATATGCGGCCCAAAGTGCGTCTTGCCATTGGGTCGCGTGCAGTTGAAAACTTGGCGTTATTTGATCCAAAATCGCCATGTGGTGCGCATAGATGTCAGAGCCTGGATTCAATCTTTCAAAATATACTGGCCCTGCAGTTGAAACTAAATTTGCCGCAATGACGCCAATCACCAAATAATTCAGCCCGAAAGTCAGCAAATATCGATAGCGATGAAAGCTGGCAATTTTTTGGAAGGACATTGACGCAATGACGACTAGCTGAATAGGGAACCAAAAAATGTAAAAAGCGTCGATAAAAATGGCCATTACCGGAAAGGCGATAATCCGATCCAGCAATTCTTGCGGCAGAGCGCCGCCGTGCAACATCAAGTCAATCTTGACCAGTGCTTTGTCAAAAGCAAAGCCGCCGATATTGGCGACTTGTTGCTTCCAAAAACTATAACCGCCAAGCGTAAGCGCAATTAATAAAACCCCGTGAAAACCGTTCGCCAATCTGGAATGCGAAAAAATATTTTCGCGCAAAGTCTTGGTTACATGAACCCAGAGATTGCGCGGGCGCGTTGTAAAAATCGAATGCAGCAGGAATATCGCGCAGAATAGACCCAAGGCACCAATTGCGGAATTTAGGAAATTTTCGGTGAAGAAACCGCGAAAATAAGAATTGGCACTTTCGCGTCCGTAAAAATACCCAACGACTTGCCCCGAAAGCGCGGTGAAAATCGCCAAAACGTAAAGCGCGCCATGTGATTTGAAACCGCGCGCGATTTCAACCAGAATTGCCGGCACTTCATGAACATCAATATTTCCGACGGTTTTTGCCAAAATACCCCAACCAAACTACAAGCCAAACTGCAACTGCTAAGGCTACTATATTTCTTTAAATGTAGAATTTTCTGTATGATTTTCCATTTGGCAAAACGTCGCATTGGCGAATTCGCGACTAAATTATCAGTAATGTCGCGCAGAGCTCACGCGATTTGTCATGCAGTTTTGCATAACTACTCTGCGAATAATGAACACTGAACATTTTACATATTATTCATTGACATTTTCTCGCAGATGCACTATATGTCTTAATAACAACAAACCGAAAAGGAATCCTCCCCATGAAACTATATTCTGAAGAATTTTTTAACGCCGATGATGGCACCGCCCATGTTCAATTGATTCAAAGCTTGCTTGCTTCGACTTTAATTGTGGCAGTATTTTTGGGCCCAGTTCTTATGCTGGCTTCGAAAATTTTAGGCGTGAACTAGAATAAGCAAATCGCAGAAAAAATGCCGCCCCAAAAGGGCGGTATTTTTTTGCCTGTTTGATCATTACAGGCACTTCTGTCAATATTATGTTCAGATAAGCATTGTATATGGGTTCAGCCAATATTCGATAAATGCTGAAAGACAATTTGTGACCGAAGAGAACATTCTTGTTAAAAATGCGGCGCATACTGACAAGCC
Organism: Hyphomonadaceae bacterium; assembly: GCA_009773395.1. GTDB lineage: Bacteria > Pseudomonadota > Alphaproteobacteria > Caulobacterales > Aquidulcibacteraceae > Pseudaquidulcibacter. The sequence goes on along the minus strand of WRPI01000004.1, from coordinate 302,630 downwards.
AAAATTAAGCATTGCAATTCCCTATTTTCGCGATGACCCATGCGCTTTGATTGAGGCTTTTTCACGCCTTGAAGGCGCAAAGGACGTAGAAATAATATTGGTCGATGATGGTAGCGGCGATGACGACTTGGATAGTGCAGTAAGTGCGGCAATCGAAAATTGGCCAGGGTCAGTGAAGAAAATTCGCTTTTCGCAAAATCGCGGACGGTCTGCGGCTCGAAATCGCGCAATTTTGGAATGCCGCGCCAATTATGTGTTGTTTGTTGATGCCGATATGCTGCCCCAAGACAATCTATTTTTAAGGCGTTATTTGGATCTGATTGAAAAAAATGCTTCCGCCGTGGTTTATGGCGGTTTTACAACTCGCGCTGCGAATGTGAACATTGACACCATTTTACACCATAGTTTGTCGCAAGCTGGCGATTGCCGACCAGCAAGTGAACGCAAGCTGAAAGGCGCATATGCGGTTGCGTCGAATAATTTATTGGTCAGGCGCGACGTCTTAGACAAAGAGCCATTTGATTCTGGCTTTCATGGCTGGGGCTGGGAAGATACAGAATGGGCTTTGCGTTCCGTCAAAGCGGGATATGGGCTGGTTCATATCGACAATATTGCAATCCATGTCGGCCTTGATAAAACTGCGACGGTTTTGAATAAATACCAAGAAGCGGGCACCAATTTGCGGTTATTATTACAAAAACACCCAATTGCAAAACGATTTCGTGGCACTAAAGCTGCGATGTTTGTTCGCCACTTGCCCTTTCATCAAATATTCCGACCGCTGGCAAAAGCGATAAGCTTGGACAAAAATCAAATTTTCTCACTATTTATTCGCCGCATGGCAATTAAGTTCTGGCGCGCATCATGGGCCGCTGAAGCAATGGACCAAGCAAATGACCATTGAAATTAGCGTCATAATCCTCACTTTTCATCGCGCTCAAGGTGCCTTAAACTCAGTGCGTTCAGTTTTGAACCAAAAAAATGCGCCGAAATTTGAAATTATTTTGATGGACAATGACCGCAATGCTTCGGCAAAATTGAGTGCCGATATTTTGGCTGCAGAAGCCGAAGCCAAACAAATTGACTTTACCTATGCAATTGAACCCGAAGCTGGCGTCGCTAATGCCCGCAATAGTGCAGTCAAATTAGCCAAAGGCACGTTCATTGCCTTCCTTGATGATGATGAAGTGGCGTTTGAAAATTGGCTTGAAATGCTGGTGGCGGCGCAAAAAGAAACCGAAGCCGAAGTGGTGTTTGGCCCAATTGAAGCAAGGCTTGAGCAAGGATACCAAGAACCGCATGACTTCTTCAAACTATTTTTTTCGCGGCTGGTTTCTGGCCCTACTCGCATAATCGAAAAACCCTATGGCTGCGGCAATTGCTTATTATCGGTTGCAGCAACCCAAGAACTCAAACCGCCCTTCAACCCCATGACCAATGATACTGGTGGCGAAGATGATTTACTTTGGGCTTATATTGCGTCCAAGGGCGGCAAGTTCGGCTGGGCCGAAAATGCTTGGGTATATGAAGATGTGCCAAGCAATCGCGCCAATTGGCGCTATTTAACTTTGCGCGGCTTTGCCTATGGCCACAATACAACTGCCCAGTATTTTGATGCCGCAACACCAAATTATGTTGCGGGTGTCGCTTCGATGGCCAAAGGAGTTGTGCAGGCGCTTGTCATGGCTCCCATTGCATTAGCGCTTTGGATATTGCGGCATCCACAGCGGGCTTGGGCTTATGATAAAATGTTACGCGGCCTCGGAAAAGTATTTTGGGGCGGGCCATTTAAGGTGAAATTATACGGCGAAAAAGCAAAAAAAGCCGCCTAAACAAGGCGGCTTTTTCGTCATTTTGTTTGGCAATTTTACCGCGCAGCCATTACTGTTACGCCAGCCGAGCAAGGGTTCGAAGTGCAATTATACATAACTACGCGAACGGTAAATGCTCCGCCACGCGCGGCTAGGTAGTCAACAATTGGCACGCTGTCGGTTAGCACGTCAGCGGCGACTTCGCGGCCATTTGGATCAATCAATTTGATGTCCATATCTGGGCAGTCATTGTCACAAACACCAGCGATTTTATAATTCACACCCTGCGTTAACACGACAGTATAATTTTCAACTGCGTCTTTATCCATATGCATCATTGGTGAGCGGAATAAGCGGCGGTAGTTCATGCCATTTGCTACTTCTTCCACGCGATCCAATTGGCTGGTCACTTGCGCATCATAATTGTTATTTTGTGCGACTGGCGCAGGCGCAGGCGCAGGCGTAGGTGTTGGAGTGCCAAATGAAACAACCGTTGCCTGATAATAACAAGGGTTAGAAGTGCATTGATACATTGTCACTTGCAGGCGATAATTGCCAGTTTGCCGGGCTTCAAAATACGCAGTTGGCAAATCATCGGTAGCCGCGTCTTGGGTTACCATCGCACCACTTGCATCCAAGATTTTGATGTCAAGATCCGTGCAATCACTATCGCAAGCGCCCAAAACCGCGTAGCGCTGCCCTGCAATTACTGGCATATTAAAAGTGGCATTGCCGTCATCATTCAAAGACTGCGAACCCGTTGTAGTTGTTCGTCTAAACCCTAACGATAGATAAGCGGCCTCGGCTGCACGTAATTGCGATGAGACGACATTTTGATGCGAATTGGTTTGGCTGGCCTGCGCAAATGCCGAAGTTGAAATTAAGCTAAGACCTGCAATTGTTGTTAATAATAATCGTTTCATTTTATTCCCCAAAATTAAGCCCCTCATTGAGCATGCAACAAAATCCAACAAAAATGCGGCTTGAATAAGTTTGAATTTCGTTGATTTTGGTGTATTTTGATGGAAAAAACAAGGCAATTGTGGCAATTTTGCAGCAAAGCGGCAATCAGCCGCAAGTATTGGCAAATAGACGACCTATTACCGCAACGGATCCGCACCCACGCAAGTCTTAACATTATCATTCCAAGTGCCGCCACGTTTATAGCAATCATCGGCCATTCGGGCATAGCGCGCTTGCGCTGCGGCGGGATCACTTTCGACTGGCGCCATGGCACAAGCACTAAGAGATGCAGTCATTGTTAGGAACAGGAAAAACGCAAGTCGTTTCATATTGATCTTAGGAATTGGCAAATTCTGCGCGCGCTATGTCCAAATAATTCGCCATTTCACGGCGAACCATGTGCTCACTCACTTCGGACTTTGCGTTTTGCAAATCGGCAAAGACTTTGCGAAAAACGTCTTCGCTGCCTTTTTCTTGGACATCGGCAATTACAACGGACAAAGCATATTTGTCAGCCTCGTCGCCAGCAAGCCCCAATAATTCTGCGACCCATAGCCCTAATAATTTGTTGCGACGTGACGCAATTTTGAATTCTTGTTCTTGGCTAAGCACATGTTTAAGTTCTTCACCTTTTTCGCGTTCTTCAAAATTATTCATGTTCTCGTCCAATATTTGGTTTAGTCAAAATCGGCATTATTAGTAAATCGCTCCACAATCAAGGTTTGAGTGCGCGCGTCTGTGCAAAAAAGAAAAGATTGACTGCCACTATCTCCGATTTACGGTGAATTAACTAGTTCGCAAAGTTGATTGGCCTTCGAGCTTCGTGCTAGAGCATTGAAAGTCCAATTGGAATCATAACCAACGGCAATCGCATTTATCAAAGCTATGCCAATTTGGGCAAATAGCTTGTTTTGAGGCATAAAATGTCACGACGTAAGAAAATTTATGAAGGCAAGGCCAAAATTCTTTATGAAGGCCCAGAGCCTGGCACGCTTATCCAATATTTCAAAGATGATGCGACTGCGTTCAATGCCCAAAAACACGCAATTATTGAAGGCAAAGGCGTTCTTAATAATCGGATTTCCGAATTTATCATGACGCAATTGAACGCCATTGGTGTACCCACGCATTTTATCCGCCGCTTGAATATGCGCGAACAGCTTATTCGTGAAGTCGAAATTATCCCGCTTGAAGTCGTGGTTCGCAATGTTGCTGCGGGTAGCATTTCAAAAAGACTTGGGATTCCCGAAGGCGAAATATTGCCGCGTTCCATCGTTGAGTTTTATTATAAAAATGACGCGCTTGGTGATCCAATTGTTGCCGAAGAACATATTACCGCATTTAATTGGGCAGCGACCCAAGAACTTGACGATATTATGGCTTTGGCATTGCGCATCAATGACTATTTAACTGGAATGTTCGCAGCAGTCGGAATTCGCCTTATTGATTTCAAATTGGAATTTGGACGATTATTTGAAGGCGAATTGGTGCGCACCGTTTTGGCCGATGAAATCAGCCCAGATTCATGCAGACTTTGGGACGCGCGCGACAATAATAAATTGGATAAGGACCGTTTTCGCCAAGATTTAGGTGGGCTTTCCGAAGCCTATGCCGAAGTTGCCAAGAGATTGGGCATTTTCAAAGATCCAAATATTGCCTTGGTTGAAAGTTAGAGCCTTATGAAAATACGCGTTGATGTAAAATTGAAACCCGGAGTTTTAGATCCGCAAGGCCGCGCTGTTGGCCAAGCCCTGCACAGCTTGGGTTTTGCCGAAGTTGGCGAAGTGCGAATTGGTAAATCGATTGAAATTGATATTGACACGACTAGCCAAGAAGTTGCCGTTTCAAAAGGCCGCGAAATGGCGCAAAAACTCCTGGCAAATTTGGTTATTGAATCATTTGAGGTTTCGGTAATCGGCTAGGGTCAGGACCCATTAATATTGGCGAAAAAGCCGTGAAAATGGCAAAATAGTGGGCGTGAAGATTGCGAAAAGAGGGTTTATCCCCTCTTTGAGTAAGATTTGCGCCCAATATGAAGCCATTTTGGCGGCTTTTCGTCTATATTATTGAGTCCTGACCCTAGAGCCACCATATTTGCCGTAAACTAATCATTTTTTAGCCACAAACCCGCCTTTTGATTGCCTTGGTTAGGTTGTCATTTGCCGTAACAAATTTGCGGAGGCATTCATTATGGTAATTTCAAACAATTTTTTCCGTTCAAAAAGTTTTGCAAAGCCGATTGTTCAAGTTTCGCTCGCTGGGTTTCTGTTTGCCAATTTAGCGGCATGTTCTGCGCCTGTAACCTATCAACAAGTCGCGCAGAATAATTACGACACAACCGAAATCGATGCGCAAGATTTCAATTGCCCACAATATGAACGGCCTGAATATGATAGTTCGGGCTATGGCCGTTCGGGCTATGGTAATGCGCGCGCTCCCGTTGGCACGTCTGCGCCAAACCTACAGCGTGCTGCGCCGAAAGAGCTGAGTCAACCAAGTCCGTCATATTATCCTACGCCGCCACCCCCTCCCCCGCCTCCGCCTCCTCCGCCACCCCCATCGGGTGCTGCCTCAGAGTCGGTTGCGGTTACTGGCTCGCGGATAATGCCGCATCCAATGCCTTACCCGCGACCAATTCCGCCGAATACTGAGCGCTATCCGCATGCGCAGATAAACGGCTTCAAGCAAGTGAGCGAACAACCAGTTTCAACTTTCGCCATGGAAAATGATACTGCCAGTTACGCCAATTCTCGCAGGTTCTTAAATGAGGGCAGATTACCGCCAAGCGAAGCAGTTCGGGTCGAGGAGTTTTTGAATTATTTCCAATATAGTTACCCAATGCCACGTGAACGCAGCGCCCCATTTTCAACTAATGTTGTGGTCGCGCCCTCGCCTTGGGCGGCAGGGAAGCAAATAATCCATGTTGGCCTACAAGGTTATGACACAATACGAACAACTCGCGCACCACTCAATATAGTATTATTGATGGATGTTTCAGGTTCTATGCAGCCCGAAGATCGCTTGCCATTGGCAAAGCGCACAGTGCGCATGATGCTGCCGCAATTAAATGGCAATGACAGGATTTCAATGGTGGTTTATGCGGGCGCTTCTGGCGTTGTGCTTGAACCAACCCGTGGAAATGCAACCCGCGATATTGTGTGCGCATTAGAAGTTTTACACGCTGGCGGTTCAACTGCTGGCGCCGAAGGCATTCGCCTTGCTTATCGAATGGCCGAAAGAAACATGCATCAAGGCAGTGTAAACCGCGTGATTCTTATGACAGATGGCGATTTTAACGTCGGCATAACCGACCCCAACCAATTGCGAGATTTCGTAAGGCAAGGCAAAGACCGTGGCATTTATTTGTCGGTATTTGGGTTTGGTCGCGGAAATTACAATGATAATATGATGCAGACTTTGGCGCAAAACGGAAATGGAACTGCAGCATATATTGATGGCCTGCCCGAAGCGCGGCGCATTTTGCAAACTCAATTCAGAGGTGCAATGTATCCCATCGCCAATGATGTGAAAGCGCAAATCGAATTTAATCCAAGGCGGGTTTCCGAATATCGTTTAATCGGCTATGAAACTCGCGCCCTCAACCGCGAAGATTTTAATAATGACAATATTGATGCCGGCGAAATTGGCTCGGGCCATCAAGTGACTGCGCTTTATGAAATTACGCCGGTTGGCGGCAATTCAAGCGTGGATCCGCTTCGTTACCAAAATGAAGCACGGCCAACGCCAAGTGGCGAAATCGGGTTTTTGCGGCTTCGCTATAAATTACCCGGGCAAAGCCAATCGCGGCTTATAGAACGCCCAATCACCCAAGCCGATGTCGTGAATGGCGGCAATAGCCCAAGCGCAACCAAATTGGCGCTTGCGGTCGCGGGCTTTGCGCAAAAACTACGAAATGACCCTTGGGTTGGTGATTTGCGATATGGCGACATCAGGTATCTAGCGAGCCAAATTGGTAGTTCGGACGCCAATGGGCAAATCGACGAGTTCAAGAATTTGGTGGAACGCGCGAGCTCATTGGATGGTGAACGCCCGATGGATATTGATTAACCTTTTTTCGCCGTCTTTTTTGGCGATTTCCTCGAAGTTCGGCTTTTCGCGTCAATTGCTTTTTCAATCATGGACAATAAGGCAGTTGGCGTGAAAGGCTTGGCGAGGAAATCATCAGCGCCTGCCTCAATAGCCTCATCAATATGGTGGGACATCGCATTTGCTGAAACCGCAACAATCGGAGTTGCTGTCACGGCATTGCGAATTTCCATTTCGCGGATTAGCCTTATGGCACTCAATCCGTCCAATACTGGCATTTGCAAATCCATGAGAATGATGTCGAATTTTTCCTGATTGCAAACATCGACCGCTTCTTGGCCGTTTTCGCACAAAGTCAGATTAACACCAGTTTGAGCAAGAATCATATCCATAACTTTGCGGTTGGTAATATTGTCATCAACCCCGAGAATTGAAATGACATGACCAGCGTCATCGTGCATAAGCGCATTATTAGTCGAGGCTTTCGGCTCAATAGTTTTATTATCTGCGGAAACAAGTGGAAGGGTTAAAGTGAAAATTGAGCCTTTGCCAAATTCCGACTTAACCTCGATGTCACCGCCCATTAGACGCGCTAAATCACGGCTGATGGAAAGCCCAAGACCCGATCCGCCATGTTGACGAGTTATCGAGCCGTCAATTTGTTCGAACCTATCAAACAACCTTGCGATGTCCTCGGGGCGCAGACCGCTTCCAGTATCACCTACATCGATGCGGCAAACTTGCTTGCCTTCTAAAGAAGTTTCAATATTCAGCGCAAAATCAACCGTGCCTTTTTTTGTGAATTTCACAGCATTGGACAACAGGTTTGAGACAATTTGCCGTATCCGCACCGAATCCCCTATAAAATTGCCATTGGCTAAAGGCGCGAATGTTGCGTTCAGAACAACATTTTTCTCACTGGCTTTGCTTGCAAAAAGCATGCAGGCATTTTCCAAAGATTCTTGCAAATTAAATATCGAATTTGCGATTTCCATTTTGCCAGATTCAACCCGCGCAATGTCAAGAATGTCGTTGAGAATCTGGCACAAAGTTTCGCCCGATGTCTCGACCAATTTCAACATTTCTTTTTGTTTATCGTCGAGCGCAGTATTTGTTAAAATTCCTGTGACGGCAATAATACCGTTCAAAGGTGTGCGGATTTCATGGCTCATATTGGCAAGGAATTCACTTTTTACCCGACTAAGACGTTTAGCCTCTTCCAACGCATTCTTCAATTCATTGCGGCGGCGAACTTCTTCAGTTATGTCCGTCGAAATGGTGATTACTCGGCCTTGGCCCTGTGACGGCTTTCCCTCTGAAGTTAGTGCCAATCTTATATCAAGAAGGCCATCATCGTTTGAGCGCATTTGGTGCTCAACAATCACTGTTTCTCCGCGTGCTTCGGCTTCTTGCATTGCGCCAAACACAATTGCCTTATCTTTGGAGGGCAATCTTTCAAACAAGGTTTTTTCGCTCAAAGCGAAATCTTCGCCGGGTGTTATGCCAACCATATCCATCGCGCCAAAAGCCTGTAATTTGGAATTGGTAAGGTCATTGACAAAAACGCCAGACTTGCCTTGAATCAAAGCCAAATTAAGCAACATCTGAGATTCTGCTATACGTTCGGATGCTGCCTTTTGTGCAGTTTGATCAATCACCAATCCGCGCATGCCAATGAGATTACCATCGTTATCAAGCAATGGATTGCCATAACATTTTAAGTGGCGTTCGACATTATCATATCCATGGAATTGATATTCTGACCCATCGCATATTCCTTCATTTCTTGCCAAAGATAATTGACGTTGGATGGTTTCATGGCCTTCTGGAGTCAGTCTAGATACAAATTCGTCTGTCGAGCTAACCCCATCTTCAATGTTGCGCCCATAGATTTGAAATGTTCCTTTGGACCAAACGTGACGATCGTCTTCAAAATACCATTCATATGAACCAACACCCGCCGTCATTTCCAGTTCCTCGCGCAGGGTTACTTCTTTCTTCAGCGCTTCAAAATTGTCACTTATTATTTGTGCAGCAACTTTCTGCGCAGTTTGATCTATAACCATGCCGCGAAAGCCCTGTGTATTACCTTTGTCGTCAACCAGTGCTTCACCTCGTGATTTAACGTGGCGAAGTATGCCATCATAGCCCAAAAATGAAAACTCTTGGGCGATTGAAACACCAGTCTCTTTGGCTCTACTCATTTTATCTAAAAATGTCTTGCGATCTTCTTCGGCAATTCTCTCGACAAATTCTGCAACTGTCGGCATGCCATCTTCGAGTGCTCGGCCATAGATTTTATACGCCCCAGGTGACCAGACATGGCGGTCATCTTGCAAATGCCACTCATAGGAACCTACGCCTGCCGCTAGTTCTAAGTCGATACGCAAAGCAGCTTCTTTTTGAAGTTCTCGTAAATTTGATTGCGATAATAGCGCAGTATTTTCAAATTGCGCATGCAAATCGAGCAATTTTAGCGCGCCAAGTGACATTCGGTTGACAATCAGAGCGGTAGAAAAAACGAAGAACCCCGGTGCAAGAATAAGCGCTATATTGCCAGTTTGAGAGATTTGAAGTGTTACAACTATAATAACGGCTACAAAAATCGGTGCTAATCCAAAAGCCAAAGATTTCGGCAAAACGATGTTTTGGGTCGCGTATAAATATGCGTGCCCCACCGCAAAAAAACACGCTGCACTTGCGGCAAATGGTATTTCGCTAAGGCTTAGGCCAACATAAAGCGCTCCAAAAATACAAGACCGCAAGAATCCCGCTGAAGTCAGCGAATTATGCATAAACTCAAGATTGATCGCATCGCCGTCCAATTCGCGCGCAATTGCCTTTAAAACAAATTTTTGAACGCGAAGCACTACCATCAAAGCGCCGATCACGCTGATCGCGAACCAAAGCGGTGTCAGAGCAATAGCTGCTGCCGCCGCAGTGAATCGACCGGCAATAACGGCTTTCTCGGTCTCGGGGATTTTGCTTAAAGTGCGCCTTATGAGGCCTATCTTTATGTCATCAGAATAGTTTTCATAATGCGCAATTGCCGAAGGTCTTGGTATCTTAAGTTTGGTCATAAAATGATATTGACACAAAATCGCAAATAAACTGCTAATGTTTGGCAATTAAATTGCCACAAAATCAATGCGGTAATATCATCATCCCGCTACTTAATTGCGGCTTTCAAATCAAACAAAATGTCTAAAGCTTCGCGCGGCGAAAGCTCATTTGGATTTATGTCTTCAAGCATCAATTCTGCAGGGCTTTTTTGTATGATTGGCGCGGTTTGGGCAGCATTGAACAGCGGCAAATCATCGCTAAGGCCAGCATTATTGGTTTTGTCATTTTCCAAGCGCGAAAGAACCATTTTCGCCCTTTCAATTGCAATTTTTGGAATACCCGCGAGCTTCGCAACTTGGACGCCATATGATTTGTCCGCCGCTCCTGCTACAACTTTGTGAAGAAACACCAATTCGCCATTCCATTCACGTGCTTGCAAACTCGAATTGCCGACCGCTTCAAGCCGACCAGCAAGTGAAGTAAGCTCGTGATAATGAGTGGCAAAAAGCGCGCGTGATTTGTTCACATCGTGCAAATATTCGGTAACCGCCCAAGCAATTGCAAGGCCGTCATAAGTTGCTGTTCCACGCCCAATTTCGTCCAAAATCACAAAAGATTTTGCGGTTGCGCGGTTCAAAATTGCCGCAGTTTCGACCATTTCAACCATGAAAGTTGATTGGCCGGCATATAAATCATCGGCAGCACCGACCCTTGAAAATACTCGATCAACCAGGCCCAATTCAAAACTTGTTGCGGGAACAAATTGGCCCGCTTGCGCCATAATAACCAACAATGCGTTTTGCCGCAAATATGTCGATTTCCCCGCCATGTTCGGCCCAGTGACTAACAACAATCGTGGCGCGTCTGCCCCCTCGCCATCAAGTTCGCAGTCATTATCGGTGAATATAGCGCCAGATTTTGAAAGTGCCTGCGCAACTACCGCATGGCGCGCGCCAATTGCCTTGAACTTTGTGGAGGTGTCAATTTTTGGGCGGCAACAGGCGTTTTCAATTGCAAAATGTGCCGCTGAAATAGTGACATCAAGCCTTGCCAATGCATCATTGGCGGCGCGGATTTCGTGGGCACAAGCGGATATTCGAGCCCGCGCTTCATCAAATAATGCCAATTCACGAGCAAGCGCCATTTCGCCAGCGCGGGCAGTTTTTGAATTTAATTCAATCAATTCATTTGTAGTAAATCGCACCATTCCTGCCAATGTTTGCCGATGAATAAATGTTTGATTTAGTGGTGCTTCAAACAAAATCGGCGCTTGTTTCGGTGTGGTTTCGATAAAATAGCCAAGAATATTATTGAACTTTATTTTCAATTGCATTCCAGCAATTTGCGAAACATGTGCGCTTAATTCGGCAATGAGCCGCCTTGATTCATCACGAAGGCTAACAAATTCATCAAGGTTGGCATCAAATCCACGGCGCACAAAGCCGCCATCGCGCGCCAAATATGGCAATTCATCGGCCAATAAAGCCCGCAAATATTGCGCAAGTTCGCTTAAATTCGGCTTGTTATTGAAATTGCAATCGCTGTGGGCTTTCGCCAGCAAAGGCGGCAGAATTTGCGGTAAAGCCGCCGCAATTTTATTAGCAGCATCAAGCGATTTGCCAATTGCACCCAAATCCCTTGGGCCACCGCGATTTAGTTCAAGCCGTGATAATGGCCGCGCCATATCATTGACACTGGCAAGATTTTCACGGATTTTGGTGCAATTTATTTCATCATCGACAAAAAAATGAACCGCATCATAGCGTTGTTCAATTGCCTGCAAATCCAAAAGCGGCCTTGCAAGATCATCACATAATAAACGCCCACCTTGGGGAGTTTTGGTGAAATCAATTGCGTGGAGCAAACTTGCCGCTTTTTGCCCTTTTTGGCTCTTGTCGATTTCAAGGCTATTACGAGTTGCCGCGTCAATTGCGACAAAATTATCGGCACAAATTCTTGCTGGCGGTTTTAGTTTGGGAAGCAAGCCAGCCTGGGTGGTTTTTACATATTCGTAAAGCAAACCAAGCGCCGAAATTTCCAATTTATCAAAATCGCCAAAACCTTCCAATGTCGCGACATTATAACCTTGGCAAAGCTGAATTTGGCTTGATTTAGTGTCTGCTTTTATGGCTGGCCGCAGTGTTAATGAACCCGCCAATGATGCCAGGATTTTAGCATGTGGACGCTCAAAATCCTTATCAATCAACAATGCTTCGCCAATATTAAGCCCCGATGCCTCATCAATTAAGCGTTGCGGGTGGCCGCCCATAACTGCAAATTCGCCAGTTGAAACATCGGCCCAGGCAAGTGCCGCTTCCAAGCCGCCAAGTGCAAAAACCAATGCACTTATGCGGTTTGATGTGTCCGCAGCCAAAAGCGATTCTTCTGTTAAAGTGCCTGCAGTAATTATCCTTGTTACTTCGCGTTTTACAACAGCTTTATAGCCGCGTTTTTTGGCATCCTCTGGGGTTTCAACTTGGTCACAAATCGCGACTTTGAAACCTTGGCGCACCAATTTTGCCAAATAATTTTCAATAGAGTGCGCCGGCACGCCCGCCATTGGAATATCTTCTCCATTGTGATTGCCGCGTTTTGTAAGCGCAATATCCAAAGCGGCGGAAGCAGTTTTGGCATCTTCGAAAAAAACTTCGTAAAAATCGCCCATTCGAAAAAACAAAAGCGCATCAGGGTGTTGTTCTTTTGCGCCCAAATATTGCGCCATCACCGGCGTGGGGCCTTTTGCAATATTTTCTGAAATTGGGCTTTTTGTCATTAAGCACCTTTAACGCTATAAATGCAGGTGCAAAAGAGGGATAGGCATTTTTATCATATCACAGCCTTGAAACCTTGGTGCTTTGTTGCAATATGGCAATTGGAGATCGGCGGTGGACATAATCCTTGCCAATCCGGTCAGATTCGGAAGAAAGCAGCCGTAACGAGTTTATTGTGGGTCGCTTGTCGGTCTCCACCCTACCCAACAATACAGGCGAAACAATGGGCGCAACTGATGACATTGACGAAGCCACCGACATGGAAAATGGCCATGACGAAGCGAGTTTCGACATGTTTGGCGAACCGAAAGCTGAAACCAATATAAGCCAAAACACCAAAAACGCATATTTAGTTTTGGCGCGCAAATACCGCCCAATGCGCTTTGAAGACTTAATTGGCCAAGATGCAATGGTAACAACCCTTACCAATGCATTTGCGCAAAACCGCATTGCCCACGCCTTCATGTTAACTGGGGTCCGCGGAGTTGGCAAAACCACCACAGCACGGCTTATTGCCCGCGCACTTAATTTCTCAAGCCCGGGAGCAGACGCGCCGACAATGGAATTATCGACTTATGGCATACATTGCGATGCGATAATCAATGGTCGGCATCCTGATGTTATGGAACTTGACGCCGCATCAAATACTGGCGTTGAGAAAATGCGCGATTTGCTCGATAATTCACGCTATGGCCCGATATCGGCGCGATATAAAGTCTATATTATTGACGAAGTTCACATGCTTTCGATTAATGCGTTCAATGCGCTGTTGAAAACCTTGGAAGAACCACCGCCGCATACAAAGTTCATTTTTGCGACCACCGAAAACCGCAAAGTGCCAGTTACAATTTTATCGCGCTGCCAAAGGTTTGATTTGAAACGGATTGAGCGCAAGCAATTGGCGGAACATCTTGAAAAAATTTGTTTGGCTGAAAATGTAAAAGTCGAAAGCCAAGGGTTAGCACAAATTGCGCGTGCCGCCGAAGGATCTGTCCGTGATGCATTGTCATTATTGGATCAAGCATTGGTGCAACAATCGGACGGCGCATCGGACGCAATTAGCGCCGAAAAAATACGGGATATGCTGGGCCTTTCGGATAGAAATCGAATTTTTGACCTATTTGGCCATATTTTGTCAGGTGATACAAAATCCGCGATTCTCGAAGTGCATGACCAATATCAGTATGGTGCGGATCCAACTTATATTGTCCAAGGCCTTATGGAAATTGCTCATGAAATTGGTAAAGTTTTGAACCTTGGCGAAGCCTATAAAGACATTGAAAGCGGCGATGGCTATGAACGGTTGGCGGATTTGGCGGGGCAAACCACCAATCTTGGTGTTAGTCGCATTTGGCAAATGCTGCTGACTGGCCTTGAGGAAACTCGCCGCGCGCCCGAACCTCTGCCGGCCATTGATATGTGCATTTTGCGGCTTTGTGGGGCCGGGCAAGTCCCTAGCCCCGAGGATTTAGTGCGCATAATTGGCGGCGCACAAATTGAGACAATCGCGCAAAAACCCAATGTTTCTGACCAAGAAATAAGCGCGCCCAGCAGTCAAAAAAAAAACCTAATAACTAACCAACAAACCACGCCCAGTTTCAGCAATTTCCACGAAATGTTACATGCACTGGAGCACGAAATCGGCGAAAAAGCATTGGTCGCGGATCTTGAACGCTACGCCAAACCTATTGGCATAAATGGCAATATTGTTAGGCTTGAACCAACCGAGACCGCCCCCAAGAATTTGCAACCACGCTTGGTCGCGGCTTTAGCGAAACTTACATCGCAAGAATGGAAGGTGTATTTGGAGCAAGGCGGCGGCGCGACTGTGCACGAAACTCAGGGTAAAAACAAAGCCCTTGAAATTGAGCAAATTAAAGAGCTGCCGCAAATAAAGACGCTTTTTGGCCTATTTCCGGGCGTCAAAATAACTGCAATAAATGCCTCAAACGATGATAATGCAGATGCGCCACAAATTGAGATTGAAACCCGTAATCAAGCTGCCAACCAAAATGGCGCTTGAAACTGAAATGAAAGGAAAATTTTGATATGCGTGAAATGGGTGGACTTATGAAAACCATGCAGCAAATGCAGGCGAAAGTTGCAAATGCGCAAAAAGAAATGGAAAAATTGGAAGCGGAAGGTAAATCCGGCGGCGGCTTAGTTTCGCTGATATTACGCGGCGAAAATAATTTAGTGTCAATGAAAATAGACCCATCATTGATGGTTGCGGAAGAAGTGGAAATCCTCGAAGATTTAATCAAAGCCGCTTTTGATGATGCGCAAAAGAAATTAGAGGAAGCACGAAAAGGCATGGAAAAAGGTCTGATGGGCGGCCTAAATCTGCCGCCCGGTTTCAAAATGCCGTTTTAGATTGAGATTATGTTAAATAAATCCCGCGCGACATTTGGCCCCGAATTAGGTCGGTTGATTGAATTATTAGCTAAGGTTCAAGGCCTTGGGCCTAAATCGGCGCGGCGGGCGGTTTTGGCATTATTGAAGCGTAAAGACAATTTAATGCGGCCACTGGCCGAAGCCATGTTGGTGGCCGCCGACCAAATCAAACCCTGCAAAATATGTGGCAATCTCGACACCATGGATCCTTGCGCGATTTGCTTAAGTGATGTTCGCGACAAAAGTGTTATTTGCGTTGTCGCAGATGTTAGTGACTTATGGGCATTTGAACGAACCCAGGGTTTTCGCGGAACCTATCATGTATTGGGTGGCCTCCTTAACGCGCTCGATGACATTGGACCCAGTGATTTGAAAATTTCTGATTTATTGCATCGTGCCGAAAGCGGCGAAGTAAATGAAATTATTCTGGCGTTAGCTGCCACTGTCGATGGGCAATCAACCGCGCATTATTTGGCGCAAGTTCTGGAGCCCTTTAATGTCAAATTGACCAGGCTTTCACACGGTTTGCCAATCGGTGGCGAACTTGACCATATTGATGAAAGCACTTTGATAGCGGCTTTGATGTCCCGTTTAGCGGTTTAGTTTATTGGCCTGAAAGCATCAATAATATGGCGCGGGAAACGCCAAGGCGCTATGGCTACGACATCATAACGCCAAGTAAAATTTTGGGTCCAGTGGCGCTTATGACAGTAAAGGCTGGCGGCTTTTATTATGCGTTTTTGTTGCGAAACCGAAATTGCAAATTGGGCTTCATCAAGCGTTTTGCGGACTTTCACTTCGACAAACACCAAAAAATTACCGCGCCTTGCCACCAAGTCCAATTCACCCATAAAAGTTTTTTTTCGCCATTCTAAAACTTGATAGCCTGATAATGTGAGCAATATTGCAGCGGCGAATTCCCCAAAACGCCCATATTTTTCGGCGCTCTGTCGGGATTTACGGGGTCTCGGGCTGCGCATCAATCGGCCTTTTTGGAAAGTGAAAGCGCCAATTGGTAAATGTCACGCTTTTTTAGGCCAGTTTCTTTAGCTAAGCGCGCGGACACGTCCTTTATGCCTTCTTTCGCAAGCCCTTCTATGATTTTTGCTTCAAGAGCTTCGCCATCAAAAATCGCTGCAGCGACTTCCGCGCCTTCCACAACAATAACAATTTCACCTTTTGGTGTGCCATTGGTTTGGTAATGGACGAGGATGTCGCCAGCAGTGCCGCGCCTTTTTTCTTCAAATAATTTGGTCAATTCGCGGGTAATTGCAATTTGCCTTTGCGGTGCAATTTGCGCCAAAACTTCGAGGCTCGCGAGTAGTCTTGGGCCAGTTTCGAACATGATCGTCGTCATCGGCATGCCAAGTGCATTTTCAATAAATGCTTTGCGGGCGTTGGATTTATTGGGAATAAAGCCCAAAAATGCAAATTGCCGTGCATCAAGCCCCGACGAAACGAGTGCCGCCAATACACTTGATGCACCGGGAATTGGGAAAACTTCACACCCTTTTTCAATTATTGCTTGGGCCAATCTTTGCCCTGGATCGCAAATTGAAGGAGTGCCAGCGTCCGATGCAAAGGCAACTGCGCCACCTTTTTCGAGCAACAAAAGTGCTTTGTGAATAGCGCTTGCCGTGGCCTCTTCGTCAGCGCGTTCAACTGCTCCATGGATGCCATAGGCATTCATAAGTTTTTTTGTGTTTCTAGTATCTTCGGCCAAAATTAAATCAGCATGATTTAGAACTTCAATCGCGCGCGCCGAAAAATCACTCAAATTGCCAATTGGTGTCGAAACCAAATAAAGTCCGCATGCCAATTTTGCCTTGATTGGTTTTTCACTGAATCGCGCATTCAAAGATTGCGCATTTTTGGAACGAGGTTTAGGGTTGGGGTGCATTGCGGCCTGAAAAGAGAAAAAGATGGGAATTATTAGAACGATTATTGAGCTTGGCAATCAATCAATCGCATCGTGGATGCGAAAGATAGCAATAGTTTTGCTTTTTGCGCTTGCAACATCATGTTCAACTGCACCGAGCCAAACCGCATCAAACACAAATAGTCGCACGCAATATCGCGAACAAAACCCTTACCGCGTTACTGTCACTAATCCATTTACACCCGCCAATATGCAGGGTCAAAAACTTATTCGCATTGCGTTATTAGCACCCCTCAATTCCAACAATCCGACCATTAAAGAAGAAGCCGAAACACTCGAAGCCGCAGCGCGTTTGGCGCTTTCAGAATCGGGTGATGGGAAAACTGTTTTCTTTACTGAGGATTCGGGCGCAACACCTGAAGAAGCAACAAATGCAGTAAAATCGGCACTGGCAAAAGGTGCTGATGTTGTTTTGGGGCCGTTATTTGCCAGTGGTGTAACTGCGGTTGCGCCCTATACAAGAGCCAATAATGCTTTGCTGTTTTCGTTTTCAACCGACAGCACCGAAGCTGGGCGCGGGGTTTATGTTTTTAGCTTTCTGCCAGAAGGCGACGCACGGCGCATTGTCGATTATGCGGGCAGCCATGGTATAAGGCGCATGGTAATTTTGGCACCAATTGGCCGCTATGGCGATCGCATTGTTGCGGCCGCTACTGCTTCTGCGGTGAGTGCCAATATCACAATATTGGGCACCGAACGCTATGAAGTTGCAAATAATGTTTTGACGGGTGCAACCGATGCTGCGCGCCGCGCTGCAGTGCTTTCTCGCGGTGGCGCACGTGGACAAACCGCAATTTTTGTTCCCGAACGGAGCGGCGTATTGCGGAGCCTTATTCAGACATTGACACTAAACGGCGCGTCAACTTCGCGCGTCCGATATTTGGGAACTAGCCAATGGAATGAGCCAACCACAATTTCAGATTCGCGTGCTTTAGGCAGTTGGTTCGTGCGAACCGATATTGCGACCCGCGCAAATTTTGAAACCAAATTACGCAATCAATCGCAACGCCGCGCGACACGGCTCGCTGGCATGGGTTACGATGTAATGACAATGCTGGCACGAATGGGCGTGCAAGGCGATAAATCGACAATCAACCCTACAACAATTGAAAATCCCGCTGGGTTTCAAGGGGTTGACGGGCATTACCATTTCGAGAACGGCATCATTGCTCGTGATTTGGCAGTGGTGGAAATAGCGCCAAATGGCGCGAGGATTATTGAAGCGGCAAGATAATTAGTCCAATAGTCCCCCAATTATTGCATTGCTTAGTGGCCGACCTTGCGCGGTTAGCGCTAAATTTTCTTCGCTTAAGGAAACCAGGCCGAGCCCAGTAAATTCATTCAATTTGCCATGATTGATTCCGCTTAAATCGCCATTGTGAGTAACTCCTTCCAAAAGCCTTAGCCCCATTAGCCAATGTTCGCGAATTGCGTCGTCGGAACTTAGCACTTCGTCAATTTCCAAAGCACTGCCTGAATTTTGGACTGAAGCAATATATTCATTTGGCTTTTTGAGATTTTGGGTCGCCCGCCTTTGTTCACGCTCGCCAATTCGACCGTGGCTACCCGGCCCAATACCAAGCCAATCTTGTGATTGCCAATAAAGCAAATTATGGCGCGATTTTGCCGCCGCACCGCGCGCATGGTTTGAGATTTCATAGGCCTCGAAGCCATATGCCGCTAATGTATCTTGAGTTTGCTGCCAAAACGCCAGTGACAATTCATCATCGGGCATTTTAATGCTGCCGCGATGGGCTTTGCGCTCAAAACTTGTGTTGTGTTCGATTGTAAGTTGATAAGGCGAAATATGATCTACTGCCAATTGATGGGCAATCTGAAGTTCCAATTCCCAATCTTTTTGGCTTTGATTTTGCCTTGCATAAATCAAATCTATTGAAACCCTGTCGAAGATTTTAACGGCCTGCTCGGTTGCCAAAATTGATTTTTCTTTAGTGTGAAAGCGCCCTAAATCTTTAAGGCCTTGGTCGAGAAAACTCTGAGCTCCCAAACTAAGTCTTTCAATCCCAGCGCTTTTGAAATCCGCAAATTTTTCTATTTCGCCGTCATTGGGATTGGCTTCCAAGACGATTTCGGGATTGACTTCAAAGCCCCATAAATCGTTGCATGTTTCGATAATTGCGCCAATTTGCGCGGCGTCAATCAGCGATGGCGTGCCGCCGCCAAAATATAGGCTGGCAAGCTTTCGATCCTTGGTTTGGCCTGCAAAAAATTGAAGCTCGGTCTTAATTGCGGCCAAAAGGCTGTCATTATCTTGGCCGCGTGCGCGATAAATATTGAAATCGCAATATGGGCAAATATGCGTGCAATAAGGCCAATGGATATAAATCCCCAATTTTCGGCTTTGGTTATTTTGAACACTCATTTCCGTTAATCTGCAAACACTTCGGCGATCAATTTTTCAAATGCTTTGGTGCGGTGGCTCATGCCGTTTTTATTTAGTTCGTCCATTTCGCCAAAACTAATTTTCTGTCCATTTGCAACAAAAATCGGGTCATAGCCAAAGCCGTTGTTACCTTTGGGCGGAAAGCGCAAATGCCCATGCACTTTTCCTTCAAATACAAGCTCTTTCATTTCGCCATTTGCATCTTCGGGCCAAACCAATGCCAAAACGCAAATAAAATATGCTGAATAATCGCTCGCTTTGATGGCTAATAATTCCTGCTCAACCCGCGCCATCGCGACGCCAAAATCACGCGAAGGTCCCGCCCAACGCGCCGAATAAATGCCAGGTTGACCACCAAGAGCATTCACGCAAAGCCCCGAATCATCGCCCAATGAAAGTTTATTGCTGGCTTTGGCGGCGGCGCGGGCTTTAAGCAGTGCATTGCCAGTAAAACTAGGTTCAGTTTCTTCGGGTTCTTCAATGCCAATGCCGCTTGCATCAAAAACTTCAACCCCAAAAGGCTGCAACAAATCGCGTATTTCTTTTACTTTGCCAGAATTATGCGAAGCAATTAGTACGGATTTGACGTTTGGATACATTTTTGCCTCAAATTAAAGGATTTTCTTATCGACTTAATGGCTTCTTATCGGCTATCGATATATTATGATATAGGGTTAAGCCCAATATGAAAATGAGAATTATGATGCAACAAATACCACTTAGCAATTGGTCGCTAAAATTCGTAAATGCTTTGAATTTCATCGCCAAAATATTATTTGCGGCAACTTTATTCGCTAGTTTGGTTGCGGCGGTATTTTCAATTTTCGGCGGTAGAATTGGTGGCATTGAGCTGCAAGTCGAATGGCGGCTTGTTGCCCCAGCTGTTTTGTCGTTGAGCGCGCATTTTTTTGGTTTGATTTTGATTTGCTCGCGACTAGTTTCAATTCTCACTTATTTGAATAAAGGTGACCCGTTTATTCCCGATAATGCCAATAAACTGCGCGAAATTGCAATAATCCTCGCTTTGCTCGAAGGGTTTCGTTATATCACCAAAGGCATTACCGCTCTGATATTAAATATTTTCGGGCAAATTGAAACTGGAACCGTAAATATAAGCCTTGCACCAAATCTCGTTGCTTGGGGCGCAGTTATTATTTTGTTTTTACTATCCCAAGCATTCAAGGAAGGCGCGCGTTTGCGCCAATTTGAACAGCTTACTATTTAGGAATCCGCGTTTGCCAATAAGAGTTAATCTTGACCGAATATTATTGGAACGAAGAATGTCCTTGACCGAACTTGCCCAAAGCATTGACATTACTTTGGCAAACCTTTCAATTCTCAAAACTGGCAAAGCGCGCGCAATTCGGTTTTCGACGCTTTCAAATTTGTGCAAAGTCCTAAAATGCCAACCCGCCGATATTTTGGAATGGGTTGATGGTGATGACGAAACCTGAGTCAAAAAGTTGAAACATTGCTTCAATCCAATGTAATGTGTGAACACTGTGCCCAATTTTGGTCACAGATTACTAATATTGGCGCAAAATGAAAAAAATAATCTGCCTTTTACTTGGCCTCGCTGGTTTTGCAGCAACCCTCCCCGCGCATGCACAAAGCAGCACCCCACAAGCAGTTGCAACGACCAGCGGCGCAGTTTTGCAAACTAATCGACGTAGCACTCGGCGCTTAGGCCCTTTATCATATGAAGATATTATCGCAAATTTGCGCGGTCCAATATCATCAATGCCATCAGTGCGCGGCATTATTCTTGACAATGAAAACCCAGCAAAATTTCGCATAATTGCTTCAAGAAGCATTGAAATCGACCTTACAAATTTACGCGAACGGCTTAATCGCCCTAATGCAAATCGTTCCGAAGAATTGGATAAATATATTCGCGTAATCTCGCTTACAGTTCGTGAATATGACCCCTTCAAACGCGAAGCACTGCGGGTAGTAATTCGCACCAGCGCGGCGTTAAACGAATTCGAACAAGAAACCGCATTTGGTAGTGACGCAAACATATTAGTGCGCAGGCCATTTATAGCTGGCCTTGAAGAAGTTGTAGTTGCCGACAGCCCAACCTCAATCGCTTTCATGCCACAATCAAGGCTTGCGGACTTAAATTTGTCTGCCGACGAAGCTTTTGTAATAGGTGAAGCCAATACTGCCGAACTTGCACGAAGTGCACGTTGGTTTGAAGAAAATGGTCTGTTGGTTGCCGAACTTGATGGCGCATATGCTTCAAGCCTTTTGAAAGTTGACGGCATTTGGGCCGGCGTTAGCGCACGCCTTGAAGCGCCCGTCGCAATTATTATCCCTAACCGAGAGCGCTTAGTCATTGGCCGCGCCAATAATGCTGATGATATTCGCAAATTAGGCGAATTGGCCACGACAGAAACTACGGGCCCACATGCTTTAACCAATAAGATTTTAGTGCAAAACCAAGGGCAATGGGTTGAGATTCCATAATTTGGCACGTTTCTAGCAACAGGAGTATTTCTGATTGGCTTTGCCCCAAAAAGGGGCGATTTAGAAATGGGCGAAAAATGAAATTCAATGATTATGATGTGAAGTTGCACAAAGGCGGAGCAATTGCTTGGGATGCTTCTGACGCAATTTTGACGTGGCTAGAAGCCAACATAAAACCTGGCATGAAAACGCTTGAAACAGGTGCAGGCAAAACCACAATGGTGTTCGCAAATTGCGGCGCCAGCCACCAAGTGATTACCCCTTCAGACAGCGAAATTGAAAACATCAAAAATGAAGCCAAGAGAGTTGGCATTGATACAAGCAATGTGACTTTCTACAATGAATTTAGCCAAAATATTTTGCCCAAAATTGCGGGCCATGAAAACCTTGATGTGGTTTTGATCGATGGTGGCCACGGCTTCCCAATCCCTGCGGTTGATTGGCTTTATACTGCGCCAATGCTAAAAATCGGTGGCAAATTATTGATTGATGACGTCGATTTGTGGACCGGCAAAATGCTTGTCGATTTGATGCGCGGCGAACCCGAATGGCGTTTGATTTCAATTGTTCGTGGGCGCACCGCTATTTTTGAAAAAACCGCTCCTTTTGTGGCGCGCGAATGGGTGGATCAGCCAACTGTAGTTCGCAAAAGCTGGATTCCGCAAACCACACGCAAAATTGTAAACGGCCTTGCCATGCTTTTGACGCTTGATTTCAAGCAAGCATGGAAAAAGCTAAGCCATGAAGTTGCCCTCTCCAAAGAAGCCAAAGATTAGGTCATAAATATTTCGCCTAACTGGAGCAAGTGCTTTGCGTGTTCCCCAATTTCCCTTATGAAGATTGGGTTGAACCAATTCGAAAAAGGGATAAAAAATGAGCGGACTTTTGAACCAAATTTTACAAGCTGGTGGCGGCAGCGCAGTTGAAATGATTGCAGGCCGCTTTGGCATTTCCCCAGCGCAAAGCCGCATGGCGATTGAGGCTTTGTCACCCATGATTGCGGGCGGCATGAAAAGCCAAGCCAATGCAGTGGGTGGCCTTGAAGGTCTTTTGGGCAGTGTTATCAGCGGCAATCATGTCGCAATTGGCGATAATCCAGAAGAATTGGCCCGCCCTGGCACAACGGCGATTGGCAATGAAGTTTTGGGCGCGATTTTTGGCTCCAAAGATGTTAGTCGCCAGGTTGCGACCCAAGCTGCTGGGCAAACTGGTTTGAGTTCGGATTTATTGAAGCAAATTTTGCCAATTGTCGCGGCAATGGCAGCAGGCAGGGTGGCCAGCAATGCCAATCAAGGCGGGCTTGGCGGGCTTTTAGGTTCGGTTCTTGGTGGCGCAGCGGCACCGCAAACTGGCTCCAATAACGCTGGTGCTTTGGGCGGCCTTGCCAATATGTTAGACATGGATGGCGATGGTAATCCACTTGATGACATTATGGGTATGTTGGCCCGCCGATAATTTGCAGCTTAATTAAGCAAAAACATAATAAATCAGGCTTTGCAGTATGTTTTGGTTGCCAAATCCGCAATCTTAAAGCAGCTTTGCTCTAGGACATAGAATGTTCAAGGCGAAGTAATGAGCAAGTCAATATTTGATGAAATGCGAGGCATGGCGCAGGGCGGCGAAATTCGTGCGCCCTATAAAGCGCTTGCCAAATGGCTTTCAGCAAATTCAATCGAAGACTTGAAGCTACGCCAATTGGCCGCCGAGCATATTTTCAGGAAAACTGGCATCACATTTGCGGTCTATTCAAATGATGAAGCCGAGGAACGAATAATTCCGTTCGACATTATCCCACGCATTATCGCCAGCCAAGAATGGCAGCTAATTGAAAGCGGCATGAAGCAAAGGGTCAGCGCCATAAACATGTTCTTGAGTGACATTTATGGCAAGCGCGAAATAATGAAAGCTGGGATTTTGCCTGATGAATTAATTTACGCCAATCCGCAATATCGCCTGCAAATGACCAATATCAAGCCGCCCCATGATGTTTGGGCGCATATTTGTGGCATTGATTTAGTTAGAACCGATGCCAATGAATTTTTTGTACTTGAAGACAATGCCAGAACACCGTCTGGCGTTTCTTACATGCTCGAAAATCGTGAAGCGATGGAGCGGCTTTTCCCGAATTTGTTCGTAACTAATAAAGTAAGGGCAGTTGAACAATATCCAGATGCGCTGGTGGCAATGTTACGCTCGGTTGCGCCAAAATCTGCCAGCAATGACCCGCGCGTAGTTATTCTTACTCCCGGGCCATATAATTCGGCATTTTATGAACATAGCTTTTTGGCCGATAATATTGGAGTAGAATTGGTCGAAGGCAGCGATTTATTTGTGAAAGATCGCAAAGTTTTCATGCGCTCCACCGAAGGCCCGCAAAAAGTCGATGTTATTTACCGCCGCGTTGATGATGATTTCATTGATCCCTTGATGTTTGATCCCAATTCAATGCTGGGCCTGCCCGGGCTAATGGACGCATATTCGGCAGGCAATGTTACAATTGTGAATGCCCCGGGAACTGGCATTGCCGATGATAAAGCAATTTATTCTTATATGCCTGAGATCATCAAATTTTATACGGGTCAAGAGCCGATTATCCCCAATGTTGAGACCTATCGTTGCCGCGAGCCGCAAGCCCTGAAACATGTTCTCGATAATTTGGCAAAACTTGTGGTTAAATTAGTTGATGGCTCGGGTGGTTACGGGATGTTGGTTGGCCCCACCAGCAGCAAAGCACAAATTGCAGCATTTCGGGCTCAGCTTGTGGCGCAGCCAGAACGCTTTATTGCCCAGCCAACTTTGGCTCTTTCAACTTGCCCGACTTTGACCGAAAATGGCCTTTCGCCGCGCCATGTTGATTTACGCCCGTTTGTGTTGACTGGCACAAATGGTGTCGAAATTGTCCCAGGTGGACTTACTCGCGTAGCCTTGACCGAAGGGTCATTGGTCGTAAATTCTTCGCAAGGCGGCGGCACAAAAGACACTTGGGTATTAGAAGAAGAAAAAAACGCGCGAGGTAGCAATTAATGTTATCGCGCACTGCTTCATCACTTTATTGGGTAGGTCGCCATATTGAACGGGCGGATTTTACTGCACGGCTTATTGATGCAGCTCTCAAATTCGATATGTTACCCTATGCCGATGGGGTATCAGGCTTAAAAAGCGCGTTTGACGCATCTGGCGCTTCGTATATTTACCCTTTCTTTGATAATGAACCATCAAAACACGAAATTTTGGACTTTTTGGCGTTTGATGAAAATAATCCAAGCTCGATTTATTCTTGCATATCAAAAGCCCGCCATGATGTTAGAACGGTTAGAACCGCAGTTACGCGCGAAGTTTTTGAAGAATTAAACGTCGCTTGGCTTAATTTCAAAACCAAAAAAGCAGAAATTATTGATGGCGACATTGGGCCATTTGTAGCTTGGATTGAAGAAGTCGCCCGTGGGTTTGACGGTGCATTGCAACGAACCTTATTACGCAATGAATCATTTTGGTTTTTAAGGCTCGGCGCGGCCCTCGAACGCGCTGATAACACTGCAAGGTTATTGGATGTTAAATATCACGTATTATTGCCAAAAGCCGAAAAAGTCGGTGGCCCAATAGATCAGGCGCAATGGACAGCGCTATTGCGCTCAGTCTCTGCGGAAACCGCCTATCGTTGGATTTATCGCGAAGGTCTGAACGCATGGCAAGTCGCCGATATGATGATTTTACAAGAGGCTATGCCACGCTCGCTTGCCGCTTGTGTTTTGGAAGCCAATTTGTTGCTGGCGCGTTTACGCGCGATTGGCGGTCGCACTGGCCCAGCGGATAGGGCGGCACGGGCATTGGCGACTAAGATTTCAGGCTTAACCATCGACACCATATTCCAATCAGGCTTACATGAGTTTCTGGGCGAATTTCTTGCTGCCAATAATGAAGTGGGCCTTGC
The DNA here is from genome assembly GCA_009773395.1 of Hyphomonadaceae bacterium. Lineage (GTDB taxonomy): Bacteria > Pseudomonadota > Alphaproteobacteria > Caulobacterales > Aquidulcibacteraceae > Pseudaquidulcibacter. Next base: position 276,838 of record WRPI01000004.1, on the reverse strand, counting down.
GGTTTGCGAACAATTCTTGTTTTAGGGTCTTGGGTCAGCTCTCACTAATTAACGGAGTGTGATGCGAGGGATTTTGCCCACACAGAGGCGCGGGAAATCGAAGTAATATTGGAATATTTCGAGATTTCCCGCGCCTCTGTGTGGGCAAAAAACCCGCACCCTTGGGCCGAGTTTTGGCGTCAACCTAATGCGAAAAAAGGAGTTTTGTGATGGCAACATCACAAAATCCTTGTTTTCTCATTATATTTTAGCCAAAACGTCGGTCACACTTCGTTAATTAGCGAGAGCTGACCCTAATGCGCATCAATATCGACCACCTTACCAAATATGTTTTTTCGCAACCTGCGCGATCAGTTATTCAACATTTACGAGTGACGCCGCAAAGCAATGCCAATCAAACCATATTAAATTGGGATATCAATATTGATTGCGATGCCAAATTAACACCATTTCGCGATGCTTATGGCAATTCGTGCCACATTTTGGCGATCGATAAAAATATTCATGAGCTTAATATCGAAGTCATTGGTTCTGCGGATGTCACAAGCAATAATGGCTTGGTGGAAGGCGCTATCGAACCATTTTCACCCTTGGTTTATTTGCGGCCAACGCCGCTTGCAACGCCCAGCGCGCAAATTAAGGAATTTGCCCATGATGTTGCAAGTTCTAGCAATAAATTGGACGCGCTTCATTGCGTTTTGAGCGCAATTCACAAACAAATCGCATTTGTTGTCGGCGCAACTAATTCAACCACTGATGCGGCAATGGCATTTGAAAACCGCCAAGGCGTGTGTCAAGATTTAGCCCATATTTTTATTGCGGCATCCCGCGCCTTGTCTATCCCTTCGCGTTATATTTCTGGCCATTTATTGCGCCAAGACGGACAGAATTTTCAAGAAGCCTCACATGCTTGGGCCGAAAGCTATGTTGAAGGTTTGGGTTGGATTGCTTTTGACGCAGCAAACGGTATTTGTGCAGATGAACATTATGTTCGTGTAGCAGTGGGGCTTGATTATCGTGACGCAGCACCTGTATCTGGTGCAAGATATGGCGGCGGCTTTGAGACCCTATCGGTTGGGCTTCACGTGCGCCAATCGAGTGAACAAAGCCAATCTTAAAAGGTAAAGCATGACTTATTGTATCGGAATGTTGGTTGATTCTGGCTTGGTAATGATGGCCGATACCCGCACTAATGCCGGCGTTGATAATGTTTCATGCTATCGCAAATTGCATATTTATGAAAATGAAAACCGATTTTTATCGATTGCATCAGCTGGCAATTTATCGGTTACTCAAGCTACATTGTCGAAACTTGATGAAGGCATATTGAACGAAGAAAGCGGCGAGCTTGAAACTTTATGGACTGTCACTTCCATTTTTCGCGCAGTAGAACTGGTTGGCAAAGTCCTGCGTGAAACCCAAAGTGAAATTAAAAGCGGCCTTGAGGCTGAAGAAATATCATTCGGCGCAACCATGCTTTTGGGCGGCCGCGTTGGTAATGAGCAATTGCGGCTTTATTTGATTTATGAAATCGGCAATGCAATTCGCTGTGGTATTGATACGCCCTTCTTGCAAATCGGTGAGCTGAAATATGGAAAGCCAATTTTGGACCGCGCGCTTTCATTTGATACGCCATTCAATGAAGCGGTCAAACTTGGCTTAATTTCATTTGATTCAACTATGCGTTCCAATTTGGCAGTTGGCCTGCCGATAGATATTGTGACTTTGCGGCGCGGAGAAAATACAAAATCCAGCCAATATCGGATTGAGCGTGACGATGCTTATTTCAACCAATTATCAATCGCGTGGAGCCAAAAATTAAAAGAAGCCCAAGCGTCTATCCCGCGCCCACCATTTATTGAGCCACCGAAATCAAACTAAGACTTTCCCCGCATTTAGTATATTTTTAGGGTCAAGGGCGGTTTTCAAAGTGCGCATCAATGCGATTTCGCTTTCGCTGCGTGAATGGTGCAAATAATTGCGTTTTTCAAGGCCAATCCCGTGTTCTGCCGAAACCGCGCCGCCAATTGCCTTAAGCGGCGGATAGACCATGGTTTCGATTTCACCTTGGGTTTGCGGCTCCCAAACCCCGGGTGAGACCACAATATGAAGATTGCAATCGCCCAAATGGCCAAAAACAATCACACGTGATTTTTCGCCCCATTTTTGTTTCACTACTACGAAAAGCTCATTCAAATAATTGTCCATAGTTGAAATTGGCAATGAAACATCAAAAACTGCCGCGGGTTGCGTGCCCATAAATAGCCCGACAATGTCTTCACGAATCGCCCAAACTGCTTGGGCTTGGGCCAATGATTGGCAAATCATGGCATCGGCAAACATTTCGTCTTCGACCATTTTTTCCAAAACTGCATTGAAATTATCGGCGTCTTTTTGTGGCTCATACCCCTGGCATTCAACAATTGCGTAATATTTATGCCCCTTCGGGAGCGGCGGGTTGTGCTTGCTACCATCGCCAACAATAAGCTCGTAATAACTATCCCACATGACTTCAAACGAAGTCAAAGCGCCGCCAAAAGCACGAGTTGCGGCGCCAAAGAAATCAACCAAAGCGGCAAAATCATCAAAGGCAACAAATGCCACATTTTCACTTTTTGGCAAAGAATGCAGGCGCAATACCGCACGCGTAACCAGGCCCAAAGTGCCTTCAGAACCGATGAATAATTGCTTCAAATCATAGCCGCTATTATTTTTCAAAAGCGTATTAAGCGAAGAAATAATTGTGCCATCTGCAAGCACCGCCTCAAGCCCCAAAACTTGTTCGCGCATCATGCCATAACGAATGACTTGGTTGCCGCCGGCATTAGTGGATATATTGCCGCCAATTGTGCAAGACCCGCGTGCGCCCAAATCCACGGCGAACATTAAATCATGTTCTTTTGCGGCTTCATGGGCTTTTTGTAATGGCGCGCCTGCTTCAACCAACATTGTTCGCCCAGTTTTATCGACTTCCAAAACTTTGTTCATTCGCTCAAACGAAATCATGACTTCATTTTGCACAGCATCTGCGCCATGCACCAAACCAGTAAGCCCACCTGCGGCCACGACTTTTTGCCCCGCAGCATGACACAGCTTCATAACTTCTGAAAGTTCTTGCGTGCTTGCGGGCCTAACAACTGCGGACGCGCCACATTTGCTGCGGCCTAGCCAATCACCAGCGCGTTTGGCAACATCATCACCAATAATGAGCCCGTTTTCGCCAACAATATTTTTGATTTGTTCAATCAGATTTTCCATAGAAATTTGTCCCTAAGCGCATTCTTTATGTTGTTTCAAAATTCGCACTTCGCTTGGTGGGTATTTATCCAATTTTGATTTTGGACGAATTGGCCTTTGCGCAAAATTGCCACCGCAATTTGGGCAAATTCCGCCAAAACGCGACGTTGCGCAATTTGTGCAAAACGTGCATTCAAACGTGCAAATTACGGCGTCTGCGGCATCAGGTGGAAGGTCCTTATTACAACATTCGCAATTGGGTCTTAAATCAAGCATTTGCGCCCCCATTATTTTTTGCGAGTGTGAACCATTTGCTTTTAGAGTTCAATAGAATTGTTTGCTTCGGGCGCGCATTTTGCTATTCTGTCGTATGGCAATATTCACGGTTTTTTTGCGCGCAATAAATGTCGGTGGAACCGGCAAGCTACCGATGGCAGATTTGAAAACAATTTGCCATGAATTGGGGTTTGAAAAAGTCACTACTTATATCCAAAGCGGCAATGTGGTGATCGAGGCCGATCAAAACCCGTCTGAAATCAAAGAAAAACTCGAAACAAAACTATGCAAATATTTAGGAAAGCCCATTGGGGTTATGGTGCGCACTGCGGCAGAATTGGAAGCGATACTTAAGAATAATCCGTTTAATGACAAACCACCAAATCGAGTAATTGTTATTTTGCTTGATGCAATGCCGAGCAATCCGCTGGAAAATATTAAACACCAAAAAGATGAAATTATCGCAATTGGCAAGCGCGAAATATATGTTCATTATGGTGAAGGAATGGGAAGTTCAAAATTGATAATTCCCGCCGCAAAAATCGGGACTGGCCGCAATATTAATACAATGAGTAAAATGCTGGATTTGGCAACAAACATGGAAACCCAAAAATGAAATGGTCTTTAGCTATTCACGGTGGCGCAGGGATAATTGAGCGCGAGGATATGTCACCCAAGCGTGAAACCGAATATCGTAACGGCTTACTCGACGCCTTGTCTGTTGGCGAAAAAATCTTATCCAAAGGCGGCACATCGCTTAACGCAGTTGAGGCAAGTGTTCGCACTTTAGAAGATAATCCAATATTTAACGCAGGGCGCGGCGCAGTTTTTACCGAAAAGAAAACAATCGAACTTGACGCCGCAATTATGGACGGCAAAACCGCCAAAGCTGGCGCAGTTGCAACCGTCACCAGAACCAAGAATCCAATTTCGCTTGCCAGGGCAATTATGGAACAATCGAATCGTCTTTTCCTTGCGGGCGAAGGCGCAGACGATTTTTCAATTGCCCACGGCCTTGAGCAAGTGCAACCGCATTATTTCCATACAGAATTGCGTTTAGCGCAATATGAGAAATGGCGTGCAAAGCAAATCGACAAACTGAACAAAAGCCACATTATGGGAACTGTTGGTGCTGTCGCGCTTGACTGCGATGGCAATCTTGCGGCGGCGACATCAACTGGCGGCACAACTGGCAAAATTTGCGGGCGCATTGGCGATACGCCAATAATTGGCGCCGGCACGACAGCAATCAATGGCATAGCTGCGGTTTCTTGCACTGGCACTGGTGAGTATTTTATTCGTGAAAGTGCGGCGCGGCAAATTTGCGATCGCATAAAATGGAATGGACAAAATATTCATAGTGCAGCTTATGATGTTATTATGGCAATTGGCGAAATTGGCGGTGACGGCGGTTTGATTGCAATGGATGCAAATGGCGATGTTGCATTTGCGATTAATGACATGGGAATGTATCGCGGCTGGGTTGCCGATGGACGCGCTGCCCAAACTTCAATTTACCCAGATGATGTGCTTAAGTCAGAAGGCCGCGAAGCGCGCACAACAAAAGAAATGCACTAATTCTCAATGAATCGTTGGTTGTTCGCGGTCCATGCGGCCCAATACCACATCTTCGACCATTGATTTTACGCCGCGCCAAGCGTCCGCAGCCATTGGCATGCCTTCGGTTTCTAAATCATAAATGGCTTTGTCGGCAACACCCAAGGCCTTGTCGCCATGAGCATCAAAAAGCGCCCAGGCGATGGTCGCAAGCGAATTAACTTTTAGATTATCTAGACGCATGTTCATTACCTCGATTTGCTACCGATGTAACATTCAAGATTCATGCCAATATTTATTGCCTCATTTTATATGGGCTTTACACGACCTAATGACTTTATGCGGTCATTTCTGCCGAGCAAATTTAGTTTTTGCTTTGCCCATTTGGCCTAAATTGCCGCATTGTGCTTAGACATTTAGATGCAACCCGCCCGTCAAAAACTAGGCCATTTGAGCGGTAAAAGCCATTCAGCGCGGTTCGGGTTTTTTCACCCAAAATGCCGTCAATTGCGCCGACATCATAACCCATGTTTTGCAAAATGGTCTGTATCTCACGACGCTGTGCCCTTGAAATCGGTGGGTCATCTGTCGGCCATGGCGTCACGATACCAGCACCCCCTTTAATCCTATCCGCCAATAAATTTACTGCCAATGCATAGGCTTGGGCTGGGTTATAGGCGTAAACCGCGCTATAATTGCGGCCCACCAAATAGGTAGGGCCGCGATTGCCCGTTGGCCGAATCAGGCCGTATGATGCGCCACTTTGTGGAATATCTGCGCCATTTGCCTGTTTGACCCCCAATGCGCGCCAAGTGGTCAATGTCCTTGTATTGCCGCGTCCAATGGCGCCACGATAATTAGCAGGCACTCTCACCTCATAGCCCCATTTTTCGCCTCTCGCCCAGCCCGAACGCACCATATAATTCGCGGTGGAGGCCAAAGCATCTTGCACATCGCCAATAAGGTTTTTGCGGCCATCACTATTGGCATCAACCGCTAGGCGCTGAAAAGTCGTTGGCATAAATTGGGTATGCCCAAAAGCACCGGCCCAAGAGCCAATAAAATTATTGGCGTCCACATGGCCTTGGGCTTGGATTTTTATCGCGGCAACCAGTTCAGTTTTGAAAAATTGCGCGCGTGGTCGATTGGTGCAGCCCAATGTCGCCAAAGCGTCAATAACATTGCGGCGGCCCAAAATACGGCCATAATTGGTCTCAATCCCCCAAAACGCTACAATTGTTGCGGGATCCACGCCAGTTCTTATGCCTAGATCATACAAAAATTCCCGCTGGCTTAAAAATGCCGCCTGCCCGTCTGCCACTCTTTCATCATCGACCATCATCGCCAAATAATCCCACAATTCCATGCTTGATTCTGGCTGCGCCCGCGAAAGCGTGATAATTTCCTGATTTGGTATGTTGATGTTGGCGACTGCTGCAAGTGCTGCATCACGCGGCGCGCCTTGGGCAATCGCTGTCATTGCCGCGCCTTGCACACACTGGCGATATTGTGCATCATAAGGCGCGTTGAAAGTAGGTGGCGTTGGGGTGGGTTGGGCAATTTCAGCACTGAAAAGACTTAGAAAAGCGACGGTTGCAAGCATAAAACTGATAATCCCAAGAATTTAAGCGCGACGTATTCAACTATTGCCAGTGAAGTTTGTCATCTGAGTAAAAATTGGTAAAACAAAAACATCTACTTGCCAAGCCGTGTTCAATTCTCCATTCTGATATAAATTTTTGAGGTCATCATGAGCGAACAACCAGCAATCCCAAAAGAAAAAGTCGGCATAGGCGCATTTTTAGAGAAATCTTCCATAGTTATGCTGGGGCTTGGCTTTGCAGCAGGAATGCCGAATTTATTGGCTGGCACTTCGTGGGCTATTGGCACTTGGATGCGCGAAGCTGGCGTCACATTGGCGCTTATCGGCTTAATGGGTTTGGTCACTTTATCTTATGCGCTGAAATTCCTTTGGGCTCCTTTGATTGATAGAATTGCGTTGCCATTTTTAGACGCAAAACTTGGACGTCGCCGTTCTTGGATGTTGGTGACGCAAATATTGGTGATGATTTTGTTGTTTGCTTTGGCGCAAATCGACCCCGCCACAAATTTGAAAGCTTTTGCAACCATTGCAGTTTTGATTGCCTTCTGCGGCTCTAATCAAGATATAGCGATTGATGCATGGCGCATCGAAGCATCAAAAGACGAAGCGCATCTTGGCATTATGACTACCATGTATCAATTTGGTTATCGCATTGCATTTATCGTCGCTGGTGCCGCGCCGTTGTTTATTGCAGAAATTTATAATGGCGATGTCTATAAACAACATGGCTGGAGCGTTGCATATAGCGTTATGGCGGCTTTGATGATTATCCCGATTTTTGCGACACTTTCTGCGCCGCGCGAGCTTGCACCGAGTGCACCACGTTGGAAAGCACCCGAAGATGTCCCATCAAGGCCATGGTTCGAGGCCGGTGAATGGGTATTGCGGCTTTCAATTTTAGTAATTGGCGGCTGCTTTTTGGCTACTGGTCTTTCAGGCCGTGGGGAGCCAATTCATTGGATGGTTTCGGGTATTTATGGCACCATTGACGAAATGAAAAAAATCTTGGAAGCCAAGCCTTGGGGAGTTTGGCAACAAGTATTTTATGCGTTTTTTGGCCTTGCTATTGTGTTTGTTTCTGCCGTTCCAATACCGAAAATCAAAACTAAACCCGGCGCTTATTTTGACGATGCTTTGCTTGCACCCATGCGCGATTTCTTCGGGAGATTTGAAGGCGTTGCCCATACAATTTTGATATTCATCTGTGTTTATCGCGTGGTTGAGTTTTTGCTTAATATTGCTGGCGCAATGTATATTGATGTTGGTTTTTCAAAAGCAGACATTGCCACCGCGACCAAGATTTTTGGTGTTGTAATGCTAACTGTTGGCACAGCTTTGGCGGGTTGGGCGATTGCGAAGTTTGGGTTGTTCAAATGCTTGGTGTTTGGTGCATTTTTTCAGCCCTTATCCCATATTCCGTTTTTATTGATATGCGCCAATGGCCATTATGTGATACCCGTTGATTTTCCGTGGTATGATTTTGCGAGTGGCGCGATGACTACCATTAAGTTCAATTTGCCGCCCGATTTATGGCTCGCGGTTGGGAGTGATAATATCGCGTCATCCTTTGCGGGAACATGCCTAATTGTTTATATGTCGCGCCTCACCAAAGTTGGTTTTACAGCAACCCAATATGCTTTGTTTTCGTCGCTTTATGCGTTGCCAGGAAAATTGCTTGCTGCCATGGGCGGGCGGATTGTGGAGAGCGCAGCCAAGGCCTCAAATGAAGGCTTTGTTCAACTCTTAGTGCCATATTTCAGCAATTTCCAAGCTGGTTCATTTGCTGGCGCACAAGAAAAATTGGGGGTTGCCCCGGAAGCACTGGCAACTGGCTATGCCGTGTTTTATTCCTACACAATTGCAATTGGGATATTTGGCGTAATTATGGCCTTTATCGTAGCGCGCGGGAAACCTAGGGATTTGGTGGATAAACATGTTTAATATTAAGGACAATAAGAAACCATTGCGTAAAATAATTAGCCTTGCAACTTGCCTGGTTTTGGCCTCCTGCGCGCCCGTTGATTACGGCCCGACAATTGCCCACCCCAATCGCCAATTTGAAGCGACGCCAACCCTTAGTTGGAATCACGGTGCAATGATTTCGGCGGCCAACCCATTGGCAGTCGAGGCAGGGCTTGAAATTCTGCGCGCTGGCGGGTCGGCTATTGATGCTGCGATTGCGGTGCAGACCACGCTTGGCTTGGTTGAAGCGCAAAGCTCAGGTATTGGTGGCGGGGCTTTCTTGATTTATTATGATGCTCATAATGGAAATGTAACTGCCTATGATGGCCGCGAGGTCGCGCCAATGGGCGCAACGCCCAATATGTTTCTTGATGAAAATGGCAGGCCGTTGGATTTTTTCACAGCTGCAAAATCGGGTCGCTCAACTGGCACACCAGGTGTAATTGCCATGTTACATATGGCGCACCAAGAACATGGCAAATTGCCATGGGCCGATAGCTTCAAACCTGCCGCCAAAATCGCGCGCGATGGTTGGCCTTTAACCGCGCGTATGGCTGGCCTTGCCTCTGAAATGCGCAATTGGACTGAACCCGGTGCAGGGGTGAAGGCGTATTTATACGATGCGGCGGGCAATCCATATCCTGCTGGTTATGTTATGAAAAACCCTGAATATGCGCGCTCGCTTGATGATATTGGCCGCGATTATCGGGTCATGTATGATGGCCGCATTGCCCAAGACATTGTCGCCGAAACCCATAAAGCGCCACTTGCTGGCACTTTAACTATGCAAGATATGCGCGCATATCGGCCCTTGAAAAAAGAACCAATTTGCCGAACTTATCGGGTCCATTTGTTGTGCGGCATGGGGCCGCCGTCATCGGGCGGCATTGGCACAATGTCAATTTTGCGCATGCTGGAAAATTTCGACATGGCGGCAAACCGCAACACAGCGCTGGGTTGGCATTTGTTTATTGAGGCGCAACGCCTCGCTTATATCGACCGCGATACTTATGTTGCCGATGATAGATTTGTTAATGTGCCAGTTGATGGGCTTTTGGACGCTGATTATTTGAAAGCTCGGGCCGCACTTATATCACCGACAAGCATCATGGCAAAAGCTGAAGCAGGAAATCCGCGTGGTGCACGGCGGCGCGGTGAAGATGCAACCAATCTCGAAACCGGAACCACGCATTTTGTAATTGTTGATAATAAAGGCAATGTGGTTTCCATGACCACAACAGTTGAAAATATTTTCGGCTCGCAACGCATGGTCGATGGGTTTTTCATAAATAATCAGTTGACGGATTTTTCTTTTGCGCCAGTTGATACTCTGGGTCGCCCAATTGTGAATGCGATTGCCCCTGGCAAAAAACCGCGTTCGTCAATGTCACCGACCATAGTATTTGATGAACATGGAAAATTTGAATTGGCAGTAGGGTCGCCGGGCGGCAATGCAATTATTGCATATGTTGCCAAGGCGCTTATTGGTATGCTCGACTGGGGTTTGACGCCACAAGAAGCGGTAGGATTGCCAAATGTTATTGCCCGCCGTGTGCCAACAAGCCTCGAAGCCGGCCGCTTTGACCCGGCCACCCAAGCCTCACTTGAAGCAATGGGCCACAGGTTCAAAAGCGACAGGGATAGCGAAGGCTCGGGCCTTCACGCGGTGCAACTGACGCCCAATGGTTTGGTTGGCGGTGCGGATCCAAGGCGCGAAGGCAAGGCACAGGGACAGTAATCCTTAGAAATACTTGTTTTTCATTCGGTCTATATACGCCATTAAGCGTGGGTTTTGGCGCGCATATTCGCCAGTTCGGCATTCAAAAAATGTCGTCGAAATACCTGCTATTGTGGCATAAATACTAGCGTCATAGCCGCATGGATTTGCGCCAAGAATAAAGTCATTGTCGCCAAGTGCATCGGAAATGGCGTCAACGTCCATTTTACCGAGTTCAAAAATTTCATCATCGTTATGGCGGCCTATGCCTTGATAATTTTGGCCAGCTGTAACCATGCCGCGAACTTCATTAATCACATTCTCGCGCATTTCTTCTGGCACTCGCATAAAAAACATCTTTGGCCCTTTATCAAAATTATCTTGTTTACACCAACGCGAATTGATCAAAATATTGTTCAAATGATTTTCGCATAAGCGTTCAACGGCAAATGCGAACCCCAGTTCCTTTGCGCCATAGCCACCCGAAAAATCAGCGCCATGTTCTTGCTCTAAATATTGCCGAATAAAAGTGCTGTCTTGAATGACTTCACCGCTTTCGAGCGTGATATAGGGTGCTTTATGTTTCGAGACGCTTTCGAGATCTGCCATTTCAAAATCATAGGGAATATTTGCCATTTTGAATAATATCATGGCCTTGGTAACATAGGGACTTGGATCAACGAGATTCCAAGCTGGCATAAATCCGTGTAATTTTATCATTTTATTGCTCCTTTTGATTTGATTTTGTCTCTATAATTGCAGCATACTGACAGCATGGTGTCAGCATAAGTGAGATATAAATATAACATGCGCAGAGCAGATAGACTTTTACAAATCATACAAATTATGCGCCGCTATCGCAAGCCAGTTTCGGGCAACACTATCGCGCGTGAATTAGAAGTCAGCCTGCGCACAATATATCGCGATATCGACACTTTAATGACCGACGGTGTGCCAATTCGCGGTGAAGCGGGTGTTGGTTATGTTTTGGGAGAAGGCTATGATTTGCCACCGCTTATGTTCAAGGCCGACGAAATCGAAGCTGTGGTTTTGGGGCTTGAATGGGTGAAACGGCAAGGCGATGCCGCTTTAGTTCGTGCCGCCGAAGACGCAATTGCCAAAGTGGGAACAATTTTGCCAAAGGATCTAAAGCCAGTTTTGTTCGATGCTGGCTTAGTCGTGCCGCCAAGTTTCAGGAAAATTGAAGATAATATCGACGTTTCCCAAATACGCCGTGCAATTCGTGAAAATCGCAAAATCAGCTTTGAATACATTCGCGAAGATGGGGCGCAAAGCAAGCGCATTGTTTGGCCATTGGCCATCGCTTATTTTGAAGCTACCAGACTAGCGGTCACTTATTGCGAGCTGCGCCACGACTTTCGAGCATTTCGCACCGATAGAATGGAAAATCTCGAACCGCTTCAAGAAAAATTCCCACCACGCCGCAAAGCACTTTTGAAGCAATGGTGGGAGCGGGAGAAGTGCAATAATTAGTCTGCCAAATTCTTCAAAGGCAATATCAAAGTCATATCCGAAAGTGGGCTTTCGAGAAACCCGTATTGCAGATAAAACTCTTTTGCGGACTGGTTTAACGCGTGTGCAACCAGTGCGACAACGCCGAGGTTTTGTGTAAGCGAAATTGAACGTAAAATTGCGTCTCGTAACAAAAATCCACCCAAACCTTGTCCTTTGTAGCGATTATCGATTGCAAGACGACCCAATAATATTATCGGCAAAGGGTCTGGAGAATTACGTATCAATTTCTTGGGCGCAGCAACCCGAGCGATTGAACCTGCTGCTAAGCAATAATATCCTATGACTTGTCCATTTTCTTTTATGGTGAAAACTCGCGACGCACCGCTCTTGTGGTTATTATGTGCAGTTCTTTGGAGCCAATGGTTGAGGCTCTCCTCCCCGCAATCAAATCCAACCAAATCGTCGGCAACTTCAAGCGGCATTGGGCCAATAGCTATTTTTCCCATGGTGCTTTTTTTGCAAGAAGCGCGAGCAATTTCGCATTTGGTGGTGGCGGATTGTCAAGCAAGAAAGTAATTTGTGCAAATTTCGTGTCACTGAGCGCGAAAAAAGCCTTGTCGAGCAAAACATCTTGAGCCTCACGAACCGCAACTTCGAGCATAAACTCAGAACGATTCTTACCCAAAATAGCCGCAGCCGAATCAATCAAATCGCGCACATAGGTTTTTGTGCGAATATTGAGAGTAAGGTCTTGTGTTTTTGCTACTGCGGTCATAATACGCCTGTGTTGATATTGTGTATACAATATTGATGGGAAGTTGTCAATAGCCTCGACAATTTGGCAGCTTAAATCCCCCGCAATTTCGGCCATGCCTCATCCAGAGATTTTCTGATTGTATCCACCATAAAATCAATTTGGCTTTTCTCTATTATCATCGGTGGGCACATTACGATTGAATCGCGGATGCCGCGCACCATTAGGCCGTTGGCAATGCAAGTGTCGCGCACAATGGGCCCCGCTTTGCCTTCTTTGCCGCCAAAGCGCTGGTTGGTGCCGGGTTCTGACACGATTTCCACCGCAGCAATAAGGCCTTTGGAGCGCACTTCGCCGACCAAGGGGTGCGACTTTAAACTTGCAAGCGCATCTGCCAAATATGGGCCAGTTTCAGTTTGGATTTTGCCGATTAGATTTTCATTTTCGATTATTTCCAAGTTTTTCAATGCAACTGCGCAAGAAACAGGGTGGCCTGAGTAGGTGTAGCCATGCACAAAATCACCGCCTTTTTCGCGCAAAACTTCGGCAATATCGCTTGAAACAATGGTTGCCGAAATCGGTGCATAGCCCGAAGATAATTGCTTTGCGGTGGTAATAATATCAGGCGTCACTTCATAAGTTTGATGGCCAAACCATTCGCCGGTGCGGCCATAACCACAAATAACTTCATCACAAACCAGCAAAATGCCATATTTGCGGCAAATGGCTTCAATGCGTGGCCAATAGCCATGCGGCGGGATAATAACACCGCCCGCGCCTTGAATTGGTTCACCAACAAAAGCCGCAACATTATGCGCCCCAACTTCGAGGATTTTATCTTCCAATGCCTGCACCGCGCGATTGCAAAATGCTTCTTCGGTTTCATCGAACCCAAGGCCAAATTTATAGGGCTGCATAATATGCTCAATGGCTTCAACGGGCTGATGATCGATATTATGCATGCCGCCCATGCCGCCAAGACTTGCGCCCAAAACCGTTGAACCATGATAGCCATTTTGCCGCGAAATAAAGGTTTTGCGGTATGGTTGCCCCAATAATTTCCAATAATAGCGCACCATGCGATACATAGTATCCACGGCTTCGGAGCCTGATGAGTTAAAGAAAACATGCTGCAACTTGCCGCCGCTTATGCCTGCGATTTTTGCCGCCAATTGCACGGCGGGCACATTGGCGGTTTTGAAAAACGTATTATAATATGGCAGTTCAAGCATTTGCGCATACGCAACATCCGCGAGTTCCTTACGGCCATAGCCAACCCCAACGCACCAAAGCCCCGCCATGCCGTCTAAATATTCCTTGCCGTCAATATCCCAAAAACTGCAACCATCGGCGCGAGTGACAATGCGTGAACCGCCAAGTTCATGCAGCTCTTTATAGTCTGCCTGCGCTGGCAAATGATGCGCCAAATCAAGGCGTTGTAATTCTGATTTATTGTAGTTTTTTATTGGCGCGGTCATTATTTTACCTTTGCAGAGAAATTTGTTATAACAAATTATAGAAAATTTTTGGCGGGTCAATCCTAAAGTTCAAAAATATTCCCTTGACCATTGTTTTATCAATGGTGCAAAAGAACAGTGTGTCATTCTTTAACAACATATTTTCTAAGCCCCGCAATATTGCTTCACCCAAAATTGCGGCGCAATCCTATTATCTTTTGCTGGACGATGGGCGTGAATTTCGCCTGACAATAAAACGCATGAAAGTGGCGAGGCAAATTCGCCTGCGTTTTACGCGTGACGGGCAGGCATTATCCATGACAGTGCCCAAAAATTGCTCTGACAAGACTGCCTTGGATTTTGCCCATAGTTCCAAAGTTTGGATTGAAAACCAATTGCACAAAAAACCTGTTGCCGTTGGTTTTGAAATTGATGGGCATATTCCAATATTTGGTGTGCCAACAATTTTGAAATTGGCCAAACCGCGCACAAAAGCGCTGTTAGAGAGGGGCGAATTCCAAGTTTTGCATGTGCCTTCGAGTGAAATAAACTTCACAGAAAAAACCAAAACAGCCTTGAAAAAGCTGGCATTGGAAACTGCCAACCTGCATTTAAACGGGTTTTCGGGCGTGATGAAGCTCGTTCCGCAACGCGTAAAAATCACCGACACAAAATCGCGCTGGGGGTCTTGTTCAAGCTCGGGCACAATATCACTTTGTTGGCGCTTGGTTTTGGCTGAGCCAGACATATTCAAATATGTTATCGCCCATGAATTGGCGCACCTTCAAGAAATGAACCATTCACCTGCTTTTTGGAGCGAGGTGGAGCGCTTAATGCCAGACTATAAAATGCATCGCCAAACACTAAAGAAAAATAGTGCACTCTTGCATGCAATTGGATTATGAAGACATAATGAATTCAAAAGTGAAAAATATATGACCCAAAATCTTCGTGTTGCTTTTCAAATGGACCCAATTGAAGGCATTAATATTGCTGCCGATACTTCGTTTGCAATGATGGAACAGGCGCAAGCCCGTGGCCATGAATTGTGGATATTTCAGCCGCAGCATGTCGCCTGGGAAGAAGGTGAAATTACTGCAAAGGCACGGCCAATAAAAGTGAAGCGCGAAATTGGCAATCATTATGATATGGGCGCAGTGGAAACCATAAATTTATCAAATGACATTGACATTATTCACATGCGCCAAGATCCGCCATTTGATATGTCTTACATCAGCGCAGCGCATATGTTGGAATTTGTAACCGATAGAACTCTTGTGGTGAATGATCCTTTCTGGGTGCGCAATTCCCCCGAAAAAATTATTCCATTGATGTTTCCCGAATTAATGCCGCCAACTTTAGTCACGCGGAATCGTGATGCAATAATGGCGTTTAAAGCTAAACATGAAGATATTGTGGTGAAGCCTTTATTTGGCAATGCGGGTGCCGCAGTTTTCCGCATAAAGCCCGATGATGGCAATTTGGGTTCTTTGATTGATCTATTTTTCGCAACCTCAAATGAGCCATTGATGGTGCAAGCGTTCGTCAAAGAAGTATTCCAAGGCGATAAAAGAATATTCTTGATTGATGGCAAACCAATGGGCGGCATAAATCGCATTCCCAAGGGCGATGATATAAGATCCAATTTGGCGGCAGGTGGCTCGGCGGAGGCCTGCGAATTATCGGAACGAGACTTGGAAATTTGTGCCGCCATTGGCCCAACTTTGCGGGAACGCAATTTGCTTTTTGTCGGGATTGACGTGATTGCTGGCCGTCTAACCGAAATAAACGTGACTTCGCCAACTGGCATACGCGCCTTTTGGGGTTTCACTGGCATTGATTTAATGGTGCCTTTTTGGGATGCTGTCGAAGCCAAATTTCACAAAAGAGATGGCGAATGAACCAAGACCTAATCGCCCGCGCCCAACACACTTTAGAGACCCAACCTTTTAGCATATTGCTCGGCACCAAAGTCACAAAAATGGATGGCAGCGAAGTTGAGCTCTCACTACCGATTCGCGATGAGCTGAAGCAACAGCATGGCTTTGTCCATGGCGGGGTTTTGGCATATTTAGCCGATAATAGCCTCACATTTTCTGGTGCACTTGCGCTTTTATCAAATTGCGTTACCTCGGAAATGAAAATCAATTATGTGCGGCCCGCAATTGGCGAAATGCTTCATGCGCGGGCTAAAACCGCCTATTCAGGTTCAAGCCAAGCTGTCGCGACTTGCGAAATTTACGTGGTTAATGGCGGCGTGGAAAAATTATGCGCAATCGCCCAAGGCACGATTGTGAAAACCTCATGATTTTAGAGCATGCAATCTTGAATATTAAGCCTGACCAAAACGCCGAATTCGAAGCATGTTTTGAAAAAGCGCAACAGATTATCGCCAGCATGAACGGCTATATTTCGCACCAATTATTGCGCTGCATTGAAGCGCCAAACCAATATTTGCTTTTGGTGAAATGGGAGAAATTGGAAGACCACACAATCGGTTTTCGTGGCTCGCCGCAATATCAAGAATGGCGCAAATTATTGCACCATTTTTATGAGCCTTTTCCCGAAGTTATTCATTTTGAGTTGTTTGACTCGGCTTCAAAAGACGGCTGAAAAACAATCCATCAAAGCTCAACTTCCCTCCACCAAAAGCGATCAAAGTGCCAAGCAATAACATCCAATGATAATGATCATTGGTGCCGGGATACACCAATAATTCAATTGTCAATGTAAGCACTAAAAGCCCGAGCGCCGCCAAAGGTGTAAGCGCGCCAAACAATATTAAGCCGCCTGCGCCAATTTCAACAATTGTTCCCAAAACAGCCGCTAATTCTGGCGACAAAAATGGCAATTGATATTCGGTTGCGAACAGGGAAACCGTGCTTTCCCAACTTCCCAACTTCAAAAGACCAGAGCGCAAAAACACGTTGGCTAGCCAAAGCCTGATGGCCAGGAGGATAAGTGATTGTAACATTGGCGCACGCGCCATAAGCCAATTCATTGGGGCAATTAATTTGTTCATTTTAGTTTTCCTTAGAGATTGTAAAGATGCCAGCATCGGTTAGTTGGGCAAATTCGGTTTGAAAAATTGTAGTTTCTGACGAACTTTCTTGGCTAAGAATTGCTTCTGACAATGCTACCCCAAAGTCAGTTTTCAATTGCGAAATCAGCAACAAATTCGAGAAATCGTCTGAAATTTTTGAAAAAAGAACTTCGCCATCTTGGTCGCGCCAACAAAGCAAATTGGATTTGCTTGCCTGCAATTCAATGCCTTCAAAAGGCAGCTTCTGATGAGCTTGCCATATTTCGAGCGAATTATATTTGCACTCGATTATTGCGGCGCTCGGATGCAGTGCAAGGCCGAAAACCTCACCCGCTTCCATTTTTACCGCGATTTCGCCAATTGTAATTGCGGCGGCATCATCAGCCAAACTAGCGCCAAATTGCATCCATTCGATTGCGGCTACTTCACCCACATATTGCATTTTTTCAAGCCTTGAATGGGAGGCCAAAAACCTTGCAAAATCGCTGCCATATTCATGTCGGTTGCCGCTTGCTTGCGCCGACCCCGCAATAAAGTCTTTTGCAATTGCGTCAAAAAAATCTTCGCCCAGAAGTTGCTTGGTCGTCGGATAAATTGATGCCAATAAGTCCAAATGTCCGAATTTGCGATTATTGGCAAAAATATCAATCCGCGCTCCAATATTTGCGATGCTTTCATCAAGATAGGGCGCAAGATTGCGCGAGACATTGTGAATATCTTCAATCAGAGTTTTTTGGATGGTTTCAAGCATAGGCCAAAGCCTCGTTGGTCGCGGCATTTGCAATTGCATCGGCACGCGCGGCTTCGGCAATCAAAATATCCAAAGTCGGAATATCGCAATCCCATTCAATCAAAGTTGGAACTTTGCCGAGCTTGGCAATGGTATATTCGTATAAGGCCCAAACATCGTCAAAAACCTTATTGCCATGGGTGTCAATAATAATATCGCTGCCATCGGCAAGTTGGTTGATTTGATAGCCAGCAAGGTGAATTTCACCAACAAATTTCGCATCAACCGCATCGATATATTCGCGCGGGTTATTGCCTAAATTATGCGCCGAAACCGCAATATTATTGACATCAAGCAATATCCCACAGTCAGTTTTCTGGCAAAGCTCATTCAAAAATTGCGGTTCAGAATAATCCGCCAATTTGTAACGAACATAATTTGAAGGGTTTTCGATTAAAAATCGCCTTTTGGTAATTTCTTGAGCTTTCGAAACATTGCGAACCATTGCTGCCATCGCTTCATTGGTTAGTGGCACTGGCAATAAGTCTGGCACATGGGCATTGCCGAAATTGCTGAATGATAGGTGATCAGACACATAAAGGGGGTCAATGTCATCAATCAGCTTTTTTAGTGAATTTATGTGCTTTTCGTCCAATGCATCGAAACGACCCAAAGAAAGCCCTACGCCATGAAGCGAAACTTGATAATTCTGCCGAACTTCAAGCAATTGTTTACGCGCCAAACCGCCGCCGAAATAATTTTCTGAATGCACTTCAACAAAAGCAAGGCGTGGCAAAGTAGTTAGAAGCTCTGTGACATGCGGGGCACGCAGGCCAATGCCGCAATTTAAGGGGGGGCTATTCATCACAGAGCTTCCAAATATATTCACAAATTACATTGCGGGCAGAACTACGCCGCCAGCAATCTTAGCACATGTGCCATTTGGTGTGTGAATCCACTCGCCTGCAGCGCGATCTGTGCGAGCTTGGCCTTGGCAGCTATGGCCATTTGCAGCGCAATCATTGTGACCCGCTTTTACGATGCCTGAGCATTTTTCACCGGCAGAAGCTTTGGCTTTCATTGGGCTAGCAGTTGCGCCAGTTGCCACAATGCTTGCGCCAACAATAAATGCTAGTGCCGCAGCGCCAGCGAATATAGTAGTTTTGTTCATGTTATTATCTCCCAAATATATGCAAAATTGCCAGATCGTTTTGACCTAACATTTGAGATTACGCCAGCCGCCGAAAAAAAGTTACACAGCCATTGCAATTATTTTTCAATAAGCCAATAATGATTTTCGCACTGAACAAACCCCAATAAAATTGTAACCAATTTACTTCACTAAACGTATATGGACAAGAATGACCCAAATTAGGCAAGATAAATGGGACGATTGGATTAATGAATCCTTGGCGGGAAACCAAGCCTCCTATCGGCTCTTATTGTGTGATTTACGAATTTGGCTTGGAGCGTTCTTCGCCAAACGGGTGTATCAAGAAGGTGTGGAAGATTTAGTGCAGGAAACCTTATTGGCAGTTCATGCGAAACGCGCAACTTATGACCCCAGCCGTAGTTTTGGAGCTTGGGTGAATGCGGTAGCGCGCCATAAATGGATTGATAAAATTCGGGCCAATGTAAAATATGTCATGGTGGAATTAGACGAAGAACAGGCAGATGATAATGCTGTTCAAGCAAATTGCGCAAAATATGACGTGCAAAAACTGCTGAGCCAAATACCCAAAAACCAAGCCGACATTATTTCATTGGTCAAACTTCAAGAAATGACAATTGAAGAAGCCGCACAAAAAACTGGCCTCAGCCAATCATATATTAAAGTCACGGTTCATCGTGGTCTGAAGAAACTTCAAGCAATAGCATTGGAGGGCGCATTATGATTGACCCACTGATAGACGAATTAGTCGGCGATTTAAGGCCCATTAAACCAATGCAAAATTGGTTTGCTTGGGCTTTGGCGGCGCTTGGTTTTGCCGCAATTTCTGCTTTTGTGATTCTCTATTATGGCCTACGCGAAGATTTTGGGCTCGCAATGTCGAGCGGCACGATTATTTGGAAAAATGGCGGTCTGATGCTTGCGGCTTTGGCGGCAGCCATCGCGACCATCGCACTAAGTCGGCCACATACTGCGCCGCCAAGGATTTTCATTATTGCGATATTGGCTATTTTATTGGGAGTTATAGGGTGGCGCTTGCTAGATTTGGCTGGGCAATCGTCATTATTTTACGAAGTAACACACGTTAATTTTGGCGGCGCGGGAATTTGCATTCCAGTAATTATTGGCGGCGGGATTTTGGTTTTTGGCACTATTTGGCTTTTGTGGCTTAACAAGTCAGCATCACAAAATCCGCGCGAATTAGGCGCAGCGGCAGGACTGCTTTCGGGTTTGCTCGCGGCAAGTGCTTATGCGTTTCACTGCAATATGGACAATATTTTCTATTTTATATTTGTATATTGGCTGCCAATTATTGGCTTTGGCATATTTGGTTATTTAATGGGCGCGAAGTTAAAGTGGTAAAATAATGGCAAATATTTGCCTTATTCTTGCCAAAGATTTGACGTCTAAGCATTCCCACTTGTAATAAGGGGAATATAATGAACAATTTCAAACTTTCACGCCGCAATATATTGGCGACTTCGGCGGCGGCAACATTGGCATCCATGATTGGCGCAAATAGCGCGGTGGCGTTGCCATTTGGACGTCCTGCCGAGAACAACAGCGCCGCACCACAAGCCGATATTATTTTTGTTGACAGTTCCGCGGCACAACTTGCAGGCATAAGACGAGTTGTAATTGCAAATTATGTTGTTGCCTTCCAAATTGAGGCTAAAGATTTCCGCGAAGCTACTCGCTATAACCGCGCCGAAACTGCTGCATCATTGGCGTGGGACAATCCTGACGTTGCAATGATGCAACAAATTACTGATGCGGGATATGCCAAATTAAAAGCCGAATTTATCGCCAAAGGCATTGAAGTCCTTGATACGTCTGTGCTTGCCGGCCAGCCAATGTATCAAACCATACAACGCCAAACAGGTTTTGGCAGCCCCGCCTATTGGGGCAATGGTGATGGCCGTGCGATTTTGGTCGGCGCAACTGGCTTGCCCCCATATCGTGGCTATGGCCCCGAAACTGGCAATTTTGAAGCTGGTAATTACAACACCGCTGGAAGCGCTGCAAATCCCCCAACTATGATGAAGGCGCTGACCCCATATCAAATGCCAGGTTGGGAAATTGACCTTGCCAAAGCGCTTGATGCAGTTGTTGTCAAGGCATGGCAAGTGGTCAATTTCGGCAAGGTCGTTGCGGGTGCAAACCGTTGGGGTTTTGCTGGCGGCGGCGGCACACTTGACCGCGCTGAACATACGGCGAATGCAACCACCCATGTTCGCATACGCGAAGAACAGTCGCGAATTACCTTCAGGCTCCCAAATAGTTCAAACCGCACAGGCGTTAGGGTGCGTCAAATGCCAAATACTTATATGGCACCGCCAAAAGATGGTGATGTGGTTGTCGCGTTAGGCAATCCAATTTTCCTTGGATCAAATTTATTTTCGGTGCGTGAAACTGGGGCTACTTCGGGGCAAAGAACGCGTGAGTTTTTATTGGGCGGCGCAGTCCACATGAACGCTGGCGCGCACCTTGAACAACCAGCGCTTTATCAAACACGGGTTTCGGGCGCAGTCGATGAACTTATGGGCAAATTGCTTGGCGCAGCCTTGGGGCGGTAATTATTATATTGACGAGCCATGTCTAAACCAATTAAGCCGTAAAGTGAGGAAATTTTATGGCGCGTTGTTTGATAATTTTACCTGCAGAGGATTTTGACCCTTCAGAGGCGGCGATTGCGTGGCAATTGATAAGCGGTGCTAGGCATGAAGTAATATTCGCAACACCCGATGGCAAACCTGCGAAAGCCGACCCGTTGATGTTGTCGGGCGAGGGCTTGGATATTTGGGGCTTTATTCCAATTTTACGTAAATTGATCTTAGTGGGTAATATATTGCGTGCCAATAAAGATGCTCGCGCGGCCTATTCGCAAATGGAAAAGAGCTCCGCTTTCCAAAGCCCTATCGCTTGGAGCGAAGCTAATGTTCATAATTTTGACGCTCTATTTGTTCCGGGTGGACATTGCGCCAAAGGCATGTGCTCATTTCTGGAAAGCAAAATCTTGCAAGATTTAATTGTCGGATTCTTCAAAGCAAACAAGCCAGTTGGCTCAGTTTGCCACGGGCCATTATTGATCGCACGGTCAATCGACCCATCAACAAATAAGTCGGTTTTATTTGGCCGCAAAACCACAGCGCTTTCTTGGCAGTTGGAAAAAGCCGCAGGCACATTGGGTAAAATTGTGCGGTTTTGGGATCCCAATTATTACCGCACTTACCCCGAAGCGGCAGACCAAAAACTGGGTGAGACCAGCACTCAAGCGGAAATTACGCGGCTGATTGGCGGCACAGAATTTTTCCACGATGTGCCAAAAGCTGACCCCGATTATAGCTTGAAAACCAATGGAATAACGCGCGACACCCAAACCAACCAAAATTGTTCTTTTGTAGTGCAAGATGGCAATTATGTTTCGGCGCGCTGGCCAGGAGACATTCACGCGTTAGGCAAGGCATTTATTGCGCTTTTAAGTTAAAAGCTGCGCTCCGAATTTTCTAGAGAGGGACAAAAATGTCAGGGCAAGTAAAAGGCGGAGTGCGCGCGATTTTAAGAATAGAAGGCTTGTGCTTGCTGATTGTCGCTGGCATTGCCTATCACAAACTTGGGTTTTCATGGGCGAGTTTTGCGATTTTCTTTCTGACACCAGATTTATCTTTTTTCGGCTATCTTTTGGGGCCGAGAATTGGCGCTTTTGCCTATAATTGCGCGCATTCGCTTATTGGTGCATTATTGGTGCTAGGAATAGGATTTTGGCTTTCGACAAGTTTGCTCCAAACCATCGGCCTAATTTGGCTTGCCCGCATTGGGTTTGATAGAGCTTTGGGTTATGGCTTGAAATACAGCGCGGGATTTGGTTTCACGCACCTTGGATTGGTGGGCAAAAATGCCAAATCTATTTCGCAAACAACCCTCCATAAATAAAGTCTAGAAAAGCTTCGCGGCTTGATGGCGGCGCGAAATATTCACCGGTTTCAGAAATTTGTTTATCCAAAAAAAGCGACGCATATCCGTGTAAAGCCGACCAAATAATAGTTGCTAAATTAGCCGCATTTGGAGCTTTGGCAACAATGCCCTGTGCTTGCCCCATTTCCAAAATATCAATCAAAACCCGCAAAGAAGCGAAAGAAACTTCATGCAATTGCGGATAAAGCGCAACATCACAAATATTGGGGTGAAATAAAGTGCGGTAAGCACCAGCATTATGGATGGCATATTCAATATATGCATTGCCCATGGCCCTTAGGGTTTCCTTCACTTCAATTTTATTTGATGTTCTAATTTGGGCAGCTTCAAGCGCATCGCGCAAATCAATAAAGCCAGTTTGCGCAATTATTGCCAATAAATCTGATTTGGACTTGAAATGACGATAGGCTGCTGCATGGGAAACCCCAAGTGATTGCGCAACTTCACGCACCGAAAATGTCATTGCTTTACGCGCCGTTATTAGCTGCGTGGCCGCTTTGACCAAAGCATCGCTTAAATTGCCGTGATGGAAGCTTCCGCTTTTTTTCGTCATTCTACACCAAAATGTTGACAGTGGTAACTTATTGTTATATCCACATGTTACCACTTGTAACATCAGGAGAGGCAATTGTCAAAAATCACGATCATTTTGGGGCACCCAAATAGCAAAAGCTTTAATTCCGTCATTGCCGAGACCTACCGCAACACTGCGCTCAAAGCTGGGCATGATGTCAAATATTTTGCGCTCGGCGACATGGAATTCGACCCGATTTTGCACGAAGGCTATAATAAACGCCAAAATTTAGAACCTGATTTGCAAATGGCCATTGATGCTGTTTTATGGGCCGACCATTTGGTGTTTGTATTTCCAACTTGGTGGGGCACAATGCCTGCAATCCTCAAAGGTTTTTTTGATCGCGCATTTTTACCTGGGCTTACTTTTAAGTATCACGAAAACGATCCGATGTGGGACAAATTATTGGCTGGGAAATCCGCGCACTGCCTCATTACGATGGACACTCCGCGTTGGTTTTTTAGCCTTATTTACGGTGATCCGGCCCACAAACAAATCAAACGAACTATTCTTGAATTTTGCGGTGTGAAACCTGTCAAAATCACTAATTTTAGCGAAGTTCGCTATGCGGACGACAAAAAGCGCGCAACATGGCTTGAAAAAGTGAAAGAAATTGCGTCAAAAACACTTCTCTGATGCGATTGAAGAAATGCCCCAAGTTCAAGACAACTGAAAAATAAATCGGCATTTTCCAAAAATAGTTCTTGCGTTCGCTTATTGTTCTGTTATTGTTCACTCAATTCCCCGATTATTAACCATAGTTGTGGAAGTTTCGCAGCCGAAACGATTTTTCGGCAATAATATTTGGGGCGGAACATGGTTGCACGGATTGTGACATTTGCTTTTGATGGCGCCAAAGCTGTACGGGTTGATGTGCAGGTGCAAATCACTGACGGCGGTTCGCAATTTTTCTTTGGTGTAGTTGGTTTGGCCGACAAAGCAGTGGGCGAGAGCCGAGAGCGAGTCCGCGCTGCATTTTCGGCGATGGGTTTGGCGCTGCCGTCAAAACGGATTTTGGTCAATTTATCGCCCGCCGATTTACCCAAAGAAGGCTCGCATTATGATGCGCCGATTGCGCTCGCAGTTTTGGGTGCAATGGGGGTTTTGCCTTCTGATGCGCTTGAAGGTCTGGCCTGTATGGGTGAATTGGGTTTAGACGGCGCTTGGTTGCCAATTATTGGCGCGCTCCCGGCTGCGATTGCTGCCAATGAGGAAGGGCTGAGTTTCATTTGCCCACAAGAATCCGCGCCCGAAGCTGCTTGGTCGGGTGGGCGCGTTTTGGGCGTGAAATCGCTTATGGGATTTATCAATCATGTGCGTGGGCTAAATATTATTGACAGCGCCAAAGCGGGTGAGTTGTTGGATAATCCAAGCAATTTGGATTTGCGTGATGTTCGTGGCCAAGACCAAGCCAAGCGCACTTTGGAAGTTGCAGCGGCGGGCGGGCATAATTTATTGATGGTGGGGCCACCAGGGTCTGGCAAATCGATGCTGGCGCAGCGTTTACCCGGGCTTTTACCGCCGCTAAATGCACGTGAGCTTTTGGAAGTTTCAATGATACATTCTGTGGCGGGGATTTTGGGACGCGGCACTTTATCACGCACAAGGCCGTTTCGCGCGCCGCACCATTCTGCGTCCATGGCGGCTCTTACTGGCGGCGGCAATCGTGCAAAACCGGGT
Source organism: Hyphomonadaceae bacterium (assembly GCA_009773395.1). Taxonomy (GTDB): domain Bacteria; phylum Pseudomonadota; class Alphaproteobacteria; order Caulobacterales; family Aquidulcibacteraceae; genus Pseudaquidulcibacter. The sequence goes on along the minus strand of WRPI01000004.1, from coordinate 251,626 downwards.
GAAGTTTCATTGGCGCATCATGGAGTTTTGTTTCTTGATGAATTGCCAGAATTTGGGGTGCAGGCTTTGGATGCATTGCGCCAACCCATTGAAACTGGCGAAGTTGTGGTGGCGCGCGCCAATCGCCACATTACTTATGCGGCGCGGTTTCAATTAATTGCGGCCATGAACCCGTGTAGATGCGGCGCACCGCAAGGGCGAACTTGCGGCAAAGCGCCCAACTGCATGGCAAATTATCAAGGGCGAATTTCGGGCCCAATGCTTGACAGGATTGATTTGCAAATTGATATTCCTGCGGTTTTGGTTTCCGATTTATCACTTCCCGCACCCCAAGAAGGCACAAAAGAAGTCGCCGCACGGGTGGCATTGGCGCGCGAAATTCAAGCTGAACGCTATAAGGATGAAGACCTAAGCGCGCCGCTTAATGTAGTGATAAGCAATTCATTATTGGATAAATATGCTGCTCCTGATGCTGCTGGCCATGCGCTTCTTACCAAAGCCGCCGATGCCATGCGGCTTTCCGCGCGCGCCTATCATCGCACTTTAAAAGTGGCAAGAACAATTGCTGATTTGGATGGTGAAGTAGCGGTGCGCCGTATTCATATTGCTGAAGCTCTTGCTTATCGCCGAAACGACCCGATGGAAAACGCAATAGGAAATACGCCTTTTTTTGAAACAGCAAAACAGAAAGCCTAATTCTCTACAAATGGTTTCAAATGCCGCCAAATCCCCATTGCATGGCCGTGGCCAATGTCATATTCGGCTTTCAAATAATCTTTGACAATAGTCGCGGTTGTGCCCGATTTTGTGAAACCATTTTGTTTTAGAATTTCCACAATTTCACGCCAAGTTTTGCCGGTTTTGGTTTGAACCCCTGCCATATAAGTATCAAAATCCATTGCCATTCAATTCATCTCCAGCCTTGCAATTTACCACTAGGATTCTGGTTTTTCAAACTCATCAAAATTAATCCAAATCGCTTGCGCGTGTCCACGGCCTAAGCCGAATTCTTGCATGGCCCATTGGTAAAATTCGGTAGCTTTAATTTGACCTTTTGCTTTTCCACACTGATGTGCGGCGGCAATTATTTGATTCAGAGTTTTGCCTGACTTGTTTTCGATATTTTTGAAAACCACGTTGAAATCATGCTTTCGATCGGCCAAAATCAAACTCCCGTGGAGCCAAAACCACCCTCGCCGCGCGTGGTTTCGCCCAATTCATCGGTCTCCATCCAAATTGCTTGGGTTATTGGCGTTACGACCATTTGAGCAATTCGATCACCACGGCTGATGCGAAAGTTTTCCCATCCATGGTTAATTAAAATCACACCAACTTCGCCCCGGTAATCAGCATCAATTGTGCCCGGGCTATTGAGGCAAGTAACACCGTTTTTGAGCGCAAGGCCAGAGCGCGGACGTATTTGCGCCTCAAACCCTGGCGGCAAAGCGATTTTTAAGCCAGTGGGAATGAGCGCGCGCCTCCCGGGCAAAATATCAATATGCTCACCTTCGGCCAATGCAGCGCGCAAGTCCATACCTGCCGATTGTGCGGTTTCATAGGCGGGAAGCGCCAAGTCACCAAAATGTGGCAATCTGACGATTGCAACCATCGGACGAGCGTCACTGTTAGGAACAGAAACTATTTCGCTGCTTACTTCGGTAGTACCTAATGGGTTTGAAAATTTGCCAAATCTCGATTTCATAATTGCCTCATTTTGAATGGATACAATGAGGCGATTCGCAATAAAATAATTCCCTTAGGCCGCCAAATCTTAGCTAACTAACGCTGAGCGCCAATTTTCACAGTTTGTACTTCGGCCAATCCCATTGTCGGTTCAATCTTAATCGACTTGCCTTTGGTGGTGTCTTGTTCGTTTTTCAATGACATTATCCCAATGCCCATCGCTGTAGAGCCAAAAGTAATTGCAAAAAATACCGCGAGAAGTGGATAAACCAAATATTCAAGTTGGTTAAGCGTGGCGAGGCTACGCAAGCCACCGAAATCAAAAACAATGAAAATCGCCAATATAGGCCAGCCAGTAAACAGTCCAATCAATAAGTGTCCCGCCAAGAAGCGGAACATTTGCTTTTGCTGGTTTTTGTTTCTTGCTGACATCAGCCTATCCCTATTGCCCTACGAGGCAACAGAACCATAAGGCAATTTTCTGCGCACGCAATTGCGACAAATCGCGTTCTAACTGAAATCGAACAGGACTATCGACAACGCAAACTTCTGTCTCTCAAAAACAAAATATCATCGCCAGTATTCACTACTCCACCTTCGGAAGTAAGCGTAGCGCCTTTTAATCGCAAAAGTGCGGCGTGCAGTTCATCTAATTGTGGCTGCAAATAGGGCGCCTCGGCACTGGTTTTACCGCGTTCAAGGCCATTAATTGATGCGTTCAGCACCTGACAATATCTTATATTAGTGCGGCTACGGCTAATTAGGGTTTTGTCCAAAGCTTCGGCAACTTGACAGGCATTGGATTGCGAAGTTTGCGCCCACACTGGGATACCGCCCGCCATATGTTCCCCCAATATGCCACGGCAAGCGTCTTTATAATTGCCTACAAAAACTTCAATATTGCGGGTTTCATAAAGCGAATTAATCGCTGTTGTTATGCGCGCGCTCCGTAAAGTCCAGCTTTGTTTGCCGCGCTCCATTAAAAATGGCGTAAGCCAACCTGCTGGCATTGCCATCGCAACTTGTGACATTAGAGCCGCACCCAAACAAATTGCTCCAAACTTTCCTACTTTACCCATTCTTGCCTCCAATTGCTAAAATGCCAGCCTTGTAATCAGAATAATGGCAAAAATTTGACTGCTAAAAAATTCGAAATTCTCTTGTTGAAGGCGACAAACATATGAGCTAGTATTTTCAACAAATGAGGAAATTCCATGCAAAATAAGTATAAAGCACGAGCCACCATTGTTACATTAACTACATTAGCAATGGTGGTTGCGCCCAACATCATTCTCGCCCAAGCCGCGCCGCAAGCGGAAATTGTTCGCCGCACTCAAGGCGCATTGGTAATGGAAAATGTGCCCATAACGCCCGATAATGTGCGCGAACGCCTCATTCAATATAATAATGTGCGCGCGGCGGGCTTTGCAGGTTTTGCGCCAGATGGGTCTATTCTCATAAGCACTAGATTTGCAGAAACTTCGCAAATTCACGCCGTAAGCCGGCCAATGGGGGCGCGGTATCAATTAACCTATTACCCCGAACAAATTGGCGGCGTCAGCACAATCCCTAAAAGCAATAATTTCATTTTCACCAAAGATCGTGGCGGTGATGAGTTTTTCCAATATCATTTATTCAACCGCGCCACCGGCACAACTACGCAACTTACAGAAGCCGGCACTCGCAACGAAAGCCGCAATATATCACGCGATGGTAAAATGATGGCGTGGTCGGTTTCGCGGTCGGGTTCGTCGGTGCGCGAAATTGTGGTAATGAATATCGCAGAGCCAAGCTCAAAACGCGTGGTGTATCGCGCTGATGGCGCTTGGTTTGTCGCCGATTTTTCACCCGATGGGAGGAAACTGCTCATCGGGCAATCTATATCGGTTACCCAGTCCAAACGCGCAATTCTTGATATTGCTTCAGGCGTTGTCACACCAATAACGCCCAATCTCAGAGTTTCATATGATGGCGGGCAATTTTCGCCAGATGGAAGATTTATTTATTTGGGCACAGATGAAAATTCAGATTTCGCCTATGGTGTGAAAATTGAATTGGCAACAGGCCGCAGAACCCGCGTCACGCCAAACATCAATTGGGATGTCGAGGGTATTTCGCTTTCGCAAAATGGCCAAAATTTGGCATATGTTGTTAATGAAGAAGGCCGTTCAAAGCTATATTTATTGCCAACTACCCAAGGCGCGCGCGCGGCAATGATTGCCCTACCAACTGGCGTAGTTGGTGGTTTGGAATGGTCCGATGACAGCCAAAAATTGGGCTTAGCTCTATCCACATCATCTGCGCCATCTGATGCCTATGTTTACACCTTGGCAAGCCGCAGCTTAATCCGCTGGACCCGCAGTGAAATTGGCGGCCTTAATCCCGCGACATTTGTCGAACCGCGTCTAATTCGCTACCCGACATTTGATGAAATAAGCGGCCAAAGGCGCACAATTCCAGCATGGGTGTATGAGCCAAAAACACCGGGGCCACATCCAGTAATTATTCAAATTCATGGCGGGCCAGAAGGCCAATCTCGCCCCAATTTTTCATCGACTATTCAATATTGGGTGAATGATCTTGGGGCAACTGTGATTGTACCAAATGTTCGCGGTTCAACTGGCTATGGCAAAGCCTATGTAGATTTGGACAATGGCAGTAAACGCATGGACAGCGTGAAGGACATTGGTTCTTTGCTCGATTGGATTGGCACGCAAGCCAATATGAACAAAAACAAGGTCGCAGTTTATGGTGGTTCATATGGCGGTTTTATGGTGCTGGCATCAATGACCAATTACAATGATCGTTTGGCCGGCGGGGTTGATATTGTTGGTATTTCAAGTCTGGTGACGTTTTTGGAAAACACTCAAGGCTATCGCCGTGATTTACGCCGAGTTGAATATGGTGACGAGCGTGACCCAGCAGTGCGCGAATTTATGACGCGAACCGCACCGCTTACAAATGCTGGCAATATCAATAGGCCATTGTTCGTTATTCAAGGCCATAATGACCCAAGAGTTCCGCAATCCGAAGCTGAACAAATTGTAGCGAGAGTTCGTGCTAATGGCGTCAATGTTTGGTATATGCTTGGTATGGACGAAGGCCACGGCTTTGCCAAGAAATCCAACCGAGATGCACAACGCGAGGCCGAAACTTTGTTTTTCAGAGAAATATTTGGCAATTAAAAAACACCAAAGAGACAAGTTTGATGCCTGTAGAAATGTCCACGTCGGAAATTTTCCTAATTGCGATGTTAATTATATTCAGCGTGCCCTATTTGATTTGGCGCGTATTCAAAACTGATTATTATGCGCCATTGGTAGTGGTGCAAATTATCGGTGGCATTTTGCTGGGCCCCGGTATATTGGGCCATATTTTCCCCGCCTATTACGAATTTGTCTTTAACCCCAAAGTTATTGGCGCACTAAACGGCATTGCGTGGTGGGCGGTTATGATTTTCGTGTTCATCGCTGGCATCGAGCTCGATTTAAAACTGGCATGGAAACACAAAGGCGAAAGTGGAATAACCGCCGGCTTGGCCTTGGGTGTGCCATTATTATTCGGGTGCGTCGCAGCGCTAATAATGCTAAAATTATCATCAGGTTGGATTGGTGAGCGCGGCGAAATTTGGCAGTTTATATTGGGCATCGGCATGGCTTGTGCGGTGACTGCATTACCGATTTTAGTGCTTTTGATGGAAAAGCTGGAAATTTTGCGCAAGCCAATTGGCCAAAGAATTTTGCGTTATGCCAGTATTGATGACATCGCGATTTGGGGGGTTTTGGCAATAATTCTTCTCGATTGGAACCGCATGGGCCGTCAAATTGGCTTTTTGATCGCCTTCGCAATTGTGTCCTATTTAATTCGCAAATTGATGAAGAAAATCGCAGAATCGGACCGTTGGTATGTTGCTTTAATATGGCTGGCCGCATGTGGTTTTGTCGCCGATTGGGCAGGTCTGCACTTCATGGTTGGCGCATTTTTGGCGGGGGCAATTGTCGATAGCAACTGGTTTGATCAAGCCAAAATGGATATGTTTCGCAGCCATGTCTTATTTGCGATAATGCCGGTTTTTTTCCTTTCAACCGGGCTTAGAACCCAATGGGACGTTGGCGGAGTTATGGTGTTTGGCGCGGCTTTCCTTCTCTTGGTGGCATCAGTTAGCGGCAAATTAATTGGCGTTCATGCCGCGGGCAAAATCCTGAAATGGGGTAAGGGTGAAGCTTCCATAATTGGCTGGTTGCTGCAAACCAAAGCATTGATAATGATTATTTTTGTGAACGTTCTTTTGGATAAGCAAATTATTACCAATGAAACTTTCACCGCAACATTGATAATGGCAGTGCTTAGCACGATGTTGACCATACCGATGGTTACACCGAAATTGAAGGCGCTGGAGATATTGAAGGAAAAGTCCCATTAAAACCGCCGCGAAATACTGACCCGCGCGTTTAATGGCGCGCCGGTGGAAATATTATTGTTATTATGGGCATCGGGGTAATATTCGATATTACCGATATTTTCCACATTTAGCTGGATTCTTAAGCCATTAGAAAAATTATAGAATACCGCGGCATCCAGTCGCCCAAAAGCTGGCAATCTGGTTGCCAAAGGCGAAGTTAAAATCGTAGCATATTGTTCGGACTGATAAACATAGCCAAGCCCGATACCAAGTGAGCGCGAAAAATTATAACGGTTCCAAAGTGCAAATTGGTTTTGCGGCACTTGCGCCAATTTGACAGACGAGTTGCCATGCAAACTAGCGTCTTGATAGGAATAGCCGCCACTTATTTGCCAGGCTTCACTAATTTGCCCAGCAATCGCAATTTCAAAACCATTGGTATTAGTTTCGCCAATATTGATGGTTTGTGTGGGGTTAAACGGGTTCGGCGTTGTTGCATTAGTTTTGCTTAAGGCAAAAATAGCCGCTGTTAGACTTAAATTCGGGCGAATATCCCATTTTGCACCCACTTCAAAATTGGTAAATTCTTCAGGCGCGAGGTTTTCTGTAACCGGCGATAAAGTCGTGAATTGATCCCCCGAACGCGGCAGGAAGCTTTTTGAATAACTGGCGTATATTCGCATTTCTTCATTTGGTTTGAAAATCAAGCCAATGCGCGGCGAAGTTTCTTGGTCTTTGCGGGCAAAGGCACGAACTGGCGTCGCCGCAAAATCACTTCCATTGATTTCAAATCTGTCAAAACGCAGACCAAGCACAAGGTCAAAATATTGGTTCAAACTAATTTGGTTTTGCGCGTAAACCGAGGCGAAAGTGACGTCTGAATGGGTGCTGCGGTTTATCGCAGGAAATGTGACAGTCGGGTAAGTTGGGCTTGCGAGATTGAATAATGACGAAGACAACACGCCATTTTTGCGCTGATTATTGGTTGCTTGCTCGCCATATTCAACACCAAGTAATATTTTGTTTTTGAATTGCCCAATTTCAAAATCCCAAATTAAATTGCTTTGCGCAATTAAGTTCTGGCGCTGGGTTGGGTCGGTATAGGCAGCTAAGGCGACTGTGCCGTTTTGCGATGTTGCAGCGCCATTCGCGAAAACATTAGTATAGGATTTGTCATAATCACCAAAAATAACGGTTGTTGTGCTGTTGAGTGTTGCGCTCAATTGCCCATCAATACGAACTTTCGCAATATGTGCTTGCAAGTTTGTATTATTGACGCCTGGGACGCCAAAAAAAGTTTCACGATTATTGCTTATTGGCCGCGCGCCCAATGAAGGTATGCCCCTATCAGCGACCCTATCGTCATTCACATATTCATAGGAAATCGCGCCAACCCAATTATCATTTAGCTTAAAAGCAAAATATGGGTTAATTGCGTATCTCTGGCCGCCAGAAAAATCACGATGATTTGCCATTTCTTCGAAAAAGGCATTCACCCGCACGGCACTATTCTCGGATAAGGGCTGGTTAAAGTCTAGGCCAAAATCAAAGCCACCAAAACTATTTGCGCTTAAATTTGTGCCAATGAATTGCCGTGTCGCAATTGGGGCTTTTTGCACGCGATTAATAATGCCGCCGCCACCGCCGCGACCAAATATCATTGAATATGGCCCTTTCAGGATTTCCACCCGCTCAATATTATAGAGATTGCGAAAATATTGGACATCATCACGAACGCCATCAATGAAAAAATCGGCACTTGTATTCTGCCCACGAATTGTAATTTGATCACGATTGCCTTCTCCTTGACCGACCGTCACACCGGCAGTGTAATGCAACACATCGGCCATTGAATGGTGGGCTTGATCCTCTAATTGCGCGCGGCCAACAACATTGATGGACTGCGGTATGTCAATTAGCGGCGTATCGGTTTTAGTTGCTGTGATAGAGTTTTGTGTCGAATAACCTTTGGCCTTGCCGATGACGATAACAGTTTCGTCGGGCGTTTGCGCAAAAGCTAAATTTGGTAAAGCCACAAGCGAAATTACTGATAATGCTATTTTATTCATAAAAACTCCAAAACTATTATCGCTTCCTTTAACCTTGTTGCGAATGCGTTGCAATAGCGACAAACTGTCACATGCAGTTTTGGCGAAAAGCCGTGGGTTGAATAACGCTTCAATTTTGTCTATGCGATGCGTTAGAGCGTTAGATGTCCAAGTTGCATCGCTTTGCCGCGCCCTTTTGCACCATTTTCGGCAACAAATATTTGGCGAATACCCCAGTATTCACCGCACATTTGCCGCCAAAACTGGCACAAAATTGCTGCGGCAAATTCGATTCAACTTGAACATCCAACGCTCTATTGGAAACTAATCAATAATGACCGTAACATTTCAAGACATAAAAGACGCACAGCTTCGCATTGCAGGCAAAGTGAAACGCACACCTATGCTGCATTCTCATACCCTATCTGAAATTACGGGTGCCGAAGTTTGGGTCAAGTTTGAGAACTTTCAATTCACCGCAGCTTTTAAGGAGCGTGGCGCGCTTAACCGCCTCGCCTGTCTAAGCGACGATGAGCGCGCACGCGGTGTTATCGCTATGAGTGCTGGCAACCATGCTCAAGGGGTTGCCTATCATGCAGCTCTGCTTGGGATACCCGCAACAATTGTGATGCCAAAAGGCACGCCATTTACCAAAATTGAACACACCCGTCGTCATGGCGCACGAGTGATTATCCACGGTGAAACTTTGAACGAAGCCTCGGAATATGCGCAGAAAATTTGCCGCGATAAGAATATGGTGTTTTTGCCGCCTTTCAATGATGAATTAGTAATTGCGGGCCAAGGAACAATTGGCATTGAAATGCTTGAAGACGAGCCATCGCTCGATTGCATCATCGTTCCAGTTGGCGGCGGGGGCCTAATTGCTGGCGTTTCGATTGCCGCCAAAGCCATCAAGCCGAACATCGAGATTATTGGCGTTGAACCTTCCATGTATCCATCCATGGATGCGGCGATGAAAAACAAAAACGATGTTGTGTGCGAAGGCCAAACAATTGCCGAAGGCATAGCAGTTAAGCATGTTGGTGAAATTCCATTGGCGATTATTCGTGAATTAGTAAGCGAAGTTCTGCCAGTTGACGAAGATGTAATGGAACAAGCGGTTACGCTTTTTTGTAACGTAGAAAAAACTATTGCCGAAGGCGCTGGCGCGGCTGGCCTTGCGGCACTTTTGGCATATCCCAAAAAATTCAAAGGCAAAAAAGTCGGCATTATTTTGTCAGGCGGCAATATCGACCCTCGGCTTTTGGCGTCAGTATTAACCCGCTCCTTGGTGCGTGAGCAGCGTATTGTGAGATTGCGGATTATTGGTGATGACCGGCCAGGGCTTTTGGCATTGGTTTCGCGGGTCATTGGCGAAACTGGCGGCAATATTATTGAAGTTGCGCATAATCGGCTTGCGCTTGATGTGCCTGCCAAAGGCGCCGAGTTTGACATTATGGTCGAAAGCCGTGATGCAAAACATACAAAAGAAATTATTGCTGCATTGGGCGAAGCTGGCTATCCACCAAGGCCGAACTAGTAATCAATAGAAGATTAAAAACGGAAATAATAATATGAAAAAAATAATGTTTGTTTTGGCGTCATCGCTACTTATTTTATCGGCTTGCGATTCAAGGCAAAGCCAAGGCGCTGCGCCGCAAATCTCCCAAAGTTCCGCCAATAATATGAAAACCGCGCAAGATTTCTTAGCGAAAAACAAAACCAAATCGGGCATAGTTACCACCCGGAGCGGATTACAATATCAAATAGTGGAAAGCGGCCCATCATCTGGATCCAAGCCCCAATATTCATCGATTGTCCGCGTGAATTATGAAGGCAAATTGCTAAATGGCGATGTTTTTGATAGCTCATATGCGCGTGGTCAAGCTGCTGAGTTTCCAGTGGCCGATCTTATTCCAGCTTGGACCGAAGCCCTGCAACTTATGCGGCCAGGTGATGAATGGTTGATTTGGGTGGACCCAAGTCTTGGTTATGGCCCTAGCGGCGCGGGCTGTGATGCAAATGGCGAAAATTGCGACATCGGCCAGAACGAATTGATAATTTTCCGCATGCGCCTTGAATCTATCGTCGGGGCCGGCGCAAATAACAGCCCCGATATTTCTGCTGCCGATGCAGTTGATGGTGGGGCGCAAAAATAAGGCGAACACAAGGCCATGTATTTGAATCGCGCGATTGATATTCTTAAGACCCTTGTCGGGTTTGACACAACTTCGCGCAATTCAAACCTTGAACTTATTATTTGGGCCGAGGACTATCTCGCACAATTTGGCGCTTCACTTGTGCGAATACCAAATGATGATAGCAACAAAACCAATTTGATTGCCAGTTTTGGCCCAATGGTCGATGGCGGAATTGTTTTATCGGGCCACAGTGACGTAGTGCCAATTGATGATCAAGACTGGACCAGCGATCCTTGGGTGATAACCCAGCGCGGGGACAAATTGTATGGGCGCGGCACGTGCGACATGAAAGGCTTTTTGGCTTGCGTTTTAGCGCTTGCGCCACGAATTGCCGAAATTAAATTGCAAAAACCCATTCATATTGCAATTAGTTATGATGAAGAAGTTGGCTGTATTGGCGCGCCGCGCATGGTCAATAAATTGCACTGTGACTTTCCAAAAATTGGAGCTGTAATTGTTGGCGAACCCACCGACATGAAAGTGGTTTCAGCCCACAAAGGCATTTCAAGTTTTGTTGTTCAGATTACTGGTATGGAAGCCCATTCAAGCCGCACCGATATGGGGGTCTCGGCAATTATGGAAGCAATTCCGATATTTAATTTGATTGTTGATTTGGGCGAAAAAAATGCCCGCGCCAACTCGCAATTTACGCCTGCGGGCACAACAATGACTATCGGTCTAATAAAAGGCGGAACTGCGGTCAATATTTTGGCGCATCATTGCGAATTTGCGTTTGATATCCGTTCCGAACCCGATGTGGATTTGGCCCCGATAATTGCCACTATTGCCGCAAAAATAAATGAAATTGACACTTCAATAAAAGCGCGCGCGCCCAATGGTGGCGCAAAATTGATAAGGCGTTCAAATACGCCGGGGCTTAATTTTGCGACTGATTCTTTAGCCGAGCAATTGGCGCGGCGAATTAACGGCGATAATGAAATATTGGCGGTATCCTATGCTGCCGAAGCTGGGTTGTTTCAACAAAAAGACATGCCGACAATTATTTGCGGCCCAGGCTCAATATTGCAGGCCCATCAGCCTGATGAATATGTTGAAATTGAGCAATTAGACAAGTGCGTCAAGTTTTTGGAAGCATTGATTGGAGAGCAAGTCTAGAACACCTAATGTTCAAGTTGAATCGATTTTGCCCCAAATAGCGTCTTGAACTGAGTTTCAGTTCGTAGTTGAAGCATGGCGACATGCGCATGCGGCTCATTAGCACTAGGGGCAAAGATGCCAAAAGAAATTGCTTAGGAATGGTCTTAGGGACAGGTTTGCCCTTAGCCCATTCGGCTATTATCCCTTCGCGCCCTAGGTTTTTGTCAAGACCCTTGCCTTCGGGCGCAAAGCGCGGTCTTGACAAAAATCTAGGGCGCATAACACACTTGATGAATGGTTTTGGGGAACAAGTTCCTCCATAAACCATTCCAAAGCCACTTAATCTTTCTTTCCCAAACAATACACAAAATGTAGATGTTTGCTGCAACTTGAAGGTCCGATACTCTAAATCCCGGTTGAATCAAACGGGCTTTCTTCAATGGTTTTGGCACCCAAATTATTATGTCTTACGCTATATAAAGCCAGTGCGAGCAAAACTACTGAACATAAAATAAATGGGGCTTGCGGTGACACCATGGCATAAAGCCCGGCCCCAAAAATTGGCGCAACGATGAAACCCGCACCGTTCGCCGCTACCACAAGGCCAGCAATTGCGCCTTGATTTTTTTTATCAACCGCAAGCGATGCGCCACCCGTAAAGCCCGGGCGGGCAAGTCCAAAGCCTAAACCCACCAAAATTTGCCCCGATGTAAGTGCGCCAAAGTTATTGCCATAAATTGTTAGGCACGTGCCACAAGCGACAATAATCGTTCCCGCGACAACTAATCCACGCGGTGTCATTCTCAGGCGCGGAATTAGGCCAATTTGCGCAATAATTTGTGCCATTGCGCCCGCAGAAAGTGCAACCGCAACCAAAGACGCGCCTTCAATAGGATCGACTGCAAGCCTGTCGATAAAATAGAAACTGAGTTGTTGATAAATAACTGCGGTGACAGCCGATAGCGTGACACCGCAAACCAGCCAAGGAAAGACATTTTCTGAAAAGGCTATTTTGAAAATATTTTCGGATATTTCATGATGTTCAATTTTTTTTACTTCAATTTTTGGCAAGAACGTATTCGCGGCGACAGCGCCAATCACTGCGAAAATAGAAACTGTCCATAAGGGCGATAAAAGCCCTAATTGTGAGAGCATTGCCGAGGCCAAAGCCGGACCAGCCGCCGAGCCAAACGAAAACGCAGAAGTTAGTGCGGCAATTTCCTTGGTGCGATTTTCGGGGGAAGTGGCATCGGCAACATAAGCCTGAACTGCGGGGCTGGTCGCACTTCCGACTGCGCCAAAAATGCAGCGTGCCAATGCCAAAGCGAGAACTACCCAAAGCCATTCCCAATCAAAATATAATCCAAAAAAAGCCACCAAAGTAAACATGATGGTCGAGGCAGCATAGGCACTTAGGCCGGTGACAATTATTGGTTTGCGGCCAGTTTTATCACTAATGCGACCCCAAATCGGGCTGGTTATTACCCACAAAAGTGCGGAAAGCGAGAAAATCGCCGAAACGGTCCAGTCTGGCATTCCAATTGTGCGGGCAATTGGTGGCAAAACCGCAAATAACATAGTGTTGCCCATGCCAATCAATGTCAGGCAAGCAAACAAAAGCCAAAATGCCTTAGAATCGATGGTTTTGGACATAGGATTTTTTATTTCGTGTGGCACTTTACGCGCTTGCATGCATATAAGTGAAAGAATGTTGGAATTTCAATCCTTTGTAAACCACTTTTGCACCTGACGTTAATGGTTAAGCGCTATAAAACCAGAAAATTATATTGCGCCTTTAACGCACATGGGGTTTGTATGTTTCTTGTAATTGGTATCGTCATAGTATTCGCAATGGTGTTTGGAGGGTTTTTGCTCGCTGGTGGCCATATGGAAGTTATCCTCCATGCCGCACCAATGGAATTGATGATGATTTTGGGGGCAGCCGTGGGCGCGCTCGTAATTGGCAATTCTTTGAACACAATTAAAGCATGTGGCGCGGGTGTTGCAAAGGTTGCATCCGGCCCTAAATGGAAAAAGCAAGATTACCAAGATTTGCTATTGCTTTTATATTCACTAACTAAATTGATGAAAACTAAGGGTGTGGTTGCGCTCGAAGCGCACATAGAAAAACCACACGACAGCACGATTTTCCAAAAATATCCAAAAATCAACAAAGATCACCACGCAACTGACTTCATTTGCGACACTTTGCGTATGATGACCATGAACCTCGATGACCCACATCAAGTTGAAGCCAATATGGAAAAGCAACTTGAAAAGCACCACCATGAGGCGCACCTTGCAGCTCATGCTTGGCAAAACATGGCCGATGGATTGCCAGCTTTGGGGATTGTTGCGGCGGTTTTGGGTATTATCAAAACCATGGGCGCAATTACCGAACCACCAGCCGTGTTGGGCGGTATGATCGGTAAAGCATTGGTTGGCACATTCTTGGGCGTGTTTTTGGCTTATGGTTTTGTTGGGCCGATTGCCTCAAGACTGGTGCAAGTTCTTGATGAGGAACACCAATTTTACAAAATTATTCAAGACGTATTGGTCGCGCATCTGCATGGCAATGCCGCACAAGTATCAGTTGAAATCGGGCGCGGCAGCGTCCCTGGGCCTTTGCAGCCATCTTTTGCCAAACTTGAAGAAGCAATTGGCGCGCTTTCTAATGACTAGTTCGCACCTTTGATTCGATAGGATTAACCAATTCAATTTGCATATTTTTTGCGATTTTTGCACCAATGATTGAAAAAACCTGAAAGCGAGGCGAGTTCTTTTGGCTTGAAAGAGCCACAGCAACGCAAATAATGCCGTAAGAACCGAAAATAGTCAGCAAATTTCATATGAGTTACGCCGCGCGTTCAGGAAAATTGGCTAAAGGTTAACGTGTTGATTTTGCACCATTTATTTATTATTCTTCATGGATATTGCGGTTTCATTGGTAGGTATTTGTTCAGTTATGCCAAATTCAAGGGCAAAATGTGGTTAAGATATGCAAAAATGCATAACGAAGCAAGCGATTTTTGATGAAGATAAGGCTTGCACAGCGTGAAAATTCAGTTAAATCGGCATTAATGCGCGCGATTTTATTGGGGCTCGCAGGGAAACTTAATTAAGGATGATTTTAATGAAAAAGCTTTTTGCTGCTACTGCTATCGTAGCACTTATGGGCGTTGCTGCTTGCGGTAAGCCTGCTGATACTGCTGCTAACGCTGTTGAAAATGCTGCTGTTGACGCAACTAATGCTGCTGACGCTGCTGCTAATGCTGCAACTAATGCTGTTGACGCTACTGCTGCTGCTGCAACTAACGCTGTTGACGCAACTGCTAATGCTGCTGACGCTGCTGCTAACGCTGCTGGCGCTGCGGTTGACGCTGCTGCAAATGCTGCTGCTGCTCCTGCTGAAAAGCACTAGTCGCTTCACGCAATTAGATTTGAAAGGCCGTCCTTCGGGGCGGCCTTTTTGTTTGCCGATGCATCGAGTTTACATGTCCAACGAAATAATTCCCGAACTTCCAGATTTGTTGTTTGATGAAAACTCCATTCCAAATTCACAACAATTTGCGGACAGTTATTATTCAAAGTCTGGCGGCTATGAAGAAACCTATGCAGTTTTCCTCAAAGCATGTGGATTGCCTGACGCATGGCAAGGCAATGACAATTTTGTGATTGCCGAACTGGGGTTTGGAACTGGCCTGAATTTTTTATGCACTTGGGAAATGTGGAATGCCACTCGCCCCGAAACAGGCACATTGCATTATGTTTCTTTTGAACAATTTCCAATGCAAGTTGAGGATTCCACCAAAGCGCTGGAAAAATGGCCACTTTTGGCGAAACTTTCGAAGCAATTGCTAAATAAATGGCCAAAAAGACTAAATGGCCACCAGCGTATTTGGTTTGCCGAAGATAGAATATGTCTCACTTTGGTCATTGGTGACGCAGCCGAAACTTTAGGCCAACAAGATTTCAAAGCAGACGCCTGGTATTTGGATGGCTTTTCGCCAAAAAATAATCCCGAGCTTTGGTCGGAAGAAGTTTTGAAGGAAGTTCACAGGCTGTCAAAACCAGTTGTCAAAATTGCCACTTATTCTGTGGCTAAAATTGTGCGCGATAATCTAAGCGCGGTGGGTTTGGACTATAAAAAATGCGAAGGATTTGGACATAAGCGAGAACGGCTTGAAGCTTGGATTGAAGGCGAAGCAGACGCAGCCCACCCTAAAAAACCAAAATCCGCTTTAATAATTGGCGGCGGCATTGCCGGTTGCGCCTGCGCTTTTGCGCTTTCGCGGCGTGATATTGATTGCACAATAATTGACAATGATGAAAATGGCGCAATTAAAGCCAGCAATAATCTCGCTGGCCTTATTATGCCGCGCTTGGATCGCCTCAACACAAATGAAGCGAAGTTTTTTCGCGCCGCTTATTTGGATGCGCTTTGTGTTTTGGGCGAACTCGAAGAAAATTGCTTCAAACAGACAGGCGTTATTGAACACCCTCGAAGTGAGCGCGATAAAGAAAAATTCAATCAATTCAAAACCAATGCGCCTTTACCGCCCGAAATGTTGGGATTTGCCAATGACAATCTCCACCATTTTGATGGCGGCATTGTGTATCCAGCTAAAATATTGGCGACGATGGGAAGCAAAGCGATTAAAATACATGCCCACATCGCCAAAATCGAAACTGATGACGCTGGCAAGAGTAGAGCTTTGGCTCACGATGGCAATGTCATTGCCACAGCGGATATTTGCATCATCGCAAATGGCCAAGGCATAGGCGCTTTCATTGACGCACAAGAATATGCAGTTGAGGGCCGTGCAGGTGTTGTCAGTTTTGCCAAAGCAAATTGGCCAGACAATCAAGTGCCAATTGGCGGCAAATCATATTGCTTACCATTTGACGATGGCGTTTTATTTGGGGCAACGTTTGTGCCACAAAAACTCGAAGCTCCCGCCAAAATTGAACTTGATAGCCATGACAGAAATCTTGAACTTTTGCGCGAATTCTCGCCCAATATGGCAGCCGAAATTGAAAGCGAAAATGTGACAGGGCGCGCGTCCATGCGCGTTGTGACGAAAGACAGGTTGCCGATTGCAGGGGCGGTTCCGGGAAAAGACGGACTTTATATGCTTGGCGCACTCGGATCTCGCGGATTTTCCACTGCTAGCATTTGCGCCGAAGTCATCGCCAGCATGGCTTGTGCCGACCCTATGCCATTGGAACGCGATTTGCTTGCGCTGATTTCGCCTATGCGTTTCGACAAACATAGAGCGCAATCCCCTCAAGTGGAATCGCTTTAGGGGATATATTGCGCGACAAAACAAATAACTGGCGCGGTTTTCACGTTCCACTTGAAAAACCACCGCGCTAGTAATCAATCGTCAAAACAATTTTGCTAAGTTTTTTTAATGACAGAAAATATCACATTAACTGAAACAGATGATTTTGAACTTGACGAGTTGCTTTTGGATCGGCGCGATGTTCCGCGCACCCGAGAGTTTTTGGGCGTTGAGTTTGCGTTGCTTAATCCACAAACCCTCTACAATCGGGTAATTGAAGAAGGCTATCGTGCGCCTGATTTTAGCTATTTGGTTACGCCAAATGTCGATCACCTTGTAAGGCTTAATTCCGACAATGCGCTGCAACAATATTATGATGAGGCATGGTTGAATGTTTCCGACAGCCGAATTTTAGAAATATTGGCTGGCTTTTCAGGCTTCGATTTGCCCGCCTGCCCAGGTTCAGATTTAACTGCGCAAATATTTGAAAAAGCACTTAAGCCCGAAGATTTAATTACTATCATCGGTGCCGATGATGAAATTGTTGAAATAATTTCAAGCAAATATGGTTTGAAAAATGTGAAACATTATGCGCCACCGATGGGCCTGAAAAACAAGCCAGATGAAATCTTGAAAGCTGCTGAATTCATCAAAGCCAATCCTGCGCGGTTTCATTTTATTTGTGTCGGCAGCCCACAACAAGAAATGGTTGCGCTTGCGGCAAAGAAAATTGGCGGCGCAATTGGTGTTGGTTTATGCGTCGGGGCATCATTGGACTTTTTGGCCGGGCAAGCTAAGCGCGCACCCCAATGGATGCAAAATTTGCGCCTTGAATGGCTGCATCGGCTTTTTAGCGAACCAAAACGCATGTGGAAGCGCTATTTAGTCGAAGGCCCAAGAATTCTCGCGATTTGGCTAAAATGGAAAGCTAGAGCATGAAAAGTTCTAGAAAAAATTCGCACCTGACTGACATTTAATCAAATTGGCAATATTATTGCCATAGTTTTTTGGGCATAGTGATTTCATGAAAAAACAATTTGCTACATTTTTAGCCGCCCTTATTTCGATTGGCGCGATTGGTTTTGCCGCTTGCGCGGATGACGACAAAACTTATGTTCCGCCAGTTTTTGAAACTTCTGGCAATGTCGTCTTTGATTCTTGGCGCGCTGATTTTGCCTCCCGCGCCGTTAATTTGCACCACAAAGATATTGCGACAATCGAAGCCATGATGGTGGGCTTAGTGCCCAATGAAGCTGTCATACGGCTAAATAACGCCCAACCTGAAGTTACTCGGCCTATTTGGAGCTATATCGGCAATGCAGTTAGCGACCAAAGAGTTGAATTGGGCCGAAATTATAATTTCGAAATCGGAAGCAAATTAGGAAATTTGGCGCGCGAAAAAGGTGTTCCACTCGAATTTGCCATATCAATTTGGGCAATGGAAAGCAATTATGGCTCTAATAAAGGCAATATTGATATTGTCCGCGCATTAGCAACTTTCGCATATCAAGGCCGAAGAACTCAATTGGGTGAAACCGAACTTCTGGCAGTTGCCGATATGTTGAAAAATGGCGATGCTGTCCGCGAGACTTTGGTTGGATCTTGGGCCGGTGCAATGGGACATACCCAATTCATGCCCTCGTCTTACTTGTCCAAAGCAATTGACGGCGATGGTGATGGCAAGCGTGATATTTGGAATAACCCGACCGATGCATTGGCCTCAACACTAAATTACCTCACATCAGTTGGTTGGAAAGCCGATGAACCTTGGGGGCGCGCAGTCGAAGTGAGCCCAAGTTTTGATTATTCCTTGGCCGATGGGCAAATGCGGCCTTTGACTTTTTGGCGCGCCAATGGCCTTGTAAATGCTTTGGCGGATTTGCCGAATGATTGGCAAGCAAGAATGTTTGTGCCAGCAGGAGCAAATGGCCCTAAGTTTTTGGTGGGTGTGAATTATGCCGCCATTCGCCATTACAATGCCAGCGATTCCTATGCGCTTTCAGTTGCTTTAATGGCAGATCGAATTGCAGGTGGCGATTATATGCCAAATAATTGGCCAACCAATAACCCACCACTTGGGCGCACTAAAAGCATGGAATTACAAACCTTACTCAAAAACCTTGGTTTTGAGGTCGGCGAAATTGACGGTGCACCAGGCGCGCGCACAAAAGCTGCTTTGCAAGCATTTCAAAAAGCACATGGCCATGTTGCTGATGGTTACCCGTCGGCAAATGCTCTCAGATTATTGCGAGAAGCATCAGGAATGCCTAGCCAAGATATTGTCGAAACCGCCGCGCCTGTTGATAATGGCCCTGAGCCAGTGCGCATGTTTGGCCCACCGGTTGCTGCGACACCAGTTCCGCCGCCACCGCCTAATTAAGACTGCTCAAAAATCGCCAAATCTTGCATCAAAGCAGTGATACATTTGGCAACAATTTGCCCGCCTTGTTCAATAGTCGCTTGGGTGGGGTCACTACCAATTCGCCCGTCGGGGAAGCGTTTACGATAATCCACCGCATCGCGAATTGGACCATCGGGGGCGATTTTGGGGTCAAGCACCATTTGCCCCAAAACTGCGCGTTCAGGATAGCCCCAATAAGTGACAGCCACTTCGGACGCCGTGCCGTGCGAACCATGCCCAATTGGATACATATCATAACAAAATTTGTTGATTTCGGGCAAATCCCACCAATTCGATATTTTATGCGCAAACGGGCAAAGCTTGCTTTCCATTGAATATGGCACATAGCTTTCGGAAAAGGCGGCATTGATAGTAGCAACATTACCGCCATGACCATTAAGCCAATAAAGCCGTGTTAAGCCAGCTTTGGCGAGACAATTAGTCCAATCCACCATTGCCGCAATCATGGTTGTCGGGCGTAGAGTTATCGACCCGGGGAAGCCAATATGATGTTGCGCCATACCAACTGAAAAAGTTGGGGCTATCAGAACATCATTTTGCGCTTCGCAGGCTTTGGCGATTATTTCGGGGCAAAGCGCATCCGTACCAATTAAGCCAGTTGGCCCATGCTGTTCATGGCTACCAATCGGGATGATAATGGAAGTTTTGCCCGATTTAACCCGAGCCTCAATTTCTTGCCAAGTTGCGGTAGATAAATGCATTTGTTGCCTGACCCTTATTTTTTAATCTTGTGTTGTTTTCAATTTTATTGCAAGCCAGTATCAAAGGGATTTTCATATGGCTATTTATCAACCCCCACCCGATTTCGCAGCCAAGGCACTTATCAATCGTGAACAATATGAAGAAATGTATGCGCGCTCAGTTCGTGACCCCGAAAGTTTTTGGAAACAGCAAGCCAGATGTTTGGATTGGGCAAAATTTCCAACAAATATCAAGAATACTTCATTTAACGAGGAAGATTTTGGCATTGAGTGGTTTGGTGACGGCGAATTAAATGTCGCCTATAATTGTATTGACCGTCACCTTGAAGAACGCGGCGAACAAGTTGCAATCATTTGGGAAGGCGATGACCCAAGCATAAGCCGCAAAATAACTTATAAAGAACTACATAAAAGCGTTTGCCAAATGGCCAATGTCTTGAAAACCCTCGGTGCAAAAAAAGGCGACCGCGTAACTATTTATATGCCAATGATACCCGAAGCTGCGTTTGCAATGTTGGCATGTGCGCGAATTGGCGCAATTCATTCGGTGGTTTTTGGTGGTTTCAGTCCTGATAGTCTGGCGTCTCGCATTGAAGATTGCGACAGCAAAATCCTAATAACCGCAGACGAAGGCATAAGGGGCGGGAAAAAAATCCCACTAAAAGCCAATTGCGACGCCGCCGCCACAAACGCAAAATGCCTTGAAAAAATATTGGTAATTAAACACACAGGCGCAGAAATTGCCATGCAGGCGGGGCGCGATATTTATTATCACGAAGCCCTAAAATCCGTATCCTATGATTGCCCGATTGAAAATTTCAATGCCGAAACCCCTTTGTTCGTGCTTTACACCTCAGGCTCCACGGGCAAACCAAAAGGCGTGTTGCACACTTCTGGCGGTTATTTGCTTCATGCGTCTTTGAGCCATCAATATGTATTTGATTACAAAGACGGCGATATTTATTGGTGCACCGCGGACGTTGGCTGGGTAACTGGGCATTCCTATATTGTTTATGGCCCGCTTGCCAATGGCGCGACCACTTTGATGTTTGAAGGCGTGCCAAATTACCCCGATGCTTCAAGGTTTTGGCAAGTTATTGATAAACACAAAGTCAATATTTTCTATACCGCACCCACAGCGTTGCGCGCCCTCATGCGCGAAGGCGATAAATTTGTCAGCGCTACTTCGCGCAAATCATTGCGGCTGTTGGGCACGGTGGGCGAGCCAATTAACCCCGGTGCATGGGAATGGTATCATAATGTCGTTGGTGATGGCCGCTGCCCAATTGTTGATACATGGTGGCAAACTGAAACTGGCGGCATTTTAATATCGCCACTTCCGGGTGCAATTGCGACCAAACCCGGTTCAGCGACATTGCCATTTTTTGGCGTAAAACCCGCATTAGTTGACTCGGAAGGCAATATTTTGGAAGGTGCAGCTTCAGGCAATTTGGTTTTGACCGATTCTTGGCCCGGACAAATGCGCACTGTTTACAATGACCATAAGCGCTTTTTCGAGACTTATTTCACCACCTATAAGGGCTATTATTTCACTGGCGATGGCGCACGGCGCGATGAGGATGGTTATTATTGGATAACTGGCCGCGTTGATGATGTTATCAATGTATCGGGTCATCGCATGGGAACCGCTGAAGTTGAATCGGCACTTGTTGCGCATAGCAAAGTCGCCGAAGCTGCGGTTGTTGGTTATCCGCATGACATAAAGGGGCAAGGCATTTATGCCTATGTGACGTTGAAACTTGGTGAAGTTGCCAACGATGAATTGCGCAAGATTTTAGTCGCTCATGTGCGCGAACAAATTGGCCCGATTGCCAGCCCCGATAAAATCCAATTTGCACCCGGCCTTCCCAAAACCCGTTCCGGCAAAATTATGCGGCGAATTTTGCGCAAAATAGCCGAAGATGATTTTGGAAGTTTGGGCGATACTTCGACCCTCGCGGACCCAAACGTGGTTGATGATTTGATTGAAAATAGGCAAAATAAATTGTGATTTGGCGACGCGAGCAAATTTCAGCTATATTGAACTTAAACTCAGTTGTGATTCAGAAATAATCAGCTAAGTTTGAGTAGGCTTGGCAGCTGTTTTGGAGAAAATATTTTGAGCAAAAGCATCCTTTCTATTCGTGACTTGAACATTGATTTCACAACCCCCGACGGTATCGTAAATGCGGTGCGCGGTATCAATCTTGAGATAAATGCCGGTGAATGCGTTGCTGTGGTTGGCGAATCTGGTTCGGGTAAGTCGCAGACTTTCATGGCGGCTATGGGGCTTTTGGCAAAAAATGGCATCGCGCGCGGCTCGATAAAATTCCTGGGCACCGAATTATTGGGGCTTAAAGGCGCCGAGCTAAACAAAATTCGTGGCAAACAAATGACCATGATTTTCCAAGATCCCCTCACCTCCCTTACCCCGCATATGCGCATTGGTGAGCAGATGGACGAAGTGCTTTCACTTCACATGGGCATTGCTGGCGAAGCCGCGACCAAGCGTTGTATTGAGTGGCTTGAGCGGGTCCGTATTCCAGAAGCCGCGCGGCGCTTAACCCAATATCCCCACGAACTTTCGGGCGGAATGCGGCAAAGGGTGATGATTGCCATTGCGATGTTGTGCGAACCAAAATTGCTGATTGCCGATGAACCAACCACGGCGCTGGATGTTACGGTTCAAGCCCAAGTGCTAGAATTGATGGAAGAATTGCGCCAAGATTTAGGCGCTGCTATAGCGCTTGTCACACATGATATGGGCGTTGTTGCACGCTTGGCGGATAAAGTTCAAGTTATGAACCAGGGCGAATATGTTGAAGGCGGCGAGGTTAATGACATTTTCGCGCGTCCACAAAATGCCTATACCCAAAAACTTTTGGCGGCAGTTCCGCGCCTTGATAGGCCGCAAAGACTTGGTGTTGCATTGGCAAAAGCACCAAGTGCAAGCGAACCAATAATAATTGAAGCCAAAGATATCAAAATCCACTTTCCAGTCACAATTGGCGGCGGTTTCTTCCCTAAAAAGCTGCCATTGAAAGCGGTTGATGGGGTTGATGTTGTGGTTCGCGCTGGCGAAACATTGGGCGTGGTTGGCGAGTCTGGCTGCGGCAAATCAACATTGGCACGCGCAGTTTTGAAATTAATTCCTCAATCCAATGTCCCGCATGATAGCGGCGCGATTACATGGCTTGGGCGCGATGTAAGCGGCAAACTCGCCAAGGAACTGCGCGAGAGCCGCAAAGATTTGACGATTGTTTTTCAAGACCCATTAGCAAGCCTTGATCCGCGTATGACAATTGGCACTTCAATTGCCGAGCCATTATTAGTGCATCGGCCCGATATTTCAGCCAGCGAGCGTGAAAATATGGTGCGCGAAATTATGCAAAGAGTGGGCCTTAATCCCGAATGGATTAACCGTTACCCCCACGAATTTTCGGGTGGTCAAAACCAAAGAGTTGGCATTGCCCGCGCCATGATTTTGCGGCCAAAATTTGTGGTATGCGATGAAGCAGTTTCGGCGCTTGATGTATCTATTCGTGCGCAAATTATTGATTTATTGCTCGATTTACAGCGCGAATTTAAGCTTGGCATGTTGTTTATATCGCATGATTTGGCGGTTGTGCGCGAAGTTTCGCACCGCATTATGGTCATGTATTTGGGGCGAGTCGTGGAAATTGCTGATAGGGACAGCATTTATAATGACGCCCGCCACCCCTATACAAAAGCACTTATTTCCGCCGCGCCAATCCCCGATCCAGTTATCGAAAAAGCGCGGCCAAGAGTAAGGCTTGAAGGCGATTTACCCTCACCAATGGATAGCCGTGCGCAATTGCGATTTATGAAGTCCAAACTTGTTGAAGGTGACGGCGCACAATATCGCCCGCAATTGTTGGAAGTCGGCAAAGGCCATTTTGTGGCCGAGTTTGATGCTGCATAAAGTAAAGCTACCCAAACTAAATGTAAATGACACTTGACACCGATAATCAGCACATGTAAAGCATCCTTGTCTTATTGACGGAGGCTGCTTTGAAACTTGCTACAATTAAGAAAACATATTTTTTATACCTTTTTGGAATGGCGATGCTTAGCGCTTTTGGCGCGAACGGCCTGTTGCGCGGAACAACAAGTATTAAGCAAGCACTGGGTGCATATTTATTGATAACACTTGGAGTGGTCGTAATTTCCATTCCGATGGGAATTTCCTGGTGGAAACAAATTGACGAAGCTGCGCGCGACGCCCATAAAACCGCTTGGTTTTGGGGTGGCAGCATTGGCATGACTGTGGCAATTTTAATAGCGGCACTTAATCTGTTTTTCGATGGCGCGCTTTTGACTAGGCTTGGTGAAATTTATCATATTTCAGATATTCAGAAATTTGGCTTTGAAATCGGACTATTGAACGTCATTGTTTTTATGGGGCTCGGTTATATGATTCATTGGGGCCTATGGTGGCAGCAACGGCGCTAAAATAAGCAAACTCAGACAATCAAAGGAATTGCCCACATGAAAATTATTTTCGCAATCTTGCTTTTTATGTTTAGCCTTTTCGCTTCGCAAATATTGCGGGGGGAGGCACTTTTTGGCACGGCAGCTCCACTTTTATGGCACAAAATCATTGCCGCACTTATTGTCATCGCACCGATTATTTTGGCCTTTTATTGGGGTTTCAAAATGCGCAATGAAGCCGACGAATACCAACAAAAAATCAACGAACAAGCGATTTCAAGTGCCACAATTTCGGGATTTTTGGTGATTTTCTCGGTTCAGTTGGTCCATGATTTTGTCCCAATCGTGCTGC
Organism: Hyphomonadaceae bacterium; assembly: GCA_009773395.1. Classification (GTDB taxonomy): domain Bacteria; phylum Pseudomonadota; class Alphaproteobacteria; order Caulobacterales; family Aquidulcibacteraceae; genus Pseudaquidulcibacter. The sequence continues at coordinate 226,982 of WRPI01000004.1, read as the reverse complement.
CGGCCAAAATTGAAATTGTGCCTAGTGTCGGTCTGATCTGGTTCTTAATAACAAAATCAAGATTACTCAAAACTAAATTGGAGGCGTGAGTGATGCCAAATACTTTTTTCAAACAAACCAAAAATAAATTCACAACACGCGGCTTTGACGAACTTCAACGAAAAAAGCATTTTGATGCTGGTTTTTGGAGTTTCAATGTCGGCACTATTCTGATTTCGTGCTTTTACATTTATTTGTTTCTTACTCCAGACGCACTGATGTCGCTCACAGTAAATAGAACTCCGCAACATGCATTCATGGCAGCTTTAATCTTCACAATATTTTTTATGAATATTTCCTTTTGGGTCGGACGACTCATTATTTGGCTGAAGTATAAATAACGAAATACCAAAATGAAAAATAATCTCAAAGTCCTGCGCGCCCATAGAAATTGGTCACAAGCTGACCTCGCAGAATCGCTCGGCGTCTCGCGGCAAACCATCAATGCCATCGAAACTGGAAAATATGACCCATCACTCCCGCTCGCGTTCAAAATTGCAAAAACATTTGAAACCAGTATCGAAGAAATATTCAGCGACACGGCTTGATGCCGTAATTTAGACTTTATCTCAAAATATCTAATTCAAAAAAGGAAAAATTATGAAACGCTTCCGCCTTGCCTTACTCGTCCCAATTATATGTTTATCAACGGCTGTGTTCGCGCAAATTGCGCCACTCCCCAATTTTCCGCAAGATAGATATTCTGAATTTAAGGCCGATGCTTCGGTTAAATATGGCACTTTGCCCAATGGTGTGCGCTATGCAATTCAAAAATGGCCAACGCCCAAAAATGAAGTTTCCATACGAATGCGTATTGGCGCGGGCGCTTTGAACGAGGCTGAAAACCAACGCGGCTTGATGCATTTCCTTGAACATATGGCATTTAATGGCTCAACCAATGTTCCCGAAAATGAATTTGACCGAATTTTGACCCGTGAAGGTTTGGCATTTGGCGCTGATACCAATGCTTACACAAGTTTTGATGAAGTGGTTTACCAATTGGATATGCCAAAATCCGAAAAATTGGATTTGGGCCTAATGTTAATGCGCGAAACCGCCAGCAATTTAACCCTATCACCCGAAGCAATTGAACGTGAACGCGGCGTTATTCAAGGCGAAGAACGCGCCCGCGAAAATCCAAATTATCGGGTTTTTCGTAATTATTTAAGCGAAGTTTATTCGGGCCTGCGCATGTCACAAAGACTTCCAATCGGTTTGATGGATGTAGTGCGCACCGCCCCGCGTGAAAGGTTTCTAGAAATTTATCACGCCACTTATACGCCAAGCCGCACCTTCATTGCGGTGGTCGGCGATATTGAAGTCGAAGAAGCGGAACGAATTTTGACGGCTCGCTTTGCCGATTGGGCCGCCGTTGACGCACCAGCGCAAGACCCTGAATTGGGAGTGGCGACACCGCAAGCTGGTGAAATTCACTTGCAACTTGAACCGCAATTGCCAACACAAATTACATTTTCCGTGCCTAGGCCGTTTGTCAATTACCCTGACAATTCGGCTACAAGGCGCAAGTTTTTATTGCGCGACATTGCCAATTCAATTGTCAATGAAAGGTTAGAGCGTATCGCAAGGCGCGATGGCTCACCAATGACTGGTGCGAGCATGGGCGATAGCACAATGGCGAAATCGGCGGCTGCTGCTACCTTAGAAGTCAACGCAAAAACTATTGATACTTGGAAGCAATCGCTTGAAATCGCGGATTTAGAGCTACGCCGCGCACTCGCATTCGGCTTTACCGCCGAGGAATTTTCGGCGGCGGTTGCAAGAACCCGTGAAAACTATGTGCGGGCAGTTGCACAAAAAAATGCCAGGCGCTCAGCCTCAATAGTAAACGTCCTCGTTGAAGCATTTGACGGCGATAGCGTTTATACTTCAGACGAAGATGATTTGGCATGGCTAAACCAAGTAACCCCAAGCCTTAATTCGCAAGACGCCTTAAAGGAATTACGTGAAATTTGGGGCACGAATTTGCCCCACTTGTTCGTAACTTCAAGCGCGCCCATTCAAGGCGGCGAACAGAGCATTCGTACTGCTTGGAACCAAATACGGCAACAGCAACCCGAAGCACCTGTGCGTGAAGCAACCCGTGCTTGGGATTACACTAATTTCGGCAAAACCGCCTTGAGTCATTCGCGCCAAAATATTGCAGACATCGGCGTAAGCTATATTCGCTTTGCCAATGGCACAAGGCTCGTGGTTCGCCCTTCGGATTATGAAGCGGGTCGCATTCGTGTGGCAGTGCGTTTTGGTGACGGCAAACTCGCTATTCCTGCAAGTAAAGTTGGTTTGGAGCACGCAATCAATGCGTCGTTTATTGCAGGCGGCCTTGGGCGTTATGATGTTGATGCACTCACTCGCACTTTGTCCGGCCACAGTGTTGGAACTGGCTTTGGTGTTGGTGAAGATGCGTTTGAATTTAGCGCCGCCACCACGAAGCAAGATTTGCAATTGCAGCTTCAAATTTTTGCAGCGTATTTGACGGATCCTGCTTGGCGGCCCGATGGTTTTGCAAGATTTATGGCGGTCAAAGACACTATTTATCGGCAAATTAAAAGCACCACTGGCGCAGTTTGGGCCACTCAAGGTGATGTAATCTTAAAGTCAGGCGACCCGAGATTTGGCTTCCCGACCGAAGCACAATTTGACGCTTTGAACTTTGAGGACGCCAAAGCAATTCTCGATGATGCGCGAATAAACGGCGCTTTGGAAGTGGTCATAGTCGGCGATGTAACAGTCGAGCAAGCAGTGGCAATGGTCTCAAATACATTCGCTGCACTGCCACCAAGACCAACCTCACCCAATGCAAGGACACAAGAGCGCCAAATTCGCTTCCCGGAGGGGCGTGGCACAACGAACTTGAGCCATGAAGGGCGCGCGGATCAAGCATTGGGGCTAATTTTTTGGCCAATGCGAGATTATGGTGACGGCAAAGAAGCGCGGGCATTGCGGGTTCTTGAATCAATTTTGCAAATCCGTTTAACCGAAGTAATTCGTGAGCAAGAAGGCGGGACTTATAGCCCAAGCACGAGCTGGTCACCTTCGACAATTTACCCAAATTACGGGCTTCTTGGTGCGACCGTCGAAGTGAAGCCCGATGAAGTAAACCGCTTCATTGCGAAAATCGAGGAAATCGCAAAGGACTTAGCAGATGGCAAAATTGATGAAGATCTATTTTTGCGGGCAAGAACGCCGTTAATTGCCGATTTTGAAGAAACTACACACAATAATCCTTGGTGGGCCAATTGGCTTGAAACATCGTCTTTCAACCGCAATCGGCTTACCATTATTCGTGACGGCAAACGCCAATATGAACAAGTGACATTGGATGAAATAAAAACATTGGCAAGACAATATTTGGATCCAAACAAAGCGCGGATTATTAAAATAATGCCAGGAGAAAATGCGAGACCAGTTGAAGCAACTCCTGCAAATTGACAAATGGCGCGCTAATATGTCGCTGGCACCCCCATTATTTCGCTTTATTCGCTGCATATGAAGGCGTATAATCCCCGCCTAATTATGGATGGAGACTAAAATGAAAAAAATTATGATGATGTCAGTTGTGTTTTCTGGGGTTTTTTTGTCAGGGCCAGCAATGGCAACCAGTTGCTATGATTTATGGTATGAACGCAATTCGATTTACAATGATAATGGGTATTGTTTTCAGACGGCCTTGGGGCGAAGGGTATTTGATAATAGCGATTGCTTTACATCACACCCACGCTTCACCCGCGCTGAACAAGCGAAAATCGACGCAATTGTCCGCCAAGAACGGCGTCAAAGGTGCAATGTCAGATAACGCAAATAATACGCACTTACTGACAAAAGCCCATAATCAGAGCCTTCACAGCGTTGCGTTGCTGCAACTTTGTCGGTAAGGGCTGTGGCCTATATTTATCGCACTTGACTGGCTGAAGCGCGGTCACAATTTTCGCGGCCAAATTGTGCTTTCATAGGTAAGTTATATTGGAGTTTTGTTATGACTGATTCACAAAATACAAATGGCGCAGGTGAAGCTGCCATTACTGGCAATGTTTTGCTGTATAAAAACCCACAACCCTTGTCATTGGAGGCGCACGGTAAACTTGGCCTAAAGAACATTCCAATGCCGTTCGGATTTGTTGCCAAAACCCATGTTGTGCCGGTTACAATTCAAGAATTTGGAATTGCCGCATCAACCATGCCAATTATTTTTGCGCCCGATAAAAAAACTCCACTTGCGGTATTGGCTGCGCGCGGCAACGAGAACTTGTTTGTTGACGCAAGCGGCAATTGGGAAATGGATGCATATGTGCCGGCATTTGTGCGCCGTTATCCGTTCATTTTCGCTGCCGATGAAGGCAATGAAAATTTTGTGGTTTGCGTTGATGAAGGCGCTGAAATGATTGGTGAAAACCCTGACTTGCCACTTTTCGTTGACGATAAACCGACTGATTACACAAATGGCGCCATGGAATTTTTGCAGGATTTTGAGCGCCAACGCAGGGCAACTGAAGAATGGGTTGAACTTATTAATTCAATGGATTTGCTTGAAGATAAAAGCGTCACTTTTACGCCAAATGATGAAAATGGCAAACCTATGGATCCAATCAGAGTTGCCGATTATGTTGCGATCTCGGAAGAAAAATTGATGGCTTTGCCAGACGATAAATTCGTCGAACTAAAAACCAAAGGCGCATTGGCAGCAATTTATTCGCATTTGGTTTCATTGTTGCATTGGCAAAAAATGGTGCAACGCACCTTGCGCGCCGGCGAAGCACCACCAGCGGCAAATGCTTAGAACGCAATTGTCACAATGAATTGGGCGGCTCAGCGATGAGCCGCTTTTTTTTGATCTCTTGATGCCTTAGATGTTTCATTAGTTTTTAGTTTAGGAAAAATTGTGGGAAGTCAGCTTTGATTCTTCTTGTCAATGCACGCTTCTGATCTAAAGCCTCATAACCGCTTCGGCTTCCATTAACTGGCAAACTGGCGGCGATTTCAATCAACAACATTGCCTCGTTTATGTGATATCCTGCTAGATATCCATCCGCCAAATCGACCCAATATGACGGCGTGTAAGGATAGGCCGCAATTGAGTTCATTTGGGTTTCACGCGGATTGACATATACCCCTTTTGACCTTGCATAAGCGATTATTTCATCATCGCCTTCTTCTAACAAAAGGCTAAGAGACGCGCCTAAAACTGGATGTGGAAAATTTGGCTCAGCCGCAGCCAGAGCAACTGAATCAATCGCGCGTAATTTTGTCTGTTTGGTTTTTGCATTTACTAATGCCACTAATGCGCCTAGCGAGGCACTTTGAGTTTTCAAAACATGTAGTTCTTTAAGCAAACCACAACTTGGCGACATTTGCCCCGCGAAACAAGGAGCGACTCTTTCGGGATACATTGCATAACCGACAAAAACGTTCAGTGCGGCCTCAGCTCTACCGCTTCTTTGTATTTCCGCTTCTATAAATTGGTTCCACTGTTCCCAAGTTCGCGCTTTGCCCTCAATTTCACCAACAATCGCAGAATTGGCGGTCTGAGAAAAGGTCGCTCTGGTGAAACTATCAAGATACGTTGCTGTCGCGTTCACGAATCGCGCATTTAACGGGTAGGGCTCCGAAACTATCTCAATCGACTTCAACCGAAACTTGGTTTTTACAAATGCGGTTCCTACGCGCTTGAATCTGGTTTCCAAACTAGAAGGATATTGATTTGTGGCTTTCATTTCCGAAATCATCCGCGGGTGGATATTCAAAGATTGCGCCAATGCTGGCCAAAAACTCGGAACAGCTGTCGTGCGCTCATCAGTTACAAATGAACCCATCTCGTTATTACCACAGAAAAATCTGGTTGTTCCGGCACGCTTTGCGAATCTTATCGCGGGTGCCTGGTTTTGCTCACCCACATATACACCAAGTTCGGCATCAACGTCGCAGAAATCCAGTTTCATGTGCGGTCCCGCATTTGTGAGCAGTGTATTAAGATAATTTCTATTTTGCCTTTCAAGAACCCTGAACATTGGTTCGGCAACAAGGTTTGAAGACAAAAACTTATTTGCAGCACCATCTAACTGAAACAAGCGATTTAGACGAAAATCAAATAATCGAGTGGACTCCTCGGACCTTACTGCCGCCCAATCAGTTGACAAAAAGAAAACTCTTTCCTGAATTTCGGTTCCACGCTCAGTTTCAGTTGTCACTTCATAAACTACTTTAGTTCGGGCATTTTGGGTGTCTGTGCGCGAGGCAATGATCGCTTCACTTGTCATAAACGGATTGGAAAATATGTCTTGCGCATTCGCGGGTTGGATTATTACCAAAGAAATCAAAGTAGAAAAGAAAGCGAAAAATAATTGGATTTTCTTATACATTCTTCATTCCTTAGGGCGTTTTGCCATTGATGTTCGGGTTAACACTCCCATAACCAACAAGCCGTCTTGGTCAATTATTTCGTGATTTGCGGTTAAAACTCCGTCTTGGCCTCTATCTTCTACGGTCAAGAAATTCAGCATCACGCTTAATTTATCGCCTGCATAACAGGCTTTGTAGAAGCGCAAATTATCCTGCGTCATACGCTTTATTATGGGCCAAGTGCGGGTTTCGTCAAATAGCATTTTGCGCCATATCGCGTATATATGGCTTTCGGCGGCTCGTGGGCCACGATGTTCCAATCCAATTTCCGATTGCTTTAATGGCAAGTTCGGCGCAAATTTTTCGTGAAACATAGCTATGTCGTCGGCTGTTATTTCGCCAATCCCAAATTCATAGGATCGCCCGATGATAATATCATCGAACCACCAATTTGGCTGTTTTGGAAGCATGCTCACAGTTCGATACTATTCAGCATTTACAGTTTTGTCAAAAGCAAACACTAGCACTAATTTTACACGAATATTCATAGATTATTGCGACTTGCTCGGCTATTAATGCTTCATGGATATGCAGCGCCAATTGCGAAAACTTTTTTCACTGTGCTTATTTTTTGTGCTTGCGCTTTGCCCACAAATCGCTGCGGCTCAAATGCCATCATCAAACAATGTAAATGTGAGCCTGATTTCCGAACGCGAAACCGTGAGAGCTGGCGAAGTTTTTCACATTGCATTGGTGCAGGAAATTGCGCCCGATTGGCATACTTATTGGCGCAACCCCGGTGACGTTGGCGATGCAACCCGTATTGAATGGACAGCGCCAAGCGGCGTTATGATTGGCCCAATTAAATGGCCAACGCCGTCACAAATACCCTATGGCGACTTTGTGAATTATGGTTATAGCGAACGTGCAATCTTCCCAATTGAGGTAAGAATTCCCCAAAACCACGCTTTAGGCTCAGTTGAACTTTCGGCAAAGGTTGATTGGCTTGAATGCAAAGACATCTGCATTCCCGGTAGCAGCGAGTTGAAAATTATTGTTAAGATTGGCGAAGCCAGTGTGCCAAGCGCCAATGCGAGTGAAATTCAAGCCGCACTTAACGCCTTACCTTCACTATTTGCGGGCCGCGCAGCAATTTCAGACACTGGCAATTCATTGCAGATTGGATTTGCAGGTGATGCCGCAAAGGGGGCTAAATCTGCCTATTTTTACCCGTATGAAATTAGTGGTGGCGCATTTATTGACCACGCCGCCGAGCAGTCCCTCGAATTTGGCCAAAATGGCTTTAGCCTTAGCCTAAAAAAATCACCCTCCATTCCAAAATCACTGCCCGCAGAAATTGGCGGAGTGGTGGTAATTGAAAAAAACGGAACGCAAACTGCTTTAGAAATTTTGGCGCCATTCGGTGAATTTATGGCGGGCGTAAGCGGCCAAAAGCCCAGCGCAGCGATTGATTGGCGCGGGCTAATCACTGCTTCATTAGCAGCGTTTTTGGGTGGTTTGATACTCAATCTAATGCCGTGCGTGTTCCCGATTTTGGCAATGAAGATCTTTGGTTTAACCAAAATCGCGCATGGAAACCCAAGCGTGGCGCGCAAATATGGCATTCATTATGCTATTGGAGTAATTACCACGTTCAGCATTTTGGGTGGTGTAATTTACGCGATAAAAGCAAGTGGCCAATCAATTGGCTGGGGCTTCCAATTACAAGATCCGAGTTTTTTGTTCATTATGGCAATTGTAATTAGCGCGCTTGGCCTTAATCTTCTTGGGCTATTTGAATTTGGCGGGCTGCAAAATCTTGGTTCGCGCTTCACGCAAAAGCCCGGCAATCTCGGTGCCTTTTTTTCAGGAACATTGGCGGTCGCGGTAGCTTCGCCCTGCACAGCGCCATTTATGGGCGCAGCCTTAGGGTTTGCCGCAACCCAAAGCGCACTGGTTGGTATGGCAGTTTTTGTTTCATTGGGGATTGGGTTTGCTTTTCCATTTGCCGCACTGACTTTTGCACCAAACGCGCTCAAATTTTTGCCCAAACCTGGGCCTTGGATGGAAAAGCTGAAGCAAATTTTGGCGATTCCGATGTTCTTGACTGCTGCTTGGTTAATTTGGGTTTTGGGCAAAATAAGTGGCGTCTTGGGGATTTACTTAGCCATTGGAACAATAAGTCTGCTTCTTTTGTGGCGAATTGCACGGACGCAAAATCGCCCAAAAATAATTAAAATTGCTGCGGCTACTGGATTCATTTTCCTAACCATTTTCAGCTTGCTCGGCTTTAATTTAGGCCACCGAGCTGTTGATATGAAGCAAAATAATGCAAATGCTTGGTCCGAAGCAGCTGTGCAATCCGCCATTGGACAGGGGAAAACGGTTTTCGTGAATTTCACTGCTGATTGGTGCATCACATGCAAAGCCAATGAAAAACTGGTGTTTGAAAATCCGCGAGTTCGCCGCGCAATGACAAAAAGCAACGTTGTTTATTTGGTCGCCGATTGGACCAATCGCAATGACGAAATAACGCGCGCGCTTTCGTCACATGGACGTTTGGGAGTTCCATTGTATCTTATTTACAAACCAAGCGCATCGGAACCAATTGTTTTGCCGCAAATTTTGACGCCCGACGCGGTTGTTGATGGGATTGGTTGAATAGAGCGTTGGATGTCCACCACTCTAGCTTTGTTGATTATCAAAGTATGGAACCATGAGACGAGTCAAATTAGCACAAGCAATTGCAATTTTTTTTGCTGCCGTGATAACCGCAGCCGCACTTATATTATCAAATTATTCAAGCATCGCACCGTCTATAGAGCGTCATAATATTTCAAAATCACAATAAATTACAATTTTTACCGAATGCCAGTTTCACTAATTTTGAATTCTATCCTACGGTTTTTTGCATCCGCAGCAGCAGTTGCACTTGCGTCAATTGGTTTGCTTTCGCCATAGCCCAGCACTGTTAATTGTGTGGCCCGAACCCCATTTCCAACTAAAAAGTCAGCAACTGCTTGCGCGCGGCGTTCGGATAGCTGTTGATTAGCAAATGTGTCACCTTGGGAATCAGTATGACCGCCGACTTCCACTCGATAATTCACGCACCGCACAGCAATCGCCGAGAGCGCGCTAAGTAATGGCTTGGAATCATTTGCGATAATAGCGCTGCCCGATGAGAAATTCACAACATGGCCAGCCAACAAAATATCATAGGCAGTTTGGCAATCATTCGCCTGTGGGCTTGTAGGCAGAGTTGTTAAGGCGTCGCGAACGTCGTCCATTTTTTCGCCATTTATGGTGATGTTATTTTCAAACGCCTTTATCGCACGCTTTTGATCTGATTTATCAACCGACATAGCGGCAATAATTGCGCGTCTGGCAATTTCGAAAGCCCGAGTTCTGGTTTGAGCATCGGGCGCATTGCCACTTAGTTTAATCATTCCAGAGTTGAAGCTGGCGATCGCAAAATCATGCCTGGTTTGCAGCAATTTGGCATTTGCCAAAGCCGCCCAATCAATTTCTACACTGACAGAATCTGCTTTGGGCGCTTTTGCTCCAATTGCGATAACCAGACCCGTGGTTGCTACTCCCATGAAGCTGACCAGTCCCACAATGCCAATCGCAACGGCTCGCTTTTTTATTTTTGCTTTTTCGCTCATGTTCTATGCCGAACCAATCTTGTTTTTGTCGTGTTTTGCGCAATTAGCAATTGTTTGATATAGCGTCACGCCGTATAAGGCGACCAGATGCGAAACCACGCAGTTAAAAGCACCAATAGTGTCAAAATAGGCAATCATGCAAGAAGAAAAAGACAAAAAAGCACTCCCCCCAATAGCCCGTAGGCCGCGCGGCTTTAACGATATTCGTGTCGATGTCCTTGCAAATTCGCAAAGCATTATAAGCGCAATTATGACGACTTATAAAGCATGGGGTTTTGAGCCGCTTGAAACTGGCGCAATGGAATATTCCGATTGTCTTGGCAAATTTTTGCCCGATGATGACAGGCCCAATGCAGGGGTGTTTTCGCTGCAAGACGATGACGATCAATGGATGTCGCTGCGGTATGATCTTACTGCACCACTGGCAAGGTTTGTGGCGGAACATTGGGATAGCCTGCCTAAACCATTTCGTCGAAGCGCTGCTGGTCCAGTTTGGCGCAACGAAAAACCTGGCCCCGGACGTTATCGTGAGTTTTGGCAATGTGATGCCGATACAGTCGGTTCGGCGAGACCCGAAGCCGACGCTGAGATTATTGCCATGGGCGGGGCTGCGCTTGAAGCCGCTGGAATTGGCAATGCTGATTATTGCATGAAAGTTTCGAACCGCAAATTGCTTGATGGATTATTGCAAGAAGTTGGCGTGAATGTTGATGATATTTCGTCAAGGCTAGTGATAATGCGCGCAATCGACAAATTGGATCGCTTGGGCGAAACTGGCGTAACTGACTTGCTTGGCGCTGGCCGTAAAGATCCGTCGGGCGATTTTACGCATGGCGCGAACCTAAACCCTTCACAAATTGACAAAATACTCGCTTTCACCCGAACAAGGCGCGACAGCAGAGCCGCTACACTCGATGCGCTTTCAGTTGTCATCGGCGGCAATATTTTGGGTAATGAAGCGCTTGAAGAATTGGCGAAAATAGATGCCACTCTCACGAGTTTAGGCGTCAAATCCAGCAATGCCGAATTTGACCCCGCCATTGTTCGCGGCCTAGAATATTATACGGGAACCGTTTTTGAAACTGATTATTTACGCGAAACCAAAGATGAAAACGGGCGAAGTGTAAGGTTTGGCTCGATTGGCTCTGGCGGTCGATATGATGATTTGGTTATGCGATTCAGGCGCGAGCGGGTTCCGGCAACTGGCTATTCAATTGGGGTATCGCGATTGATGGCGGCACTTGAATGTGCTGGCAACAAACCAATTGCGCCCGAAGGTCCTGTAATAATTTTGTGCCTTGATAATGATTATATCGCAAATTATTTCAAAATGGCGCAAGAATTACGTGCCGGCGGAATTGCGGCTGAAGTATATTTGGGTGCGTCAGGCATGAAAGCGCAAATGAAATATGCGGACAGGCGTGCTGCACCATTAGTGGTTATTGAGGGTTCAAACGAGCGTGAAAAAGGCACAATAACGCTCAAAGACTTGAAATTAGGTGCTAGGTTGGCGCAATCAATAGAGGATAATTCAGCTTGGCGCGCCGAAAGGCCAGCCCAAAAAGAAGTCGCGCGCACGGATTTGGTTGCCGAAGTCAATGCCATGTTGGCCGCAAATAAATAAAATGGGTCAGTCAAAAAACATCAAAATCAGGGAAATTCTCGCGGGCTCTGGCGGCGAATGGGTTAATTTACCCAGCCTTCTGCCAGCTTCGATTGTGCTCGAAATGGCAGGTGAAAGTCTTAGGTCGCGCCTTTATTTTGCCATGTCACCTGATGGCGAGGAATTATGCCTGCGCGCCGATTTGACAATTGCAGCAGCGCTTAAATATCTAAATGAGGCCAAAAACACGGCAGTGACCTATTTATGCGAGGGGACCGTATTTCGGGCAAGCCCCGCACATGAAAATCGCGCGGTTGAATTTAACCAAATTGGTATCGAAAAATTTGGTCCGCAAGATGAAATTGCGGTGGATGTCGAAGTATTTTTGGCGGCGCTTGGAACTGCTCAAACTGGTAAAAAGAATGAGCTTGCCATTGAGTTCAGCGATGGTGGATTAATTCCGAAATTATTAGATGGCGCGCATATCCCCGAGCCTTGGAATCAATATTTATTAGACGTCGCCAAGAGCCCGCAAGCATTGCGTCGTGCTTTGGCATTCGCCTGCAACCCAAAAAAGCCGCCACCAACTGAGCTTGGCATGTCCTTGCTCAAGCTCGATGACGACGCCGCGACAGCCGAAGTGCAAAAATTCATTGAAAATGCCGATTTTCAAACCGGTTTCGCCCGCGGACCACGCGAAATTGCCCAGCGCATGAAAGCCAGCACCCAAAGGGCAATTGCAACGCCCTTAGACATAAAATTTTCAAGAGCAATTGATGAGCTTTTGGCAATTGATGATTTTCCAGTTCCTGCAATTGCGAAAATAAAAAATATCGCAAAGCAGTTGAATGAAGATTTGAGCAATTGGGCAGATGCTTGGGCTAAGCGATTAAAATTGATGGAAAAAGCCACGCCTGGAATTATGGAAAATACAAAAATAATTGTCGGTAAATCGGGTCGATTTGAGTATTATTCGGGTTTCAATTTTGATATTTTCTACTCCAATCAGAGAGAAACGCCAATCGCATCGGGAGGGCGTTATGATGGCCTAATTGCTGCGCTAACCAAAGGCAGAAGCCAGGCGCAGGCTATGGGTGTTGTTATTCGGCCTGAACGAATCGTGGATACTCAATAATGCCAAAAACCAATAAAAAACTGATATTTGGCATTCCATCCAAAGGCCGCTTGAAGGAGCAATGCGAAGAATGGCTGTCCGCGCGCGGCCTTGAGCTGCACCAAGTTGGCGGCAGTCGCGGCTATAAGGCTAAATTTTCCAATTTCCCCAATATCGAAATCAGGCTGCTCTCCGCCTCGGAAATCACGAAATCTTTACTTCTTGGCGAAATCCATTTGGGAATAAGCGGCGAAGACATAATCCGTGAGCAATCTGACAGAACAGACGATTTGATAAAATTTATTGCCAAGCTCGGCTTTGGCAATGCCGATGTAGTGGTCGCTGTTCCCAACGGTTGGATAGACGTCGCAAACATGGCGGATTTGTCCGAAGTCGCCAGTGAATTACGAAAATCACGCTCGCATCGATTAAGGGTTGCCACTAAATTCACGCGACTAAGCGCCGAGTTTTTTCAAAAACATGGTGTAATTGACTATCGCCTTGTGCAAAGCGATGGCGCAACCGAAGGCGCTCCGGCCAATGGCGTTGCCGAAATAATTGTCGATATTACAACTTCTGGGTCCACATTATTTGCCAATAATCTGAAAATACTCGATGACGGGCTAATTTTGGCGTCACAAGCAAATCTCATGCTCGCCAAATCTGCAAATTGGACTGACACATTAGAAAAAGACTGTGCCGAATTCATAACGCAGTGCAGCCTGAACTGTTAATCTAGCGCGGCAATTTGACGTAAAATAAGACTTGGCAAGTCGCTCATTTAGGGATTATCATGCAGCATGACAAATGACACCACCCAAACTACCACGAACCCGCCAATTGAACCCGCTAAGCCCGCGAAACAATCGGCACCAATCGTCAAGCGTGGCGGTATTGGCTTTTTCACTGCTTTGCTTTTATCAATTTTTGGAGCCTTGGGCGGCGCGTATTTGGCTTTATTTGCGTCTGCTAATCCACGAATTATCCATAATGTTGGGCTTGATAGATTTTTACCAATACAATCTAATTCGATGACCAAAGTAGTCGGCGACGAATTATCGGCGCTTCGAGCAGATATTGTTTCACTTAATTCAAAGATTGCACCACAAACAAGTCAAAATGTTGCAACACCAACTCCGCAACCCCAAGCCCAACAAATCGCCAATCTCGACCCCTTGAGAGCTGAAATAGCTGGGCTTTCGGGGCGCTTGACTGCAATTGAAACTAGACTGGCGGCGCTTGACCCAACTGGCACTGGCGGTGCGATAATTGCGTCTTTGCAAGCAGAAATCGCGACTTTAAAAGTTACTACAGCAGATTTACAAACTAAAATCGCGCAAACTCCATCACCCGCCGTAACTTTCGCAGTAATTAGCCTCGCCGAAGCCGCTAACCGCAACGGTGCTTTTGTGCCAGAATTTGCGTCTGTTCGTGCAGCATTGCCATTTTTGCCAGAAGTTACTGCTTTGGAGCCTTTTTCGCGCACAGGTGCGCCAACACGGGCTTTGATATCTGAAAGATTCAATCAATTGGCGATCGCTTTTTCAAACCGTGAAGCCCAAGCCAAAAAAGAAAGCGGTGTCCTTGGCTGGTTTAAGGGGCTGTTTTCGGGCTTGATTAAAGTTGAAAACAAGAATGATGCCAATGGCCCCAACGCAATATTGGCGCGCGCCAAAACTAAAATCGATAGCGGTGATTTACAAGGCGCAATTGACGATGTTCGCACAATTCCGTCGCCACCAAATGAAGTCGGGGTTTGGTTAAATGATGCCCAAAGGCGATTAGATTTGGAAGTAAAAATTGCCTCGCTTCGTGGTGCGATTGAGCGCGGCATGACTGTGCAACCCGCCAATCAAAACACAAATAATCAGCAAGCATTGCCGGAGGCGAACACGCCAATTACCTTGCCAGCCGCCAAAGCAGGAGAAGCAAAATGAAGTTTTTGCGCTTGTTTTTCCTGATTGTTTTGGCTCTGCTGATAATTGGCGGGTTCGGTTATTTGGCGATGATGGAAGGCGAAATTAGTTTCAAAAATTCATCAACCAACATTACTACAAATCCAGCAGTTGCGGCGGGCGCATTATTATTCGTTACCTTGCTTATGGCTTTGCTTTGGGGCATTTTGGGGTGGCTTTGGGCGTTGCCTTCTAAATTGAAGCAATCACAAACCGAAGCTGGCCGCAAGAAAGCGCTAGAAGCCTATGGGCTTTCAGTTGCGGCCCATGATAGCGGGGATTATTCTGAATCGCGCCGCCAAGCGCAAAAAGCGATAAGCGCATTACCCGCAGCGCCTGCAACCAAATTTCTTGCAGCAAGGGCGGCATTCGCAGCGGACGATATTACTGCCGCTGAAAAACTATATTCTGAATTGGTGGAAACCCCCAATTACCAAATTGTAGCCCGCAAGGGTCTTGCCGATATTGCCCGCCAAAAAGGCAATTTCGCCGCAGTAATTTCGCACGCCGATGCTGCCTTGCAAATTACCAAGACTTCCACATGGCCAACCGAAGTTATTTTCAAAGAACGCATCAATAGCGGTGATTGGGAAGGTGCATTGGTCGCGATAGATGAAGCCGATAAACGTGGTTTTGTTAGTAAGAAAACCGCGGCCAGAAGGCGCTCGGTGGTTTTAACTGCTGCTGCACACCGCGCTGAAAAAAATGGCAATCTTGATAAGGCCCTTGAATATTCTGCTCGGGCAGTAAAGCAAGCCCCGAATTTTGCGCCAGCCGTAGTGATGGCAGCGCGCTTAAATGCCAAAGCTTCGAAAGATTGGGCGGCGGCAAGCACGATTGAAAACGCATGGGCCACTGATCCACATCCCGCTTTGGCACTTGCTTATAAAGACCTCAAAACTGGGCATGACAAAGCTGCGATTGCTAAATGGACTCTTGGCCTGGTTAAATTAAACCCCGATCACCGCGAAAGCAAAATCCTTATTGTTGAAGATCACATCGCCAATAATAATGCAATTGGCGCAATTGCGGTGGTTGAACCATTAATCCAAGTGCGCGCGACCGCACGGCTTTTAGCATTGCGCGCTGGGGCGGCATTAATTCAAGCCGATAAAAAGGGGTTTGATGATTGGATGCGCAAAGCGGCAGTTGCGCCAAGAGAACCTGATTGGTCTGACCTTGATCCTGAAGGTAGTGCTTTTGCCTATGAAGACGAAGATTGGGCGCGAATGGTCGAAGCATTCGGCGATAATGGCCGCCTTATTCACCCAAGGTTGGAGCGTTTGCAATCTTCGCGGTTAATTATGCAAGACGAAAAAACTGACGCTGGCGCACCGCTTATTGCCGCACCCAAAGCCAGTAACGAGAGCGTTAGTCCACCAAGCCCCGATGACCCAGGTGTGGAGTTTTAAGCTCTACGGTCAGTTATAGGCCTGAAAAATTGCTAAAGGAAAGAGAGATTAAGTGGCTTGGGAATGGTTTATGGAAAACCTTGCTTTTCGAAAACCATTCGTCGATTTTGTGTGCGCTATGCATTTAGTCAAGCCCCGCAGCCGCTTCGCGGTCGCGCTTTAGCGCGAGGACTTGACAAAATTCATAGCGCGAAGGGACAATTAACGAATGGGCTCAAGGCAAACCTGCCCTTGAGACCATTCCCAAGCAACTAATTCAAGGCAAGCAACATTCACCTACTAATGCGACGTATTAGCAGTGTAATTTATTCAAAGCACAAAAACCAAAGCCTCGAAACCAAACCCATACCATTTTATGCAATTCGACTTGAACATCTGAGGCTAAAGCCTTTGATTACACATGAATGTCGCGATCTCTAGTTTCGGGGAAGAAAAACACAAAAATCACAATACAAAACGCGGTAATACCAAGCGGATACCAAAGCCCTGAAAACATATCGCCAGTCGCCGTAACTGTTGCAAAGGCAATGGTTGGGGCGAAACCGCCAAATATTCCGGTACCAATATGGTAAGGAACGCTAAGCGCGGTATAGCGAATTCTGGTTGGAAATAATTCCACCAGTGCCGCCGCCAACGGGCCATATAATGCTGTTGCGGCGGTAATAAATGTCATCATAATCGCCATTACCAACCAATGATTTATCTTCGCCGGATCGGCTTTGTCAGGATAACCAGCAGTCGTTAGAGCCGCCTTAGTCGCGTCGCCAAAAGTCCTTTTATTGGCCTTTTGCGCTGCGGCATCCATTTGGCTAACGTCAATGCTTTCAATAATTGTTTCGCCAATTTTGATTTGCGCTTTGGAACCAGCAGCCGCGATTTGGTTTGAATAGGCAATGCCATTATTGGTTAAATAGCTTTTGGCAACGTCGCAGGAACTGGAAAAAACATCGCGGCCATCGGGGTTTTTTGACACCAAACTAAATTGAAATGAGCAATCTTGCGGATCCGCAATGACTATAACTGGTGATGTTGCACTTGCTCGCGCCAATTGCGG
The DNA here is from genome assembly GCA_009773395.1 of Hyphomonadaceae bacterium. Classification (GTDB taxonomy): domain Bacteria; phylum Pseudomonadota; class Alphaproteobacteria; order Caulobacterales; family Aquidulcibacteraceae; genus Pseudaquidulcibacter. Next base: position 209,786 of record WRPI01000004.1, on the reverse strand, counting down.
ATTTACTGCACCAACCATCATTTTGAAACCGGGCATAAAGGCGACCAGAGCCAAAACCATGCCAAATAACATAACGGGCTTGCGGCCAACTTTGTCCGATAGCCAGCCAAAAAACACATATAGAACACCAGCAAGGCTCGAAACAATCAACAGCCATTTATTGATTTGTTGGGCATCAACCCGCAATTGCTTTTCCCAAAACACTTGCATGTAAAAATGCGCAGTATACCAAATAACGCCTTGGGCAATCATCAAGCCAAAAAGCGCCAATAATACCAATTTTCGGTTTTCTGGCTTGCCAAATACTTCGCGTAACGGCGCTTTGGAATGCGCTCCCGCTTCTTTCATGATTTTATAGGACGGGCTTTCTTCAAGCTGCATTCTTATCCAAATTGCTATCGCTAACAGACCCAATGAAAGCAGAAAAGGCAAACGCCATGCCCATGCTTTGAAATCAATTTCGCTGAAAATTGAACGGGTAAAAAAGACAACCAATAGTGCAAAAAAGAATCCAAGAGTAGCAGCAGTTTGCACCACACCAGTATTCGCACCGCGCTTATTCGCTTTTGAGTGTTCGGCAACATAAATAACTGCGCCGCCATATTCGCCGCCCAAAGCAAAGCCTTGGATAATTCGCAAACAAATCAACGCAATTGGCGCCCAAATGCCGATTTTTGAATAATCTGGAAGAAGGCCAACTGCAAAAGTTGAAAGCCCCATCAGTGAAATTGTCACTAAAAACGCGCCTTTTCGGCCTTTCATATCGCCGATAGAGCCGAAATAAAGTGCGCCCAAAGGCCGAAATGCAAGGCCGATAGCAAATGTCAAAAGCCCAAAAATATAGGCGGCGGCGGGAGGAACCCCAACATAAAAATGTTCGGCCAAAACTGAAGTTAAAAGCCCATAAATAAAGAAATCATACCATTCGAACATGGTTCCAAGCGAAGAAGCCGCCACGACAAGCCGCAATTTTTTTGGCTCAATTTCATCGGGCGCCAAAGAAATGGCACCTTCATTTGCGTGGTTTGCTTGGATATTCTTACTCATTTTCGACCCTCTAATTGTTTTTATTTGACATTGCCGAGGTCACACGGGTTTTGCAAGAGGTTCGCATGATAGAGCTTCACTTGCGCTTCAGATTCTTGGGATTAAAAGCGCTGGGATATATTTAATCACGGCCCATCGAAGCCCTGATTAAGCCCCCAAGCTGGAATTTTTCGGCGGGCTTCATCGACCAATCTCAGGTCAATTTCAGCCATCGCAAAACCGATTTCTGTGCCGTCCATTTGCGTCAAAATTTCGCCCCACGGGGAAATAATCATTGAATGGCCATAAGTTTGCCGGCCATCCTTATGGCTTCCAGCTTGGGCGGCAGCAAGAATGAACGCACCAGTTTCAATGGCCCGCGCACGCAGCAAAATCTCCCAATGTGCTCGGCCCGTAGGCACAGTGAAAGCAGCGGGAATTGTAATAATTTTCGCGCCATATTGGGCCAATGCGCGATAAAGATGGGGGAAGCGCACATCATAACAAATGCTAAGACCAATATCGCCAAGATTTGTATTGGCAATTACGGCTTTCTGCCCGGGCGCGTAGGTTTTGCTTTCTTGCAATTCCATACCCGCGCCAAGGTTCACATCGAACAAATGGATTTTGTCGTATTGGCTGATAAGTTCGCCGTTTTCATTAAATACAAGGCAGCGATTGGCGGCTTTGGCATTTTCACGGCGAAACAAGGCAGAACCAATTATCAATATAATGCCAAGCTCTTTTGCTAATTTTTGATATTGATTAAGGACTTGGGCGTCAGTTTCCAACGGGCAAATTTGGGCAAATTTGCTGGGGTCACGCTCCAAAAAATTAGAGCCTTCTGGCGTTAATATTAGCTTTGCGCCCGCTTTTGCTGCGGCGCGAACTTGCTCCTCCAGTTCGGCAAAAGCCATAATCGCATCATTGCTGGTGCAAAGCTGGATTACTGCGGCCTTAAACTGTGTGTTCATGCGGCCAATAATGGGTCCAAACCGCCTTTGTGGTCAAGCGCGAATAAATCATCGCAACCACCGACATGTTTTCCACCTATAAAAATTTGTGGAAATGTGTTCCTGCCCGACAATTCACGCATTTGCGCGCGGATTTCAGGATTAGTCTCGGCTTCAATTATTTCCACTTTTGCGCCCTTTTCCACGAGCAGAGCATTGGCTCTAACGCAATAAGGGCAACCATTTTTGTAATAGACTTTGACTTTGGCCATTTGGTCTCCTGAATATAAGCAAATACTAATATATGAAATCATTTGTGCATTTCAATTGCATAAGCTGTTATCGGTTTGGTTAAAATTGCTTTATCAAAATGTGATGAGAATAATTTCTGGAAGCTTACGCGGCAAGAAGCTGGCAACTCCGCAAGGGTTGAACACAAGGCCGACATCAGACAAAGCTCGTCAGGGCGTGTTCAATATACTCGAACACGCGCCATGGTCACTGGGTTTGCGCGGCCTAAGAATTTTGGACATTTTCGCAGGCTCGGGCGCCATGGGGCTTGAAGCTATGTCTCGCGGTGCGGCTTTTGCGCTATTTATTGACAATGATGTCACTGCGATTTCCGTCATTAAGAGCAATATCGACGCATGTGGATTTGATAAAAATCAAACGATTGCAAATAAACAAAATGTCCTAAAGCTCGGTCCAAATCCTTTGGAGAAGTATGATTTGGCCTTTCTTGATGCGCCTTATGATACTGGCTTAAACGAAGAAACCATGCCGATTTTATTGGCAAATGGATGGCTTAAATCTGGCGCGATTGTGGTTAGCGAAAACCGCAAAGGCCAAATTGCCAGTGCTCTCGATGGTTTTGAACTGCTACGAGAAGTAAACTACGGCATAAATGGTTTTGTGTTTTATACTGTCAAACCAACCAAGTTTCAGGATTAGGAATTGGTTGCTTCTTGAAGGCGTAATTCAAACCAACAATTATGCGGGCAATCCACAAAATTGCGGCGGCTATCAGAATGAAAATACCGATAATCGCTAAGCTCGTAACAGCCCCGATTGCGATATATAAAAAGCAAAGCCAAAAAGTCCGTATCAAATAAATATAATGGCTTTCGAACCAGTCTTTAGCTTCGCTGCGCTTAATATATGCCAAAATAAGGCCGGCAATTGGGGGGAAAACCGGTATTACAAAAGAGGCCAAATAAAGCCCATAACAGAGCTTGACGCTTGTCGCATCGTCAATATCGTTCAAATTGCTTTGGCTGGCATTTTGCGCGGGTTTGGCTGGCGGCTCTAGCTGGCCTTGGCCAATAATATTATCCTTTATTTCGGTCATAATACGCACCTCGTGCACACATACTCGCAAAGAATGTGCTAAAATGCAAATTGCAATTTATTTTCGCCCAAATAATTTCTCAATGTCATTTAATGACAAAGTGATAAACGTCGGCCGCCCGTGATTGCATTGGCCAGATCGTGGGGTTTGTTCCATTTCGCGCAATAATGCGTTCATTTCTTCGCCATTTAATTGCCGACCCGCGCGAACCGAACCATGACATGCCATTGATGAGACCACGGCATCGATTTTGTCTTTTAGGCCTTGGGTGCTTTCCAAAGACGCGATTTCATCTGCTAAATCTTGCAATAGCCCCTTGGCATTGATTTTTCCCAAAATCGCGGGCGTTTCGCGGATAAGAATTGCCCCGCGCCCAAAGCCTTCAATAACCAAGCCGAAATCTTCAAATTCTGATGCTTTTGATAGCAGAAGCTCGCAATCACTTAGGTCGAGTTCGACAATTTCGGGAATAAGCGCGATTTGCCGCGCAACCATATTCCCTTCCATTGCCGCTTTTATTTTCTCCATCACCAATCGCTCATGGGCGGCATGTTGATCAATAATTGCCATACCATCACTGGTTTGGGTGACAATATAAGTATTGTGCAATTGCGCTTTGGCCGCGCCTAAAGGGTGGTCTTCATTGTTTTCAAATGCGTAACCGACGCCATCATGTGCCAAAGTTCGCGCAATTGGCGCCGCAATAAAATTTGCGTTAGTTTGCCCTTCATAAACTTCATGGTTTTGACCACGGGCAAAAAAGCTAGATTGATTTTGGAAATAATTTTGTTGATATTTTTGGGGTGATTGCGGGTCTTGCCCAATATTACCTCCCAAAGCGCCAATTGTTTGCGCGCTTAATGTGCTTGAACTTTGCACACCAGAATTAGCAATTGCATGGCGAAGCGCGCCAATAATTAGGCCCCGAACTAGCCCGGCATCGCGAAATCTAACTTCACGTTTGGCGGGGTGGACGTTAACATCCACCAATTGCGGATCAATTTCGAGAAAAAGCGCCATAATTGGGTGGCGCTCGCGCGCCAAAACATCGCTATAAGCCGCACGCGCCACGCCTTTTAGCATTGGGTCTTTAATCGGGCGGCCATTGACAAATAAATGTTGGTGACGTGCGTCACCGCGCGAAGTGGTTGGCAATGATGCCAATCCAGACAAAGTAATTCCCGCCCGTTCGGCATCGATGTGCAAACAATCTTGCGCAATTTCTTTGCCAAAAATGCTTTTAATTCGGTTCAGTCTCGCTTCTTGGTTTTGGGATTGGTCGGGTTTCAAGTGCAGCACGTCACGACCATCAACATTTAGCAAAAACCCGACATCGGCCCGTGCCAGAGCAAGCTGTTTCACGGTGTCAATTATCGCCAAAATTTCGCTTCGTTCCGATTTCAGGAATTTCAGCCTTGCAGGCGTTGCATAAAATAAATCACGAATTTCAACTCTTGTGCCAGAATTTGCGCTTTTCCACGCGCAAGGCCTTGGATCGGAAATTTCGCCGCCATCGACCAATATTTCCCAAGCATTTTCAACCTTGGCTGTTTTGGACGAAATATTAAGTCTTGCAACACGCCCAATTGAAGGCAAGGCTTCACCGCGAAAGCCCAATGTCAAAATATTGGTAAGGTCAATGCCGCCTTCGTCCGACGGTCGCAATTTTGACGTAGCATGGCGAAGAACTGCAACTCCAAGTTCTTGCGGGTCAATTCCAATGCCATCGTCTTCAATTAAAATGCGAGCTATCCCGCCTGCTTCAACCCAAATCCTGATGTTTTTGGCTTCTGCATCAAGCGCGTTTTCAACAAGTTCTTTTACAACAGACGCTGGCCTTTCAATAACTTCGCCCGCCGCAATTTGGTTTACTGCTTCAGGCGATAAGAGATTGATATAACCCATGACGGGCGATTCTATAGACCGGGAAGCTTAAAGCCGCGCGGGCGGTTTTGTTGAATAGTTGCAGTGCCGCCACCAGTTGCATTATTTATTGCGCGTTGACGCTCAGCTTCGGCAGCAGCATCAACTGGCGCAGGGTTAGCAGCAGCCGGACCACCAAAACTAATAATGCGGTCGGCAAAACTAAGTGGTTTATGAGTCACATTTTGCGCTTCTTCATCAAGCACACCGCGAATCCGTGGATCAGCATTTTGCGCACCCATTTGGGTTATCAATGCGACTTCACCAGCACTGGCTTGAGTTCCAGTTTGCACCCCGAACAATGCATTTCTTGCTTGCAAATCGGGCCTTAATTCCAATGGCCTTGCTTCACCGGGGCGTGGCGGCCGTAAATTAAACTCAGGTGGAATAACCAAAGGTGCTTTTGTGACAACCCGAAACTCATCAGGTGTAGTTCTTTCGGCACCAACTGCGCGTTTAAAACCTGCACATCCGCCCAAAGTGACAAGAGCCACAAGAGCAGCAGCGGTTACCAAATTTTTGCCAATTTCTCGGGTCATAGTTTCAAAATATTCCTAAATTAAGCATCGAGTATAAACATCTATCTCTTGCTGTTCAAGCCAATCCAAGACTTATTCAACATTATTATTCTGTAAGTTTTGGTCTGTCGGTTCGGGCAGTTTTTCATCGTTAATGAACATATCTAATAATAGAAGCGATGCCCCCAAAACGACGCTGGCATCGGCAATATTAAACACCCAAGGAAAATAAAGCCCAGAAAAGTCCAGAAAATCGGCCACTGCGCCAAATCTAATACGGTCTATCATATTGCCAAATGCGCCACCAATAACCATTGCCAATGCGAAAATATTAAGTTTTCGGGTTGCTCGAAACATCCAAAACAAAAATACACATGAAATAATCGCCGAAAGTCCAACCAGGCCCCATCTTGCCATTTCGGAATCAGCCCGCAATGCGCCGAAACTTACGCCATTATTCCAAACCATAGTAAGATCAAAAATATTGGAAACTTCAATTTTTCCAAGTTCAAATAAATTTAGTTTTTGCACCACCCAATATTTTGCGATTTGGTCAATTGCCGTTATCAGGACAATCAATATCGTGGCCACAAAAGGAAGTTTGGTTTTTGCTATCATAATATCTTTCCGAATATTGCGCGCTAATTTGATGCCATTTAGGGTTTGCCGTCAAAAATGTAAACCCAGCGCAGTTCGGCGGTAAGCATTAAGGCTAGATGCGGCGGCAATCCCAGCGAGCCTCAACGCCAAATTCAAATTCACGTTTTCTCCACCACAATCATATAATTCATGGATACATCATTGCTTAAAGACCATTTGTCCGACAAAGGCGAATATGAAACCCCAATTGGGCCTGTAATGGAAAGCGACGCATCGGCGCGGAGCACAGTTAAAATTTCTTCGGGTTTCACCAATTTTTCAAAATCATGTGTGCCTTCGGGCAGCCAACGAAGGATTGTTTCAGCTGCAAATAATGCCAATGCGCGGGCTTTTTGGGTGCGGTTAATGGTGGCAATAAACATTATCCCTTTGGGCGCCAATAATTTGAGGGCAGTTTTCAGGAATTCTTGCGGGTTATTGACATGTTCAATAACTTCCATGTTCAAAACCACATCAAATTGGCCAGCATGGTTAGCTATTAAATCTTCAACTTTGGCATGTCGATAATCTATCAATACGCCAGATTTTTCCATATGGGCTTTGGCGGTTTTTATGTTTTGCTCGGCTGCATCAATCGCAGTTACTTGCGCCCCAAGTCTTGCCATTGGCTCTGACAACAAGCCGCCGCCGCAACCAATATCAATTAGTTTTAAGCCTGCAAACGGCTTTGTCGTTTTGGCTATGCCGAAATGCTTTATTACGTGTTCGCGAATAAATTTAAGCCGCGTTGGATTGAACTTATGCAAGGGTTTGAACTTGCCGTTTGGATCCCACCATTCTTCCGCCATCGCCGCAAATTTGGCAATTTCACGCTCGTCAACAGAATTGGTTTCAATTAAATCGTCACTTGTGCTCATAGTTTCAGTTTGCCATGTTTTCTTTGATGTTTCCAGTTTCTTGCGCTTAACTTGCGAAGCAAATATAAAAGAATTTCAGTAGCAAAGGTTTCAGTCCCGAATGCACCCTTCAATTTATGCGCAATCAACCCCCAATAAACCCGCAATAATAATGGCCAAAACTGGCGAAATCATTAGTTACAAAGAGCTCGATGATGCATCAAATCGGGCTGCCAATTTGTTCCGAAGCGAAGGCATTGAAATTGGCGATAAAATTGCGATTATGCTGGAAAATGAAGCCCAATATTTTGAAATATTGTGGGGTGCGCAAAGATCTGGCCTTTATTATTCGTGCATTTCCACGAAATTAACCGCCGCAGATCTTGAATATATTATTCGCGATTCGGGCGCGAAAATGCTGATAATTTCGCATAGCTTAGGAAAGCTTGCCGATGAACTAGCCGCGATTTTGCCCAACACAAAGCTATTCATGATTGGCGGCACTCACCCAAAATACAAATCTTGGGAACAAGTAAGTGCAACACAGTCAGCCTCCAGAATAGCCGATGAACGCGCTGGCGCGGATCTTTTTTATTCGTCTGGCACAACTGGTCGCCCCAAGGGTATTATCAAACCAATCGCCGAAAACCCCGAAATCGCGGTGCTCGACCCACTCACGAAAGCCGCAATTGAAGTTTTTGGGTTTTGTGATGAAACCATTTATTTATCGCCCGCGCCTTTATACCATGCAGCGCCGTTGCGTTGGTGTGTGCGCACGATGAAAGTTGGCGGAACTGTTATTGTTATGGACAAATTCGACGCCGAGGAATCTTTGCGCCTGATTGATAAATATAAGCCCAACACATCGCAATGGGTGCCGACCCATTTCATCCGTATGCTGAAATTACCCCAAGAAGTTCGCGCCAAATATGATGTTTCGTCAATGAAATGCGCAATTCACGCCGCCGCGCCTTGCCCGATAAGCGTGAAAGAAGCCATGATTGCGTGGTGGGGGCCAGTGATTTGCGAATATTACGCGGGAACCGAGGGCAACGGCATGACCATGATAAAAACCGAAGACTGGCTTAGCCACAAAGGCTCGGTTGGCACTCCCGTTATGGGAACACCGCATATAATGGACGAAAATCAAAATGAAGTTGGAGCCAATATTGAGGGCGTGATTTATTTCGAAGGCACAGTCCCTTTCACCTATCATAATGACCCCGAAAAAACCACAGCTAGCCGCAATGAAAAAGGTTGGTCCACCTTGGGTGATATTGGCTATCTTGATCAAGATGGATATTTATATTTAACCGATAGAGCGAGCTTTATGATTATTTCTGGCGGTGTAAATATTTACCCACAGGAAATCGAAAATATTTTGGCCGCCCACCCACATGTCTTGGATTCAGCAGTCATTGGTGCGCCTGACGAAATAATGGGTGAAAAAGTTGTCGCGGTCATTCAACTCGTCAATCCCCAATTGGCAAGTGAAGAACTTAAGGATGAAATTCGGCTATGGTTAAGGCCGCAATTATCGGGTGTTAAAATGCCACGGCAAATTGATTTTATTGATGAACTACCACGCCACGCAACCGGCAAACTCTATAAACGGGTTTTGCGCGATGTCTATTGGGCGGAATCGAAAAGCAAATTAGTGTAGCGTCAATTGAAAATTATTGCCCATTATTGAAAATAAATGCGGCTTTCACGCAACTTTGTTGCTATAAATCAGCAATTTTATGAACCTTGGCATTGACGCAAAGCCATATTTGTTGCTTTTGCGCCGTGAACATAATTCTAGACTTTTTGGAAAACTCATGTCGCGCGTTGTGATGAAATTTGGTGGCACTTCAGTTGGTGATGTTGAACGCATTGCCCGCGTAGCGCGCCTTGTTGCCCATGAAAGAGCGCAAGGAAATAACATCGCAGTTGTGGTATCAGCAATGTCAGGCGAAACCAATCGCTTGGTTGAAATGGCAAATGCCGCTGGTGCGGGCTTAGCCGAAGATCAGTTCAATGATGAATATGATGTAGTAGTTGCGTCTGGTGAACAAGTGACCACTGGCCTTTTGGCATTGGCTTTGCGCAAAATTGGTGTGCCTGCGCGTTCTTGGCAAGGATGGCAAATCCCGATCTCAAGCTCCGATGCCCATTCGGTGGCCCGTATTGCCGCCATAAATAGCCCGCAACTAAACACCTCAATTGATGGCGGCACTGTCGCAATTATCCCCGGCTTTCAAGGCATGACCGAAGATGAGCGTCTAACGACTTTGGGCCGTGGTGGATCTGATACTTCGGCAGTGGCAGTTGCTGCCGCACTTGGCGCTAAAAGATGCGATATTTATACCGATGTCGATGGGGTTTATACTACCGATCCGCGCATTACTTCAAAGGCGCAAAGGCTGGCGCAAATTTCCTATGAGGAAATGTTGGAAATGGCATCATTGGGTGCCAAAGTTTTACAAACCCGCTCGGTTGAATTGGCAATGGCCAAAAAAGTTCCAGTGCGGGTATTATCATCGTTTTTAGAGCCGGGCGAGCCTAACCCCGGAACCATAGTTTGTGATGAGGAAGAAATCGTGGAAAAACAAATCGTCTCGGGCATTGCCTATAGCCGTGATGAAGCCAAGTTGTCGCTTATTGGGGTTGAAGACCACCCTGGCGTTGCCGCTATCATTTTTGGAACTTTGGCCGATGCCAATATCAATGTCGATATGATTGTGCAGGCGCCCTCACGCACCGAAGGCGCGGTGAACATGACTTTCACAATGCCAGAGCGTGAAGCCGATCGCGCCAAGGAATTGATGAACGCGTCCAAAGCTGAAATCGGCTTTCAGAACATTATTGTGAAAAAAGACGTATCCAAAGTTTCAGTAATTGGCGTTGGCATGCGCTCCCACGTTGGGGTAGCGAAAATAATGTTTGAAGCCTTGTCCAAAAAAGGCATAAATATCGAAAATATTTCAACCTCAGAAATTAAAATTTCCGTATTGATTGATGCCAGCTATACCGAGCTTGCAGTGCGCGCATTGCATACGGCGTATGGGCTTGATGGGGAATAGGTTTTACTCCAAATAGTTTCGTCGATCTAAAAAATCAAAACTTTATCGGCGTCTATTGTCCAATCCGCTAGTTGCGCGAGGGTAGATTTTTTGGCGCCTTCGATTAATTCGCTCTCAGCAATGCCCCGTGCTTCCATGCAAGTTCCGCATAGTGCAACTTCGCCTTCTCTTATTACGCGACCAAGCATAATTTGAATGTTATAGTAACCAGGCGGCACTTTCTGCCCTGATTTGCCGCAACTAACTGAATCCGCCATCAAGAATATTCTGACTTTTGTGTCGTCCTTGCCGATCAAGGCCCCAGCTAAACGCAACGCATTATAGGCACGCTCGTTTCCGTATGGTGCGTCATTCAAGATAAATAATATGCTTGACATTTGATCCTGCCTTTTCAGTTCAATTGGGACGAACTTCACCTTTAATTGGCCTGAAAGCCCAACATCTTTCGACTAAACACCTAGACTGCTTAATCCCCGATTGCCACACCGCATATTGCCGCAGCAGCTTACCCAAACCAGCCCGTCATTGTGTGCGCCCTCGCAATGCCAATGATTATCGCATACATAATCGCCGCCAACACAAAGAAAATTATACGTAAATTTCGGCTATTTTTTTGCCGCATCGCCACAAAACCAAACCCGATATAGACAACAACCAAAGCGACTTTCAAACTAAGCCAGCCATTTGCAAAAACTTCGTGTGGCAAAATTGTCCATAACATTGCGGCGGCAGTAAGTAGCGCAGTGTCGATTAAATAGGAAAATATCCGCACGACAAATAAATGCGGCCATGAAGCGCCGAAAATCGAAAAGCTGCCCCGCAGAAAAAATACAAGCCCAGAAAGGCTAATGGCATAAATATGAACCATTCGGATATGTGGATAAAATTCTAACAATTTGTTGCTTTCATAAAAATGGGGGCAACAATGAATTGCCGCCCCCAAATATGCCTAATGTGTAAGTCTATTCAAGTTTTTCTTTTTGTGGAGCAATCCATTGCCGCGCCACAAATACTGCTAAGATTATCGAACCCGCCGCGAAAATTAAGTCGCCCGGCATCCGCATCCAAACCAATAAATCAAATATTGGTTTGCCCATAAATTCGGCACTTCTTGCATACCAATAGCCATTTTCCAATGCCGCAGTCACCTGAAGCACGCCCATCGGCAAGAGCGTGAGTAATGCCATCAAACTTAGGCCAATATTAAACGCCCAAAATGATGCGCGCAAAAAGCCTTCGTTCCAATGATTATCATCACGCAGACCACGCAAACAAAATAGCATTAGTCCTATGCCAAGCATTCCATAAACACCAAACAAAGCTGTATGCCCATGAAGCGCGGTAAGGTTTAGTCCCTGCATATAATAAAGTGCAATAGGTGTGTTAATCAAAAAGCCAAATAGCCCAGCGCCCACAAGGTTCCAAAATGAAACCCCAAGGAAGAACATAATCGGCCATTTATAACGTTTCATCCAACTAGTGGAATTGGCTTGTTGCCAAGTTTCATAGGCTTCCATGCCAATCAATGCCAAAGGCACGACTTCTAGCGCCGAAAACGCTGCACCAATTGCCACGCCCGCAGTTGTTGTTCCAACAAAATACAGGTGATGGAATAGGCCAAGTACGCCACCGGCCATGAAAATAATGGTGGCGAAAAGCACATTATTGGTTGCAGATTGCCCACGAACCAGGCCCAGTTTCACAAATAGGAAACTTATAACCGCGACCGCGAACACTTCGAAAAAGCCTTCGACCCATAAATGAACTACCCACCAGCGCCAATATTCAACCACCGAAATATGGGAATTTGAACCCCACATCAGGCCGGCACCATAAAATAGGCCAATGGCAACAGTTGATAAGAACAATAAACCAACAATTGATGTCATTTCATCCTTGCGTTTAAGTGCTGGCAATAATGCACGGCCCACTAGTAGCAGCCAAAGTATCAAGCCAATAAACAAGAATGCCTGCCAGAAACGGCCAATATCAACATATTCCCAACCTTGATGGCCGAACCAGAAATTTTGGATAACGCCCATTTTTTGCATAACAGCAAACCATTGCCCAGCAAAAGCGCCGACAACGATGATTATCAAACACAACCAAAGGAAATTAACCCCCAACGCTTGAAATTTCGGCTCATGACCCGAAATTGCAGGGGCAATATAGAGGCCAGTACCAAGCCATGCGGTCGCAATCCAAAGCACTGCCAATTGGGTGTGCCAGCTTCGGGTTAAGCTATATGGCAAGAATTCTGCAATCGGAATGCCATAAGCTTCTTGGCCTTCTACTTGATAATGCGCGGTCACCGCTCCAAGCAAGATTTGCACCAGCATAAGGGCGATAACCACCCAAAAATATTTGGCGGTTGCCTTCATTGAAGCCGTTAATTTTAGACCTTTTAATGGATCGGTTTTTGGTGGCGCAAGCGGCGCTTCTTTTGAATGCCAGCCCGCATAATGCCAGGCCAAAAGGCCAATACCGCCGATTAAAAACAATATTGAAAACAGCGACCACAAGAAGGAGCTTGAAGTGGCTTTGTTCTGAATAAGCGGCTCATAGGGCCAATTATTTGTGTATGATACACCAGCCTTGCCAACCCTATCGGTGCCGGCTGCCCACGAAGTCCAATAGAAAAACGCGGTTAATGAATGGCGGTTTTCTGGGGTTGCAATTGTGTTTTCCTTCATCGCATAGGTCACGCGCAAATCATGAGTTGATGTATCATCTGAAAATAATTTCTCGTAAAAGCTAGCGGTTGCCATAATTGCCGCCGCTCGCTCATCAGAAATCGTTACATTGCCGGAAGCAGCATCAAAAGTATTTTTGCGAAAATCCGGGGTTAGATTGGCGCTTAATTTTGCTTGTTCGCCTGCGTCCAAATCTGCATAATTTTTCGCAAATGCCGTTTGTGCGCGCGCATCAAGTATCGCCATAATTTCACGGTGCAGCCAATCTGCGGACCAATCTGGTGCAACCAGTGCCCCATGGCCCCAAACGGAGCCAAGCTCTTGCCCGCCTATTGACTGCCAAACTTGTTGGCCTTTTTGAATATCCTGTTTTGTGTAAACCACTTGACCATTGGTCGCGACTATTTGGTTCGGAATTGGCGGTGCAGTGCGAAATAAATCTGCCCCCAAAAACAACATCACACTAAATGTGACTACCAATAGCGCAACCAGACCAAGCCAAAGTTTTTTGGTAGTTGTCATAGTCGCCTCCTCAATCACTTTGCAATGCAAAGCCCCATGCACGAGGGCATAAATTATGCCGCTCTTTAATATGCAATTTAAATACATATTAACATCACGGACAAAATATGCAATTCAAATACATATTTAATTTGCCAATTTTTGCGAAATGCGTGAATATGTCGCGGCATTAAAAAGGGACATTATGAAGCTCACAAAATATACTGATTACGCTATGCGGGTTCTCTTTTTTCTCGCTACTAAACCAAGCGGCCAAGGAACCGTGAGCGAAGTCGCCGAAACTTATAAAATATCGCGAAATCATTTGGTGAAAGTCGTGCAGAACTTAGTCAAGTTTGGCTATGTTGAAAGCACTAAAGGTCGAGGCGGCGGCATGAAATTGGCACAAGATTCCAGCAAAATTGTCCTAGGGCAAGTGGTACGCAAAATGGAACCCGATATGCACCTTATTGATTGCATTGGTTGCGAAGTTGCACGGGTTTGCAAATTGCCAGGGCCGTTGCACAAAGCGATTTCGGCTTTTATTCATGTTCTTGATGAATATAGCTTGAGTGATATTGTTAATTCGAGCGAAGGAATTACTGATTTGCTGCATTCCAATTGAACTCTTAAGTTCACAATGCCGCGCATTTGAGCAAAATTGTTAGGCGGGCTTCGAATAATTCACGCCTCCCCCTAGCACGAAGCGGGCTAATGGCTTAAATGCAAGCCTATGGTCGCTTCAGTTTCAGGACATCAAGTTACATCACGCAGGCTTCTAAAAGGCCTGCGCGAGCTTATGAATGAAATAAGCGATGCGCAAACTAGAATGAACCATATGGTGACGCAAATCGCCAATGAAATGGTTGCAGATGTTTGTTCCATATATTTACGCCGCAATGATGGCTCAATGGAATTATGCGCAACTGAAGGCCTTAAGCCAGAAGCAGTTCACAATACTCGGCTTAAGCCATCTGAAGGTTTGGTGGGTCTTGTCGCCGATGGGGTTGAACCAATAAGCCTTTCTGATGCGCCGCATCACAAGAGATTTTCCTATCGAGCGGAAACTGGCGAAGATCCATATATGAGTTTCTTGGGCGTGCCATTGTTAAAAGGTGGCCGCTTAATCGGCGTTTTGGTGGTGCAAAACCGTGCCGCAAAATCTTACCATGAAGACGATATTGAAAGCCTACAGACAATTGCCACCATGTTGTCCGAATTTGTTTCGACTTCAAGCGTTATGGAGCAACTTCAGGGTTTTGACATTAAACCAACCCAGCCAGAAACCCTTAATGGCAAGGTTTTTGCCAAAGGCTTGGCCTTTGGTAAGGCACTACTTCATGCCCCAGAAATTGAGGCGACAAGGTTTTTGGCGGACGACCCAGAAGCTGAGGAAGCACGGCTACTTAGCGCCTTGAAAGACCTTCGCTCGGGGCTTGAATTGCTTTTGACGGGTGAAGCGCAAGTTCAAGGCGCAGTTCCGCTTGAGGTTCTCGAAGTCATATTGCTTTTGTCGCAAGACAGAAATTGGGAAAAGCGGTTAGTTGAAGGCGTGAAAAGCGGGATTTGCGCCGAAGCGGCAGTTGAACAAGTTCGTTCTGAACACCGCGCAAAAATGGCCAATGCCAAGGATAATTATTTACGCGATCGTTTGCAAGATTTGGAAGAGCTTGATAACCGCCTTTTGCGCCATCTTTCAGGTGTGATTAATTCCCACGTTGGTTTTGATGGCGAAGCTGTGTTGGTGGCCCGTGATATTGGGCCAGCCGAATTATTGGAATATAGCGGCGTGAAATTAAGCGCGATTTTGCTTGAAAAAGGCTCATCGTCCTCCCACGCAGCAATCATAGCGCGGGCGATGGGGCTACCGATGATTGGGCAAATGCGTGGGCTTTTGTCGCGGTTGCAAACCAATGATCCGATCATTGTTGATGGCAATACCGGCAACGCCTATTTGCGCTATGACCCCAAACTTGCCGAAGGCTTTGGCAGCAGACTAACGGCGATGCGCGCGGAAACCGTCCGTGTTCAAGCCCTGAGAAATATTGAAAGCAAAACCAAAGACGGCAAACGTATTCACTTATTGATGAACGCTGGGCTGGTTCTGGACATGGAACATTTGGCGGATAGCGGTGCCGAAGGCATTGGCTTATTCCGAACTGAATTTCAATTCCTTATGTCCAATTCCTTGCCGCGCGTTGACGCCCAAGCCGAATTATACAGCCAGATTTTTGAATTGAGCGGCGGCAAGCCCGTGACTTTTCGAACTTTGGATTTGGGCGGCGACAAAATTGCGCGCTTTTTGTCGCATGACAAAGAAGAAAACCCAGCGATGGGCTGGCGCGCTTTGCGATTTGGCCTCGATAGGCAAGCAATTTTGCGCTATCAATTACGGGCGTTATTGCGTGCTGCTGATGGTAGGCCGTTAAGAGTGATGTTCCCCTTGGTTTCGGAAATAAGTGAGTTTGATGCCGCCAAGGCGCTTTTGGGCCAAGAAGTTGACTGGGCCAAAAAAATGGGGCGCAAAGTCCCGCAAAATCTCGAAATCGGCACAATGATAGAAGCGCCTTCAATTGCGTGGTCGATTAATGAAATATCGAAAAAAGCTGACTTTCTTTCGGTTGGAACTAATGATTTATTGCAGTTTTTTTTCGCGGCAGACAGAAGCTCGCCCAAAGTAAATGACCGCTATGACATTATGTCAAAGCCCGCTTTGAGTTTTCTTAAATATGTAAAAACCCAAGCCGAAACCACACCCATATCCATTTGTGGCGAGCACGCTGGTCGTCCGCTTGAGGCTTTGGCGTTAATTGGCCTTGGCTATGATAGATTATCCATGCCCGCAACCAGCCTTGGCATTGTAAAGGAAATGATACTTAGTGTTAATTTCGAAAAATTGCGAGATTTTGTAAATAGCCTTTTGGCGCGCGAAAATGTTGATTTTCGCCAAGAATTGCTTGGGTTCGCACAAGATAATGGCATTATTTTGTAGCATTTAGAGCAACTTATCGGCTGTCATGCAAAATTCGCAAAAAATTCATGTGATTCAATGGACTTTTGGCACAGAAACTGCAAGAAAACGAAAATCCCATAAAATATTAAGAATTTTAACCTTAATGTCTGGTTTTGAACGAGAAATTTGCATTGACGCCTGCTGAAGCACAAAAAATTATGGCACAAGTGAAAGCGAACCCAGTTTCGCGGCGGCATTTGCGTGTAGTTGGTGATGTCGATAATCCTGATGCAACTGGCCCAGGCGCACGCTTGCAATCGGCACGGCGTGATCAAAGTCTCTCGGTCGTCCAAGTGGCGCAGGCTTTGAAACTTAAACCAGACCAAATCGCTGCTATTGAAGCCATGCAATTTGGGCTGTTGCCTGGGCTCGGTTATGCTCTGGGATATGTTCGCGCTTATAGTGAATTCTTGGGCATTGCTGATGTTAAATCAGTTGTTGATGATTATCGCGACGCTTGGGCACCGCAACAAATGCGCCATGAGCAAAGCCGCCATATTTTGTCAAATAAGTTCGCGCTCCCACTCGGTGCTTTGGCCGCAGTAGCAGTCCTCGGCTGGATTTTAATAAATGCTTTAGTGCAGACCTCATTGCCGCGCAATGAAGGAAATATTGAACGTCCCGATGAGGCCATTAAGGCCTGGGCGCAAAAAGGTGATATTTCACCCACCAGACCAGTTGTGGAAATAGATCCGCTCACCAGTATAATCGCAAAACGGCCTGTTCAAATTACATTGCGCGGTGAAGACGGGGCCCTGGTTATGTCGCGTGATTTGCGCGCCGGTGAAGTTGTTTCAACCGATGGTTTGGGGCGGTTTATTATTAGCACAGGGGACGCTGGCGCGATTGAAATTCGTGGTCGTGGACTGGTAATTGTGGCGGGTGAAAATCATCAGCCTTTGTCAAATTGGCGCTCACCCGATTTGATTGCCCTTGCCAATGAAAAAGCAAAATTACTTGCCGAGCAAGAAGCCGCCAAAACCGCGAACTTGCCGAAGGTAGAAGTTGTTGCGACCCCTAATGATGCCTTAGTTGCAACTGCCGCCAATAGCGTCACTGCTGCACCAACGATATCTGCTACACCACAATAACTTTGTCATGGCGTTTTGCGCCCGTTGTTTGTATAGATATAGCGATGACTAATCCACACACTCTTGCCGAAGTAAGGCCTTGGCGCGCAGTATCGCGCCGCAAATCGCGCAAAATCCTTGTTGGCAACATTGCAATTGGCGGCGATGCCCCAATTAGCGTGCAAACCATGACCAACACCCTCACGTCTGACGCCAAAGCGACTTTGGCACAAGTTGAACGATGCGTTGAAGCGGGCGCAGATTTAGTAAGGGTTTCCGCGCCCGACGTTGCATCAACTATGGCGTTGAAAGAAATCACGAAATTTGCCCAAGTTCCGATAATTGCCGATATTCATTTCCACTATAAAAGGGCAATTGAGGCGGCGCAGGCGGGTGCAGCTTGCCTTAGAATTAACCCTGGAAATATTGGGAATGCCGAACGGGTAAAAGAAGTTATCACTGCTGCCAAAGACTATGGCTGTGCCATTAGAATTGGCGTCAATGCTGGCTCACTTGAACCAGATTTATTGGAAAAATATGGCGAACCCTGCCCCGAGGCTATGGTTGAAAGCGCATTGAGTCACGCCAAAATATTGCAAGACCATGATTTTCACGAGTTCAAAATCAGCGTCAAAGCATCGGACGTTTTTCTAACTGTCGCCGCTTATATGGCACTCGCCGAAGCAATTGATTGCCCACTCCATTTGGGCGTAACCGAAGCGGGCGGCACGAGAATTGGTTCAGTTAAATCTTCAATTGGGCTTGGTAATTTACTATGGGCCGGCCTAGGCGACACTATAAGAGTATCGCTTTCGGCAGAGCCAGAAGAAGAAGTCAAAGTAGGTTTTGATATATTAAAATCACTAGGATTACGAAGTCGCGGTGTTAACATCATTTCCTGCCCCTCGTGTGCAAGGCAGGGTTTTGACGTCATCAGAACTGTTGAGCGCTTGGAAAAAGAGCTTGCCCACATAAGAGCACCGATTTCGCTTTCAATAATTGGCTGCGTCGTCAATGGGCCAGGTGAAGCATTATTTACGGATTTAGGGTTTACTGGCGGTGGCAAAGGCTCGGGCATGATTTATGTCAATGGAAAAACCTTGGCGAAAATTGACAATGACGAAATGATCGAAAAAATAGTCGCTATGGTCGAGGCAAAAGCCGAAGAAATGACGGCTTCATCCAATTGAAAGCTGCCCATAGCGCGGCGGACTTTCAAGTAAAACTTGAAAGCCGCGCTAGTTCTTTGCTTTGGGCAATTTTTTAACCCAAAAGTCTATCAACTTTTGTGAAAATTGCCCTAACGTAATGTGAGATAGCCATTGTTTGCGACTTGAACTCACTGGAAATAAAGGGCAAATGAGGGTTGCTTTAATAGGAACTCATTATGACTGAGATTATGGAATTTGAAAAAATAGATGGTATTGGCATTGTCACCATTCATTCACCACCAGTGAACGCGCTAGGTTTAGCAGTTCGCCAAGGCATAATTGCGGGAGTTCAGCTAGGGATTGCCGACAATGAAGTCAAAGCAATCATCATAATTTGCGCCGGGCGCACTTTCTTTGCTGGCGCAGATATTACTGAATTTGGTAAAGTGCCAGTCGAGCCACATTTACCCGCAGTTTTCAACGTCATCGAAAATTCGCCCAAATATGTGGTTGCCGCAATTCATGGCACGGCATTAGGCGGCGGGTTGGAGCTCGCGCTTAACTGCCATTATCGGGTGGCTGTGCCATCGGCTGTGGTCGGTCTGCCTGAAGTCAGCCTTGGGCTTTTACCAGGTGCTGGTGGAACCCAAAGGATTCCACGAATTATTGGGATTGAAGCGGCTTTGGACTTCATTACTTCGGGCAAACCTATGAAAGCCAAACCAGCGATGGAGGCTGGCATTATTGATGCAGTGGTTGATGAAAATGCTTTGAAACAAGATGCAATTGCTTTCGCAAAAAACCTGATTACAACCAATGCACCAATGCTAAAAGTGCGAGACCGCAATGAAAAAGTCGCGCAGTTTCGCGGCAATTCGCAGGTTTTTGCCGACTATCGCAAAAAAAATGCGCGGGCATTTCGTGGCTTCAAAGCGCAAGAGAACATCATTAAATGCGTTGAAGCAGCGGCAAACATGAATTTTGACGAAGGCATGGAGTTCGAGCGTAAAATGTTCTTTGAACTTCTCAATTCAGATGAATCCGCGGCCCAGCGTCACGTATTTTTTGCCCAACGTGAAACCGCAAGAATACCGAATTTGCCAGCCGATACCCAAAGTCGTGACATTAAGAAAGCCGGTGTGATTGGCGCCGGCACAATGGGCGGCGGTATTTGCATGAATTATTTGAACATGGGCCTGCCAGTAGTATTGGTTGAGCAGACCCAAGAAGCACTGGATCGCGGCATTGGCATAATTAGAAAAAATTATGAGACCACAGCCCAAAAAGGCAAAATGACGATGGAACAAGTTGAAGCCCGAATGGCGCAAATTATTCCATCGCTTGAATATAGCGCCCTTAGTGATTGTGATATAATTACTGAGGCGGTTTTTGAATCCATGGCGGTGAAGCTTGAAGTCTTTAAGAAAATTGACGCTGTGGCCAAGGCTGGGGCGATTTTGGCTTCCAATACTTCATTTTTGGATATTGATGAAATCGCTGCCGTGACTTCAAGACCAAGTGATGTTGTCGGCAATCATTATTTTTCGCCCGCCAATGTTATGCCATTATTGGAAATTGTTCGCGGAGCCAAAACTGATAATTCGGTTCTAAGTACTTCTTTGGCAATAGCAAAGAAAATGGGCAAAACCCCTGTCGTATCTGGGGTTTGTTTCGGCTTTATCGCAAATCGGGCAATGTCCAAACGCTCCGAGCAATGCAATATGATGATATTGGAAGGTGTTTCGCCTGAATTGATTGATAAAGTCGGCTATGACTATGGCTTTGCAATGGGGCCGTTCAAAATGGCCGATTTGGTTGGCCTTGATGTAACCGGCCGCGATTCAAATGAATTGACAGTTCGCGGCGAATTGGTTCGCTTGGGTCGATTGGGCCAAAAAAGCGGCGGCGGATTTTATGATTATGACGAAAATCGCAACGCTACCTTATCGCCTATCGCTGTGGAAGTTATTAAAGACGTGGCACAAAAACTTGGCGTGGTTCAAAGGCCAAATCAAAGCGAAACCGACATTTTGGCGCGGATGCTTTATCCGGTTATCAATGAGTGTTCTAAAATTGTCGAAGAGGGCATTGCCCATCGCCCATCTGACGTCGATATTGCAATGATTTTTGGCTATAATTGGCCAGTTTATCGTGGCGGGCCGATGTTTTGGGCGGATTTAATCGGGCTTAATAATATTGTTCAAAAACTTGAAGAGTTTGCAAGCCTTTATGGCGAAGCATTTAAGCCATCAGATTTACTGTTGAAATTAGCAAAAGAAAATGCAAGTTTCGCTTCGTTAAACAGGAAATAGAAGTGAACGAGAATTTGCACCAAGAAGCGTTAAATCAAAGCCCCGCAGAAATAGTCAAAACTTTAATTGATTTGATGGCGATTGAGCAAATTGATGGTGATATTTACCGTGGGCCAATAACCAATGAACCGTGGATGCGAGTTTTTGGCGGCCAAGTTGTATCGCAAGCTTTGATGGCGGCGTGCCATACGGTTGAGGATGATCGCCTGCCACATTCATTGCACGCCTATTTTGTGCGCCCAGGTGACCCCAAATTGCCAATTATTTATGATGTTTCGCGTGACAGGGATGGCAAAAGTTTCAGCTCGCGCCGGGTTGTAGCAAAGCAAGGAGGAACCCCAATATTAAACCTCTCATGCTCTTTTCAAACCCAAGAAGAAGGGCTACATCATCAGTTCTCCATGCCCGATGTTGTGGGCCCCGAAAACCTTAAAAGCGAAACCCAATTGGTGATTGACGTGCTTAATGGCCCACCTTCTTACAGCCAGCAATCAGCACTTGCCAATCGCCAGCATTTATTGCGTCCGAGGCCGATTGAATTTCGGCCGATAAATCAAGATAGATATTTGAGTTTGAAAAAAGGTGAACCAGCACATTGTTTTTGGTTCAAAGCAATTGCGCCATTGCCGAGAGACCAAAACCTCCACCGTGTTTTATTGGCTTATGCTTCGGATATGATGCTTTTATCTACCGCGCTTTTGCCGCATGGAGTTAGTTGGCATCAGCAAAAAATGCAAGTCGCAAGCCTTGATCATGCTTTGTGGATGCATGAAGATTTTTGGCTTGATGAGTGGTTGCTTTATGCCTTGGAAGCGCCATGGTCGGGCGGCGCACGCGGTATGAATCGCGGATTGGTTTATACTGCGGATGGCAAATTGGTCGCAAGCGTTGCACAAGAAGGGCTTATTCGGCAGCATTCAGAGGCTTGATAATTGGCAATATTGCTGCTCTGATTATTTTTTAGGAGAAGCGCATGAATCGCCGTGAAATTATGGGTGCCGGAATTGCCGCCGCAAGTGCGATTGCCACCAGCGACATTGCGCGCTCGCAGCCAAGTGCAAATAGTGAAATTACCCGCATTGCTTGGGGATCTTGCGCTCATCAAAACAAGCGCCAGCCAATTTGGAATGCAATTGCGCAAACCAATCCTGATTTATTTCTGTTTATTGGTGACAATATTTATGCCGATACCGATAATCCAGCAATTATGCGCGAAAAATATGAAGCCCTAAGGCAAAAGCCCGAATTTGCACGGTTTAGAGCCGCCGTGCCTATTCTCGCCATGTGGGACGATCATGATTATGGCTTGAATGATGGCGGTATCGAATATGTGATGAAAGACGAAAGTCGCAAACAATTTTGCGATTTTTGGGACGTTCCCGCAGACAGCCCACGCCGCACTCGACCCGATGGCATTTATACTTCCGAAGTTTTTGGACCCGATGGCCGCAAAGTTCAAATTATTTTGCCAGATTTAAGATGGAATCGAACGCCGATACTTTCGACTTTTACCGATAGGCAATCATATGAAAGATGGGCGCTTACCCAATTTAGGCAAAGCAAGCCAATCCCTGGGCCTTATCTTCGTAACCCCGATGATGCGGCAACAATGATTGGCAATTCACAATGGGAATGGCTTGAGAATGAGTTGGAAAAGCCAGCAGATTTGCGAATATTTGCCTCGTCCTTGCAAGTCATTGCCGATTTTCCCGGTTGGGAAGCCTGGATTAATTACCACCGCGACCACCAACGGCTTATAGACGCAATACGGCGGCACCGCGCCAATGGCCTTATTTGCCTTTCGGGTGACACTCATTATGGCGAAATTTCGAAATTGGATGTCAATGTTCCGTATCCAATTTGGGATTTTACTTCATCAGGCATTACCGAAGTTTGGCCAGTTATTCCGCCCAATAGCCGCCGAATTGGCGAGGCTTACCGCGATAGAAATTTCGGACTAATCGAAATCGATTGGACCAATAATAATGTCAAGGTCTCAATTCGCGGCGAAAATGGCGCGGTTAAAATTGAACAGACAATTAGCCTAGGGAGCCTGCGCGTTCCGAGATTCTAAGTTTCTGCGACAGGCAGCAAAAGACAATCGACGACGCAATGCGCCTCAATAATGATTTTTAACGTGGCGGCATACGGATTGCTCCGTCTAGGCGTATGGTCTCACCGTTCAAATAATTGTTCCTTATCATTTCCAACGCCAGCGAAGCATATTCCGATGGCTGGCCAAAGCGGCTTGGATATGGAATTGATGCCGCCAAAGCGCTGCGCACATTTTCAGGTGCGGCGGCCATCATTGGCGTATCAAAAATTCCTGGTAAAATCGTATTGATGCGAATGCCTTCGGAGGCCAAATCGCGCGCAATTGGCAATGTCATGGCGACAACGCCGCCTTTGGAAGCGCTATAGGCCGCCTGCCCCATTTGGCCATCTTGTGCAGCAACTGAGCCAGTGTTGATGATGATACCACGCGCGCCATCTTCGAGCGGTTCGAGTGTCAACATTCCTGCCGCTGATTTGGCGATACAGCGAAATGTACCGACTAAATTAATTTCAATCGTGCGGGCAAAGATGTCGAGCGGAAAATGTTTGGGTTCACCAGTAGTTTTATCACGGCTTGCAGTTTTGGAGGCCGAGCCAATTCCTGCGCAATTTACCAATATACGCTCTTGACCATTGCCAGCGCGGGCTTTGGCAAAGGCGGCATCGACATCTTCATCGAATCTGACATCGACTTTGCAAAATATTCCGCCCAGTTCAGCGGCAAGTGCTTCACCACGGACTTCATTCATGTCGAAAATCGCGACTTTTGCCCCCATTGCTGCGATCGCGCGTGCGGTGGCTTCGCCTAGGCCCGATGCGCCGCCCGTAATGACTGCTGAAGTTTGGTTTGATATTTGCATTTCGTGTCCTCTCTTGGTTTGTTTTAAGCGATTGCGCCAGCTTTTATCAATTCGTCAATTCTAGTTTGAGTGACCCCCAATTTCGACAATATTTGCATAGTATCACTTCCGACTTTTGGCGGTGGCTGTGGGGCTTCGGTTTTGGTTTTTGAATATCGTGGTGCGGGGGCGGGTTGGGTAAAGCCGCCGACCTTGATGAAAGTCTCACGTTCCAAATTATGGGGGTGTTGGGTGGCTTCGGCCAAAGACAAAACTGGCGCAAAGCAAACATCAGTTCCTTCCATAATGGAACACCATTCTTCACAGGTTTTCTGTTTGAATATAGCCGCAAGATCGGCTTTCATTTTTGGCCATTCGGCGCGGTTAAGTTGCTTGTCGAACGCTTCATTGGTTTCCAAACCGGTCGATTTGCGTAATTGGGCATAAAATTGCGGTTCGATTGACCCAATTGATATCCATTTCCCATCTTTGGTTTCATATGTATCGTAAAAATGAGCGCCCGTATCGAGTAGATTCACGCCAGTTTTATCCTGCCAATGTCCAGCGTTATAGAAGCTCCATGTCATTGCGGTTAGAAGCGCAGATCCATCAGTCATAGCGCAATCAATCACTTGGCCCGTTGCGCCATTTTTCACCGCCAATAAAGCCGACACCATGCCAAATGCCAGCATCATCCCACCGCCGCCAAAATCGCCAAGATAATTGACTGGCGGTGTTGGTTGGCCATCGGCGCGGCCGCATGTATGCAGTGCACCCGAAAGCGCAATATAATTAATATCGTGGCCCGCAGCTTGCGCCAAAAGCCCAAATTGCCCCCAACCCGTCATACGCCCATAAACCAATTTTGGATTATCGGCCAAAAGCACATCGGGGCCTAGGCCAAGCCGTTCGCATACTCCAGGGCGAAAGCCTTCAATCACGCCGTCTGCAGATTTAATCAGTTCACGGATGATTTCAATTCCCTCTGCCGATTTCAAATTGACCGCAATTGAACTACGCGAACGCGCCAAGCAATCAAAAGGTGGAATAAACCCACCGATACGGTCAATTCTTATTACTTCAGCACCATGATCTGCCAGCATCATCGCGCAAAAAGGCGCAGGGCCAAGCCCCGCTAATTCCACAATTCGCAATCCTGATAATGGGCCTGCCATATTCTATAGCGCTTCAATAATTGTTACATTAGCAAGACCACCACCTTCACACATGGTTTGCAGACCGTAGCGTTTACCGCGTGCGCGCAAGGCATGGACCAAAGTCGCCATTAGTTTGGCACCAGAGGCACCAAGCGGGTGACCAAGCGAAATCGCGCCTCCGTTGACATTTAGTTTGGAATAATCAGCACCAGTATGTTTAAGCCAAGCAAGTGGGACGGGTGCGAATGCTTCATTGACTTCATAAATATCAATATCGTCAATTTTCATTCCTGCGCGTTTTAGGGCTTTATCGGTTGCAAATAGGGGTTCTTCCAACATTATTATTGGGTCGCCACCCGTGACAGTTAGATTATGTATCCGCGCCAGTGGCGTTAAATTATGGGCTTTTAGTGCAGCTTCGGACACCACCAAAACTGCCGATGCGCCGTCGCAAATTTGGCTGGCATTGGCGGCAGTTATTACCCCGCCTTCAATCAGCAATTTCACTGCCGCCATTGATTCTTCAGTAGCGTCCGCCCTTATTCCTTCGTCAATTTCATGGATTGCGGCGCTGCCATCTGGCAAGGTGATATTTACTGGCACGATTTCGCCTTTGAACGCGCCGCCGCTGGTGGCTGCGGCCGCACGCTTGTGGCTTTCAAGGCCAAAAGCGTCGAGGTCTTCGCGGCTAAAGCCATGTTTGCGCGCCAGCATTTCTGCGCCCTTAAATTGCGAAAATGACCTCACTTTATATCTGTCTTTTATTGCTTGGCTTAGGGAATCGAAACCTTGATCCCGAAGTGCGCTTATGCCCATCGGGACCCGGCTCATGCTTTCAACGCCTGCTGCGATTACCATGTCTTGCGTGCCCGACATTACGGCTTGAGCGGCAAATTGAATTGCTTGTTGCGAGGATCCACATTGGCGATCAATTGAAACTGCTGGAACACTATCTGGCAATTTTGATGCCATTACACAATTGCGGCCAATGTGCAGCGCTTGTTCCCCGACTTGCATGACGCAGCCCATTATCACATCTTCAATTGCGGCAGGGTCCACGCCGGTTCTGTCAATGATTGCGTTTAAGGCAATTGCGCCCAAATCGGCGGGATGAACACCAGCCAAGCGACCACCACGACGTCCGCCCGCAGTTCTTACCGCTTCAACAATATATGCTTGACCCATTTTGCACTCCTCGAAAAAACTATTTTCCCAATTTTACTGAACAATAATCTTATCATTCACTGCTTTATCTTCACTGTAGTATGAACTACCGATGGATGCCAATATAATTAATCCAATTGCCAGTTTTTGTGGCAGTCCGAGCGTCTGTGATAGCAAGAGCGCACCAACCAATGCCGCCAGCGCCGGTTCGAGGCTCATTAATAGTGAAAAACTGCGGCGCGGCAGTCTTTTTAGCGCAAACATCTCGATGCTGTAAGGTATGGCGCTAGATAATAGACCCAATATTGCGCCGTAAAGGATGAATTGTGTAATTGGTAGAGTTAACTCGCTGCTTTGCCAAATCCCCATTGGAATTGTAACCAGCGCCGAGATGCACATACCGATGGCGACTGCATTTAGGCCTTCAAAATTTTTGCCCAAATGATGTCCGCTTAAAATATAGATTGCCCAGCCAATCGCCGCGAGAAGGGCATAAAAAATTCCCGCCGCGTCAAGATGGGCGCTGAAATTGGTTATCGGCAGTAATAACAACAGACCAAGAGCCGCGACTAATATCCATAAAAAATCCAGTGGCCTGCGCGAGGAAATAATGCCGACAAATAGCGGCCCAATGAACTCAATTGCCACGGCTATACCCAAGGGAATGCGGGCGATTGCCATATAAAATGCCAAATTCATCAAGGTCAAACTGAGACCATAAATTACCAGCGCCCCTAATTTCACACCACGCCAATCAAAGCGCCATAATTTGACAAAAAAGAAAAGGAAAAGCGCAGAAAACCCTTGCCGCAAGGCAGTTGCCACAAATGGATTGCTATGTTTCATCAAATCGGTCGCAAGGCTTGCGCCGAGCTGAAAACTCGCCATTGCCGCCAATAGCAACAACATTGGTAAAAATTTTGCGGGCCCTGTTTTTGGCATAATATTATAGGCTTCGCGCAATTATGACTTTCATAATTTCCGACGATCCACCATAAATCCGCGAAATCCGCGAGTTTTTATACATTTGGGCGATAGGATAATCATTGATATAGCCATAACCACCATGAAGCTGTAAACAGCCATCGACAATTTCGCCTTCGGTTTCGGTGGCCCAAAGTTTGGCAATACAGGCTGTGGTTAAGTCCAATTTGCCTTTCAATAAATTCGCGATGCAATCATTAATAAAGACCCGCGCAATTGTGGCTTTGGCTTTCATTTCGGCTAGTTTGAATTGTGAGTTTTGGAATTCAAACACGGTTTGCCCAAAAGCTTTGCGGTTCTTGGTATATTCAATGGTTAGCTCAAGCGCCTTTTCCATCACGATTGTGCTCGAAATTGCGATAATTAGTCTTTCTCTTGGGAGTTCTTTCATTAATTGAATGAACCCTTGCCCTTCCACAGCGCCCAGCAAATTATCAGCTGGCACAAACACATTATCAAAAAATAATTCAGAAGTATCTTGCGCAGTTAGGCCGATTTTATCGAGCTTTTTGCCACGACTAAACCCTTCTGCGCCTTCGGTTTCTAGCACCATGAGCGACGTTCCTTTTGCGCCTTTTGTCGGGTCGGTTTTACAAACCACTACAATTAAATCTGCCAATTGGCCGTTCGAAATAAAGGTTTTTGACCCATTTAGGCGATAGCCATTGCCGTCCCTTAATGCGGTCGTGCTAACCGCTTGCAAATCGGAACCTGTACCAGGTTCAGACATTGCAATTGCCGTAACCAAATCGCCAGACACAAGTTTTGGAAGCCAGCGATGCTTTTGCTCTTCGGTGCCGTGGGCAACAATATAGGGTATAATAATAATATTATGCAGAACGGCAGAAAAGCCTTCGACACCCATTCTCGCGGTTAATTCAGCGACCACAAGTTCATGCCTGAAATCGCCACCATGACCGCCATATTCTTCTGGCACACTTGCACCCAAAAGACCGGCCGCGCCCGCTTCACGCCAAAACTCACGTTCGACCATGCCGTCGGCGCGCCATTTTGCTTTGCGCGCGGGCGTGGCGGCACGGGCAAAGAACTTTGCAACAGCGTCATGATAGATTTTTATTTCTTCATCTTCCATGAATTCTGGATTTGCTACATCAATTGCGCTCATTGTTTTCCCCATCACTTTGTATTTCAAACTTGCCACATCGCAGAACTTAGTGTCAAATCAAACTTGTGCGTATTAAATTACTTTGTCTGGGTGTTTTAGTGACTCAATCCAAATCAGAATCAATGAATTCGAATGTTTTGAACGAGGTGACCTTAAGTCAATGGATGACTGCAAATATTGACGGATTTGCGGGTCCGATTGAGATTTCCAAGTTCGCAGGGGGGCAATCCAACCCTACTTTCAAAATTTCTACTCCAAACAAAAACTATGTTTTGCGGCGCAAACCAATGGGGACTTTGCTGCCGGGTGCGCATTCTGTAGATCGCGAATATCGCATAATTAGCGCTTTGGGAAAGACTGGTTTCCCAGTGCCGCAAACCTATGGCATTTGCGATGATGATAATGTTATTGGCTCAATGTTTTATGTTATGGAAATGGTTGAAGGGCGGATATTTTGGAACCAAAGTTTTGCCGAAATTCCCCAATCCGAGCGCTTTGCCTATTTTGATGCGATGAACCAAGTTTTGGCGCGGCTTCACGGCATAGGCTATAAAGCAATTGGCCTTGGCGATTATGGCAAGGAAGGCCAATTTGTTGAACGGCAAATCAAATTATGGACGCGCCAATATTTGGCCGATGAAGATGCGGGGCGAAACCCCGATATGGATCGGCTTATTGCATGGCTGCCGCAAAACATACCCACGTTTGATGAGACCACAATCATTCATGGCGATTATCGCTCCGATAATATGGTTTTTCACCCGACTGAGCCGCGGATTATTGCTGTATTGGATTGGGAATTATCAACATTGGGCAACCCCTTGGCGGATTTCACTTATCATTTAATGGCATATCATATGCCGCAAGGCTGGCCTTCGAGTGTAAAAGGAATTGATTATTCGGCCTTTGGGCTGCCGACGGAACAACAATCAATTGATGCATATTTGCGAAGGACAGGCCGACAAAATATTGAGAATATTAGCTTCTACGTCGCCTTCAATATGTTTCGGCTGGCGGCAATTTTGCACGGAATAAAGGGTCGCCTTATTCGCGGGAATGCAGCCAATAAAGATGCTGCGAAAATGGTCGAGAGGTTCGATGAATTGGCGCACCATGCTTGGCTACAGGCAGTGGCCGCGGGCGCGAAATAGCGCTTCGAACGCTCAAGTTGCATAGTTTTGCCGCGCCCTTTTGTGCGATTTTCGGCACCAAATACTTGGCAAATACCCCAGTATTAGCTGCGTATTTGCCACCAAAACTCACCCAAAATTGCTGCGGCAAATTCTTTGCAACTTGAACGTTCGACGCGCTAGCAAACAAAAGGCCACCCAATTGAGTGGCCTTTAATTTTTTTATTGAGTCCGAATGCTAATCCAAGCGGAATTGGACCGTTAGATTATATGTCCCAGCCACGTTTTCGCACTCGCGGCGCGCGGGATCAAATTGCATACGTTGCACTTCACGTTGAACTGCCGCATCAAACACCCCTGGTGGGTTGGAAGAAGTGATACTTACTCCACCAACATTACCATTGGCATCGATTTGCAATACAGCAGTTACGCTGCCCTCTTGCTCCCGCTCGATAGCGCGCGCCGGATATGCACGCTCGATGTTAAACGCCCGAGTTTGCCGCACGGAGCGCGGACTTTCTGTGCAAGAAGGCGGTGGTGGCGGAGGTGGTGGTGGCGGCGGTGGCGGAGCGGGGGTTGGGTCATAGATTACCGGCCTTTGTACAGGCGGCGTTCTATCAACAACAACGCGCTCTGGTTCAGGCGGCACAACAACATCTACTCTTGCCGTAGTTTTGCGTTCCACGAGTTTCGGTGGTGGTGGCAATTCTTTTGGTGGTGGAGGCGGAGGTGGCGGTGGTGGCGGCTTCTTTTGACCAAGAATTGCACCAACTTCTTTTTCCAGTGCTTCAAAAGTGCTTGGTTTTACTTTTGACAAACCCCAAAGTGCCAAACCCCAAAGAATAGCGGATAGAAGTAGAAATAGACCACGATATTTAGCCATTATTATCTCCCTCTATCGCAATTCTGATTCAGCAATGGCATCTTCTGCCACCAATGAAACTTTTTGGAATTGTTTTTCTTGCAAGAGCGCCATGGTCCCCATAACGTCCCGATATGCAAGTGTTTGATCTGCCCGAACCTTGATGGTTTCGAGAAGACGATTTGGTGTGCCAGGATTGTTAATCGCGACACGGTTCAGCACGTCATCACCCAGTGTTGACGTATCGGAAATTGTACCATCGACGAATATTTGCATGGCACCAGTGCCATCGTCACGAATGTCAACGACGGTCGGTATCTTATTATCGACTATGGGATTCTGTGGCGTCGGCGGTGGCAAATCCACTTTAACGTCGGTTGTCGGCGGAGGGGCGGCAACCATAAAGATAATCAACAAAACCAACAAAATATCAATGAACGGAATAACGTTCATATCACCATTGGCTTCATACGAACCCTTTTTCCCAGATCCACCCGAGGATACTTTAGCACCCATGATAGCACCTAACTTTCTTAGCTCTTTCGAGCATGCCTATTGGAAGTTCCAAATGACTGACCATTTAAGTTCTCCCTTAAGATTATCGTTTATCTAAGCCGACCAAAGCGACCTTGAAGAAGCCTTCATCTTGAATGCGGTTCATTGCATAAACCACATTCCTATAAGGTGTCGTTCCGTCACCCCGAATATAAATCCGTTCCGTAATGATGGCTACATCACGCTCTTCCCCAGTTTTTCTGGCAGTTTCTTTGTTGTTTCTAGGAACTTCTTTATAGACTTCCTTACCCAATTGGCTCGGATCCGCTACTCTTTCGTTACCAACATAATAAACTGCAACGCCATTACGATCTTGAATGGAAATATAGGTTTGCTTTGGTGGGCGTTTCGACGGAATTACCTTGGAATTTGGCAAATCGACATTTACGTCAACCGTAGCAATAGGCGCGGCAACCATGAAGATAATCAACAGCACCAACATAACGTCCACAAAAGGAATTACGTTGGGGTCTGACGTGGTGGCATGCCCGCCACGTTTCGCTGGTCCAGATGAGACTTTTGCACCCATGGTCAATACTCCTTTTCTGAAGGTAAATAATTAGCCTTGTTTATCCATATCGCGTGACAATAGCGCCAAGAATTCGGCCTTAAAGTCATCCATATAGCCACCAATTGTGCTGATTTGTTTACCCGAAAAGTTGTAGATCAAAACTGCAGGGATAGCTGCCAATAGGCCCGCTGCGGTTGCCACAAGTGCTTCAGCGATACCAGGGGCAACTGATGCAAGTGAAGTTGTTTGAGTTTGAACGATACCTACGAAAGAGTTCATAATACCGTAAACTGTACCAAACAAACCAATGAATGGCGCGTTTGCACCAATTGATGCCAAGAACGTCATGTTTGAACCAAGGTCTTCAACGCCTTTATTTTGCTCAATATCCATTGCGGTTGAAATACGCGACAAAGTATGATCTCCAGTTTTCATGCTGTAAAGACCCATATCGCGAGTTTTCTGAACTTCAGCCCAGCCAGCAACGAACATTTTTTTGATGGTGCTGTCTGGTTGTTTAGCAACTAATTGTGCAGCTTCATCAGGAGTTTTTGCTTTGTGAAATTGCGCCATGAAACCCGCTACTTTTGCTTTAGTAGCCCGCATTACGAGAACTTTTTCAAATAATAGTGAAAGAGCGTAAATTGCGCAAAGGACAAGAATTACCAAAACTGCCTTGGAAACCAAGGTAGAATCCATAATCATGCTCCAAAGCGAAACATCGCTAGTTTCAGCGGCTTTTGCAGCTACTTCAGCTGCTGCGTCTAATTCTGCTTGGGTTGCTGCTGCTGGAGCGGCGGCAACAGCATTAGCTGTATCGACGGCAGCATTTGTAGCGTTTGCTACTTCATTAGTTGCGGCTTCAGCAGCGCCGCTGGCTTGTAATAGTGCGAACATTGGGACCATTTCCTCCAAAAGACGAGCCGACTATTAACAAAGGTTTAATAATCAAGCACTGGTTTTACAGCTAGCGAGCAAATTGCAAATTGAAAAGCCCCCCAACAGATTTTTTTGGCAGATTCTGTGACATTTTGTCATATGGGGCTATTTTTCTGTCAAATCTTAGCTTTTTTGGTGTTTTCTTCTGCAATTGCAAAAATAGTGAAATTTTATGCTGCAAGTGCGAAAGAAATTTTCTAATTCGCCGAATATAAGTCTGGCCGTCTATCGCGAAAAAAGCCCCATGCCGCCCGATGAGTTTCCAAATAACCAAGGTCAAAAGATGCGATAATAACGCCTTCTTCGCTGCGCCCCATTTCGGCAATTTTATCACCACGGTGATTGGCGATAAAGCTGGAACCATAAAAATGTTGCTCCGCGCCAAGCCCTTGTTCAATTCCCACCCGATTGGCGGCAATAACTGGCACTATGTTTGATACTGCATGGCCAATCATCGCGCGTTGCCATGGGTCTTTGGTGTCCAAGCTATCATCATGTGGTTCAGTGCCAATTGCGGTGGGATAAAATAGCAATTCAGCGCCCTGCAGCATCATTGCCCGTGCCGCTTCGGGATACCATTGATCCCAACATATTCCGACGCCGATTTTTGCGAATTTTGTATCCCAAACTTTGAACCCTGTATCTCCCGGTCTGAAATAGTATTTTTCTTGATAACCAGGGCCATCGGGAATATGGCTTTTTCGATAAGTTCCCAAATTTGCGCCATCGGCATCAATAATTGCGATGCTATTATAATATCGCGGGCCATCTTTTTCGAAAATTGAAACTGGGATTACAACCCCAAGCTCTTTTGCGATTTTCTGCATCGCGACCACGCAAGGGTGGGCTTGTGCGGGATATGCGGTTTTGAACCAGCGCTCGTCTTGGGTTGTGCAAAAATAAATGCCTTGAAATAATTCCGAAGGGAGGATTATGTTCGCGCCTTGGGCTGCGGCCTCACGGACAAAACCAATAGTTTTGGCGATATTGGCGTCCATATCGTGGCCGTAGGACGATTGGATTGAGGCTGCTTTTACGATTCGTGGACTGGTCATGATTAATCTGGCTCTTGCTGTGTAATGCAATGAAATGATCCGCCACCAGTTAAAATGGCGCTAGCATCAATACCAATAATTTTGTGGTTTGGGAAATGCTCAGCCAAAACCCTCAAGGCTGCGTCGGCGCTTGCTGTGCTGTAATGCGGCATTACCACCGAACCATTTCCGATGATAAAATTCATATGTGAAGCTGGCATGATTTCACCTTCAACACTCAATACTTTACCTGGTGAGGGCGTGCGAATAATTTCGAACTTGTCACCATTAAGATTGGTCATGCTGCAAAGGTCTGAATAAATATTATTCAAAACCTCGTAATTGGGATCATCCACCCCAAATGGGCTTTGGCATATGATTTTATTTGGTGCGATAAAGCGAGCGATATTATCAATATGGCCATCGGTGTGGTCGTTTAATAAGCCATCATCCAACCACAATATTTTCCTCGCGCCCAAATTTGCGCGTAAAATCTCTTCAATATCGCTTTGAGTGATATTGGGGTTGCGATTAGGGTTCAAAAGGCATTGTTTGGTGGTAAGAAACACCCCCTCACCATTGCCATCAATTGATCCGCCTTCGAGGACAAAATCGACAATTTGCGTCTGAACTTTAGCGCAATCTGCAAGTTTAGTGCTTAATGCGCCGTCATGTTCAAGGACGAATTTGCCGCCCCAACCATTGAAACCGAAACAAATGGCACTGCTTGCTCCGCTTTCATTTTTGGCAAATATAGGGCCTGTGTCGCGCAACCATACGTCACCGAATGGAATGTCGTATAATTCAACTTTGCCATCGAAAACCGAAGCGGCGCTTTGCTTGGCCTCGCTACCCGATACCAATAATTTTACTTGGTCAAATTTGCCATTATGCGGGGCAATCAGCGCATTAATCATTGCCGCAATTTCTGCCCGCGCCGGTTCTAAATCCTCCTGCCACAAATCAGCCGCAGACGGCCAGCAAGTCCAGATAGCTTTATGCGGAGCCCATTCGGCGGGAATAGTGATTGATAGTTCCATTCCCGCTTATGATAACATTAGGGCAAGAATTGCAAATAGTTTTTGCTACGGTGGCAGTTTTAACGGCTTCCGCCGCGCATTTCGTCTTCAGTTTTCGCGAAATTAACGGCCCCGCTTCCCAAAATTCTGATTTTTGGTGAAATCGCGGTTCCACGATAATTTATGTCGCCCGACCCAACAATCATTGCTTCAATTTCACCGCGCCCACCGCGAACAAGGATATCGCCCGAACCCGCGACATTTGCGTCTAATTTTGGCGTTGAAGCTATGTCGGCATTACCAGACCCCGCAATATTGAGATCGGTTTCACCGCCAATATTGCCAGTCTGTAAATTGCCAGAACCCGCGATATTAATTTCCAAATTATGCCCGACATTGCCGATTTGAGCATCACCAGAACCCGCTAAATTGATGTCCGCTTTGCCGCCAATATTGCCAACCCTTACATCACCAGAGCCAGCCATATTTATTTGCGCATCATGCAACACATTGCCTATTACCAAATCACCACAACCTTGCAGACCCAATGTAACGCCGCCAATATCGCCAATTTGACCAGTTATATACGAGTAGCGAATGCGCAATCCGTGCGCTGAATTGCTGGTGGCGGTAATCATTGGCAAATCTTCGGGCGCATAATTTACGCCATTGATGGTAATTATTGTGCGACCATTATTGCTATTACAATTGATGTTGCGCACACGGCCAAAACTGCCACTTACCCGCGTCACATTGCCATTTATTGTGGTGGTTGCATTTGCTTTGCGACCCGGCGTTACGACAACATTCATATTTGGGCTATTTGAAGTGCTCATTTCAATGCGGCCAATGAAATTATCAATTTCTAAGAGTCTTGGCGCGGCTTGCGCGCTAAGAGTTGATGAAGTCAAAGTCGCGCCCAGGATTGCCGCGCACACAGCCAGTCTATTCAGCGTCATATTTCGTGTCTCCCATTTATACATTGGGAAATTTACGCTCAAGTTTTCCAACTTCAAGTTAATCTTAGGCAATGTTTTTGGGCGCTCATGCCTCGCTTAAGCGATTCGCGCCTTTTTCGACAACATAGTGTTTAAGGTTGGCAAAGCCCGCGTCGCGTCGCCAAGTCGATGGCGTATGGCGCAATTTTACATCCATACGAGTTGGGCTTATTTCGGCCAAGCCATAGCCATTTGTTCTATCGTCAAAAAACTTAAATTGCGGATTATCAGGCAACATCGCCATAAATCGTTCGTAGGAAAAAGATTTTGAGGTTATTGAACCACCAACAAATTCCACGGCCACGCTTTGTGATGCTGGGTTGGCATAGTCCATTTTCACTTCACCAGCAAAGAAAGCATGAATGTCGCCACCAATTACAACGCATGAAGCTTTATCATTTCTGCGGCGAATATTTTCAATGATTTTTTGACGTGCTGGCTCGAAAGCACCCCAGCCATCATTATAGGCAACGGCATCGCCGCGATTGTCTTTTTGGTTAAGAGTTCCGAACAATGTTGGCTGCACCAATACCGACCATTTGGTGGTTCCACGCATCATATTATCGTTGAAAAACCGTTCTTGTTGCGCGCCAAGGATAGAGCGATTGGCGTCTTGGAGTTCAGTGCAAGTGGCGCGCGATACCAATTGCGCTTCATAGCGGCCTTCATTGGCGCAAGCGGCGCGAGCGCGATATTGACGGGTATCGAGCAAATTAAACTCAACCAAATTGCCATAATTCACCTGGCCATATATCCGCATACGATTGGCCGCAGTAAACATTGAACGCCGACGAAGCGGCAAATGCTCAAAAAATGCTTGATAGGCATTTCGCTTGCGAGTTGGGAAATCGGCCGGCGTGAAGCCAGCCACAACTTTACCGACATCGCCTTGATAATCATTGGCTACTTCATGATCGTCCCAAATGAATACCCAAGGGCAAGCTGCATGTGCCGCCTGCAAATCCTTATCGGTTTTGGTGACCGAATGAATAAGACGATAATCCGCCAAGCTCCATGCTTCATCAATTGGCATTCGGCGAACTTGCGGGCCCCAAGAAGTCTCGTAAATATAATCACCCAGACTGAGGATTAAATCAGGATTTTGCGCCGCCATATCGGCATAGGCGGTATAAAAACCCTGCTCATAATGGGCGCAAGAATGCCAGGCAAATTTAAATCTATCAAGGTTTGAGCCCAATAAAGGCGCAGTTGCCACCCTGCCAATTGGGCTGGTTAACAGGCCAATTTTGAAGCGGTAAAAATAATGGCGCGCGGGCGGCAAACCATATATTTCAGCGTGAATTGAATGGTTCAAATCGGGTCTTGCGATTTCGGTCTGCCGACGGACAATACGGGTGAACGCCAAATCTTCTGCGACTTCGACGCCGACTTCTATCAAATCGGTCAAGCCAGATTCGGTGTCAAAAGGGTTCGGCGCAAGCCGTGTCCATAATACAAAACCATCAGGCGTTGGATCGCCCGATGCCACGCCTAGCGAAAATGGGTCGTTTACAAATCTTGGGGTTGCGGCAAATGCTGAGCCTTGCCACGGGCTTATCATTGCACTGGCAGCAGACCCCATTGCAACGCCCGATAAAAACCTGCGCCGAGCAAGAAGTTTTCTGTTTGTTTCTTCGTCCATCGCAATGTCCTCATTTTTCAGCCAAATATGTATTTTCACGAACTTAGAAAAAAGGCAAGTTTTGATACCAAAACTTGCCCTTAAAAATCATATTATGAAATTCACCGCGCTAGCGCTAAAACTCATAACGCAAACCAACAGTAATTTGCCAACGCGACCTATCAACATTTCGCGTTGGAGCATTTGTCAAAAGGTTAGAAGCGTTAGTAATGCGATAAGTGTTACAAGTAACCGCACCGGCATTGTTTGAGGCACCAGTCGCATCGGCGCATGTTACGTTATAGAGAGTTTGGGTTTCACCAAACTCTTGGGTAACGCCCCATTCGTCATTCAACATATTAAGCAAATTGGCAAACTCAAGGCTTACAATTGCTTTGTGGCCTTCAAAGAAGGAAGGCAATTGTTGGCTAAGCTTCATGTCAACCAAATGAATGTCTTCATTGCGATAAGCAGACCGTTCAGCAATAACGCCCTGATTAAGCCCAAAGTGGTTAACCAAATTGCGCACATTGTTCAAAGTAGTGACATTATCGAAAGCGACTTTATTATCGCCGCCAATCAAAATTGCGCCCGAAGATGATGTGGTCACACCAGCACTTGTTGCAGTTAGAACTGCATCATTCAGGCCCGCGAAGTTTGGTATATATGCGAGGTTCGCAAAACGATTAACACCAAAAGTTGAGTTTCTTCCACTTCCAGCATTCATTACAAATGTAATTGGGCGGCCATTTCGCTTATCACCAAATAGTGACAGACGAGTTTCAAGATCACCAAATGGCGTGCCTTTCCAATCAACCGAATATTTGAACGCGTTGCGGATTTCTTCTTGCGCACGGCCATATGTAGGTGCATTTGGATCAAGCCCTGTGAACATGCCACCATAAAGCGAACTTGCAGTGGATGCGAAACGGCCCGAATTGCCCAATTCTTCAATATTTTGATAAGTATAAGCAATTGAAGTGCTTAAATTACCAAATCGCTTTGAAAGGCCAAATGCCGCGACAAAGGCTTCGCCCAAATCGCCCGATGGATTATACATGATAATGTCACGGTTTGAAATTGAACTGGTCGCGGTCACAGCGCCCGCCGCAATTGCAGCAGCAGTTGAGTTTACTACAGTGCCGACCACAGCAGTACGCTGCGCCGAACTTAGGCCATCATAACGAATACGACCATCTGGAGTTCTTGCTTGCGCACCATTGACCATCAATGGTGTTGCCCGACCATCACGGAACGCATATCCAGTTTTAACCCGGGTTATTACGCCGTCAAAAGTGCCGCGCAGTCCCCAAGGAAGTTCTTTGGAAATCGTGACATTGGCTTTCCACTCCGAAGGCACTTCGAAATTATTTGCCAATGCATTAACTTCTGATGTCGGGTTTGGTGTAACGCCGCCTAACAGACCCAAAACGCTGGCAGGGATTGAGCTGCCAAATTGTGGGTTGATGCCGACGTTTAACGCAGCAGCACCGATTGTTTGGTTAAAGCCAGGTGCAGCACCAGTTTCCACGAATGTGCCATCGGTTAGACGCTCAATTTGCACACCAACAGTTGCGATACCTGTGTTGGAATATGAGTTGGACATAAACACGTCAGGCAAGCCGCCCGAAAACAGGCCAACGCCGCCCGAAATTTTCAAATCTGCCATGGGCTCCCAATTGAAGCTGACTCGCGGCATAACAATGCTTAAGCCATCATAAGTATTGGTGTTGGAAAAGCCTTGACGTGCTAAGAAATTAGCATTGGCAACTGGCTTTTTGTCCATACCATATGTGTCATAGCGAAGACCCAAATTCACACGCAAATTATCGGCAATTTGCCAGTTATCCTGTGCATAAAGAGCAGTAATAGTATAGTCAAATGCCGCCGCCGCGTCTGAAGGATTGCCCGAAGGAGCATTGGTATAAATCAAGCGATTAGCACGACCCGCAGTGAAATCAGCAATTGAATCGAAATAATATGTGCCGTCACTATTTGGAACAAACAAATTATAAACTTCGCGCATTTGATGCTGAACACCGGCTTTGAATGCGTGATCGCCCATACGATATTTAGCTTCAAAATGAACTTGGTCATTCACATTGGTTAGATAATTTGCGTGACGGAATTGGTCAGGACCAAAACGAACCACACCGCGACCAGTACCAGTCGAGTTTGCGCAACTAGTCAAACGGAACGAGCCTGTAGTATCTTCAGCAGTTGGCGTTGAACAAACTGTTATGTCTGCAAAATTTTGCCCACCTGGAGGCTCTTGTAAACGAGTATAATCACGACGGCTTAAACGCAATTCTGTTGAAAGATTATCATTCCATTTTGAGTTAATTTGGAAGGACAAAGTTTCATCATCTTCGCCAGTAAAATACCATTGTGAATCAAGAGAAGCAGTTGTCGAACCCAAATTGGTGAAGTTGAACACTTCTGATGTTGCACGGCGATAAGTCAAATTAGCACGGTGATCATCAGTAATATTTAAATCAAAGCGAGCCGAATATTTTTCATCGGTCACAGGTTTTGTGCTTGGTATTGAGCCTAAATTCCGAGTTCCGCCATAGGTGTTTTTGTAAACATTGGTGACTGCATCAATTTCTGCTTGTGTCATCGGCGCGCCGGTTGGGCCGACAATTGTATTGGCAAAACCGCCACCAGCAGGGCCGCGAAGCGTGATATCGGAGGATTCAAACGTTTCATATGCCAAAGCAAAGAACAAGCGGTCACGTAAAATCCGCCCGCGCAAAGAAGCGCCATAATTGGTATTATCAATAATCGGCTGAACTCTAGTCCCATCAATCCACGCGCCAGTTAAATCTTCGGATTTGAACTTACCAAACACTGCGCCGTGAAGGTCATTATCGCCTGACCGCAATACAATATCCAACGCACCACCCAAAAAACCACCATTCTTTACATCAAACGGCGTAGCGGAAATATTGAACTGTGAAATTGCATCAATTGCAATCGGGCCGCGGCGAGTCGGGAAACCACCTGTGTTAAGGCCGAAATCGTCCTGCGCCGCAACGCCGTCAATTGTGATACGATTGGTGCGCGGATTGGAACCCGCGATTGAAATACCGCCATCGCCGACCGAGTTTTGCGAAACCAGTGGTGAAGAACGAGCCAATTCGCGCAAATCTTGGTTAATAACCACCCGTGCTTCAATGGCATCACGGCGAAGCGCAGTTGTTGTACCATCACCACGAACCGTCCCAGCTCTATCACCGCGAACCACAACTGTTGAGCCAGCCACTTGGCCTCGGATTAAATCCAATGACATTGAATATGGCTCGGAAACCGAAAGGTAAACATCTGATACTGTTGCGCCTTGGAAATTTGCAGCGTCAACATCAACCCGATAAGGGCCACCTGCACGCAAACCAGAAACCGCGAAACCGCCAGTAGCGTCAGTTCTCGCCGTGGCTCTTGTTCCAGAAGCAACGTGTGTAACAACAACACTTGCACCTGCCAAAGGTGAGCCCGCGCCTTTAATCTGCCCACGGATATCCGCCGTCGTTTCTTGCGCAAACACGGCAACTGGCGCTGTAATCGCAATTGCCAAGACGCCCAAAGCGCAGCTTGATACTAATTTCTTGAAATTCGTCATAACTCAACCCCATTTTTTCACGGCACTCTGCCATGTTCATGCTACAATATCAGCAGGCTACAGACATTTGGTTTTGATTGCTGAATATTGATTGACAATCAATATAGTCCAAGTCCGAGTGGCCACTAACAAAAAGTTAATTCTTCCATAGCCCTTTAAGTGACATTGTTATGACACTCAAGACGGGATTAGTGCTTTATTCACAGCTTAAAGGCTCACAGCAGTTAGCAGTTGCAATAAAGTTACAGTTTAAGTGCATTTTGAGTGGTTTTTTGCTGGTTTTTGAATTGCTTGATTGAGGCAATTTTTGGAATCGTTTTTCAAGCCTAATTTCGACTCAATAATCTATTGGAAAACGAAATTCGATATTCATAAAATTTTATAAATTGCTTTAACCACAAATTATATTCTTGCCCCTATAAATAGGCATGACTACCAATGAGTTACGGCATGTAAATCAAGATGAGATCGACAATGCAATTGTCGCTCACACTGCCTATTTGCGCGGCCAGCAAGGTGCAAAGCGCATGGTTTTCAATAATTGTGATTTAACTGGCGTCATAATGCGCAATTGTGATTTGCGGGATTCGGACTTTACGGGGTCGCGGCTCGAACGAGCTGACTTGTCGGGCAGTAATTTCAAATGCGCAGCGTTTTTTTCCGCTGATCTAAGGCGGGCGAATTTGCGCTATTGTGATTTGTCACGAGCCGATTTACGCGGCGCTTTATTCAATGGCGCGGACTTAACCAATGCCGATTTATCAGAAGCCGATTTGCGCGAAGGGGTTGTGGCAAAACGCGACAAGAAAGGCGGCCTCACCCAAGTAACGCACGTGCCAATGGCTGCAAGTGGCTGCAATACAATTTTCAAAGGCGCAAAATTAAGCAACGCCAAAATGAACGGAATGATTGCGATTTCCGCCGATTTCACTGGCGCAATGATGCGCGAAGTTAAATTGGTTCGCGCGCATCTTAAACAAGCCATTCTTGCGGGCGCTGATTTAACGAATTCGGATTTGAGTGGCGCAAACCTTGAAGGCGCTGATTTGCACGGCGCGATTATCGCTGGCGCAAATACTGTTGGAATGGATGTTCGTGGCGCCGATGTAAGCGGTATGATTAAAGAACCAAAAGGCGATGAAGCGAAAAAAATGTCTGAAATTGGCGCTTCTATTGGACAGCACATTTTGTGGCGTGAAACCATGGGCAAGCAAGGCCAAGTTGGTATTTTTGACAATCTAGATTTGCGCAGTGCCCAGGACTTGTCCGATAAACCACTTACCGCTTTTCGCGCCAAAAATGCGGTTTTATGCGGACTTGATTTAAGCAAATCTGAATTGCAAGGCGCAATGCTGACAGGCGCAGATATGCGTTCATGCGACTTACAAGAATGTGATTTGCGCGGAATCAATCTTAAAGATTGTAAAATGCAATGGACTAATCTTCAACAAGCAGACTTGTCGCCTTTGAAATTGCCTGACGGTCGTGAATTATGGGCCGATTTAAGCGGTGCCGATTTGTCACATGCCGATTTATCTGGTTTAGATTTGAGCAGGGTCAAATTGCAAGGCGCCAATCTTACTGATGCGAAATTAAACAACACCAAAATATCGCCAAAAATGCTGCCCCAATTGATTTTAGATGAGCAAGTTGAAGTATTGAAACAAGCCTAACAAAATAGCCTCCAACCGTGTTCACATAAAATAAATTTAACGATACTACGCTTGAAGCGAGCATTAAACACATGTAACCTAGCGCGGTGGCTTTTCAAGTGGAACTTGAAAACCGCGCTAGATTCTTCGCTTGGTCGCGCAATTTATCCATTCAAGCGATTCCACTTGAATGGATTGCGCTTTAGCAGTTTGGAAAATTAAGGGACGCTTATTTTGGCATTTTTACCAATGACCACAAAAATTAAAATAGGCATTGGACCTAGCTTTATCACTGGCCTTATTTTTCTCGCCTTGAGTTCAAATTGCGCTTTTGCCCAAACCGCCACCACTTCTACGAATGCTGCGCAGGCTACAAACTTACGACCAATTCTCAGTGCTGCTTCAAGCGGTGCATTGGCGCGAGCAACGGAATCGAGCGCACGGATTGATAGAATTAGGGATCAATATCGACACCCTTTCGAGACATTGAGTTTTTTCGGGATTAATTCGAACGACACTGTAATTGAGATTTGGCCAGGGCAAGGTTGGTATTCCTCCATTTTGGCGCCTTATTTGAAATCTGGTGGTGGCCGTTTCATCGCGGCACATTTTGACATTTCAAATTCCAATTCGCCTTTGGTTCGCCAAGTTGTTGACAATTATCGCAATCGCTTTGCAAGCGATGTTGAACGCTTTGGCTACGTTGACATCGTTTCATTTGGCCCCAGGTCTGGCGCACTTGGCCCCGCCAATAGTGTTGATTATGTTCTGACTTATCGCAATATCCATAATTGGATGAACCAAGGTTGGACAGAAAAGGCTTTCGAGGATTTCTTCAAAGTATTAAAACCCGGCGGTTATTTGGGAATTGAAGAACACCGCGCAAGCAATGATGCACCGCAAGACCCGCTCGCAAACGATGGCTATGTGCGCCAAGATTACGTTATCGATATGGCAAGGGAAGCTGGATTTGTTTTGGTTGACACCTCAGAAATCAATGCCAACCCTCTTGATACTAAGGATCACCCTTTTGGGGTTTGGACATTGCCACCGGTAAGTCGCTCTGCGCCACAAGGACAAGCGGACAACCCAGCTTTTGATCAACGCCCGTTTCTTGAAATAGGTGAAAGCGATCGCATGACTTTGTTGTTTCGCAAACCGCTCGCGCCACCAGTAAATGTTTTGGCCGCAGCAACTGCCCCGCAACCTGTGCGCATGGTGTTCGCGCCGCCGCCAACTCCTCAAGCTGCACCCAACAACCAAGTTTCGGCAACACCCACTGTTGCTGCCCAACCATTGCCGCCGGCTATACCCAGTGCGCACCCGCCGCAACCAGTGAATCCCGTGTCGCCACTACTGAATCAGCACCAAATCAATCTATTGCTGGAGAGCTTATAGTTGGAACTGACGCTTTAAACACGACCCCGCCTGCTTCACCTTCTGCCGAGCCATTTGTTGTCGCGGTGCGCGATGCGCAGGCTGAAACAGCAGCAGCGAATCCAGCCCCTGACGCCGCGCCAGCGAGCTTGCCGCCACGCCCAACGCAAGAACGACGCCACGACCAAGCAGCACCAGCGCCGCAACTAATTCGGCCAGGTCAAGACCATCGACGACGCCAACGCGCAATTCTAGTGGTGCAAGAACTAGTGCATCAAGACCAACAAGCACCAATGCTGCAAGGCAATCAACAACAAGAACTGCGCCAAGGACAAATACTCGTACAACACCAGCAGCGCCAAAAGCCAAAACAAAAGCAACGCCGCCGCGTGTTAACCCCAATATACCAACTTGGAATCCACCAAATAAGAAAAAGAAAAGTTGAACTTATTAATTCAAATTAATTTGACTGCAACAATTCTTGCCACTCAATGGTGGTTATGAAAAAATTATTTTTACCTGTCGTTTTGGTCAGCATTTTTATCGCTTTATATTCGCAAAATAGCGTATTTGCTTCCGAAGTTCGTGCCTTACGCGCCAATCAAGTTTTCCAATTTTGGGATAAATACCTTACATTACCGCCCCATATCCGTGATGGCTTTAATTTGCTTTATACAATTCGTTCGC
Organism: Hyphomonadaceae bacterium; assembly: GCA_009773395.1. Lineage (GTDB taxonomy): Bacteria > Pseudomonadota > Alphaproteobacteria > Caulobacterales > Aquidulcibacteraceae > Pseudaquidulcibacter. The sequence goes on along the minus strand of WRPI01000004.1, from coordinate 165,388 downwards.
GTAGCGGGCCATTGCCCGAATTATATTTGGTAAATGGCGCTCAACGAACCCTTCTTAGAACCGACAGAAACGGTGTGATATTAAACCCACCAGACCTTGAAAATTTCAGGCGTGCTACAGTCGAACTCCCTAATTCGGGCACTAGCGACTCCAAGGCCAAAGGCAGCGGCATTTCGGTAAATTTGGATATTGAACCAATTATCCCTCTTGGAAGAAGCGTAGCCGTTAGCGCGATAAATAATGCGCTTAGCGATTATCGTGATGGCATTCGAATTGCTGGCGGACCAGCAGCGCTTATGGCACCGAAATTTACTTCAATTGCTTTCAAAGGTGCGCAATCGGGCTTCGTAAATTTCTCTAATAGTCGCCAAATTCCACTGGTTAAACAAGGCGACGCTTTGGTTTTTACGCCCAGTGCCGCAAACGCACGCGGAGCGATAAATTTAGCATTTAATACTGCGCCAAACCGTGCCGACTATGCTCGATAAGCATGTGGAAACTAGAGCGCATTGCGTTTAAGTTGATTCAACTTAATAAGCAAAAATGCGCGACCAAGAAACTAACTAGCGCGGGCGTTTAGTGACAACTAAACGCAAACCGCGCTAGAATTTTCAACGTATAATTAACTAAGACCGCCCTATAATTCGTGCTTTGGCTTTGGGGTTAATTACAAATGGCTGGCCTTGGCTCTATTCATGTTTTGGTGGTCGATGATAATGCGCATATGCGCTCGATTGTTGTTGCCATTTTGCGCGGTATAGGGATTGGCACAGTCAAAGAAGCCTGCGACGGAGCCGATGCCTTTGAAGTCATGCGCGCAGGCGTTCCTGATGTTGTAATTTGTGACTTGAACATGGATCCAATTGACGGTCTCGACTTTTCCAAAATGGTGCGCACCGCCGCCGACAGTCCTTTTCCATTCGTGCCGATAATTATGATGACTGGCCATACCGAAAGATCCAAAGTTGAAGCCGTGCGTGATGCTGGGGTCAATGAGTTTTTGGCCAAGCCGATTTCGGCACGAACATTGATGGACAGAATTATTGCGGTAATTGACCGTCCACGCCCGTTCATAAAAACAGCGTCATATGTTGGCCCATGCCGCAGGCGCACTAGTCCAAAAGATTTTGCGGGTCCATGGCGGCGAAAAACCGATGATCCAGAAGCTGAAAAAGCAAAACTAGCGGCAAACAAAACAGAAAAAGTGGAAACTTAATCATGGCCTATGCATTATCGATATCTGAAACCCCGGAAATATTTCCACGTTCATTTATGTTGCAACAAAAAATTGGCGGCAAGGCAACCAGTTTCATAACGCCCGAATTGATACTATTGGCGGAAGCCATATTAGAGCAGTTTATGCCGCCGCTTCAAGATCAAGTTAAAACTCGCCTTAAATCAATTTCAAAACTCGCGCGTGAACGGAAAGAAAATATTCGTGATGAAGTTTGGTATCATGCCCATGAAGTTAGGGGTGTTGCAGCCAATGCAGGATTTGTAAATTTAGGGCGTATTGCTGACCTAATTTGCAAATATTTGGACAATGCGCCAAGCGATTTTAAGCCAGACGCCAATTTATTAACCACTGTTGCTGTTGCCGCGCTTTTCACAATGCAAAACGAAAATAGAGACAGCGCAATTGGCGAGGAATTAGTGCGTGACTGCGAGATTGCAATTGCAATTCAATTGGCCAGCGAAGGGCGCGTTTAGCGCGGCGCTAGTTTAGGATTTTTTGCGCGCCAATAAAAGGCCGTCGCCCACGCCGATAAAGCATTCATCTAATTTCGGATCAGATTTCACCAATTGCACCAATTCGCGCAATGCGATTACTTCTTCGTCCGTATTGCTAGTATCGGCTACCCGTCCGTTTAATAACGCATTGTCAAACATGACCAAACCACCAGCACGCAATAATTTTTTGGCCAGCGGCAAATAGTCGAGATAGCCTTTTTTATCGGCATCAATGAAAATGAAGTCAATTTTTCCTTCATAGCCGCTTTCAAGAAGTTCACTAAGGCTGGATTTTGCGGGCGCAATCATTGGGACAATCACGCCTGAAACTTCTGCCATTTCCCAATATTTTTTGGCAATATCAAGATAGGCATGTGAAATATCAAGCGCAAACAAACGGGCACCAGGGCCGGCATTTGTCCTTAAAGCAAGCGCGGTCGTGAGCGATGAATAGCCAGTAAATACACCAACTTCGACCGCAATTCGCGCGTCGATTAAACGTAGCAAAAACGACATGAAAGCACCTTGCTCGGGGCTAATTTGCATATTGCCCCTAGGGTGATTTGCGGTTTCAGCGCGGCACAGGCTCAAAACGTCATTTTCGATTGGGTTGGCGGCAATAATATAATCAATTATTTCGGGCGTAAGGCTAATGCTTGATCTCGTCATGCTTGGTCTTGTAGTTGAAATTTTTCGCAAATCCAAGGATTAAACACAAAGCCGCCGCAACCAAAGTGAAAATAAGCGAGCTATAAGAATCCTGCCGCTGCCCCGAAAACAGGCCAGCACTTAAGTGGAAATCAAATGCGGCTGGCAAATAAATGACTTCAGCCCAGGTCCAGAAGCCATGCGCGGCGGCGGCAGCCAATATGCCGAACTTAGCTGCCATTATTGCCATAAGCACCCCAAAGACTACACTATTGACGATGTAAATTGGCGTGGCATATCCCTGTAGAGCCTGCAATATTGCGAACATTGCGCCCGCGCTCAATATCCCAACCCATTTTCCGTAAAATTGCGCAAAAAGCTGCTGGCCAATTTTTTGCAACAACCATTGTTCGGACAAGCCATGAATGAATACAAATACAAAACCAAATATCACACCGATTGCGGCTTGTTGGTCGATGGGGCTAGGCGTGAAGTTGGTTAAAGCCCGAATTTGCCATAAACCAAACCATGTTGCAGACAATAAAATAATAGTCGTGCCAACACCAAAAAAAACGGCTTTTAGCCCACCAATTGGCATCGGATTATTGACTAAATTGCGTTGATATTTCAAAAACAACCAATAAAAGGCCAAAACAATTCCAATGTTCAAAGGTTCGCGAACCGGTATTGCAATCCCTTTGAAGGCTAAGCCATATGCAATATTTGTCGAAGCCAGCCCCGCGAAATATGTCGCCGCAACCACATAAATAGCGGAGGACACGAGTGCAATAATTTGCTTTAATTTCGGCACGTTCGCGGCTTCGGTCAAAATATCGCCTTTCAATTCTTTGTATAATGCGGCATTAAATGCTAAACTTATTATCATAATATTAGTCTGGCACTATTTTTACGAAACGGGCAAATAAATTGGATAAGATATTGCCTTTCGCTGGCGGCAAACTTGATAGAGAGAGCGGCAAACGCAATGATGCCGCTTATATTGCGGAACAATTGGCAAGCCCCAACACCGAGCTAATAATATTTCAAAACGCAAAACCGTTTTTTGCCAAGGACGCAAACGCACCATTAAGATTGTTAGCAAGCGCATTGCCGCAATTTGGTAAAATTAAACTTGGGCCAATTTACCTGGGCAAGGACAATGATTCTATTCCATTGTTCGCTATCGAATTGTCTGCAAGTTTTGATGTCGATAATTCAATATTGCAAGGCATGGGTGAGTTTGCAGAATTGCGGCAAATGATGATGAGAATTTCCCATGAAGATTTGGCTATGTTGGGTGTCGCGCGCTCGCTTTTCGATTGGCATGGACGGCACGGATATTGTGCCAATTGTGGCGCTTCGAGCGATATTGCCGAAGCTGGCTGGAAACGAATTTGCCCAGATTGCAACACCGAGCATTTCCCGAGAACCGACCCAGTCGCCATAATGCTGGTAGTGCATGACGGCAAATGCTTATTGGGAAATAGCCCGCGATTTCCAAGAGCTTTTTATTCCTGTTTGGCAGGCTTCATTGAGGCGGGTGAGAGCATTGAAGAAGCCTGTCGCCGCGAAGTTTTTGAGGAAGTCGGTGTAATGGTTTCGGATTGCGAAATAATTGGCAATCAACCTTGGCCTTTTCCATCACAATTGATGATTGGGCTTATTGCCACTGCGACAACCACCGAAATTTCAATTGATGCCGAAGAAATTGCCGATGCACGTTGGTTCAGCAAAAGCCAAATTGCCGAAATGCTCGATGGTGGCACTTTAATTGATAGCGAGCAGTTTTTTGGTCCACCGAAAGTGGCGATTGCGTATCACATAATGCAGCATTGGCTGGAGAGCTTGGCTTAAAAGTGCGTGCGGTTTTGCGCACGAAAAGCGCGAACAAATAAGCTAACTAGGGCATTGGACGTTCAAGTCGCATCAAATATTTACATTTTGCGGATTGTTTGAGAAAGAAAGATTAAGTGGCTTTGGAATGGTTTATGGCTAGACTTGTCTAACCAAAACCATTCATCGAGTGTGTCTGCGCCTTAGTTTTTGTCAAGGCCGCGCTTTGCGCCCGAAGGCAAGGGCCTTGACAAAAACTAAGGCGCAGAAGGACAATAACCGAATGGGCTCAAGGCAAACCTGCCCTTAGACCATTCCTAAGCAATTTCTTCTAAGCAATATCAACACAACCGCTAATGTGTCGCATTAGCATAACATTTTCTTAAAGCGTAAAAACCAAACACAATCCGCTTTAAGCGGTTCTACTTGAACATCCCTTGGCCTAAACCACGCGTGACCTGAACTCATGCGCGTGATAAATCCCCAAAACTGTCAAATCCGCCGCAAAAAACCGAAGTTCTTGCAATGCGAGTTGGACGTTGCGTTGATCTGGGTGGCCTTCAATATCGGCATAAAACTGGGTGGCGTTAAAACTACCACCGATTTGATAGCTTTCTAATTTGGTCATATTGACGCCATTTGTGGCAAACCCGCCCATGGCTTTGTATAATGCTGCTGGGATATTGCGCACCCTGAAAACCAATGAAGTAATATATTTGCGGCCATCATCAACAAAAGCCGCGTCATCGGCATTTGCAGCCAAAATCACAAACCTTGTCGCATTATGTTTGGCATCTTCAACATCAGCGCGCAAAATTGGTAAATCATAATCGCGCGCCGCCAAAGCGGTTCCCAAACATGCATGTGACTTATCGTCCAATTGCGCAATTTCGCGCACTGCGCCGGCAGTATCGGCCGTGACAATTGGTGTGGCTTTTAGTTCAGCGATAATTTTGCGGCACTGCCCCAATGCCATCGGATGCGAACGAATATGTTTGACATCGCCAATTTTCGCGCCTTTTGCGCCAACTAATTGGTGGTGGATTGGTGCAAAATATTCGTCAATAATAAATAGCCCAGATTGCGGCAATAAATGATGCACATCAGCGACCCTGCCCGCCAATGTGTTTTCAATTGCAATCATTGCCAAATCGGCTTTGCCATCAATAACAGCGCTGAATGCATCTTCAAATGTTTGGCACGGCATTGGAATATATTCGGGGCGCGCGTTTAGAGCCGCCATGTGGCTGTTGGCGCCCAATTCACCTTGGAAAGCTATGTATTTGCTCATTACAAAAGTTCGTTTCTATAAAATTCTCGCGCGGCCTCAAGGTGTTCGGCGGTATCTACACCTTTTGGGAAATTGTCAATTTGACCCGCAAATATTTTCAGCCCGATTTCAAGTGCCCTTAATTGTTCCAATTTTTCGCGCATTTCAAGGCTCGAAGGCGCTGCATTTACAAATTTTTTCAAGGCTGCGCGGCGAAACGCATAAATGCCAACATGGCGATATATTGGACCATCGCCATTGGGTGCATTGGCGCGAGTGAAATATAAACACCGCCCTGAACCGTCATTTTGGATGTTTGCAACAATGGCTTTTACCACATTCGGATCCGACTTTTCATCTTGGTTTTCACTTGGCGAAACCAGCGTTGCTATATCCGCGTCACTATTTTGCACCAATATTTCAAGCACTTTGTTGATGATAATAGGGTCAAATGTTGGCATGTCGCCTTGTAGATTTACAATCACATCAAAATCACACTGCGGGTCATATTTTTCGATTGCAGCCAAAACTCTGTCCGAACCCGAGGGCAATAGAGGGTCTGTCAAAATTGCCACCGCGCCAGCTTCTTGCGCGGGTTCCATGATTTCGTCATCTCCCGCCGCAACCAAAACCGCACCAGTTTGTGCCAGCAAAGCGCGCTCGACAACCCGCGCAATCATCGACTTGCCTTCAATATCGGCCAATGGCTTATTGGGTAGTCGGGTTGACGCAAGGCGCGCGGGAATTACAATAATTGGATTCATTCACTCTGTTTCGTATTTTTTGCGCTGATTTCGCATTGATGTTCAATTTCGGCCTGGTAAATACAGCATTAGCTTCAATTTTGCGCGAAAAAAAGTCACCATGGGCAGGTGAGGATATTGATAGACGACCAAAGCCGTGTCATATGCGCTTAATATAATATTTTACAGGATTTGAGGGATAGACTGAAATGAAAGGCTCTTTGTGGTTCAATATGGCGGCTGGTGCGGTTTTGGCAACTGGTCTTGGTATTATGGGAATGCAAATGTTTTCGGACAATTTATATGCTTCAAATGTTGAGGCTGTTGGTTATCCCGTAGATGCCGAAGAAGGTTCAAGCGCTTCGGCCACCAAAGGTCCTGAATTATTGCCTAATTGGGGCGCTTTATTTGGTGATGCTGCACAATTGGCGGCCTATCAAGCTAATGGCGAAAAAGTCACCAAAGTTTGCCAATCGTGCCACGATTTTTCGGCTGCTGCGGCCAATAAAACTGGCCCAGCTTTGGCAGGGGTTGTAGGCAGAGCTGCGGGTAGTTACGCAGGGTTTGGATATTCAGCACCGATGAAAGCATTTGGCCAAAGTTGGAGCTATGATCAATTAAATAGTTTCTTGCAATCGCCGAAAAAATTAGTGGACGGCACATCAATGTCATTTGCGGGTTTGCCAAAAGCTGAAGATAGAATTGCAGCAATTGCCTATTTGCGTTCGATATCGCCATCTGCGCCAGCGATTCCAGCGCCAGACCCAGCACGCGATCCAGCGGCTGCGGCGGCTGCAACTGAAGCCGCGCCTGCTAATGCTGTTGCAGGCAATGCAGTCGCACCAACTGCCGCCGCGACTACTAATGCCGTAGCGCCAGCCGCGGCACCCGCGCACTAAAAATAACGACAGTTTACAAAATTCTACTAATTGTGCGCAAAGCAATGCCGCTTGCGTCTGAACGCTCTTTGGCTGCCGACAAAGGCTCAATTTCGACCATCATATGATAGGCATTGGCATGGATAATATTCACATCATCTATCAGCATGGCGACGTGGCCTTGCCAAAAAACTAAATCTCCTGCGCGTAAATTATGCAGACCGCCGTCAAATTCAATATTCTCGCCAATAGTTTCTTGCAATCTGCTATCTCTCGGCAAATTTATCCCACAAGCAGCAAACGCAATCTGGGTTAGGCCCGAGCAATCCAAGCCGAAGCTTTGTTTGCCACCCCATAAATAAGGCGCTTTCAAAAACCATTTGGCGATGGCGATTGGGTCAGAAGCGTATTCACCAATTTCACTTAAATGGGTTTCATGAATCCACCCATGAACCCCACAATTGGCAAAACCATTCGCGGTTTCGCCAGTGGCGCAAACTTCTGCACCCAATGAAAATGTCCCAATGATTGGCGTTTTTACGTTAGGATTTTCAAAGCCATATGTGCGCAACACTTTCACCTTATGGGTTGTGGTAACTATATTATTGCATATTGCATCAATTGAAACATAGCCAACATATTGATCTTTGACCAATTGGCCCCACGCAAAACCATTTGAAACATCATAAACTTCCATAATTTCACCACATAATGCTTCACTTATTTGTTCGGCTTTTTGTGCGGGTTTGGCCAAAATTGGAGCGGCGGATTTGACTATTTGGAAAGTCTGCGGTTCGACATATTTTGGCGCATTGACCATGCCTTTGAGTTTAATTGCCGCCAAGTCATCGCGATAGGGGTTTATGGATTTATCGAGCATTTGAACTAGTGCGTCGCGAAATTGGCAAAATGGTCATTCGCAAAATTGCTTTCAATTCTTCGAATTTCAATTGTTTTGCCGCGGTCCATATTGGATATGCCTTGCGCGATGATTATTGCAATATCACTTAGTCGATGCGCACCCGCTTCGGTTGGTTCAATAAATATATTGCGCCGATCCGTTTCATCGCGCACCCGCCGCACCAAACCAAGTGCCTGCAAGCTATCAAGCGCACGCACTATAGCTGGTTTTCCAAGCCCCAAACGCTTAGACAGGCCGCGCACCGTATGACGATCTTCATCCAAATGAATTGTCAAAAGCAATGCGGTTTGCCGCGCCGATAAATCAGGGCCATCGGCCTTAATTGCGCGGTGAGTAATGTCGCGCCACAAATCCAAGGCTTCGCGATTTTCCAATTCCATTATTCACCCCAACGTTGTTTTGCGAATCGTCAAGTGATTTGTGTTCGCGTGCAAGAGTCTTGAAAAGAGTCAATATGAAAAAATTTCTCTGCAATTATTGCTGGCGCTTGGGATATCTTTTTGTCAGCAATTGCAAAACTGCCCGAATTGCTTGAACTTCGCCGCCCATTGGCCTTGCTGGTTTGTCTTTCGGATTCCAGCAATAAACATCAAAATGAACCCATTCTTTTGCAGTCACAAATTTGGCGAGGAATAAAGCTGCAGTAATTGAACCCGCAAACTGGCCGCCGCCATTTTTCAAATCGGCGATTTGGCTTTCCAAATCGTCACTATAATTTGCCCACAAAGGCATGCGCCAAATTGGGTCTTGAACTTTGTGTGATGCAATTTCCAATTCGCGTGCCAAGCCATTATTATGCGTATAAAATGGCGGCAAATCTGGCCCTAATGCCACTCTCGCTGCACCCGTCAGCGTTGCAAAGTCAAAAATAGTCGCCATGCCGTCCTCGCTGGCGCGGGTCAAGGCGTCGGCCAAAACCAAGCGCCCTTCGGCGTCGGTATTGTCAATTTCAACAAACATTCCATTGCGTGCTTTTACAACATCGCTAGGCCGCATCGAATTAGCGGAAACTGCATTTTCAACCAATGGCAAATATAGGTTTAGATCTATGTTCAAATCCATTTGCGCTAATATATCAAACAGGCAAATAGCACAGGCAGCGCCGCCCATGTCCTTTTTCATTAGGCCCATGAAATTGCCCTGTTTTAGATTAAGACCGCCAGTGTCAAATGCGACACCCTTCCCGACAATCCCGATTTTTGGGGCGTCGGCTTTGGGCCTTCGCAATATTAGCAATCGCGGTTCTTGCGAAGCTGCCCGACCAACCGCATGGATTAAGGGATAGTTTTGGGTTAATAATTCGTCGCCCTTTATTATTTCAATTTCAGCATTATTTTGTTTTGCGACGGCGATGGCTGCGTTAGTGATTTCTACAGGCCCCATATCATTGGCGGGGGTATTGATAAGGTCGCGCCCTGCCGCAATTGCGGTGGCAATGCCTTTTGCAACTTCGGCGTCAACATTTTTCGGAGGAAGCAAATTGACGTTTTCTTTATTAGCTTTTTTCGATTTATATTTATCGAAAGAATAGCACCCGAGAAGGAAAAACAAATAGGCGTTTTGGGCATGTTCTGGCTTTATTTTTGTTTTAATTTCATAATTGCCTTGAGGCAGGTTTTTCGCAAGGCATCCCAAAATCTGCGGCGTGAAAACTTCGCCAATTCCCAAAAATATTTTTTTTGGTTCCCCAGTATTTTTGGGCGCAATCAAGACTTTCCCACTTTGCCCCGTAAATCGATGCGCCGCCATCAAGTCACCATCAGCATTTTTGCCATTGGCGTATTTATTGGAAAAGTCGCTTTGGGAAATAAGGAAAATCGGAATATTGGCGCTTGTTTGGTTCATTTGAGGTGGGCTTTCTAACAATTCCGTAAACCATGCGATAAATTGATGAAAAATTAACTAAAATCACCAAAAACTTAAAGCCCGATTCGATAATTCACTATTCTATTATCACGGTGAAGGCTAAGAAAATGAAGAAATTATTTATTGCCACAACTGCGCTCATTACTGGCTCTGCTTTTGTGATAAGTGCCAATGCATTGCCTTTTTCGCGCCGAGCCGAGCCACCGCCCGCGTCACCGCACAGCATCACGCCAGAAATACAAATGCCTGGGCAAGTTGCGCCCGCCGCAACGCCAAATGCAACCCCCGCACCAAAAGCGCGAAGCCGTCACGCACGGCCAACTCCCACCGCGCCCGCTGCTGTTGCTGCGCCAACCGTTCCTGCTCCCGCCCCGGCTGCAACGCCTGAACAAAGGCAAGCCGCGCGGACATTGCCTTTGGTTTCACAATCGACTTTTTGGCTCAATGAGCTTGAAAAAAATCCCGCCGATGAAGAAGCGGCTTTCGAAGCTAGCCAAGCACTTCGATACATTGGCTCGGCTGAACGTGCTGTCGCAACTGCGGCAACTGGACTGCAAGCACATGATAGCAGTGGCCGCTTATGGGCTTGCCTTGGCTTGGGGCTTTTGGCAAGCAACGCCAATGAACAGGCCGTGCAAGCTTTAAGCAAAGCAATTTCACTTTTGCCGCGCGATGCGAATGTCCGTAACGGACTAGGCATAGCATATGATAAAATTGGTCGCAGTGATTTGGCAATTACCGCGTATAATGAAGGCCTTGCGATTGCCCCAAATGATGCCAATCTTGTTTCTAATCTTGGATTTTCCATGGCATTAAATGGTGATTTAGCGGGTGGCGAGCGTATGTTGCGCCGCGCTGTCGCTTTACCCAATGCGCCGATTCAATCGCGGCAAAATTTGGCCTTAATTGTTGGGCTGCAAGGGCGTTTGCAGGAAAGCGAGAGACTGGCCGCGCAAGACGTGCCACCCGATGTCGCAGCGCGCAATATTGCTTATATTCGGGCGATGCTGAACGGCGAAGAAAATCGGTGGAATACATCGCCGCCTTCAGGAACTCAGTCAAATTCCCAAGCCGTTGCTCACGCTAGTAATTAGATTATCTCTTAACTGCTTTAGCATTCGCCGTAGCGACAGTTTCGCTATTGGTTTGGTTCATGTGCTGCCATCTGACATAGGCTGGTGTTAGAATAACAATGAACAAAACTGGCAGGAAGAACACAATCATTGGCACAGTTAATTGTGCCGGCAATGCGGCGGCTTTCTTCTCGGCTTCGGTCATACGCATTTCGCGGTTTTCTTTGGCCATAACCCGCAGTGCAGCACCTAACGGCGTGCCGTAGCGCTCGGCTTGGGTGAGTGCGATTGTCACCGCTTTTACGCCTGGATGGGTCGTTCGTTTCGCCAGATTCTCATAGGCGACGCGCCTGTCTTGCAAATAAGCAAGCTCAGCGTTTGTCAGACCCAATTCTTCGGCCAATTCAATTGATGATGAACCGATTTCTTCGCCAACTTTGGCAAAGGCGGCTTCGATTGAAATGCCGGCTTCGACGCAAATTAGCAGTAAATCCAATGCGTCTGGAAATGCTTTCATAATCGACTTTTGGCGCTTTGACGCCATATTGCCCACGACCAAATTCGGCAAATAAAAACCAAAGGCGCAAGCAACCATACCTGCCAACAATTTTTGGTTTGATTTAAGTTCCACGCCCGCAATGAACATATATAGAAAGGCGGCGAAGAAGAAAATTATCGGAAGCGCAAAACGGCAAAAATAAAAAACCGATGATGCAGTTGGCCCACGCAAACCTGCCTGCAATAATTTCGATTCGACATTTGGATCCGCCAAAAGAGTCTTTAGATTTAGTTTTTGGACGACATTCTTCCACGGCCCTTTGTCCTGCATGCGCAAACCCGACGCCGCTGACTCGCGCGCCAAGAGCGCTCTATGCTTGCGGCGCATTTCGTCACGGTCTGTCGAAACTGAACGCATGCGCGATGCCAATTTGTCGCCACTAAAAAGCGGCTGGGCGATGGTCACCAAGGTTATGAACGATGCAGCAGCAATTACCACCGCCGCCACATTGGCGGGGTCGGTAACTTTTTGTGCAAAGGAGCTAACTTCTTGAAACATATTGTTCGCCTGCTGCCCTAAATCTCGAAATTAATCATTTTACGCATAACCATTATGCCCGTTCCCATCATTCCAAGACCGACCATTAAGCCCATGCGACCGGTGGGATCTGTAAACAATAGCGACATATATGAAGGGCTTGTAATTGATACCATAACGCAGACCGCAATTGGCAAAGCGCCAATGATCATGGCTGATGCTTTAGCTTCTGATGAGAGAGCATTAATTTTTTCGCGCATCATTTTGCGTGAACGAAGCACTGTCGCCAAATTTTGCAATGCTTCAGACAAATTACCCCCCGCTTTTTGCTGAATCGACAAAACAATTGCAAAAAAACTAACTTCAGGCAGAGGCATACGTTCAAATAATTTTGCGAGCGCCTGGTCTAATGGCACGCCCATTGACGTTTGATCTACAAGCCTGCGAAATTCACCGCCAAGCGGTTCAATTGCTTCGCGGCCAATCATTTTCAGGCATTCGTTTAGTGGCAGGCCCGACTTCACACCGCGCACAATTACTTCAATTGAAGTTGCGAATTCCAAAATGAACTTTTTCTGGCGCATGCCAATCATAAATTTCAATACCCATTGCGGAAAGCCAAAACCCGCAGCAAACGCTGCTCCCAATGCGATATAAAACGGTTGGCCGATTACAAAAAGAACCAATGCAACAAAAACACCGATGCCAATGGAAAACATCCAAAAATTAAGCGGAGTTATGGTCATGCCAGCTTGTTCGATTTTTGCTTCAGTTGAAAGGCGGGCTTTGCGCATTTGCCGTTCTTTGATTTCGAGATCTTTGATATTTCCGAGCAGCTTTTTGCGCCGATCTGCATCTGGATCGGCTTGCTTACGTTTAAGCGCACCTTCTTTGTCTTTTGACACATATTGAATGCGTTTATTATCAACCGACGAATCTTTTTGCGCTAGCCCAAGACCAAGAACAACAATTCCTAACGCGATTATTCCAGAAAAAATAAGTGAGCTATCCATTGGCTACCTCACACATCGGCTTCGTCTAATGCTTCGGCCAATTCGCGCTCCATGCCGTAATAACGCGCGCGATCCCAGAATTTTGGACGCGCGATGCCCGTGGCACGATGCTTGCCAATTATTTTGCCATTTGCATCTTCACCTTCAACTTCAAAAACAATCAAGTCTTGGGTGATAATCACTTCGCCTTCGAGGCCAATAACTTCTGTTACATGCGTAATCCGCCGCGAACCATCGCGCATGCGGGCGGCTTGAACCACAATATCAACTGAGCCTGAAATCATTTCGCGAATGGTTTTTGGCGGCAAAGAAAATCCACCCATTGTAATCATGGATTCCATTCTTGAAATGCCTTCGCGCGGACTATTGGCGTGCAATGTTCCCATGGATCCATCGTGGCCCGTGTTCATTGCTTGCAGCAAGTCAAACGCTTCGGGGCCGCGCACCTCGCCGACGATAATCCGCTCGGGTCGCATCCGCAGGCAGTTTTTGACCAAATCGCGCATTGTTATCGCGCCGGCGCCTTCAAGATTTGGCGGGCGAGTTTCGAGCCTAACAACATGCGGCTGTTGCAATTGCAATTCGGCGGCGTCTTCGCAAGTGATAATGCGCTCATCGGGGGCGATAAAGCCGGTCAAGCAATTTAGAAGCGTGGTTTTACCAGAACCAGTGCCGCCGGAAATTAGAATATTACAACGACAAGCACCAATAATCCCCAGAACTTTAGCGCCAGCCGGGGAAATTGAGCCAAAACCGACGAGATCTTGCATCCGCATTTTGTCTTTTTTGAACTTACGAATTGTCATGGTTGGACCATCAAGTGCCAATGGCGGCACAATGACGTTAACGCGCGAACCATCGGGCAAACGCGCGTCGCAAATTGGCGAGGATTCATCGACACGGCGACCGACTTGCGAAACAATCCGTTGGCAGACATTCATCAATTGTTGATTGTCGCGAAACCTAATTGGGGTTTTTGTGACTTTGCCGCCGACTTCAATAAAAATATTTTGTGCGCCATTTATCATAATATCGGCAATGTCATCGCGTGCCAAAAGAGGCTCAAGTGGGCCATAACCCAATACGTCGTTGATGATGTCGCTCAATAATTGTTCTTGCTCCGCAACAGAAATTACCAGCTGTTTTATGGCGATAATTTCGTTTACGATGTCACGGATTTCATCACGCGCAGTTTTTTGATCTAATTGCGCTAGTTGGCCCAAATCTATGGTTTCGATTAAGGCGTTGTAAATTGAAGTTTTTACCCGGTAATATTCTTCAGTTCGAGTATCAGGCACAATTTTTGGCGCAGGCTCTTGAACGGGTTTGGTAACCTTGGCAATCCTATCAGCGCTTGGCTGGGGCGCTGCAGCAGCCGCTTCCACTTTAGGAGCAGCCACAGTTTTTTGGACGACTTCAATTTTAGGAGCCGTTGGCGTAACCGATGGTGCTTCTGCTCGCCTGCCAAAACTCATATTACTTCACCGCTTTCTTGGGTAGAAATTTAGCTAGCAGAGATTTTGGTTTTGCTTTTCCTTGCACTGCAGCACCAGCGAAAAGTGAAGCCAAATGGGTGAGCCCTTCCGCACATTTTGATTGGGGCCCAACATCAGAAATCATTTGCCCGTTGTTTGATGCGGTTCCAAAAAGCATTGGGTCATACGGCAAAACCAATATCGGCTCAGCACCCAATGCAGCAGTAAAATCTTTTACTGGGATTTCTGGGCGTTTTGGCACGCCAACCATGTTCAATACAATTTTCGGCGGCGAATCATTCGGGCGGCCAATTTTCGCCATGTCATAAAGGGATTTCGCATTGCGAAGCCCCGCCAAGTCAGGCTGGCAAACAATTACGACATGATCCGCGTTTAATACAGTTTTGCGAACCCAACGATTCCAAACATGTGGCAAATCCAAAACCACAAACGGCACGCCGCGCCGCACGCCGTCGATCACGACTTCATAGGCTTCGTGGTCAATTTCATATTCGCGGTCTATTGAAGCGGGCGCAGTAAAAAGCGTTAAGTGATCTGTATGCCTTGTTAAAAGCCTATCGAGCAATACATCGTCCACTCGGTCTGGCGTTTCAAGCGCATCAGAAACTGTTCCAGTTGGGTCAGTATTAAAATCAAGGCCAGTTGTGCCCCAAGATAAGTCCAAATCAACCAGAGTTGTATTGACTCTTGAATGTTCGGCCATCGACCATGCAACATTATGTGCGACTGTCGAAGCGCCAACGCCGCCTTTTGCACCCAGAAATGCAATTGTTTGCCCCAAGAAAGGCTTTTCAGAATCGACATATAATGCGGATATTGCGCGAATAAGCTGTAGCGGTTGCAAAGGTGGAACCAAGTATTCCGATACGCCGCGACGTATGAGTTCGCGATAAAGGCCGATGTCATTGGCTTCGCCAATCAAAATGACTTTTACGCCTTCTTCGCACAAAGACGCCAACGCGTCCAATTGCTGAATCAATGCAGTTGCAGGCGCCAAACTTTCAACAATTATTAGGTTTGGAACCGCTTGGTTCTGGAAAAATTCGATTGCGCCCAATAAGCCGCCCATACTTACTGTAACTGTTGCCTTAGCGATACGGCGATCGGTAGAAGCTGATTGTATCAATTGCGCAGTTTCGGGCCTTTCGCAAAAAGCTTGGATTGAAATCCGTGGAACTGGTTGGTCGCCGCCACGTGCCAATTCACCAACATAAGTTTCTTCAAATACGCCAGTGTCAAAGTCACCATCGTTGGCGATACCTGTCGAAAGTGGCGATTTGTGCAATGGGCTTACAAAATCAAGGTCATTATCAAATTCAAAAGGCGAATCCGCGATCGCCAATTCTTCCCAATTTTCGCGATTGTTCTTCTTTTGCATCAATTGGACCCCCCTGAAACTGCGCCAGATACTTGTTTCAGTTCACCTTTTCTAAGTGCCTCAATGCCAACTTGCGGTCTTTGCGCATCGGTTACGCCCTCACGTCGGTCCCCGATTAAATCACCAGGATCGACGACCATAGCGGCAAGATTGGCGCGCTGGGCGCAACCAAATCGCTCGGTTGCTTGGTTGTTGGCAGTTTTGCGCGGGTCAATTTGTGTCCAAGGCGTGCATTCAACTGGCCGCACTTCATAACGATCAAATGAGACTATAATTGGTGAAATTTGATCTGCTTGGGCTTGATATGGCCCGAAGCCCATATTAGTAAATTCAACCCCATTGGCATAAATTTGCCGTTGAAGTTCACGCACTAAATTTTGTGCCATGCCGTCTTGTGTGGTCCCTTGGGGATAAGTAACAATAATATTGCCGCGCCCAAGCCTTTGATATTCGCCGACAAATGCGCGCACATTATTCATTTCAACAGCCGACAAATGGCCATTCTCGCCGCTGATAAGAAGCCTTGCTTCAACTTGTCTCACTTCTGGTGTGACAGCGTCAAGTATGGTTCTGGTATCTTGAATTTGTTGGGCGGCCCTGACGTTAGATTCACGCCCACCCGAAGCGCAACCCGCAATAATTGCGATTGTTCCGAGAGTTAGAAAATGCAGTGCCTTATGGGTCTTTTTCATGATTCTACCTATCTTATTGCATGGCCAATGGGCGCTTGATATCTGCCTTCGGGGGCGGAAGTTGACGAAGGCCTGACAATGCGGTTCAAACGACCGAGCATAATTGCGCTTGGGTCAGACGCTGGATTATAGCCATCAGCAGGTGTCTGTAATTGCGCCATCGTGGTTGATTGCACAAGATAAGGCGTGATAATGATTACGAGCTCTGTTTCGCTATTTTGAAAGTCACGCGATCGGAACAAATTCCCCAAAATCGGCAAGTCTTTTAGTCCTGGCAATCCCTCAACTGATTGACGAGTTTGCTCTTGAATTAGGCCTGCCATAACAATCGAACGGCCTGACGCAAGTTCCAACGTGCTTTCCGCGCGGCGCACCGAAACTCCGGGGATAGAAAGCCCACGAATTGTATCGGTGACAACGCCATTTGCATCACGCAAAATAGTGTCTGGTTGGCGAAATGACGCAGCAGTCGAAATTTCGGATACTTCGGCTGAAATTTTCAATGAAATCCGATTTGGTGACAATACTACAGGTGTGAAACCGAGGCCGACACCAAATGGTTTGAATTCAACCGAAATTTTATTACCTTCTTGCGAAACTGGCACTGGAAACTCGCCGCCGGCAAGAAACCGCGCAGATTCGCCCGACAGAGCCGTTAGCTGCGGTTCGGCCAAAGTGCGCGCCAAGCCAACTCGCTCCAGCGCTTGAATTGTCGAGCCAGCGCCTTCTGATGCCGTAATTGTACCCGGACCATAAGTGGTGGAGCCAGGTGTTGTGTTACAGGTATCAGGGTTGCCAGCAATGGTTGAGGCCACACATGTAGTAACTGGCGCTACATAATTATAACCGGCGGCTCCCGTAAATAATGACGGATTCAAAAGCGCCGCTTGCCCAGAGCCAAACGTATAACCCGACGGCCTTATGAAATTTTTGGCCCAATTGGCGTCAACGGTTGTCCCGCCCAAAAAGCTTCCATTGACGGAAAACCCGTTAGCAGTGGCAACATTAAGACCCCAATCTTCTGGGAGCAATTGGTTGAGCAAATTATTGCCGTTCATATTGACACCAAGTTGCTTTATGACCGTTCGCTGCATTTCGATAACTCGAACTTGCAACATCACTTGATCGCCAGAGCGAATGGTCATCATGTTTAAGACTTTGTCGGGGCCGCCCGCATATTGCCGTGCGACTTGCAAAACTCGGTCCGATACCCCAGCATTAGGCACTTCGCCGTTGAGGATTATCGAGTCACCAACTGCATCGAAAGTGACCCGTGCTTCTGGAACCAGTCGGCTTACAAGCGCATCGAGTTCTGAAGTGTCCCTTGCAACTCTAACTTCGAGTGAAAGAATTTGGCGACCTGCGGCGTCAATAAAATAGACATTGGTCTCGCCTAATTCAGAGCCGATGATAAATCCGCGCCTTGCCGTTCGCATCACTGCATCTGCGATTCTGGGATCTGCAACAACGACATCACGCGCTTCGACTGGTAAATCTATAATTGCTGATTTACCTTTAGGCAAAATTAAGCGCTGGCTCGCAATAGGATGGCTCGCTGCTGAAGGAACTGCCGATTGCGCCCGCAATGAAACCGGCAAGGCCCCAATAGCCATAACGAAGGCAATAGCAATTATTGAAGGTTTAGACTTATTGCTCATTGGCCGCCTCTATATATTTTAACGGTTTTAGCGGCGTCATTAGGCCCGCCTGGCGCGCCATTTGGTCCGCCTTGCCCTTTTACTACAGCCCCATTTGGCAGTATCGGTTGCAAAAGTGCTAAAGCATCGGTGCGTGAAACCGTGGTTCCAGTCGCATCACTATAGCCACGAAGTGCAAGTGAAATATCGCCCAAACTATCTGCAGTTCTTAGTTTTTCCGCGTCGCCCACCGACAATTCCAAAGTCGCAGTTGTGCCTGTAATTGACCTTTGGTCTTTCGTGGTCGCCATATTTTGATCTATCGCCAATACTCTAACATTTTCGAAAATTGTCGATGAAACCGTTCGCGTGAAATTTTGGCCGTTTGATTGTGCGGTAATTGCTCTGGTTAAAATTACGTCCACGCGATTGTCTGGCAAAATAAATCCTGCAACACCAGCTTCGGCAGTAATTGAAACTGCCGTTGCGCGCATCCCTGGCGTAACCAATGCAACCATTGCGCTTACTGGTGCATTTGCACGCACAACTTTTGACGTTGTAATCGGTTCACCAATCACCAATGGCAGGCGAACAACTGCATTTTCATAATCCTCGACCGCTTTGGGTGCATTTTGCTGGGTAATAAATGCCGCTGAAACCCCTGACAATGGCCAATCCGCCCAGCCGACCGAATCGGCTAACACCCTATCGCCAATGTTCATTTCACGGCGCGCAACAAGGACTTTGGCCAAAGCCATTTCCGCTTTTGGGGCTGCAACGACTGGCGCAACTTGTGCCGCATTATTGGCGTTTTGGCTGCGCATCCAAAAAAAAGCGCCAGCCGCGATAATTAGTGCGGCACCAATAATTGCTAATTGTCTTACGTTCACGCGTTCTGCCTCCCCCTGACAACGGGATAGAGAATCATTTAGTTTCTCAAACTAAACTTTCGGCCAGATTTTCTAAGAACAGGTTAACAAAGTTAACTATGCAATTTAATTTATCATTAAAACAACTTAATAAGTTCAAACCAAGTGGCACGGGGTAAAGCGAACAATCCGCCAACGCAAAGTGCAATTCCGTATGGCACGTGATTGGTTTTTCGCATCAATCTTCTTAACCATTTTGGTTTTTTTGGAAGTCCGATCTTTGCGGCAAGAAACCGTGCCGCAATCAGCACAATCGCCAAAAGCCCGCCGGCCAAAGCCGTGTTCACGCCGTAAGATAACATTGGCGCTGGCCCCAGCCAAATTGCGGTCGCTGCCATAAGTTTGGCATCGCCACCACCAAATAGACCCGCCGCGAACAATAAGAACCCGATACCAAAGGCGATAGCGGCCACTAAAATATGGATGCCAATGTCCTTGACTGCCAATCCAAGTGGCAATGCAAAAACCAAAAAACTGATCGCAAATGCAATGTTCAAACGATTTGTGATGGTGAAGCTTTTTGCATCGCCAATTGCGGCAATAATCAAAAAGCCAGAATAAGTGGCAATTGCAGCCAAAACTATAAACAAATGCAATTGCGACATTTCAATACCCCTAATCCGAAATGGAAATTAAGTCGAAATTCTTAACATTTGACCAATTTGGGCACGTCTAATTATCGCTTATTTCCAATAAATCGCGCAATTTGTGAAGGCCGTTTGAGGCGCCTGACATAGATTGACGCCAAGCCAACAATAGCATGGCGCCTAAGCTTGCAATCCAAAGTGCAATTGGGCCAAACACCCAGGAAGCTGCGGCGAGCGCAAAATAATAGCCCCTAACGCCCTGCGAAAAGTTCGACATCGCTGGCTCAATAATACAAAATAGTGCCTCGGAAAATTCTTTTGCTCTTTGATTGTCAATTTTTTCGGGCAATGCACCAAAAGCGGCGGCGCAATAATTCATTTGCCGCAGCGCCCAAATGAAGTTCAAAAACCCACGGCCCAAACAAACCAAGATGAGCACGAGCTTTAGATCCAGCAAATGTGATTTTGACAATGGTTCACTTAGGCCAGTAATGACTTTAGTTGGAACTTCGCCTTGAAATAACATACCAGCTACAGCCGCAATCAAAATCAAACTGGCAGAAGCAAAAAAAGAAGCAGAATTAATCGAATGGCCTAATAAATTGGCATCAAACAACCTTGCTTCGCGTGTGCACAGACGGCGCATCCAAACTGCCCGCACAACACTTAGGTCTTTGGCAATAAAGCCAGATTTTTTTGATAATAATTTAAGCAATGGCTCATAACCGAGCCAGCACAAGGCAAAAATTGATAGCGCAATTAAATCTGATATCGTCATATTTTATTCTTTATATCATGAGCGAGAAATGTGGAAGCACTACAACAAAAAAGGCCGGAGCAAAGCCCCGGCCCTTGTTTTTTTAAGCTTACGATTATTAGCGAGTGCCGACGGCAGTACCAATAGTTGTAAAACGAGTTTTCATATTGTTACCTAATGTACCAAGCGAGGTAATAAGGACAACTGCAATAAGAGCGGCAATTAGGCCATATTCAATTGCGGTTGCGCCACGCTCATTTTTATTAAGTGATTTCAACAATTTTTTCATTGTCTTCTTGCCTATCTTTATTTTTAGATTAAATATTAACGTGTGCCGATAGCAGTACCAATTGTGGTAAAGCGTGAAGACATGTTGTTGCCCAAAGTACCAAGTGAAGTGAGGTAATTAGAACTACAGCAATAAGTGCAGCGATCAAGCCATACTCAATTGCAGTTGCACCAGCTTCATTTTTATTAAAACGTTTAATTAAATTCTTCATTTTGAACTCCCAGCCATTTATAAAATTGTTGAAAGATTTTTCCTAACAATCCTCGCCAATTTAACTTCAATTTACTAATATCAGGTGAATCGAGCCAATTTATTTTGTTATTTAGCGTTTTACCAAAAAAAAAGCCGAGTTGCTTAGGCAAACTCGGCTTTGTTGATTATTTAGGACTTCGCCTAAAACTAGCGAGTACCAACAGCAGTTGCGAAAGTGAGGTAATTAGAACTACAGCAATAAGTGCAGCGATCAAGCCATACTCAATTGCAGTTGCACCAGCTTCATTTTTATTAAAACGTTTAATTAAATTTTTCATTTTGAACTCCTAATTGCATACAAGGATGCGGTATTCATCACTTTTCCGCTTATCCAAAAACAATAATAGTGCAGCACGACTAAAATATTGTGAATCCTTATGGTCAACAAATAATTAAATGTGACAATTGTTTTATAGCATTGATTTAATTTGATTTTTCGATTATGTTTTAGTGATAATTTCTGCAGTGACCTCGAAATTAAAGGCTTTTCCACCACCTGCAAGGCTTGGTTTAGGTTGCAAACCATAGAAAATTAACTCCTCATTCACCGAACGATGCCAAAAGAATCCTGTTGATTTAATCATGATAGGTGCAAAATGCGTAATTTTATTGTGGCAGTTCTTATGGTGCTTGTTGCAGGCCCAGCCTTGGCGCATTCGATGCAGCTTGAATTGGATCAATCAAAAGTTGTTCGGCTCACAAGGCCGGCATCTGGCGTAGTTATTGGCAATGCCTCAGTTGCAGATGTTATAGTGCATAGCCCGCAAATTTTGCTAGTTGTTGGAAAATCAGTAGGTCGCACTCATTTTCTGGTAGTAGGCGAAAATGGGCAAACCCTTTATTCAGGTGAAATTAGCGTGAGCCTAGGGTCGCAAGCCGGCGTTGTCACAACAATGCACGGCCGAGAAATCCAAAACAGCCTATGCAACTCACGTTGCGTTGATATCGTAACACCAGATTCAACTGCGGGGCCACTTAATGATACTGCCGGCCGCATTCGTTCACGAGCAACCCATACGAATGGTAGCGGTGGCCGACAATAGTTCGCTGAAATTAGGGTCAGACCTCATTAAATAAATAAAATTTCTATTTCCTCGTTAAGCTAGTGGAAACAAGATTGTGATATGGCCTTCACACGGGGTTTATCCAATGGCATTGTTTTCGAGAAGAAGAAATATGGCGAGACGCAAAAATCGTGGCTCAACCGCGGTTGAATTTGCCCTTATTGCCACGCCATTTGTCTTTATGATTTTCGCATTGATCGAAACAATGTTGGTTTTCTTCACCCAAACAACTTTGGAAGCGGCAGTGGCCGAAGAATCGCGCAAAATTCGCACGGGCCAAGCGCAAAGTACAGCCGCCCCAATTTCGCAAACCCAATTCAAAGCTAATGTCTGCAATCGATTATATGGTCTTGCCGATTGCACCAATCGCTTATTTGTGTTGGTCGAGGCATTTAGCGCCGTGCCGACGGGTCCATTAGCGCAACCTTGGACAGACGGCAGTTTGGTGCCGGGCTCAGCCGCTGATGAGCCATATCAAGCTTCAACTTCGGGCCAAATGGTAATTGTTCGCTCTTTTTATGTTTGGCCCTTGCTTACGCCAGGACTTTCAAATGCTTTGTCAAATTATAGCGGCGGGGCTTATGGTTCATATAATCGCATGTTGGTAGCAACTTCGGCATTTCGTAATGAGCCGTATGAATAGAGTTGGATGTCTTATGAAACTACTCTCTAAATTATTTAGCAAATCAACTTTGCAAAACCTCAAAGTCCGCAAACAACGCGGTGCTTCTGCTGTGGAATTTGCATTCGTAGCGCCAGTTATGATTGCCATGCTTTTTGGTTCAACCGAAGCCAGCCAAGCGGTTAGTGTTGATCGTAAAGTTACTTTAGCGGCATCAACAATCGCCGATTTAGTCGCCCAAGGCAGCACATTGGATTGCGCCACACTTACCGCCGCAGTTTCGGTTACGCGCGAAGTATTTGCGCCTTATAACGGTGTTAATGCAGAGATAGTAGTTGCCAGCGTTGCCTTGGTTGGCGGCACGCCAAAAATTGAATGGTCACGCGTAGTAAATTCAGGCGGCTCATGCTCGACTGCGGCTGCGTATCCAGTTGGAACTGCGGTCACGGTTGCCGGTGTCGATGGATCCGGAAACCCTATTAACCTAGCGACGGCGATGATTCCCACAGACGGGGCGATAATCTTGGGTGATGTCCGCTTATCTTACACCTCACTCGGCACTTCGTTTTTCCCGTCAGGAATTAGCATGCAGGAACGGTTTTTCTTGCGCCCAAGGAAATCTGATAAAGTCTGCTTTGACGGTGTAGTAGTCGCTGGATGTTAAAAAAAGCCCCTTTCGGGGCTTTTTTCTTGTGACTGAAATCTTATTAAAGATGATAAGCTCGTTCGCCATGCTCGGCAATATCGAGGCCTTCTTCTTCAGTGTCTTGGTCAACTTTAAGCCCAATTGTATATTTAATAGCGCTGAAAGTTATGATTGAAGCAATCGCTGACCAAACAACGGCTACGCCAACTGCTTTCAATTGGATAATGACTTGGGCAAGCATATCATAATCATACGCGCCGCAAGCCGATGGATCGCATTTCGAGAAATCCACCATGCCAGTGCCGCCTAAAGCTGGGCTAACCAAAATACCAGTAGCAATCGCGCCAATCATGCCGCCGACACCATGAATGCCAAATGCATCTAAACTATCATCATATTTTAGTGCTGATTTGACTTTGGCACAGAAAATTATGCAAATTGGCGAAACAATAAGGCCGAGCACCACAGCGCCAACTGGCCCTGCGAAACCTGCAGCCGGGGTTATTGCCACCAAGCCCGCGACAACACCTGAAGCGAAACCAAGCATTGAAGGTCGTTTGGAAATCACCCATTCTGTAACCGCCCATGACATACCCGCAGCGGCAGTTGCAACCAAAGTATTCATCATCGCCAAAGCTGCATAGCCATTGGCTTCAAGGTTTGAGCCAGCATTAAAACCAAACCAACCAACCCATAATAGCCCAGCGCCGACAAAAGTAAGCGTCAAAGAATGTGGTGCAATTGGCTCATTGCGATAGGATTCGCGCTTGCCCAAAATAATACAGCCAACCAAAGCCGCGATACCTGCATTGATGTGAACCACAGTTCCACCTGCAAAATCCAAAGCGCCCCAACCCCAAATCATGCCCGCGCCTTTGACTAAATCATCTGCGGATTGGCCAATGGCAGAAGTTGCCCCAGCCCACCACCAAACCATGTGCGCCATTGGGTAATACGACAATAGCGGCCACAAAACTGCAAATGCGCAAACTGCGGCGAATTTTATGCGTTCGGCCAAACCGCCCAACACCAAAGCCGCGGTTATACAGGCAAAAGTCATTTGGAAAGCTATCCAAACATATTCAGGTAACATCACATTTGGTGAAAAAGTTTCCACCATTTTGGTAACATCAACGCCTTTTAAGAATAGTTTTGAGGTTCCGCCAATAAACATATTAGCGCCGCCACCGTCAGTAAATGACAATGTATAGCCCCAGAAAATATAGGCAATCATACCGATTGCTGTTACTGCCGAAACCTGCATTAACATCGAAAGCATATTTTTAGCACGCACCAAGCCGCCATAAAACAATGCCAAACCTGGTAAAATCATCAATAATACCATGATAGTCGAAACCAACATCCATGAAGTGTCGCCTTTATTGACGCTAGGTTCGATTTTAGGGACAATTGCTTGGGCGGCGTCTTGCGCATACGCCAAATCAACCATGCCAAGACTGGCCAAAATTGCCACGCCGCCCATAAGCAATCCAAAATTCGCTTTGCGATCGATAATATTTGTATTTGTGCTCACTTCACTGACTCCAAATTAAGCAGCTTATGCTATCTGCATTGGCGAACACTTCTCAATTATCACGGTTTTTTCAAGCAAAAGACAGGATTGAGGTGTGCAATCGTCCAAATGGCACAGAATTTATGCAAATACTGCTTAATTATATTGCATCAATTGTGCTTAATGAGCGCGCGGATGGGCTTGGTGGAAAACTGCCAGTAAATGCGCCTCGTCCACTTCGAGATATTTTTGAGTGGTCGAAAGCGATGCATGGCCCAATAATTCTTGTATAGATCTTAAATCGCAGCCGCTTGCCAATAAGTGTGTCGCGAATGAGTGGCGAAGCGCATGTGGCGTTGCGTTTGAATTAAGTCCCAAGGCGCCGCGCATTTTTTCGATTTGTCTTTGGACAATTCTTGGGCTTAATGGGCCACCTTTTTCGCCAAGAAATACTGTGCCTTTTATTTCATGTGGGCATTCTTGCACATATTTTATGATTTTTTTATGGATAATATCAAGCATCGGGACAAGCCGGGTTTTGTTTCCCTTGCCGACAATTCGCAATTCATTTTTCCCAATTACATCGTCAAGTTTCAACGCCAAGCATTCAGATATGCGCAGCCCACAGCCATAAAGCAGCATGAATACTGCTTCATCACGGTGGCCGAGCCAATTTTCGTCGCTTAGTACGCTAACAGTTTCAACCAGCTTTACCGCATTTTCGCGCGCAAGTGGCCTTGGTGCCAGCGCCACAAGTTTAGGGCCCCGAATTAGTGCAATTTGCGGACAGGCAATTCCCAAATTCCTATCGCAATATTTATAGAAGGAGCGAATGGCGGCCAATGAACGTGAAATTGAAGCATTACACAAGCCACGTTCGTCGCCGCGTGAAAAAGCAAGAAATGCCCTTATGTCACTTGCGCGAACTTCCAATAAATCTTGTTTGGAAAACTCGCCGCTATTGTGCTTATGAAGAAAGTCTAGAAAATATTCAAAATCAGAGGCGTAAGCCGAAACCGTATTGCTCGAATAGCGGCGGATTTTGCTTAGAAATTCAAGCCAGTCATTTTGTATTTTGCTTATATCAGCATTTAATGGATATTTGCTTGGCCCCGAAACCGCTAATGGCAATTATAACTGGCCTTGGGCGCTAAGGCGGGTGAGCACACGTTCAACAACCCGCGCAAAAAATGTAATCAGCTCAAGCCCCATGTCTTCACGGAAGCAATCAATGTCGGAACTTGCAATTGCCAGCATTGCAACGCGGCGCTCTGCCCCAAATTCAATCCGTGCTAAGGCTTCAGATTTAATGAATTGCGCTTCATTGCCATAAAGCCAAGGGCGAGTTTTATCGATTGGGCCAATATGGATTGGGCGCTCAATCGGAACCAAACGCTCTAAAACGCTGCCCATTTTATCCAAAACTTCGCCATTGGCGCTTGAATCTGAAATCGCCAAGACGCAGGCATCGGCGGCCAATGAAAAAGCAACATGACCCGAAAGTCTGTCGCGCAGATCTACAACGTCTTTACTGTCGAGAATTGCAATAATCGCCTCTTGAACCCTTATTTGTGATTCATAATTGGAACGGGCAGTCGCAACAATTTGCGCGAACCTTGATTTCGCGGCATGCGTTTCGCGCAATAAGCGATTGCGCGCCAATTCGCCCAATGAAACCACATTTCCTGAATGCGGATCCGTGGCAATTCTGACCAGAAGTTCTTCATCGGTGCGAACAAAATCTGGGTTCTGCATGATAAAATCGCGCATTAAGTCCAAGTCTAGCCCGTCCTGTGTTGCAAATTGTGCTTCTTGTTTCGCCATTACCCAAAACTCTCATTCTTGTTATTGAGTTTGAAGTCTAAACCAATATGGTGAACACGCGGTTTAGAAGACGCAAACAAAAGGTAAATATTTGCATTTTTTGTGACATTTTGCAGTTTTATTTCAGGAAGTGTCAGCAGCGACTTAAGCCTGGTGCGGCGAAAGTTCAAATGGAATTAGTCAGGTTCAACCGAAGTAATTAACATATGCTGTGGGAAAGAGAGATTAAGTGGCTTTGGAATGGTTTATGGCTAGACTTGTCTAACCATAAACCATTCACCGAGTTTGTGGCGCGCCCTAGGTTTTTGTCAAGGCCTCGCGCATTGCAAGGCCGCGAAGCGGCTGCGGGCCTTGACAAAAACCTAGGGTGCATAGGGATAATTACCGAATGGGCTTAGGGCAAACCTGACCCTAAGACCGTTCCAAAGCAAAATTTGACTGAAAAATAGCGATATTTTTTTTTGATATAAATCAGTTGGGCTTTCTTCGATTTGCCCTTATCGCGGTTGACGATAATTGATTATACCTTGCAGGAATATAAACCCATATTGGAGGCTGGCGATTAACTAGGCTTGAGGCATTAGACAAAGCAAGGCGGCGTTTTTCGAAATGCCGTGCCATGCGCCCAAGCCGCGCTTTCGGGCCAGCACTCGGCCGTGATACAATACAAATTGGTACTTGGCTGACGATTTTCGTCCAGCCTTTCCAATGTTCAAAGCCAGCCAAATTATCTCCGCCCATAATCCAGATGAATTTTACGCCGACATATCGGCTTTTAAGTGCGGTTAGAGTATCAAAAGTATATTGGGTTCCTAGGTCGGTTTCAATGCTTGTAACCACCATTTTAGGGCCCCGCGCAACTTCTTTGGCCGACGCCAGCCTTTGGGCGAGCGGGCTTGAGCCTATTTTTAGTGGGTTTTGCGGCGACACCAGCCACCAAACCTTATCAAGCCCCAAAAGGCACGCCGCAGTTTCGGCGACATGCAAATGACCTGAATGAGCTGGATCAAACGACCCGCCCAACAGACCAATTTTCTGCCCCCTAAATGCCAAAGGCCAATTGCGCATTATTTTCCCCAATTTTAGTGAAATTATGGCCTAATCTGACCAGTTCCACGAACCACATATTTATATGTTGTCAGCCCCTCGGCTCCAACTGGGCCACGTGCATGTAAACGACCTGTGCCAATACCAATTTCACCGCCAAAACCAAACTCGCCGCCATCAGCAAATTGGGTAGAGGTATTGTGCATTACAATTGCACTGTCAACTTCGCTCAAGAATTTTTGCGCGGCATTTATATCTTCGGCTAAAATTGCGTCAGTATGGCCAGAACCATTTTGGGCAATATGTTCGATAGCTTCATTTATATCATTGACAATTTTTATCGAAATAATGGCCGCCAAATATTCGGTTTGCCAATCATCGTCCTTTGCTGCAATCATCGGCACAATTACGCGGGTCATTTCGCAACCCCGAAGTTCGCAGCCTGCATTTTCAAGAGCGGCGCAAATTTTGGGCAGAAACTCTTTGGCGATTGCTTCATCTATCAAAAGAGTTTCAGTTGCACCACAAACGCCAGTTCTGCGCATTTTGGCGTTCAAAATTATATTGACGGATTTTTCGAAATTCGCCGAAGCATGAACATAAGTGTGGCAAATGCCATCAAGATGCGAAAGAACCGGAACTTTGGCTTCATCATTTACGCGCGCAACCAATGATTTACCGCCGCGCGGAACAATCATATCAATTGCACCTGCCATGCCGCGCAACATTTCACCAACCATTGCACGGTCTGTTGTCGGAATTATTTGGATTGCGTCTTCAGGCAGGCCGGCTTGCACCAAGCCCGCGCGTAGGGATTTAGTTATTGCACAAGAAGTCAAGAAAGCGTCCGAGCCACCGCGCAAAATCACTGCATTGCCGGAGCGCAAACACAGCCCGCCCGCATCGGCAGTTACATTGGGGCGGCTTTCGTAAATAACGCCAATTACCCCAATTGGTATCCGCACTTTTTGCATAATCAGGCCATTTGGCCTTGACCATTCTTCAATTATTTCAAAAAGCCGATCCCCTTGATTGGCCATTTCAATTAGGCCAGAGGCAATTGCGTCCACCCTCGCTTCGTCGAGCTTGAGCCGATCTAACATCGCCGATGATAGGCCATCACTTAGACCTTTTGCCATGTCCTTGGCATTTTCGGCTAGGATAAGTTCGCAATCGGCTTTGACGTTTTGCGCCATAAAAACCAATGCACCCGATCTTTGTTGCATCGTGGTTTTTGCAAGCGCACCATAAGCCGCACGAGCCCGCGCGCCAATATTTGCGGCCAATGCCTGCATTTCATCTGTCGAACTCATATTGCCAAAAAACTCATAGTTCGCCTTAATTTAGGAGAATGATTTTACCGCCGCTTCAATGACCGCAGCAACCACGCAAACCAAGCCAATGCCGCCTAATGTATAAAGCCAAGCATTACCCATTTTCAAAAGCATGCCAATTAAGCCGCCCAAAACAATCATGCCGAATGCCGCGCCAAGCCACGGATAGTTCGCGCCATAAACCAAAACCAGACCAAAAATCCCCAAGCCGACAATAAGGCCCGCCCAAAGCGAAAACTTTATAAATCCGCCAAATGTTTCAGATTGTTCCTTAACGTCCATTTTTCCGTGCACATAGTCTGATGATGCCATGATTTTACCCCTTGATTCAAAACTCAATAACCCCAATATCAAGTTCTTATTGCATTTTGCAAGCAATCTTTCACAAAAATGTTTGAGCTTGAGTGACAAACCTAGATTGCCGTGCTTTAATTCGCTTATGACCATCAAAAAGCCTAAAAAAATCTCGCCTGAGCCGCAATCGCAAACGGTTGCCGTCAATGACATCGAACTTGAAGTCATTATTGCAGGGCGCGGCAATCCTAAATTTGCGATTTTGCTGCATGGCTTTCCAGAAACCAATTATTCGTGGCGCGAGCAAATTCCATATTTGGTCGAAATGGGCTATGAAATCTATGCGCCAAATATGCGTGGTTATGGCCAATCTTCAAAACCGCCTTTGATTTCTGATTATGACATTGGGCATCTCACTGATGATGTCGCGGCGCTTATTGATATTGGCGCACAGGGGCGCGAAGTAACTTTGGTGGGTCATGATTGGGGCGCGGCAGTGGCTTGGGCATTTGCCATACAACGTAAACGACAGCTCAAACACCTAATTGTAATGAATGTGCCGCACCCAAGCATTATGCGCGCGGGGCTTAAAACTTGGGCGCAAATGAAAAAATCTTGGTATATTTTCTTTTTTCAATTACCCAAAATACCTGAATGGCGAATATTAAAGGACAATGCCATTGCGATTACTAAAGTTTTTCGCGGGGCTGCAGTTGATAAAAGCAAATTTCCCGACGAAGTTTGCAAAGTCTATCGCGACAATGCCCTAATCCCTGGGGCAATGACTGCGATGATAAATTATTATCGTGCGGCATTAAGTGGGTTGCGTGGGGCGAATGGTCCCAAATTGCCGAAAATAGAAATCCCAGTTCTGATGATTTGGGGCGAAGCCGATAAGGCGCTCGGGATTGAATTAACCCAAGGCTATGAGGGTGTGCGTTATAGTGATTTAGTCGAAGATTTTACCCTCAAAACCTTGCCAAATGTCAGCCATTGGGTTCAACAAGAAGCCCCAGATGCCGTAAATGCAATCATGGGTGAGTGGTTGAAATTGAAATAAATTGCGCTGGCGCTAACCTTGAAGCTGCGCAAAAATGCCAAGCAAATAATGCCATAGCCAATAAACTGCCGCATACATCATTCCAAATCCCATTGGTGCCAACAAAAGGCTGAACCAAAAAAACACCATTGATAGCAAAATCAAAAAGCCGTCTTTTTGCATAAGTCCAACTGCCAGAATCGCCACACTCATGCCAGGGACCATATTTGCCAATGGCAGTGGCAATATTAGTATCAAAGCCAAAATCAGAACTTGAATACCCAATAAAATCGTGAATGGCCTTGTGGTCAAAAATTCCAATCTTGGGCGGAACATTTTTTCCATTTTCACCAATAAAGGCACGAATTTGTCGATACCCGCGCGCAAAGTGCTGGGCTGAATTTCGATGTTTAAAATTTGCCGTGGTAGCCAAACTTGCTTCGCACCGAGAATTAGTTGCAATGCGGGAGCGAGCAAAAGCACACCGAAAACTGTCGAAATACCCGGAATATTTGGCACACAATTGGGCGCGGCCAAAGCAAAAAGCAAAAGGCCGAATGCTCGATTTTCGAGTTTTCGCAAAACTTCGGCCAAAAAAATCGGATGGTCATCGGCAAATGCTTCACGCAATTCAAGCAATAGAGCCGAGGTTTTGAATTTTTGGTGGCGCAAAATAAACTCATTTCAAATCAAAATCCAAAGTCGCGGCTTTGAATAATGGAACCAACTAGAGCGTTGGATGTTCAAGATGAAGCGAATTTGTCGCAGCAATTTTGTGCCAGTTTTGGTGACAAATATGCGGTTAATACTGGAGTATTAGCCAAATATTTGTTGCCAAAAATGGTGCAAAAGAGCGCGGCAAAACGATTCATCTTGGACATCCAACGCTCTATATCGTGTTTGATTTTGTCAAAACAAGGGCGGTGAACCAAGTTTACTGTGCGCTTGGATTGGGCAATTCGGCTTCGATAGCGGTTTTGAGGTCGTCAATATATTGTTTGCGCACTTTCAGTTTGGTCGCATAATGCGCATCATGATTGATTTTTGTTAGTTGCGTCGCCGCATTAAGTGCTTTGGCTTCAATTTCTTCGGGCGAACATAATATATCCATAAAACCAGCCGCCAGCGCTTCATCGGGGCCAAATAATTCGCCAGTTATTGTAGCGCGGCTATAATATGATGGCGTAAGCCTCTGCCGCGCCAATTCAAGCGAATATTGCGGCAAAGTAAGGCCAATTACGACTTCATTAAAGCCCCATGCGAACTCGCCTTTTGTCCCCAACCGAAGGTCTGATGCCAACATCAAAAATAAGCCTGCGGGGTAAGTGTGGCCCATACTGAATGTCACAACTGGTTTTTTGAAAGTCATGATTCTTAGCGCCAAGTCGGCACAGCCGCGCAACATTGAAAAAATGCGCCCGCTATCACCGCTTCGCAATACTTTAAGATCGAACCCAGCAGAGAAAATGCCTGTTTTACCGCCAAGCAAAACCACGCCACGATCCGCTTGTGCCAAATCAAAAGCTTCATTTAATTCTGCAATCATTTCGGGCGAAATAACATTTACTTTGCCATCGTCCATTGTGATGCGTGAAATGCCGTCTGCAAATTCATATTTTACGCGCTCGCCCATATTGTTCCCCGTCATTGTCGAATTGTTGTTTTAGCAACATCAATCAATTTAGACAGATTTCGCCCAGAATTCAAAGACCAAAAATGCTCGACAATAATCTGATTTTTGTCAATCAAAATTGTCGTGGGCGTGCCGAACGCTTGAAATTGATCGCCAATTTCACGGCTTTCATCGAGAATTATTGGGGTTTTAATATCGGAGTCTAAAGCGTCATTCCATTTATTCAGGCTCTCATATTGCGACGGCACCGCACCCAAATGAAGTTGCACAATATCAATACCGCCCATGTTTTTGAGTTGCTTAATCGCGTCTTGCCAAACTAGCATTTCCGCCATACATGGCCCGCACCAAAGCCCGAAGAAATGAACCACGGTGGGGCGTGGCAATTCCCCAAAGTGGATGAAGTTGCCATCAATTGTTTGCGCTTTTAATTTTGGTGATTTAGTGCCGATTATTACGCGCGCGGGGTCGTTATTGCAGGCGGTCAGAAATGGTGCCGCAAAAGTGAGGGCGCTGAGGTTTCGTCGGTTTATTTTCATTAGATGTTTATAGCGCCGATAAGCTATCAAAAAATAAACTCAGTTGTTCGCTTTGCGCTTGCGCTATGAATTGCTAAAAACCCTTATGACAGAAAATAACTCGACACAATCGCTCGCCAAAAAACCCACCAGCCCGACATGGGTGCGCCTTATTTCCGATTTAGGCCCTGCCCTGGCTTTTTTTATTGGCTATATGTGGGCCAATAAAACCCACCAACCAAGCCCGATTTTAGCGGCGACAATGGTGTTTTTGCCGGTTGCGATTTTGGGCTTTGCGTTTTCATGGTGGAAAACCCGCAAATTATCGCCAATTGCGCTTTTTTCTTTTGTGATGATTTTGATAATGTCTGGCCTTGGAATTTGGCTCGCCAATGATATTTTCATTAAAATGCGGCCAACTTTGATTTATTCGCTTATGGGCCTAATTTTAGTTTATTCAGTCTTGGTGAAGCATAACTTATTGAAATCATTATTTGATGGTGCAATCCATATGGCCGATGAGCATTGGCGACGCCTAAGTCTTAATGCGGGAATAATGTATATTTCACTGGCTATAATCAATGAAATTATGTGGCGGATTTTTGCGCCAGTTACAAAAGCCCCGAAAGAACATATTTGGGTGACTTATAATATGTGGGGCGATTTTGCGGTAAACATGATATTTTGGATTGTCAGTATTACAATGCTTACCAAACATCTTACCGATGAAGACGGAAAGCCTTTGCTTGAGGCTGGAGATGAAACATGAGGAAGTTTGTTTTGGCACTAGTTTCTTTTGCCGCGATTGGCGCATGTGCAAATATGGAAAATGCAAATATGAGTGAGCCTAAAGCTGGCCAAGTTACCACGACTAAGACCGACCAATATCAATGGCTTGAAGATGTGAATGGCGTGCGGGCGCTTAATTGGGTGCGCGCGCATAATGAACCGTCTTTGGCACGCTTGCGCAATGACTCGCGCTATCAGGGCCTTGAAAATGACGCCATGGCAATTATTCGCGCCACCGACAGGCTTACTTTTGGCGGCTATTCGCAAGGCTATGTCACAAACTTTTGGCAAGACGCAACCCAAGTTCGCGGGCTTTGGCGACGTGCAACATTTGCGTCATGGCGCAGTGGTTCACCGCAATGGGAAACCATTTTGGACATCGACAAATTGGCGCGCGATGAGGGCAAAAACTGGGTCTATAAAGGTTCAAGCTGCCTTGATCCCAACGACCAATGGAATACGACTTGTATGATTTCACTTTCCGACGGCGGCAAAGACGCAGTTGTTGAGCGTGAATTTGATATGAATACCCGCACATTTGTTAATGGCGGCTTTAATTTACCCGAAGCAAAATCGGACTTCACCTGGGTTGATAAAGATACTTTATTGGTTGCGACCGATTGGGGTGAAGGTAGCCTTACCGAAAGCGGCTATCCCTATATTGTGAAAGTCCTTAAGCGCGGACAAGCGCTTTCGCAAGCAGTTGAATTATTTCGCGGCACTAGAACCGATGTTTCGGCAAGCTCGTTCCGCCTTGATGACGGTGTGAATTTCCACCATTTTTTCAATCGAGGACCAACATTTTTTACTAGCAAGACATTTTATATGGGGCCAAATAATCAGCCTCAAGAACTTGCTTTGCCAAGCAAAGCTTCGATTATTGGGTTGCGCGAAGGGAAGCTCTATTTTTCAATTGAGGAAAATTGGCAGCCGCGCGGCAATAACCAAACTTACCCGACTGGGTCATTATTAGCAGCTCCAATAGCGTCGCTTATCGCAACAAGCGGCCAGATTGACGTAAATTCGTATTTTAGCCCAAGTGAACGCAGGTCTTTGCAAGGCGCTAGCCTTACAAAAGATGCACTGATTGTTGAAATAAGTGAAAATGTAAAAAGCACGATTATTAAATATGAATTTGCCTCCCGAGCTTTAACCAATGGCGTGCGATTGCCACAGAATGGCGTGGCATCGGTTATTGATAGTGGCATGCGCCAAGACGAAGTTTTTTATTCATACAATGACCTTTTAACCCCACCTTCGATTTTGTATTCAAGCCAGACTCATGAAGACCCACATGTCGTTCAATCCCAACCTGCAAGATTTAATGCAAGCGATTTAGTGGTTGAACAGCATGAAGCAATCTCTAAAGATGGCACAAAAGTCCCCTATTTCTTGGTGCACAAACGCGGTATTGCGATGAACGGCAGCACGCCAACATTATTATATGGCTATGGTGGTTTTGAAGTTTCCCAGCGCCCCAATTATTCGGCCTATGTTGGCAAATTATGGTTGGAGCGCGGCGGAGCTTATGCTTTGGCCAATATTCGTGGCGGTGGTGAACTTGGGCCCGATTGGCACCAAGCTGGCCTTAAATTGAAGCGCCAAGTGGTATATGATGACTTCATTGCAATAGCCGAAGATTTGATAGCAACAAATGTAACCAGCCCACGAAGGCTTGGAATAATGGGCGGATCAAATGGCGGGCTTTTGATGGGGGTAATGCTTACCCAGCGCCCTGAATTATTCAATGCCGCAGTTGTGCAAGTGCCGCTTTTGGACATGTTGCGCTATCATTTATTATTAGCAGGCGCGTCATGGGTTGACGAATATGGCAGCCCCGATGTGCCCGCAGAACGAGCTTGGCTTGAACGGCTTAGCCCTTATAATATACTTCGCAAGCGCGATGACATGCCCGAGCCATTTTTCGTAACTTCCACCAAAGATGACCGCGTCCACCCCGCCCACGCCCGTAAATTTGCCGCGAAAATGGAAGAATTAGGAATGCCATTTTTATATTATGAAAACATAGACGGCGGCCACGGCGCAGCAGCAAACCTAGTCGAAGCCGCAAAACGCCGCGCATTGGAATATACATATTTGAGCCAGAAGTTGATGGATTAAAAGGTGCAAAAGTCCGAGTTTAGCTTGTGGCCTCGGTTATGGTTCGCTCCAAAACCTCACGAATAAACCTCTGATACGGCATATGTTGCGCTTTGGCTTTTTGCTTTACGGCATCCAATAACTTCCTTGGGAAGCGCATATTAACTTGCGCATCCTTTGCCAAAAATTCAAAACTTGTCTTTTTGAATTGGGTGAAGTCTAAATCCGATAAATCTTGATTTAGAAAATCTTCGGCCTCTTGGTCGGTTTTGAAATTAGGAACTTTTTTCATATGATAGCACCTCCTTTTCGTGCATGTATCTAGCACTTATTGGCCTAATATAATTTTCGCCATTTATTTTTCGCATTGTAAACGCGACAAACATTGGCCGACTATTTTCGCATTTACCAATAGCGATATATCTTTGTTCCACATCAGAATGCTTAGTGTCCGCCGCGATTCCTGGGTTTTGATGGAAAATTTGCTCGATTTCTTCGATTGATGCACCATGTTTTGCACATTTTTCGATGTTTCCATCGTCCCAATCGAAACCAGATATTTCAATGTTCATTTTTTGTCTATACATTTATCTATACAAATGTCAAGCGCTTCACAAGTTTGACCAGCGCAATATTGGCGGCTATTCAAAGAAATGGCTTCACCAACAACAAAATCACTCCAAATCGGCTTTCTTGTTTTTGAGCAAATGACACAGCTCGATATGACGGGGCCGGCGCAGGTTTTATCGCGCTTGCCCAATTGCCAAACCTATTATTTATCCAAAAACCTTGCACCAGTGATGACTGATTCAGGGTTCGCAATCGTGCCAACGACGACTTTTGCCGATTGCCCACAGCTTGATATATTGGTTGTCACCGGTGGTATTGGAATTTTCGCGCTAATTGAAGATACTGAAATTTTGGATTTCCTAAAAACCCAAGGCGACAATGCGCAATATGTATGTTCGGTCTGCAATGGATCTTTGGTTTTGGGCGCGGCGGGTTTGCTTGAAGGCTATAAATCAGCTTGCCATTGGGCGTGGGGGCATGAGCTTGCGAAATATGGCGCAGAATTTGTGAAGGAGCGAGTCGTTCAAGATAGAAACCGAATTTCAGGGGGCGGCGTGACGGCGGGTATAGATTTTGGTTTGACACTTCATGCGAAAATCGCAGGCAGTGAAGCCGCCAAATTGCTGCAACTTGGCCTCGAATATGACCCTGCCCCACCATTTGACTGCGGCAGCCCCGAAAAAGCTGGGCCGGCAAGGGTGGATATAATATTGGCCAATAATGTTAAACGTATTGCCGCGATGCGCGAGAAATTGAAATCGCAAAAATTTTAATGCGGGTTCAGCTATAGTTCAGCATGGTTTTGTGATAGTACGTTCAATTGGAGAATTATCATGCGAGCTTTTCCCAAAATAACCATGTTGGCGGTAATTTCTGTGGGTGCGACATTGGCGTTAAGCGCTTGTCAGAGCATACCCTATCCCGAACGCCGCGCGGCTTATGAGCTGGAAATGAATACCCGCTTTGTTGGCAAATCTGCCGATATAATGGTGCTGGCATTTGGCCCACCCCATTCGAGTTACACTTTAACTGACGGCCGTGAAGTCGCCCAATATCGCGATGAGCGCACTAATACTTCGGGCGGCGACACCTATACTTCATACGACACAGTGTCGCGGGCGCGCGAAATTATCAACCCCGACGGAACTCGCCGCGTGGTTTATGAAAATATGCAAATCCCCACCACAAATATTACACCTATCCAAACCCGCCATTTATTATGTGTCCGCCGTTTTGTAATAAGCCGCGATAAAATCGTTGAATCATTCGCCTGGGAAGGCAATTCTTGTTTTTAAAAGACTTTAATGACCTAATGCTGTGACATTTTTTTGAGCGCAATTTCAATCTGTTTTGGTTTGACCGCAACATCGCCGTTAAATGGACATTCGAAAGTCAAAACCATAGAAATAAATAATGCCAGCGCAAAGGTAACACCCCCAGTTTTGATAATATTTTGCTTATTCCATTCGCCCATTGCGGCTAAAAATATCAATAATACTGAAAGCCCCAAAATCATTGCCCAATAAATTGGCGACAGACTTAGGCCAGTGTTGGCAAGCCTTTCTTGCCGCTCTTGATCTGCAAGCTGCAAGCTATGGAGAATTAAATCTTGAATTTCGGCTTCGTGCTGATTTTGGGGTTCGATATCTTCAATTTCTTCCAACATTTTTACAAAATCGCGTTCAACATCTTCACTATATTTATCACTGCCAAGAAGTTTCCACTCCTTGTTGATTATGTCATAGGTATATTGTCGAATGTCGATTTCCGCTTGCCGCGCCGCAGATTCTGATAATCTCGACAAAGAACGACTAGCGAAAACCAAAGATTCAGCTTCCTTCGCAACGGTATCATTTAGCAAATTCACTTTGCCCTCTAGGGTAATGAGGGAGGTAGCGAGAATGAAAACCAAAAATGTTATTATCGCGCTATGTGCAGATTCTGCGGCGTCAGACATTTCCTTGCTAATTTTTATTTGCAATTTATGCCTTAGGAAGGGCGCAAGAAGCGTTAGCGTTACAAGAACCGTACAAATGGACCCAAAAACAAATAAATGGCCGCGTTCAACAATCCAACGTATCAAATCTAACATTTGCCCCTCCGCTATTTTCTTCAATGAAAATAAATTGAAAACCGGCCAAGAGTCAAATTTAATCGTTCAAATTTGCCAAAATAGACGGGTTTCTTAATGGCTTGATTAGCTCGTCAGGGCTACGATGGCTGGCCGTAAAAATAAATCAACTGCAAAATCCTAAAAATAATGCTTGACCTCATTAGTGTCTTAGGTTACTACCACACTATTGCTGCACAACACATCGCAGCGCAACCCAGAAAAAGGACTATTATAATGACTAACTTCAATTCAAACACAAACCAATTCCGCGTTCAGAGCATTCTTGCTGCAACTGTAATTGTTGTTGCTTTGGTTTTTCCACTACTTTCTTTGGCATCACAAATGGTGGTTTAATGGATTTGTTTTTGCGCCTCTTTATTAATTATGGCGCTTGAAACAATATTATCATAAAATTGACTTGATGCTTTGATTGACAAGTCGCTTGCTTTTCATCAAACTTAAGCAATGAAAAATGTCGAAGAAGAAATAGAGGCCGCAATTGGGCGCCTTGACGAATTATATCAAGACGCCGTAGCGGCACTAAAATCAAGCCTAGCGCAATTTGTAAAAACCAAAGTGCCGCCAACTGCGGCACAACGCGCGAAATTTCGCTACCCACAAATAACTTTGGTGTATGAGCCAGATGGCCCAACGCCCATTTCCAGCCGTGCTTATGCCAAGTTTAATACAGCCGGAACTTACACAACTTCGGTAACCCACCCGCGCCAATTCGCCCAATATTTGCGCGAGCAACTCGTGCCTTTGGTTGGTGAATACGGAGCAAAATTAACTATTGAAGTTTCGGATCAAGAAATTCCTTATGCCTATGTGGTTGATGGGCAAAATGAACTTGGCGTTGGCGATGTGCCTCCCGATGAACTCGCTAGGTGGTTCCCAACGCCAACACTTGACAGTGTTGGTGATGAAATTGTCGATGGTCTTTGGGATTTTGGCCATGATGATTCAAGGCCCCTTGGGTTATATGATGCTTTGCGAGTTGATTATTCGCTAAAGCGCTTGATGCATTATTCTGGCACCGATTGGCAGGCTTTTCAGCCCTGGATTTTGTTCACCAATTACGCCCGCTATGTTGATGAGTTTGTCCTTTGGGCGGCCAATGAAATTCAATATCCCGATAGTCCATATTACAAATTGGTTTGTTCGGGCGGCGTTGATATTACTATCGATAACGCCGATGATGCGGTTAAACTTGTCGCAAGCGGTAATTGGCGCAAATATCAAATGCCTGCCTATCACCTGCTTTCCAAAGAGGGTGACGGCATCACCTTAGTGAATATTGGCGTCGGGCCTTCCAATACCAAAAATATTACCGATCATTTGGCGGTTTTACGTCCCAATTGCTGGCTTATGGTTGGCCATTGCGGCGGCCTGCGGCAAAGCCAGAAAATTGGCCATTATGTTTTGGCGCATGCTTATTTAAGGCGCGATAATGTGCTTGATGATATATTGCCGCTTAGCGTTCCCATACCGCCAATTGCCGAAGTGCAAATCGCGTTGCAAAATGCGGCAATTAAAGTAACCGGCGAAGCGCCAGAAGCCTTAAAGCGGCGATTACGCACTGGAACGGTTGTGAGTTTTGCCGATAGAAATTGGGAGCTTTATTGGTCGTCCGAGCGGCAACTTATCAATATGTCGCGCGCTATTGGAGTCGATATGGAAAGCTGTATGGTCGCGGCGCAAGGTTTCCGCCACCGAGTGCCATATGGCACACTACTTTGTATTTCTGACAAGCCAGTGCATGGTGAAATCAAATTGCCCGGCGCGGCCAATGTGTTTTATGAGCGCGCAATTGGTGAACATTTGAAAATCGGCATTGTCACGCTTGAAACTATGCGCGCAAAAGAAGCAGTGATTCACTCGCGCAAATTACGCTCCTTTGACGAACCCCCTTTTAGGTAGCGCAATGCATAGATTTATCGAAATCGGCGGCGTTCATAATTTTCGTGATTTTGGTGGATACCAAACCCAAAACGACCAAACAGTAAAAAAAGGCAAATTATTTCGCGCTGGGCAATTTTCAAATATCACCGACAGCGGAATGGAATCTTTCAAAGTACATTCACCAAAAACAATCATAGATTTGCGCCGCGCAAAAGAACGCGAAGAACAACCGAGTGATTTTGGCGATTTGCCGCTGCGCCGCTTAGAGGGGCTAGATGTCCATGACGATGGCGGAGCCCTGCCGCCGCATATGGCTTATTTACGCGACGATGAAGTTACTTATGATGCAACTTTTGCGCATATGATTGATACTTATCAGCGCATTCCATTTATAGATCAGCACAAATATTTATTCCGTGAGACTTTTTTGGCGCTGGCAAATGATGATGCGCCAATAATAATTCATTGCGCGGCGGGGAAAGACAGAACTGGGGTTTTGTGCGCCTTGATTCTAAAATGCCTCGAGGTTGATGATGCTATAATTGAAGATGATTATATGCTGACCAATAAAATTCCATATCTCGACAAAATTATTAAAGGTTATGCCGAAAAATTGGGGCAAAGATTTGGCCGCACTTTCCCAGTTGAAGCCACCTGGCCCATGGGCGCGGTTTATGCTGAGTATTTGCAAGCAGCATTTGGCGCAATTGCCGCCAAGCACGAAACAATTAGTGATTATTTGGAAATGATTGGTGTGAACCAAGACGATGTTCAAAAAATTCACGACAATTTATTGGAATAATTACTCATTAGCTGGCGCGTGACACAAAAGGCGACCCAATATCTTTGCCTCTTTTTCGCGGCTCGACCCTTTGCGCCACGCGAGCCCAATTTGCCGACCGACAATTGGTGGCGAAAAGCCTTTTACCACCAGCCCGTTAAGCGGCAAGCCCGCGTCAATTGCCATTTTCGGGATAAGTGAAGTGCCCATACCGCCCGCCACCATTTGCACCAAAGTAAAAAGCGAAGTCGCCCGAACTTCTTGCGCTCCCAATCCCATGCCGCCGCATACATTGATTGTGTGGTCTTTTAAGCAATGCCCGTCCTCAAGCAAAAGCAAATCAGCCAAATCAATTTCGTCAATTTTCACGGATTTTTGTTTGGCAAACTTGTGAGATTTTGGCGCAACAAACAAAAACTCATCGTCAAAAAGCACAGCGGTTTCAATGCCTTTTGCTTCATATGGCAACGCAATTATTGCGGCATCCAATTCATTGCTCATCAGCGAATCAATGAGGCGTGCAGTTTGTTCTTCGCGCAAATATAATTTCAATTTTGGGTAAGCACTCTTGGCTTGCGGCACTGCCTTGGGCGATAAAAATGGCGCTATTGTCGGGATAATTCCCATGCGAAAAGAGCCGGTTAATGGCTCGGATGCCGCCGCCGCTTGCTGGCTTAATTCAATCATGCCAGCGATAATTATGCGCGCGCGCGCAACCGTGACTTTTCCTGCTTGAGTGAAAGAGCACCCCTTTCGTCCACGCTCAACCAATTGCACGCCCAGAATAGCTTCAAGCTCTTTAATGCCAGCAGTTAACGAAGGTTGGGTAACGGCGACCGCGTTGGCCGCCGCGATAAACGATCCGTAATCACTAAGGGCAACAAGAAATGTTAATTGGCGAACGGTGGGTAATATCATTCTTTCAATATAGACTGAAACTATACAAAAGTCAAAAACAATTGATTGGACAAAGCATTCATAAAAATGCAAAAAGCCTATGTCATCAATTTGATGAATCGTTTTCGAAAAGGAAAGTCATTATGTCCCTTATTAATTCAGAAGTTAAACCATTTAGCGCGACCGCGTTTCACGCTGGCAAATTTGTTCCGGTAAGCGATGCCAACCTTAAAGGCGGCTGGTCGGTTTTGTTTTTCTACCCCGCCGATTTTACTTTTGTGTGCCCAACTGAGCTTGGTGATTTGGCGGATTTATACGCTGATTTCCAGAAAATTGGCGTAGAAATTTATGGCGTTTCGACCGACACCCACTTCACCCACAAAGCTTGGCACGATACTTCCGAAACCATTGGCAAAATCAAATATCCATTGGTTGGCGATCCCACTGGCGCTATTACTCGCAATTTTGACGTGATGATTGAAGAAGCTGGCCTTGCGGATCGCGGCACATTTGTAATCGACCCAGACGGCAAAATCCAAATTGTTGAAGTTAATGCTGGCGGCGTTGGCCGCGATGCGTCCGAGCTTTTGCGCAAAGTCAAAGCCGCGCAATATGTCCGCAATCATCCGGGTGAAGTATGCCCCGCAAAATGGCAAGAAGGCGACGCAACGCTTGCGCCGAGCCTTGATTTAGTCGGCAAAATTTAAGCCCTAAGCGAAGCAATGAAACGTCCGACTTCCCTTAACTTTTGGGGAAGCGGGCGGAGCTTTGCCCAAAGGAAATGGAACATAAAATGGCACTAGATTCAAACATCAAAGCGCAATTGGCACAATATTTAACAATGTTGGAAGAAAACATTGTGATTAAAATTGCAAAAGGTGACGATGTGTTTTCGGCGCAAATGCACGAACTTGTGCATGAAATTGCCTCGATGAGTGATAAAATAAGCGTAGAAAGCGCTGGCTTGCAGCGCATTCCTAGTTTCACTATTGGTCGGGCCAGCCAACCTGCAAACATAACATTTGCGGGCATTCCTTTAGGGCATGAATTTACATCTTTGGTATTGGCATTATTGCAAACTTCAGGCCGACCACCGAAAATCGACGCCGAGCTAATCGAACAAATAGAGGCGATAAAGGGCCAATTCAGCTTTGAAACCTATGTTTCATTGTCGTGTCATATTTGCCCCGATGTTGTGCAAGCGCTTAACGCCATGGCGGCGCTTAACCCCAATATCACACATACTATGATTGATGGCGGTGTTTTCAAAAATGAAATCGAAGCCAAGCAAATTATGGGTTTGCCAACGGTATTCCTAAACGGCGGAATGTTCGCAAATGGCCGCATCACAATTGAGGAAATAATTGCCAGAATCGACACGGGTGCACATGCCCGAGAAGCCGAAGCCTTGAACAAAAAAACACCGTTTGACGTGTTAATTGTCGGCGGCGGGCCAGCGGGTGCAAGCGCCGCCATTTATGCTGCGCGAAAAGGCATCAGAACCGGCATTGTTGCAGAACGCTTTGGTGGCCAAGTTTTGGACACCATGGGAATTGAGAACTTCATTTCCGTTCCCTACACCGAAGGTCCAAAATTTGTTCAAAGCCTTGAAGAGCACGTCAAGCAATATGATGTTGATATTATGAATCTGCAAAAAGTGAAATCGCTACAACGTCGGGAATATGTTGAAATTGAGCTTGAAAATGGAGCAATCCTCAAAAGCAAAACCGTCGTAATCGCAACGGGCGCGCGCTGGCGTAATCTTGGGGTAACGGGCGAAGCTGAATATAAAAACAAGGGTGTTGCATATTGCCCGCATTGCGATGGGCCGTTGTTCAAAGGCAAAAATGTCGCGGTAATTGGCGGCGGCAATTCTGGCATTGAGGCCGCAATCGATTTAGCGGGAATTGTAAACCATGTAACAGTCTTGGAGTTTTTGCCTGACCTAAAAGCCGATGAAGTTTTGCAAAAACGCCTGTTCAGTTTACCCAATGTTACAGTTCACAGGAATGTCCAGACCAAAGAAATAACTG
This sequence comes from Hyphomonadaceae bacterium, assembly GCA_009773395.1. Lineage (GTDB taxonomy): Bacteria > Pseudomonadota > Alphaproteobacteria > Caulobacterales > Aquidulcibacteraceae > Pseudaquidulcibacter. The sequence goes on along the minus strand of WRPI01000004.1, from coordinate 121,639 downwards.
GAACCGATAAGGTAAATGGCATTAGATTTACTAACCGCGAAACTGGCAAAGAAACCCATGTTGAACTTGAAGGCGTGTTTGTGCAAATCGGGCTTGTGCCGAATACGGATTGGCTTGGCGAAGTGATTGAAAAAACCAAATTTGGCGAAATTATCATTGGCGCACATGGCGAAACCAATATGGAGGGCGTTTTCGCAGCCGGCGATTGCACCAATATCCCCTATAAACAAATAATTATTGCCATGAGCGCAGGCGCAACCGCAAGCCTTGGTGCATTTGATTATTTGATAAGGAATTAGGCCAACAAAAGACACTATGAACATTGCCATTTTGCGGCTTTCACTTTAATGCCGTGGCACATGAAATCCGCTGTAATTGTATATCCTGGGTCCAATTGCGATCGTGACTGTAAAATCGCGATTGAAACAAGTATTGGCGCCGAAGTTGCCATGATTTGGCACAAGGAAACCAAACTCTCTGACGAATTGGATTTGATTGTTTTACCGGGCGGTTTTGCCCATGGTGATTATTTGCGTTGTGGCGCGATGGCGGCTTTATCCCCAATAAACGCCGAAATTATGCGCCATGCCAAACGCGGCACGCCAATTCTCGGTATTTGCAATGGGTTTCAAGTTTTATGCGAAAATGGCCTGTTAGAAGGCACGTTATTGCGCAATGCCAGCCTTAAATATGTGTGCAAAGACGTTGATCTGGACGTAGTAAATACAGACACGATTTTCACCACCGCCTATAAAGACCACGAAATCGCCACTATGACAGTTGGAAATGGCGAAGGCAATTATTTCGCCGATGCCGAAGTCTTGGCTCGGCTTGAAGGTGAAAACCGCGTAGCTTTCAAATATCGTAACAATCCCAATGGATCAATGCACGACATAGCGGGCATCATAAACAAACAAGGCAATGTTATGGGCCTTATGCCACACCCCGATCGCGCCTTTGCCAAGGAATTGGGGTCAGACGATGGTGCGCTTATTTTTCAGAGTTTGGTAGGATGAAGAAGTTTTTCGCGATAATTGCCATTGGTATTTTATGTGCCTGCACAGCAGCACCACAACAAGCCGCGTCACAAGTTCCTTCAAATTCGAATGTTGCGAAAAATCAAACTGAAATTTTATTTTTGGTGAAATTCGCTGATGATTCGAAATTCGGCGATAGTGAAATCCTAACGGTAGCGCTTTTTGATGGTGGCTTTATCGATGCACCGATGCAACCAATTGCCACTTTCGCCACAACTACAGATACAAATTATGGACCACGCGGCCACATTACTGGGCGATTAGTCTATCACAATGAGGCTTTTGCAAGGCTGTCGATGCCATCATTTTCTGCACGGCTCGAAAAAGATGGGCGCTTAATTGCAGTCAATACTTCAAACCAACCATATTCGGGACAAACCCTAGCCGAAACCATCATAATCAATAGGGTAAATTGATGCCTGTCACCGAACAACTAACACCAGAAACCATCGCCCAGCACGGCATTAAGCCTGATGAATATCAGGTGATTCTTAACCGCCTTGGCCGCGCGCCCAATTTGCTTGAACTTGGCATTTTTTCGGTGATGTGGTCGGAGCATTGTTCCTATAAATCGTCACGCATTCACTTATCCAAATTCCCAACTTCCGGCCCTGCAGTAATTCAAGGCCCCGGGGAAAACGCGGGCGTTATTGATATTGGCGATGGTCAGGCGTGTATTTTCAAAATGGAAAGCCATAATCACCCCAGCTTCATTGAGCCATATCAGGGCGCGGCAACTGGTGTTGGCGGTATTATGCGCGATGTTTTCACAATGGGCGCAAGGCCAGTTGCGCTTGCCAATGCCATTCGCTTTGGTGAGCCTGAAAACGCCAATACTAAGCGGCTATTGGCGGGTGTTGTGTCGGGCATTGGCGGCTATGGCAATTGCGTTGGGGTGCCGACAGTATGCGGCGAAACCAATTTTGACAAAAGCTATAATGGCAATATTTTAGTCAATGCGATGTGTGTGGGCCTTGCCGAGACTGACAAGATTTTTTATTCGCGCGGCGCAAAAATAGGCTCACCGATTGTTTATTTTGGTTCCAAAACTGGTCGCGACGGGATTCATGGCGCGACAATGGCCAGCGCGGATTTTGATGAAGGCAGCGAGGAAAAGCGTCCAACCGTGCAAGTTGGCGATCCATTCATGGAAAAACTGCTAATTGAGGCCACCCTTGAATTGATGCAAACCGATTGCATTGAGGCCATTCAAGACATGGGCGCGGCGGGCCTAACTAGTTCTAGCGTTGAAATGGCCGGCAAAGAAGGGCTTGGCATCGTTTTGAAAATGAACGATGTGCCAGTGCGCGAAACCCATATGACACCCTATGAAATGATGCTGTCAGAATCCCAGGAACGCATGTTGGCGATCCTAAAACCGGGCGAAGAACATATTGCCCAAGCCATTATGGAAAAATGGGATTTGGATTATGCGGTTATTGGTTACACCACCGATACTGGGCGTTTAGTTTTAGAATTTGATGGCGAAATTGTTTGCGATATTCCGATTGGCCCATTATCCGAAGATGCCCCAAAATACGATAGGCCGTGGGTTAAAACCCCGCCGCAACCGCCAGTCCATGCCGCCGAATTGGGCGATATTGATTTTGGGCAAGCGGTTTTGAAATTATTGGCCTGCCCCGATATTGCGTCAAAGCGTTGGGTGTGGGAGCAATATGATAGGCACGTTATGGCCGACACTTTGGCAGCTTCGGACAAGCCATTTGATGCGGCTTTGGTGCGGGTGCATGGCACAAATAAAGCACTGGCAATTACTACCGATTGCACTCCGCGTTATGTTTTGAACGACCCATATGAAGGCGGCAAACAAATTGTTGCCGAAAGCTACCGTAATATAATTTGCACTGGCGCAAAGCCAATTGCGATTACTGATAATCTTAATTTTGGCAATCCCGAAAAGCCCGAAACCATGGGGCAAATTGTCGGCGCAATTGAAGGCATGGCCGAAGCCTGCCGCATTTTGGAATATCCTGTGGTATCGGGCAATGTGTCACTTTACAATGAAACCATGGGGCAAGCGATTTTACCAACCCCCGTTGTTGGCGGCGTAGGCCTAATTGGCGATTACCATAATGCCATTGGCTATGGCGGAATAGTGGATGGCGATTTGGTTTTCCTTATCGGTGAAACCACAGATAATTTGGGCGCGACATTGGCATTGCGTGAGCTTAGCGGACGCAGTGACGGCGCACCGCCGCGCGTGGATTTGCCTCTTGAAAAACGCACCGCCGCGCTTGTTTCTTCTTTGATAGCACAGAGGCAAATCAAAGCCTGCCATGATTTGTCAAATGGCGGCTTCGCACTTGGCTTGGCCAAACTTTGCATGGCCTCGAATATTGGCATTGATGCACAATTGCCCGAAAATGTGCCGACTACCGCCGCGCTTTTTGCCGAGACTCAAGCGCGTTATTTGGTTGTGATTTCGCCCGATAATTTAGACGGGTTTAATGCGGCCGTCGCGCAATCGGGACTATTGCTTCGTGAAATTGGCGCGGCAAGCGGCGCTAATTTGGTGATTGCCGATGTTCTTTCGCTCTCAACTTCCGCCATGCGCAAAGCCAATGAAAATTGGTTGCCAGAGTTTATGGGATGATTTTTCATTCGATTTGCGATTGTTTTGATTGAAGGAGAACGGGTTTGTCCAGTGAAATAAAAATCGAATTTCAAGACTATTTGTTACCGCATGAACAAATAAAATGGACTGGCCGTCCGGGGCAAGGTTTTCGGCTGCGAATGATGGACTGGTTCTTCATTCCATTCAGTGCTTTGTGGTTAGGAGGTGTGTTGTATTGGGAATATTTGGCACTCAGCGCGGGCGAAGGCTTGGGTTATGTTGTTTTTGGTGCGGTCTTTTTTTCTATAGGATTTGTAATAATGGTAGGGAGGTTTTTTATCGATGCTAATGCAAGGAAAAACCAAACATACGCAGTAACGAATCGGCGCGTGATTATTCGTGAAAAAGCGTCAATTAATTCATTCGATCTAAGTCAACTACCAAATCTTTTCCTCAATTCCTCAGGGAGCATTGATTTTATTTTCAAGAAATTATTTGATATTTCTCCACACAACATGCGCGATAGCTTCGGGATTTGGGCGCCTTCATTAATGATGAATTCATTTGAATTTCTGGACGAACCCCAAAAAATCTACCAACTCATATTAGTTGCGATTGATGAACGCCAAAGAAACCCAAGCTTATGACTTGTAAGAAAGCGGGCGTTTTCAACTGCTCCGAGTATTGGGGACTAAACCGCCAAATATTTTGCATGAAAGCGCAAATGGTCTTCCATAAATGTTGCGATAAAATAATAGGAATGATCATAGCCTTCTTGATAACGCACTTCGGCGCTTTGGCCGCTCATCAAAAGTGCGCTTTCGAACAAATGGGTTTTTAATTGGCTTTCAAGGAAGTTATCGGCGCTGCCTTGATCCACTAAACATAGCGGCAATGGGTTGCCGTCTTCAAGCAAGGCACAAGCATCATATTCGCGCCATGTTTCTTGGTCATTGCCCAAATAGCCCGCCAATGCCTTTTGCCCCCAAGGGCAATTTATGGGCGAGACAATTGGCGAAAATGCCGAGACAGATTTGAACATTTCAGGGTTGCGAAGGGCAATTGTTAGCGCGCCATGCCCACCCATAGAGTGGCCGGTTATTGAAACGCGCCCCATATCGGCGGGCAAATATTCGCCAATAATTTCTGGCAATTCGCGCTCGACATAAGAACGCATCCGATAATTTTCGGCCCAAGGCTCAATTGCCGCGTCAACATAAAACCCTGCGCCAAGGCCAAAATCATAGGCTTTTTCGGCATCGTCAGGCACGCCCTCACCACGCGGCGAAGTATCGGGCGCAATAAAAATAAGCCCAAGCTCAGCGCATATGCGTTGCGCCCCCGCTTTATGAGTTACGTTTTCTTCGGTGCAAGTAAGGCCCGAAAGATAAATCACCACTGGGCATTTTCGGGTTGCGGCCTGCGGCGGGCTAAAAGCGGCAAACCGCATTTTGGTTTTAGTTTCACGGCTATCGTGGGCATAGATAAACTGCGTGCCACCAAAGCAGTGATTTTGGGAGATGATTTCGAGAGTCATCAAAACACAACCACGCTTCTAATACTCTTCCCCTCATGCATTAAATCAAAGGCATCATTGATTTTTTCCAATGGCATTTGGTGGGTAATTAAATCGTCGATATTAATCTTCCCGTCCATATACCAATCAACGATTTTTGGCACATCGGTGCGTCCGCGTGCGCCGCCGAAGGCTGTGCCTTTCCAGACACGGCCTGTCACCAATTGGAATGGGCGGGTGGATATTTCTTTGCCGGCTTCGGCCACGCCGATGATGATAGACTCGCCCCAACCACGGTGGCAACATTCAAGTGCTTGGCGCATAACATTGGTGTTGCCAGTTGCATCAAAGCTGAAATCCGCGCCGCCACCAGTTAGATCAACAATCGCCTGCACCACTTTATCATTGCCAATTTCGGCTGGATTAATAAAATGCGTCATGCCAAATTTTTTCGCCATTTCGACTTTTGCAGGGTTAATATCAACGCCTATAATTTTGTCCGCGCCAACCATGCGCGCGCCTTGCAGCACGTTCAAACCAATGCCGCCAAGCCCAAACACCACAACATTGGCACCCGGCCAAACTTTGGCGGTATAAATAACTGCGCCAATGCCGGTGGTGACGCCGCAACCAATATAGCAGATTTTGTCAAACGGTGCGTCCTCGCGCACTTTGGCAAGCGCGATTTCGGGCAAAACTGTGAAGTTGGAAAAAGTTGAACAGCCCATATAATGCGCGATTTCTTTGCCGCCCGCGCTAAACCGTGAAGTGCCATCGGGCATCACGCCTTGCCCTTGGGTCGCGCGGATTGCGGTGCAAAGGTTGGAGCGCTGTGACAGGCAAGTTTTGCAACCGCGGCATTCAGGTGTGTAAAGCGGGATTACATGATCCCCAACTTTGACGCTTGTCACGCCCGCGCCAATTTCGCGCACAATGCCAGCGCCTTCATGGCCCAAAATGGCGGGAAATTTGCCCTCGCTATCGAGGCCAGACAAAGTATAAGCATCGGTGTGGCAAATGCCAGTGGCCATAATTTCAACCAAAACTTCACCGGCACGTGGCCCATCAAGATTGACGGTTTCAATGGTTAGTGGCTTATTGGCTTCCCATGCAACGGCAGCGCGTGTTTGAATCATTTTTCTGTTCTCCAAATTTGCATTGTTAGAATAATTTTGACCCAAAAGGAATCGCTTTTATGGCCAAAAATGCAATTGGTATTCTAACTTGCACTTTTCGCGAACAACGGCATACTGGCACCTTGTGCATTTTTCATCATGGCCGATATAGAAAATTATGACTGACATTGAATTGTCTTCTGCTGAACTAAAAAAAGCGGTGCAAAGTTTTGACAGCGCATTATCGGCGCTTGAAAAAAACTTGGGTTTAGCAATTGAAAAAATGTCAAATGTCATGGAAGCAAAACCAAGCGAACATGGCGACAATGGCGACAAATCCGATTTGGTATTGCGTGAAGAATTGGCAAGCGCCCGCGCCCGCGAGCAAGAATTGGAACACGCAATAACCGAAGCCAAAGGCGCATTAAGCCTGGCAATTGATGACATCAGAGTAGTTTTGGGCCCAGTTTAGGCAGTTTTTGGGGAAAATAATTGAGCAATGTTCAAATAGATATCAATGGCCGGCAATATGGTGTTGGCTGTGAAGATGGCCAAGAAGATCATATTGGCCGTTTGGCGCGCCATTTTGATAATCACGTCAAAACTTTGGTGCAAAGCGTTGGGCAAATTGGCGAACAAAGGTTGTTTTTAATGGCCGCACTTTTATTGGCCGACGAAACCCACGAACTTAAACTCAAACTCGACGCAACCGAGGCCGAACTTGCGCGCTTGCGTGATAATCGCCCCAACCCCGCACATATTGAAATAGAAGCGCGCGCCAATCAAAACCTCGCCGACGCCAAAAATATAGAAAATGATGCTGCAATCGCAATAGAAAATGCCGCCAACTATTTCGCCGATGCCGCGACCCGCGTTGGGGCTATCGCGACGAAATTGGCAGGGGCTTAAAGCGCGTGTTCGTCGGCCAAACGTTTGTTCTTTTTTACGCGGCTTACTGCGCGTTCGCGTTTGAGGCGCGATAAATAGTCTATAAATAAAACGCCGTTTAGGTGATCCATTTCGTGTTGAATGCAGGTTGCTTGAAGCTCATCGCATTCTTCAATTATTTCTTGGCCATCTTGGTTCATATATTTCAATTTTATATGCGCTGGCCTTGAAATTTCTTCATAGATTTCGGGGACAGAAAGACAGCCTTCTTCATAGGGTGCAGTTTCTTCGGATTTTTCCAAAATTTCGGGGTTTATGTAAAACTTTGGGCCGCGAGCGTCACCCGATTCTTCTTTGCCCCACACCAAGTCCATAACAATAACCCGCAACGGCACGCCAATTTGAATTGCGGCAAGACCAATGCCTTTTGCGGCATACATTGAATCGAGCATATCGGCCATCAAAGCGCGAATTTCATCGGTTACTTCGGCCACCGGTTTTGAAATTTGCTTTAATATAGGGTCGGGAACAGTGATGATTGGTTTTATTGCCATTTGCGCTGTTTATGAAATATCGGGCCGAAAATCAAGCTAATCACACTCGGCTTGCATCTCGCGCAACGCATTTGCGTTCATAAGCCCCAAATGGGCAATACATGCGGCACCAGTTTTGCCCATCAATATGCTTTAAGGCAGCGCCGCTTCGCTATCGCCAAATTCTTCCAATAATGCACGATAATTGCCACCGACATTCAGGATAAGCGCACCGTTATTGCGTGGGTTTGCCAGAAGGCCCTGTTCCCTTGAGCCATATCTTTCGACAATCACAATTATTGGTATGCCGTTCGCGGAAGCTTTGAGGCGAGCAAAGCCTTGCATCTCAACCAAGCACGGCGGGCAATTGGACGCCCAAAACATCACCAACGCATCACGGCCCTGCAGCACGCTGGAGCGAAAAGTCGCTTCTGTGCCAATAATTGCCGCACCATCAAGCGCGCTTAAATGCGGATTAACGTCATATTGTGCAAATGCGCTTGATGCCATAAACCCTAAACCAATGCAGGCGGCAATTATCGGCCCATGAACTCGCTTCACTTAATCTGTGCTTTCCACGACTTCTTTGATGATCTGGAACATTTGATCAATATGGCTATCCTCAATGATAAGCGGTGGTGATAATGCCATAACATCGCCAGTTACCCGCGCAAGCAAGCCTTTTTCATAGCATTTGGTGAACATTTCAAACGCACGAACCCCGGGAACACCATCGCGCTGTGCAAATTCAATTGCGCCCATCAAACCGAGGTTGCGAATATCGACGATATTCTTAAGCCCTTTAAGCGAGTGAATCGCCGCTTCCCATTTCGGTGCCATTGTCGCCGCGCGGGTGTAAAGGCCCTCACGCTCCATAATATCCATTGTTGCGATGCCAGCAGCGCAGGCGGCAGGATGGCCCGAGCAAGTGTAACCATGCATAATTTCGGCAACATTTGGTGGCCCTTGAACAAACGCATCCCACACTTTGTCGGACGCAAACACTGCGCCCATTGGCAAAGTGCCGTTGTTGATACCTTTGGCGGTAAGAATAATATCAGGCATAACCCCGAAATATTGCGGCGCAAATGGCGTGCCCAAACGGCCATAGCCCGTGATAACTTCGTCAAAAATCAGCAAACAACCAACCCTATCACAGGCCGCGCGAAGCTCCTGCAAATAACCGACTGGCGGCACTAACACGCCAGTCGAGCCAGCGACTGGTTCAACAATAACAGCAGCGATATTATCTGGCCCGTGCAAAATCGCCAAACGATCAACTTCTTTGGCCAAATCGCGGCCATTTGGTGGCTGGCCTTTGGAAAAGAAATTGCCCTCGATGCCATGAGTATGCGAAATATGGTCCACATTCGGCAAAGTCTGGAAAAGCCTGCGATTATAGCCAAGCCCACCCACAGAAATTCCGCCATAATTAACGCCGTGATATGCGCGTTCACGCCCAATAAGGCGAACCCGCCTGCCATCGCCTTTGGCTTGGTGATAGGCTTGGGCGATTTTTAGGCCAGTATCGACACTTTCAGAACCCGAATTTGTGTAAAACACATGGCCAAACCCAGGAGGCGCCAATTTTGCAAGACGCTCAGCAAATTCAAACGCGATTGGGTGACCCATTGAAAAGTTTGGCGCATAATCCAATTGCGACATTTGCTTTGCCACGGCGTCAACAATTTCTTGGCGACCATGGCCTGCATTTACTAGCCAAAGGCCGGCCGAACTATCAAGAATTTGCCGATCGTCATGCGAAGTATAATACATACCTTTTGCACTAACCAAAAGCCGTGGATTGCTTTTGAACAAACGATTTGCGGTGAATGGCATCCAAAAGGATTCCATGTTTGGGGTGTTGTTAAGTGAATTTGTCATAACATTTTTTGCCACTTATTTGGCCATTTGGCAAGTGGGCAAGTGTTGACTAGCTATCCTTTTCCACCATCTTCTCCAACTTATCGATCAAAGCAGGAAGCCTCATTATCGCGTGGGAAAGTTCGCCCAAATGTTCCAATGTCCGTTCCATCATTCCTTCGGGGCCAAGTTCGCGTTTCATAAAGCGCTCGACAATTGGCCGCGAAGATTCCCAAATATCGTGATCAGGATCTATTGAGCGCGCCACGCCTTCGACTTGCACCATGGTTTTTTGCTGCAAGACCAGTTCGGGGCGCAGCTTCATGCCGAATTGTTCGGTCACATCGAACAATTGCGCCAAAACCCGCCCCATGGACACTTCCGAGGCTTTGCGCCCCCAAATCGGTTCGCCAACCGTGCGCAATGCCACGCCATATTCGCCTTCATCATAAGTATTGGGAACATAGCCCGCTTCAAAATGCACTCTTGCTGCGCGGCGATAATCGCGGTGCAAAAACGAATAAATAATTTCGGCCAAATATCTTTGTTCTTTGGCGCCAAGTCGCCCCATAATCCCGAAATCCACCGCATATAATTTGCCGTCTTTGGTTACGAGCAAATTGCCCTCATGCATATCGGCGTGAAAAAACCCGTGTTCCAAGGCAGCACACAGAAAACTGCGATTTACGCAATCTGCGAGTTCTTTGCGGTTTTGCCCCTCCATTGCGCCAGCTTGAGTTAATGGAACGCCATCGACCCATTCGGTTACCAACACATTTTTGGTTGATTTTGACCAATCCACTTTGGGAACATGAATATAATTATCCAAAGCGGCAATTTGCCCAAATGCATCACATGCCCCGGCTTCGCGCCGCAAATCGGTTTCTTTTGATAAGGATTCAGCGATGGTTTCGACAAGTGCAATTGGCTCAAGGCGGCGTGATTTTGGTGAAAAAACCTCAATCATTTTTGCGCCAAGCCGCAATGCCGCAATGTCACGCGCAATTTCACGTTCAACATTTGGGCGCAATATTTTCAGCGCGAACTGCCCGCCATCGGGTGGGTTGATTTTATAGACTTGCGCAACCGATGCAGCAGCAATTACGGAGCCAAGCTCGCCGAAAATATCCGATAATTTGCTGACATCGCCTCCGGTAAAATCCCGCGCCAAAATCTTACGAGCAGCGGCATCATCAAAAGGCGCGACTTTATCTTTTAAGCCGCAAAGCGCTTGCGCCGGAAGCGCGCCGACAATATCTGGCCTTGTTGCCAAAAGCTGGCCCAGCTTTATCCAAACTGCGCCTAATTTTTCCAAAGCGATTGAAAGCCGCGCGCCAAGGTCGCCATCATGCTTTGCGCCAATTCTTAGTAGTTTACCCAAAAATTTGGCGCTTGGGGGTAAGAGGTTTTGGTATTCTTTTGGCAAAATCGCATCATAACGACCAAGCGTCCAAACAACATAAACTAGGCGAGATAAACGAAAAATCACAATACCCAACCACCATGAAGTGCAACAATGCCACCGGCAAAATTGGTGACCGAAACTTGGCTAAACCCTGCGTCTTGAATCATTTTTTTGAAAGTCTCTTGGTCGGGAAATTTGGCAATCGATTCGACTAAATATTGATAAGGTGCAGCATCGCCCATCACCATTTCACCGATTTTTGGAATCGCTTTGAATGACCATAAATCATAGATCTTTTGCAATGCATCAGTTGTGGGGCGCGAAAATTCAAGGCAATAAAAACGCCCGCCATGTTTGAGCACACGTTGCGCTTCGCGTAACGCTTTGGGAATATCAGTGACATTTCTGATGCCGAAGGAAATTACATAAGCATCGACACTTTTGTCAGGGATTGGCAAATTCTCGGCATCGCAAACCGTCCAATCAAGCCCATCAAGCCCGCGCTCACGACCTGCCATAATCATTTCTTGATTGATGTCGGCAACAATAATCTTGGCGGGTTCGCCGCCATTTTTTGCACGGATTTTATCGACCCTTGCTTTAAATCTTCGCGCCAAATCACCAGTGCCGCCTGCCATGTCAATTATTACTTCACCGGGGCGCGGATTAAGCCTTGTCGCGACCGCATCTTTCCAAACTCGGTGCAGGCCGCCCGACATAAGATCGTTCATTATGTCGTATTTTTGCGCAACAGCATCAAAAACTTCGCGAACCTTTCCGGCCTTCTGCGCTGTGGGTACGGTTTGGAAGCCAAAATTGGTGGTTGAAATGTCGCTCATTTGTAATCCGAATTTTGCATAATTTATGACAAATGCACTTAAACGCAAAAGCAAAAATATGGAAGCGGGATTGGCGGTTGCCGCCAACCTGCGACAAGCCGCCGCGCGAGCATTCTTTTCGCTCACGGCAAAGCCTGCGCGGGCGTGCGCCACGCGGCGCGGCGGGCGGTCGCCCTTGCCTCACTTTGTTCGGGTTCATCCCAACCTGCGACAACCCGCCGCGCGACAAGCTGCGCAATTGAATAAGCAGCGCAAAGAGCCGACTAAGGCTTCATCATTTAATGCTGGCATTGGGCTGGCGCTTTCTGAGGGGAATAAAATGAAAAAAATATTATTGGCCACAATCGCAGCTTTCGCTTTCGCAGGTTCAGCTCAAGCAGCCGAATTTAACACTCCAAAAGCTGGCACCGTTAAATTGGACGTTCGTTTCACTGGCGTAATTCCAGATGAAAGCGGTGTGATTTTGGCAAGTGGCGGCACTAACGGAAGCGCTGGAATTGCTCGCCCAGAAACTACCAATACTGGCCTTCGGGTGGCAGTAAATAATGGCTATGTGCCTACAATTGGCCTTGAATATTATTTCAGCCCAAATGTTTCATTGGAAGTGATTGCGGGAACCGCCAAACACACAGTTAGTGCTGTTGGAACTGGTGTAAACGTCAAAGTTGCCGAAGTTTGGCACGTGCCGCCAACTTTAACCGCCAAATATCATTTCGCACCAGAAGCCCAAGTTTCGCCTTATATTGGCGCTGGTTTGACTTATATTTGGTTTGCGTCAGAAAAAGGTCTTAATGGCTTCAACGTCGATTTGAAAGACAATTGGGGTTATGCCATTCAAGGTGGCCTTGATATCGCGACTACTGGACCTTGGTCATATAATATAGATGTCAAGAAAATCATGTTTGACACCAATGCCAACATCAATTTTGGCGCTATGAGCTCGAAAGTAACACTTGATCCTTGGGTGCTTTCGATTGGCTTTGGTTACAAATTTAACTAGTTTATCTCCCTGACAGGCTGCTGGGCATGGCTCCAGCCTTTCAATACCTATCAGCCAGGTTTCACAATCTGGCTGATTTTTTTATTTGAGCCTTTGGTTTTGGTGTTTGTGTTTGTGTTTGGAACCTATTGTGATGCTAATGCGTCACAATAGGAAGTGAATTTCCATTACCTAGAAGAAATTGCTTAGAAATGGTCTAAAGAGCCAGTTTGCCTTTAGACCATTCTGTTATCATGCCTTCGCGCCCTAGGTTTTTGTCAAGCCCCTTGCCGCTTTGCGGCCTTGCAATGCGCGAGGGCTTGACAAAAGCCTAGGGCGCACCCACGCTCGTTGAATGGTTTTGGATAGACAAGTCTAGCCATAAACCATTCCCAAGCCACTTAATCTCCCTTTCACACGACAAATTCTCAAGACCCAGACCAAGTCAGAACGCGACCAATCCCACTTGAACACTGAGACTTTAGGTAATTGTAGAGTTCAATTGCTTTTTCGAGCTTTCAATGCCATGTTCAATCATGCCTGAACTTCCCGAAGTAGAAACTGTGGTGCGTGGTTTGCAGCCGTTTTTGAGCGGTGCCAAAATCGCCAATGTTTCAACTTCGCAGCATAAATTGCGTTTTCCTTACCCTGATGATTTTATGCAATGCTTAATTGGTTTTCGCTTCTTAAATGTCGGCCGTCGCGCGAAATATATTGTTGCCGATTTGGACAACGAAAATTCGCTGATAATTCATCTTGGCATGTCGGGGCGGATTTCTTTGGTCGGGAATGGTCAGACCATTAGTTTTGATGATTATGCATATCAAACCGGCGCGATGTCTAAGCACGATCATGTCACAATCGACCTTATAGGCACGGGCGGCGATGAATTTAGTTTGATTTATAATGACCCGAGGCGTTTTGGCCTTTTGGATTTGGCACGCACCGATAAAATCCACAAATCACGTCATTTCGCCCATTTGGGCCCCGAGCCTCTGGACGATGAATTCACAGGTGCGGTTTTGCAAAGCAAAATTGGCAAGCGCGTCACGCCAATAAAGCTCGCATTATTAAACCAAGAAATTGTGGTGGGGCTTGGCAATATTTATGTATGCGAAGCCCTCCATATGGCCCACATTCACCCCAATCGGCACGCCAATAGCTTGAGTGTTAATGAAGCCGCGCTATTGGTTGCTAATTCCAAACAGATTTTGCGCGCAGCAATTGCCGCTGGCGGTTCGACATTGAAAGATTTCGCACATGCCGATGGCACTTTGGGCGGCTTTCAAAATGAATTCCTCGCTTATGACCAAACTGGCAAGCCTTGCCCAAGTCCAAAATGCAAGGGAATAATTGAGCGAATTATTCAAGGTGGGCGCAGCACGTTTTTTTGTGGCAAATGCCAAAAATAATCCGCTTGATTGTAGCGCAACGAAACAATAAAACAGCCTTATGACTTATAATACAATTTTACTCACCATCGATGAGAACATCGCAATTATCACACTTAACCGCCCCGATGCCCTAAACGCACTTAATGGCGAATTGATGGATGAGCTTGGTGATTGTTTGCGGGCTTTGGAAGCCGATGATAATATTGGCGCAACAATTATTACCGGCTCTAACAAGGCATTTGCGGCAGGGGCGGACATTAAAGAAATGGCTGACAAATCATTCGCTGATGTTTATTCAGAAGATTTCATCACCAGAAACTGGGAGACCATAAATACTTGCCGTAAGCCAATTATTGCGGCGGTCGCGGGTTTTGCCTTAGGTGGCGGCTGCGAACTGGCGATGATGTGTGACATGATAATCGCGGCTGACAACGCCAAATTTGGCCAACCAGAAATCAAACTTGGGGTTATCCCAGGCTCGGGTGGCACGCAGCGCCTGACTCGGGCGATTGGCAAAGCCAAAGCAATGGATATGGTTTTGACGGGACGCATGATGGACGCCATCGAGGCCGAAAAATCTGGACTTGTCGCAAGAGTGGTTGTCGTCGATGATTTGATGGAAACAACAATCCAAATTGCCAAGACAATTGCTTCCTATGGCCGCCTAAGTGTGATGGCAGCCAAAGAAAGCGTCAATCAGGCTTTTGAAACCACATTGGCCCAAGGTGTGCGGTTTGAGCGCCGTATTTTTCACGCTTTATTTGCAACCCAAGACCAAAAAATCGGAATGGATGCCTTTGTTGCTAAGCAAAAGCCGCAATTCACTGGAAAATAAGCCGAAAAGGGCGATTTGAATCACCAGCTTGACTTGACTGTCACCTGGCTTTTGGGCATAGACCCGCCTTCAAATTCAATTTATCGGAATTGCGGTCAATTTGGCGCGCATTCAACATGGAATAAAAATGGCTAATACTTCATCAGCAAAAAAAATGACCCGCAAAATTGCTGGCCGCACTTTGGTTAATATTGCGCGTCGTTCACGGGTTCGCGGTTTCATTCGTAAATTGGTTGAAGCAGTTAAAGCTGGCGATAAAGACGCGGCAAAATCAGCTTTTGCAATTGTTGAGCCTGAAATCATGCGCGCAGTTTCTAAAGGCGTAATTGCCAAAAATACTGCGTCACGCAAAGTTTCGCGCCTAAGCGCAAGCGTGAAAGCAATGAACGCATAAAATTTTGCATTATTGCCGAAAATGATAGGCACCGTCATTTGGCGGTGCTTTTTATTTGCGCGCTCGCTTTTATTTTGTGCAATATTTGCTAGCTTGTCTCATAAATGGAAAAAGCGAGATTGCGATTCATGAAACAAAAAAAGATATTATTTGCTGAACTTCTTTATTGTGCCACGGCTGCATATCTTTTTTCACCGCTGGTGTCATTTGCGCAAAATGCACCAAATCCAGCGCCATTTTTTGCCGATATTTTTACCGATCATGCAGTTTTGCAACGCGGCAAGCCGATTAAAGTTTGGGGCCACGGAACCCCCAATAGCGATGTTTCGGTGAGTTTGGGTGAAATTACTGCTTCGTTTCAAGTGGGCGAAACTGGCGAATGGCAAGGTGAATTGCCGGCGCAGGCCAAAGGTGGCCCATTTTCGCTTAGCGTAACTTCAGGCACTGGTAGCCAAAGACTTGATGACATTCTGATTGGTGATGTTTTTCTATGTTCGGGGCAGTCAAATATGGAATTTCCATTGCGCCTTGCAACCGGATCTTGGAGCGAATTGGATATTCCAGCGCAGAATAATTTGCGCTTTATCACTATCGCCCGCAACCCCGCGCCAACCCCGCAAACTATGCTTTTGAACCAACCGAAATGGCAAGTCGTAAATCCGCAAACACGCGGAGAAGCTTCGGCAGTTTGTTATCATATGGCAAAGTCAATTAGCCAAAGCCAAAATGTTGCGGTTGGCATGGTTCATTCTTCATGGGGTGGATCGCAAATCCAAGCCTGGATGAATGAAACAACGCTTCGCAATTTCCCCAACTATAATGAGGGTCTCGATGCCCTTAAGACATATACAGTGAACCCAGAACAAGCGGCCACAAACCAAAAAACAAATGTTGAACGCGGCTGGGATAGTATAGCCCCAAACCTTCGAAATAATTGGTCATTGCGCGAAATTGACGATAGTAGTTGGAAGCCGATAAGCGTCAACGCAATTTGGGAAAATTCCAATGACGAAGTTATGGCGGATTTTGATGGCGCTGTTTGGTATCGCACCCACGTTAATTTGACTCGCGAAGACGCCGCAATTGCCAATCGGCTTGGCGCAAAACTTAACCTCGGCACTATTGATGACAGTGACATCACCTATATCAATGGCCAAAAAATTGGCAGCACCGATGGTTGGAATACTCCGCGCCAATATGATGTGCCGAGAAATATTTTCCGCGCTGGCGATAATGTAATAAGTGTTTTTGTGCTTGATACTGGCGGCGGCGGTGGGCTTTATGGCACGGCACAACGAAACATTGCCATTGAAGGCGGACGAACCATAGCTCTAAGCGAAAATTGGTCGTTCAAAGTGCTTACACCTATCGCAAGTTTCCCCAATAGTCGGATTGTTCCTTGGGGCGGCGCGAATGGCCTTACGACTTTGCATAATGGCATGATTGCACCAATTGCGCCATTTAGTCTGGCTGGTATTGCCTGGTATCAAGGCGAAACCAATGCCAGCAATGCCAGAGAATACCGCGAGCTTTTGCCAGCAATGATAAATCAATGGCGTAGCGATTTTGGTGACCCAAATTTGCCGTTCTTTATGGTGCAATTATCATCTTTTGGGCGCGCAAACACCCAAGCTGGCCGTTCGAATTGGGGTGAATTGCGTGAAAGCCAGCGCCAAGTCGCTTTATCCATGCCAAATGTTGCAATGGTTGTGTCGCTTGATGTCGGGGACAAAATTGACATTCATCCCACGCAAAAAGCCGTTTTGGGGGTAAGGCTTGCCAATGCTGCGCGGCGCGTGATTTATCATGAAAATGCACCCATTAGCCCGCAACCAACGCGCGCCTTTATTCAGGACACGGACGTTGTTATTGAGTTCAGCGAGGCTTTAAGCGGCCTTAAAACTTATGGTTCGAATTATGCAAACGGGTTTGAAATTTGCAACGCTACTTATTCGTGTCAATTTGTTTTGGGACGGGCAAATGGCTCCCAAATTATCCTGGTGGGGGCCGCGTCTGAACATGTGAGCATAGTAAGATACGGCTGGGCCGACACCACTTATGGCAACACGTTTAACAGCGCAGACTTGCCATTGGGGACGTTTGAAATTGGTGTCACTCGAAACTAGTTGGTAAAATTAAACTAGCTTTCCCACTATCTGCCAAAGTAGAATTTGCTAAGGAATGGTCTTAAGGTCATGTTTGCCTTAAGCCCATTCGGTTATTGTCTTTTCGCGCCCTAGTTTTTGTCAAGGCCGCGCTTTGCGCCCGAAGGCTGTGGGCCTTGACAAAAACTAGGGCGCACACACACTCGATGAATGGTTTTGGAAAAGCATTCGATGAGCCCCAAAAAGTTATGACTTTTTGGATAAGGCGAAGAGCAAAAGGATTTTTCCATAAACCATTCCAAAGCCAATTAATCGCTCTTTCCCATAAAGAATTCTCAGTATCTAGACTAAGCGTGACCAATTCCACATGAATATCCGCGTCCTAGTTTTCATTCAAACCGCGCCAAATCTCTATTAATTACAATTACCCAAAAAAATCTGTATAACACCTAATTTATGGCAAAAACGCTGCAAAAAAACCTCAAGCACTTCAAATAGGTAAGTGTTTGTTTTATTTATTATTTTAGTGGTTAATTTTAGTCGCAATAACGTCAAGGCGATTTAGCAAAAATCTATCCACAGCTTAAAAAAAAATAAAGCATATGCAAGTGATTCGCTAAGGGCTTGAAGATATTGGGATTCCGCCGAGTCAAGGTAAATAATGTGTTTTTTTTGCTCATTTTTGTTGTTGCACTTGTTTCTTCAATAGGCTTAAATAATTTTGCTAAAGGTTAGGGGATTATTCAAAGCCTTCACTGTTTTGATGGGCAGTGATAGAAAATTGGGTTTGAACCAACCAAATATGCTTCCAATTTTATTGTGCGTATTCTCAATTTTTGAGGTCGATGGCGGCTGCGTGAGCAAAAGGCAATCGGTGAAGTATTTTCTCAAAATACGCCAATCATGGCAATTCAGTCCTATGAATTGCTCAATTATAAAACGGCTTAGGCCGACAAATGGGGACGTTAATGGGAAGGTTGATGGTGCACGAATTACGGCAAGCGTCTGGGCTATTAAGCTCAAATGAATTGGCTGATAATTTCGAAGTTCCACCTCAAGACTGCGAAAGCCCATTTTTATTCAAACAAGATTTGCCAAGTGACGAAGCTCGCGGGGTTTGGCGCAAGCTCGAGACGCGCCTAAGAAGCATTTTGGGGAATGCCGACTATAAAGCCTGGCTTGCGCCTTTGGTTTTGACAAGCGCCGGTGCCAATAATGTTTATTTTGTTGCCGGCAATGCATATGCGCGTACTCGGATTAGGACTGAGTATTTACACCGTTTGCAAGCGGTGTGGAATGATTTTGATAAGTCTTCGCGGCGCTTGATTGTCGATATTGAGCCATTATCCAAAGTTCCAACCAACCACAGTGAAGTTGGAAACCCCAATCTCGAAACACAATACCCAACCATTTCAAGATCTTCAAATGATCAATCGGGCAGCAATCTAATTATTGGCGATTTTGAGGCCAGTGAAAGCACACTTAATCTTCGCACATTTGAGAGTTTTGAAGAAGGCGCGTCAAATAAAATTGCGATTGCTTTGGCAAAGCGAATGGCAAATGATGCTTCAAATGGCGAGATACTTTTGCTTCATGGGCTAAATGGTGTCGGTAAAACCCATTTATTGGCGGCAATTGCCAATCAGTCCTTGTCCACACAGCCAAAACGCAAAGTTGTTTCATTGACTGCGCAAAGGTTTTTGAATTTGTTTCAGGCCGCCTTGCGTGACAAAGATACTGGCCCCTTCAAAGAAGGCCTAAGAGCCGCCGATATTTTGATTATTGACGACATTCAACTTATTTGCGGGAAAATTGCTACTCAAGAGGAGTTTTTCCAAACTATTTTGGAATTATTATCGCGCGGCAAAAATATTGTGTGCAGTGCTGATGTTCCGCCCGAAGGGCTGGTGGGTCTTACTCCGCGCATGACTGGCATTTTGCTAGGTGGGTTTAATATTCGTATTGGTGAGCCCGACTTCGCGTTGAGACGTAAAATCGCTGAGCGCAAAGTAGCAGAATTTGCGGCTTTGCGACCAGATTTTGCGCCTTCGCCACAAGCCCTAGATATTATTGCTGCGCGCGTAATTGGGACTGGAAGAAACATCGAAGGTGCGGTAAAACAAATATTTGCGGCATCATCATTGATAGGTCAGGAGGCAACAATGGAAGTAATTCTTGAAGCACTTGGTGACAGAATGCCAACCCCGACCAAGAGCATACCAGTTGATGTTATCAAAAAACGCGTCGCGTTGCATTTTGATATTTCCATAGAAGATCTAATCGGAACAAGACGCCATATTTCGGTTGCTAGGCCGCGCCAAATTGTTATGTATTTTTGCAAGAAATTCACCAAAAGGTCTTTTCCCGACATTGCTTCACGGATGGGCGGCCGAGATCATACAACCGTGATGCATGCAGTTAAGAGAATTGAACAACTCGCGGATGCCGATGGAAATTTCGCAGCGCAATTGCAAATTATAGCCAATAAAATATTGACATAGGCCAATTGTCGCCAAGATTGCATTTGTTCCTGCCTTTTTTGGCTCAAAACCATTGCGTATCGCTATTTATTTAGGCACAAATGCAGGTTCTGATTTGTGTCTCGGTGAATTTGGATTTCACCGAGAAATTTGGTTTTGGAGTGAGGCAATATGCGACTAACAATTGAACGCGCGGCACTAATAAGCGCTTTGGGCCATGTGCAAAATGTCGTTGAACGGCGAACTACAGTTCCGATTTTATCCAATGTTTTAATAGAAGCACGTGACGGCGTTGTAACTTTTGCCGCTACAGATCTTGATATTGAAATTATTGACGGCGCAAATGCTGATGTGGAAGTTACAGGTGCAATAACTGCGCCAGCGCATACTTTATACGATATTGCCCGCAAATTGCCTGATGGATCTGAAGTTAAATTAGAGACCGCTGCCGATGGTGGGCGTTTGGCCATAACTTCAGGGCGGTCGCGTTATTATTTGCCGATTCTTGCGGCGTCTGATTTTCCGTCATTGGGACATGGTGATTTTGACAAAACTTTTGAAATCGAAGCCCCAGCGCTTGCCAATTTAATTGATCGAACCAAATTTGCGATTTCATTAGAAGAAACGCGTTTCTACCTTAATGGCATTTATTTGCATGGCGCAACTGGCCCTTCTGGCCCGTGTTTGCGCGCAGTCGCAACTGATGGCCATCGTTTGGCGTTGTGCGATTATCCCATGCCCGAAGGCACTAATAATATTGATGGCGTAATTGTTCCACGCAAAACAATTATGGAATTACGGCGTTTGCTTGATGGAGGTGATGAAGTGGCAGAAATTGCCATAAGCGAAGCCAAAATTCGCTTTTCACTTGGGCGTGCGACCTTAACTTCAAAAGTAATTGACGGCACTTTCCCTGATTATGAAAGGGTTATCCCCAAAGAAAACCCACATCAGATGATTATCAATAATGAAGAATTTGCCCGTGCTGTGGACAGGGTTTCAACTATGGCAGTAGAGCGCCTTCGTCCGATAAAATTGGGTCTTGATAAAGATATGCTGACCTTGAGTTTTTCCAACCCCGAAACTGGCGAAGCACGCGAAGAGCTCGAAGTTCAATATGATGCGCCACAGATGGAAATCGGTTTCAACGCCAAATATTTGCTGGATATTACTGGGCAAATCAATGGCCAAGCCGAGTTTTTTATGCGGGATGCCGCTTCGCCAACTTTGGTAAAAGACGCGAGCGATCCCAATTCATTATTTGTCCTGATGCCGTTACGGGTTTAGAGCTGGCCGCGAATTCAAAATGGATTTTGCAGGTATCAGGCGGCTTATCCTTACCCAATTTCGTAACCATGCGCGATTGGAGCTTGATATAAGCTCAAAAGCGGTGGTTTTATTCGGTGAAAATGGCGCCGGCAAAACCAATATTTTAGAAGCAATTTCAATGCTTGGCTCTGGGCGCAATTTGCGCTCGGCCGACCTTATGGAAATGGCGCGCAGCGGCGAGGACGGCGGCCCATTTGCGATTTCCGCGCTCCTTGGTTTGGGCGATGAAACTCGCCGAATTGGGGTTGGGCTTGATTTGAGCAAAGAAGGCCCACGTAAAATCGCCCGCCTTGATGGCAAAGATGCAAATCCGCGCCAATTGCTCGATACTTTGCGCTTGGTTTGGATTACCCCGCAAATGGATAGAATATTTGCCGGCGCTCAGGGCGAGCGAAGGCGCTTTATCGACAGAATTACGCTTTCTTTTTTCCCAGAATTAAGCATTCAAGCCAATGCCTATGAACGTGCAATAAAAGAGCGTCAAAAAGTTCTCGAGGCCCAAAACCAAGATAGAATTTGGTTGAGTGCTTTGGAAGAACAAGCGGCAATAAATGGCGTCGCAATTGGCTGCGCGCGGATTGAAGCAATCGCAATGTTACAAAAAGAAATTGACGCGCGAGTGCAAGATGTTTTCCCAAAAGCCCAATTGCGCATCGAGGGTCTCGTAGAAGGCAGTCTAATGAATGGCCAAACAATTGCGCAAATTGAAGTGGATTTTGCCAAACAACTTAGCTCAAATCGCAACAAAGATGCCGCCGCTGGAAGATGCTTAATCGGCCCCCATAGATCCGAAATTTACGCGACCCATATGGGCAATGGTATGGACGCTGAAAAATGTTCAACCGGGGAGCAAAAAGCGCTTTTGATAGGCATAATTATCGCCCAAGCCTGCTGCATTGCCAATGGCACTGCCAATAGCGAATTTGGCAGCGATTTTTCATGCTTTGCGCGCCCCAATCCAATTATTTTACTTGATGAAGCCAATGCGCATTTAGACAGCACGAGGCGCGAAGGCTTGGCCCAAGAACTGCTATCTATTCGCGCACAAACCTGGCTTACTGGCACTGATAAATTATTATTCGACGCATTTGCACAAAATGCCGATTTTTTCGAGATTAAACGCCCAAATGCGGCGAAAATTGTTTGAGATTCTGGCGAAACACTATAGGTCATAAACTCATTAAAATGCGCATGTTTTTAGAATAATAATGGAAAAACAATGAACCCTACAGAAGAAGACGAAGTCCCACAAAATTCATCAGAATACGGCGCAGATTCAATCAAAGTTCTTAAGGGCCTCGACGCAGTGCGTAAGCGCCCGGGTATGTATATTGGCGATACCGATGATGGCTCTGGGCTGCATCATATGGTCTATGAAGTTGTCGATAATGCAATCGATGAAACCCTTGCTGGCCATGCCACCAATTGCAAAGTCATTTTATTCCCCGATGGCTCATGCCAAGTGGAAGACGATGGGCGCGGCATCCCAACCGACATCCATAAAGAAGAAGGCATTTCCGCAGCCGAAGTCATTATGACACAATTGCATGCAGGCGGTAAATTTGACCAAAATTCCTATAAAGTATCGGGCGGTTTGCACGGCGTTGGGGTTTCAGTTGTAAACGCCCTTTCGGTGCGGCTGGATTTGACCATTTGGCGCGATGGCAAAGAACACAGCATGACTTTCAAACATGGTGATAGTGTTGCGCCATTACGCATTGTCGGTGACGCAAATGGGAAACGCGGCACTGCGGTGCGCTTTTGGCCAAGCTCTGAGACTTTCACAATGGTGGAGTTTGATCGCAAAACGCTTATCCACCGTTTACGCGAATTAGCGTTCCTAAATTCAGGCGTCACCATCAATTTCAAGGATTTGCGTGGCACCGAGCCTTATGAAGAAATATTGCATTATGAAGGCGGAGTTGCCGCATTTGTTGAGCATTTGGACGATTTAAGAACACCGCTCATTCCCGAACCGATTACAGTGCGCGGCGAAAAAGATGGTATTTCGGTTGAAGCCGCGCTGCAATGGTCCAATTATTATCAAGAAAACACTTTTTGTTTTACCAATAATATCCCACAGCGCGATGGCGGAACCCATTTAACTGGCTTTCGCGGCGCATTAACGCGCGCGGTGAGTTCGTATTTTGACAAATCTGGTGCGGCCAAAAAAGAGAAAATCAAACTAACCGGTGAAGATGCCCGCGAAGGCTTGACTTGTGTTTTGTCAGTCAAAGTTCCAGACCCAAAATTCTCAAGCCAAACCAAGGATAAATTAGTATCGTCCGAAGTGCGGCCCGTGGTTGAAAGCTTGATTGGTGAAGCATTAAATGACTGGTTTGAAGAAAACCCTGCTCAAGCCAAAGTAATTTTGCAAAAAATCGTCGATGCCGCAATTGTGCGCGAAACCGTTGGCAAAATCCGCGATAAAGAACGCGGCAAAAATGCGCTTGATATTTCAAACTTACCAGGAAAACTTGCTGATTGCCAAGAAAATGACCCCAGCAAATGCGAGCTTTTCATTGTCGAAGGCGACAGTGCGGGCGGTAGTGCCAAGCAGGGGCGCGACCGTGCCAATCAAGCGGTCCTGCCATTGCGCGGTAAAATCCTAAATGTCGAACGCGCGCGATTTGATAAAATGCTTTCAAGCCAAGAAGTGGGTAATTTAATCACTGCTTTGGGAACTGGCATTGGCCATGATGAAACGCGACCGGGCTGGTTTAATGCTGATAAACTCCGTTATCATAAAATCATTATTATGACTGATGCCGACGTTGATGGCGCCCATATTCGCACACTTTTGCTTACGTTTTTCTATCGCCAAATGCCAGAGCTTATTGAGCGCGGCCATTTGTTTATCGCCCAACCGCCATTGTATAAAGCCGCCAAAGGGCGCTCAGAAACCTATCTTAAAGACCAAGCGGCTTTGGAAGATTATTTAATATCCGAAGGCTCTAATGATGCCAGTTTCAAATCGGGCACGGGTGAAGTTCGCCTTGGGCTGGATCTTGTTGCAACCGTCAAAGATGCATTGTCATTTGAAGTGGCGTTGCAACGTGCATCAGTGCGAGTTCCCGCTTTTGCCATGGAACAAGTCGCATTGGCAGGCGCGTTAAATGCCGAATTAAGCCAAGAAACCGCCGATAATGCCGCCGCGCGCCTCAATTCCATATCGCTTGAAGGCGAAGACACATGGCGCGGTGAGGTGGTTGATGCGGGCCTTAAACTCACAAGGGTTGTTCGCGGGGTTGACGAAATATTATTGCTCGAAAACGGCCTTTTGGCGTCAAGTGATGCCCATCGGCTTAGTGAACGCGCCAAATCCAGCGAAGGGATTTATAACGGAATTGGCGAATTTGCCCGCCGTGATTTCCGCGCGCCAATTCATGGCCCAACCTATTTACTCGAAGCCATTCGCGCTCAAGGCCGTAAAGGCGTATCCATACAACGCTATAAGGGCCTTGGCGAAATGAACGCCGAACAATTATGGGAAACCACTTTAGACAAAGACGCGCGCTCACTTTTGCAAGTGTATGTGGATCACGCCGATACCGCCGACAGTATGTTCACAAGATTGATGGGTGAATTAGTCGAACCAAGGCGTGACTTCATTCAAGAATTCGCCCTTGAGGCGGAGGTTGATGCGTGACCCTCAAAACCCCACCCTCGGCCTTCGGCCTCACTCAGGGTTTTGGATTCATTTCGACACAAATAAATAAAAAGCGTGGTTTTTATTTATTTGTGACATTTTTTTGGAAATTGCATTAGATGCACGCACCAGACCAATTCGCAGAAACTGATATCGCAATTCTTCACCGATTGATGCGTGAAAACTCATTCGCGACTATAATTTGCCAAACCGCAAATGGTATGGACGCGCACCATATCGCCGTGCTTTTGGGTGACGATAATGTTTTGCGCGGACATGTTTCGCGTGCAAATTCTGTTTGGAAAGACATCGCAAGCCCCAATGTTCTGGCCATCTTCCAAGGTGAAAGTTCATACATAAGCCCGAGTTTTTACGCTTCAAAACAAATTGACGGCAAAGCGGTGCCTACTTGGAATTATTCGGCGGTTCATGCGCACGGCAGCATTGAGTTTATTCATGATAAGGCTTGGCTTTGGGACACTCTTAACGCACTATCCAATTTCCATGAACAAGATTTTGAAAGCCCTTGGCAAATATCGGACGCGCCGCACGAATATATTGAGCGAATGTTGGGTGCAATTGTTGGTTTTGAAATAAAAATTACTGCATTGGTAGGACAATTCAAACTCAGCCAAAACAAGTCAGAAGCTGACCGCGAAGGTGTGCGGACAGGGCTCATCAAATTGGGTAAAAATCCGGATAACTTAGTTCGCTAATTCGCAAAAACACCACCCGCCCAATTTTCGCCCGATTTATAGGTGATTCACGCCTAATTAACTCTAATTGTGCATTTAATACAAATTATCGTTAAGCGCGCGCGCAAATTTCTGGAGCATCGCCAATTGGCAAATCGTGGACGTAAATCAGGTGGTGGCAATCGCGGAGGTTATCAAGGCGGCGGAAATTCTGGCGGTTACGGCGGTGATAATGGTGGCGGCTATGATGATGGCCCACCACGCAGGCCACAACAACGCCGACCCGCCCAAAGAAGAAGCTCGGGACCAAAGCGCAAACAAGGGCGCGGCTTTTGGGGCGGCCTGGGTTATTGGGGCGCAGTATTTGGCCTTTGGATGGCAGTTTTAGGGGTAGGGGTTTTCATTTGGGTTGCCAGTGATTTGCCAGATCCCGAAGAATTATGGAAGAAAACCGACAGGCCTTCCATCACTTATGTTGACGTAAACGGCGTCGTTATTGACCGCCGTGGCGCTGCCGATGCTCCACCCGTTGATTTAAGCACTATGCCCGAATATGTGCCGCAGGCAGTTTTGGCAATTGAAGATAGAAAATTTTACAAACATTGGGGTTTTGACTTTTTTGGTATTGCCCGCGCAGTTTTGGTCAATCTCCAAGCAGGCCGCACTGTACAGGGCGCTTCAACCCTTACACAGCAGCTAGCGAAGAATCTGTTCCTATCGTCCGACCAAAACCTAAAACGCAAAGCACAGGAATTATTGCTCTCGGTTTGGCTCGAAAGCCGCTTCACCAAAGATGAAATATTATCGCTTTATTTGGCGCGCGTATATTTTGGCGCAGGCGCCTATGGCATTGAAGAAGCATCAGAGCGCTATTTTAACAAAGAACCCGCCAATCTTACAATTTCCGAAGCCGCTTTATTGGCGGGCCTATTAAAAGCGCCATCGCGCTATAACCCAATTTCATCGACCACCCGCGCCGCAGAGCGTGCAACGATTGTGCTTGACGTGATGGAGCGTGAAAATGTGATTACCCATGAGCAGCGCTTGCAAGCAGTGCGCCAACCTTTGCGCTTTGTGCCAAATGCGCGTGGATCCAATGTTGGCTATTTCCTTGATTGGATTGAGCCTGAAGTCGCCGCAATTATTGATGAGCCAAATGAGGACATAATTGTTCAAACCACGCTTGATACCCGCCACCAAAATTTTGCTGAAATCGCGATACAAAATGAAATTGAGCGCACCGGCCGTGCTTCCGCCATGTCGCAAGCGGCACTTGTCGCAATATCGGGCGATGGCGGAGTGCGCGCCTTAGTTGGCGGCAAATCATATAATGAGAGCGAATTTAACCGCGCAATTGATGCCAAAAGGCAACCTGGGTCTGCTTTCAAGCCATTTGTTTATACCGCAGCGTTTGAGCGCGGGGAAAATCCAAATTCAATTCGTTCGGATCACCCTTTAACATTGGGCAATTGGTCGCCGCAAAATTACGATGGCCAATATCATGGCTCTATGACTTTGCTTTCCGCTTTCACGCGCTCCATCAATACAATTGCGGTGCAATTAAGCGAAGAAGCTGGGCGCGATGCAGTTATTCGCGTCGCACGTCGCCTTGGTATTCGCTCACGCATTGACCCAGACCCAACTTTGGCTTTGGGAACCCAAGTATTGTCACCGCTTGAACTTACCGCCGCTTATACGCCTTTTTCAAATGGCGGTGCCGCTGTAACGCCTTATGGTTTCAGCCAAGTCAGCACTCGTTCGGGCACGATTTTATGGCGGCGGGCAACGCCACAGCCAAGAAGGGTTATTGATGATACTGTGCTTCGTTATATGAATTACATGTTCCAAAGCGTTGTTACTTCAGGAACTGCAAGAAGCGCGGCGCTTTCAGACCGCATGGTCGGCGGCAAAACTGGAACAACTTCTGATTACCGCGATGCATGGTTTGTTGGCTTTACAGGCGGTTATACGGCGGGCGTTTGGGTCGGCAATGATGATTTTGGCCGCAAAATGAACCGCGTTACTGGCGGCGCAGCACCAGCTCGAATTTGGCGCGCATTTATGGAAGCCGCGCAGCGCGGCACAGCGCCAAGGGCATTTGCATTGCCATTAGCACCTATCGCACCAGCGGATTTAGCGATGGTCGCGACACCATTAGAAAACGGCGTTGAGGCCATGGGTTCGCCATCAACCATGACCGATGGCGGCGCAATTATCACCGATAATAATGGCGAGGTTAAAAAACCAGATAACCCGAACGCGCCCGAGGCCCAATCGCCCACCCCGGCCCCCGAAGCGCGATCCCTTGATGACATAATCAAGGATATTCAGGAAAATAAGCCAAAATAAAATAATGTTTTGTGAGAGTTTTGCGAATTCTTGTGCCGCTAGAATCGTTGACAATCAATAAAAATGCAACCACAAGTATAAGTGAATTATCCAAATAACTGGAGCTACAAATGCGTAACAAAGCGAAACTTAGCCGTAAATCACTTTTTGGCACAACAGCGGCGATTTTACTTCTTTCCATTGCTACACTTTCGCCAGTTACAGCGCAAAATGGCAATGCCCCCGCTAGTGTAGCGCAAATTATCCGTGGTTATGGCCTTGAACGTGAGTCCCAATATTTTCATTTTGACAGCAAGCAAATTAGTGCGGATAAAGCGGTCTTTCGCGGTGTCCATTTTGGCAGTGATTTGAGCGCGGGTGTTTTCACAATTGAGCGCGAAGCGGGCGGCCCAAGAATGGCTTTCAAGTTCGAAAATGCGGATTTTAGCACTGATGATGCCACGTTAAAATTTCAATCTGGGGTTTTTATCGACAATAATATTGCGGGCCCAAGCGCCGCAACAACTGCCGATAATTTTGTAAAACTTCTTGACGACGATCTTCATGGTGACGCGAGTTTTGTGGGTTTGGAACTTGGCAGCAAAGACGATGAACCACCAATCACATTTGCAACATTAGCGGTTAGAAATATTCGCAATTTGGGCGAAGATAAATGGCGATTTGATGCGATTGATGCGACGGGAATGAACGGCAAAGCAAATAATTTCGAATTTCGTTTTGCGGCGCTAAGGATTCACGATTTGAACGAAGCTGCGTTTAAGCTATTTGAAGACAAAGGCGGCCTCGCAAATTTTGGTAAAGCGTCAATTGGTCTGTTTAAAATTGAGGGTTTCTCGCTTAACGACTCCCGGGTCGCTGTGCAAAGACGCGCTGGATCTGCGAATAATTTTGGCGGCTTTAGTATCGGCAATATTGAAGTTCGTAGCCTCAATGGAAATAGTCTTGCCAAATTTGCGATTGAAAATGTGGCTGCTAGCGCCACAATTGCCGATGAAGATTTTCGTTTCAAGCTGGCGGAATTTAGCTTGAATGATTTGAACACCCGTTTATTCCGCGCTGGTTTTGCCTATGCGATGAATGACACCTCAGACCCAGAGCTTGAAGCCTATATGAATTTGCCGATGAAAAGCATTTACACCACAGGGCCCCTCAGTTCAGGCATATCAGCTTTTCGTTTTGGTGGTCTCGAATTATCGGGATCTGGCGCTGAGGTTAAACTTGATGATCTTAGTTATAATCAAACAATTGGAGCGAATGGATTAATCACTTCGTTTAATATTCCTCCAGGTCGATTCGATGTGAATGTAACCGATGCGAGGAAGACATTTGGCACGCTGGTGAAAACTGGCTTGGAGGCCGTGGGCCTTACTTCGATTAATGCAAGTTGGAAAATGCGTTCAACTTTCAACCAAGAATTAGACAAAGTGTTGATTGAAGACACTGAATTCAAGGTTGCAAATTTTATGTCGCTTGATGGAAGCGCAAATTTGGACGGTCTTTGGGCTTCGATGGCGCAAACCTCGCTTAAAGATTTGATGCGCGCAGACCCGGAAATTGAGAAATTGAGAAAAACCAATCCATTCAAAACCAAATCAAAAAGTGGCGAAACACCAGCTGTCGCGCCCCCAGCAGCAGATAGAGAGGCAGCAATAAACGCAGCCTCCGCAGCAGCGCAACCAGCACCTGCTCCACCAACTACACCTAACAACCGCGCCAATATGCAAGAAGCAATGGATCAAGTTGCGGCAATGCTTGCAATATTTCCACAAGGCAAAATGGTGAGTTTACAAATTAATCTGCGCGATATGGGCGGTTTGGCTAAAATCGCCACCCAAGAAGCGGCATCGGGCGGCAAACGCCCGGCCGAAGTGCGACAAGCATGGCGCGCGCCATTTGCAACAATGATGGCAGATAAGTCGAAACCAGTTTTGGCAAGGTTTATCGGGCACGGATTTGGCAATTGGCTGTTGAATGGTGGCACAATGCATATCGAATTTGCACCTACAACACCATTTTTATTGCCGCGTTTGGTCGCCAATAATGCAACCGCAACTGAACTTGGTCTGAAAGTGGAAAACCGAGCTAACTAAAATTGGCGTCTAAAATCGGTGGAAGCGTGTTTGCCAATCCATCCAATGGCCCTGATGACAAAAGCAAAACGGTTTCGTCGCCGTTTAATTGAGTCGATAATTTTGTGGTTGCAGATTCGGCGTTTTCAGCCAATTCAACAGCAATTCCAGCAGCTTTGACGCGGGCAATAATTTCATCAATTGAAACTTGTTCATGGAGCGCTGCGCCATGCGTGGGCGGCGGCAACATTATCACTTGCGCTACGCCCGCAAATACGCTGTCATACCATTTTAGGCCAGTTGAGTTGCGCCATGAAAAAGTGTGGGGTTCGAAAACCACCCAAAGTGGACGGCTCGGAAAATGAAGTTCCATCGCTTCAATTGCTGAACGTGCTTTTTCATAAGACGAGCCAAAACCTTCATAAACTGGCACTTTTGAGGTAGTGGTTTTTTTATCTAGCCGCCGCAATACGCCATTAAAACCTGCCACCCCAATTTGCAATTGCTCAGCGTCAATCAGGTTTTTGGTGAGGCAATATGCGCTGGCCGCGACAATATTTTCGATATTATGCATTCCCAATTGGCTTGTTGCCAACGGAATTTTGCCATGGTTCGGCGTGCATAAGTCAAATTTCGTGATTTCCCCAATTTCGATATTTTCCACATGAAAACCCGTTTTGCATTCAAGACCATAGAAAATGGTTCGGTTTTGCACGCCAGTCTGTTCCACTAATCGCTGGATTGGTTCATAATCATCACAGGCAAAAATTAGGCCATCTTCTGGCGACTTGGCCAAAAGTTTGGCAAAACAATTTTCATATTCTCCCATGGTCGGGAACATGTTCACATGGTCATGCACAATTGAGCTTATCAAAATATCTTTAGGCGAATAAAGTTCAAATTTTGAGCTTCTGTCGCTAAGGCTAACGACATATTCATCCCCTTCCAAAATGAACTCATCGTCTTTACCCCAATTGCCAGTAACGCTTAAATCTTTGGCAATTGCGCCAACGAACCAGCCACAGTCACGCCCGCTTGATTTCAAAATCGCGGCAATAAGGGCGGTTATTGAACTTTTGCCAAAACTTCCCGCAACCACTAAAAGCTCTCGCCCCTTGGTATGCACACCCAAATATTCGGCGAAACTGTAACATGGCACACCAAGTGCGATAATTTTTTTATATTCAGGATTTATTGCGGGGTCGATTTTTGACGTAGTTCCAATAATCGCCAAATCAATATCATCGGGGACATTATCTGCGCAAAATTCAGTGGAATATTTAATCCCCAAACCGTCCAAATAATCACTAATTGGCGGATATACCCCTGCATCCGAGCCAATAACTTCATGGCCTTCAGTTTGCAAAATTGATGCTAATGCCGAAACGCCCGCACCGGCAATTCCAAGGAAATAGGTTTTCATAATTTCATTTTACCAAGTCTAGTCGCATTATGCGCTCGTCATCATATGTTCTGCCGACTTGGTATAAATATTTACCAACAATTTCAAACCCTTGCCGCGTATAAAAAGCAATTGCACGGGCATTTTCGGCCCATACACCCAAATAAAGCTCACTCGCTTTTTCGGATTTGGCATAATCCAAAACTAATTGATATAATTTAAGCCCAAGGCCATTGCCTTTCATGTCGTCCCTCACATAAAGCCGATGCAGTTCTTTGCAATTTTCGGCGCGTGGTTCAAATGGGACTTCAACATTGCCCGCTTTTGCATAGCCGACAATTTCACCATTCTCGGCAAAAGCCGCGACCAAGAACACATCATTGTCCAAAATATATTCCTTGAAAACATCTGCCGTATATTTTTGTTCTAAATGTTCTTGCAAATCATCTGAATCGTATAAATGCCCGAATGTGTCACAAAAGCGCGCGGCGGCAAATTGCGCTAGGCTTGGTGCATCTTCAAGTCTTGGACGGCGTATTTCCATTTCCTTCATTTTGGCCTTGACGCCTTTTCTTCAAGACCGCCAATTCCGCGCCGTTTTGCCAAAACTCTGGAAACTTCATTTGCATCCACGCCCGAAGCAATAATGGCAGCTGCAAAATGAAATAATAGGTCTGCTGCTTCTTCGGCAATTTCGATTTTGTTTTCGGCGGCAATTGCAATTGCAAGTTCAACTGCTTCTTCACCAAATTTTTTGGCACATTTTTTTGGACCCGCGTTCAACAATGTCGCCGAATAAGATTTTCCAACATCTTCGCCGCGTTTAGACGCAATTGTTAAGAATAATTGATCCAAAGCCTGCCCAATAGTTTCACTCATTGCCAATTCCTTTGCGCACTTCTAGGCCAGCATCTTTAAGCGCTTTTCTCGCTTCTTCAAGGCTATAGGTGCCATAGTGAAAAATTGACGCTGCCAAAACCGCATTGGCTTTGCCGATAGTTACTCCTTCAACCAAATGGTCCAATGTGCCGACGCCGCCCGAAGCAATTATTGGAATATCGACCAAATCAGATATTGTCCGCAATAATTCAAGGTCATAACCAGATTTTGTGCCGTCCTTGTCCATGGACGTTATCAATAATTCGCCTGCGCCATTTTTGGCGGCAGTTTGCGCAAATTCAACCGCATCAATCCCAGTTGGGTTACGTCCACCATGAGTGTAGATTTCCCATTTCGGCGGCACTTGGCTGACTTTTCGAGCATCTATTGCAACCACAACACATTGGCTACCTACTTGAAGCGCGGCGCGGGTAATTAAGTCAGGATCCAAAACTGCCGCAGTATTTACTGCCACTTTATCGGCCCCTGCCAAAAGCAACGCGCGAAAATCTTCGACGCTGCGCACACCGCCACCAACGGTTAGCGGCATGAAACACACTTCGGCGGTTTTTGATACAATATCATAGAGGGTTGAACGGCCTTCATGCGACGCTGAAATATCCAAAAAACAAATTTCGTCCGCGCCTTCGCTATCATAGAATTTGGCTTGTTCCACTGGATCGCCAGCATCGATTAGGTTTTCAAACTGAACCCCTTTAACCACGCGGCCATTTTTGACATCAAGACACGGAATTATGCGAACTTTAAGCGTCATTTGGCAGCTTCCAATGCTTCGCTTGCGTCAATTAGGCCATCATAAAGCGCTTTTCCCAAAATCGCGCCTTCGATTTTAGTGCCGATGCCTGATTTAAGCGCGATAATGTCATCAACCGAAGCCAAGCCGCCCGAAGCGATAATTGGAATATTCACTGCATTGGCCAAATCTTGGGTTAGTTTTACATTGACGCCAGATTTTGTGCCATCACGGGCAATATCGGTGGCGATAATTGCACAAACGCCCGCACCTTCAAATCTTTGCGCAAGTTCGGTTGCGCCTAAATCGCTCGTAGTTCCCCAGCCATGGGTCGCAACTTTGCCTTCTATCGAATCAATGCCGACAGCGACTTGGTTTGGGAAGCGGGCGGCGGCAAGTTTCACAAATTCGGGGTCTTTTACGGCAATTGTGCCCAAAATCACACGGGTTACGCCGACAGCCAGCCAATCTTCAATTGCTTTCATGCTGCGAATGCCACCACCAATTTGTATTTTTATGTCTATGGCGGCGCGAACTTCTATGACTGATTTTGAATTAACCCCTTCGCCAGTCAAAGCACCGTCTAAATCAACCATATGCAGCCATGGAAAACCCATTTCGGCAAAACGACGGGCGCGCGCGGCGGGGTCATTGTCATAGACCGTCATTTGGTCAAATTGGCCTTTGTAAAGCCTTACACATTGGCCGTCTTTAAGGTCGATAGCGGGATATAAGTTCATGTGGTTTCACTATTTGGTGTTTAGCCAAGCCTCCAGCAATTGCAGCCCCGCCTTTTGGCTTTTTTCGGGGTGAAATTGCAAGCCCAATATGTTTTCACGGGCAATCGCCGCGGGAAAAATATCAGCGCCATATTGGCAGCTTGCAGCAATATCAGCTTTGTTTGCAGCACGAAAAGCATAAGAATGGACAAAATAAACGTCTTTGGCCTGACCATTCCATGCCCGATCAAAAACATCATTATTGTGCGGCACCGCTTCATTCCAACCCATATGCGGGATTTTTAATTCATGGCTTTTGGGTTCGAGTTTGGTTACTTCGCCTTCAATCCAGCCAAGACCTTGGGTGATTTCAAATTCAACGCCGCGACTCGCCAAAAGCTGCATACCGACACAAATCCCCAAAAACGGCACGCCAGAACTCAAAACTCTCCGCTCCATCGTGCCAATTAGATCCTCAATTTTCGAAAGTCCATTCATGCATTGGGCATAAGCGCCGACCCCGGGGAGGACAATTTTATCAGCTTTTCCAATCAAATCTGGATTATTTGTGACGCAAACGTCATCACAGCCAACTGCGACAAGCGCTTTGTAAACCGAACGAATATTTCCGGATCCATAATCAATTACTGCGAGCATTTACCAAGGCTTTTTGTTAGTTGTTACAAAACACCCTTAGTCGAAGCAGGTGCGCCTTGCAAATTGGCATCAATTTGAATTGCCATTTTAAGCGCGCGCGCCAATGCCTTAAAGCAACTTTCAATAATATGGTGGCTGTTTTCACCATATTGGTTTTCAATATGCAGACAAAGGCCGCCATTGCCGGCAAATGCGCCAAACCATTCTTTGAATAATTCGGTATCCATTTCACCGACTTTATCGCGCGCAAATTCGACATTCCAAACCAAAAATGGGCGATTTGAAACATCAACCACAGCGCGGCTTAAAGCTTCGTCCAATGGGGTATAAGCATGACCAAAGCGGACAATACCCGCTAGATTGCCGAGAGCTTTTTTCAACGCTTGCCCCATAACTATGCCGACGTCTTCAACCGTGTGGTGCATGTCGATGTGCAAATCACCTTTGGCATCGACTTCAAGGTCAATTGCGCTATGTTTGGCGAAACTTTCAAGCATATGGTCAAAAAAACCAATCCCGGTGCTAATTTTGGCTTGACCCGTACCGTCAAGATTTAGGCTAACCGAAATTTGCGTTTCTTTAGTGGTGCGGGAAACTTGTGCGCTGCGCAAAATAAACTCTCCAAAACTCTTATTTGCCAATGACTTGACCCTCAAGTTAACTTACCCAAGGGTTACCATAAATGCCGCTTTAATGGCAGTAAAATCAGCATTTCTTAATAAGCTATCAACCTTAATAAATCTATTAGAAAAGGTCATATGATTATGTCTTTAACAATTTGGGCTGCAAAATAATTGGCAATAAAACCATATAAGGGATTTGTGGAAAAAGCTCGGCGCACATTATATGGGCGGCTAACATCTGTATTTGTGCTTTTGGATTTCGGCATTTTGGTGGCAGTCGCCGTCACAGCTTTCATAAGTATGGGCAAAGCTGGCTCTGAGCTCGCAGTCCTAAGTATTGGTGGCATTGGATTACTTGTTGCGTCACTAGCGTTTTTGCACATTAGCCGCCGCATGACAGCGCCCATCACTGAACTCATCGAATTCGCCCAGCAGACCAATTTGAAACGCTTGGGTGCTCGCGTTGAAATCGATACCGATGATGAGTTGGATGAATTGGCGCGCGCGATGAACATGATGATGCAACGTCTTGATGGATCCATGAAGCGGATTCAGCGTATGGCATTTGTTGATACAGCAACTGAACTACCCAATCGCGAAAGATTCAAACAAGAAACCGAAGAATCGATCAAACAATCAATCGTGCAACGCCACGTCGGTGCAGTTATTTCGCTTGATGTTGATAGATTGCTTCGGGTTCAAGGGACTTTGGGCAATGTCGCTGGCGAAGAATTGCTTGGCATGGTCGCCGAACGGCTTTCGGCGGCAGTTCGGGCATCGGATCGGATTGTTCGTTTGGCAATTTGCGGGACGCGCCCTGCGCTTTTGGCACGAACCAATGGCTCCGAATTTGCGATACTTGTTCCCGATGTCAATGATCCAACCCAGGCAGGTAGATTTGCGCAATTGGTGGCGGCAGCATTGCGTCAACCTTTTGAAATTGATGGCCATAGAGTGGTTTTGAGCGCGAGCGGTGGCATTGCAGTATTTCCACAAGACGGTGAAAATGCCGAAGATGTTGTTCGTTCTGCAGAACTTGCAATGTCTCACACTAGGAACTCTGGCGGTGGGCGTATCGTGTTCTTCACCCGCAAACTAAACCAACGCGCAATGTCGAAATTAGTATTGGAAAACGAAATCCGCCAAGGCATTGAAAAGGGTCAATTTGTACCATATTTTCAGCCAAAAGTTGATTTTGGCACGGGTCGTATATCTGGCTGCGAAGCGCTAGTGCGTTGGATACACCCCAAACATGGCATTGTTAGCCCCGCCAAATTTATCCCTGCCGCCGAAGAATCTGGCCTGATTGGGCCATTGGGTGACGTTGTGATGCGCGAATCCGCGCGGCGCGGTGCCGATTGGTTACGCCGTGGCATTGCGCTTCGGGTCGCGGTCAATGTCTCGCCGTCGCAATTCGACGACGAGGGTTTTACCGCCAAAGTTATTGCCATTCTCAACGAAACTGGCCTGCCGCCAAGCCTATTTGAGCTTGAAATCACCGAATCAATTGCTATGAGCAATCCTGACCGAGTTCAAAGACTGCTTGA
The DNA here is from genome assembly GCA_009773395.1 of Hyphomonadaceae bacterium. Lineage (GTDB taxonomy): Bacteria > Pseudomonadota > Alphaproteobacteria > Caulobacterales > Aquidulcibacteraceae > Pseudaquidulcibacter. The sequence goes on along the minus strand of WRPI01000004.1, from coordinate 85,009 downwards.
ACCTTTGCGCCTCAAAGGCATCAGAATCGCGATTGATGATTTTGGAACTGGTCATTCCAACCTTGCATCTTTGACGAGCCTGCCATTTGACGTGTTCAAAATTGACCAGAGCTTTATTCACGCTTTGGGCAAGGACAAACACGCGCCCGCCCTTATTGAAACCATAATCGCGATGGCTGGCGGCCTTAATTATGAAACTGTCGCCGAAGGGGTTGAGACCGCCGAACAAGCTGCATTTTTGAAAAAGCGCGGCGCGACACTGGGCCAAGGTTATTTCTTTGGCAAGCCAATGCCAGCCGAAGATTTTGAAGAATTTGCAAGAGGTTGGGCGCAACGCGGCGGCCCTGAACCAAGCGCAAATAGCGACACGCAACCTGCAATCACGCAACCTGATTTCAAGATGTCTGCGTAAATTAGCCGATTGGACTTGAACCTTGGGCAATAAAGCCCCATTTTCTAGCCATGAGTGATTTTGAGAAATCCGCCGCCGATTGGCGCGGCACAACTATTTTGGCGGTTCGCAAAGGCGGGAAACTTGTCATTGTCGGCGACGGTCAAGTTTCGGTTGGCAACACAATTATGAAACATGGCGCAAAAAAAGTGCGAACTTTGGCTGATGGAAAAGTCATTGTTGGTTTTGCGGGCGCAACTGCCGATGCTTTTACCTTGTTTGAACGCCTTGAGCAAAAATTGGAACGCTTTCCAAATCAATTATTACGCGCCGCAGTTGAACTTGCCAAAGACTGGCGCACCGACAGATATTTGCGGCGTTTAGAAGCCATGTTGATATGCGCCGACGCAAGCGGAACTTATGTTTTGACGGGAACTGGCGATGTTTTGGAACCAGATCATGATGTAACTGCGATTGGTTCGGGTGGTGGTTATGCTTTATCGGCAGCGCGCGCGCTAATGGATACTGAATTATCAGCCGAAGAAATTGCGCGCAAAGCCATGGCAATTGCCGCCGATATTTGCGTATTTACCAATAGCAATTTAACCATAGAAATTATGGACAGCACAAAATAATGAGTGATTTATCCCCCCGTGAAATAGTGTCCGAACTCGACAAGCACGTTATTGGCCAAGATAAGGCCAAGCGCGCGGTTGCAATCGCGCTCCGCAACCGTTGGCGGCGCAAGCGCTTGCCCGAAAAATTGCGCGAAGACACCACGCCCAAAAACATTCTGATGATTGGCCCAACCGGGGTTGGTAAAACTGAAATCGCTCGGCGATTGGCAAAATTGGTTGGCGCGCCATTTGTAAAAGTCGAAGCCACAAAATTCACCGAAGTTGGTTATGTTGGCCGCGACGTTGAACAAATAATCCGTGATTTGGTCGAAGCCGCCATTCATTTGGTGCGCGATTTGCGCCGCAAAGAAGTGCGCTCTCGTGCCGAAGCCCGCGCCGAAGATAGGGTGCTTGCGGCGCTGGTTGGTGAAAACGCAAGTGAGGCGACAAAAGATAGTTTTCGCAAAAAACTGCGCGCTGGGCTTTTGAACGATAATGAGGTGGATTTGGAATTTGAAGCCGGCCCAAACACGCCGCAAATGATGGAAATCCCTGGTGGCATGGGCGGCATGATTGATTTGGGATCTATGCTTAGTGGCATGGGCGGCGGGCGCAAAAAAACCCGCAAACTCAAAATTATTGATGCCTATGAGCCATTAATCGCCGAAGAAAGCGACAGCCTAATTGATAAAGACACAATGATTCAATCCGCGCTCGAACTTGCGCAAAGTGAAGGCGTGGTTTTCGTTGATGAAATTGATAAAATCTGCGCCCGTAGTGAAAGGCAAGGCGCAGATGTGTCGCGTGAGGGCGTGCAGCGTGATTTATTGCCATTGATTGAAGGCACAACAGTTTCGACCAAACATGGCTCGATTAAAACTGACCATATTTTATTTATAGCATCGGGTGCGTTTCATGTGGCCAAACCCAGTGATTTACTACCCGAACTCCAAGGGCGTTTACCAATCCGCGTCGAACTATCGGCATTAAGCCATGAAGATATGCGCAGAATTTTGGTCGAACCTGAATCCTCACTTTCCAAACAATATATTGGCCTTATGGAAACCGAAGGCGTCGCCCTTAGTTTTTCCGAAGATGGGATTGGTGCAATTGCCGATGCCGCTGTCGAAGTAAACACAAGGGTTGAAAACATTGGCGCGCGCCGATTACATACTATATTGGAACGAGTTTTAGACGAAATCAGTTTCACCGCAACCGATAAACATGGCGAAAGCTTGGTTATTGATGCTGGTTATGTGAACAGCCGCGTGGCGGATTTGGCGGCAAATGCGGATTTGAGTAGGTTTGTTTTGTAAAAACAATCACTGCCCAGGCCGCAAAATTGGCGCAAGGAACCTTTCCATTTCTACCAAATATCTTTCTCGGGTTTCTTGTTTTGATAAATGATGATCTTCGCCATCAAGTTCGATAAATTCGAAAGTTTTCCCGGCACGGCGCAAGGCATTTGCCATTACTTGGCTTTGATTGATTAAAACTACGGTGTCATCTCTGCCATGCATCAGAAGAATCGGTGCGCGAACATTTTGAGCCAAGTGCGCTGGCGATATAGCGTGGATTTTGGCGGTTTCAAAACGGGTTAGCCCCATATGTTCACGCCAATAAGAAACCGAGCCCGAACTTTTACCACTTCTATTTTCGCGGCTAATTTGCATTAGTGCTAAATCCGAAACACCAGCAAAACTAATGGCGCAGGCGTAAAGTTCGGGCGTCATGGTGGCGCCCGCCAATGCAGCGTAGCCGCCATAAGATGCGCCAACTATGCAAACCCTTGAACTATCCGCCCAACCTTGTTCAATCGCCCACTTTAAGGAATCGGACACATCATTTTGCATTTTGCCGCCCCATTCGCCATAGCCAGCATTGGAAAAATCAATGCCATTGCCAGTTGAGCCACGAAATTGTGGTTGAATTACCAAATATCCACGAGTTGCCAAAAACTGCGCCACATAATCAAAACCTGCATCGTCACTCGATTCGGGGCCACCATGCGGCATGACGATTGTTGGTAAGCGGCGGGTTCCTTCACCAATTGGCTTGGTAACAAATACCGGAATTTCCAAACCATCGCGGGCATTGAATTTAAGCAATTCTTTGGTCGGGAAAGCAAACCCTTCAAAACTTGGCTCAAGCTCTGTCAATAATTGCGCCTGCATGCTTGTGGTATCAAATAAATAGTTTTGATATTGGTGCGAGCCACTTTCCACTCCCACTACGATTTGCTTTTTATCACGGCTCCAAGAGGTTAAATACACGTGTTTATTCGGAAATGCGCGGTTTAAGGCATTTTGCAGCCGTGCAAGGTCGGGGTCGAGCCAACGCCTTTGCGGCGTAAGGCCTTCATAAAAAAGTGCGATTGGGACATTGGTAAAGGGGTCGGTCGCTACGCCTGAAATGGATTTGGTCTCGTCGCTATAAGCGGGGGTAAGCGCGCCCGTGGTTAGGTTCAGTTTTTTGGCAACTCTTTTATTGCCATCATAATCCAAAACCAGGGCGGTATTATTATCAAGCAGGCCTTCGATTTCAAAAGGCGTATTAGTAACATCTGTATATTCCAATAATTTGCGCCAATTGCGGCCATCTTTTATCCAAAACGATGCGATTCGAGTGAGGTAATCAATGTCCTTGCGCATTCGCACATTGCCAGCAGCGTCAAAAACCCAGGCTTCAGTTTTATATGTGCCGCGGTCAAGTTCACGCCCACGGCCTGAACGCAAATCGGTTGTGTAAAGAACCGCGCGCCAATTTCTACTATCGTCACCTTTCAAACGTGAATCAACATCATCTCGCGCTAAGACAGGAATAAATCCGCCCATCACTATGTCAGAACCACCAAAATTCGAATATTCAATTGACAGGCCGGTATTAAATTCTAGGTCTGTGTGCGGCATAAGGACTTTTGCGGTTTTCGTGATTGTCGAATAGGCCATTATTCTTTCTATGCCATAAACCGATTTGTTTCGCTCCGCGGCATCGCCAAACCTTACGGAGAATTGAAGGGTTATCAAAATAAATTCATCATTTGCCCATTCAACATATTTCGGGGTCACTTCGCTGCTTCCCGCCGGCACTTGATCGGTGGCGGCGGTTTCAATATCAATCACAAATACTTTGGCGGTGGAGCCTTCGCCCGATAAGTAGGCCAATTTTTTGCCATTGGGGGAAATTGTAAAACTGCGGTTTGTCCTGACAGAAAAATCATGGGCGCTGGGCGGAGCTTTGGTGGCGGTGGTGGTGGCGGCAGGTGCGATTTGAGGTTGCGCCGAAACAAATCCTGCATTTCCAATACAAAAAACAACCGAAAGTGCAGCCAAAATATGATTTTTCCAATTCACGCGCATATGCCATTACCCCATCACAATTGCGTAAATATTGTAGGCAAAACCCACCAGAGTCAATTGGCGTTGAAACTGGTAAAAGGCACTTGCTGATAAATATTCAGCTTGATTTATTCATATTAGTTTGAGAAGCTATCAAGGTTGGCAAAGGAATTGAAAATGAGCTTACATTGCACCAATTGCGGCGCGGAATTGCTGCCTGATGCGAAATTTTGCGCAAGTTGCGGCACCAAAACTGGCACTTCGCCACTTGGTGCTTCACTCGGTAGCGATACGGCCATGAACATCGGCATAATTGCGCTTGGCGGGCTTTTGGTGGGTGGGTTTTTATATTTTGCAATGCGCCCCAAAACACCAGCGCCACCCGCCCCGAAAACAGTCGCCGAAGCCAAAGTCATTCCAACCGAAGCCGCGCCGCTCGCGCCCGCCAATCAAATTGGCTTGAGTGCGCCGCCGCAAGGTGCGGTGAGCGCCGATGTTGGGGCAAACCAAGTCCTTAACCCCAATGCGCAAATTGCGGCAACTGGCGCGCCAATGGCGGCCACCACTTATTATGTAGCCTCGCGCCAAGTTAATTTGCGCGCTGCGCCAAATCCCAATGCGCAAATTATTGCCCGCTTGCCATTTCGCACTGGCATGGTGGCAACCAAACAGCAAACTTTTATTGATCCAAGCACCAGCATTGCCAGAGTTTGGGTTTTTGTAACGGTGGGCACGCAAAGTGGTTGGGTGAACTCCACACTTATTAGCCAAACTCCATTTAACAACCCTATTGATGGGCAAGCGTCCGCAAGCCCACAAAATACTCGCGCAGTTTGGGATGCAAATTGTGTTTGGGTTAGTACTAATAAATTGAACATCCGTTCCAGCGCTAATCCCAATTCCTCGGTGGTTATTCGTGTTCCATATGGCACTTCACTTGATTGTAGTGGTAATTTGAATGCCTATGTTTACCCCAACACAGGTGAGCGCACAGAATGGATGCACGTTCGCTATAATGGCCATGTCGGTTGGGCGAACGTTAGCTATTTATCGACATATTAGTCAGCTATTGTTCTGGCCGTAAAATTGGCGCCAAGAACCTTTCCATTTCCACCAAGAATCTTTCTCGGGTTTCTTGTTTTGATAAATGGTGATCTTCACCCTCAAGTTCAATAAATTGATAAGTTTTGCCAGCCGCGCGCAGTGCATTTGCCATGGTGCGACTTTGCTCAAATGGAACCACCGAATCGTCTTTGCCGTGCATCAATAAAATTGGTGCGCGAACATTTGCCGCTAAATGCACTGGTGAAATTGCCCTTATCCGAGCAGTGTCAAACCGAGTTAGCCCCGTATGTTCATGCCAATAAGACACTGTGCCCGAGCTGCGCCCCTGCATTTGTTCTAGCCTCATTCGCATTAGCGCCAAATCGGAAACGCCAGCAAAACTTATGGCACAGGCATAAAGTTCGGGCGTCATGGTTGCGCCAGCAAGTGCCGCATATCCGCCATAAGACGCACCGACAATGCAAACCCGTGAACTATCCGCCCAACCTTGGTCCACCGCCCATTTCAATGATTCAGACACATCGTTCTGCATTTTACCGCCCCATTCGCCACGGCCAGCGTTTGCAAAAGCAAGGCCGTTGCCAGTTGAGCCACGAAATTGCGGTTGAATAACCAAATAACCGCGCGTGGCTAAAAATTGCGCGATATAGTCAAAGCCAGCATCATCTTGGGATTCGGGGCCACCATGCGGCATGATAATGGTTGGCATTCGCCGCGTGCCAGCATTGGTTGGTTTGGTTACAAAAACAGGAATTTCCAAACCATCGCGAGCGTTGAATTTTAATAGCTCTTTTGCAGGAAAGACAAAGCCTTCAAAACTTGGCTCAAGCTCAGATAATAGCTGCGCCTCCATGCTTGTCGTATCAAATAAATAGCTTTGATATTGATGCGACGCACTTTCAACGCCAACTATAATTCGCTTTTTATCGCGGCTCCAACTGGCTAAATAAACATGTTTATTGGGAAACGCGCGGTTTAATGTGTCTTGCAGGCGCGCGAGTTCGGGGTCCAACCAGCGAATTTGAAGTGTTAAGCCTTCATAAAAAAGTGCTATCGGAACTTTGGTAAAGGGGTCGGCTCTAACAGCTGATATGGATCTTGTGTCGTCACTATAAGCTGGCGTAAGCGCACCAGTGGTTAGGTTTAGTTTCTTGGCGACCCTCTTATTGCCATCATAATCCAAAACCAATGCGGTATTGTCATCAAGCAGACCATCAATTTGGAAAGGAGTATTGGTAACATCTGTATATTCCAATAATTTGCGCCAATTGCGGCCATCTTTTATCCAAAACGATGCTATCTTTAGGGCATAATCAACGTCCTTACGCATTCGCACATTGCCAGACGCATCAAATACCCATGATTCAGTCATATATGTGCCGCGGTCAAGTTCATTGCCACGGCCAGTTCTTAAGTCAGTAGTATAAAGCACTGCGCGCCAATTTTTGCTTTCATCTTCGCCTAATCTTGTGCCACGCCCTCCGCGACCCTGAACTGGTATCATGCCACCCATAACAATGCTGGTTCCGCCAAAATCGGAATATTCAACCGATAGGCCAGTATTAAGTTCAAGGTGAGGATGCGGCATCAGGACTTTCGAGGTTCTTGCAATTGTCGAATATGCCTTTATTCTCTCCATGCCATAGACAGGGTTGTTGCGCGATGAGCCATTACCAAGCCTAAGCGGAAATTGCAGCGTGACCAAAATAAATTCATCATTTGCCCACGTTACATATCTTGGCGTTATGTCAGCCGCTCCCGCTGACACTTCAAGAGTGGCGTCGGTTTCAAGGTCTATTACATAAACTTTGGCGGTAGCCCATTCCCCGGACAAATAAGCCAGCTTTTTGCCATTGGGGGATATTGAAAAACTTCGATTGGTTCTTACAGCAAAATCATGGGCGCTGGGTGCGGTTTGGTGAGCGGCGTTCTTGGCTGTTGGTTGCGATTGTGTCGTTTGCCCAATAGCAAATTGGCCAAACCCCATAGCGGCAATACAAAAAAACACCGACACATAGACAGCACGCATATTTTATCCCACCTCTTACAGCCCCCACAAAGTGGAGAGAATTTGCACTTTAACCCACCACCCGCTCAAATAAAACTGGCGCTGTGGTTTCGTCCATTTTCGCGGTGAAGGAGCTGATACGGCCTTCAACATCTGTGGCGAAAACGAATTTTATATTGCGAAGATCGCTATCTTCACCACGAAGATTGACGACATTGAAAACATCATAATGCCAATGTTCCAATTTCATTGGCATCTCATTATAGCTTGCGCTTAAAGCGCCATCATTGAAGCTAATAATCATATCGCCATAGCCACGATTATTATATTTTCCTACAAATGCATTTAATAGGTGCGAAGTTGCTGTTCCAGAGACGTGAACTGGGCCCGATTGGCGCGCGTTAGAGGCAGCTGCATAGCGCCTCGCCAAGCCCCGCGCCGACCAATTGGCAGGTTCCAACCCCAATAACATATCGGTAACATCAAGCGTGGTATGTCCTGGCAATGGGCTTGCGCCAAGGTTCACAAATGCGACAAACCCCAAGTTTTTTTCGGGAAACAACGTTATGCGCGAAGCAAATCCGTTGAGATTGCCGCCGTGCGCCACTCGCGTCATGCCGCGATAAGTATCAATGCGCCAACCAAGGCCATAAAACCCCCGCGAAAGTTCGGGGCTTGATGGCACACCGCCCGATAATACCGAAGGCTCCCACATAGTGTTAGATTGCGCATTGCTGAAAAGCCTAACACCATTTGAACTGCCTTTGCCCAATTGCAGGGCAATCCATTTGGCATAATCATTGATGCTCGAATTAATCGCGCCTGCTGGGCCAATTCTATCTTCGGGGCGAAGCGGGATTGAATATTGATCGGTGCGATTGCGCAATCTGTGGCCATTTGCATAGTTTCCTGCGGCCATCATTTCATCGCAAGAAGTATTTGAGCGTGTCATTGAAAGCGGTGTGAAAATTCGCTCTTTTACATAATCTTCCCATGAAATCCCCACCACTTTTTCCAAAGCATGGCCCGATAACATAACCATGAGATTATTATATTCGTATTTTGACCGAATTGGCGCGAAAGTATTGAGATATGGCAAATGCGCCAGAAGTTTTTCGCGCGTTAAATCCTTATTATTATACCACAGCAAATCATGGCGGCCCAAGCCTGTGCGGTGGCTCATCATGTCACGCAGATTTACGCTGGCGTAATCATCAGCGTGCCCGATTTCGCCGCCCATGCGAAAGCTGGGCAAATATTCGCGCACCGGTGTGTCCCAAGCCAATTTGCCTTCATCAACCGCAATTGCAATCGCGGCAGCGGTGAAGGCTTTGGTGGTGGAGCCGACATTGAAAATAGTATCGGCATTTACTGGCGTGCGGTTTTCGACATTGGCATAACCAAACCCCTTTGCATAAATCGGCGCGCCGTCACGCACAATTGCAAATGCAAGGCCAGGGGCATTCCAATCACGGCGGGCTTTATCAAGATATTCGTCAATTTGCGCCCAATTAAATGCTGGCGTCCGTGGTTCCGAAGCGTAAACCGAACCACCAAAGCCAGTGGCGGCTACACCACCACCGAGCCAGGCTAATGCGCTGCGCCGCGAAAGCACTTAATCACCCCAGCCCGAAACGGCTTTGACTTCCAAAAATTCCTCAAAGCCAAATTCGCCCCATTCGCGGCCCGTGCCTGACTGTTTATAGCCGCCAAATGGTGTGCCCAAATCGCTTGAAGCACCATTGATATGGACATTGCCAGCGCGAATGCGTTTTGCCACCGCTTTCGCATGGGCGACATCACCCGATTGGACATATCCCGCAAGGCCGTAGGGCGTGTCATTGGCCATCGCCACGGCTTCTTCTTCACTATCATAAGGAATAATGGTCAAAACTGGGCCAAAAACTTCTTCCTGTGCGATGAAAGTTCTATTGTCGGGCGAGACAATCACTGTGGGCCGTGCAAAATAGCCTTTGTTAAATCCTTCGGGACGACCAATACCGCCTGCGACAATTTCCATTTTTTCGGAAATCGCTTGGGCAATCATGCCCTGGACTTTTTCATATTGGCGGCCATTTGATATTGGGCCAATTATGCCTTTTGCATCAGAAGCGGGATCCCCAACCATTGTGCTTTCGGCGGCGGCTTTGGCCGCGGCTTTGGCAGTTTCAAGTTCGCCGCGTGGCACCAACATACGCGTAGGCGCATTGCACGATTGCCCACTATTGCCAAAGCATTGGCGCACACCCATGGTTACGGCTTTGGCAATATCGGCATCGGCCAAAATAATATTTGGCGATTTGCCGCCCAATTCTTGCGCCACACGCTTAACCGTTGGCGCAGCATTTTTGGCAATTTCAATGCCTGCGCGGGTCGAGCCAGTGAATGATACAAAGTCCACATCACGGTGGGATGACATTGGAACGCCAACCCCCTGTCCATCACCATTCACCAAATTAAACACGCCTTTCGGCACGCCTGCTTCATGGAAAATTTCGGCCAAGATCATAGCATCAAGTGGCGCAAGTTCGGACGGCTTCAACACCATGGTGCAGCCAGTTGCCAAAGCTGGCGCAACTTTGCAGGCGATTTGGTTTATCGGCCAATTCCAAGGCGTGATAAGCGCGCATACCCCAATTGGTTCACGCACCAAATGCGAATTGCCGATTTTGCTTTCAAATTCATAAGTTTTGAGGATTTTCAGTGCTTCCATAAAATGCCCGAGGCCCGAAGGCGCTTGCGCCGCACTTGCCCACCACATTGGCGCGCCCATTTCACTTGAAATAGCGCCAGCAATTTCGCCCATTCGCCCCATATAAAGCGCGATAATTTTTTCAAGCAAAGCAATCCGTTCTTCGCGCGTAGTTTGTGAATAAGTTTCAAACGCGGCTTTGGCGGCGGCGACCGCTTTATCAACATCAACAGCCGAGCCAAGCGAAATTGTGGCAATTGCTTCTTCGGTAGCGGGGTTAATTATATTGTGCTCACGCGGAGTTACCGGGTCAGCCCATTCGCCATTGATATAAAATTGTTTTTTGATAATCATTTTTCCTACCCCTTTTTATCTTCTTAAACTACCCAAAAGCCCGCGAATAAGTGCGCGGCCCAATTGACCCGATGCTTGGCGGACCACGGTTTTGGCGGCGGTTTCTACCAAATTATCTCCACGGCGACCGCGGCCACGATTGCCGCCCAAAATACTTCCCAAAAGCCCACCATTATCAGCAGGTGCAGCCCGCTCTTGCTTGGCTGCTGCTTTTTCTTCGGCAACTTGGGCTTGTGCGGCATCAAATTGTGCTTCTTTCTCTGATAGACGCTCAAACGCTGATTCTCTGTCCATAGTGGTGTTATATTTAGCGCCAATCGGGCTAGCGCCAATGGTTCTTGCGCGTTCCTCGGGCAAAGCTGGGCCTACGCGTGATGATGGTGGTCGAATAAAGGTGCGCTCAACAATTGTCGGTATGCCTTTTTCGTCCAAAGTGGAAACCAATGCTTCGCCGACGCCAAGTTCGGAAATTACGTCTTCGGTTTTGAATGCTGGGTTGGGGCGGAATGATTCGGCAGCGATTTTTACTGCTTTCATTTCGGTTGGTGTGTAAGCGCGCAAGGCATGCTGAATGCGATTACCCAATTGCGCCAATACGCTTTCTGGAATGTCTTGCGGGTTTTGGGTAACGAAATAAATGCCAACGCCTTTGGAACGAATAAGGCGGATAACTTGTTCAATAGTGTTCAAAAGTGCCTTTGGTGCATCGCGGAACAGCAAATGTGCTTCATCAAAAAAGAACACTAATTTTGGCTTTTCTGGATCGCCCACTTCGGGCAGGGTTTCAAAAAGCTCTGATAACATCCAAAGCAAAAAAGTTGAATATAAAGCGGGGGATTGCATCAATTTAGTGCCATCAAGCACATTGATAATGCCGCGCCCTGATAAATCGGTGCGCAGGAAATCGTTCAAATCCAGCCCCGGCTCACCGAAAAACCGCTCCGCCCCCGCTTGTTCAAGTTCTAAAACTTTGCGCTGCAAAACCGCAACAGCTTGTTTGGTGACAAGGCCATATTTTTTGGAAACTTCGTCGTCATGGTCAATCATATAATCAAAAATGGCTTTTAGGTCTTTTAAGTCCAAAAGCAAAAGCCCCTCATCATCGGCCATTTTGAAAGCAATAACCAATGCGCCAGATTGCGCGTCGGAAACATCCATTAGCCGTGCCAAAAGGCTTGGCCCCATTTCGGAAATTGTGGTGCGAATTGGGTGGCCTTGATTGCCATATAAATCCCAAAATACCACTGGACTTGCTTCGGGACGATAATCATTCATGCCCAATTTTGCCGCCCTTGCCGCAAATGGTTCAGAAGGAGTCCAATTTTGTGAAATGCCAGATAAATCGCCTTTTACATCAGCGGCAAAAACTGGCACGCCAGCACGGGCAAAGCCTTCAGCCAAAATTTGCAAAGTGACAGTTTTACCAGTGCCAGTTGCGCCCGCGACCAAGCCATGGCGATTGGCACGCTTTAGATTAAGCCAAATTGGTGCAAGCGCTTCGCCGCCACCGCCGATAAAAATTGAATTATCCATAAAATATCCCCAAAGCGCTTTTCCTAAGCGATTGTCAAAAACTCTGCGTCACCTAAAATTCGAATTTGAATAAGCCGACAAACTATCCTAATTGATTGTGAAAACTCGACAAGCAATTTTTCTTATAGGCAAATTTGCACGAATGGGAACTACTATGACCAAAACACAAAGCAATTTACCGCTTCATGCTATTAGCGCCGCCGTAATTATCACTTGTTTGATATATTTTGCCGACCTTTTAACGCCTTTGGCTTTGGCAATTTTTTTGTGGCTGATAATTGATGGTGCAGCGAGAGTTTTGGCCGCCAAAGTGCCGTTCATAAAACGAAGGGCAGCCGTGCCGATTGTATTGCTTTTGGTATTTTTGGGCTTGGCATTTGTTGTGGCATTTGTAACCGAATATGCGCGGAGTTTTGCCCACGATATTGGTGCATACAGGGCGCGGCTTGAAGAACTAATTACCCAAATTTATTCACAATTTTCCTTCCTTGGCCCAGCGCCGACAATTGGGGAATTGTTCGATAAGGTGAACCCTTCGGTTGTATTAACTGGCCTCGGCGATGCTTTGCGCAGTTTTGGTGCCGAAGCATTATTTGTGCTGATTTATGTAATTAGTTTATTTGCCGCCCAAGCGAGTTTGCCGAAAAAAATCATCAATATTTTTCCTGAAAAATCTGACCGCGACCGAGTTATGCGCATATCGGGTTCGGTGGCAAAATCCATGGAAATGTATTTGTGGGTTCAGACAGTTACCGGCATTATGATTGCGGTGGCCTGTTATGCTGTGTTTGTTGTATTGGGCCTCAAAAACGCGCTTTTTTGGGCATTGGTGACTTTTTTATTGTCTTATATCCCCGTTGTAGGCGGATTGGCGGCCTCCGTATTCCCCGCGCTTTTTGCCTTGATACAATTTGCGACACCAGTTCCTGCGGCAATAATATTGGGGGCTACCCAAATTGTGCAGTTTGTAATTGCCAATATTATCCTGCCAAAAATGACTGGTGACAGCTTAAATCTTTCAGCGATTATGGTGTTTTTATCTTTGGCATTTTGGGGCAAAATTTGGGGTGGCCCGGGTATGTTCTTGGCAGTTCCACTTACCGTAATGATGATGATTGTGATGGCGCAATTTCAGTCCACCAAGTCACTTGCCATTATGATGAGCGCTAATGGCACGCCTGACCCGAATTTGCCCGTGCCGCCACAAAGGCCGAGCCGCCAAGCAAAATCAAAAACATGATTTGCTTACAAAATCTTAGCAAGATTATTGTAGTTTGATATTTGTTTGTAATATTTTGTTAAGATACTCGCTGAAAGCTAGCTAATATGCCGAGTTTTCAGCAAGTGTGGAGAATTATATGTCTGTAGACGCAACTGACCAGCGCATTAAAGCTGAAGACTTACTTTTGGCTGCCAAGAACTTCGAGGGATTTAAGAAAAATTCGAAATTGGACCCAGCAGCAATTGCATTCTTGACGCAAATTGCCGATGACGCGACCGTCGATGATGTTGGCAATTTAAGCTTTGATGAATTGGCACATTTGGCGCATGGTTTTTGGTGCTGGAGTGCGAAAAAACGGCCTAACACCCAAGATATAAGACTTTATGATGCCAAATCCGCAGATGGGCGCGCATTGGGACGCGATATTTTGGAAATTTGTGGCCCAGATTCATCTTTCTTGGTCGATAGCATAATGGGTGAAATCGGTGCGCAAGGTATTGAAGTGCGCGCCATGTTCCACCCGCTTATCGAAGTCACAAGGGGCGAAGACGGCCAACGCGGTGAAGACGGTCTATTGATAAAAGAATCAATGATTCAAGTTCATCTACCCGACTTACCACCATCAAAGCGCGAAGCAATATTAACTGGCGTGCGTGAAACTTTGGACGATGTCAGGCTAGCAGTAAGCGATTTTCGCGCAACCAAAGCGCGAATGGTTGAGTGCATAAAAGATCTTTCTGTTGCCAAAACTAAATCTTCTAATGATGAAATTATGGAAGCCGTATCGTTTCTCAAATGGATTGAAGCCGATCATTTCGTATTTTTGGGCGCGCGAACCTATGAATATAGCCGCAATCCCGACGGCAGTATCGCCAATGATGAGCCCAATATTCTTGAGGAAAACAACCTTGGGATTTTACGCAATGAAGCGCTATCCGTGTTGCGCCGCGCTAATGAGCCTACTTTACTTTCCGACAAATTACTGGCGTTTTTGCAAGAAGCCAGCCCGATTGTAATTGCGAAATCAAATCTTCGCTCGCGAATTCATCGCCGCTCTATAATGGATTACATCGGCATTAAACGCTATGATGAAAACGGTCTGGTATATGGCGAAGACAGGTTTGTGGGTCTTTTCACTGCCGAAGCCTATGACAGAATGGTGCGCGATGTTCCGCTTTTAAGGCGCAAGGTTGAACATGTCGTGGCGCAAACTGGCTTCGCGGCGGGTTCGCATAATGACAAGCGTTTTCGCAATATTGTCGAAAATTATCCGCGCGATGAACTGTTTCAAATTGATGAAGATGAATTATTGCGCATCGCGCTTGGGGTTCAACATTTGATGGACAGACCGCGCACGCGAATTTTTGTTCGTCGTGATCGTTTTGATAGATTTTTGTCGATTCTGGTGTTTGTGCCCCGTGATAAATATAATACTGATATCCGTGCCAAAATTGGCAATGTGCTTGCCACTAGTTATGGCGGCCGCCTTTCTGCTTTTTATCCTATGTTTGGCGATGCGCCATTGGCGCGGGTGCATTACATAATTGGCCTTAATCCAAATGACCATTTGGAACCAAATGTTGAGGAACTTGAACACCAAATTGCTGAACTTACTCGAACATGGGACGATGGATTGGAAGTATTGGGCGAAGAAAACAAAATCGACGTCACCTCATTCCTTGGCAATTTTCCCGCAGGTTACAAAGACGTTTTCGCACCCGCAGAAGCGCTTAAAGATTTGGTGGAACTTGCCAAAATCGGTGCAGATGGCGTCAATGTAAGGGCATACCGCAATGATGGCGATGCCGATTTCACATTGCGCTGCAAATTATACAAAGCCCATGATCCAGTGGCGCTTTCCGAAGCCATGCCAATATTTGAAAGCATGGGGCTTTATGTCGAATCTGAAACCCAATATCGCATAAAATGCGGCGATAAAATCTATTGGGTGCATGATGTTGAAATGCGCACCAATGACAGCAACCCGCTTGATTCTTCGGCAGTCGATGCCTCTTTTGAAAGTGCGTTTGCGGCGATTTGGGCGGGCATGGCCGAAAATGATGGCTTTAATCGTCTTATCCTCAAGCTTGGGATTTCGTGGCGTGAAGCCAGCCTTATTCGGGCTTGGGCAAGGTGGCGCGGACAAACTGGGCTTGACCCTTCCCAGCCTGTGCAGGAACAAGCATTGGCCGACTATCCAAAAATTGCCAGCCATTTGTTGGACTTATTCAAAACCCGCTTTAACCCCGAAATTACTTCACGGCGCGAGCGTGATGCGAAATGCAACGAAATAAATAAAAAAATCAATGACGAATTAAACTTGGTGCCAAGCCTAGATGCCGATAGGGTGCTGCGGCGTTTGCTCGGCCTTATCAATAATATGGTTCGCACCAATTATTTTCAGACTGACGAAAATGGCAATAATAAACCCTATATGTCGTTCAAAATTGCCACTTCGCAAATTGCAGAAGTTCCTAATCCCAAGCCATATCGTGAAATATGGGTATGGTCGCCGGTGGTTGAGGGCGCGCATTTGCGATTTGGGCCAATTGCCCGTGGTGGCCTACGCTGGTCCGATAGGCGTGATGATTTTAGAACCGAAGTGCTTGGCCTCGTAAAAGCCCAACAAGTCAAAAATGCGGTGATTGTGCCAGTTGGTTCAAAAGGCGCGTTTTTCCCCAAGCAATTGCCAAAAGACGGAACCCGCGATGAAATTCAGGCCAAAGCAATAGACGCCTATAAAATTTTCCTTTGTGGGCTTTTAGATCTAACTGATAATTTAGATGCGGATGGTGAAATTGTTCCCCCTAAAATGGTGGTTCGCCACGATGGTGACGATCCATATTTGGTGGTCGCCGCCGATAAAGGCACAGCTACATTTTCTGACATCGCAAATGGCTTGTCGAATGATTATGGTCATTGGCTGGGCGATGCTTTTGCGTCTGGTGGCTCCAATGGCTATGATCATAAGAAAATGGCGATAACCGCCAAGGGCGCATGGGAAGCGGTCAAACGCCATTTCCGCGAAATTGGCAAAGACATTCAAACCCAAGAATTTTCAGTTATCGGTATTGGCGATATGTCGGGCGATGTTTTCGGCAATGGTATGTTATTGTCCAAAAAAATTCGCTTGGTAGCGGCTTTTGACCATCGCGATATATTTATTGACCCCAACCCCGATACCGAAACTTCTTTCAAAGAGCGCCAAAGAATGTTTGCTTTGTCGCGTTCATCATGGGCCGATTACAATAAGGCATTGATATCGCAGGGCGGCGGCATTTTCTCGCGTTCGCTAAAATCAATTCCACAAAACGCACAAATGAAAGAACTGACGGGGCTTGAAGCCGCCGAGGTGACGCCATTTGAATTGATGAATGCTTTACTAAGAGCAAAATGTGATTTGCTTTGGTTTGGCGGGATTGGCACTTATGTAAAGTCCAATCGTGAAAGCCATGCTGACGCTGGCGACAAAGCCAATGACGCAATTCGTATCAATGGCGAAGATTTAGGCGCGGCTGTTATTGGCGAAGGCGCAAATCTTGGGCTAACCCAATTGGGGCGCATCGAAGCCGCCAGAAATGGTGTGCGCATGAACACTGACGCAATTGATAATTCGGCAGGTGTTGATAGTTCTGACCATGAAGTAAACATCAAAATCTTGCTAAACTCTTTGGTGCGGCAAGAAACCATGAGCGAAGCCGCGCGTGACAAATTACTGGCCGAAATGACTGATGATGTCGCGCGGCACGTATTGACGCATAATTACGACCAAACCCTGGCAATCAGTTTGCAATCTGCAACTGCTGTTCAGGATTTGGACGCGCATGAAAGATTGATGGATCGCTTGACAATGCTTGGTCATTTAGATCGCAAAATCGAATATTTGCCATCGGCAGAGGAAATGCGCGCGCGGATTGAACGCGGCGAAGGCTTAACTCGACCGGAATTATCGGTGCTAACTGCCTATGGAAAAATCCAATTATATGGCGAAATTATTGCTTCGGGAGTTGCTGCGGATCCGTGGTTAGAGCAAATTCTATTTGCCTATTTCCCACAAGGGTGCCAGCAATATAAAGAAGCCATGTTAAGCCACCGCTTGAAAGCCGAAATAATCAGCACAGTTTTGGCCAATAATATTGTGGATCTTGGCGGTGTTACTTTCATGGACCGCGCCCGCGAAAGCGCAATGGCCGACACCACGGCGATTGTAAGTTCCTATGTGGCGGCGCGCGAAATATTCGATTTGGACCGCATTATCAAAACCATCAATGCGCTGGATTTGAAAGTCAGCACTGATTTACAAGTTCAATTGATGGCAGACGTAATTGCAGTGTTGCGCCGGCAAACTTATTGGTTGGCAAGGCGCTCAGGGCGCGGCGGGGCTTCGCTTGGCAATATTTCTGAATTGATTGCAGCCTATAAAAATGAAGTTACGCAATTAAAGCCGCAAATATGGGATATATTATCGCCTTTCGAGCGCGAACGCTTAAAATCCCATGCCAATGCTCTAATCGAAGGCGGCGCACCAAAAGAACTTGCCAAAGAAGTAAGCGCTTTGCGAATATTGATATCATCAACTGACATAATTGATATTGCCAAAGCAAGCGGTTGGCCAGTCATTGCGGCTTCGCGAATTTATCATGGCGTTGGCGAGTTTGTTGGTTTCGATGAATTGCGGTTTGCGGCCAATGGCGCCAGCACGCCCGACCATTGGGACAGAGTTGCAATTCGCCGCCTAATTGAGGACTTTATGGGTGAACAAGTGTCTATGACTGCGAGCATTATTGAATTCGTGAAAAGCAGTGATGACAAAGCCAAAAATGGCGCAGAAAACTCGAACCGGGCTTGGGCCGAAAGCGCGATTAAGGCATGGCTAAACCTAAATTCGCAAGAAGCAATACGTGCCAAAACCGCAATTGAAGAGCTTAAAAATAGTGGCGGCTGGACTTTTGCAAAACTGTCAATTGCCAATACGCAATTAAAAGGATTCACCAATTTGGCATTGTCGAAATAATGGGAATTTAAGCTGTAACGCTTTTCAGCAATACATAAAAAGCGCCAGCGCCGCCGTGTTTTGGATTGGCTTGCGAAACGCCGGCAATGTATTTTCTAAGGGTTGGGTCGTGTAACCAGTCTTTCAGTCGATTTCGGATAATTCCTCGTGGGCTTATCCAAAAATCGCCGCTTTGTTGATGAACTGGGGCGGAGCCCTTACCACTTATAACCAAAACACAACGAAAGCGGTTATGCACCGCGTCCAAAATAAATGCTGTTAGTTTGGATTGCGCAGCTTCTTGGGTGAAGCCGTGTAAATCAACAACTGCATCAATATCCAATTTGCCACGACGCACTTTTTTATGACCAGATGCGTCCGCAATAACAGCGCTTGGCGGTTTAATTGCTGTGCTCGGCTTTGGTTTCGCCAGTGTCGAAGGTTTGGATACTTTAGGTGTTGTGGGCTTAGGCGCTTGTGGCAATGAAATTGCCGATAATAATGCCGACATTTTTTCGGGGTCGGCGGGCTTTGTTGTTTTGGCGATTTTGTGCCAAAGTATGTTTTCTTCAAGTGACAATAATCGCCGCTTGGGCATTATTGTGCTGCGCCTTGCAAAACCGGGTCAAGGCCATTTGGCAATAGCACCCACCAATCGGCGTCGTGGTTTACCCGCCCCGCCGCAAGGCCAGCTTCAATACCAGTTCCCCAAAATAAGTCCCCGCGCAGAGCACCTCTTATCGCGCCGCCAGTATCTTGGGTAATAACCAAACGCTTAATGCTTGAATGCTCCGTTGAGCTTATTCTCGGCGCACCAGCAGCGATAAAAACCGGTATGCCATAAGCATGATAACGTGGATCGATGGCAACTGATCCACCAGCTTCAAGCGCAACGCCCTGGGCGCCTCTTGGCCCATCATTGGGGTTCGTAACTCTTTGCAAATCAAAGAAAACAGTGCGCGGATTAACATTGATAACTTCACGGGCAAGTGTTGGCTCGGCGGTTTTGAACCAATTGCTGATGGCGTCTGCCGATGCTTGATTGGCGCTTAATATGCCGCGGCGGATTAATTCACGCGCAACCGAGCCAAACGGCTTGCCATTATGACCCGCAAATGACGCGCGATATTGCTGACCATCATCCATAATAAGGCGGCCTGAGCCTTGAATTTGCAAAGATAAAGCCTCGCCCATACTAACCCACGCGATAGGCCGCGCATTGGAAGTAGTTATTTCGGCTCTGCTGCGATATGGCACAAAGCGTCCGTTTTCAATGCGTCCAACAACATTTTGACCGCTTAGAGCCGGGTCAAATGCCGATAATTCTATTGATACCAAATCGCTGGGCTTGGCAAAAAGCGGTTCAACCATTGTTGCACTTTGATTTAAACGAGCTTGAAAAATTGGCTCAAAATACGAAGTTAGCCGACCTTTTCGTTCTTCATTCGCCATAACCCGCCACGGCGTGAAATTGGTTTGCCAAAAATCTTTGTCTGAAATTTGTGAATCATTGGCCTTGTCGCAAGCACCGCGCCAATCCGAGACTTTGCCAGAATAAGGCGCATTTGGAGACAGATAATCAGTTGCGGGGCGTGCACTCATGCGCACACAAGAACGGATAAACGCTCGCCGTGCGGCCGCTACATCAACGCCGTTCCAATCGGGAAGCTGCGCGAAACTAACTTCGCCAAATAATAATTGGTAAATTTCAGCATTGGCGGGCAATACTGGTTGCGAAGGGGTTGTTGTTGGCGGCGCTACTGGCGGCACAGCCACTTGCGGCGGAACTGGTGGCGTTGGTGTAACTATGGGTGTGTCTGTTGTGCCTTGCGGTGGCAATTTTGTGGTTGCGCAGGATGCGACAAACAAAACAAATATTAGGCCAGATAACGCTCTAGAGCGTTGTTCGCCCGAGTTGAATCGAATTTGCCGCCGTAGTTTTGCGTGAGTTTTGGTTGCAAATATGCGGCTAATACTGGCGTATTTGACAATTATTTGCTGCCGAAAATCACGCAAAAATGCGCGGCAAAACGATGCAAATTGGGCGAACAACGCTCTAAGTTTCACGCTGTCTCAACCGCGCATAAATGCCAGATCTGGGCTTTTGGTGTTTTTTCAAAACTCCAGATTTCATCGGTGTTGCGCGGCTTCTTTTTGCCTTCAACCAAAGTGGCGCTAAAGGCGACATCAATTCTAATGGTTTGGTCGATAATCTCTATGTCACGGATTTTAGGTTCACTAACCCGAACAATGTCAATTATGCTAGCGTCAGTATTTTGCCGCGCATCAATTGCGGTTTTATATGCCGCAAAAACACTTGGGGTTAATAGGGTTTTCAAAGTGGCAATATCGCCCGCACCAAATGCGGTAACAATTGCCTCATAAGCGCGGCCTGCGCCATGCTCAAAAGCATAAGGGTCAAATGTGCTGTCGAGCTTTCTAACATCCCCGATTTTGCCAGCGATAGCGCCATATTTTGCTTCAAGCAATTCTTTTTCAGTTTTAACAATTTCAATTGGTTTTTCGTCAAGCAGGCCTTCGATTACTGGCTTAATAATATTGTTCTGAACATCGGGCGCGACTAATTTATCGGGCATCGCCGGTGGCCTTGTGCCATTATCTTGTCCAAGAACTTGATATAGTCGCACCAGCACCAAGCAAGCAACAACCGCCAAAAATACTATTTCCACTTATCTATCCTAAATTTGAAGTTCTTTAGTCCAAACATATAATAGTCATTTTTATCAATCACTCAAGGTCTAAACAGGTTTTCCTGTCATATGTCACAATTGCATTGCCAACTTGCGACAACAATTAAAATGCTTTAGAGCAAGCCGCGTTTAATGTCGCTCTGGTTTTCGGGCTAAGACGGCTAATAATAATTCAAAATAAATTGCAGAGTACTTTGTGGAGCTGTGCTTCAAAAAGGGCTTTTGCCGAGCAAATTGTGGAGCAGACTTAATGGCCGACGAAAATAACAACCAAGAAACTTTTACACCAGAAAACACTATTGATGCGCAAGCATTGCCAGCCATAAGGGTTTTGGCGCAATATATCAAAGATTTTTCGTTTGAAAATCCAAATGCGCCCGCTTCATTGCGCGATACCACCCAACCGAAAATCGATTTGCAACTTGATGTAAATGCTCGCAAAACTGAAGATGCCGACGTTTTTGAAGTCGATTTGAAAATCAACGCAAAAAGCGAAGGCGATAAAGGCTTGAACCTTTTCGTCGTCGAATTGGTCTATACAGGCCTATTCCAATTCACAAATGTGGGCCAAGAAAGCTTAGAGCCAATTCTTTTGATTGAATGCCCGCGGATATTATTCCCATTTGCGCGTCATATTGTCGCCGACGCCACTCGTTCGGGCGGTTATCCACCACTAATGATCGACCCAATGGATTTCGCAGCGCTTTATTTCAGCCAAAGACAAGCAGGCGAAACCCCGCAGGCATAAGAAAAAACACTTTGTCCATTGCCAATTATGGCGATATAGCGAAAATAGGAACAGTTAATACAAAGATTCTATTTTCGGGGGCATGGTTTTGAAAATCGCTATCATCAAAGAAACTAGGGACCAAGAAACCAGAGTTGCGGCTTCGCCTGAAACCGTCAAGAAAATGACGGCTTTGGGGCATGAAATTATCATTGAAAGCGGTGCGGGTTTGGGCGCTTCGGTTTCTGATGCTGATTTCAAATCTGCGGGCGCGACAATTGCCAAAGACGCGAAATTTGCGCTTAAAGGCGCAAATCTTTTTTTGAAGGTGCGCCGACCAACCGAAGTCGAATTAAAACTGATTGAAAAAGGCGCGGGTGTTGTTGCGTTTTTTGCACCAGCTTCGGATAAGCCCTTGATTGAAGCCTGCGCCAAAGCAAATGTTTTGGCATTTTCAACCGAATTCACACCGCGTATAAGCCGCGCCCAATCAATGGACGCACTTTCAAGCCAAGCCAATTTGGCGGGCTATCGTTCGGTGATTGAGGCCGCCAATTTATATGGCCGCTCTTTCCCGATGATGATGACTGCGGCAGGGACGGTTGCCGCCGCAAAATGCTTTATTATGGGGGTTGGGGTTGCAGGGTTACAAGCAATTGCCACTGCGCGCCGCCTTGGTGCCATTGTGACCGCAAATGACGTGCGCCCTGCCACTAAAGAACAAGTGGCATCTTTGGGCGCAAAATTCATTGCGGTTGAGGACGAAGAATTCAAAGCCGCCGAAACTGCTGCGGGTTATGCCAAGCCAATGTCGGCTGAATATCAAGCCAAACAAGCCGAATTGGTGAAAGAACATATTGCCAAACAAGATATCGTCATAACCACCGCACTTATTCCGGGCCGCGCCGCGCCAATATTAGTGACGCCCGAAATGGTCGCAAATATGAAGGCAGGTTCAGTGATTATTGATATGGCGGTTGAGGCTGGTGGCAATTGCCCACTATCCAAGCCTGACAAATTGGTTGTTACCGAAAATGGCGTAAAGATTTTAGGCTGCACCAATTTGCCAGCAGCATTGGCGGCGGATTCATCTGCCCTTTATGCGAAAAACCTCTTGAATCTTCTGCCGCTTTTAACTGCAAAAGAAGGCACAGATTTTGCGCCAGATTTTGAAGATGAAATTGTTAAAGGCATGTTATTGACCAAAGACGGTGCAGTGGTTCACCCAAGTTTGCAAGGATAGAAAATGGACATTGTTGACCCAATTGTTTTTCGTTTGGCAATTTTTGTATTGGCCATTTTTGTTGGTTATTATGTGGTTTGGTCGGTTACTCCCGCCCTGCACACGCCATTGATGGCGGTTACTAACGCCATTTCATCGGTGGTGATTGTTGGCGCTTTGGTGGCAGCGGCGGCGGTCACAGGCGGCGGCGCAGTTGATGGCGCAACTTGGACTTCAAGGATTATGGGCGCAGTGGCGGTGGCACTTGCGGCAGTGAACATATTTGGCGGGTTTTTGGTTACCGAGCGAATGTTGGCAATGTATAAGAAAAAGGACAAGCCAGCGAAAGGAGAAAGCAAATGAACGCTTCGCTTGCTGCACTTTGCTACCTTGTTTCGGGTGTATTATTTATTCTCGCACTACGCGGCCTCTCATCTCCTTCGTCGTCAAGGCAAGGGAATTTGTTTGGCATGGTGGGTATGGCAATTGCCATTGTTACCACGCTGTTATCGGTGAAGCTTGATAGCGCGAATATCGGTTTAATATTGGCCGGCACGGTGGTTGGCGGCGGGATTGGCGCTTATTTGGCGCGCAAAATTGCTATGACGAGTATGCCGCAATTGGTGGCGGCTTTTCACTCACTGGTTGGTATGGCTGCGGTATTGATTGCGGCGGCGGCGATTTATTCACCCGAAGCATTTCACATTGGCGAAGCGGGCGGGATTCATACGGCGTCATTGGTTGAAATTGGCCTTGGCGTTGCCATTGGCGCAATAACTTTCACTGGTTCAGTGATTGCTTTTGCCAAGCTTAACGGCAATATGTCGGGCGCGCCAATAATCTTGCCAGCGCGGCATTTGCTTAATATTGCGCTTTTGCTTGGCATAATCGCCCTTATTGGTATGATGATTGTCACGCACGGCGCGGCACAATGGGCGTTTTGGGGTGTGGTCGCGCTTTCTTTGATATTGGGCATAACTCTGATTATCCCAATTGGCGGCGCCGATATGCCAGTTGTGGTGTCCATGCTAAACTCATACTCGGGTTGGGCGGCGGCGGCGCTTGGTTTTACGCTTGAAAATAACGCACTTATTATCACTGGTGCTTTGGTGGGTTCATCGGGCGCGATATTGTCTTATATCATGTGCAAAGCGATGAACCGCAGCTTTATTTCGGTTATCCTTGGTGGCTTTGGCGCGGCAGATGGCGCGGCAGCAACCGGCGCCAAAGAAACCCGCCCAGTTAAGCAAGGCGCGGCGGACGATGCGGCCTTCATTATGAAAAATGCCGAAAAAGTCATCATCGTGCCCGGCTATGGCATGGCAGTGGCGCAAGCCCAACATGCACTTAAAGAAATGGCCGATAAATTAAAAGCCGAAGGCGTGGAAGTTTCTTATGCAATCCACCCAGTCGCAGGGCGGATGCCCGGCCATATGAACGTGCTTTTGGCCGAGGCTCAAGTGCCTTATGATGAAGTGTTTGAACTTGAAGATATCAATAATGAATTTGGCCAGGCCGACGTTGCCTTTGTTATTGGTGCCAATGACGTAACCAACCCCGCCGCCAAAACCGACCCGCAATCACCAATTTTTGGCATGCCAATTTTGGATGTCGATAAAGCCAAAACCGTATTATTCATTAAACGCGGTATGGGCTCGGGTTATGCTGGTGTTGAAAATGAATTGTTCTTTAGGCCCAATACGATGATGTTGTTTGGTGATGCGAAGAAGGTGACTGAGAGTATTGTTAAATCACTTTAGGTCGCCCTTCTCGCGGCTTTTTCACCCTTTTTAATGCGTCCATGACCTAGACTAATTTCGAGAGATATTATTGAAAGAAGTTGTTTTCAATAATGTTTTGCCTATACTCACGCAAACCTTGAGCTTTTCATAAAGTGCTGCTTATGACCACAAATATTATTATACTAAATATCGACCACCAGAGCCATTGGCTTCCCCTCTGGCAGGGCTATCTTGAGTTTTACGAATCAACGCTTGCATCCGATGTGACTTATAAGACTTTCGCGCGGTTGTCTGACCCACTGGAATTCGATATGGGCGGGTATATTGCTTTTGATGGTGATGAGGCAGTTGGGATTGTTCATTATATTGTTCATCGCACTTGTTGGTCCGATAAAGATATTTGCTATTTGCAGGATTTATTTGTCGCACCAAATTACCGAAAGGGCGGGATTGGGCGGGCATTGATCGAAGAAGTCGCGAGTTTTGCTAGGGATCATGATTTACTTAAAGTCTATTGGCAAACCCAAACTAACAATAAAACCGCGCGCAGGCTTTATGATAATATCGCCCAAGACAGTGGGTTTATGGTTTATAAAATGGATATTTGATTGAGCTTTGACACTGTTTCGGCTTAGGTCACAGACTCATTAAAAAGTGCGAAAATCCGCCAAAATGGCTTCATATTGAGGGCAAATCTTACTCAAAGAGGGGAAAAACCCTCTTTTCGTAATCTTTACCCCCACTATTTTGCCCTTTTGACGGCTTTCTCGCCCTTTTTAATGAGTCTGTGACCTAGCGTGCCAATTGACTATAAATGCAGTTTCATTCAATATGAAAGCAATATTCAAAGGCAAGAATCATGGCGAATGCAAACACCGACACCAAGGAACATGCTGACCAAAACATCATTTTGACCACCGAACATCGGGTGGCTTGTGACGGCGGCGGCACCCACCCCATAACTTATTATGATTTGGGAAAATGGGGCCAAGCAACTTGTCATTATTGCGGCCAAAAATTTGCCTCACACCATTAACGCCCCACACAAAATGGGTGTCAAATGACCATACACCATGAAGAACTTGGGCCTGATAGTTTACTTACCCTCATTGATGGTTCAGGTTATATTTTTCGGGCGTTTTTTGGGATTCCAAGGCTTAACCGTGCATCGGACGGTTTGCCAGTCAACGCCGTATCTGGCTTTTGCAATATGTTGTTCAAGTTTTTGGCCGACGGCAAGCAAAGCGATGATAAGCCAACCCATATGGCAGTAATTTTTGACGCCAGTGGTGTCACTTTTCGCAATGATATTTACCCCAAATACAAAGCCAATCGCCCACCAGCGCCCGAAGATTTAGTTCCTCAATTTCCGCTTATCCGCGAAGCGACTTTGGCATTTGGCGTGCCGGCCATTGAAATGATGGGTTTTGAAGCCGATGATTTAATCGCGACTTACGCCAAAATTGCCAAGGATAAAGGCGCAAGAGTGCACATTATTTCGTCTGACAAAGATTTGATGCAGCTTATCAATGATAAAGTCGCATTATTTGACCCAATGAAAGACAAACCGCTTGGCCTTGCCGAAGTCTTCGACAAATTTGGGGTCACGCCCGATAAAGTGATAGACGTGCAAGCACTTGCTGGAGACAGCAGCGATAATGTGCCGGGCGCACCCGGCATTGGAGTGAAAACTGCCGCCGAATTGATAAATACTTTTGGCAATTTGGAAGAATTATTGGCGCGTGCAGACGAAATCAAGCAGCCCAAGCGCCGCGAAGCATTGATTGATTTCAAAGAACAAATTGAAATATCAAAACGCCTTGTTACCTTATTGGACGACGTGCCAAATATAGTGGAGCCGCAGACTTTCCGTGTCCGTGAACCCGACCCAAGCGAGCTTTTGGCCTTCCTTGAAAAAATGGAATTCACTACCCTTACAAGGCGGGTGAAAGCACAATTGCACAAAGAGGGCCACGTTGCCGATATGGCCGAAGCAGGGCCAATTTCGGACAATACGCCGATTATTCATGGCCAAATAACCGAAACCAGGCCGCCAAAAAAACATGATGTAATTGATTATTCCAAATTTGAGACCATCACCGAATTATCGCGCCTCGAAGCGGTGTTGGCAAAGGCGAAAACCCAAGGCTTTATGGCAATTGATACCGAAACCAACAGTCTTTCGTCGGTAAGCGGCAAATTAGTTGGGGTATGTTTATCCACCGATATCAACCAATCTTATTATGTGCCATTGGCGCACGTGGATCCGATTTTTGGCGCACCAATTGACGGACAAATCCCATTTAATGAAGCCATTGCTGCCTTGAAAACAGCTTGCGAGGATATTGGCATCCTTAAAATTGGCCATAATATAAAATATGACATCAGCGTTTTGGCAAATGTTGGCATAGACTTAGCGCTACATGACGACACTATGTTGATTAGCTTTGTCCTTGATTCAGGCACCAATGGCCACGGCCTTGATGAATTATCGCTTCTCCACTTGGACCACCGCGCAATTGCCTTCAAAGACGTGTGCGGGACTGGCAAAACCCAATTGACGTTCGATCAAGTGCCGTTAGATGTTGCCACCAAATACGCCGCCGAAGATGCCGAAATTACTTTGCGGCTTTGGAAAATGCTCAAACCGCGTCTGGTCCATGAGCGCATGACGACCATTTACGAGACAATTGAGCGGCCATTAGTGCCAATAATTGCGCAAATGGAACGCCACGGCGTTATGGTTGACACCCATGAACTAACTCGCCTCAGCCAAGATTTTGGCTCGCGAATGGCACAATATGAAAGTGAAGCCCAGAAGATGGCGGGCGAAGTTTTCAATATTGCCAGCCCCAAACAAATTGGCGAAATTTTCTTTGATAAAATGGGGCTTTCTGGGGGTAAAAAAACTGCGAGCGGGCAATGGCAAGTGGACGCGGATGCGCTTGAGACTTTGGCGGCCAATGGCCATGAATTACCGCGTCTTATCCTTGAATACCGCACACTGGCAAAGCTAAAAAGCACTTATACCGATAATCTAAAAGCCGCAATTAACCCCAAAACCAACCGCGTTCATACAAGTTATAATATGGTAGGCGCAATTACTGGGCGGCTTTCATCAACCGACCCCAATTTGCAAAACATACCCATTCGCACCGAAGAAGGGCGCAAAATCCGCCATTGCTTCATTGCTGAAGGTGACAATGTTCTGATTTCGGCAGATTATTCGCAAATTGAATTGCGGCTTTTGGCCCATGTTGGCGACATTGAACAATTAAAGCGCGCCTTTGTTGAAAACCTTGATATTCATGCAATGACAGCTTCAGAAATGTTCAATGTTCCAATGGCGGAAATGACCTCAGAAATACGGCGGCGCGCTAAGGCCATTAATTTTGGTATTATTTATGGCATTTCGGCATTTGGTTTGGCGCGGCAACTTGGTATTTCCAATGGCCAAGCCAAAGAATATATCGAAACCTATTTCCACCGCTTCCCTGGCATTCGTGACTATATGGAAGCGATGAAGCAAATGGCGAAGGGAAAAGCCTATGTTGATACTATTTTTGGTCGCCGTTGTTATTTGCCGAGCATCAATGCAAAATCGGGGGCCGAACGTAGTTTCGCCGAACGCCAAGCCATTAACGCGCCATTACAAGGCGCAGCCGCAGACATTATTAAACGCGCAATGGCGAGAGTGCCCGTTGCCTTGGCGAACGCGAATTTAGACGTGAAAATGCTAATGCAAGTTCACGACGAATTGGTTTTTGAATGCAGCGCAGAGGCCGCGCCAAGTGCAATTCCAATAATCAAAAAGGCAATGGAAAATGCGGCGTTTCCGGCGGTGAACTTATCAGTGCCATTGGTGGTCGAAGCAAATTTTGCCCATAATTGGGGCGAAGCGCATTAGGTTCAAACCAATTAAATGACCTTGATTGTTTCGTTCAAGATGCCTTGAATACCCAATAATTTTTTCTCATGTTGGGTTGAAAGATTGATATTACGAATTTCCGTGCTCTGAAAAACTTGGCCATTTTCGAAATCCTGCTTGGTATCAATAATTCGATTTGGAAACTTGCTGGCTAATGTTTCATCTTTCAAAAACACTGCCACATAATCTTGCCACAGGCTTCCAAACTGAGTGTAGGATTCAAGCATTGCAGCATTTATGCGATTGCGTTTGGCCCAATTCACAAGCGCTTGGGCGCTGTCAGGGTAAAAGCGCCAACAATCGACTGGATAGCGGTGGAAATTGCCAACCGAGGGCACATTCAAATAAAATAGCCCTCCCGGTTTTAGCACGCGCATGATTTCCAAAAATACCAGCCAAAACATTTCGCTATGTTCAAAACACGAACTGGAAAGAAAAATATCGGCTGAATTGTCTTCAAATGGCAATTTATATGGATCTTCTAGAATTACATCCACGCCTTTGGCATCTTGAAAATCCACGCCAATATATTCAAAACGCGGCGGGGCAATTTCACGCAAAGAACCATTTACGTCTTGCGAGCCGATTTCAATTATTTTTACATGGGCTTGGTTTGCAAATGCTGGCGCATAGCATTCAAAAAAACTCTTGCAATTATTCATGGCGGTCGGATGCATATTGTCTCGCTTTAATTAAGTGGTTTTCGTGTGAATGGCTCTATATTATATGATGGGCAAAATCAATTAAGGTTAAAGTAACACTCAATGAGCCTCAATTCGAACTTTTACTCCACCGTCACGGATTTGGCTAAGTTACGTGGCTGATCAACATCCGTCCCTTTTGCCACCGCTACGTGATAGGCCAAGAGGTGAATAAGCGGCGAATAAACAAATGGCGCGATGAATGGCGCACATTCGGGGGCGCGGACAGCGAATTTCATGCAATCACCGGCTTCGGCAATACCTTTGGCGTCTGACAATAATATTACTGGCCCACCGCGCGCCGCGATTTCCTGCACATTGGAAATAGTTTTTTCAATCAATTCATCATGCGGCGCAACAGCAATAACTGGCGTATATTCATCAATAAGCGCGATTGGGCCATGCTTTAATTCACCTGCGGCATAGCCTTCGGCGTGGATATAGGAAATTTCTTTTAGCTTTAGCGCAGCTTCAAGGGCAATCGGATATGATGGGCCACGGCCAATATAAAGCACACTTTTGGCATAGCTTATATCATGGGCAGTTTTTTCAATTTCATTTTCGATTTCCAATGCTTCGCGTATAAGCCGTGGAGTTTCCATCAATTGCCGCGCATAGGCCTTTTCTTGTTCCTCGTCTATTTTGCCGCGAGCAACGCCCGCCGCGATTGCGGTTGCCGCAAGTGCCGCCAATTGCGCCACAAAAGCTTTGGTGGATGCAACGCCGATTTCAGGGCCTGCCAAAGTTTCCAAAACCGCATCGGCTTCGCGGGCAATTGAGCTTGAAGCGACATTAACAACCGCGAGAGTTTTCCAGCCCATGCGTTTGCAAAGCCGCAATGCTTCGAGGCTGTCTGCGGTTTCGCCAGATTGCGAAATGAATAATGCTGCCGCACGCCCCGCAGCAACTGGTCTGCGATAACGAAATTCGGAGGCGATATCGGTTTCGCAGCTAAGCCCTGCCAATTGCTCGAACCAATATTCCCCGACCCTGCCCGCCAAATAAGCTGTGCCGCAACCAATTATCCATAATTGGTCAATCTCGGCAAAATCAAAACCGCAATTGGGAAGCGATATTTTCTCGCTTAATGGATCGAGATAATGGCCAATAGTGCGGCCAGCAGCATCGGGTTCCTCATGGATTTCTTTTTGCATGAAATGGCGATAATTGCCTTTTTCCACTGCGGCAGCCGAAGCCGAAACAATCGCAATTGGGCGAGTGACCTGGGCGCGCGATTTATCATAAATCACATATTCTGTTGCGGTAAATTCAACCAAATCGCCTTCTTCAAGATAAATAACGCGGTTAGTGAACGGTGCAACCGCAATTGCATCGGACCCGAGAAACATTTCGCCATTTCCAAGTCCCAAAACCAATGGGCTACCTTGGCGCGCGCCGATCATTAGGTTTTCATCACCACTAAACAGGCATGCAATGGCAAAAGCGCCGCGAACCCGGCCTAAGGCTTCGATAACTGCTGCGCGTGGAGTTAGGCCATTTTCAAGGCTGTGTGAAATAAGTTGGGTGATAACTTCGGTATCGGTTTGGCTATCGAATACATAACCTTTGGCCTCCAGTTCTTCGCGCAATGGGCGAAAATTTTCGATAATCCCGTTATGAACAACCGCAACCCGCGATGTGGCGTGGGGGTGTGCGTTTTGCGTCGTTGGCGCACCGTGGGTCGCCCAACGAGTGTGGCCGATACCAGTTTGGCCTGCAATCGACGAAGCGGCCAAAGCAACTTCGAGGTTCTTTATTTTCCCAGCCGCGCGGCAGCGCATGATTTGCCCGTCAACCAAAGTGGCGATACCCGCCGAATCATAACCGCGATATTCAAGCCGTTTTAGTGCTTCCACTAATCTTGGTGGCGCTGCTTCTTTGCCGATTATTCCGATAATGCCGCACATTTTATAGTTCCAATTTATTTTTGTTAATTTGATGCAATTGCAATGCCAGTTTTATATCGCGATTGCACTTAAAAGATTGTTTCCAATCACTGCAATGGATTGAAGAGCGAAATCAAACTAGTTGGAGGTGAAGCCGTCAATTTTAGTGCAGTGGCAGGAGGGCGTAGCGCGAGGAGCGGAGTGCACCCACTAGCGCATGCCAAAAAGTTGTCCGAATTTTTGGATTAAATGCGCGCAAAAAGAAATTTGCATGAGCACCGCAGAGCAAGCGCGACGCACCAATGCGCAAAATTCACGGCTTCACCGCGCGAATGTCGGGATAGCCGCGCCCGCGCCCGCTATCATCTAACCCATATCCGACCAAAAACCGATTTGGCAAATCAAACCCCAAAAAATCTGGACGTGGCAAGCTAAGTGCTTCGGGTTTACGTGCCATGAGGCAAGTTAATACTTCCGATGCACCTTTGGATTTGAGATAATCTTTGGCAAAAATCAGAGTTTTGCCAGTGTCATAAACATCATCAACCAATAATACTTGGCGCCCAGAAATTGAACGTTGCAAATCCGCCAAAACATTCAACCGTCCTGCACTTTGCCCGTCACCATAAGAGGAGAGCCATAGAAAATCAGTGCTTGGGGTTTTGCCGTTGCGCGCAAGGCCACGCAAAATATCGGCCATAAATATAAATGCGCCCTGCAGCAAACCAACAACCACGGCATCGCTTTCAATTATTTTGGAAATTTCGAGCGATAAATCATCAATTCGCACCGCCATTTCTTGCTCGGTTACAAGTATTTCAAGTTCGTGTTCCATGCCGCCTTATAGGTAATGTGATGCTTCATGCAAAGTGAAAATATGCGTTATTGCATTGGCAAAACATCTCGAATATGAAAACAATCACCGACGTTTTGTTGCTGGGAAAATTGCCAATATGAAGTCCGATATTGAAATCGCTAAGGAAGCGACATTGCGTCCTATTGCCGAAATTGCGCGAATGGCGGGAATTGCACAAGAACATATCAGTCCATACGGGCGGCAAATTGCAAAAATTGATCTTGGATATTTGCAAATCCAGCCACAAAGGCCAAACGCCAAATTGATATTGGTCACGGCGATAAGCCCAACTGCTGCCGGTGAAGGAAAGACCACCACAAGTATTGGGCTAGGCGATGCATTAAACGCAATTGGCGCACAGGCAATTATTGCGCTACGGGAGCCATCACTTGGCCCTTGCTTTGGGCAAAAAGGCGGCGCAACCGGTGGCGGGCTGGCGCAAGTTGCGCCGATGGCAGAAATAAATTTGCACTTCACAGGTGATTTTCACGCGATTACCAGCGCCAATAATTTGCTTGCCGCAATGATTGATAACCATATTTATTGGGGCAATGAGCTTGATATCGACGTGCGCCGAATCAGTTTTAAGCGCGTAATTGATATGAACGATCGCGCACTACGCATGGCGGTAACATCGCTTGGTGGTGCGCAAAACGGTTTTCCACGCGAAAGCGGTTTTGACATTACCGTGGCGTCTGAAATCATGGCGATTTTTTGCCTTGCTGAAAATTTGCAAGATTTGGAAACCCGTTTGGGCAATATTATTATTGGCCATAACCGCAACAAAAAGCCTATTTATGCCCGTGACTTAAATGCACAAGGCGCAATGGCGGTTTTGCTGAAGGACGCGATGAACCCTAACCTCGTGCAGACTTTGGAAGGCACGCCAACTTTCATTCATGGTGGGCCATTTGCCAATATCGCGCATGGCTGCAATTCAATTATCGCGACCCGTGCCGCGCTTAGCCATGCTGATTATGTCGTGACCGAGGCTGGTTTTGGCGCAGATTTGGGTGCCGAGAAATTCCTTAATATAAAGTGCCGCAGGGCCGAATTAAAGCCCGACGCCGTGGTAATTGTCGCCACCATTCGCGCGCTTAAAATGCACGGCGGCGTAGCCAAGGCCGATTTGGCGCACGAAAACCTTGATGCAGTTGAAACAGGCCTTGCAAATCTTACGCGCCATATTGAAAATGTCAAAAAGTTCGGCGTCCCTGCCATTGTGTGCATAAATCATTTTTATCATGACACAGAACATGAGCTTGAACTCGTGCAAAATTATTGCCGCAAAGAACTTGTGGTCGAAGCAGTGGTTTGCAAACATTGGGCTTTGGGAAGCGCTGGGGCGACCGCGCTTGCGCAGAAAGTTAAGGAACTTGCCGATAGCAAAACCGCCAAGTTTGCCCCAATATATGATTTGGAATTGCCGCTTGAGCAAAAACTTGAAACCATTGCCCGTGAAATTTATCGCGCGAAAGCCATTGTTTATGATGCCAAAATCAAAGCCCGCTTCAAAGAATTGACGGATTTAGGTTATGGCGATTTGCCAATTTGTGTTGCCAAAACCCAATATAGTTTTTCGTCAGATTCCGCGCTTATCGGCGCGCCAACTGGCCATGAATTGCAAGTGCGCGAACTAAGGCTCTCTGCGGGTGCAGGCTTTGTGGTTGCGGTGTGCGGGGACATAATGACAATGCCAGGATTGCCAAGACACCCTGCCGCCGAACAAATTTCACTTGATGCTAAGGGTGAAATCCAAGGACTGTTTTGATTTTGGCAATTAAGGTTGCAGCCGCCTCGGCTTCATACTGAACCGCATTGCCAATGCCCCAAACTGGCTTGGGCCAAGCTTCGTCCCGAGCATTGCGACCGATAATATGAACATGCAATTGCGAAACAACATTACCCAAAGCGCCGATATTGATTTTTTTAATATTTGGCATTGCCGAAACAATTTTTGCGACCTGCATGGTTTCAGTGAACAATTGGGATTGGTGCTGTTCACTCAAATTATGCCATTCAACCGCATTTTCAATGCGCGGCACCAAAATGAACCAAGGATAGCGAGAATCATTCATTATTAGCAATTTTGATAATGCTAAATCGGCGATGAGGATTGTATCTTGTTGCAATTGAGCGTGAAGTTTGAATGCCATTTTCGCTCTCCTTATGACCAAAACCGAGAAATAAACAAAATTCAGGTTTCAAGTCTGAATCGCTTGATTGCCCAAACTAACCAATAAAGCTAGACATAGTCCGATTCAATAATGTTTAGGCAAGTAATGAGAAAAATAAAAATTGGTGTGGCGGGCGCGGGGGTTTTTGGCAATAATCACGCCAATAAAATCAAGGCCGATCCGCGCGCACATTTGGTGGGTTTTTTGGACCATGACTTGGGCCGCGCCGAAGCACTCGCAAACGCCCATAAAAGCGAAAGCGACGACTGCCGAGGCTTTGACGACATTGCAGTGCTTTTGGCGCAAGTTGACGCTTTGGTAGTGGCAGTTCCAGCAATTCACCATTTTGAAATTGCCCAAAAAGCGCTTGCGGCAGGCAAGCATTGTTTGGTCGAAAAACCGCTATCACCCGAATATTCTCACGCTTTGGCTTTATGTAAGCTAGCGGCCAAGAATAATCTGGTTTTGCAAGTCGGGCATCAAGAGCGCTATATTTTTGAGGCGATGGGGCTTCTCGCGGTCATGGAATCCCCACGAAAACTAGAAGCTGTGAGGATTGGTTTGCCATCACCACGCGGTGCCGATGTTTCAGCGACTTTGGATCTTATGGTTCACGACATTGATTTGGCGGCGCTTTTGTTCAAATCCAAACCCAAGCAAATAATTTCCAAAAGGCTTTCAGGAAAACCCGAAAACCCCGATGCAATTGAAGCGTATATTTTATTTGAAAATGGCGGGGAAGCTAGTTTTAGCGCTTCGCGCGCCTCACAGACCCGCGATAGGCGTATGAGCATTGAATATGAAAGCGGCAAAGTTGAAATTGATTTTTTCCAAAAAACTTTTGAAAACACCTCGCGCCACCCACTTCGCGCTAATTATTTGGATTTAATTCCAGACGCGATGCAAGCTGCCACTAATGATTTCATTAGCGCGATTTTGGGAGAAAAACCAGTGCATATTTCGGGCGACGATGGCGCAAACGCTGTCAGAATAGCCAATGCGATTGACGCTGCTTCTTATTAAAGCTCACGCGCCCGCGCCATATCCGCAAGGTTCTGTTCTGGCCGTGGTCCATAATGCGATATAATTTCAAACGCACACATTGAGCCAAGTTTGCCGCAAGTTTCAAGCTCGCGCCCACTTGCAAGGCCAAACAAAACGCCGGCTGCATATAAATCGCCTGCGCCAGTGGTATCGACAACTTTGGTAATTGGTTCGGCGGCAATTTTGATTACTTCGCCAAAGCCCGCAATTACCGAGCCTTTTTCGGAACGAGTAAGCGCGACGATTTCGCAATCTGCTGTTGCGCGCGAAACGGCTTCATCAAAATCTTCAACATCATAAAGCGCCAAAATTTCCGATTCATTGGCAAATAAAATATCAATATGGTTTTTCACCAATTGCAAAAAGCTGTCCTTGTGGCGCGATACACAAAACAAATCCGACAAAGTTAAAGCAACTTTGCGGCCGTGTTTTTTTGCAATTTCCGCCGCGCTAACAAATGCTGCTTTGGCTTCCTCGCGGTCAAATAAATATCCTTCAAGAAACAAGATTTTGGATGCGCCAATTTTTGCTTCGTCCAAATCGACTGATTCCATCAATGGCGAGCAACCAAGATAGGTGCACATGGAGCGTTGACCATCAGGCGTGACATTTATCATGCAGCGTGCAGTCGCGGGGCCGCCAATATGTCTTGCAGTGTCATAGGCGACACCAATTTCATTGATTTCCTTAGTGAAAAGATTGCCCAAATCATCATTCGCAACTTTGCCAATATAAGCCGCATTACCACCCAATGATGCAATGCCTGCAATGGTATTTGCGCCAGATCCGCCAGAAACGGTTTTTGCTTGCGCCATTGATGAATGGAGTTTTTCAACTTGGGCTTCGTCAAAAATAAGCGTCATCGCGCCTTTGGCAATATTATGTTCGGCCAAAAATGCGTCACTTGCCGGGGCGATAAGATCCACTATGGCATTGCCAACACCGCATACATCGTATTTTATTTCCACTTGTCGTTCCCATTCTGTATCAATTGAAATATTGGCCTGCTAATAAAGATAGCTCCACTCAAAAGCAAGGACAGCACCGATAATGACAAAAGCCGCACAATTTGGAATGATGGTCACGCATTTATATTTTGATGAAGCTTCGCAAGATATTTATTCCGACTTAGTGTGGCAGCAATATCGGCAATTGGAAGCGGCACTGGCAAAGCGCAATATCAAATTATCGCAAGTTTTTTGGGAAGATGGTAATATCAATTGGGCGCAATTTGATTTGATAACTCCGCTCAT
This sequence comes from Hyphomonadaceae bacterium, assembly GCA_009773395.1. GTDB lineage: Bacteria > Pseudomonadota > Alphaproteobacteria > Caulobacterales > Aquidulcibacteraceae > Pseudaquidulcibacter. Next base: position 48,549 of record WRPI01000004.1, on the reverse strand, counting down.
GGCATGGAATTATCCGCAAAATTTGGACAAGTTTTTAGCTTGCCTTGATGAAATTGAGGCTGCAAATATCGGGCTTGCAAACCCGCAAAAATTTGTCCGCGGCAATTTTGATAAAGGCTATTTGGTGCGGCTTGCGGCGGCGGGTGCGCCGGTTCCGCCAACATTGGAAGTTTCAGCCGATGATAGTGGCGCGATTTTGGATGCTTTTGACAAATTAAATTGTAATGAAATAATCATCAAGCCACGAATTGGCGCAGGTGCGTGGCGCCAAGCGCGGTTGAAACGGGGCGAACACTTGCCCAAGCGCGAAGACTTACCGCCTGATTTTGCGCTTATTCAGCCATTTATTGAAAGCGTCGGCAAGCAAGGCGAATTATCCATTCTTTTCATGGGCGGCGAATTTTCACATGCTCTTATGAAAACCCCAAAAGCCGGCGATTACCGCACACAAACTAGGTGGGGGGCGAGCGAATTTAATATTGTTCCCCCGCCACAAGCACTCGCCGCCGCCAAATCCATTTTGAGTGCCTATGATCCGCGCAATGAACTTAGCTACGCTCGCATTGATTTGGTTGAAGCCGATAATGGCGATTGGCTGTTGATGGAAATGGAAATCATTGAGCCATATTTTTACGGGCCGTTTGACGGACATGACGGCGAATTGTCGGCGGCGAATTTTGCAGGTGCAATTGCGGGCGCGATTAAAAAGAATTGATTAGTTTGCGGCAGATGGCGTGAAGTTCCTCGCAGGCAATACTAAAAGTATTGCCGAGAAGACTTCGCGGCAGATGCCGCAAAATAATCAATTCTAAAATGGGTTTATGCGGCGGTTGCGTGAATAGGCGGTATAACCCGTGTTTGCACCAAGCCTTACGCCAACACCTGTCCTTATTGGCGCCAAAGTTACGCCTTCGGCTTTTTGATAAGTCACGGACACACCAGCCACAAAAAATGCTGCGCCTTCGACACCAGGGTAGCGGCGATAAATTGCATCTGGATTGCCGAGATTATAGACCAAGGTGAAAACTTTTGACGCGTTTACGCCAGTGTCAAAACCAATTGATGGGCCTTGCCAATATACTGGGCGCCGCTCCCCGTCTTTCATTATTAAGGTTCCACGGCCATATCTTAAACCGCCACCTATTGCGGCTGACCATTCGGATCCTTCGATATAACCAACAGGTTCGCCTTGTTCGGAAAATACGCGCTCAACGGCGCGGCCAAACCCGCCCGAAGTATCGCCAAAAAAATGTTGCGCGCGATTATTGATGTCATCAAGCGAAAAAGTCCTACGATTTTCGGCGGCGGCTTGGGTTGTGGCATCGGTCACAACGCTGTCTTGATTCGTCGGTTGCGATGAAACGGGTGTGACAAATAATAGGCTTGAAAGCGCAAGACAGCCAAAAATTGATTTTACTGACAACATTTTGAAAGATCTCCATGAACATTGCTGTTCAATTTTGCGAGGATTTTCGTTCAATATGGCTAACACTCGCTTAACAGGCGAATTAATTTTGCGTCACAATACCAGTGCTGCCTTGTCCTCTTCATTAATTTGGTGATGGGCGCTAATGAGTGCCATGATTAATCAAAAGAACATTCGCAATTTTTCAATTGTCGCCCATATCGACCATGGTAAATCCACTTTGTCCGACCGCCTTATCCAATTAACTGGCGGCCTGCAATTGCGTGAAATGAAGGAGCAAGTCCTTGATAATATGGATATTGAGCGCGAACGCGGCATAACAATAAAGGCGCAAACTGTGCGGCTTGAATATGCATTAAATGGCGAACAATATGTCTTGAACTTGATTGATACGCCGGGCCATGTGGATTTTGCCTATGAAGTTTCGCGCTCTTTGGCGGCGTGTGAAGGCGCACTTTTGGTAGTTGATGCGTCCCAAGGGGTTGAAGCGCAAACTTTGGCCAATGTTTATCAAGCAATTGATGCCGATTTGGAAATTTTGCCAGTTCTGAATAAAATCGACCTTCCCGCTGCCGAACCAGAGCGCATCAAAGCGCAAATTGAAGAAGTTATTGGCATTGATGCGAGCGAAGCAATAGAAATTTCCGCCAAAACTGGCCTTGGCATTGACAAAGTTTTGGAAGCAATTGTTGCCCGCTTGCCCGCACCCATCGAGGCCGACCCAAATGCGCCATTAAAAGCACTTTTGATGGACGCTTATTATGACCAATATTTAGGCGTTGTAGTTTTGGTGCGCATCATTGAAGGCACGCTCAAAAAAGGTATGCGCGTTAAAATGATGCAAACCAATGCCACCTATCCGATTGATAGGGTTGGCGTATTTTGCCCAAAAATCACTGATATTGACGTGCTTGGCCCAGGGGAAATTGGCTTTTTGACTGCCAGCATTAAAGAAGTCGCCGATGCGTTGGTGGGCGATACAATCACTGAAGAAAAACGCCAAACCAAAGCGGCGCTTCCTGGATTTAAGCCCGCCCAGCCCGTGGTTTTTTGCGGCCTTTTCCCAGTTGATGCTGCACAATTCGAGGATCTTCGCGCCGCAATGGGCAAATTGCGCCTTAATGATGCGAGTTTCAGCTATGAAATGGAAACTTCGGCGGCGCTTGGTTTTGGTTTTCGTTGCGGTTTCCTTGGATTATTGCACCTTGAAATTATTCAAGAGCGTTTAACCCGCGAATTTAATCTTGAACTTATCGCCACCGCGCCAAGCGTTGTTTATGACATTGAAATGAAAAATGGCGATATCATAAGCCTTCACAACCCTGCCGATATGCCCGAAATTATGGGCGTTGAAAATATTCACGAGCCATGGATTAAAGCCACAATCCTCACGCCAGACGAATATCTTGGCAGCATTATCAAACTTTGCCAAGATAGGCGCGGCGTGCAAAAAGACATTAGCTATATCGGCACCCGCGCGATGCTTGTCTATGGCTTGCCGCTTAACGAAGTGGTGTTTGATTTTTACGACCGCCTTAAATCAATTTCCAAAGGCTATGCCAGTTTTGATTATTCAATGGATGGCTATCAAATTGGTGATTTGGTGAAAATGCAGATTTTGGTCAATGAAGAACCTGTCGATGCTTTATCCATGCTGGTCCACCGCAACCGCGCCGAAACCCGTGGGCGGGTTATGTGCGAAAAACTAAAAGAGCTTATCCCGCAACATCTTTTCAAAATCCCCATCCAAGCCGCCATAGGCGGCCGCATTATCGCCCGCGAAACCATATCCGCCATGCGCAAAGACGTAACAGCAAAATGCTATGGCGGCGATATTTCGCGCAAACGCAAACTTCTTGACAAACAAAAAGAGGGCAAAAAGAAAATGCGCCAATTCGGAAGAGTGGAGATACCGCAGGAGGCGTTTATTGCGGCGTTGAAGATGGAAGAAAACTAAATACTTCAAATTGCCGCCTTCGCTTCGCTCACTTAGCAATTTGGGAAAAATCGGACAAAAATTTCTAAAAAGCGTCGTTTTTAGAAATTTTTGACATTTTTGTTTTGGTCTTAGCTCCTTCGCTTGAGGGAGGGGTCACAAAGTGAAGGAGGGGTGATACTCCAAAATCTAACAAGGAACGAAGAAATTTTGTGGAAACTTATTAAATGTAATCAAGTGGAAGGTATTAAGTTTCACAGCCAAAACCCATACTAAACATTCTTCGCAGAAAATGCCTATCTGCTATTTTGCCAAAAAGTCGTCAAGTTGGACTAGAATATCCCTTAGTTCATCAGGAATCTCATCAGCTCTAATTGCCGTTGCCAAAGAAGACGGAGTTAGCGAAACCCCAAATTTAGATTTTAGAAGATGAAGAACCTTGCCCAGTAGCTCTTTTCCCGAAGAGATTTTTGTCTTACCGTCTAAACTTTTCCATGCAGCATTTATAATCTTATTCGCAGCCTTAATTAAGTTCGAGTCATCTGATTTGCTGTTGATTCTTTTGTGATGCCGCAAGTAATTTGAAATCAATTGGCTATCAGTATCATCTTTCATTTCTTCGCATGCCTCACTGATTAAGTCGCCGACACAGTCGCGTTCGATTGGTGGTAACTCTCCGTGCCTTTTCAAATTGGCGATTCGAGTTATGAAAACGTCAGATATTAGATAATTTTCGATTTCCTTTTTCTTCAGGACAAAACACTTCATACCATCTTTTTCCATATCATGAATGAACGCTGTAACTTCGTCGTCACAACGATAATCACGGTCAAACAAGCAAATGGTCTCTATTTCAACATCTAACAGATTTTTAAATGCCCAAACGGTTTCTTTGGCTCTACGCCACTGAGAAAAACCCCCTAGTTGAAATACTGGTGCCGTAATATCCGATGATAGCCGATCTAAGCCGAGTATTTTTGCTAACTTTTTAATAAGTTTGAAGTCTTGACCTTCTACAAAAATTACTTTTTTAACACGAGCAATCTTCGCAAAGTCAGCGTTTTCAGCTGAACCCAAAAAAGTCAACATCTTGTCGTAGTCGGCCTCGTTCTTAATTCGCGTTGCGGACATTGAGCCGTGATTTATGACCAAAATTTCTCTTGTTTCTGCTTCATTTATAATTTCTGGCGCATGTGTTGCGACAAAGTATTGAGAAAATAGACTACTAATATCGTGGTAAAGTTTATGCTGTAAATCGGGATGCAAGTACACGTCTGGCTCGTCCAAGACCAAAATGGAATTTTGGCTTGCTCTCAGTAGATGCGTATGAATTTGCAACCATATTTGAAAACCGAATCCTGCCCAATGTATTTCCCTGGGAATTCTATTTTCTTCAAAATTCATTTCTAACCAGTTATGTTTGTCGACAATTAACCTCGGTTTAACCAATTCGATTCCAGGCCACGCTCGCTCTACTCTTGACTTGAAAACTTTGAAATCGTCATCTGATTCTCTGTACCAGATATTTCGAAAACTTCGTGCAGCTAAGCGAGTTGACCTGTTTTTCGCTACGGTTTCATCGGTAACATAGACCTCTTTTGCCTCAAGCGGTGCCAGTGTGGGAACGATTACAAATGACACCGGAAAAGCCGCTCTAAACTTCTCTGATGATGAAAACCTCCTTCCTTCCGAATCTATGTAGAATTTTGTCTGTCTATCGGGATTTAAGCGGATAACTGCAACGGCACCGTTTTCATGTTTTATCTTTATTACAGCATCGTTTTCATCATAATTTCTTGCAACATAATCCATCGAAATTGGTAAATAATTGGATGGAATAATGTAGCCGTCCGAATATCCAGTATCGACTTGAATGGGTTGGGGCTTCTTCGTTTTCGAATATCGATAGCATGCGTCCAAAATTCGAAGCGCGTCAAGGATGGAAGATTTTCCCGAATTATTTGGGCCGACTAGTATATTTCCACTCGCAGCCTTTATTACGAATTTGTCAAATCTCTTAAAATTCTCCAACTCAATTCGAGTAATCATTCTGTATACAATGCCTATCTTTTGTAGCTAATCGTTAGATAGATTCGCCACAAACAAGAATATTGTCAATTCATAGAGATATTTTTTGAAATACGATAGCCTTGCTTCATAATTGCTATTAAAGTCAAAGGTGGAATAGGAAAGACCATGTTGTCTCACCCCACCACCCTCTCCAAGCTCTCCACCACCAACCCATTCACGCTTTTGTTGCTGGTTTTTGCCCATAGGGATATTTTGCGGTGTAGTTCGGGGGATAGGCGCAAAGTGAAATTGCCTGAATATGGCTTTTCGGGGGTTTTGCCGCGCGCAAAACACCAATCCTTATAGTCCGCCAAAGTGTCGGCGAAGGCCGCCCTAAGTTAATCAACATTCCTACCCTGAAATGTCAAAACATCGCGTGTGTTAATAGCTTCGCCATGAAAAAGCCCCGCTTCTTCATCAAGTTCAATTGTTGCGACATAGCCGTCAAGAGTCATGTTTTTCATTGAATTGAAAGTATCGCCTATGATTTACGTTGCCAAGCCTAAGTTTGATGCACCTTTCCCCACCGCATCGATAAACTTGCAGCAGCAGAGCTACGTATGTTCAAGATGAATTATCTTTGATGCATATTTGCAAAGAAGAAAATTGCTTTGGAATGGTTTATGGAAAATCGTGCTTTTCCAAAACCATTCATTAAGTTTGTTTGGCGCCCTAGGATTTTGTCAAGTCCTCGCGCAAAGCGCGACCGCAAAGCGGCTTCGGGACTTGACAAAAGCCTAGGGCGCGAAGGGATAATAGGTGAATGGGCTTAAGGCAAACCTGTCCTTAAGACCGTTCCAGACAAAAAACCTCAAAGTCGCTATCCTACTCCTCGCCTCCAATGCTATCATGAAAACCAGCGGGGTTTTGGCGGGCTTGTTACCTATCGTGCCGAAACCAAAATGATGACAAATGATAGTGTTTTGCCCCAACCAGCAAAATCCGCTCGCAAAAATCGCATTTCATACGACCAAACAGCGTATTTATGCATATATTCGAATATTCTTTATTACTAATACTTGACATGGCGGATTTCCGCTGTATCAAATGCCGATTGATATTAAATGATATGGTTTTGTGGCCAAAGGGCGGTTTTTGGCTCCTACTTCACTTTAACCGTCAAACATTCTATTAGGCACGCATGAAAAAACCTGTCCGTATAGCACCGTCAATTTTATCCGCGGATTTTGCCAATCTGGGCGCGGAAGTGCGCGCGATTGAGGCTGCGGGGGCTGATTTGGTGCATTTTGACGTGATGGATAATCATTTCGTGCCAAACCTTACCATCGGGCCTTTGGTATGCGAAGCCATTAGGCCCCATGTTTCGATCCCGATTGATGTGCATTTAATGGTAGAGCCAGTTGATGCGCTTATCCCGATGTTTGCCAAAGCCGGTGCAAATATTATCACTTTCCACCCCGAAGCCAGCCGCCATATCGACAGAACGCTTTCGCTTATCAAAGATAATGGCTGCATGGCGGGGTTGGTTTTGAACCCAGCCACGCCGATAGAATGCCTTAATCACGTTCTTGATAAGCTCGATTTGGTTTTGCTTATGAGTGTTAATCCGGGCTTTGGCGGACAGAGTTTTATTCCATCGACATTGCCAAAACTGCGCCAAGTGCGGGCGCTTATTGATGCGCATGTCCAAAATGGCGGCCAAGATATTTGGCTCGAAGTTGATGGTGGCGTGAAGACTGACAATATCGCCGAAATTGCCCGTGCGGGTGCTGATACTTTCGTTGCTGGCTCGGCTGTGTTTGGCGCAAAAGACGCTGACGGCGGCTATAAAGGCATAATTGAGCAATTAAAGGCGCAAGCAGCGACAATTGGTTAGGAAACCTCATGCCAATTTCACATCATGTCACTTTAACCCAATTTCTGATTTCCGAAAGACAGAGATTTCCAAAAGCTAGTGGCAATCTCAACGGCCTGCTTCTGGATATCGCGGTCGCCTGCAAAGCAATATCAAGTGCAGTTGCGATGGGTGAACTCACTGGTAACGGTGGCGCGGTTGCCGAAGAAGGCGGCAATATCAATGTTCAAGGAGAAACCCAAAAAAAGCTCGATGTAATTTCAAACCGAGTTTTCATCGAGCGTAATGAGCGCTGTGGCCATCTTGCGGGTATGGCGTCCGAAGAAATGGAGCTTCCATATCAAATCCCCAAATCATATAGGCGCGGGAAATATCTTTTGGTTTTTGATCCTTTAGATGGGTCTTCGAACATTGATGTAAATGTATCGGTTGGTTCAATTTTTTCAATCCTAAAAGGGCCCGATGATGGCCGCGATGTTATTGAGGCTGACTTTATGCAAACTGGCGCGACGCAGGTCGCTGCGGGTTATGCGATTTATGGGCCCACTACAATGCTTATGCTAACGGTTGGCAATGGGGTTCAAGGGTTTACGTTGGATCCGCGCATTGGTGAATTCATGTTAACCCACCGCGATATCCAAATACCGCCCGATACTAATGAATTTGCAATTAACGCTTCCAACAGCAGGTTTTGGCAGGCGCCAATTAAACGCTATGTTGATGAATGCCTGAAAGGCAAAACTGGCCCACGGGGCAAGGACTTCAACATGCGCTGGATTGCGTCGATGGTTGCCGAGGCGCACCGCATTCTTATGCGCGGAGGGGTTTTTATGTATCCCCGAGATACTAAAGACCCGAAAATAGCTGGTCGTTTACGCCTTTTGTATGAAGCAAATCCGATTGCCATGATAATGGAACAGGCGGGCGGAAGATGTTCAACTGGCGAAAAGCCGATGCTTGAAATTGTCCCCAAAGAGCTTCACCAACGCATCGGTCTGATTTTCGGCTCCAAAAATGAAGTCAATCGGATTGAAAAATATCATCGCGAACCGATTACCCCCAAATCTGATGAGCCGCTTTTCGCACATCGGTCTTTATTTCGCGATTGAGAGGAAAATTGAATGTCACACTTACATCCAATCATTGCAATCACTGGCTCATCTGGCGCTGGCACTACGTCGGTCACCGAAACTTTTGCGAATATATTTAGGCGTGAAAACGTCAATGCCGCTTTTATTGAAGGCGACAGTTTCCACGCTTTTGACCGAACCCAAATGAAAGAGCGCGCTGCAGAAGCCGAAAAAATGCACAATAAAAATTATTCGCATTTTGGGCCTGATACCAATTTATTCCCAGAAATCGAAAATCTTTTCCGAACCTATAGCGAAAGCGGAACTGGCAAACGCAGGCTTTATCTTCATAACCATGAAGAAGCCAAACCATTCAATCAAGAACCCGGCACTTTTACACCTTGGGAAGATTTGCCAGAAAATACCGATTTGCTATTCTATGAAGGTCTTCACGGCGCTGTAAAAACCGAAACTGTTAATATAGCGCAATATCCTGATTTGCTAATTGGCGTTGTGCCAGTAATAAATCTTGAATGGATTCAAAAACTTATTCGCGACAAGTCTAAACGTGGATATTCAACCGAAGCCGTAACCGACACAATATTGCGGCGTATGCCAGATTATGTGAATTATGTTGTGCCGCAATTTTCACAAACTGATGTCAATTTTCAGCGCGTTCCCTTGGTTGATACATCGAATCCCTTCATTACGAAGGATATTCCATCACCAAGTGAGTCCATCGTTGTAATCCGCTTCCGAAACCCAAAAGGCATTGATTTCCCATATTTGTTGAGCATGATCGACCGCTCTTTCATGTCTCGGGCAAATACTATTGTTGTGCCGGGTGGGAAAATGGAATTGGCGATGCAATTGATTTTCACGCCTTTTATTTGGCGCATGATGGAAAGGCGTCAAAGCGCCCTTTTGGGATAAGTGGCAATAACTAAATTGAGAATTAAACAAGGGGCGCAATAATGACTAATAATCAGCACAAAAATGCCAACAAAATGGCACACGCAATCCGTATGTTGTCGGTAGATGCGGTGGAAGCTGCGAAGTCTGGGCATCCGGGTGCGCCAATGGGCATGGCCGAAATTGCGGTTTCATTATGGGGCAATCATCTCCATCACAATCCGCAAAATCCCAAAATGCCGAGCCGAGACAGATTTGTATTATCAAACGGACATGGCTCGATGTTGCTATATTCATTGTTGCATTTAACTGGCTATAATTTGCCAATTGAGGAGATTAAGAGCTTTCGCAAACTCCATTCAAAAACTGCTGGCCACCCCGAATATGGCATAACTATAGGCGTTGAAACCACTACTGGCCCATTGGGGCAGGGCATTGCCAATGCTGTTGGCATGGCTTTGGGTGAGAAATTATTGGCACAAGAATTCAATCGTGACGGACACGAAGTGGTCGATAATTTCACTTATGTGTTTCTCGGCGATGGCTGCATGATGGAAGGGATTTCGCATGAAGTTTGCTCACTTGCAGGCACTTTGCGGCTTTCAAAACTCATCGCGATTTATGATGACAATGGCATTTCAATTGATGGTCATGTCGATGGTTGGTTTACTGATGACACTGCAAAACGCTTTGAAGCTTATGGTTGGAAAGTAATTTCGGACGTTAATGGGCATGATGTTGGGGCCGTTGATGCCGCTATTACTGATGCCAAAGCGCAAGGTACATTGGCGGACGGCAAGCCAACATTAATTATTGCCAAAACCATTATTGGCAGAGGCTCGCCGAATAAAGCTGGAACCCATGACGTGCATGGCGCGGCATTAGGCGCGGACGAAGTGGCGGCAACCCGCAAAGAGCTTGGCTGGGAACATGCGCCATTTGAGATACCTGCCGATATTTATGCGGCTTGGGATGCCAAACCCACAGGCGACGCCGCGCAAAATATTTGGGACGCAAAGTTCAAGAATTACAGCGCGGCCCACCCGGAATTGGCTGCGGAGCTTTTACGGCGCTTAAACGGCGAATTATCCGCGGATTTTGACCAAAAGGCCGAAGCGATTTTCAATGCGACAGCCGAAGCCAAGCCAAATGTTGCAACTCGCAAAGCCAGCCAAATGGCGCTTGATGCTTTTGCGCCTTTATGCCCAGAATTTTTTGGCGGTAGCGCCGATTTGACAGGTTCGAACCTGACCAATTTCAAGGGCCATGTGGTTGCAGGGCGTGATAAGTGGGGCAATCATTTGTCTTATGGTGTGCGTGAATTTGGCATGGCAGCAATAATGAACGGCATGGCGCTTTATGGCGGATATTTGCCATTTGGCGGCACGTTTTTGACCTTTAGTGACTATTCACGCAATGCAATCCGCATGGCTGCATTGATGAAAATTCGCATTATTCATGTTTTCACGCATGATAGTATTGGCCTCGGTGAAGATGGCCCAACCCACCAATCAATTGAACATATTCCATCATTGCGGATTATCCCCAATCTTGATGTGTGGCGGCCATGTGACGCGCTTGAAACCGCAATTGCCTGGGCGAGCGCACTAAAGCACAAAAATGGGCCGAGTGCGCTGGCGCTGTCACGGCAAAACTTACCACCACTAACTGACGCTAGCCACAATGCGGGAATTAAAATGGGCGGTTATGTGCTAAGCGCCAAACCAAACGCCAAAGCAAATATCATTGCAACTGGCTCCGAAGTTGAAATCGCTATTGCTGCCCAACAAGCATTGGCAGCCAAAAATATCGCGGTGAATGTAGTTTCCATGCCTTCAACCAATGTTTTTGATAGGCAACCCCAAGAATACCAAAACAGCGTTTTACCACTTGCGCTTCCAAATGTCGCAATTGAAGCGGCGCACCCCGATTTCTGGCATAAATATGTTGGACGTGGCGGCAAAATTCTTGGAATTTCCACTTTTGGTGAAAGCGCGCCTGCAAAAGATTTGTATCAGCACTTCGGCCTTACTTGTGAAAAGCTTATCGAGGCTGTACAGCAAGTTTTGTAATATTGGAGTTAGAAAATGGCATTTGTGAGCTTAAGGCAATTATTGGATCACGCGGCGGAAAATGGCTATGGCGTGCCAGCGTTTAACGTTAATAACCTTGAACAAGTTGTTGGCATTATGGAAGCTGCCGTCGAAACCAACAGCCCGGTAATACTTCAGGCTTCGGCAGGCGCGCGCAAATATGCGGGCGAACCATTTTTGCGCCACCTTATGCTTGCAGCAGTTGAATCATATCCTGAAATCCCAGTGGTGGTTCACCAAGACCACGGCACTAGTCCCGCAGTATGCCAACAATCAATTCGTTCTGGCTTTACATCGGTTATGATGGACGGCTCGTTGATGAGCGACGGCAAAACCCCATCTTCATATGATTATAATGTCGAAGTAACGCGCGAAGTCTGCAAGTTTTCGCACGCAATTGGGGTTTCGGTGGAAGGTGAATTGGGCTGCCTTGGCTCGCTCGAAACTGGCACTGGCGAAGCTGAAGATGGCGTTGGCGCCGAAGGCGTTTTGGATCACAGCCAATTATTGACCGACCCCTTGGAAGCCAAAGATTTTGTTGAAAAAACTGGGGTTGATGCGCTGGCAATTGCGATTGGCACATCACATGGCGCATATAAATTTAGCCGCAAACCAACTGGCGATATTTTGGCCATTAAACGCATTGCCGAAATCCATGCTGCCATTCCAAACACTCATTTGGTTATGCATGGTTCAAGCTCGGTGCCGCAGGAATTATTGGCGATAATCCGTGAATTTGGTGGTGACCTCAAGGAAACTTATGGCGTGCCGGTTGAAGAAATCCAAGAAGGCATCAAGCATGGGGTTCGCAAAATCAATATTGATACCGATATCCGCCTTGCAATGACTGGCGCAATTCGCAAATATTTTACCACCAAACCAAGCGAGTTTGATCCGCGCAAATATCTTGAACCTGCAAAAATTGCTGCAAAGCAAGTTTGTATTGCTCGTTTCAATGAATTTGGCACATCGGGCAACGCCAGCAAAATTAAGCCAATGACATTAGAACAAATGGCGAAAAAATATTAGTTTTGTAAAAACATGAAAAAGCCCCAAAGACCTAGTCTTCGGGGCTTTTTTTTCAGATTAGAACTTAACGCTTAAGCTAACGCCCGCGGTGCGTGGTGCGCGGGCAACAGTTGCTCCACCAAAGGCTTCAAGCCCCACAGATGGCCCCATGCCCAAGGCACCGCGTGCCCATGCCAAATGCTGTGCTGCGCTTGGCGTGTAGGCTGAAGCGGTTGGCGCGTCTTCATCGGTTAAGTTATCAACGAACACTCTGAACGATAGATTCTTATATTCAAGTCCCGAACGGAAATTAACTATCGTGGCTTCTGGAATAACTGCATATGCTGGTTGGACTGCGCTTTGGTCCGAACGATAGGCATAGTCAATACGGTTAAACCAACTTAATTCATTGCCAATCGGCATTGTATATTGAACCGAGATGTTTTTTTGCCACTTTGAAACATATTGCAAACGCGTTCCGTCAAGAACGGCAGGTATGCCCACAAGCGCCAAAGTGCCAAAAGTATATTTATCGTATGAGCTATCGGTGTAAGCAAGACCTGCAGAAATATCCAAACCACGAATTGGCCGTGCCCGCATTTCAAATTCAACACCCTGCACTGTAGTTTCCCCAGCATTAGTGTTGAGAGTTGCAAACGTAGCGCCAAGCGCCCTTACAATCTGATTACGCCAATCAATACGGTAAATTGCGAGATTCGCAGTCAGTTTGCCATCATACCAACTTGTCTTAGCACCAATTTCATAGTTCCATGCGTTTTCTGGATCATAAGTTCGCTCAGAATCAGCAATTGCACCTGCTGCTGTTGCCACATTAAAACCACCGGCCTTATATCCTTCAGACGCCGCTGCATAAAGCAAAATCGAATCGGACAGCGCATAATCAACTGTAACACGGGGCAGGAACTTCTCGAACGTCCTCTTATTCACATAAGTTCCCGTTGCAGCGCCTGTCAGTTGGCTGGTATCAGCGGCATTTACAGTCTTGGTTTCACGGTTTACGCGACCTTCTAGGTTAAGAGATAATTTTGGTGTTATCTTAAATCCCACTTGGGCAAAAAACGCAGTATTTTCCGTTGTCTCTAAAAGCCGAGTAATTACGCCCCCCAATAACTGACGGCGAACCCCATTCGGCACCGCTGAAATGGCGGCAATGGCGTGGGCATCTGTATCGCGCAGGTCGGCCAATGCCGTGTCGCTTTCAAGTTTAAATGCATAAGCGCCAAGCATCCAACTAATTCGCTTATCTGATGGTGAAGTTAAGCGCAGCTCCTGACTTAATTCGGTCAAATCACTTAGCGTCGTTGTATAACGCGCCAAAGCCGCTGAATAATCTGAGTCAACTGCGGTGTCGAGAATCAGCGAATTATAACCTGTAATCGCCGTCAATGTCGCCCAACCAAAATCATATTCGCCAGTAAGTGAGCGAGCAGTTAAAGCGCGATCATTATGACCAGGCGTTACTGAGAACGACGTCGGCGCTGCTAACAGGCCAGTAAACATTTGATTGGCATTTGGAAAAGTACCGCCTGCAATATTGGCGGGAAAACTGTTGTTTGGTGTAAATACAACTGCTTCATCACCATCCTCGGTCGCTTCACGTGATATTCGAAGCCTTAGTGATAGGTTTTCACTTGGTCGCGCTTCGAGTGAGCCTGACAAAACCGCCGTGCCACGCTTGTCTAGTTCAGTATTAGTCAGTGAGTTAATAAAGAAGCCGTCGGATGCTTTGATATTAAACCCAATTCGTGCTGATAGTTTGTCTTCAATCAGTGGCACATTTGCATTAGCGCGAAAACCGACATAGCCGAAACTACCAGCTTCAAGAGTTGCGCGACCAATAAAAGTGTTGGTTGGAGGACGAGAGACGATATTGACTGCGCCACCAAAAGTATTGCGGCCATAAAGAGCGCTTTGCGGACCTTTGACCACTTCTACACGGGCGATATCGTCACCCAAAATCGAATCCATAAGCGCGCGCGACGATTGATAAACCCCATCAAGGAAAAAACCGACATTCGGCTCACCTATTGTCGTTGATTGACCACGAATAACTGGTGTCGCTGCGCCGCCACCAAAAAGCGGAGTAAAAGTGAAGCCTGGCGTCAATAAAGCAAGATCTTCAACCGAATCAAGCCCAGCATTGTCAATTGTAATCGCGGAAAATGCAGAAATCGATAATGGCGTCGATTGTAAAGACTCCTCGCGTTTGCGCGCAGTAACAATCACAACCTCTGAGGCGTTAGCTGCATTGCTGCTGATTGAAGTTGATTGATTTTGCTGTGCCCAAACCGCATCCGGTGCTGTCATGGCTGTAAACGAAGCAGCACACAAAAGAGCATTGCGTAAGCTACTAAATCTATTGGTATTTGACACTTTTGATTGAATTTTCACATTCCCCTCCGTCACAAATCTATTGCCCTGCCATGCTAATGGAAGCGGTTTCAATTGCAACTATTTTATTTTGAAGAATATGAAAATCAGAGCATTTTGCTTAAAGGTGCGCTATTTTGATTACACTTGATTGTTTAAAGCGCTCAATTTGTGCCGGCCAAAAGCGATCCGGCATAGCTTTTCGCCGATTTTTTCGGCCAATTGCAGATTCCCCCTTGCATCAATTGATTCACTTCCCATATTCCCCGTAGCATAAAGGTTTTGCGCCTTTAACACCTGATAAACCGAATAGGGCTAACGCCCATGAAAATAACGCCAATTCTTAAGAGATGGCGAAAGAGGAATAAATAAAAATGGCAAAAATTATTGGTATTGATTTGGGAACAACCAATTCTTGTGTGGCAATTATGGACGGCAAGAACGCAAAAGTAATTGAAAACTCTGAAGGCGCGCGCACTACTCCATCGGTTGTCGCTTTTGCGTCTGACGGTGAGCGCCAAATTGGTCAGCCCGCGCGCCGCCAAGCTGTAACCAATCCAGAACATACTTTTTTTGCCATTAAGCGCCTTATTGGCCGCAATTTCACCGACCCAATGGTCAAAAAAGACATGAAACTTGTGCCTTATGGCATTGTTAAGGGTGCAACTGGCGACGCTTGGGTGAAAGGACGCGACCGCGATTATTCACCTGCTGAAATTTCGGCGATGATTCTTATCAAAATGAAAGAAACTGCTGAGGCCTATTTGGGTGAAACAGTTGAACAAGCAGTTATTACGGTTCCTGCATATTTTAATGATGCCCAACGCCAAGCAACCAAAGACGCGGGTAAAATTGCCGGCCTTGAAGTTTTGCGTATCATCAATGAGCCTACCGCAGCCGCACTTGCTTATGGCCTTGATAAAGGTGGCAATCGCACAATTGCGGTTTACGACCTAGGTGGCGGCACGTTTGACGTATCAATCCTTGAAATTGGCGATGGCGTGTTTGAAGTTCGTTCAACCAATGGTGATACATTTTTGGGCGGTGAAGATTTTGACATGCGCATAGTCGATTATTTGGCCGATGAGTTCAAAAAAGACAAAGGCATTGATTTGCGCAATGACAAATTGGCATTGCAACGCCTTCGTGAAGAGGCCGAGAAAGCCAAAAAAGAACTTTCAACTGCTGCAAGTTATGAAGTGAATTTGCCATTCATCACAATGGACGCTTCAGGCCCTTTGCACCTTAATCTCAAACTAACCCGTGCAAAACTTGAAGCATTGGTTGATGATTTAATCGCACGCACCATTGAACCCTGCAAATCAGCGATCAAAGACGCGGGCCTTAGTCCATCTGAAATTGATGAAGTTGTTTTGGTTGGCGGGATGACCCGTATGCCGAAAGTGCAAGAAGCGGTCAAAAACTTCTTTGGCAAAGAGCCGCACAAAGGTGTGAACCCAGATGAAGTTGTCGCGCTTGGTGCGGCAATTCAAGCCGGTGTATTGCAAGGCGATGTGAAAGACGTTCTTTTGTTAGACGTTACCCCGCTTTCATTGGGCATCGAAACATTGGGCGGCGTATTCACTCGTCTGATTGAGCGCAACACCACAATCCCAACCAAAAAATCGCAAACATTCTCGACTGCTGATGACAATCAATCAGCGGTGACCATTCGGGTTTTCCAAGGTGAACGCGATATGGCAGCGGATAACAAGCTTTTGGGACAGTTTGACCTACTTGGCATTCCACCAGCACCACGTGGTATCCCACAAGTGGAAGTGACTTTTGACATTGACGCCAACGGTATTGTTTCGGTTAGCGCCAAAGACAAAGCGACCAACAAAGAACAATCAATTCGCATTCAAGCCAATGGCGGCCTATCTGACGCTGACATTGAGCAAATGATTAAAGACGCCGAAGCCAATGCTGATGCTGACAAACAACGCCGTGAAGAAGCTGAAGCCAAAAACGGTGCCGAAAGCGCAATTCACAATGTTGAAAAACAGCTTGGCGAATATGGCTCCAAACTTCAAGATGGCGACAAGGCCAATATTGAAGCAGCAATTGCCAAAGCCAAAGACGCAGTTCAAGGCGGCGAAGTGGAAGCGATGAAATCTTCAACTGAAGAATTGATGCAAGCGGCAATGAAAATCGGCGAAGTTATGTATGCCGAGCAACAAGAAGCTGCAGCCCATGCTGATGCTGCTGCTGATGCTGGCGAAACAACACAAGACGATAATGTTGTTGACGCTGAGTTTGAAGACGTTGACGGCGACAAGAAATAGGCATTTATTGAAATTGCGCCCCTGAGAAATCGGGGGCGCTTTTGCATTTTGAGACTTCAATATGACCACTACATGCTATTATGAACTTTTAGAAGTTACGCGCGACGCCAATGATGCAACCATCAAATCCGCATTCCGTAAAGCGGCGATGAAGCACCACCCTGATAAAAACCCAGGTGACGCAGGCGCCGAGGCCAAGTTCAAAGAAATCAACGAAGCCTATAGCGTTTTATCCGACAGTCAAAAACGCGCGACTTATGATAGATATGGCCGTGATGGCCTTAATAATATGGGTGGACGTGGCGGATTTAGCGGCGACCCTTCTGACATATTTGGTGAAGTTTTTGGTGATATTTTCGGCGAAGTTTTTGGTGGCGGAAGGCAGCGTCGCCAAGGCCCTGCACGCGGCGCCGATTTGCGTATGGATCTTGAAATAACGCTTGAAGAAGCTTTTCGCGGGGTTGACCGTGAAATAAAAGTCCCGACCGAAGAAACTTGCGTGACTTGCGATGGCAGTGGTGCCGAGCCGCCAACCAAGCCAGAAACTTGCCCAACCTGCCTTGGCAGTGGGCAGGTGCGAGCGCAAAACGGCTTCTTCCAAATGACGCGCACTTGCCATCATTGCAATGGCCGAGGAACCATTATCGCCAAGCCATGCAAAAAATGCAAAGGCCAGGGGGCAATTGAAATTGAACGCACTTTAAGCGTTGCAATCCCCGCAGGCGTTGAGCAGGACACAAGAGTGCGTTTAACTGGCGAAGGCGGGCGCGGCGCGCGCGGTGGGCCAAAAGGTGATTTATACGTTTTCCTTCACGTCAAAAAGCACGAAATATTTGAACGTGATGGCCGCGATTTATTCATCCGCATTCCAGTTCCCATGACCAAAGCAGCATTGGGCGGAAAGCTAGAAGTGCCAGTTATTGACGGCGGCAAGCAAGAAGTGGAAGTGCCTGAAGGATCGCAAACTGGCCGCCGCATTAAATTACGCGCCCAAGGCATGACGCAATTACGCTCAGCTTTGCGTGGTGATATGCATGTTGAACTTTATGTTGAAACCCCGCGCAAATTAACCGCAAGACAGCGCGAACTGCTTGAGGAGTTTCACAAAGAATGCTGCGAACAAAGCCACCCCGAACACCAAGGTTTTTTCGAAAAAGCCAAGGTTTTTTGGGAAAATTTGGCGAAGTAAAGGCTTAGGTTAGGTCATAAACCTAATATGCCCAGTTAGTTCATATTCAAACAGAAAATCTTGAATTCGAGTTCCTGCTCCGATGTTATGAATTACCAATGGCCGGGATTTGTTTTTATTTGGACGATTTGAAACCAACATTATATGCGGCCTTTTCAGTGGAGAGATTGCGGTTACTAAATCGCCCGGTAAATAGGTTCGACCATTGCTCGAAATTGGAACTAGCGCCCCTTTCCGCTCAAAAAACTTGAGCAAATTCGGTACGCGGCGATGGTCAATATTCGTATCAGGCGCTTCGAGACCCCATTTTTTAGGATAGGCTTCAAAATCTTTTTTCATGTCTTCATACACTAATGCTTGCAAATCTATGCCTAACCCATCGCGAAATGCTCGGATTATTACATCGGTGCACACGCCTTTACGCCTTGAAATATCACCATATGGGAAAGCTATTTTGGAATATCCCGCATCATATTCAAGCGTCTCGCCAATTTGGCTTTCAGCAGCATCAATTAGGCGCGCCGCTTTTTCCGAAATATCACTGAAGAAAGGCACTCGGGGCGGTGGCGGTTTTTTGGGTGTTCTATCAATAACTTGCCACACGATTTGGTCAATTATTGGATTGGGCAGTGATTTGTAAATAGCAAGTCCGCACACGCCAATCACTGACCCGACTAAAATTTGTCGCTTGGAAAGCGTAAAAGCTTTTTTCATCGCGGCTCCCAATAATGTGTAAAGCGCAAGTTTGACTTTCGCTTCTAGCCTAAAGTTTCCAACGCCCGCGTAACATCTTCAGCCAAATCTTCGACATCTTCAATGCCAACCGACAGCCGCACATAGCCCGGCGTCACGCCCATTTGCACTTGCACTTCAGCTTCAAATAATTTGTGCGTAGTTGTGGCGGGGTGGGTGGCAAGGGATTTTGTGTCGCCAAGATTATTGGAAACATCTATGATTTTTAGTGCGTTAAGAAACTTAAACGCTGCCGATTTACCGCCTTTAAGTTCAAACGCAACGATTGTACCGCCCATTGGCTTATTGGACATCGTCATTTGCCGTGCGGCAAGTTCATGTTGCGGGTGATCAATGCGGGTTGGATAGCGCACGAAATTGACTGCTGAATGTGCGGCAATAATATCAGCCAATTTCGCCGCATTATTGCAAGCCCTCTCAACTCGCAATGACATTGTTTCCATGCCCTTAAGCACGACCCAGGCCACAAATGGCGACATTGCGGGGCCAGTATGGCGCAAAATTGGATCTAATTCTTCCAATACCCACTTTTCAGCGCCCAAAATCGCGCCGCCCAAAACCCGACCTTGACCATCACAATGTTTGGTCAGCGAATAAATCACAATATCTGCACCCAATGCCATTGGCTTTTGCAAAAGCGGCGTAGCGAAAACATTATCAATAATGAGTTTTGCACCAGCATTATGGGCAATATCGGCAATTGCGCGAATGTCAGAAATTTCCAAAATCGGATTTGCAGGCGTTTCGAGGAAGAAGGCCTTGGTATTTGGCTTAATCGCCGCGGCCCAATTTGCACTTTCAGCACTATCCACTAGTGTATATTCAACGCCATAGCGCGGCAAAAACGTCTCGATTAGCCAACGGCAGGAAGAAAATAGAGCCTTACCAGCGACGATATGATCGCCAGCTTTCACGCAAGCCAATAATGCGCCATTCACTGCCGCCATCCCAGATGAGGTTAGGCGGCACAAATCGGCGCCTTCAAGCGTTGCCAATTTTTGTTCCAACATTGTATTGGTGGGGTTGGCGTAGCGGCCATAAAGATAACCGGGGGCTTCACCCAAAAAACGTGCTTCGGCTTCTTCGGCGCTATCATAGACAAAGCCCGATGTCAGAAAAATCGCTTCTGATGTTTCTTTATGCTCGCTGCGGCTCGTGCCGCCACGGACAAGAATTGTATCAGTTTTTAGATCTGTAGATTTGGTCATTTCGCCGTTCACTTTTCTCAAAGTGCTTGGTATTGCAAATGGGGCTTTCCTTCAACCCCTTTAGCGAATAACTTATTGCGATGAGCGAAAATACTGAACAACGCGCTGGAGTTTTGGTTGATAATCAATTGTCTCTATTAGCGCAAAAAGGACATATTTCGTCGGAAAACCCGATTGAAGAAAGCCAATTTCAACCCGCGAGCATTGATTTACGCTTAGGCGATTTTGCCTATCGCCTGCGTGCCAGTTTTCTGCCAGGCGGCAAAAGAACTGTGACTCAGTGTTTGAGTGAGTCAGACATTATGTTGCATCGCTTGGATTTGCGAGAAGGCGCGGTTTTGGAAACAGGTTGCGTTTACCTTGTGCCACTACAAGAAGCGCTTAAGCTACCGCCATATATTGACGGCATCACCAACCCCAAAAGCTCGACTGGCCGAATTGATGTTTTTGTACGCGTAATCACCGATTATGCCACTGCATTTGACCGCGTGGCGCAAGGATATAATGGCCCGCTTTGGGTGGAAATTTGCCCACGAACTTTTTCGATTTTGGCAAAAACCAATGAGCGGCTTGCGCAATTACGGCTCAAGCAATATTCGCCCAAAACTGTAAAATCTGTGGATTTGGCATTGGATTTAGACCCTAAATCACTGGGTAAAATTGTCGGGTTTAGAGCGAGGCGGCACGCACCCCTTCTGAACCTTGCCGATATTGGGCTGCACGACCCGCGTAAATATTTTGAACCGCTTTATGCACCAGACAGACGCTTGGTTCTGGACCCCGGTGAGTTTTATATTTTGGCTTCGGCGCCGGGCCTAATTATCGAAAAAGACTTGGCTGCAGAAATGGTTGCAAGCGCGGAGGATTTAGGCGAGTTTCGCGCCCATTATGCAGGTTTTTTTGACCCCGGATTTGGGCCATCATCGCCTAACGCGAAGGGCGCTAGGGGCGTATTGGAAGTGCGTGGCCGCGATGTTCCCTTTGTCCTTGAACATGGCCAACCAGTCGCGCGGTTAGTTTATGAAAATCTCGCAGCAGTTCCCAATCGGTTTTATGGCGAAAGCGGGTCGCACTATCAGGGGCAAGGGTTGAAGTTGTCCAAATTATTCAATAGATGGGTATGATGAATTTACGCCCTTCTGGGCTTCGTAAAAAGGTAATTCCCGAATGAACGCCATCACTTCAAAGTCGCCAATCGATGGCGCAATTTTAGGGCAGGTCAATGCCACACCTCTGGGTGACATTGATTCTATATGTGAAAACGCACATTTGGCGCATTTGAAATGGCGTAAAGTGCCGGCCCCAAGACGCGGTGAACTTGTTCGCATATGGGGTGAAGTTTTGCGCGCCCGCAAACAAGAAATCGCCGATATGGTCTCTCTTGAAGCAGGGAAAATCACTTCTGAAGCTTTGGGTGAAGTTCAAGAGATGATTGATATTTGCGATTTTGCAGTGGGGCTTTCGCGCCAATTGCATGGCCTTACTATTCAATCTGAACGGGTTGAACACCATTTACTGGAACGCTGGAAGCCGCTTGGCGTCGTCGGCATTATTTCGGCATTTAATTTTCCAGTGGCGGTTTATGCTTGGAATGCAACTTTGGCGCTTATTTGCGGCAATAGCATTATTTGGAAGCCTTCGGAAAAAACCCCTTTATGCGCAGAAGTCGTTCAAGAATCACTCGAAGAAGCCGCTTCGCGTTTTGGCACTGACGCGCCCGCTGATTTGTTTGCGACAATTCAAGG
Organism: Hyphomonadaceae bacterium; assembly: GCA_009773395.1. Classification (GTDB taxonomy): domain Bacteria; phylum Pseudomonadota; class Alphaproteobacteria; order Caulobacterales; family Aquidulcibacteraceae; genus Pseudaquidulcibacter. Next base: position 26,647 of record WRPI01000004.1, on the reverse strand, counting down.
TCTTGCCGATGTCGGCGCGGCAATGGTTGCCCACGAAAAAGTGCGGCTAGTTTCAGCAACTGGCTCGACCCGTATGGGCAAACAAGTGGCGCGGGCGTGTGCAGAGGGATTAAAACGCAGCTTGCTGGAACTTGGCGGCAATGGCGCAATGATAGTGCGCCCAAGCGCGGATTTTTCGCTTTTAGGGCGAGCCATAACTTTCGCCGCCGTCGGCACTGCTGGCCAAAGATGCACGACTTTGCGACGCTTGATTGTGCATTCGTCGGTTAAAGCAAAATTGTTGGAAGTCTTGGTTAAAGCCTATAAATCAGTGCCAATCGGCGATCCGCGCCAAGCTGGAATATTGATGGGCCCATTGATTGACCAAGCGGCATATGAGGCCATGCAAACTGCGATAGATCAAGCCAAAGCCGAGGGCGGCACATTGGTTTATGGCGGTGAGCGCCTCGGCAATTTCAATGGTTATTATGTTACGCCAGCAATTATTGACATGAAATCTGCAACTGCAATTACAGCAACCGAAACTTTCGCGCCAATTTTATATGTAGTTGACGCTGACGGCCTTGATGAAGCGATTGCAATCAATAATGATGTTCCACAGGGCCTAAGTTCGGCAATATTCACTAATGACTTGCGCGAAGCCGAGACCTTCTTATCGGCAACTGGCTCTGATTGCGGCATCGCCAATGTTAATATTGGCACTTCTGGCGCCGAAATTGGCGGCGCGTTTGGTGGCGAAAAAGAAACTGGCGGCGGGCGAGAATCGGGTTCTGATGCTTGGAAAGCCTATATGGTGCGGCAAACCCAAACCATTAATTATTCAGATGTATTGCCACTTGCCCAAGGTGTGAAATTCGATATTTGATTTTGCCCTAGAGCGCACCAGCGTTTAAGTTGATTCAACTTAATAAGCAAAAATGCGCGACCAAGAAGGAATCTAGCGCAGGCGTTTGGTGATAACTAAACGCAAACCGCACTAGTTTTTGGCTTGACGTTTGCGTCAATCAATGCGAAATTAAGCCGATATTTACGCCAAATTTTGAAATGATGGAATGCAATGCCACAAAGCGATACATATTGGACAATTGGCGAGCTCGTCAAAGAGTTTGACGTTACCGCGCGTGCTTTGCGCTTTTATGAGGCCAAAGGATTATTGGCGCCTAAACGCGAAGGAACTGTCCGGCGATATAATTCGCGCGACAGGGTGCGCCTTAATTTATTATTGCGCGGGAAACGAATTGGGCTGTCGCTCAATGAATTAAAAGGGATATTGGACGCTTATGATTTAGAAGGTGGCAGGCGCTTCCAATTAGAAATAGCGTTAAGTAAGTTCCGCACTCAAACCGAAATATTGGAAAATCAGAAAGTGGATTTAGAAATTGTGCTAGAGACCTTGAAGACGTTTACAAAGCGCGTAGAAGAATTATTAACGGCATCAGATATTGATGATGAGGCCTATCGAATATTTATGGGAGAACTAACACATGGCAAGTTATAAAGCGCCAATTCGTGACATGCAGTTTATTTTCGACGAATTATTACAGGTCGATCAATATGAAGCGCTCGAAGGTTTTGGCGAGGCGACCAAAGAAACCCGAGATCAAATTTTAGAAGAAAGCGCCAAGTTTTGTGAAAGCGTATTGGCGCCATTAAATAAAATCGGCGATGAACATGGCTGCGTGCGCGCTGATGACGGTTCGGTTACTGCGCCCCCAGGCTTCAAAGAAGCATATGCGCAATATGTCGAATCAGGCTGGCCAACAATTGGTGCGGTGACAGAATTTGGTGGTCAAGGTTTGCCCCATGTTTTGACTTTGGCTTTATCGGAAATGGTATCGTCATCGAATATGGCATGGGCAATGTATCCGGGGCTTAGTCATGGTGCATATTCGGCGATTTTGGCACATGGTTCGCAAGAACTGAAAGAAAAATATCTGCCAAAAATGGTAACTGGCGAATGGACGGGAACCATGAACCTTACTGAACCACATTGCGGAACAGATTTGGGGATGTTGCGCACCAAGGCCGAACCCAATGCCGATGGCTCGTTTAATATTACTGGCCAGAAAATCTTCATTTCGGCTGGTGAACATGACATGGCTGACAATATTATCCATTTGGTCATTGCGCGAATTGCTGGCGCACCAGCTGGAACTAAAGGCATAAGTTTGTTTGTAGTTCCGAAGTTTATTATTAATGATGATGGCACTTTGGGCGCGAGAAACCCCGCCGTATGCGGTAAAATCGAAGAAAAAATGGGCATTCACGGCAATTCAACTTGCGTGATGAATTATGATGGTGCCAAAGGTTGGCTGGTTGGCGAAGAAGGCAAGGGCCTTAATGCCATGTTCGTAATGATGAATGTCGCGCGTTTGGGTGTTGGCTTGCAAGGCCTAACCCAATCCGAAGTTTCATATCAAAATGCAGTTATTTATGCTAAAGACCGCATCCAAGGCCGTTCACTAACTGGCCCAAAAAACCCCGATGGCCCAGCTGACCCAATTATTGTTCACCCTGATATTCGGCGGATGCTGATGGACGCCAAAGCATTTAACGAAGGCGCGCGGGCGTTTGTTTTATGGACCGCGCTTCACAGTGACCTGTTGCACTTGTCGCCAGATGAAGCAGCCCGCACCAAGGCCAATGATTATATGGCGCTGCTGACACCAGTGATAAAAGGCTATATGACCGATAAGGGTTTTGCTAATGCAGTTAATGCCCAACAAGTTTATGGCGGGCATGGGTTCATAGAAGAATGGGGCATGAGCCAATTTGTGCGCGATGCACGAATTGCCATGATTTATGAAGGCGCAAATGGTGTGCAAGCACTGGATTTGGTTGGGCGCAAATTGGGGCAAAATAGTGGTCGTGCTTTGCAGACTTTCTTGGCGGAAATGGATGCATTTGTAGCTGCTAACAAAGACGATGTCGCGCTTGCGCCATTTGTTGAAGGTTTGGTGACCGCAAAATCACGTCTGCAAGAGGCCAGTATGTGGCTGATGCAAAATGCGATGATGAATTTTGATAATGCTGGCGCAGCGTCAAGCGATTATATGCATTTGTTTGGTATAACTGGGCTTGCATATATGTGGGCTTTGATGGCGAAAACTGCCGCGCCAAAAGCAAATAATTCAGATCCATTTTATGCAACAAAGCTCAAAACCGCGCGCTATTATATGGAACGCGTGGTCCCCGAAACCGCAATGCATCTGGCAAAAGTGAAGGCAGGCTCTGCGGCCGTAATGGCCCTTAGCGCAGATGAGTTTTAGACACTAGAACGATGAGTAAAGAATGGCATAAACAGCCGGAACAACAAGATGGCAAAGCAACTAAAACTGGCTTTTTTCGCTATTTGTGGGCGGCGATTTGTGCTGGAACTGGGTCTGGGCTTATAACCGGCGTTGTCATCGTGGTGTTCGACGCAATTGGTCGGGTTTTTGGCAAACCGCTGACTTCGCCGGCGCTTGATTTCAAACTTGAATTATCGGCGATTGCCTTGGTAGTTTTTGCCAGCGGCGGGTTTGGACTTATATTCGCTTCACCAATCGCGTTTTTGTTTGGCGGGGCGGTGGTAAGGGCAAGCGCTAATCTCAAACGGGCAAAGCAAAACTTCGTAAGATATGGTTTCGGAATAATCGCCGCAATTGCAATATTTTATCTAATCGGTTTGATAAACAATGCCAACTCGCCTTTATTTTTTGAACCAGCGCACTATTTAATGGCGCTAATTGCAGGTGTAAGCGCAGTTTTTATTTTTCTTAGCCAAATTCGACTTCCACAAATTAAGGACAAACAACCATGAGCAAACATATTGCAAAAATAAATTGGTCGCGTGATGGCGCAATATTTTCCGATGCCAAATATTCGCGCGGGCATTTGATTTCGTTTGATGGCGGGGTGTCAATTGCAGGTTCTTCAAATCCCGAAGGCGTGCGCCCACCATTGTCCAAAGTTGATGCTGCGGATCCCGAAGAATTATTGGTGGCGGCGGTTGCCTCCTGCCACATGCTTTGGTTTTTGGATTTCACGCGTAAGGCAGGATTTGTAATCAATAGCTATGAAGATAATCCGCATGGGCGTTTGGGCAAAGACGAAGATGGTGTAATTCGCATCACTTTGGTCACATTGGTGCCAAAAGCCGAATTTGAGGGAAAAGCTCCAACAAAGTCAGAATTGGAAGAATTGCACCACAAAGCGCACGAAACTTGCTTTATCGCCAATTCACTTAAATGCCCAGTGGTTGTTGAGCTTGAGGCAGAATAATGCCCAAAGAGCATTTTGAAAAAGCTGGGCTTTTCGAACTTGCACCGTGTTCGGTAACTATGGGCATGGAATTGCTCGAACTAGATATGGCGAAATCAATGACTCGAGTTCGTTTTGACGGCAAACCCGAGTTTTGTAATCCGTTTGGCACCATTCAAGGCGGTTTTTTGGCTGCAATGATAGATGACGCAATGGGAATGCTTGGAACTTTGAAACTGGCGGGAAAAGGGTTTCCTTCAACTATTGATCTGAATATTCAATATCTAAGGCCGATTAAAATTGGCAAAGTGGAAGTCGTGGCCCGAATAACTGGAATTGGCCGCACTACAATGTTCGCCGAAGCAGAACTTTTTGACGCTCGCGGCAAACTCTCCTGCCGCGCCATTTCCTCCATGACTATTTTGGGTAAAGGGAAAGCATAAAGAAAAAGAAAATGTCAAATATTTTTGAAAACGACGCTTTTCAAAAATATTTGTCCGCTTGAATCCAAATTGCAGAGTGAGCGGCGAAGCCGCGAGGGTGGCAATTTGAGAGTTCTTGGAGCGGACGATGAGAATCGAACTCACGACATTCAGCTTGGGAAGCTGACGTTCTACCTCTGAACTACGCCCGCGCTCTGTTTGAACGAAAAGCGCTCTAACACAGCTTGCTTGTATCGGCAAATCATACGAATGAATATTGCTTCATTTAAGGTCACGCAATGACAAGACGCTCACCATCCACCACTAAGGAATTGAAAAGCATAATCGCCAGCGCAACTATCACGCATAGTGTTCATGGCAACGATATTTCAATAAAGGAATTGGCGGAAGCATCGGGGCTCGCGATAGGCTCAATTTACCGTGTTATCACAACTAAATCGGACTTGAAAAAAATCTTAGATGATCATTGTGAGGCGTTATTTAATGCTCAAGTTTTCGCTGCAATTCCGGCCAAATTATCGCTTCGTGATAGGTTTAGTTTGGTATTGACCCGTATTTTCCAATTTGCACAAACCAACAACCAAGCCGCAAACTATTTGGCATATAATGGTTTTGGGCAATCGAGTTTAATGGTCAAGTCCTGTGTTGGTTTTGCCGCAGAAGGCCAAAAATCTGGAATAATCAATCAAAAAATTATTGAATATGCGTATCCAATAATTTGGGGGCCAATTTCGGCAGTCATTAAGGGCGGGCAATCACCAATTTCCAATACGGAAGTGATTGACGAAAGCATTTGGGCCGCCCTCACGATAGGCTAATGAATTATGATTGCCTGTATCAAAACCCGCCCACGTTTGGGTGCGGTTAATGGATCAATTGCGCGCTGCAAAGCTGCGCCAAGAATGTTGGCGTCGGGCACTGAACCAAAACTATAATATCTGTTCACGAAATCCTGCAAAGCGCTGCGCCAACGAGAGCGCAACAATGGCGCCATATTCGCTATTTGCCCTTTGAGCGCGGCATCAGTAGTATAAATGCCAACATCAATTTGAATAATACCAGCGGCGCGCGCGCCATTGGTTATTGTCGCGGTAACTTGGGTGGCGCCAACAAAATTGCTTTCTTGCCCCGCTTTCTTTTCTGGCCCCCCGGCTGCCGCACCAATAGACGGCGTGAAAAAGCTAAGACCAATGGCACCAGCTGAAAAAATGCAATTTCGACGTGTTTTCATGCCGCCTTTATCAAACAAAAGCGTTACATATGTTTTAATTTTGCCAAATCGGAATATAGGGATAAATATATTGCTTAAATCAATGGGTTTGATAATAACTTGTATCGTCCGTGATATTTAAGAAGGCGCACAAAATGAAAATATTGGTCCCCGTTAAGCGGGTTGTGGACTATAATGTCAAAGTAAGAGTCAAGTCAGACCAAAGTGGTGTCGATTTGGCAAACGTAAAAATGTCGATGAACCCGTTTTGCGAAATCGCTGTCGAGGAAGCAGTTCGGTTATTCGAAAAAGGCGTAGCAACCGAAGTTGTAGTTGTTTCGATTGGCGTGGCCCAAGCTGCGGAGACAATTCGCACTGCCTTGGCAATGGGCGCGGACCGTGGGATTTTGCTCAGCACCGATTTGGATCCAGAGCCTTTGACTGTCGCAAAATTGCTTAAGGCCGTTATTGATGAGGAAAAACCAAATATCGTAATAATGGGCAAACAGGCGATTGATGGCGATAATAATGCCACCGGTCAAATGCTCGCAGCGCTCCTTGATTGGCCGCAGGCAACATTCGCCTCCGACCTTGATATTGCCAATAATAAAGCCAAAGTAACAAGAGAAGTTGATGGCGGCCTGCAAACTTTGGAAGTCAATTTGCCCGCGATTGTCACTGCTGATTTGCGCCTCAATGAACCGCGTTTTGCGTCCTTGCCCAATATTATGAAAGCCAAAAGGAAGCCAATTGATATTAAAGAAGCGTCCAGCTATGGCGTTGAAATTAAATCACATTTGAAAGTTGTAAAAGTGGTTGAACCGCCAAAACGCGAAGGTGGAAGCAAAGTTGAAAGCGCGCAAGAACTTGTGTCGAAACTTAAAGAAGCAGGAGTATTATAATGGCTGTTCTAGTTTATGCTGACCATGACGAAGCGGTTTTAAAAGACGCTACCAACAAGGCTGTTAGTGCCGCGTCAATGATTTCTTCTGAAGTTCATGTTTTGGTTGCGGGCGCAAATATTGGTGCAATTGCTGCTGCAGCCGCCAAAATATCGGGCGTTTCAAAAGTTCTAACTGCGCAATCTGCGGGATTAGGCAAGCAAATTGCCGAAGATATTGAAGCAACCATTCTGCCTTTGGCAGCAAATTACGAAGCGATTTTGTTTTTGGCCTCGGCTGCTGGTAAAAATGCTGCGCCGAGAATTGCCGCAAAACTTGATTGCGCTTTAATTTCAGACATTATCGAAGTTGTGTCAACCAAATCATTTGTGCGGCCAATTTATGCCGGCAATGCCTTGGAAACTTTGGAATCAATGGATGCCAAAAATGTGATAACTGTCCGCTCAACTGCGTTTAAGGCAGCGGATAATAGCGGGTCTGCAAGCATTGAAGCAATCACAGCAGTTGATTCGGGTCATGCGGCGACATTTGTTTCGGAATCCATGGTCAAATCAGACAGGCCAGAACTCCAAGGCGCAAAACGGGTGGTATCGGGCGGTCGTGCGCTTGGTTCGGCTGAAGAATTTGACGCAGTAATTGTGCCTTTGGCAGATAAATTGGGCGCTGCAATTGGCGCTTCGCGCGCCGCAGTTGATGCTGGCTATGCCCCCAATGATTTCCAAGTCGGTCAAACTGGCAAAGTCGTCGCCCCCGAACTTTATGTCGCTATTGGCATTTCGGGTGCAATTCAGCATTTGGCAGGCATGAAGGATTCAAAAGTCATTGTGGCAATCAACAAAGATCCCGACGCACCAATTTTTGCGATTGCTGATTATGGTTTGGTGCAGGATTATAAAACTGCCGTGCCAGAGCTTATGGCGGCATTGGGCTAGACGCGAGGCTCCAAAGAATCAGACGTTCAATTGGAATTGTTTAATGCAGATTGTGCTTGGTGTTGATGTTCCGTTTCTTGCATGGCAAACAAATTGTGGTGCTAATGCGTCGCATTCACTTTATAGTCCATGCTGCACAAAGAAATTTGCTTTGGAATGGTCTCAAGGGCAAGTCTGCCTTGAGTCCATTCGGTTATTATGCCTTAGTGCCCTAGGTTTTTGTCAAGTCCCGAAGCCGCTTCGCGGTCGCGCTTTGGCGCGAGGACTTGACAAAAACCTAGGGCACATAACACACTTGATGAATGGTTTTGGCGAGACATGTCTAGCCATAAACCATTCCTAAACCACTTGACTTTCCTCTCGCAAACCAAAATTATGTTTCGATTGAAAGTGATTATTTTTCACCTGAGCGACCGATGCGCTATGTTCCGCAAAAAGTGGCTGTGACGATTTGATCTGTGCGCGGCGGGGTGCGGTAATGCTCGCTCCCGCTTGTGTCGGCATATGGATTGGCCAAAACGCTAATTAGTTCCTCAAAAGGCGCAAAATTTGCATTTTGGCTGGCCGCGACAATGGCTTCCTCAACCAAGTGATTGCGCGGAATGAAAGCTGGATTATTTTCCTGGATTAGTCGCGACATTTCTTCTGGATTATTGACTTCTTTGGTGCGGCGAATTTGCCATTTTTTGGACCATTGCTCAAATTCTCGCGGAACGATTTCACCTTTTGCAAAATCCAATAATTGTCGAAAACTATTGGTGTAATCGAGTTGATTGGTATGCAAAATGTCTAAAAACTCTTGCGCCAAAGCCAAATCGCCATCTTCATTTAACGCCAGCCCTAGTTTTGCCTGCATATTTTCTAGGCAGTTTTCTTGATAAATCGTAGGAAATTCGGCGATTATTTCTTCGCAGGCTTTTACGGCTTTGACGACATCAGCGTCTATCAACGGCAGTAATGCTTCGGCCAGTCTTGCCAGATTCCACTGCGCAATGATTGGCTGGTTTTCAAACCGGTAACGCCCATGTCGATCTATTGAACTATAAACAGTTTTCGGGTCGTAATTATCCATGAAAGCGCAAGGGCCATAGTCGATGGTTTCGCCTGAAATCAACATATTATCGGTATTCATAACGCCATGAATAAAGCCAATATTCATCCATTTTGCGACTAAAAATGCTTGCGATTTCGCCACTTCGCGCAACAGCTCCAAATATGGATTTTCGGATTTTGAAATATTTGGATAATGGCGAGTAATCGCATAATCGGCCACTATTTTCAGGCCATCAAAATCGTTCTTCGCGGCAAAATATTCAAAAGTGCCAAACCTTATATGGCTGGCGGCAACGCGGGTAACAATCGCGCCATCTATTGCCGCTTCGCGATATATTTGCTCGCCAGTTACTACTGCGGCCAAGCTGCGTGCGGTTGGAACTCCAAGCGCATGCATGGCTTCGCTGATAATATATTCACGTAAAACTGGTCCGAGGCCAGCACGACCATCACCACCGCGCGAAAAGGCGGTTTGGCCTGATCCTTTTAATTGAATGTCAAATCTTGTGCCATTTGCGGCAATTATTTCGCCCAATAAAACCGCGCGTCCATCGCCCAAAATACTAAAACCGCCAAATTGATGTCCTGCATAGGCTAGTGCAATCGGTTCTGCGCCGCTTGGAATTTCATTCCCCGAAAAAAACTGTGCCAAATATTCGTCTGTCTTGCCATTCAATTGCAAACCCAATTCGGCTGCAAGTGAAGCGTTGAATTTTATTAATTTGGGTGCAGCAACGGGGCGAGGATTCTGCTTTGAAAAAAATCTCTGTGGTAGCCCCGCATAGCTATTGTCAAAACCAAATAAATTCGTGATTTTACCCAATTATCACTCGCGCAATAATTCATTGATGCCAGTTTTCGATCTCGTTTGCGCGTCAACTGTTTTCACTATCACAGCACAAGCCAAACTTGGCCCACCTTTTGGGTCAGGCAGGGTTCCAGGAACAACAACTGAATATGGTGGAATTTTGCCACGAATAATTTCACCAGTTAGGCGATTCACGATTTTGGTTGATTGGGTAATGAACACCCCCATCGCCAAAACACTGCCTTCGCCAACAATGACGCCTTCGACAACTTCAGAACGCGCGCCAATAAAGCAATTATCTTCAATAATGGTTGGATTGGCCTGAAGCGGCTCCAAAATGCCGCCAATGCCGGTTCCCGCCGAAATATGGCAATTTTTCCCAACTTGGGCGCAAGATCCAACCGAGGCCCATGTATCAATCATTGTGCCATCATCAACATATGCGCCGATATTTACAAAGCTTGGCATTAAAACCACATCTTTGCCAATATATGCGCCATGCCGTGCAATTGAACCTGGAACCATGCGGATTTTTGCGGCGCGAAAATCGGCATCGCTCCAACGCGCAGTTTTAAGCGGCACCTTATCAAACGCGCGCCCAGCATTTTGAATTGGGTTCGGGTCATGTTCGGCATCAATCACGAAATTATCATTGAGGCGAAACGATAAAAGCACAGCTTTCTTTATCCATTGATGAGTAATCCATTCCCCACCTGTTTTGGACGCCACTCGCAGTTCGCCCGCATCAAGTCCTGCCAGTGTAAAAGCCACGGCGTCCCGCACTTCGCCTTTGGTCGCAATTCCAATTTCGGCGCGGCTTTCCCAGGCATTATCAATTATGGATTGAATTTGTGTGGTCATGTTAGTCCTCGAGTTTGCCAGATTTTACAACAACTTTCAAAAATTCACTAAGGTTATTTGTAGCGTGATGAATATGGGCTTGACCAAGGTCACTTGGCCCGGCCGGTGAATGTCCTTTTGGCTCATCGTGCCAAATTTTATCGGACCACACTAATACAGTTGCAAAACCCATATCATGTGCGGTTTGTAAGTTCTTTGATAAATCTTCGACCATAACCGAAGTATTTGGGTCTATATTATGGGCTTTTATCAAAGCGTCAAATGCTTGCTTTTGCGGCTTTGGAATGAAATCAGTGGCAACAATATCCACGAGGTCATGAAAAACATTTTCCAACCCCAGCGCTTTAATGGCACTTTCTGCGTGCTGCTTCGAGCCATTGGTAAAAACAATTTTGCGTCCAGGTAAGGAAATAATATTGGCACGCAATTCGGAATTGTCTTCCAAATAGGAATAATCAATGTCATGCACCTGATGCAAATAATCATGGGGGTCGATATTGTGGTGTAGCATTAAGCCGTTCAATGTTGTGCCATGTTCAACATAATATTTCTTTTGCACTTCACGAGCTTTGTCTAATGGGAGGCCCAGAAAATTCGCAACATAAGTATTCATTTTAACTTGAATTTGCGCGAATAAATCACTTTCGGGCGGATATAAAGTATTATCTAAATCAAATACCCAATCAGTCGCATGAAAAAGTTTTTCCACCGATTTACCGACTATGCTTCGCGGGCGCGAATCAATGTTCCGCAGCCATGTTCTGTGAATAATTCCATCAAAATCGCGTGATGCTGACGCCCGTCAAGAACTACTACGGCTTCAACTCCACTTTCAATCGCCCTTATCGCGGTTTCAAGCTTGGGAATCATTCCGCCAGACGCGATGCCGCTTGTGATAAGTTCTTTGGCACGCTCCACATCCATTTCGCGAATAAGCTCTTGGTTTTCGTCCAATACACCAGCTACATCGGTAAGCAGCAGAAACCGTTTCGCTTTTAATTCTCCCGCCAATGCCCCTGCAGCTGTATCGGCATTGATGTTGAAAGTTTCGCCAGCGGAACTGACCCCAATTGGTGCAATCACGGGCACATAATCATGCTCGGCGCTCAATAAACTTTCCACTAATTGCGCATCAACTTTTGAGGGGTCACCAACATAACCCAAATCAACAACTTGTTCGATTTTACTATCGGGATCCATTTTCGTCCGATGAACTTTTTCGACAGTAAATAATTTTGCGTCTTTGCCCGATAGTCCAACACCGCGAACATCTGCTTCTTCGCCGGCATCAGTAATAAGATGCGCCAGTTGTTTATTCACTGCGCCTGACAAAACCATTTCGGCAATTTCCATGGTGGAGGCATCTGTCACCCTAAGGCCATCGACAAAGCTGGATTTTACGCCCGCTCTTGTCAACATGTCAGAAATTTGTGGCCCGCCGCCGTGAACCACAATTGGGTGAATGCCGACGAGTTTCAAAAGCACAACATCGGCGGCAAATTTCTTGGCGCTTTCTTCAAGCCCCATCGCGTGCCCACCATATTTAATAACCACAGTTTCGCGGTCGTAAATTTGGATAAACGGCAATGCTTCGGCCAGTGTTTTGGCAGTTTCAAACGGATTGGGGTTGTAATTATCGCTCATATTTGCGCAAATAGCGGAAGTTTTACCTAATTGAAACCAAATTTCTTATCTAAAACCACCAAATCAGGAAACCAAAACAGTAAGCCAATGTTTGTTTGACCTTTCGCACGGCTTAGCTATGGTGAATAAAAGAACCAAAACAAACAAACAGGTGAGAAATGAAAGCAATAATAAGCGAGCAAATTGGCCCTCCAGAAACCTTAGTATTTTGTGATGTCCCCAAACCACAACCAAAACCAAACGAAGTCTTGGTGCAAATCAAAGCAGTTGGTATCAATTATTTTGACGCTTTAATTATTGAAGACAAATACCAATTCAAACCACCACGCCCATTTGCGCCATGCTCAGAAATATCAGGTGTGGTTACCGAATTGGGTGAGGGCGTCCATAATCTGAGTGTCGGCGATAGAGTTTGCGCCAATATCAGCCATGGCGGAATGACCGAATTTGCAGCAGTATCTGCTGATAGGTGTCTGGCAATTGAAGATACAATGCCATTCGACATCGCCGCCGCGACTTTCATGACCTATGGCACTTCGTATCACGCATTAAAAAACCGTGCAGAACTGAAACAAGGCGAAGTGCTTTTAGTGCTTGGCGCGGCCGGTGGGGTTGGCCTTGCGGCAGTTGAGCTTGGCGTGGCAATGGGCGCAAAAGTCCTTGCCGCATGTTCCAGTCAGGAAAAATTGGATATAGCGATTAAAAATGGCGCCAGTGGTGGTGTGGTTTACCCGCTTGGTCCATTTGACAATGACGGTAAAAAAGCGCTGCGCGAACTATTCAAAAACCTAGGCGGCGCAAAAGGATTTGATGTGATTTATGATGCAGTCGGTGGCGATTATTGCGAAGCCGCGCTTCGCTCAATTGCGTGGAAAGGCCGATTATTAGTCGTGGGATTTCCATCTGGCATTCCATCAATTCCATTAAATCTCACTTTATTGAAAGGTTGCAGCATTGTTGGCGTATTTTTCGGAATGCATGTCGCAATGGAACCTGCTGCGCATCACGAAAATGTCAAAGAAATTCAGGCATTTTATCGCAACGGCAAAATCAGCCCCTATATTTCAAAAAGGTTCGCCCTTGCGGATGGCGCACTGGCAATTGAACATCTAAAAAGCCGCCAGGCCACAGGAAAAGTTGTTGTGACAATATGAATTTTACAGGACTAAGCGCCAATTCGCGCGGAGCCATGTGGATGGTCGGCTCGGCGCTAAGTTTTGTGGTTATGTCGGGCCTCGCACGTTATTTGGGAAGCCACACTTCGGTTGCGATGATGATTTTTTGGCGCTCAATGGCTGGCGTTTTAATGACTTTGCCATTTGTTGTCGGCAAAAACATTGGTGCGTGGAAAGTCAAAAGGTGGGACAAAGTGGTTTTGCGCTCGTTTTACGGCACAATTGGCTTTTTTGCGTCATTTTACGCGTATGCGCATTTGCCTTTAGCCCATGCCCAAGCGCTTAGCTTTTCGCGGGCATTATTCATAACGATTTTGGCTGTGGTGCTCTTGAAAGAAAAAGTGGCTTGGCGGCGCTGGAGTGCAATTGTTGTTGGCTTTATCGGCGTGATTTTGATGACGGGTTCAGGTTCCCAAAAATTGGTCGATCTTGATTTAGCCTCACTCGCGGCAATTGCGGCGGCGTTTGCTTTTGCGCTTTCGATTATAACAGTGAAGGACTTAACCAGCGACCATTCGCCTTTAACTTTGGTTCTTTATGCCAATATTTTGACAACAATCGCGGGAATTCCATTCCTGCTTGCTGATTTTCACATGCCGCCTCAATCGTCACTTTTGCCACTGGCGCTAATGGGCGTTACGGGTGTGATAGCTCAAGCCTGTTACGTGCAGGCGCTTAGTGTTGGCGAAGCATCATTGATGGGTTTGATGGACTACTTGCGCTTGCCGCTTGCAGTGATAGTTGGCTTTATAGCGTTTGCCGAAATACCCAATGGCAATAGTTTGCTTGGTGCTTTTATTGTTATAGCTTCAACAATTTACATAACATTTCGTGAGGCACAATTAGAGAGCAAGAAAGCGGTGGAGCAAGACTAGCCTTTACTATAACACCTGTTCAACGCTAGTAACTTCGGGAACATAGTGTTTTATCATATTCTCGACCCCGCTTTTGAGGGTAATGGCGGACGATGGGCAACCCGAACACGCGCCGCGCATACGCAAATAAACTACGCCAGTGTCAATATCGAAACTATCAAACTCAATGTCGCCACCATCTTGGGCCACCGAGGGCCTGACGCGGGTATCCAAAAGGTCCTGGATTTGCGCAACAATTTCGGCGGCTTCGCCTTCATATTTCGGTGCGTCTAGGTTCGCGCCTTTAGCGCCAATCCAAATTGGCATATTGGCCATAAAGCCGTCCATGATAGAGCCAAGAATTTCCGGTTTTATATGTCGCCATTCAATTGATTTCGTTTTGGTTACTGATATGAAATCAGAACCAAACATGATGGACTGCACGCCCTCTATGGCAAATAAGTTTTGCGCAAACGGGGAAAGTTCTGCCGAGGCTGAATTGTGGAATTCCAAAACGCCTTCACTATAAACTTGTCTTCCAGGGATAAATTTTAAGGCTTCAGGGTTGGGAGTGGCTTCGGTTTGAATGAACATTATTGAACCTATTTTAACTTGCTAACTCGATGATTTGGGTATCATCAAGGCCATCTGGCACTATCATTATTGCGACTTTACGTTTGCCAAAAACTGCGGATTCGCGCAATGCCGAACTGACCAAGGGACCCAAACCATTGCGCGAGCCAGACGCGGCCAAAAGCAATGTCTTAATGCCTTCATCAGCATCAATTTGCGCCCGAATGGCATCGTGCGCTGCACCTTCATATACCAAAGTTTCAGCAATTATGCCCGATGTATTTTTGGCGAGAGCTGCAAATTGCCCCAAATCCTCCATCGCTTCGGCCCTTACTTCGTCGATGATGCCGCCTCCGATTGCGCCCAAGAGTGACATATCCAAGGGCCTTATTACGCGTACAATAATCAAAGTGGCATTGGTTCTTTTGGCCCTTTCGGCGCCAAAAACCACTGCATTTCTACATTCTGGGCTTTCATCAGCAATACAAAGAAGTTTACGTTCGCCCACGACCAAATTACCTTTGAAGAATATCCGTGATTTCACGCAATCGAGCGCGAGCACGCAAAATATAAAAACCTTCTGCTGCCAAGTGATTTGGCATGATCATCGCCGAAGGGCTGGCATTTTGCACAATTAGCGGCTGAAGCTCTGCTGCAGACGCAAGTTCAATTAACATTTCCTCATAAATTTTTTCCATATGGCGTTCAGTAATCACTTGGCCATAATCTTCACGCAGCGCCCGCAATATAATGAAATAGGCATAAGCTTGCCCTTTAGCATAATAAAACACTTTATCGGCCTTAAAATCTATGAATTTGTGGCGACCTGCCAAAATTTCACGATCCAATTCATTTGATGCAGCGCCTAAATCAAACGCTACATGGTCAAGCAATCCTTGAAGATTATCACCACGTTGCTCAAAATTAGCCTGCCCCGATGCCAAGCGGACATTATAGCGAACCAGCGCATCTTTGGCTTTGCGATATTCGCCATCTGCCCCCGCCCAAAGCCAAGTATCCGCCGAGCGCGCCAGCCCCTCACGCGCCAATGCCATGTCAACATCCGCAGAAGAAGTGCCGCGCATCCGTGCAAGGCGGTTTTCCATTTCATAAACCGTGGTCGAAATTCCCTTCACGACCCCAGTTTGGAAATTCACCATATTGCCGCCGACCCGCAATAAAGCAGCAGGTTCAAAAGCCTGAATATTTGGCGACCATTTGGTTTGGTTAACTTCGCGGTCAATCAATTCTGCAACAACCGCCACAGTATGCGATTTGCCGGTGCCAGGGTCGTTGATTGTATAATTCAAATCATCATTGATCCGGTGGGTTAGCCAAGCACCGACCAAATAATATAGCGGAACAATTGCCAGCAAAATTGTCACCAGCCAAAAATTCTTGCCCCTATTTGCTTTTGGTTTCGCGGAATCAGGATTGCCAAGATTGCCATAACCAATGTCGGCAGCAATATCAGATTTATCTTTTGGCCTTTGGCCAAACAAATTGCGCATTTTTGCCCCTATGCCTCTAATTGACTGCCCTAAGCTCATAGAAAATATCCTAATTCAACACGATATGTAGAGCTTCAGCTTAAAGCATTTTTGTGTCAATTGAAACAAGCTTAATCTGCGCCCCAAAAACCGATTAGATTCTTAGTTTCTTGCAAAATTGGCATGGCGATTTCGCGCGCCCGTATAGCACCTTTTTCAAGGATTTTATCAATTTGTGTAGGGTCGGCCATAAATTTGCGCATTTCGGCGCTTATTGGTGATAGCTTATCAACTGCCAAATCAGCGAGTTTGGGTTTGAAAGCGCCAAAACCAAGTCCCGCAAATTCTTTAACAACTGCTTCTTTCGTGATTTCGGCCAAAGCCGCGTAAATGCCGATTAAATTATCAACTTCGGGGCGGGCTTTCAGTTCTGCCACATCGTCTGGCATCGGAAACAAATCGGTTTTCGCGCGTTTTAGTTTTTTGGATATCTGCTCCGCATCATCGGTTAAATTAATACGGGAATTTTCAGCGGCATCGGATTTTGACATTTTCTTCGTGCCGTCTTGCAAATTCATAATCCGCGAAGCTTCGGCACCAATTAAGGGTTCTGGCTGCGGGAAAAACCCTTTGGCCTTGAAGTCAGAATTGAAGCGTTGCGCAATATCGCGCGCGAGTTCCAAATGTTGTTTTTGGTCGTCACCTACTGGCACATGGGTCGCTTTATAGGCCAAAATATCGGCTGCCATTAAAACTGGATAGTCAAACAGGCCAACCGACATACGCTCAGAATTTTCGCCAGATTTATCTTTGAATTGGGTCATGCGTTCAAGCCAACCCATGCGCGCCACACAATTGAGAAGCCAGGCCAATTCAGCATGTGCCGAAACTGATGATTGAACAAAAATAATGGACTTTTCAGGATCAATGCCTGCCGCCAAATAAGCTGCTGCAATTTCGCGGGTTTGCGCCGCGAGTTTTTTAGGGTCTTGCGGCATAGTTATGGCGTGTAAATCAACAACACAAAACAGGCTTTCCATTTCGTGCTGAACGCTTACAAAACGCTTAATCGCGCCTAAATAATTGCCTAGGTGGATATTGGCGGTGGGCTGCACACCTGAAAACACACGAGGGCTATGCTGCGGCGATTCTTTATTTGCTAATGTCTCATTCATGGCCTTGCTAAAGCCTTCAAATCAGAAATTGTCAATGCTTTGGTGAAAAGCGCAGCCACGCCATAAACAGTAAAACCCAAACCGCATACGACAAGAATCGCAAGTTCCTTAGATATAGACTTGCCCAATATTTTTGCCCACGAAAACCATGAAATTATCAAATCTTGATTTTGTCCCGCAAAAAGCAAAAATCCAGCCATTATGATGGTTGCCAAAAATACACGAGCAATTCGCCCAACCACCCATTTATCAAACCGCCACCATTTGCGATTTATCAATGTAGCCACCAATAAAATCGTATTAATCCATGCCGCAGCACTAGTGCCAATTGCAAGCCCAATATAGCCGCTATTATAATTTTTATGGAAAAAATAGAAAAGACAGGCCCCAATAATGACATTAGATGCAACCCCGACAAGCGCGAAATTCATCGGCGATTTGGTGTCTTGGCGGGCGAAAAATGGCGGCGCTAATATGCGTATCAAAACAAAAGCGGGAACCCCCCAGGCATAGTGGAAAAGGGCGTTCGCCGTATTTTGTGCGTCACTGGTTTTGAATTCACCGCCCGCCCAAAAGCCATACATAAGAAAAAACGGAATGCATAAAAGTGCGGCGGCGGCTGGCAAAGTAAGTGACATTGAGAGCACGAAACTTTCATTGATGGCATCAATGTCTTCTCGCTTGTCATCAATATTCGCAACCGCCTTGGCAAGGCGCGGCAATAAGGCGACACCAATTGCAACCCCAATTAGGCCCAGTGGTAATTGGTAGAGCCTATCGGCGGCGTAAAGCCAAGATTTTGCACCAACTTCAAAACTAGAAAGTGCTTGGGACACAAAAACATTAATCTGTGTCGCCGACCCTGCGATGACAGCTGGCCCCATTACTCCCAAAATTAACTTAACATCAGGAGTGATTTTTGGCACACGAAAAGCAATTTTCACACCCATATTTCGGCAACCCCAATAAAGCATGGCGGCTTGCAATACTCCGGCCACTGCAATTGCAATCGCGCCATTTAGGGCGGCTTGCTCGGGCGTTTTGGTGAAAATAACCGCAAGCAAAATTGAAATGTTCAAAAGCGTTGGCGCGGCGGCGGAAAGTGCAAATTTGCCCGCAGTATTTAATATACCAGCGAATAAAGAACTGAGCGCCATACCCACCAAATATGGCATGGTGATTTGCGTCAAAATAATCGCCAAATTAAAAGCGGTTGCATCATCCTTATAGCCAGTGTGTATCAGTAGCATAATCCAGGGCATGGCGATTTGCGCGACAATTGTAATAATCACAGATACCAGCGTAAGCATGGAAAGAGCTTCGGTCGCCATGATTTCGGCGCCA
Source organism: Hyphomonadaceae bacterium (assembly GCA_009773395.1). Classification (GTDB taxonomy): domain Bacteria; phylum Pseudomonadota; class Alphaproteobacteria; order Caulobacterales; family Aquidulcibacteraceae; genus Pseudaquidulcibacter. The sequence goes on along the minus strand of WRPI01000004.1, from coordinate 7,941 downwards.
TCCTTGCCGCGCTCGGTGGTTGCTTTGGCGTAAATTGGAACAAATGCTTGTGAGAATGCGCCTTCGGCCAATATGCGACGAAATAAATTTGGGAACATTTGTGCAGTGGCAAAAGCATCGCCAATATAGCCTGCGCCCATATAATTCGAAATTATTCTATCGCGAATATAGCCGAATAGACGGCTTAGAAGCGTGAAACTGGCTTGAACAAAAGTGTTGCGAACGAGTGACATTTTGACCTTTATCTTCGAGTTGAAGCACGGGCGCGTGCCAGTTTTCGTTTTGCAACAATCAATGGCGCGTCGGGTTCATAGGCACGTAAAACGTCATATAGTGCATTTTTAAGGCGAGCTTGCCTAGTTTTATCTAGCAATTTCATACCGTCTAAAGTTCGCACATAAAAAGCATCATGGGCGCGCTCGCCAATGCCGCCAATATGAGCCGAAGTAATATTGAGGGCTTCATCATGTAGTTTCTGCGCCAAATCCGCCAAAAGCCCAGTTCGATCAAGCCCCGAAACCTCAATAACACTATCATAATTGGATGCCTCATTATCTATCAACACAAATGGCTCAACTCTAAATGCGGCTTGGCGGCGCGTGGGCGATGCTTGTGTCACAGGTTTTGCTTGGTAATTTTCGTCTAAAGCGCTAAGAATTTCCTTCTTAAGCGCATCAATCAGCCTATTGTCATGCGCGCCATAAGCTGCATTTTGGCTGTCTTGAATTGCGAATATATCAAACGCTTGCCCGGCCCGTGAAGTAAAAATGCGGGCATCAAGAACATTTGCGCCGTGCCGTGCAAAAACTGCCGCGATTGACGAAAATAAACCCGCACGGTCTGGCGCTAATACCAGAATTTCGGTAGCGCCACGATTATTGGCAAAGCGTGAACCGACATAACTTAATTTTTCGCTTGTGAGCGCGGTTTTTATTTCCGCTTGATGCCATAAATGCTGGTTTTCATCGAAGCCAAGCCAATATGAATTATCAAGCGTAGAAAACCATTCGGACGTTGTTGGGTCTTTCAATACAGCGCTGCGCGTCATATCCGCTTGCGCCGCCAACACGCCATGGGCCATTGCTTCATCGGTGCGCCCACCACGCAAAACTGCTTCTGTAATTTTATAGAGATCGCGCAATAATTGCGCTTTCCAATCATTCCAAACCCCAGGGCCAACCGCGCGAATATCGGCAACAGTTAAGACCAGTAACAGTCGCAATTTTTCAAGGCTCTCCACGGCTTCGGCAAATTTAACAATGGTGGTTGGGTCGCCCAAATCACGTTTTTGGGCGACATCAGACATTATTAGATGATGGCCAACCAGCCATGCGGCCAATTCGGTTTCATCATCATCAACACCAAGGCGCTTGCACGCCAATCTTGTCGCTTTGGCCCCCAATATTTGCTGATCACCTTCGCCTTTGCCGACATCGTGCAACAGCATAGCCAGAAAAAGTGCGCGGCGATTAAGGATTTTTGGGAAAATATCGGTTGCTAACGGCAGTTCCAGTTTGTATTTGCCATGTTCGACTTCACCCAATATTTGCACTGCTCGTAATGTATGCTCATCGACGGTGTAATGGTGATACATATTAAACTGAGTTTGCCCGACGATACGTCCAAATTCAGGGACCATTCGCCCCAAAAGCCCGCATTCATTCATCAAATTAAGCATTGGCGCTGGGCCGTTTTTCGATTCCATTATTTGCAGGAATAATTTTTTGGCTTGCGGATTGCCCGCCAATTTCAAATCATGCGGGGCGCGTTGGGCGACGATTGCCAAGCTCGCGGGGTCTATGTCCAAATTGGATCTATCGGCCTCTAAAAACAACGAAATCATGGCAAGGCTATCATGTTTAGGAATGTCCAAATTGGCAAAACCAATCCGACCCGTTTCGACAATAAATCTCTTATCAACCAATCGCTTTGGCCGCGCCCCAAACCAACGCGAAAGCCCTTTTGGCGCTTGCTTGAGATAATCGACTTCCAACTTTGCACTCATAATCCGTGTCAATGAACCGACTTCTTTGGTAACAAGAAAAAACCTTTTCATGAATCGTTCAACTGCCGGATTATCTGCGCGGTCGCCATATCCCATCAATCTTGCCATTTCGGGTTGAAGATCGAAAGTCAGCCTTTCCTCGGCGCGACCAGTTAGGAAATGCAAATGACAACGAACCGTCCACAGAAATTCAGTTGCATTCACAAACGCTTTGATTTGCTCTTTTGAAAACAGGCCCTTTTTAACATAATCTTGGGGGTCATTAATGCCGTGAATATATTTGGCAATCCAAAACATCGTATGGATATCTCTTAAGCCACCTTTGCCATCTTTTATATTGGGTTCAACCATATATCGGCTTTCGCCAGATCTCGCATGGCGAAGGTCTCGTTCTGCCAATTTCGCGGCGATAAACTCGGTGCCAGTATTGTGGAAAAGCTCGGCCTTAAGCCGTTTCTCCAGTTCATCGAACAGCGGCTGGTCGCCACAAATAAAGCGCATCTCGAGCACCGCGGTGCGGATTGTAAAATCGTCTTTGGCACTGCGCAAACATTGCGGCACGGTTCGGGATGCATGGCCGACTTTTAAGCCCATGTCCCACATCATATAAAGGATATATTCAATTACGCTTTCTGCCCAAATTGCATCTTTCGTGGGCCGAATGAATAGCAAATCAACATCCGAAGATGGAGCCAGCGCGTAACGCCCATAACCGCCAGTTGCGCAAATACTAACTCGTTCAACTGCGCTTCGGTTATGAACGCGAAAAATATGGGTTATGGCGAAGTCATAAAGCGCAGCGATGACTTCATCTTGCACCGCAGATAATAATTCGGCGCAATCAATGCCGCCCGCACCAGCATCAAGCCGTTCGTGCGCAATTAGGCGTCCACGAAACAAAGCACCTTTGAGCAAATATAAGACGCGCGCCCTCAATGCATCATTATTGCCGCGCAAATCCTGTGCTGCGGCACTAAGTTGAACCCGCAGATTCCTGCCATCTATTACATCGGCGATTTTCCACGGCTTTAATTTGGCACGTTTCAACTTGTCTTCATGCAGACTTGTTGAAGCAAGCTCATCTTTTTTCGAGTCTGCGCGTTTTGACTTGGCTTTGTGCAAAATCGCCATTTAGAATTAGGCTTTCGTTTTGGCAACCGTTTTCAAATGATGAAATTAGTGGCAATTATGAATTTTTTGGCGCCATCACCATTGTCATTTGCCGACCCTCAAGCCTCGGTTCAGCCTCGACTTTAGCGGTGTCAGCGAAATCGTTTTTGAGGCGAACCAAAAGATCCAGTCCCAAATGTTGATGCGCCATTTCGCGTCCACGAAAGCGCATAGTGACTTTAACTTTGTCACCTTCGGCGAAAAATCTGTGCATAGCTTTGGTTTTTACTTGATAATCGTGAATATCAATCATCGGACGAAGTTTAACTTCTTTAAGTTCAACAATTTTCTGCCGCTTACGTGCTTCATTGCGCTTTTTTTGCTCTTGAAATTTGAATTTGCCATAATCCATTATTTTGGTGACAGGTGGATTGGCGGTGGCAACTATTTCAACTAAGTCGAGCCCTGCCGTTTGTGCCAGCGACAAAGCTGCTTCCAATGACATTTCGCCTTGTTTTTCGCCTTGTTCGTCAATCAATAGAACAGTTGAAGCGCGTATTTCTTCGTTTACGCGGGGCCCATCTTTTGCGGCGGGCTGTGCAGCGGTTGGTCGTCTTATGTTGTTCTCTCCATTATCAAACGCCTAAACCAGTGTTTTAGGCTTCAAGCACTCTGCTTTAACACTCAATTCAAATGCTTCAAGTGTTCTCTACTTCTTATAGCAATATTATTACCGAAATGTAGCGCAAAAGTCGCGCTATTTGCCAAAATACGATTTCACTATTCCATAACAGCGCGTGCAGCCGCCATTACTTGATCAATCCGTATGTCTTTGAAATCTCGGGCGACTAGACTTACCGTCAAAGGCCCGCGTGGGGCTAGCGTCTTAATATTCGCGCCCACTGGGTTAATAATACTTACCACCGGCGCGCCCAACACACCACCAATTGTTGTGTAATCGCTGTTTGAACCCAAAATCAGGCTCGCGCCTTTCATTATTCCAATCAAGCCAAAAACATCAAGGCGAGTTACCAAATCCAAAGCCTCGGGCACGCTGCCCCTAATTCCGTTCCCCATCGAAAATGCTTGTGGGCCACCGACAATAATTGGTTTTAGTCCCATTTCTAATACTGCTTTTGCAAGTTCAATATAGCGACCAATAGGCCATGCCTTATGCGGCTCATCTGCTGGGCCCTCGGGGGCAATAATAGCATATGGGAAATCTAATTTTATTGATTTTGGCCCAAATTCACTTTTTTCGATTTCGTCTTCACACCAATTGAGTTTTGGCAAAGGACTGGCACCAACTGAATATCCTTGGCTTGGCCCGATTCCACACAACCATAATTGTTCGGCGTGACGATCCAATAAATGCAATTTTTGCCGCATTCTATCAATGTGAGGGTGCGAACAATTGGGCACTACGCCAGACCATTTGGGTTTTTTTGGCCAAAAACGCTTGAAAATGGCGGCTGTGACTTCATTGCCCACCAAATCATAGACCATGTCGAAATTGGCGCTTTGCATCTGACCAATATTGTTTAGGGCTTCACCAGTTCCGTGCGGCTCCCAATTTGTAACAAGCTCGTCAATAAAGGGACATGGCGTCAAAAACCGTTTCATCCCAGGCTGGGTGAAAAGCACTATATGCGCATCTCTATGATAATTCCTTATGGCTTCAATTGCGGCAAGCGATAGCACAATATCGCCCATACTGCCCAAGGCGATAATAAGCACTCTATCAATGTCGCTTCTTACAGCATTTTGTTTCATCATTCGTCCAATTTAATTAGGCGTGCGCGTATCACTTATCAATTCATCATATATTTGCAAGGTCTTTGCCTGTAGGCTTCCGGTGGTGAACATGTTCTGGACGCGGTTTTTTCCCGCTGTTCCAATTTCATCCCTTCCAGATTTGCCAATTTCAATCAAATATTCAAGCCATTTAGCGAGCTCAGGCGCGCCCCCAGGTTCAATCAAGAATCCAGTTTCACCATGCACAACAACTTCGCGCGCACCACCGTGATTTGACGCAACGACTGGTCGTCCCATAGCCCCTGCTTCGGCAGCAGTTCGGCCAAAAGCCTCGGGTTCAATTGACGGCGTTGTTACAATATCGCAAATTGCGATTGCGGCGGGTACATCATTACAATGCCCAACCAAGTGAACATATTTTTCAAGCCCCAATGCTCGAATTTTCGTCAATAGCGCAGCTACATATTCATCGCGTCCTTGGGCATCGCCAGCGAGGACATAATGCGCCAAAACATTCTTATTTTTCAGGATATTTGCAGCCTCAATCAAGGTTTCTTGGCCCTTCCACGCGGTGATGCGCGCAGGCAATAAGATTTTTGGCAGCTTGTCATTTTGGCCAATGCCCCATGATGAAATTAGCGCTTCCCGCCTTGCTGCGGCAATCGTTTCGCCATCGAAACGATTAAAATCCACACCGCGATAAATCACCCGAACTTTTTTGGGGTCAATTTTATGCTCCGCCAATAAATGGGCTTTGGTGAATTCCGAATTGGCGATTACAATTTCGCCCTTGGTCATAATCCCATTGTAAAAGCGCTTTATTGGATTATTGGCTTTGTAAATTCCGTGATAAGTTGTCACAAATGGCACATTGCATTTTTTAGCTGCCAGATAAGCACTAATTGCTGGCGCGCGAGAGCGAGCGTGAACAATGTCAACTTTATGCTTTTTGATAATTTCGACCAATTTATCGACATTGGTTTTCAAAATCACAAATGGGTTTTTTGATTTTGCATCGCCATGAATAATAATCCCGCCCATTGCCGCAAGTTCGGCTTCCATGCGGCCACCATTTGTGAAAACAATTGCCGTCCCGCCCGCCGCAATAATTGCTTGCGACACTTCCAATACGGTGCGCTCAGCACCACCAGTTTGCAATTCGGGAATGACTTGAAGAATTGTCTTGCTCATTAGGTTGCAATAAATCATGTGGTCATAGGAGTCACTAGCTGCATGAGTGAAATTGAAATCGAATATTTAGCATCAAAATCGGGCAATCGGCTTGGTTTCAAAAAACGCGAAGGCAAGAGCCCAACTTTGGTTTGGCTTTGTGGGTTTCATTCCGATATGGCGGGCCAAAAAGCCACCGCTATGGACGAGTTTGCGAGGGAAAATGGTCTCGCTTCATTACGTTTTGATTATTCTGGCACTGGAACTTCGGAAGGCAAATTTGAAGACGGGACAATTTCTAAATGGTTGAGTGAAAGCCAAGAAATGATTGATGCCAATACTAATGGCGATTTGATTTTGGTGGGATCTTCAATGGGCGCTTGGCTCGCGATTCTATTAGCGATGGCGAACTGTGAGCGTGTTAAAGCTTTGGTTCTAATTGCCCCCGCCCCCGATTTTACCGAAGACTTAATGTGGGTGACATTCAGCGACGGAGTCAAAGCTGAAATAATGGAACAAGGCTATTGGATGCGTCCAAGCCCTTATGATGCAGTGGGCTATCCTATTACCAAAGCGCTAATAGAAGATGGCCGAAATAATTCGATATTGAACAAATCAATCGACTATGATGGCATCGTTCATATTTTGCATGGCTGCAGAGATGCTGACGTGCCCTGGCAAAGATCGCCGAAATTGATGGAAAATTTTGGCAGCAATAATGTCACTCTGACCCTTATTAAATCGGGAGATCATCGGCTTTCTGAGCCACAAGATTTGGAAACACTGCGGCGAGTTTTGCGACAGACAGTTAGGACTATTCTTTGATATGAAGTTCAAACAATTGGCTGGCAACGACGCGAAGTTGGCGTTGCAGCTCTGAAGCGTCACCAGCAAATGCGCGCGCAGGGTCACCAGCACATTGCGCCAAGAGGTTTACTGCAGTTGCATTATTTATGTTTACCGCAACAGTATAAACATCCACTCCCCAATCATTATTTAGTTTGCTGCACCAAGCAAGCATGCGGGTGTTTAATTCCGCAGCAGTGGGAGAGCCAGTGCAACCAGGCGCCAGTGTATCGCTGCAGCCCCAAAATCCTGGGAAATCATTTGCTTGTGTGTTTTCACCATCAGTAATAAGAATTAGCGCTTTTTTGACGTCACGGCTGCGCCAAGCCCTTGCTTCGCGGCCAGTAATTCCAAAAAACTGCCCCCAAGACAACCTCGGCGACAGAGTTCGCGCGCCCCATCTTAGGCCAACATCAGCATGAGTTCCGCCTACAACAGGTGACATGCGGTTGATATTAGCAAGCACTTGCCCACGATTAGAAGACAAGCCCAACATTGGCATTGGGCAATTAATATTGGGCCCAGTTGTCGGATCAAAAGTCGTCCAGCTAGTAACGGGAACCCACGCACACCAGGCACCGCCCGCATTATTCCAGGCTATTTCATTTGGGTCAGCGACACATGAAGCTCGCGCAATTGAAGGCATTGGTGCAGATGTGCAATATTCCCAAGTATAAATACAATTTTCAGCCGTCTTCAAAAACGTATTACGCCTACCCTTGGTATAGGGGTCAGCTCCATAATTCTTGTAAGTTTCCTGCCAACATAAATTCCCGGAAATCCGCGCAACATTTGGGTCGCATTCGTCATATGAACAATCATAATTATAGCAACCAGACTGCGTATTGGCGATTCTATTACCAAAAATAGTAGGTCTGGTCGCTTTACTCATTGGCGTTGTGAAATTCGGCCGCATTTGTTGCGCCATGCGGTTCGCTTGTTCGCTCTTTGGTTTCCAATAACCATCCATCCCGGTTGGTGGAGGCGGTGGTGGCGGTGGTGGTGGAGGAGGTGGAGGTGGTGGTGGAGGTGGTGGCGGTGGTGGCGGAGAAGGA
>WRPI01000001.1 GCA_009773395.1 Hyphomonadaceae bacterium | reverse complement strand
TCCATCCCGGTTGGTGGAGGCGGTGGTGGCGGTGGTGGCGGAGAAGGAGGAGAAGGTGGTGGTGGCGACCAAGGCGGAGGGGGCGGTCCCGGTGGTGGAGGTGGAGGCGGTGGAGGCGGCGGCGGTGGTGGACAGTAAGTGCATGTTCGAGTTACATGGCGCAATGGACCCCAAGTTGATGTGAACATATTTGCTTGCGCCGAAAGCGCATACCATTTCATGCCATGCATATCTTCGTCATCTGGCTCGTCTGTATCTTCATCGCGGCCAGAAACACAGCCCCGCCAGCCAACGGGTGCAAATTCTGTGGCAAGTTGCGGGCCGTTTTGCTGGAGATTTCCGCTTCGATTTATAGTTGCGGCAGGCAAAACTCGGTTGCCTCTATCTGGAATTGGCACAGTGGTGACTGCTGCACGGCTCCAAGTAAGTGGTTGTTCGCTTTTTATGTTTACTGTTGTAGCCCAAGGAACGATAGAAATTCTAACCTTGTCAGCATCAGTTGCGGCATCGAAAGCGGTATTCACAAATTCGGTCGCGGCCTGGCGCAGCAAAGTGAAACGGGTTTGCGGTCTGCCGTCAGTATTAAACATCGAACCAGTATTATCAAGCACCAAAGCAATTTCTAGATAAGCTTCTGAACCCGAGGCGGCAACGGAGACTGTGCGCACTGGAATATATCCAATTGGCGAACTGCCACTAAGCGAAAAGATGCTTCCCAATACCATCGTCGCATTTGCGTTTCCAACTACACGAATAGCATTATCAGGGTCCCAAGTTGTGCTAACAGTCAAATTGGTGGCTAAGCCATCAAGCTGGGATTTATTGCCGTTAAAATAGTCTGTCGCCGCTTGTTCAGCTACAAGTTTGGCCTGCGCTTCGGTTACACCTAATGCTTGGCCTTGAGCGCGTTTGCCCGCCAAGGCCGCAGCGTCGGTGATTGAAGCCAATTTTGAGCGCACGTCATTAACGCGGGTAAGTTCAACTGCTGCGGTTGCAGTAATCAATAATGCGGCACCAGCAAGTGCAAAAATCAAGGCAGTTGAACCAGAAGATTCTTTCAAAATTGATTTGCGATTACGATTTGACATGTGCGCCCCGCGTAAAATTCTTGCATGTCTTAGTAAATGCGCGATTGCGCAAATATCTTAGCAGACAATAGCAATAGTATTCACTTATTTAGGTTAACACGCACTTAAATCTGGCACTTATTCCTTTAATCGCAAACTGAAAGCAGATCGCGCAATTTCCTCAAAAGTTTGATTAAGTGATGCCGCATCAACAGCAAACGCATGGCCATCAATTCCGCCTGCACATTGATTAAGGAGGCTAACAGCGGTGCTATCCGTAACATTTACTGCTACAGTATAAAGGTCCACATGATAATCCTCGCGGATTGCACGGCACCAATCCAACATTCTTGAATCCAATTGCGATCGCGTTGGCGCGCTCGAACAACCTGGATAAGCGGTATTTGAACAACCCCAAAATCCAGGCAGACTTGTGGCTTGAGTATTTGCGCCATCAGTTATGAGAATCATAATCTTATTTGCGGCACCATCGCCAAATGGTAGCGGAGTGGAATGTCCGAAGAAATTAGACCATTCTTGGCGTGGTGAAAGCGCACGCAAGCCCCAGCGCAAACCAACATCATTGTGCGTTCCGCCGGGCGCGGGGGACATTCTGTCGATTGTATCAATAACCTGAGCGCGCGAACCCGATAGCCCCAACATTGGCATTGGGCAGTTCATGTTCGGCCCCTCAATTGCCGCTGAAGCTGTCCAAGTTGTCGCGGAAACATTGGTGCATCGTGCGCCGCCAGCTGCATTCCAAGCAAGCTCGTTGGGGTCGGATACGCAACCTGTTGCAGTGCCATAATTTAGATTGTCGCGGCAGCCACCTTGGACGCATTGGCGAGTGCCACTGAAATTGAAAAATGCATTTAAAGCGCCGTTATTGGAGCTGGGGTTGCAATTTATTCCAGTGATTGAAGCTTGGCCACTTGGGCAGGCAAGGTAGGAACAAGCGTAACTTGTGCATCTGCAAGCGACATTTGAGTTTGTCATTGTAGTGAAATTGGCAAACTGAGCGCTTTTGTTTGGCTGTTGGTAATAACCGTCGCGGCCACCGCCACCACCACCGCCGCCACCGCCGCCACCGCCGCCGCCGCCGCCGCCGCAGCCTGTGCAGCTTTGACAAGTAGTATTAATCATTTTGTTTTGGGTGCGGGTGGCATTTCCTACTTGTGGCGCGGTCAATAGAGCGTTCCATTTCATCCCAGCCATTGGGCTATCATTGGTTGATTGGCTTTCTCCCGCGCCTGAAATACAACCCCTCCAGCCAACTGGTGCAAATTGGGTCGCCAATGTTGCTGTGTTTTGGTTAACATATGCCGCCATATTTCTCGGGTTGTTTTGCAACTTACTGCCAGCATCTGCTGGATTTCTTATTGTCGCAGCAGCACGATCCCAGCCTAATGGAGTTTCCATCTTGATATTGACACTGGTCACCCACGGCACCACTGCAACGCGCAACCGCGATGGAACAGTTACGCTGTCAAACATAATATTTACAAAATTCTTGGCCGCCGAACGCATCATCGTGAAGCGAGTTTGAGGTCGGCCATCTTTAGAAAACATAGAAGTGGTGTTATCAAGCAGAATTGCAACTTCGAGGGTTTTTGAAGATCCCGCACTCGCGACGCCAGTTGCTTCTACATTTATGTAATTTAAGCCCATTACGCCTGCAAAAACAGTATCAAGTCTTCCGGCTATTCTTACGCGCGACGACCCATCGGCATCCCATGAAAAAGTTGGCGCTAAATTATTTAGACCAGAGTTGGTAGGAGGGCGCAGCCCATTAAAATAACTTTGGCCAAAAGTAATAGCCGCAGCCGATGATTGAGCCTCGCCTAGGTTCATTTTTGCCATTTGCTCTTTTTTGGTTGCAAGTGCAACCGCATCGGCGATTGCTTGCAAATTCGCTTTTCCGCCGTTTACTCGGCTAATTTCTATGCCCATTCCGAGCGCCGAAGTGACAACCGCGGCAACTATTGCAAAAACTAAGGCGACATTTGCGCGTTTTGATCTTGTGAAGGTCTTCACCAGCATTGCTGATAAATTGCAAATCAAATTCGTTTTATCATGTTCCATAGTCGTACCTCTAGCCAAAGCTGAATCGAGGAAATATCTCATATAAAAATGAATTAAATGCGAATATGTTGCATTAGTAAAATGCCAATGAAAAACATTGCATTTTATCTTTTTTGCGGCCTGAAGTAGAATATTGTCGGCTGGTTAGCTTGCCAAAACCCTGATTGAGGGGCTGGGGGGCTATAGGGAAATCAAGAAATCAGCAAAATTGCCACCAACCGACAACAATATGTTCGCTCGACATCTTGTTTGCGGCTTGTTCAAAATGAGGCCAAAATAAGGCGAATAATTAAACTTCATTCATTGGCGTCAAAAGCCCAATGCTTCTTTCACTGCCTCATGCATAATCTGCCCATTTTGGACATTTAAGCCCAAAGCAAAACCCGCATCATCTGCCAAGGCTTGCTCCACGCCCTTATTGGCCAGTGCCAACATATAAGGCGCGGTAACTGCATTAAGCGCATAAGTTGATGTCAATGGTGCTGCGCCCGGCATATTGGCGACGCAATAATGCACGACGCCATCAATTACATAAGTAGGCTCAGAATGTGTGGTAGCGTGGGAAGTTTCAAAACAGCCGCCTTGGTCAATCGATATATCAACCAAAACCGAGCCGTCTTTCATGTCTTTTAGCATCGCCTTTGTGACCAATTTTGGTGCCGAAGCACCGGGAATAAGCACCGCGCCTATAATCAAATCTGCGTCCAATACTGCTTCTTCAACCGCATCTGGTGTTGACATCAAGGTGGTAACAGAGCCTGCGAACATTTTGTCTATCGCGACAAGGGCGGCTTTTGATCTGTCAAAAACTGTAACATCTGCGCGCATTCCGTGCGCAATTTCTGCGGCATTGGTGCCAGCCACGCCCGCGCCCAAAATAACGACTTTTGCGGGGGCAACACCGGGAACGCCGCCCAATAATTTGCCCAAACCGCCTTGCGGCTTAAGCAAACAATGCGCACCAACTTGGGTCGCCATGCGGCCAGCAACTTCGGACATCGGTGCAAGCAATGGCAATCCACCATCTTTTCCAACTACAGTTTCATAAGCAATCGCTGTGCAGCCCGACGCCATAAGTGCTTTGGCTTGTTCAGGGTCTGGTGCCAAATGCAAATAAGTGAACAGTATATGATGTGGTCTAAGCCGTGCACATTCAACCAATTGCGGCTCTTTGACTTTTACAATCATGGTCGCGGTTGCAAATACTTCATCGGCAGTTGCAAGAATTTTTGCGCCAACTTTAACATAGGCTTCGTCTTTCACGCCGATCCCAAGGCCAGCGCCAGTTTCGACATAAACTTCATGACCATTTGCCACCAATTGTGAAACAGTTCCAGGGGTTGCACCAACCCGGTTTTCTTGCGGTTTGATTTCTTTTGGAACACCAATTTTCATGTCTAAACTCCCATATTATCTGCCAAAGATAGCATGATTATATTGGCGATTCTAAGCAAAAATCATTGACAAAGATAGAAAAATCGGTGGATATTGGCCAAAATCTAAGGATATTAAGATGGATTCCACCGCTCTTGATAAGAATGACCGCGCTATTCTTCGCGCACTGCAGCAAGATGGGCGCGCAACAATCACTGCTTTGGCATTGGAACTAAACATGTCGGAAAGCGCTTGTCGGAGGCGCATTGAAAAGCTGGAGCGCGACAAAGTCATAACTGCCTATTCGTGCGAAATAGATCCACAAAAACTGGGTCTCACAATAAATGTGTTTGTTTCAATTTCTTTGAATGCCCAAACCGATAAGGATTTGACTTCGTTCGAGAGAACCATAAAATCGCAACCAGAAATTCTCGAATGTTGGCTTATGACTGGGCAAGATGATTATTTATTGAGGGTTGTCGCCCGCGATATTGAAGATCTTGAAAGGATTCACCGCGAAGTTTTAACCAAACTACCTAATGTTAGCCGAATCAATACCGCGATTGCGATGCGTGCGGTGTCACGCGGCAAATCCGTTCACATATAAGAAAAAATGGTTGCGCTTTTTGCAAATAATTGACATTGCGCTTATAGAAATATCTTAATTGGAAAAAATTATGATTGAAGCAAAGAAAATTAGATTTAGCGAAGCAGTTTCGGGCTTGTATAAAAGGACTCAGATAGAGTGTAACCATCGCCAGACTTTCCTAAAAGATCTCGCGGATAGCATCGGTGGCTATCGCGCCGCTAAAAAAATATTGGGTAATAAGAAATATCTAATCGGAATTGCCAGCCTCAAGAATTACAATAGGCTAGATTTATCAGTTGAGGCATTGGTTGTGGATCCGCAATGGGAAGGCATTTTCACAAAACGCCAACTCGAAGTTGCGCGCGAGCGCTTATCGCAATACGGGTTTGGCACGAATACGACAGAGCTACCAATTGCTACACCACCAATGGTTGAGGCTCCAAAACCACAAATTCCTGTTGCCGAAGTTGCACCTGTTGCGGCGCTGAAGTCATCTTTCAATTAGAGCATTGCGGCAAAAAGCATGAATCGGTTTTCGAACGAGAATTTATGATTTGGCGCGCGGGACGTTCAAGACTAGTCGTGGATTACTTACCGCGCTTGGATTGTAGGAGTGTGGATGCTGAAGCCTGAGCTCAATAAATAGGTAATGCATCGCAGACGCATTATTCGAAGCATTTTTTGAAGGAATTTGCTTTGGAATGGTCTTAGGGCCAGGTTTGCCCTAAGCCCACTCGCTTATTATGCCTTCGCGCCCTAGGTTTTAGTCAAGCCCCAGAGCCGCTTCGCGGTCGCGCTTTAGCGCGAGGGCTTGACAAAAACCTAGGGCGCAAAACACACTTGATGAATGGTTTTGGGGAAACGCGTTTCGCCATAAACCATTCCAAAGCCACTTAATCGCTATTTCTCAAACAAAAAACCAAATGCTTAAATTCGAGGGAACTTGAACGATTGGCCCGCTACAATTTCAAAAATCGCGCAATAAAGAACCCATCCAATCCACCTTTGTCGCTCCAATAATGGGGCAGAATTCGCATTGTCCCGCGCGCTTCTATCGCTATTTCTAAGCCACTAACTTCTTCAGCTTTTATTGGGTCGAGTCTCAACCCCGCATCAATCGCCGCAGCCACCGCCAAATCGGCTTCTTCGGGTTCAAGTGAACAAACCGCATAAACAAGGCGGCCATTTTTCTTAAGCGCTTTCGCCGCTGTGCGCATCAATTCCTCTTGATTTTGTATGGTTTTTGGCAAATCGAATGGTGATTTTATCCAAAGACTTTCCAAATTGCTTTTTAACGTGCCAGTCGCAGAACATGGCGCATCTAAGAGAATAGCGTCATAGCAATTTTCGCCCGCCTTATTTTGCGCCGAGCCGCATATTAGTTTTGCGTTCAATTTGGTTCTTGCAAGATTTTCTGCGACCAACCGCAACCTGTCTTCATTCAAATCAAGTGCCGTTACTTTTGCGCCAGTGGCTGCAAGTTGCATGGTTTTTCCGCCAGGAGCTGCGCACATATCTAGGATATTTTCGCTGGGTTTTGCACCCAATAATTTAGCGGGAATGGACGCTGCCGCATTTTGCACAATAACTTGGCCATTGGCCCAGGCTTCGAGCGCGGTAAAGCCTTCAGGGAGGCTTGCTAGACGCAAACTGCCATTTGGCAAGATTTCACCACCGAATTGGTCTTGAATATCGACGGGATCGCCATCAAGAATTGTTAGGTCTATTGGGCTATGCGTTAGAAGCTCATTTGCGATTAATTTAGTGATTTCATTGCCGTAAAAACTTTGGTAGCGAGACCGCCAAACGGCTGGCAATAAATCTTCGATTTTAAGCTCTGGTTTTTGTTCTTTAGTAACGATTTTGCGCAAAATTGCGTTCACCAAACCTGCCATTCCGAAAGCAATTTTATTGGACTTCGCAAGCTCAACAGCGCGATCAATTATTGCGTAAGCAGGTGCCAAATCTGCCAAATATTGCGCGATGCCAGTGCGCAAAATTGAGCGCGCATAAAATGCAGTTTCGGGCAAAGGTTTTTGCAAAGCGCCGTTCAATAAAACATCTATATGGCCAAGGTGGCGTAGCGTGGATTTTGCAATCGCGGCCGCAAAAGATCGATTCACACCGCTCAATTCGGCATAGGATTCTTCTGAAGCCATAACTTCGTCGAGAGTTCTATTTTCCTCCAAAACCAACCAAATAAGCCTTGCCGCCGCGTGCCTTGCATCGTCTGGGCAGCGGCGTTTTTGTGGGCGGCGGTTGTTGGGTTGATTTCTACGATTGTTGTTTTTGGGGTGCATAAAAAATGAATAGCGGTTTGTCACCCCAAATAAAAATGCTATTAACACCTATGAATAGTCAAAACCAACCAATCTCGCCGCAAGCCCCAAGCGCCGCCGCAAAGCGTGCATTGCAAGAAGCCGATGAACGGCGTCAAATCCAGCAAAGCGAAACCCTGCCATTAGAAATTGGAGGCCGCAAAGGCCAAGAACCAACTAGGTTTGGCGACTGGGAGAAGAACGGCATTGCCCATGATTTTTAACAATCCGAGCAAAGCGAGGATGCGAGCATTGAGCGAGCCCGCCTGCGCGGCGGTAGAGCGCCAAAGAATAAGTGAAAAGAATGGGATCGCCCATGATTTCTAAGGCGCACAGATGCTAATCATTTTTGATTGTGACGGCGTGCTAATTGATTCAGAGCTTATTTGCGCGCGGGTCGAAGCCGAAGACGCAAATGCATTGGGCCACCCAATTACTGCGCAAGAAATATTAGAAAATTATGTTGGAAGGCCAAGCAGATTGTTGTGGGAAGCAATTGAAAATGACCTTGGCGCGCCATTAACACCCGACTTCATGGAGCGGCACAAAACCAGGCTCGCACAAATATTTGCAAATGAATTAGAGCAAATTGAAGGTGTCGCCAATGTCTTGAACCATTTGCGAGAAGGAAAAAGACACTCAATTTGCGTGGCTTCGTCAACTGAAAAAAGCAAGCTTATTACCAATCTCAAAACTACTGCCTTGTTTCAATATTTTGGCGAAAATGTTTTTTCTGCAAGTGAAGTGGCACGGCCAAAGCCGCACCCAGACGTTTTTTTGTTTGCTGCAAATAAAATGGGTTTTGCGCCTGAAGAATGCTTGGTAATCGAAGATTCATTGGCTGGGATTCGCGCCGCCAAGGCCGCAAATATTAAATCGATTGGTTTTCTCGGCGCAAGCCATATTCAAACTGGGCATGGATCTGAATTAACCGCCAATGGCGCAGTTCAAGTTTTTACAAATATGTTGGCATTGCCAGCAATAATTGCGAGAGTATCGGGCGCAATGCTTCGGAATGACGCAAATTTCTAATGCCAAATGAATATTGGAACTTAGCTTTCCCCTTATTGGGGCAAAGGCTTGAAAAGATATTTTTTTTACCCTCTTTGACGTTTATCAAATCGATTTTTCGGCGAATTTCGTCGTAATGAGGACGTTGCAATGACCAAAAAATTAGCTTTTTCTGCTTCAGGCCTTGTGCTGGCATTTTTGGCTTCGCCAGTTATGGCAGGTTCAACCCACATGATTAGTGCGAACCCCTGCGTACTTGGCAGTGGCGCGGAAAGCCATTGTCAAGGTGCGATAAGGGTCACTGAGAATATCGAAATCACAGCTAATGGCCCAAGTGTCAGCGAAGGTGGGTATTATTCCGAAGCCGCCAGCGCTGAAAACTATTCGGCTTCCAATGTGCAGCATTCAAGCGCTGCCTTTGCCCATAACCAAAACACTAATTCTGGCAGCCAATATTCGAATGTTAGCGGCTATTCCTATAGCAATGAAAGCAATGGAGCGCAGCAGCACCATTCTTATAGTTCGCAACCTGTGCAAATTGATATGAGGACAAATGAAGTCCATGAAGTCCGCGTCATGCAAACCAATGCGCCGCAACAACAGACATGCAGTGCAGCAGTGGCGCAGCGTGTGCCATGCAATGGTCAATGGGTTGTGGTTGGTGAAGCGCCTCCCCCAATGATGTATGCACCAGCAACACCGCCAGTAACTTATGCGCCACCGCCGCCACCAATGATGTATGCTCCACAACAACCAGCAATGTATGCGCCCGCGCCCGCTTATTATATGCCGCCACCACAACAATTAGCGCAAATAAGCCCATCGTTTTTTTATGGCGGCATGAATAATGGCGTTGGTTACAATATGATGACTGGATACGGCGGCGGCGGCGCGATTTTCGTCGGCGGCGGTTCGCGGTTTTCTGGCGTAGTTGGCCGCTCACCGACACCATTAGTTCCACCAGGCCGCAGGCAACCACCGCCGCCACCACCACCACCGAATTAAACTAGCGCGGTTTGCGTTTAGTTGTCACTAAACGCCCACGCTAGATTCTTTCTTGGTCGCGCATTTTCGCCTATTAAGTTGAATCAACTTAAACGCAATGCGCTCTACGCAATGACCTAAGAAAGTTTGGCACAATTGTTGCGTCTATTCCTTGCAAATACCAATGTGGGAATGTGCTATGTTAGAAACATTTGATAGTTTAGAATATAAAATCGAACCGAGGCCGAACGCTAAGGATTGGTGGGTTGGCGATGGCAATTCCTTGCCATTATTGGGCGAAAATCAAGAGCACCCTTCGCTTTTGATTATTAAAGACGCGATTAATCCTAGCCAATGCAAAGTCCTTATTGATTGCTATGAGCGCAACTATAAAGAACTGGCCGAACATACTGGCGTAGAATTTTGGGACGGTCGTTATATCCAATTTCACGACATTATATCGCATGAAGTTGAAGCCGTGCGGATAATGCAACAAATCCGCCATTTCGCCAACCTAACCATAATAAACGAATTTGCCGTCGGTGAACCTGTCTATTCAGATTGTTCGCAATTAGTGCGTTGGCACGCTGGCTTAGAAATGAAGCCGCACGCCGATAATTTGAAATCAGACGGAAGCCCGAACGCCACTTCACATCGGACTTATTCGTCCATTTTGTATCTAAACGATGACTATGAAGGTGGACACACATATTATCCGGGGCTTGGGGTGCGGATTGCACCAAAAGCCGGGTCATTATTATTATTTGGTGCGGGCTATGAACATGTTCATGGAGTAACCAAAATAACTTCGGGGCTTCGTTATACTTATTCGGGTTGGTTTACTGACGACATTGGCTGGCGTGATGAAAAATCACTTATTGTGGTTTAAGCGTCGGCACCATTTCTAAAGTTCTTTGATTGCGAAGCCATTAATTTCAGCATCAAACCGTCTGGCATTAAGTGCGCCAATGCTGCAATGACTTTATTGGCAAAGCCAGTTACTACCACTGCTTTATTGGCTTCGACCGCGTCATAACCCAATTTTGCAACTGTTTTGGCATCAAGCCACATATAATTTGGCAATTTGGACACTTGTTCCCTTAGCCCATTTACATCGTGAAATTCGGAATAAGTGAAGCCAGGGCAAAGAGCGCTAACATGCACACCCGTGCCAAGATTTTCGAGATGAAGGCTTTGCGAGAATTTTATCAAAAATGCTTTTATAGCGCTGTATAAAGTATGGCCTCTAGAACCCGGTAATATGCCAGCCAGTGACGCAACATTTATGATACGGCCGAATCCACGCTCGCGCATTCCGCCTAGAACTTTATGTGCCAATTCAGTTGGTGCGGTTAGCATCGATTGGACGAAATCGGCTTGATCTTGCCAATTGGTTGAGGCGAAAGTCCCGCCAAGGCCGTAGCCCGCATTATTTATCAAAGCATCAATTGTCCGCCCATTTGCCTTAGCTTCACCAAGGATTATGTCAACTGCACCAATTTGCGATAAATCTGCCACCACGATAATTGAATTTGCGCCCCAATCTTGTTGTAGCTTTGCCGCCAAATTCCTTAATTTATCCTCGCGCCGCGCTGTCAGGACTAAATCATAGCCCATTTGCGCCATAAGTTCGGCAAATGCCGCCCCAATGCCCGCCGATGCCCCAGTTATCAAGCAAGTTTTACGCATTTTACCCCCAAAATCACGATTATAGCCAATCCAAATCGAACCAATTTGCTATCTAGTGCTTATAGCAATTGAAGCAAGTAAATAAAAAGAGTATCGGCGAAAATACTTGGCAGTTTCAAGAATGTAATAACAAAAGGATTCTCCATTGGCGTCCAGTGAAATAGCAAATAAATCCGCTGCAAGCTCAGCAGATGGCCAAGGAGACAATTTACACTCCGATGCGCACAATGAAAACGGCCACTCGAAAGCGAGTTTTCTTACTTTGGCGCTTGGTTCGGTCGGCGTTGTTTTTGGCGACATCGGCACAAGTCCTTTTTATGCGATGCGCGAATCCTTGCACCATGCTCATCACGGTGTTGGCGGCCTCGAAGCTTCGGTAATCGGAATTGTTTCACTTATTTTATGGGCGTTGATGCTTATTGTTTCGATAAAATATGTGGTCTTTCTAATGCGTGCCGACAATAATGGCGAAGGCGGCACTTTGGCATTGATGGCTTTGGCGCAAAAAGCATTTGGGAATCCTTCGAAACTTGTGTTTTTGGGCGGCGTTATTGGTGCTGCATTTTTCTATGGCGATGGCATTATTACACCCGCAATTTCGGTTTTGGGCGCGATTGAAGGCTTGAAAGTTGCACCGGGGGTAGGTGAAAGCCTCACGCCATATATTGTGCCATTTTCGGCAATTATTCTTATTGGCCTATTTTTGGTGCAATCAAAAGGGACGCACGCTATTGCGCAGTGGTTTGGCCCAATTACCGCAATTTGGTTTCTAACTCTTGCAGCACTTGGGATTTACCATTTGCTTGATGACCCCGAAATGCAAATTTTTAACGCACTAAATCCGTGGTTTGCGGTAAAATTCATGATCCAAAATGGCTTTATTTCATTTTTGGTTTTGGGCTCGGTTTTCTTGGCTGTAACAGGTGCCGAAGCACTTTACGCCGATATGGGGCATTTTGGTAAAACACCAATTCGTGCCGCTTGGTTTGCGTTTGTTTTCCCATGTTTAGTGCTTAATTATTTAGGGCAAGGCGCATTTGTGATTGCCCACCCCGAAGGCAAAGCTGACCCATTTTGGATGATGGTTCCAGATTTTGCCTTTTGGCCGGTTATGATTTTGGCAGCTTTGGCGGCGATAATTGCCTCACAAGCCGTCATAACTGGCGCATTTTCTATGACCCAACAAGCGGTTCAGCTTGGGTTGTTGCCGCGCATGGTAATTAAGCGCACATCAGAAACTCAGGCGGGGCAAATTTATGTGCCGCAAGTCAACACTTTGCTTTTGGTCGGGGTTTTATTATTGGTCGGTGCTTTCCAAACATCATCGGCGCTCACTTCGGCCTATGGTATTGCGATAACCGGCGCAATGTTAATGGATACATTATTGGCCGCGCCAGTTTTAACTCGGTTGTGGAAATGGTCTTCACTTCGCGTTGCTTTGCTATTGCTCCCAATTTTGACCATGGACTTGGTTTTTGTCGGTTCGCAATTGCCGAAAATCCCACATGGGGCGTGGATGCCATTGGTATTAGGCGCACTTATTGTTGTGATAATGTGGACTTGGACTGCTGGCTCAAAAATCCTTAGTGATAAAACCCGCCGCGATTCAATCCCATTAAAAACTTTATTGGATAATCTTGCGGCGCACCCCGTCCATAAAGTCCCGGGAACCGCGATTTTCCTAACTTCGGATCCAGAAATGGCACCAGTTGCTTTAATGCATAATCTAAAGCACAATAAGGTGCTGCATGAGAACATTGCAATTGTAAGCGTTATAACTGCCAAGAGGCCACGTGTACCTGAAAATCAAAAATTGGAAATTTCCGAAATCGCGCCCAATGTGAAAAAAGTCATCATACAATATGGCTTTATGGAAAGCCCGAATATCCCCAAGGCGCTTACTTTATGCCGCAAGCAGGGTTTAAAATTCGATATTATGTCCACCAGTTTCTTTTTGGGACACCGAACAATCATCGCCAGCGCGCATTCAGGTATGCCTTTGTGGCAAGACAAACTCTATATTTTCTTGGGCCGAAATGCGACCAATGCGACGGACTTTTTCCACATACCTTCAGGTCGCGTGGTTGAGTTGGGAACTCAAGTCGTCGTATAAAATGGTCAGGCAGAGATAATGGAATCCTTATCTCTCGATATTTCGCGGCAATTGTTAGAAGCGGGCGATGTCGCGTTTTTTGCGGGAATTGTAATAATGGCAATAATTTCTTGGTCGGCAAGCCAAGAAATTGACGCCAATGACAAAATAGCTATGCAATGGAACCTTAAAGGTAAGGCAATTTGGCGGTCAAATCGTCGTTTTGGCTTATTATTTGCGCCAATTATTGCAGCAATAACTGGAATAATTCTGAGTTTTCTTGCGCATGGGGGTGGTGGTAGCTTAAGCCTTGAATTATTGAACCTGTCGATTATTAGGGTTGGTGTAGCAATTGCGTTTATATTGGCACATATTTTACATTTAGGGCTTGTATTGAGAGAGATAAAAAGTGGCAGAAAATAAAAATGTGAAAGGCGCAGTGAAGCGCGTGGTTTTGGCCTATTCTGGCGGCCTTGATACTTCAATAATCCTTAAATGGCTGCAAGAAACTTATGGCTGCGAAGTTGTGACTTTTACTGCCGATTTGGGTCAAGGCGAAGAAATTGAGCCAGCGCGCCAAAAAGCCCTAAACATGGGGGTAAAACCTGAACATATTTTTATCGACGATTTGCGCGAAGAATTTGTCCGCGATTTCGTGTTTCCGATGTTTCGCGCCAATACGGTTTATGAGGGTGTTTATTTACTCGGCACCTCAATTGCGCGGCCATTGATTGCCAAACGGCAAATTGAAATCGCAAATTTGGTTGGCGCTGATGCAGTTTGCCACGGCGCAACTGGCAAGGGCAATGATCAGGTGCGTTTTGAGCTTAGCTATTATGCATTAAAGCCCGATGTGCATGTGATTGCGCCGTGGCGCGAATGGGAATTTGCGGGCAGACCCGATCTGATTGCCTATGCTAAAAAGCACAATATTGATATTGCCGCCGGCAAGGAAAACGAAGCTCCGTTTTCAATTGACGCGAATTTGCTCCACACTTCATCAGAAGGCTTGGCGCTTGAAGACCCAGATCAATCAGTACCAGATATTGTTAAAAAACGCAGCGATCGCCGAACCATAACTCCTGAAGAAGCACCTGATAAAGCCACAATCATCACAATCGGTTTTGAGCGCGGTGACGCCACCTCCATCAATGGCGAGGCGCTTAGCCCAGCGCAATTGCTAAGCAAGCTAAACCAAATTGGGAAAGACAATGGCATCGGCGGGCTTGATTTGGTGGAAAACCGCTTTGTTGGCATGAAATCGCGTGGATTCTATGAAACTCCGGGTGGCACGATTTTATTGACCGCGCACCGTGCAATGGAATCAATAACTCTTGATAGGGGTGCAATGCATCTCAAAGATGAATTGATGCCAAAATATGCAACTCTCATATATAATGGCATGTGGTTCACCCCAGAACGCCAAATGCTCCAAGCTGCAATTGACGCTTCACAAGAAAACGTGTCGGGCGAAGTTCGCCTCAAAATCTATAAAGGCGGCGTATATGTCGATGGCCGTAGTTCGCCATATTCATTGTATAATAAAGAACTTGTGGGTTTTGATGCTGCAGGCGGTTATAACCAAAAAGATGCCGAGGGTTTTATCAAACTCAATGCTTTGCGCCTAAGAATCGCTGCGTGGCGGGATATGCGCTTGGGGAAGAATTAGTCGCCCTCACCCAATTCCCGCGCTTCACTAACTAGCATTATCGGCACGCCATCGCGAATGGGGTAAGCGAGGCGCGCGGATTTTGAAATTAGTTCTTGCTTGGCCTTGTCATAAACCAAAGGGGTTCGGTTTAATGGGCAAACTAATATTTCAAGCAGTTTGGGATCAATTTGGGTGGTTTGGGTCATCAAGGCATTATACCGTAACCTTAAGAAAACAAAAGGCTTGATAGGCGTCTGCGACCTGCTTTGGTGATTTCCGAATTATTGCCCAAAGCATCAAATATTTTCAACAATAAATGCCTTGCTTGTTTTTGATTCCAATCGAGATCGCGATTCATAATAACAAACAGCGCCTCAATCGCGCCTTCGAAATCACCGTGTTTGATATAGGCGCGAGCCAAATCAAAACGCGCCTGAAAATCCTCCTGATTACCGCGCAATATGGTCAAAAGTTCTTTTGGTTCGGCCGCGCCTTGTGCATCATGCGACAAAGAAATAAGGGCGCGTAGTGCAACCACTTCGCTTTCACTGGCTTTATCTGCTGGAATTTGCGCCAAAAGTTCTGATGCTTTTTCTATGTCGTCACCTTTTAGGTAACAATGTGCAAGGCCAACTAAGGCTTTTAGATTTGCACTGTCAATTTGCAAAACTTGCGCATAGCTTTGGGCAGCGCCGCCAATATCATCGAGGCTTAGGCTTTCTTCGGCAGATGCCAAGATTTTTTCAACGCCATCACCGCTGTCACTGCCGCTGCCAACCAATTTATCAACAAATGCCTTAATCTGGCTGGCTGGCAATGCACCCATAAAACCATCAACAGCCTGCCCTTTTTTGAAAGCAAAAACCGCAGGTATGGATTTAACCCCCAATTGGCCGGCATAATGCGGGTTTTGGTCAATGTTTATTTTGACCAATTTCACTTTGCCGCCATAAGACTGGACAACACTTTCAATCGCTGGGCCCAAAGTTCGGCATGGGCCACACCAAGGCGCCCAAAAATCCACTAAAACCGGAACTGTATCTGACGCCTCGATAACATCGCTGGCAAAATGGGCGTCGGTAATGTCTTTGACTAAGTCTGAATTGGCCATTTATGCCTCACAAGTTTATATTCATACTTGCTAATATAGTGCTGCAATATTGCTATTCAAGCGGTAAAACTTCAATTGTTGCAACTTCATGTGAAAAATCAGCGAGCCGCGCAAAGCCGCCCCAATTTCTCACAAACTTCAACATATCGTCGCGGGATATAGTGGTGGTTGCGTCATTCAAAAGCGGGTGAAAATTCACCAATTCGCTTTCAAAAAGTGCTTTGTCCAATATAAGTGAAATCCGTTTGGCTTTGTCATTTATCAAAGCAAAAAGCGTCACTGAACCTGGTGTTATTCCCAATATTTCCCATAATTTGTCTTCGGTGCCAAAGCTAAGGCGCGCGCAGCCAATGGCTTTGTGAAGTTGGTTGAGTTTGATTGAAGTTTCGCCCAATGCGCAAATAAGGAAAAACGCGCCATTTTTGTCTTTTAAGAACAGGTTTTTACTATGCGCACCAGCGATTTGTGATTTAATGTCATCACCTTCTTCAACTGTAAAAACCCGCCGATGATACATAGTTTTATGGGCAATTCCCAAATCATCAAAAAGGGCAAAAAGTTCTTCTCTTGTGGCTTTCTCTTGGGTCATGGCGTCTTAGACGAAAAATTGCACAAAGATTCAAGGAAAGAATCAGCTAAATTGCAACTAGCCTCTTGCGCAAACTAAATTGTTTTGCCATATCCGCCCCCTTGCTAGTGAATTTATCCTAGTAATGAAGGATGCGGGCGTAGCTCAGTGGTAGAGCGCTACCTTGCCAAGGTAGATGTCGTGAGTTCGACTCTCATCGCCCGCTCCAAACCTATCGTTCAGGTCTCCACCTTCCTCGCTGACGCTCGTCACTCAGAGACCTGCTACCAATACAACAACGAAAATAAAAAAGCGTGGTTTTTCATTTTAGTTGACATTTTTCCTTTTAAGAAACTGCCTTAGGCCGCTAGCTTTGCTCCTTTACACCCCAAAGCAAACTTTAGCTTGGAAACGCTACCATTTTAGGTTAGCTTCACTTAAGTTTGGTGAGCAGGGGCTGAAATGCGGCATTTCTATAAAATGGTGTGGATATTATTTGTGATTGCGCTTGGCCTGACGCAAACCGCTTCGGCACAAACCGCCCGCCCGCAGCCAGCCCCAGTCCCAGCATACGCGGCACTTCCAAAAATTATCATGCCAACCATTTCCGCTGATGGTAATATTATTGCTTATGGTGCGCTTAATGAAAGTGGTAATTATGAGGTAAAAATTGTCAATTTAGCCACTGGCGGCACATTTGTGGTTCCATTAGACCAGAGGTTTCAAGATATGAGCGCAAGCCAAGATAATGCTAAGTTTCCTACAAAGCTTAGCGATTTGCGATTTGCACTTAATGGCAATTTATTTATTTCAGAATACAAAACAATTAACTTTGGCCACAGGCAAAATAGAAATGTGAGAGACCCAATACAGACTCTATTGGTAAATGTGACGGCAAAAACCTCTATGGTCTTTGGTTCAGAAGCTCACCCCCGCAACTTTCAGTTTAGGCCTAGTTACCCTGACTCTATTTACTACTTATCAGGAAATCTAGGGCCCTACCGTAATTTTGAGGGACGATGGGGGGTGCGGAAAATTGAAATAGGAGATCGAAACCCAAAAACTGTCCAAATGGCAATTGACCATTCTTCGGATTGGCAAATGGACGACGATGGAACCACTATTTCGCGCATTGATTTCGATTATGATAGAAAAATAAGCAAGGTTTACGTACGAAATGGCAGTGATTGGCGCGAAGTACTAAGCGAAAGCGATACGCCATTACCAGCATTTAGTTTCGTCGGCCTAAATGCCAACGGACAACCGCTTATTTGGCGCAATTATGGCTCAAATTTTGGTGCCATTGAAGCAATAAATATGGAAACTGGCGCAATAACTGATGTTGTTAAATCAAATGACACACCAATAGACGGCACAATTGAAAACCCGTGGAACGGCCATTTTATAGGCGTCAATATGGGCGGCATTCAACCAGTAACGAGGTGGCTTGAGCCAAAATTACAGCAAATTCAAACCACACTTGATGCTCGTTTTCCAAATAAGACCGTAAATATTGTTAATTTCAGCCAAGATATGAATAAAATCATTATCGCAATTGGCTCTGATACAATACCAACTGCCTATTTTGTTTATGACGCCACAACCACGCGCCTGTTATCAATTGGTGCAACAATGCCAACATTAAACAATGTTGCAATGGGGCCGGTTTTTACAATGATGTATAAATCCCGCGATGGTGTTGATATTCCAGTATATGTGACAGTGCCGCCAAATATAGAAGACCCAACCAATTTACCGACAATTATTTTTCCGCATGGTGGCCCTGAAGCACGTGATGAACCATATTTTAATTGGTGGGCACAATTTATGGCATCGCGTGGTTATTTGGTTATTCAACCGCAATTTCGCGGCTCATCAGGGTTTGGGCGGGCTTTTGCCGATGCAGGTCGGCGTCAATGGGGCAAAAGGATGCAAGATGATGTCAGTGATGCTTTGGCTTGGGCGGTGCGCGAAGGATATACTAATCCACGCCGAACTTGCATTGTTGGCGCTTCATATGGCGGCTATGTCGCGCTTCAAGCTGCAACTGCAAGCCCAGATTTATTTCAATGTGTGGTTTCGTTCGCGGGCATTTCAGATCTTGGCGAAATGATAAATATTGATGGCAATAATTATTGGCGTGACCATATTGGCCCTTATGATAGAGATGCGATGGAATTTGGTTCGCCGCGCCGCCATATTGAGACAATCAAAGCGCCAATATTATTACTGCATGGCCGTGATGATACAGTCGTTGATTTTCACCAATCAGAAGCCATGGCGGATGCGCTTCGGCGTGTTGGAAAGCCCTTCAAGCTGGTTGAAATGCGCCACGGCGACCATTGGCTATCACTAGGCCCCACGCGCTTACAAACCCTCGAAGAAATTGAAAAATTCTTAGAAGAACACATCGGCGCTTCTGCAACCCAACATTAGGACAGAAAAATGAAATTGGTAAAATTTGGCATTTTGGGAATATTATTGTCATTTTTGGCAACCTGCGCATCGCTTTGGGTGCCAATAAATTCAATCAAAGTCATGAGTTTTAATATTCGTTGCGGTTATTGCGAACAACCAACCGACGTCAATCATTGGTCAAAGCGCAAGGCAATGGTTGCAGATATTATCGAAAAATCGGGTGCCGATATTATTGGTTTCCAAGAAGCCGAGCAGTTTCAAATTGATGATTTAATGGGTTTGCTAAATGGGTTTGAGGCCTATGGC
The DNA here is from genome assembly GCA_009773395.1 of Hyphomonadaceae bacterium. Taxonomy (GTDB): domain Bacteria; phylum Pseudomonadota; class Alphaproteobacteria; order Caulobacterales; family Aquidulcibacteraceae; genus Pseudaquidulcibacter. The sequence continues at coordinate 517,164 of WRPI01000001.1, read as the reverse complement.
ATTGGTCGAGAAGAAGGGGATCGCGGCGAGCGTAATACTATATTTGTTCGCAAATCACGTTTTGAAGTTTTGGAAAAAAGCACCATTTGGCTATCGCCGACCCCCGATCAATCATCATTAGGCTGGGACGCAAGGTTTCGCCGCACACTTACAATTTCTCGGCTGCGCGACAAACAATCCAATAAAATAATCAATTTCTACAATGCCCATTTCGACCACGAAGGCCGCATCGCACGCCTTCAATCAGCTTTGGTGGTTTTGGCTGAGGCCTCCAAACACCAAGGAGAGCCAATAATCCTAACGGGTGATTTCAATGATCGGCCCGGGTTTGATGGCCATGTCGCTTTGAGCGAAAAATTGCGAGACACTGCCATAGCAAGCCAAACACCCCATCAAGGTGGCGATATGAGCTTCAATGGCTTTGGACGTGATTTAAGGGCCGGCAATAAAATCGATTATATTTTTGCCAGTGATAATTTTATTGTAAAATCAAGCGAGATAATAACTCGGCTTTATGACGGCCATTATCCGTCGGATCATTTTCCAATTGTTTCGGAATTGGTTTCGAACTAGGTCATGGACTCATTAAAAAGAGTGAAAAAGCCGTAAAAATGGCAAAATAGTGGGCGCGAAGTTTGCGAAAAGAGGGTTTATCCCCTCTTTGAGTGAAATTCGCGTTCAATATGAAGCCATTTTAGCGGATTTTCGCACTTTTTAGTGAGTTCATGGCCTAAGCGGCCCTCGCCTCGGTTTCGGCTATTAATGCATCGAGCAATGCAATAACTTCCAATGAAGCTGCATCCATCGCTTCAAAAGCAGCAATTGCACCTGATTTGTCGCCTTCATTGAACAAACGCGCCGCCAATTTACCATTTTCATGCACTCTTTTATGCGGTGCTTCAATGCCTAAGAAATTAGGCGACAAGTTCTGCGCCTCTGCCTTAAAATTATCCCACCATTTCCCAAGGCGGCAATTGTGGTGATCCGCAAGTTCGCTTTCTTGCAAACCTCTTAGCCCCGATAACATACCCGCAAGATTCTTTTTCCACAAAACATGGTCGGATTTGGCGCGATAAAGCACATAATTGGCGATACTCATTTTATCAAGCTCTGCAAATTGCTGTGTTATTTGTTCCTCGGTTTGCGCGACTACTTTTACGGTTTCGTCTATAAATTCACGGCCTTTATTAGCATGTTGTGAAGCCCTGCTCACTCCTTGGCTCAGCTCGCTAACTGCATTGGTTTGTTCACCCAGAACATGGGCGATATTTGCAACGGCTTCGGCCCCTTCTTTCACCTGCATTGCAGCACTGGCAACACTATTATTTGCTTTAGTCGAGGCACTTTGCGCAGCAATTGCGGCGGATTTAGCCTGACCAATCGCGGTGACAATACTTGACATAGCGTTTTCCAAGCGACCAATTCTTGCTCGAATGTCTTCAGTGGACTTAGCGGTTTGTGCAGAAAGCGATTTGACTTCTTGGGCAACTACGGCAAATCCTTTGCCAGCTTCGCCTGCCCGAGCGGCTTCAATGGTTGCATTCAAAGCAAGCAAATTTGTTTGCGATGCAATGGCATCAATTTGCGCCGCCATATCGCGAATATCATTTGCCGCTAGGTTTAATTGCTCCAAGTCTGTATCGACCCGCGAAAGGGTTTCGGTAACATTAAGGCTAGTTGTTGCTGCGTCTGATACTTCGCCCACCCCCGCTTCGGCTTGCGAAACTGCAATAGTAAGGGAACCATCGGTGCGACTCGCCAAATCCGATATTTGCTGGATAGAAGCGTCAAGTTCTTCAATAGCTGCGGCCATGGTCGCAGTTTCTTGTTCGCTGGCACTTATTTCCGAATAAGCCCGCGCGATACTGGCTTGAATTCGGCTCGCACTAACTGACGAATCGACGGTAGCTTTGAGCGAATTTCTATCACTTGCTGCAAAACGGTTGACTGCGAGCCGCGTTAGCGCACTAATTTCGGATGAAACGCCATTAAGCGAAAACTCTTTGCCTTCAATGGCATTCCTAAGCACCGAAGTTTCATCAATTTTCGGTTTAGCCAAATCGTCGGTGAAGCTTTTAACTTCAGTCAAAATCGGTGCTTTTTTTGCGAAACTAAACATAGCGTATCCTATCACTTTTGGTGATTGGTATTTAAGTTGATTTTGGTTAAGAAACTCAAAATATTAAGCCTCAAGCCTGTCACAAACTATTTGCCAAACGAAATCTTCCATGCCAACATGAGTTTTGAAGCAAAATCATGTTGGTATTGAAAATGACAATCACAACCCGCAAAAAAATCGCCATTGTTGCACTGTTGCTTATGGCAAGCAGTTTTCAGGCCTGCGCAACAACTACCAAAGTCGGTGCTGCCGCGAGTGTAATTCATACGGCTGCCAGCCCCGCCCAAAGCACTGGCTATGACTGGGCACAAGTTTTGCCAGCCCCGCCAGTTGCAGGCGGTTTAGTTGATAGTGCGGATATGGCAGAAGTGCGCCAATTACAAAGCCTTGAAAATAGTGCGCGCTGGGCGCAAGCCATTCAAGACAATTCATTCGACGTCTATAAAATCTATGGGCCAATTATTGGTGATGGTTTTACCGCAGCAAATCGGCCCGAAATATTGGCTCTCATGGCTTATGCTGGGCGCAGGCTAAGCATGGCAAGCAGCGAATCAAAACGACAATTTGCTCGCCCAAGGCCGTTTATTGCAGCTACCGATTTGCGTATTTGCCTTGCAACTCCGCCAAGCGAATTTAGCTTCCCTTCTGGCCATTCGGGGTGGGGCTGGCTTTCGGCGCAAATCTTGGCTCGTGTGGAACCCGCGCACGCTTCGGCAATATTGGCTCGAGGCCGCGATTATGGCTACAGCCGCGTTGTATGCGCTGTGCATTATCAATCAGATTTGGAAGCAGGCAGATATTTGGCCGATGCGGTCTTGGCGCAATTGGACAATGACCCAGAATATCAACGCCTATTGGCAGCGGCAAAAGGCGTGAATCCAAGATAGATTGAAAGTAAAATGTACGGAAATTTTTGCAGGTTTGCAAAACAAGCAAATAATTATGGTCGGAGCATTAAATTGAAAAAGACAAAAAAATTCATAGCGTTCATATTGGCGATGGCACAGTGTTTTCTGCCAATCGCATCGCACGCAACTCCAGTTGCATCGCAAGTTGCCGCACCAAATATTGTGGTAATTATGGTTGATGATGTCGCGCCATATGACCTTTCGACCTATCATCGCGGTGTCGGTGCGGTTCGCACGCCCAATATTGATAGATTGGCAAAAGAAGGCATGACAATTGCCGATTATTATGGCCAACCAAGTTGCACTGCGGGCCGCGCCGCATTCCTTACTGGTCAATACCCAATCCGCACAGGCTTAACTACGGTTGGCAATCCTGGTTCACCAATTGGAATTAATGCCCAAGACATAACTATTGCCGAGGTATTAAAAGCGCGAGGCTATTCAACTGGCCAATTCGGCAAACACCATATTGGCGACAGAAATGAACATTTGCCAACTGTCCATGGTTTCGATGTCTTTTTTGGCATGTTATACGCTTTGAATATGATGGAGGTCATGGAGCAATCAGACTTTCCACAGAATCCAAATTTTGTTGGCCGCCCGCGCAATATGCTTCTGACCCACGCAACCACGATTGATAATCCGCAAATTGACCCGCGCTTTGGCAAAATAGGTATGCAAACAATCGAAGATAAGGGCCAATTGGATTCCGCGCGAATGCAAAGAGTTGATGAAGAATTCGCCCAAGCCGCAATAAGTTGGATGCGCGCCGAAAAAGCCAAAAACAAGCCATTTTTCTTATGGTTTAATCCAACACGTATGCATCAACCAATTAAAGTTGGCGCACCTTGGCGCGGCAGGTCGGGCCATGGGGATTACGCCGATGCAATATTGCAGCTTGATTCAATTGTCGGCGATGTTCTCAATTCATTGGACTCAATGGGTGTAGCGCAAAATACAATTGTTCTTTTCACCAGCGACAATGGTGTTAATTTACAATTCTGGCCGCAATCGGGAACTGCGTCATATCGCGGGCAAAAAGGCACAACTTGGGAAGGTGGTTTCCGGGTGCCAATGTTGGTGCGCTGGCCAGGCCATATTCCTGCCGACAGTATTAGCACGGGCATGATGACAGCCGAAGACTGGTTGCCAACACTACTTGGCATGTTGGGAGACACCACGATTGCCGCAAGACTAAAGGCAGGCATGAATATTGGCGGCAAGGACTACAAAGTGAATATTGACGGATATAATCAAGCCGAAATGCTATCTGGCACAGGCGCATCAAAGCGCCACGAATTTTTCTATTATGCCGAAACCCAATTGGCGGCAATAAGGGTGGATCAATGGAAAGTCCATCTGGCGATTAAAGAAAATTGGGTGGACGAATTAAGAAGAATCCCTGGCGGCCTTTTGTTCGATATCAAACTGGACCCGTTTGAGCGCGCCCAAGAGGGTGCTAATCACGAAATATGGGCAAGATCAAAACGGTGGGTAATAAACCAGTTCGCGCCATATATGCGGGCGCACCAGCAAAGCCTTCGCGATTTCCCCCCAAGGCAATCAGGAGACAGATTGGGCGCTTCGGCGCTTTCGTCTGAAAATTAGATGAGGAAATATATTGCGATTTGGTTTGCATTTCTGGCTTTATCAGCTTGCAAAGAAGGCAATTTCACAACAGCGCAAGCCCAAACTTGCGCCATTCAAACTGGCACACTTAATGTTGGCAAAATGGTTCGAATTCCTGCTGGACGATTCAAAATGGGGTCGGAAAATTTCTATTTGGAAGAACGTCCAGTGCGCGAAGCCAGTGTCTCGGCCTTTGAAATTGGTGCCCATGAGGTTACGAACCAGCAATTTGCGCAATTTGTAGCGCAAACAAATTATGTAACCGTCGCAGAGAGGCCATTAAGCGCCGCCGAGTTCCCGGACTTGAAGCCTGAAGACCGAGCTGCGGGGGCATTAATATTCGCACCGCAAGACGACGTTACTGACCTAAGCGATTTTACAAAATGGTGGGCATTTCGGCGCGGTGCAAATTGGCGCCACCCTGGGGGCCCAAATACCAATATTGATGGGCTTGAAAACCACCCTGTAGTGCAAGTCACTTATGAAGACGCACTTGCTTACGCAAAATGGGCGGGGGCCGATTTACCAACCGAAGTTCAATGGGAAAGGGCCGCGCGCGGCGGCTTGGCTTCAAAAGACTATGTTTGGGGTAATAACAAGTCTGGCATAGGCAATCGGCCTTTGGCAAATCACTGGCAAGGAATTTTCCCGATTAGTAACACCAAGGACGATGGCTATATGGGAACTGCACCAATCGGCTGTTATGCCGCCAATGGTTATGGGCTTTACGACATGGCTGGCAATGTTTGGGAATTGACAAAAGATGATTATGTTGACGAGCGTGGCAAACAAGCGGGCATGAAAACCGCGCGCGGCGGGAGCTTCCTTTGCGGCGATAATTATTGTGGACGTTATCGGCCCGCCGCCAGAACCCCCGTTGAAATTAATACCGGAATGCAACATGTTGGGTTCAGAATAGTTCGCAACCCGTAATGAAGCGCAGTGCAACTATTTTGCCTTCCCTCTTCACAAGTTCAAAATATTGGTTAAAACAATCGAATGACAAAAATTGCACTAGTTGATGATGATGATAATATCCGCACTTCTTTGGAAATATTGTTCCAAAATGAAGGTTATGATGTAGTTTCCTATTGCGATGGCGCAACAGCCTTGCCGGCGCTTGTGGCAACGCCGCCAGATGTGGCAATTTTGGACATTAAAATGCCGCGTATGGACGGTGTGGAGTTATTGCGCCGTTTGCGGGAATCTTCTGATGTGCCTGTTATTTTCCTAACCTCAAAAGACGACGAAATTGACGAAGTTGTCGGGCTTTCGGTCGGTGCCGATGATTATATCAAAAAGCCATTTTCACCGCGCTTATTATCAGAGCGCGTTAAAGCAGTATTGCGCCGCGCGCGCGCTTCGAGTGGTGGGATAGATGCCCCGCCCAAAGAAGGCGATAAAAAAGTTGTTTCGCGCGGCCTTCTGACTTTGGATCCTAATCGCCATGTTTGTGCGTGGAAAGGCAAAAACGTCCGCCTCACTGTGACAGAGTTCTTATTGTTAAATGCGCTTGCGCAGCGGCCAGGTTTTGTGAAAAGCCGCGACAATTTAATGGATGCAGCCTATGACGAAAGCATCTATGTTGACGACAGAACTATTGATAGCCACGTCAAGCGCATTCGCAAAAAATTCCGGGACATAGACAAAGAATTTGACAAAATAGAAACCCTATATGGCGTTGGTTATCGCTATATGGAAGGTTGATTGTTTTAAGGCGAATTCATCTTGAAACAAGAAAAAAAACAAGACAAAATTCGAAGCCATTTCGCTTTTGGGACCCATCCGAAACCGCGAACAGGAATCGCAAATAAGCGAAGACGTGGTGGCATAGCTGGCATTATTTTCATTGGCAGTTTCGCAGGGCTTATGGTTCTGGTTATTGGTGCCTTGGTTTTCAATGAATTGCGCTCTGGCCTAACCCAAGCGCGGGTAGATACTTTGCGTGCGCAAGGTATGACGATTGCCAGTGTTTTGGGCGAAGCTGCGGTTATTGGTGAACCAGTGCCGCATTTGGACAAAGAACGCGCACGTCTGGTGCTGCGCAGGTTGTTTCGTGAGCCAAATGCGCGAATGCGCCTCCATTCAATTGACCGCGAGCTTGTTGCCGATTCCAACGACCTCGATGACAAAATTGACGTTCGAGAATTGAACCCGATTGGGCCGTCAGTTCCTGATATTGGCAAGGCGGCGTCAAAAGTTCTCGAAAACACAAGGGTCTTGGTCCAAGGCGAGGCAGGAAACAGCAACAAAGCTTTACTGAATGAAATTAATAGTGCTTTGCAAGGTGTGCTTACAACTACCGAAAGGTTTGACGAAAATGGAGATCGAGTAATATCGGTGTCTGTCCCGATTCAAAGGGTAAGGGCCGTGGTTGGGGTTTTGACCCTCGAAAGCTCTGATGTGTCTTTAATAATAAATAGGGAAAGGCTGGCGCTGGTTCCGTTCATTTTGGCCGCGATTCTAATCAATTTGCTTTATGCTGTAACCTTGGCATTTTTGATAGCAAGGCCATTACGTCGTTTGTCCCGTGCCGCAGATGAAGTCAGCTCAGGAACAAGGCATACATTAAGCGAACAAGATTTGGTTCTGAGGCCTGATGAAATTGGTGAATTGGCAGCATCTTTGTCGTCCATGACCGAGGTCCTTCAGGAGCGCATTGACGCCAATGAGAGATTTGCGGCGGATGTTGCCCATGAAATCAAAAACCCACTGGCATCTGTTCGGAGCGCGACTGAATTATTGCGCGGTGATTTGAAAGCAGAACAAAAAGACAAATTGGAAAATATGGTCACCCAAGATCTTGGGCGCATTGATAGATTGCTTACGGATATTGCCAATGCCTCAAGATTGGATGCAGAACTCGCGCGGGTCGAGCCAGCAACAATTAGCTTAAGCAATTTATTGAGCGACATCGCAACTGCCTATTCGACAACCTGCCACTCACGTGGGGTGAGCATAAATTATGAATGTTTACCACAAAACGACAAATTAATGGCGAAAGTTCGTGAAGATGCTATCAGCCGTGTCATAATAAATCTGCTCGAAAACGCGGTATCTTTTGCCCCAGACAATAGCAATATCAATATTAGTGCAAAAAATCTCGGTTCAAAATTGCAAATAGATGTGGCAGATGAAGGCGGCGGCATTCCCGACGAAGCGCTTGAAATTATTTTTGACAGGTTTTACACTCACCGCACAAAAGAAAACGCATGTTTTGGCAATCATTCTGGCCTAGGGCTTTCAATTGCGAAACAGATTATTGAAAGCCACGATGGTCAAATATCGGTAGCGAACATTTATGAAGCGGGGAAAAAAATTGGCGCGAATTTCAATCCATTCAAGTGGAATCGCTTGAATGGATAAATTGCGCGACCAAGAAAGGAATCTAGCGCGGTTTTCAAGTTCCACTTGAAAAGCCACCGCGCTAGTCAAAAGGGAAAACGGTTTGGAAAAAATAGAGAAATTACAAATTGCTGATGTATTGGTTTTGCTTCCGCTTTGGGACAAAATGGAAGGTCGCGAGGCAATTGTGCGAGAATTTAGGTTTCCAGATTTCTCGGAAGCATTTACCTTCATGACGCGGGCAGCCTTAAAAGCGCAAATCATGGATCACCACCCAGAATGGTTTAATGTTTACGACAAAGTGGTGGTTTTGCTTACAACCCACGACGCCGATGGGGTTACGGCGCTCGATGTTGAACTTGCGCAATATATGGATAGTTTGGTGGATTAAATTGATTCAACTGAAGCGCTCGTTCGAGTTGAAACGATTTTTGCTCATTGTGCAATTACCTCTCCTTGAACAATGGCGGCGTTGTGGTATGCGCGTGCTTATTGCCATAGTATTGCGGTATCGCCGACCAAGTATTCCCTAAATTACTTCGATATATCAGTGACATAATTAATAATTCAGAAGTTATTAACCCTTGTTAACCTTGTTTTTACACAAATTAGTGCATGCCTCATATTTAGAGCGGTTTTCAATTGTCATACTTGGGCATACTTTGGCATATTTCGGGTAAATGAGCCTACCAAAATTGAGAATGGGATAACCATAACATTGGCAGCTTTGCGCAATTCAAAGCTTGAGAGTATAGAATGACCCAAGCCACACCTTGGAGTATTAAAGGGATAAGGGCCGGCAACCGAGAAGCGGTCAAAGAACTTGCTGGCCGCCAAGGTGTCACTATTGGCGAACTAATTAATAATTTAATTGAAGAAGCTGAAGAGCGTATTCACCAGCCTGAACCAAACAATCCTGCAAACTTCAATCGGTCCGATTTCGCTCCCGCGCCTGCCACAACGCCCTTCCCGCATGCCGCATCATATAGTGAAGGCTATCAAAACCAGCAGCAAAATACGTCGAATATGGAAGCTCGACATTTGGCAAATATCGTCGATAGTCTTAGTCGCAAATTGGACGCAGTTGGCATTTTGGGAAATGATGCTACCCGCCAATCTTTTGCGCCTTATCCCCAAGCGCCAAGCCGTTCAGATTATGATTTTGGCCAAAAAGAAAACGATGCTCGCCTCGACCGCTTAACTGAGCGGGCCATTGAAACTTTGATTTCTCGAGTCGAAGACAATGAAAAGCGTTCCGATCGTGGTTTCAATCAAGTTTCGCAAAGTCTGAACGATATTAAACAAGCGCAAGAAACAATTGCAGACAGGTTGCGCCGCATTGAAAACGATGACCCTCAGCATCGTTCTATTTCTGCGTTACGCAGTTTAGAAGCCGCCTTAACTCGGCTTGCTGGCCAAATAAGTGACAATCAAGACCGCACCGCTAATATTGAGCGGCATTTGGAGGGTGAAAGTCGCCATCGCCATACACCTGAAGATGTCGAGCGAATTATCAACCAAAGCACTCAAAATATTTCCCAAACAATGGACGGCAAAATAAGCTTGTTTGCGCAAAAACTCGAAGCTGTTGAAGGAATTACCACCCAAGCAATCGGCGAAACCGACAGAGGCATAAATTTGCTTGCCGAACGCCTAAGGGAAACCGAGGAGCGAGCGAAACTATCTAATGAAACTCTCAAAGATGCATTGATGGAGCTTTCTGCACGGCTAACTAATATTGAGGGCACGGATAGTAAAATCCTGCGCGAAGAAATTTCTCATGGTTTTGAGACTAGATTTGCCAGTTTGCAGGGCAAAATTGATGAAGTTGGCGCGACAATCCACTCATTGGTGCAAGATGCAAGAATTGAAAGCGAAAATAAGCACGAAGCTTTAAGCGCGAATTTATTTGAGCGGGTTCAAGATTCCGAACAAGCAACCTTAGCGGCAATTGAAAATATTGGTCAAAAAGTCGTTGATGCAAGTTCGGGACTCGATGAGCGGTTAAAAGCTGTTGAAGGGCTCAATAATAATTCAAAAGACAGCGCACTGGCTATGCGCCTCGAACTAGGGCGAATCACCCACGCTATTGACGATAGGTTGAGCGCATTAGAAAATCGTGAAACTGATTTTATCGATAATGCTGGCAAGCACATAAATCAGCTAGCAGAACAAGTTTCCGCAAGGCTTGGAAATTTGGAAGGTAGTTCGAACAATATAGTTGATCGAATTAGCCAAGAAACCAAACAAATTGCAGATAGCCTGCTGTCGCGCCAAGAAGAAGTCAACGCGGAATTCAATCAAAAACTTGCGCAAATCGATGACAGAATCAATAAAAGACTCGAAGAGCGTCTCGCAATTGTCACGCGCGAAATCCATGCCGCTGAGGATCGTGCCCGCGCGGCGTCTGGGCCACTTCAAGCCAGCCTCAACTCGCTTTTGGATAGAGTCGATTCGTTTGATGCCAAAGGCGCGGGCGGTTCGGTGGAAATTATTTCGCCGCCCGAATATGATTTCGGCGCAACACATGAATTTAAGGCGGCAGCGCCAATTAAGCACTCGCCACAGCCCGTGCAAGCGCCAAGTCCGGCTCCTTTTACTTTCGACGATGAACAACCAAGCAATCGCCTAGCGTTTGGAGCGGCCCAGAGCGATGATTTTCAAGCCAGCGATGATTACGCATCTGATGAATTTTCACCAGTAAATGCCAGCGCCCAAGTTGCGAGCGGTGGTTTTGCTGGTCCAAGTCCAAAATTCGGGCTTGAATCCGTGCTTACAGATTTTGACCATGACACGTTATCGTCCGACTTTGGGGAAGATTTCGCGGCGCTTGCGACACAGACCCCTGACGAAAATGGCAATTATGATTTTGGCTTGGCGCAGGACCAAACCAATTTATCAACTGCTGGTTTTGACAGCGATTCGACTGGGGGCGATGAAGAATGGCTGTCAGGTCTGCCAATATCTGGGCCCAAGGAAAATAATAAAGACGATTTTCTAAGCCGCGCACGCCGCGCAGCTTTGGAAGCCGCAAATAGTAGCGCGGAAAAACCCAAAACAAAAAAGCCGATTGCTCAAAAAAAAACTGGTTTGGTAAAAGAACGGGGTAAAACCCCTCAAATTTCCAATGCTTTAGCCACTAATTCGACCAAAACCAATGCAAAACCAATTCTAACACCAGCTGTCATGGCGACAGCGGGCGCAATTGTGATTGCTACTGCAGTGGGTGGAATGTTGATTTCAAACCGCAACAAAGTGAACCAAAACGAGCTTCCTGCATCTTTACGCCAAGAAGTTGCGAATACTGCACCAGCCACTCCACCACCACCGCAGGCCGCCGCACCCATAACTCCAAATACAGACACAACTATTGCGCCGCAACCGCCCAAGAACAACGAAATTGCAGCAATAGCCCCCACATCCACTCAACCAACATTGCCAGCCAAGACAGTGGTTAAAACAGCGCCAAATATTACTGCCAATCCACATGTGAATAAAGCGACGCCAACTGCGCCCGTGAACGGCCAAGTAATTACATCAACTGGGGCGCTTATTCCAAAAGCGCCTTCGGTTGTGCCTAAGGCGACCAAAGCGGCGGTTCCAGTGGCAAGCAATCACATAGCGCCAAACAGTGGTACGCCGCGCATTGCCTCGGCGGTGCAAACATCACCAAATGGTGCACCTGCTAATGCAAACCTTGCCCAAGCGCGGCAAATTTATGCCCAAGCGCTTGCTCGCACCCAGGCAGGCGATGCTGCTGGCGCTCGTCAATTAATGACCAGAGCCGCCGATATGGGCGATACCCGCGCCCAAAATCGTCTGGCAAAAATGTATGAGCGTGGCGAGGGCGTAACTAGGGATCTGACACAGGCACGGAGATGGACTGAACGCGCCGCCCAAGCGGGTTCAAGGCAAGCGCAACATAATTTGGGCGTTTATTTCTCCGAGGGCGCTGGCGCGCAGCAAGATTTTAATCGCGCAACCGAGAATTTTCGTAGGGCGGCAAGGCGCGGTTTACCAGACAGTCAGTATAATCTTGGCTTAATGGCCGAACAGGGACTTGGCGGGACAAGAAGTAGTCGCGAGGCTTATTATTGGTATGCTTTGGCGGCCAAAAGCGGCGATGGTGATGCCGCACGCAAAGCTGCTGATTTATCGCGCACTCTTGCGCCTGCTGACAAAGTTGCAGAAGATCGCCGGGTTACAGCTTTCAGGGCAGAGTCTGGTGGCCCAGACTAATAAACCTAGAGCGCATTGCGTTTAAGTTGTTAAGACTTAATAAGCAGAAATGCGCGACCAAGAAACTAACTAGCGCGGGCGTTTAGTGACAACTAAACGCAAACCGAGCTAGTTTGCTAAAAAGCGTATGATGCGCCAAAGTGTTTCGCAGTTGTTGTATCAAGAAAAATAATTCTTGGTCTTAGTTAGGTTGGAGCAAGCGATGCAGTTGTATCTGCCCATCGCAGAAATGGCAGTGAACCCGCTGCTGATGATCGGAATTGGCGTGCTGGTAGGCGCCATTTCGGGATTGTTTGGAATCGGTGGCGGCTTCATATTGACACCGCTTTTGATGCTTTCGGGTATTCCGGCACCAATCGCTGTGGTTGCTGGCGCCAATGTTTCAGCTGCGGCATCGATGTCTAGTTTTATGGTGCAGATGGAGCGCAAAGCTCTCGATTTACGCTTGGGATTGGTAATGTCCATTTCAGGTGTTGTAGGGGTTGGATTTGGCGCGAGCATATTTCGGTGGTTCCAAGGATTGGGACTTGCCGAAGTATTAGTACAGGTTTCATACGTCATACTGCTTGGATTTGTTGGATATAGCTTGGTGAACGAATCGTGGCGTTCTTTGACGGGCAGCGCTAACGAAGGCGCACCCAAACTTCGCAGCCGCAGAAAGAGTGAATTGGCCTATACATTGCCGCTTAAAGTGAAATTTTCGCGTTCACGCTTGTATATTTCCATAATTCCACCAGTTGTAATTGGATTTGTTATTGGCATTTTGTCGGCCATAATGGGGGTTGGCGGGGGGTTTTTACTGATTCCCGCTTTGGTATATCTTATCAATATGCCACCGAGCCTTGTAGTTGGAACTTCGATTTTTCAAGTTTTGATTATGGCGAGCACAACAAGTTTCGTGCAAGCCAGCGCCAATGGCGGATTGGATATTGTCCTTACGCTAATTTTGATTTGCGGCGCAGTTATTGGATCGCAATTAGGCACAATTTTTGGCCGCAAATTTAACGCTGAGCAATTGCGGCTGTTGTTAGGCGGCATGATATTGGTATTGTGCCTAATACTTGCGAGCCAATTGATACTTAAGCCAAGCGATATTTTCGATATTTCCTCAGCAGGCGGCGGGCTATGATAGGTTTTGCCAAGAAAAAATCTGCTTTTTTTGCCGCACTGGCCTGCCTAGTTCTGTTTATTCCATCGGCGGGTTTCGCGCAAAGAACCCGCTTGGCCGCTGCCTTAATTGATGAACAAGTTTTGGTGACTTCGAGTTTTAATGGTGCCAAAATCACAATGTTTGGTGCGTATCAATCGACAAACCAAAAAGTTCCTGACATCGTGGTCATCGTGCGCGGCCCTGACCGACCCGCATGGGTAAGCGAAAAAATCCCTATTGCTGGACTATGGGTTGGGCAGACAAGGATAAAATTTGAAGCTGCACCTACTTTTTTCGGCGTGGCAAGCACAAGGCCTTTAAGCGAAATTGCACCGAATGATACATTAAACCTTTATGGGTTGACTGCGCAAAGCCAATTAGCGGTGGATAGCGAACACCAGAATTCACCAATTTTGACAAAACTGAAAAATGCCTATGTCACTGAACGCGAAAAACAACAGCTTTATTTGCGAAGCTCTAATGGGGTTCGTTTGGTCGAAGGAGGGCTTTTCAGAGCCGATTTACGAATGCCGGACCTTACACCACCTGGGCTTTACACAGTAAAAGTGATGGTGTTTCGCAACGGACGACCAGTTGATTCGAGCCTTACAACTCTTGTGGTTTCAAAAGTGGGTATCGAGCGAACAATTTATGAATTTGCCCAAAGGCACAAGCTTTTATACGCTTTGATAGGCGTTTTAGTCGCACTAACGGCTGGGTTTTTTAGTGCGCGAATTTTTAATAGATTTACCAATGCATAACTGTGCATAGCACTTAGTTAATCCACCCCCCAGTTCCATCATTCATTCTTGAGCCTGAATTTAATCAGGAGGTTCGAATGAAGGGTTATAAAACAATTTCAACGGCGGGCATTATTACTGCTATCGGTATGGCGCAACAAATGGGCGTCATAGATTTAGTGCCGGAACATTATCGCGGTGCTACTTTGGCAGGCGTCGGCCTCATAATGGCTCTGTTGCGCTTAAAAACCAACACGTCAGTTGGGCGTCAACGATAGTGCCACTTACGACATTTGCAACAATACAGCGCGGTGAGACTTTCCAATATACATTATCGGGAAGGCAAGTTGGCGATACCATTACGGCGCGGTTGAAACCTGCTGCTAGTGGCCTTGGTGTTCCTGAAAGCACTGTTGCACATGTGGCAACATTTACCACTGCGACAAGCGATGATGTGGACGGACTAGGCACTGATGGCTGGATATTGACGCTTGATGCGACAAGTTCGGCGGCATTGGCGGTTGGCAATTATGTATTTGACGAGCGCATTGTAAATGCGGCGGGGCAAATTGAAAACACAGAAGCAACGATTTTGCGCATTGTGGAAAGGGTAACTGCCCCATGAGCGCAATCACCCGTATTCGCCGTGTTGTGGCTTTATTCCCAAATCGCGTTCGTGGCACTGAGAACAACATAACTCAAACCCTCGCTGCAATCGCAACAAACACTCAAATCGTATCGGTGATTGGTGAGACTATTTATGTCGAAACGCCTTTTGACGGCAATATCGACCTTGGCACTTTTAACTAGGAGTAATTATTATGGCAAGCATTCAACATAAGCGCGGCCTTAAAGCCAATTTACCTACAACGGCACTTTTGGCAGGTGAGATTTATCTAACCACCGATAGGCAAACTGCGCACTTTCCCACAGGCGCAACGACTATGGTTGGCGTTGTTCCCGCAATTGATGATTTGGGGGTTTTGGCGGCGGTTGATGGTGCTGCTGATTTGCTAATCATGCATGATGCAAGTGCAACGGGCGTGAAGGAAAAGAAAATCACGTTCAATGATTTTAAGACGGCGCTTAATATTCCTGCTGGTTCAAGCGATGAAAAAGTTGCGGTGGTATCGGGTGGCACGGCTGGTTACATTTGGGGAACCACTGGCACAGACGGCGTATTGCGCATGAACACAAGTTTATCTTGGACAAAAGATGCTGGCAATGGCTTTGTGACCCTTGCGGTTGGTGCTGTTGATTGTGGCACGTTCTAGGACATGGTGGCCTCGGTTCAAATAAAGCGTGGCACAAGGGCGCAAATTGTAACGGCGGCGGCTGCAAGCGGCCTCTCAGCAGGTGAGCCATATCTAATCACAGACGAAAACCGCCTTGCAGTTGGATTGAGCGCAACTACTTATCAAGACTTTGCCAAGCAAAATGAAATATCGCATTTGAGTATGCGTAATATCGGCGAGTGGCGAGTAAAAGCAGGCACGACAACTGCGAACCTGACTGGGGCGCACGAAGGGTTTACCACTTCGGGCGTGACCGCAGTTGCAAGGGCAACTGGAGGGGCTTCAACCCATTTAACGCAATTGATGCGCATTGGTTATACTTCATCTGTAACCACGGCGGGAGCGATTGCTCATGCTAGGCTCGCTAATCTGCCGATTTATATGAGCAATGGCAGTTTGGCAGGGTTTTTTAGCCGATTTGTTTTTTGTATCACCGATGGCGCGGCGGTTGCGGGTGCAAGAATGTTTTTGGGGGTTTCGACAAATTATAGTGCTGGTGCATCAAATGTTGAACCAAGCACTTTGACGAATTGCATTGGCGTTGGACACGGCGCAAGCGATACCACCCTCAAAATATTCTATGGCGGCTCGTCGGCGCAAACACCAATTGATTTAGGTGCAAATTTTCCAGCCGATACACGCTCGACAGATGTTTACGAAGTTCTAATTTGGAATCCAAAAGGCGTGAATAACAAGGCTTACGTCACCGTCAAGCGTTATAGTAACACAACTGGCACTTGTATTTATGAAAGCACCACCGAATTAACCGCCGCAACAGTCGGGGTGCAGTTGCCCAATAGCGGTCAATCCATGTCGCCATTTTGGGCTTATCGAACAAACAATGCTACGGCGCTTGGTGTTGCTTTTGATTTAATCGCGCATTCTTTTGGGAGTATGATATAATGGTTCAACAATATGCAATGACAATTGGCTATGAAGCAACAAAGTTTATTCCGCCGCCAATAAACACAATTCATGTGAAATTCTATCCGTCAAATCTTGGCATTCAAGACCTCATATTCCGCGAAGAAGATTTGTCACTTGATGGATTTGCCAGCGCAGAAGAAGCGATTGCGGCCTTTATTCCCCAAGTAAAGGCGGGCTTTTTAGACCGCTTGCCTGACGAATATAAGCCTTATTATATTTAAGGTTGGGTTAGGCGCAAGATGCCCTGATATTGTGGTTTAAGAGCCTCATTGCCATTTACGCAAATCACACCATAAACTTGGTTTTATTTTGCGAGGCTTGATGGCATATTGGCTGATAAAATCTGAACCCGATGTTTGGTCATGGCAAAACCAGGTTGATAAAGGTAGCAAAGGTGAAGCCTGGACAGGCGTTCGCAATTATGGTGCGAGAAACAATCTTCGTGCTATGCAATTGGGCGAGAGAGCCTTCTTTTATCATTCCAATAAAGAAAAAGCCATTATTGGCATTTGCGAAGTCATAAAAACTGACTTCCCAGATCCAACGGACGAGAAATGGTCTTGCGTGCAGTTTAAGGCAGTGGAAAAATTGGCAAGGCCCTATAGCCTTGATGACGCCAAAAACAATCCAAATCTCAAAGATATGGTACTAGTAAACAATACGCGCCTCTCCGTGCAGCCCGTCACTGAAAATGAATGGAATGATGTAATCGCAAAGTCCAAAGATCCATAAAATTCGTTGCGACAAAACAAAAAAAGCGCCCCTTTTGGGGCGCTCTTAAAAATATATGTCAAAGAAAAGCAAAAACCACGCTTTTTGATTTTCTTTGTCGAGTTTATCCCAAGTCGCTAAGTGAGCGAAGCGAGGGCGGCGACTTGAAGTCTTTTACGCCTCCAGCGCCATTTTCGCTGCTTTTTCAATGGCTTCTTCGATTGAGCCTACCATGTAAAAAGCTTGCTCTGGCAAATGGTCATAATCACCATTTACGAGGCCTTTGAAGCCGCGAATTGTGTCTTCGAGGGCAACCAATTTGCCAGGGCTACCAGTAAATACTTCGGCGACATGGAATGGTTGCGACAAGAAACGCTCAACTTTACGGGCGCGAGAAACCACCAATTTGTCATCCTCGGACAATTCATCCATGCCCAAAATCGCAATAATGTCTTGCAATGCTTTATATTGTTGCAAAATCTCCTGCACGCGGCGCGCAGTTTGATAATGCTCTTCGCCAACAACCCGCGGCTCAAGAATACGTGAAGTTGAATCCAGTGGATCCACCGCAGGATAAATACCTTTTTCGGCAATCGAGCGGTTCAAAACCGTAGTTGCATCCAAGTGGGCGAACGATGCCGCCGGTGCTGGATCGGTCAAATCGTCCGCAGGAACATAAATCGCTTGCACCGACGTAATTGAACCTTTGACAGTTGAGGTAATACGCTCTTGCAAGCCGCCCATATCGGTCGCCAAAGTTGGCTGATAACCAACCGCAGAAGGAATACGACCCAAAAGCGCCGACACTTCTGAACCCGCCTGGGTGAAGCGGAAAATATTATCAACAAAAAACAAAACGTCCTTGCCTTCTTCATCACGGAAATATTCGCATTGCGCCAAACCAGTTAGCGCCACACGAGCGCGTGCGCCCGGAGGTTCATTCATTTGCCCATAAACCAAAGTGCAGCGTGATCCTTCGGCCGAGCCATTGTTTTCCTTGGGGTCAATATTCACTTTTGATTCGATCATTTCATAGTAAAGATCGTTGCCTTCGCGAGTGCGCTCTCCAACACCGGCCAAAACTGAATAACCGCCATAGGCTTTGGCAATATTATTGATAAGCTCTTGAATTAGAACTGTTTTACCAACACCAGCACCACCAAATAGGCCGATTTTGCCGCCTTTTGCATATGGGCAAAGCAAATCAACGACTTTGATGCCGGTAGCCAAAACTTCTGGCTGTGGCTTTTGATCTACCAATGAAGGCGCTGGGCGGTGAATAGAGCGTTTGCCTTGGGCCGCAACAATCGGGCCAGCTTCGTCAATTGGTTCACCAACAACATTGATAATGCGACCAAGGGTGGCAGGGCCAACTGGAACCATAATCGGCTCGCCAGTGTCACTAACTTCTTGGCCACGAACCAAGCCTTCGGTTGCGTCCATTGCGATTGTGCGCACCGAGTTTTCGCCCAAATGCTGTGCCACTTCAAGAATAAGGCGTTTGCCATTATTAGTGGTCTCAAGCGCGTTTAGAATATCTGGCAAAGTGCCAACAAATTCCACATCGACAACTGCGCCAATAACTTGCGATATTTTGCCTTTCGCTTCTACGGACATGTCTTTTCTCACTCTCTTACGTTCCGCCCAATAGGGCTATAATTATGTTATACTGCCTGCGCACCCGCAATGATTTCGGTTAATTCCGTGGTAATCATGGCTTGGCGTTTACGATTCATTTGCAGGGTTAATTTCTTTATTAGATCACCCGCATTGCGGGTCGCGTTATCCATCGCGCCCATTTGGGATCCATAAAAACCTGCGTTATTTTCCAATAGTCCTTTTAGGATTTGGCTGTCCAAATATAATGGCAAAAGCGCTTCGAGAAGCTGCTCGTCATTTGGTTCATAAACATAAATGCTGGCATCCGCAGTTTTTGGCGCGCCTTCTGCAGGTTCGTCAATTGCCACTGGAATTAGTTGCTGCACAGTTGGGATTTGTGAAATCACTGATTTATATTTTGAATAAACCAGATGCGCGACATCAAATTCGCCAGCTTCAAAAAGTTCCATCAGCTTGGCTGAAACTTCGTTTGATTGGGCCGCGCCCACAGCACGGGTTTTTGAAAAATCCAAATGGCCAATCATTTTGTCGGCAAATGTTCTTTGCAATTGATCACGGCCTTTTTTACCCGCAGTCAAAATCCTAACGGTTTTGCCCGCCGCTTCAAGCGCGTTCAAAACTTCACGGGCTTTTTTGACAATATTGGTATTGAAACCTCCGCAAAGGCCGCGCTCAGATGACGCAACAATCAACAGATGAATTTGCTCTTTTCCAGTTCCACGCAATAATTTTGGCGCAGCATCCGAACCTTTTACAGACAATGCAAGATTGGCAACCGTTGATGCAATTTTCTCACCATAGGGGCGTGCAGCTTCAGCGGCCTCTTGCGCGCGCTTTAATTTTGCTGCGGCAACCATTTGCATTGCTTTGGTAATTTTTTGGGTTGATTTTACCGAAGAAATGCGGGTGCGAAAATCTTTTAAGCTCGCCATTGATAATCCCTAGCCAGCCGCAAAGCCATTGGTGAAATCTTCAAGCAATGCGATAATTTTATCTTCAATGCCGTCTTTTTTAATATCTAGCTTTTCGCGGATTGCGGTCGCTAAATCCTTATGTTTGCCCGAAAGAAGCTCTTTAAGTTCGCGCTCATAACGCTTAATGTCACTGACAGCGACCTTATCAAGATAACCTTTTGTGCCTGCATAAATTAGAATTACTTGTTCTTCGACTGGCACTGGCGAGAATTGGTCTTGTTTCAATAGTTCCGTTAAACGCGCGCCACGATTGAGCAAACGCTGTGTCGAAACATCAAGGTCAGAACCAAATTTCGCAAATGCCGCCATTTCGCGATATTGCGCCAATTCGCCTTTAATTGGGCCAGCAACTTGTTTCATTGCCTTAACTTGCGCCGAAGAACCAACCCGTGAAACCGATAGACCGACATTTACTGCAGGGCGAATCCCTTGGTAGAAAAGCTCAGTTTCCAAGAAAATCTGACCATCAGTAATTGAAATCACATTGGTTGGAATATAAGCCGAAACGTCATTTGCTTGGGTTTCGATAATCGGCAGGGCAGTCATCGAACCTGCGCCATTATCTTCATTTAATTTCGCAGCCCGTTCGAGCAAACGGGAGTGAAGATAGAATACATCGCCGGGATAGGCTTCACGGCCTGGTGGACGACGAAGCAACAAGGACATTTGGCGATACGCCACAGCTTGTTTGGACAAATCGTCATAAATAATCAGCGAGTGCATGCCATTATCGCGGAACCATTCGCCAATAGTTGCGCCAGTAAACGGTGCCAAATATTGAAGCGGAGCAGGGTCAGATGCAGTTGCTGCAACGATAATTGAATATTTCAAAGCACCGCGTTCTTCAAGCGTGTTCACCAATTGCGCAACTGTTGAGCGCTTTTGGCCAATAACCACATATACGCAATATAGTTTTTCGGTTTCAGAGGCATTTCTGTCATGTGCGTCGCGTTGGTAAATAATCGCATCAATTGCAATTGCGGTTTTGCCAGTTTGGCGATCGCCAATAATCAATTCGCGCTGGCCGCGGCCAATTGGAATAAGTGCATCAATCGATTTAATGCCAGTTTGCATCGGTTCATGCACTGATTTGCGCGGTATAATGCCCGGAGCTTTCACGTCCACTTTTTGGCGTGATGCTACATCTTGAATCGGGCCTTTGCCGTCAATTGGCTCACCCAAAGCATCAACAACCCGGCCTAAAAGTCCGCGACCAACTGGAACCGAAACAATTTCACCAAGCCGCTTAACGCTGTCGCCTTCTTTAATGCCACGGTCTTCGCCGAAAATAACTACACCGACATTGTCGCGCTCTAGGTTAAGCGCCATACCTTTAACGCCGCCGCTAAACTCAACCATTTCACCGGCTTGAACGCTGTCCAAACCATGAATACGCGCGATGCCGTCCCCCACTGACAAGACCCTGCCAATATCGGCCACTTCGGCTTCAAAGCCAAAATTCTTAATTTGGTCCTTGAGAATCGCTGAGATTTCTGAGGCACGAATGTCCATTGCCTAAATACCTTTCAAACTAATTTTTAGACGATCAAGTTTGGATTTGATGGAATCATCAAATAAAACTGACCCTATTTTTACCACTAAGCCGCCTAATAATTCTGGCTTAATACTGGTTTCAACTTCTACTTGCTTGCCAAGGGCGCGGCCTAAGCTATTTGATAATTCGCCAATTTGTTCGTTGTTAAGTGCGGCGGCGGTTTCGATTTTCGCATTTACAACACCACGCGCTGATGCTGATTTTTCAAGAAACTCCTTGAACATCGCTGGCAATTCACCGCTGCGACCATTGGCCGCCACTACGGAAACAAAATTCACTAATATTTTTGACGCTTTCAACTTCGCACATATCTGCGTCAATGCCGCAATTTTATCAGCGGTCGCATAAAGTGGGCTTTTCATGGCATTTCGCAAATCATTTGAAGCCGCAAAAGCGTTCATCAAAGCGGCCGCGTCTTTTTCCACAACCGCCAAATTCTTTTCAGAATTTGCCAATTCAAAAAGGGTTGAAGCATATCGCGCGATAGCTTGTGACATCTACTAATTTCCGTTTCCACTTACATTGAACATTGAGCATGTATGAAAATAACTCAACAGCGCGGCGGCTGTTAACATGAGCAAGAAAATGCCGCAACATCATAAGTGCAATTGATTGCAGATTCGGCGCAAAAACCGCATTCTAAAGCATCAGTATTTTAAGGGAAATTGCTAATCATGGGTTATTTTTGGCTTTTTAGAGGGTGGGATCTGGATTTATTGGAAATTGGCATGGTAATGATACGCATTAGCACTCGTTTGCCGACCCTACTTAGCGCATCGGACCTTCAAATTGCATCAAATTCCTACATTTGGTGTATTGTTTGGGAAAGAAAGAATAAGTGGCTTAGGAATGGTTTATGGAAAACCTTGCTTTTCCAAAACCATTCATCGAATGTGTGTTTGCGCTATGAATTTAGTCAAGTCCCGTAGCCGCTTCGCGGTCGCGCTCTCGCGCGAGGACTTGACTAAATTCATAGCGCGAAAGGATAATAATTGAATGGGCTCAAGGCAAACCTGCCCTTGAGACCATTCCTAAGCCACCTGCTTTTTCTTTTTTTCAACCCAAACGCTTAAGTCGTCAATTGAACTTGATTTTTTCAACTTAAATGTCGAATGCCGTAATTCAGTATCAACCCCTATCAGAATCGCTCACGGGGTCATTTTCGCTGTTTTCGTCAATATCCATTTTTATTATATTTTGCAGAGCGTGCTTTTCCATCACACCGCGCATTATTGTGTTTAGGGTTTCAACCACTATCGAGAAAATAACGACGACATAAATATAAGCACGTTCAATGTGAAAACCCATACCATCAGCAATCAAAACCAAGCCAATCATAAATAGAAATACCAAGGCCAGCATTTTTGTGGTTGGGTTTTTTTCGATGAATGCCGATACTATGCCGCTTGCGAACATCATTACTAACACCGCTATCACAACTGCGGCGACCATTATTGGTAAATGGTTGGTCATGCCGACAGCAGTCAAAATCGAATCAATTGCAAAAACAACATCAACAATCGCGATTTGCGCCACCACGAGCAAGAACATGTCATTAGTGGTCTTGGGACCCGCATGTTCATCAAAGGACTTTGCCCTTACCATGTCAGATATTTCGATGGTTGCTTTGTAAACCAAATAAAGCCCGCCAAAACCGAGAATCATATCACGCCACGAAAATCCGCGCCCCATCAATTCAAATAACGGGTCGGTTAGGCCAGCCAATGTTGTGAGAAATGCCAATAAGGCAATGCGCAGGAACATCGCCAAGAACAAACCAATTTTGCGGGCGCGGGCGCGAACTGCTATTGGCAATTTGGACGCGGCGATTGATACAAAAATTACATTATCAATCCCCAATACAATTTCCAAAAGCGTCAAAGTTGCCAAAGCAACCCATCCCTCTAGCGTAAACATCCACCCAATAATTTCCATTAAATTGCGCCCTCTCGTGACTCAAATGTGTATGCTTCTTGTATTAAGCAAGTGCGAAAGTCAGCTTAATTGCGTTTCAATATAGTTTTTTAGCATCAAAGTGGCCGCCCGATTATCAGCGTCAAGTTCAGATGGATATATGGGTGGGCCAGCAATCAATTGGTATTCCTTACCTTTTTTGTTCAATAGCTCATGAAACAAAGTTATGTCTCTCAATTCTTTCGATATTTTATCAAACAAATGAAACCAAAAGGCATTTGGGCCGCTTATGCGAACCGGTAAAATCGGAGCATCATATTTTTTGGCAATTGAAACCGCACTTTGCGACCATTCGGGGTCAGTCAAAATGCCTTTTTCAACACGCGCGAGCCTTCCAGCAGGAAAAATCGCCAGGGTTTTTTCGCTTTCGAGCGCCAATTTGGTTTCGTGCAGAGTGATTCTAGTTTTTTCGCGCGTGCGTTTTTCAATTACCCATTCCACAGGTATGATTGTTTCCGCAAATCTTCCGCAACACCTTAGCGCATCGGCATTTGCGTAAAATAAAATATCTTCGCGGATTTCGCGGATTGCATCAAAAAGCGCGATGCCGTCTGCAATTCCTGTCGGGTGATTCGCTACAACAATTAGTCTTCCACCACGAGGAAGATTTTCAAAACCTTTAATCGTGTTTTGAAGATGCAAAAGTTCGCTGACATAAAGAAGCGCTTCTTGGCCCGATTTGCTTTTTACGAAATCGACCATTTCGACGGCCTTTTTATAGCCCAATAATGCATTCAATGTCGGTTTAATTATTGGCCAAAAGGGCGAAGCGGCCAATTTCGGCGCTCGTTCTTCTATCAATATATCGACTATATGCTTGTTGTTTGCAGACAAATTAATGCTCACGTCGCTTTGCAAGGCTGGTTTCGATATATTCTCTTAATTTTGCGCTGGCTTCTTTATTATCTTTGGCTAAGTCCTGCGGCATTATTAATGGCCCCGCTACCAATTTAAATGAAGCGCCTTTTTTGTTTAGTAATTCCCGAAACACAGTAAGATTGCGCAACTGATCGGAAATTACGTCAAGCATATGATACCAAAACGCGTTTGGGGCCTTAATATGAACCGGCAAAATTGGGGCGTTGAATTTCTTGGCTGCTGCAACGAACCCAGTCATCCATTCCCTATCGGTTAGGCGACCTAGTTTCAGTTTCGACAATCTGCCAGCGGGGAAAATCGCCAATATTCCTTCGCTTTGCATCATTTTTTTTGTCGCCAAAAATGTAGTACGAGTTTTGGCGTGAGTTCGGTTGGCAATTGTCCATTCAATCGGAATCAATGTTTGCAATAAATTGGGACAAGATCTCGTTAGCCCAGCATTGGCCCAAAACTTAATATCGGGCCTTTTAGCACGAACGGCATCAAATAATGCCACGCTATCTGCCATTCCAGATGGGTGGTTTGAAACAATAATAACCCTGCCACTTGACGGTAAGTTCTCAAGGCCGTGGGAAGTGACCTTTAGATTCAAAAATTCACTTAAATAGTTAAAAACTTGTGCGCTGGGAACGCCGTTTATTTTGTCCATCATTTGTTTTGCGGCATCATAGCCCAAAATAACTTTCATTATTGGCCATAAAATCGGCCAAAATGGACTGGTTGCTAGCTGTGGTGCGCGTTCGACAATTAATTTATCAATTATGTGTGGTTCATCTTGTGACAAATCAGTTTTCCCTATGCTACAAACATAGCTCGGTGAAAAGGTTATGTCATTCACAAAAAAAGGGCAAGTGATGCAACAAATTGGGCATTTTATTGGTGGCAAAATAGTTTCTGGCAATTCGGGGCGATTTCACGATGTGTTTGACCCCGTAATCGGTCAAATTCAAGCCAAACTTAGCTTAGCAACAATTGATGAGCTTGGCCTTGCCGTAGCTTCGGCTAAAAAGGCTCAAATCGATTGGGCTGCAACCAACCCGCAGCGCCGCGCGCGCGTGATGTTCAATTTCAAGGCACTTATTGAGCGCGATTTAGACGCATTGGCGGCGCTTTTATCATCTGAGCATGGCAAAACCCATGCAGACGCAAAAGGCGATATTGGCCGTGGACTTGAGGTTGTCGAATTTGCCTGCGGCATCCCGCATTTAATAAAAGGCGAATTTAGCCAAGGCGCGGGGCCGAAAATCGACATGTATTCGATGCGCCAGCCGTTGGGCGTGGTCGCGGGCATTACGCCTTTTAATTTTCCCGCGATGATACCTTTGTGGATGTCGGCTGTTGCAATAGCTTGCGGCAATGCATTCATTCTTAAACCCTCCGAAAAATGCCCGTCCGTGCCTTTGAAATTGGCCGAATTATTGCAAGAGGCGGGGCTAGCTGACGGGGTTTTTAACGTTGTGAATGGCGACAGAATCGCGGTTGACGGCATTTTGGAACACCCTGACATAAAGGCAATTAGTTTTGTTGGCTCATCTGCGATTGCCGAATATATTTATGCCAAAGCCGCCACTTATGGGAAAAGGGTTCAAGCGATGGGCGGCGCCAAAAACCACGCCATAATATTGCCAGACGCAGACCTTGACCAAGTTGCAAATGATTTAATTGGTGCGGGTTATGGTTCGGCAGGCGAGCGTTGCATGGCAATAAGTGTTGCCGTGCCGGTAGGCGAACAAACTGCCGAAGGCTTGATTGATAGGCTTAGACCGAAAGTTGAAAGCCTTAAAATTGGTGTTCCGAGCGATGCTTCAACCGATTACGGCCCATTAATAACCGCCGAACATCGCCAAAGCGTGCTAAATTGGATTGAAAAAGGCATTGCCGAAGGTGCCGAGCTTATTGTTGATGGCCGCAATACCAAATTACAAGGCTATGAAAATGGTTATTTTCTTGGTGGTTCGCTGTTTGACAAAGTTACCAGCGATATGGAGAGCTATAAACAAGAAATATTTGGGCCAGTTTTGCAAATTGCGCGTAGCGAAAATTTTGAACAGGCTTTGGCAATGCCTTCAAGCCACCAATATGGCAATGGCGTTGCGATTTACACTAAATCTGGCGGGTTGGCACGCGAATTTGCGAGCCGTGTTGATGTTGGCATGGTTGGAATAAATGTGCCAATACCAGTCCCCTTGGCCTATCATAGTTTTGGTGGTTGGAAACGCTCGGCTTTTGGCGACATCAACCAACATGGGCCCGAAGGCGTGAGATTCTATACCAAAACCAAAACCGTGACCGCAAGGTGGCCCGAGGAGTTGTTGGGTTCCGAATTTGTTATACCGCAAATGAAATGATGGGCGATTTACTTAGCGCATATCGGCAAAAAGCCGAAGCTGGCTTGATTGAATTTGACCCAGAGCAAGCCGAAGCAATTGAGCAATTGGCCATATTAAACCAGCGGCTTATTGGCTGGAGGCCAGATAATGCTTTGTTCTTATTTGGCCGCCCTGAACCCACGCCAAAAGGGCTTTATATTTACGGCAAAGTTGGGCGTGGCAAATCCATGCTTATGGATTTGTTTTTTGATGCGGCAACTATCCCAAAAAAAATGCGCATCCATTTTCAGGAATTTATGGCGTGGGCGCATGATGAAATAAACAATTGGCGCAAACTTTCCGAATCCCAAAGGCGCAATATGCCGCATTATGTGCGCGGCGCGGGTGATGACCCAATAAGGCCAGTTGCCAAGTTAATTGCCGACAAAGCGACACTTTTGTGCTTTGATGAATTCCAAATAACTGACATTGCTGATGCGATGATTCTGGGGCGCTTGTTTGAAGCCTTGTTTGAACGCAAATGCGTGATTGTTGCAACCTCAAACCGAGCGCCGCGCGAGCATTATAAAGACGGCATAAACCGCGAGCTCTTGCTTCCATTTTTTGCGCGAATTGAGAACGAATTAGACATAATAAGTCTCGATTCAAAGCGCGATTATCGCCTAAGCCGTCTAGAAAGTGAGCCAACATATTTTATCGGCGTGGGTGAAAATGCCCAAATTTTTGCCGACAGGGCATGGGATAGGCTAACTTTTGGTGCAAAAGGGCTTGAAAAAAAACTTAATATTGATGGCCGTGATTGGACAATCAAATGCGCCGCCGCAGGGTGCGCTCGTTTTGATTTTCTTGAACTTTGCGGCAATCAATCAAATACCCAAGCGGCTCTTGGCACCCGCGACTATTTGCTATTGGCCAAGACTTTCAACACAATAATAATCGAAAATGTGCCGCAATTATCGACAGCACAATTCAATGAAGCCGCGAGATTTCGCAATTTAATTGACGCACTTTATGAAGCCAAAACCAAATTGATAATCACATTGGCCGCGCCCCCCGAAGAAACCTATATCAGTGGCACGCAAAGCACCGAGTTTGAGCGTACCGCCTCACGGCTCTATGAAATGCGATCCCATGAATATTTGGTACTGGAGCAAGTTTAGAACTTAAACCAATTGCAATTGGACGCTGCGTCCCAAAACGGCTGCTGCTCTTAGCAAAGTTTCGAGTGTCACGTTGCCGTTTGTTGGGTCAAGAACACGGTCTATTTGCGTGCGGCTGGTTTTCATTAAGGCAGCAAGCGCGCTTTTGCTAATATTTTTCTCTTTCATCGCTTGTGACAATTGCCAGGCAACAACTTCTTTAATAGCAATTGCTTGAAAGTTTCCCAAAACGCCTTCTTCTTCAAGGAATGAATCCAACGATGATCCTTTGTGTTTGTTCTTAGCCATTTTCGAGTTCTCGCTTTCTTTTCTTAGCAATTTCTATTTCATTAGCGCAGAGGTCGTTTAAGTGGAATCGCTTAAAGTGGATTATGTTCTGTTTTGAGGTTTTCGTTTTTGCGCTTCCTACAAACCGTCATGCTAATGCGGCGTAATAGCAATCAGTTTTCATTGCCTTGAAGTAGTTGCTTTGGAATGGTCTTAAGGACAGGTTTGCCTTAAGCCCATTCGGTTATTGTCCTTTCGCGCCCTAGGTTTTTGTCAAGCCCGCGCTTTGCGCCCGAAGGCAAGGGGCTTGACAAAAACCTAGGGCGCACACAAACTCGTTGAATGGTTTTGGAAAAGCATGGTTTTCCATAAACCATTCCAAAGCCACTTGACTTTCCTTTCGCAAACCAAAAGTTTTATTTTTGGATTGAAGGTGATTAATTCCACCCAACTGTTCCACACTCCCGTTGGCGCTTTCTTGATGACCCAGTGCCGCGCGCATAATTCTCTACGCACTGCACCATATAATGTGCAATTTGTCCAGATGTCTCGTTGGTTTTCTATTCAATAATCTCTGGGCTACCAGCAAACGTGCGATAGAGGCCAATGGCGCTGTCGGATAATTGTGCTTGTGCGGCAAGGCGTGATTGACGGGCGTTGGCGTAATCGCTTTCGGCCTCAATATTGTCTTTCATTGAAATAAGCCCAACCCGAAACGCTTCGCGCGCCGCAATTACCCGAGTTTTGGCGGCATCTTCCGAGGTTTTGGCGGCATTGGCGCGGTTAAGCCCTTGATCATAAGCGCTTAGCGCCGATTGACCTTCGGCAATTGCGCCTAAAACTGCGGCCTTGTAATTTAACATCGCAACGTCAAAACGCGAGTTGGCAACCCTTACTGCCGCCCAATTTTGACCAAAATCAAAAAGTGGCAAGCTCACCGACGGCGACACTACCGAGCGCCCTATTGCTGAACCGATTGGCGCGCCCGCAAGTGCCGCGACCAGTGAAATGGTGCCACTTATTGACAGACTTGGGTATAATTGTGCACGGTTTATTCCGACATTGGCCGAGGCCAAAATAGCATTTCTTTCGGCTTGTTTGACATCAAGCCTGCGCCTGACGAAATTGGCGGGAATTGCCTCAATTTGCGGCGCATTTGCAGGAAACGCATAATCCGCAGCCGATAGCGCCAATTGTGCATCCAAACTTCCGGGCGTCACGCCGCGCAAAATTGCCAACCTATCAAGACTGCCACGCGCGCGTAAAATTGCGTCAGCAAGCGCAATACGGGTTCCAGATTCTTGGGTGGCAGCATAAGAAGCATCGCTGCGGGATATTAGACCGACGCGCAATCTTTCTTGCGCTATGCGCGACAAGACTTCGGCTCGGGCCAAATCTTCTTGCAAATAAATTTGGCGCGTCTGGGCGGCGCGTAAATCAATATAGGCGGCGGCAATGTCTGAGATCATTGCAATTTTAGCGGCTTCTATACCGATTTCACCAAGTTCGACATTGGCCCTTGCGCCAGCAACAGATGCTCCGAGGCGGCCAAAAAGCGGCACTTCCCAACTTGCGCGAGCGAAACTGTTAGCGGTGCTTTGCGAATTTACTGGCTGGCCATATATGTTCTCTAGCCCCTCCCCCGCTGTGCGCTTGGTTTGCGAAACACTGCCACCAATATCAAGGCGCGGCGCATAGCCAGCAATTGTTGCAAGGCCCTGGGCGCGTGCTTCACGCAGCCTCGAATGAGCGATTTGCAAGTCAATATTCTCGCTTTGCGCATCACGCACCAATTGGGTCAAAGTGGCATCGGCGAATTTTTGCCACCACTGCGCACTTTGCTCAGAAGGCGCAGGCGGCACGTCACGAAAATCTTCAATAGCAATAGTGGGCGCGTTTACTGCGCGCATACCAATTGGCAGAAAACCGTCTTTCTTCGGCACATGCGTGCAAGAACTTAGTGCGCCCGCGAAAACCAATATCGCAAAAATCGACGTATTTTTATTATTAGATATGCCAAAAGTTCTGCCGTGCATATTTCCAAGGTCCTATTAAATTAAGCGCCACACAATCACTTCATGCCTCTTATATGGATTTGTCAGGCTTGTAATGGCAATTTTCGCTTAAATACCAATGCAAAAACAACCAAAAAACCCTTGACCCAAATCACAGATAACAATAAAGAGAACGAATGTTCGTTTTATGAATAGGGGCAATCGTGCGCACAGTCAACCCTCAAAAGGTCGAAATTAGAAAAAGGGAAATAGTCGAAGCAGCAAAAATATGTTTCGAGCAGCGTGGTTTTCACTCAACCACCATGGCCGAGATTTGCGCCAAAGCCAGCATTAGCCCGGGCGCGCTTTATCGCTATTTCGATTCCAAAGAATCAATTATTGCGGCTATGGCTGAAGACGATCAATTCCGTGCCATGCAATCATTCAAATCGGCGCTTAGCGAAATTCAAAACGGCGCAGATTTTTTTCAAACTATGGATAAATTGCTTGACGACGTTGTGACAAATTATTGCACCAAAGAACAAGGCGCAATGGCAGCGGAGCTGATTTCAGAAGCCATGCGCAACCCGATTTTCGCCGAAAGCTGTTCGCGCGCTTATATGGATTTACATAGTCATTTTTGCGCGATTTTGGAATGCGGCCAAAAATTGCGGCATATTGATGAGAGCCTTAATATTGCCGAAGCAGCGACCATGATTATGGCCTCTGTTGACGGTATGGTGCTGCGCATGGCGTTTTGCGGCGATGTTAGCAATATTGAAGCAAGCCGATGGTTGAAAAATTTTTGCCAGCGTTATTTAAGCCCTAAAAGCCAAACCCAATCCCAAATAAAGAACCGAGCCTGAGAGATTCCCATGAGAAAAAATAACAATAAGTTCAAAATAGCGGTTTCACTTTTGGCGCTAGTTTCGGTTTTTTCTTTTAATGCTTGTTCAAAAACTGGTACCGAAAAAGCAAAAAAAGAATCAGTTGAAAAAAAGGAATCAAATAAGAAAAAAGGCCCTGGGCGTTCGCCGCAGGCGGTGTCAATTGCGCAAATCGTGCAAACCGACTTTACCCCAACAATCATTGTTGCGGGCCGAGTGCAGGCAATTCAAGAAGCGAGAATTTTTCCAACTTCATCTGGCGCACGGGTAGTTCAATTATTGGTTGATGCCGGCGATTATGTTAGGGCGGGGCAGGCTTTGGCGCGTCTTGATGGCAGGCAAATCGGCGCCGATAGTGAATTATTGGCGGCCCAAGTTCGCCGCGCCCAAACTTCACTTGCAGAAGCCCAAGTTTCTGTAACTAGCGCCCGTGAAGTGCTTAACCGCAGCAGCAGTGGGCCACGCGAATCCGCGCTTTCAATTGATGCCGCCGAAATTGCAGCCGCCGAGGCACGCTCGCAATATGAACGCGCATTGGCGACCAATGATGTTGGTGCATTGTCACGCGAAGAAATTGAACGGCGCAGACACCAAATGGAATCCGCCCAAGCACGGCTTAATTCGGCACGCGGCGACATGAACGCCATTATGCAATCAAGGCGGCAAGGGCTTTCAGCAGCACAAGCAAGATTAGCTGCGGCGCAGGCAGATTTGCGGGTAGCAATTGCGCAACAAGCGCAATCAAATTCGCGGCAAAATGGCGGCTTAATTACATCCCCTGTCGGTGGCCTTGTTACTGCCCGCAATGTTTCGGTTGGCGAAATTGCTGGCGCAACTGGTATGCCAATGTTCACAATAACTTCAAATGGCGCGCTCGAGGTTGCCGCCGAAACCTCGGAAGCCGATATTTCGCGCCTTAGCATCGGAATGCGCGCCCAATTTCGCGCACCCGATGGTTCTTATGTCGGTGGCAATCTACGGCGATTACCAGCGCAAATTGACCCGCAAAAACATACAGGCATCGCAAGATTCACGCTTGAACCTTCATCTGCAATTGGTTCTGGCGTCTTTTTGAATGGTGTCGCCAATGGCAGCACAAGACGAGTAAGCGCGCTACCTGCCGCTGGCATTCTGTATGATAAAGACGGTGCTTCGGTGTTCGTAATGCGCCCCGATAATAGTGTTACTAAGCAAAAAATTACCATCGGTAGTCGTAACGGCGATATGGTGGAATTATTAACTGGCCCAGCTGTCGGTTCATGGATTGTGACGGCGGGCGCATCTTTCCTTGCTGAAAACGAAAAAATTGCGCCAACAAGAACTCCGGTTCGCGGGGCTGTTCCTGCTGCACGGCCAACACCAACAGTGGCTGCGCCACAAAATAAGAAATAAGAGGGCGAAATGCGCAATATTTCTTCTTGGGCGATTAAGAACCCAATTCCACCAGTGGTGTTGTTTTTTATTCTCACCATTATGGGTATGGGTGCATTTTTTAAGCTCCCGATTAATTCAAATCCTGAAATTAGCTTTCCGGCTTTTGTGGTTGTGGTTTCACAACCGGGTGCCGCACCTGCCGAAATTGAAAACCAAATTACCATAAAAATAGAAGGGGCTTTGGCTGGCATTGAAGGCGTTAAGAAAGTAAATTCAACCGCGCGAACTGGAAATTCTGAAACATTTGTGGAATTGCAAATTGGCACTGATATTTCAAAAGCAGTCGATGATGCAAGGGCGGCGGTGGCGCAAGTTCGTTCAGAATTACCCGATGGCATTATGGAACCAATTGTCCAGCGTTTTGATTTTAATGATCAGGATCCACTTGGTATATATGCGGTTAGGGCGCCAAACATGTCGCCGCAAGATTTATCATGGCTAATTGACCGCGAAATCTCGCGCCAATTGCTTAGTGTAAAAGGCGTAGGGCGGGTTAATCGCTTTGGCGGAACCAATCGCCAAATCAGCGTTGAAGTTTCCCCTGCGCGGCTTAATGCTTTTGGGGCAACTGTATCCGATGTTTCGCGGGCATTGCGGGCGCAAAACGCCGATATCCCCGGCGGCATGGCGGAAACCGGTTCAGGCCAGCAACTTATTCGCACCATTGGCTCAGCCAAAACCGTTGAAGAATTGGCGCAAACCCCAATTATTCTTGGTGGCGGGCGCGCGATAAAGCTGTCCGATATCGCGGATGTGCGCGATGGCGGCACAGATTTGGCCAGTGTTTCACGGCTCAATGATGCGCCAGTTACAATGTTTGAAATTCAATCAACCAAAACCGCCTCGGCATTGCGCACTTATCGTTTGGTGCAAAAAAAACTTGCTGATTTTAGCAAGGCAAACCCCGGCATTGAAATTTACCCCGCTTATACGCCTGCCGATTATGTGCAGTCCGATTATGATTCATCGCTTTTATCGATGTTCGAAGGCGCATTATTGGCGACTTTAGTTGTCTCGATATTTTTGGGTGGTTGGCGCGTAATATTCAAAGCTGCGGCAGCTATCGGTATTGTCCTTTTTGGCGGTGGCTATATTATTGGCAAATTGACCCATCAACATATTAGTGAAGTGGTGATTTTAGCGCTTTTCACATTGGTAATTGCGATATTTGCGATTGCCAGAAAAGAAGGGCGAGCGACGTTTTTGGCGGCAGTCGCAATTCCGCTATCAACTATTCCGACTTTTTACTTCATGGATTTGTTGGGTTTCACCCTAAATGGCGTGACCTTGCTTGCGCTAGGTTTGGTGGCAGGGATTTTGGTTGATGACGCAATTGTTGAAATCGAAAATATTGAACGCCACATTCAAATGGGCAAAACCCCATTTCAAGCTGCTTTAGAAGCGGCGGACGAAATTGGCCTTGCGGTAGTGGCAACGACTTTCACAATCGTGGCGGTGTTTGTGCCAGTTAGTTTTATGACCGGGATCGTCGGCCAGTTTTTCAAATCATTTGGCATAACCGTAGCAATTGCGGTGATGTTCTCGCTTCTAGTGGCTAGGCTAATCACGCCATTGATGGCGGCATACCTTTTGAACCCAAAAACTGAGGAACAAAAAGGGCCAAGCAAAGCCATGATTTGGTATGAAGGCGTTCTCAATTGGGCTTTGCTAAACCGCTGGAAAACTTTTGGCATCGGTATGGTTGTTATGGTTGTTTCGTTGGGCGCAGCAGTATTTACGCCCAAAACATTCATGCCAGAGCTTGATGATGGCTTTATGCAAGTTTCCATCGACTTACCGCCCGGCCTTACGCCGCATGAGGCGGATATTACAGCGCGTCAAGTCGGGATTATAGTTGCCAATGAGCAAGGGACCAAACATGTGGTTCAGTCTTTGCGCGGTGATTTGACTGGTGCGCGCTATTTCATAACTATGACTGACCGTAAAGATCGTGACGTTACCAAGAAACAATATGAAGCCTCTTTGCGTTCACAAATCACACAAATCCCAGGAATCCGTGCGCAATTTGGCGGCGGTGGCGGACCGGGCGGTGGCCAAGTCACAATCAATTTGGTTTCAGATAACCCGCAAGCCCTTGATGCAGCCGCAGATCGCATGGTTCAAGAAATGCGCAAACTTAAATGGGTTGTCGATTTACGCTCCTCGGCGGATATTACCAAGCCCGAAATCCATGTGGTGCCGCGCCGAGAAGAAGCGGCAAGGCTTGGGGTAAGCGTGTATGAAATCGCGAACGCAACCCGAATTGCAACTTCCGGGGACGTAGAAATGAACTTGCCGAAGTTTAATGCTGGCGAGCGGCAAATTCCGATTTTGGTTCGCTTGGGTCGTGAAAATCGTGCCGATATTGAAAGCATAAGGGCATTGCGCGTCCCGACCATGAGTGGCGGAACTGTGCCTTTGGATGCTGTTGCCGAAGTCACATACGGCGGCGGGCAAGCGCGGATTTCACGTGAAAATCGTCAAAGAGTAGTGTCAGTATCTTCGGGTCTTGCCGATGGTTATGAACTTGGCCCGGCTTTTGACGAATTGAAAAATTTGGATTTTTACAAGAACCCAGGCCCCGGCGTCATAATTAAGGAATCTGGTGACGCCGAAGAATTAGGTGATATGGTAAGTCAGTTTTTGAGCGCAATTCTTTTGGGTGTGTTTTTGGTTTATTGCGTTCTTGTGCTTTTGTTTAAAGATTTCTTGCAACCAATTACCATTGTTTCAGTTATTGTTCTCGCGCCTGCGGGGGCATTTTTAGGGTTATTCTTGGTGCAGCAACCTTTATCCATACCAGTCTTTATTGGGCTTTTGATGCTGATTGGTATTGCTACCAAAAACTCAATTTTGCTGGTGGACTTTGCGGTTGAATCCATCGCCCATGGAATGGGGCGTTATGAAGCATTGATTGACGCGGCTCGCAAACGCTCACGCCCCATCATTATGACTTCAATTGCAATGATTGCGGGTATGATACCCAACGCCCTAACCTCCGCTGGCCCTGGTGCATTCAGGCAAGGTATGGCAATTGCGGTAATTGGCGGGTTGGCTTTATCAACTGCGCTGAGCTTGGTTTTTGTTCCTGCTGTATACACAATTGTTGATGATTTGGACCATTGGATAAAACGGCTATTTGGCGGCGTTTCGAGTGTTTCTGAAGAAGACCGATTGGTCGCAATTAGAGCAGAGCATGAAAGACGGTTGAAAGCGGGTTTACCTGCGGAATAGGCAGCGGCTATAGCCGACTGAATACTGATGTCGAGGCTATAAAATCACCTATATTCACTGGTTTATTCAAAAAAGACCTGTCGATTTGGTACAATTTGAAAAGAGACATGACCAAGTTTTGGTGAACCTTTTAGCTTCAAAAAACTTGGTATCAATGGTGAAAGCCGCCCCGAGTGCTTGTCAAGGGGCGAAGTGCTAGCATGGCGAAGCCACCCCTTGACAAGCACTCGGGGCGGCAAGATCATATATGAAGGGTTTTTGTTAAAACACAGTTTTCACCAAAAACCCTTCCTAAGCCTTAGCTCTTTCCAAAAACCGTTTAGCACTTTTCGGGCATTGCTTTATGTTAATTACCGCACTTTGGATTTTGTGAAGTCTTTTTTCGTGCTTCTTTTTACCAGACAGTGTATTCACCCGAGCAATAAAAGCGGAGAAAGTTTATGGACATAACCAAAATACCAGTTGGCGCCGACGTACCAAACGAAGTCAATGTAATTATTGAAGTTCCGCTTGGTGGCGAGCCAATAAAATACGA
The DNA here is from genome assembly GCA_009773395.1 of Hyphomonadaceae bacterium. Taxonomy (GTDB): domain Bacteria; phylum Pseudomonadota; class Alphaproteobacteria; order Caulobacterales; family Aquidulcibacteraceae; genus Pseudaquidulcibacter. The sequence goes on along the minus strand of WRPI01000001.1, from coordinate 481,258 downwards.
AATTGACAAGGCTTCTGGTGCAATGTTCGTCGATAGGTTCCTATATACCCCGATGCGCTATCCCACCAATTACGGTTTTATCCCTGGCACTTTATCGGGCGATGGCGACCCTGTGGATGTTTTATGCATCGGCAGGCGACCACTAATTCCTGGCTGTGTTTTGCGGGTTAAGCCTGTTGGGGTTTTAATGATGGAAGACCAAGCGGGAATTGATGAAAAAATCATCGCCGTCCCGGTTCCGCGTCTAACCGCTTTTTATAGCGGCATCGACGAATATACCGACTTACCAGCAATACAACTCGCACAAATTGAGCATTTTTTCACCCATTACAAGGATTTGGAGCCTGGAAAATGGACCAAACTCGGCGGCTGGCATGATTCGGCTTTTGCGAAGAATTTGATTGTCGAAGGCGTTGAGAGGCATCTTGAATATTTGAAGACGCAAGATTGAGAGTAGCGTTTTCCCTTTTGAAGTAATCTAGTCTTGATTTAACCTTTTCGTGATGCAACAACTTCGTATCTTTAGGGGATTGGGGTTTTGACAAATCGATTTAGGCATTTCAAACAACTAAGCGTCGGTATGGTTGCCATATGCGCGCTTTATATTCAGTCATTACCCAATATCGCGATGGCGCAAACCACGGAGCCACCAATTGCCGCTGCCCCCGATTTAATGTGGCCAAATGCAGATTATGACCCCACGATTCCCACACCAAGAAGCGTTCTTGGTTATGATATTGGTGAGCGTATAACGCCGCCTTCCGAAATTATTCGCTATTTCGAAGCATTGCAAACCGCCCTGCCAGAGCGCGTGAAAATATTTGATTATGGTCGCACATGGCAAAACCGGCGCTTGATTTATGTGGCAATTGGCACGCCAGAGCAAATTCGCAATCTTGATGCAATCAAAGCGAATTCGCTGGCATTGGCGGATCCACGGCGCACAACGCCAGCCCAATCAGATGCGATTATCGCAGCGCAACCGACAATCATTTGGCTTGCAAATTCTGTGCATGGCGATGAAATTAGCCCTGCCGATAGCTCAATGATGGTTGCCTATCATTTATTGGCAAGTCGCGGCGATAATCGTATGGCAAACATAAGGCAAAACAGCCTTACAATAATTGTTCCAAGCCAAAACCCTGACGGTCGCGCGCGGGTTTTGGCCAATAATGAACAAGCAATTGGCCTTGAAGCTGATGCCGATGAACTAGCGGCGGAGCGCGACCAGCCTTGGCCAGGTGGGCGCATGAACCACTATAATTTTGACCTTAATCGCGACTGGATTTCACTAACCCAGCCCGAAACCCAAGGGCATGTAGCGGCATATTTGCAATGGTATCCAACAATTTTGGTTGATGCCCATGAAATGAGCCGTGATGAAACTTTCTTCTTCCCGCCAGAGGCCGATCCAATAAACCCGTTTCACACTGCGGGGCAAAGGGCATTGAGAGCCAGCATTGGGCGCAATAATGCCCGTTGGTTTGATAATTTTGGCTTTAATTATTTTACACGCGAAATATTTGACGGCTTTTACCCGGGCTATGGCGATGGCTGGCCAACGGCGCAAGGCACAATTGCTTTAACTTATGAGCAAGGATCCTCGCGCGGGCTTCGCTCACGCGGTCGTGATGGCAATGTTTTGACTTATCGCGACACGGTTCACCACCATTTCGTTGCGGCAATGTCCACCATTGAAGTTGGCGCACGCGATCGCCAGCAATTTTTGCGCAGTTTTTATGAGTTCCGACGCACAGCAATTAGCGAAGGCCAAAGCGCTGGCAATTATTTTATACCAATCCAAAGCGATCAAGCAAGCGCCGATAAATTGGCACAGCTTATGGTTCGCCAAGGAATTGATGTGAAAGTTGCGAACGGCAGTTTTAATGCTTGTGGGAATAATTATGGCGCTGGATCTTATATTGTCTCGGGGGCACAGCCAAGCTCACGTCTAATTAGAAATTTGCTTGATAGAAATGTCGCGCTCGATAGAGATTTTATCGCGAGGCAACAAGATAGGCGCAACCGTGGCCTTGAAGATGAAATTTACGACGTAACGGCATGGTCTTTGCCGTTGATGTTTAATGTCACTGTTGCAAATTGCAACGCCAACCCACAGGTCGCGACCAATATAGTAACCCCGCAATCAGGTTTGCGCGGGAATGTGCTGAACCCTGCTGCAAAAGTCGGGTATGTTGTCGCTTCTGGAAGTGCCGCTTATATTCGTTTTGAGGCTTTAGCTTTGAGGAACGGCCTTAAAATGCGGGCGCTCGAAGAGGCTTTCACTCTCGAAGGAAAAACCTATCCTGCTGGTTCAATTGTTCTTTTGAACAGCGAAAATTCCGATGGGCTTGGCGGTAAAGTCGCACTTTTGGCCAATCAATCAGGCGCGAATATTGTTGGTTTTGATGATTCTTGGGTCACAAATGGCCCAAGCCTTGGCTCACCTAAGGCAGTAAAGTTGCGGCTTCCACGAATCGCAATTGCTTGGGACGCGCCGACAGATCCATATTCTGCGGGCAATACTCGCTTCGTTATCGAGCGCAATATCGGCTTTAATGTTACCCCAATAAGAACCCGAAACTTGCGAAGCGCTTCGATGGCAAGGTTCGATGTTTTAATTTTACCCGACACAAATGCGGGTTATTTAACCATGCTCGGTGAAGACGGCATCAGCAATCTAAAAGCCTATGTGCAGAATGGTGGAACTATTATTGCGCTTGGTGGCGCGACCCGCTTTCTAGCAGCGCCCAACGTGGAATTATTGGCAACGCGCCGCGAAACTGCAACGCCCAGTGGCGAAGCTCGTTCACGTGAAACCAGCGCTACAGTCGCTGGAACCAGCATAAGCGACAAAAGCGAGTATGAAAACACTATTAAAGAAGATGCCGCGGATCCAATTTCTGTCGATGGTGCAATCGTTCGGGTAGAAACTTCAGAACCGCATTGGCTTACGCAAGGCTTGCCCGCAAATCTTTATGTCATGTATCAAGGCTCCGACATTTTCCGCCCATTAAATCGAGCAAATGGTGCCAATCCTCTGTTATTTTCGTCAAAACCGAATTTGGTCGCAAGCGGTGTGGTTTGGGAAGCCAATCAAGAGCAAATGGCGCTTAAACCCTATGCAATGGTGCAACCAAGAGGTCGTGGCTTTGTTATCGGCATCAATTCGGATCTAACCTATCGCGCCCACAGCGACGGGCTTAATGGGCTTTTGCTAAATGCAATTGTTCAATCGACAGCGCGGGCCAACCCTGGGCGATAATCGAACAGCTCACCTTTAATCGCCGCCCAAGCTGCCATTCGCGGTGAAACCAAATGGGTGCGGCCACCGCGCCCTTGCCTTCCTTCAAAATTGCGATTTGATGTTGAAGCACAGCGCTCCTTTGGCCCCAATTTATCAGGGTTCATTCCTAAACACATCGAACAGCCAGGTTCGCGCCATTCAAATCCAGCTTCAATGAATATATCTGCCAATCCTTCGGCCTCGGCTTGTAATTTTACTAGCCCCGATCCTGGCACTACCATGGCGCGAACTGATGGCGCTACTTTTTGCCCACGAGCAACACTGGCCGCTTCGCGTAAATCTTCAATCCGCGAATTGGTGCAAGAGCCAATAAACACCCGCTGGATTGCAACGCTTGCAATTTTTTGGCCCGCCTGCAAGTCCATATAATCGAGCGCCCTATCAAAAGTTTCAAGCCCAATTTGCGAGATTGTATTTCGCGCGGGAATGACTTCGTCAATTGCAATTGCTTGTTCGGGGCTGGTTCCCCATGTGACCATTGGTTTAATTTTGTTGCCATCAAGGGTGAAGGTCATGTCAAACTTCGCGCCTTCATCACTTATGGCTCCTCGCCAATATTCAACGGCTTTGCCCCAATTATCGCCTTTTGGCGACGATGGCCTATTTTCAAGATATCCAATTGTTTTTTCATCAACCCCAATCAGGCCAGCGCGAGCACCGGCTTCGATTGCCATATTGCAAAGCGTCATACGGCCTTCCATTGACAATTCTCTGATGGCTGAGCCCATAAATTCTATAACTGCACCAGTTCCGCCTGCCGTGCCAATTTTTGCAATTATTGCCAAAGCCAAGTCTTTGGCGCTTACACCATTTTGCAAACTGCCCTCGACGACAATTGCCATATTTTTCATTTTGCGGGCGCGCAAAGTCTGGCTTGCCAAAACATGTTCTACTTCTGACGTGCCAATTCCGTGCGCCAATGCGCCAAATGCGCCATGAGTTGAAGTATGGCTGTCGCCGCAAACAATGGTCATAAACGGTTGAGTTCGCCCTTGCTCTGGGCCAACAACATGCACAATGCCATTGTTGACATGCCCCATCGGGAAAAATTCGATATTATGCTTGGCGACATTTCGCGAAAGTGTTTGTAGTTGCAGCCTCGCTTCGTCATCTTCCACCGCATCAACGCCTGCTGCTTGGTTTTCGGTTGGAGTATTATGATCGGCAACCGCCAATGTTTGTTGTGGCGCAGCAACTTCGCGGCGATTTGCGGCCAATCCTGCAAATGCCTGGGGCGTGGTTACTTCGTGAATAAGGTGAAGGTCGATATAAATTAGGCTGTCGCCATTTTCGGTATCACAAATAAAATGGCTGTCCCATATTTTGTCATATAGGGTTTTTGGTGTTGCGAGGGTTTTCATAACGCGCCATATAAACAATCAACGCCAAACTATCTAGTATTGGGAGTGGAAATCTTTTGACTGTTTCAAAAACCCAAAACCGCAACAAAAGAGACATCCAAATATTCAGCGTGATATTGGCCTTGGTTTTGGTTGCCTTATGGCTGTTTGGAACTCGAAACAATGTAGCTCCAGAAGAATTTGAGGCGGTTCATTCAAAAGTCGCAGCGCCAAAACCAGCACCAATCCCACAAAACGAAAGCCAGCTCCGCGAAACACAAATTACTTATTATTTCAATGAATTGCGATTTGCGAAAAACGTGATTGAAGCAGAAATGATTGAGGCGAAACTTTATGCGCAAATGTCCGTTGCCGAGCAGCCAACAGTAAATTTACTGCTTGAAGGCGCTGCTGAACTGGAGCAAGCGGAGGATTGGCCACGTGCGCTACAAATCTATCAAAGCGCCCAGAAACTTGAACCCAGCTTTAGCGAATCATTTGCGCGGGCGGGGGCAATTGCATATCGGCTTGGCGACAAAGAGCTTGCAAAAGCCATGACGTTAAAGGCGCTCGAAATTGAACCCCGCCATTTTGCCGCTTGGCATGGGCTTGGCACATTATATGAAGAAGCTGGCGAATTGGATAAAGCGCGCAAAGCGTTTGAAAAAGCACTTTATCACAACCCAAACCTTAGTGACGCTGAGCGGGCAATTTTTCGGATTGACAGCAAAACCAAAGGCATCGGCCTTTAATGACTTTTTCTGTGGTCGAGCTGGTGTTCGCGGTTGAACCAATATCTAAACTGGTTAGGAAAGCATCTCAATTGAGGAAAATAAAATGAGCTTTGAAGATGTTGAATTTGTAGCCCCACAAGCACTGACCGAAACCACAAAAGAAAAATTGCGGTCTTATGTTACGCGAATTGAAAATTTAGAAACCGAAAAAGCAGAAGTCGCGGATCAATTAAAAGAGGTTTATGGCGACGCCAAAGCGCTGGGTTTTGATACCAAAGCGCTGCGCACCGTTGTTCGTTTGCGCAAAAAAGACAGCAAAACCCGCCAAGAAGAAGAAATGATGCTGGATTTATATTTGCTTGCGCTGGGTGAAATCTAGTCATTTTTTCGCCGCTCGGCGGTTTATAGGCGAGAAAAGGGCTTTGGATAGGCGCGAGCGCACCAGACTTTCAAGATGAATTAATTTTGCAGGGTTGTTGGAGAGATATGTAAGTGGCTTAGGAATGGTTTATGGCGAACCTTGTCTCGCCAAAACCATTCATCAAGTGTTTGTGCGCCCTAGGTTTTTGTCAAGCCCTCGCGCCAAAGCGCGACCGCGAAGCGGCTTTGGGACTTGACTAAAACCTAGGGCGCGAAGGGATAATAAGCGAATGGGCTTAGGGCAAGCCTGCCCATAAGACCATTCCAAAGCAATTTCTTCAAAGCAATACTGACACATTAGCAAATGCGTCGCATTAGCGTGTTAGTTTTTCCATGCATAAAACCAAAACCGAAAAATCAAACACATTCCGGCTTAAGCGATTCTATTTGCACAGCTTTTGCGTTAGGCCACGTTGTGCCAGTATTGCCGGGTTTCGATTTTGTTGTTTGTCCGATTTCTTATCCAAAAACCGCTTAACACTTCGTGGGAAATGCTCTAAGTTTAGGAATTAGACATTTTCCCTGGATCAAAGCCAAAAAGTGAAATATGAGCCGCGTAACCCCATCCATAACAAGAGCCGCCATACGCCTTGTCTCAAAAACGCGGCAATCCAATCTCGCGCTTGACGAAGGGCTCACCAATTGGGAGGGTGAGTTTCTTGATGGTTTAGAGGAGCGTTTGCAAAAATACGGTTCTGCCTTCAATGACCCAGATTTAGGAGCCACGTGCGGCGCATTATCGCTTCGCCAAGGCCTCAAACTTAAGCAAATTAAGCGAAAAGCCCAGCCCAAGAAAACCGTCAAGGCGCTTTTGCCTAAGACTGGTGCGTCTAAATTAAAGTCAGCAAAGCCAATGAAGCGCTCACCGCTTAAACGGAAATCGCCAAATTTTGTAAATGCTGTTAAACAAGGGCAAAACACATAAAGGTCGCTTAGCCATGTTCAATTTCGATAAAACTAAAATGCCATCTCCTGAAGTCGCCTTAAAGGGCCGAGGCACGCCAATGGATGTGGATAAGAATCACTTTGTTAATGGCCGCCCGATTTTTGGCCCATGGCCTGCAGGTTTAGAAATTGCATATTTCGGCTTGGGTTGTTTTTGGGGTGCGGAGCGCAAGTTTTGGCAACAGGCGGGTGTTTATGTCACTGCAGTTGGATATGGCGCGGGCATAACCCCAAACCCGACCTATGAAGAAGTGTGTAGCGGCAGGACTGGCCATAATGAAATTGTGATGGTGGTGTTTGACCCCAATATCATTAGTTTTGAAGGCTTGGTGAAAGTGTTTTTTGAAAGCCATGATCCAACTTCTGGCATGCGCCAAGGTGGCGACATTGGCACGCAATATCGATCTGGCATTTATCCCACCAATCAAGCGCAAGAAATTTCGGCGCAAAACGCGATTCTTTTATATCAAGAAGTTCTAAGTTTGGCGGGTCATGGGCAAATAACCACTGAAATTGTGCCTGACATTAGTTTTTATTACGCTGAAACTTATCATCAACAATATTTGGCTAAGAATATAGATGGTTATTGTGGTATTGGCGGACTTGGCGTTTCGTGCCCAATTGGCCTGAATGTATAGAGGTTTGATTTGGCTGATATAGATGTTGTGATTGTGGGCGCAGGCATTGTGGGCCTTGCTACAGCCGCTAGTTTCGCAAGATCTGGTCAAAGCACAATTGTTTTGGAAAAAAACCCGAGCTTCGGCGAAGAAACTTCGTCACGCAATTCCGAAGTTATTCATGCCGGCATGTATTACCCGACTGATAGCCTTAAGGCACAGCTTTGTGTTGAGGGTAATCGCTTAATCTATGATTATTGTAAGCCGCGCGGCATTATGGCCAATGCGATTGGGAAATTGATTGTTGCCACCAGCGATGCCGAAGTTGCTGGTCTGCACGATATTTACGCCCGCGGCATTGAAAACGGGCTTGCGGCGCTTGAACTAATCGACGCCCAAAAAATTAAGTCTTTGGAGCCTGCAATTAAAGCAATAGCGGCCATTTATTCACCGACTTCGGGTATTGTTGATAGCCATTCAGTCATGCTGGCCTGTTTGGGCGAATTAGAGGACGGCGGCGGCGCTTTGGTGCGTTCGTCTCCTTTTATCGGCGCAAAGCAAAAAAATGGCGAGTGGGAAATTTCGGTTGGCGGCGATGAGCCAACTTCAATTACTGCAAAAACGTTGGTGCTAAGCGCAGGTCTGTGGTCAGATAAAGCCGCCGCCAATGTCATAGGCTTGGACGCGAACTTCATACCAAAAATGCATTATGCAAAAGGCAATTATTTCCGATATATGGGGAAAGCGCCATTTTCGCATTTGATTTACCCAATGCCGAGCGTTGGCGGCCTTGGAATACACCTTACCCCAGATGCTGCGGGCCATGCGCGATTTGGGCCAGATGCCCAAGCTGTTGAAGTGTTGGACTATCAAGTTGATGTTACCAAAAAGCCAATATTCGCCGAGTCTATTCGCGCCTATTGGCCCGAATTGGACGAAAGCCTTTTGACGCCCGACTATGCTGGCATCCGCCCCAAAATTGGCAATGCGCTGCATGAGTTTGTGGACTTTCAGATTTTGGACGAAACAAATCACGGTTTGGGTGGGCTTATTTGTTTATTTGGTATTGATAGCCCAGGGCTTACGTCTTCATTTGCCATTGCGAACAAAGTGTTGCGGCGTGCTAAGAATTTGTGAGGGTTTTATAATTGTCAGGCGACCTTCTAACAATAAACACGCAAATTCACGCCTTGACAAAGAAAATCGCGTCTCGAAGTCTTGCGGTTAGAATTTTCCGCACTTTCGCCCCAAGCTTGATTATCATTCTAAGCCTTGGCGCATTTGCCCCAATGTTTGAAAGCCTGTTTCAAACCGAGCAAACTTCACCCAAAATGGGCATTTATAGTTTTTTTGTTGCATTTATTTGTTGGGCAATCGCTCTGGCAATGCTCGTCCGCAGAATGCTGAAATTGCAGCCTCCAAGCCGCGCAAATGTGCTTGCTAGAACCGATGAAATATTAGAGCGGACAGGATTGCCGCCTTCTGGCGTTATTGAAAATAAAAAAGCAAATGGCGATAATTCGCTTTGGGAGCTGCTGCGCTCGCAAAGCGATCAAGCTAAATTGGCCGACATAAGAGCTTTGCCAAAATTGGAATTTCAAGATTGGTTTTTCGCTTTGTGCATAATGTCGACGGTTCTTTTGTGCATGGTCAATCCGAGCCAAAGCGGCAGGGCCATTTCCGTAGATTTTTCGCCCGTGGTTGGTGATTATGCGCTTGAAATTGTCGCTTGGGCAAGTTCGCCGCCTTATATTGGTGGAGCGAATTTAGATATTTCAGCCACCAAGGGCACAATTGAGCTTGCCAAAGGAAGTGTTGTTGAGGTTCGTGGTTTTGGGGCAAAAGGCGCGCCGACACTAAAAATCGGGAATTACCATTCGAAAATGGGCAAAATCGGCGAGCGCCGCTATGTTCAGCGGGTTGTTATTTACAAATCTGGCACTTTAGAAATTTCACGATTTGGTAGCAGGCAAAAGTGGCACATCAAAATCAAAGACGACAAGCCACCAAAAATTGGACGACCCTTTCGAATCGAAAAAGCCCAAAACAGCAAAATTGCGCTTAGTTTCAAGGCGAGAGATGATTATAAAATCGCCAAAGCCGCTCTGGTATTAAGGGAAAAACCTTGGTTTCCTTTTGTTGAACTGATAGGTCCCCCGCTTCAATCAATATATGGGTTTAACGCCGATCTTATCAGCCAAGATGAGGTTTCTCATTTTGAAATTGATGTTGGCGATAGTGTTTTGTCCGGAAAGTCTGCAAATGCTTTTGTGATTTTGGAAGATAGTGCGGGTTTACGAACCACAAGTAAAGCAATTGCGCTTGAAATTGACAACCCATTACTTGAAACCAATTTGGCGCAGGCGCTGCAAGAGCAAAGATTGAAATTATTGCGCACGCGAAAACATTATCGTTCGCGTTCTGGACTTTTTGGCGCAAATTTCGATGCGAACCCCGATATTAGGGTTTCAATGGGACGCCCTGCGGCGGGTGCACCGCCCGAAATACAAGCCGTATATAACGCCATCACCGCTATTTTAATTGCGCCATTGCAAATGGGGCTTGATGAAACTGGCACTGCTGGCCTGATTTATGCCCAAACCCAATTGGCAGGCGCAAAAAATCTTGAAAGTGCAAAATTGGCGGCTGATATTTTGTGGGATTTGGTAATTCGCAGTAACCAAGCCCAACCGCAGGATACTAAATCCCGCATTGCCGAGGCGATATCCAAATTGAAGCAAGCGCTGCAATCTGGCGCGGGGGAAGGTGAAATTTCTGATTTACGCGCTGAACTTGGCCAGGCAATTTCTGAGCATATAGAAGCATTGCAAAACCAATCGCCCGAAGCTGGGGATATGGAAGTCGAGGGTCACGACACTACTACTCAAGCATCAATCGGCCAAACAATTGACGAGGCGCAGGCCTTGGCCAAAACTGGCGATGTTGATGCGGCGAACCAAAAACTCGATGAACTGGCGCGGCAATTGGAAAATTTAAGCGGGGTTGAAGCGAGCGATGGCGGCGGCGCCGAGGGGCAAGCAGGCAAAAATGACGGCATGAACGCCACGGCCATTGATGAAATATTGCGAGATCAAAGAACGCTTGCCGATGACACGCAAAACGCAGACGACGGCAACGCAATTCAAGGACTTGCGGCAAGACAAGAAGAATTACGCAAAAAATTAGGCCAATCGGGGCAAAGCGATGATCCAAATTTGCACGCAGCTAAGGACGCAATGAGCGAGGCTGCCCAGAAATTAAGAACCAACCATAAAAATGAGGCTATGGGGGCGCAAAATAGCGCATTAAGCGCGCTTCAAAATTATGCAAATTCGCTTGATAGCAACAATCCATCGGATCCAATAGGGCGACAAATCCCCGCTTCTGAAGAACAATCTAAATCCGGGCCCAGTGGCGGCAATAGCGACAAAGAAAAAATCCCGACAAATCAAGAACAAGCGCGCTCAAGAAATATTTTTGAACGCTTGCGACAAAGGCTTGAAAAAAACCAGAAGGATGACGAACAAAGGCGCTATTTGGAGGAATTGTTGAGGCGGCAATGAAACTATTGACTAGTGCCGCGCATTGCCAAGAGGCTCTGTCTTTGTTTCAAAATATCGGCCGCGGGTTCAGAAATTGCGAAGGCCCATTTGGCGGCGCGCGCATTTATGGCAGCGGCTTGTTGAATTATTGCTTCATTGGCATTTTCACTGGTTTCGGCATCAATCACCAACCAATAAACGTCGAAATGACGCTTTAATGACGCTTTGATAACCAGCCCCGATTTTGTTGTGGTTTGGTGGCTCATAATATTAGGCGCACTAATTCGGTAACGGTCAATTACATCAATCGGTTGCCAATCCGCCACCGCGAGCGCTAAGGCATTGATGTTTGTGCTTCGGTGGCCATTGAGCGTTAATGACCCATCATCGTTGGTTTCAATTTCAAAAATCGCGCCAGTTTTTGGGTGAATGGTTACTTTTTCAATATCGCGCGCTGTGATATTGAGAAGTTCAAAATCAAGCCAGGCTGATTTACGTTCAATTTTTGGCCAATGGCCCTGTGCCGAATATACTTCTGCTTGGCCAAGTTTTCGGACAAATACGCGGCTTGCCTTGGTTGCAATGTGGCGGGCGGCGATAATATTATCCCTTGCATCGAATAATTCGACAGTTGTCCCTTCGCCAAATTCTTTTGATTCGCCGACGCCCAAAATATCAAATTGGCTTGGATCGTTGCTATATTGGCCGAGGATTTTAAGATATTTCACGTCCGCAGCGAAAATGCCAATTGCTTTAGACGAAACTGGAAAATTGCCGCGTTCTGGCATAACCCAATTTTCACCTTGCCGCATAATTTGAAAAGATCCTTCTGGGACACTTATTCTAATTCGCTTCACCCCTGCAAAATCACCCTGCATTTCAGCAAAAACCGGCGGAAGGGTTACGACTTGGGTTTTGTTCATTTGAGCATTGGTAATCATAAAAAAGCCAATGACGCCAATAAGCAAGGCCAAGCCAAGCATAAATCTAATAACTCTAAATGCGGACTTGGGTGGCGAATTCATTTAGTCATTCGTGCAAATATTATGCCAACCAAGGCGTGTTTTGCTTGCGCCTCTCTTGGTGTCTGGCAATAGCGCTTTTATGGGTGAGGCTATCAGCTATATCGTCTAAGCCCAATAATAAAGCGCGTTTATAGCTTGGTTCGACATCAAATTTTGTGACGCTTCCGTCTGGTGCTGAAATGGTTTGGGTTTGGAGGTCGATTTCGAAACGTGCATTTTGACCATTAGCTTGGGACATTAAATCATCAATCGTGACTTGCGGTAATCGAACCGGCAAAATACCGTTCTTAAAGCAGTTATTGTAAAAAATATCGCCAAATGAAGGCGCGATTATGCATGAAATGCCAAAATCCAGCAGGGCCCAAGGCGCGTGTTCGCGCGACGAGCCACAACCGAAATTTGCCCCAGTTACTAAAATCCCAGCGCCTTTATATTTTTCCTGATTAAGAACAAAATCTGGCTTTGAGTTGCCATTTTCATCAAACCTGAAATCATAAAATAATCCGCGCGACAGCCCGGCTCTTTCGATTGTGGTTAGGAATTGCTTGGGGATTATCTGATCGGTGTCGATATTGGACAGATTTATCGGTGCGGCGCTGCTGTTAAGTTTGGTAAAGGCCTTCATTTAAGCAATCCGTGCTTTGGTGATTTTATCATACGCCATGATTGACGCCACCAATTCTTCCAAATCATCAAAAGCAATCATATTTGGGCCATCTGACGGTGCGTTGTCGGGGTCGGGGTGGGCTTCCATAAAAATGGCCGCAACCCCAACTGCGGCTGCCGCGCGCGCCAAATATGGCACCATTGACCTATCACCGCCTGAACTATCACCAAGGCCACCCGGTTGCTGCACCGAATGTGTGGCATCAAACACCATTGGCGCGCCAAACTTGGCCATTATTGGAAAAGCCCTAAAATCCGTCACCAAAGTATTGTAACCAAAACAAGCGCCACGTTCGGTTACCAAAACATTCGAATTGCCACTTTCAACAATTTTCTTAACGACATTTGCCATATCCCATGGTGCGAGAAATTGGCCTTTTTTAACATTGATAATTTTATTGGTTTTTGCGGCGGCGATTAGCAAATCCGTCTGTCTGCACAAAAACGCCGGTATTTGCAAAATGTCCACATGTGGCGCGACAATGGCGCATTGGGCTTCATTGTGAATGTCGGTAATAATTGGCAGGCCATATTTGGATTTAATTTCATCAAACACCGCCATTGCGGCTTCTAAACCTAAACCACGCTTGCCTGATAGTGAGGAACGGTTGGCTTTGTCAAAGCTAGTTTTATAAATTAGGTTCACGCCCAAACGTTCAAATCGCTCCTTGAGCCAATGCGCAGTTTCCATTGCGTGGTCGCGGCTTTCCATTTGGCAGGGCCCGCAAATGAAGCTGATTGGCAAATCATTGGCAATTGCGAAATTACGCTCGCCTTCGCCAATATGAATAACTGAATTGGCTTGTTTTGACGAATTATTTTGGGGTGTTTTATTGCGCATTGGTAGCTTTCTTTTGGGAACACGGCTTCAATAGTCGAAATAGGTTCTTTTTTCTATAGCCAAAACCATGTTGGTAAGGTTTTGTAAACTTTTGCGGCACAAAAACAATCTATGTCGATAATTGAACTATCCTCTCCTGAAGCAATTGAAACGCGATCAGCGCTTAGCACACCGCCTGAAGTAGTTGCGAAACAATGGTCTGCAAGGCGGACGATTTGGGTTTCGCTTGGGGTTTCTTTGGTGCTTTGGGGTTTGTTGTTTTTTGGTTTGAACTTATTAAAACACTGAGCATCACAGACAAAAAGCCGCATATGCTTTGAATTTTAGCATCTAGACAAACACCCCAAAACCAATAAATATCGAATCTTAATGGATAATTTGGTGTATGAAAAAAGCGAGCAAAAAAACTAACAACAGACGGCGCACTTCTAAGCCCACCCAAAAGCCAACAGCAGCAGCAACTGCGGCCGGTACTTTTGCGACAGCAAAAGAAGAAACACGTGAAAGCGTGTGGGCCGAGGCGGTTGGCGATGTGCCAAATTCGGCCAGTTATTCGCTTGCTCCCGCCGAGGACGAAGTAAAATCCTGCCCGCATAAAGAAAAGCCCAAAATTATTGCTTATACACTTGGTTTTGCGCCAACAATTTCGCGCCCCGGGCCAGCGCAGCGTGACTTTATGGAAAGCACGCCCAACAGATTCGCCTACCGTTGTTTGCCGCTTAATATTGCCAATCAATATGGTTGGGAATTATTATCGCCTTGCACTTTTGAGGCAATTTGGAATGGCGATGCTCATGGAGACGCGATTGATATCAATATCATTGACGATGGCTGGCCGCCGCCCGTTAGCCATTTTGGCAGCGGGGTTTTGACTTTTCACATAAACCAAATTTTCCGCACTCCGCCCGGTGTGCAAATGATGGTTACTGGGCCGATGAATAATCCCAAAGACGGCATTAGTGCGATGACTGGTATTATCGAAACCGATTGGTCGCATTATACATTCACAATGAATTGGGCGATGACGCGGCCTTATTTCCCAGTTAGATTTGAAAAAGGTGAGCCTTTTGCCCATATAATGCCAGTAAATCTTGCGCAAATTGAACAATATGAAACCGTGTTTTTGCCGATTGATTCTAACCCAGATTTAAAAGAAGCCTATGAAGGTTTTCAAGCAAGCCGCAACCAATTTAACGACGCGCTTAATGACCCAACTTCAATTGAAGCCACCAAAGAAAAATGGCAAAAGGGGTATTTTCGCGGCAAAGGCCCCGATGGCTGCCCAGTTAAAGGCCATAGCCATTGGACGAAATTAGACGTGATGGCATTTCCGGGATCGGCTGCGAAGAAGAAATAGGACAATTATCAAGGTGCGAGTTTTATTTGCTGGCATAAAAATGGTGCTTTTATACAACAAATTACCATCATGCATGACTTGGATTATTTGGTCTTGAACGCTTATGGCAAAATCTGCCACAAGCCTTCTTCAAGTCTAATTGCGCTATTTCATTGTCAAGTCCTCGCGCCAAAGCGCGACCGCGAAGCGGCTGCGGGACTTGACAATGAAATAGCGCGAATTACAAAATCGAACCAAGGCTTTACTGGCACAACGTGACATAAAGCCGTTCCCAGTTTTTATTGTTTTAGCGACTTAGCCTAGACTTGCCCTTTGGCCATAATATGCGCCAATTCATCAATTGTGGTTTTCAAAAGCCCTTTGTCTGCGCCTTCCGCCATAAGCCTAACTAATGGCTCAGTGCCGGATGTCCTGACGACCAAGCGCGCGCCATTTTGGGTTAAATGTTCTGCGGTTTTGGCAACATGGTCGGCAATTTTGCTATTATTTAGCGGCGAAGTGCCCACATAATGAATGTTCTTTTTTATTTGTGGCGCGGGTTTGAAACAATTCAAAATTTCGCTGGCTTTTTTATTGTTGGTAACCATTGAAGCCAAAACCAAAAGCGCACTTATTAGGCCGTCGCCAGTGGTTGCATAATCAAGCGCCACCACATGCCCCGATTGCTCACCGCCCAAATTTGCGCCCAATTCGCGCATTTTCATAACTACATTGCGATCCCCAACATCGGTGCGCACCAGCTTTGAGCCCAAACTAGTCATATAATTTTCAAGGCCGAGGTTGGACATAATGGTCGTGACAACTGCGCCACCGTTCAAAGTGCCAGCATTTATCATATCGCGCGCGATTGCCGCAATTATTTGATCGCCGTCTATTTCATTGCCTTTTTCGTCAATTAGGGCAATTCTATCGGCATCGCCGTCAAGCGCTATGCCCAAATCGGCGCGGCGTTCCATTACTGTTGTCTTGAGCAAATCCAAATCGGTTGAACCGCAACCATCATTGATATTCATGCCATTTGGTGCAACCGCGATTTCGACAACTTCGGCACCAAGTTCAAACAACGCCCAAGGCGCGGTTTTATAGGCTGCACCATTGGCACAATCAATCACAATTCTTAGCCCGTCGAGGCGGGCACCGCGCGGGAAAGCGTTTTTAGCAAATTCAACATAACGACCGCGCGAATCTTCAAAAGATTTCACTTGTCCGATTTGGCTTGGCGCGGCGCGGGCGATTTTTTCTTGTTCCGCCATTAGTTTTTCAATATCAAGCTCTTGATTGTCGTCCAATTTGAAGCCGTCGGGGCCAAAAAATTTAATTCCATTATCGGCAAAACCATTGTGGGAAGCTGAAATCATAACCCCTAAATCAGCGCGTAGGCTCCTCGTCAAAATTCCCACTGCTGGCGTTGGGATAGGGCCCAATATCCTAACATCCATGCCAACGGCAGCAAAGCCAGAAACCAAAGCATATTCCACCATATAGCCCGATCGCCGCGTGTCTTTGCCAATTATCACGATATTATTATGGCCACCGCCAGTTTTGAAATAAGTTCCAGCGGCCATGCCAAGATAGAGCGCGGTTTCGGCAGTCATCGGCCATTTATTGGCTTCGCCCCGAACCCCATCAGTGCCAAAATATTTCTTTTTCATGCTTTCCTCTTTATACGGCAAATTACATGTCGCTATATTGGCATAAATACTCTAAAATTCTCATAAGGGTGCTGCTAATTATTATGCAGCACAGAAGCAAATCAAATATTGCGGCGAAGTTTTGCAGCCATAACTGTGTTCGCCATTAAGCAAGCAATTGTCATCGGGCCAACGCCGCCTGGAACTGGCGTAATGAAGCCAGCGATATCTTTTGCCTCTTCAAAATCAACATCACCAACCAATTTGGTTTTTGGGCTATTTTCGATTGCCACGCGATTTATGCCAACATCAATCACACACGCGCCCGCCTTGACCCAATCGGCCTTCACCATGTTTGGCTGCCCAACCGCGGCCACCAAAATATCTGCGGTTTTGCAAATCTGTGGCAAGTTTTCGGTTTTTGAATGGGCAATCGTCACGGTGCAATTTTCTTGCAAAAACAAAAAGGCAACTGGCTTGCCGACCAAGTTTGATCGGCCAATAACCACCACATTTTTGCCCGACAAATTATTGCCCAAAGCAGTCTTTGCCAATATCACAACCCCCAAAGGGGTGCAGGCGCGCAAGCCAAGTTTGCCAAGCGCCAATTTGCCGATGCTAATTTCGCTTAGGCCATCTACGTCTTTTTGCGGGTCTATAAGCTCGATAACTTTTTCTGCGTTCAAACCCTCTGGCAAAGGAAGTTGAACCAAAATCCCGTCTATTTGTGGATTTTGGGAAAGCTCTGTTATTTTTGCTTCTAGTTCAGTCTGGGCAATATCGGCGGGCAATAAATATTCGAGCGAGTTTATCCCTATTTCTTTTGCGGTTCGCACTTTATTGCGCACATAAACTTCGCTTGCGGGATCATGGCCCACCAAAACAACTGCTAAACTAGGCGCAAAGCCATGTTTGGCCACCAGGATTTCAACATCGGTTTTGGTTTTTTGGTTTAATAGCGATGCTTGATGTTTTCCGTCAATAATTTGCGCGTTCATTTTGTGCCTAGATTTGTTGGGTTAGCGCCTCTATAGACAAAGTTGAAGATTTCACCAAGATGATTTTGACGCGGCTTTTGTGGCCAGATGCAATTTCCAAATGCGATTTCGCAATACCAAAAACCTTTGCCAATAGCGCAATAATTGCGACATTTGCCGCGTTTTCATTTGGATTGGCGCGCACTTTTAGGTTTAGATAACAAAGCCCATCATCGCGAATTTGGGTTCCTAATATTTCATCTTTATTGGCATTTGGTGTGGCGCGGATACGCAGCAAAAGCCCTTTGTCAGTTTGATTTATCCAGGCATTTTCCAAGTTCGCTGCTTAAAATGGGATAAGCGGAATCACGAATTTTTGCACAAATTGAATAGCAATAATAAGCACAACTGGTGTTATATCCATGCCGCCCAAAGGTGGAATTATTTTTCTAATCGGCGCCAAAGCTGGGGTTGTAAGGCGATTTGTGCCATCGGCGATTGTGCCAACCAATTTATTGCGAGTGTTGACCACATCAAAAGCGATTAGCCACGATAAAATCGCGTCAATAATAATGACCCACAAATACAAACCCAAAACTGTAGATAATAACCACTGCACAGGTAAATCCATCGGTCGCTCCTTCGTGTTTCCAATATTTCAATGATATAGGAGCAGTTTACCTTAAGTAAAAGAGTGCGAATGCTAATTATGTGCATTGCCACGCGTTAAATTGCGTAAAATTCACTCAATTGCGCCATTTACGCCACAAAACAAGCTAGAATAATTTGCCAAACTTAGTGGTTGTTGATAAGTGCAGCCCGAAAAGCCCGAGATATATACGGTTTGTTTGCGGCTTTCCCAATTGAATAGGTTTTCCAAATGTCGCTCTCACTTGCCGCTAGGCTTCAAAAATTGCATAAAACGACCGAGGAAACCCCGTTATTTAATCCGGTTTTTCAACTTGCATTTGACCTGTCGCGGCAGCTTGAAAAGCATGAACTATCTTTGAACCAAGTATCCGATTTGGTTTCCGAGCTTGCCTGCGAAAGTTTGCAATCGAGGTCGCGCAAGCTTCATGCTTTTTTGCAACCGATAAATGAGAAAGATAATTTGGGTTCTTTCGCGAAGATTGTTGCGGCGCGCGCGCAAACCCTTGATTTTCAGAGCTTTAGTGATTTTTGGGCAAAACCAATTTTGCATTGTGTTTTCACTGCACACCCGACGTTTCTTTTGAACAAAAACGAAGCCGATGCGGTCGCGGATGCTGTTACTGCTGGTCTAGTTTCGCCTTTAATGTGCACACCAAAAACCAAATTTGACAATATTTCACTGGATTATGAACACGGCGAGGCGATGGCCGCAATTGGGCGGGCAATGAAAGCCCGCGATAAATTATCGGAAATTGTGTTTGATGTCGCTGCGAAGCAATATCCGCAAGACTGGAAACAAGCAAAGCCTGCCCCGTATCGTTTCGCAACTTGGGTTGGTTACGATATGGACGGTCGCACCGATATTTCGTGGGTCACCTCAATCAAATATCGCCTGAGTGAAAAAGCCAATATTCTCGGTATTTACCATGAACGAGCTGATGATTTGGGTATTTCGGAAATAGCCGAAAAGCTAAAGGCGGCAAAACAACATACCGAGACAATGGCAGCACTTTTTGCAAGCGATTTCACCTCTGCTGATGAATTGTCCCACGCGGCAAATGAGCTAACCAAAGAGGATTCAAGCAAAATATTATCATTGGCCGAAATTATTGGCGAAATTGAAGCTTTGGCAGAACAAGAAACCAACCAAAAAGCTGCAAAAGACATGTTGGTTTTGGCGGCGGCAATGCGCACTGACGGACTTGGAATGGGTATGATTCATTTCAGGGTCAATTCCGCCCAGCTAAATAACGCCATGCGCCAACATATTGGTGAAGAAATTGATTTTGAGCTAAATAGCACTGGTGCATTAAAGACAGTTCAAAAACTTATTGCAGCCGTTAAACCGCTCCGCAGCAATTTCGCTGCCCTTGCCATTGAATCAACCACAGCCATAAGGCAGTTTTTGGCGATTGCGCAGATTTTACGTCACATTGATAGTGATGCAGAAGTCAGATTATTGATTGCCGAGTGTGAGCAGCCACAAACCGCATTAATCGCGCTTTATTTTGCCAAATTATTCGGAATTGACGAAAAAATCGATATCTCACCACTTTTTGAAACCGAAAGTGCCATGGAGCATGGCGGGCGCTTTTTGGAAACCTTGCTAAGCGATAGGAAATATCGCAAATATATCAAATCACGCGGTCGAATTGCTATTCAAACTGGTTTTTCGGATGCTGGGCGTTTTGTGGGGCAAATTCCAGCAGCTTTGGCGATTGAACGGCTTCATTCGCGCCTTGCCCGCACAATGGCGGACCATGATTTGCGCGAAGTTTCGGCTTTAATTTTCAACACCCACGGCGAATCCATGGGGCGCGGCGCTCATCCATCATCTATGCGCGATAGATTGACTTATCCAATGAGTATTTGGGCAAGGGGGCAGTTCAAAAAACACCATTTGCGGACCGAGCTTGAAGTTAGTTTTCAAGGCGGTGATGGTTATTTATATTTCCGTTCTTATGATTTAGCGCTTTCGACTTTGACTCGAATTGCAGAGGTTGAGTGCGAAGATACGCCGATTATTGACGACCCTTTTTATACGCGAACTGATTTGAGTTTGGATTTTTATCGCGGCGTTCGCCAGGTTCAACGCGACTACCTTAATGACAAATCCTATTCGCGCGCAATATCGGCTTTTGGCCTTGGCTTGTTAAAAGAAACTGGATCGCGCAAATCACGGCGGCAATCGGACCTTTCGGCCGATAGGGACATGAGCTTGCGCCAAATACGGGCTATCCCGCACAATGCGATTTTGCAGCAATTGGGTTTTCCCGTAAATATTCTGACCGGTGTTGGAACCGCGAGCAAAGACGATGTTGAAGGGATTGGCGAACTAATCAATAATAGTGCGCGCGGGCAACAAATATTCCGCCTGTTTATGGCATCAAACTCACTTGCTAGCATCAAAAGCCTCGCGGCTTATGGCGAGATTTTTACAAGTGCCTTTTGGTCATCGCGGACCTATCGCGGCACCGAAAGCCAGCTTGAAAATGCTTGTTTGGCATTGGCCGAAAAACTTGAAAATGACGACAGATCTTCGCAAATGCGGCGCTTAGCTTCAAGGCTACGAGTTGATGGTTTACGCTTCCACAGGCTTTTGGCGCAATTGGACCTTGGGCCATTAAAGGAGCAAGATCAAGATGTGCGGCGACAATTGGGAGTATTGCACGCTTTACGGATTTGCTTGATGCAACATATTTTCATCAAAGCGGTGCAAATACCAGCATTTTCGCGGCGCAATGATATTAGCCGAGATGACATATTGGATATGATTTTATCGCTGCGAATCACCGAAGCGCTGGAACTTTTACGGCGCGCATTTGTTATATCCGCGCCTTCAATCAATGATTTTGAAATTGACGAGCCAACTGATTATCCAAGCGAAACCACCCAAGCCTATAAAAGCCTGCACACTGATTATTTCGATGAAATCGAAAAATCTTACGATCTAATTTTAAGAATCGGCGTTGCGATTGCCAATTATTTTGGTGCGCATGGATAGGTGTGTGCTTTTTTAATGACTATTTCTGCCCTAACCCCAAACCGCGAACAACATCAGCATTTACGCGGCCAGTCACTGTAAGGTGGTTTGCGCGTTGGAATTGCGCCACTGCTTCACGGGTTAATGGGCCATAAATGCCGTCAATTGGACCGCGATAAAGGCCAAGCTCCGCCAATGCGCGTTGCAAACTTGTGGTCGAAACCACGACATTATTTGCGCCATTGCCCATTGGGACTTGATGTGGAACCGGGCGAACGCCCGGGACAGCAGCGCCGTGACCACCATGTTGTGCGCCTGAATTATCGCACGCAACTTGCACCCATTCATAATGTTCGGCAGTCACCAATTCTTGGCGATTAATTGTTGAGGTCTGTTCTGGAGTTACGGTTTTGCGCGCTGTCGCACGATTTGCCAATTCTTGGATTTGAATTGTTTGAGTTTGTTCTGGCACCCGAATTTCACGAACCTGTGCCGGCGCGGCCAACACTTGGCGAGTAATAGTTTGAACTTGCGCTGGAACATTGACGACACTAACCACAGCTGGATTAGTAACAACTCGCCGCGTCACAGTCTGCGTAACGCCACGCTCTTCAACCAAACAATAAATTTCCCCACTATTTGGGTCTAATCTACGAACCCCTGAAAGGTTTTCACCGCGCCGCCACACCATGCGCGGTTCACGAATTACAACCACTTCGCTTCTTGTGCCAATTTGTGCTTGGGTAGCTACTAAACGCTCATAAGCTGGCCTAGTTACAACGGAAGAAGATTCGGCTCTGAAAACTGGTTCGGTGACTTCATAGCGCGAATAACCATCGCGAGTCACAACCGTTTGCGGACGGGCTTCAAACACTGGGTCAGTTATTTCATAACCCTCAACCGCTTCTTGGGTTACCACCGACATCGGTGCATTGCGATAAGTTGCTGGCACCAAACGACGGGCGAAACATTGCCCAGCATGGGCGCCGCTTGGCAGCGTTGTGTTGGGCGCTTCGGCAACAGCTTGCGCTTGATGATGGCCTGCCGACGCTGTCGCTGGTATAGCAATGGCAAGTAATGTAGTTGCCAAAAGTGACATATTGTAGTTTCTCATTGCTTCACCCTTTACCATGTTTGACCTGATCGGCTTTTGCCAAAGCCGCGCGCCTATTTGATAGTTAATTGCAGCATTATGGTTGTCTGAGACAATAAGAGTCAAATATTTGACTATTTTTTCACCACTTTGCCGAAAGCTTAATAATTGACTTCACCAAACAGGCGACTTTATGCCGTTTTGATACAATCAACGAAATAAATACGGGTTTGACCAAATTTAATATCGGGATTTATGGCCGCTTATCCAACCTGTTTTGCTGCGGTTTATCATACCCTATGACTATGGAAACCGATGAACTGCCTGCCAATTACATAAATGTCGCGATTGATGACTTTATAGAGACCTCAACCGCAAGAATCGCGGCGATAATTGCTGTCGGCGAGGCACGCGAAATAAAAACAGAAGTGGATCTTTTGGAAAAATTGTTGAAAATTGCCAAAGGCCTTATCGAAGAACCTTTACCACCCAAACCTACACCCTAATCCGCGGCTTTGTTAATGATGAAAGAAAGGCGAGAACGAGATGCGCTTTTTGCCGAATTAGAAGCGCGTTTGGCCAAAATAAATGCTGGCTTTGAAGGCGAATTTGAGGAATTTACTTAGCTTTGAGAGATTAATAGACAAGGGCTTTATGGGGAGCAAGGGTGTCAAGGCTTGGGAGGGGTTTTTGGTGAAAACTTTGTTTTAACAAAAACCCTTCAAATATGGTTCTGCCGCCTAGTGCGCCTGTCAAGGGGCGAAGTGCTGGTGCATCGGATCTTCAAGTTGCATCAAATATCTACGTTTGGTGTATTGTTTGGGGAAGAAAGAATAAGTGGCTTTGGAATGGTCTTAAGGACAGGTTTGCCCTAAGCCCATTCGCTTATTATCCCTTCGCGCCCTAGGCTTTAGTCAAGTCCTCGCGCAAAGCGCGACCGCGAAGCGGCTTCGGGACTTGACTAAAACCTAGGGCGCTTAACAAACTCGATGAATGGTTTTGGCGAGACAAGGTTCGCCATAAACCATTCCTTAGCCACTTATTCTTTCTTTCCAACAACCCTGAAAGATTGATACCATAAGGACAAAATTAATTCGTCTTGAAAATCTGTCGCTCTTAAATAATAAGACCCAAGTTTTACGAATCAAGCCAAATAGCCGAAGCTCCCAAATTGGAAATGAAAATATTATGAGCCGCCATTTCTTCATCGCTGATTAGCGGTTCGAGTTTTTTCGCCCTCTGTGACCGTGTTTTTACATTTATTGATGGCTGAGTTTGATTTTCTTGTTCCAATTTTTCACTTTTACTTTCAAGAAAACCGAAACTACGTTCTCTGCCGCCTTTTAGTTCCAAATATACCGCTGCCAATAATTTTGCATCTATCAAAGCGCCGTGTTTGCTGCGGTCTTTAAGGTCTATTGCAAAGCGGCGGCACAGAGCATCAAGCGAGGCTGGCGCGCCAGGGTATTTCTTTCTGGCCAGCATCATGGTGTCGATGCAGCGAGATTGCGGAATTGGCGCTAACCCGATTTCGCGCAGTTCAGCGTTTAGGAATTTTCTGTCAAATTCAGCATTATGGGCGATTAATGGCGCGTCCCCGATAAAATCCAACATTTCATCGCATATTTCTGGAGCGCCAAAATTAGGGAAGCCGCTTAGAAATTCATCGCTTAGGCCGTGAATTTTGAATGCTTCGAATGGCATGGGTCGCAAGGGGTTGATGAAGCGGTGAAAACTGCGACCAGTTGGAACCAAATCCACTAATTCGACCATTCCAATTTCGACAATTTTATCCCTCTTGGCTGCATCTGCGTGTTCCGCTTCGAGCCCAGTGGTTTCGGTATCGAAAACTATTTCCCTAATCATGTTTTGGCTTCTTGCACAGTTCCAACAGCTTTTGATTCAATTCAAAAACTTGGCGTTCACTATCTTCCAAACTGCCAGAAGTTTCAATGACAAAATCAGCCTGTTTTACCTTGGTTTCGTTGGGGATTTGATTGGCGAGGATTTGTTCAAATTTTTCCTCGCTCATATTTTCGCGCGTCAAAACCCTTTGTTTTTGGATTTCTGGTCGGCACGAAACGACAATTACTTTATCCACTGTCTTTTGGGAATTGGTTTCAAAAAGTAGTGGTATGTCAAGCACGATATAGGGCACATTATTTTTGCTCGCATTGTCGATAAATTGTAGGCGATTCGTTGCTACCATTGGGTGAACAATGCTTTGCAGCTTTTTTAGCTTGCTACTGTCATTCAAGACCTGTTCGGCCAATTTTTGACGATTGATTCTTCCGTCTGGCGTAAGAACATCATCAAAAACAGCCGATATTTGTTCAACAGCAGGCCCTGTTTCATATAATTTGTGGACAACTTCATCGGCATTCCAAATTGGCACGCCAAGTTTTTGAAACATTTGGGCAATCGTGGTTTTTCCCATACCAATTGAACCAGTTAGGCCAACAATAAACATTTCATCGGTCCATATTTATTAGGCGCTCAAAACCTTTAGTGAAATCGGGCAATTGGCCAAACCATATTTCAAAAGCATAAGCCCCTTGGCCAACCAGCATTCCGATTCCGTTCAAAGCCATTCGATTTTGCGCTTTCGCTGACTTCAAAAGGTCGCTTTCCTTTTGGGCATATGTCATATCATAAATAATTGCTTTTGCGGCTGTTTTTCCAAAATCCAAACTCAGTGAATTGTCATGGCTTTGGCCAATTGGCGTTGCATTGATAATTAAGTCGGCGTCTGCAATTGCTTGCGCCATTTTTTCCCACCCATAGCTGTGAATTATTATAGCCTCGCTCTTTGCTAGCGATTTTGCCAGTTCGACTATTTCTCGGCATTTGGCGTCATCGCGGCCCACAAATCTGATTTCTTTTGCGCCCGCCGCTATAAGCGCGCTTAAGATTCCTTTTGCTGCGCCACCGGCCCCCAAAATGGTTATTATTTTGGTTTGTTCGCGCCAGTTTTCGGCGCGATTATCCAAATCCAAAGCTAAACCCTTGCCATCAGTATTATGGGCGTCATAGCCAATGGGGCTTAATCGCAAAGTATTCGCTGCACCGATAATTGCAACGTCTTCGGTTTTTGTAACTGCCAGTTCAGCAGCGGTGTTTTTGAATGGCGCGGTAACATTAAGACCTTTTATTTGCGAAAGCGCTAGCCCGTTTAGTGCGCCTGTGAATTGTTCCATTTTGGGTTCAAAAGCCAAATAGACAGCATTATATCCAGCTTCTTCAAGCCAGCCATTTTGTAATATCGGCGAAAGTGAATGGCGAATTGGATTGCCCATCACGCCATATATTTCAGTGGAAGCAGTTATTTTCATTGTCTATGTTTCTGCGATTTTATGAAGTCTTAAATAGGCCAATAATTCCAATAATGGCAAGCCAAGAATTGAAAAATAATCGCCGTCTATTTTTTCGAATAATTGACTACCCATTCCCTCAAGTTGGTAACAGCCAACTGATGACAGAATTCTTTCGCCAGATATATTAAGATAATTATCCAAAAACTCGTCCGAAAAATCTCTCATAACAAGGCGTGGCGAAGCATCATATCGCCAAATTAATTTTCCTTCTCTTGCTATGGCTATAGCGGTTTCAAGAACGTGCGCTTTACCACGAAGCGCCTTTAGTCGCTCTTTGGCGCATTCCATATCATGTGCTTTGTCAAAGGCTTGGCCGTTCAAAGCCAATATTTGATCGCAGCCAATTACAAAATCATCATTGCCATTTGAGATTTTTTTGGCTTTTAGAAGTGCGAGTTCATGAGCTTGTTGGGCCGGGTTTAGTTGTTGTTCGCGCATGGCGATTTTGGCGTTTTCTTCGTCCAGCATAGAATCGCGCGCGGTGAATTCAAGGCCAGCATCGGCGAGCAATTTTCGCCTTATTGCGCTGCTTGATGCTAAAATCAATTTGCTTTTTTGGGTCATTTTATTTCTGGAGCCGGTTGGCAAGTAAGTTTAGAATTGCGGCTGCGGTTTCTTCTATGGAACGGCGACTTACATCAATGACATCCCATTTTTGACGCTCAAACAAACGATTTGCGAAAACAACTTCTTCGCGCACCGAATCTTCATCAACATAAGAAGTGTTAATTTCGGCATTTAGGGTCAATAATCGATTTGTCCTTATTGCAACTAAGCGATCTGGCGATAATTTAAGCCCAACCACCAATGGTTTGCTCAATTCAAATAAAACTGGTGGAATTGTGCCTTCGCGAACCAATGGGAAATTAGCAGTTTTATAGCCGCGATTTGCAAGATAAATCGATGTTGGGGTTTTTGAAGTTCGGCTTACCCCTACTAATACAATATCGGCTTCTTCAAATTCACTGACCAATTGGCCATCATCGTGGGTCATGGAATAATTCATGGCTTCAATGCGTTTGAAGTAATTTTCATCAAGGCTTTGTTTCAAACCGGTTTTTACGCTTGGCGCTATTCCTAAATAGCGCGAAAAAAAGTTTAAAGGTGCGTCTAAAAGGCCCATACAAGGTATATTGAGTGCCTTGCATTTTTCTTCCAATATGTCGCGCATTTCGTGCGAGGCAATAGTGAATAATACTACACCAGGGCGGGATTCGATTTCCTCCAAAACCCTATCTATTTGACGGCGAGACCTTACAAGATAATAGGATTTTTCGAGTGCCGTTACATTTTCAAACAAAGGCGTGACCGCTCTTACCATTGCGTTTAATGTTTCACCAGTTGAATCCGAAACCAAATGGACGTTAAAGAAAATTGAGGTTTTTGTCATGTTTGTGGGTTTCTGGGTTTTGCGAACTAGGTTTTAATTTTAACGATTTAGTAATTTTTATTAACAGGCTGTGAAGAAACATACTTAACTAAAGATTAACACGCAATTCTCAATGTCTTTGTTCCTTTTTCTGGTGACTTATTGACAATTTTTCCACAAGCTGTTGGCAAGATTACTGATGCAACCATTTTATTAACATGATTTCGAAAGCAACATAAATAACTGTTTATAGGAGATTATTTCTTCGATATTTTCATCTGGACTGTGGACAAATCTTTGGCAACTATGGACAAATTGTGATTATCTCGCCAATCAAAGTTTTTATCCACCTTACTAATATCTTTTACTATCAAGATTTTTATAAAGAAATTATATTTTGTTAGAGCCTAATCCTAATGATTCCTCCAAACCCATAATTATTAGGGCTTTGGAAGGTGAGAAAAATCAAAGAACCCCAATTTGGTTAATGCGCCAAGCTGGTCGTCATTTGCCAGAATATCGTGAATTGCGAGCCAGAAACGGTAGTTTTTTGGATTTTTGTTATGCGCCCGCCGCAGCGACCGAAGCGACATTACAACCAGTGCGTCGATATGACATTGATGCCGCGATAGTGTTTTCGGATATTTTAGTAATTCCCGATGCTTTGGGGCAAAAAGTCAGTTTTGCTGAAGGAATTGGGCCGGTGCTCGATTCAATAACTGACTTAAGCTCGCTAAAAAAACTAAATACAAATAGTCAAAATTCGCGCTTGGCGCCAGTTTATGAAATAATCGCCCGGGTTCGTGAGAAATTACCAAAAGAAAAAGCCTTGTTTGGTTTTGCTGGTGCCCCTTGGACATTGGCGACTTATATGATTCAAGGTAAAGGTGGCGACAGAACTTATGCGCGGGAATTTGCTTATCAAAACCCAGATTTCATGAAAAATTTGTTCGAGTTATTGGTGGAAGCCGTTACCGAACATCTTTATCAGCAATTATTGGCGGGCGCGGATGTTGTGCAAATATTTGAATCCTGGGCCGAAGATATTCCGTCATTGATGTTCGAAGAATGGGTCATAGATCCAACTAGGCGCATAGTAGATATGTTGCGAGCCAAAGTTCCCGATGCCAAAATAATCGGTTTTCCGCGTGGTGCTTCAAACCGCGCTGCCCAATATTATGCGGCAACGGGCATAAATGCTGTAGGACTAGATATCGGCGCGGATATCGAAAAAGTCAGGGTCGAAATTGGCGATAAGGCCTGTTTGCAAGGCAATTTGGATCCAATGTGTTTAGTTGCGGGTGGCGAAGCCCTTGAAAATGCGACAAAACATATATTAAAGGCAGCAAATAGAGGGCCCCATATTTTTAACCTTGGCCATGGTGTGGTGCCGCAGACACCGATTAGCAATGTCGAAAAACTAATTGCCATAATTAGGAATAATTGATGCCGAAAGAAATGGCGCAAAAGAAAATTGCGGTTGTTTTGTTCAATTTGGGTGGACCCGATTGTCAAGATGATGTTCGTCCATTTTTGAGAAATCTTTTTTCCGACAAAGCCATAATTGGATTGCCAGCCATTTTCCGTTTTCCATTAGCGTGGCTGATTTCAACGCTTCGCGCTCCGAAATCGAGGCCCTTATATGCGCTAATGGGTGGTGGATCGCCGCTGCTTGCGAACACGAAATCCCAAGCAATGGCGTTACAAAATGAATTGGCGGCGCGGCACAAAGGCAGCGAAATTAAGGTTTTTATTGCGATGCGCTATTGGCATCCTTTTTGTAAACAAGCGGCAAAAGAAGTCGAAAAATTTGAGCCTGATGAAGTTGTATTATTGCCGCTTTATCCGCAATATTCGCTAACTACCACTGGTTCATCCTTGGTTGAATGGAATAAGCGCTATAAAGCGCCATGCAAGATAATAAATGAATACCCGATTACCGCGGGCTTTGTTTCCAGTGTTGCTGCTGAGATTTTGTTGGAATATGAAAAACTAGGGAGTCCCAATGAGGTAAGAGTGCTGTTTTCCGCGCATGGTCTGCCGAAAAAAAATATTGATAATGGCGATCCCTATGAAGCGCAAATTCGACTAAGCGCTAATGGCGTCGCCAAATTATTGCCGGAGAATTTTCAATTTGTTACTTGTTATCAATCCAAAGTTGGGCCGTTAGAGTGGCTCGGCCCTGCGACGACAGGTGAAATTGCGAAAGCGGCAAATGATAAAATTGGGATAATAATTTGCCCTATTTCCTTTGTATCCGAACATATCGAAACTTTAGTGGAGCTTGATCTTGAGTATAAAAAACTGGCCTTAGATATGGGTGTTCCTTTTTTTGGTCGTTCCCGAACTGTTGGAACCAACAAGGTTTTTATTGGGTCTCTTGCTGATTTAGTTGACGAAAAATTGTTGGAGATTTAAACAATTTTATGGAAATATTTTTAGGCAATTATGAATTATTACGCGCATTGCATATTATTGCTGTAATATCGTGGATGGCGGGCCTTATGTATCTTCCGCGTTTATTTGTTTATCATTCCAAAGCCGAGGTCGCCAGCGATCTTGATTTGACGCTTATTACTATGGAGCGCAAACTTTTTTGGTATATTATGGTTCCCGCGATGCTAATTTCTTGGGTGCTCGGCGTTTGCTTGATGTTGGTTAGGGGCCCTGTATTATGGGAAACCAATTGGTTTTTTGTAAAATTATCAATGGTTTCATTGATTACAATCATCAATTTATTTTATGGCAAATGGCAAATGGATTTTGCTAATTCCAAGCGTCCCTTAAACCATGTTTTTTTCCGATTTATCAATGAAGCACCGTTTTTGTTGATGATTGTCGCGGTTTTGATGGTAGTGCTTGAACCGCGAATATAAGCTATTGCCTTTGAAGGCGGATAAATGCTATCATAACCGTAATTGATATACCCCTTCGGTTCTCGGAGTGCGGTTCCCCATGATAAAATATAAGGAAAACCTCTATGAGTGAGGAAGAATTTGACGGTGCTGCTGCACCAGATGCAGCAAAAGCGCGCCCAAAATTGGGCCTAAGAACCAAAAAAGTTGAAGAGCCTGTTGCGGTTGAAGAAATTGCACAAATTGATGTCCCCATTGCTGAAGTCGCACCAATATTGGCTAAAACTGCTGATGCCGAAGACGACGCGCCTGCTGTTCGCACAACATTGCAAGAATTAAAGCTTATCAAACCTGCTGAATTGGTGGCGATGGCCGAAGCTTTGGAAATTGATGGCGCAGCAACCTTGCGCACACAGGATTTGCTGTTTGCTATATTGAAAACTAAAGCTGAAAACGGCGCGGAAATTGGCGGATCTGGCGTTTTGGAAGTATTGCCAGATGGTTTTGGCTTTTTGCGCTCACCTGAATCCAATTATCTGCCAGGGCCAGATGATATTTATGTCAGCCCGAGCCAAACTAGACGCTATGGCCTGCGTACTGGTGACACGGTTGAAGGGCCGGTAAAAGCTCCGCGCGATGGCGAGCGTTATTTTGCGCTTCATAAAGTCGATAAAATTAATTTTGTAGATCCTGAAGAAGCAAAACATAAAGTCAATTTTGATAATTTGACTCCGCTTTATCCGAATGAGCGTTTTCAAATGGAAATTGATGACCCGACTTTGAAAGATAAAACCGGGCGAATTATTGATATTGTTGCGCCAATTGGTAAAGGCCAGCGCTCACTAATCGTTGCACCGCCAAGAACTGGTAAAACCGTCATTTTGCAGAATATTGCGCGCTCAATTGAGACTAACCACCCTGAAGCCTATCTGATTGTCCTGCTGATTGATGAACGTCCCGAAGAAGTAACCGATATGAAAAGATCGGTGAAAGGCGAAGTCGTGTCTTCAACTTTTGATGAACCTGCCACTCGTCACGTGCAAGTTGCCGAAATGGTTATTGAAAAAGCAAAGCGCTTGGCCGAACATGGCCGCGACGTTGTTATTTTACTTGATTCAATTACTAGGCTGGGCCGTGCTTACAACACTGTCGTTCCGTCTTCGGGCAAAGTTTTGACTGGTGGTGTTGATGCCAATGCCTTGCAAAGGCCAAAACGCTTTTTCGGTGCGGCGCGGAATCTCGAAGAGGGCGGTTCGCTTACAATTATTGCAACAGCTTTGATTGAAACTGGCTCGAGAATGGATGAAGTCATTTTTGAGGAATTCAAAGGCACGGGCAATTCGGAAGTTATTTTGGATAGAAAAGTATCCGACAAACGGATTTTCCCGGCGATTGATATTATCAAATCTGGCACTCGCAAAGAAGAATTATTGGTGCCAAAAGAACATTTGCCGAAAATGTATATGTTAAGGCGAATTTTGGCACCTATGGGCACCATGGACGCTATGGAATTCTTGCTGGATAAAATGAAAAGTGCCAAGAATAACGAAGAGTTCTTTACAAGCATGAATACCTGACATTAACTTTGCTTTGATATTATCCTTCATTCTTGACTCATTGCGGTGGGGAATCGAAATGAAAACAAAAATCATTATTGCTATGTTTGCTGTTGCGATAGCGACATCATGTGCGCCGAAAAACCCGCTTGCTGATTTGCGTGAAGAGCAGCGCTTTTTTATTTTCGGGGATGATGAGAGCAGAGTGGCATTTATGGGTAGCCCATTTGAGGGCAAATCTGCCAGTTGCAATGCCAATGATATGATGCAAGGCTATAGTTTTTCACAAGCCGATGGCGCAGTGCTTTTGGAAAGCATTAGGCCAAGTGGGGTTGAGGAACATACGGTCACATCAATTTCGTCAAATGGCGCAGATATAGTGGTTCGAGCCAAAAATGGTGCGAATTTGCCGTTTTCTTTGTTGTTTAGTGAAATTATAGACGATCAAGTAAAGATTTCTTTTGATGGCGAAGGAAAAGCAACTTATCTTCGCTGCATTAAATAGTTGGCAAGACGTAATAATTTTGCGCAAATCGGCATTGTTTGTTGTCAAAAGCAAGTTTTGGAGCGCGGTAAATGAAAATTAGTATCGAAATTGATTTGACCCCGGAAGAGGCCCGCGAAATTGTTGGCTTGCCAAATGTTGGACAATTGCACGAAGCTTTCTTAAATGTGGCGAAAAATAAAATGAAAGATGCCGCATCGTCTGTCGATATAGACCCGTTAATTAAAACTTGGTCTGGCCTCGGTGGGTTGGCGCAAGATGCTTTGTCGGGATTTGTTGGCGCTGCGCTTCGGCCTTCGACAAGTGGCGTGAAATCCGAATCCGATAAATCAGGTTCAAAAAAAGCCAAGGATTAGAAATAGTGGTGCATGATACTATTATCGCGCTGGCTTCTGGTGCTGGGCGAGCAGGCGTTGCTGTGCTTCGCCTTTCTGGCCCTAAAAGCGCGGAAGTTTTGCGACTTATTTCGCGCAAGAAACTCCCCGAACCAAGAATTGCGACCTTGTTTAGTTTGTATGATGCCCAAGGAGTTGAGGCAGATAAAGCGCTGGTTTTATTATTTATAGCGCCGAATTCGTTTACTGGTGAAGATGTGGTTGAGCTTCATATTCATGGCGGCCGAGCCAATTTAGAGAAAGTCATGCAAATTTGTTTGGACACAGGTTTGTGTCGTTTGGCAATGCCAGGCGAGTTTAGCCGGCAAGCTTTTGACAATGGAAAGATGGATTTAACCGAGGCCGAGGGTCTTTGTGATTTAATCGAAGCTGAGACAGAAGCACAACGAAAACAAGCACTTAGGCTTATGACGGGAGAGCTGGGCGAACTCTCAAAGGCGTGGCGATTGTCGCTTATAGAATGTTTAGCGCAATTAGAAGCCTATATTGATTTTCCTGACGAAGACATACCAGGTGGGCTGATTCAAACAGTTTTGTTGAATATTACCGATCTAAAACAGAATCTAAGCAAACATTTGGAATCAGCAAAGCAAGCGCAAAGAGTGCGCGAGGGGTTTAGAGTCGTGCTGTTGGGTGCGCCCAATAGCGGAAAATCAACGCTTCTTAATGCGCTAGTGAAGCGAGATGCGTCGATTGTTTCCGCAATAGCCGGAACAACAAGGGATATTGTCGAGGTGAGTTTGATATTGGATGGGCAATTGGTTTGGATTGCCGATACTGCTGGGCTGCACGAAAGCGACAATGATATCGAACGAGAAGGAATGCGCCGCGCGATTTTGCGCGCCGAGGAAGCCGATTTGCGAATTGGCCTTGTTAGCGGCGAAAGCGAAATTGCCGCGACTTTTGGATTGTTGCGCGAGGGTGATATTTTGGCTTGGTCCAAAACTGATTTGTGGTCGCCCAAATTGCAAGGGCGAATTGAAAAGGCGGGAATCGCACAAATTATGATAGCGGCGAAATCTGGAAGCGGCCTTGATGACATGCAGCGGATGTTATCTGAGGTAATTGGGCATGAAAGCCGAGAATTTGAGGCCGCGCCGCTAACCCGTGAACGCCACAAAGTCGCAGTGGAAAGTGCGATAGACGCAATTGATACAATATTGCAAAATCCTTCGGCGCCCGCCGAGCTTACTTGCGAAAACATTCGTATGGCTGCGCGGAACTTGGCGGCGATAAGTGGTGAAATTGGTGTCGAGGATGTTTTGGACAAAGTATTTTCGTCCTTTTGTATTGGAAAATGACAATGGCTCAAATGTTTCACGTGAAACAGTGTAAGAAATTAGTGCGAAAAACGTCCTAGTTGACTGATTTTTCAAGTTCAGATTCGGTTTTAGTAAGAATGTTTTCTAAATCAGGGCAATGGCATTATAGGCTGTTCAGCATGAAGGAATTAGCTTGGGAATGGTCTTAAGGACAAGTTTGCCTTAAGCCCATTCGATGATTGTTCTTTTGCGCCCTAGATTTTTGTCAAGCCCCAAAGCCTTCGGGCGCAAAGCGCGGGCTTGACAAAAGTCTAGGGCGCATAACACACTTGATGAATGGTTTTGGGGAAACAAGTTTCGCCATAAACCATTCCAAGGCACTTAGTACCTTCGTTCATCTAGAAATGGATGCTACACGCAAGTGAATTATTGATTCATCATGATTATTCTTGCTTTTGGTCGATTGAGTTTCACCCTCGACGATTCTTTTGATTTGCTGTATTGCGTCGCATTTTGGACGTATAAATGGATTTTGGTGTAATTGTGATTGGCGGTGGGCACGCCGGCGTTGAGGCGGCGGGCGCCGCTGCGCGCCTTGGCGTCAGAACTGCATTAATTACTCATGATGCCGCAACCATTGGTGAAATGTCGTGCAATCCCGCAGTAGGTGGCCTTGGGAAGGGTCATTTAGTTCGCGAAATTGATGCGCTTGATGGGATATTGGGCAAAGCTGCCGATGCGGGCGCCATTCAGTTTCGTATGCTCAATCAATCTCGCGGCCCGGCGGTTAGAGGGCCGCGCGCACAATGCGACAGAGTTTTGTTCAAAAGCGCTGTTAAAAGCTTCATCGACGAGGACGAAAACCTTAAAGTGATTTCCCAAGGAGTCGAATCTTTGGTGCTGAAAAATGGCAATTGTTGTGGCGTCATCCTCGAAAACGGTGATGAAATATGCGCTTCGGCTGTAATCGTCACCACAGGAACATTTTTGAATGGCGTTATTCATTTAGGCCAGAAACAATGGCCTGCGGGAAGGCTTGACGCCCCGCCATCCATTGGTTTGGCCCAATCATTGTATGGATTGGGACTGAAAATGGGGCGGCTGAAGACCGGAACCCCGGCCCGACTGGACGGCAGCACTATAGATTATAGCGCTTGTGAAATTCAACCCGGCGACGATGAACCAAAGCCATTTTCCTTTATTCATAGTGGCGCGCTAAACCGACAAGTGCCTTGCCACATTACTTGGACCAATGAAAAAACCCATGAAATTGTACGCGAAAACCTTCACCTTTCAGCTATCAATTCGGGCGCAATTACTGGGACAGGCCCGCGTTATTGTCCATCAATTGAAGATAAAATTGTTAGGTTTAGCGACAAGAGCCAACACCAAATTTTCCTCGAACCCGAAGGTCTAACCACCACCACTATCTATCCCAACGGGATTTCGACTTCTTTTCCTGAAGAAGTTCAAGAAAAAATCATACACTCGATTGCCGGTCTTGAGAATGTGAGAATTGAGAAATGGGCTTATGCGATTGAGTATGACTTTGTGGATCCAACCGAATTAGGATTGGATCTTGGGGTAAAGACAGTTGGCGGGCTTTATTTGGCTGGGCAAATAAATGGCACGACGGGCTATGAGGAAGCTGCAGCACAAGGATTGGTCGCGGGTCTTAATGCCGCGAGATATTCAAAGGCGCAAGAGCCAGTGTATTTCTCACGGGCCAATTCATATATTGGAGTTCTAATTGACGATTTGGTGACCAAGGGTGTGTCGGAGCCATATCGAATGTTTACTTCACGCGCCGAATATCGACTGACCATGCGCTCGGACAATGCTGATCAAAGGCTCACAGGTATGGGGCATGAGTTGGGCTTAGTCGGGGAAAAAAGGAACGACATTTTTACCGCCAAAATGAACGAACTTGCCAGCGCACGAACTTACGCCAGCGCCGAAGGTTTTACGCCGAACGAAGCGGCAGTAAGAGGTTTCGGTGTGCGCCAAGATGGCCGCCGCAGAAACTTAATTGAATTATTGACTTTGACCGACATTGGCTACGATGATTTATGCAAACATTTTCCTCAGCTTTCAACTTATAGCCCAGAAGTGCGCGAGCAGCTTGAAATTGAGGCGATATATTATGGCTATTTGGATAGGCAAAATGCCGACATTACAGCTTTTAAGCGCGACGAAGCTCTGAGCTTGCCCTTGGATTTGGACTATCTGCGGGTTGGCGGGTTATCAACCGAAATTCAAGAAAAACTAAATCGTTTTCGGCCCGCCACATTGGGGCACGCTTCAAGGCTCGAGGGCATTACACCCGGTGCGATAACCGCGCTTTTGGCTCATGTAAAGCGTGGCGGTCAGAAAAATGTTGCCTGAAGGAAATCTCGGCATGGCCGAATTTGGTGAGAAGTTTAATGTTTCACGTGAAACACTTTCTCGAATAAACACCTATCGCGAACTACTAATTTTATGGAATGCTAGAATAAACCTTGTTTCGGCATCGACAATAACGGATTTTTGGTCGCGCCACGCAGCGGATTGTGCGCAAATTCTTGATGTAGCGGGCGAGAATATCCATAGCGTGATTGATATGGGATCGGGAGCTGGCCTGCCGGGTCTCATTATCGCAGCGCTATTGAAAGACAAATCGCGCATGCAGCAAATAACTTTGGTCGAAGCTCAATCCAAGAAATGTGCGTTTCTGCGCGAAGCCGCGCGGACATTGGACGTCAAAATAAACATAGAAAACAAAAAGATAGAAGATTTGTCACCCGCAAAATATGACCTCGTGACGGCGAGAGCATTTGCACCCCTGACCAAGCTCTTAGATTTATCACTGGCTTATTCACAACTTGGCGCACGAATGTTGTTCTTAAAAGGCGAAGATGTGTCGAAGGAAATTAATGAGGCCTCGACAAAGTGGAAGTTCTGTTACAAAACAACGCAAAGCATTACCCATAAACATGGCTGTGTGCTGGAAATTTCGGATTTGATGAGGCTGAACACTGGTGAAAAATAGTATGGAAACGAGGCCACGGGTCATAGCAGTTGCCAACCAAAAAGGTGGCGTCGGAAAAACAACGACAGCAATAAATCTGGCTACAGCGTTAGCGGCGATTGGCAAAAAAGTGCTAATTTTTGATATTGACGCCCAAGGTAATGCTTCGACCGGCCTTGGTATTACCCAATCGGGCCGAAGAACTACTACTTATGAAATCCTGATGGGCGAAGCAGCGATTTCCGCGGTGGCAGTAAAAACCAATATCCCAAATTTGTTTCTAGCGCCCTCTAACGCGAATCTTGCGGGTGCCGAAATTGAGCTTGCAAATATTCCTAATCGCGCCTTTCGTTTGCGTGAAGCGATAAACCAATCGGTTTTGGATCCAAATTCGGAAATCTATGATTATATAATAATTGATTGCCCACCTTCGCTAAATGTCGTCACGATAAATGCGATGACCGCAGCAAATGCACTGCTTGTGCCGCTTCAATGTGAGTTTTTCGCGCTAGAAGGGCTGACACAATTGATGCGAACCGTCGAACTTGTCAGGGGATCATTAAATCCGGACCTTGAAATACAAGGCGTTGTTCTTACTATGTATGACAATCGAAACCGACTTTCGGAACAAGTTGCCCAAGACGTTAGGCAGCATTTTGGCGAAAAAGTCTATCAAACAATAATCCCAAGAAATGTTCGGGTTTCGGAAGCGCCATCGCACGGAAAGCCGGTGTTGATTTATGACCATAATTGTGCGGGCAGCATGGCCTATATGCGCTTGGCGAGTGAGCTGATTCAAAGAGAAAGGGCAAGGGCCGCATGAACGAAGAAAAAACTACACCAAAATCAACGGCGCAACGCGGCCTTGGTCGTGGTCTTTCGGCACTACTTGGGGAAGCCGCGGAAGTGCAATCAAATTCGCATAATAATGTTTCACGTGAAACACCTATTGAAATGATTCACCCCAACCCCAATCAACCGCGACGCCATTTCGACCGTGAAGAATTGGAAACACTTGCTGATACAATAAAAGAACACGGCATTGTGCAGCCAATTGTTGTCCGCCTAAGTGAAAATGGCGGCGGGCAATATTCTATTGTTGCTGGTGAAAGGCGTTGGCGCGCGGCACAATTGGCGGGCCTGCACCGAGTTCCCGTGGTTATTCGCCACTTCGATGATTTAGAAACCTTAAAAGTTGCAATCGTAGAAAATTTACAACGCAGCAATTTGAACGCCATCGAAGAAGCAATGGCATTCGAACAATTGATTGACAGATTCGGCTATAACCAACCCAAAATTGCCGAATCAGTTGGGCGCAGTCGTGCCTATGTCGCCAATACTTTAAGGCTTTTGACTTTGCCCGACGAAGTCAAGGAAATGGTGGTGAGTGGTGCTTTAAGTGCTGGGCACGCTCGCGCTGCTTTGGCGGCCGAGGACCCGCTTGCTGCCGCTAGGGAGATGTTAGCAAAAGGATTAAGCGTTAGAGACGCGGAAAAATTGTCGAATAGACCAGCGAGTAAAACCAAATCCGCCGCCCCAAAAAGCCAGCAAGACATTGATTCTATTGCTCTTTCTAACGATTTGTCAAATTCGCTTGGCCTCGAAGTGGAAATTAAGCACTCCAAGAAAACTGGTGTTGGAGCCTTGGTGTTGAATTACAATAATTTGGAACAATTAGACGAATTATGTCGGCGGCTTACTAAGAATTAGGCGACTCTCGCTGCGCGAGCGCATATTCGGTTTAACAAGCGCTCCAAAATCGCGTCAGCAGGTGCGTCTCGCCGCTTGCTCAAACTATCTGCTTCAATAGTCTTAGACAAAACGTCTTCGATGAAATTCCGCTGCCATATTTTTGCTTGCCTAGCCACGCTGGACTGTTCTTTCCAAAAAACCCCTAATTTTTTGTCTTTCACTATATTGTCAATATTGCTGCCACGCTCGGCCTCAACATGTATTGATAATAGCAGCCTCAATCGCCGCATTATCGCGTTATAAATGGCAATCGGGCTTTGGCCGTTTTCCAGCGCTTGATTAAGTTTAATTGCCAATATACGGGTTTCGCCAAGAAAAGCAGCGTTTGTAATTTCGCTCAAATCCGCGTCACGACCACCGCTGGATAAAGCAACAATTGCCTGGCTATCAATTTTGCCATTTAGGCCAACAAAGAGCGCCAAATTCTCAACTTCGGCCAGCAAACTATCTACATCATTGGGAACAAATTCAAGCAATCTATCAATAGCTTCTTGGTCGATTCGCACGCCCTCGTCGGCGGCTTTAGCTTTCATCAAAGCTATCAAGTCTTGCTTGCTTGAATCATAGAGGCGAATTGCCCAAGCAAACGGCGATTTTTCAAACGCCTGAACCAATTTATTCGTTGGTGAAATATCGCCAGCTTCAATCAAGACTGCTCCACCGATATTTCCGCCGACATCATCATACCGAGAGACAAAATCAATCAATTTCGCTGATTGGCTTTCGCTCCCAAGCCGCAATCGCCCGATATTGGCTCCGCCAAAAAGTGAATTGTGTAAAACTGAATTCTCGAACCCCTCAAAATCATTGGCAAGGTCATTTTCACTAAAGCGCCTTAGTTCAAGATCTGGGTTTTCTTTCTTTAATGCCGCCGCGAAATGGTTCATTTTGCGACTAATCATGCCGAAATCTGGCCCAAACATGAGGACAAGCCGAGACGCCCCGCTTTTGTTAGAAGCAGAAATCGCATCATCAATTTTGTTTAACTTGACCATAGGCTCTTTTTGAAACCAAAAACCAATTATTGGCGGGTCTTATTTAGCAAGTCCACCCAAATTTTATCAGCTAATTGGTTTGCTGCGCGCTCCTCGGCATCCAATGATAGTGCAATTTCGCTGCCGGCATCGGCCCCACCATCATATCCAATGGTAGTGGATACATCGCCTTCAATTTTGCCCGAAGCGCCAATTAGCTCGTAGTGAGCAAAAACCACAATTTGGATGCGCGTGCGAAATCCATCGCTGCGTAAATTGGTGTCTTTATGTTCTTTTCGCAAAACCACGTTTAGGGTGCGCGGCGAAGTTGTCCCACGCTCCAAAACGCTGTGCGCTTCGAGTTTCTCATGAAGAAAATAGCCGATTCGCGTGTCAATTTGTGCTACATTTATCGGGCCAAGATTCCCGCCAGAAGTGCCGTAAAGTGGTGTAAATCCACAGCTCGACAACAAAAAAACCGAAAAAAGCCAAACAAAAACGGCCGAGACTCTGGCGCTGGCTTGCCGAGGTGATTTCTGCCAAAAAAACAAAAGCGGTAGCCGCATTATATTCATAACCTTTTGTGAAACCTCAATCGGTAACGATGTTAATAATTCTATTCGTTACAAATATCACTTTTTTTATGCTCTTTCCATCTAAATGAATTGCCGCCGATGGAATTGCACTGGCAGCCGCCAAAACAGCGTCTTGACCCGCGTCCTTGGCGACATGGACTTCACCACGGCGCTTGCCATTGATTTGCACAGGTATGACAACCTGATTTTCGGCAATCAGTTCCGCATCTGCAATTGGCCACGGCGCTTTTACACAGAACCCATCATTACCCAAAAGCGTCCAGGCTTCTTCGGCTATGTGTGGCACGAAAGGCTGCAAAAGCCTTGCAAAAATGCTTAGGGCACAAGCTCTGGCCCTGTCAAAATCTTGTCCAGTTTTATCGTCAAATTCGCGATATTTGTTCAAGAACTCATAAAGGTGCGAAATCGACGTATTGAATCTAAATCCGTCAATACCCGATGTTACATGGCTCGCGGCGCGGTGGGCGGCCTTTACTATTTCCAAGGCATCATCAGACAAGTCATTTGGAGTTTCATTGATTGGCAGCAGGCCGTTTTTGGCATGTTTTGCAAAAATCGCCCAGGAACGGGAGATAAAACGCGCCGCGCCTTCAACTCCCGCTTGCGACCACTCAACGTCACGTTCGGGTGGCGAGTCTGACAATACAAAAAGCCGCGCAACATCGGCGCCATATTTTTCAATTATTCCAGTCGGATCTATCGTGTTTCGCTTCGATTTCGACATTTTCTCAGAAGCGCCAATAATTACTGGCCCGCCAGTCGCTATTTCAATTGCCTTTTTGCCTGAAATTTCCACTGCAATTGGCTCAAGCCAACGACCATCTTCGGACCTAAAGGTCGCATGGGTCACCATTCCTTGCGTAAATAGATGCTTGAATGGCTCAGATACAAAAACTTGCCCACTCAACTTCATAGCGCGCGAAAAAAACCGCGAGTAAAGCAAATGCAAAACCGCATGTTCGATACCGCCAATATAGTGATCTACTGGCAACCAGTGTTTCACCTCCTCTAAATCGGTTGGCTCATCGGGATTAAGTCCGCAAAACCGCGCCCAATACCAACTACTATCGACAAAAGTGTCCAATGTATCGGTTTCGCGGCGCGCCGGCTTATGACATTTGGGGCAATTGGTGTTTTTCCAATTTGGATGACGTTCCAATGGATTGCCCGGCACATCAAATGTTACGTCTTCAGGCAATTCAACGGGCAAACACTCAAAAGCGACCGGCACGACACCACAATCATCGCAATGAACCATTGGAATTGGGCAGCCCCAATATCTTTGCCGCGAAACACCCCAATCACGCAAGCGGAAATTTATCGCTTTTGAGCCACGATTCAACTCCACCATCTTTTGGATGGTAGCAGCTTTTCCTGCTTCGATGCTCAGCCCATTAAGGAAACCAGAATTAATAATAGTCCCATCACCCAAATACGCTTCAGCGCGGATTTCAAACCCTGCCGCATCCGCGCCATCAGGCAAAATAACTGGCACTACTGCTAAGTCATATTTGCGGGCAAAATCCAAATCCCTTGAATCGTGCGCCGGGCAACCAAAAATCGCGCCAGTGCCATAATCCATCAAAACAAAATTTGCGACCCAAACCGCTAGCTGTTTAGTCTCATCAAACGGATGGACAACCCGCACTCCGGTGTCTAAGCCATGCTTTTCTTGGGTTTCAATTGCCTCAGCAGTAGTGCCCAATTGTCGGCACTTAATCGCAAAATCGTTCAATTGCGAATTGGTTTGTGCCAGTTGTAACGCCAAAGGATGATCAATGGAAATCGCGACAAAACTCGCGCCGAAAAGCGTGTCTGGCCTTGTTGTATAGACTTCAATTTCGGTGAAATCATGCGCTGCAGGTGGATTTTCGGCAATATCAAACTTGAATTTAAGCCCTTCGGAGCGGCCAATCCAATTGAATTGTTGCGAAATTACACGGTCTGGCCATTCATTCAAACTTGCTAAATCGTCAATCAATTCATCGGCAAAATCGGTAATTTTGAAAAACCACTGA
This sequence comes from Hyphomonadaceae bacterium, assembly GCA_009773395.1. GTDB lineage: Bacteria > Pseudomonadota > Alphaproteobacteria > Caulobacterales > Aquidulcibacteraceae > Pseudaquidulcibacter. The sequence goes on along the minus strand of WRPI01000001.1, from coordinate 439,466 downwards.
TTAAGCGCCCGTTGTTCAACCAATGCGCCAGAGCGCCAACCGCGACCATCAACGACTTGTTCATTGGCAAGCACCGTATTTTCAACTGGATCCCAATTAACTTTGGACATTTTGCGATAAACCAAGTCTTTTTCATACATTTGTATAAAAAGCTTTTGTTGGTGCTTGTAATAATCCTTGTCGCAAGTAGCAAATTCGCGCGACCAATCAATCGAAAACCCGAGCATTTTCAATTGCTCTCGCATTGCTGCGATATTTTCATGGGTCCATTTACCAGGGTGTTCGCCGCGTTCAATAGCAGCATTTTCAGCCGGCAAGCCAAAAGCGTCCCAACCCATTGGATGCAAAACCTGTGCGCCATTTGCGTGGGCAAAACGTGCAATCACGTCACCCATTGCATAATTTCTTACGTGCCCCATGTGAATCCGCCCCGATGGGTAGGGAAACATTTCAAGCACATAGGCTTTGGGCTTTGAGTTATCAATTGGGCCAGTCTTGAACAGTTCGGCGGCTTGCCATTTTTGGCGCTGCCGCGTCTCGGTTGCTATAGGCTCATACCGAGCAATCGCCGCCTCGGTTTCATTGTTATTCAACTCAGTCATAAAAACACACTTAAAATACTAAAGCGTTACGCCACCATGGCAATGGCAATATAGCATTCCTCTACAAGTGTGAAGTCATGCTCTCTATCGCAGTTTGCGTTCTGATCGAATCAAACCGCAGCGCTAGATTCCTTACTTGGTCGCGCTTTTAGTGCGCAAAACCGCAAACACTTTTGCGCAAAGCGCTCCAAAGCAAAAATGCGGCAATTTTTAACGCCGAGTATCCAGTGAAGAAATCCGCAATTGGCGCGCTCTTGTCAGAATAGCATTTTCAATTTGCAAAGGCGTATCGGGATCAACGCTGGCATCGACCCAAGTCGCGCCATTATTGATTTGGCGAAACACTTGCACTGCAATACCATCTGCGCGAAGCCGAGTATCGAGAATGAAAACTTGTATTTTGAAACGCTCTAATGGCCTTTCTGTATTGGCATGCCATTCAGTAATATAAGTGCCACCAAAAGGATCAGCCGAAGCAACTGGCATAAAGCCAAGCGTGTCAAGGGTTGCGCGCCACAAAAACGAATTTACGCCAATGCCAACGTCACCCTTTTGCTTGCTAGTGCCAAACCTCACAAGCGCTGGGCGTGGGGCGCCGGCTTCACTGGCTTGTGGTCTTGGGTTTTTGCTCGCACAAGCACTTGCTGGAAGCGCTAACGCCAATACTAAAAATACCTTAAGCGCTGCTTGGCGCATGTTTACACTCCAACTTCTAAGACCAACTACCCAAAACAGGTAAACCAATTTCTATATCATTCTTTATGATTGATAAAGCACAATTGCTTTATCAAGCACGAGGTAGATTTTGCAAGCGCTATTTCATCTTTGAATATTAAAAAACTTAAAGAATATTGGAAATGGTTGGGGAATCTCTCTTAGGTTTCCTATATTCGCCACTCCCCTTAGATATTGGATGGGCGACCAGCACAGAGAGTTTATGGCCTCCAAACACAGCCATTATATGCTTATGAAAATATGTCCCACATGTGACATTATCGATACTTGACTCTTTGGGCATGCCAGCTAAATATCCTTCTTGCTTGCAAAAGCTAAAAATAGCTGTTGGTTTAATGGTAAAATAACCAAAACAGCCTATTATGCGTGCAAGTCACGGGATGATTCTGGGCGGTATCGAAAGTTGGTTTGTTGAAAAAAGGGTCAGAAAAATTAGCTGCTGCTATTTTTGCCATTCTAGTGATGGCGAGCGGCGATACTATGGCCCAAACGCGCAACGCAAACTCTCCTTCAACTGCACCTTGGTATGAGCGTTTTACATTTGGATCTGAAATTGACTCTGGTGTAAACGCATGGACACCGCGCGGTGAGCCAAAAGCGACCATTAGAGTATCACCAAGATCTCGTTGGGGCGTAACTTTTGGCATGCAAGAAGAATCACAAAGGCCTTTGGATCGCCGTAATGGGCAAACCAGCGCAGGCGCATTTTATGATCTTACCCCAAAATTTCGGGTCGGTGGCCAAGTTGTGCTTCCGCAAGATGGTGCAACCAATCGCACAGATAGCCGCAGTCGCGCACCAAGCGTAAAAGTCGAATCAGCATTTAGATTCTAGAGCGCTTTGCGCAAAAGTGTGTGCGGTTTTGCGCACCAAAAGCGCGACCAAAAAAGAATCTAGCGCAGGCGTTTAGTGACAACTAAAAGCACTCTGCGCTAGCCTCTCGAAACTAACACCCGCAACCGCTCTTGCATTAGTGTTTTTCAGGTGCGGCAGAGTTTTTCGACTAATCCCCCCCAAAGCAATTAGATTCATTTCAGGGAAATCTCTTGCCAATTTTGCGAGCCGTATTGGCCCAATCGGGCGCTCGTTTGCACTTTTGCTGTCACTTGCAAATATGGCTGAAATCAAAATATTGGTGACACCAGCCTGTTTCGCGCGCAATAATTCGTGCAAATTATGCGCTGAGGCAGTCAGCAATTTGGGGCAGGGTTCGGACCTTTTGTAATATTTTAGACGGCGATTTGGAATATGGACACCGTGCAATTGATATTTACGAGCGATTTGCGGTGCAACAGTGGCGCCAACCTTAATTCGAGCTTTTGGGGTAATTTTTGCAATCAATTCAGCGTCACCAAAGGTGCGCAAAATGACCACCGCACCCTTTGGGGCCGAACTAAGCGCGAGTTCGGGTGAAAACCCGCGCGCCGAATCGGTAAGCAAAAATAAGAATGGCAAATTGCTTGGACGTTTGGAGCTTGCGAAAAGTAACTTCGCTTTTCTCTGAATATAAGCTAAATCAGCGCGCATGACACAAAACACAGAATTCCAAAACTTTGAGATAAGGCGACTTAGACTATTGGAGGAAATAGAAAAAGCCGCAAAATCGGCAAACAGAAAGCCCGAGGATATAGTTCTTGTTGCAGCATGTAAAACCCAATCCAATGAAATAATTGATGCGGCCTTGGCAGCAGGTCAAAAAATATTTGGTGAGAACCGCGTTGCCGAAGTCTATGAGCATTTTGAAGGCCGTGATTTAGCAGGGGTTGAGCTTAGAATGATTGGTTCGTTGCAATCAAAAAAAGCCGAAGATGCAGTTGCAATTTTTGATGTCATTGAAAGTCTGGACAGGCCGAGTTTGGCGCTTGCGTTGGCCAATGCCATGCAAAAACTTGGCAAAACCCCCAAATTATTAGTGCAAGTGAACATTGGCGATGAACCACAAAAATCGGGCATAAGCGTTCCACAATTGCCAAAGTTCTTAGAAGATTTGCAAGGCGAATATGGCCTTCAAGTATCGGGCTTAATGTGTATTCCGCCGGCGAGACAGCCTGCGGGGCCGTATTTTGCCTTGATGCGAAAACTGGCAGACCGCCACCATCTTCAAGAATTGTCGATGGGCATGAGCGATGATTTCAAAATCGCAATCCAGTTTGGGGCGACTCATATTCGCATTGGTTCGGCACTTTTTGGTGAGCGCAATTAACCCACTATCCTCATGGCGCTTCCCAGAGTTGCGATTTTCAATAGTCTGCGCAAATCCGAAATATTAAGCGCAACGCAGCCTTCAGTTGGTGGATAATCAGGTTTGGCACAGTGCAAAAAAATCGCCGAGCCCATAAATGGCACTGGCGGCGAATCATTGTGGCCCAATTCAACAATAATGTCGTAAAGCTCGTCGTCGCGCCAAAGATGCTCAGCAGAAACTGGGTAAGGGTGGGTGACAAGGCGGTTGTAATTGGAATCGGTCGGCGTGTCGCACCAACCGAAATTTGGCTCAATTGCAATGGTGTTGAAGCAGGTGATTGGTCGCCCACCGCGATCGGCGCGCCAATAGACGTTGCGAATCGGCCAAGTGCCAGTCGGGCTTTTGCCATCGCCTTCGCGCTTATCAGCAGCGGCAATCACGCCATTTTTGCCAAAAGCGCATGGGACGCTGTGGCCATCAATGGCCATTGTCCCTTTGCGCTCGTCGGCACCGGGCGTGGCTTCAAAAATTATCATGCAATCATTCCTTTAATTTTTGGCAATTCATAATAATATCATCAAATGTTTCAAAAACACAAAATAATTATTGCTAATTTCGACACTGACTCCTCTGGCGCACTTGTAGATTGGCTAAATGATGCAGGCGGATTTGAAGCGGTTGCTGTGGATTTGAGCGCCGATGATTTGGTGGCACAAATTAGTGAAATTAATCCTGATTTGATAATTATCGATTCGGATAGTGATAATTTTGCTTCCGTTTCAAACCTAGAATTTGGCGAAACTCCCTTAATTACAATTGGTCGCTACAAACCAAATAATGAAAATTTTGCCGCCAACCATTTTTCCAAACCAATCAGGCTCGGCCAATTAGAGACCAAAATAAGGTTTCTATTGCGAGCGCGCGAAGCGCTGCAAATGTCGCTTATCAATATCGAAGGATTTGAGCTGAACCCTGTGCGCAAATCGCTGACGAATAACAATGGCGTTGAACTAAAACTAACCGACAAAGAAGTGGCGATTTTAACCTATCTAAACGGCGCGGCTGGTAGCCCGGTAACGCGGGAGGAATTATTGCGCGAAGTCTGGCGCTATAATAAAGGCGTAACCACCCACACTTTGGAAACCCATATTTATAAATTGCGACAAAAACTATCGACAATTATTGGCCAAAAGGAAGTATTATTAACCCAAGAGGGTGGCTATCAACTAGCGCAATAGGCCATGGACTCATCAAAAAGTTCGAAAAGCCGCAAAAATGGCTTCATATTGGGCGCAAATCTTACTCAAAGAGGGGATAAACCCTCTTTTCGCAATCTTCACGCCCACTATTTTGCCATTTTAACGGCTTTTTCACCCTTTTTAATGAGTTCATGACCTAAACCTCAATTTCCAAACTCACAGGCACATGGTCCGACGGTTTCTCCCAAGATCTTGTTTCGCGGTGAATAGTAAAACTCGCTAAATCCGCTGTTGGGGCGATTTTTTCGCTAAGCCAAATGTGATCCAGCCGCCTGCCACGATTATTTGCCGTCCAATCGGCACTACGGTATGACCACCATGAAAACAGCTTTTCGTCCATAGTGTGTGCGGCGCGCGCAATATCAATTAAATTACCGCCTTTGCGCAAAACCTCCAAAAGTTCAGTTTCAATCGGAGTATGGCTTACGACATCCAAAAGCGCTCTGTGAGACCAAACATCATGCTCATGGGGTGCTATATTAAGATCCCCAACCACAATATGGTTTTTGTGCTTGTTGGCGGAATAAAAACTTTCCATTTTGCCTAGAAAATCCAATTTATGCGCGAATTTTTCATTTTCTTCCGCATTAGGAATATCGCCGCCCGCTGGGACATAAAGATTGTGAATAATTGGACCATTATCGCCAATTTGCGCCGCCGCAACTCTCGCATGTTCATGCATACAAAATTGAGGCTCAGTAAGTTCTTGTAATGGGAATTTTGAAGCAATCGCAACGCCATGCCAGCCTTTTTGCCCGCGAATCACCAAATGCGGCAAGCCCATTTGTATAAAAGCATTAGACGGAAACTCTTCATTTCGGCATTTAATTTCTTGAAGGCATAATATATCTGGCTGCGCCAATTTTACGAATTCGGCAACTGAACCCGCGCGAAGCCGAACCGAATTGATATTCCAAGTGGCGATTTTGATTTTTTTCATGATTTTGGGGAAATCATGTTTTGCCAGCAAATGTCAACAACATTGAGAAACCCAAAAGAAAAGGGCGCCTAAGTCCTCACCTAGACGCCCTGACGTTCGAAACGTCTTTACCGGGAGGGGAAACCGGTCAGAACAACCAGACAAGAACAAGTTCTTAACTGCACTATCGCTCTGATGCTGCAATAGTGTCACAGTTCAAAATAAAACACAAGTTAAAAAAAATTAAATATTGTGTGTGGGTTTTTTGCAACAGTAACTAAAGTGCTTTACTCAAAAAGGCGAGTGGTTTTGCGCGCCAAAAACGCGACCAGAAAGAAAACTAGACTACCAACGATTCAAGTTACACCAAATATCTACATTTGATCCATCGCTTGACAAAAGCCTAGGGCGCAAATCAAACTTGATGAAAGGTTTCGGGGAAATCTCGATGAGCCCCAAAAAGTTGCAGACTTTTTGGATGGGGCGAAGAGCAAAAAGATTTTCGCCATAAACCATTCCTAAGCCACTCAACTTCTCTTTCTCATAACAAATTCTTATGGCCAAGACTAAGCGTTACCAATTCCACTCGAATCTCTGATGTCCTAATTTTTCTTGTTAATATTACGCGAACCAGTATCAGGGACAACAAACAGGCTTCTCGCATAGGCGCTTTGTGAGGTGCGCCGTTCAACCAAGCGCACTCTTGTGACGCGGTTTTGCCGATCTTTAATCGACCATTCTTCCAATTCCATGTTCGCTGAAAAAACCACACGCAATTCGCCCTGCGCTTCGGCGCGTCTATCGCGCATCGCGATAATTGTTTTGCCGTTTACACGTTCGGCGCCAATAATATTGACTTCATTAGCTAAGTTTAGGGAGGGTTTTAGTAAAAAATACAATGGCGTGGAACGAAGGGCATAACGCTCGGTAGTTCTAAGCCTTACATCGCGGACAATTACATTGGTTCCATCGGCCACAACCAATAAGGGCGCGCTTCCCTCATATTCAAAACGCATTTTGCCAGGGCGGCTTAGCCAAAAACTACCGCCGCTTGTCGTATTATTAGGGTTAGTTTGCACGAAACGACCCTGAACATTGCGTAGCGCATTGATTGATGTGTTGGCGCGCAAAACTGTTTCTTGCAAGCTCGCGCCTGTAATGGCTTGGGCATTTGCACCTGTAACAATCGCTACTGTAACGCTGGTCAAAATCGCCGAACACAACGCCAGGCTCACAATTTTATTTCTCATAATTTACTCAAATCTAATGTTGCGGCAGCAAAATTTGCCTTTTGCCAACATGATCCGCCGGGGAAATCATTCCTTCGCGTTCCATTCTATCAACAAGGTCAGCTGCACGATTATAGCCTAGTTTCAATTGCCGCTGCAAATATGAAGTGGAAACCTTTCTATCGCGCGCCACAATTTCAACCGCCCTATCAAATAATTCATCACCCGAATTAACGCTGAATGACGAACCATTGTCATCATCATCGCAAACAGCCGTAATGTCTTCATAATAGTCAGGCACACCTTGCTCCTTCAATGAGGCAACAATTTGACGAACTTCTTCATCGGCAACAAATGGCCCATGGTGGCGGCTAATGCGCCCACCGCCAGCCATAAACAGTAAATCGCCTTGGCCAAGTAATTGTTCGGCCCCCGATTCGCCCAATATAGTGCGGCTATCAATTTTTGACGTCACCATATAGGAAATGCGGGTTGGGAAATTGGCTTTAATTGTGCCGGTAATAACGTCAACCGACGGCCTTTGGGTCGCCATAATTAAGTGAATGCCCGCTGCACGTGCCATTTGCGCCAGCCTTTGCACCGCACCTTCAATTTCTTTGCCGGCCACCAGCATTAAATCCGCCATTTCGTCAATAACCACGACAATGAATGGCATGGATTTAAGTTCGATATTGCGAGTTTCTACTATTGGCTGGCCAGTGTCTTTATCCCATCCAACGCGCTCGGTAATTGGGAAAGTCTCGCCTTTGCGCGCGGCTTCTTTCGCGCGCTCATTAAAGCCCGCGATATTTCTAACGCCGATTTTAGACATTAGGCGATAACGGTTTTCCATTTCACGCACTGTCCATTTTAGCGCGCTTACTGCTTGTTTTGGGTCAGTCACCACAGGTGCTAATAAATGTGGAATACCGTCATAAACCGAAAGCTCCAACATTTTTGGGTCAATCATAATAAAGCGGCATTGGTCTGGGGTTAAACGATAAAGCAAAGACAATATCATGGCATTGATACCAACAGACTTGCCCGAACCCGTGGTTCCCGCAATCAACAAATGTGGCATTTTCGCAAGATCTGCAATTGTTGGCTCACCACCAATGGTTTCACCCAATGCTAGCGGCAAACTAATATCGCGCAAGTCATATTCGGCGGAGGACAATAATGTGCGTAAAAATACCGATTCGCGCCGCGCATTTGGCAATTCAATCCCAATTGCATTGCGCCCTTTAACCACAGCAACGCGGCACGATATTGCTGCCATTGATCTCGCAATATCATCGGCAAGATTTATCACCCTTGCGCCTTTTATTCCGGCTTCTGGTTCAAGCTCATAAAGCGTAACTACTGGCCCAGGGCGAACATTAATAATTTCGCCCTGCACTTTATATTGCGTTAAAACCGACATAAGCAAATGCGCGTTTTGCTTTAGGGCGGCTTCGTCATGCGTGAAATTGCGCTGCTTTGGCTTGGCCAAAAACTCAAGCCGTGGAAGTTGGAAAAAATCGCCAGAAATAAGCGGTAGGCTTGGTTGCGCTTCCTTTAATGCCCGCGCCGATTCTTTGCTTTTCTTGGGGATATCAACAGCAATGCTGTTGCTGGGCGCGCGCGGCGCAAATCTTTGGTTGATTTGGTCAGTATCAGCGCTTCTTGCTTTCGTATTTTTGCGCGGCGCGGCATTTTTGTTGAAAATTTCATCAAAACCAACCCGCAGGCTAGCCCAATAATATTGTGCCGAATCTAAAGTCGCATACAAATCTTTGAGCTTCAAACTAAAAGCGAAATAGCTGCACACAAGTAAGCCCGCCGCAGCAAAAATGCCAAAAAGCGCTTTGGCCCATGCTGCGTGTTGAAACGCGAATGTAAAGACTGCCAATAATGCATCGCCCAATAAACCGCCAAAACCAATTTCCATTGGCCATTTTGCCGAAGGCGGCAGAGCAGATAGCGCGACGCAAAGCAATAAAAGCGCGCCCACGCCAAGCCAAAACCGCAATTTGCCGCGTTCTATCCGATTTGGCCCCTTCATAAGCGCAAAAACACTTACGCCACCAACAAAAACCGCGATTGGAATTGATGCCAGTCCAAATATTTGTTGGGTAATATCGGCAAAAGCCGCACCGCCCTGCCCAAGCCAATTGGAAATTTCATTACCACTGGCTGTATTGAAGCTGGGGTCATTCGGGCTATAAGAAACATTAGCGCCGCTCGCCGCCAAAGAAAGCAAAGCGAGCGAGCCAAGGCCAACATCGCGGCCAAGTTTTTGCGCCCAACTAAGCCGCGCCCCACCTTCATAATTTTCACGATAATTACGCGGCTTTTTACTCATTTTCACTGCCTCAAAAACGACCATTTTCATATGTTAATTAACCACAAGCACTCTATTTCAAGCGTGGTTAGTAAGCAGTTAAGACAAGGACATAATTTGTCGCGCTTTATGGGCTGAAAATTAGGTAACATTCACATAAAAATCCGCTAATATGTTTGCATGGAAAATGAAGAAATTTTTGATGTAATTATCGCTGGCGGTGGGCTTGTTGGTTTATCATTGGCCCTGGCGCTTGAAAGTGGTGGCCTAACAGTCGCGGTGGTGGATAGATTGGCGCCATCGCAAATGTTGGAACCCGCCTATGACGGACGATCCTGCGCGATTGCTTATTCGGCAATGCGAATGCTTGATGTATTGGGGGTGAAAAGCCAAATTCAAGAATTGGGCGAAATCAAAGAAATTTTGGTGGTTGATGGCAGGGTTGGTGACGGTGCCAAAAAAGGCGGCGCAATTGGCCTGAGTTTGCATTTTGATGATGCAGAAATCACCGAAACCGATGAACCATTGGGCTATATGGTCGAAAATCGCCATACTAGATTAGCATTAGACAAAGCCGCCGATACGCGGCCCAATATCACCAGAATAACACCAGATTCAGTTGTCGGATTCACAGATCTTGGCGCGCAAATTGAGGTGAAGCTACAAAGCGGTAAATCCATGAAAGCGCGGCTTTTAGTGGGCGCTGATGGTCGCGGTTCGTTTATTCGCCGCGAAGCTGGCATAAAAACACATAAATTCGGATATAATCAAACTGGCATTGTCACCACTGTATCGTTGGAAAAGCCCCATAATGACGTGGCCTATGAATATTTTCTTCCCGCTGGGCCATTTGCCATACTGCCATTGCCCGATAACCGCGCCAGCATTGTATGGTCCGAACAACCGAGCCGAGCCGCCGCAATTGTGGAATTGCCACAAGCCGAAATTGAAGCCGAATTACAAAAACGCTTTGGTGATATTTTGGGCAAAGTGACAATTTGCGCGCCGATATTTGCCTATCCCTTAACCTTGGAACTAGCCGCAGATTGGTATCTCCCGCGCGTGGCTTTGGCAGGTGACGCAGCACACGGCATTCACCCAGTCGCAGGGCAAGGTTTTAATCTTGGTCTAAAAGACGTGGCGGCATTGGCGGAAATTTTGGTCGAATCCCATAATCTCGGGCTTGATATTGGTGATGCGAATGTGTTGGAGCGTTACGCTGCTTGGCGGCGCACCGACACATTGATGGTGGCTTTGTCATGCGATGCATTTGTGCGGCTATTTTCAAACGATATTGCGCCACTAAGGTTTATTCGGAATATAGGATTAGGTATGGTAGATAAAATCGGCCCACTGCGCCGCTTTTTTGCCCGTAATGCAGGCGGAGTAATTGGCGAATTGCCGAAGCTATTGCAAGGTCAAGCGTTGTAATAGTCTGCCAAAGAACCATCTCCTTCCCCAATTTTGAGACCTCTGCGAAAGTAACAACGAACAGTGTCATCTCCGAATTTTCGACTTGTCCAGCGTAGCCCAAAGGGCGAAGATGGAAGAAAATGTCGGGGATCTCAGTGAAATAAATACGAGATCCCCGACAAAATCTGCGATTTTTCGGGGGTGACAATAAATTCTATGACATTCTCAGAGGTTTCAATTTGGGGAAGCAGAAGAAAGCAGTTTTTCAGCAAAATGTTAAATCATAATATCACGCCATCGCCACATTAGTTCTAACAAAATCAACCACCATTTGCGTGGCGCGGCTAGTTAGCTCGGGGTCGTATTTTTGTGCGGGGTGGAGTGCGTCGGGCTCGTCAAAACCATGCGTTGCCCGTTCAAAAAGTGACACATCAATATTAACACCATTGTCTTTTAGCTTTTTTGCGGCTCGCTTGGGCAAAAATTCGCCCGAAACCAAATCGCGCCCACCGACAATCATGTGCGCCGGCAAATTACGATTCCAACCGCGCATTGCCGAATGGCTTCCTGGCCCACACCAAGGGTAAATCAAGAAAACAGATTTCAAGCTCTCAAGCGGTTTATCGCATAAATCGCTTATTTGCGTATATTGGGAAAGCGATTTTTCGAGTGCCAAAGCGTCCATAATCGTCCAGCCGCCGTGGCTCCAGCCCAAAGCGCTTATATGGCCAGCGTCCACCCAATCAAGGGATTTCGCCCAAGCCAGCGCCGCCACTAAATCGCCTGCGCGCTCACGACCCCATAATTGCACGCCAGTGCATACAGTTCCCATTGATTCAACCATACTAATTTGCCTTGGCGCATAAGAATCAACGACAATACAAGCAATGTCACTTTGTAGGCATGCCTCAACATAGGCAGCTTGCGGCATATCTGCGCGTCCGCAACCATGTAACATTATTATAGTTGGGAACGGACCAACACCTTCAGGTTTGTGGGCCTTAAAGCCAGATACAAGGCGATCTATTCGCTGATTAAGGGTTTCGCGCGGGAGTTTTTTCATATTTTATTGGCTCTTTTGTCTATTATTTTCATATGGTTGTGTCCATAATGCGAATATAATTATTATATTTTGAAATTCGACAAAACTTAAACTAATTTAATGACGAAAATGTCTTTGCCCAGTGAACACCATGGCAATACCCGCTTCATCTGCGGCTTTGATAACTTCATCATCACGAATAGATCCGCCTGGTTGAATAACCGAAGTCGCGCCTGCCGCCACTGCTTCGAGCAAGCCATCGGCAAACGGGAAAAATGCATCGGAAGCACAGGCCGACCCGATAGTTTTTGGCGAGCCCCAATTTGCGAGTTTTGCGGCATCGACCGCGCGTTTTGCAGCAATAAACGCGCTATCGCGGCGGTTCATTTGCCCTGCGCCAATGCCGACGCTTATTAGATCTTTGGCGTAAACAATTGCGTTGGATTTAACGTGCTTGGCGATTTTGAACGCAAAAATTAGATCTTCAATTTCCTTATCGCTTGGTGTGCGCTTGGTAACGACTTTCAAATTTTCCCGTAAAATTGGCGCATTGTCTCGATCTTGAACCAAAAAACCACCCGCAATTGTGCGATAATTTGCGCCGCCCGTGTTTGGATTGGGCAAACCACCCGCCAAAAGCAGCCGCAAATTCTTCTTTTTGGCGAAAATCTCAATTGCTTCTTCGGTTATTTGCGGTGCGATTACTACTTCGGTGAAAACTTCCACCATTGCAACTGCGGCCTCTGCGTCCAAAAGGCCATTGCACGCGATAATACCACCGAATGCCGAAACTGGGTCGCAACCAAGGGCGTTTTGATAGGCGGTCAGCATGGTCTCACCCACGGCCACACCACATGGATTGGCATGTTTAATAATCGCAATTGCAGGTTTTTGCGCTGGGTCAAATTCGGTCACTAATTCATAGGCAGCGTCAGTATCATTGTAATTATTATAGCTAAGCTCTTTGCCCTGTAATTGTTTGGCGCTGGCGACGCCATAGCGCTTTTCACCGCTTGAATAATAGGCCGCTTTTTGGTGGGGGTTTTCGCCATAACGCAAATCGGCGCATTTTTTGCCGCCAAGGGTGCGATATTTTGGCGAGGTTTCCCCCAATTGCGCCATATACCAATTAGAAATCGCGGCATCATAAGCAGCAGTGCGCGAATATGCCCTTGCCGCAAGGGTTTTGCGGACCAAGTGGGTTGTGCCTTTATGCACCGCCAAATCAGCAAGCACCAGCTCGATGTCATCATCATCGGTTGCTACCGCGCAATAGCCATGATTTTTTGCGCCAGCGCGTATCATTGCCGGCCCGCCAATATCGATATTTTCAATGCAAGTGTCGAAGTCCGAACCCTTGTCCAAAGTTTCTTCAAATGGATATAAATTGACCCACAAAAGATCTATGCCTTGGATATTATGTTCGCGCATTGATTGGGCGTGACTCGGTAAATCGCGCAGCGCCAATAGTCCACCATGAACCATAGGGTGCAAGGTCTTAACCCTGCCGTCCATCATTTCAGGGAAATTGGTGATTTGCGCAACGTCAATGACAGCAATACCCATAGTTTCGAGCGCTTTGGCAGTTCCACCAGTTGATAATATTTCAACGCCATATTCCACCAATTGGCGTGCCACCCGCTCCAAAGAAACTTTGTCAGAAAGTGAAATTAGTGCGCGTTTAGTTTGGATGATGTCTTGGCTCATGGCTGATTCCTGTGTTGCGGCGTGCTTTAACATAAAAGGCACGAACTTCAACCTTTACTACGGCAGACGCCAGCTTGGTTTGTGGGAATTGAACTGCTATCAAGGAAGCATGTCTGATATTTATAATTCACGAATTATGGAGCTTGCCAGCGATATCCATTTCATAGGTGATTTGTCGTCAAATGGCGCTGGGCCGGTAGGCCGCGCAATAAAAACCTCGAAAATATGTGGATCGCAAATTGAACTCGAACTTCAACTCGACGAATCCCGTGAAAAAATAGTGGCCTTTGCAATAAACCCCAAAGCCTGCGCTCTGGGCCAAGCAAGTGCAGCAATACTATCGCATCACATTATCGGTGCCAAAACCGATGAAGTAATAAAGGCGCGCGATGATTTGGTTTTAATGCTAAAAGAAGGCGGTGCTTTTCCAAGCGGCCGATTTTGGGAACAGCGCTATTTGGAAGGGGTTATTGATTACCCCGCACGGCACGCTTCCACCATGTTGGCATGGGAAGCCGCAGTTAGCGCGATCGAAATGGCAATTAAAGTTGCCGCCTGATTGAACACCATTAAATTTCATTGCGTTTTCACAAGTTTGGTCTATTAGCGCTTTTTGCGCGGAGTAATTTATGAAAAATCCAGATATTGGCTTGATTATGGGTTCAAAGTCCGATTGGGAAACCATGAATGAAGCGGCGCTAATTTTGGCCGAATTGCAAATCCCCTATGAAGCCAAAGTTGTTTCGGCGCATCGAACCCCCGATAGATTGATTGAATATGCCAAAAGCGCCAAATCGCGCGGTTTGAAAGTAATTATCGCTGGCGCTGGTGGTGCGGCTCATTTGCCTGGTATGACCGCAAGTATGACTAGCCTTCCAGTTTTTGGTGTGCCAGTGCAGTCAAAATCGCTCGCGGGGCAAGACAGCTTGCTTTCCATTGTGCAAATGCCAAAAGGCATTCCGGTTGGCACTTTGGCAATTGGCAAGGCTGGAGCAGCAAACGCTGCGCTTTTGGCGGCAGCGGTCTTGGCGCTTAATGACGAGGAATTGGCCCTAAGGCTTGAAGCTTGGCGCCAAGCCCAAACCGATGCAGTGAATGTAAGCCCAATTGACTAGGGTCAAATCACTTCAGGCTGGCGCAGTTATTGGCATTGTCGGTGGCGGGCAATTGGGGCGAATGTTGGCGCTGGCCGCGTTTCCTTTGGGATATAAAGTGCGGATATTTGAGCCAGAAAGCCATTGCCCCGCAAGTTTGGTGACACCTTTCCACACATGCGCAAATTATGAAGATGATAAGGCTTTGATTGAATTTGCCAAATCTTGTGATGTGGTTACGTTTGAATTTGAAAATATTCCACTTGGCGCGGCGGCGCTAATTGAAAAGCACGCGCAACTATTCCCGAGCTCCAAGGCGCTTGAACTTACCCAAGACAGATTGGTGGAAAAAGAATTCATCCGAAGCTTGGGTCTAAAAGTTGCGCCGTATCGGAGTGTTCATAATTTTGAAGAACTTAATTACGCGATTTCGAAAATTGGACCAAAAGGTATCTTAAAAGCGAGAATGCTTGGCTATGATGGCAAGGGACAGGCTTTGGTTAATGGTCAGGGTGATGCTGCAAGCGCGTGGCAAGAAATTGCGGCAAAGCCAGCAGTTTTTGAAGCATTGGTTGAGTTTGAATTTGAAACTTCGGCGATTATTGCTCGTGGCCAAAATGGGCAAGTGCTGCATTTCCCAAATTCGCAAAACTTTCATAAAGGCGGCATTTTACGCAAATCAATTGTGCCCGCGCCAATGTCAGAACAGCAATTCATTGAAGCGCAAAATATTGCCCATACTGTCGCCGAGGCGCTCAAATATGTTGGCGTGATGGCGGTTGAATTATTCGTGACTAAATCGGGTCTGGTGGTTAATGAAATTGCGCCACGGGTTCATAATTCGGGCCATTGGACGATAGAGGGATGTAAAACCTCACAATTTGCCGCCCATATTCACGCAATTTGTGGCTTGTCCTTGGGTGATGCTTCACTTTGTGCGAACGCGATTGAAATGGACAATCTGTTGGGTGACGAAATATTGAACGCGCATGAATTGCTGGCAGAACCCAATATCTATGCGCATATTTACGGGAAAGAAGAAGTCAGGCGGGGTCGAAAAATGGGCCACGTCACTAGGTTAAAAAATGAGCCTCTTTGCTAGAGCGCGAGCCCCTCAAGTGGAATCACTTGAGGGGATAAATTGCGCGACCAAATAAAGAATCTGGCGCCGTTTTCAAGTTCCACTTGAAAAGCCTCCGCACCAGGCAATAGTGACGGATTCTAGGTTTTGCCGCGCTTTTGGCACGCACGCTGCACATGGTTTGGCCAAATTGCTCTACGCGATAATATCGGGGCGTAATTGGTCCTCGAAAAAAGCGATTTTGTCTTTTAGTTGCAATTTCTTGCGTTTCAAACGGCTCAGCGATATTTGGTCGTTTGGCGCGTTTTCTTGCAATGCAGAGATGGCGGCATCAAGCGCGCGATGTTCTTCGCGCAGCTCAAACAGCTTTTTGCGAATTTCCATATCACCAATTTCATCGGCGGGTGGGCTATAATCTTGGCTCATTGCTATTACCTGAATTTCTCCAATTCAATATCTCAAAATTTGCCACCAAAGGCTTAATTTTTATCACCCCATCTGCGCAAAATCGGAATTTCTACACCCAATAAATCGAGCGCGCGGGCAACTGATTGATCCACCATATCGCCAATTGATGTAAGGCCCGAATAAAAGGCAGGAACCGGCGGGAAAATAATTGCCCCCATTTGGGTTAGGCGCGACATAGTTTCCAAATGCCCAAAATGCAGTGGCGTTTCGCGCACCATCAAAACCAAAGGGCGGCGCTCTTTAAGCTGAACATCTGCGGCGCGAGTTAGCAAATTGGAAGTAACCCCAGTTGCAATTTCACTCATGGTTTTTATTGAGCAAGGCGCGATTATCATGCCTTGGGTTTTGAATGAGCCTGACGCAATATTGGCACCAATATCGCCTAATTTATAGGCAGTATGGACTTTTGTGGCCAAGTCTTTGCCTGCGCCAAGGCCTTCGTCGTGCAATGTTATTTCTGCGGCTTTGGAGACAATTAAATGAACTTCAGCGCCCGCCGCATTCAATAAATCAATAGCACGAACGCCATAAATTGCGCCCGAAGCGCCACTTATCCCAACGATAATCCGTTTATTTTGCATAAAAATGTCTATAGATTGAAACTTGAATATTTACCAATTGAAATTATATTTGATGTGACGAAATCATTTTTTCGTGTTTCACTTTAACCCCCTCAGGCGGAATAGTTCGCCGAGGCACCTTTTTAATTTGGAGGTAGCTCAATGGCTTTAGAAGCTCATATTCGTGAATTATCAGAAAAACATTCGGCATTAGACACATTGATACAAAAAGAGATCCGAAGCCTTGCCATAGATGATACGCAAATAACGGCACTGAAGCGAAAAAAGCTGAAAATTAAAGAGGAACTGGCGTTGCTGCAACACCAACACTAATTGAATTAAACCCGCCCAAAAGGCGGGTTTTTTTGGCCTTACAAATTGAGGCCGGTCATCATATAAAGGCATGTAAAACCAAAGGCGCAAAATGAAATATACCCAAATTGAGTGCGAAATTGAAAATGGCATAGCCAACATCAAACTGAACATGCCCGGCAAATTAAATGCTTTGTCTTTAACAATGGGCGATGAGCTTATGCACGCCATAGATTTGGCAAATGAAAACGCCCGAGTTATTGTGCTTGGGTCACACGGACGGGCTTTTTGTTCGGGCGCGAATTTGAGTGATACTGGCAACCGACTTCAGGCCGCCGAACGCGATATAGGTTCGGGTTTGGAAACAGTATTTAACCCACTAATGTTGCGCATGAGAGATGCAAAAGTGCCATTAATAACCGCAGTTAAAGGCGCGGCAGCGGGAATTGGTTGTTCAATTGCTTTAATGGGCGATTTGATTGTCACAGGAAAATCCGCCTATTTTCTGCAGGCATTTCGCAATATTGGGCTGATCCCTGACGGCGGCTCGGCTTATTTATTGGCGCATTCAATTGGCCGCGTGCGGGCAATGCAAATGATGCTTTTGGGCAAAAAACTATACGCCGAACAAGCTCTCGCCTATGGCCTTGTGAATGATGTTGTTGATGATGACAAAATTGATGAAATAGCAATGGAATATGCGGTGGAATTGGCGCAAGGCCCAACAATTGCCTTGGGGCTTTTGCGCAAATCAGCATGGGCCGCTCTTGATAATAAGTTTCAAGACCAATTGCAATTGGAGCGGGAATTGCAATTTGCAGCGGGTCAAAGCAATGATTTCGCCGAAGGTGTAAGCGCGTTTTTGGGCAAACGCAAAGCTGAATTTAAAGGCGACTAAAATTCGCGGGTTGGTTAGCCATGCCAGCCAAAACTGCTTCCTTATGGTGCGCGCCTTTCAAAAGCGCCTGCTGCTGCTGCGCTTCTTGCAATAATTGTTCAGAACGCGAATTGGCATCGCTGCCATTTATTAGTGCTTTGCATGCGGCTATTGCTGACGGGCTTTTGGACGCTATTTCATTTGCCAGTGCCATCGCTGCCACTAATGGATCTTCGCTCAAATGCGTTGCGAAGCCTAATATATTGGCCTCTTCGCCCAAAAATATTCGGCCGGTATAAGTGAGTTCGCGCACAACATCTTCGCGCGCGAGTTTGCCCATCAAATAAGTTCCGCCCATGTCAGGGCAAATGCCCCATTTTATTTCCATCACCGATAATTTCGCGGCTGGGTGGATTATGCGTATATCGGCACCCAATGCGATTTGAAATCCGCCACCATAGGCCACCCCATGAACAGCCGCGATTACCGGTACTTTTAAATCCCGCCAAATCATAACTGCGCGTTGGAAGATATTGCAGTCGGCGTGGGTGCGTGCTGTTATATCCTGCACTGTCCCGCCAATGCCGCCCAGCACCGAAACATCAATCCCGGCGCAAAAACTGCGGCCATCGCCAGACAGCACAATCGCTCTTATGTCACTGTTTTGCGCGAGTTCCTCGCCTGCAGCGACAAGGCCCGCAAACATTGCCATGTCGATAGCGTTCATTTTTTCAGGCCGCGCCATGCGCACATGGGCGATATGATTTTCAATTGTTGTGATGACTCGCGGTGCGACTTGGTCTATTTGCATAAAACTATTCCTTTGATAAATGATTTTTTACTAAAATTCGCCACAGGTCAATCTTGTAAGTTGGCGGGAGAAAATAATGCAATTAACTGAAATTCAAAGCGCAATCCAAGAATCAGTGCATGATTTCGCGCAATCACGGATCAAGCCCAATAGTTTTGATTATGAAAAAGCCGGCGGCTATCCCGATGGGCTGTTCAAAGAAATCGCCGATATGGGGCTTTGGGGTATGCTTGCGCCCGAAGAATTTGGCGGCACTGAAGCCGATTATGTTTCTTTGGTTTTGGCGATAATGGAAATTGCCCGCGCCGATGGCGCATTATCGACAATTATTTCGGTGCAAAACAGCCTTGTTGTTTCTATTCTCCTCGCTAAAGGCAATGCCGAACAAAAAGCCAGATTCCTCCCCAAACTTATCGGCGGTGAAACAATCGGTTGTTTTTGCTTAACTGAACCCGATGCAGGTTCTGATGCATCGTCCCTACGCACTCGCGCCAGCCAAACTAAAGGTGGCTGGATATTAAATGGCGCGAAACAATTTATCACATCGGGCAAAATTGCGGGCCTTGCCATTGTATTTGCCGCCACGGATCCTGAAGCTGGCAAACGCGGACTAACCGCGTTTTTGGTGCCGACCGACAAGGAGGGTTTTATAATTGACAAAATCGAACATAAACTCGGCCAGCACGCTTCGGATACTGCTGCCCTAAGGTTCGATAATTTATTTATTGAAGATGAATTGGTTTTGGGTGAAGTTGGCGAAGGTTACAAAATCGCATTGTCTAACCTTGAAGGCGGGCGCATTGGCATTGCGGCACAAGCGATTGGAATGGCGCAGGCGGCGCTCGAAATTGCAATTCAATATGCCAAAGATCGCACGACATTTGGCAAACCAATTATTGAACATCAAGCGGTTGGTTTTCGCCTTGCGGGCCTGAAAGCAAAGTTGGAGGCCGCAAAGCAATTGGTATTGTCTGCCGCCGTAATGAAGGACGCGGGCCTTCCGAGCCTTATTCAAGCCTCTATGGCGAAATTGGTAGCATCTGAAACTGCCGAAGAAGTAATCACCGGCTCGATTCAAACTTTGGGCGGATATGGTTATCTTGAAGAATTTGGCATTGCCAAAATCTATCGCGACTCGCGGGTTTGCCAAATTTATGAAGGCACGTCTGACATTCAAAAAATGGTTATTTCGCGCAATTTATAAATCGCTTTATTCCTCTACAACAGCAGTTGCAGCCTCTGATTTCGCAGCTTCTTTTGCTTTTTTGGCAGCGGCAACACTCACAATACGGTCGAGTTCAATTTGCCCGCAAAGGCCGACAGCGACGGGATCCACTGGTTTGATATTATTGCTATCCCAATGGGTGCGATCGCGAACGCTTTCAATTGTGCTTTTTGTTGTGCCAATAAGTTTGGAAATTTGGCTAAGCGTGATTTCAGGGTGATAGCGCAAAAACCATGCAATTGCATTCGGACGATCTTGCCGTCTTGAAAGCGGAGTATATCGGCTGGTGCGGCGTTTTGAAACTGGCAAATCAAGCGTGCGACCTTCAAGTTTTTTCAAACGATAATCGGGGTCTTTTTCGGCTTTCGCGATTTCATCACGCGATAATTGGCCGGAACCGATTGGGTCTTGGCCGCGCACGCCACCCGCGACATCGCCATCCGCAATGCCTTTAACCTCGAGGTGGTGCAGGCCACAAAATTCAGCAATTTGCACAAAAGTTAAAGCGGTATTGTCAATCAACCAAACGGCAGTGGCTTTTGGCATCAATACTTCGGACATGTCATTCTCCATTTTTTCGCAATATAATGGGTTCGCGCCCCAATCGGCGAAAAATCTATAAGATTATCGGGATGTGGCTTTCTTTAACCCAATGGCCACAATTATAGAAGTGACTAAGCGCAGTTGTCACGGCTAACGCAAAGGATGCCCAAGTAGAATCGCTTTAAGCGGATTGTGTTTGGTTTTGAGGGTTTGATTTTTATGCATGGAAAAACTATTATGCTAATACGACGTATTAGCTGTTGTTTCAGTATTGCTTTGAAGAAATTGCTTAGGAATGGTCTTAGGGGCAGGTCTGCCCTAAGCCCATTCGGTTATTATAACTTCGCGCCCTAGGTTTTTGTCAAGTCCCGAAGCCGCTTCGCGGTCGCGCTTTAGCGCGAGGACTTGACTAAAACCTAGGGCGCATAACAAACTTGATGAATGGTTTTGGGGAACAAGGTCCGCCATAAACCATTCCTAAGCCACTTACATATCTTTCCAACAACCCTGAAAGATTGATTCCATGATGACAAAATCAATTCATCCTGGACATCCGGCGCTCTAGTGCCATTAAGACGCAATAGCGAAAAATCCAATTTCACCTAAAACCAGAGCACGGGTCAAAATGTAATTTTCCAAAATCGCTTTACCTTTAACTACCATCGCCCAAGGTTGCTTTGTTGGTCTCGCTTTTGGCACGCAAAACAGCACTCATTTTTGCGCAAAGCGTTCTACTCGTCCTCGGAACCATAAATCAATTGCACAACCGAAGAATTGCTTGCGCCTTCTTTTGAAACCATAATCTGCAATGCCTGTTTATTACTTTTATTAACCAAAGTTGCCATGTGCATATTGCCCATATTCATGCTAGCTTCTTGGGTAAAACCATGCGGTGTCAGTTTTCCTGTATAAAAATCGATTATTTTCTGCGCATTTTCAGTTGATTTGAAGTTCAACATGGTCATTTTGTCCGCTGACTCACCATATTTGCTTGCGCCTTTATTTTCACTCGCCTGTAACGTGCTTATTTCGGTTGCACCGGGATAGGGCGTAATAAAATTGGGCAGCGCACCCGCAATTGTGCCCTTGTTTATAGTTAAGCTTGCGCCATCTTTATCACTTTTGATGTTGATTTCGCCGTCTTTTGAAAACATGTCTTTGGAAACGCTAATATTTGTTTTTTCGCCAGTTTCAGGGTCAGTTACCGAAACATTATGTTCGGCTTTGCGGTTGCACGCCGCCAGTGATGCCATTCCCATTGCCGCAATTGATATAATTATACCAATATTCTTTAGTCGTGGTGAAATTGTCATTATCGCCTCCAGTAAAATGGTGGTTGTAATCTAATCGGCATTTCAAATATTGCAATCGAAAATTCCAAAGATTCGCTGTTTGCGGCCTTATGCCTCAGGCACTAAAATATTCAAATCCGTCGGCCCAATATCGATGCTAATTTGGCTTAGTAAAGTTGTGGCTTGGCCGCGATGATGGGTTTGATGGTTAAAAAAATGACACAACACCAAGCCCAATATTTTGCGATATTTTTCACCATTTGCTCGCGCATAATTAAACGGCGCGGCCAAAATCTCCTCGTCTAAATTGCCGATAAAGCTGATGATTATTCGGTCAAGTTTTTGCCGCGCCAAGGTGTAATTCGCGAAATTGGCGAACATATTCGGTTCGTTTAAACTTGGGATTGGAAATTCTCCTAGGCTCGCAAGTTCCACGGGCTCGAGCGCAGTTTTCATACGCCAAAGCCATGCGAGGTCGGCGGTAATTATGTGGTTCAATGTGCCAAGAATAGAACCGAAAAATGCGCCGCTATCCTTTGACAAAATTTCATCACTTTGCCCTTCAAGCGCTGCGATGAATTTATCATTCATCCATTGATTATATTGCGCCATCAATTGCAAATGGGTGCTTAGTTTTAGCATTTTAGAACCTAAATGCGCCGCGCAAATAAATATGCGCTTCGGGCTTTGCGTCTTTATTATGTCCACTTTCAACAATTTGCCCTGCGCCAATCCCGAAATAGCCACCTTGTTGCAAATACCAATCACGTTCTGCGCTAAATCTAATTTCTCGCCCAGACGGTTCAAGGTTTATTTGTCGGTTTGAATGGGTTTGTGGCGCTTCCCAATCTCTATAGGCATCGGCAAGCTGATAATTGAAAACGCCGTCATAAATTCGCAAAGGTTGCTCCAGGCCCAAACGCAAAACCCCATCGTCAAATTGGTTTGCAAGCGTAATCGCAAAACTATTGGCGGCAGCTGCGCCATTTTGGCTGAACAAATTACTTGCGGCTAAATCCCCGATTCGCGCCAATTGGCCTTTGAATATTATGCCGATATTCTTGGTTGCCTGCACTCCAAATGAAATACCAACAAATTCAGAGCTGGTTTCCACTTGCGGCTGCGCCGACCATTTCAACCCCCAAATGGATCCGCGCTCTTTAATTGAACCAAGTTCAAAGCCAATATCAAAAATATTATGTTGCAAATTAAGGTTCAGCACACTGATGTTGCGTTTTGCAACACCAATATTGGCAAGCGCTTCGTCTTCGCCTTGTTCCGATAAAAACCCGATTTGGACATTTCCGCGTGACAAACTAATGCCCGCACTATTGTCACTCACGCCCAGACCATAAATGCCAAAAGCATTGCCATTGGTGGCTGGAGCCGCAAAAGCGTGCCCTTGAAGCAAATTGCCACCATGAGCAAAAGAAATTTTGACCTTGGTCGGTGAGTCTGCGCCGCTAATTTCTGCCTGCCCAGAAAATTTCGCTTGCGGCATAATATTAAGCTGCTCTGCGCCCCAAGCCGAAGAAGGGGCAATATTTGGGGTGAAGTTGAAAGTGGTTTTTGCGCCAAAATAGCTTTGCTGCATTAAATCATTCATCGGCGCATTGGGTATTGTTGTCGATGGTATTGCGCGAAATTGGCGTGACAGATCAACATTAAAACTGCGGCCATAGCTATCAATAATGCCAGTATTCAAATTGGCACGCGAAAACGCATCACCATAAGCGCCGCCGATTTGGGCACCAAAATTATCAACACGAACCGCTTCACCCACCGCATTTGTAGTGGTTGAAGTGCCCAATGCGCTGAAAGCCGTGGCCAGATTCAATTTGCCACGGCCATAAACATCATCAACTCCAACAGCGCCCAAATCGGTCGCTGATTGATATAAAATGGCAATAATCTGGTCTATTGTAAGGCTTGGAAACGCCTGCAACAACAGCGCCATTGCCCCCGTTACGTGAGGTGCTGCTACCGAAGTGCCAGAAACGCTCCAACAACTCGTGCCATTGCAATCAGCGATTATCGCAACACCAGGTGCAGCTAAATAAAACTGCGCTAATGCCCCCGCGCGATTGGAAGATGCCGCCAGCGTGCTGGTATTATCAATTGAGCCGGCAATGATAATTCGCCCGCCAAATTGCGCTCCATCAGCCAAAAACCCTGGATACCCAGGCCGGTCTAGCGATTCATTTCCTGCTGAAAACACCAAAGCAACCCCAGCTTGGGTCGCTCTTGCCATTGCTGCGCGCAGGAAACTTCCTGCTGGATCGGTGCCCGAACCAAGGGAAAGATTAATGATTCTCGCCCCATCCGCAACAGCACGATCAATGCCGTTGGCTATCAATACTTCTGGGAGAGAGCAGCCGTCGGTTGAATCACACGAGCCCGGAGTATCCACTCGATAGGATAAAATGTCGGAATTATAGGCAACGCCAACTGTGCCTGTGCCATTGAAAACATGGGCAATAACCCCAGCAACGCGGGTGCCATGGCGCTCGGTTGCACTAATGTTTTGGGAGGCCCGCCCGCTAGCCATATCGCGTGAAATGAAAATATTTGCTGCCAAATCGGTGAGTGTGGTGTCAACGCCGGTATCAACGACACCAATTTTTATGCCGTCACCAGTGGCGCCGCGCGTCCACGCAGATTGCACATTTATCGCCCCAAGCCCCCACGAGCGCAAATATTCCGATGAAGTTGCGCCTGGAATTGGCGGTGGCGGTGGCGGCGGTGGCGGGGGAGGTGGTGGTGGTGGTGGCGGTGGTGGCGGGCTAACGATTGTGCTGCCACCGCCGCCGCCACCGCAGGAAACAATTGCCAAGCTCGCCGCAATGACCAAAAATATTATGCGAAATTTCATGGCGAGTCTCCGAATCACTAAAGCGCCATAGTCCAACCTTAATCTTAAGAATTAATTTGTGTTGATTCCATGGCGAAAACTTATTGCGCCGTCCATCCGCCGTCCATCGAAAGTATGGCACCATTAATCTGGGCTGCATCACCTGACGCCAAAAACACCGCAAATGCGCCCAATTGTTCGACGGTTACAAATTGCTTGGTCGGTTGTGCTGCAAGCAAAACATCATTAATTACTTCTTCTTCGCTTATGCCGCGTGATTTGGCTTGGTCAGGAATTTGCGCTTGCACCAAGCCCGTTAACACATAGCCGGGGCATATGGCGTTGCAAGTTACGCCGTCTCTTGCATGTTCCAATGCCACGGTTTTGGTTAAACCCACAACCCCATGTTTTGCCGCAACATAGGCGCTTTTGAAAGGCGACGCTACCAAACCATGCGCCGAGGCAATATTGATAATACGCCCAAATTTATTTTCAGCCATTTTCCCAATTGCTGCGGCTATTGTGTGAAACGCGCTGGATAGATTTATAGCTATAATAGCATCCCATTTTTCGATAGGAAATTCTTCTATTTTTGCCACATATTGTATGCCCGCATTATTGACCAAGACGTCAATTTTGCCAAAGCGTGCCTCCACCCGTGCAATCATTTCACGAATTTGTTGGGGTTTAAGCATATCGGCGGCTTCATAAACCACTTGAGCGGAAGTTAGGCTGCTTAGTTCTTTCAAGACATTTGAAATTTGCTCATCGCTACCAAGTCCATTTATGACTAAATTATAGTTTTTAGCGGCAAATGCTTTTGCTATCCCCAAGCCTATGCCCGATGTAGAACCAGTTATTAAAATTGTTGCGCTCATGTTCTTCCCATATTTGTCAAATATGGCTTTCTATTCGCGCTCCAGCTCTTTTACAAGCAGGGCTACCAATTCACTGCTGGGATTTTTCGTATAATCTTTGGCGATTTGGGCAATCGTTATTGCTTCGAGTTTATCGGTTTGATGCGCGCGCCAATGTGAAAGCGCCTTGGGCGGTGCTGCAATAATCAGTGACGTAAATGCACCTTTTGCGCGTTCGGCTTCAAGCATTTGCGCCAATTCGCGGATAAATGCTTCCTCGGCCATTTCGTGAAAATCGGTAACTTCCATCGCGGACCTGTTGGTGCCAGCCGAGGAGTAAACCCGCCCGCCACGCGCTTCCCCTAATTCTCGACTTGGTGGATTTGGAGAATCAAAAGACTGCAATAGCTCCAAATGCGGCTGGCTCGCATCGCCTGTATTTTCAAAAATCAAGGCTTTCGCGCCATCGGCAATCAGAACTCGACAATTTTTCTTCAGCTTTTTCATTTTGGCCTCCAACGATTCAAAATATGCGCTCGATTATTGAAAAGCCATTTGGCATATCGTCACAGCACTGAAGTTTTGCTATGAGCCATTTGGGTTGCCATGAACTTGCCATCATTGCCCTATATCAAGTCTTAAATTAAAGGTGTTGCATGAAAAAGAAAACAAAATCTGGCATTGGCCCAATTTTAATTATTATTCTATTGGGCATTGGGCTTGCAGCAACCAACCCCAGCCGAGATCATTTCAAATCAGTTATGCGGGATCAAAAAAGCTTGAAATTGGAACTTGCCTCGCGTTTGCCAATGCACCGCACCAATTATGTATTATTTTCCAAATTTGACATAAAATATGGCATCGGCAAAACCACTTGTTATGGCGCTGCGGCCTTTGTGTTTTTCTGCCCAAAGCGCGCCAAAAATGAACCAAGCACCGAAGCCGCCGCAACAGGCAACGAATAATGGGCCAATCACAGATGAAGTAATTGACTCATTGCTGCGCAAAGGCTATTCGCGCCCATCAGTTTCGCCAATATTTGGCCGCCAGATCAGGAAATATGTTATGAAAGTCAAATCTTCGCTTAAATCATTGAAAAATCGCCATGCCGCATGCCAAGTTGTGCGCCGCAAAGGTGTTGTTTATGTCATCAATAAAGTGGATCCTCGCTTCAAAGCTAAGCAAGGCGCTTGCCACTAATTTTGATACAAAAATTCGTATTAAACAAACCCGCCAAGATTTTGGCGGGTTTTTTATTTCAGCAAATATAGATGCAGCGAAAGGGCTTGGCTTTGTCACCCATTTGTTCAAAAATGCAAATGATTTGCAAGATGCGATGAAGCTGACGGGTTTGCCGTTGTAGGACAAAATAAATGCTTAAAAAACAACTTGGGCGCACCGGGCTAGAAGTTTCGCTTTGTTGCCTCGGAACAATGACTTTCGGCAAACAAAACACTCAAGATGAGGGTTTTGAACAAATGGACTATGCAATTGCTGCAGGCGTCAATTTCTTCGACACCGCCGAAATGTATGCGATTCCGCCAACCCCAGAAACCTATGGCCAAACCGAAACCATAATCGGCAATTGGTTTAAGGCGCGGCAAAACCGAGACAAAATTGTTCTTGCCACTAAAATTGCTGGCCGTTCACCAATGTCATGGTGCCGCGAAGCAGGTGGTGAAACTCGGGTAAATGAGGCGCAAATTGATGAAGCCATTGAAAAATCCCTGCGCCGCTTGCAAACAAATTACATAGATCTTTATCAAATTCATTGGCCAGATAGGCGAGTTGATATGTTTGGAAGTAGCGGCAATGCGACGTTTGACAATGATTATATCGCGTTTGAAGTCACATTGGCAGCCCTTGATAAGCACGTTAAAAAAGGCAATATTTGCCATATTGGTGTTTCCAATGAAACTTCATGGGGCACTATGCAATTCCTAATTGAAGCCGAAAAAAATGGTCTGCCACGAATTGCTTCAATCCAAAATGCGTATCATCTGCTGAACCGCAATTTTGAAACTGGATTGTCTGAAATTGCGCAAAGGGAAGATGTGGGGCTGTTGGCGTATTCCCCACTTGCGCAAGGATATTTAACCGGGAAATACCAAAATGGCGCAAGACCTGAAGGCGCGCGCACAACTTTGTTTAATCGCGGACAACGCTATGAAACCCCAAGCGCCGAAGCAACAATCGACAAATATTTAGAATTGGCGAAAGAAATTGATTTAACGCCATCACAATTGGCACTACAGTTTTGTGCGACGCGACCATTCATGACATCAGTCATTATTGGTGCCACCAAAATGGAGCAATTGCGTGAAGATATTGGCGCGTTTGATGTCGAATGGAACAAGGAAATCGAACATAAAGTTAATTCCATTCATAAATCCTGCCCAAATCCTTGTCCTTAAATGTCTCGGCTTTTTATTGCTTTACCGATACCCGATGAAATCGCCGCGCAGGTTGCACCGCTTCAATCTGGATTAGTTGGCGCAAAGTTCAGCCCACGCGAAAATTTACACATAACATTGCGCTTCATTGGCAAAGCATCCGAGATCCTTGCCGGAGATTTAGCAAGGCAATTGGCGCAAGAAGCGCAAAATTCGTTCGATTTATCATTGGCGGGAGCCGATTTTTTCGGTAGCGAAAAGCCCCATTCATTGCATTTGAAAATTGCTCAAAACTCGAACTTGTTTGAATTAAATGAAAAATGCGAAGCCGTTTGTCGCAATTTAGGGCTCGAGCCAGAAGTCCGAGGTTTTGCTCCGCACTTAACTCTTGCCTATCTGAAGGGCGCGGATTTGGCCGAAGTTGAACGCTTCAAATCCCAACACGCACAATTCAAAAGCCCAATATGGCGCGCTGATTGTTTTCGCCTATACAGTAGCAAATTGGGGAATGGGCCCAGCGAATACGAAATTTTGGCCGAATTTTCGCTTTTTTAGCGTGTTTTTGTCGAATTGTCACAAAAAATTAACCAAATTGTTGTGGCAGTTTGCAACAAAATAAAATATGGCTACTATTGAGTAACCACTTTCGAGCATGAGGCGAGATTTCAAATGGCCGAGACAATAACTGCAGTTCGCTTATCCAAGGAAATTATTGAATCAGCGCGCAATGCGTGTGATTTACAAACTCGCTCGATTGCTGGTCAAATTGAACATTGGGCAAGGCTGGGCCGCGCAATTGAAGCCGCCCCGCGCGCTGAAAAGGCGATGCTTGATCACTTGCTGTATCGCGTAGATAATAAATTGCGACATAGTCCAGATAAGGGTTAGAGCGTTGGAAGTTCAAGATGAAGCGAATTTGCCGCTCTTTTTATTCTTTAAGTATTTGAGCTTGAAAGCCCGATGCACCTAAGCGCAAGATAACTATTTTTCTTCACAAAGAAGCGATTTTTGACGATAATTTCTTGTAATACATCGCCTCATCAGCTTTTGCCATTGCGATTTCGGCAGTATCGCCTGTCACAAATGCATGAACGCCGAAGGTTGCCTTGATTGAGACAGAGGAATTTTCAAATGGGATGCTCAAATTATTGATGGCATCTGATAATTGTTGGCCCTTGAAATTGGCTTCTTCATCATTGGCCTTGGCCAGAAGAACTGCAAATTCATCACCCCCGACACGCCCGACTAGATCTGATTCGCGAACATGTTCGGACAGGGTTTTAGCTACTGCTTTTATCACCAAATCGCCAGCTTGATGACCATGAGTGTCATTTATCGCTTTGAAACCATCAAGATCAAAAAATAACAAGCTTGAAGGAATGTCATATCGTTCAGCAAAACTCATAATGCGGGCCATTTCGCGCATGAAGGCGCGGCGATTATAGGTTTCGGCCAATGGGTCAGTGTCGGCAAGGCTTTCCGATTTTCGCAAAGCATCCATTAATTTGACGCGCTCGGTTCTTAGGATTTTAACTTCATTCATCAGGCTCGAGAGGGCCTCGCGCACTTCGGGCGTCATTTGCGCTTCAGGAACGCCATGAATGCTTAATTTGTCCTCAAATTGTTGGGGCGCGGTTATTGGCGGCAGCGTAGAAACTTCAACAAGTTTCGGTGGTGGGGCTTTAAGCGGCTTATTGCGCGCAGCCGCAAGGCTTTTTGAAATCAACGGTGACGAAGAAATATCATAAGCAGGCATAAAGGCTCCTAGATTACCTATTACGACTTTATTATGTCGATTTTGTTAAGGATTGGTTTACCAAGTTAGATGGTTTGGAGACGCGCCAATCCCTAAAACCAAATAAATTCAGTTGTGCTAGATAAATGACGTGCATTTTGAGCACGGGTTTAGTAAGAGCCTATTTCTATCCAAAACATATGGATTAAAGCTGAGCAATATGGTTTTTGAATTTAACACAACCACTAATTGATGCCGGCGGCGAAAGAAGGTCTTATCCTTCGCGGGCGCGCCGTAACGGCGACTTTATGCCCGCTTAGAACTTTAAGATAACCACTGGTCTTGCCCTAATGTGTGAAGTCATTCCAACCGCAAATACCGAACTGCCGCGCAAAATTTCATTGCCCGCGCACGCTTTATTGCTGGCGCAAAAACTATATAAAATCACACTTTCACCATTGATTGGTGGGCAGTGTCGCTATTTGCCGACTTGCTCAGATTATGCTGCGGATTGTGTGAAATTGCATGGTGCTTGGTGCGGATCTTGGATGGGCTTTGCCAGGGTCTGCCGTTGCAATCCTGTGGGCGGTTCTGGCTATGATCCTGCACCTTTGGACGCGCCGCAAGCAAGATGGTATGAACCTTGGAAATATGGCGATTGGGACAAAAGAACCCGTTCGCCGATAATAAAAGAAGATTAAAATGTTAGAACTGAAATTTCCCGATGGCGCACTGCGCCAATATGCTGACAAGATCACACCTTTAGAAATTGCTGCCGCTATTTCCCCTTCATTGGCAAAAAGGGTCGTGGCCGCAAAAATTGCCGGCCAATTGTGGGATTTAACCCGCCCAATTGAAGGCGCCACAGAGCCGCAAAATTTTGAACTGATAAACCGCGATAGCCCCGATGGCCTTGAAATTATTCGCCATGATACTGCGCATGTGATGGCGCAAGCAATTCAAGAATTATATCCAGATACCCAAATTACCATTGGCCCAAATATTGAAGATGGTTTCTTTTACGACTTTGCACGGACAGAAAAATTTTCGACCGATGATTTCGAAAAAATCGAAAAACGGATGAAAGAAATTGTCGATCGCGATTTACCAATTACCCGCGAAGAATGGACGCGTGATGTCGCAATCAAGCATTTTAATGAAATTGGTGAAAAATACAAAGCCAGCATTATTGAAGAAATAATTCCCGAAGGCGAAACGCTTACAATCTATAAACAAGGCGATGTTTGGAAAGATCTTTGCCGCGGCCCGCATATGCCTTCAACTGGGCGTTTGGGCAAAGCTTTCAAGCTAATGAAATTGGCGGGCGCTTATTGGCGCGGCGATGCGAAAAACGCGCAACTGCAACGTATTTACGGCACCGCATGGGCCGATGAAAAAGGCTTACAAGAATATTTGCTGCGCCTTGAAGAAGCAGAAAGGCGCGACCACCGCAAATTGGGGCGGCAACTTGACCTTTTCCACATGCAAGAAGAAGGCAAGGGAATGGTCTTTTGGCACCCTAAAGGCTGGGTGCTTTATCGAATTTTGGAAAATTACATCCGCCGCATGGTTGAAAAATCAGGTTATGGCGAAGTGAAAACTCCGCAAATCCTCGATAGAAGCCTGTGGGAAGCCTCAGGGCATTGGGAAAAATTTGGCCATGCCATGTTCACTTGCGAAACCGAAGAAGGCGAGCATTTGGCGGTAAAACCGATGAATTGCCCAGGCCATGTGCAAATTTTCAATCAAGGGCAAAAATCCTATCGCGACTTACCGCTGCGTATGGCGGAAATGGGTTGTTGCCACCGCTTTGAACCATCTGGAAGTTTGCATGGCATTATGCGGGTGCGCAATTTCACCCAAGACGATGGCCATATTTTCTGCCGCGATGATCAAATTTTTGACGAAACCAAAGCGTTTTGTGAAACTTTGGCTCAAGTTTATGCTGATTTGGACGTTGAACTTCATTCAATTAAACTCGCATTGCGCCCAGAAATTCGTTTAGGTTCAGATGAAACTTGGGATTATACTGAAAAAACCCTCAAAGCCGCAGCCGAAGCTACTGGCGTCGAAGTTGAACTTTTGCCCGGTGAAGGCGCTTTTTATGGCCCGAAATTGGAATTTCACGTCAAAGACGCTATTGGCCGGACATGGCAATGCGGCACCTTGCAACTGGACCCATCAACACCCGATAGGCTCGGCGCACATTACACCGCCGAAGATGGCTCAAAACAAGTTCCAGTAATGCTTCACCGCGCTATTTTAGGCACTTTTGAGCGTTTCCTTGGTATTATGATTGAGAATTATGCTGGCCATTTTCCACTTTGGTTGGCGCCAGTGCAAGTCGTGGTCGCAAACATCACTTCCGAAAGCGAAGCCTATGCCAGCGAGGTTGTGGCAAAACTAAAAGCGGTGGGAATTCGCGCCGAAATTGATACTCGTAACGAGAAAATCAATTATAAAGTGCGCGAACATTCACTTGGCAAAATTCCAGTAATTGCGGTAGTCGGCGCCCGTGAAGCAACGGAGCAAAAAGTAGCCCTGCGCCGCCTTGGTTCGCAAGAACAGACAATATTGACGCTTGATGAAGCGCTTTTGGTGCTGGTGGCCGAAGGCACGCCGCCAGATTTGCGGTGAAACAACTCTATTTCGCGGTCAAAACCCCAATATGGATTTTGACTCGTTTGCCTTTGGAATAATTCATTCCTTCGACGGGGGTGCCACGCAATGTTGCTTTGAAGCCAGCGGCGTTTACGGCCTTTGCGAAATCGGCGAATTGCCGCTCTTCAACCGCAAAGGGGGATCCTAATTGCGCGTGAGATACTGCATCTTGCACACTCGCGAGGTGCGAATCGCTCCGAGTAAGGAAAATCAGGCTCGGTTCTTGGTATCCAGCGCCAATTAGCGGTGGCAATTGGCCGTGTTGAGACAATCGGGGGTGGAGGTTTTGTGCCGCCAGAGCATTGGAAACATTACGCGAAACATCAAGCGCGGGAGTAGCGGGTATAAGCCCTGCCATAACCAAAAATGAAAATCCAAACGCAGATGCCAATAGCGGCGCAACACTAAATTGGCTATTTTTAACCAGCAATGCCAATCCCAGAAGCGCCAAGCCACCAATCACAGCCGCTATCAAAACTGCTCTGTGCAATAAATCTGGCGCGTCCTTATATACAATCGCAATTGGAAGTGCGGTAATTATGATTGAGCCCAACGTAGCGATGCCAATACCGCACCATTTTACCCAAATACTTTTCCACGCACCTTCAAAAATTCCATAGGTCCCCAATAAAACCAGTGCTGCGTGTGCGGGCAAAGTATAATGCGCAAGTTTAGCAGGGCTTAGTTCAAACACTAGCCAGGTTGGAATAATCCAAGCCACAAGGAATTTGATTTCGGGTTTTATTCGTAGCTTTATCCCCGCCCAAATTGCGGCAGGTATAAGGGCTGCAGCGGGCCATAAAATAATTGGCGAAATAAGTGTATGCAGTCCAGGTGGTATGGATTTGTTTTCGTGCTGCCCCGTGATTTTTTGCCCCAAATCTTGGCCGATCGCATCAAAATAAAATTGCCCCTTTGTTACAACCCCAATTGCAATTGCCCACGGCAAGACAATAATTGCAAACACCAATAACCCGCGCCAATCGAGCAAAAGCTTGAGCCATTGTGCTTGCTTTTCCCAAATTGCCAGCAAGACCAACGCCAAACCAATAACCATTATTGGCACTGGTCCTTTTATCAATACTGCTACCCCAAATGCCGCCCAAAACAAAACCGCATCGCTCAATCTTGGCGTCCCCGTGCGCAATTTCACTAAGGCATAAAAAGCCAGTGCAATAAACCCAGCCATCGTCGCATCAGTTTTTGCAATATGGGCTTCGGTGGAAAGCAAAAGGCTCGATGCAAGTGCAGCACCCGCCAACAACCCAATTTTGCGATCAAATAATTTCGCGCCTATCAAGAAAGTTGACACCGCACAAAGGCAAGCGCCAAAAATTGAAACTAAGCGAAATGGAAAGGGGTTGCGGCTTAAAGGGTCACCTGATGCTGCTACCGCTTGCAGCCAATGAATGCCAATAGGCTTTTTATTGCGCGCTTCGTCTTGAAAACTAATCCGAACAAAATCGCCGCTTTCAAACATTTGAGTTGTAGCTTGCATAAACCTTGCTTCGTCACGATCAAGCGGCTGCATATTAAGTGCTGGCGGCAATGAAAGGCCAAGAATTATTGCAATAATTATTACATAGGGCCTTAGGCCAATAATTCCCCAATCCAATAATTTAGCCAATTTATGCCTCCAAAATGCGGTTTTCGCTGCAAATTACTGGTGTATGCGCCTAATAGCAATTGCACTTTTGGCAAAGATTCTGCATTTCGGCTCTATGGCAAGAAAATTTGACCCCTTAATATTAACCCAAGCGCTTATCGAAAAACCATCGGTTACGCCAATTGACGCAGGCGCAATGGATTTATTGTCCGAAGCTCTGGCCGATTTAGGCTTCAAAGTCACACGTTATGTTTTTGAGGGCATTGAAAATCTTTATGCCCGCATTGGCAATAAAGCGCCAAATTTTTGTTTTGCCGGCCATACCGATGTTGTCCCTACTGGCGATTTATCGAAATGGCGTTTTCCACCGTTTTCGGCCACAGTGGTTGATGGAACCTTATTTGGGCGCGGCGCGGCGGATATGAAAAGTGCGATTGCCGCCTTTGTATGCGCCGCACAGCAATTTATTGCCGAAAATGGTGGCCGCAAAGGTTCAATATCATTGCTGATAACTGGTGATGAAGAAGGTGTCGCTATTAATGGCACAGTGAAGTTATTGGCGGCAATTGAAGCAATGGGTGAAAAAATAGACCATTGCATTGTTGGTGAGCCAACTTGCCGCGAAACCTTGGGCGATATGATTAAAAATGGTCGTCGTGGTTCAATAAACTGCACTGTCACATCAATTGGCAAACAAGGCCATGTTGCATATCCAAATTTGGCAAAAAACCCAATTCCCGCGCTAATCACTTTTCTCAACCAAGTTCAAAATCATGTTTTGGACGAAGGAGCAGCAGGGTTTCAACCTTCCAATCTTGAAATTGTAACTATTGATGTTGGCAACCCCGCGACCAATGTTATTCCCCAAAGCGCGGTGGCGAAATTGAACATTCGCTTTAACACTAATCATAGCGGGGAAAGCCTATCGGTATGGTTGAAAAGCGCGGCGCACGATGTTTCCGAATTTTTTGATATTGAATTGGTTCTTGATGTTGCAATTTCAGGTGAGCCATTTTTTACCGCGCCGAGTGCGTTTACCAATATTATTCAATCTGCAACCCAAAGATTAACGGGGATATTGCCCGAACTTTCAACCACTGGCGGCACGTCTGATGCTCGTTTTATCAAAAACCACTGCCCGGTGTGTGAATTTGGTATTATTGGCGCCACACTTCATCAAATTGATGAAAATGTCGAAATTTCTGATATTTATAAATTAACCGAAATATATAAAGAAATATTGGCGCAATATTTTGAGACTAAATGGTGAGCGACAAATGACCGATAAAATAAAAGTCGCAATTTCGGGGATTTCTGGCGCAATGGGGCGAACCATAGCTGGCATTTGCGCATCTGATGCCAGTTTTGAAATTGTTGGCGCTTTGGATAGGCCCGACAGCCCGCTTATTGGCACCAAAGAATCAGCAATTACAATAAATGCTGATGCCAAAATTGCCTGCGCAAATGCCGATGTGTTGATTGATTTCACAACGCCAATGGCGAGCATAAATGCGCTCAAAGCAATACAAAACACCAATGTCAAAGCGGTGATAATTGGCACAACTGGGTTCACCGCCGCGCAAAACGATGAAATTGCGCAATTTGCCGAACGCTTCGTCATTGTCAAAAGCGGTAATTTTTCGCTCGGCGTGAATTTATTGGCTGGGTTGGTCGCGCGGGCGGCAGCAATTTTGGGTGATGATTGGGATATTGAAATTGTTGAAGCCCATCACAGGCGCAAAATCGATGCGCCTTCGGGAACCGCAATACTTTTGGGCGAAGCTGCCGCAAAAGGCCGTGGTGGTGATTTAAGCAAACTTCGCCTTCCTGCACGCGAAGGCATCACTGGCGCACGCCCCCAAGGCGGCATTGGGTTTAGCGCAATTCGTGGTGGGTCATTAATTGGCGAACATGATGTGCGCTTCGAAAGCGACAGTGAAAGCATTATCCTAACCCATAAGGCCCATGACCGCTCAATTTTCGCCAAAGGCGCAATTGCCGCCGCAAAATGGGCGATTGGGCAAAAAAATGGGCTTTATGATATGGGTGACGTGTTGGGGAATTAATCCACCAAAATCACAGCTTGCGCCACAACATTTCGCTTAAGCAGAGCATTATACCCAATTGAGGGGCTGCCGTATAATTTATAGCCATCATCAAGCGCTTTTGATACGCGGGCGCAAAATGCGTCGTCATCAATTCCTGTCAGAAGTCGGTATTTCAGTTTTTCTTTTGTCTCTGTCATAGTTACTTCCTATTCGGGGGCGTGGCCGGTTCTGCGGGCTATTCGCACTCGTCCGCGAACATGATAATTATCGGCTTCATGGGGTTCAAGCCGCAACGCTTCGTTTATATCAGCTTCGGCCAAATCATACTTGCCTTGTTGCAGCCTGGTTTCGGCGCGTAATCTATATGCGAGCGGTAATGGCGCTTTGTTTGCCATTGCATTTGTAATATCGGCTTCGGCTTCGGGCCATTGTGAGAGCATGGCACTGGCGCGGGCGCGGTCAAACAATACATCTGAATTACTAGGTTCAATTGCGAGCGCCAAATCCAGCGCTTTTTTTGCTTCATCGGGAATTTCGGCCAATAGAAATGCGTTTGCGGCTTTTACCAATAGCCCCAATTTCTCTGCAGCTGGGCCACCGTCGCTGGCTTGCGCAATGGCCAGAAGCCTCTGTGCGCCTTCAGAATATTCGCCTTGTTCAATTTGCGCCAAAGCAACGCATTGTTCAGCCAAAAGCCCGCCTCCATGCAAACGCCATTGCAATCCGTCCTCATAAGCTTCGGTGGCATTGGTGCGGGTTTTGGCTACGCACGCATTTAATCGTTCGACATCGTCGGGATGTGGGGCGGCGGCAGAAGCAATATTTGGGGCAGAAATGCCCAATAATAGTGCAAAAATGAGATTTTGAGTTTTCATAAAATATTATTAGCAAATATTGTGCAAATTGCTTGTGAAATTAATGCAATGAAGAACTTTCTCGGTTCTAAAACGCATCTTGGCCAGCAATAGTCACCAAAGTTGCAAAGAAAATTTTCAAATCCAATGCCAAAGACCAATTTTTCACATATTCAATATCATAATTAACGCGCTTGATTATTTTATCAATTGAATCGGTCGGGCCACGCGCGCCATTTATTTGCGCAAGCCCACTAAGACCGGGGCGTACCATAAATCTATGTTGATAATTTGACACAATTGTCGAAAATTCAACGTCATGGGCAATTGCGTGCGGCCTTGGCCCAATAAGTGACATTTCGCCTTTCAACACATTGAATAATTGCGGCAATTCATCGAGGCTGCTGCCGCGTAAAAACGCCCCCAATTTTGTGATACGACTATCGCCGCGCTCAGCTTGTTTTACATTCGAGCCACATTCGCGCACCCGCATTGTGCGAAATTTATAAATTCTGAATTGACGTCCACCGAGGCCAGTGCGCCATTGACGAAATATTGGGTTTTCGCCACTATCGAAGTAAATGAGAGCGCTTATCAATAGTAATAATGGCAAAAGCACAATAATCGCTGCGCAGGCAATTGCGATATCGAGCAAATATTTGGTATTGCTTTGGGCAGCGGCAACAAATTTGGCGCTATATGGTGCCAAAAACACTTCATTATTATGAAACCTTGCAACATTTGGTTTGCTGTGGCCGAATAATTCTATCGACATGAGAGGTATTCTTACCTTTTAGAATTGAATTGTTCAAAATTGTGCGGTGCAATATAGAAATATTAACTATTTGAAAAGATGTATTAACAATTATTAACGGCTATATCGCAGAAGAAGTTGAACCCAATATGAATGAACTAATACCTGTCCAAATTATCACTGGTTTTTTAGGTGCTGGCAAAACCACATTGCTTAACCACATATTGTCGAACCCACAGGGAAAGAAATATGCGGTTATCGTCAATGAGTTTGGCGAAATCGGCATTGATAGCAATTTGGTAATCGGTGTTGATGAAGAAATTTTTGAACTGAACAATGGTTGTGTTTGTTGCAATGTTCGCGGTGACCTTATCCGCATTTTGGGGGCGTTGTTTAAGCGCAGTGGATCTTTTGACGCGATTTTGGTTGAAACTACCGGCCTTGCCAATCCCGCGCCAGTTGCCCAAACTTTTTTTGCCGACGATGAAATTTCGCGCAAATCACGCCTTGAGGCCATCATCACCGTTGTCGATGCCAAACACATATTGCAATCACTGCAAGAATTTAAGGAGGCAGTTCACCAAATTGCTTTTGCGGATGTTGTGATTTTGAACAAAATCGCCAGCGTCAACGCCGAAGAATTGAAAGCTGCTAAACTCGCAATTCAAAGCATCAATAAAGGCGTTAAAATTATCGAGGCCAATAATTCGATTATTAATTTTGACGAAATCTCGAGCAAGAATAATTTCGGTTTTGGCAAAAATGAACAAGGAATGTCTGACGCACTATCGGCGTATTTTGAAGCCCAAAACTCGCAGCCGCATCACCACCACCACCACCACCACAATCACTATGACGGAGTGGAAACATTATCCCTTTCCACTGAACATCAATTAGATGCGCAGCGCTTTACTAACTATCTTTCGATGATAATTGACGCCTATGGCGAAAACCTATTGCGCTTCAAAGGTGTTGTATCTCTGCATGATGACGAACGCCCCTATATTGTGAATGGGGTGCATATGATGGTTGATGCGGACTATTTTGGAACCTGGAAAGCAGGTGAACAAAAGCTGTCGCGCCTAGTGTTTATTGGCAAAAACCTTCCGAAAGCTGACTTGGAGAAAAATTGGGAAGCCTGCTTTGTTTCGCAATAAATAGGGCGAATACATCCCTTGACCTCAGGAAAAGCCGCTTTTTCCACAAAAAAAGCTGTTTATTCCTTGTTTTTGTGAATATTTCATCTTGACGACAATAGCCGAAACGCTTTTGCGTCTTTTTACGACCTGAATCAGAATCCTTTAGATGCAGGCGAAAACGACTAGCCAATCGGCTAATCCTATTCGGAGAGAGTTTATGAGCAAGAAAGAAATGATTGACGCAGTTTCAGACAAAGCTGGCATCACCAAAGAAAAAGCAAGTGCAGCAATTGATGCGCTTACTGCTTATATCGAAAAAGCAATGAAAAAAGATGGCGAAGTTACTTTCGCGCCGCTTGGCAAGTTCAAAGTAACCAAACGCGAAGCGCGGGTTGGCCGCAATCCTTCAACTGGCGCAGCCGTGAATATTCCTGCTGCAAAAGTTGCAAAATTCCTTCCTTCGAAGAATTTGAAAGAATCATTGAACTAATATTTAGTTTATTGACAAATTATAGGGCGCTCCTTTTCGGGGGCGTCCTTTTTTGTTTGTGAAAGCAAATTAGATAGAACCAATCAAAAATTCACCACTTCGGGAATTCACATTTGCTTCGATGATGTCGCCCGAACTCGCGTTATCAATTTTTATTCGCGCGAAATTATCGAGCCTGCCAATGCCGTTTGCTTCCACCAAAACCGTCTGTCGGCTGCCTATTTGCGCTTCCAAAAGCGCTTGGTGCGCAAAAGTTGCTTTTTCACGCAAAATAGCGGCGCGCTCTTTTATCAAGACTCTTGGTAATTGCGGCATTCGCATTGCGGGCGTATTCGGGCGCGGTGAATAGGGAAACACGTGAACAAAACTAAGTTGGGCATCGTCAATCAGGCTCAGACTATCTTGGAAATGAGCCTCAGTTTCAGTTGGAAAACCCGCAATTATATCGGCGCCAAACGCAATTTCAGGGCGCTCAGCTTTGAGGCGGGACGTTAATTCAATAGCAGATGCCCGCAAATGGCGGCGTTTCATGCGTTTTAATATCAAATCACTGCCGTGTTGAAGTGATAAGTGCAAATGCGGCATAAGCCTTGCTTCATTTGCAAATAAGCGAAACATTGTGTCGTCAATTTCAACGGCATCAATTGATGAAAGCCTTAGCCGCAATAGGTCTGGGCAAAGCTTGAAAACGCGTTGCAGCAAATTGCCCAAATTGGGCTGGCCCGGCAAGTCATTACCCCATGCTGTCAAATCAACGCCCGACAGAACGACTTCCTTCACGCCCTTATCAACCAAACCATTTATCACATTGACCACTTCGGTTGCCGTGACCGAGCGTGAATTCCCGCGGCCGAAAGGAATGATGCAAAACGTGCAACGATGATCGCACCCATTCTGCACTTGAACATAGGCACGAGTTCGACCCTCAAGCCCGTCTATCAAATGGCCCGCAGTTTCCTTGACGCTGGCGATGTCGTTGACAAACACTCTTGTGTCATTGTTCAGAAGGTTCAAATAAGTTTGCGGGTTGGTTTTCTCGTCATTGCCGATGATTTTTGTAACTTCTGGCATTTGCGCAAAGCTGTTGGGGTCAATTTGCGCAGCACAGCCCGACACAATTATTGCAGCAGAAGGGTTCTCGCGCCGCGCCCTGCGGATCGCTTGTTTTGCTTGACGCACAGCTTCGGCGGTAACCGCACAAGTGTTTATGAGAATAATTTGGGAACCATCGGAAGCTGCGGCGGCCTTTTTCATGGCTTCTGATTCATATAAATTGAGACGACAGCCAAATGTTATGGCTTTAATGGTCTGGGTATTATTAGTCATTTTGGCAATCTAGCGCATCGGTCGCTCAATTGGAATCGAATTGACTTGCCCTTTTGCGCAATGCTTTCTCCCAAAAACTTGGCAAATATCCCGATATTCACTGCGTTTTTGCAAGAAATCCTTGCACAAAATGCCTTCGCCAATTAGCTTCCACTTGAACGACCGATGCGCTAACAATTTACAATCAAGAGCCTTGAATTTTGCAATGGAAATTATGATATTTACTAAAGATAGCATTTCGCTGCTATAGAGGAATAATTGAATGTTTGGAAGAGAGTGGTCAGAGCCATTAGGTTTTGCGTTTGCTTTTGCGCTTTTATTGGCGCTTTGGGCAATTTTCAGCATAGTTCAAAATAAAGAAAGTGGTCCGTTTTCAAAAGCACTTTGGTCGGTTTTGGTTCTTTTCGTGCCGATTGGGGGTTTTTTGCTATGGCTATTGTTTGGGCCAAAAGCGCCTGAAAAATAACTATTCACCAAAAGCATTGCCGAATGCGGCCTGTAGCCTTTGCATATGGTCATTGACTGGGTTTGTGGCTGGCGCGTTATCTCCAGTAAACATCGCGCTATCGAGCCTATCAATCCGCGAATAAAGGTTTTGGGATCTTTCGAGCAATTCGGCCAATTTTGGCGGCAAATCCGACATTGCATTGCCGCTTGCCGCGCAAATTGCTTTCGCGCCCATTCTATATTTCGGATCCCGCGCGTCAGAAGCGCTCATTTCGCCTTCTTTGACAGCGCGTTGCACCAAAAGCCAGCTGGCAGTTTGCATTAGGCGGGTGGTTAGGCGCATGCTTTCCGACGCATAAACCAAAGCAGTGGTTTTTTCCAGACGCTTTGATTCTTGGCGGCCTTCGCCATCAAGATAGGTCGCGGTTTCTTCTACCAAATCCATACCGACAGCGAACAGTTTTTCAAAAACATCGGAACTGGCAAATGCGGCGATTTTTTCGTCGCCATTTTCGAAAGTGTCAGCGCTTGTAATCATTATTGGCCTCGGTGTTTATCATTCTCATTTAACTTCAACCCAAAAGCAAAAGCAAGAGGCGTGCCGCGTTTACCTTAAGATTTGCCAAAAAGCGCATTTGCAGCATCGCGGCTTTTGTTTTTGGCGGCAATTGCCATTTCACAACGGGCAATTTCTTCTTTTAAGTTAGTAATGCGCTCATGCAATTCTTCAATTGAGAATATTTCAAGATCCAAAATTTTGGCTGTTGCCGTCAATGGTAACTCATCGTCTGTCATATTATGAACCATTTATAATTAATGCTCCGAAATGGGGCAGTGTTCGATATTGTTACAAATAGAACATAGGACAGTCAAATGGCATTGTTCAGTTTCACTTAGACTCAAGACCCCAAATTTTCGAGCATTTGGTTTGAGGAAGAGAAATTAAGGGGCTTAGGAATGGTTTTTGCTGAAACTTGTTTCACCAAAACCATTCGTCGAGCGTGTGTGCGCCCTAGGATTTTGTCAAGACCGCGCTTTGCGCCCGAAGGCTTTGGGTCTTGACAAAAGCCTAGGGCGCGAACGGATAATAACCGAATGGGCTTAAGGCAAACTTGTCCTTAAGACCATTCCCAAGCAAATTCTTTTAAGCAATATAAGATTGCAGGCCAATGCGTCACATTAGTGCCACCAAGAGTTCGAAGCGCAATAAAAATGGCCACCGCAAGGAGGTGCAGTGGCCAAATTTTCGCGCTTCATTATGCGAAACTTTTTTACAAAGCGTGGCGGCGTCTTACTTCCGAAGCCGCATAAATCATGGCGGCTGCTACCACCAAGCCTACCCAAAGTTGGGGCTGCGAAAGCGTTGATAAAATGGCTGGAACCACAGTTTGTGCAAGTTCTGCAATAGTCTCTGGATCCTCAACGCCTTTGGCGGAATTGCCAATCGCAGCAAATACAGGCTCACCGATTAAGTGCTGCAAAGGTATCAAGAATATATCTGAATTTCCACGAAAGAAGATTTTCCCTAAAACTGGAAGAATCACGATCGGCAATATTGCGGCCAAGAAAGGTGCTTTTGGCGCATAAGCGCTTGAAAGCAAGAACCAGCCATGAACCGGTAAAGTCCAAAGGAACCATACCAATAAACCTACCAATGCAATGCCCCAAAGCGCAAAATAAGCACCATAAACTGCACCGAAATCGAACACGTTCACGCCATAAATGGTCAAACCCAAATAAGTCACACTTATTAGCGCGAAATGCAGCACCATACTGACTAGAACCGCAAACCCAATTCCGCCACCAACAATGCTAACCATTTTAGTGCCTACAGTCAGTAAATCACTCACGGGTAGAGACTTCCAAAACATGATTGATTTTTCTTTACGTTCGTCGAAAAGCGATGAAGCCAAAACAAAAAGAATTGAAATACCAGCTACCCATAATGGAATTGCCGCGCCAAATGCACTTGCGATAACAAATATTTGCGTGGCTTCTTGCTTTTCTTCGGCGTCCAACATCGAAAAAACTGGGCGAACATTGCCATGGCCATCGTCCATAACCAGAACGCCATTGGCATCTTTGTGCATTTGGAACGACTTTCCATCCTCATTCATTTGCGCATGTGCTTCGCCGCTATTGCGGGCATCAAAATTAAAGCCGCCATCGCCATAATTAAATTTGCCGAACATCATGCCCAATATTGCAATTGAGAGAATAAATGCGGCGATAACTAACGGCGTTATTATTAGTGCACCTTTATTGTCGGACATATCCCGTTTTAATAATGTAAGAAACTTGTTCATTTGCTTGCTCCTTTTTTGGAGAATTTGAAATTTATTGATTCTGATTGCGTAGAAGTGCGAGTGTCGTCATTCGCAATAACTACCAGTTTTTGCTTTGGTTCTGTTGATTGACGCACTTTGCTGACTAATAACATAAACATATTTGCCCCCTAACTTGCCAGCGCGACAAATATGTCAGCCAAAGCAACTCTGCGAGGTTCACCAAATTCAGCAAGTGATTTTGCCGAGGCGCCATCAAAAATCATGCTAGTGCGACCCATCAATGGCCGCGAATAAATCGGATTAAGCGCTTGGGCTTTTTCCTTTTTCTCGTCCATAACGTCAATTGCGTAAAATCTCTCCGCGACTTCGTCTAAAGACGCATTCAAGGTGACAACGCCGTCTTTAATAAAGACCGCATGGCTCAAAATCGGTTCGATTTCATCAATTTGGTGGGTGGTTACCAAAATGGTGCGGGTTTCATCAAAAAACTCTGAAAGAATCGCATCATAAAATCCACGACGATTTATGATATCAAGACCCAAAGTTGGCTCGTCCAACACTAATAATTTGGCATCTATCGCAAGTGCAATTGCCAAATGAACCTGAACGATCATGCCTTTTGACAGGACTTTGATTTTCGCATTCATTGGGATTTTGGCGGCAACTACTCTAGCTGTCGCTTTTGCGCGGTCAAACTTTGGGTGAATGCCCGCGACCCAGCCGAATAAATCGTCAATTTTTGCCCATTTAGGAAGCGTAGCGACATCGGCGATAAAGCAAACATCATTCATTAAATGCGCACGACCCATAAGCGGGTTCATGCCCATTACTTCAAGCTCGCCATCATAGGCGCACAGCCCTAAGATACAATTCAGCAATGTTGATTTGCCGGCGCCATTGGCACCAATGATGCCAACGATTCTGCCTTTTGGAATTTCCAAATCAGTTGGCTTAAGCGCAACTTTTGTGCCATATTTTTTGCTTAGGCCGCGAGCAACAACAAGCGGCGCCGCATTGGTTTCAATCATGTTTACTTCAGTCATTTTGTGCCCCGAGTTTTCAATAATTCTTGTTTAGAAATGCCCAATTGCGCTATGCGCTTTTCAATTTCCGGCCATTCAGTTTGAAGGAAAAGCTCGCGTTCACGCGCCAATAAATTGGAACTAACGCCTTGCGCGACATACATTCCGATGCCGCGCTTTTTGTCCAACAACCCATCATCGGCAAGTTCGGCAAAAGCCCGCGATACTGTTAATGGGTTAACCCGCAATTCAAGCGCCAATTGCCG
The DNA here is from genome assembly GCA_009773395.1 of Hyphomonadaceae bacterium. Classification (GTDB taxonomy): domain Bacteria; phylum Pseudomonadota; class Alphaproteobacteria; order Caulobacterales; family Aquidulcibacteraceae; genus Pseudaquidulcibacter. The sequence goes on along the minus strand of WRPI01000001.1, from coordinate 395,052 downwards.
AACCGATGGAATTGCCTCGCCTTCAGAAAAAGTGCCGTCCATGATGGCTGCAACAAGTCGGTCTTTGATTTGTTTCCAAATCGGAATATCATCGCGCCAATCAAGAGAAATACCCGCAGTCATAACGATTTCTCCTTTGTGCCCAGAATTTCGGCCCACTTAAAAGTCACCAAAAATTGATTCAATTTCATTATCCACCTCCTGTATTGGTGCGATAGTGTATCGTTAGACCAATACACCGAGGCTGTCAAGCGAGCTTGTGCATTTTTTTACGCCGAGGCATTATTAATTTCAAAACAGATAGTTGTCTAGATTGCGATTTAAGATACAAAAACGGTTATATTCAATTGGTTATCCACTCAAAACCTGTTGTTTGACGCGATTTTCAAAGGGTCATGACCAAGTTTTGGTGAACCCTGTAACTTCACAAAACTTGGTATCAATGGTGAAAGCCGCCCCGAGCGCTTGTCAAGGGGTGGCTTCGCCATGCTTGCACTTCGCCCCTTGACAAGCGCTCGGGGCGGCAGGACCATAAATGAAGGGTTTTTGTTAAAACAAAGTTTTCACCAAAAACCCTTCCTAAGCCTTGGCAATATGTGCTGCAATAAGAAACGCTTTTTTCTAGAGCAAATTTTAGTGACGCATCTTTAAGCGGCCGCCTCGTCCTTCGTGCGCTTCTTATCGAACATTTCCCACACTCCGCCGTCGCCGCCCCAATCGCCTTTGGTTGCGCCTTTACTGTATTCGGTGGCGCGGGCTTCAAAGAAATTGGCGTGCTCGACACCATTTAACAGTGGCGATAACCAAGGAAGCGGGTGTTCTTTAACGCCATAAATGGGTTCAAGCTCAAGCTGTTCCAAGCGCCAATCCGCAATATAGCGAATATATTGTTTTATATCCTCGGCAGTCATTCCCTGCACCGGGCCCATTTCAAATGCCAAATCGATAAAATTATCTTCAAGCATAACTGTGGTTCGGCACATTTCGATAATGTCGTCTTTTACGGCCTGGGAAAGCGCGCCGGTTTCTTTTGCAAATTGGTGGAATAATTTTATCATGGCTTCACAATGCAGGCTTTCATCGCGGACCGACCAAGAAACAATCTGCCCCATGCCTTTCATTTTGTTGAAGCGCGGGAAGTTCATTAACATTGCGAATGAAGCAAATAATTGCAGGCCCTCAGTAAAAGCACCGAACATAGCGATTGAGCGCAAAATAGCCTCATTGGTTTCAACGCCAAATTTATTCATATAATCATGCTTATCTTTCATCGCTTTATAGCTCATGAAAGCCGAAAATTCACTGTCTGGCATACCAACGGTTTCTAGCAAAAGCGCATAAGCGGCAATATGGACAGTTTCCATATTGGCAAAGGCCGACAGCATCATTTTGACTTCAATTGGCTTAAAAACCCTCGCGTATCGCTCCATATAATTGTCATTGACTTCAATATCGCCTTGAGTGAAAAAGCGGAAAATTTGCGTGAGGAGGTTTTTCTCATGCTCGGCCAAATTAACCGCCCAATCTTTACAGTCCTCACCCAATGGCACTTCTTCAGGCAGCCAATGAACTCGTTGCTGCTGTTGCCAAAAATCATAGGCCCAAGGATAGCGAAATGGCTTATAGGCGAGCGATGCCGTCAAAAGCCCTGTTTTTTCGTTTGTGCTTGCGTCCAAATTTCCCGCGCTCATTGCTCTGCCTCTAAATCTTGTGTCTGTTTTGATGTCGATAGCTATATCTTGCGTGATTTGTAGTAAAAGAGAACTTAATAAATGCGCTTGCGTGTGAATAAAAGACGAAATTTTCTGCAACAATTTCCACAATTAGCGCCTGCACCGTTCACGAAACTGTAGCGCTTTTGTCATTTGGAGTTCGAATTCTATCGATACACAGAGAATCTGATTTCTTTTGGGGAGGGGTCAGATTAAATGATAAGTTCGAACATTGTTGCAATTATGGTCAATGTGGCGTCAAGCTTGGTGGCGTTTTCCATTGCCGCTTATTTAGCTTTAATTGCACTTCATATCATTATTTTGACGATATCTTGGATAAGAAGCTATTTCTTAGAAATTTGCCCCAGCATAGAAAATCAATGCATTGATTTGAGATCCGATTGGTCGCAGCAAGGCCGCATAATCGAAGTTTGCGCAATGAAAGCGCAGCCCGTAAACAGTGCTTGGTTTGGCCACATGTGGGTAGTTTGGCCCGAAGCACCACCTTTAGCAAAAGACGGCGCCAAGGAAGCTGGCTTTTATGCGGCTTGCAAAGGCAAAGCCGCAAAATATATTATTTCGTCGATACTTTCCCCATTTTGGATTTTGACTGGCAAAGAGCCAATTTCGGGCGTATTTTTGGACGATAAGGACACCAAAAGGGATTGGCGTTTTAAGCTTATGGTTGATGAAGAAGCATATGCCCGCGCATTGGAAGTTGATTCCGTTTGGCGCAGTGAAAGCCGTTATGCTTTATTGCCAAAAATTGGTGGCCGCACTTTTTCATGTCGCGATTATGTGTTCGAAGTGGTGTCGGCTTTGGGGATTAAAAAGACCCCTAAAAATTGGGCCGCTTTCCCACCTGAATCTTTCCTCAAATTGCTCACTATGAACGGCCTCGAAATTAAGCGAAGCTGGAGACCGCGCGCTATTCATTTGCCGAAAATTCAATTCGCCTGATTAGCAGATTTTTCTGTAACTTTCCGTTTGCCGAATTCGTATTGTAATTATGAATTGTTTTGCAAAGGTAGAAGAATGAACTCTCGGATGTTTCAAAAATTATTGTCGGCAATTATTTTCGCATTCGCGACTTTGGGAATTTTCAGCGCTACTTCGGCACAAAATTCCGCCTCACAAATACGCACTGCGGTTTTTGCGGGTGGCTGTTTTTGGTGCATGGAAAAACCGTTCGATCATGTTGTTGGTGTTATTTCAACAATTTCAGGTTTCAGCGGCGGGCACTTGGCAAATCCGTCTTATGAAGCCGTCTCGGCGGGCGGCACTGGCCATTATGAAGTTATTCAAGTTCGATATGATGCGAGCAAAGTTACCTATGCCCAACTATTGGGCACCTATTGGCAGCAGATAGACCCATTCGACGGCGATGGACAATTTTGCGATCGAGGCGATACTTATCGGCCCGCGATTTTCGTTGCCAATGCAACTGAACGCGCGCAAGCGATTGCCTCAAAACAAGCTCTAGCAACCCAATTTGGAAGGCCAATCAGAGTGGAAGTTTTAGACGCTGCGCAGTTTTACCCCGCTGAAACCTATCACCAAGATTATTACCGCAAAAACCCAGTCCGCTATAATTTTTACCGCAATTCATGCGGACGTGACGCAAGGCTAGAGCAAGTCTGGGGGCGCGGGCATTAGGTCACAAACTCATTAAAAAGTGTGAAAATCCGCCAAAATGGCTTCATATTGAGGGCAAATCTTACTCAAAGAGGGGATAAGCCCTCTTTTCGTAATTTTTACCCCCACTATTTTGCCATTTTTACGGCTTTCGCACCCTTTTTAATGAGTCTGTGACCTAGGCCGACTATTGGCAAACCAAGCATTCTTCATAGTCGGTTTTTTGCGCCATATTATCAAATGTAGCTGCTTCAGTTTTGGCGGCAGTTGAACCCGCAATTTGCGCGCGTTGCACCGATTTTGAGCGGCAATAATACATTGACTTTATGCCTTTTTCCCATGCGGTCCAATGCAGCATATGAAGATCCCATTTATCAACATCGCCAGGGATAAACACGTTTAGTGATTGGCCTTGGCACACAAATTGGGTTCTGTCGCCGGCTAGTTCAATTACCCAGCGTTGGTCAATTTCAAAAGCGGTTTTGAAAACAGCTTTTTCGTGATCGTCCAAACACTCAAGATGTTGGCAAGAGCCTTCATTTTCCAAAATTGATGTCCAGGTTTCGGCATTGTCTTTGTCTTTGAGCGCTAAAAGCCTTGCCAAAGCTGGATTTTTCACTGAAAACGAACCCGATAGAGTTTTGTGAGTATAAATATTAGCAGGAATTGGCTCAATACCCGCCGAAGTGCCACCGCAAATGATGGAAATCGAAGCGGTTGGCGCAATCGCCATTTTGTGGCTGAACCGCGCCATAACGCCAGTTTCAGCAGCATCGGGGCATGGGCCACGCTCATGCGCTAATTTTACGGATGCCGCATCGGCTTGCTGGCGCACATATTTGAAAATTCGCATATTCCATGATTTTGCCAAAGCACTTTCCATTGGCACGCCAAGATTTTGGAAAAATGAATGTAGGCCCATTATGCCCAAGCCAACTGATCGCTCGCGGAAAGCCGAATATTTGGCTTTCGCCATTTCATTGGGCGCGCGAGTGATAAAGTCTTCGAGAACATTATCCAAAAACCGCATAACGTCTTCAATAAATTGCGGTTCATCTTTCCATTCAAGGTATTTTTCAACATTGAGCGATGACAAACAACAAACCGCAGTGCGCTCGTTTTCCAAATGGTCTTTACCAGTATGCAGCATAATTTCGGCGCATAAATTGGATTGGCGCACCTTAAATCCTAAATTGCGCTGGTGGGCTGGCATGGCTTTATTGACGGTATCGACAAATAACAAATATGGCTCGCCAGTTTGCAAACGCATTTCAAGGATTTTTTGCCACAAATCACGCGCCCTAATTTCGCGCACCACTTCACTGGTTTTAGGGCTAATTAGCGCGAACTGTTTGTCATCGCGCACGGCTTCCATAAATTCGTCGGTTAGGTTTACGCCATGATGCAAATTAAGGCTTTTGCGGTTGAAATCACCTGCTGCTTTGCGAATTTCCAAAAATTCAATAATTTCTGGGTGGTGGCAATCAAGATAAACCGCTGCCGAACCACGGCGCAAAGAGCCTTGCGAAATCGCCAATGTCAAAGAATCCATCACCCGAATAAATGGAATTATGCCAGATGTGTGACCATTTGAGCCGATTTGCTCACCAATTGAACGAACGCCGCCCCAATAAGTGCCAATGCCGCCGCCATTTGAAGCCAGCCAAACATTTTCATTCCAAGTTTCAACAATGCCATCAAGACTATCATCAACAGCGTTCAAAAAGCACGAAATCGGCAGGCCACGGGTCGCGCCACCATTGGACAATACTGGCGTTGACGGCATGAACCAAAGTTTCGAAATATAATCATAAAGGCGCTGTGCATGATTTAGGTCATCAGCATAAGTGCTGGCGACGCGGGCGAACATGTCTTGAAAACTTTCGCCCGGCAGCAAATAGCGATCTTCCAAAGTTGTTTTACCAAAATCGGTTAAAAGCTCATCACGCGAACGGTCAATATTGACCTTTTGCACCAAGCTCAAACGAACAGGCGCTGGCTTTCCACGCCTTTGCTCACGCCTTGAAATCTCTAGAGATTCAATTTTCGAAGCAATGTCTGTTTGACCCATTTTACTAACCCTAAAACTACCCAAAAAAGGCACAAAACCATTGTCCCCACAAATGCATGTGAAGTTCGGAAATATCGGCTTCTGCCTAGATGATGTGTCACCAGCCCAGTGCATGACACAAGATATAGTGGTATCGAACTTGCCATCTGGTCAATACCCTATTTCATACATAAGTGACATTTTACGTTAAGGAAGTGTTAAAGCCCCATAAACATGATAGATTTTGATTAAGAATTATCTGCAAATTTTTTGGGCTGCGCGCGCGAATCAGGCCGGAAATCACCCCCCATAAAAATCAATAGGGAAATCCGCAAACGAATCATTTTTGTCACAAGACTTTCACATTAGCGCAGCACTATTTTAAGTTTTTATTGCTCAAGTTAATGGTTTAAGGGATTGCGGCTATCACTTGCGACAAATATTCGCCGAGTTTATCCCATGATTGCTCGTGGTCCATAAGACCGAGGCGCACAACCACCATATCCTTTGAGGGAATAACCAAAATTACCTGCCCCTCATGACCGCGGGCCTCAAAACTGTCATAGGGGCCATTTTTCAAAAAACCTCGATGATTCTCTGTCGATAGCCACCAATGCGCACCATACTCAGTGGCACCTTTAGCTAAGGTTGGGGTGCGGACATAATCAACAAAGCTCCGTGGCAATATCGCTTTGCCGTCCCAGACGCCGCCGCGAAGAAACAACAGGCCAAAACGCGCAAAATCTTGCGCCGACGCATAAACTAGGCTGGAGCCATAAAAATTCCCACTTGCGTCAAATTCGGCGGCGGTATTATTCATGCCGATTGGCAGAAAAATGCGGTCGAATAAATATTCCCTAAAGCGCTCTTTGCCAGTTGGATCTTCAATGGTGCGTGGCCCCATTTTGCGTGAAAGCCCGGCGGCAATTAAATTGGTAGTGCCCGAAGAATAATTCCAAACTTCACCTGCTTTGTATTTTTTTGGCCTTGTGGTCACATATTTTACAATGTCTTCACGGCCATCGCCAAAAAGCATAATTGCCGCGTCATTTGTTGTCGGCTGACTATAATCGCTTTCGCGCCAATTGAGGCCGTCTGTCATGCGAAGCGCTTGGCCATAAGTTATTTTGTATCTATCGTCAGTTTCACGCCAATGAGGATCGGCAATTGGCGTTTCATATGTGACTTTGCCGTCACCCAGCATTGCCCCAAATACTGCCGAAGTTATAGATTTAGCCATGGACCAAGATAATAATTTGGACTCTGCATCAAAACCCACTCCATAGCGCTCAACAATTATTTTGCCGCCTTTCACAATCAAAAGCGCGCGGGTTTCCCCGATTTCGGGGATTTGGCCGTTGAAGGCTTTATCAATGATTGGGTTCAGTTTTGCGCTTGTATCTGATGGCAATGCCTGCCGCTGCCAGCTTTTGGTTGGGTACGGCACGCCATTTGGTTGTGGTGGCAAAGCTGTAAGCGGAGCTGGCACAGCGATTGACGTGGCATTGGCGTTGACCAAATGCAAAAGTCCGCCACATCCCAGAGCAAACGCAAGCGCAACCGTAATTTTTGATCTCAATGATAGAAGCATAGCAATCTCCAAAAAAAATGTTTAGAGCATTGTTTGAAATCTGTGAAGCAGTAATAGTCTCTAATCTAATTTATTGGACACACACGATGAAGTTACCGTCTTTTTCGACCTTGGTTGGTATTATTTTGCTGCTAATTGCAATTGTTACTGGCATAGGTTTTTACTTTGCGAGGCAATATGGCAAAATTGGCGCGGGCTATGCCGCCAAGCAACTTTGTTCATGCATTTATGTGCAAAAACGCGAAGAAGATGCGTGTTTAAGTGATGTCCGAAGGGCACTTGGAAAACCTTTCGACAAAGCGAAAATCATCTATTTCAGCGAGCGAGTAGTAGTGGATTTTGGCGGTTTTGCACAGGCGCAAGCAAATTTGACGCCGGGCTTTGGTTGCAGTGCATCAAGCTTCAGCGGCGCCTTGCCAAACCCCCTTAACAACCCCAATCAATAAGCCTAGATTTAATTAATCGGAAAAATTTATGAAAAGTAAGACTGAAACTGACATCGAGCTTTCAATAGTAATGCCATGCCTTGATGAAGCTGAGACTTTGGGGATTTGTATTCAAAAATGTCAGAACTTTATTAAGGCCCATAATTTAAGCGCTGAAATTATTATCGCCGATAATGGCTCAACTGATGGTTCCCAAAAAATCGCCACCGACGTCGGTGCTCGGGTCGTGCCAGTTACGATTCGCGGCTATGGCGCAGCATTAATCGGTGGAATTGAAGCAGCAAAAGGGCGATATGTCGCCATGGGCGATGCTGATGATTCATATGATTTCGCAACTTTAATGCCATTCATTGAAAAATTGCGCGCAGGATATGATTTATGCATGGGCAATCGCTTCCAAGGTGGAATCGCCAAAGGCGCGATGCCGCCTTTGCACCGATATTTGGGAAATCCAGTATTGAGCTTTGTCGGCCGTTTATTTTACAATATCCCAATTGGCGATTTTCATTGCGGCCTGCGCGCATTTAACAAACAATCGATAATGGCTTTGAATCTAAACACAACCGGTATGGAGTTTGCTTCTGAAATGGTGGTGAAAGCGGCCCTAAACCGCTTGAAAATTGCCGAAGCGCCGACAACGCTTAGCCCCGATGGCCGAACTCGCCCGCCGCATTTACGCTCGTGGCGCGATGGTTGGCGACACTTAAAATTTCTGCTTACTTTTGCCCCTAAATGGTTATATTTATTCCCAGGGCTAGTGCTTTTGGGATTTGGCCTTATTGGGTTAGTTTGGTTGCTGCCTGGTGATGGCACAATTGGCAATATCAAACTTGGGGTTCACACCCTGCTTTTCTGCTCGTCATTCGTACTTATGTCGTCCCAAGTTCTTAGTTTCGCATTTTTGGCAAGGCTATTCGGGGTGCGCGAAGGCTTTTGGCGCGAGGGCGAACTTTTGAAGCGAGTTCGCGAGTGGTTTAGCGTTGAAACTGGCTGCATTATTGGCGGCATTATGATTGCGGCAGGCGCGGCGCTTTCTGTGCGTGCTGTCGCATATTGGGCCGAACAACATTATGGGCCAATTGCACAGAGCAATTTGATGCGCCTAACCATCCCTGCGGTATTATTACTATGTTTGGGCCTGCAAAGCGTGTTCACCGCGTTTTTCGCAGGGCTACTGACACAACCGAAGCCGATTAAGGTTTTGCATTAGCGCGGGACAGTCAAGTGAATCTGGTTACACTCAGCTTAGGTCTTGAATATTTGGTCTGAAAAAAAGGATTAAGTGGCTTTGGAATGGTTTATGGAAAAATCTGTTTTCCAAAACCATTCATCAAGTGTGTTATGCGCCCTAGGTTTTTGTCAAGCCCTCGCGCCAAAGCGCGACCGCGAAGCGGCTTCGGGGCTTGACAAAAACCTAGGGCGCGAAGGCACAATAACCGAATGGGCTTAGGGCAAACCTGTCCTTAAGACCATTCCAAAGCAAATTCTTCCTGCGAAATAGACAATAGTGATAATAAGTCGCGTTAGCGCGACAAATTGTTAGGGGTCAAATACCTAATCCGCTAAACCAAAAACAATCAGCTTTAGGCGATTCCGTTAAAACAACTAAATCTCAAATAAAAAGAGTTTATTTCTTAAAAATGCCGCCAAATTTGTCTTTGAAGCGCGAAACACGGCCACCGCGATCAAGCATGGTTGAATTGCCGCCAGTCCAAGCAGGGTGTGAACTTGGATCAATGTCAAGGTTTAGCTTTTTGCCTTCGCCGCCCATTGTGGAGCGAGTAGTGAATACAGTGCCGTCTGTCATTGTGACAGTCAAAAAATCGTAATTTGGGTGCACTTCAGCTTTCATAATAATACCATTTGCCTATCTGGATAAGCCAATATCTGTAACTGGCCAATAAAATCAAGTGCGCGCGATTAGCAAATATCAATGAATGAGTCTATAGATTGGCTGTGATTTATATTGGGGTGGCGGGCTGTAGTGAAGGAGTAGCTTTTGCGCTTCAACCCTAACAATATTTCAATGCTTAGCCGTTATACATAGAAACTACCCTCAAAAACGATATTTTAGGATATTTGCGTGATAAACATAAGTAAGATTTTCTGGACATTTGTCGGCTTAATAATGATTAGCTTGGTTTATGTGTGGGCAGGCGCATTCACTCGCGCGGGTGAATTCTCAAACATTTATCCACGTTTTGACGGCGTATGCCAAAATGTGGCTGGCTACCTTGGCGCCGAAGATATGGCCTATGATAGTCGCGGCGACCAATTGATTGTCGCGTCACTGAACCGCAGGGCGATGGCGCAAGGAAACGGCGTTCGCGGCGCATTGTTAAGGCTTAGGCCAGACCTTGACCCAAGCGTTCCAATTACGCCAGTTGATATTTCAAATAATGCACCGACAGACCTCGCGCCAATTGCGCTCGGGATTTGGCAATATGGCGATTATGGCGTCGCAACATTGGCCGTGGTGAACCGCAAAGGAAGCCGTTCCGTGATTGAGACTTATGGCGTTAGCCAAGGTGAACTTACCCATACGGCAACAATAAATCACCCGCCACTTGACCGGATAAGTGATGTCGCGCCAGTTAGCCAACAGGCGTTTTATGTCACCAATGAGAGCGATTATAAAAGCGGGTCCATGGTATCGGCAATTGCCCAAATGTTTGACAAGGATAATACTGGCTCAATTTGGTATTATGATGGAAGCAATTATCGCAAAGTTGCAACTGGCCTGAGTTTTGCGAGTTCCATTGCGGTTTCAAATGATGGGACCAAAGTCTATGCAACTGGGATTTTCAGTCGCAATTTGCGGATTTATGACAGAAATTTGGAAACAGGCGACTTAAGTTTGGCCGATGAAGTATTTCTTGGCACCGGTGCCGATAATATTTTCATTGATGATGAAGGGCGCATTTTCATTGCTGCACATCCGAAAATCTATACGTTTCTAATTTATGTTACTTTCGGATCTGGCACGCCGCCAAGCCAAATAATTGTGATTGAACCAAGCCCTAACGACAAAGGTGGCAAAGTGGATCAAGTTTATTTGTCTGCAGGTAGCGACGGGTTTGACGGCGCGACAATAGGTGCAAAAGTGAAAAATCGGTTGTTTATGGGGTCGCCGTTTGAGCATTCTGTTCGGGCATGCACTTTGCCAGTAGTATGGCGGCAATCAATTTCCCATCCCGCAAGCCGCCTAATCGACACAGAACGCAGCGAAAACCCAGAAGTTCTGCATGATAATAAGTAAAAAAATGGGGGCCAATTGGCCCCCGAGTTCAGCGTAAAACAAAATGGCGTGAGCGATATTAAGCCGCGTCAGTTGCGCTTTCTTCAAGCGATTTCGCAAGCTCAAGCAAGCGGCGACGTGGGCGTTCACCAAGCTGATAATAAGCCCGAATAAGCTCGCGAGTTTCTTTTTGACGCAATAAATCAGGGCTTATTTCGTCATGGTCATTCGCAGGCGCGCTATTGGCCGCAGTGATGTTTAGGCCATCGTAAAAATATTGAATTGGCACTGAAAGTGAAGATGATAATTCAAATAAACGGCTCGCAGTAATCCGATTGGCACCGCATTCGTATTTTTGAATTTGCTGGAAACGGATTCCAACCATATTTGCCAATTGCTGCTGGGTCATGCCCATAAGGCGGCGACGGCGGCGAAGCCTGCGTCCAACATGAAGGTCAATTGAAGTTGCCATTATTTTCTCCCATTCGTTGCGGGTTGACCCAAAACGATACAAATCCATCAAACTAGCCTTATATTTGCAACCCCCATGCCGCGCGTGCTAAACTCCCACCAATAACAACTATTGCAAAGCACAATAAAATTGTGCAAAGCAATATGCGTATAGTCTATTGAGGTTAGCCCAAATGGTGGAAGTTGTTAAAATCGGTGTTATTGGTGCGGGTCAAATGGGAAATGGCATTGCCCATGTTGCTGCTTTGGCGGGATATCAAGTTACGCTAAATGATATTAGTTCTGACAATCTTGCAAGCGGTATGGCCAATATCAAAACCAACTTAGCCCGTCAGGCAAACAAGGGTTTAATTAGCCATGATGACGTTGAAAAGGCAATAAAGGCGATTACGACTTCTTCGGATATTGCCGCGCTCGCCGAAGTTGATATGGTTATTGAAGCCGCCAGTGAAAACGCCGAAACTAAAAAAGCTATTTTCAAAACCCTTTGCCCAATTTTGAAGCCATCAGCGATAATCGCGTCCAACACTTCGTCGATTTCTATCACTCGCTTGGCAAGTTCAACTGATAGAGCCGAACAATTCTTGGGCCTGCATTTTATGAACCCAGTTCCGTTGATGAAACTGGTTGAGATTATTCGCGGGCTTGCGACTTCCGAAGAAACTTATCAAGCTGGCCTTGAGGTCACTCGCCGCATGGGCAAAGTCACTACTAATTCGGAAGATTTTCCAGCGTTTATTGTCAATCGGATTTTAATCCCCATGATTAATGAAGCTGTTTACACTTTATATGAAGGCGTGGGCACAGTTGATTCAATTGATCGCGGCATGAAATTGGGCGCAAATCATCCAATGGGGCCGTTGGAACTTGCTGATTTTATTGGCCTCGATATAGTTTTGGCTGTCATGCAAGTTCTCAACGAAGGCTTGGCCGATTCAAAATATCGGCCTTGCCCACTTTTGGTGAAATATGTTGAGGCCGGGTGGCTGGGCCGCAAAACCAAGCGTGGATTTTATGATTATCGCGGTGAAGTGCCAGTTCCAACTAGATAGAAATCAAGTAAATACTTGCGGAATTAGGCGGATCGCCATCACAATCAAAACAACTTGTGACAAAACAAACACCGAAAACCGATGAATAACTTTGCCTGCTGTTGCTTGGATAAGTGAGTGAATAACCCGCAGCACCACATAAGTCCAACCAAGTTTGACAAATAATCCATCGGCAAACCCACCCATTTGAATCAATGCTGCCAAAGCATAAAACATCAATGGCGCTTCGTGCAAATGATTGTAATTATCAGCAACTGCACGCACTTTTGACGGCAAAACCCCACCGCTTGAACCTGGGTGTTTGTAGTCATCTGGATTGATTTTTGCCGCTTGCATAGCGGGAATCCGCGTTCCATACATCCAAATGAACATCACGAAAGTCCATAATATAAGCGCTAATATTGGTTGTAACATTTTTTTCTCCCTTATTTCTGTTATATTGGGCGATGCTATAATGGTTTACGTGAAAAGCAAGTAACAAAATAGTGATTGGTATTTATTGGGCGAGAATTTCAACAAAGCCCCAGCTTTTCGCGCATGTTCCACCGAATAATCATTAAAGTTGCAACTATTCCAAGCCCAACCGCAAGCCCTATCCAAATGCCGTTACCGGCAAGTCCTGCACCAAATGCCAAATATGAGCCCACACCCATGCCCACTCCCCAATAACCAATACCAGCAAAGATCATGGCCCATTTTGTATCATGCAGGCCGCGCAACATGCCGGCGCCAACTACTTGTGCGCCGTCAAATATTTGAAACAAGCCGCCGATTTTCAAAAATCCAATCGCCAGCAATATTACCGCCTCACCGTTTGCAAGGCTTTTATCGATGAAAATTTCGGCCAATTGGCGGGCAAAGACGAAGACCAGCACACCCGAGCAAGTCATGAATCCCACCGCTACGATAAAGGCTGACCAACCCGCATAGGAAATTGCAATTCTGTCTTTGCGACCAAATGCGTTGCCAACCCGCACTGTTGCGGCTTGGGCAATGCTCATTGGCACCATGAAAGTCATGGAAACTGCCTGTATCGCAATGGCATGCGCAGCAGCAGATTGAGTGCTTATTAGCGCCATTAAAAACACCGCCCCCGAAAACACCGAAACTTCAAAACCCCATTGAAATGCAATCGGGGTTCCAAGTTTAAGCATAGTCCAGATTCTTGGCCAATCAGCGTGCCAAAAATTGCCAAAAATATGGTAACGGCGAAATGATTTCTCCCGTAGAACAACAATGGCAATTCCAATAAGTGCGAATAGGCCAGTTAGTGACGAGCCAATTCCCGCACCCAATAATCCGAGTTGCGGCAAGCCGAAATGGCCAAAAATAAGGCCATAATTCAATATGCCATTAAAAAAGACACTTAATACGCTAATCAATGTCCCCCAAATCGGGCGATGCAGTGCAGTTGCAAAATTGCGCAAACACAAGGCCAAAAGCGCCGGCATAATTTCAAATTCAAGCGCCCGCACGTAAATGCCAACGTCTTTTGCCAAATCAGCATCTATACCTATAAGCAAAGAAATTTTTTCGCTTGACCAAAGCAAAATCATAATCGGCACAGAGAACATAAATGCGATCCACATAGAAGCGCGCACGCTGCGCCTCACATCGCGGACTGAATGTGCCAACCGCCCTTTTTCGGTTGCTATCATTGCATTTGAGGCTGATACAAAACCAAAACCAACGACCAATGGCAACATCACAATGCCTGAGCCAATGGCAGATGCTGCCAAAGCATGCTCGCTAAAATGTCCCAATAATACGACATTGGTCGAATTGATAAGCATTTGCGCGATATTGGACAGCATAATTGGCCAAGCGAGAATCAGCAGCGCAAAAATTTCGCTTTTCCAAGTTTTGATATTGATTTGCATTTGGACAACACTATCACTGTCGGTATCAAATAAAAACCCAGAAAAGAATTCCCGCTAATTCTATTCAGCAGCTATCTGCGTAATAGGGTTTGCGAGCCTTGATATCATTTCCTTTGGCACAATTTGCCAAAAATTGCCCATTTCATCGGGCCAATTGTCAAGTATTTCCTCGGCGATAGGCGAGCTTGTTGCGCCTAAATGTTGTTCAATTAAATCACGGCAGATGCCTTCCCAATATGGTGTGCTTATGCGTTGCCAAATCACACTTTCGCCATTGATAAGGTCAGGCAATTGATTTGCCTTGTCCCAAATAAACACCATGCCGCCAGTCATACCCGCGGCGAAATTATCGCCGACATCACCCAATATGGTTACGACACCTCCGGTCATATATTCGCAACCATTGGCGCCAACCCCTTCGACAACTGCGGTTGCGCCCGAGTTTCTTACTGCAAATCTCTCACCTGCTCTGCCCGATGCAAATAATTTTCCCGATGTTGCGCCATAAAGACAGGTGTTGCCAATAATTGCATTTTTGTGCGGAACGAGGCCTGATGACCTAGAAGGCCGCAGCATGATTATCGCCCCCGAAAGACCTTTGCCGACATAATCATTGGCATCGCCAACAACATCGAGCGTCAAACCTTGCACCCCAAACGCGCCCAAAGACTGCCCACAAGATCCTTCAAGCTTAACAGTGAGCCGCCCTTCAGCCATTCCTTCCATGCCGAATTTGCGGACAATATGTGATGATGCCCTAGTGCCAATTGCCCTTTGCACATTGCGCACCCTATATGCCACTTGCATTTTTTCACCGCGTTCAAAAAACGGTTTGGCATCGCGTAATATTTGGCTGTCTAAAGTATCGGGAACTTCAATTCGGTGTTTTGTTTGCGCAAAATCAAGCGGAGTGAAACCTTCAACCCGAACCAAAAGCGGATTCAAATCTAAATCGTCAACATAGGCAGGGCCACGGCTAGTTTGCGCCAATAGATCAGTTCGTCCTATCACTTGATGCAAGGCCGTAAAACCAAGTTCAGCCAATATCTCACGGACTTCTTCGGCAATAAAACTCATTAAATTTACGACTTTTTCAGGCGTTCCTGTGAATTTTTGGCGTAAGGCTTCGTCTTGGGTGCAAACCCCAACTGGGCAGGTGTTTGAATGACATTGCCGCACCATAATGCAGCCCATTGCAACCAAACTCGCGGTGCCAATGCCATATTCTTCGGCACCAAGCATCGCTGCCATCACAATATCGCGGCCAGTTCTTAGGCCACCATCGGTTCTAAGCATGATGTTGCCGCGCAAATTATTGAGCGTCAGAACTTGGTTGGCTTCAGCCAAGCCCAATTCCCACGGAATGCCTGCATATTTAATTGACGATTGCGGGCTTGCGCCAGTGCCGCCAACTCCGCCCGCGATTAAAATAATATCCGCTTTGGCTTTGGCAACACCTGCGGCAACTGTGCCTACGCCTGACTGCGCGACCAATTTCACGCAGACTTTGGCGTCTGGATTGATTTGTTTAAGGTCATAAATAAGCTGGGCCAAATCTTCAATTGAATAAATATCATGGTGCGGTGGCGGGGAAATTAACATTACACCCGGTGTTGCATGGCGTAATTTGGCGATCATTTCGGTGACTTTGAAACCAGGTAATTGCCCGCCTTCACCCGGTTTTGCGCCTTGCGCGACTTTAATTTCAATTTCGCGGCATTGATTGAGATATTCTGCGGTCACACCAAAGCGCCCCGATGCAATTTGCTTAACCGCACTATTGGGGTTATCGCCATTGGCTAGGGGCTGGTATCGCGCGCGGTCTTCGCCGCCCTCACCTGAAACTGATTTTGCGCCAATGCGGTTCATGGCAATATTAAGTGTGCCATGTGCTTCGGGGCTTAATGCACCTAATGACATACCGGGGGTTAAAAAGCGCTTGCGAATTTCATTGATGCTTTCGACTTCTTCAAGCGGAACTGGGGCTTTTGCGGGTCTGAAATCCAATAAATCCCTTATTTGAATCATATCGCGGCCGCCCAAAGATTCAGTATATTTCTTGAACATTGGGTATGAGCCAGAAGTCACTGCCGATTGTAACAAGTGAATTTGTTTGGCTTCAAGTGCATGAACTTCGCCCGACGCTCGAACCCGATACAGCCCACCAATTGGCAAGACATCGGCGCCGCCGCCCCATGCTTTTTCGTGCAAATCAAAACATTTGCGGCCAATTCCCACCAAGCCAATGCCGGAAATCCTTGATGACATACCGGGGAAATATTGCGATACCAATGCCCGCGACAGGCCCAGCGCCTCAAAATTATAGCCGCCGCGATAAGACGCAATAACTGAAATCCCCATTTTTGATAGGATTTTCATTAAGCCAGCTTCAATCGCTTTTTTGTAATTTAGGCAGGCTTGGCCAATTGTTAAATCACCAAGCAATCCGCGCGCATGCCTATCAAATATGGTATCTTGCGCCAAATATGCATTGACGCAAGTCGCGCCAACGCCAACAAGAACTGCAAAATAATGGGTATCCAAACACTCGGCTGAACGCACGATAATCGAACAATATGAGCGCAAGCCAGTTTCGACCAAATGCGCATGAATGCCGCCAGTTGCCAAAATCATCGGGCACGGCATTTGCGTTGCACTTTGCTTTTCATCGGTTAATACGATTTGGCTTTTACCAGAGCGAACTGCGTCTTCGGCGAGGGTTTTTATCCGCTCGAGCGCATCGCGCATCGCCGCACCCGCCAGTTTCGCTGAAGCAGCCTTTTCAAATGTGCAGTCAATAAAAGCAACGCTATCCCCCATTACTGGCAACATCCGCAAATACATGCCAGTGGTTACGAACGGGCTTTCAATAACAAACACTTCTTGCTGGGTTTTGTCTTCCGCCAAAATATTGCCAAGATTCTTGAACCTTGTTTTTAGGCTCATAACTCGTTCTTCGCGCAATGGATCAATTGGTGGATTGGTTACTTGGCTGAAGTTTTGTTTGAAAAAATGCGACAAAGGCCGATAACGATGTGACAAAACCGCAAGTGGACTATCATCACCCATGGAGCCAAGCGCTTCTTTGGCTTCTTCGGCCATTGGTGCCAAAATAAGCTCTAATTCCTCAAAACTAAAACCAGCACCGATTTGCCGTTTCGCAAGCTCAGCTTTATCAAACATGCGCGGCTCTTCGCCTGGACCCGCTATTGGCTCAAGCTCCAAGACGTTTTCCAACCATTTTTCAAAGGGGTGCGCGTCTGCTAATTTATCGACAATTTCTGCATGCCTATATAATTTCTTTTTGTGGCTATCAAATGCCAGCATTTGCCCAGGGCCAAGTGCGCCATGTTCGATAATGACTTTATTATCCAATGGACACATGCCAGTTTCGGAGCCAACCGCTAATATTTTATCATCGGTAATTGAATATCGAACTGGCCTTAGGCCATTTCTATCAAGCCCCGCCACCGCCCAACGACCATCAAACATTGCCAATGCCGCTGGCCCATCCCAAGGCTCCATAACCGCATTGCAATAAGCATAAAGTGCGCGGTGGCTTGGTTTCATCACTTTTTCGTGCTTGGCCCAAGCTTCTGGCACCAAAAGCGCCTTTGCCATTGGCGCCGAACGACCTGCGCGCACCAATATTTCACACGCCGCATCAAGTGCCGCAGAATCCGAAGACCCCGGTTGGATAACAGGCTTAATGTCCGCATGGTGTTCGCCGAAAACATGTGACGCCATGCGGATTTCATGGCTTTTCATCCAATTAACATTGCCTTTAATGGTGTTAATCTCGCCATTATGCGCCAACATGCGGAATGGTTGAGCCAATCGCCATTGCGGGAATGTATTGGTTGAATATCTTTGGTGATAAATAACCACAGATGAAACGAAGTTTTCGTCCTGCAAATCTGGATAAAATTCATCAATATGTTCTGCCAGAAACATGCCTTTATATACGACCGAACGCGACGAAAACGAACAAATATAAAAGTCCAGCAGGTTTTGCGCCAAAGCCCTTTTTTCGATGCGGCGGCGGCATAAATAAAGCGCCCGTTCAACTTCTTGTGGTTCGCGGCCATCTGGATCATAAAACAATATTTGTTCAATTTCGGGACGGGTATCATTGGCCTTTTGCCCGATAACACTTATATCCACTGGCACTTGACGCCAGCCATAAAGGAAAAAACCTGAGCGCAACACTTCGGATTCAACAATTGTCCGTGCCCGTTCTTGGGCGGCAAAATCGGTGCGCGGCAAGAATATTTGCCCTACACAAATTGGCTCTTTTCCCGGCTTATTCCCCGTTAATTCCACTTGGCCGCGAAAAAATTCTTGCGGAACGTCAATCCTAATGCCCGCGCCATCACCAGTTTTACCATCGGCATCAACTGCGCCGCGATGCCAAACATTTTTAAGCGCTTTAAGTGCCATAGTGACGATTTCGCGCTTGGGAACTGCGTCCAAAGCAATAACCAGCCCGACACCGCAACTGTCTTTTTCATCATCGGGATTATAAGCGTTCGCCGTTATTAGTGCGTCGCGCTGGGCAAGGTATTGCTTGGTCTCAAGTGATATTTCGTTCGAAGGGGAATTGTTTGTCATTTTGCAGCCTATATTTTTTCGCGCAAATAATTATGAATATTAGTGGCGGCCTCCATGCCATCTTTAAGCGCCCACACCACCAAAGAAGCACCGCGAACAATGTCGCCAGCGCTAAAAACGCCATCGACTGATGTAAGGCCCGAATTTGCATCAATCGCAACTGTGTTCCATTTGGTTAAGGCAAGTTCAGGATGCTCAAATGTCATTGGCAGTTCTTCGGGTTCAAAGCCGAGCGCTGCGACGACCATATCGGCGTCTAGCACATGGTCAGAGCCTTTAATTTCTTCAATGCTCTGGCGGTCAGCTTTATCGCGCTCACCAAGCCGCATTTTTGCGACATTGACACCAACGATGTTTCCGCCTTGGATAACTAGCGATTTTGGTGCACGAAGCCATTCAAAAACCACACCTTCTTCTTCGGCATTGGTAACTTCACGGGTCGAGCCTGGCATGTTTTTACGATCGCGCCGATAAAGGCAAGTAACGGATTTTGCGCCTTGGCGAATTGCCGTGCGCACACAATCCATTGCAGTGTCACCACCGCCAATTACCACTACTTTTTTGCCTTTTGCGTTTAGTTGTCCGCTTTCAAATGCGGGAACTTTATCGCCAAAGCCAATTTTGTTTGACGCGATTAAATAGTCCAAAGCTTGAATGACTTGGTTATCTTCACCAATGCCAAGGCCGCGCGCCGCATATACCCCGGTTGCAATTAAAACTGCATCAAACTCATTTTTGAGTTGTGCAAAACTAATGTCCTTGCCAATTTCGGTGGATAATTTGAATGTGACGCCTGCTTCTTCGAGTTGCTCAATGCGGCGCGTAACCACCTCTTTCTCCAATTTGAAACCGGGGATGCCATAAACCAATAGCCCACCTGCGCGGTCATGGCGGTCAAATATTGTGACTTCATAGCCAAAACCCACTAGCGATTGCGCTGCGGCTATGCCGGCGGGCCCAGAGCCAATTATTGCAACTTTTTGGCTTTTGTTCGCGCCTTTTGCAATTGGCGGAACCCAATTATTGGCGAAGGCGGTTTCGGTTATGAATCTTTCAATTGCGCCAATTGTAACAGTGCCGTGGGTAGATTGCTCGATAACGCAATTTTGCTCACATAATCGGTCCTGCGGGCAAATGCGGCCGCAAATTTCGGGCAAAGGATTGGTCGCAGCCGAGATTTGATAGGCTTCCTCAAGCCGCCCAGTAGCGGCAAGTTTTAGCCAATCTGGGATGTTGTTTTGCAATGGACAGCCTGTTTGACAAAACGGCACGCCGCATTGTGAACAGCGCGAAGACTGAGTTTTGGCCTTTTCAAGAATAAATTCGCCGTAAATTTCCAAAAAATCTTGCGCACGCTCTTCCTTCAGGCGCTTTTGCGGCATTTCTTGGTCAGTTTTAACGAATTGCAGCATTTGCTCTGCCATTTTGGTTCTCGGATTCAATAGGTTTCAGATGTTTGACCGCTTTCTATTGCATAGGCGGCAAATATCCAAGTCAAAACTTCAGTAATATAGAATGTTTGCGCCCTATTATGGCGAGCTAGGTTTAATTGGTGCCGCAATCGACCAAAGACCCTGGAAGCGCCCAACCTCAAATGGGAAACATTGCGCCCAAAAAAAAACAGGGGCTGTAATTTGACGGCAATTTGAAAAAGGTCTTGGAATGCCTTTATGTCACTTTGTGGCATTAAAGCCATTTCTCAATTTTGGTGTTCGCGCTATTTTGTTGTCAATCCCCGAAGCCGCTTCGCGGTCGCGCTTAGGCGCGAGGGATTGACAATAAAATAGCGCCATTAGACTTAAAGAAGGCTTGTGGCACAATTGCCCATAAGCCTTCCCAAGCAAATAATTGCGATATTAGCACGCCCAACACCAATTATTGGCTCGCTTACGGCAAAAAAATCCCTACTTTTTGCGAACCCTCCTGTGCCAATTTTTATAGTTTGTTTACTTGGTTTGTGGCACTGAATGTCCTCATTTCAAAAGGCACCAAAGTGATAGAAATCAAAGACATAATAATAGCGATAATTTTGGGAATTGTTGAAGGGCTAACCGAATTTCTTCCAGTATCGTCAACTGGTCATTTGATATTGGCTGAGAAGCTCTTGGGACATGAAGTTCCAAAGGCGTTTGACACTATGATTCAGCTTGGCGCGATTTTGGCAATTTGTGTGATTTATTTTGAAAAATTATGGGGCATTTTAATTTCACTACCCACGAAACCACAATCTCGACAGTTTGCAATTGGGATTTTGATCGCATTTTTACCTTCGGCCATTCTTGGTTTTATTTTTCACGATTTTATCAAAACTGTTTTGTTCAGCCCGATTATTGTGTCGGTTGCACTTATTATCGGTGGCGTCATTATTATTTTGGCCGAGAAATTTCGCCCTGCGCCAGCAATTATGGAAGTTGATGATATTGGTTTTGTCACGGCCCTTAAAATCGGTTTGGTGCAATGCGTTTCGATGATACCCGGAGTCTCAAGGTCTGGGGCCACCATTATTGGCGCGATGTTGATGAAAGTGGAACGCAAAGCTGCCGCCGAATTTAGTTTCTTTTTGGCAATTCCAACCATGATTGGGGTGTTTGTTTATGATGCCTATAAGAACCGCGCCGAATTATTGGGCCAAGGCGGTCAAGAATTGATGATTGTTGGTATTGGGTTTGTGATATCTTTTATTTCGGCAATTATTGTGGTCAAGGCATTTATGGCAATTGTTACCAAATATGGGTTTGTTCCGTTTGCCTATTATCGAATTGTGGCGGGCATTTTGATGCTGGCCATCTTCCTAAATTAAAACATGCCCTGTTTTATTTCCATCGACGTTGAAACTGCCAACAATGACATCAGCAGCATTTGCCAAATCGGTATGGTGCGTTTTGAAAACGGTGTCGCGGTTGAAAGCTATGACAGGCTGATTAATCCACAGAGCTTTTTCCTCGGCATGAATACGTCAATTCATGGCATTGACGCCGAAATGGTAAGAAGCGCGCCAAAATTCTTTGAAATTTTTGACGAAATTGATGCTTGGCTGTCTTCGGGTATTGTAACCTCGCATAGTTATTTTGATAGAAGCGCAATTTATCGAGCCATAATCGAGAATCTAATACCGCAAAAGGCCTATTCTTGGCTTGATGCCACCACCATTATTCGCAGAACCTGGCCAAAATATTCAAAGCGCGGCTATGGCCTTGGCAATTTGGCCCGCGATTTCGAAATTGAATTCAAACACCACGACGCCTGCGAAGATGCGCGGGTGTCGGGGGAGTTGTTGTGCAAAGCTTTGGCGGACGGCGAATATACCCTAACCCAATGGCACGAAATCTTGACGCATAGGAAGAAAGCGAAGCGAGGAGTTGGGAGTGTCTGAAAGCACGCTTCAATAACAAAATGCCAATAAAAATAAAAACCACGCTTTTTTATTTTTGTTGTCCGCTTTTTCCAAATCGCTAAGTGAGCGAAGCGAGGGCGGCGATTTGAGTTAGTAGACGCGTGCCTTCGGTGGAATGGTCTCAATATCATCAGTCATAGTGTTCATATGCACGGGGCGATAATCAATTGAAACTTTGCCGGTTGGCACGTCCAAATATGCCAGAGTATGTTTCATCCAATTTTTATCATCACGATCCGCAAAGTCTTCGCGGGCATGTGCGCCACGGCTTTCTTTGCGATTATTGGCGCCGTGCATGGTGACGCTGGCTTGGAGCAATAGGTTTTCCAATTCAAGCGCTTCGACCAAATCACTATTCCAAATCATAGAACGGTCTTTAACGCTTAAATCGCTTTGTTTGGCATAGGCTTTGTCGATTAAATCGCAGCCTTCTTGCAGGGTTTCCCCAGTGCGGAAAACTGCGCAATTGGTCTGCATGATTTTCTGCATTTCAAGCCGAAGTTTGGCGGTGGAAGTGCCACCATCGGCATTGCGCAATTTTTCAAGCCGCGCCAAATGGCCGTCGGTTTGGCTGTCAGTGATGGCAGGTTGGCGCACGCCGCTTTTGAGAACTTCACCGCAACGCAAGCCAACTGCGCGGCCAAACACTACCAAATCAATCAATGAATTTGAGCCAAGGCGGTTAGCCCCATGCACCGAAACGCATGCAGCTTCACCAACTGCCATAAGCCCTTCGACCACTTTATCAGGGTTGTCGCCGTCTTTAATAACCACTTCGCCGTGATAATTAGTGGGAATGCCGCCCATATTATAGTGAACCGTAGGCAAAACTGGAATTGGCGCTTTAGTAACATCAACGCCCGAAAATACCATTGCAGATTCGGAAATCCCCGGAAGGCGTTCATGCAATATCTTAGGGTCAAGGTGATCAAGATGCAGGAAGATATGGTCTTTATTTTTGCCAACGCCGCGCCCCTCGCGGATTTCAATTGTCATGGCGCGTGAAACCATGTCGCGCGGCGCAAGGTCTTTCACGGTTGGTGCATAACGCTCCATAAATCTTTCGCCATTGGAATTGGTAAGATAGCCGCCTTCGCCGCGTGCGCCCTCGGTGATTAAACAGCCCGCTCCATAAATACCAGTCGGGTGGAATTGCACAAATTCCATGTCCTGCAAGGGTAATCCCGCGCGCAAAACCATTGCATTGCCATCGCCCGTGCAAGTATGCGCCGAGGTGCAGGAAAAATATGCGCGGCCATAACCGCCAGTCGCCAAAACTGTGCGTTGGGCAGAAAAGCGGTGAAGTTTACCAGTTGCAAGTTCCCAAGCCGTAACCCCACGGCAAGTGCCATCTTCGTCCATAATTAAATCGAGCGCGAAAAATTCGATAAAGAACTCAACGTCGTATTTAAGGCTGTTGCCATAAAGCGTATGCAGCATGGCGTGGCCAGTGCGGTCAGCGGCGGCGCAAGTGCGTTGAACGGGGGCTTCGCCGAAGTTTTTGGTCATGCCACCAAACGCGCGTTGGTAGATTTTGCCTTCGCTGGTGCGTGAAAATGGCACGCCCCAATGTTCAAGCTCATAAACTGCGGCGGAGGCATTGCGGGTTAGATATTCAATGCTGTCTTGATCCCCCAACCAATCGGAACCTTTCACAGTGTCATACATATGCCATTGCCAATGATCCTCACCCATATTGCCAAGCGAAGCCGAAATACCGCCTTGGGCGGCAACAGTGTGTGAACGGGTTGGGAAAACTTTGGAAATACAGGCCGTTTTTAGCCCTTCTTGGGCGCAACCAAGTGCAGCACGTAGGCCAGAGCCGCCAGCACCAACCACCACCACATCATAAACATGGTCAATCCATTTATGTGATGCGGTCATTTTATGCTCCCAGATAGATTTTAATAATGGATAGGATTCCAATTGCCGCGATCAAAGCTGCAAGAAAATTAATGCCAAGCATCAAAAGCGCTTTGCTCGAAGGCTTATGAATATAATCTTCGATGACAACTTGAACACCAAGGTTGAAATGCCCAGCAGCAGCGATAATCAATAAAGCCATAACGCTAGCATTAAAGGGGTTTGAAAACCACTCCACCATTGCTTGATGCGATAAATTGGTGAAAAATAATATTGAAGTTGCAGCATAAATAAAGCCCAATAATAAGCCAACCGCCAAAGCCCGCTGATGAATTACATGCTCAGTGCCATGTCCCGAAGCGCCATTGCCGCGCGCTTTTGATAATGGTGTGCGAAAATCTTTTGTTGCCATTTGCCCCACCTAATGCCCTAAAGCTCTATAACCAAGCCACATCATTTTAATTGCGCCAGTAAACCCAAGAACAATAACAACCCAACCGCTTATTGTGGCAGTTTTTTTATCCAGCCCAATTCCAAGATTAAACAATAAATGCCTGATGCCGTTTGCGATATGATAGGAAACCGAAACCAAGCATCCAAATAACACCAACCGCCCAAATGCCGAGCCAATTAGCGCTTGAAAAGCTGCATATTGCTCCGGCCCCGCCGCCAAAGCTGCTAACCACGCTAAAAGCACGACTATCGCCGCGAGATTGGCAACCCCTGTGGCGCGGTGCAAAATAGAGGTCGTCATAGTAACGTGCCACCGCCAAATTTGCAGATGTGGCGAAAGCGGTTTTGATTGAATTGAATCTGCCATAAACGCCCCTGTTTTTCGTTCTTTTGCTCACAAAAAGCAAATCACTTTGACTAACTATCTCACCACTTCCTAATAATACTTTCCCGTTTGCGGTCAATTGCAATGGGGAGATATGGCACAATAGAAAACAGCGCTTACAGTTTTCATAGATAAGTTATTGCCGCCGTTAAATTGCCATTATTCTTTGATTAGGACAATGGAAGTTTTATGGAACGGCAAAATGAAGAAATCAAATAACATAGTCCGAATATCTATCATCTCGGTGTCCATTCCAATTCTGATTTATTTTTCGATTATTATCCATTTCTTCGTCAATCAAGATAAGTTGCTTTTCCAAAACCAAAAGGTAACTCAGCACCCAAATATTGAAAAGCTGGACATCCAAGATATCAGAATTAGGACCTCAGATGGGGAAACGATACAAGCTTGGTACGAACCAGCAAAACCAAATCGACCAACAGTCTTGTTTTTCCACGGAAATGCCACGCTTCTTGAAATGTCAAAGTGGCGCTATTTGCGTATGCATAAACAAGGTGTTGGTTATCTTGCAATTGCTTATCGCGGATATGGGGAATCAAGCGGAACCCCGAGTGAAGCTGGTATTTTGAATGACGGGATTGCAGCATATGAGTGGTTAGTCGCCCAAAGAATACGGCCCGAAAACATCATAATTCATGGCCATTCACTTGGAACCGGCGTTGCTACTCACGTTGCAAGCCTTAAACCAGCACGAGCGCTGCTTTTGGAAGCACCATTCTTGTCTGCTCCTGAAGTTGCCAAGGCGCATTATCCATATTTGCCAATTGATTTAATGATGCGAAACCGATTTGAAAACAAAAGGCGCATTCACAAAGTTAAGATGCCACTATTGATTGCGCATGGCACTGGTGACGTCGTAATTCCTTTCTCCCAAGGCCGCTCATTATTTGCAATGGCAAACTCGCCCAAGAAGTTTGTCGAGATGAAAAATTCGGATCACAATACTTTAACTCGAGACGGGGTTTATGATCACTATTGGCGGTTTATTGGTTTGGTGCCAATGGATTTTGCCCCGAATATCATAATTGGCGCTCAATAATTTCCACACCATCAACCCTCAAAAATTGCCGCGCGCCGCTGCAATCAAATCCTCAGGGCGGCGCCAAATTTGGGTTTTGCAGAAGCCCATTGCGCAACCACGCAGACGCAATGTTCCGTGATCAACGCGAATTGTGCCGTTGAAAGTGCGACCATCAATTGGGTTGTAAAGCGTGCCACCTGACCAAGTGTTTGGTGCAGTGCGCTCGAAGTTTTGCACAATTTCCAATCCAACCACTGGTCTCGAGCGCAAGGCGCGATTGGGGTTGTTGCGGTCGGTGCGATGGCCGCCGCCCTCTTCTTCTGAAATCCAAAGCCATTTAACCGTGCCACATAATTTTCTTACGTCTTGCAAGCATCCATGAAAATCAACAATTGAACTAAATCCTTGACTTGCCCAACGACCACCAATGTCCCTTGGTATGTTTTGGGCTTGAACTTGGCTTGCAAATAAAGCAGCACAAAATGACGCTATTGCAACGCAGATTGTCACCAGCTTTATTGCAAAATGGATTTGTGGTTTGTGCATTGGCTTTCCCCTTCTAATTCCAAAGTCAGCATTCGGATTTTCGCACAGAATCGCTATTTTTCTATAAGGCCAAATGCCGCACTATGATAGCCGTAAACTAATTGGACGGCATGAGAGCGTCCATCAAATGGCGCGCTTCTGGGCTATCCCAATTGGCAGCACCAGATACTCGAGCAATCTCGACGCCTTGTGCATCATATATCACAGTGGTGGGAAAGCCCTTTGCCCTAATTGGAAAAGCAATTCGCATCATTGGGTCGTGATAAAAAGCCAATTTTCCACCGCTAAGTTCTTCGAGTTTTTGCTTTGCGTTGGGTGCGAAATCGGCCCTGTCAACGCTTATTGCAATAATTTCAATTGGCTTGTCTTTATATTCCGCGCGCAAATTTGCCAATGACGGCATTTCTTCAATACACGGCCCGCACCAAGTGGCCCAAATATTAACCACCAAAATATTGCCGCGAAAATCTGCGAGGGTGATTTCCTTTTTCTGTGCATCAAAAAATACTTGTTGTGGCTGTTGTGGCGCTTTGTTCAAAATTTCCAATGCTGCCAAACCACCAGTTCTAAACCTTTCCAATTTATGGCTTTGAGTGTTAAGGGACAGCGCGAAATAGCCCGCAAGCAAAATAAGAACTAACAGCAAACACATGGCAATTGAAAACCGAAACAAGTTTTTGGCTTTTTGCGGGTTTTGGTTGGAATTTGTCATATTTTGTGTCATTGGCAACTTTTACGGAAATTGGTTTGATGGATAATAAGGATAAGGGCAGCGAAACCCAACAAAAAATGTGGGGTGGCCGCTTTGAAGCACTTCCAAGTGAGGCTTTGCAAGCAATTAATGCTTCGATTTCGGTTGACCAAAAAATGTGGCGCGAAGACATTGATTGTTCCGTGGCCCATGCCAATATGCTGGCGGCGCAAGGAATTATTAGTGAAACCGACAAAGTTGCGATTATTGGGGGCTTGGAAAAAATCACAAGTCAAATTGAAAATGGCGAATTTGAATTTTCAATTGAGCTTGAAGACATACATTTGAACATTGAAGCACGGCTAACTGAGATGATCGGTGAAGCAGGTAAACGCCTGCACACGGGGCGTTCGCGTAATGATCAAGTCGCCAATGATTTCAAACTTTGGACACGACGGGCGCTGCAAAGCACTATTACGCAAATCGAATCCCTGCAAAACATATTGGTCAATCGGTCTGAACAGCATTTTGATTGGATAATGCCAGGCTTCACCCATTTGCAAACCGCACAACCAGTGACATTGGGTCATCACTTATTGGCCTATGTTGAGATGTTAGAACGCGACAATTTTAGGCTTAATAATGCGTTTCATAATGCAGGCGAATGTGTTTTGGGGTCGGCAGCGCTGGCGGGAACGCCATTTCCAATAGATCGTGAAACTGTCGCGCAAGAATTGGGCTTTGACTGCCCGAATGCCAATTCAATGGACGGCGTTGCATCGCGTGATTTTGCACTTGAAGCACTTGGTGCGCTTTCAATTGCAATCGTCAATTTATCACGCTTGGCCGATGAAATTGTTTTATGGTCGTCGCCGCAATTTGGCTTTGCAAGGCTTAGCGATGATTGGTCCACCGGCTCGTCAATCATGCCGCAAAAACGCAACCCCGATGCAGCTGAGCTTATCCGCGCGAAAGCCGCGAAAATATGCGCAAATTCAAATGCGCTTTTGATGATACTTAAAGGCTTGCCCCTTACTTATTCCAAGGATTTGCAAGAAGATAAAGTTTTGGTTTTTGGTGCGTTTGAAGATTTTTGGCTAAGTATAACTGCGATGCGCGGCATGATGGAAACCATCACATTCAACCGCGAGAATATGCTGAAAGCTGCGAAATTAGGTTATTCAACTGCTACCGATTTGGCAGATTGGTTAGTGCGTGAATTGGGCTTGCCGTTCCGTGAAGCGCATCACATTGTTGGTGCAGTGGTTAAACATGCCGAACAAAATAACTATCCAGAATTGGCATTAATGCCTTTAAGTGAGTTCCAAAAAATTGATGCGCGCATAAGTGAAGCTGCTTTATCCTTGCTAAATGTCGAAGCATCGGTTAGTTCACGCACTTCGCTTGGCGGGACCGCGCCAAATAATGTCAAAATGCAAATAGAGAAATGGAAGGACGAGCATGAATAAAATCTATACGAACCTTCTTATTTTGGTTTGCGGAATGGTGATTTTAACTGCTTGTGGTGTGCAGGGCAATTTGAAAACCGCGCCGCCAATGTGGGGCAATGAGCGCGCTAATTATGAGGAACAAAGGGCAACAAATGCCCAGATGGAAAAGCAAAAGGAAAGTCCTTCCGCCATTTCTGTTCCCAAATAATTCCGAGTATTATTATGCGTTTTTTTGATTATATTGACGGCGAACTTTGCGCCGAGACCGTTCCACTTCGCGCCATTGCCGAAGCCGTAGGAACCCCGACTTATGTTTATTCCAAAGCAACTTTAGAGCATCATTACAATGTGCTTAAAGCTGCGCTTCATGGCCTTGATATAAATATTGCATTCGCGATTAAAGCCAATTCCAACGCCGCCGTTATCGCAACTTTGGCGACAATGGGCGCGGGTGCGGATACTGTTTCCGAAGGTGAAATCTTAAGAGCCATGCGCGCTGGCGTGCCTTCTAATCGCATTGTATTTTCAGGGGTCGGCAAGACCAAGCGTGAACTTGAATTTGCTATCAAAACTGAAATTCACCAAATAAATGTTGAAAGCGAACAAGAACTTATAACCATTGCCGAAATCGCAAACAATTTGGGAAAAGTTCAAAATGTGGTCATAAGGGTCAACCCAGACGTTGAGGCAGGCGGGCATTCCAAAATCGCTACTGGCTATGCGACTTCAAAATTTGGTGTCAGCCCAGCCACTGCATTTGCAATGTTTGAAAATGCGAAACAGCTTTCGGGCGTTAAAATTTGCGGCCTTGCCGTGCATATTGGCAGCCAAATTATTGATATTGCGCCGATGCGTGCTGCCTATGAAGCCTTGGCCTTAATGGTGCAGCAATTGCGGTTGTCGGGCCATGCAATTACAAGGCTGGATCTTGGTGGCGGTTTGGGCGCGATTTATGACGATAAAGGCGAGGGGCCAGATCTTGAGGCCTATGGGCAAATGGTGCGCGAAATAATTGGGCCATTGGGTGTTAAAATTGAAATTGAACCCGGACGGCTGATTTGCGCCAATGCTGGCGTGCTTTTGGCGCGCGCTTTGGTGACTAAAGCAAATGGCGGGCGTGAATTTGTGGTGATTGACGCCGCCATGAATGATTTATTGCGTCCCGCATTTTACGATGCTTACCACCAGATTTTGGCCGTGAAAGAACCACCGATTGGCGCGAACTTGATGCCCATTACAGTGGTTGGGCCAATTTGCGAAACTGGGGATACTTTTACTGTCGATAGGCCGATGGCGAAAGTGAACCCCGATGATTTATTGGCATTTATGTCGGCTGGCGCTTATGGTTTTGCGATGGCGTCCACTTATAATTCACGTCCATTGGCTGCCGAAGTCATGGTAAGTGGGGATAAGTGGCAAGTGGTGCGCGCGCGCCAATCCTATGAAGACATGTGGCAAGGCGAGGTAATTCCCAATTGGGGATAAACCCTTCGACGCCCAGTCGTCAATTCAATAAAAGCCCGTTGATTTGGCCGAATTTTCAAAGAGTCATGACCAAGTTTTGGTGAAACTTGTAGCTTCACAAAACTTGGTATTGATTGTGAAAGCCGCCCCGAGCGCTTGTCAAGGGGTGGCTTCGCCATGCTTGCACTTCGCACCTTGACAAGCGCTCGGGGCGGCAGGACCATATTTGAAGGGTTTTTGTTAAAACAAAGTTTTCACCAAAAGCCCTTCCTGAGCCTTGGCAATCTAAAATCTTTTACGCCATTTCTCCAAAAACTGGGTGCCCGTGTTTTTCGGCGCCCTCATCGGGGTCGGGGTGAATTATTATGTCAGCATCAGGAAATTCAGTGCGGACGCGGTTTTCGGCAGCTACCAAAATTTTGTGCGCATCAACCAACATCATTTCACTTGGCAAATCCAAGTGAAATTGAATATGAAGCCACGGGCCCGAAATGCGGGTTCGCAAATCGTGAATTTCAAGATTTTCGTCCGATGCGGCAACAAGTTCCCTAATTCGGTTTCTGGTTGCGTCTGGTGCTTCTTGATCCAATAAATGGCTCGCAGCTTCACTGGCAATATGCCACGCCCCGACTGACAACCAAATCGCGATAAATAACCCTGCCAAAGCATCGGCTTGATGCCAACCCAAAGAGCTTGCCATAATGATGCCGATTAAGGCGACAAGATTAGACAAAAGGTCCGACATATAATGGGCGCGATCCCCTTTTGTGGCGATTGATTTGGTTTGCTTCACAGCCCAAGACTGAAATGTGACCAAAGCCGCTGTCAATAAAATCGAGACAACCATCACAGAAATCGCGACGCCTTCGATTGCCAATGGTCTTGGGTGTAATAATCTGTCTATCGATGAAAGCCCAATCAGGGCACACGAAACTGCCACAAGCCCCGCTTGAAATACTCCCGCCAATGCCTCGGCTTTGCCATGGCCAAAGCGATGCTCGTCATCAGGGGCGGTTTGTGCAAAACGCACCGATAAAAGCGTCACAAAGCTAGCGATAAGATCCAATCCGCTGTCCGCCAGTGAAGCCAAAACTGCGTTTGATCCCGAAGTATAGGCCGCCGCGCCTTTTATGACGACTAAAACCACCGCAACAGCAACTGATGCAATCGACGCAAATATTGTGATATTTATTCCACGTAACAAGCCTTTTGACGAAGTTGCTGGTTTTTGGTTGTTAGATTGCAGCAAAATATCACCCTTTGAATTGACTTTTTCCTATAAGACCAGTAGCAGCCACACTTCAATTTTCAATGTGGCAATTTATTTAGTCCACAGGAGTTTACCCCGTGAAACGGACATATCAACCTTCTAAACTTGTTCGCGCTCGCCGTCATGGTTTTCGCGCACGTATGGCCACTCGTGGCGGTCAAGCGGTTTTGGCTCGTCGTCGCGCCAAAGGCCGTAAGCGTATCAGCGCATAATTGGACATGTTACAGCAATTCCGTTTGGTATGAGGGGGGCGCATTGATGCCCGATATTACCAAAAAAATTGCTGGCCTAAAAAAACGAGCACAGTTTCTTTACGTCGCCCAGGGCAAAAAAGCCAATGGGCGATTTTTGTCATTGCAAATGCGCGTGCGAGAAACTTCGCCAAATCTGATAAAAAGCCCCGAAATTCGTTTTGGCCTTACAGCTTCCAAAAAAGTTGGCAATGCGGTGAGCAGAAATCGTGCAAGGCGGCGACTTCGAGCTGCTTTATCCAAGGCGCTCCCTCTTTATGGCATTGCAGGCAGTGATTATGTTGCTATCGCAAGGCCACAAACAATAGTTGCGAAATGGCAAGACCTTACCCAAGACGTGAATTATCTACTAAAGAAATTATCCCCAACCAAAACCCATATTTCAGAGTGAATCATGCAGCCAAATCAACAGCAGCCCGACACCAAGAATTTTTTAATAGCAATTATTATATCACTTGCGATACTTTTTGGGTTTCAAACTTTTTGGGTTGAGCCACAATCCAAAGCGCTTTTGGCGCAGCAAAAAGCTGCAAGCCCAGCAGCGCCAACAACACCGAGCACAAATAGCGCCTTGCCTGCTGCGCCCGCCGCAACTAGCGCGCCAGTTTCGCGAACGCAGGCTTTGGCCTTGTCGCAACGCATCACCATTGAAACCAGCAAAGTAAAGGGGTCATTGTCAACTTTCGGCGGCAGGCTCGATGATATTAATCTTAAAGATCACCGTTTGACTATAGATCCCAATTCACCAAATATTGAATTGCTTAGCCCCCAAGCATCGGGCCGTGGCTATTTTGCCTTTTTTGGCTGGGCGGCCGATGGTTATACTGGCGCGATCCCTGGCCCTGATAGCATTTGGAATTTGGTAAGCGGAACAGCGCTTGCGCCAAATAGCCCAATAGTGCTTGAATTTGACAACGGGCAAGGCTTGAAATTCAGCCGCAAAATTGAAGTCGATAATGAATATCTTTTCACTTATACCGACACTGTGACCAATACATCGGCTGCGGCAGTTAATTTGAAGCCATATGGCGCGGTTAGGCGTTATTATGCCCCTGAAATCATCAAGGGTGCAGCGTCATATGAAGGCGCTGTCGGGATATTGGATGGCAAATTGACCCGCCTAAGATATCGGGAAATGGACAAGGGCAAAGCCAATCAAACCACTTCGCATGGCGGCTGGCTTGGTTTTTCCGATACTTATTGGCTGGTCGCTTTAATACCCAATCAAAACGAGACCATTCAAACCAATTACAAAAGCATGGGTGCTGCTGGTGGCCAATCATATGAAACATCATTTGTTGGCCAAGGCACAGTAATTGCGCCCGGCCAAAGCACTACCCATACCGAGCGGGTTTATGCTGGCTCCAAAAAAGTGGCCGAGCTTAATCATTATCAAGAAACCCTCGGCTTAGACCGATTTGACAATGCTGTTGATTGGGGCGTGTTGTGGTTTTTGTCCAAGCCTGTCTATTGGCTAATGCTATTTTTTACTTCCAAAATTGGCAATATTGGTCTGGCAATGTTGGCAATGACTGTTGTCGTGAAAACTGTCACTTTCCCATTAGTTTACCAAAGCTACAAGAGTTTTGCCAAATTGCGCGATTTGGGGCCGAAAATGAAAGAGCTGCAAGAAAAATACGCGAATGACAAGGAACGCTCGCAACAGGAAATGATAAAGCTCTATCAAGTGGAGAAAATCAATCCCGTGGCTGGCTGCATTCCTATGCTCTTGCAAATGCCAATTTTCCTTGCCTTGTTCAAAGTTTTATCAATCAGCCTTGAATTGCGACACGCGCCATTTTATGGCTGGATAGATGATCTTTCGGCGAAAGACCCTACCTCTTTGTTCAATTTATTTGGCTTATTGCCATTTGACCCAACCGCAATACCTTTGATTGGTGTGATGTTGGGTATTGGCGCTTGGCCTTTGATGTATGGGGTATCGATGTGGCTATTGCAGAAAATGCAGCCCACTGCGACCGATCCAGTGCAAGCAAGAGTATTTGCGCTTATGCCATGGATGTTTGCAGTTATTTTCGCGTCATTTTCATCGGGTCTGGTGATTTATTATACTTGGTCCAACTTGCTAACAATTGTGCAGCAATATGTGATCGCGAAACGCTCTGGCAATTCCAACCCGATTGATGAGTTTTTCGCAAAGCTCGGCAAGCCCAAAGCCGCAGCTGAATAGGCGGCCCGACGCAAAATGGATATTTTAGGTGCAAGCGACGCGGAAAAATCACTATTACGCCTAGAACCGGTTTTTATGTGGGCGGCGGCAACTATGTCGCAGCTACCGCCAATGGGTGCAAATGAGGTCGCCTTTGCAGGCAGGTCTAATGTTGGTAAATCTTCCTTGGTTAATGCAACCCTTAATCGCAGAGGCTTGGCACGGGCATCTTCAGAACCAGGGCGAACCCGCGAATTGATTTTCTTTAGCCTTAACGACAAAGTCGGAGCGGAATATATTAGAATTGTTGATTTGCCGGGTTATGGCTATGCCCGGGCTTCCAAAACCGAAATTGCGCGTTGGACCAGCGCAACCCGTGATTTCTTGAAGGGCAGAACCGCCTTGAAGCGTGTCTTTGTGCTTATTGATGCTCGTCACGGCCTTAAGCCCAATGATTTGGAAATATTGAAAGAGCTTGATGGCGCGGCAGTGTCGTATCAAATAATATTGACCAAAACTGATAAATTAAAGTCAGCAGAACTAACATCATTGAATGAGAAAACCGCCGCAATTATCGCCAAACGCCCCGCCGCCCACCCCGAAGTTATGGCAGTGTCTGCACATAATGGGCAGGGGCTACAAGAATTGCGCGAAGAAATAATGTCTTTGGCTTAAAAGAGCATTTTAGCAATTAGAACTTCTGAAGTTCAAGTTGCATCAATTAACTGCATTTGTTGTTTTGATTGAAAAAGAGAGATTAAGTGGCTTTGGAATGGTTTTTGGCTAGATTTGTCTAACCAAAACCATTCATCGAGTTTGTGTCGCGCCCTAGGTTTTTGTCAAGGCCCATAGCCGCTTCGCGGGCGCAAAGCGCGGCCTTGACAAAAACCTAGGGCGCATAGGGATAATTATCGAATGGGCTTAGGGCAAGTTTGCCACTAAGACCATTCCCAAGCAAATTCCTTCTTGGCAACTTTGATACGATTGCTATTGAGACGCATTAAGCCATATTCAACAATTAACCACAAGCCAAAAATCGATTCACCTTGAACCTTGCCTATTTACGCGCAAAAAAGCCGCCAGAACCCACGGTTCACGGCGGCAAATTCAGACTCAGCCCAAAAATCTAGCGTATAGCGATTAGGCCTTCGCGTTGCGCACGTTTACGCTGTAGCTTGCGGGTGCGACGAATAGCTTCGGCATCTTCGCGAGCGCGCTTTTCTGATGGTTTTTCAAAATGATTACGGCGCTTCATTTCACGGAATGTGCCTTCACGTTGCATTTTCTTTTTAAGTGCTTTCAACGCTTGATCAACGTTGTTTTCGCGCACGATAATCTGAACCAGGATACTTCTCCATCAATAGTCAAAACTGTGTGATGCGAGCCTATAGCTAATGCAGTTTGACTTGTCCACACCTTGGCGAAGATTCCTTACACTTAAGCAGGTTTTTATATTTCACATTGTAAACTTGTCGCACTTTTGGGGGTTTATCGCTTTGAGGAAGGCGGTATAATGACGCAATCAGCGAGAAAGCCTTTGTATGGAAAACCAAACCAAAAAAAATAAAAAATCTGAATTGCTTTTCGTGCTTCTTGATGAAGCCTTGTTTGGCGGATTAAGTGCGGCAAGCTTACGCAAAGCAGCTGCAAATATAGGCCTATCCAAAGGCGAAACCGAAATCATTGCCCCGAATGGCGTCATCAGCATGATTGATTATTGGTTTTCCCTTGCCGATAATGCAATGGTGGCATCGCTTTCGGCAAGTAACGGCCTTAAAATTCGCCAAAAAGCCACTTTGGCAATTCGCTCTCGTTTAGAATTTCTGCGGCAGCATAAAGAAGCCTTGCGCCACTCAATTGTGCAGCTTGCCCTGCCGCATAATGCACGGCGCGGTGTAGAAATCGGTTATCGCTTTGCCGATGCAGCTTGGCGGGCATTTGGCGACACCTCGACTGATTTCAATTATTATTCCAAACGGACGATTCTTTTGGGTGTAGATTTAGCTACAGCAACTTTCTTCTTGGGTGACGACAGTAGGGATAACCAAGATACATGGGCATTTTTGGATAGGCGCATTGAAAACATAATGCAGTTTGAAAAAGCGAAAGCCAAATTGCGAAAACTCAAAGAAAAATTGCCAGACCCAATTCCATTCATTTCAAAATTAAGGTTTGGCGCGCGGCCTTTGCCATAATCAAAACTTTGCGAGCCGACATCTAATCTTGACCTGGCCAGAAATTATCAGCAAAACTACAATTACTATTGCGGCAATAGCCCCATTATGACAAAATCAGAACGGGGCTAATGATTTATTTGTTTGTCGCATTTCTAATCCAAAAACCGCTTCACACTTTTTGGGAAATGCTCTATGTAGCGCTTCGAAAGGGAAATTATGGCTTATCCAACTGGAAATTTAATGGCAGGCAAACGCGGTTTGGTTATGGGTGTTGCCAATGATAAGTCGATTGCTTGGGGCATTGCTCAAGGTTTGGCGGCACAAGGCGCAGAACTAGCCTTTACCTATCAAGGTGAGGCGCTGGAAAAGCGGATGCGCCCATTGGCAGAATCAATTGGTTCGAGCCTAATATTGGAATGTGACGTCACAAATGATGAAGCCATGGATGCAGCGTTCGCGGCGCTTGAAAAAACGTGGGGCAAAATTGATTTTTTGGTTCACGCAATTGCTTTTTCAGACAAAAACGAGTTGCAAGGCTCTTTCACTGAAAACACCACGCGCGAGAATTTTTTGCGCACTATGGATATTTCAGCTTTTTCTTGGGTTGCTGTGGCAAAACGCGCTTCAAAAATGATGCAAAGCGGCGGATCCATGATTACGCTTTCATATTTGGGCGCAGAACGGGTAATTCCTTCATATAATGTTATGGGAGTTGCTAAGGCGGCACTTGAAGCCTGCACTCGCTATATTGCTCGCGATTTGGGGCCGCAGGGAATTCGCGTCAATGCAATCTCAGCTGGCCCCATGCGCACACTGGCACTCGCAGGTATTAAAGGCGGGCGCGATTTGGTCGGTACTGGGCGCAATTGGTCTTTGCTAAAGGAAGATACCACAATGGAAGGCATTGCCGGTTGTGCATTGTGGCTATTGTCTGATTTGGGCCAATCCACGACCGCCGAAGTGGTCCATGTCGATGCTGGCTTCCATGTGGTCGGCGTGCCAGACGGGTTGGAAGCTTAAAATAGAAAAGAAAAAACTTGGAACGGCTTTATGGCATTTCTTGCCAGTAAAGCCTTGTTTCGATTTTGATGTCCGCGATGTTTCTATGTCAACCCCTCGCGCCTTAGCGCGACCGCGAAGCGGCCCTGGGGGTTGACATAGAAACATCGCAAGTAAACTCATTGGAGGCCTTTGGCAGCATTGCCCAAAGGCCTTCCTAAGCCAAAGCGGTCAGATAAACTCTCAATACACTTGTCTTAGAAGACAAATATTTTGTCGTTGGATTTTCGAAATTTTCCCCAAATGCACAAAAATGTCGCTCACCACGCCAAATACGGACGTACCAAATCCTAACATTGCCGATTTTTAAGGTAAATCACCGATTTAGTTAATTTTTGGGCTTGACTTATTAACTATTTGTTCTTATCTTGTTCCTGTAACAAGCATGAAGGTGTAGTTATGAGTGCAGTTTTAAGTCCGATTTTTCCGCCTACTCCGGCCCAAGTTAGTTATTTGGGCAAATTAACTGGTATTACAGGCAAAGTTCGCCTTAGCCGTTTTGTGGCGCGGCGTTTGGGTCGTTTATCGCCTGAAGTTGGCGGCGCGCCAATTACCAAGTTTGATTTTTCTAAGGCTATCAATGCCGAAGTGAACGATAGGCGCAAAATAAGCTAATAGGTTGGCTTCAGCCTAACTTGCTGTTTGCTTGCAACAAACATGGTTAACGCATTGTAAATGCAATAGATACTTGATTTCCATCTTAATATTTGCTTAACATTGATTGATAAATAGTTAATGCTCATTGTAATGAGGTATTTTGGTGGAAATTGTCACTCCTGATATTATTGATGCGTTGGCTGCCGTCATTGGTTCGGCGCTTGGTCCGCTTTGCGTGATGTTTGCGCCGACAATTGCGATTGAACGGACTTTAAGAAACGCGCTTTTGCAAGAACAAATCACAACAACTGCCGAACTAAGCGAATAATCCCTAATAATTTGACTATTGCCAAAATGCTGGCTAATTGCCCCCATCAATTTGGGTAATTATCATGAGCAAAACTCTCCTCCTTCTCCACGGCGACGGCATTGGGCCCGAAGTTATCACGCAAGTTGAACGTGTGATTGATGTTTTGCGCGTTTCGCACGGCTTGAGCCTGAATGTTGAAAGCGCGCTTTTTGGCGGCGCTTCTATTGACGCTTGTGGCGTTCCAATTTCGGATGAAACAATCGCCCGTGCTAAATCCGCAGATGCAGTTTTAATGGGTGCGGTTGGTGGTCCAAAATGGGCAAATGCCCCGCGCGATAAACGCCCTGAAATGGGGCTGCTTAATCTTCGCAAAGAAATGGAAGTTTTCGCCAATCTTCGCCCGGCCATTTGTTTTGATGCCCTCGCAGATGCAAGTTCGCTTAAACGTGA
Organism: Hyphomonadaceae bacterium; assembly: GCA_009773395.1. GTDB lineage: Bacteria > Pseudomonadota > Alphaproteobacteria > Caulobacterales > Aquidulcibacteraceae > Pseudaquidulcibacter. Next base: position 356,793 of record WRPI01000001.1, on the reverse strand, counting down.
ATTGGTCGCGGGGCTTGATATTATGTTTGTGCGCGAACTTTGTGGCGGCGTTTATTTTGGCCAGCCGCGCGGCATTGATGTCCTACCCGATGGTTCAAAACGTGGTTATGATACACAGGTTTACACTACAGGCGAAATTGAACGTGTCGCCCATGTTGCTTTTGAACTGGCTCGCAAACGCAAAAATCATGTTTCAAGTTTGGAAAAATCCAATGTCATGGAATCAGGGCTTTTGTGGCGCCAAGTGGTTACGCAAATTCACCAAGAGCATTATTCAGATGTGGTGCTGGAACATGTTTTAGCCGATAATGCCGCAATGCAAATCGCGCGCGCACCCAAGCAATTTGATGTGCTTTTAACCGACAATTTGTTTGGCGATGTGTTGTCCGATTTGGCGGCGGCAATTACTGGTTCAATTGGCCTTTTGCCATCGGCGGCATTGGGTGAAAAAGGCAAACCTGGCCTTTACGAACCAATTCACGGCTCGGCGCCCGATATAGCAGGCAAAGGCTTAGCCAATCCATTGGCGGCGATACTGTCCTTTGAAATGGCACTGCGCAATAGTTTGGAGCGCGAAGATCTGGCCGATTTATTGTATACTGCGGTGATTGCGGCTCTTAATAAAGGCGCACGCACTAAAGATTTGGGTGGGACATTAAACACTTCACAAATGGGCGACGCAGTAATTGCCGAGCTATAAACAACCATAAAGCGCTTCTATTAAACTGGTCGCGCGACTATCCCCTGCTAAATAGCTTGACTGCTTGTTCATAACATAGGCGCAAGCAATTCTGCGGGCTGGATCGCCAAAACCGCATGAACCGCCCCAACCTGAATGCCCCAGCGAATTGGGATTTGGCCCATAAAAATGGTTATTATTTATCATTAAGCCTGCGGCCCAATGCATATCAAACGGCAACACCAAATCCTGGCCGCGAATACGCTCTTTCGTAAATTCCTTCATAGTTGGTTTGCTGACAATTTGCCGTCCCAATATTTCGCCATCATTTGCAAAAATGCCGTAAAGAGTTGCAACCGATTTCGCAGTGCCATGGCCATTGGCGGACGGAATTTCCGCCTCGCGCCAATCACGCCCACCACGATTGGGTGCCGACCAGGGTTTCCAAAAAGCCGCTTGCTTTAACGGCGAAATGTCACCAAGTGCGGGCGCTTCGCGCGGTTTTTCAATTTGCGCGCATCTGTCGTGTTCGGCTTCGGGCAGGCCAATCCAAAAATCTATGCCCAAAGGCGCGCAAATATCGTCTCGCAATTGGCTGCCAAGGCTGCGTCCCTCGGCACGCATTGCCAATTCGCCGACAATATATCCCCAGGTTAAAGGGTGGTAGCCCGCCTTGGTTCCAACTTCCCACATTGGCGCGAGTTTCGCCAATTCTGCCGCAAGTTTGGGCGGGTCAAGCCATAAGGCTGGGTCAATTGGGTTTGCAAACCCCGGCACGCCAGCTTGGTGGCTCATAGCTTGCGCAATGGTTACATCTTTGCCATGCGCCGCAAATTCGGGCCATAATTTGGAAACTTTATCATCAAATGTCAGCAGGCCTTTGTCCATCAATCGCGCAATAACAATGCCAGCAATAGCTTTGGTGGTTGAATATATTGGAACCAAGGTTTGGCTGTCCCATTTATTTTCCTTGGCCCTATCGGCAAAGCCACCGACCAAATCGACAACAACTTCGCCTTCAATTTGCACGCAAAATCCAGCGCCCAATTCGAGGCCGTCAATAAAATTTTCATTGAATTGGTCAAAAACCCTTTCAAAACCATTGGCAACATAACCTGAAACTTGCACGCTCATTGTAAACTTTCTAAATGCTTGCGCCACTCAAAGCAGCGCATTATCATAATGCCACAAAGGAAAGATTTATGACAACCAAAAATATTGCATTGCGGCGTTCTTTTCTTTTTGTTCCCGGAGTAAATTCAAAAGCGGTGGAAAAAACGAAATCCTTGCCCGCAGATTGCATTATTTTTGATCTTGAAGACGCAGTTGCGCCAGATGCCAAGAATGCCGCGCGGGGCACAGTTGTGGATGCCATAGCTGGGGGTGGTTATGGCTCACGCCAGCTAATAATTCGCACCAATGCAATAAATAGTGAGTGGTTTGAAAACGACATTAAGGCCGCAATTGCAACTAATTGCGCTGCAATATTGGTTCCAAAAATATCTTCAAAAGCAGATCTTGAAGAAGTTGATTGCTTCATCAAAATCAATAATGGCGGCAAGTCGGTTGCACTATGGGCGATGATTGAAACCCCGATGGCAATAATTAATATTGCGCAAATTTGCAGCGCCGCCGAAACATTGCCATTACAGGGTATCATATTGGGCCTCAATGATATGGCAAAGGATACCGGTGCAAAATTGGATGCAAATCGCGCGGCTTTCCATTATGCAATGGCAGCCGCAGTAAATGCCGCCAGCGCGTATGGAATTGCGGCAATTGATGCGGTGTTTAATGACATAGCAAATGCGGATGGTTTTGCAAAACAGTCCGTACAAGCCAGAGATTTCGGCTTCGATGGCAAGTGCGTAATCCACCCCACCCAAATTGCGCCTTGCAACCAAATATTCTCGCCTTCGCCAAGTGAAATTGAAGCCGCGCGGGCAATTGTGGCAGCATTTTCAGATCCCGCAAACTTTGGCAAAGCCGTGATAAATGTGAATGGGCAAATGGCGGAATTACTGCATCTTGAAATGGCAAAAAAACTACTAGTCACTGCTGAAACAATACAAAAAATGTTATGAGCGCAAATATGGAATATTCTCTAATTTACTACCCCAAATGTTCGACCTGCGTGAAAGGCCTAGCGCTTTTGCATGAACACGGCATGAAGCCGCAACTCATCAATTATATGACTGAGGGTTTGAGCGAAACTCAAATCGCCCAAATCGGGCGCATGATTGGTTCGGTTCGTGCGATTATTCGTGAAAAAACCGCGATCGAAAAAGGGGTGGAGCTAGATCAAAGCGATGATGCGCTCATTGCAGCCATCGTAAGTGATTTGAGCTTATTGCAACGCCCTATTTTGATTAAGGTCGATGAAGCAATTGTCGGGCGGCCAATTGAGGCTATGTTGGCGTTGAAATAATGCTGATTTTGGGATTAGATACGGCGCTTGAACATTGCTCGGTGGCGATTTCCAAAAATGGCGAGCAGATTTATAGCGCGAGCCTACATGGGCCCAATTCCCAAGCCGAGGAAATAGCGCCAATGGTGGAACGCGCCATGGCGCAGGCCCAAATCGCGGCGAAGGATTTAAGCCGAATTATTGTAACTACTGGCCCGGGGTCATTCACTGGGGTGCGCGTTGGTTTGGCATTCGCAAAATCACTGGCTTTGGCAATTGCAGTTCCGTGTATTGGAGTATCGACCCTTGAGGTTTTTGCAATGCAAAGTGCAGCGGCCAAGGCAATACCGCTAATCAGTGTCGCGGGCAGTGTTTTTTACGCGGTTTATGAAGGCCGCAAGGAAATTGTCGTGCCGACCCGTGCCACCGATTTTTCTTTTCTTGAAAAACATGAAAATGATTTTGTTTTGGTCGGCCCAGCTGCAATCAAAGCGCAAGAATTTTACCCGCAATTTGGCGTCATAAATCAAGCCGAAATAAATCCATTTGTTCTGGCTTCATATGGCGCGCATTTGCCAATATCGCAAAAGGCCGAACCGCTATATTTGCGTGGCGCGGATGCAAAACTTTGGAAAGGCGCGCGCCGTGAGCAAGATTGAAACTTTGCTCCGATTGGCAAATGATGCGGATATGATGGCTTTGCGCCAAAATCTAGTGATGGACCCTAATTACCAACATTGGTTAGATGATTTTGACGTGGAGACCCAAAAACTATGGGTTTTTGGCGACCCAGCGATTGGGTTCATTTTGCTGCAAATTGTCTTGGACGAAGCCGAAATAATTATGTTGTGGGTGACGCCGCATTTGCGCGGAAAAGGATTGGCCGGCGCAGCACTTAAGCAGCTTTTAGAAATACTGCGGGCGGACAACATAAAAACCGTTTTTCTCGAAGTGGCAAAAGATAATATTGCGGCAATCAAAATATATGAAAAAGCTAGTTTCCTAACGCTAAGCATAAGAAAACAATATTACAAGCGAAATAATGATGACTATTGCGATGCCATTGTAATGCGTGCGGCAATTTAGCGGCTTTTCTTGCTGCTGACACTGGTTATTATTGCGAATGCGACTAGAATTTCGCAACAAAGCCGCTATTATCAAGAATTATAGGTGGAAAATGCAAGATAGAATTGAAAAATTATGCGTTGAAAAAGGCTTGAGAATGACCGAGCAGCGTCGCATCATCGCCCGCGTTTTATCGCAATCGAGTGATCATCCCGATGTCGAAGAATTGCATAAGCGCGCTTCGGCCTTGGACAAAAGGATTTCGATTGCAACGGTCTATCGTACAGTTCATTTGCTCTCAGAAAGCGGAATTGTTGAACGCCATGATTTCCGCGATGGCAGGTCGCGTTATGAAGAATTGGGCACCGATCACCATGACCATTTAATTGATATGCGGACTGGCAAGGTGTTGGAGTTCTCAGATCCAAGAATCGAAGAATTGCAACGCGAAATCGCTAAGCAATTGGGGTTTGAATTGGTGGATCATCGCATGGAACTATATGGCATTCCACTAAAATGAATACGGGTTTGAAAAAAGACTAATGGCAAAGCCACAGGATAACCGAAAAGGCGTGTATATTCAAAGCTATGGTTGCCAAATGAACGTTTATGATTCGCAACGAATGATAGATGTCTTGGCTCCGCATGGCTATAAAAGCGTTGAAAATGCCGAAGATGCCGATTTAGTGGTGTTGAATACGTGCCATATTCGCGAAAAAGCAACCGAAAAAGTCTATTCCGAAATCGGACGTCTTAAGATATTGAAAGACGCCAAAAAGAAAACTGGTGGGAATCTTAAAGTCGCGGTTGCTGGATGTGTCGCCCAGGCCGAAGGCGCGGAAATCATGAACCGCGCCCCAATTGTTGAAATCGTGGTTGGCCCACAAGCATATCATCATTTGCCAGAATTATTGGCACGCGAAGCCCGTACAAATGGTGAAAAACTGGATACCAGTTTTGATGTAATTTCAAAATTCGACGCACTTGGCACTTCGCGCGAAAATACTGGCGCTACGGCGTTTTTGTCGGTGCAAGAAGGTTGTGATAAATTCTGCTCATTTTGTGTTGTGCCATATACTCGTGGCCCAGAATATTCGCGGCCATCAGGCAAAATCTTGGATGAGGCAAAATCACTGATTGATAAAGGCACAAAAGAAATTGTGCTGCTTGGACAGAATGTGAATGCCTATCATGGCGGTGGCGATATGTCGTTTGCGCAATTAATAGCCGCTATTGCCGATTTAGGAGGCGTTGAACGCATACGTTATACCACTTCCCATCCGTGTGACATGGGGGCGGATTTAATCGCGGCGCATGGCCAAATTGAAAAATTAATGCCATTTTTGCATCTTCCAGTGCAATCAGGGTCCAATAATATCCTTAAAGCAATGAACCGAAAACACACTCGCGAATCCTATGTTGATATTATCGAAAGCGTTCGTAAATATCGGCCTGATATTGCCATTGCGTCGGACTTTATTGTTGGTTTTCCTGGCGAAACTGACGATGATTTTAGTGATACATTGAGCCTGATTGAGGGAATAGGCTATGCCAGCGCATATAGTTTCAAATATTCCAAACGCCCAGGAACTCCTGCAGGGGCGATGATGTATCAAATTGCTGAAGAAGTGAAAAATGAGCGATTACAAGAATTACAAGCGCTTTTGACCAAGCAGCAAACTATTTTTAACGTCCAGAAAATTGGCACAAATCTACCAGTCCTAATTACCCAAAAAAGCCGCAAAAATGGCCGACTTTTTGGAAAAAGCCCTTGGCTGCAATCGGTAAATCTCCATGGTGAGGACGCACTTATCGGTCAGATTGTCGATGTGAAAATTGTCGGTGCAACCGCGCAATCACTCGCAGCCGAACGGGTTTCAGTTTTGGAGAATGCGTAAGTGCCCAAGGCAAAAAAGTGTCATGCTGATTCACCTATTCAAGTTGCAGAGCTCGTAATTGAAGATGATGGTTGGGAAAAGGAAATCTCTGGCTTGGAATTATTGTGTGTTGCAATATGCAACAACGTGCTTAAACGCCATGAAAGCCCCAACTCGAAAATAATAATATTGCTGTCCGATAATGCGGCAATTCAAAAACTGAACTTGGAATGGCGTGGGCAAAATAAGCCCACTAATGTTTTGTCATTTCCGAATATAGACTTGGATTTCGCTCTAGGTGACATCGCTATGGCATTTGAATATTGTGAAGCTGAAGCAATTGGCCAAGGCAAGACCTTCAAAAATCACTTCGCGCATTTATTAATTCATGGTGTTTTGCATCTTTTGGGCTATGATCATATAAATGAGACAGAGGCGGAAGAAATGGAAAGCCTGGAAGCAGAAATTTTGCGTGACTTCGACATAGCTGACCCTTATTTAATTGTAGATAATCGCGATAAAGATGCTGAGGGTGTGAATTAAATGAACACGAATTCACCGTCAGACGAAAATGAGCCGAACCAAAAGAAGTCGGGGCTATTTAGACGCATCAAATCAGTTTTCGCGCGCAAAAATGAAAAAAAACACAATGCCGAGAAAATCGTTGAAAGCCTCGAAAAAGTAAGCGAAGAATTAGAGACCAATAAACGTGAGATGTTATATAAAGTCGCGTCATTTGATAAATTGACGGTCGGCGATGTTATGGTTCCGCGTGCCGATATTTTGGCGGTAGAAATTGACACGAATCTCGGTGAACTCGCACGTATAATGGCGAAGCATCAACATTCGCGATTGCCGATTTACCGTGATAGCCTCGATAATCCTTTGGGGTTTGTGCACGTAAAAGACGTTCTTGAATTATTGGCTCCAGATGAAAATGGCAAAGTCGAGGCCGTATTTAGTGAGTTGCCATTAAGCAAAATTGGCCGTGAATTGGTTTATGTGCCTTTGTCAATGCGGCTTCCAAATTTGCTTTTGCAAATGCGGGCCTTGCGTTGCCATATGGCGCTGGTTGTTGACGAATATGGCGGGACCGATGGCCTTATTACCATTGAAGATTTGGTAGAAGAAATTGTCGGCGACATTGATGACGAACATGATGATGAAGAAGCGCCATTGATTGTTGAACGAGCGCCCAATATTTGGGAAGCCGACGCGAAATTGGATCTGGCAGAATTCCAAGAGCTTACGTCTATAGATTTGAACCTCGAAAATATGGAAGATGAAATCGACACTTTGGGTGGCTTGGCATTTGCATTGGCTGGCCGCGTTCCACCAAGGGGCGAAATCATAAAGCACCCCAATGGTTTTGAATTGGAAATTTTGGACGCCGACCCACGCAGCATTAAACGCATCTTATTGCGCAGTGCGCCCCAAGCCGCCTGAGCTTCATTATGATTCAGTGGATAAAGCAAAATTGGGAGTGTTTGTGGGCTTTAGTTCTTAAACGGCCTTATATCAGTCTGGCGATTTCAGGCGCAATGGCGGTTTTGGGTTTTGCGCCGATTTTCTTTTGGCCAGCGTATGGTTTGGCAATATTTGTGCTTTTCGCGCTATTGGATGAAGCAAAGAGCCTAGATAATAGATTTTGGCACCTGTTCTGCCGAGGATGGGTCTTTGGCTTTTTCCATTTTCTCTTTGGCATGTTTTGGGTTGGCGCGGCTTTTTTGGTTGATGCCGAACAATTCGCATGGCTAATGCCATTTGCTGTGACTTTATTGCCAGCGGGATTGGCGATTTTTTATGGTCTCGCGGCCGTATTATATGGCATAAGTGGCAATAAAGCTTTTCGGGTATTTTGGTTTGCCTTTTGCGTTGGGCTATTTGAATTTTTACGAGGAAATATATTAACTGGCTTGCCGTGGAATTTGCCCGCATATATTTGGAAAGCTGGCGGCGCTATTTCCCAATCTGGCGCAATCATTGGGCCTTATGGTGTCTCTGTAATGACAATATTTTTGTTTTCTTCATTTGCAGTGATAAGGGAGAAATTTGGCAAGGCCATTTGCTTGGCTGCGCTTGCGGTTTTCGCCACGGCTTGGTTTTATGGCGTTATGCGACTGAATGTTCCGTCACAACCAGTTGCTAGTGGCGGCATAAGAATCGCTGTGGGCAATGCGGGCTTTTCGCAAAAACAATTATTCACGCCCGGTAATGAAAATCTTGTCGCGCGCGAATATCTTAAATTGCTAAATTCGCGCGAAGCAAAGGCGGCTGATGTTGTGGTTTGGCCCGAAGGCACATTTCCAGTTTTAGCACTTGAAGACGGAAATCTGCTTTATGAAATTAACCAATCCTTGGGGCAAAGGACACTCATTTTCGGTGCACCGCGTCGTGAATTTGGCACATTGGGCGAGAGTTATTACAATTCAATTGCTTGGTTAAAAGCTGGCAATGGCATGCCGCAAACATTGGCGATTTATGACAAATATCACTTAGTACCGTTCGGCGAATATTTGCCGTTTGGCGCAATGTTTCGTGCTTTGGGAATTTCCAGCCTGGTCTCCATAGGAGAAGTTTTCACCAAAGGGCCATCGCCCAAGACTATCGAAATAGCGGGATTGCCAGCAATTGACCCACGGGTTTGTTATGAAATTATCTTTCCAAATTTCAGGCAAAAACAGCAAGCTCCAGCGGATTGGATTGTCAATGTATCGGTTGATGCATGGTATGGCGACTTGTTGGGCCCCGATCAGCATTATAATCAGGCAAGATGGCGATCTATTGAAACTGGCCTGCCACTAGTTCGCTCCGCAAGCGGTGGGTGGTCGGCAATCGTAAATGGCAAAGGGCAAGCACTTATCGAAATACGGAGCGGCGGCGAAATGGTTTCCGCCATTTTGCCACTGAAAATTCCCAATACCCCATACAGCATATATGGCGAGATTATCTATGGTGGTATCATGTTCGTTTTCGCCTGTATGGGGATAGCGTTTGGCAGAACAAGTGTTTTGTGCTTATTGACACTAGAGAAAATATCGAGATTACTTTCGGGTAAAGGGCAATAAAAATGAGTAACGAACGAAGCTCCAACGCAATTGATGCGTATGTTGGTCGTAGGTTAAAGCAGAGACGTGACGAGCTTGGCCTAAGCCAAGAAAAATTGGCGCAACAATTGGGAATATCATTTCAACAAGTTCAAAAATATGAACGTGGCTTTAATCGCGTTGGCGCAAGCCGCTTGTTTCAAATCGCTGAAGTGATGAATGTCGTTACCGCATATTTCTTTGAGGGTCTTGAAGCCAAAAGCGGCGTTGCCGAAGAAAACGAACTTGAGGCAGAAAGCCCGTTATCGGTGGCAGCACTTTTGGCAGCACCAGGCGCAATGGAATTATTGTCCGAATATGCGAAAATTCAATCACCGCAGCAGCGCAAAAAAATCGTCGAGCTAGTTCGCATTTTCGCTAATGAGGCGGAAAACTAATTGCGCCCAATCCGCAGTTTCGGGCGCACCCGAAGCCGACCATTGTCAAGAAATCAGGCGGAACTACTTGAATCCAATTTGGCCTCGCTATTGGTGCCGAATGACATACGCTTGGATTTCGTGCCAATTGAACTAATGCCGTCTGCTAAAGAAGTGTGGGTTGAAATCGGCTTCGGTGGTGCCGAACATTTAATAAAGCAGGCCCAAAATAACCCAGATGTCTTGTTTATTGGCGCCGAACCATTTATCGAAGGCGTTGCCAAGGCGGTCAAAGAAATTGAAGTTCACGGCATAAAAAACATTCGTTTAATCAACGCGGACGTGCGGCCGTTTCTAAATTGCCTAGCCGATAATACACTCGAACGAATATTCATTCTGTTCCCAGATCCGTGGCAAAAATCAAAACATAATAAGCGCCGCCTAATCAACAAGAGCTTTGTGGAAGACTTAGTCCGTATTTTGAAGCCAGCAGGCAAACTAAGATTTGCGACAGATTGGGCCGATTATGCAAATAAAGCTTTGGCAGTTTTTCTTGGCAATAAAGACTTGGAATGGGGCGCTGAAGTCGCAACTGATTGGCAAACTCCAAAACCAGATCATTTCACAACTCGCTATGAAACAAAAGGCTTGGGCGATTGCAAGCCTATGTTTTTTGATTTTGAGAAGATCTCACCTGATTTGGCTAGGTAAAATCCCCTGTGTTTGAATAGGGTGATGGATTGTCAAATTCATGTAAAACTAGTTATTTATCTCGTTTAATTGGATTTTTACATTAAAAGGCTATAGTTCCTTAATGAAGCGACTTTCGATAATTTTCGCAGGGCTCACATTTACTGCTGTTGCTGGCTTCTATTTTTATAGTCGAGCCTCTGAACAAAAATTATCAACGCCCCGCTCAACTCATTATCAAGGCGATGCTCCGAAAGCCGCCAAAACAATTGATTTGCAAAGCTTAGTCGGCCTAAAAGAACGCCCAGCCGAAGAAACCTTAAACAAAACCCAAGTTGAAATGATTCTTGGCTATTTGAGCAATGCTTCGGATCATGGGTTGCAGACGATAGATTTAGCGCCAATGTATGAGACATTGCAAACTGGCCGCAATTTGCGTGCAGATGAAAAAGCCGCTCTAATTGAGGCAATAGTGAAGTTTGGCGAAGAAGTCGGCGGGTCGCGGATTGATTGGACGCAAGCTCGCAAAGATTGGGCATTGCGCCCCACAGCTCGAGACGTGAGAACGAGTTTCGAAACCGCAATCCAAAGCGATACATTAAGAAATTGGCTCGATAATCTCGCTCCAAGTCACGATGCTTATCGTAGCTTAGTTGGCGCGCGCAATCAATATGCGCAAATTTTGTTAAATGGCGGCTTTATAAAACTGAACTCGCGCACTGGCTTAGTTAAAGGTGCCGATAATCCGCAAGTGGCTATACTCAGGTCAAGGCTCGCCCAAGAAGACTTTGAAGCAGGCCCAACGCCAACGCCAAATTTGTTTGACGCAGCATTGGCAAATCAGTTGTCGCTTTATCAACAAGCCCACGGCCTAAACCCAAATGGTGAAATGGGGGAAAAAACATTTGCTGCGCTAGAAGTCCCAATTGAAGCGCGAATAAAACAAATAGATCTCAATCTTGAACGCGAAAGATGGTTGCCGCGCACTAATCCTGCGACGCGGATTGAGGTGAATATTCCCGAAGCGACATTGGTTTATTATAAGGATAACCGACCCGCACTTACTATGGCAACGATTGTTGGCGCAAATTCGACCAAAACCCCCATATTTGCGTCAAATGTCCATTCAATAGTGCTTAATCCACCTTGGCATGTGCCAAGGTCGATATCGCGCCGCCAACGTGTGCAACCGCCAGGGCCAAATAATGCGCTAGGACGAGTGAAGTTTGACTTTTTGAATGATTTTTCAGTGTATCTTCATGATACGCCTAATCATGCGCCATTTTCAGCCACAAGGCGCAATCTAAGTCATGGTTGTGTACGCTTGGACAAGCCCAAGGACTTGGCCGAACTTCTGCTGGCGCCGCAAGGAATAAATCGGGCGCAAATTGATGAAATCACGTCTCATGTGGTTACTCGAAATATTAAACTTCAGACACAAACCCCAGTTGCGCTCTTGTATCGAACTGCTTACGTTGCTAAAGCAGGGGCTAATATCAACAAAGTCCAGTTTGTGGACGATGTTTATGAATGGGACAGCGTGCTCGAAAACCTCATCGCTTCGAGTAAACAGCCTAGGAGTTCGAAGCCTACATCTGTGGCAAATGATGCCAAAATAATTGCCGCACCATGAATTCTTGGTCAATATGACCAAATTATCAGCGCATGTTCATCAAAAGATTGACTCAATGCCTGCAAGAACCGAATAATTACTCAAATTTATAAACCAATGAGACAATTATGATCGATAGACGCAAATTACTAAGAACTGGAACTGGCGCTGGGCTTTTGGCCACAGGGCTTGCTTTGCCAATCCAAGTATTTGGTGAAGATTTAGAAGAATTACGATTGGCGCGCGCCGCGATGTTAGAACCAGCCTTGCGCAAACTTGCTTTCTACAACCTTCATACTGATGAATCGACCGATGTAGTTTACAAAGAACGCGGCCAAATTATCCCCGGCGCATTGGACGAAGTAAACCACATATTGCGCGATTTTCGAACCAATGAAATTATTCAAATTGATGTTAGTTTACTCGACTTGCTTGATGACTTGAAAAATAAATTAGAAGTCAATGTTCCGTTTAACGTGATTTCTGGATACAGGTCGCCGCAAACCAATGCAGCATTGGCGGCACGCTCCGATGGGGTCGCTCGTGGCAGTTTGCATATGCAAGGCAAGGCCATTGATATTAGGGTTCCGGGGGTCGCGCTTACGCACCTTAGAAACGTCGCCAAAGATATGCGCAAAGGTGGCGTCGGCTTTTATGCTAGATCCGACTTTGTTCATGTTGATACGGGCCGCGTCCGCTATTGGTGAGTTGATTCTTTGATAATTAGCTCTCAATAAGGAACCATGACCACCATCAAAGACCTAACCGCAATAATAGTGTGTTTTAATAGCGCGCACATTATTGGCAATGCGCTTAACTTGCTTGCAAAAGCGAAGGTTAAGACAATTGTTGTTGATAATGGTTCAACGGACGCTAGCGTTGAGATTGCGATAAAATACGGTGCGCATGTCATCGAAAACCGTGCAAATCTTGGGTTTGGGGTCGCCAATAATATCGGCGTAAAAGCTGCGGCTACGCCTTGGGTGCTTATGCTAAACCCAGATATCGAAATTGATGAAGCGTCAATAAAGGCGCTATTGGCCGCCACCAAAACCTATGAAAATATTGGAATAATTGCCCCGCGAATTGTTGAAAATGATGGGCGAGTTTTTATCCAACCGCGCTCGCTTTTATCACCATTTCACTTAAACCAAGCCAAAAACATGACGCCAAATGGTGATTGTTGCTTACCGTTTTTATCGGGTGCTAGCTATCTCATAAATCGCGACAGCTTTTTGGATTTGGGCGGGTTTGATGAGAATATTTTCCTATTTTATGAAGACGACGATTTGTGTCGAAGGTTTTTTGACTCTGGCTTAAGTCTAATCCATATCGATGGCGCGATGGCACTCCATGCGCGCGGGAAGTCCACACAACCGCAAAAAGGCCGAGTTTTTCTTGCTCGTTATCACATGGCCTGGTCGCGCATTTATGTTTGTCGCAAATATGGAATTAAACCCAAGTCATTTGCGGATTTGCTTAAAAATGGTTCGAAATATCTACTGGCTGCACTGAGCTTTAATCGACAGCGCATGGAGCGTTATGGTGGCAGCTTCATGGGAAATTGGGACGCTAGTTTCTCAAAGCAGCGTGCAAAGCCGCGCGATTAGAGCGACACCCCTTCAAGTTGCATCAAATATCAACATTTTGCGTGTTGTTTGGGAAAGAGAGATTAAGTGGCTTTGGAATGGTCTCAAGGACAGGTCTGCCTTAAGCCCATTCGGCTATTATGCCTTAGCGCCCTAGGTTTTTGTCAAGTCTCGAAGCCGCTTCGCGGCCTTGCAATGCGCGAGGACTTGACAAAAGCCTAGGGCGCATATCACCATTGAAGAATGGTTTTGGGGAACATGTTCCTCCATAAACCATTCCTAAGCCACTTATTCTCGTTTTCTCAAACAAGAATTCAATTGCAAATATTTGATGCAACTTGAACGTCCGATGCTCCAGTAAACTAAGCCCTTTTCGCTTCATCATCGCGCAATGCAACATAAATTGCGGGGATAACCAAAACAGTGAGCAAAGTTGAAGACATCAAGCCGAACAAAAGCGAAATCGCCAATCCTTGAAAAATCGGATCTCCCAATATCACAATTGCGCCAATCATCGCCGCCAAGGCTGTAAGCATAATCGGCTTAAATCGAATGGCACCAGCTTCGAGCAAAACCTCGCGCAGCGACTTATCGGGGGTTTTTGCGTTGCGAATGAAATCCACTAATAAAATCGAATTTCGCACAATTATCCCCGCGAGGGCGATAAAGCCAATCATGGAAGTCGCCGTAAATGGCGCGCCAAATATTGCGTGGCCAAAAACAATCCCAATTAAAGTCAATGGAATCGGTGTCAAAACCACCAATGGCAATTTGAAGCTGCCGAATTGGGCGACCACCAAAATATAAATGCCAATAATTGCCACTCCGAACGCTGCGCCCATGTCGCGGAAAGTGACATAAGTTATTTCCCACTCGCCGTCCCATAATATGGTTGCGTCATTTTCGTCCTTGGGTTGGCCGTGCCAAGATATTTTTGGTGTCGGCAATGCGCCCCAATTGTGATTGGCAATTGCTTTATTAGTGTCAAAAATCCCATAAATCGGCGCTTCATATTTGCCAGCTAAATCGGCAACCACCATTTCGGCTTGCAGGCCGTCTCTACGGAAAATTGGGTAATTTTGCTGTGTCTCATTTGCTTGGACAATTTCGCCAATTTCGACCAATCTCGCGCCAGTCGCGGATTGCGAAATTGCCACGGGCATCGCCGAAAGTGCTCCGTTCCAATCCCGATTTTCCTGGGGCAGTGAAATTTCAATATTCAAGGGTTCGCGGTCATTGCCTCGGTTAAGGCTGCCGACGCTTATGCCATTCATGGCAGCGCTAATTGATTGCAAAACCTGCCCCTCATTAACGCCCAATGATGTCATTGCAGCGCGATTAGGAATAAGCACGGTTTTCGGGCGTGGCGTGCCATAATAATCGTCAATATCGACAATATATGGGATTTTGGCCATTAGAGCTTTCAAATTATCCGCAATTTGTCGGCGGGTTGCCCCGTCTTTGTGATAAACTTCGGCGAGCAAAGTTGAAATAACCGGCGGCCCCGGCGGGACTTCCACTACAATTAGCGAGCCACCTTTGGGCACTGGAATATTGCGCAACATTGCCCGCGCTTGCAAAGCAATTTCATGGCTTGCGCGTTTGCGATCGTCTTTGGGCTTTAAATTTATCTGCAAATCACCCATTTCAGGGCGGGTGCGCAAGAAAAAGTGCCGCACCAGTCCGTTGAAATTGAATGGTGCTGAAGTGCCTGCATAGGCCTCCATGCTTTCGACTTCCTCTATTTGCCCAACTAATGCCGCCGCTTCAAATAGAGCGCGTTGGGTTGATTCGATGCTGGTTCCTTCTGGCATGTCGGCCACAATTTGGAACTCAGATTTATTGTCAAAAGGCAGGAGTTTTACGGTGATTGTCTTGGTGTAAAATAGAAAACAAGCTGCAATTGTCGCGATGCCGACAATAAGCAAAAACTGCCACGCCGACTTTCTGGTTTTAATAATTGGAGCCGCGATTTTGCGATATAATTGCCCCAATTTCCCTTCGGCTTCGGGGTCATGGGCATGGGTATTGCTTTGATTTTTAGGCGCGAATTTAACCATTAACCACGGCGCAATAATCACAGCAACGAAGAAAGAAAAAATCATTGCTGCCGATGCATTCGCGGGAATTGGTGCCATATAGGGCCCCATAAGACCAGAAACAAACATCATCGGCAAAAGCGCAACAACAACTGTGAGTGTTGCAACAATCGTCGGGTTGCCAACCTCGGCCACCGCAGCAATCGCCCCATCTATGCGAGATCTCTTGGGGTGCATTGCCCAATGCCTGGCGATATTCTCAATAATAACAATGGCATCATCAACCAAAATCCCGATTGAAAATATCAAGGCAAATAAGCTAACTCGATTAATCGTATATCCCATGAAATTTGCGGCAAACATTGTAAGCAATATTGTGGTTGGTATTACTACCAAAGTCACCAAACTTTCGCGCTTGCCAATGGCAAAAAATATCAAAGCGACAATCGAAAGTGTTGCCAGCGCCAAATGGAACAATAATTCATTGGCCTTCTCATTGGCTGTGTGGCCATAATCACGAACAATTTCAGCGCGAATACCTTCGGGTATCAAATTGCCATGCAATGCCTCTAGTCGCTCATGCACCGCAGACGTCAATTTCACCGCATTCACGCCAGGGCGCTTGGCGATTGCAATTGCAATTGTCGGGACTCGCGACCAATTTTCGCCATTGCGCACATAATGAAATGCCGCAATATTTTCGTTATCGGGTGACATTACGATATCCGCAACGTCCGACACTAATACTGAATTGCCGCCCAAACTCGGCACATCGAGACTTCCAATATTTGCAAGGTCTTTGTATGAATTGCCAAGGCTAAGGCTGGCAGCTTGCCCATTGGTTTTTACACTACCAAGCGGAACTTGGGCTGCAGAAGTGCGAACAGCATCTATCAAAGCTCCCAGCGGCACATTTAAGGATTTAAGCCTTGCTGCATCAGGGATTATTTGAACTTTATCAGGCTTACCCCCCACCATGAATGAAGACCCGACATCTTCGACTTTGGTAAGCTCAGATTTAATATCGCTTGCTAAATCAAAAAGGGCGGCGTTCGACCATCTATCCGCAACCGCAGCATCAGGTGATATGGTAACCACCATTATGGGAACATCATCTATGCCTTTGGCAGCGACAATTGGCTCTAATATTCCGTGATCTGGCAATACACTTGGTTCGCGCAGTTTTTGCTGAATCCGCACGACCGCGTCTTCAGCGTCAGTGCCAACCACGAAGCGCGTGGTTAACATTACGCCATCGTCTTGCGATTGCGAATAGACATGCTCAACCTTATCAAGACCGCGCAATGCCAATTCCACTCTTTTTGTAACAAGGCTTTCAACTTCGCCCGCGCTAAGGCCGGGGGCTGGAATTTGAATTGTCACCATTGGCACGCTAATTTGCGGTTCTTCTTCGCGTGGAATCGCCAAAAGCGCCATTATCCCAACTGCAAATGCGACCAAAAGCATCAATAATGTCATGGGCGACTGGATAGTCGCTTTAGTGATGCGACCAGCAATCCCGAGCTTTTTATCGTCCATTTGTTAATGCCTTTTATTTTGATTTTGCGGCTGATTTGGTGCGCTTGGGGCAACGAGAATATCGCCAGCATTCAGCCCACTAAGCACCTCTGTTGCATTTGTGAGTGTATTAGTATTGACGCTTTGCCCGCGTCCAATCGGAATTTCCAAAACCATTTCACCGCGCAACAGGCGTACATAGGCGATATTTTGACGCAATATTATGTAATTGGAAGGAATGAGAATTGCTTCTCTTTGCCCCGTTGCAACCGCAAGATTTACGCGTTCACCATCAAAATGCTCGGTTCCATCAGATTCCACTTCGACTTGGATTTGGCCATTTTGGGCATTGGGATAGATTTTGGATATTCTTGTATTGCCAATAATTTTGCCATCATTTTCGACAATGGAAATTGATTGGCCAAGGCGATAATGCGCCGCATCTTGCTCTGGCGCCATGAACCTGATGATCGGTTGCCCAGCAGCAACTGCCACTACTACTTCGCCTGGCATTACAACTGAACCTTGCGGCACGGGCGCTGTTATTACGCGCCCAGCCTTGGGTGCGGTAATGCGCCCTTGCGCGCGAACTGCCTGTGCAATCGCTGCATTGGATCTTGCACTTTGCGCTTGGGCGCGTGCTGCATTGGCACTGGCATTGGCTGCAGCAACGCCCGATTGGGCAATTGCGACATGGGCATTGGCAACGCCCAAAGCTGCGTTCACTTGATCAAGCCGCGCTTGGGCATATACGCCTTGGTCGAAAAGTGACTTGGTGCGATTGTAATCTGCTTGGGCAAGTGCTGCGCTTGCCCGCGCTGCCGCTAATTGCGCTGGGGCGGCGCGTGAACTGGCAACACTTGCGCTTGCTGCGCTTTGCATGGCGGCTGCATTGGCTTGCCCTGCAGCGACTTCTGCCGCGTAGCGTTCTTCGTCAATAATTGCCAAAGTCTGGCCCTGATTTACATAGTCACCTTCATCAACCATAAGCCGAACCAAAGTCCCACCAATGCGCGCCCGCAACACCGCTGCATCACTTGTCGTATAAAATGCTGTGATGGTTTTATTGCTATTTATGCTTTGTTTTGTAACTGTATATTTTGTGGCTGGGTTATATGCGGCAACCGCGTGCTTGACTTCAGGTTTCTTTTCGCATGACGCCAATGGAAAGGCAGCAATAATTGCGATGCCGATTAAAGCCGTCAAAAACTTTTTGGGTATGGGTTTTTTATATGTCATCATTATCTCTTGCTGACTATTGGCAGTTGTTGCGCCGACCACGCAATTATTCCGCCGCCCATATGGGCAATATTTTCAATGCCGGCGTTTACGCATCTTTTAACGGCATCGGCAGAACGAACTCCGCTTCGACAATAAATCACAATAAGTTTGCCGTCGGCGCTTGGGATTTGATTTGGGTTAAACTCTGAAAGTGGCAGCAATAATGAGCAATCGATGCAGGCCGCAGCATTTTCAGCGCGCTCTCTCACGTCCACAAGCAGAACTTCACCTTTTTTAAGTCCATCATTTACTTCAAATGGCGATAACGTCCTTATCGGTTTTCCAAAAAACATTCCCAAAGCCCTCTCAAAATCAAATCACATTTTAATGCTTGCATATATTCGCATTTGCTAATATATGTATTGGCGTTGAGTAAATGTCAAGCGCAGGCGAGGAAATCTTTTGTCATTTGATTGTGACATTGGTTTCGGCTTCACGCTTTAAGGAAAGAAAACAATGACGATTGATGGTGCAGTATTCCGTTTTGCAGGAATTGTGGTTTTAGTATCGCTTGCTTTGGGGCAATTTGTAAATGAGAACTTTTTATGGCTCACTGCTTTTGCTGGTGCCAATATGTTGCAAGCCTCATTTACTAAATTTTGCCCCGCAGCGGCGGTTTTCAAAAAGCTCGGCTTAAAAGCTGGTGATCACTTCAAATGAAAAAGTCACTAATTGCCGCAATATTTGCATTTGGTTCAATATTGACCGCCGTGCCGCCGTTGGCTTATGCTCAAAGTGCGAATGCCAACTCACAGAGCTTGCAAAGCGCGATTGAAGCGGCGGTTTTGGGCGAACCATCACTCCAAGCTGTAGGTGCCATGGTGAATGTGTCGCAATCACAATATCAGCTTGCGCGGGCTAATCGGCGCTCCTCGGTTGGTGCTCAGGGCTCATTTGGTGCCAGTAGTGCGGACTTTGGTGCCGGTTCTCGCGAAATTTATCCGCGTTCATTGGCAATCGCTTGGGAAAGGCGGGTGTTCGATGGTGGCGCATCATTGGCGCAAGTTTCCGCCGCAGAATATAATTTGGCGGCGCAAAACGGTGAGTATGAGAACGCCCTCAACCAATTAGTCGCTGAAGTTGCAAAAGCATATAGCGATGCATATGTTGCGGGTCAGGCGCTTAGATTTGCCAATGACAATTTGGCGGCAATGCAAAGATATGCGAATGACGCGACTTTGCAATTTAATGCTGGCGAAGTGCCAGTTTCGCGCAAAGCCGAAGCATTGGCGGCGCTTGCTGGGGCGCAATCATTGGTATCTGAAGCTCAGGGCAGTCTTGCCACAGCAAATGCCAATTTGCGGCGATTAACAGGCCGCGATTTTACCAATCCGAATTTGGACGGCTTGCCCAATTATATTCCGCAAAATATTGCAACAGCGCGCGAACAAGCACTTGCAGACCACCCATTATTAGCAGCCAATAAAGCAAAACTGGCGGCAGCAGAAGCGATGGTGCGTGCGGCATATGCCAGCCGCTATCCAAATGTCTCGGTAAGCGCGCGCGCAAGCACAGTTCGCGATCAGTTTCTTGCGGGATATAAATCCGACGATATTGGCGCTTATGTCAATTTTTCGGTTCCGCTTTGGACAGCGGGCCGGACCAGTGCAAATATTGATGTCGCGCGCGCTAATCGCGATGCACTGAAGTCACAAAATGCTGCAATTAACCGCAATATTATTTTTGGGGTTGAGCGCGCATATGCGGACTATGAAGCTGCGCAAGCAAGTCTAATTGCTGCCCGCGCAAGCCTAAATGCGCGGCAAATTGCCAAAGATAGTGTCGAAGCCGAGTTTCGAGTTGGCATGCGACCAATTGTGGACTTGCTTAATGCGCAAAGGGATTTAACTTCGGCACAAATGGCTCTGGCAATGACCAGCGGCAAGTTAATTAGCACAAGATACCAAATTATGGCCGCAATTGGTATCATGAATTAAGGGGCCAAATAAAACAAAAAGGGATGAGAAATGGCAAAAATTATACTTATAGGAGCAGGTCTAGGCGGTGCAATTGCTGCTTATGAATTGAAAGAGCAAATTCGCTCGGAAGACACATTGACGGTAGTAAACAACGGTTCAATCTATCATTTTGTTCCGTCAAATCCGTGGGTTGCGGTAAAATGGCGTAACCGCGAATCAATAGAAGTAGATCTTCGCGCGGCGTTTGCAAAACATCACATCGGCTTGGAAGATTGTGGTGCAAAAAGAGTTCACCCAGACGCCAATCAAGTCGAACTTAATGACGGCCGTAAACTGGATTATGATTATTTAGTTATCGCAACTGGGCCTGATTTGGCATTTGATGAAATTTCAGGTCTCGGCCCCGAAGGCCACACCACCAGCATTTGCCATGTGGATCATGCGCTTAAAGCTTCGGATAAATTTGAAGAATTCTGCAAAAACCCTGGCCCCATCGTGGTTGGCGCAGTTCAAGGCGCATCATGTTATGGCCCAGCTTATGAATTCACCATGATTTTGGACACTGAATTAAGGCGACGCAAAATCCGCGATAAAGTCGCAATGACATTTGTCACTTCGGAGCCTTACATTGGCCATTTAGGGCTTGATGGCGTTGGCGATACCAAAGGCCTTCTTGAAAGCGCTTTCCGAGATCGGCACATTAAGTGGCATACTTCGTCCAAAGTGCAAAAGGCCGAAGAAGGCAAATTATTTATTGAAGAAATAAATGACGACGGTACGGTGAAAGCGCAAAAAGAAATTCCTTTTGGCTTTGCGATGCTGCTGCCAGCGTTCAGGGGCGTTCCCGCTGTTTTTGGCATTGAAAAACTTACCAATCCACGCGGTTTCATTTTGGTTGATAAAAACCAAAGAAACCCAACATATCAAAATGTGTTCGCGGTTGGCGTGTGCGTTGCAATTGCGCCAGCAGGCCCAACGCCTGTGCCATGTGGTGTGCCAAAAACAGGGTTTATGATTGAATCTATGGTTACTGCCACCGCGTTAAATATCGGGCAATTAGTGCGCGGAAATGAAGCCACGCATATTGCAAGCTGGAATGCGGTTTGCCTAGCGGACTTTGGCGACAGCGGGATAGCGTTCGTTGCCGAACCACAAATCCCACCACGCAATCGCAATTGGTCCAGCAAAGGCAAATGGGTTCATTTGGCGAAAATTGGCTTTGAAAAATATTTCCTTGGCAAAGTCAGAAGCGGCAATACTGAGCCGTTTTACGAGAAATTCGTTATGGACTTCTTGGGAATTAAGAAGTTGAAGGAATAATACAAAAGCGACGCCACTACTAATCGATGAATTGGAGTGGCGTCATTTTCAGCACGCCAAGGCGGCGGTCCCATCGCTTTGGCAGTATAATTTATTCAATACTGACAAAACTTCGGTAACTTCGTTTGATGCGAGGCGATAGAAAATATTTTGCGCATCGCGCCGTGTTGCCACTAATTTCAGTGCACGTAATTTTCCCAAATGCTGTGACAAGGCCGATTGATTGAGATTGACTCTTGCCGCCAATTGATTGACCGAAAGTTCGCCATCAAGGAGGTTGCACATAATTAAAAGCCGCTTAGGATTGCTCATTGCCAATAAAAGCCCAGAAGCTTCTTCGGCCATCACTTCCATTTGTGCTTCGCTCATTGATTCAATCATAGGGTCTCTGCCTTCATAATTTGCGTATATTAGCATATATGAATGTTATGGCAAATGCATGTCGCTGCTTATCTACCGAAATTCGGTTTTTCGCTGTCTTGGCCAGCATCAATAACTTCTTTACGCATACGGCGCGCGCGGGTGATGACGTCAAATAATACGTCGCCGTCGTCCCAACGTATCGCGCGGCGAAGTGCGGTCAAATCTTCCGAAAACCGCCCCAAAATATCTAATACCGCGTCTTTATTTAGCAAGAACACATCACGCCACATAGTTGGATCCGATGCTGCAATTCGTGTAAAATCGCGAAAGCCACCAGCCGAGTATTTAACAACTTCGCTTTCACTAAGGGTTTCAGTGTCCTCAGCGGTGTTTACAATGCAAAAAGCGATTAGGTGCGGAATATGGCTGGTCATGGCCAATACCAAATCATGCCGCGCAGGATCCATAAGCTCAATTTTTGAGCCAAGGCTGGTCCAAAAATCAGATAGTTTGGCAAGTGCCGCCAAATATTCCTCGCTTTGGTTTATCGGCGTAATTATACACCAACGCCCGTCAAACAATTCGGCGAAGCCTGCTCGCGGCCCCGATTGTTCGGTGCCTGCAATTGGGTGACCGGGTATCACAAACACATTTTCGGGCGCATTTGCAGTCAATATTTTGACAATTTCGCCTTTGACCGAGCCAACATCGGTCAAAATAGTGCCAGCTTTAAGGAATGGCGCGATTTGTTGACTAACCGCTTCCATAGCGCCGCATGGCACACATAAAATCACCAAATCTGCGCCGCGCAATAATTCAGCGAAATTTTCATAAACCCGCCCCAATTTCAATTCGCGCGCTATTTCGCGCACTTCGGGGTCGATGTCATAAAGCGCAATTTCTCCCGCGATGTTTATTTCTCGTGCTTTTAGCGCAATCGAGGAGCCGATTAAGCCAATACCGATGATCGCGATTTTGTTGAACTTATTCACGCATAAAATCCCTTAATGCAGCAATAAGTGCATGATTTGCTTCATCGGTGCCTATGCTGATGCGTAGATGGTTTGGCAATTCATATGCCCCCAGTTTGCGCACAATAAGACCCTTGGACTTTAAGAATTCATCACAAGCATCAGCCGTTTTTGCACCATTTTGCGCGAAGCCAACCAAAACAAAATTGGCGACGCTTTTGACGGGCGCTAAGCCAAGATCCTCAATTTCCTTTGTCAAAATATCGAGCCATTTTTGATTGTGGCTATTGCTTTCTTGGCTAAAAGACATATCGCGCATGGCTGCTGCGCCAGCGCAAAGTGATGGGGCGGTCACATTGAACGGCCCGCGGACGCGGTTTAATGCATCGACGACCCGTTGGGGGCCATAAGCCCAACCAATGCGAAGTGCCGCAAGGCCGAGGATTTTTGAAAATGTTCGTGTCATCAAAACATTGTCAAATGTTGCCGCCAATTCAAGGCCAGCCGAATAATCATTGGCATTTACATATTCGGCATAGGCTGCATCAAGCACCAATAAAATATTGGAAGGCAAGCCACTGTGAAGCCTTTTGATTTCGTCGAACCCAATATATGTTCCGCATGGATTGCTGGGATTATCGAGAAATATAATTTTGGTTTTTGGCGTTACCGCTGCAAGTATAGCGTCAACTTGCGCCGTGAAATTTTTGGTCGGCGCGCTGATGCATTTTGCACCAGATTGCTGTGCAATCAATCGATAGACCAGAAAACCATATTCACTTTGAATAATTTCATCACCCGGCTGCAAATAAGTTCGTCCCAAAAGTTGGAAAACTTCGTCCGATCCATTGGTGCAAATAATACGCCCCGCATCAAGGCCAAAACGGGTGGCGATTGCCGCGCGCAATTCATCATGCGCACCATCGGGATAAATATTAAGAGCATCGGCGGCCTGTATATATGCGGCACGGGCAGTGCCCGAACAGCCCAACGGGTTTTCATTGGACGACAATTTATAGATTTTTGACACGCCCTCAATTTGCGCTTCGCCACCTTTATAAGGGACGATATCAAGAATATTATTCAGGGGTTCGGGTTGCATTTCAAAGGCCTTTATGGGGTTATACAAGTGCGTATGCACCGAGGAAATACACTGGTTCATTTGGAGATGTTAGTTCGCTGTGAAAGCCGCGCAAACGCCAAAGGCAATGGCCACATGCAGTTGAAATCAATTCAGCATCGGCGGGATTTGGAAATTCGATTTCCGCTGTCTTGGTCGCGATCAGACTAAAATCATTTCCAGTTTCAATAGGCGCAATGCGGGCAAGGCAAAGGGCCTCGGGCTCGCGGTCATCAATATGCGGTAACGCCATATTGATTTTCAAATCACTATATTGGGGCTCAAGCAACCTAAGCCACCAATTTTGGTTTTCATCGGGCCAAGGAAGCGACAATATTATGTTCTCGGTTGAGTTAGAAATTTGAAGTGCAAAATCACAATTTTCAACAATGCGCGGAACAATCGCCGCACCAAAACCAATACGGCTGGCGGCTTCGGATTGCCTTACGCAAATAACTTCCATTGGTGCTTGTGATGCCAAATTGCGGGTAATCATCGCGCGCCACACCATATATGAAAGCCGTTTGCCAAGGCTAGGTTGGGCCTGCCTTATATGGCGCAATATCTCGATTTCACGCTTGGGCCGCCAACCAAAACTGAGCTCCATATTAGCATTTTTTGCGTCACTATTTTTAGAAAAAGCAACTGCTTGCGATATTTCGGTGCGCTCAACCAATAGATTCGCGATTTGCGCATCAATCGCATCAATTTTTGCACGCAATTGGGAAATATCTTCTGGGCTATCGGTTTTATCGGAGTTCATACTCGCACCAATGGGCAAAAGTGCAGTGCTTTGCAAGATTTATCCAAAAATTGTTGCAGTTCATTCAACTATTGCGCCAACCACCATATCATCACGATGGACAAGCGCGGGGCGGCCAGAAAATCCAAGAATACGCTCAATTTCTTCGGACTTGACGCCAATAATTTGCCCAGCATCGCCAGAGCTGTATGCGCTTATGCCGCGTCCGACGATTTTGCCGTTTTTGCCTTTGATGGCAACAGCGTCACCGCGCTCAAAATTACCTTCCACCGAAACAACCCCGATTGGCAGAAGACTGGCTCCAGCCAACAGCGCAGTGACGGCGCCTTTATCAATGACATATGTGCCTTGTGGCCTTAAATTATGTGCCAACCACAAATGCCGCGCGGTTTTTGGGTCGGTTGCTGCTTCAAACCAAGTGGCTTTGCCGTGATTGCCTAAACGTGCCAAAGCGCCAAGCCCACGGCCGTCGCAAATTGCCACCGCGCAGCCCGCCGATGTTGCAATAATTGCAGCTTCAATTTTGGTGCGCATTCCCCCTGAGCCCATACCCACAGCGGCGTTTGCTTCACCTGCCATGGCCTCGATAGCGGGGGTAATTGCGCCAACAACATCAATGTGTTTTGCCTCGGAAAATTGACGCGGGTTCTTATCATAAAGCCCATCAATATCAGAAAACAATATCAAACAATCCGCGCCAATCATTTGTGCCACGCGCGCCGCAAGACGATCATTGTCACCATAGCGGATTTCGCTTGTTGCGACCGTGTCGTTCTCATTGACAATCGGTACTACCCCTAGCGTGAACAAAGCATCAAAAGTTGCCCGTGCATTTAACCAATTGCGGCGTCTTTCGGTGTCATAAGCGGTTAGCAGAGATTGCGCACATTTTATATTATATTCCGCCAATGCCGCTTGCCAAGCCTGCATCAAGGCGACTTGCCCAGTTGCGGCGGCGGCTTGTTTTTCTTCAAGCTTCATTTTGGCGCCATCGAGCCCTAATATGCGGCGACCAATTGCAACCGCGCCCGAAGTAACAATCAAAACCTGCGCCCCATGCACCAATAATTCTTGGATATTTCGAGCAATAGACAATAAATACTCACGATTTGGCTCACCAGTTTTGGCATTAACTAGAATAGATGAGCCGAATTTTACGACAATTCGCTTGGCGGTGTGAAGGCGCGTTGGTTCGGATTGTCCAAATAATGGGTGCATTATGGCTCCCAACTTGTTTCGTCGTCGTCATTGTTCAAGGCGTTTGCCTTTTCACCTTCACGAGCCTTTTTTACTTCTTCGAACAAAAGCGCTGCCACTTCCTTTGTTCCTTTGTGAGAAACACCAGAAACGAGATAGACGGGGCCGCCAGTATATTTTTCCAATTTTTTCTTTTTGGCTTTTTGCTCGGCTGTTGTTAGCGAGTCTATTTTATTTATCGCAACAATCTGTGGTTTGGACGCCAATAAGGGTGAATAGGCCTCAAGTTCGGTGCGCACGGTTTGATAGGCTTTTTGCAAATCTTTCTCGGTGCCATCAATTAAATGCAACAAGACCGCGCAGCGTTCAACATGGCCCAAGAACCTTGTTCCAAGCCCCGCGCCTTCAGCTGCGCCCTCAATAAGCCCCGGAATATCGGCCAAAACAAAACGTGATTCGGTGCCCAGGCTGACCACGCCCAAATTAGGGTGCAAAGTTGTAAATGGATAATCAGCAATTTTGGGGCTTGCCGCACTCACCGATTTCAAAAAAGTTGATTTTCCAGCATTGGGCAAACCAACAAGGCCAGCGTCCGCAATGAGTTTTAGCCGCAACCAAATATCACGCTCCTGCCCCGCAAGCCCCGGATTGGCATAATCTGGAGCTTGATTTACCGAAGTTTTGAAATGCAAATTGCCCCAACCGCCATTGCCGCCTTTGCAAATGATAATTTTATCACCGACCCTGCTTAAGTCGGCGATTAAAGTTTCGCGGTCTTCTTCAAGAATTTCGGTGCCAACTGGGACTTTTAATATAAGCGGCGGCGAATTGGCGCCATGCAAGCCGCGCCCACCGCCTTTTTTGCCATTTTGCGCCATGAAATGTTGTTGGTAACGATAGTCAATTAGGGTGTTTAGGCCATCAGCAGCTTCAATAATCACATCGCCGCCACGGCCACCATCGCCACCATCGGGGCCACCATATTCAATGAATTTCTCACGGCGAAACGAGCGAGAGCCATTACCGCCATCGCCTGAACGCACATATATCTTTGCAAGATCTAGAAACTTCATTTTTCTCGCTCACGCCTAATTTGCTTCGCAAATTGCTCCGCGGGGGCGCGCCACGAGGCGCGACGGCCGCTTGGCCTTGCCAACTTGCTTATGCAAGTTGGATTGGATTGCAAAATCACTTTCCTTTTTTACAATAAAAAAGGGGCTTTGCAGCCCCTAATTCAAACAAATTGGCTGCAATGTTTATTCCGCAGCAAGTGCCGGCGTAACTGATACAAAGCATCTGTCATCGGCTTTGCGGCGGAATGACACCATGCCATTAACAGTTGCAAACAAAGTATGGTCTTTGCCCATACCAACATTGTCACCCGCAAAGAACTTAGTGCCGCGTTGGCGCACCAAAATATTGCCAGCAACTACAGTTTCATTGCCATATTTTTTAACGCCCAAGCGTTTTGAGTGGGAATCGCGACCGTTGCGAGTTGAACCACCGGCTTTCTTATGTGCCATTACCTAAATCCTTATGCGTTTAGTGCGGTAATTTGTACCAAAGTACCAAGTTGACGATGACCACGGCGGCGACGATATGTGTTGCGGCGGGTCTTTTTGATAACCATTACTTTATCACCTTTGAACGTATCGACCAATTCAGCCGAAACCGTTGCGCCCGAAACAAACGGCGCACCAACAGTAACGCCTTTGTCGGAACCAACCATCAAAACTTGATCAAAAACAACTTTTGAACCCGCTTCACCTTCTAATTTTTCAATGACAAACTTGTCACCAGCTGCGACTTTATACTGCTTGCCGCCTGTTTTAATCACCGCGAACATCGGTGTTTTCCTTCTATAATCGCCCATTTTTGATAAATGAAGCTGCAAAATTCATGCAAAAAATGCCCGCAAACTAACTGCGAGCGATTGAAGTGGCGTAACTATAGTTTGCGCTCGCAAGAGTCAATTGGGATTGGCAGAATTAGAGCATTAGCTGTTTAAAATTAATTGCTTTTTGCGAGCTTCGTTCATTTCGGAATTACTATAAGCGGATTATGAGCCGATATCTTTAGTGTTACGGTGCAATTGCGTTGCAGTAGCAGGAGATTATAGATTACATATAAGATTTTGTCTGGAATGGTCTTAAGCGCAGGTTTGTCTTAAGCCCATTCGGTTATTATCCCTTCGCGTCCTAGGTTTTTGTCAAGGCCCAAAGCCTTCGGGCGCAAAGCGCGGCCTTGACAAAAACCTAGGGCGCACTCACGCTCATCGAATGGTTTTGGAAAAGCATGATTTTCCATAAACCATTCCAAAGCCACTTAAACTTCCTTTCTCAAGCCAAAACTTCAATGCTTTGACAGAAGGTAATTAATTCCGTTTGACTGTTTTATGTTGTAATGAGCCGCATTAGCACCATAAATTATCTTTGGTTAACTTTTAAAGGTGTGCAACTCATTTTGATGCAAGGTGAATAATGACCGATACTGGCTGCGCTGCGTCTAAAAAGTCCGACCAGAGAATAATAGCGCTTCATGTTGCCTAAAAGCCTCGATTTCCATCAATTCTTGGGCGGTTGCGGGCTCGTCAACCTCGCTATCCTTTAGATACATTGAGCCATTAAACGGCCCAAACCTGTGTGGCCCCAAACTCAGTTCAATATCCGCATTTATTTTGCCTGAAAATTTCCCTTCTGAATTAAAATAGAGCTTGCCTCGCATATTATCGGCGTATTGGACACCAGTTTTTTCCCCAAACATGCCATATTTTATATCTATTATACCGCCATTCTTTGTCCAATAATCCCAGTTTCGATTGAGATTTTGCGGGTTATTAAGTAGGCCACGAAGCAATAAACGGTTTGGCAATGAAGTGTTTAGGGAATTCGTAACGGCATTGAGATCAACTGAAAACGCATAATTATTATTGGTGTTATCTTTGATTAAATGAACTTCACCACGCCCCATCGAAAAAATTTCTGGATATTGCGACCCACTGCTTGCTATGCCACTAAATTGGATTGATAGTCTTTCAATTTCGCGTGATTTTGGGTCAAATCGTACTGATGCTTGGAAGTTGTTTGGCTTTAGTTCGAATTGA
Source organism: Hyphomonadaceae bacterium (assembly GCA_009773395.1). Lineage (GTDB taxonomy): Bacteria > Pseudomonadota > Alphaproteobacteria > Caulobacterales > Aquidulcibacteraceae > Pseudaquidulcibacter. Next base: position 327,817 of record WRPI01000001.1, on the reverse strand, counting down.
AAAGCCACTGTGTCAGAATAGGCAGGGTTATCAAGCCAGATTGACGGGCGTGCCGCGCCTTCTAATACCCATAATTGCGGTTCAAAAGTCGAAGCCGACGCGGAAAATTCTTCCGCCCTCAATAAGGTGACTTGCCCAATTTTTGCGTTCAATTCTTTTATGGTCAAAGTAAAACGATAAGGAAAGCCGCTAATTTTAGCGCTCGTAAAAGAAAAATCGGCATTTTTTCGCGCTTCTAATTGGGTTTCAATTTTGTGTGCAACAAAAACCCAATAGCCGACATAGAAAACAACTAAGGCCAATCCCAAGCCCCACGAGACCAAGAGCAATTTAGTATCGGCCTTTTTTGGCGGCTTATTTTCAGCCATTTTGGCCTTCTTTTATGAGTTCAGCGGTTTTGGTTTCAATGGCGTTTTCAAGCCGTTCCATAAAATCTTGGCGCTTAAGCCCAATTTCGATTGCTGGTAAAAACTCAAACACGACTTTACCTGGGGTTTTTCGCAATCCATGTGCTGGCCAATGAATGCCAGTATTCAGTGCCATTGGCACACATGGCACGCCAAGCAAACCATAAATAGCGGCAACGCCCGGCTTATAGTCCGTTTCGGCACCCAATTCTTTGCGCGTGCCTTCAGGGTATATCAAAATTGGCCGTCCTTCGGCATTGCGAATTTTTGCCATAGTCACCATTGATTTAAGGGCTGCCATTGCGCCGCTTCTGTCGATACCAATCATGCCCGCAGATTTCAGATACCAACCAAAAATCGGCATTTTGAACAATTCATTTTTGAATACAAATGCCGGCGTGTTCATAACCGTAAACGGAACAAGTGTGTCTAGCGTTGATAAATGCTTGCCAGCAACCAGCATTGGGCCATTTATTAGATTTTCGCGGCCCCTAATTTCGATTTCAATGCCCATGATGTGGCGAAGGCCAAAAAGAGAAACCCGCGACCAAATATTGACAACATTAAGCGCGAATTTAGGGTTGATTAAAGTGAAAATCATGCCAATGCCGCCGACAAATAAAATTGTGAGGTAAAACCAAATTTCATATATTATTGAGCGCAATAAATTGATTGTTTTAGTCATTTTTGTTACCCAAATCCTTACGCTGTGGTTCAATGCCTAATTTCAAGCGTAAGCCAGCGAGCAAATATTTCGAATATTCAGTTGCCAATCCTTTTACCGCTTTTTCGTCTTGCCACCAATATTTGTCAATAAATGGGCTGACCCTTGTTGCAAACGGAACCAACTCAAGTTCAGGCGCGGCGTGTGAAATTTCCAACATTGACCTTGGAATATGATAATTATCAGTCACAATTATCAGGCTTTCAAAATGATTGTCATGCGCCCATTTTTTTACTTCTTGGGCGTTGCCGATTGTGTCCGTCGCGTCTTTGCCGAGGTTCACACAACAAGCGAAAAGCTCGCGGCTGCCGCCAGCAATTGCACGAATTTCCTCTTTTGTCGCAGACTTGAAAACTCCCGAAATCAACAACTTCTTGCCTTTGTGGCGTTCAAGTAAGCTAACGCCAGCTTTAAGGCGTTCAGCTGAGCCGCCCGTGAGCGCAACTATGCCGTCCTGCGCCCTTATATTTTGCAGATTATTTCCCGTATTGATTGTAGCTTCAGCAAATTTAAAAAAGCCGGCCAATATAAATATGACCGCACCAAAACCAAGGATAAAGAAAAAACGCGAAATAATGCTTGCGAGCCTAAATTTCTTCATGGTCACACCAATTCGCGAAGTGTTGAGCGAGCCGCTATTCGCGCTGCAATTGCACTGGCCACCGCCGTGACAATTGGCGCGAGAAGCAAAATCCAAATATCATACCATTTTAGCAAATCCGCGCCCTTGGTCATACCGCTTGCGCCGATAAACATCAGTCCAGAGCCCAAGACTGTCATCAAGCCCGCGCCAAATGCCCCAATACTGCCAGCAATTAAACCAAGGCGCATAAACCGCGATTGAACTTCGCGGGCAACAAATGCGTCCTCCGCGCCCACAAGGTGCAGAATTTCGACTGCGTCTCGGCGGGTTTCCAACGCAGCTCTGGCAGCGAAACCAATTGATGCAACTGCGGCTATTATCAACGCCAAAAGTGCCAAAAGTGCAAAGCCGCGCAACACCATGGAAGTGCGCAAAATTTCGCCCGAATAACGACTATGGTCGTCTATTTCCACGTTAAATCCAGCTTTTTTTAACTCGGCTTCAAGTAGGCCTGCGGCTTTTTTATCTTTATTTACTAACCCCACTTCAATCAAACTCGGGAGCGGCAATTCGTCAATCAAAGCGCCAATATTGGCGCCATATGTTCGCAACAATGCTTTGGCTTTTGTTCTTGGCATTAAGTTGGCGCTTGCAATCCCCTCTACGCTCCTTGAAATCACTACTGCGCGTGTAAGCGATTGTTCGTCGCGCGGTGATGAAACTAAAACCGTCAAGGCGCTTTCAAGATCATTGGTCCAATTGTCGGCGGCGCGAAAACCAGATCGAACCGTCAGTGCCGCAAGACAGCCAAGCCCGCACATAATCGCGACAACAATAGTTAGTGGCCGCACTTGGCGACTATCGGCTGGCAATAATGGGGTTTCGCCAGCACCGAAAAACCGCCGAAAAAACTCAAAATTTAAGAAACCAAAATCGCCAAATTTCATTTTTAATGCCTTGAATTTGCGGCGCGATGCGGTGCCGAAATTTGCGTCAATTTGCCATGTTCAAGCCTTAAAACTGGCGCACCCGACCTTGCCACCATTTCGTGATCGTGGGTTGCAATAACAATTGTCGTGCCCAACTTATTAAGCTCCACAAACAAACGTATAAGCCGTGCGCCCATTTGTGGATCTACGTTACCAGTTGGCTCGTCCGCGATTAGCAAATCTGGTTTGCCAACCACTGCGCGCGCAATTGCGACTCTTTGCTGCTCACCGCCCGAAAGGGTTTCGGGTAGTGCGTCCATTCTTTTGCCAAGACCAACCCAATTTAATAATTCTTCGACATCATCGATATAATCGGCGGGTGCTTTATCGCGCACTCGGAAAGGCAAAGCCAAATTATCAAACACGCTCAAATGCGGCAAAAGTCTGAAATCCTGGAAAACCACGCCGATACGTCGCCGCAAACTGGGCAGTTCGTCGCGGTCCGCCTTACCGACATTTACGCCAAACATTTCAATATCGCCTTGGCTAGGTCTTAGCGCCAAATACATCAATTTGAGCAAAGTTGATTTACCAGCGCCCGACGGGCCAGTTAAAAAATAAAACCCGCCACGCTCAAGTCGCAAAGAAACTCTATCCAATGCCAAATTCCTATTTTTTTCGGCAATTGAATTATTATATTTCAAAGAGACATTTTCAAATTGGACGAGCGCCTTCGGAAAATCGGCGTTGTCAGTGCCTCTTTTGCCGAAATTTGACCGAGTGTGTGCGCTTTTGTCATTCATGAGTGGACTATTTTGCCGAATAAGGTTTGAATTGCAATTCCATCATTGTTATTTCTGTTCGTAGGTCAATGCAATTGACCTGTTATTTTGATTCTAGCGCGGTGGCTTTTTAAGTGGAACTTGAAAACCGCGCTAGTTTATTGTTTTGTCGCGCAATTTACCCCCCAAGTGATTCCACTTGAGTGGATTGCGCTTTAAGTGAATTGTGGTTCTAATGCTTCTTAATTGTCCTGCTTGTAGCGCGAAATATCAAATCGCCAAAACTGCAATCCCGGAAGCGGGGCGCAATGTCCGTTGTGCGGCCTGTGGCCATTTTTGGTATCAATTGCCGTTTGATGATGAAAATGAATTAGAGCTTAACCAAAGCACAGCTGTGCGGGATATTGGTTCGCAAGATTCGACCAATAACAAGGGTTTTGGCGCACAAAAATCAAACTCAAATGCGCCGCACGAAAAAATAAGAAAAGCAGCAATCGATAAAAAGATCTTCTTGCAAGTCGCAGCCATTGCAATTGGTTGGGTCTTGGCAATAGCAGTGGTTGGCGGTGGTCTATTTGCAGCAATAAGCAATCGCAACTCAATTGTCGCTAAATGGCCAAAATCGGCGAGTGCCTTCGCTTTTATTGGCGTTCCTGCAAACATTTATGGCATTGAAATTACCCAAGTAAAAGTTCGTTCGGGAATTGATGCGCAAGGACCCAGACTAGTAGTAAGCGGCGTAATTAAGTCCATTTCCAACACTGACAAACTTGTCCCATATCTTCGCGTCGTGTTGGTCGATGCAAGCGGTGTGCAAAAAGCCAAATGGCTCGCTGACCCTGGAGTTACAGTTCTAAAAGCGCACGGCAAAAAAGAGTTCGAAACCATTTGGCGTAATCCGCCTGCTGGTCAATTGGTGGCTATTGTCACTTTTTCGCAACCACCAACCGATGTCGCGAGGCCAAGTTCCGCCAAAGTAGTTCACAGCGCACCCCATGCCGAACCGCAAATTGAATCGCATGGTGAAGCAGCCGATAAATTGGCGGGCGCAAATGAAACCACTCATGCCCCAGCGCCAACGGCGGGCCGTTAGAGCGTTGGATTTCCAAGTTGAGACCTCCGCGAAAGTCTTAGAGTTTGTTGTCATCCCCGAAAAATCAAAGATTTTGTCGGGGATCTGGTAGTATAATTCTCTGAGATCCCCGATATTTTCTGCGAAAATTCGGGGATGACACACTTGGTTTTTGACTTTCGTAGAAGTCGCAGAAATGGGAAAAATAGGCGTTCGGAAAACTACCTGAATCCTCTAACCAACCCCAAGATAAACATATTTGATTTCGGTATATTCATCTATGCCGTGGTGCGATCCTTCGCGACCTAAACCTGATTGTTTTATGCCGCCAAATGGTGCGACTTCATTAGAAATAAGGCCAGAATTAACACCAACTATTCCTGCTTCAAGCCCTTCGGCAATTCGGAAAACTCGCCCTAAATCCTTCGCATAAAAATAACTGGCAAGCCCAAACTCTGTGTCATTTGCCATTGCGAGGCCGTCTTCCTCGGTTTCGAATTTGAAAATTGGGCATAATGGGCCAAAAGTTTCTTCCTTGGCGACGTCCATTGCATTGGTTGCGCCGGTCAATAATGTCGGTTCAAAGAAATTGCCGCCTTTTGCGTGGGTTTTGCCGCCAATTACAATAGACGCGCCTTTTGAAGTCGCGTCCGCTATATGTGCATTTACTTTGGCTATTGCTTTTGCATCGATTAGTGGGCCTTGGGTTGCACCGCTTTCAAGCCCGTCCGCCACTTTTAGGGCTGAGATTTTTCGGCCCAAAATCGCAACAAATTCATCATGAATTTTGGCTTGCACTAAAATGCGATTTGCGCATACGCAAGTTTGGCCAGTGTTGCGGAATTTCGAAGCCATGACCCCCTCGGCGGCAGCTTCTAAATCAGCGTCATCAAACACCAAAAACGCAGCATTGCCGCCCAATTCGAGCGCCAGTTTTTTTACGGTATCGGCGCATTGGCGCATCAATAATTTGCCAATTTCGGTAGAGCCAGTAAATGATAAGCCACGAACAATTGGTGAGGCGCACCAAACTTCGCCAATTTGTGCCGAATTGCCATTGATAATGTTCAATACCCCCGCAGGAACGCCAGCTCTATTCGCCAATTCACCCAATGCAAATGCGCTCAAAGGTGTTTCGCCTGCGGGCTTGCAAACCACGGCACAGCCAGCAGCCAAAGCTGGCGCCAGTTTGCGGGTTATCATCGCGGCTGGGAAATTCCATGGAGTTATTGCCGCCACCACACCCAAAGGCTCACGCAGCACCAAAATACGGCCATTGGCGTTTGGAGAAGGAATAATTTCACCATTGATTCGCTTGGCTTCTTCGGCGAAAAATTCAACAAAACTCGCGGCATAAAGAATTTCGCCTTTGGCTTCGGCAAGCGGTTTGCCTTGTTCAAGGGTCAAAATCAGCGCTAAATCATCGGCATTGGCAATGATTAAATTAAACCAATTGCGAAGAATGTTTGCGCGCTCTTTTGCGGTTTTTTTCGCCCATAATTTCTGGGCAATGAACGCAGCATCAATGCACTCTTGCGCCTCCTTTGATCCCATCCGTGGAACTGTCGCAATGACTTCGCCATTGGCGGGATTTGTGACATTGGCTTCGGGCAAGCCGCACCATTCTCCACCGATAAGGCATTGGGACTTTAGAAGCGTCGGGTCGTTCAATTTGGGTATCACGGTAATTTATCCAAAATAGAGTAATAAGATAATGCAGCAGTAAGTAATGGAAAGCGCATAAATTTGCCACCTGGAAAATCGGGGACGGGTAGCTTGTCAATCATTGCAAATGGAGATTTTTCGCTCAAAATCACTTTTGCCAAAATATCACCAAAAAATGGTGCAAGCAAAACTCCTTGCCCTGAATAACCCGCCGACACCAATATATTGTTTGAAATTTGGCGCACAAAGGGAAGGCGGGTCGGGGTTATGCCCAAAATCCCGCCCCATGCGTGGGTTATTTCAATGTCAGCAAATTGCGGATAGATTTTGGCCAAGTTTTTGCGAACAAAGCTGGCAATATCTTTGGGCCAATGCGGCGTATATTTTTCGCCGCCACCAAAAAGCAAACGATTGTCTCTTGTGCGTTGGAAATAATTGACTACGAATTTGGTGTCCATCGCACCAACCGCGCCTCGCATAAATTCATCTTCAATTGGTTTTGTGGCAATCATAAAACTGCCGATTGGCATTACTTTGGCTTCAACTTGCGAATTTATGCCCTCAAGCTGGCCGTCGCCGCAAAGCAATAATTTCTTGGCCTTGATAACGCCCATATTGGTTGTGATTTCAATTCCAGTTGATGTTTCAACTATTTTTTGCGCTTGGCATTTTTCAAAAATATGCGCCCCCGCATTGTCCGCCGCTTGCAGCAAGCCAAACAAATATTTCAAAGGGTGAATGCGGCCTGCGCCATCGTCTCTTACGCCGCCCCAATAAACATCGGTGCCGAGTGCATTTGCGCATTCGGCATTATCAAGATTGGTTAGTGCTTTATATCCATATTGTTTTGTTAAATGCTCTGCATCTTTTTGCGCCCAATCAAGCGTGGATTTTGAATGAGCCGCAAACACCAAGCCAGTTTCAAAGTCCGCTTCAATTTTATGTTCATGCAGATTGGCTCTTAAGTGCGCCTTCGCAGCCTCGGCAACTTGCCAAACGTCTTGCGCTGCCAAAGCCCCAATTTTGTCCTCAAACCATTTTTGATCGTGCCGAAACCCCGAACAGACCAAGCCGCCATTACGCCCAGACGCGCAATTGCCAAGCGCGTGTTGCTCGATAATCGCAACCGACGCGCCAGATTTTGCCAATTTTAATGCCGCACTTACGCCCGTGAAACCAGCGCCAATTATTAGGGCATCATAAGCCGCATTGACGCTTGGTGCTTTTTCGCGCAAGTTAAGTTTTTGGCAGCTGACATGATACCAAGCATTGTTCAGGTTTGCAGCATTTGGAACATGGGACTTTTGAAAATCTGTGGTCACGGGTTTCACTTTTTTCGTTCGCAGCTGTGGTGCGCAATTTGTTATAACAATTTGGCATTTTGGTTGAATTTGTCAATAGGGGCAGGGTAAGTGAGTGATAATTCAGCAAAAGCAAAAACCACTGCCCCTTTGCACGAAGCATTGTATCAAGCGTTGCGCAAAAAATTGTCAATCGGAGCATTTGCACCCGGCCAAGCACTAAGTCTCAGAAGCCTTGCGGCGCAATTTGGTGGCAGCGTCACGCCAATCAGGGACGCGGTTTGGCGGTTGGCTGCGGAAATGGCACTTAATATTTCGTCCACTCGGCGCATTTTTGTGCCAAAACTCACAGACGACAAAATCCGTGAATTATTGCTAGTTCGTGCACTTTTGGAGCCCGAGGCAGCGGCAATGGCATTGAATTATGTAGATGCTGCGATGTTGGATGACATGGCTTTAGCCGATTCCAATATGAATAAGGCGCTGAAAGAAGGCGATGTCGCGGGCTATATGGCGCACAATCACGCTTTCCATTTCACACTCTATCGGGCGTCGGGATCAAGCGTTTTGGTGCCAATGATTGAGGCTTTGTGGGTAAGGTTCGGGCCATTCATGCGCCATGTGTATCCTGATGTTGCTGGCATCAATGGCGTTGAAGACCACCATGCCGAAGCCCTTGCAGCCCTAAAAGACAAAGATGAAGCCGCATTGCGGCGCGCAATTAGTGCCGATGTCAAAGACGCATTGGACTTTATGCTGCATGATTTGAATGAGCATTAAAAATTATTTGGGGCTATCCCTATGTTATTAGGTCACAAAATATGGATAAATGGTTATGTCAGAGCCTTTAAGAGTCTTGACCAAGTTTTGGTGAATCTAATAGCTTCACAAAAACTTGGGTTCGATTGTGAGGGCCGCCCCGAGCGCTTGTCAAGGGGTGGCTTTGCCATGCTAGCACTTCGCCCCTTGACAAGCGCTCGGGGCGGCTAGCACCATATTCAAAGGGTTTTTGGTGAACGCAAATTTCACCAAAAGCCCGTCACCAGCCAAAGACCAATAATAGTACAAAATGAACTTGGTTTCATTTGGCGACCCGTTTCCTAGTTATCTTTACGATTGAGGCTCGCGAGCAGGTAAGCATTTAAAGAGACGATTTTGACCTAACTTAGACAGGCGCATAAATTTTCCCCCTTGACGAAGCTAGAAAAACGCTGTTTCCTGAAGATGTTATAACAAATGGGTGATGTTTGAGTGAGCAAAATAATTCGTCAGCACTAAAAATCGCGCCTAACCCACGCATCAATCGCGACAAATTAACATATTTTATTTGTTATGAGCGGGCCGCATTTATTGACGCACGCCCAGAAGGCCTTGCTATGGCCGCAAAATCCTCGTGCCTCAATCATAATTGCCCCCCTGGTTTTTGGCGCGGTGTGCCGCAACATTGGATGATGGACTGGCCCTCGCCATTTCCGATTCGTCTCAAAAGCGCCAAAGGAACCATTGTCACCGATCTTGATGGTAACGAATTAGTGGATTTGTGTTTGGGTGACACTGGTGCGATGTTTGGCCATTCTCCTGACGCCATAATGAGGGCGCTCAATGGCGTTAGTGAAACTGGCCTAACTGCAATGCTGCCAAGTGAGCATTGTGAATTTGTTGGTCGCAAGTTAGTGGAAGTTTTTGGCCTAGCTTATTGGCAAATGGCATTGTCGGCTTCCGACGCTAATCGCTTTGCTTTGCGGGTCTCGCGGCTGATAAGCAAGCGGCAAAAAATACTCGTTTTTGATGGCTGTTACCACGGCGCGGTTGATGAAACAGTGGTGGCTCTGGATGATAATGGCGAAATAATTGCCAAACCGAGCAATTGGGGCGCAGCATTTAATCCGGCCCTAAACACTGTTTGTGTGCCGTTCAATGATTTGGAAGCACTCGAAGCAAAGCTAAAATCGCGCGATATTGCGTGCATCTTGATGGAGCCAGCCCTAACAAATTGTGGGATTATTTTGCCTGAAGCAGGGTATTTGCAAGCGGTGGAGGCGCTTTGCGAGAAATATGACACTTTGCTGGTGGTCGATGAAACCCACACCCTTTCGACAGGGCTTGGTGGCTACACCAGAAGTTTTGGCCTTGAGCCAGATATTTTCGTTGCTGGCAAAGCGGTGGCTGGCGGCATTCCTTGCGCAATTTGGGGTTTTAATGAGAAAGTCAAAACCGGTTTGGAAAATGCGCGCGCAAATATGGCGCAAGGGCATTCAGGAGTCGGCACGACTTTGGGCGGCTCGCTGTTAGCGATGGCTGCTATTAAAGCGAGCCTAGAAAGCCTGATGACCCGCGAGGTCTATGATGATATGATTGCATCGGCAAGCGAATTAGAGGCTGAACTGGCTGCCATTATCGCGGAATTTGATCTTGATTGGTCAATCATTCGTTTGGGTGCGCGCCTCGAAATTGTATTTTCAAAGCTGATTCCAACCAATGCCAAGCAAATGCGCGAAACTTTCGATATGGAATTGGAACATGCAATTCATCTCGGTCTGATAAATCGCGGTTTTTTGGTAACGCCATTTCACAATATGCTTTTGGCCGGGCCAAATTTACCGCCCGATGCAATTAAAAAATATGGGCAAGCAATGAGACAAATCCTCGAAAATGTGGTTTAGTAAACCAAAAGGTGAGATATGAAGTTCGACAATGGCGAAGATCACAAGAAATTAGAGGCTTGGATAAAGGCAAAAGGCGTAAGTGAAATTGAACTTATGCTGCCCGATATGAACGGCATCATACGCGGCAAAGTCGTGCCTGCGGTGCGCTTTTTGCAGGGCGTTGAGCGCGGCACATTGCGCATTGCTTCAAGCATTTTAACTGTAACCATGACAGGCGACTATCCAGATTTGCCGTCGGGCATAGATCAAGCAATTCAAGACCCCGATTGTGTGCTTTTACCAGACCCGTCGTCGATAAGAGTTGCGCCTGGTTATCGGACACCAACGGCATTTGTTATGACCGATGCATTTACCAAAGATGGAGAGCCAATCGAAGTCGCGCCGCGTCAAGTGCTTACAAAAATTATGAATCTCTATGCCGAAAAAGGATGGGTTCCAATAATTGCGCCAGAACTTGAGTTCTTTTTGACAGCACGAAATATTGACCCTGACTTACCGCTTGAATCGCCAATCGGGCGCTCGGGGCGCGCCGAAACGGTGTCGCAACCTTACGGCCTTGAAGCGCTAAATGAGCACGAAGACCTAATTGAACAAGTTTATGAATATTGCGAAATAGCCGATATCGACATTGATACCATGATTCACGAAGCAGGTGCCGCCCAGCTTGAAGTTAACTTCAATCACGGCAACCCAATGCAACTTGCGGATCAGGTTTTGGTGTTCAAACGAATATTCCGCCAAGTATCACTTATGAATGGCGTATATGGCACCTTCATGGCTAAGCCGATGGATAATCAACCAGGTTCGGCGATGCATATTCACCAAAGTTTGCAAGACGCCAAAACTGGCAATAATTTGTTCGCTGAACCAAATGGCGAAGATAGCTGGATGTTTCGATCCTTCATTGCGGGTTTGCAAAAATTCCTTCCCGAATGCGCACCACTTTTTGCGCCAAATGTGAATAGCTTCAGACGGATGCGCCCGCAATATGATGCCCCGATTAATGTCCAATGGGGGCGTGATAATCGCTCTTGTGGGCTTCGCGTGCCGCTTAGTGACGGTCAAAACCGCCGCGTCGAAAACCGCTTACCGGGCGCAGATTGTAACCCTTATTTGGCGATTGCCGCGTCATTAGCGTGCGGCTATGTTGGGATGCAAATGGGTTTAGAGCCAAGCGAGCCTTGCACGGGATCGGCTTATCGCTTGCCAAGGTCACTACCGCGCACATTGGATGAGGCTTTGGAAAGATTCAATGCTTGCGGGCCGGTTCGTGAAGTTTTGGGCGAAGAGTTTTGCCAGATTTTTGCGTCAGTAAAGGAATTGGAATTGGACCATTTTGAAGGTGTAGTTTCGGCCTGGGAACGCGAACATTTATTACTTAAAGTCTGAGGAAATAATTTGACCAATAATAAAGGCCACACTGCTACAATTGCCAACCGAAATGACGCCGAAAAATTTCTGGCGGCGAACCCCGATATCGCGTTCATTGACATTATTTATTCGCCTTTAACCGACGTGCCGCGCGGCAAACGAATTCGCCCCCATGAACTTTTGGGGGTTTATGGCCATGGTCGTTATTTGCCAGGATCCATCACAGTGGTTGACACCATTGGCAGTGATTGCGAAGAAACTGGCTTGGTTTGGGAAGATGGTGACGCCGATAGATTGGCAAAACCAGCCGCCAATACTTTGGTTCATGCGCCGTGGCTCGGAAATGATGTCGCGCAGTGCATAGTCTCGCTTTATGAGCTTGATGGCCCAATTCATGAACTTGACCCACGCGGAATATTGCAAAAAATATTGAGGCTTTTTGAAGCTGAAGGCATGGTTCCTGATGTAGCTTGCGAACTTGAATTTTATCTCACTGGCCCTAGAAAACATGGCGAAAGACCACACCTTCCAGCCTCGCCAATAACAGGACATACTGCAAGCGGCAATGAAGTTTATGGCCTGCGTGAACTCGATGACCATATGGGTTTTTTGCGTGATTTATACAAAGCCGCCGAAATTCAAGGCTTGCCGATAGAAGCGGCGATTTCCGAATTCGCGCCCGGCCAATTGGAAATAGGCCTTGAACACCGTGCCGATGCATTGCGGGTTGCGGACGAGGCCATGATGTATAAACGGCTGGTAAAAGGTGTGGCGGTCAAACACGGCCTTGAAGCCTGTTTTATGGCAAAACCGTTTGCAGGCATGGCGGGTAATGGCCAGCATCTTCATGTTTCGGTTTTGGATATGGCAGGCAATAATCTTTTCGCGTCGGATGACCCCAAAGGAACCCCAATGGTGCAGCACGCAATTGGTGGCATGCAAGCGCTAATGCCAGCCTCAATGGCAATTTTTGCGCCCAATGCCAATTCTTATCGCCGGTTTGTTGGTAATTCATATGCACCAATTGCAGCGACATGGGGCGTTAATAATCGCACAGTTGGTTTAAGAATAACAGCTGGGCCGCCAAATTCGCGGCACATTGAACACCGAATATCAGGTGCTGATGCCAGTCCATATTTAGGTTTGGCGGCAATGCTTGCTGGCGTGTATCACGGAATTAAGCACAAAATTGACCCCGGCGAAATGGTGGTTGGTGATGGTTATTCGCAATTGGAAAAAGCGACCGTAAAATTGCCCATGAATTGGTATTCTGCACTTGACGAATTTGAAAATTGCGCATCTATTGTAGAATATATGGGTGAAAAATTCCAAAAAATGTATGCCATAGTAAAAAGAACTGAACAGAGCCGATATAATTCAGCAATTCCGCTTGAAGATTATGATTGGTATTTTCGTAACGCTTAAACATTGATTTTGAATGGGGGAAGTCATGACAGAAATTAAACTTACTAATGACGAAGTTGCGCGATTTTTACGCGGAAATATGCGCTCTCGCCGTGCTTTTATGGCGGCCTTTGGCGCGACGGCGGCTGCCTTCACAATTGTCGGCTGCGAGAAAAAGCCAGAAGCTGGTGCCAAAACTGGCGTCATTGCGGGATCAGAAGCGCGTAAGTTGAACTTTTATAATTGGGACACTTATATCGGCGAAACCACCTTGGCTGATTTTAAGGCCGAAAGCGGCGTTGAAGTCGATATGACGATTTTCGCTAGCAATGATGAGCTTTTCGCGAAGTTTCGGGCGGGCAATTCTGGCTATGATGTTATCGTGCCATCGAACGAATATGTTGCGCGCATGGGACAAGCTGGTCTTTTGATGGAGCTGGATCATTCTAAAATCCCCAATAAGCGAAATATCTCTCCTGAATTTGCCAACCCTGATTTTGACCCTGGCCGCAAATATTCAATGCCATATACTTGGTTAACTTTGGGGATTGGCTATCGCAAATCAAAAATGAAAAACGGGGTTATTCCCGATAGTTGGAAATATTTATTTGATTCAACTGATTATAGCGGCAAAGTTTCTTTGCTCGGTGAGAGCATGGATTTGTTCCGCTTGGTGTTCAAATATCTTGGTCATTCGGTAAATGATTTTACGCCCGAATTAGTGAAGCAAGCCGAAGATATGTTGGTGAAACAAAAATCCCACATTAAGAACTTCCATGATGACAGTGGTCAAGATTTACTAATGTCGAAAGAAGTCGATCTTGTGCTGGAGTATAATGGTGACATCGCGCAAATCAAAGTCGAAGATGACGATATTGATTTTGTTGTGCCAAAAGAAGGCTCGCTTCTAAACTCTGATTGCATGTGTATTCCAATGGGTGCGCCAAGCCCCAATAATGCCCATGCGTTTATCAATTTCATACTTGACGGTCAAAATGGCGCGGATATTTCCAAAACTATCCTCTATCCGACACCAAATGCTGCCGCCAAAGCGCTAATGGACGATACTTATCGCAATAATCCAATTATTTTCCCACCAGATGCGGTTATGTCAAAATGTGAATATGGTAAGTTTCTCGGCGCCGACCAAGCCCAAGCAATAGAAGCGGCCATGACAAGAGTTAGGGCAGCGTAGCGCGAAGTCCGATGCAAAATTGGTTTGAAAACAAGCGGTTTTTTTGGGGCACGATGCTTGCCCCAACCATTTGGTTTTTGTTCTTTTTTGTTGCACCAATGGCCTTGGTTTGGGGATATTCGTTTGGTGAAAATGACGGCCTGCTTGGGGTGAAAATTACTGGCACGATAAAAAACTATGCCCAGGCTTTTGACCCTGAAATCCTAAAAGTATTGCGTGAAAGCGTAGTTTTGGCGGCGATTGCGACTTTTGTCTGTTTGATTTTGGCATTTCCTGTGGCAATTGCGATGACTTTCGCTTCCGACAAAGCCAAATCTTGGCTTTTGCTTTTGATAATGCTGCCATTTTGGACGAATTTGCTAATTCGCACTTATGCATTAATCGCGGTTATGCGCACCGAAGGACTAATAAACCATAGTTTTGAATGGCTGCATGGGATTGCGGTAATGGTGGGGATACCAGTTGGTGATTATGCGCCAATGCCGCTTTTATACAATAAATTCGCCGTTGTTATCGGATTGGTTTATGTGCATTTACCCTTCATGGTGTTGCCACTTTATGCCGCGCTCGATAGGCTTGACCGGTCTTTGATTGAAGCTAGTCTCGATTTGGGCGCGGGCCATTTACAAACAATGTATAAAGTGGTTGCACCTTTGGCATTGCCGGGGATTGCCGCTGGCTTGGTAATAACTTTCATTCCCGCAATGGGTGCTTATTTAACGCCTGATTTATTGGGTGGCCCTGATGACTTGATGATAGCAAGTTTAATTGAGCGGCAATTCAAGCGTGCAAATAATTGGCCATTTGGCTCAGCGTTGTCATTTCTGTTAATGTATATCACCATGATATTTTTTGTTCTTCGCTCATATTTCGAAGCCAAGGGCGGAAAGGTGGCGGTGCATTAAATGGCAAGTTTGCAAAGATTTTTCAAACGAGAACCGCGCGCCCCGCTTGAATATATTAAGAGTTTTCGCCTACGCGCTTGGATTGGCGCGGTTTTATTATTCTTATACGCGCCGCTTTTGGTGCTTATTGTTTTTAGTTTTAATGATTCAAAGCGCACAATTGTTTGGAAGGGTTTTACCTTCAAATGGTATAGTAAAGTATTTGAAAATGAGGGCTTGCGCGAGGCATTGGGCAATTCATTGTTTATCGCAGTGGCCTGCACCGCAGTTTCGGTTCTGTTGGGGACATTGGCTGCATTTGTGCTTTGGCGTTTCAAATTTCCGCTAAAAGGCTTGCTCGAATCTGGCCTCAATTTACCAATTGTTGTGCCAGAAATATGTATGGGCGTGGGAGTTTTGATGTTTTTTGCGTGGCTTAAATGGCCCAATGACATGCCTTGGCCGCTAAATCTTTCGCAAATAATAATTGCGCACATAACTTTTGCTTTTCCATTTGTGGCAATTGTGGTGCGCGCGCGCCTGGAAAGTTTCAACAAAGAATATGAAATGGCGGCATTGGATTTGGGGGCATCGCAATGGCAAGCATTCAAGGACGTAATTGTCCCACATATGGCACCGGGGATAGTTGCCGGCGCATTATTGGCATTTACTTTGTCGCTTGATGATTTTGTAATCACCTTCTTTGCATCGGGCCCAGGAACAGTTACATTTCCTATCAAAGTTTATTCAATGGTGCGTTTTTCGGTAACGCCTGAAGTAAATGCAGCCTCAACAATTATTATCTTAATTACGGTTTTGGCAACCGTGGCCGCGATGCGTTTGCAAAACCCGCCAAAACCGACAACGAATTGAAATGTCCGAGGGCTAAATGGCAAATGACGATGTAATAATAAAAATTGAAAACGTCACCAAACGCTATGGCAAAGTGGCGGCGGTTGACAATGTTAGTCTCGAAATTAAACGCGGTGAATTTTTCGCGCTGCTTGGGCCGTCGGGCTGTGGTAAGACCACGCTTCTGCGAATGATTGCAGGTTTTGAAGTGCCAACCGAGGGCAAAATTTTTATTGATGGTGTTGATGTTTCAAATGTCCCACCAAATAAGCGCCCAATCAATACGGTGTTTCAATCCTATGCGGTTTTTCCCCATATGAGCGTTTTTGACAATGTCGCATATGGATTGCAATTTGATAATGTGCCGAAAGCCGACCAATATCAAAGAGTAATGGCGGCGCTTGCCGATGTGAAACTTGACCATTTGGCAGATCGTAAGCCTGACCAAATGTCGGGCGGGCAACGGCAACGGGTCGCGCTGGCTCGCGCTTTAGTCAAACGGCCCAAAGTTTTATTGCTTGATGAACCATTATCGGCTTTGGATGCAAAATTGCGTGAAGCCATGCGCTTTGAACTTACCGCGCTGCAAGAAAAAGTCGGCGTTACGTTTGTTATGGTCACCCACGACCAGGACGAAGCATTGGCTATGGCAGATAGGTGTGCGGTTATGGAACGCGGGCGATTGATGCAAACTGCCAACCCTTCATCACTTTATGAATTTCCATCCAATCGGTTTGTTGCCGATTTTATCGGATCAGTAAATCTATTTGCAGGAAAATTAGTCGTCGATGAACCTTCACATGCGCAATTTTATTCCGAAGAACTCGGTGGCAAGGTGTTTTTTGATCATGGGGTTTCGGGTGCTGCCAATGAAAACATGTGGGTTGGAATTCGCCCCGAAAAAATTGAAATGATAAAACATGTCAAAAAAGGCCCAACCCCAGCCATGGAAGATTGCCCGCCAGATTGCAATGTTTTCAAAGGCGTTATTAAACAAATTTCCTATTTAGGTTCCGAGAGCGTTTATGAAGTCATGCTGCCAAATGAGCGGATAATGCGCGTAACTCGCCCCAATTTGTCGCGTTGGGACCAAGAAGATTTCACTTGGGATGATGAGGTTTGGTTGTGTTTTCATGGTGATTCGCCTGTTCTTCTGCAAAACTGAACGAGCTTTGATTTTGGCGAACTATTGCGAAAAAAGCGGTGCAAAAATGCTCACGTATGAATATACGCTCCGCTTTTTGCCCCACTTGTTTTCACAATATTTCACTCAAACTGAAAGCGCTCGGATAGTGGGTGTATTGAGGGGGTTTGCTGGTGTCTAAGCAAATAGTCGGCATAATCTGCTGCAAGCGTTTGATAAATGATGTTGTTGCACAGGCGGTATTGGAGCGATACATAACCAATACCGTCCCTTTGATGGGCGCAACGCCGCTTTTAATCCCGTCACTCGGCGATATTCTGGACATAGACGCAATTGCCGAGCGCCTCGATGGGCTTTTGCTAACAGGTTCGGCCAGTAATATTGACCCCAAAGCCTATGGTGATGGCGCCGAAGATGCAGCCGGCCCATTTGACCCCGACCGTGACAAAGCAGCAATGGCATTGGCTGATGCTTTCCTAAAACAAAACAAACCAGTTTTTGGCATTTGTCGTGGCTTCCAAGAGTTAAATGTTCATTTTGGCGGCACTTTGGCGCGCGATTTATCAACTGGCATGCGCGAAATAAATCACCATGCACCCGATGGCGTAAGCTATAAGGAAATGTTTGAATATGGCCATGAAGTGATTTTGGAAAATAGAGGGGCGCTGTCGCGGCTTTATGAAACCAGCCGAATAAATGTAAATTCAGTGCATTTCCAAGGCGTTGGCCGTTTGGGTGATGGTTTGGAGGTTTTGGCCCGTGCTCCCGATGGTGTGATAGAGGCGTTTTCAAGCATGGAATATGGCGCACCAGTTCTCGCGGTGCAATGGCACCCAGAATGGGACACACCAAATAATCCACAATATCAAAAACTGTTTGCATATATGGGAAAAGTGCTAAAGACAGGAACGCTTGAAGTGTAGCCATCACGCGCTAATGCGCCAAATTCAGAGTTTTGATGAAATACATAAAAATGAACGGCCTGGGCAATGAATTTGTGGTGCTTGATGCGCGCCGCAATCCCTTTGTGCTGACGCCAGATCAAGCCAGAAAAATCGCCAGCCCTGAAACTGGCGTAAAATGCGATCAAATCCTGATTTTGGAAAATTCGGATAAATGCGATGTTTTCATGCGAATTTGGAATTCCAATGGCGAAAAAGTTGCAGCTTGCGGCAATGGCACACGTGCAGTTGCGTGGTTATTAACCCAAGAAAAGGGTATGAAAGAAGTTTCTATCGAAACTGAAGCGGGAGAGTTGTTTGCTACTCTTATCGGCCCAATGAAAGTCGCAGTTGATATGGGCAAGCCGGGCCTTGATTGGACGCAAATCCCAATGTCTGAACGCATGGATACAATCCGCATGGAATTGCAAGTTGGGCCAATTGATAAGCCGATTTTGTGGGGCCCAGGGGCTGTATCAATGGGCAATCCACATTGTGTATTTTTTGTTGATGACGCCGAAACTGCGCCTGTTGTGCAAGTCGGCTCAATGATTGAACACCACCCATTATTTCCCGAGCGCGCGAATGTTGGCTTCGCGCAAGTGTTAAGCCGTGACCATATTCGGCTTAGAGTATGGGAGCGCGGCGCGGGTCTCACTAGGGCGTGTGGCACAGGTGCATGCGCGGCGATGGTCGCGGCTTCAAGGCGCAAACTTATTGGCCGCAACGCAGTTGTAACCCTAGATGGTGGGGATTTGGAAATCACTTGGCGTATCGAAGACGATCACGTCATCATGAGTGGCGCGGTCGAATATGAGGGCGGTGGCGAAATTAGTTTTTAAAGACTATTCCGCCGCGACATTGCTCAGCAGGCTATCATTGCTGCCGTGGTCGCCAAAATTAATAGTGCGCAAATAGGCGATGCCTTCTTCGGCAATATCATCACCGATCATATGTGTGCCTTCGGATTCAAATTCAGAGAATTCAACATACATTGCGTAGAAAGCTTTGGTTCTATCGGTAATTATGCCAGCATTCCAAAGAGTTTTTACCAATACCCGAAAAATATTTGCGCCGCGTTTCATAAGTTCGCGGCGATCTTCGTCGGTGAAAATTTCTTGGAATTCTTTGGTTACCCGCGCCGAATCAAGGCCAAATTGCTCGTAAACATATGGCATTTGGGTTGGCGCGACCAAATTGAACAACAAGCTTTGGAAACAATGGGCGGCCCAATCTTCAACAATCGCATGTTCTGCCGGGTCGAGATTAGGAACGGTTTTATCGGCCCATAATTTGCCAAATTTGTGGTGAAAAGCTTCATCCGTCATTACTAATTGGGTTAGCTTGCGCGCCAATGGGTCATTCCATTCTTGATAAACAGACGCAAATGCACCCATTGCCAAGCCTTCGACCAACATTTGCATACCAACAATTTTCTTATAAACTTCGGGCGCGCCAACAATTTCACAAAGTAGGCCACTTAAAACTGGGCTAGCGGGAAATGGCGTTCCCCAGCGTTTTTGAATATACATTGAAAACGCAGTCACATGGCGTGCTTCTTCACGGGTTTGGTTGGCTGCATATTCTTGCGCACCTGGATCTCGTAAAACATGGCAAAGTGATGCTGACAGGTTCAATGCGCCTTGCTCACCATGCAAAATCGCCGACATAATCCAACGCCCCATTTGGCTTTTGAATTTTGCTTTTAATTCAGGGTGTTTTTCAAAATGTTCGGTAACATATGGCGTTGAAAATGCTGGAACCATGTCATCGGGCATAATATCGATATTTTCATGATCAAATTCTTCGTCAAAATCAATATATTTTTTGTCCAAAGGATCCCAAAAATGGTCATGGGTTGCACTAATCATTTTGTCGAAAGTGTTGCACCGCGCCAAATGACGCTCAACGACCAACATTGCGGCAAAATCATCTGGTGCTACCGCATCATAAATTTCATTCTTAGTAATATTAGTCATGATTTCCCTCAATAAATTCGGTGCGCAAATCCCCATGTGCAAGCGACATTTTGTCACATCGCGGGAAAATATCAACAAGAAAGTTACGTTAACGTAAAGTAAGGTGCTGCTTTTTTCTCACAGAGTTGCAAAAAAATCAAAAATGAGCGACCATGCTGCCGAAAAAACACGAGCAAAAAGCGTTGGAACAAACATGTATGAACTAAAAACTAAAGAGACCGATGATTTGGTCGAAGCGTTTATTATGCAAATTTCGGACCCAAATCGGCAAGACGACGCCCGAACCATTCTTGCCATGTTCGAGCAAGCGACCAAGCAACCCGCCAAAATGTGGGGGCCATCAATTATTGGTTTTGGCAAATATTCTTATGTCTATGATTCGGGACATTCGGGCGAAATGTGCAAAACCGGTTTTTCACCGCGCAAGCGTGAATTAGTTTTGTATATAGTCCAGGGTTTTGACGGGTTTGAAAACTTTCTGGCAAAACTCGGCAAATACAAAATTGGGAAAAGCTGTTTGTATATTAAGCGGCTAAGCGATGTCGATATCAATATTGTTGGGCAAATTATTGAAAAATCTTATGCGCATATGTGTGAAAAATATGGGCTTGATTAATGCGACCTCTGTCTAAATCGCCAAGGCGGCACTCTATCGCGCTCCGCTAATTGCCAAACGCCTCTTTTTTCGGCTCTGGCCAATCGCTCCAATCCTATCATCTGGCGATCATGAAGATGCACTGGGTAGGCCCAAGCACAACCATTGCGAACCATATAGCGATTAATATTTTCATTGCCGATACTTATGTCCGCGACATTTCGCCTATACCTGTCAGTAGTAATCGGATGCACCATAACCCTTTGCCCTAGCACTCGCCGTGCCAGCATTGATTTGCATTCGGGCCCAAGCACTTGTTGTAATTCTGGTGCATCAATTGAGGCCAAGCGGATTTCTATTCTCTGCCGCCCGCGCGTAACTCTTATACTGTCGCCATCGCCGACATGCACCACCGATGCGAAAAAATCCGAGCTAATGGGTTGTGCAAGAAGAAAAGCTGGAAGGAAAAATCCAATAACTGCCAGCGCCTTAATTTTATCGGAAATCACGGCGCCACCTTATTGATATTTTGCCATCGCCAGTGGTGCCAACCCGTGATGCAATTGCCGTTGAATTATTTGGTCGCCATTCAACATTGGTTGAAACGCCTTGGGTTCCTTCAGAAATTAGTTCGACATAAACATCGCGGCCCAAATATTTGCCGCCCGCGACACTTATTTCGCCAGTCGCAGTATTGCCAAACACTAACCTGTCCAATTTCGCAATATCGCGTAAATTGGCCATAATATCAAAACCGCCACCACTGGCGAGACTGGCAAGGCTTGCTGCCAATTGCACAGTTTCAATGGTCGAAAGTTGCGCCCTGGATCTTCCAAACAAGACTTGTGACAAAATTTCATCAGGCGGCAATTCGGGTGTCGAAGTTAGGGTGACAATAGGATTAACTGCGGTGCCAGTCACGCGAATTTTGGCATCAAGCCCTGAAGTTCGCCTTGATGCCAGTAAATTAAGCCGAATATTATTAGGGTTGGCGGCCAGCGTAATGGTCCCGTTTTCATCGAAAAGAAAACTACGACCCGCATATTCATATTCGCCGCGATGCACTTTCGCAAGGCCAGTAAGTTGCGGTACACCCAAAGTTCCCCTTGCTCTCGCGTCAAGCGAAAGCTCAAGATTAAGGCCCGAGCCGCGAACAAAAACTCCACGTGGCGCAGTAAGTTTTACGTCAATTTCGACATTTGGCTGTGATGAGGTGCTCCGTATTTGGCTATTTCTGCGCGCAGGCATTGCGCTTATTGGGCGCTGGTCGCGATTGATTTCTTCAACATCAATATTGATTATGTTGTTGCCAGAAAGGGTTCTTGGCGAGAATTCGGCAAAGTCTATTCTTGCTTCACCGGTCAGTTTCGTAGGCTGCCCCGCCGCACGTTCCACAGTTACTTGCGAGGTTGCTGAAATTTCTGCAGTATCAGTATCAACCAACTTAAAATTATGGGTATTGATGCGTAAAATACTGGCCTGACGAGAGCCGGTTCCAATTTCACCCGAACCACTTATCGTGCCTTGCGCACCGTCACGGCCACTAAACTCGCTGATGCTGATTTTCTCGGAATCCGTTGTCCCTTTTACTTTCAAGGCGCTAAGATTTAAGCCAATTGTTGGCTCACGGAAATTGCCCCGTTCGAGCGCAAAATTGCCGATGAAATTAGGCTCATTTATGCTTCCTGTTATTGTCCCCTGCGCGTCAATATGCCCCCCCAAAATTCGTTCACCAGCGAACACAATGTCAGCCAAGGGGCGAACTTCGCCCAGCGCCTTATAGTGACCATTAATCGGACGGGTTCGTTCAATTAGCAGTTTCAAAGGTGCCGCGCTGGCGACAACTGGCAAATTGGCATCAACATCCAAATCAAGGCCTTGTGGGTTAGTCGCATCAAGTTTCACACCGATAATATTATTGGCAAGTTGCGCGTCAATATTCCCACTTAATGCCATATCAGCGCCAAGGCCACGAGCATGGGCATTGGCCAATACCCCGTTCAATCTACCATTCAGTGCTGCGCCTTCGCCTTCGAGAACTGCGGTGCCAGAAAATGCGCCGAGAAAATCTTGATGCAGCAATGCAAGTGACAAGGCTCTTACATTTGCCCGCATTGAAAAGCGATTAAGGCTTTGTGCGCCTTCAAAGTCAATCAAGCCTCGCTCGCGGTCAGCCTGCCCCGCAAAGACGATTTTGCCTTTGGCTTTTTGTTCATTTTCTCTTAATTCGAGACTAATCGGTTCTTCAATCGTGAAGTTTCGATTTCCCAATCTGCCGCCGCCATTTAGCGCAAAATCATATGTTTGATTATTTCCGCGGATTAAAGTCGTGCCCTCAAATTGGGTATTCATGGGTGCCAATGTGGTGAAACTAGTGCGCAAAATTAGGTTAGATAAAGGCCCAGAACCTGCAACACTTAATCTGGTGAAACGCTGATTATTGCCACGGAAAGTAAAATTACTGCCTGCCAAAGCAATATTAGCAAGAGTTTCGTTACCAGATTGGTTGAGCCTTATCCGCCCAGTCAAGTTGCCGTTTTGAAGAAAGGCCCCGCGTCCAATTTCAATATTGAGATCCGCGCTTGGATTATTATTGGCGCTTAGTTTCGCACTACCTTGCGCCTGAACACCAGCGCCGTGAATATCAATATTTCTCAGCTCAAAGCCATCATTTATTGCTATGATTGCTGCGGTCCCTTCTATGTCGCCAAATTCAGTATTGCCACTAAGCGCCAAGTTCGTGCTAAATCCATTTGCGTGAAATGCCATATTCGCGACTAGTGTCGCGGGTGTTATTTTTGCAGGGCCCAATACAAGTTGATTGATGCGGGTTCGTAGCTCTAAATTGGGTTGGTTCGATGTACCACGCAGTTTGCCACTGCCATTAAGATTCCCATCGACTGCTAAAGGCCCGAAAAACAATGGGCCATTCATGGTCCAATCAAGGGCCAAATCATACCCGCTTGAATAGCTATATTGGCCGCCCGCTTGAAACTGGATGTCTTCGCCATTCAAGCGCGTATCTCTAATATTAATGCCATTATCAACGAAATTGATAAGTCCCTGCAAATGCGGCGTATTGCCTAAAACTCGCGCGATGCTCGGATTATTCGACGATATATTATTGCCCGCGAGGTTAAAGCTCAAAAATGGCGGGCTATTTGCGCCAGCATCGGCAAAGCCCCAAGTTCCATTAACATTTCCTCTTATTTTATACGGCGCCAATGCGTCATTGCCAATCGCCACAGTACCAGCCAATGCAAGCACTGCATTAGCGCGGTTCGAGCTTTGCCCATTTATTTGCAAATCATTGCCAGTAAATTTCAATGCCGTGACTCTAAGCGGGCCTGGGCCAATAATGATATTAGCGTTGAGTTTTGGGCGTGCGCCAATAAGCTCATTGAGCGTGGTTACGCCAAACAAAACATTGCTGCCTTCAGCGTCAATTTCCAATGTTGGGTTGGTTGCCCCATTGCTTTGATGCAATATAAGCCCAGAATTAACCGTGCCTTTTAGTTGGTTGTTGTTAAATTTGCTAAGGTCGAGGTTCGCGCTGCCGCGTAAATTGGCATTACCAAACAAATTTTGCCCCGCCCCCACTCGCAAATTTCCAGCATTGCCGATAATTTCGCCCATTTCAACTTGCCAAGAGCCATTAAATTGCATTGTCAGCTTAGCTTTTGATTTGGTGTTTGACCCCAAGGCAGTCGCCAATAGTGAATTACCAGTTCCACCATTTGCCGACAAATCATATTGCAAAGTGTTCACACCGGCTTTGCGGGCCAATTGCAGCGCACCAGTAACGGTTCTATATTTAATGAACGGAAATGCTAAGTCCCCAGCATGAACAACACCGTCAAAACGCCAATCTGTAATGTCACCAGTAGTTTTGCCAACAACACCAGCGCCACTTGTTGTAATAGCGGAATTTGGCCCACCGGCGACCTTGCCCGACATGGAAAGCCGTGTTGCCAAAGGTGTGACGGTTTTTCGATTGTCAAAATCAACATCACCCCTAAGTTCAAGTTTGGCGTTATTGCCAACGAGGCTAAAGTAGAAATGGTTGTTTGGTTGTTTGCGAAATATTCCTCCTTCGAGAACTTCGCCTATTTTTGAACGGGCTATTGGTCGCCAAACACTATTGACTGCTATCATGCTTCCAAATCGCTCAGCCAAATCGGATGTGAATCTTGAAGCGCTAAAATTGGCGACACCAGCAAACCCGCCGCCGCTTTCTTCGTTCCAACGCCCTTTAACATCGGCGAGCTTTTGCCCGCCCGAAAAACCGACAACGCTGATGATGCCGTCGTCATTATCTAGCCTTAGCTCAGCATCAATTAAAAGTGGAAGATTTGCATTCAGCCCCAAAGAACCGCCAAGGCCGCCACCACCGGCTTCTCTGGCATAAACATGCCCCTGCATTGGCAAATTTGCTTGGAATAAAAGGTTTCCATTGGCGCGGTCGCTTCGCCTTTTGGCGCTGACAATATGAAAGTCCACGTCTAAATCTTTATCATGCGACAGCGACAAATTCCCAGCTAAACCCCAAAGACCATGCACGCCCGAAAAAGCGGCAAAAGTCTGCACTGGCGTTTGCGCTTGTTCAATTTTCAAGGACAAGGCATAGCTATCGATTATGCGGCGCCGCGGTGCGAGTATGGGCCGGCGATGAATATTAATAAGTTCGGCTTTTATATCATTGATGTGGACTTGCCGCCCAAGTAGCGATAAAAAATTCCAATTTACTTGAAAGTTGCGACCTTCAATCCAAATCCCATTTTGGTCTTTTATGGCTGCATATTTCAAGTCAAATTCGGTGAAAAAATCCCCTTCAAGCCCTTGCACTTGCAGCGTCCCCATCGGGCCAAGCCGCATTCCGTCAAATCTCTCGACAATAAAGGCTTTGCCGTCTGGCGTCATCGCACCATATCTAATGCCGCCGACGACAAGCAAGCCAAAAATTATGAAAAACATAATGAATGCGTTGGCTGAGCCGAGCGCTTGTATCAAATGATCCATGACTTTTTGTTGTCTGGTGCGCGGCTTTAGGTGCTTAGCAATACGCCGTGCCGCTTGGCGCTTGATTTTGGGGTTATGCAAAGCCTCATGGGCAATTTCGACAGGGGTGTGCAGCTTAGGCTTGCGCAGTTTGTTTGCGGCAAACGACCTTATTTTTTCAAACAATGGTTGGAATGAAAATTTTGTCAAAAGCTTTGACCTACACCAATGTAGAATTGGAAACTTGAATCTCCCTGCGGTCGATTAAGCGGCATGGCAATATCAAAGCGAAGCGGCGCAAACCCTAAATCATAGCGAATTCCAAGTCCTAAAGATGATCTAAATTCACCAAAATCGGGCGATGATGTTAGCCCTAAAGTGCCAGCGTCTATGAACCCTACCATGCCGATTTTGTCAGTTAATTTTTGGCGAAATTCAATGCTGGTTTCAATCAATGAAAGGCCGCCAACTGGCGTGCGGTCTGGGTCATTATATCTTGGCCCAATTCCTTGGTATTCATAGCCGCGCACCGAGCCACCACCGCCAGCATATAATCTGCGTCCTGAAGGCAAATCAGGAATGGAACCGCCCAATAAAGCGCCAATTCGTGCCCTTGCTGCGACGACACTGCGACCATCATTGGTGAAATCATGGTAAATTGAAGCTTGGGATACCAGTTTAAGATATGACAAATTAGCATCACCGCTGATAATTGTTGGCTCGAGCCTGATGTCCGCTTTGTAACCATTTCGTGCGTTCAATGGATTGTCAGTTCGGTCAATAATGAAAGCGCCGACCAAACTTAGCGCGACAAAATCTCTGTCCACCCCCGTTGTCGGTCTGATAAAGCTGGGTTCGTGTGTGCGGCTTAAATCGAGATTTGCACCATAGGTCAGAAAGGAATTGCGCCAAAAGCGGCGGGTTATTTGTCCTTTGAAACTCGCGCCATCTTCGCGATATGCCAATGTATCATCACGAAAAATAGCAAGTGAAGTTGCAAGGGTTTGATTTGGCCTCAAAAAATGCGGCAAGCGCAATTCAGTTTCCACGCGCTTTTTAATGCCACCAAATGTCAATCTGCCTATCAAACTATCGGCACGGCCAAGCAAATTATAGCGCGAGGCTTCGGATTCAATGGCAAAACCTTCATTGGTGGCGTAACTTAATTGTGCTTCGAGCGATATTTTCGCCCTATCAACTAAGCGCACATTTACTGGCCTTTGGCTTGTGGCAATATCGGTCGCGCCAAGAGTTATTGAAATCGTGTCATAAACGCCAGTTTCGAGCAATCTGCGTTCAAGCTCGGTAATTTCACTAGGGCCATAATTTGCCCCCGCTTCCCATGGCACTACTGATAATAGCCAGTCTTCGCGAGTTTTGGTTCCGCTCAATAAATTGACACTGCCAAGGCGAATTTTTGTCCCTGCCGATATTTTGAATATTGGGTGAACACTGTTATCGGCATGGTCCACTATCACTCGACGCGGTTCGGTGACAGCATCGGCATAGCCATTTTGCAAAACCGCACCAAGGGCACGACTTTCCGCCGATAAAATATCCTGTGCCCGCCCGGCGCTTTGCGAGTCTAAGTTTATTGCGGTTTGGGCAGTTTGCGCAGTAAGTGGGTCAGGCGGAACTTCACCCCAGTCAATTGTCGGGTCTTTGATTTTGTATAATTGACCAATGTCAATATTGACAATTGGCGCGGACAGCGCTTCTTCGCCAATGTTTATTTCAATGGTTGGCGCGTAATAGCCTTCACTTCTTAGGGCTTCATTGGCGAAATTTGCCGCAACTTCGCCGCGCCGCCGCGCTTCAAACGCACTTCTTGGCGCACTTTCGACTTCGCCGACCGCCCGAACCAATTCTTCCAACAAATGTCCTTGGGCATTGCTTGTAATCCGTGCGCGCGGCTCGCACTGTGCAATTTGCGGTGCTAAAGCCGCGAAAAGCGAAAAACCAAGCAAAACCGCAATGCGCAATCGCGGATTACGACTTAATTTTTGAGCATGTGCTTGGGGCAGTAAATTCATGTTTGTATTTATCAAATTATCTTATGCTATATCAATCTAATTTTACTCAATATCGGGTTTAATCTCGGTGCTTTCACAATTCTGTGTTTTCACTATGTTACACATGAAGGCAATGAACAAATAAATTCTTTTTCACAAACTGCCATGGTATGTGAAGCTGAACAAATCACAAAGCAAAAACAGGAAGCAATAATCAAATGATTCGCAATCGCCGCACGAGAATAGTCGCAACTTTGGGCCCAGCCAGCCGCGCACCGGAAACTACTTTGGCCTTGGCAAAAGCGGGCGTTGATGTGTTCAGGCTAAACTTCTCGCATGGCACATATAGTGACCATAAAGCGGCTTTTGAAAGTGTCCGCGCTGCCGAAGCGGCTGTTGAGCGGCCATTGGGCATATTGGCGGATTTGCAAGGGCCAAAATTGCGCCTTGGAGCGTTCAAAGACGGCATGAAAATCAAGTTAAACGCTGGTGATAAATATCGCCTTGAACTTGGGACATTTGAAGGTGACGAGACCCGTGGATCCTTGCCACAAAAAGAGATTTTCGATGTTATGAAAGTCGGGCTCGATTTATTAATCGACGATGGCAAAGTTCGCTTGCGTGTCACCGAACATGGCAGCGATTGGGCGAATGTGGAGTGCATTCGAGCCGGAACTTTGTCCGACAGAAAAGGCGTGAATGTTCCCAACGCAGTTCTTCCGCTTTCGGCATTAAGTGTGAAAGACCGCGCCGATTTGGATTTTGCGTTGGAAATTGGCGTTGATTGGGTCGCGCTTTCGTTTGTGCAACGCGCCGAGGACATGGCGGAACTTCGCAAACTTGTAGATGGGCGCGCTGCCTGCCTTGCCAAAATTGAGAAACCGGCGGCTTTGGAATCTTTGGAAGAAATTCT
Organism: Hyphomonadaceae bacterium; assembly: GCA_009773395.1. Lineage (GTDB taxonomy): Bacteria > Pseudomonadota > Alphaproteobacteria > Caulobacterales > Aquidulcibacteraceae > Pseudaquidulcibacter. The sequence goes on along the minus strand of WRPI01000001.1, from coordinate 299,400 downwards.
TGATCATTGCGATGGCGTCATGGTTGCGCGCGGTGATTTGGGGGTCGAACTTGCGCCCGAAGAAGTGCCGATTGCTCAAAAAACCATTTTGCGAGCCGCAAGGCGCCGCGGCGTTCCCACCATTGTCGCCACGCAAATGCTTGAATCAATGATTACATCTTCAACGCCAACCCGCGCCGAAGCTTCTGATGTCGCCAATGCGGTTTATGAAGGCACTGACGCTTTGATGCTATCGGCGGAAACAGCATCGGGAGAATTCCCGCTCGAAGCAGTCGAAGTTATGTCGCGCATTGCTGCGCGTGTTGAAAGAGATCCGCGTTGGCCCGAATTGATGGATGCCGAACATGCTAATCCACGCGGTATTGTTGCCGACGCGGTTTCAGCCGCAGCACGAGTTGCCGCCGATGCATCGGGTGCAAAATGCTTGGTGGCATTTACGGCGCGCGGCGCAACCGCGCTACGGATAGCGCGCGAGCGCCCTTTGCAACCGATTTTGGCACTTACGCCTTATGAGAAAGCTGCGCGTAAGCTCGCGCTGGTTTGGGGTATGGAGTCGCGAGTTATTACTGATCCTAAAGACGTTGAAGATATGGCAATGATTGCAGCGCACGCAGTCAGTTTCTTTGAAATCGCCAAATCGGGCGAACGCATAGTTATTATTGCCGGCTTGCCATTTGGCACTCCAGGTGGGACTAACTTGTTACGCATCACCAACGCCGAGTGATTTTCGAGAAAATTGACGCCTGACGCGAAGCCCCGCTCTGGCAATAGCCCACTATTGCCTGCCGCGTGTTTCACGCCAGTCGCCTAATTTTGACGAAAATCTTAGTCTAAATTTAGCCAGCAAATGCCTCATCATGCAAACTTGCCACCAATTCGGGCGCAAGGTTTAGGCGGGCGGCGAGATTGGCCAAATAGGCTTTTTCATCCTCGCCATTTGCATTTATTGCCACTAAGGAAGCGGTATAAAGGCTCAATGCGATTTCTGGCGTTGTCGCGGTCGCAACAACAGCATCAGTATCAATCGGCTTTTGCAATTCTTCAAACAAAAACGCTTTTTCCTCGTCATTGAGGTTGGCGCTTTGCATGCGTTCAAATAATTTGGATTTTTCGACATCGTCAATTTTGCCATCGGCCTTCATGGCATTGATAATTGCGGCGATATTGGCTTTGCCGAAACTCGCTTTTGCAGCGTCGGTTTGTGGTAGAAATAAAGTTTCATCGATTTTGCCGCCGTGTTTTTGCCACGCCTGATATGCCAAAGTGCCAAGCGCGGCCAGCCCGCCCATTGTCGCCACTTTGCGACCAAACTTGCCCATAGATCCACTTAAAAGCAAAGCCCCCAATGCCCCAACCGCAGCAGCGCCAATGGCAGTTTGCTGTGCATCGCCATCAGTTTTTACGCGCTCAATCGCAGCTGCACCTTCGGTGCGCACGGCCTCAAGCCCTTTGGGTAATTCAGTTTGTAATGCATTTATGATTTTGTCGGGGTCAAACATAATGGAATCCTTTGCGTCATCAAAATTCAGACACAACATAAATTGGGATTGCAGTTAGAGTTTTCAATGGGCAACTTCATAAAAACTTGGTTCGAAAGTCCTTATTCTTCATAAGTCTTTATTTCAAAAGGCTTCAGTTCTGCCAGATATTCGTCAAGATTAATCATCCCAACACAAGGCGCTGCGCCGAAAAAATCAAATTGATTTTTCACCATTTTTTGCGCCAAAATAATTGCGGCTATGGTTGGGATTTGCGGCCCATCGCCGTTTTTTGCGATAATGAACCAAGTTTTGCGCAAAGGGCGACCATCCTTATCTTTGCCGATGAGCATGACATGCATTCCGCCGTCCGCCGTGCCGAATCTGTCAAACCAATTCGCAGCTTTAAGCATGAAATCTGCGTGTTTGGGTAAATTAACAGGCAATCCAATTCTTACCAAATGGGACAAAAACCATAATCCAAAATGGAGGAAACCTAATTCAAGGCCAGCACTAAATCGAATGTCTTTTATTCCGTATTTTATTGGCAATAAATCAAGGTCGGGAATATCACAATTTGCCATAAGCCGTGTGCCAATTTCTGGATATTTTTGCGCATAAATATCTTGCCAGCCGAAAGCCTTTTCATGCCCCGAGAATGGTGCCAATGGCCTACCTACATATGTCAAAATGCCTTGTGTGGTTGCAAGACCGCGTTCAGCTTTTTGGCCTGGGGAAATACCGAATCTTAATTTTTCGATTTCGCTAAATTGCGGCCCGAAATGTTCAATTACTGCCGAGGAAAGCGCGGGAACAGTGCTTGCGCCACTGATGACCGCGCAATTATTCCGCTTTGCTGTTTCGTTTAATGCGGTTATCCCACAAACAAAACTTCGCCCATCGGCAAGGTCAATATAATTCACGCCATGACGCGCACAAATTTCGGCCACTTCATAGTTTGCGCCTTGAAATGGCCCGCAAGTATTGATGACAACTTTGGGATTAAGTGCGAGCAGCGAGCTTTCAAAGCCATTTTGGACATCAATCACCGCGACTTGGGCATATTTGCTTTCTAACTCGGTTTTAAGCGCTTCAGCATTTTGAAAATTACGACCGCCAATTATTGTGGCGACTTCTTTTTTGACTAAGGCGCGCACGATGCGCTTGCCAAAATTGCCATAGCCGCCAAGAACTAAAACTTTAGTCAACAGGAAGCTCCACAACTGTGAATTCACAACTATAGCCATAAACCATGCCAAAAATTGGGTGCCGAATTTCCATTTTCATACGAAACCGATTTTCATCAATTGCTTCTTCCCATGCCGTGCTTTTACCGAAAATCAATTCCAATGGTAATGATAATTCTTGGCCAAAAATCGTAAAAATATATCCCAAATGGTTCAATTTAACCAAGCCATCAGTGAATTCATAGGTTGCAATCCAGCCAATGCCCGATTTTGTATATTCAATAACTTTATTGCCATTTTGTGGAATGAGTTTGGATCTAAACATATAGGGTTTGCGGTTTGGAAAATAGAATTGGCGATTAAACCAAAACGCGTTGCTGGTGGTTTCGCTTTCAAAATTCACATTGCATCGAATTGCCTGTTCGGCAAACGGCACAAGAGTTTGGGTAAATGCGAATAGCGGCGCTAATATTTTCAAAAACCACGCCATTTCAATATCCATAATACCAATGGTTTTGGTGACATCATTGCTAAAAGGGCGATTTGCATAATGTTTATGGAATACCAGGGGCATTGTTGGCCAGCTTTCGCCAAAAATACTCGCAAAAATGGGCGTATTTTGCTTCATAGTTTGAGGTTTCCAATTGGCGCTTTGCCGCGAATGAAAAGCAAAGCGTTGCGAATTGCCCGAAGCAGTGGATAGCAAATCCGCGCAAGCCGATGGTTGCGCATCAATAAAGCATTGCAGCGATTGAACCAGCCATTGCCCGTTGAAAGAACCGCCATTAGGGTTAAAGCCTCCGCGCCACAATAGAACTTTCCCGCATATTGAACCGCAGTTGCGTCATCGAGATTTATTTTCATATTTGTCGCTTCAATTATTATTGGGTGGCTTAGTTCCTCCCGCGCATTCAATAAGTGGATTTCACCGACCGCCGATTTTACCCGATAAGCCTGTGCAGCAAACTTGCACAAAGGGCATTCGCCATCATAAATATAATATAGGCTTCTATCATTTTGCGGTGTTAGCATTTTCGAAGCTCTTGGGTGTGGATTAGTGATGGACTATTTAATCATAAAATGGATTCATATCCTAAGCTCAACGATTCTTTTTGGAACTGGCATTGGCAGTGCTTTTTACATGTTTGTTGCTAATCGCACTAAGGATATTGCATCGATTGCGTTTGCTACAAAATGGGTAGTAATCGCAGATTGGTTTTTCACGACACCTTCAATAATAATTCAATTGGTTAGCGGTCTTTATATGGTTCACACCGCTGGCCATGATTGGTCAGCAATTTGGATAAAATATGGCATTATTTTGTATTTTGTTACTGGTGCTTGCTGGTTGCCTGTGGTGGTAATCCAAATAAAAATGCGCGACATGGCACTCGCGGCACTCGCGAATAAGCTGCCACTCGACCCAAAATATTGGAAAATGGATAAATGGTGGATTACACTTGGTTCTTTGGCATTTCCTATAGTAGTGGTGATTTTTTGGTTGATGGTGGCCAAGCCCTTTTAACCCCCAATAAGCACCTTATATAAAAGCCGGCCTGGGGTGAGGGTGAAAGCTGCGGCTATGGCTAAGCCGCCGATATAAAGCCCCATCATGAATGCGCGATGCAACAGAATATTCCCGCGTTTTATTGCGATAATTGCCATTGGCAAGCCGATTGCAATCCAAAGCGTTAGCAATAGGGTAAGCGGTAAAGTGCCTTGAACTCGTTCGGGTAAGAAAACTGCGCTGATGCCGACGCCAGCCATTAAGCAGACCCAAACCCAACCCAAATTCTTATGTTGACCAGTCCCTTTTTTGCTCAAAAATTGAAACAGCCCAAGCGCCATTGCACAGACCGCAAGCAAAATGTGGACACGGGTCAATATTGGCGATGTAAACAAGTGCGTTAAATTCATTAGCCCATCAAATTAATGCGTAGGGGTGACCAATTTCATTAACTTAACTGAAAGCGACAAAATTGCAAATCCCAATATTCCACAATTAAATAGTGGCTTTACATTGGTTCAATTGCCAGCTTTAATTGATGATAGAGCTGTGGATGTTCAAGTTGGGGCTATATTTATGTTTGAATTTGAAACTGATGTAAAAGTTGCTGTTGGGTCGAATGGTTATCCAAACAGTTTATTGAACGAAACAAATTCAATCGAAGAAGTTACAATAGCAGCAACCAACAGCCTTTATCACAATAACCCAAATGCTTGTGCCAAAGGCGGCGCTGGTCGCAGTTATGGATTGGCATGCGTAATTATCGCAATTTTGGCGGTGTATGGCGTTGTTGTTGATGCTAAATTAATTGGGTTTTATTGGTTTGTTGCGGGCCTAAGTGTCGGGATTATGTTTTTCAGGCTGCTCGGTGCGCTATTTTCGCCAGAAGAAGCTAGTTCCAAACCCTGCTCGATTCCACAAATTGCGCCGATTTATACTGTGATGGTGGCGCTGTATCGTGAATCTAGCGTAGTGGCGGATTTAATTGATGCTTTATTGGCCCTTGAATGGCCCAAAGACAAATTAGACCTGATTTTCCTATGTGAAGCGGGCGATGAAAAAACAATAGAAGCGCTTAAAAGCCAACAAAATCGGCATCCATTTAGAATTATCATATTACCGAAAGGCATTCCACAGACTAAGCCGCGCGCACTTCAAGTTGGGCTGCAATTTGCGCGCGGCCAATATATCACGATTTATGACGCCGAAGACAAGCCCGATAAATATCAGCTTTTACGTGCATATGAAGCGTTTATACATGGCGAGAAAAGTTTAGCGGTAGTTCAAGCGCCCTTGATTACTTGGAATCACAACGAAAGCTGGATTGCGGGGCAATTTTTTGTTGAATATGCGATGTGGTTTCGTGTTATTTTACCGACCCTGAACCGATTTTCAAATTTCATTCCGCTTGGTGGCACATCAAATCATTTTAAGGCGAGCGCTCTAAAAGAAGTTGGCGGTTGGGATCCGTATAATCTTACTGAAGACGCAGATCTCGGAGCAAGATTTTGCCGCTACGGCTACCGTGCTACTTTAATATCCGCACCAACTTATGAAGAAGCCCCGCCAAAATTCGGTATTTGGTTGAAGCAACGCGGCCGGTGGATACACGGCCATTTGCAAACAATTGGCGTTAACATGCGTGACCCCATCACTTTCGTCACACAAATGGGCCTACGCGGCACATTCGCTTTTATGGTCGGCATTTTGGCAGGGCCATTGTGCGCGGCAATGCGAGCGCCATTTGTCCTTTTGGTTCTTGCCAATGCGTTGTTTTTCCAAACCTCAAATGTCGCGCTAGGTTTAGCCTTGCTGGGTTTCGGCGCTGAGTTGATTGTGGCGCTTATCGCAATGCGCCGCGATGGGCGAAAAGGCACAATTTGGTATGTAGTGACCATGCCGATTTATTGGCTGCTGCAATTGCCAGCTTTCATAAGGGCGGTTTGGAACTTGTTGTTTGCACCACATGTGTGGGACAAAACGGACCATGGACTGGATGCACGAAAATAGTGAACTCAATAGCCGCACATGAACGACAAATTGACTTTCAGTTAATCAGCTTTTGCCGTTATTTTAATAGTTATGAGTTATAGAGCAATTTTTTACCGAAATTTTGCAAAAATGACCAAGAAATCTTCGAATCACCTACCAATAACTGTAATGGTTGTTGACGACAATTCGCACATGCGTTCACTATTGAAAGAATTGTTGAAATCCATAGGAGTGCATGAAATTCGCGAGGCTGCTGACCCGGTGGATGCGTTCGAAATAATGCGCTCAAACGCAATTGATGTTTTGCTTGTGGATCTTTCGATGCCCATGATTGACGGTGTTGAATTTGTGAAAATGATACGAACTGGCGACGACAGCCCAAACAAATTCTTGCCAATTATTATGGTCACTGGGCATTCTGAGCGCTCTAAAGTCGAAGCCGCTCGAGATGCAGGTGTGAATGAGTTTTTGGTAAAACCAATAAATGCAAAAAGCCTCTTAATGCGCTTTCAGTCGATTATTGACTCGCCTCGGCAATTTGTAAAATCAAATGCATATTTTGGGCCCGATAGACGGCGCGGCCAAGCTGATAATTATGATGGCCCGTGGCGGCGTAAAGACGACAATAACCCTGCTGCGCTTTGATAAATCATCGTGCAATCAATTTAGATGCCCCTCTCGCATAATCATGTGACATGGCTTAAAGGGTAGCGCAAATAAACTTAAACGGATTTTAGATGTTAAAAACTCCAAGAAGCGACCTTGCGCCTAATACTTTTGATTTTGAAAATGAACCCTTGGTAAAAGCCACTGGCTTTCGCGAATATGACGCGCGTTGGTGGTTTGGCATTGAGGGCAATGCAAAAGCGCCCGAGCTTAATTTATTGGGCGTTGAGGCACTTGGATTGGGGCTTGGCACATTATTGCATGAATATGGCGCAACCCGTATTGTAGTGGGTCATGATTTTCGTTTTTATTCACAATCGATAAAAAAATCCTTGGTTTTGGGGCTGATTAGTGCGGGCTGTGAAGTTTTGGACATTGGCCTAGCGCTTTCGCCAATTGCATATTTTGCTCAATTCGAACTTGATGCGCCCGCAGTTGCGATGGTTACAGCAAGCCACAATGAAAATGGTTGGACTGGTGTCAAAATGGGTGCAAACCGCCCCCTTACTTTTGGACCCGACGAAATGTCTAGGCTCAAAGAAATTGTCTTAGGCGGCAAATTTGTGGAACGCGCTGGCGGCAGCCTGACTTATGTTCATGGCATGAAAGAAAAATATATTGATGCCGTGGTGGGTGATTTCAAAGTGCAACACCCAATCAAGGTGGTTGCCGCTTGCGGCAATGGCGCAGCGGGTGCATTCGCGCCAGAAGCCTTGCGGCGCATGGGCGCTGAAGTTGTTGAAATGGATTGTGACCTTGATTGGACATTTCCAAAATATAACCCAAATCCTGAAGACGTGAAAATGCTGCATAATATGGCCGAGACAGTCCTAAAAAGTGGTGCCGATGTTGCATTTGGTTTTGATGGCGATGGTGATCGATGCGGCGTTGTTGACGATAGCGGCGAAGAAATTTTTGCTGACAAAATCGGTCTATTATTGGCGCGTGACATTTCAAAAACTCACAAAGACGCGACTTTTGTCGTCGATGTAAAATCTACTGGTGCTTATGAAATTGACCCAGTTCTGAAAGCCAATGGTGCAAAAGTCGATTATTATAAAACCGGCCATTCATATATTAAGCGTCGCACAAATGAATTGAATGCAATTGCGGGATTTGAAAAATCTGGCCATTTCTTTTTTCGTGCGCCATATGGCTTGGGATATGATGACGGAATTGTTGCCGCTAAAGCAGTGTTGCAAATGCTGGATAATTGTGGTGGCGAAAAACTCTCTGTCTTAAAGCAAGATTTACCAAAAACTTGGACTTCTATGACAATGGCGGCCCATTGTGATGATGAAATAAAATATGGCATAGTTGACGGGATTGTCAAAGAATATCAAGATTTTGCTGCAAATGGCGGCACAATTCTTGGCAGCAAAATCAAGGACATCAATATAATAAATGGCGTAAGGGTCACATTGGAAAATGGCTCATTTGTCTTGGTGCGGGCGTCATCCAATAAACCAGAAATTGTTGTGGTTGTTGAAAGCACTTTAAGCGATCAAGATATGCGCGATTTGTTTCATAAAGAGGTTAAACCGCGTTTGGCTTTGCGCCCCGAAATTGGTGGCTATACGCAGCAAGTTTAGAGCGACGCCCCTTCAAGTTGCAGCAAATATCTGCATTTGGTGTATTGTTTGGAAAAGAAAGAATAAGTGGCTTTGGAATGGTTTATGGAAGACCTTGTTCTTCCAAAAACCTAGGGCGCGAAGGGATAATAAGCGAATGGGCTTAGGGCAAACCTGCCCTTGAGACCATTCCTAAGCAAATCCCTTAATGCATTTTTGAGCTCTTTTGCTACTGCGTCGGATTCGCAGATAATCCTACTTCAAGCAAAGCCCGAAACTTAGTTCAAGACAGGAATTCGAGCAAAATCGATTCATCTTGAAAGGACGTTGCTCTTGCCTACTCACCTTCACCGAACAAATCATTCACCAATTCTTCGAGTGCGTCCAATGCGGCTTCTGCGCTTGCGCCCTCGGCGATAACTTCAATGCTCTGCCCGATGCCAGCGGCAAGCATCATCAAATCCATAATGCTATCACCGGCAACCTCATCATCATCTTTGATTACTCGCACTTGGGTGCCTGCAAAACTACCCGCCAAAACAGCGAATTTTGAACTGGCGCGGGCGTGAAGGCCACGCTTATTGGCAATATAGAGAGTTCTTGAAATTGGTTGGTCAGTCATAAAATTCCTAATTTGCAAGTAGTGATGAAACTACTGCGATGAATTTTCTTGCAGCATCCTGGGCGGCAAAAGCCGCTCTGGCTAAAGTTTCTGACTTTCTTACTTCGGCCAGTTTGATTAACATCGGCAAATTGGCACCGGCAATAGCTTCATAGTTGCCGCGCTCCATTATGGAAGTTGCCAAGTTTGACGGGGTGCCACCATACATATCGGTTAAGATAATTACTCCATCGCCAGTGTCATTTGCTTGGCAAGCTGCCAAAATTTCGGCTCGCCGCTCACCCATATCATCGTCGGCATAAATGCCAATAGCGCTCATTTGGGATTGTTTGCCAACGACATGTTCGGCTGCCTTCACCAGTTCCGAAGCGAGCTTCCCATGACCGACAACAACAACCCCAATCATTACCCGCCCCTAGAATTGAATTTAGCCAACAACTTCTTTTATCCAGCTGTCAATTCGGCTTTTCGCCATTGCGCCGACTTGGGTGGAAACCACTTTGCCGTCTTTGAAAATCATCATCGTGGGAATGCCGCGAACCCCAAATTTTGTCGGTGTCATCTGATTATCGTCAATATTGATTTTGGCAATTGTAATGCTGCCCGCCATTTCGTCTGATAATTCTTCCAACGAAGGCGCGATCATTTTGCATGGCCCACACCAGCTTGCCCAAAAATCCACAAGAACTGGCTTATTTGAACTTATAACATCGGTTTCAAAACTGTCATCGCTTACATTGATTGTGGCCATATTAAACTCCTCATAATCTTATGAAGTAAGTGGCTTCGTGGCAATGTCAAGCACTTTGGGTCTTTGAAATGAGGCACAAAGCATTATCAAGTGCTTCTTGTGGGATTTCCATTAGAATTGGCGTATCGGTCCATAATAAAGCGCAACGGACATTTTTTCCTTTGTATGCGGCCTGCAACACCGCCCGATATGCTGCCATTTGATTTATATAAGTTTGTGAAGCGCCTTCAATTTCCGCAGGCGGTGGTCGGTTGGTTTTGAAATCTAGCACCAATATTTCGTTGTCCGTGATTACCAATCTGTCAATTGTGCCATTAATTATAAAGTCATCAGGTAAGCCGATGCCTTTGCCAATAATTGCAACTTCAGCGCGGCTATTTGTGCTGAAAATTTCAATAAATTGTGGGTCACTTACAATTCTCAATGTCGATGCGGCAATTTCCTGCCTCGTTCCATCATCAATGCTTGGCTCTCGCGATAATTTGCGCTTTGCCCATTCAGCGCGGAAATTCGGTTCAATATTTGGTAGTGTTTGCAGCAATTCGTGAATTAGGCGACCCCGCAAATATCTTTGGCGATTATCGCCAATCGCGGGTGATAAGACACTTGGCCCGTCATCACCAACCAAAGCTGAAGGCGCGATGCGCTTGGGTGGCGGGTCAAATGGTTTGGGGATAGCATAAACCCACGTCGGAATTTCAATATTGATTTTGCTGGTTTCGATTTTCGCTTCATTGTGCGACATGTCTGGCACTTCGCCCCAAATTTTGGCTTGTCTTGCCGAAAATCCATTTGCATCAGCCAGCTTAAATTCGTGGGCGTCAGAAATATTCGGTAATGCAAGCTCAAACCGTTGATACCAACAGTCTTTTGCATAATTGCTTTTGCCCGAGCCAAATTTATGACCACACAAAATCAAATTATCCCGTGCCCTGGTCATTGCGACGTAAAGAAGCCGTTGATCTTCGCGTCGGGCATCTTGTTTTGCGGCTTCTCTTTGAGTGGCAAGGGCTTCAAGCTCGATGCACTTATCAATATGCCAAATATACACTCCAAAGTCTTTATCGAAAATCAGATTATTTTTGGAAGTTGGCAAAGCGCGGGTTGTGTCTGGCAAAATCACAATTGGCGCTTCACGACCTTTCGCGCCGTGAACTGTCATCACCTGAACGCCATCATTTTCGCCGTCAAAATCTCTTTTGACTTCACTGGCATGGTTTTCAATATAATCTAGGAATGCGTGCAAATTGCCAATTCCCATCTGGTCAGCTTGAATTGCCAAATCAAGCAAAACTTCGATCGGTTCGCGCGCTTCTATGCCAAACCTTAAATATATTTTATCCCAACCAATTTCTCCGTCTTGGTGCTTTCGCTCAAGGACGTAGGAAATAAAATCAAAAGGCGAAATGCCTTGGCAATTTTCTATAATGTCTTGCAAGAACTTCTTTGCGGGCGCAAAAATCGGGCTTGGGTTGGCTTCAAGTCTTTGCCACAAACTGGCATTGCCGCGTTCATAGGCAAGCGGAAACAAATGCTCATCATCGCTAATAAGACCACAAAAAACGCCTTTAAGGACGCAAGCGAGATTAAAATCGTCTTCTGGGCGCAATAAAAATTGGCCCAAGGTCAGAATGTCAATTATGCTCATTTCTTGGTTCAATACAATCAAGTCCGAACCTGCAACTGGTATTTTATTGGCTTTTAATCGGCGAATTATTTGATGGAATAATTGCTTTCTTTGTTTAACCAAAATCATAAAATCTTTGGCTTGGACATTGCGCGTAGTGCCAGATTTATTCCAAACTTGCACCTTATTTCCAATACGCCGTCCAATTTCTTTTACAATTTGCTCTGCTAATTGATTAATCGGCGAAGCGTCAAGATTGATGTCTTTTGGATGTTCCCAATATTCAGGCGTTTCATCATCCGACTTTGAACCCAATTCAAGGGGCCAAAGTTCAAAGCTGGTTTTTTGATCCGCCCTCGCTGAAAAATGCGATGTGGGAGCTTGAAACTTAAACTCAAGCTCAAATTCGCTTTCACTCTTTTTGGCTTTCGCGGCATTTTCTAAATGTTGCTGGGCTTTTGCCGCCACGTCCGCGTCGGCAGTTAAGTGCCAAACCTGATCCACCGCCTCAAGGATTTTCTTCCCGCTGCGGAAGGAAACGTCAAAAATAATATTTTTATGTTCCTGTTGGTTGGCGGGCGCGAAATCACCTTCAATCGAGGCGCTGAAATCGCTTCTTTCTGCCAAAAACCTTTCGGGGCTTGCACCTTGGAATGAATATATGCTTTGTTTTTCATCGCCAACAATAAATTGTGAGCGCGTGCCATTATACGCTCCGCTTTGAACCGCGTCGTCCATAGCCACAAATAGCGGCTTGATTAAATTCCATTGCTCTGCGCTAGTGTCTTGGCTTTCATCAATCAGAATATGGCTTATCCCTTGGTCCAATTTATATATGACCCAAAGCGATGCATTTTTCCCCATGCCAAACAAATTCGCAGTTGCTTTGATAAGGTCGCCAAAATCTAACTTCCCGCTTGCGCTCTTTAATGCCTGATAATGGTTCTGCCACATGGCAGCGGCGCAATTAAGAGAAATTGTCGCCTCGCATATTTTTGCGATTTCGTGCTTTTCGGCCAAATCATAAAATTCTCGCAAAGATTCGGACAATTGCCACCCTTCGCCGCGCCCTGAATAAGGCCCAAAAAGTGCTTCTAGGTCTTCGTGCGAATTTGCTTTTTTGTCGATTGGCGAACTGGCGCGTAACTCCCCTTTGGTGAGGATTAAATTGCACCACAAATCAAACCGAGTATCATAGCTTGCTGCCACAATTTCGAATAATTTATTGGCGGCTTTTATGTTGTTTTTCCCGCCGATTTCTACGAGCGCGTCCGCACATTGCTTCACAAAACCATAGTCAAAGACCGCTATTGCATTTGCTATAATTGCATCAAGCTCGATTTGCCTATCCCAGCCAAAGCGCGCTTCAAGATCAGCAATCAATTGCGCCTTGTCAAAGTCTGGCCCCAATTTTTGACCTGCAATTGCAATAAGTTCGCGATTGCCCTCAAGCGAAGTTTGCCCAGCAATGAATGCAAAATCGTCTGGTAGTTCGCGTGCAGCCGCCTCATATGCTCGAGCCTTGAGGTCACTGGCCGCGACATCATCAATGACTTCAAATCCTGGCGCAACCCCAGCTTCTATCGGGAAGCGCTTCAAAATTGTCTGACAAAAAGCGTGGATTGTTTGTATTTTTAGCCCGCCTGGAGTTTCAAGTGCGCGCGCAAAAAGCCTGCGAGCATTGCTCAAAAGTCCTGTATCAATTTCAAGATTTGGATCCAAATGCCGCAATTTTTCACGAAGTGCATCGTCTTGTGCAACTGTCCAATCGCCAAGAGTTTGAAATAGTCGCGTTGTCATTTCGGCCGCCGCCGCTTTGGTATAAGTCACCGCCAATATTTTGTCGGGCGAAACGCCTGTTAGCAAAAGCCGAGCAATGCGATCAATCAAGACCTTGGTTTTGCCCGCCCCAGCATTCGCGCTTGCCCAAGCTGAAACATAAGGATCAGCGGCTTCGCGTTGCTTCTGATTTGTAAGTTCAATTTGTGCCGAATTATCAAGGGTCACCAATCACCCCCTTTTTCATCAATGACGCTCGCCCATTCGGCGCGTCGCGCCAAAATATCGATTTTGTCAGCATAATTATTTACGGGCAATCTGTGGACAAATGGTTTTGATAAATAGGCCTGCTCAGGATTTGCATATTGCCTCGATAAATGCGTAAGCGCTTTGACAAGTTTAGACATCAATTCATCAATTGAGATTTTGTCTTGCTTCCATTCATTGATTTTCGGTGCTCTGCCCCCGATTTTTACGTGGCCAAAACCGCGCACTTTGCTATTTCCGAAGTCAGAAGGCGGGTTAGTTTGTAAAATTAGGGCGGTTACTGGTAATTGAGCGGCATAAAGTTCATTTATTTGTTTATCACTCGGTATTGTTCCGGTTTTGAAATCCCAAATTTCAATATCGCCATTGGCATTAAAGTCAATTCTATCGGCGCGCGCACTTAGTTCAAGTTTGATGCCGTCTAAATCAATTTCGCAACTCACTTTTTGCTCAACTTTGGGCTCCCACCCTTCTGCAAGACGCGCCAACTCATAATGCGCCATAAAGCTTGCGGTTTGTTCAAGGCGCCTTAATTCCTCTTTGAGTTTTTGCCCCTCAAATCCAAATTCTATCAAATGCTTTTCAAACGCCGCCATTAAATCCGCCACAGCATCGCTCGGCGGATTTGCCATCCAATTTGCAACAATTTCCATTCCCGCATGAATTGCGCTTCCACGTTCTTTTGATGACACATCACCACCTAACGGATCCAGCGGCCTGAGCTTGAGGATTTTCTTCACATAGGTTTTATAGGGATCCCGTATCCAATCTTCAATTTGGGTCGCATAAAATGCGTGCGGCCGCGCCTCAAGTGGTGGTTTTGGTTGCGGTTGGGTGGTGGTGGGATTGAAGTTTTTGGCTAATATTTGCGCGCGTGTGATAGCTTTGGTATCGGTCGCGCCAGTAAAAATTTCACTCACTTCTGCTTTCGACAATGCCCCGCGACACAAGGTCTGAAGCCGCCAAAGCCAGCGTGAAGGAACGCTGGGTGCACCCGCGCGGCGTGCCGACCTTGTAATAATAACGCGCGGGCTAGATGATAATTGGGCAAAATCATGCGCTGTTAAACCCATACGCATTTCCTTGGGCTGTAAACCTAAATCAATGCGCATTTTATGGGAAAGAAAAGGGTCATTTTGAGTGAAAGAGGGCCAGACGCCTTCATCGAGACCTGCCAAAATCATTTTATCGAAAGTTAAAAGTCTCGCTTCCAATGGCCCCAAAATAGCTAGTCTTGGGTGGGTGTTGGTTGGTCGAACGACTAGTGACGCCAAAAGTGACTTAACAACTTCTAGGCCTTGCCGTAAATTCGAGACCTGTAAATCCGTGCCATTATTGCGTAAATCAATAAAGAAATCCGCGCAAACTTGCCCTTCTTGCCCGCGCCAAAGCGAGGAATTAGGCCTTAAAGAAATGGCTTCACAAGCATTTAGCAAAATCAAAGTGGCGCTTGATAAATCAATATCAGTTTTTACGGCTTCTGCGGCTTCGCCAATATGTTTAAGTGCCTCGACAATTTCAACTACTGCACCACCATCAGCATTGGCGCTTTTCCAAATCTCAGGCTTGATATTTTTCACATAGGAAACCAGCGAATGAATATCGTGGTATTTTTGTGCGCCGCGCAAAATATTTAACTCAAGCGCTGCTGCGCCGCTAACCAGCTTCTCTTTTTCCATTCCTAGCGTAGTTTGCGGGTGGCAAAGCAGGGACATTATTTTCATTGGGTTGGCTGAGTCGCAAAGCCAGTCGGCACATGCCGTAAAAAACGAACCAAATTTAGTCTGCAATATTGGAAGCCCGGCTGATACATCAAGCTCGATGCCCCATTTTGCAACTTTATTTGATACCCGCCTTGCGATGTCGAGGTTGGGCGTAACCAAGGCGCAAGTTTGACCATTGTGCTCCAAGACTTCACGCAATTCTAATGCAATGACATTGGCTTCTTCATCTTCATTTTCGGCTTCGATAATTTGAAAATCACTAAGACCTTTTGCAATAGCATGCGGGTCTTTAATCATAATTTTATCGACTGTTTTTCTCCAATCTGAAGTGCTTTCTTTAGGCGTTAGCGCAAGATTTAAGAACTTGCGTCGCCAAATAAGATTTTCAATTGGCACTTCAGTTTGGCTGGGCCAAAACTTAACTTCGTCACGTGAAATTCCTATGAATTTGATAGTGTCATACAAATGGCGTTGTGGGTGGCCTTCTTCATTTCCAACATTTGCCCAAACTTTGTCAGGCAGCGCTTTGTCAAGGCCCGGCAAAACTACAGCACCATATTTAAGACCCGCTACAACTTTCATCAGTTTTTGGGTTGAAGGGAGTGCGCCGGTTGAACCTGCCAATATGATGGGGATTGTTGGCGGCGCTTTTTCCCAATTTTGTGCCAATAATTCCACAGCCCGACGGCGCTTGAATGCAGGGTCACAAAAGCCATTGGCTTTCAAATACTCAGGCCAAAATTTGGTGACAATTTCTAAGAACTCTTTGGATTTTTCCCAATGCGCAGCAATTTCTTTATCTTTGACTAAATCGTCTAATTTGGACCAATCAAAGCCAGCCTCGCCATTAGTAACTAATTCCGCAGATTCCAATAAATCCGCCAAAGCGTCGGCTCCTTGGAGCGCCGTAACCAAATTACTATTCCACTGTGCTGCACTGTCACGCGCCATTATCATTTTGGCCAAAGTGAATTTTCGCAATAAATCTGGTATTACGGGCGGCAAATTATCGGTTTGCGACAATTCGAGTAAGTTCATTTCTTCGGGTTCGATATCGCCAATGGTTCTGATGCGCGGCAAAATCATCGCATTTTCATTGCAGGCAGACAGAAAAGCGCTTTGCAAAGCTCTCGCGGCGCGGCGTGTTGGGAGCAATATTATCGCATCGGATAGTGCAAAATCACTTTGTGAATTTTCAAGTAGTTCAGACTTGAGCACCAAAGCCAATTCATCCAAAAAGCTCTGATGTGGCTCAATTGTGTAAACATTGGGGCCATTTTGCTCAAAAATACTGGAACTTTGTTTCAAAATGCGCTGCCTCTAATTTCAAATTTAGCCTCTATCCCTATACTCGCGCTATGACGTTTTCGGACGCAAGCCGTAAATCTGCAATGACATTATCAAGATTTTGGGAAAAAATATCACGCCATGCCGCTATATTCTCACAATCTTGCGCTCCTTGGGGATACAGAACCGCACGCGATGAGCTGATTAGTCCCCCCTCCATGCGATTGCCTTTATTGATAAGCCCCGCAAAAGCATCTTCAGCACTTCCGCCTTGCGCGCCATATCCAGGGATTAGAAATTGTGTGTGGGGAAGGATTTCACGCAATTTAGCAGCTTCATTAGGCCAGGTCGCGCCAATTACCACCATTAAGCTACTCATATCCGAGTCCATAAGTCTTGCTTCAATTGGTTTAAGGGATTGGGCAACTTTAACCCAAAGCGGTTCACCTGCTACCATTAAATCTTGAAAATCCTTGGCGCCGGGGTTTGAAGTTCGAACCAAAACGGCGATGCTTTTGCCGTAAGCCAAGGCGTTTTTCACAAACGGCTCCAGAGTTTCGATACCCAAATAAGGGTTGAGGGTCACGCAATCGCAGTCAATTGCTGGATTTGGTCCAAGATAGGCATCAGCGTAACCTTGGGCGGTTGTGCCAATATCGCCACGTTTAGCGTCCAAAATTACCAACAAGCCATTGGCTTTGGCGCGACTTGTTAACCGTGAAACCAATGCAAAGCCATCGGCACCCCAAGGCTCAAACAGGCCAATTTGCGGCTTAATAACCGCGACATTGCCTTGTAAGGCGTCAATCACCTCATTGAAAAAAGCTTCCAAAGTGCTGATTTTATTTGGCGCACCAAAAATCAAAGGAATATTCTGAACAAAAGGGTCAAGGCCAACGCATAAGGGGTTGTCTGCGGCAATTATAGCTTTGCTAAGTTTGGAAACAAATGAAGTCATGGCTTTTGATAGCGCCTATTGTGCAATTCGCAAAACATTAATGCCCATTTTGGCTTTCTTATTTGCACAAAAGCCGCTATTGCACCCGCTCGCATTAAAAATGAAAGTAAAATAGTGAAATGGCACTGAGAGTTGCAGTAGTTGGAGCCACCGGAAATGTTGGCCGCGAAATGTTGAATATCCTAGACGAGTTGAAATTCCCAGCAAGCGAAGTAATTGCTGTGGCGTCGCGTCGCTCTATGGGCAAGGAAGTTTCATTTGGCGACAAGATATTGAAATGCAAATCGCTTGATTCATTTGATTTTACGGGTGTTGATATTTGTTTGATGTCGGCGGGCGGCAAAGTTTCCAAAGAATGGTCGCCGAAAATCGCAGCTCAAGGCTGTGTGGTTATTGATAATAGTTCAACTTGGCGCATGGATGAAGATGTGCCGCTTATTGTGCCTGAAGTGAACTCCGGCGCGATTGAAGGCTTCAAAAAGAAAAACATAATTGCCAACCCAAATTGTTCAACCATACAAATGGTGGTGGCGTTAAAGCCGTTGCATGATGCGGCGAAAATTAAGCGGATTGTGGTGTCCACTTACCAATCGACTTCGGGTAAAGGCAAAGAGGCAATGGATGAGCTTTGGACGCAGACCCGTGGTATTTTCGTCAATGACGAATTGAAAATTGAAAATTTCACTAAACAAATCGCGTTTAATTGCATTCCGCATATTGATGACTTTATGGATAGCGGTGACACCAAAGAAGAATGGAAAATGATAGTCGAGACCAAGAAAATCCTCGACACGAATATAAAAGTCAGCGCCACTTGTGTTCGGGTTCCAACTTTTGTTGGTCATGGTGAATCTGTTAATATTGAGTTTGAAACGCCGATGAGCGACACCGAGGCCATGGATATTTTATCCGAGGCCGAAGGTGTTGTGCTTATGGATCGCCGCGAAGACGGTGGCTATACCAGCGTCGTTGAATGCGTCGGTGAGCATTCGGTTTTTGTTTCGCGTATCCGGAAAGACGAAACTGTCGAAAATGGCCTTAATATGTGGATTGTTTCCGACAATTTGCGCAAAGGTGCAGCACTAAATGCGGTGCAAATTGCGCAGATGTTGGTTGATAAGGGCCTTGTGGGTGAGAAAATTTAGATTTTCTAAAAATTTGGATTTTTGAAAGCCTTCCGAGATTTTGGAAGGCTTTTGTTTTGATAAAAAAGAAGAAGAAGAATGATAAGTAAAGAAGAAAAAGAGCCAACAACCGCATTATTAATCGGCCTAAGCGCCTATGTAATTTGGGGTTTTTTGCCATTATATCTAAAGCAAATGCAAGAAGTTTCGCCTTGGGTCATAACTGCGAACCGCATAATTTGGACAATACCTTGGGCCGCAGGTTTGGCGTTGGTTTTTCACGGAAAGAAATATTTTCGCATCAATTATCATACGTTTTTCATGTTGTCTCTTTCGGCGTTTTTTATCGGCGCAAATTGGACAATTTATGCTTGGGCAGTTTCCAAACACCAAATCATGGAAACTGCGTTGGGGTATTATATTAACCCACTAATGAATGTTGGTTTGGGAATGTTGTTTTTTGGTGAGAAGCTGAACCGCATAAAAACACTGGCGATTTTTCTTGCGGCTTTGGGGGTTCTTAATCAAATTATCGTGGCGCAACATTTTCCGGTTCTTGGACTTTCTTTGGCGGCATTATTCGCGGGTTACGGTCTGGTTCGCAAGAAAGTTGCTGTTGCCCCTGCCGTTGGTTTGTTTTGGGAATCATTGGCGCTGGCACCGCTTGCGGCGCTTGGTTTGTGGTTTATGGGGCAGAATGGTGTGCCAGTTTTTGGCGCAAATAGTGGCGATAAATTTTGGCTGCTTTTGGCTGGGCCTTTAACCGCCGTTCCGTTAATATTATTTGCTTTTGGCGCGCGCAATTTGCGATTGGCAACTATTGGGATGCTGCAATATATCGCGCCATCAATCGCTTTTTGTATCAGCATTTTTTATGGCGAAGCATTCGGTATTTCGCACGCCATAACTTTTGCGCTCATTTGGGCGGGTTTGGCAGTTTATACTTGGGACGAGTTTCGGGCGAAAGCTTAGCGCAAAGGAAGTTCAAGTAGGATCGCGTAAAGCGAATCGTGTTTAGTTTTTAGGTTTTGGTTTTACGCATGGAAAAACCATCAAACTAATGCGACGCATTAGCTGTTGCGTCAATGTTGCTTAGAAAAAATTGCTTAGGAATGGTCTTAGGGGCAGGTTTGCCCTAAGCCCACTCGCTTATTATGCCTTCGCGCCCTAGGTTTTAGTCAAGCCCCGAAGCCGCTTCGCGGTCGCGCTTTGGCGCGAGGGCTTGACAAAAACCTAGGGCGCATAACACAATTGATGAATGGTTTTGGCGAGACAAGGTTCGCCATAAACCATTCCTAAGCCACTTACATAACTTTCCAACAACCTTGAAAGACTAATCCCGTAAGGACAAAATCGATTCAACTTGAAAGGCCATTGCTCTAGATTCTTTCTTGGTCACGCATTTTCGCTTATTAAGTTGAATCAACTTAAACGCAACGCGCTCTACCGCAGTTTAGGCGTTAATCGCAAAATCTTCCCTTCAACTTCATCGGTCAAAACCCATATCGAGCCATCGGGTGCGGTGGTAATATTGCGAAACCTTGTTTGCATGTCAGTAAGCAAAGTTGTCTGCTGGGTAACGGCGCCATTTTCCAAATTAACATGCCGAATTTGCTGGCCTGCAAGTGCCGAAACTAATAAATCGCCTTTGAATTGGGGGAATAGGTCGCTTTCGTAAAAAGTCATGGCGGACGGTGCAATGGACGGAACCCAATAAACCAAGGGCTGCTCCAAACCTGGCATTGCGACTTTGTCTGATATTTTTATGCCACTATAGCCAATGCCATAAGTGATTTTAGGCCAACCATAATTTTTACCCGCGCGCAGAATGTTGATTTCATCGCCGCCGCGCGGCCCATGTTCATGTTGGTAAATAATATTTGTGGCTCTATCGAGCGCCAAGCCCTGCACATTGCGATGCCCCATTGTGTATATTTCTGGCTTTGCGCCTGCGATATGCTGCGCAGCGGGAGTTCCGTCATCACGCAAGTGAACAATCTTACCGAGGTCGCTCTGCGGGTTTTGCGCTTCGTCTTTGTAATCAAAACCTTCGCCAAGCGACAAAAGCAGGGTTTTATCCGCCAAAAACAAAATCCGTCCGCCATAATGGCTTGTGCCTTTTTTCTTTGGTGTAACGGTAAAAATTTCGGTTAGGTTTTGCAATTCATTGCCAACAAGCCGTGCGCGCACCAATGTTGTGCCATTTTCGGCTTCGCTGCCTTTGGCGAAAGACAAATATATCAGGTGATTATTGGCAAAATCGGGGTGAAGTGCGACATCAAACAGGCCAGCCTGTCCGTCGTAAAGAACTGACGGCACGCCTGAAATCGGCTCGGAAAGCTGGCCATTCGCAAATAAGCGCAAGCGCCCGACTTTTTCGGTTATTAGCGCCGAGCCATCTGGCAAAAAGGCGATGCCCCACGGAAACTCAAGTCCTGACGCAATCGTCTCGACATTAAGCGCCACATTTGAAGCTTGGGCGGTATCAGAACGTGGTGCATCAGCGCCTTTTTGGGCGCAGGCAGCAAGCAAGGCAAATAATGGCAATAAAAAGCGTAGGCGTTTCATGTGTCTTTGTATCACATTAGTTGCCATTGAAAATAGCTTTTCTTAAGCCGCGTAATGAGCTTCCCAAATATATTTGTTTCGCGCGTATCAAATCATCAATAGTCAAAATTTGCTCTTTGGCGCATTTGGCTTCAAGCAATTCCTCGCGCAAAATTCCGGGTAAAACCCCGCAATTTATCGGCGGAGTCAGAAGCATATCACCGCCCGTATCAAGAAAGAGATTAGAACGCGAACCTTCGGTTAATTCGCCGCGTTGGTTTTGATAAATAATTTCATCATAGCCACTGGCATTGCACGATGCCCAATCATCGTCATATGTCTTGCGAAATGTGGTTTTATGATAGAGCCACGGATTATTAGAGTTCATTATTGTGGGCGACATGACGCACTTTAATAAGTCTTTACCACGCGCAAGCTCACGAATTTCAATTCTTTGCGATGCCTTATCCAAGATTATTCTTAAATGCGCCACATTGAAATCTACGCCACCGACAATTTCAACCAATGATTGCAAAATCTCGTCTCGATCAAATCCCATCCCGAACTTTTGGCTTGATTTTTCCATTCGGTTGAGGTGGCGCTCTAGGCGCCCAAATCCAATTCCACGTTCCCATTTCATCGTTTCGATAAGGCTACAATCAAATTGTGCATTCGCTAAGAATTGGGTCTTTAGCAAACATTCTTCATATTCATCAGCGGCCACTGAATCAAAGGTAATGGCAGAGCCGACACCAATTTCGAGCGAATTACCACTAATAATCGGGCTTCTAATAGCGATGTTGAATTTTGCATTGCCATCAGGCGAGAAGAATCCAATAGATCCGCAATAGGCTTCTCTTGGTTCTTTTTCAAATCGCCGAATGATTTCCATCGCACTGATTTTAGGGCAGCCAGTTATTGAGCCGCCGGGATATATCGCTTTTATTAGTTTTGCTATTCCTACATCACTGCGCAACTTCGCGGTAATAAGCGATGTCATTTGATGCAGGGTTGGATAAGTTTCTACTTCAAATAATTTTGGCACTTTTACACTCGACACTTCGCAAATTCGCGAAAGATCATTACGCATCAAATCTACTATCATTAAGTTCTCGGCGCGTTGTTTTGGATCGTTTTGCAACGTGCTCTTAATCGCTTCATCTTGGCTATAATCATCGCCGCGTTTTGCTGTGCCTTTCATCGGCCTGGTTTGTATTTCTTGGTCAATTTTAGCAAAAAACAACTCAGGACTAAGCGACAATATTTGATGCGGCCCAATATCAATATAAGCGCCATGTTCAACTTGTTGGGCTTCGCGCAAATCTGAATATAGCGCCAAAGGGCAGCCCTCAAAGTCCATTTTAATTTTGAAAGTTAAATTCAATTGATAAATATCGCCGCATCTTATGTGTTCATGAGTTTCTTTGAAACGGACTTCATATTCACTCTGGCCAAGTTTTATGTTTTGTGGGCCCAGCCAATAATTATTACGCCGATTTCTGCGCCTAAAATAACGCGCAACCGCATTTCTGCTCACTCGCCTTGGATTTGAATAGGCTCCAAACCACAACAAAGGCATTTTGCGATTTGCTGGCAACATATTGACCAAGGTTTCTTCGAGGCAATATCCTAATTCGTATGAAAAAAAGCCCGCAAGAAAAAAACCGCGTGTTTGTGCCGCCTCCATATTTTCTATGGCATTTGTGACTTCGGACAAATGTTCCGCTTTGATTACTTCAACTGGGTTTGCAAATAATAATGCGCCTTGCCCATCCGCGCTATTATCATCGATTAAAACTAGGCCATTTTGCAAAGCACGGGCTTTCACTTCATTTCTATTGAATCAAACCGCAAGCCTTAATAACTTGCGCGCCCATTGGCGTATAGGGCAGGGTTCGCACTATCGTCATCACCACGCAATCAGTTTTGGTTTCGGTTTTAATGCAGGCGCGTTCGGTTTGTTTGGTAGGGTCGGGGCCGCAATCATAATTTTGCGCCATAAGACCAGTTTCGACTATTTGGGCCTCTGTTTCAATCGGAAATTTCGCAATCAAAGCGGTTTTTAGCGCCTCAGTTTCCGCCATGTCAACGTCCAAATTGGCGATGACTTTTTCGCCAGCCTTGGGCGGTTCTTCCCCTATTTGGGCTTGTTTGGAGGTGTTCGGCAATTTATCGCATGCAGCAAGGCTAAGCAATAAACTTGCAATGAGCGAAAAAATTGCAACTGGCTTCGTTATCATGTGCATTATTACCCCTTATACCACAAAGCGCCAAGTTGAACCTTCTGGTCCATCTTTTACATCGACGCAAAGTGCCGCCAATTCGTCCCTAATTTCATCGGCCCGTGCCCAGTTTTTGGCGGCGCGAACTTCCACTCGCTCTTTAACCAGCGCATCAATATGCGCCGTAAGGCCGTCATCTTTTTGGCCAATTTGATTGGCAAACCACTGTTTTGGTTCAAGCTGCAATATGCCCAATAATTGCCCAGCGCCCAAAAGTTCGGCCAACGCAATTGCCTTTTGGTCGCTTGTTTTGGCTTTATTGGCATTGCGCACCAATGTGCTTAATTCGGCAAGTGCTTGCGGCGTGTTCAAATCATCGCACAAAACCTCAATTATGGAATTGGGTAAAATCGGCTCGATTGTATTGTCCCAAATTTCGTCCATTGCGCGATATGCGCGGTCCAAAGTTTTTACGTTTTGGCTTATTAAATCATCGGTCCAATCAAGTGGCGCGCGATAATGGGCAGATAATAGTGATAGCCTAAGCGCTTCTGCGGGCCATTTTTCAGCCAACCCATCAATACCAAGTACATTGCCTAGACTTTTTGACATTTTATCATTGCCAAAATTCAACATGCCATTGTGCATCCAAATATTGGCAAGCGGGACACCATTATGCGCGCATTCCGATTGGGCGATTTCGTTTTCGTGGTGCGGAAAAATTAAATCATGCCCGCCGCCGTGAATATCGATTGTAAGGCCTAGGCTTTTTTCAATCATCGCTGAGCATTCAATGTGCCAACCTGGGCGGCCTTTGCCCCACGGGCTATCCCATGATGGCTCATTTGGTTTGGCTTTTTTCCACAAAGCGAAATCCGCACTATTACGCTTATTTTCGTCAATTTCAACCCGCGCGCCAGCTTGCATATCTTCAAGTTTGCGCCTCGAAAGCCGGCCATAATTTGCCATTGACGGCACATGAAAATATACGCCGTCAGCAGTTTCATAAGCGTGATTGTCTTTTTCAAGTTTGATAATCAAAGCAATTATTTCGTCAACATGCTCGGTGACTTTGGGCTCAAGTGTTTTTGGAAGCACCCCCAATAGCGCCATATCGGCACGATAAATATTGGTGTATTTTTCGGTAATAACCGAAATATCAACCCCAGCTTCAAGCGCAGCGGCATTAATTTTGTCATCAATATCGGTAATATTGCGCGCAAAAATCACGTGGTCGTCGCCATAAACCGACCGTAACAACCTAAAAAGCGTATCAAAAACTACTTCTGGACGGGCGTTGCCAATGTGAGCGCGATTGTAAACTGTAGGCCCGCACACATAAAGCGTCACTTTTTTATCATTGATTGGAATCAATTGCTGCTTTTGCTTTGCAATAGTATTGAATAGCTGGATTTTGGACATAAATATATTTTGCTTTGTATTTTACGAAATGTTATTGTCCAATAATACAGTTTTCGGCTGATGGGAACATCAGTGATACGCAGTATGCAGGCGGACTATTGCCGCAAAGTCTGTATCAATCGGGCGGGCGTTAAGACCGAATATTCGGCTCGACCCTCGTTCCCAAATTAGGGAAAATCACAATGAACATCATGTTAAATAACGCTTCAGAGCTCGTGGGCGAGGCTTTGGCCAAGCCAAGCCGTGAAGAAGCAATGGCCGCAGTTCGCACTTTGATTGCTTGGGCCGGCGATAATCCAAACCGCGAAGGCCTTAAAGACACACCGCGCCGCGTGGTTGATTCTTACGACGAATTTTACGCGGGCTATAATTTGGATCCAATTGATGAATTATCACGGACTTTTGAAGAAGTCGGCGGTTATGAGGATATGGTATTGCTTAAAGACATGAAAGTTGAAAGCCATTGCGAACATCACATGGTGCCAATTATTGGCAAAGCCCATATTGCCTATTTGCCTAATAAAAAAGTAGTAGGCATTTCAAAAATCGCGCGAGTAGTTGAGATATTCTGTAAAAGACTGCAAACTCAAGAAACCATGACGGCGCAAATTGCCGACAGCATCACGAGCATTTTACAGCCTTTAGGTGTGGCAGTGTTAATTGATGCCACCCACCATTGCATGACAATGCGCGGTGTGCATCATCCCGATGTTACAACTTTGACAACCCAATTCACTGGCGCTTTCAAAGATAAAATTGAAATGCAAGAACGCTTTTTGCGCCTTTGTGGTTATTGAGTTTTTCGGAAAACAAATGGAAACTGAAAACAAAAACCAAGTCGAAATGGGCTCAAACTTCGCGCCCAAATATGATGAAAATGGCTTGATTCCGGCTATTGTGCAGTCTCATGCCACCAATGAAGTATTGATGCTGGCCTATATGAATGCGGCGGCGCTAACCAAAACTTTGGAAACTGGCCTTGCGCATTTTTGGTCGCGTTCACGGCAATCAATGTGGCTAAAAGGCGAAACTTCAGGGCAAATTCAACATGTCAAAGAAATCAATATTGATTGTGACCAAGATACTCTTTTGCTGAAAGTTGTAGTTGCTGGCGATCGCGGCTGTTGCCATGTTGGTTTTGAAAATTGCTTTTACCGCGTTGTCAACTCAAATGAAGACGGAGCACCGAGCCTTGTAATTACAGGAAAAAAACCCTAGCATTAAAGCACCGATTATGGATACCCGAAGGCAGGTAGCGTTGCAATTCAATACCGAAATTTCAATAAACGACCTTTGTCTTCAGCGTGGCGAGAAAAGGCTAATTGAAAATCTAAATCTGCAACTAAAAGCTGGCGATGGACTTGAACTTCGCGGTGCAAATGGCTCTGGCAAATCAACATTATTGCGAGCAATAGCGGGGTTACATCGGCCCGCGAAAGGTAAAATTTCCATTGGCCAAAATCTAGATTTGGCGCAGCGTGAAAACCTAATTCTCCTCGGTCACCGCGATGGTGTGCAAAATAACGAAACCGTCCGAAAGCAGCTTGAGTTCTGGGCAGTGTTTTTTGGCACTGATAAGACCTTGGTTGATAATGCAATCGAAAATTTGGGCTTATCAAAACTTGCAAGTCTTGCAGGGGGCGTATTAAGCGCGGGGCAAAGGCAAAGAGTTGCTTTGGCGCGTTTGTTAATTGCGGATCGCGCCATTTGGTTATTGGACGAACCCGCAGCACCGCTCGATGAAAAAGGGCGTGAACTGCTGCAAAATCTACTAAAACAGCATCGTGGCAATGGCGGGATAATAATTATTGCCGCACATAATAAACCTCAAGACAGCTCATATAAAATGTTGAAAATTGGCGAAAGCGCTTCTGTAAGAAACTGGAACCTATCCCAATGATTAGTGGTTTCTTTGGCATTTTGTTACGCGAAATTCGCTATGGACTGGTTCTCAGTGGTGGCGGCTTTTTGCCAACAGCGTTTTTCGCGGGTGCGGTTTTAATATTGCCGTTTTCAATTGGCCCAGACCCAGACTTGCTCAAACAAATTGGCCCAGGATATTTGTGGCTGGCACTTTCTTTGGCTAGCCTTGTCTCTTTGGAGCGCTTATTTGCGCCCGATATTGATGATGGCACAATGGATTTGTTTACAATTGGTGCGACGCCATTTGCGCTAATTATGTTGGCTAAATTATTAGGGCAATGGATTGCGGTTTCGCTTCCCTTATTATTGGCTATGCCGATTGCTGCTTTAATGTTGAACATTGATGCGCAAATGGTATTGCCGCTGATGTTCCAATTATGGATTGGCTCTTTGGCAATGTTTTTACTTGGTGGCATTGGCTCGGCTCTGAGTGCGGGAGTCAAGAGGGGCGGGCTGTTAATCGCACTTTTGGCGCTGCCACTTTATACGCCAATAGTGATTTTTGGCGCCGCAAGTGCCAATCAAGTCATTCTGGGCAATGGCATTTTTACCCAAGGCTTTTTGCTTATTTGCGCGATTTCGCTTTTCACAATTGTCCTAAGCCCGATCGCCTCGGGGGCGGCCATTAAAATGCATTTGGACTAATTGGTTATATTCGCTCCAAAACAAACACAGCTTTTTGAGCCAGTAAATTGGTAAAGAAGCCAGTTTTAGTGACACTTCTGCCTCGCACTTCGCCATTAATCGGCATGATTGCTTTTATGGCAAAATTGGTTTCGCGTGCCAAATCCGCAAAATCCTGAATTGTGCAAAGATGGATATTGGGCGTATTATACCAAGTATCGGGCAAGTCTTTGGTAACCGGCATTTTGCCTTTCAATGCCAATAAAAGCCGAATTTTCCAAAAACCGAAATTTGGCAATGAAACAATGGCTCGCTGTCCGATGCGGTGAATTTCGCTCAATACCGCGTGTGGGTTCATGGTCGCTTGAATTGTGTTGGACAAAATCACCAAGTCAAAGGAATTATCGGGAAAAAGCCCTAAGTCCTTGTCGGCATCACCTTGAATAACTGCGAGCCCTTTTGCGACGCAGGCATTGACACCTGCTTGGCTAATTTCAAGGCCGCGCACTTCGGAGCCTTTTTCCTTTTCCAATAATTCCATCAATTGACCGTCGGAGCAGCCAATATCAAGAATGCGACTTCCATGCGCGACTTGCTCCAGTATTGCTTCATAATCCTTGCGCATTTTCAAATCCCCTTTGCTTCTGCTTGGGATTGCAAAAAGCCTGACAGGGCGATGTGGAAAACTGGCTCATCGAGCAAAAACGCATCGTGCCCTCTGTCGGTTTCAACTTCTAGGGACGATACGTGCACGCCCGCCGCCATCATTGCGCGCACAATTGCTCGACTTTCACTTGGCGGATAATGCCAATCGGAGGAAAATGAAACAACGCAGGCCGCGCCTTCAAAAGCCCCAAAAGCTTTCGTTAATGAGCCTTCAAAAGTCTCGGCTAAATCGAAATAATCCATTGCCCGGGTTATATAAAGATATGAATTGGCGTCAAACCTATCAACAAAACTTTGCCCCTGATGCCTGAGATATGATTCGATTTGGAAATCGGCTTCAAAACCATATGTTAGCTGTTCACGATTCTGTAGTTTTCGCCCAAATTTATTATGCAATGCTACGTCCGACAAATATGTAATATGTGCGGCCATGCGGGCAACTGAAAGCCCTTTTGATGGGAATGTTTTTTGTGCCAAATAATCGCCATTTCGCCAATCAGGGTCCGCCATAATTGCTTGGCGGCCAACTTCGTGAAAAGCAATATTTTGCGCAGAATGCCTCGCGGCAGTTGCAATAGGCACTGCGCAAAAAACTTTATCGGGAAAAGTCGCGATCCATTGTAATACCTGCATTCCCCCCATAGAGCCGCCGATAACAGCAAATAATTTATCGATGCTAAGGGCTTCAATTAGCATCGCTTGTGCCCGAACCATGTCGGAAATGGTGATAATTGGAAAATCAAGCGCCGACGGCTTACCGTCTGGCTTTAGGTCTTGTGGCCCACTCGTGCCCATACAGCCACCAAGGACATTGGCGCAAATAACGTAATATTTGTCAGTATCAATTAATTTGCCCGCGCCGACAACATTATCCCACCAGCCTGCGCGCTTGGTAATTGGATGAACGCCAGTGACATATTGATCGCCCGTCAAGGCATGACAAACCAAAATTGCGTTCGATTTCGCTTGGTTTAATGTTCCCCAAGTTTCATAAGCTACAGTTAAGGGTTCAAGCACCGCGCCAGAATCCAGCACCAATGGCTTGTCGAATGTCAATTTTGTTTGTTTCCTGGACATTTGGATTGCCTAGAACCGACTATTAAAGGTGTAAAGCAGTTTTCACAAAAAACGTGCTTAAATCGGCAAAACCAAAACTCGGCTTACAAAAATTGCTAATTATTCGCATTACCAATGAGAAACGGAAAAAAGTAAGCACCTGTTAAGCATAGTTGGATTAAGCTGGGCAAAGGAGTTCGAGCGTGGCAATAATAACAAGACAGGGTAGAAAACTGGTTTACAGCCAGCTGTCAGTTTTGGTTGTTGACGATCAAGCTTTTTATCGCAATTTATTGTCCGAAGTTCTACGCTCACTTGGTGTCAATAACATTTCTACTGCGGTTGATGGCGTCGATGCTCTCGATGCTATTGAAAATTCTCGCCCCAATGTGGTTTTTGCTGATTGGGTGATGCCCGAAATGGACGGGCTGCAACTTACTCGCAGAGTTAGGCGATTGCGTGATGAGAGAATGCGTATGGTGCCCATTATTATGGTCACCGCCAATAATCTCAAAAGCCAAATTGAAGAAGCGCGCAATACCGGCGTTGACACTTTTATTCTCAAGCCAGTTACTTTGAAATCCGTAACCGATAGGATCAAAGAAGTAATAGAGCACCCGCGCGATTTTGCAACATTTGATACTTATGTCGGGCCTTGCAGACGGCGAAATAGAGGTAATTCCTATTATGGGCCATTTATGCGCCATGACGACCCAATTGAGCTTGAAGCCACTGTAGCACAAGAAAAAGCCGTGAAGGGTGAGATGAGCGATATTACCAAGCGCATTCACGCTTTTCTTGCGATAGTTCGCAATGGCAATTTGTCAAAAATGGTCGAAATACGGGCAGCGGCGGCTGAAGTATTGGTATTGGCGCAAAAAATTTCGGATCAACATTTGGCCAAGGTATGTTGGAGCTTAACTGCCTATATCGATAAAATGGTGGACTATCGCAATGTCAGGATTGACATAGTTGCAACGCATCTTGAATCAATGGAAGTGTTGATAAAAACTCCAAACAGCCAAGCCACGCTGCGCGAAGAAATTGCAAACGGCCTGCAAGTCATGGTTACACGCGCAATTAGCGCGGCATAATTATGGCCGCAAATTAGCCATCAAGCGCATCATTGATTTTGCGTTTTCGTCTTTTTGAAACCAAGCTACGCCCGCTGTGGGCAAATCAAGGCGTAATAAATCGCTCATATGGTCTCTTGAGCCGCCTTTGAGGAAAGTCCGACACAGCGCATGTAATCCGGGGTCGTGGGCAATAATCATGACCCTTTTTGCGCCCGTTGAAGTGGCCTTGCGCAAATAAAATTCGGGCGATGCCAAATATAATTCACGCGTTATGATGGGGTTGGCATCGGGGAAAACTTGTGCCGCCATGTCCCAAGTTTGCGATGCCCGAAATGCTGAAGATACCAAAACGACGTCTGGCGAAAAACCAAGTTCTTTTAATTTTATGGCTTGTTCGAGCGATTGCGTCTTGCCAAGCTCCACTAAATTGCGGGAAAAATCATCACTAGCATCATAAGGGCGTTCGGCCTTGCCATGGCGGAAAAGAACCAAGTCGTGTATTTGCGAGTCTCTGATAATTTTTCTATGCATTTTCTACCATTTGCGAAACTGACCAATTGCCACATTCAAATGCATTTGCCAATCATCATTATATTATCTAAATGACGGCTGACTAATCAAGGACGTGCAGAATTATGAGTAACAACAGTGAAAAAACCGATTTAGCCCAACTAGCAATGGGCGCAAAAGCTTGGCCGTTCGAGCTTGCCAGAATGGTTTTGGATCGCCACAACCGCAACCCAAAAGATGAAGTGGTTTTTGAGACGGGCTATGGGCCTTCTGGTTTGCCGCACATCGGGACATTTGGCGAAGTTGTGCGCACAACAATGGTGCGCCACGCTTTCGAAGTGTTAAGTGAGGGAAAAATCCCAACTCGGATAATTTGTGTGTCCGATGACATGGACGGAATGCGCAAAATCCCCGATAATGTTCCCAATGGCGAAATGCTGAGCGCTTATTTGCAAATGCCATTAACCAGCGTGCCCGACCCATTTGGCACACACGAAAGTTTCGCCCATCACAATAATGCAAGATTGCGCGGCTTCCTTGATAGTTTTGGCTTTGATTATGAATTCAAATCGGCAACCGAACTATATAAATCGGGTGCATTTGATGCGGCCTTATTGAACGCGCTCGCCCATTTTGATGAAATTATGGCGGTCATGTTGCCAAGTTTGGGTGAAGAAAGACGGGCGACTTATTCGCCATTTTTGCCCATTTCGCCAAAAACTGGCCGCGTGCTTTATGTACCAATGAAATCAATTGATGCCAAAGCTGGCACCATAAGTTTTGAAGATGAAGAAGGCCAACTCACAACGCTCGCGGTTACCGGTGGCAATGTCAAAATGCAATGGAAGCCAGATTTTGGAATGCGCTGGGCGGCACTGGGTGTTGATTTTGAAATGTTCGGCAAAGACCACCAAACCAATGCTTCCATTTATTCGCGAATTTGCAAAATCCTCGGCAGCCCGCCGCCAGTTCAATATGTTTACGAGCTATTTTTGGACGAAAATGGTGAGAAAATATCAAAATCAAAAGGTAATGGGATTTCTGTTGAGGAGTGGCTGAAATACGCACCACAAGAAAGCCTTGCGCTTTATAATTTCCAAAAGCCGCGCACCGCAAAAAAACTATATTTTGATGTGATTCCAAAAGCGATGGACGAATATATCAATTATCTCGATGCATATCATCGTGAAGACGCCGCCACGCAACTTGAAAATCCTGTGTGGCATATTCATAGCGGCAACCCGCCCAGCGCGAGTTCGCCAATAAGCTACGGGCTTTTGTTGAATTTGGTCGCAGCAGCGGATGCTTCCAATGCGCAAGTTCTTTGGGCCTATATCAAGCCATTTGCACCAGATGCGACGCCAGAAAACACGCCATTATTGGCGCGTATGGTCGATTATGCGATTGCTTATTATCATGATTTCATAATGCCGAAAAAATCATATCGCGAACCAAGCGAAAAAGAAAAAGCGGCGATTTTGGCATTGCGTGATAAGTTTGCAGCTTTGGGTGATTGCCGTGATGGTGAAATAATTCAAAACCAAGTTTATCAAATTGGCAAAGACTTTGAATTTGAGCCGTTGCGCGATTGGTTCAAAGCGCTGTATGAAGTATTATTGGGTCAAGAAACTGGCCCAAGATTTGGCAATTTCGCAGCTCTTTTTGGCCTTGAAGCCACTATCGCACTCATGAATGAAAAATTAGGAGAGACAGAATGATCGGTTACGTAACACTTGGCACTAATGACTTTCAAAAAGCGGTTGGATTCTATGATAAATTAAACGCCGAACTTGGTGCGACCCGCATGGATATTCGCGAGAATTTCACATTGTTTATGCCAGCTAATTTTTCGGGCGGGGTCGCAGTTTGCGCCCCACATGATGGCAAAACAGCAAATGCAGGCAATGGCACAATGGTCGCGCTCAAAGGCAAGAACCAAGAGCATGTCGGCAAAGTTCATGCTTTGGCATTATCACTTGGTGGTAAAGACGAAGGCGCTCCAGGATTCCGCGGAACCCAAGGATTTTACGGCGCTTATTTTCGCGATTTAGACGGCAATAAATTGGCGATTTACGTTATTGAAAGGCCAGCTTAAATAAGCGCTAATATGGATTGTTTGCGGATGCAAAGGCGAAAATGGCTGTTTGGTGCGCTCGGCTTTTGTGTCGGTTGCATTGGCGGTGGTTCCGTATTTGCTTCGCCAATTGATGCACCGGCACAAGCCGCTTTTCAAGCTGGCAATTGGGCCGAAGCGGCGCGTTTGGCTGAGGCCGCGAATAACGAAGACAATCTTATATTTGCAGCAAGGGCGATTGCGACGCAAATTGGGTTTGAACGGCCAAGCCGTAGTAGCGCGCAAACTATGCGTAGGTTTCGAAGGCTAATCGACTTAGCTTTGGCCCTAAACCCGCAAAATATCCAAGCCAAATTGCTTGACGCGACTTATGATTTATTCAGAGCGCGGCAATTAGGGCCAGTTCGCGCTTTTGTTGATGGCGCGGCCACCCGTGGTAAACGCAAACTCGAAACCCTAATTCGGCTTTCCCCCAATCTCGCCGAAGCGCATGGCTTGTTGGGTAATTGGCATTATGAGGCGCTTAGGCTTGCGAGCCCACGAACTGCGAATGCGATTGGCGCAAGTGAAGCGCGTGGCCGCCAAGCCTTCGCCCGAGCTCGCGTGATTTCGCCCAATGATATTTCCTTCCCCTTTCTTGAAGCAAATTCAGTATTGCTGTTGAAACCGAGCGAAAATGCCGCTTATGCAATTATCTTGTTGCAAGGAATAGCGCATTCGCGCGCGACAAATGCGTGGGAAAGAACGATAAAATCTCGAAGTCAACAATTAATGGCGCTTTTGCAAATCCGAGACATTGAAGGCGCAAATAATTTAGCGCTTTCATGGCTGTGATGGGGAAAAAATGTTAAAAAATCCAAATATCGCCTATAAAATTGAAAATAAGTCGGTGTGGAAACAGGCTTTGAATAAGGGAATCTATGAAGGGTCTGCACTTGATAAAAAAGATGGTTTTATCCATTTATCGTCGGGCTTACAGCTTGAACGGACATTTCTATTGCATTTTGGCCGGCAAGCAAACCTTATAGTCGCGGCAATTGATTTGGCGCAATTAGGCGAAGTCGTGGTTTGGGAAAAATCACGCGGTGGCGAGTTGTTTCCCCATATTTACGGAAATTTACCAGTCAGCGCGATTATTGAAACTATGGATATTGTTTATGGCGGAAATGGCAAAGCAACAATACCGATAAATATCCGCCGCCATGAAGCCAACCCTGAAAATATGAGTTAAAATTGATATACGATATTGCCCAAAATGCACTTAGATTATTACCGCCAGAATTAGCGCATCATGCCACTTTGCGGGCGATACAAATTGGTTTGGCGCCAAGGGCGCAAGCTAGCCGCAAAATGGAAGTTGAGCTCGCCGGGCTCATTTTGCCAAACCCCATCGGTTTGGCCGCAGGTTTTGACAAGAATGCGCTGGTTCCCGATGCAATGTTGAAATGCGGATTTGGCTTTGTTGAATGCGGCACTGTCACGCCAAGGCCGCAGCAGGGCAATCCAAAACCGCGCATTTTTCGGCTGAACCAAGACGAAGCTATAATAAACGCGCTGGGTTTTAATAATCATGGCATTGAAAACTTCGCGCGAAAATTGAAGTCTCGTGCAAATTCACCAGGAATTATTGGCGCAAATTTGGGTGCCAATAAAGATTCAACCGACAAAATCGCAGATTATGTTTTTGGCTTGCACCATGTTTGGGAATATTCGTCCTATATTACCATCAATATTTCATCGCCCAATACCAAAGGCTTAAGAGACTTGCAGGCCGCCGCCGCTTTGGAAGAATTATTGGGCCGCATCAATATGGCACGGGCAAAGCTTACAAATATTCATGGCAAAAGGCCGATTTTTCTAAAAGTCGCACCCGATATTATTGATGCCGAAGTTTCGGATATTGCCAAAATCGCATTGGCAACCAAAATCGATGCTTTAATAATTTCGAACACCACTATTTCACGTCCACCGCATTTGAAAAGCCCGCACCGCAAACGGCAAGGTGGGCTTTCGGGTAAGCCATTATTTGACTTATCCACGCAAAAACTGCGCGATTTCAAATCCACTTTGGGCGATAAAATGCCTTTAATTGGCGTTGGTGGGATTTCGTCCGGCGATGACGCAGTTATCAAACTCGAAGCAGGCGCGACAGCAATACAACTTTACACTGGCCTAGTATTTCACGGAATGGGTCTGTTGCGTGAAATTCGTGATGCTGTCGCCGAATATATGCAAGGCAAGTAACAAGTGTCTTTTTTCTTGAATCCTTAAACATCAATAAACCATAGAATGTTATGATGCCCGCAATAATATTATTATTTGGGGTATGTTGTGGCGATTTCGGCTGCGTCTCTTGGATTATTTCAATCCTCTGCTGGATCTAGTTCTAGCGGAATATACCCGATTGATTTATCTGGCGTTTATGCTGCGAAATCGGGTTTCGGCGGCCAGACGGCCCCAAAAACTGTTGCAAGAATGGCGCCTTGGGACGCAAGCGCGCCAAAATCTACAACTGATAAATTGGCGTCATCTGCTCTTGCTGCAACTTCGCTTTTTGCTGGCGGCTTGGGGCGTGGTGCTGGCTCGGGCATTGCCGCAAAAAATGATAAAGAGCTGTTTTTGCTGCATAATGCCGTGGAAAAACTCAAAGCGCTTGCAGATGTTGCAACTACGCGAACCATGTCCGATAGCGAACGCGCCAAATTCCAAGCGCGGATTGAGCGCGGGCTCAAAGAAATCGAATCCCAAGCCAAATCTGCGGGCTTAGAAGGCGCAACGCTTTTGACTGGGCGCAAATTTACTTCGCTAACCACAGGCAGTTTCGGACAAACCAAGCCGAGCAGTTTTTCAACGCAAGCATTGGCAAATGGCGATGAAAATACAATTCCAGAACAATTTGCTGGTGCAATTAAGTTTGACATTAAAGTTACAACTGCGGCCGGTGATACAATAATAAATGTCGATTTGACCGAAATGGGTGCGACTACTCGAACCGTCGGAAATGTTGCCACTTATATCAACACCAAACTATCGGCAGCAGGCGTCGAAGCAAGGTTCTCGCGTGAGGAAGTCAGCAAACCGTCAACAATAAAGGGCGGTCCCGCTACCCTTCAACAAAAATTCAAAATATCGATTGGCACCAGCGAGACTTTGAGCTTTATACCAGTTGTGGGTGAAACCACAGACACCGCAATTTATGTTGCTGGCGCTAAAACAGTGAATGGCGTTTCGCAAAGCGTAATATCCCGCATTGACGTATCGTCGGCGAACGCAGTGGAACAAGGCGCAATCAGTAATTTCAGTGCGGCAAATGGCGGGGCGTCAATTCGTGCCATGACGCGCGATGTTGATGGCAATGTATATTTCATTGCCGACAGCAGCGGGCAAATTGGAACTTCGACACCAAAAGACAAAAGCGATGTGGTGTTGCAAAAGCAAGATTCAACTGGCCGTATTATTTGGTCACGTGCACTTGGTTCGGCTGCAGCAGCAAACGGGTTTTCGCTAGCGGTTGATATTGACGGCACGGTCGCAGTTGCGGGGTCAGTTGACGGGAAAATTGAAAATTCCACCAATGCAAGTGGCGAAGGCGTTGACAGTTTCGTTGCAACATTTGATGCCGATGGCCATGATCTGTGGTTTCACCAAAAAGGCGCGGCAGGAACTGATAAAGCCGTTGATTTGGCGTTTGATGCCTCTGGCAATTTATTAGTTTTGGGGCAGACCACAGCTTCGATTTCGGGTTCAAGCGAAATCGGCGGAACCGACACTTATGTGCAATCATTTGATGTAAGCGGCGTTCTTAATTATTCCAAATCAATCGGCACAACAGGCGATGATACGGCGGTTTCCATCAAAATTAATGGCAATAATGCTTATGTTGCTTGGAATGAAACATCGGGCGGACACATAAGTAACCTCGATGTTGCAACCGGCAATTTTAATGCCGCTGACTTTCTCGCGAGCAATAATGGCCTCGGGCGAATAAGCGCATTTTCGCTTGATGTTAATGGCAATGCAGTGATTGCCGCCACGAATGCTAGCTCATCAATTGCCGATCAATTGCGCGGATTTGTTCTAAGTAGCGGAGCCCAAGTTTTTGCGCAAGATTTGGCAGGTAATGCCATTCGCGCTTTGAGTGTTGAAGGCAATAGCGCAAATATCGCGCTTGAAGGCCCCAAAATTGAAACTGCCGCCAATCCTAACGCTTTTCAAACTCTGCTAAAAGGTTATGATACTATTAGCGGTGCATCGACTTATTCGGCTAATGTGTTGGGCGAAATTTCGGGCAATGTCGCAATTACTTCGGCGTCAGCACAAGCAACATCATTGCAAGCTGTAGGCTTACCGCAGGGCGAATTATCGTTCGATAATGCGACTTCATTGACAGATTTAACTGGTCTTCGGGTCGGTGATTTCTTTTATATTTCATCAAATGGCGGCGCAAAGCGCAAAATATCGATTGCGCAAGATGAAACAATGCAAAGCCTTGTCACAAAAATGAATCGCTTCACTTCGACATATGCAAGCACTGCTTTGCTATCACGCGATGGCGCAAAATATTTGACGATGACACCCAAAGCGGGAACCAAAGTTGAAATAAGCGCTGGCGAAGGCGTTGCCAATGCATTAAAAGAACTGGGCTTGGACGCGGGAACGGCAATCGCAAATGCCACTGGCGCAAATAAAAGCAAAGCACCAGCAGTTGTTGCCCTGGAATTGCCAACTTCAGTTGATTTGTCAGACAAAGTGAAAGCCAAGTCATCAGCGGACGCTCTCGACGGCGTTTTGCGCCGCATTCGTTTGGGCTATCGTGCAGTTTCACAAGACCCGACCCAAGTTGAACTACGTCGCCTTACCGCGCAGGGGAGCAATCCGAGCAAAGCGAATAGCGCAGCAATTTCGGCCTATAATAGACAGACCGCCGCAATGCAGGACGCTTTGTATAAGCTCGGTGGCTAGAGCAGTTGCTGTTTGTTTCTTAGGCTTTTGTATGTGCGCTTTGAACTAATTACAGTGCTAATGCGAGTCAATAGCAACCAGTCTTCATCGCCAAGAAGAATTTGCTTTGGAATGGTCTCAAGGGCAGGTTTGCCTTAAGCCCATCCATTTATTCTCTTTCGCGCCCTAGGTTTTTGTCAAGACCCTTGCCT
Organism: Hyphomonadaceae bacterium; assembly: GCA_009773395.1. Classification (GTDB taxonomy): domain Bacteria; phylum Pseudomonadota; class Alphaproteobacteria; order Caulobacterales; family Aquidulcibacteraceae; genus Pseudaquidulcibacter. The sequence continues at coordinate 261,587 of WRPI01000001.1, read as the reverse complement.
TCGGGCGCAAAGCGCGGTCTTGACAAAAACCTAGGGCGCATAACACACTCGATGAATGGTTTTGGAAAAGCAGGGTTTTCCATAAACCATTCCAAAGCTACTTAATCTCTCATTCCTCTAACAATTTCGCGGGAGCAAAAACTTCGGCAAATTAGATTCTCTTTGAACATCAAACGCTGCAAAGCAATCTCATAGCATATCAGGTAAAATAATATCTGGTGGGGTGTGGCCGTCAACGAATGTTTTGATATTGATAATAACTTTGTCGCCCATTTGCGAGCGGCCTTCAAAAGTCGAAGACCCCATATGCGGGAGCAAAACTACATTGCTTAGTTTCTTCAGTTTTGGATTAATCGCTGGCTCATGTTCATAAACATCGAGGCCCGCGCCCGCCAATTGCCCTTTTTCAAGCATTTTTGCCAAAGCCTGTTCGTCAACCACTTCACCACGTGACGTATTAATCAAATATGCGCTCGGCTTCATTAATTGCAAACGCCTTGCTGACAATAAATGATAAGTGGCCGGTGTGTGCGGGCAATTAAGCGAGATAATATCCATGCGCGATAGCATTTGGTCGAGGCTTTCCCAATAAGTGGCCTCCAATTCGGCTTCAATTTGTGGCGAGGTTTTTTTGCGGTTGTGATAGTGGATTTGCATTCCAAATGCTCTGGCACGCCGCGCCACTGCTTGCCCAATGCGACCCATGCCGACGATGCCAAGCCTTTTGCCGCCGACCCTTGAACCCATCATCCAAGTGGGCGACCAACCATTAAACTCGTCATTTTCAATAATTTTTGCGCCTTCAATTAAGCGCCGCGTGGTTGCAAGAATAAGTGCCATCGCAACATCGGCAGTATCTTCGGCCAAAACACCGGGTGTATTAGTAACAATTATGCCGCGCGAATTGGCATATTCAACGTCAATATTATCAATTCCCGCACCAAATTGTGCGATTAATTTCAAATTTTCGCCCGCGTGTGACAATAATCTTTTGTCGATTTTATCAGTAACTGTCGGCACCAAAACGTCACAATTTGTCACTGCTTCGGCCAACCCATCAAATGTCATTGGGATATCTGTTGGCGCCAAAGTGACCGTGAAAAGCTCACTCATGCGGGTTTCGACAGGCTCAGGCAAGCGGCGTGTTACGATAACTTTGGGCTTTATTTGGGGCATCATATTCTCAATTCTGATGAATGAAATCAAATTTGACACTATCAAGGTTTCATAAAATGTCCAACAACCGCGACATATCTTGTTAACTACGGTTTTATCAATCTGCTTTAGAGCTTATGAAACAGGTAAATTTGACAAAGAGAATTTTGTGACAACACGCGCTTTTGGAATATTATCGTTAATCTTGATTGGCGCAATAAGTTTGCCAAATGCGCCAAGCTATGGACAATCGCCACCAAAAACTGAGCAAAAATCCGTTCGCAGAACTTTCGACCGCGCACATGGCGAAACGCCGTCAAAACTTCCTGTCCCGCGCTTTGTTTCATTACGCTATAATACAGTTAATGGCCGCACGGGACCAGAAACTTCATATCCAACGATATGGGTTTATCATAGTCGCGGATTGCCAGTAAAAGTCATTGCCGAAACCGAAAACTGGCGGCGTATTGAGGACCCTGATGGCGGGCGGGTTTGGGTTCATAAACTCAATTTGGAAGCAAGGCGAACGGTCTTGGTTCGGGCGCGCTCAAATGTTTCAGTATTTTTGATGCGCGAGCCAAGCGAGAGCGCAAGGGTAGAAGCCCGCATTGCCAATGGCGTGATTGGCGAAATTATCGACAGCCGCCCCGCGTGGCGCAGAATTCGAACCGGCCGCTTCGTCGGTTGGGTTCCAGTATCGCAGCTCTGGGGATATTAGAGCGTCGTAAGGTACCTGGAATTAATCATCTTTAATTGAAATTCAAAATTTTCGTTTTAGAAGGAGAGATTAAGTGGCTTAGGAATGGTTTATGGCGGAACGCGTTCCCCAAAACCATTCATCAAGTGTGTTGTGCGCCCTAGGTTTTTGTCAAGTCCTCGCGCAAAGCGCGACCGCGAAGCGGCTTCGGGATTTGACAAAAACCTAGGGCGCGAAAGTACAATAACTGAATGGGCTTAAGGCAAACGTGCCCTTAAGACCATTCCAAAGCAAACTCCTCCAAGCAACATAAATGCAAGTGCTAATGCGTATCATTAGTGACGCAATTTACTCGAAATTGAAGTTCCAACTTCTAAAATATAAAAACAAACCAAAATAAGCTATTCCGTTCGGACATCTGCTGCGTTAAATTTGAACAAGTTCCATAAGTAAAAGAACTTGGCTTCACCGCAATTTCGGTGCTAATTACAAAATCAAAATTGTAAATTGGAGAAAAAATGGTGCGGCCAAGCTCTTATAGTTATGAAGAATTAATCGCCTGTGGCGAAGGCGATTTATTTGGCGAGGGCAATGCACGTTTGCCGCTTCCCAATATGTTGATGATGGATAGAATCACTCATATCAGCGAAGACGGCGGGGCTAATGGTAAAGGCAAAATTATTGCCGAATTAGATATTAACCCAAATCTTTGGTTTTTTGCCTGTCACTTTAAGGGTGATCCTGTAATGCCAGGTTGTTTGGGGCTAGATGCAATGTGGCAAATTGTTGGCTTTTTTCTTGGCTGGTCAGGCTCACCTGGCCGTGGCCGTGCTTTGGGCTGTGGCGAAGTAAAATTTACGGGCCAAGTAATGCCCAATGTCAAATTAGTGCGTTATGAAATCGATATTAAACGGGTTTTTCGTTCAAAACTTATTTTGGGTGTTGGTGATGGCCAAATGTATGCCGATGATAAATTGATTTATACTGCCAAAGATTTACGGGTTGGCCTTTTTGATGCCGAAAGCCTCAAAGCACAATTGGGATAGGGGATAGAATGCGCAGAGTAGTTGTAACTGGCCTTGGCATTGTTTCATCGATTGGCAATGACCAAACCCAAGTGAATCAAAGTCTATTTGATGCCAAAAGCGGTATCGCTACCGCTCCAGAATTTGTTGAATATGGCTTCAAATGCCAAGTTCAAGCCAGACCACAGTTAAATTGGCAAGAATTGGTCGATCGCCGCGCGGCACGCTTTTTGTGCGAAGGCATGGGCTGGGGCCATATTGCGATGGAGCAAGCAATTGCTGACGCGGGTCTTGAAGAAACGGATATTTCCAATGAACGCACCGGTATTATTGCGGGCTCTGGCGGCCCATCAGCACGAACTATTGTGTCGGCGGCAGACTTAACGCGCGAAAATAAATCACCAAAGCGTATTGGGCCATTTGCAGTTCCCAAAGCCATGAGTTCGGGCATTTCGGCGGCTTTGGCGACATGGTTCAAAATTAAAGGCGTGAATTATTCAATTTCGTCCGCCTGTGCGACTTCGGCGCATTGTATTGGAAATGCCTTTGAAAGCATCGCTTGGGGCAAGCAAGATGTAATGTTTGCGGGTGGCTGTGAAGAACTTGATTGGGCAATGTCCAATATGTTTGACGCAATGGGCGCAATGTCGTCCAATTTTAATGAAACCCCTGCTGTGGCTTCGCGTGCTTATGATAGGGACCGCGATGGTTTTGTTATCGCTGGTGGTGCTGGCATGTTGGTGCTCGAAGAATATGACCGCGCCAAGGCAAGGGGCGCGAAAATTTATGCCGAACTGGTTGGCTATGGCGCAACATCCGATGGTTATGACATGGTCGCGCCATCGGGTGAAGGCGCAGTGCGTTGTATGCGCCAAGCAATTGAAATGGCGGGTGGCCGCAAAGTTGATTATCTTAACCCACATGGCACATCAACACCAGTTGGCGATGAAAAAGAAACTGGTGCTTTGCGCGATACTTTTGGCGCAAATATTCCACATTTCTCGTCAACCAAATCGCTTACCGGCCATTCATTAGGGGCAGCAGGCGTGCAAGAAGCCATTTATACGCTTTTGATGATGCACAATAACTTCATGTGTGAAAGCGCGCATATTGAAAACCTCGACCCCGCATTTGCCGATTTGCCAGTGCTTTTGGCGCGCAAAGACGGCTCATTCGAAACCGCATTGTCAAACAGTTTTGGCTTTGGCGGAACTAATGCGAGCTTGATGTTCGCGAAGGTATGATATTGGTAAAAACGCAAAATTTGAGAATTAGGAGCAATCAGCACTAAAGGAAGACTATTTGCCAATGAAACTAGATAAGTTCTTATCGCGTATTAACTCCGATGCGAATATTTGTGGCGGGAGACCTTGTATTGCAGGAACAAGAATGCGTGTGACTGATATTGTTGAAATGGTTGGGGGCGGTATCACGCACGAAGAAATCTTAAATGACTTCCCATATCTTGAAGAAGGCGACGTAGCTGCGGCGATTAATCGACACGCTTGAAAGATTGCTGAAAAGGACTACTACTACATCGCGTTTCAATTAGGATTATTACTTTGGTCTGGCGCTTTAGAAAATCGTTCAAAATACTTCCAGGCGTGCGCCTAAATATTGGCAAAAATGGCATTAGCACTTCTTTTGGTGGCCGTGGCGCAACCTTGAACCTAAGCAAAAGGGGAAAAACAACTACAATTGGAATCCCAGGCACTGGCATATCGCACAGCACATATGAACCCGATCTTGAAGGGCTCGAAATGATTGACACCCCGCCAGTTAATCAAAAGAAAGGAATTGGTTGTCTCCCAATATTAGGCGTCATATTTTTCCTAGGTTTAGTGGGGCAATGCATTCCTGATGAAAGTGCACCTACAGATAAAGCGGTGAATATTGTGGGCTCAACCCAAGGAAACGCTATTGTCGAAACCACCGGTGCAAATGCAAGTGCCGACAGTGCAAGTAAGGCCATAGATACAGTGGCTAAAGCGGAAATTTCGCAGCCACCCACCAAAACACAATATTTCCTAATAGATAAAGCCCGGACTTTTTCTGAACCCAGCGCCAGCAGTGCTCCAGCAAAAGTCTTTGACTACAGCGAACCAGTTGAAATTATAGAGAAAGGTGTTGATTGGTCTAAGGTAATTCAAAATGGGCTGACTTTTTGGGTGTTGTCGCAGCATTTATCTGATCACGTTTCGCCAAATATCGCAAAAGCTGAAAATACTCTGGCAAACAAGACATACTCACAAACGCCGCAAAACTTCAAAAGTTCTAATGCCAAATCTGTAAAGCAAGCGACAGTGAAGAAAGCAAAAGCAAAGACGCGAAGAGCGAATAGTGGCTGTTCTTGTGGGTCGGGCGGAATGTGCACTGGCCCGCGTGGCGGTAGATATTGCTTAACTTCAAATGGAAACAAAAATTATGGACGCTAGCAAAGCAATTCAAATTAAGTCATTTCGGCGAAAAGTTTTTGAAGAACTTGAACCAGCGGTACGCGCAGAATTGGGTTTGTCTTTAACAAATAAATTGCTTATCTTCGTAATTATTATCGGGACAATTACTGCTATTCTTGGCACTGAGCCTAACTTCCCGACTCTAATGTTGAGTTGGTTAGGCTATGTAGAGTCGGCTCTTGGGTTAGTTTTCTTAGTAGAATATATCGTAAGACTTTGGATTGCGCCTGAACTCGATGCCACGAAGGGCGCGTGGAACGGGCGAGTTAGGTTCATTTTCTCTTTTTCAGGGCTGATAGATTTATTGGTTGTCATTTCAACTGTTGCGCCAATATTTTCAGCGAATACTGCAATTTTGAGAATAATACGGCTTGTCCGAATATTTCGCGTCGCAAAACTTGGTCGAATGTCAACAGCTATGCGCAGTTTAAGCAAAGCTATTCACTCACGAAGGTATGAATTTATTCTGACCTTGTTTTTTGCTTTCGGACTTTTGCTAATTGGTTCGTCCGCTTTATATCTAATCGAAGGCGCGGTTCAGCCAGATAAATTTGGCAGCATCCCAAGGGCGTTGTGGTGGTCAGTTGTTACGCTTACGACAATTGGATATGGCGATGTTTATCCAATAACTGTGTTCGGAAAAATCGTTGCGGCATTTATTGCAATTGTTGGCATCGGAATTATTGCTTTGCCTGCAGGAATATTGGCTGCCGCTTTCAGTGATGCAATGCAAAACAAACTAGAAGATTAGGGCACGGACGTTCAAGTTGCATCAAATATCTGCATTTGGTGCATTGTTTGGGAAAGAAAGATAAAGTGGCTTTGGAATGATTTATGGCGAACCTTGTCTCGCCAAAACCATTCAACAAGTGTTTGTGCGCCCTAGGTTTTAGTCAAGTCCCGCAGCCGCTTCGCGGTCGCGCTTTGCGCGAGGACTTGACGAAAACCTAGGGCGCGAAGGGATAATTACCGAATGGTCTTAGGGCAAACTTGCCCCTAAGGCCATTCCCAAGCAATTTCTTCTAAGCAATATTCAATTTGTTGCTCATGCATCGCATTAGCTAATGAATCTAATTCAACCAAAAGCCGATAATAAACAAAATTTATCCACCCCCTAAGACTTGCTGCTATATTTGACGTTTTCACCGTATCCAAAATAAAAATGCCTGCAAGCTTTAGCTTTTTAAGGAAAATTGTGACTTTATCGAAATTGATAGCATTTGATAGCATTTGCAGGTGGGGAATAAAATGTCGAAATAATATAACCATTTCGCACCTGCAACATGGTTGACCTTTCGCCCATAACCGACTAAACGCGCGGGCATGGGTCTATGACCAAAACATTTCTCCCCTTAAGGACTTATCAAGTGACCGAAACAAATGCGCTTTCAATGCGCAACATAGCGATTATTGCCCACGTGGACCACGGCAAAACCACACTTATGGACGGCATGTTGGCCCAAGGCGGAGCGTATCGTGAAAATGAAGCACGCGGCGAACGCGCTATGGATAGCAATCCGCAAGAAAAAGAGCGCGGCATTACGATTTTGGCCAAATGCACGTCAATTGAATATGGCGCTGAAGGCAATCAAACCCGCATTAACGTGGTTGATACTCCGGGCCATGCCGATTTTGGTGGCGAGGTTGAGCGTGTATTATCAATGGTTGATGGCTGCTTGCTTTTGGTTGATTCAATGGAAGGCGCAATGCCGCAAACCAAATTCGTTTTGACAAAAGCCTTGGCGCAGGGTTTGAAGCCAATTGTGGTTATCAATAAAATTGATCGCCCAAATGCGCGCCCTGCCGAAGTTTTGGACGAAGTTTATGAGCTGTTTATGGCTTTGGGTGCAAGTGAGGAACAATTTGATTTTCCTGTGGTTTATGCATCTGGCCGCGATGGTTGGGCATCGCTTACCACTGATGGGCCAACAGAAAACCTTAATGCGCTATTTGAAACTATCATTTCGCACGTCAAACCCCCAGAAGCTGAGAAAAAAGCAACCGAGCCGTTTTCAATGCTGGTTACGATGATTGATTCAGATCCGTTTTTGGGTCGTATTCTAACTGGCCGCGTTGAAAGTGGCAGCGTTAAAGCCGGCACCAGTATTAAAGCATTGGCACTTGATGGTTCCTTGGTTGAACGCGGTCGGGTTTCCAAAGTCTTGGCTTTCCGCGGCCTTAAGCGCCAGCCAATTGATGAGGCAATTGCGGGCGATATTGTGTCAATCGCGGGCCTTACAGAAGCCACAGTTGCCAATACTATTTGTGACCCTGAAGTTACGCAATCAATTCCTGCCACTCCAATTGATCCGCCTACTTTGTCGGTGACAGTAATGGTGAATTCATCACCGCTTGCTGGTCGTGAAGGCTCGAAAGTGCAAAGTCGTGTTATTCGTGACAGATTGTGGAAACAAGCTGAAAGCGATGTGGCGATTAAAGTCGCCGAAACTGCGGATAAAGATGCCTATGAAGTGCAAGGGCGTGGGGAATTGCAAATTGGCGTTTTGATTGAAAATATGCGCCGTGAAGGGTTCGAGCTTTCAATTTCGCGCCCGCGCGTAGTTTTGCAAAAAGACGATAATGGCGACACTTTGGAGCCATCGGAAGAAGTCATCATTGATGTTGATGACGAGTTCACTGGCCCAGTGGTTGAAAAAATGTCTATCCGCAAAGCCGAATTGCAAGACATGCGGCCATCTGGTGGTGGCAAAACCCGCCTTACTTTCTATGCTCCATCACGCGGCCTAATTGGCTATCACAGTGAGTTTTTGACTGATACTCGCGGCACTGGCGTTATGAACCGTATTTTCCATGGCTACACACCTTGGAAAGGCGCAATCGCTGGCCGCCGCAATGGAGCGTTGATTTCAACTGATACTGGTAAATCGGTGGTTTATGCCTTGTGGTATTTGGAACCGCGCGGCACTTTGATGATTGGCGGTGGCGAAGAAGTCTATGAAGGCATGATTATTGGCGAAAATGCCAAGCCTGAAGACATGGAAGTAAATCCACTCAAAGAAAAGAAGCTTTCCAACGTGCGCTCATCGGGCAAAGACGAAGCAATGCGGCTTACTCCGCCAAAACGCCTTACGCTTGAAGCCGCGATTTCCTGGATTGATGATGATGAATTGGTCGAAGTTACGCCCAAAGCCATTCGTTTGCGCAAGCAAGAATTAAATGCCAGCTTCCGCAAACGCCGCCAAAAAGTCGATTAATCTTTCGGCGGTGCTGTTTGCGCAACACTCGGTCGTTGTGAAAGCTCAGCCCAGAAATCGATTATTTCGGCTTTCGGAAATGCAATTTCAGGCAATCTGAATTCAACATAGCCAAGCGCGCAAGCAATCGCGATTTGCCCAATATCAAATGGGTGTGCGGGGTCGAGGCGGGGCTCACTAATTGCACCCATGCTACGCAATATTGCACCACGCCACCGCTCAAGCCAAGCTGCTGATTGCTCGATAGGTATGCGCCGCTTCTCCATGACCATTGAAAATGCCGCATCCATAATACCGTCGGCAAGTGCTTGGGTTTGCAAGGCTTCTAAACGCGATTGGGCATCAAGCGGAATAAGGCGGTTTTCGGCGCTTAGCCCGTCCACATATTCGCAAATAAGTGGGCTATCATATATGCTTAATCCGTCCTTGGTCACCAATACTGGAATTTTCCCGAGGGGATTGGCTTTTTGAATTTGCGCCGCGCCTTCGCCCACCGGGCTTAGAGAGATAATTTCTGTTTTAGCCGCAAGCCCTTTTTCAATCAAAGCAATGAGGGTTTTACGCGCAAACGGCGAAGTGTTGGAATAATATAATTGCACTTAAATTGCCCCCAAGACCGTTAATGCCAAAGTAACTTGGCAAACCCAAGATACCAAAAATAATAACGTCCGAATAAATGGCACGCCGAATAAATAAACAACATAATGGCCAAGTCTTGCGAAAAAATATGTTTTGACTGCAAGTTCGGTTGTTTCATTGTGTAAGCCTAACAAGTGAACCACAATCACTAATGGTGCGAAAACGACAAGGTTTTCAACCGCATTATAATGCGCCCGCTTTGCCCTTTGCGCCCATTTTGCTTCAAGCTGATGGTTGCCATCAGGGTCAAGCGCCGCATTTCTTGGGCCTAATTGCACAATCAATCTAGTGATATAGGGCATGTAAAACATGGACGTCATCAATGCGGTTAAAGTCAGCCAGTAAATTTCAGGGTAATTAATCATATTTGCCTCCATTGCGATTGCATCGCATTTAACGAGCGTTTATGAAAGTAGGCAGTAACAATGACCATACTATCATTTTGGATACTAGAGCCTTAGACGTTCAAATGGAATCGTTTTACCTTGTTAATTTGCCCGATATTCGGCAACAATTATTTAGCTAATATCCCGATATTAACTGCATAATTGTCACCAAATCTCGAACAAATTTCCTGCGGCAAACCGCATTCCATTTGAACGTCCAAGGCTCTAATGAGGAAAATATGCGCAAACAAAGGCACTTAGAAGAAGTTTATGAAAAATGCCCAGTTGAAGCTACTTTGGATATTATCGGCGGTAAATGGAAGGGCGTTATTCTAATGCGGCTATTAGGCGGTAAGTTGCGCTTTGGCGAACTGCACCGCATACTTTGCAAAATTACGCAAAGAACTTTGACCAATCAATTGCGAGAATTGGAAAAAGACGGACTGATCAATCGCGAAATATTTGCGCAAGTTCCCCCAAAAGTCGAATATAGCTTAACTGAACGCGGGAAAAGCCTTAGCCCAATTTTATTTGCTTTGGCAAAATGGGGTAAGGCCAATTTGATTTAAGTTCTTTGCTGCTAAGGTGCGGCATTTTGCCAATTGGGGTTGAGAGTAAGGCTGAAAACTGATTAAAGGGCGGCATGGATTTAAGCCTTCTCAAAATCGCCGAAAAAACTGCGCCGCGCTATACTTCATACCCAACTGCGCCGATGTTTAGCGCTGAAGTGACCTCCGAAACCTATGGCAAATGGCTGGGTGAATTGAACGCTGACGCGACTTTGAGCCTTTATTTACACATTCCATATTGCAAAAGCATTTGTCTCTATTGCGGCTGCCACACTTTCGCGACACGCAAAGAAGCGCCAGTCTTAGATTATGCCGATACCCTAATCAAAGAAATCCAATTGGTTGCCGCAAAAACCAAGGCGCGCAAAGTGAAATCAATTGCTTGGGGCGGCGGCACACCAAATATATTATCGCCCGCAACTTTTTTGAAGATTACAGATGCTATAAAATCGCATTTTGACTTATCACAGATAAACGAACATGCCGTGGAAATGGATCCGCGCCTTTTGAATGATGAGCATATTGCCGCTTTTGTAAAAGCGGGTGTAAATCGCGCTTCATTGGGTGTGCAAGACATGAACCATCACGTTCAAAAAGCAATCGGCAGGGTGCAAGATTTATCTTTGGTGAAACGTGCCACCAAAAAATTACGCGCGGCAGGCATCGACGCTGTCAATATGGATTTGATTTATGGATTGCCAGAACAATCACTGGAAGACGCGATAAACTCCGCGAAAATTGCGGCTTCACTTAAACCAAGTCGTTTGGCGGTTTTCGGTTATGCCCATGTGCCGTGGTTCAAAAAGCGCCAGCGGCTTATTAATGAGGCTGCCTTGCCAGAAACAGCGTTGCGTTATGATCAAGCAATGGGAATTAAAGCCGCACTTGAAGCTTTGGGCTATGTTGCAATTGGATTTGACCATTTTGCACGTTCCGATGACCCATTGGCAATTGCGGCCTTAAACAAGACTGTCAAACGAAGTTTCCAAGGTTATAGTTGCGAAACTGCCGATGCGATTATTGGCCTTGGCTGTTCGTCAATTTCAACATTGCCGCAAGGCTATGTCCAGAACAATCCGGAACCTGGAGCGTGGGCACGGGCAATTGAAGCCGGCGAATTTGCGACTGTACGCGGCGTGGCGACAAGTGCTGAAGATAAGACGCGACGCGAAATAATTGATAGATTATTGGGTGATTTTGAAGTTGATTTGGCGGAATTTGGCGGAGTTGGTAGTTTTTTCACTGAAATAAGAAACTTGGCCGCCGAAGAAGGTGACTTGGTAAAAATTACTGACGAAATTGTCAAAGTAACCGAATTTGGCAAACCATTTGTGCGCCTTGTGGCGCGCCATTTTGATGCCTATCTTGACGGGTCAAATGCCAAACATTCGCGGGTGATTTAGTCATAAACCGTGTCATGTGCGGCGCGGGTAAACGGTTTCCATTGCTTCGCTGCCGCCGCTTCCCATTCGAGAAATTCAGGGGTAGCCAAAATAAAATCGCGATACGAAGCCGCTTCGGTTGATAGGCTGACGCTATATGTGCGCATACGGGTCGCCATTGGGATATAAAACGCATCGGCAATTGTTGGTTTTTCGCCAAATAAATACGGCCCACCAAATTGCGCCAAAAGCCCCGACCAAATATCATCTAGCCGTTCCATTTCGCTTAAAGTGGCGGCATTCCAATTTTGCTCCTGCACTTTGCGCCTGATGTTGCAGGTCAAATTATTGCGGATTTCGCCAAAACCTGAATGCATTTCACAAACTACAGCGCGGGCCAGTGCTCGAGCACCCACGTCTTTCGGCCATAAATTTGCACTTGGTGCCTGTTCATTGGCCCATTCGCAAATTGCCAAACTATCCCATAGTTTTAACTCACCCATATGCAGGGCAGGAACGCGCCCAGTAGGTGAAGCTGCCAAAGCTGCCTGCACTTGCGCCTGCCCATATCCGTCTGCATCAAGTTCGACATCAATTTCATCAAAATCGAGGCCAGAATATTTAAGCGCAAACCATGGTCGCATGGACCATGATGAATAAGTTCGATTGCCAAGAAATAGAATTGGTTTGGTCATTTTACGGCCTCCTGCCAGAGCGCATAGCGTTTAAGTTGATTCAACTTAATAAGCAAAAATGCGCGACCAGGAAAGAAACTAGCGCGAGCGTTTAGTGATAACTAAACGCAAACTGTGCTATGTCGGTTATTTGACTTTATATTTTTGATGGGTCAATGACAATTGGCAAAATACTTGAACGGAAATCGCCAAAATGAGCAAAGAAAACCTTCACTTTTCATATAATACATTTGATGAGACAATTATCGAATGTCTGCGCATTATAAAACCGTCGCGAATCCTCGATATTGGGTCAGGCGATGGAAAATATGGCAAAATTATCAGGGCTGCTAATTTGTCACCAAAGCCATTAGTTAGAGCGCTTGAAGCCGTAGAAGCGTGCCGCGAGGATTTGGAAAAACTATATGACGAAGTAATCATTGATGTGCCAGATAGCCTCTATAACACCAAGGAAACCAATTTCGATGTGGTGATTTTAGGCGATGTAATTGAGCATTTCAAAAAAAGCGATGGCTTGGATTTGTTGGAATTTCTAACTTACCGCAGCGCCTATATCATCATTGCAACACCAGAATGCATGGTGCAAAATATCCCTGGCAATTTTTACGCTAGCCATAACTCAATTTGGCGGCCCGAGGCCTTTGGTTGGCACGATAGATGGGCGCACGCCAATTCCAGGACAATGCATCTCTATATTTTGCGCGGTTATTTGAATTGGCAAGGCGCAAATTTGAATGACATAGTCAATCAAATAAATGCGAAAAACATTGTGGCGCCTTCACCAAATTCAACCTTAGTGAAGCATACGAAGCTGCAACTGCATTCGGATATTTTGAAAGAGCCCGCCGATGATGGCGACGGCTTTATTCAATTCAGGCCGTCTTAAGTCAATTCTAATCCTTAAATAAATCCGCCCAACGTGGTTTTTTGCGGTTTTTCCATGCCCCGCGGTGATATGCGTCGGACATTATCAAAGGCACAACGCTGGTGGCTTCGGCAAATACCATTTGCTCCAGCGCAACCGACACTTTGCCCCAAGAGCAAGCTTCTTTGAGGGTGGAAGATGAACAAGCGCCATCGCGAACATCGGCAACGCTAATTTGCACTGCATAGGCGTGCATCTCGGCTTCGAGCCCCAATATCTCGGCGCAGACAACAGTATCTTGCGCGAAATTTTTGGGCACACCGCCACCAACCATAAACAAACCAGTGCGACCAGCAGCGATTTTAATGTCAGTCAATTCACGAAAATCTGCTATCGCATCAATAACCATGTAAGACTTACCAGCCTTTGCATTTTCCACTTGGTGCTTCACAAGGCCGAAGCCTGCCGAGCTGTCCACAAATGCTGGGCAAAAAATTGGCACGCCTTCTTCATAACAAGTTTGAATCAATGAGCCGGATTTTTTGGCGTTGCCAGCCGCGAGCCAGCGCCCCATTTCTTTGATGAAAGCGCGCGATGAATATGCTTTTGGTTCAAGTGCATTGGCAATCTCGAAAATTGTTCCATCACAGGCTTGTAGTTCTTCTTCATCAATATAAGTGTCGTAAATGCGGTCAATATAAAGCGAGCGCAGAGTTTCATCGTCAGGCACTTCGAGCGCTTGATAATGGCTAAAACCCAAAGCTTCAAAAAAATCCATATCAACAATTGAAGCGCCCGTTGCGACAATTGCATCCACCATGCCCGCTTTCACCATGTCGCGGTAAACATGCATACAGCCACCCGCAGATGTTGAGCCGGCAAGCGTAAGCCAAACCGAGCACTCTTTGTCTTCGAGAGCCATGTTGAAAATGCGGGCTGCGCGGGCAGTATCACGCGACGTGAAAGACATTTTGCCCATCGCATCAATAATTGGCCGCGCGTCAAAAGATGCAATATCAATATGCTCAACTTTTGTGCCAAGCAATTCGGCTTTTCTATTGTTGGTCATATTTTTCTGCCCTTTGTTTTGATTTGTGAGTTGGTTGGGTTGGTGCTTGCACCGAATACATGGAAACATGTGGTGCATCATCAGCGATAACTTCGATTGTCTCGCCAAAACCGTTGAATTTGGTAGCCATGGTTACGCCATATGCGCCAAGCATTTGGAATTCGATATAATCGCCTTCCATAATATCACTGGGAAGGAAATATTCAGTTTCCAATGCATCGATCGAATCACAGGTTGGGCCAAAAATTTTGAAGGTCGAAAATGTTGAAGAACTTGGATCTCCAATCCGCAAGTGTTTGACCTCAAACGGCCACCTAACATGGGTCGCATCAAACAAATTGCCATACGCGCCATCATTGATGAAAAGCACATTGCCTTTGCGCAATTCTACTCTGGTAATTATTGAAGTCGCCTCTGCCACTAATGCGCGCCCCGGTTCGCACCAAAGCTCACAATTTTCAAGCACTGGCATGGTTTCAAATTTTTCGGCAATGGCGGCCATATAAAGCGACATATCAGGTGGTGTCATGCCGCGATAATTTACTGGGAAACCGCCACCAACATCAATAATATCAATAACTACACTGGCTTTATGTATAATATTTTTTGCAAGATCCATTGCCGCAACATAGGCCGAAGGATCCATACATTGCGAGCCAACATGAAAACAAATCCCCAGATCTTCGCGCGTGACAGACCTTGCGCGGCGCAAAAGCTCTATCGCGTCTCGCTCACTGACGCCGAATTTATTGTCCAATGGCAAGGAAGCCGAACTATTGGAAACGCTCAAGCGTATCATCAATGTAAGGTCTTTGGCATTGTCGGTCGCAGCCAAAACTTTGTTTAATTCAGCGTCCGAATCAATCGAAAAAATACGACAGCCATGCTCAAAATAAGCTTTATGTATAGCGTTGCGGTTTTTCACCGGGTGCATGAAAGCCAAAATGGCATCAGTAAACTGGCTTCTGACTTGGATTATTTCATTTAGTGAGGCTACGTCAAAATGCCTTATGCCGCCACTCCAAAGCGCTTCGAGAACCCAGGGCGAAGGGTTGGCTTTTACCGCATAAAGCACTTGGCCGCCGAAATTATTCACGAACCAATTCGCGGCTCTTTTGGCCAAATGTGGGCGATTAGCGGCAATTGGCACATCAGGCATCAATGTGCGCACAATTTCAATAGCTGAACTGAAGTGATCCAATTAGGAACTCCCAGAAAGAAACGAATCAAAAATTCTTGAAAATCAAGAAACCTAAATATCGACTTCCATCGGGAAACAAATGTTTCCTTTGTGGTCTCATGTTTTGCATCTATAAGCTTAGCAAAACAAATGCAAGATTTTTTGCATATTAGCGGAATTAATGTTTTTGTGAGTTAGAAATAATAGGGTAAAAATCGCAATGGCAAAAAGCATAGTGATAATTGGCGCGGGCCAAGCGGCGACCCAAGCGGCAAACAGCCTGCGGCAATACGGCTTTAACGGCAAAATTACTATGCTCGGCGATGAAGGCATCGCGCCGTATCAAAGGCCGCCACTTTCAAAAGCCTATTTGATGGGCGAAATCGAAATCGCAAGGCTTAAATTTCGTGATGATGACCAGTGGGAAAGGGATGGCATTGATATGCGGCCCAATGCAGGTGTGGCTAATATTGATCGCGCCGCGAAAATGGTTGTCACTAAATCTGGCGAAAAAATAGCTTATGATAATTTGATTATTGCCACAGGTTCAAGAGTTCGCAAAATCAGTTGCGAAAATAGCGAACTTAAAGGCATCCATTATTTACGAACTCTCGCACAATCTGACGCGTTGAAAGCTGATTTAGATAAAGCCAAATCTATCGCGATAATTGGCGCTGGCTATATTGGTCTTGAAGTTGCGGCAATCGCGCGAAAGAAGGGCTTAAGTGTAACTGTCATTGAATTGGCACCAAGAGTTTTGGCGCGGGTCGCGACTCCAATAATTTCCCAATATTTTGAAAATCTGCATGCGTCGCATGGCGTAAATATCATGACCAATTGTGCGCTAAAAGCCTTTGGCGGCAAAGACAAAGTCCAGCGCGTTTTACTTGAAGACGGGCGTGAAATTGCGGCTGATATGGTTTTGGTTGGCATTGGCATTATCCCCAATAGCGAAATCGCAATTGATGCTGGGATTATTTGCACCAATGGTATTGATGTCGATGAATATGCCCGAACAAATGATGCCAATATTTATGCTTGCGGTGATTGCACTAACCGCGAGCTCGACCTTTATGGTATTCGAATGCGTCTTGAAAGCGTGCATAATGCCTTGGAACAAGCCAAATTGGCGGCGGCGCATATTATGGGCGCCCAACCACCAAAACTTGATACGCCGTGGTTCTGGTCCGATCAATATGACGTGAAGATGCAAATTGCTGGCCTCTCAAATGGAGCGACTCAACATATTGTCCGCGGTAATATCGCCGACAATAAATTCGCTGTTTTCCATTTGAACGATGAAAATCGCGTTTTGGCGGTTGATGCCATCAATTCACCAGGTGAGTTTCTTATTGGAAAAAAATTGGTTTTGGCTAGTGCCAAAATCACTCCCCAAATAATTTCCAATCTCGATATTCCAATAAAAGAACTTGCAGCGCACGCGGTTGAATAATTCCTAAGTTTGACTATTTTGCGGCGCAACTTCAGGGCATCAATCGGGACGACCATGGTACAAATAACTTTTATTGAAAATAATGGCACAGTTCATGTGGTTGAGGCGACCAATGGTGGCACAGTAATGGAAGCCGCTACTAAACATAATGTCCCCGGTATTGATGCCGATTGCGGTGGAGCGTGTGCTTGCGCCACTTGCCATGTTTTTGTCGATGATGATTGGATGGGTAAAATCAACCCGATGGGAACTATGGAAGAATCCATGCTGGATTTTGCTGAAGGGGTTAAGCCAAATTCACGCTTGTCGTGCCAAATAACGGTCAATGAAGATCTTGATGGTTTGGTGGTAACAATTCCAGCGAGCCAGTTCTAACCACTGCAACGTTTGGCTAAAGCCACATTCATGGCGGCATAGCCTTTTGGAAAATCACGTAATATTTTCTTTTTCAACATATTGGCAATCAGGCCAGAAAAAGTCTCGCCATGCGTGAACAATGTTCCGTCACCCGCTTTTTCTAGGCGAAAATAATGAACGCCCGAAAATAACCATGGTAAAAGCGGCTTACCCGCCCATGCCAAAAATTTGTTTGGCTCAAACGCATTCAAATAAACCGTAAAATTAAAAACTTTGGCCGCGCCATCCGGTGAATTAACTTTGATGAGCAATTTCCCACCCTTGGACTTTTCGCCCTGCGCAAAAAACACGAACGGATTCCACTCGGGGTATTTGTCAAAATCTAACAACACATCCCAAACTTTTTCTGGTGGGGCGGAAATGAATAATTCGGTTTCAATGCGGATCATTTTGTTTCACCACTAATCTAAGAAAAAGGAGACTGTCATATTGTAGTCGAACGCTTCCGTTAGACAGTTTGTGATTTTGGGATAGAATTTCATCTGGCGCGCGATATTTAATATTTGCTCACTTCTGAAAATTTCGTCCGATATTTGGGTAAATTGAGCTGATATTACATCGCCGTGTTCGTCAATTCTTAGTAGCAAAGAAACACGACCGCTTTTCTCGCGTTCAATAGCACGTGCAGGATAGGCTCTTTCAACATTGAAGGACCGATAGATTTGCATCGGCCCATCTGCAACAATGCATTTTGGTTGGCGGTCGATTTCATTAGTGAAATAATTGCCCAAATATTGAGCGCGGGCAATTTCTAGATTGGATTTTGCGCGCTGAAAGCTTACTTTCGCTTCAGAGTTTTCCACTGCCGCATTTAATTTTGGGGTTGAAGAAATCGCGCCTATGAGATTTTGATATTGGCCAAAATTTTCACGATTAAACCTTGCACTGGCTATTGTCTGGAAAATCGGTTCATATATTTGCGGCGCTTTGGAATAATAATTGGTCAAAGGTGCTTCCAATGTCGCGACTAAATCTGCACTCAATTCAAGCGAAGTCGCGCATTGATTTAGGCTAGAAAAAAATGCACTTTCAAAGGTCGCAATCTGCTCAAAATCAATTGGACTGTCGGGGGTGCTCGATAGGTCAGATTTTAGCTTCTCAACCATATCTCTAAATGAAGTTGAAAGGTCAGTTTGATTTGAATTATTAAACTGCCCCTGCTCGCGCAAACCCTCAACTCGTTTTGTAAAATTATTAATGGCTTCATTGCTTGCAACAAATTCTTGTGGCCACGCTACTGAGATATAGGGCCAATAGCAAGAAATGGCATATTGCGGCTGCTCAATAGTATTGGCATGGGGACGTGTGAAAGGTTGCCAAATCGGATTTTGGGTTTGATATGCAGGTGCTGCGGGCGCTCGGGGCGGTTGCGTTGGCTGCGGATTTGAAAAATTTGGCGGCGTTACTATATGCGGCACAATTATTCGCGGCGACGAAATGGGCGGAACTGTCGGCGTAGGTGCAGGTGGTGGTGGCGCGCGATGTTGGCTTATGGTTGGTTTGTGCGGAATGCCCTGGGCGATTGCTAGGATTGGCCAAAAGCAAAGCAACAGAGTTATCGAAAATAATCCAAATTTTGGTCGCCTCAAATACATAATATCGCTTTCAAAAGTGTCATCTCAAGAATTTAACACAGGCAAATAAAACCACAAGAAATTAAAGTTTAATCTCAAACCAATTCCAATTCTGGTGCGGCATTTGTTGGTTTGGCGGTAACGGGCAAGTGACAAATAATTGTCGCATATTGCATGTCGCGCGAATCCATTGATACCCAGCCCCCGTGGAGCGCAACAAACTTATTGACCAAAACCAATCCCATTCCGCCAGCGCGTGAGCCTTCGGAAAAAGCGTCAAAATCAATTTTTTGATTTGTTGCGCCGTCTTCATTTTTAGGGCTTGTGACACTAAGTCTTATAGTGTCATCAAACCTTTTGGCGGCCAATTTAATGCTCTGGCCGGCACGAGTATTGCGTAAGGCATTATTCAATAAATTGGCCATAATTTGTTTAATCCGCTTGTCGTCGGCGCGGATTAAGCCAACATCATCATGACATTCGACCAGTATATTTACTTGGCTGTCGGTTAGCTTTGTTTTTGCGGTATCAACTGCCTGTTCCATAACGTCGTGCAAATTTACATCACCCAACACCAAAGGCGCTTGGCCGGCCTCAATCACCGCCAAATCTAGGAGATCACCGACCATTTTTTCCAACTGTTCGGACGCCGTTTTAATAGCGCCAATATAGTCATGTTGCGTTGCAGTAAGCGCGCCACCCAAACCAGCATCCAAAAGTTCAGAATATCCCGAAATAGTGTTCAAAGGCGTTCGTAATTGATAGCTAACAATTTCAAGAAAAGTGGTTTTTAATTTGTCGGCTTCGCCTAGGGCTTCGGCTTTTTCGCGCAACACGCTTTCCATGCGGTGATGAGCCGTAACATCGCCAAATGCCACCAAAGTCGCCCCATCTGGCAAAGGCCTGGTTAGCCAAGTTATTATATTGTCATTTTTAAGCCTAATTTGCCCTTGAGTTTCTTGGCGAGCTTCAGGCGAAGGGTCGCAAATTCGCCCGCCCAAATCATGCCAAAATTCTTCGTCTTTATATTGGTCGATGCTCAGTTCATTAAACGCTGAAAAATCGGGACTTCTATCCATGAAGCCAGTATCAAGCGACCATATTTCGAAAAATGCGCGATTGGCCAATGTGAGTTTTCCATCGCCCGAAAAAACCGCCACCCCTTCGGTTAATTTATCAAGTGTCGCGCTACTTACTTCAATTTGGGTTTTATATTGTGCCTGAAGCAGTGATTTATCCGATATATCCTCAAACAAGAGCAATAGCCCACCTGTCGGTTGCCTTTGCCGCATAACCCGCATAATTCTACCGTCAGGCAAGGTCCAAGTTTCGTCGGGAATATTGCTTGCTTCTTGATAATGCGCGATTTCGCGATTTTTGAAGCCTTGAAAATCTGATTGGTGCGGTAGCTTTGATTTTTCGCGCAACCTATCGAGAAAATGCTCATGACTTGGAGCATCATCAAGCCAAGTTTCTTCAATGTCCCATAATTGTGCAAAAGCACTATTATAAGTGCGTAAGCGCCGATTGGCATCGAAAACAACGACCGCGTCATTTAGGTGATTGAGGGTTTCAACATGGGCAAGTGCTTCGCGTTTGGCAATTTCCTTGGCTTGAACCTCATCACTAACATCAATCGCCGCGCCAATTGCACCGTCATTGGCAGGTGCCAAACTAACCCTGACAATGCGTCTTTGGCCACCGAAACTAATGGCCCTAGTGTCGGAAAGGCTTTGGCCTTTAACTGCCAAATGGCCGTCGCTTTGCGCTTTTGCATCTAGGCGGGCATTTTCAGCAATGGCAGTTTCAAGATTTGGCATTTCGACAGCTCTCAAAAACGCTTCATTACCCCAAATCAAACTGCCCGTATGATCCAATTTCCAAATCGGAAAACCCAACATTTGCCCATCATAAGCAGCGGCGGAAATCGGGCGAATAATGATGCATAAGCGAATTCCAATCGGCCTTCCAACAATTTCTAAACCGCGCACAATTTTAGCGAATGCCGCGCCAGTAGCACGAAGCATTTCGAGGCCGATTTTGAAATCTTCAGATTTTTCACAAAGTGACAAAAGCAAATTAGTCGGGTTGGCTGCACCGCCCAATTCAAGCTTTTTACATGCGATTTCAAAAGTTCTTTTGTCGCCAACAAATTTCGGATTGCCAATTTCGTCTTGCGCATCATCACCCTCGGGCCACAAAAGAAAAATTGCGCCTGAATTGTTCAACGCCATTAAATTCGCGACATTATTACTGACTTCAGCTTCCTCTTGAAGTTCGATTTTCGGCGAGGATTTATTCTTTCGACTTAATCCTAAGGCGGCAAAAATAAAGATAAGACCAAGCAAAAATATAAACATAGCAACTGGCAGCGCATTATTTGAAATAAAGCTCTGTGCAGCCGGTAAGTATTGGTTCAAATTCTGCATATTCTAAGTCTAAATCTGATTTTCAAAATCTATCAAAACATTTAATCATATTTCCGCAGCGAACGGGTTAATAGGCCAAAGAAAAAGCGGCACATTCGCGCCGCTTCTAAATTCACACAAATTTTAAGAGTTTTAGTATCTGTAATGATCTGGCTTAAATGGACCGTTCACTGGAACATTGATATAATCGGCTTGTTCTTGTGAAAGCACTGTCAAATTCGCACCCAATTTAGCCAAATGCAGAAGCGCAACTTTTTCGTCCAAATGTTTTGGCAAAGTGTAAACTTGATGCTCATAGGCTTTATTATTAGTCCAAAGTTCAATTTGCGCCAAAGTCTGGTTGGTGAATGACGCTGACATCACAAATGAAGGGTGACCAGTGGCATTACCAAGGTTCACCAAACGACCTTCAGATAAAATGATAATTTTCTTGGCGTCTGGGAATTCGACGTGGTGAACTTGGGGTTTGATTTCGTCCCATACGAAGTTTTTTAACGCCGCAATTTGGATTTCACTATCGAAATGGCCGATATTACAAACAATTGCATTGTGCTTCATTTCGCGCATATGCTCGAGACGGAGCACGTCTTTATTGCCAGTCGCAGTTACGAAAATATCGCCAACTTTGGCAACATCGTCCATAGTGCGGACTTCATAACCTTCCATCGCAGCTTGCAAAGCGCAAATTGGGTCAACTTCGGTAACAATAACCCGGGCGCCGCCATTGCGAAGCGAAGCCGCAGAACCTTTGCCAACATCGCCATAACCAAGCACAACCGCAACTTTGCCGGCCAACATTACATCGGTTGCGCGGCGAATTGCGTCAACCAAGCTTTCACGGCAACCATAAAGATTGTCAAATTTCGATTTGGTCACACTGTCGTTCACATTAATCGCAGGGAACGGCAATTCACCTTTGGTCGCCATTTGATACAAACGATGCACACCAGTTGTGGTTTCTTCGGACACGCCTGTAATGCTGTCACGAATTGCCGAATAGAAACCTGGTTTTTCTTTCAAATAACGCTTCATAACTTTGTAAAGTGCTTCTTCTTCTTCATTTTGTGGGTTATTCAAAATGCTGGCGTCTTTTTCGGCTTTTGGCCCGAGTACACAAAGCAAAGTTGCATCGCCGCCATCGTCCAAAATTAGATTTGGATAGCCACCGTCGGCCCATTCAAAAATCTTATGGGCATAGTCCCAATATTCTTCCAAAGTTTCACCTTTAGTTGCAAAAACTGGTGTGCCAGTGGCAGCAATTGCTGCCGCAGCATGGTCTTGGGTTGAGAAGATATTGCATGAAGCCCAACGAACATCAGCGCCCAATGCTTGCAATGTTTCAATCAAAACTGCGGTTTGAATTGTCATGTGCAATGAGCCAGCAATCCGTGCGCCTTTTAATGGCTGCTTTGCACCGTATTCTTCGCGAGTGGCCATAAGGCCCGGCATTTCGCCTTCAGCAATATTAATTTCTTTGCGGCCATATTCGGCAAGGCCAATGTCGGCCACGATATAATCAGTCATTTTTTGTTCCGTTTAATGAGTGTAAAAAATTGTCCGCTTAGTTTTAGACAAGCTCACAAGCGGTGAAATCACATAAACATATAAAGAAATCTTTAAGTGATTGCAACCGCAATATTGTGATTATTTGCGCAACTCATAGCTAATTTGTAAATGAACCTCGGATTCAATTGCACCGCCAGGTATTGAAGGTGCGGCTGTTGCAGCGCTTGAATCGTATGCCATGGTAGTTTTACGTTCGAACATAGGTGGAGGAGGAGGCAATTGCTGCCACAGATATTCAGTGGGCGCTCCTGGATTGCTGAGCGATGTTCCGCTTTCTTGAATTGAAATAATTTTGTGAACCCTCAAACCAGCTGCGGTTGCATAAGCATCTGCCCGTGCGGCTGCTTTGGTCATAGCGTCAGCACGCGCTAATTGTGCTGGTGCGTCCTTGTTTTCGGTTTTGAATTCGACGCCGTCAATGCGGTTTGACCCGTCACCGACCATTGCATCAAGCACTTGTGAAACTTTATTGGTATCACGAATTTTTACTTTGATAATATTATTTACTTGATAGCCAACGATTCTCTGTCCACCTTTTTGTGTCCAACTATAGTTAGGGTTCAAATTCACTTGTTGGGTCGTAATGTCATTGGCAGCAATCCCTAATGCGCGAAGACTTGCGATAATAGCGCTCATTTTTGTTGCTTGCTTGTCTAAAGCTTCTTTGGCAGTTACACCCTTGCCTTCAATGCCGCCTGTAACTTCAGCAATGTCAGGTGTCATTTTAGCGGTTCCATTTACAGCAATTGTAACAATAGTGCCGCGAATTGGCATAAGCCCATTAATGGTGGGCTTGTCACATGAGCTAAGCAAGACAGCCAGTGGTAAAATCGCTATCATTTTTTTCATTGGCATTCCTTCAAAAGCCGTAAATTTGATAGTAAGTAGCTACAATGAATATATCCCACGTGCAACTTGAAAACGAAAATGATACGGTTCGATTTGCCAAAATTGTCGGGCAACTGGCGCAGGCAGGTGACTTCATCGCGCTCTACGGCGATCTAGGTGCTGGCAAAACCACTTTTGCACGTGGCCTTATTCAAGACCTGCTTGGACCGCCAACCGAAGTGCCAAGCCCAACCTTTACACTGCTACAAACTTATGATGCGCCAAATTTTCAAATTTACCATTTTGACCTTTATCGCTTGAAATCACCCGATGAAGTTTGGGAGCTTGGATGGGAAGAAATAGGTGTTGGCGTTACGCTTTGCGAATGGCCCGAAAACGCTGGCGAATATTTGCCAGCAAAGCGCTTGGAAATCCACTTAGAACAAGACGCAGCAGGCCGTATGGCGGTTTTGCGCGCAATTGGCTATGAGGGCGCACAAAATCCGTGGAAGGAACGCCTAATTGCTATCAAGCACCATTTCATTTGAAAAAGCCGTAGAAGAAACCATAGCCAAAAGTGGGTTTGCAGGCGCCAAACGCATCATCTTAAACGAAGACGCGTCCACCCGCGCCTATGAGCGTTTGGAACTTAATGGCAAAACTGCAATCCTAATGAAAGCACCAGTTGGCGCAGAAAACCCACCTTGCCCAATTGATGCCAATGAAGCCGAGCGCGAAGAACTTGGTTGGAACGCGCTTTCACGTTTGGCATCAAGCCGCGTCGAAGCATTTGTCGCAATTGGTGATTTTCTGCGCGAACATGGTTTCACAACCCCGCAAATTTATGCTTGCGATATTGAAGAAGGCGTCGCGGTTATTGAAGATTTGGGCGATAATTTATTTGCCGAAGTTTTGAAAGCCCAACCCGACACCCAAAAAGAAATCCTTCTCTATGAAAAAGCGGGCAAATTATTGGCGCGCCTTCACGAAATTGAAGTGCCAAAAACGATACCTGCCCCAAATGGTTCATGGCCCCTGCTGGCTTATGATAAATTGGCCTTAAGGGTTAATGCTGATTTGTTTGTCGATTGGGTTCCGCAATTATTGGGAAAGCAAGAATATTCAAAAGCGATTTTGGACGAGTGGCACGAAATAACTGACAATATTATCGCCGAAGTTCTTACCCACCCACGGGCTTTCACTTTGCGCGATTATCACGCTGAAAATGTAATTTGGCTGCCTGAGCGCGAAGGCCTTGCGAAAATTGGACTTCTCGATTTTCAAGACGCGGTCAATGGCTTTAGAGCTTGGGATTTTGCAATGTTACTACACGATGCACGCCGCGATGTTTCCTATGATGCCGCAAGATCTTGCATCAATGCCTATTTAAGTGAAACCAAAATGGATGCAGGCGCATTTTATCATCAGCTCGAAATGCAAGGTGCGATTAATGCTATGCGCATTTTGGGGATTTTCTCAAGGCTCATAAAACGCGACGGCAAGGCCAGATATCGCGAATTCATGCCACGCGAAATTGGCCATTTATTATCGGTTCTAGGCAATTCAAAATTAACCGAATTAAAATTATGGATTGAAAAATACGCGCCATTGGAAGAATTAAGGAACGCATGACAAATCGCCCCACAACTGCAATGGTATTTGCTGCCGGCCTCGGCACTCGTATGCGCCCGCTTACTAATGATAGGCCCAAAGCTTTGGTCGAAGTCGCGGGCCGCACTTTGATTGATCATTTATTGGATAGGCTTGCCGAAGCAGGCGTGGAAATCGCGGTTGTGAACACTTTCCATTTTGCCGAAAAATTAGTCGCGCATCTTGAAGGCCGTAAAGATAGAAAGCCGAAAATTATTTTCTCGCGCGAAGATGTTTTTGCTGAACCGCTTGAAACCGAAGGCGGGCTGGTTAATGCCTTACCGCTTTTGGGTGATGAAATGATTCTTACCTGCAATGCCGATGCGATTTGGCTTGAAGACAATGCAATCAAAAGGCTTATTGCGGCGTTTGATCCAAAGAAAATGGACGGCCTATTGCTTTTGGCAGATATGGATAAGGCAATGGGTTTTGATGGTGCAGGTGACTTTTTCATGGACAATGAAAGCCATTTGGCACATCGCGGCGATGCAGCCTCCGCACCATTTGCATATGCTGGAATTCAAATCACAAAGGCGAGCCTATTTGCTTCACGTCCGATTATGAAGCGCTCATTGGCGAAAATTTGGTTTGAAGAATGGATACCGAATAAGAAACTTTTCGGCTTGCGTTTAGACGGAGCATGGCTGCACGTCGGTGATCCAAAATCTCGCGATGAAGCGGAAATTTTTGTTAAATCCCATGAAGAAGCGGTAATACCAGCGTAAACTCTAGGAAGTTCCATGGCCAATATCAATTATTTGAATCAATGCATTTTTGACAATGGCGCTATATCCCAATTGCCACGTGCACTCAAATCGCTTGGCATAAACTCGCCACTTTTGGTCACCGATAAAGGCATAAAGAACGCAGGCGTGCTTGAACAGGTCTTGTCAGCGGCAAGTTCAAATATTGTGGTTTTCGATTGTGTAATGGCAAATCCAACTGAAGCGCAAACACTCGAATTGGTCAAAATATATCAAGCCAATAATTGCGATGGTTTTATTGCTTTGGGCGGTGGTTCCTCGATTGATATAGCCAAGGCCGCAGCATTATTGGCTACCCATGAAGGTGAATTGGCGCGTTTTGGCGTGGCCCAGCGCGGCGGCAAACATATTGGCAAAGTCTCGCCAATCATTGCGATTCCAACAACTGCGGGAACCGGATCTGAAGTTAGTGTTGCCGCAATGATAATTATGGAAAGCGGCACAAAGGAAATTTTCATTTCGCCCAATTTAATTCCGCCAATCGCAATTTGTGATCCGCTCCTGACTGTTGGCTTGCCCCCACATTTAACTGCCGCAACTGGCATGGACGCCTTTACTCATTGTTTGGAAGCAGTGCTGTCGCCAGCCATTAACCCTCCCGCCGAGGCAATTGGCCTTGATGGGATAGAGCGTATTTATGCCCAAGATTGGCTGTATCGTGCGGTTTTTGAACCTACAAATGCCGACGCAAGATGGCACATGTTGATGGCATCGACCGAAGGCGCGTTGGCATTTGTGAAGGGTCTCGGTGCGTGTCACGCGCTCGCCCATTCCAGCAGCCGTATCAAGAGCCTTAATTTGCATCATGGCGCTTTGAACGCAATATTTTTGCCTTGGGTTCTCGAAGTGATTGAAGTTAAGGCTGATGAGGCCATAAATGCCAAATTATGGCGCATTAAAAGGGCAATGGGTATTGCCGCAGGCAAGCAGATTAGCGAGGCCGTTTTCGCGCTCAATAAGAAACTAAATATTCCGCCAAATCTTGCCGTAATTGGGCTTAAAGCAGAGCATTGTAATGAAGTTGTGGAATATGCATTGCTGGATTTCGCGCACATCACTAATTGCATTATATTTGACGAAAATGACTATCGCGAGATTTTTTTGAAAGCACTTTAGAGCGCTTTGCGCAAAAGTGTGTGCGGTTTTGCGCGCCAAAAGTGCGACCAAGAAGGGAAGCTAGCGCTGTGTTTTGATTCCATCAAAACGCAGCGCTAGCCATCTGCGCAAAGCGCGTGACTAGTTGGGCCAGTTGCATTATAGGGGTTTCAACATTGTTACCCACCATGAAAATGGTTTGGGCGGCTCTCCACCAAGGGGGCCGCTTTTATTTTGGAAAATTGCTTGCTTACGATTACACCATTTGAGAATAATCTTTTTGAAATGCTGGCCCCCGCCGCGCATGATTTAGGCTATGAAATCGTGCGCATAAGATTGATGGGGTCAAAGCGTCAGACATTGCAAATAATGGCCGAGCGTGAAGATGGATCGATGAATTCAGGCGATTGCGCGCTTCTAAGCCGCGCGATATCGCCGATTCTTGAAGCCAATGACCCAATTGCCGCCGAATATTATCTGGAAGTGTCATCACCAGGTATTGATAGGCCGCTAACAAGGCTGAAAGATTTTGAACGGTGGGCCGGCTATAAAGCGAAAATTGAACTCGACAGAATGGTCGATGGCAAAAAGCGATTTACTGGTGATTTGGTTGGAGTTGAAGACGATAATATTCAAGTGGATTTGGAAGGCGAAGACGAAACAGCCCTTATTCCATTTGCATGGATTCATAACGCCAAATTGGTTTTGACCGATGAATTGATACGGGCATCTTTGGCGCGAAGGCCAAAAAATGATGAATTAGAGGAAATTGAAGCTGGTATTGAAAGTGGTGAATTGGAATTAAATGCCACAGACGATAACCCAGATAATAGTTTGGAAAATGGAGAATAAAATGGCAATAAGCGCCAATCGCCTAGAATTATTACAAATTGCACGTTCAGTTGCGGCTGAAAAAAACATTGAAGAAGATGTTGTTGTAAGCGCAATTGAAGGCGCAATTCAGAAAGCTGCACTTTCGCGTTATGGCGCTGCGCTTGATATTGTCGCGAATATTGACGTCAAAAGCGGTGAGCTTACCATTAAGCGCCGTCAAACCGTCGTCCCAAGCGAGGATGATGTTTTGAACGAAGCGCAGCAAATCTCGCTTGCCGCGGCCAAAAAAATTGATAGCAGCGTCGAAGTTGGCCATGTTTTTGAAGAATTTTTGCCATTGTTTGATTTTGGCCGCGTTATGTCTTTGACCGGCAAACAAATAATCACGCAAAAAGTGCGCGAAGCCGAACGTCAAAAACAATTTGAAGAATATCAAGACCGCGTTGGCGATATTGTTAATGGCATTGTTAAGCGGGTTGAATATGGAAATGTCTTTATTGATATTGGACGCGGTGAAGGCGTTATCCGCCGTGACCAAACTCTACCGCGTGAAACTTTGAACATGGGTGACAGAGTTCGCGCCTATATTTACGAAGTGCGCGCCGAGCAAAAAGGCCCGCAGATTTTCCTTTCACGCGCACATCCTGGATTCATGGCGAAATTATTTGCCCAAGAAGTGCCGGAAATTTACGACGGTGTAATTGAAATTAAGTCAGTTGCCCGCGACCCAGCGTCACGCGCGAAAATCGCGGTATTCACAACCGACACATCAATTGACCCAGTTGGGGCATGTGTTGGTATGCGTGGATCCCGCGTGCAAGCAGTTGTTGGCGAATTGGGCGGCGAAAAAATTGACATTATCCCATGGTCATCGGATCCCGCTACTTTCATCGTCAATGCACTGCAACCAGCCGAAGTCACAAAAGTTGTGTTGGACGAAGATGAAAATCGGGTTGAGGTTGTGGTTCCTGAAGATCAATTGTCATTAGCAATTGGTCGCCGTGGCCAAAATGTTCGCCTTGCCTCACAGCTTACAGGTTGGTCAATTGATATTATGACCGAAGATCAAGAAAAAGAGCGCCGCGAAAAAGAAACTGCCGAGCTTACCGAACTATTCACATCAGCATTAGAAGTCGATGACATGATGGCGCGTTTGTTGGTTTCAGAGGGTTTTGAAACAATTGAAGATTTGGCCAATACTGACCTTGACGACATTATGTCAATCGAAGGTTTTGATGAAGAAGTCGCCCAAGAATTGCAAAACCGCGCGAAAGATCACTTAGAGCGTGAAGAAACCGCATTATTGGCGCGCCTTGAAGAATTGGGCATCGAGCAGGAATTGCTTGATACTGCTGGCATCACACCGCAAATGGCAATCGCTTTGGGTGAAAATGATGTCAAAAACCTTGAAGATTTGGCTGGGTTAGTTTCCGACGATTTGCAAGGTTGGTTTGATATTAAAAATGGTGAGCGGGTTCGTGAGCCGGGCATATTGGAAAAATTCAAATTAAGCACTGCCGATGCCGATGGCCTTATTATGTCGGCTCGGGTTGCAATGGGTTGGGTTGAAGCGCCTCAAGAAGAAGCGGAGGCGGAAATCGAAGCCGATGGACAAGAATGAGCGCGCCGAAGGCACAAGGCGCGAACGCCGCTGTGCAGTAACTCGAGAGATTAAGTCAAATGATGAACTAATTCGGTTTGTCGCTGATGAAACTGGTCAAATATATCCCGATGTCTCGGCGCGTGCGCCGGGGCGCGGTGTATGGATTGGCGCTAATATTGATGCCCTTCAAGTGGCTATCAAAACCAATGCCTTTGCACGCTCTCTCAAACGCGCAACCAAAATTGCCGATAATTTATTGCCACTGACAATTTCCCAATTGCAGCAAAAATGCCTAAGCATGATTGGATTGGCAAAAAGATCTGGGCAATTGGTTCTGGGCTTTGATAATGTCGCCGAAGCATTACGCAAAAAGCCAGCGGCATTTTTGATTGAAGCCAGCGATGGCGCGGATGACGGGCGGCACAAAGTTATCGCATTGTCAAAAAAATGGAAAAACGTGCAAATTATCGGCTGTTTTTCCAACCAAGATTTGGGAAGTGTGCTCGGTCGTGATAATGTTATCCATGCATTAGTCCCAAAAGGCAGCTTTGCCGATGCTTTGGGTCAAGAATTAAATAAGTTAAAAGGGTTCAAAAGCCTTGCTCCAACGGCTTGGGAACTATAAAGGAAGCGCCACCGTAAAAGGCTGGCAGATGTTGAATATATAAGTTAGCCTTGATGGCGAATGGGAAAAAATGACTGATAATAATGAAAACGATAGTGGCGAGCCACAACAACGCAAACCTTTAAGCTTAAATCGCAATTTAGGCTCAGGCGTAGTGCGTCAAAGCTTCTCACATGGTCGCTCGAAGACTGTTGTCGTTGAAGTAAAGAAAAAGCGCGGCCTCGATGCGCCGAAATCCGCTGGCACAGACAATGCGTCGCCAAAACCATCATTTGTTCCAACTACAACGTTGCGGGTTAATACGGCTGCTGCTCCAGTTGCTCGTGAAGCCGTGCCAGACACAAGTCAGGCAATGCACGGCCTGTCGCAATCCGAAATGCGTGCCCGGCAAGGCGCTTTAGAGCGTGCGCAGGAAGCCGAAACGCAACGTCAAGAACGCGAACGCCGTGAAAGAGAAGCGCGGGCCGCGCGCGAAGAACTTGACGCTCAACGTCGCCAAGAACAAGAACGCTTGCAAAAATTGGAGCAAGAAAGGCTTGAGCGCGAACGCGAAGAATCCTCAGATAATGACGAGGCTTCAACCGCGAAAACAGCGAAGCCAGCTTATGAACCCAAAGGCCTTGATGTTCGCCCCACTGCTGATGCCGAAATTGAGGACGAAGGCGAAGCAGAAGAAATTAGTGAAACCACCGAAGAAGGCGAAGACCTTCTATCCGAACTTGGTGGCCGCGTTAAAAAGCAGAAACAGCAAGTTCTTAAAATTGTGCCAGTTGCCCGCACTAAAAACGCACCGCAACGCCGCTCGGGGCGTCTAACGATTACTGCGGCACTTGAAGATGGCGGGGATCGCCAACGCTCCTTGGCATCAGTGCGCCGCGCCCGCGAAAAAGAACGCGAACGGCGCATGGGCAAGCAAGAACCTTTGAGGCAAAGCCGCGAAGTGACGATTCCAGAAGCCATCACAGTTGCCGATTTGGCAAATCGCATGGCTGAAAGATTGACCGATGTCGTCAAATATTTGATGAAACAAGGTCAAATGCTTAAAGGCAATGATGTTTTGGATGCCGACACCGCTGAATTAATCGCCACGGATTTTGGGCATGTCGCAAAACGGGTTGCAGAATCCGACGTTGAAATCGGCCTTGAAGGCGTGGTTGATACTGATACAAATCAACAACCAAGGCCACCAGTGGTCACAATTATGGGCCATGTAGATCATGGCAAAACCTCGCTCTTGGATGCAATCCGCCAAGCCGATGTGGTTTCGGGCGAAGCTGGCGGCATTACCCAGCACATTGGCGCTTATCAAGTGCGCTTGCCATCAGGCGAAAAAGTGACATTCCTTGATACCCCGGGTCACGCAGCATTCTCGGCAATGCGTTCGCGCGGCGCTAAAGTGACCGACATTGTGGTATTGGTTGTCGCTGCGGATGATGGCGTCATGCCGCAAACAATCGAAGCCATAAATCACGCGAAAGCCGCAAATGTGCCAATGATTGTCGCAGTTAATAAGATTGATAAGCCTTCGGCGGATGCATCAAAAGTTTTGTCCGAATTGCTTCAATATGAAGTGGTTACCGAGGAATTTGGCGGTGATGTTTTGGCGGTTCAAGTTTCGGCTTTGAAGAAAACTGGGCTGGATAAACTACTCGAAACCATAATGTTGCAAGCCGAGGTTCTCGAATTGGGCGCAAACCCAAATCGCAGCGCTGAAGGCATTGTTATTGAAGCCAAACTTGATAAAGGGCGTGGCCCAATTGCAACGGTTTTGGTGCAACGTGGCACTATGAAACGCGGCGATATTATTGTTGCGGGAAGCCAATGGGGACGGGTTCGGGTTATGAGTGATGAACGCGGGCAGGCTTTGGAAGAAGCTGGCCCGAGCCAACCGGTTGAAGTGCTTGGCCTTGATGGCGCGCCTGAACCAGGGGATCAATTGGTCGTAGTTGAAAATGAAGCGCGCGCGCGTGAAGTTACTGACTACCGCGTAAGAATGCGGCGCGACAAAGCTGTGGTTCGGCAAAGTGCGCGCACTGGGCTTGAAACCATGTTGGCGCGGATCAAAGATCAAAAAATCAAGGAATTCCCATTCATTGTTAAGTCCGACGTGCAAGGTTCCGCCGAAGCAATTTCAGCTTCAGTTTCCAAACTTGCAACCGAGGAAGTTTTGGGTCGGGTAATTCACCAAGGCGTTGGTGGTATAACTGAATCCGATGTTTCGCTGGCGAAATCGGCAGGTGCGGTGATTTTGGCGTTTAATGTTCGCGCCGGCAAACCTGTGCGCGATTTGGCCGAAGCTGAAGGCGTTGAAATCCGCTATTATTCCATCATTTATAATTTAATTGATGATGTGAAAGACATTTTGTCGGGTCTATTAGAGCCAGAGCACAAAGAAACTTTCATTGGTTACGCCCAAGTGCTTCAAGTCTTCAATATCACCAAAGTTGGCAAAATTGCTGGTTGTAAAGTTACAGAAGGCAATATTAAACGCGGTTGCGGTGTTCGTTTGTTGCGTGATGATGTGGTTATTCACGAAGGCAAACTTTCAACCCTCAAACGCTTTAAAGACGAAGTTTCCGAAGTTAACCCCGGCCAAGAATGCGGCATGGGCTTCACGGATTATCAAGATATTCGTGAAGGCGATCAAATCGAATGCTTTGAAGTCGAGATTATCAAACGCAGTTTGTAATTCTAGAGCTATTCCCATTCTGATTGGATCAGAATGGGGCTCTAGATTTCTTGTTTTTCGCATTTCTCATCCGAAAACCGCTTCACACTTTTCGGGAAATGCTTTAGCGGATAAGTGGAACCTGAAATGAAAAAGAAAGAACCGCGCCGCGCCGCGCCGCCAACTGGCCCAACCCAACGGCAATTGCGCGCTGGCGAAAATATCCGCCATTTAATTGTCGAGATTTTGGCTCGCGATGAAATCCATGATCCGCAAATCTTGGGTGCGTCAATAACTGTCGGCGAAGTACGTATGTCGCCTGATTTGCGCCATGCGAATGTATTCGTTTCGCTTTTAGGTGATAGCGATGCCACCTTGATTGCTGCCGCGCTTAATCACGCTTCGGCTTTTATTCGTGGTCGCATGGCAAAAGCAATAGACAGCAAATTCACACCAAAACTAAAATTCATTGCCGATAGTTCGTATGATTTCGCGTCACATATTGACGAATTATTGGCAAAGCCCCACGTTCTGCAGGATCTTGACCGCAAACCAACAAAAATAAATGACGATGAGGTTTAAGGCCAATGGGTCGCAGAAATAAGGGCCTCGAAATTGATGGCTGGTTGGTTTTGGATAAGGATTTGGAACTTACTTCGACTGCCGCAGTCAACCGCGTGCGCCGCGCATTTGGGGCAAAAAAGGCAGGCCATGCAGGAACATTGGATCCACTAGCAACTGGCATTTTACCAATTGCATTGGGCGAAGCCACGCGCACTGTTGCTTGGCTGATGGAGGCCACAAAATCCTATATTTTCACGATTGAATGGGGAACATCAACCGATAGCCAAGACAAAGAAGGCATTGTTATTGCAAGCTCCGATATTCGCCCAAATGAACAAGCAATCAAAAATGCATTAATTGGCTTTATTGGTGAAATCGAACAAGTCCCGCCCAAATTTTCGGCGATAAAAGTAAATGGCGAACGGGCTTATGATTTGGCACGTGGTGGAGATGAATTTGAACTAAATGCTCGCAAAGTCGTTTTGCATTCGGCGCGCTTGGTTGGCGTCACCGCCAATTCCGCAACTATCGAAGCGACTTGCGGCAAAGGTTTTTATGTTCGCGCTTTAGCCCGCGATTTGGCGCAAAAACTTGGTGCCGAGGGCCATATTTCGGCGCTGCGGCGCACGCAAGTTGGCCCTTTCAAGGAAGCTGCAGCAATTACACTAGAAAAATTAGAAAAACTGTGTATTGAAGGCACCGCGTTATTGCATTTGCTTCCCACTGAGACCGCCCTGGACGACATCCCGGAACTGGCCATAAGTGCGGAAGATATGTTTAATCTACGGCAAGGTCGCCAGATTATGGTGTTTCCGACAATTATG
Source organism: Hyphomonadaceae bacterium (assembly GCA_009773395.1). GTDB lineage: Bacteria > Pseudomonadota > Alphaproteobacteria > Caulobacterales > Aquidulcibacteraceae > Pseudaquidulcibacter. Next base: position 227,360 of record WRPI01000001.1, on the reverse strand, counting down.
GAAGCGCTGAAATCAAAAAGGAAACCTCGCACAATTGCTGGGCAAGATATGTCTGCTGCTGTGCTTGCAACTTTTGAAGGCCTTGCTGTTGCCATTGGGGACGTACGCGCTGGCAAATTTCAGCCAGTTCGCGTTTTTAACCTTAAACCGTCTTAAATGACGGCAAGAAAAGGATAGTCGATGTCGATTACTAAAGAGCGCAAAGAAGCGCTAATAAAAGAACACGCCTTGTTTGAAGGCGATACAGGTTCACCAGAAGTGCAAGTGGCAATTCTAACTGCACGTATTTTGACCCTTACCGAGCATTTCAAAGCACACAAAAAAGACAATCACTCGCGTCGTGGCCTTTTGGCTATGGTTGCATTGCGTCGTCGTTTGCTTGACTATGTAAAATCACGCAATGTTGCGCGTTATCAAGCAATGTTGGAAAAACATGGCTTGCGCCGTTAAGGTGTAACGCCTCCCCCCTATTTATAGGGGGGTGCCAAGCGACCTGTCCGCCATAGCGCAGAGCGCGGCGGCGGAAGTGAAGGCGGGGGGTAGCGTGTTTGGTTCATGTTTGATGCGACAAAACTACCCCACCGTCTTTTGAGCTAAGCTCAAAATCCACCTCCCCTATAAATAGGGGAGGGCTTTTCGCTCAAAAGGGCGGAAAAATTATCTAATCTTCACATAGGGTGGTGGTTGGAATTGGCATTATGCCAAATGAAAGGCCCGATAGGTTTTGGGCGAAATGAGGCAATTTACGAAGGCGTATTTTGCTTTGAAGGAAAAAGAATGTTTAATATTGAAACCGTGTCTATCAATTGGGGTGGACGCACACTTACTTTGGAAACTGGCCGTATGGCCCGCCAAGCTGATGGCGCTGTATTGGCAACTTATGGGGATACCCAAGTATTGGCAACCGCAGTTGCCGCAAGAAGCGCAAAGCCGGGGATTGATTTTTTCCCGCTTACCGTAAATTATCAAGAGAAATTTTATGCTGCTGGCCGTATTCCGGGTGGCTATTTCAAGCGAGAAGGCCGTCCAACTGAAAAAGAAACTTTGGTTTCGCGCCTTATCGATCGCCCAATTCGCCCATTATTTGTAAAAGGCTTCAAAAACGAAACCCAAGTAGTGGTTACAACTTTATCGCACGACCAAGAAAATGACCCCGATATTTTGGCAATGATTGGCGCATCTGCCGCTCTTGCTTTATCAGGCGTTCCTTTCATGGGGCCAATTGGTGGCGCGCGTGTTGGCTATATAAATGGCGAATATGTGCTTAATCCAACTGTAGAACAGCTTAAAGAATCCGATATGGATTTGGTGGTTGCCGGCACACAAGACGCGGTAATGATGGTTGAATCTGAAATCTATGAATTGTCCGAAGAAATTGTTTTGGGCGGCGTTTCGTTTGCGCATAAAGCAATTCAGCCGGTTATTGAAGCAATTATCGATTTGGCGGAAAAAGCTGCAAAAGACATGTGGGACTTCGAACCAGATGACAAAAGCGCGCAAAAAGCTGAAATCAAAAAACTCATTGGCGCAAAAATTGATGATGCATATAAAATTATCGACAAATCCGCACGGCACGCAGCATTAAATGCTGCAAAGTCCGAAGCTGAAGTTGCTTTGGTTGTGTCTGAATCTAATGCAAGTGGCATGGACATTGGTATTTTCAAAGATGCGGTTAAAGAATTAGAGCAAGACATTGTTCGCACCGCAATCGTGAAAGAAGGCCGCCGTATTGATGGCCGCCCGGTTGATAAAGTTCGGCAAATTATTTCCGAAGTTGGCGTTCTTCCACGCGCGCATGGTTCGTCTTTATTTACACGTGGAGAAACTCAAGCGCTTGTTGTGGCAACTCTTGGCACATCTGATGATGAGCAATTTATCGATGGTTTGGTTGGCACTGATAAAGAAACTTTCATGCTTCATTACAATTTCCCTCCATATTCGGTTGGCGAAGTTGGTCGTATGGGTGGGGCGGGTCGCCGTGAAATTGGTCATGGCAAATTGGCATGGCGCGCAATGCAGGCAGTTTTGCCAAGCAAAGAGCAATTCCCATATACTTTGCGGGTAGTTTCTGAAATCACTGAATCCAACGGCTCGTCATCAATGGCAACTGTATGCGGCACATCTTTGGCACTTATGGATGCGGGGGTTCCTGTGTCATCGCCAGTTGCTGGTGTTGCTATGGGTCTTATCCTTGAAAAAGATGGCTCATTCGAAGTGTTAACCGACATTTTGGGCGATGAAGATCACCTTGGCGATATGGATTTCAAAGTTGCGGGTACCGAAAAAGGTATCACTTCTTTGCAAATGGATATTAAAGTTGCCGGCATTACTGAAGCAATTATGAAAATCGCTCTCGAACGTGCGCATGGCGCCCGCAATCACATTTTGGGTGAAATGGCCAAAGCCATGAGCGAAAATCGTGCTGGCGTGAATGAATTTGCACCGAAAATTGTGCAAATCAAAATTCCGGTTGATAAAATCCGCGAAGTCATTGGTTCGGGCGGTAAAGTTATTCGTGAAATCGTTGAAAAAACTGGCGCGAAAGTGTCAATTGAAGACGATGGCAGCGTTAATATCGCTTCAGCCGAGCAAGAAAAAATCGACGCTGCAATCAAATGGATTAAAGGCATTACCGACGAAGCCGAAGTTGGTCAAATCTACGAAGGCAAAGTTGTTAAAGTTATGGACTTTGGCGCATTTGTGAACTTCTTTGGTTCAAAAGATGGCCTCGTGCATATTTCCCAACTTGCACCGCGCAAAGTTGCCAATGTTTCTGATGTTGTTGCCGAAGGCCAAACAGTCAAAGTCAAACTTATGGGCTTTGATGATCGCGGCAAAATCCGCCTTTCAATGAAAGCAGTGGATCAAGAAACTGGTGAAGATTTAGACGCCAAAGAAAAAGCTGAAAAAGCCGCCGAAAGCGAATAAGCCAAACTATATTTAGGAATTAGCCCCCGATGAAAATCGGGGGCTTTTTTGTGACATGCAACAGATCAAATCATCACAAAAAATTGATATTTGCATCATTCAAATGTCACCAAAATCATGAAATCTCAAGCTGCCAATGGTGGTGTATGAGGAGGCCTAAATGTCCCAAGAAGAAGTGATTGAAGAAATCGAAGTCAATGAAATTGAATCTGACGCGGATGGTTATGTATTGGCCGCCGAAGAGGATTTAGACGAAACCGAAGCTGAATCCGACGAAGAAGGCGAAGCCGATGACTCAGAAGATGACTCAGAAGATGAAACTGAAGAATCTACAGATGAAGCTGAATCTGACGAAGAAGATGAAGCTGACGAATCTGAAGATGAAGCAGACGATGAAGCTGAGGCTGCTTAAAGCGCGAACCACTCGCTTGAATTAGTTTGAATATCAATTTCGCTTACCAGTTTCACGGTGTCTCATCCCCCCTAAAATGACATTGCTGTGAAGGGAATAAGCCCGCTGAAATATTGGCGGGCTTATTTTATAGTATTGACACTTAAACCTTTCTTAGCAAATATTCCTAATGGATGACATTAGGCCACCAAGAAATAGACCAATTGGAAACCTTCTGATTTTCCTTGGCTTCGTCATTTATCTTGCTTTTATAATTTTTCTCAATCGAACCCCGGAACCAATTTGGCAAATGGGCTTCAAAGAAGTTTCAATAGAAATAGCCTATTCCGAAAAGGCAAAATCGATATTTGTTTCCCAAACATATACTAAGCCGAGCAACTATAATTTTATCTCGAAAATAAGCTATGATGGGAAATCATTGATCAAAAATTGGTCGGTCGGATATAATGAAATTCTCGATATTGCGGTTGCGGGAGACGAAGTAATCGTTACCGATGGGCAAGGGCTTTATTTTCTAGATAGCAATAGCGCGGCGCGAAAAAAATATGTCAGGTTCAAACCACATATAAAAAATGGCTTCATTGCCCAAATCATTGTTGACAATGACAATTCAGTTTATTTAGCGGACTTGGATAATTTTTGGTACAAATATCAAAATGATAAGATTGTATACCTTGGGCAGATAATTGAATATGGCGCGATTGCCCCAATCACAAAATACCGTGACGGATTTCTTTTTGGAAATACCAAAAGAAACAATGACCGGTTTATCCTAAAAGATTTCTCTACTAAACCTAGGGTCGAGAAATTCAAAGTTATAGATTTTTCTCATCATCAGAAAATTATTGGTAAGATTGGCAAAAATCGGACAATTTGCTTAATTTTTGATAGTGGCGATTTGCACCGTAATTTTAATGACGAATTTGCTTTCAAATTGCCAATTCGTTTGTTCTCGGGTTTTGTCGACAATAGGGCAATCGATACAGGCTCAGTCATAATTGTTTCCGATGAGAGTCTTTTACGCCCCACAAATATTTCAAGGCTAAAGGCATACAAAAGACCACGATTCTGTGACCGTTAAGGATTTAGACTTTCCTCGCGCTCCGCCCTTATCGCACTCGCCCGCTTCTTCACGCTCTCACTGCGCAATTGCCCGCAAGCTGCCAAAATATCGCGGCCCCTTGGCCTACGAATTGGTGCCGATATTCCCGCATTAAACAACCGGTCGGAAAATCCCTTAATAGTTGCATGATTGCTTGAAACAAAATTTGACCCAGGCCAAGGGTTAAACGGTATAAGATTCACTTTGGACGGAATGCCGCGCAAAAGCTTTATCAATATCTCGGCTTCTTTTATGCTGTCATTAACGCCTTTAAGCATCACATATTCAAATGTAACCCGTTTGGAATTGGATAAATCGGGATATGCGCGAATAGCGTCAAACAGCATTTCAAGATTATATTTCTTATTAATCGGCACCAAAACATCACGAAGTGTATCATTGGTGGCATGAAGCGATACCGCAAGCATAACCCCCAAGCGCCCCAATTCGTCCATTTCGGGAACGATGCCCGAAGTTGAAACTGTAATGCGACGGCGGCCAATCGCGATTCCTTCGCCATCGGAAATTACTTCAATTGCGCGGGCGACGTTTTCGTAATTATATAAAGGCTCACCCATGCCCATGAAAACCATATTGGTGATTTGCCTATCTTCAAATGGCGTCGGCCATTCACTTAAATCATCACGGGCAATCATCAATTGCATTACAATTTCTTGGCTGGTCAAATTGCGCACCAGTTTTTGGGTTCCTGTGTGGCAAAAGGAACAATTAAGCGTGCAACCAACTTGGGATGAAACGCATAAAGCGCCAGAACGTGCAACATCAGGAATATAAACGATTTCAATTTCAATCCCGGGTGCGGTGCGTATAAGCCATTTGCGCGTGCCGTCTTTAGATACCAAACGTTCAATAACTTCGGCTCGATCAAGCGTGAAGTTTTCCTTTAGTTTTTGCCGTAATTCTTTGGCCATGTCGGTGATTAGGTCAAAATCCTGAATGCCATAATGATACATCCAATGGAATAATTGCTTACTCCGCATGCGGAGCATGTTATCAGGCACACCAATTTGCGCCAAGCAAGGTTTTAGCTCGTCCATAGATAGGCCAATCAAAGTTGGCTTTGACGTTATTTGCGTTTGGGGGGTCTTATCAAGCAATGTGGTATTCATGGCGCACCCAATACCATTAAAATGTGGTTTTGGTAAGGGTGCTAATTATTTGTCATATCCATGTCGTGACTCTTTGTAAAAAGCGGTTAAAGATAGGCGGCCCGATTCCATAAATTCAAAAACGGGCATACAAAATTTTAGGTATGGGGAATTTATGGCTGAAGTGGTTTTGAACGCTAAGAATTTGGTGCGCACTTATGGCAGACGCCGCGCATTGGACAATGTTTCGCTGCAAGTAAAAAAAGGCGAAATGGTTGGGCTTATTGGGCCGTCGGGCTCGGGCAAGTCAACCCTTTTGCGAATTGCGACTGGCTTGGTGCTAAGCGATAAGGATGGCGGCGAAGTTTCCCTGATGGGAATACCGGTCCAAAAAAATGGCGAATTGGCGGACACGGTTCGTGAAGCGCGTTCCAAAGTTGGCTTTGTTTTTCAACAATTTAATCTGGTTGGTCGCTTAAGCCTATTTGAAAACATAATGCTTGGTGCTTTGGGGCGCTTGCCATTCCTAAAAGGTTTTTTGGGAAGCTGGCCCAAGGCGGATCAAGACGTAGGCATGAAAGCTTTGGCGCGGGTTGGGGTTGCCGAATATGCGGCGCAACGCTCCAACCTATTGTCAGGCGGGCAACAACAACGCGGCGCAATTGCGCGGGCATTGGTGCAAGGCGCGGCAGCAATTTTCCTTGATGAACCCGTGGCATCGCTTGACCCAGTGTCGGCGCGCAAAGTCATGGAATTGCTTGATGATTTGAACAAAAATGATGGCGTAACCGTTGTTGTATGTCTGCATCAAATCGATTTTGCCACCAAATTTTGTGACAGGATTGTTGCCCTAAAAGCCGGCAAAATTGTTTATGATGGGCCCAAAGAGGGCCTCAACCGTGACAGGCTTATTGAAATTTACGGTGCCGAATATGATGAAGAAACCGGCGGCGCGGCACCACTGGAAGAAACGCCGCCGCCATTGGCCAAAAAGCAAGGCGGAAATATATTTGTGACAATCGCGCAATGGGGCTTGGCTGCGGGCTTGGTTTTGGCGGCCTCGTATTCACTTTATAGCCAAATGCAAGTCAAAACTGCTGACATCAATTTCTCAATTCTCTCAACTGAAAATTCTCAAAATGCGCAAGATAGATGGACTGCTTTCATTGAAGATATGCGCAAACAAACTGGGCTTTCGATTCGGCCATATTTTCAAAGCAATTATGCTGGGTTGGTGCAAGCGATGGCCTATGGGCAGACCCAAGTCGGTTGGTTTTCCAATAAATCTGGGCTTGAAGCTGTAAGGTCAGGGAAGGCCGAAGTCTTTTTACGCTCCTCAGATCCATCAGGGGTGGACGGGTATCAATCAATCCTCATCGCCAAATCTGATTCCACGGTTACGCTCGATGATGTTTTAAGATGCGGCAAAATTATGGATTTTGGCATGGGCGATTCTGCCTCAACTTCTGGCACGCTTGTACCAATGGTTTATTTGTTTGCACCGCGCAATATCCGCCCCAACGAGTGTTTTAGGACGGTTAGATCGGCTTCACACGAAGCCAATTTCCGCGCGGTCGCTGCTGGTCTTTTGCCGGTTGCCACCAATAATACCACCAGCCTTCAAGTGTTGGGCAAAGATGATCCAGCGCAAATTGCGAAAGTAAGGATTATTTGGACATCACCAACAATACCCGAAGATCCAATTATTTGGCGCAAAGATTTATCGGCCGATAAAAAAGAAAAAATCCGCAAGTTCTTTTTGAATTATGGCCGCCAAGGTGATGCCGCCCAACAAACACGTGAACGTGATATTTTGCGCGGGCTTTCGTTTGGCATGTTCCAGCCCGCCAATAATTCGCATTTGATGATTGTCCGTGAAATGGAAGCAACCGAAGCCTTGATAAATGCAAGAAATTCTGGCGACGTCGCGAGAATCGCCGCTGCTAGTCATGCAATTGAGGCATTGAAGGCTGAAGCGCAAACCCTACACGCACCGCCGCTTTTGCCCAGCACTCCAACCGACCCAGAGAGCGCAAGTAGCGCGCAATCAGCTTTGAAACTGACTAACCCAAGCAATAAGGGTAATAAATAATGACCGAGGCCGCAACCACTATCGATCTTACGCCACCCACACGCTCCGTATCCGACAAGCTATTTGATCTCATGGTGTGGGGCGGTGTTGCACTATTATTGACCATAAGTTTTGTCCCGGTCGAATTATACAAACTGCCATTATTGTTCCAAAACTCGGAAAATATGCAGACGTTTTCAGCTGAGTTTTTGCGCCCCAATTTTGATGATTGGCAAGCCTATGCCAAAGCTATGTGGTTAACCGTGCAAATTGCACTATGGGGCACTTTTTTTGCGGTGATTTTGGCAATTCCTTTGGGTTTTGCTTGCGCATCAAACGTGTCACCGGCTTGGTTAGTTTTACCCATGCGCCGGGTTATGGATATTTTGCGCTCAATTGACTCATTGGTAATGGGGACAATATTTTTGGTCGCAGTTGGTTTGGGCCCATTGGCAGGGGTGTTGGCGCTTGCATTCAACACAGCAGGGGTTTTGGGGAAGTTATTTTCGGAGGCAGTAGAGGCAACCGACAGCCGCCCAGTTGAAGGCGTGCGGGCAACTGGCGCCGCGAAACTTCACGAGATTAAATGGGGTGTCTTGCCCCAAGTTGCACCACTATGGACCAGCTTTGCCCTCTATCGCTTCGAATCAAATGCGCGCTCGGCAACAGTTTTGGGTTTAATCGGGGCAGGCGGCATCGGACAGAATTTGTTCGAAAGTATCAATGCTTTCAAATATGAAGAAACTTCGGCAATTGTTATCGTAATTGCAATCGCCGTCAGTTTAATTGACCTTTTGTCACAAGTGATGCGATCAAGATTGGTGTAATTTCACACTTTTTATATTCCCCAAAGCTAGGTCTCTGCGAAAGCTATAACTAACATTGTCATCCCCGAAAAATCGTAGATTTTGTCGGGGATCTCGTATTTATTACATTGAGATCCCCGACATTTTCTACGAAAATTCGGGGATGACACCATATTTATCACTTTCGCATAGGTCCCATAGCGCTTGAGTTTTGTGACGGTTTAGATCCTGTTATCATTTTAACGTGGTCTTTGGGTTTTTACGAAGGAAACTATCACAAAACTGACACAGGATTTTTTTATTTGTGTCATATTAAATCACAATAATTGTCACAATCGGCTTCTATACGACCTGTTAAGGATTGAACGCACCAACTCACTGATAATCAGTATGCTGCGCAATCTATAATGGGGAAAAATATGAAATTCAAATTTAAAGCCGCTTTGGCCGCATCCGTCCTCGCGCTAAGTTGTGCAGCAAGTTCTGCGCAAGCGCAAAACACAGTAAATACAGCAGTTGATTGGTCAACTGGTTCGCCGCGCTGGACTACCGATGACGGTCAATTCCAGTTCAAATTGCGTGGCCGCCTTATGGCTGATGCATATTCAATTGATGCAGATTTCGGCGGCACTACTCGTGATGCAAGCTCATCAGGCTTCGGCACACGCCGCGCACGTTTGGGTGTTGATGGCAAATTCAACGAAGTTTTCAAATTCCGCGCGGAAGCAACTTTCTTGGGCTCACAAGCTACTTGGGAAGACATATACCTTGAATATGCACCAAATGGCATGTCGGTCTGGATTGGTAATAATTATGTTAACACCACTCTTGATGGTTTCACATCTTCAACCGTTCATTTAACTAACGAGCGCGCGCTTGTAACCAACACTTTCGGTCGTGCTTCGCGTCACATGGGTGTCAATGTTCGCAAATATTCGGACAACTGGCAAATCACTGGCGGCTTTTATGGCGACAGCATCAATAATAACGAATCCAATAACACCACCGAAGCAAGAATTGGTGAATTGCGCGGCTCATACGCATTTTCAGCGGCTCGCGGCAATATTGCGCATGTTGGTGCAAGCGTAAGATATCGCGATCGCAATCAAAGTGGCGCGTTTTCATATTCATCACGTCCAGTGCAAACCAATTATGGTTCGTCTTTCTTGAGCACAGGCTCAATTGGTCAAAAAGACACAACTTATGGCATTGAAGGCTTGTTCTCAAAAGGCTCATTCACTGCAGTTGCGGAATATCAAATTCTTGAAGCTAAAACTTTGGTTGAAGATTTGACTTTCAGCGGTGGCTATATTGAGCTTTCATATTTCCTAACTGGCGAAACTCGTGGCTATAGTGCAAATTCTGGCACTATTTCAGGTGTGAAACCAAATTCACCACTTCAAGAAGGTGGTTATGGCGCTTGGGCAATTGTCGGTCGTTATGACACCTTGGATTTGTCAGACGGCACATTGGGTAAAGCGGCGGCGACAACATCGGCTTGGCGCACTGCTGGCGGTTCAGCCGACGCTTATTCAATAGGCGTGTTGTGGCAGCCAACTGATTTTGTTATTTTCCGTGCAACTTACGGCTATACTGATTTCAAAGACACCCAAGGTATTGATTCGGCGGCCGCTACCCAGATTACTGGTAATGGCGACGCGCAAACCTTTACCATTCGCACCCAATTTAGCTTCTAAAGAAGCGTAGTTCACAAAACTGTCGCAATGGGCCGTTAAAGCCCATTGTCGCAGAATTGCTTAATCAAAAGGAACGATTAAATGAAAAAATCATTCAAATTAGCGACAATTGGCTTTGTTGTTGTCAGTATGTTGGGGCTTGTGGCTGCTGCCGCTGGTCGTGACAAAATCTCAATTGTTGGCTCATCAACCGTATTTCCATTTTCTTCGGCAGTTGCTGAGCAATTTGGTTCACGCGGCCAATTTCCAACGCCAAAAGTTGAATCAACGGGCACTGGCGGCGGTATGTCGGTTTTCTGTCGCGGTGTTGGCGTAAGCCATCCAGACATTACCAATGCATCACGCAAAATGAAATTGTCTGAATACCAATCTTGTGCACGCAATGGCGTCCGCGAAATTGTTGAAGTTAAAATCGGTTACGACGGCATTGTGGTTTCAAACTCGAAAAATGGCCCAGATTTCAACTTGACGCGTATGCAGCTTTATATGGCTTTGGCTAAACAAATCCCTCAGCGCGGACGTATGATTCCAAACCCATTCAGAACTTGGAACCAAATTGACCCAAGCCTTCCAAATCTGCCTATCGACGTAATGGGCCCACCGCCAACTTCGGGAACACGCGATGCTTTTGCCGAATTGGTGATGGAAGTCGGTGCTCGCAGTTTTGCGCAAATGGATAATCTTCGCTCAAACAACGAAGCCCAATTTAAGCGCTTAGCGACTTCAATCCGCGAAGATGGCGCTTGGAAAGATGCTGGCGAAAATGACAATTTGATTGTTCAAACTTTGGCACGCAATCCAAATCAACTTGGTATATTTGGTTTCTCATTCTTTGAAGAAAATATGGATCGGGTTCAAGCCGCAACTATCAATGGCCGCCAGCCGACATTTGCTTCAATTTCGGACAGCAGCTATCCAATTTCGCGTTCATTATATTTCTACATTAAGAAGCAAAATATTGGCGTAGTTCCTGGCATTAAAGAATTCGCAACCGAGTTCATGTCAGAAGGCGCAGCAGGTGCTCGTGGCTATCTTCGCGGCCGTGGAATGGTGCCATTGCCAGCCGCAGAACGTGCTCGTCAAGCTGGTGTGGTTGAAGCCCTTTCACCAATGAGCGCGCCAAGAAGTTAGGTTCCTCCCCCGGAAATGAAAAAGCCCGCTGTTGCAGCGGGCTTTTTTTGTTTGGACATAGGGCGCTCTAGCGCGGTGGCTTTTCAAGTGGAACTTGAAAACCGCGCTAGATTCCTTTCTTGGTCGCGCAATTTATCCAGTCAAGCGATTCCACTTGAATGGATTGCGCTCTAGCAATTTTAATCCAAAATTCGCCGCTTGCGCTTTAAGGACAAAGCATTTCGCACTCGGCGCCAGATTTTGGTTCGCCCCATGGCTGGCAATGGGTCAAGATTATGTAGGAACTGTTCGGCACATGAACGCCATGAAAATTTCAATGCATATTCACGAACAATTTGCCGATCAAGCTCAAGGCATTTCTCGATATTATCGGCCAAATCATCGCCAATAACACCTGCATTTGACCCTGGAATGATGTCCTTTGGCCCTGGTGCGTTAAAAGCCGCAACCGGTGTGCCAGTTGCCATCGCCTCCAAAATTACAAGCCCAAATGTGTCAGTCATGCTTGGAAATACAAAAACATCGGCATTGGCATAACAAGTTGCCAATTCTTTGCCAAATTTTGCACCAAGAAATTTTGCCGTTTTATATTTGTTTTCCAATTCAATTCTTGCGGGCCCGTCACCAATAACAACTTTTGTGCCTTTGGTTTTCAACTTCAGAAAGGCTTCGACATTTTTCTCAACTGAAACCCTGCCAACATATGCAAGAATTGGGGACGGCAATCTTTCAAATGGCCCACGATTTTCGGCGCGTAAATCAGGATTAAACTCAATAGTATCAACACCGCGTGACCAAATCGCAAGATTTTTGAAGCCTCTTTCCTCAAGTGTCTGCCTCATGCTTTCGGTGGCGACCATGACGCGCCCCGATATTTCATGAAACCAGCGCACATAAGCATAACCCCAAGCTTCTGGGATTGGAAATCTCGCCGAAATATATTCGGGATATTGGGTATGATAAGAAGTCGAAAACGGGAACTTGTTTTCAATGCAGATTCCGCGTGCAGTTAATCCCAAAGATCCCTCAGTTGCGATATGCACAGCGTCAGGCGCAAATGTTTCAATGCGATATTCAATGTCGGCACGCGCACCAATTGCCAGTTTGATTTCTGAATAAGTTGGCAATGGCACGGTGTAATAACCATCAGCAGGCGTCACCATTTCGACTTTATGGCCCATTGAGCGAAGCTCGGCGACAGTACGGCTAATTGTGCGCACCACGCCGTTTACTTGCGGCTCCCACGCGTCTGTAACAATCATAATTCGCAAGGATTTACTCTCCGATATATTTGCACAAATAGCTTGTATTTTTAGACGCGAAAAGCCAAAAGTTACAAACCGCACTTGACCCTAGCCGAAACTTACCTTGTAATCAAAATAGTTTGTCAACAGAACCAAAGATTCGGAATATCGTTTGAAAGCAAAAATATTATGACGGTGTCAGACATCTTGAAAGGGTTAGATAATAACAAATATCAAGACGAAGAAGTTTTGATCGAAACTTTACTGAACAGTCAAAACATAGACGCCGCTTTGCGCGATACTTCGTTTGCCGATGCGAAAGAAATTGTCGAACAAGCAAGAAAATTGGGGCGGCCGGTTGGCGTTCTCGAAACTTTTTTGGAAGAATTTGGCCTCACAACAAAAGAAGGTTTGGCATTGATGTGTCTTGCCGAAGGCTTATTGCGCATTCCCGATGTTGAAACTTCGGACAAATTGATTGGTGAAAAAATCGCGTCAGGTGATTGGGGCGGGCATTTCGGTAGCTCCGAATCAATCCTCATAAATGCTTCGGTTTTGGGGCTGATGCTAACTGGCAAAATCGTTGATATTGACATTGAGAAATCCAGCGATTTCACCTCCTTTATGCACAAACTAACCCGCAAAGCGGGCGAGCCCGTAATTCGTGCCGCAGTCAATCAATCCATGCGAATCATGGGCGAGCAGTTTGTATTAGGGCGTAACATGCAAGAGGCCATGAAGCGCGGCAAAAAAACTATCGCCGCAAATGAGGCAACCGCATATTCATTTGATATGCTCGGTGAAGGTGCCAGAACCGACAAAGACGCCAATCGCTATTTTGAAAGCTATTTTGATGCAATTCACGCAATTGGCAAAATAGATGGTGGGGACGGCCTTGGCCCGATTTTGGCGTCCGGCATTTCGGTAAAACTGTCTGCGCTTCATGCAAGATACGATGTTCGGCATAGTGAAAAGGTTTTTTCGGGTCTGTATCCGCGCCTGCTCGAATTGGCAAAAGCAGCCGCTAAATATGATATCGGCTTTTGCATTGACGCCGAAGAAGCGGATCGACTGGGCATAAGTTTACAAATATTGCAAAAATTAAGTTCCGAACCGAGCCTGAAAAACTGGAATGGATTGGGCCTTGCAGTTCAAGCCTATCAAAAACGCGTTGTCTCAGTGATTGATTTTCTCGGAGAATTAGCGCGCGAAGATAAAAGACAAATTATGGTGCGCCTAGTCAAAGGCGCATATTGGGATGCCGAAATAAAGCGCGCGCAAGCAAATGGTCGGCCAGACTTTCCAGTTTTCACAACCAAAGCCGCAACCGATGTTTCATATATACACGCCGCCCATGAAATTTTTGCGCATTCAGGATTTATTTATCCGCAATTTGCAACTCATAATGCGCACAGTTTGGCGACAATTATCAATTTGGCGAAAGCCGCCAATACCAATGAATACGAGTTTCAAAGACTGCATGGAATGGGTGACACGCTTTATCAAATCGCGAAAAAAATCCATACTGATTTGAGGTTAAGAATTTATGCGCCAGTGGGTGCGCATGAGGACTTGTTGCCATATTTGGTGCGCAGGCTTCTTGAAAATGGCGCAAATACCAGTTTCGTTCACGCATTTTTAGATGAAAAAATCCCGGTAGAACAAGTGGTAGCGGACCCGTTTGAAACAGTGAAGAACGGCCCAAAACGCCACCCCAAAGTCGCTATGCCGATAAAGCTATTTGGCCCAGAGCGTGATAATTCAACTGGGTTTGACTTAAGCATTACCCAAACCGTTACCGAGTTTGAACAAACAATGGTTGCTTTCGAAGCGCAAACCCACGTTGCCCATTCAATTATTGACGGTGTGGATTTTGTTGGCGCAAAAACACAGCCCATCACGAACCCTGCCAATAATGCAAAATCCATCGGCGAATCAAGTATTTGCGATTTGGAAATTATACCAAATGCAATGGTAATCGCCCAAAACTGTCAAAAAGAATGGGATAATAAGGGCGGCAATGCGCGCGCTGATATTCTTGATAAAATGGCAAATAAATTGGAGGAAAATGCGCTCAGCCTAATTGCAACTCTGGCCTTTGAAGCTGGCAAAACTTGGGAGGACGGCATCGCCGAAGTGCGCGAAGCAGTGGATTTTCTGCGCTATTATGCAGAGGGCGCAAGGCGCGAATTTGCGGGCACAATGCCGCTCCCTGGTCCAGCTGGTGAGATTAACGAAATCGGGCAAATGGGGCGCGGTGTTTTTGTTTGCATTTCACCTTGGAATTTTCCGCTTGCAATTTTCGTCGGGCAATTGGCAGCGGCATTGGCTGCGGGCAATGTGGTTTTGGCAAAGCCTGCCGAACAAACTCCGTTGATTGCGTATAAAGCAGTTAAGCTTTTTCTAGAAGCTGGCCTTGCGCCAAATGCGCTGCAATTAATTTTAGGGGACGGCGCTACGGGCGCGCAAATGGTGGCGCAACCGAATGTCGCGGGCATTGCTTTCACTGGTTCCACCGAAGTAGCGCAAATTATCAATCGCGCTTTGGCAAACAAAGAAGGCGCAATTGCTAGACTGATTGCCGAAACTGGCGGGCTAAATGCAATGTTTGTTGATACTTCGGCGCTAAAAGAACAGGTGGTCGATGATGTAATAATTTCTGCATTTGGCTCTGCTGGGCAAAGATGCTCGGCGCTTCGGGTCTTATATTTACCCAATGAAACCACTGATGAAATTATTGACGCCCTATGTGGCGCGATGCGCGAGCTCAAAATTGGGCCACCCAATTCGGCCTCCGTCGACATTGGGCCAGTGATAGATAAAGAAGCTTGGCAAATTTTGGAAAACCACAAAGAAGCAAATCACAGTAAAATTATTTTTCAGTTGAATGTTGATGCTCAGGCGAACGACGGCACTTTTTTTGGCCCATGCTTAATCGAGCTTGCAGATATTGATGAGCTTCAAGCCGAAGTTTTTGGGCCAATTTTGCATATTATTCGCTATGACCCCGGTGATATTAAAAAAATCGGGGCGAAATTGGCCAAGAAAAATTACGGCCTAACTCTTGGCTGCCATTCGCGGCTCGATAGCTTTGTTGAAAAAGTGCGCCTCGCAGTGCCCGCCGGTAATTATTATGTTAACCGCAGCATGATAGGTGCGGTGGTTGGTGTGCAACCATTTGGCGGCTTGGGGCTTTCAGGCACTGGGCCCAAAGCGGGTGGCCCACATTATCTTGCTGCCTTTGCCACCGAATATGTTATTAGCACCAATATCGCCGCCAAAGGCGGTGACCCAAACCTGTTCAATTTATAAATAATGAACCGAAAAAGACACAATGAACTTACCGAAAATCGACAGTAAAACCACCACAATTTTGCGCCGTTTAATATTGGCCGCGATGATTATTGGCACTCTGGTGCAAATCGCGTTCCCCGCTTGGCAAAATGCGATGAATTGGCGCTTGCCAGATAATGATGACGCGATGCGGGTTTTGCAAGTAAGGGCATGGCTCGAAGGACAAGGGTTTTATGATATCATCAATCACCGCCTTTTCCCACCCAATGGCGGTGATGTACATTGGTCACGGCTCGGTGACTTGCCACTGGCATTTGTCAATTTAATTCTAAGGCCACTTTTGGGTTTGGAAATGGGCGAAAAAGCCGCGGCTTTCTTTACACCCTTGGCTTTGGGCGTAGCTTTCGTCTTGGCTAGCGGCAAAGCAGCGCACACCATGGAGAACAGCAAAATAGCTTTTTTTGTCGGGGTTTTTGCGGCGCTTTCAACAGCAGGTGCCATGAGCTATTTTGTTGCTGGCCGCGTGGATCACCACGGTTTACAATTGATATTTTTGGTTTCTAGCTTTTGGGGCTTGTTTTCCCACGGCAAAAAGGGCGCGATATTGGCAGGTCTAATGACTGCAGCAAGCCTGACCATCGGTTTTGAAATAGTCCCGATTTTGGCAATTATGATTTCATGGGTGGCCATTATTTGGGCAATTCGCGGTGAAGCTGTAAAGGCTCAAGCGCTATATTTTTCAATTGCTTTTGCAATCGGCACGATAATCGGCTTCGTTATCAATGTTCCGCCGCAGGAATATTTGACCGCCGTCAATGATGCGCTTTCAATTGCGCAAGTCTTGCCAATCTTAATGGGCTGTTTGGGGCTTAGTTTGGGAGCAATTTTTCTTTCACAAAAGGCAATGCAAATTCGTTTTCTTGCTCTGCCAATTATTGCGGTGCTGGTTATTGCGGTGGCTGCACAATTCCCAATATTGCTGCGTCAGCTTTATTGGCAGATAGATCCATTATTGATGCGGCTTTGGGTAAATGCCATTGTTGAAACCCACCCATTAACCAAAACCGACCCGTCGGTTCAATTGTCACTTGGCATGTTTGCGGTAATAATGAGCGCGGCAGCAATTATGAAGTTAATAATTGTCACAATCGACGCAAACAACAACCCAGACGATATACACAACCGAGATGTTGATAATTGGTCCTTGCTCGCCGTAGTCTTGGTCAGCGTAACTTTAATGGCAGTGTTTTGGCAGGCGCGGGTCGCGGGGCAAGCATCAACAATTGCGGCATTTTCAGCTTCGGCATTGGTAACTGGGATTTATAAAAAACAGGGCCTCAAAAAAGCAATTCTTTTGGGGCTAGTATTAAACCCATTAATGCCAGCAATCGCCGCTACAGCATATAAAAAAGCCTACCCCAAGAAAACCCAATATGCGGTTGGCGGCGGCGGGACTTGTCGCGGCCTAAAAGCCTATGCTGAACTAGCAAAACTCCCCAAGGGCCTTGTGGCGGCGCCAATAGATTTTGGCGCGCAAACTCTTATTGCCACGCACCATGACGTTTTGGCTGCACCCTATCATCGCAACCAAGGCAATCTTGTTGCCTATCGGATTTTTATGGCGTCACCCGATGAAGCGCAGGCGTTGCTGGCGCAAAGCGATGTCGATTATTTGGCAATTTGCACAATGTCTGCCGAAGTTGGGATTATAAGCCGTGAAGCGCCAAACGGACTTATGGCGCAATTGAAAAATGACAATGCACCAGCATATTTGCGTCCAATTCCAACTCCTTCTGGCTCCAATATTCACGCATTTGAAGTGGTGAAATGACAATAACTTCAGGCAAAATGGCGGCAGTTGGGGTGGCGGCACTTTATTCTTCGGATACGCCAATATTGGTTTTTGGCGATGGATCTGTTGTCTGGGGCGACAATCAATTTCCCCCAACCCAATATGGCGCAATTGATGCCGCAATTTGCCCCTCAACTGGCAATTTATTGGTGCTGGGTGATTTCGGATTTCTAGGGCGGCAAAATGCCAAAGGGGAAATACAAGCTCTGGCCCAGCTTGATGGTTTTGCTGATAAAATGGCAATCAACCAAAAGCGCGAACTTATTGGCATAAACACCAGCCGCAAAACCCTAGTGTTATCCGCAAAAACTGGCGAAATTTTATTTGATTTTATCCCACCATCGGCGCCAATTTGTTTGGCATTTGATGTTATGGGCGAAAATTTGGCGGTTGGTCATGGCAAGGGCCTCACATTATATGACCTCAAAGCCAATGAAGCGCCCATAGATTTCCCAGCATCAGGTGGCGTTTTCGCAGTTAGTTTTAGCCCCGATTTGCGGTTTTTAATTGCCGCAACCGGTGAGCCTTGTTTGGTCGGTTGGCGCTTGCAAGACGGCAAAGGTTTTCGCATGGCAGGCTATCCGCAAAAACCCGTATCTTTGGCATGGCTTGATGGCGGGGCGCGAATGGCAACTTCGGGTGCACCAGTTATGGTGGTTTGGCCATTTAATGGCGAAAACGGACCAATGGGGTGCAGTGCCGAGACTTTTCGTGGACGCAATTCAATTATCAATGTTGTGACGGCCCAAAAAAACCTTGCCGCAATAGGCTATATGGACGGCAGTGTCGATGTTTTTGATTTCGGCGATAATGAATTTCATGCTGTTTCCGAAGCTGTTCAAGCTGGCGACCAAGATGACAAAAATTTGCAATTACAGCGCATTACAAGCATTGCCATGCCACGAAATGCAAAATCTGTCGCTTGGGTGAGCGAAGATGGCGGATGGGGTATAGCCAAGTTTGGATGACCCTTTGACTCTCGCAGTAATATCGTCTAAACACCCCAATAATTCGGCACATTGCCAAAATAGCCATTGTTACACGGTCTTGAACAAATAAAGTTCAAATGGGGTAATGTGGTCACCCTGCTCAGCGTTTACGCCCAGCGGGGTATTTTGCGTTGTATCAATTTTTAGGTGAATTTGGATTGTTTGAGGCTTTAAGCGAAAAATTAACTACCGTTTTTGACGGCTTAACTGGGCGCGGTGCTTTGTCGGCATCGGACGTTGAGGTCGCATTGCGTCAGGTTCGGATTGCTTTGCTTGAGGCCGATGTTGCCTTGCCAGTGGTGAAAGATTTCATCAATAAAGTTAAAATCGAAGCAGTAGGCGAAAAAGTAATTCGCGCAGTTAAACCCGGCCAGCAAGTTGTTAAAATTGTCCATGATGCTTTGATAGATGTCTTGGGCGGCAATGAACCTGCTGCAGAATTAAACATAAGCGCGCCGCCGTCGATTATAATGATGGCTGGTTTGCAGGGTTCAGGTAAGACCACAACTTCGGGTAAATTGGCGCTACGTTTGCGCAGCAAAGACCGCAAAAAAGTGATGTTGGCATCGCTCGATGTGCGTCGTCCTGCTGCGCAAGAACAATTGGCGATTTTGGCGAAGCAAGCCGAAGTGGAAAGCCTGCCGATTATCGCGGGCCAAAACCCACTTGATATTACCAAACGCGCAATGACTGCGGCAAGGCTTGGCGGCTTTGATGTTCTAATCCTCGATACTGCGGGCCGGATTACAATTGACGATGAAATGATGATGGAAGCAGCGCAAGTTGCCAACATTGCCAAGCCATCGGAAATTTTGCTGGTTGCCGATAGTTTAACGGGCCAAGACGCGGTTGAAACTGCCAAACGCTTTCATGAAAAACTAGCGCTGACTGGTATCGTTTTAACCCGTGCTGATGGCGATGGGCGTGGTGGCGCAGCGCTTTCAATGCGCGCTGTTACAGGCTTGCCGATTAAATTTCTTGGTGTCGGCGAAAAAATTGACGGCCTTGATGCGTTTGACGCGACAAGGGTTGCTGGGCGTATTTTGGGGCAAGGCGATGTCGTTGCCTTGGTCGAACGCGCAGTTGAAAGCGCCGATGTTGCTGCCGCCGAAAAAATGGCCGCCAAAATGGCCAAAGGTAAATTCGACCTTGATGATTTAGCGACCCAGCTACGGCAAATCCAAAATATGGGCGGTTTGGGCGGTATTATGGGTATGTTGCCGGGCGCACAGCAAGCCAAAAAAGCCATGGATTCTGGCGCCATCAATGAGAAAATGATTTCACGGCAAATTGGAATTATTTCATCCATGACTAAAGGCGAGCGCGCCAAGCCTGATGTGCTCAATGCCTCGCGCCGCCGCCGCATAGCCAAAGGTTCGGGCGTTGATGTCAGTGAAGTTAATAAAGTTATAAAAATGCACCGCGGCATGGCCGATATGGTCAAATCCATGGGTAAAGGCGGCATGAAAGGCCTTATGGGCAAAATGAATGCCATGGGCGGAAATATGGGCGGCATGGGCGGCATGGGCGGCATGATGGGTGGCCCAAAAATAAATGAAAGCCAGCTTCAAGCCTTAGGGCAAAAAGCAATAGGGGGTTCGCCCACCCCAAGCGGTTTGCCCGGCCTTGGTGGCTCTGGTTTGCCCGGTTTAGGTAGTGGATTGCCGTTCGGATTTGGAAAAAAATAGTTTAGTTTAGTTGATATTGAAAAGGAAAAAATAATGTCATTGAAAATACGTTTAGCTCGTGGTGGTTCAAAGAAACGCCCTGTTTACCGCGTTGTAGTTGCTGATGCACGCTCACCACGCGATGGTCGTTTTATCGAAAAATTGGGTTCATACAGCCCGCTTTTGCCAAGTGATTCGGGCCAACGCTTTGTGATCGATTTGGAAAAAGCAGCCGAATGGATTAAAAAAGGCGCGCAACCAACTGACCGCGTTGCTCGTTTCTTGGCAGCAAATGGTCTTGGCACTTGGGCGCACGGCAATAACCCAAACAAGGGTAAACCAGGCCAAAAAGCGCAAGAACGTGAAGCAGAAAAGAACCAAGCTGCATTAGATGCCGCTGAAGCTGCTGAACAAGCAAAAGCCGATGCCGCAGAAGCTGCTGCTGCTGCCGCTGCTGCGCCAGAACCTGAAGTGGTTGAAGAAGTGGCCGAAGTTGCCGCTGAAGAAGCACCTGCTGAAGAAGCACCTGCTGAAGAAGCGGCACCTGAATAATCTATGGCTTCGGACAACCTCATATTTGTGGGCGCTGTCCAAGGGGCATTTGGGGTAAAGGGCGAAATCCGCCTAAAGTCATTTACTTCTAACCCTGCTGATATTTTCAAATACGCGCCTTTCTTTGATGCGAAGGGCGCGCTTTTGTTTGAAATAAAATCTTGGCGCGCAATTAAAGACGGCTTTGCTTTTGTAGCAAGAAGTGAATTGACCCGCGAAGAAGCGATGGCACTTCGCAACACAAAACTCTATGTGCCGCGCGAAAAATTGCCAAAAACTGACGAAGATGATTTCTATCATGTCGATCTAATTGGTCTTAAAGTGCAATCAATTTTGGGTGAAGACTTGGGCATTGTGACCAATATTATTGTCGGCGCACAGGATATTTTGGAAATTTCAAATACGCCAAATGTTAAAAAACCGTGGTTGCTTCCATTTACCAAATCCAATGTGCCAGTCGTGGATTTGGTGAATAAGCGCTTAGTCGTCGATGTGCCTGACGGGCTTTTAGAAACAACTGCCGAAAAGAAAGAAAAGTGAAATGACCCTTCGCCCATCAAATCGTGCTTTTGACCAATTGCGTGATATATCGCTTACTCCAAAAGTGTCTGCTTATGCCGAAGGATCTTGCCTTGCTAAATTTGGCAACACCCATGTTTTGGTGACAGCCAGCGTCGATGAGAAAGTTCCAGCCTGGCTAAAGGGGCAAAAAAAAGGTTGGGTTACGGCCGAATATGGCATGTTACCACGCGCAACTCACACTCGTGGCCGCCGCGAAGCCGCGAGCGGCAAACAAACGGGTCGCACCCAAGAAATCCAGAGGTTGATTGGGCGCGGTTTACGCTCGGTCGTTGATTTGGCGGCGCTTGGTGAGCGGCAAATAACGCTTGATTGTGATGTTATTCAGGCCGATGGCGGCACCCGCACCGCAGCGCTTACTGGGGCCTATGTCGCGCTTTATTCCGCGTGCAATTATTTGGTCGATGAAGGTCTGTTGAAAGCCATTCCAATCAATACCCAAGTTGCGGCAATTTCATGCGGTATTTACAAAAACAAAGCCGTTTTGGATTTGGACTATCTTGAAGATTCCAATGCCGATGCCGATGCCAATTTCATAATCGCCCAAGGCTTGGGCTTGGTAGAAGTGCAAGCAACCGGCGAAGAACGCCCATTTACCGAAGCCGAGTTTCACGAACTATTGATGCTCGCCAAATCGGGCTGCGACAGTTTGTTCGCCATGCAAAGAACGGCATTAGGGATTTAGCTAGACTTGTTCGGCATAAATGGAAACACCATTTGGCCGATTATGCCCTTTGGAACATAATCTTCATATATTCCCGTTGGCCCAGGAACTTTATCTTCTGGCATGTAAAAAGTGCCAAAAACCACGTCCAAAATTGGGAAAGTTGCCGCAAAGTTCAAATTCCCGCCTTCATCAGGGCCCGTGTGATGCCAACGGTGAAACACTGGGCTGGCAAAAACATAACGCAAATATGGCCCGAAAGTCCAATTAAGATTGGCATGAACCATCGCCGAATATAAAGTATTAAACGGCATCAAAGCGACTACTGCCAAAGGTGAAAAGCCCATCCAAAGCACCAAGGCATTGGCAAAAACACTGTGGAATACAACATTCAGCGGGTGAAAGCGCACGGAATGGAGCCAATCCATATTTT
This sequence comes from Hyphomonadaceae bacterium, assembly GCA_009773395.1. Classification (GTDB taxonomy): domain Bacteria; phylum Pseudomonadota; class Alphaproteobacteria; order Caulobacterales; family Aquidulcibacteraceae; genus Pseudaquidulcibacter. Next base: position 204,830 of record WRPI01000001.1, on the reverse strand, counting down.
GTGCGCCATGGTGAATTGCATGATAATTCCACAATTTGCCTTTATGAAACAGACGGTGCGTCCAATACAGACTAAAATCTTGAATGAGCAGAACCAAAATTGCTTGCAACCAAATCGGCATGGCAATCGCCCATGAAGCACCACTTTTGGCATAGGCCACTGCAGCTTCCTCGTTTCCACCAAAAATAGCCATAAAGCCAACATAAATCAGGCCAGCAGTTATGCTGGCATAAACTAGGGGCGATGCCAACCAATAAACCACATCTACCCACGCGTCTTTACGAACTCTTGGCTGCGATTTATCAAATGGAAAGAATTCTTGCAGTATTGAAAAAACACCAAGGCAAATTAATAGCCAGACACTCGCTGTATAAATTGGCAAGTTTTGAATTGAAGGAATAATATTATCGATACTCATGATAAAAATCCTTTTGACGCAATTGCCGCGCCTGAAATGAATGAAGCGCAAGATACACCCAGTTTGATTAAACCTAGGTTTAAGAAATTGCATATTGATGAAATACCCGAAGGCGGCGCTATTGGCGTTGAGTTCTGGCGTGGCGAGCAATGCGATGAATTGGTGCGAGTGATAATTTGCAAAGAAGAATCAAAGGTTTATGCTTGGGTTAATCGCTGTCCGCACGCTGGCTGGCCGCTCGAAAATATTGATGGAAACTTCCTTTTTACCGAAGCAGGTGATATAATTTGCTCGGGTCATGGTGCGGTTTTTGGTGTGACAGATGGTCGCTGTTGGGGTGGCCCAGGTCGCGGCTTGCCACTGAGCGCATTTCCATTTAGGCAAGTAGGCGATAACATAGTAATTGGCGAAGTCGATTAATTTAGGAACAAAGGCAATGCCACCCGAAATAGAATCACTTGGCAATAGTTTAAGCCTTCGCGAAATCCTCATCATTTTAACTACTGCGGCAATTGTCGTGCCGCTATTTTATCGCTTACGCATATCGCCAGTGCTTGGATATATTTTGTCAGGCATTATTTTGGGGCCATTTGCGCTTGGAGCACTGGCAAAAGAATATGAATTTTTGCAGCTTGTCACGATCAAAGACAAAGCAACAATTCATACAATGGCCGATTTAGGCGTGATGTTTTTGTTGTTCGCAATTGGCCTTGAACTTTCGTTTGAACGATTGGTCAAAATGCGGCGCGTGGTGTTTTTACTCGGCGGCTTGCAGGTTTTTGTTTCTTCATTAGTAATTGCTATTATTTGTTGGAATTTTTTTGAAATTACGGCAACGGCATCGGTGATAATCGGGCTTGCGCTTTCAATGTCTTCAACCGCAATTGTGATGCAGATATTGGCCGATAAAAAGCGGTTGTTGGCACCCGAAGGCCGCGCGACATTTGGAATATTATTGTTTCAAGATATCGCGATAATTCCCATAATTTTTGCAGTTTCATTTCTTGCACCTGACAGAATGGGGCTCGGTATATTCACATTAATTAAGGCCTTAGTGATTTCGATAGTTGCGGTGGTGGCGGTTATTTTGATTGGTCGGCTCGTTATACGGCCCTTGTTCAAACAGGCCGCGGCGATTAATGGCCCCGAAATTTTCATGGCGGCCAGTCTTTTGGTAATTATTTTAACTGGCCTTGCAACCCATGCAGCTGGCCTTTCCATGACTTTGGGCGCGTTTTTGGCCGGCATTTTGCTTGCAGAAACCGAATATCGCCGCGAAGTCGAAGCAACAATTCAACCGTTCAAAGGTCTTTTGCTGGGCGTGTTTTTGGTGTCAGTTGGCATGAGTGTCGATCTCAGTTTAATTGCCGAAAGGCCACTGCCGATAATGGGCGCGGTGGCAGCCTTGATAGCGGTGAAGGCAATATTGATTGGCGTCATCGGGCCGATGTTCAAGCTTGATAAGAAGGCTGCAATTTATTCAGGGCTTTTATTAGGATCCAGTGGCGAATTTGCGTTTGTCGTCATCAGTCTTGCCCGCAATTTGGAGGTTGTTGGGCCGCGGTCTTCAGATTTTGCACTAACCGTGGCAGGGCTTTCAATGTGCCTCATACCGATTATCGCCGAGATTTTGGAATTGTCGCAAAAGCGCAAAGGAAAAATTTCATCGCAAATAGACAAAGTGAGTGAAGACTTTCTAACCGAAAGTGATCACGTAATTGTTGCGGGTTTTGGCCGGGTGGGTAATATTGTGGTGGAAATGTTGGAAACCCATAAAGTGCCATATATCGCCATTGACAATAATCTCGACAGGGTTGGTGTGGGAAGAGGCAATAATAAGCGCGTCTATTTTGGCGATATTTCGCGTCCAGATTTTCTTAATGCTTGCGCCATAGGCCGCGCCAAAGCGGTTGTCATAACTGCCTCAGGTGAAAATCAAGTAACTGCTATGGTTCATGCGATCCACAAAGTACGGCCAGATATTCCTATTGTCGTGCGCGCAAAAGACGGCATTCATGCGCAGCAACTTTATGAACTTGGCGTCACCGAAGCCGTGCCCGAAACTTTGGAAGCTAGCTTGCATCTCGGGGAAGCAATTTTGGTTGAAGCGGGCGTAGCAATGGGCAACATCATTGTTTCAGTTCACGAAAAGCGCGCGCAAATGCGGGAGGAGCTTTTGGAAGCATCTAGCGCAACCACACCATCGGAACGCTTGCGAGATTTGAGGAAAAACCATGCGGGGTGAAGCGCTACTTAATCGCCCGGTATGGAATGCACTATCTGGCGCACAGAATCACTTGTCATTTGGCAATAATGTTGCCCGCAGATTTGCACCCCAATATGGCCCACTAACTGCGGCTATAGATTATTCTGAAGATGGGTTCGCAGCTTTACGAGACCTCGAAATTGGCGAAACTGGCCTTTGGGTTTTTGATGAATTCATACCCGTTAACCCAATTGGTTTTGAAATATTGCTTTGCGTGCCGTGCGTTCAAATGATTGCTTATGAGGCCACGGATGCACCTCTTGAATTGGACATGATTGAACTTAACGATTATGACGCGCCCGAAATGCTCGCATTGGCCGAACTTACTCGCCCAGGCCCGTTTTCAACCCATACTCACCAATTGGGGCAATTCATCGGCTTTAAGGCAAATGGCAAACTGGTTGCAATGGCGGGTGAGCGAATGAAATTGGCGGGCTTTGCAGAACTAAGCGGGGTTTGTACGCACCCCGATTATCGCGGGCGCGGCCATGCAAAAGCGCTAAGCCAAATAATCACCAACCGCATAATCGCACGTGGCGAAAAGCCATTTTTGCATACTTATCAAGGCAATGATGTGGCAATTAATTTATATCAGAGCCTTGGTTATCAAGCGCGCGCAACTGTCCATTTGACGGTTTTGAAGCCAGCGTGGTGAACGCTCAAATTGCACAGAATTTGCTGCAGTAATTTTGTGGGAGATTTGGTGGCAAATACGCGGCTAATACTGGAGTATTTGCCAAGTATTTGGTGCCAAAAATCACACAAAAGGACGCGGCAAAACTGTGCAATTTGAGCGTTCACTGCGCTAATTTAAGGGCAAATCACTTTTAGGTCGGCATGACAAAAATCATTGCCTTTACACAAAAGGGGTTCACGTTCCGCCTTCGCCAATGCGTAGGAAAAGCAATCACCAAAATTAAACTGAGCCTTGTGCCCCGACCCTTTGCCAAAATTGCGGTATGCGGTGCGTGCGATTTGCGCTTGTTCTTCGGTGAATGGAACAATTTCAATTGGTAGTTGGGCTATTAGTTGTTCGAGCGCAATTATGCTTGACGGATTTTTGATACCTAGAACAATATTAACTTCGAGAAATGTCGCTGCTGACATTTTCAAATTAAACTCAGCGCCCAGCGCTTGAGCAAAAAATTGCGCGTCAACTTCACGTCTAATCATTGATATAAGGGCGGAACTATCAACAATCATTATTCATGCTCTAGGTAATCGAACATTTCACTTTCAAATTTCTTGCTGGCGGCTATATCCGTCGAGGACATTTTGCACCCAATCAAAATATCGTGAATTTTTTCCAAGCGGCTTTCGCCACCAATCACTCTCAAACGCTCCTGCAGAGCAATTTTGATGGCTTCGGTTTTGTTGGTTTTGGTTAAGGCTGCAACGCTCGACGCAAGATCACAGACTTCTTGGTTTTTGATATTCAGGCTCATAGGGTAGATGTAACACAGATGAGGGTAGAAATCAAGTAAATTCGTCCTATTGCTCTTTCGCGCGCTCCACATAGCTGCCATCTTCGGTCAAAACTACAATCTTGGTGCCAGTGGGAATGTATGGTGGAACCATTGTCCGCACGCCGTTTTCAAGCATGGCGGGCTTGTATGAAGATGATGCGGTCTGGCCTTTGGTGGTTGGTTCGGTGTCAGTAATTTCCAAAATCACCCGAGTTGGCAATGTAGCCGCCAATGGGATTTCGTTGAAAATTGTCAAAAACACTTCCATGTTTTCTTGCAAATAACGCGCGTCATCGCCCATTACCGAGCGAGGAACCATCACTTGCTCATAATTGTCGGGATTCATAAACACGTAGTTTTCGCCATCGTCATAAAGATAATTATGCTTGGTATCTTCAACAAACGCTTTTTCGACTTGTTCAGTGGTTTTGAATCGCTCAGTAATTTTAATGCCATCAGTAATTCTGCGCATATCAACTTGGCTTACAGGTGTGCCTTTGCCTGGGTGAATGTTTTGAATTGTCAAAACCACATATAATTTGCCATCACTATGTTCAATGACATTACCTTTACGAATGCTCGACGCGATTACTTTTACCATAAAAACTCTCTATTCTAATAGCTGCGCTTTACGGCATAGTTGCCAATAATTCAATTGATTTAGTGAGAAAACAGAATGGATTGGTGGGATCGGGACAAAATACAAGATAAATTGCCGTTTTTGAACGCCCGTGGCAGCGCGAAGGCGGCCATCGAAAAATGGTTTGCGGGCCAAAAATTCACCGAAGTTGAAACCTCGCAATTGCAAATATCACCTGGGAATGAAACTCATTTGCGCGGCTTTGAAACACAGTGGCAATCACCCTCTCAAAGAAACCATCAATTATATTTGGCGACCAGCCCAGAGTTTTCGCATAAAAAGCTAATCGCAGGCGGCATGGAGCGCATCTATGAATTTGCGCGAGTTTTTCGCAATGGCGAAATTGGCCCACTTCACTCGCCCGAATTTACCATGCTCGAATGGTATCGCGCCGGGGAAGATTGGAACAAAATAATTGAAGATACGCTTGAGATTTGCGTTGCTGCTGGGCGTGCTGTTGGCGTGGACTACTTTAGCTGGAAAGGAAAATCGGTTTCCATAAATACCGCTCCAATTAGCATAACTTTGGCGCAAGCGTTCAGGAAGTATGCTAACATTGATTTGTTATCAACACTCGATAGTGGCGGAAATGGCCAGCGCGCCAAACTGGCTGATGCCGCCATTCGAGCCAATATCAATTTCGCGGTTGATGACAATTGGTCCGATATTTTTACCAAGATTTTGGTCGCAAAAATCGAACCAAATCTTGGTTTCGATGCGCCAACAATATTGTGCGAATATCCACTGCCAGAAGCGGCTTTGGCGCGAAAATGCAGTCATGACCCGCGTGTCGTGGAAAGGTTTGAGCTCTATATTTGCGGCGTAGAAATTGCCAATGGCTTTGGCGAGTTAACCGATGCAATCGAACAAAGGGCGCGGTTTGAGGCGGCTATGCACGAAATGAAGCGGATTTATGGATATAATTATCCTTTGGATGAGGAGCTTTTGAGCGCCTTGGCGCAAATGCCAGGAACTTCAGGGGTAGCACTTGGTTTTGATAGATTAGTGATGCTAATATCAGGCGCAAGATCTATAAATGATGTCTTATGGACACCTTTTCCAGTGGAGCAAATATGAAAGAGCATTATATAGCGGCCAATGATGGCGTAAAAACTTTTGTGCTGGAACTTGAACCACACAGTGAAATTAATGCCGCGCCGATTTTTTGTATGCACGGCCTTACCCGCAACCACAAGGATTTTGCTGGAGTTTTCGATTTTTTGCGTGGCTTTGGCCGTAAAGTCTATGCAATTGATGTTAGAGGCCGTGGTAAGTCGGATCGCGACCCCAATCCTGCAAATTATAACCCCGTAACTTATGTAGGCGATGTGCTTAACATATTGCAGAAGCTCGAAATCGACAAAGCAGTTTTTATTGGCACATCAATGGGCGGCCTAATTTCAATGATTATGGCAACCTTTGCGGCGGGCAAAATGGAAGGCATCATCCTAAATGACGTCGGGCCAGAGCTTGATGAAGCGGGTGTTACGCGAATTCGTAGCTATGTCGGCAAAAGCAAACCAGCCCGAACTTGGGAAGAAGCAGCGCAAAATATCAAATCTATTGCACTTTACGCATTTCCAAAATTTGCCGATGATGACGCTTTTTGGCTCGATTTCGCGCATAAATCCTGCATTCAAACTGACGATGGTGTGGTTTTTGATTATGATCAGAGAATTGGCGAGAGCATTAAGCCTGACCAAAATGCCCAACCTGCGAATTTATGGCCGCAATTCCCAATGCTCAAAAATATTCCAACTTTAGTTATTCGTGGTGGGATTTCCGACATTTTAAGCCCGTCAATTGTCGCCAAAATGCTCGAGATAAAACCAGATCTACAAATTCAAGAAGTACCAGATGTTGGACATGCACCATTATTGAATGAAATTGAAAGCATGGATGCGATAAAGCGGTTTTTTGACAGCCTATAGCAGCACGTCAGATAGCCTAGTTTGCTGCGAACCATTTGCCGTTTCTAATCAATTATTAACCATAAATAGCCATTATTTCCCTGAGGCATTTTTGCACGTTTTGTGCATGGTGGAATTGGGAAAATACAATGAACTTCAATTTTGACAATCTGGCGATTAATAAAAAACTACCTATGACAATTGTCGCGATCGCATCTTTGGCTGCTATTTTGACGGCTGGCGCGGCCTATTGGGTGGCGTCTTCATCAGCGCGTCACGAAACTGAAATTCAGCTTTTGGCAACTGCGACATCGAAAAGTGCAGCCGCAAAGGCTTTTTTCGCCGATACTGAAAAACAAGTCATCGAACTGGCCGCAAGTCCCCATATTGCAAATGCGCTGGCAAGGTTTGAAACCGCTTATGGTGAATTGGGTGAAGGCGCGGATGCAACTCTACACCAAACATATATTGAAAATAACCCAAATCCGCTTGGTCAAAAAGAAAAAATGACTGTTGCGGCGACTGCCACCAATTATGATGCAGTTCATGCCGCTTTGCATCCCTGGTTTCGGTCAATCCTAAAAACCAATGATTTTTACGATATTTTCCTGTTTAATGCGCAGGGTCTTAATGTTTATACAGTATTTAAAGAAGAAGATTTTGCTACTCAATTGGCAAATGGTCGTTGGAAAGATTCAGGCCTAGGGAATTTGGTCAGGCGGGTTTTGGCAGGCAGCCCAGATTCAGCACCTATTTTGCAAGATTTTGCTCCATATGCACCATCAAATAATATTCCTGCGGGTTTTGTTGCTGCACCAATAAAGGGTGCAGATGGCAGAATTATCGGTGTGTTTGCGGTTCAGCTTTCAATTGCAAAAATTGACGCAGCCATGGCGCAAGCTCCGGCAAATGGCCGCACAGGCGAAAATACGCTCATCGGTCAAGATGGATTGGCGCGCAATAATTCACCACTTTCAAAAGAAAGCACAATGCTAAAGCGCAAAGTTGAAAATCCAGAATCTCGTGCTGGCTTTAATGGTCAAAGCGGAGTTAGCCATAACCGCAACGCGCTTAATCAAGCCGCATATACAGCCTATGTTCCAGTTGAAGCGATGGGGGCAAAATTTGTAGCCCTTTCCGATATTACTTCCGCCGAAGTTAACGCACCGATTAACAAACTTGCTCTCACACTTGGTGTGGTGATGTTGATAATCGCCGCAGCCGCGAGTGCAATCGGCTTGTGGTTTGCGCGTTCTCTAACAAAACCGATTGGCGCTCTTACAAATTCAATGCGTATTTTGGCCGGGGGTGATACTGCAAGCCAAGTCCCTGGCCTTGGGCGCGGCGATGAGCTTGGCACAATGGCCAGCGCAGTCGAGACTTTCCGCGAAAGCGCAATTGAACGCATTCGACTTGAATCCATCACTAAAGAAGAATCCGCAATTCAAATTAAACGCGGCCAAGTAATTGAAGAAGCAACTAGCAAATTTGAACGTGTTGCGGGCGATATGTTGCGCGCTGTAAGTGCTGCTTCCGCTGAACTAAATGCCACAGCGCAAGCAATGACATCGGCAGCTGAACGCACCAACCATATGGCGAATTCGGTTGCCGCCGCGGCAGAAGAATCATCGGTAAATGCAAGTTCGGCCTCGGCTTCCGCTTCAGAACTTTCAGGCGCGATTGAGCAAATTCAAGGTGCATCGTCTGAATCGGCTACTGTTGCCAACGAAGCAGTGCGGATTAGTGGTGAAGCCCAACAAGCGGTTGGCGAATTGGTCGGTGCTGCAAATTCAATTTCTGAAGTAGTTGAACTTATTCGCGGCATTGCCGAACAGACCAATTTGCTTGCACTGAATGCAACAATTGAAGCCGCAAGGGCTGGCGCTGCTGGTGCTGGCTTTGCAATTGTTGCCAGCGAAGTGAAGAATTTGGCAAACCAAACTGCAGGAGCAACTGACGAAATCGGAAGCCATATAGGCAATATTCAAACTGTTGTTGAAGGCGCCAAAAATGCGATGAACCGCATTGAAGCAGTTATTGGCCGTATCAGCAATATTTCGGGTGATATTTCCAACGCCGTCGAAAACCAAGCTGCGGTAACAGGCGAAATCGCACGTTCCATCAATGAGGTTTCTTCAGCCGCACAATCAGTTACCGAGGACGTTATTCGTGTAACCGAAACTGCATCTGAAACCGGCGTTGCGGCATCGCAAGTCTTAGCCGCAAGCCATGAACTTTCAATGCAAGCGGCAAAATTGGAAGAAGAAACCAATCGTTTCCTAGCGGATGTTCGGGCGGCTTAGAGCGCGTATTTTTGCGCGAAGTTCAGCTTCGTCTATTGCAACCAATTTCCAGCGATCTGGAAATTTGTTGAAATATAGAACGCAACGGTTGTTTTGCGGGTTGGGGATGCAAACGCGGTTATTGTCAATTGGGCGAATTGCAATGGTCGTTTCCATTCTTGAGGGCATGGCGGTTTGTTGTTGCAACCCTGCTTGCCGCGCAAAAAAAGCAATTGCGTCAGGCTCTACCACTCGCTCCGCAAGGCTCTCAATAACCGGATTGAGCAAATCAACTGCCGCCACCGCAGCAATTTGCCCACCAAGGCCGTGACCAATCCTTTGAGACGCTTCTTCAATTAAAATTTCGCGTGCAATATTCAGAGCTTGGTATTTAAGGCTATTCTTATCAATGCGGGCTTCGATCTCATACAAATTACGATCCCGCAAAGCATTTACAAGCGCCAAGACATCGGCAGATGCCTCATGCCTTGCAATGGTGGCGCAACTCGCGAACGTGAATGTGAGGAGTAATAATGCAATTTTTTTCATGGATTCAACCTATATTATAGATTCTGAACCGAAGCTGACAAAATCTTCAAACAATAATTTTAACTTCGGGCCAGCGACTTTGAATGGAAAGCGATTTTTCCATAAACCTGTCTGGCGCTTTATTATTCGGATTCGGACGAAGTTTCATTTCAAACACATCTTCAAGCCCAAAAGGTGCGCAAATAGAAATATTGTTGTTCATTTCCAGTCTTATTGCCACGGCATGGGCAAAACATAAATATGAATCAAGGCTTTCATCAGTGCTATTTAATTGTGCATATGGTCTACCAAATTTGGCTTCAAACCACAAATGCACCCGTGCTTGATTGCGAACTTCGGCAGCAGAACGCAAATCTTCGGGCAGCGCAGCATCAATGCGCTTTATCCAAATATCTTCTGCGTCCCAGCTTAAATCTTCATCAAAATAGCAAATATCATAATCTTTTATGCCGTATTCAAGCGGGCGATTAGTAAGGCTATTGAAAATAGTGCCATAAACCGCCCCGCTAACCAGTCGCCAATCGGGCAAGGCAATTTCGCGGCACACATGCAGCACTTCCATAATTTTTGGGCTTTGGCGGATAATGTTTTTTAGGCGAGAATTCAGGTCGCTCATGCTCCCAATACCCAGCCGTGATTAAGCGGCCCATGGCCCTTGCCATAATTTTTTGCGGTTTCAATGGCTTTCAAGACATATTCTCTGGCTTTTGTCACGGCAACCGCCAGTTCATCGCCTTGCGCCAAATAGGAAGCAATCGCACTTGCCAAGGTGCAGCCTGTGCCGTGGGTTGATGTGCTTTCTATGCGTTTTGAATGGAAAAATTCTTCGCCATCTACGGTCGCCAATAGGTCGGTTATGACATCGCCATCAAGATGCCCGCCTTTGATAAGCACAGCATTTGCGCCACGTTTCAGGAGTGCTTCTGCGGCGCGTCTTTGACCATCAAGATTTTCAATTCTGATTTCGGTCAGAGCCTCGGCTTCGGGTGTATTTGGGGTCAATAGAAAAGCCTTTGGAACCAGCAAGTCCCGCACTGCTTTAATCGCAGCTTTTTCGAGCAATGGATGTCCACCTTTGGCAATCATTACCGGGTCAATAATGTATGGGATATTTGGGCACGCGCTGGTTAAAGTCTCGGCCACTGCTTCAACCACTTCAACGCTGCCCAACATGCCAGTTTTTACAACATCGACCCCAATGTCAAAAGTCACGCATTCGATTTGCTTTATTATGGTCTGTAGTGGGATAGGGTGCACGTCAAATACACCCATAGTATTTTGCGCCGTAATTGCGGTAACTGCGGTCATGGCAAAACCGCCAGTCATTGTAATGGCTTTAATGTCGGCCTGAATACCCGCACCACCACCAGAATCAGAACCCGCAATAACTAAAACCCGGCCTTGCTTCATTTAGATTTAAGCTTTCTTCGCTTGTTTTTGACCTAAGTGAACAATGCCACGGGTCTTCGCAAGTTCCATTTGTTTTTGACGCTCACTCGCCCGATTGCGGTTTTGTTCGCTTTGGCTGTCGGCACATTTGGGGCAAGAAACGCCTTTAACATATAAAGGGCTTGCTTGTTGTTCGGCGTTTAAAGGTGCGCGGCAACCATGGCACAGAACATAATCTGTAAGCGCCACACTATGCCCCACCGCGACACGATCGTCAAAAACAAAACAATCACCTTCCCATAGGCTTTCTTCGGCGGGGATCTTGTCTAAATAATTCAAAATGCCGCCCTCGAGATGATAAACGCTTTCAAACCCTTCCATCAACATAAACGCCGAAGCTTTTTCGCATCTTATGCCGCCAGTGCAGAACATCGCGACTTTTTTGTGGGTCTTTGGGTCATAATTTTCACGGACGAATTTTGGAAATTCGCGAAATGATTCTGTTTTCGGGTCAATGGCGTTTTTGAAACTTCCGATTTCGACTTCATAATCATTGCGTGTATCAAGCACCAGCATTTCGGGGTCGCCGATAATTGCGTTCCAATCCTTGGGCGCAACATAAGTGCCAACAATTTTGTTTGGGTTCACATCATTTGAACCAATTGTCACAATTTCTTTTTTGATGCGGACTTTACTGCGATGGAACGGATGTTTTTGCGCCCATGAATATTTGCGCGGTATTTCATTTATGCCAGTTACATTTGCAATTGCCGCAATCGCATTTTCAAGATTTTGTTCTTGCCCCGAAATAGTGCCATTAATGCCCTCTTCGGAAATCAGCAATGTGCCTTTTATGCCATATTGAGTGAAGGCAGCCGCTATCTCTTCGCGTTTGGCGGCCAACTCATTCAAGGTCTTGAATTTGTAAAGTGCGCAAACTTTTATAGGCAAATTATCGGGGTTGGGCGAGGTATAAATCATAAGCGTGCTTTAATGAAAAACCCCCCGCTTCGCAATCCATCAAAACTCGCTGCGGGCGATAATCGCAGAATTGACTTTAAGTGCTTGCACTGTCTCCACAACATCATGCACGCGCAAAATCGCTGCTCCATTTTGTGCGCCATAAAGCGCAGCAGCCAAAGAACCGCCAATTCGCGCCAATGGCTCATTTGCGGAACCATCAATTTTCCCAATAAAGCTTTTGCGGCTGGCTCCAAGCAAAACTGGACAGCCAAGATCGCGAAACCTGCTCAAATCCGCCAATAAATCTAGATTATTTTCAAGGGTTTTGCCAAAACCAATTCCGGGGTCAATAATTATATTATGTCGTTTAACGCCGCCGATAATTGCAGCCGCAATTCGCATGGAAAGAAACCTAAGCACCTGCGTTGTAACGTCTTCATAGCTTGGGTTATCCTGCATGTTTTTTGGTGTGCCTTGGGAATGCATTAAGACAATCGGCACATCCAAACTTGCCACAACTTCGATGGAATTGGGTGCGAAAGTCAAGGCCGAAACATCATTCCAAATATTTGCGCCCGCTTCAATCGCCAATTTTGCAACTTCGGGCTTGCGAGTGTCAATTGAAATTAACGCTTCTGATTTTTTGCGAATGCCTTCGATAACTGGCAACACTCGCGCAATTTCATCACCTAAAGATATGTCTTCGGCACCCGGGCGCGTGCTTTCGCCGCCAATATCAATAATATCCGCACCCTGCGCAAAAAGCGCCAATCCGTGCTCAATTGCTTGGTCCGCGCTAATAAATTTACCGCCATCAGAAAAGCTATCAGGCGTGACGTTTACTATACCCATAACTAAGGGCACAGCGCGGCGTTTATGCAATATGCTATAATCGGTGACCATAAGAGTTGTCTAACCCAAATCACTGCACCCTGATAGCGAATTAAGCGGGGCTTGGCTCGGCGTTGCCCGTGCCAGCTTTACCGATGGTTGGCACCGAGGAAGTCTCGCCGACATCAGTTTTGGTATCGTCATCGTCCCTAATTGGGCGAACACCTTTCAGAAGTGCCAATATTTCATCGCCGGTTAGAGTTTCAAATTCCAACAGCCCTTTGCCAATAATTTCTAAATCATCGCGGCGTTCGGTTAAAATGCGAGTCGCCTCGGCATAGCCCCAATCAGTCAATCTGCGAACTTCATCGTCAATAATTTGCGCAGTTGCTTCTGACACATTTTGAGTGCGCGCCACCGAATGACCCAAAAACACTTCTTCTTGGTTTTCGCCATAAGCAACTTTGCCCAATTTATCGGAAAATCCCCATCTTGTGACCATTGAACGCGCCAGTTTTGATGCTTGATCAAGATCCGAAGAAGCGCCCGAAGTTATGGCTTCCTTGCCAAATATAAGTTCCTCGGCAACTCTCCCGCCCATAACGACAGCCAAGCGGCTCATCATTTGTTGGTAAGACCATGATAATCTGTCGCGTTCAGGCAATTGCATCACCATGCCCAAAGCGCGACCACGCGGAATTATGGTTGCTTTATGAACTGGGTCAGTATGCGGCACGGTTAAAGCAACCAGAGCATGCCCACCTTCATGATAGGCAGTTAATTTCTTTTCATCATCGCTCATAGCCATAGTTTTGCGCTCTACGCCCATCATGACTTTGTCTTTGGCGTCTTCAAATTCGCGCATCGTAACCAAACGCATGCCGCGCCTTGCGGCAAGTAAAGAAGCTTCATTGACCAAATTCATCAAATCAGCGCCCGAAAACCCTGGCGTGCCACGAGCAATGGTTTTGGGATCAACGTCCGACGACAAAGGCACTTTTTTCATATGAACTTTAAGAATTTTCTCGCGTCCATTGATATCGGGCAAACTCACAACTACTTGGCGGTCAAAACGGCCTGGGCGCAAAAGCGCAGGGTCAAGAACATCGGGGCGATTGGTTGCAGCAATAATAATAATGCCTTCATTGGCTTCAAAGCCGTCCATTTCGACTAAAAGCTGGTTTAGGGTTTGCTCACGCTCGTCATTGCCGCCACCAAGGCCAGCACCGCGATGGCGACCAACTGCGTCGATTTCATCAATGAAAATAATGCATGGCGCATTTTTCTTGGCTTGTTCGAACATATCGCGCACGCGCGATGCACCAACACCGACGAACATTTCAACAAAGTCCGAACCTGAAATTGTGAAAAACGGCACATTTGCTTCGCCTGCAACTGCACGCGCAATAAGGGTTTTACCAGTGCCGGGCGCACCGATAAGCAAAGCACCTTTAGGGATTTTGCCGCCAAGGCGTTGAAACTTGCTTGGATCTTTTAGAAAATCGACAATTTCCTGTAATTCTTCACGCGCTTCATCAATGCCAGCAACATCTTCAAAAGTTACTCGTGCTTTGGCTTCGGTCAAAAGTTTGGCCTTGGATTTGCCAAAACCCATTGCGCCGCCGCCTTTACCGCCAGACATTTGCCGCATAAGCAAGAACCACACGCCAATCATTAGGACCAATGGCAGCAAATTACCAATTAGTGACATCAAGAAACTAGGGCGCCGTGCTTGGGCTTTGGCGCGAATAGACACATGGGCCCGTTCAAGACGTGGGATAATATCAATTGCTTGATCAGGAATGACGGATATAAATTTGCTGCCGTCCTTTTTTTGTCCTTCGATTATATCACCTGACGTAATGACTTCTTTAATCTGTCCGCCATCAATTTCAGCCAATAATTGCGAATAAGGTATTTCACTGGTTGCGCCCGGAGTTACTGGTCTTTGCGTCAGCGAAAAAACAGCGATTAAAGAAAGAGCCAAAAAGCCCCAAATAGCAAGGTCACGTAATTTCATTTCAATCTCGATTGGCGGATAAAAAACATGCTATCCGAGAACACGGTGTAATCTTCTTATAGATAGGTCAAAAAATCGTTGAATAAAGACCTGCAAAAAGCACAAAAGCAGCACTTTAACAACAATTAAGACATCTAGAGCGTCGGACGTCCAAGTTGCATCGCTTTGCCGCGCCCTTTTGCACCATTTTCGGCAACAAATATTTGGCGAATACTCCAGTATTCACCGCATATTTGTCACCAAAACTGGCACAAAATTGCTGCAACAAATTCGATTCAACTTGAACATCCACCGCTCTAGGACATCGCTAAATGTCAAAATCGTTCAATAAAGCAAATATCGCATTTCGCAATCGACCATATTCTGCACAGCTTGGTTGCGCCTGATTTTTGCGTTTTGGCGCGGGTGAAAAAACCAAAGCGGCATTTTTCAACTTTATCTGGACATTAGCCAAAGTGGCGCTTTTGAAATTTGCTTCCGAAATTCGCGCCGCAAGGCTTTCAATTTTTTGATATTCCAAATATTGCTTGCCGCTTAGTGCCTGTATTATTGCGCTCAAAGCCCGTTGTCTTATGTGCACATTTTCTTCGGAGAGATTAAGCGAAATTTTTGAAAGCGCAGCATCAATTATGAGATTGGTGGACAAAAACTCGCGGGTTTGTTTCTCACTCATTTCTCGAAGTTGTAGCGCCAAATCACGGATTTTCAACAATTTTGATTCACTAAAACCGATGGCACGAATTTTGGGCCAAGTTTTGCGAATTTTTACCCGTGAAAAATCTTGGTTTTCATTTGCTGGGTCATCATAATATTCTATTCCGTTTTCGGCCAAATATTTGCGCAAACTATCACGACTCACATCTAATAATGGCCGCGCGAGAATAAAGGTCTCGCCTCGCTTCTGGTCATAACTAGCTTGGACATCACGCATTCCAGCCAAACCATCAAGCCCCGTTTTACGAAGCATTCGGAACAACAAAGTCTCGATTTGATCTTCAAAATTATGCGCGAGGAGAATTGTTTTCGCCCCAAATTCAAGGGCAGCTTGGTTCAATAATTCGTATCGGCGTTTTCGTGCTTCTTCTTGAATTGAGGTTGTTATTCTAACGCTTACCCGCAAAATTCGAGCATCAATGCCCATTGCCTGCGCTTGCTTCGCCGCTTGTGCAGCTACATCGTCCGAACCGATTGCAATGGCATGGTCGATAATGACTGCCTGAAATTGGGCGCTTTGGTTCTTAATTTGATATTCCGCGCATAATTTTGTAAGTGCTAGGGAGTCGCCACCACCTGAAAGCCCAATTATGAATTTCGAGCCAAATTTTTCGAGGAGCCAATCCATTTTATTGAAAAACTTGGATTGCAATCCAAGTGGCGCGGCGCTGGGGTTAGGCGCGGCCATATTTTACGGGCAGGTCGCCCTAGCGATTTCGGCGTCAGCTCTGGCACGTTGCACGCTGGTCGGGTTGACGGCGCGCCTCGTATATTCGGCCAATGCAAGGCATCGTTGCCGATTATCGCCCAATTCACGAAATGCGCTTGCTAGGCCTATATAGGCATTTGGCATTCGTGGGCCATTTGGCGCTTTCCCCAAATATGCAACATAGGCTTGGGCTGCTGGAGCATAGGCTTGTTGAACAAAGCGGGTTTCGCCCAAAAGCCAAAGCGCTTCTGGTGATTCTGGCGAATCGGCTTGATTTTCGACAATTTCATTCAGCTTGAGCTCGGCATTTTGAAACTCACCGCGTTGAATATGCAGACGCGCTTCGGCCAATAACACTGGCGCAGGCTTTGGCGGTTCGGCAGGCGGCGGTGTGGTCACCGCTTGCGTTGCGGCTGGCGGCTGCGTTTGTTCGGCTGTGACTGGCGGCGTGGGTGTTGGATTGGCTGGCTGGGCATCGGTTGGCGTAGGAGAGGTTTCGGTTGTCACCGTCGGAGTTGGTGGATTTGCCGTTGCGTCTGCGGGCGCCTCGCTTGGGCTTGAAGCGGCGGCTAAACGCGCCTGACTTTCATCAAACAGGCGCGCTAATCTCGCATTGGCTTCCTTTTGCGTGGCTAATTCTGCCTCTATCAATTCCAGACGATTAGTAAGTGCTCGAAATTCGACTTCTAATTCATCGACCCGAATCAATGCTCGCGAAGCTGGTGTCTCGACAATTGTTGGTGCAGGCACAGTGACAGGTGGCCGAGTTTGTGCGACCACTGGCTGTGCCATTAATGCAGTTAAAACAAGCCACGTCGAAGCCGCCTTAGGATTTACCATTATGCGGCTTTCTAATTGATTGGCATAGAGTGCGAGTTACGATTGATTGCCCAACCACTTTCATTTGGCCGGTCATCAATCGGGCGCTCCTTGCCATATGAAACAGTTTCAATGCGGTTCGCATTTACGCCAAGGCTGACTAGAAAATCTTTGACCGAATTGGCACGCCTTGCGCCAAGCGCCAAATTATATTCGCGTGTCCCGCGCTCATCGCAATTCCCAGCCACCAAAAGCCTTGAGTTGGGATTGCCATTAAGCCACGCTGCTTGGCGGCTTAAAGTTGCCCGCGCTTCTTCTGAAAGGTTGTAGGCATCCGTCGCAAAAAATACTCTATCGCCCAAAGTGGCCAGAACTTGCCCCGCATATGGATTGGCAGCATTTTGCCCAGCGCCATAATTATTGCCATAAAGCCCCGAATTCGCGCCTTGATTTCCGCCTTGGCCAGCGCCTTGGTTCGTAGCAGAAGCAGGTGGAAGCGCTGCCGCTTCAGTTGAGCGTGAACCAGCACCAGTATTGGCAGTATTGGTAGTGGGTGGTTTGCTTGCGCAAGCCGCCAGCAATATGAAGGCCGATAGCCCAACATAATTCAATTTTGAATAAGTCATTTGATTTCCTTTCAACTTCACATTTCTATCTATAAGCTATTCCAACATTGGCGACCATGCAGGATCTGAACCTGATACACCAATTGATACTTTACGTAAATTTGCCCCCGACACATCAACTGTCCAAATGCTTGGAGAAGCCCCTGGGCCTTCTTCGCGTTGGAAAACAATAACCCGTCCATTTGGTGCAAAGCTGGGGCCTTCGACCAAATATGAGCTCGCCAATATCCGTTCATTTGAACCATCTGAATTCATAACCCCAATATGGAATTGCCCGCCCGCTTGTTTGGTGAATGCGACCATAGTACCATCGGGTGACCATACAGGCGTTGAATAACGGCCAGATCCAAATGAAATCCGCGCAACACCAGTGCCCTGCGCATTCATTTTGTAAATTTGCGGATTGCCAGATCTATCCGATGTGAAAACAACTCTACTGCTGTCAGGTGAAAAATCGGGCGAAGTGTCAATCGCAGGGTTATCAGTTAATCTGCGCACTTGGCCAGTTCTGAGGTTTTTGGTCATAATATCGGTGTTGCCGTCACGATCCGAACTAAAAATCAGCGATTGCCCATCGCGCGAAAAACGCGGGGCAAAAACCATATTGCCAAGGCCAGTTACGGCTTCACGGCGACCAGTTGGAATATCCAGCACCCAAAGTTTCAAACCTCTTTGGCCCAATGAAGTATAGACAACTTGCTGGCCCGACGTGCTAAATCTTGGGTTCAAAATTTGCTCATCGCCATCGGTTAGAAAGCTCGGGTTCGCGCCGTCTTGATCCATGACTGCCAAGCGCTTTATGCGATTGGTGCGCGGTCCAGTTTCGGATACAAAAATTACGCGGCTATCAAACATGCCGGTCTTGCCAGTAAGCCGTCCGTATATGGCATCAGCAACTTTGTGGGCAATGCGGCGCCAATTCACATCGGATGAAGAAAATTCAAGCCCCAATAATTGGCTTTGACCATAAATGTCCCAAAGCCGAAACTCAACCCTTAACCGTTCTTCGGTTTGCGAGCCACGACCAATAACAAGGGCTTCAGTGCTTATTGCGCGCCAATCGGTGAAGCGCGGGGTTACATTGACATCGGGAATGCGCCCCGCGAAACTTTGTGGGTTTTGCACTGTGAATAGGCCAGATCTTTCAAGGTCTTCGCGCACAACTTGGGCAATATTGGCACCATTTGGACCTGCAAAATCGGCAATTGCAATCGGCATTGGCCGCCTATGGCCTTCGGTTACATCAACGACCATGCGCTGCGCTGGGGCTTGCGCCAAAGCGCTGGAAAAAGGCAAAAGTGATAAAGCCACCCACATGAAAATTGTGAGTTGAGAAAAAAGGCTTCCTAGTTTTATTTTCATTTTTTCATGTCCCATTTTGTTTATCAAATCGAAAATCGGCGAAATTAGGGCAGTCGCCGCATTTCTCGCGGATCAAACCGAAAATTAAATGATTGCCATTCATCATATCTGTCACTTGGTAAATCATACGGTGCGCATTGCCGTGCTGCGCGAATTGCATTGTCGATTGCGATTAATAATGTTGAATCGGCACCATTTCGTGACGCTGGTGTAACCAATCGCGGCGGTCTTGCCAAATTTCCGTCGGGTGAAAGTTCAATCGCAATTTCGACTATCAGTCGCCCAGGGTTAGATAAATCGGCTGGTTCATACCAGCAATTTTTAATTTGTTGGCGCAAAGCTCCTGCCAAATTGCCTTGTAGTCTTGAGCCAGAGCCACGTGCTTTGGTGGAAGCGCCCGCCGATTTGGACAATTGCGGCGCGCGCCTACCGCCCGCGTTTACACCGCTTGCGCTTTTTGTTGCCGCTGCAATATCAAACATCGGCGATGTCTGCCCCTGTGCTTTTGGCGCTGGTCTCGCAGGCGCGGGCGTTGGGGCGCGTTGCGCGGATTTTGGGGTTGGGCCTGGTGTCGGTTTTGCGATTGGCGGTGGTGGCTGCTTGGGTGTGGGTTGTTTAGCAACCGCTTTCGCTATTGGCGGCGCGGCTTTTGGCAGAGTTTTCGGTGGTGGTGGTTTTGCAATTGGCGGCTCTACTGCTTTAACTGGCGGCGGCGGAATTTTTGGGAGAGCTTTGGGTGGCGGTGGAGCTACCACTTCTTGCGGCAAATCTTCAGTTTTTGCGGGCTCTTGCGTCGGCTCACTTACCTCAGTCATTTCATTTGCAACTTCAGCTATTTCGGTATCTTGCCCAATTGTGCTTGCAACTTCGGCAATAATCTCAACTGAAATCGCAGGGTCAGGATTGGTAATTGGCGTCACTTTCCATGTATAAACTGCCAAAAGCAGGAGCAAACCATGAAGGCTGGCGGATACTATCCAAGGAGTAGTAGTTCGCGCATTCATTTTGATATCGGGTCAGTTATTAGCCCCAAATTGCGATATCCCGCCGAATTAATGCGTGCCATAACTTGCATTACGACACCATAATCGGCTGTGCTATCACCACGAATAAAAATCCGCCTATCATATTGTTCGGCGCTTGCTGCTGTAAGGCGCGGCATTAAATCGTCAAAGGCAACTTGTTCTGATTGCAAATAAATTTGCCCGTCAGCCAATATTGTAATGCTTATTGGCTCTTGCTCATTTGCCATAGATTTGGCTTCGGTTTTCGGCAAATCAACTGGAACTCCAACAGTCAGTAATGGTGCAGCAACCATAAAAACAATCAGCAAAACCAATACAACATCAACAAATGGCGTGATGTTGATTTCACCCATAAGGCGGCGGGTGCGCCTGCCACGGCGGTGACCTTTGGTGTGTGAAGGGCCAAGGCTCGCCATTATGGAGCTTCACTAAAACGGCGTGACGCGCGGGTTATTACATCGTCGACAATGGTTTCGATGCGAATTGAAAAGCGGTCAATTTTCCCGGAAATCCAATTGTAAAAAATAACTGCGGGAATTGCTGCGACCAAACCCATAGCAGTTGCGAATAGCGCTTCGGCAATACCAGGTGCCACTACTGCTAAATTAGTATCATGCGATGCGGCAATGGCGCGGAACGAGTTCATAATCCCCCAAACCGTGCCGAATAGCCCGACAAAAGTTGCCGATGTGCCAATTGTAGCCAAAACTCCAAGGCCGCGTTCGGCTTTGGCCATTTCGCGGCTTAATTGCGCTTCCATGCTTCTTTGCATGCGCTCAATTGCCATAGCAGCGCCAGCTTCGCTTAAAGTGCCTCCGCGCCGTGCGGCACGCGCCTCGTTCAGTCCGATGGAAATAATGCGCGCGCTTGGATCGCCTTGACGGCTCAATTCTTCAATATTTTCGGTGGCTTTTGCTTCGGCGAGTGCCAATTCAACCGCCCTTGCGCCCGCATCCAATTTGCGCACTTGCAGCCATTTTTCAATGGTTAATGCCCACGACCAAACTGAAGTAAACGCCAGCCCAACCATAACAATTTTGACGACTATATCGGCTCTTGTAAAAAGCTCAATTAACGAAAATGAGGTCGCGGCGGTTTCCATCTCGGATATAGTCCTTTAATTGGGTTTTACACTCAGAAGCAATAAATTAACAATAGGGCTTCAATGAGGCATTTATGGTTAAATTCGGGTTTACGTCAGTATAAATTTGGACACTTAATGGCATTGGGTTCATTATCTTGCCTAATATGCTAGAAAATCGCTGACTTATTGGTTAAGCAAATTTCACCACAACATTATTTCGAAAAATACTAAATTGAAAAGCATTGAAAAAACCGTTCTTGAGACAATAAGTCTGATATTGGACAATCACCCTCATTTGGCTCCCGAAGTGGAAACTTTAGCCAAGCAAGCAAAAGAAAAATTGGCGGCGCCAAGTGGGCCAAAGCCAGCAAATGCCAATAAAAAAGAAGACTTGTTCACAATGATTTTCGAAACCAATATGTGGGCCAATGAGGAAAGTGTCAGTGGAGATGGTTCGTCTTTACGTTATACCGAAAACCTGCGCAAACAAATGCCGATAATTTTCAGAGATCTGGGAATTGAGACAATTTTTGATGCGCCTTGTGGCGATTTTAATTGGATGCGCCATGTTTTGAAAGACTATTCGATAAATTATATTGGCGGTGATATTGTCGCTGCACTTGTTGATAAATTAAACCAAGAACACGGCAATTCGCGAACCAGCTTTCGGCATATTGATTTAACCGAACAGCTTTTTCCAGCCGCAGACATGATGATGTGCCGAGATTGCCTTTTCCATTTACCCTATGCCGAAGCAAAGAAGATTTTCCAAAATTTTGTCGATTCGAACATCAAATATTTGTTCACAACTAGCCATATTACTTTGTCAGGCTTCACCAATGTTGATGTGCATTTAGGCGGTTTCGCCTTGATGAATTTGGGTCTTGCGCCATATAATTTCCCGAAAGAAGCGATTTATCGGGTAGAAGACTATATTCAAGGATACCCACCGCGCGAAATGGTGCTTTGGAGCCGTGACCAAGTTATCCTCGGCTTGAAAAACTCCAATTTTTAATTATTCGCAATAAATTTTATATCGCGCCGTGGCAGTGTTTGTATTTCTTGCCAGACATGCACGGGCAAGGCGCATTGCGATTGGTTCCAAGCCAAGCCCGTGGCATTGGGCCAAGTGGTGAATGCACCAAATCATCGCGCATGTCACCCATTTCATCAAGCCCAGTTTCAGGGTTAGGGTGCGATGCCAAAAACCCAGCCCCACCACCGACTTGGCCCGCATTAAATATAGCGCGACCCGCATCTTCGGGCGGTGGTTGCATTACTAATTCAATATTTTGAAGTATTGCCACCACATCGGTGCGCAAATCACGGCGCATATTTTCAAATAATGTGAAGCCTTCGGTCTTATACTCAATCAATGGATCGCGCTGTGCATAGCCCCGAAGATGAATTACCGAGCGTAAATGATCAACAACTGCCAAATGCTCTCGCCATTTCGTGTCAATGGTTTGCAGCAAAATTTGCTTTTCAAGGTCGCGCGATTGCTCGGGCCCCAAAATTGCGGTTTTGCTGGCCCAATGTGCGTCGGCAGCTTGTTCAATTCGTAATTTGATGTCCTTATCATCTGCACCATCTTCGGCGATCATTTCATCTATCGGCATATCAATGCCCAATGAAGATTTCACCGCTTCTTTTAGGCCGTCGGCGTCCCATTGTTCGGGCAGCAATTTTTCGGGCATAAAGCGTTCGCACATATCGTCAATTACGGTTTCGCGCATAAATTCGATGGTTTCTTCAACATCGCTATCGCGCATAAATTCCTTGCGCTCTTCAAAAATTTGTTTGCGTTGGTCATTGATGACATCGTCATATTTGATAAGGTTTTTGCGAATATCAAAATTGCGAGCTTCAACCCGTTTTTGTGCGATTTCCATCGCTTTATTCATCATGCGTTCTTCGATTGGTTCGTCTTCTGGAAGGCTCATGGCAGTCATGATATTTTTGAAGCGATCGCCGCCAAAAATGCGCAATAAATCATCGTCAGTCGAAAGGTAAAAACGCGACCGCCCAGGGTCGCCTTGACGGCCAGTTCTGCCGCGAAGCTGATTATCAATGCGGCGGCTTTCATGGCGCTCGGTGCCCAAAACATAAAGCCCGCCAAGTTCAAGAACTTTTTCTTTGTCGGCATCAATAGTTTTTGCAATATCCGCGTTCATGGACGCCACTTCTTCGGCGGTCATTGAACGGCCCCAAGCAGCTTCACGCTCGCGCCGCGATTTTTCACAGCGCATTTCAAAATTTCCACCCAATTGAATATCTGTTCCACGACCCGCCATATTGGTTGCGATTGTAACAGCCCCCGTAACGCCCGCGTCGGCGATAATTTCGGCTTCTTGCTCATGGTAGCGCGCATTAAGAACATTATGCGGAATATTTTGCGCTTTTAGAAGCCCAGAAATGACTTCCGATTTTTCAATTGATGCCGTGCCCACCAAAACTGGCTGGCCTTTTTGGTGGCTTTCAATGATATCTTGCATAATTGCACGATGCTTGCCTTCTTCGGTTTGGAACACCAAATCATTGTCATCAATACGGCATACTGGGCGGTTAGTTGGGATTTCCACGACTTGAAGATTATAAATGCTTTCAAATTCGGCAGCTTCGGTCTGTGCAGTGCCGGTCATACCCGCGAGCTTTTTGTAAAGCCTGAAATAATTTTGGAAAGTAATTGACGCCAAAGTTTGGTTTTCAGGCTCTACTTTTACATTTTCCTTGGCTTCGATTGCCTGGTGCAAACCTTCGGAAAGCCTCCTACCAGTCAACATTCGTCCCGTGAATTCGTCAATTAAAATCACTTCTTCGTCTTTTACGATATAGTCTTTATCGCGATGAAACAGCACATGCGCCCGCAATGCCTGATTGGCATGGTGAACAATTGACGTATTGATAACTTCATACAAAGAACCGACCAAAATGCCATGTTCTTGCAATAATTGTTCGATATGTTCTGAGCCTTTTTCGGTATAAACGGCCGATTTTTGCTTTTCATCATGCTCATAATCATCTTTGTCGAGCAGATAAATTAGCGCATCAACTTTGCGATAGAATTCGGATTTATCATCGGTTGGGCCCGAAATAATCAATGGCGTGCGTGCTTCATCAATCAAAATACTGTCAACTTCATCGACAATCGCAAAAGCATGACCGCGTTGTGACATGTCTTCAAGGCGATATTTCAAATTATCGCGCAAATAATCAAAACCAAGTTCGTTATTTGTGGCATAAGTAATATCGCAAGCATAAGCCTCGCGGCGTTCGGCGTCGGACAATCCTGGCACAATTACGCCAGTTGTAAGCCCCAAGAAACTATAGATCTTGCCCATCCAAGCGGCGTCACGGCGTGCCAAATAATCATTAACCGTCACAACATGAACACCATTGCCCAAAAGCGCGTTCAAATAGACGGGAGCGGTCGCAACAAGGGTCTTGCCTTCACCAGTGCGCATTTCGGAAATTGCACCAGTGTTTAGCACCATACCACCCACCAATTGCACATCATAATGGCGTTGGCCCAAAGTCCGCAATGCCGCTTCGCGCACCAAGGCAAATGCTTCGTCTAAAATGTCATCAAGCTCGGCGCCACTTGCCAATTTTTCCCTAAATTCAATGGTTTTCGCTGCCATTTGCTCGTCCGACAATTGCTTAATTGCTTCTTCGAGCGGATTAATTTTCTTGATTACGCGATCCATAAGGCTTTTCACGCGGCGATCATTGGAACTACCGAAAATCTTCTTGATAACTTTGAACATATTTTTACTTTTCTGCGCAGGTTTGCGGCGCAAATTGCGCCACACCATATCATAATAAATCAGATTTGCAGTTAGGAATGCTAAGCGCCTTAGTCAACTTATATGATGCAAATCACCTGTCCTTTTGCCACCATTTTGTGCAAAAATGCCGATAATTCGGTTTTTCAACTGAAATTCGGCAAATTAAGCATTTCACAAGCGGCGAAAAATGAATTAATGGCGTGCCATGAGTAAAAACCAAATTTCGCCTTTGGCCCCTAAAAATTTCCCTGCCTTGCCGCAAATCGCCGGCGTTTTGGCGGCGACCCATTCGCTTGGCCTTTACAAGTCGGGTCGCGATGATTTGCTTGTGGTGCATTTCCCAAACGATGCAGTTGTCGCGGGCGCTTTGACAAAATCATCAACTCGTTCTTGTGATGTGAATTGGTGCGCCGAAGCGCTTAAATTCGGCAAAGCCAAAGCGCTGATTGTGAATGCAGGCAATTCAAATGCGTTCACTGGGGATGCCGGCATTGCGAAAAATGAAGCGAGTGTGACGAAAACACGGGCGCTCACTAATTGCGACGCAGCCGAAGTTTTTTTGTCGGCGACAGGCGTGATTGGTGTGCCGCTGCCGCCCAATATTATTGCCGATTCTCTTGACGAAGTTTGGCGCAAATTAGCAGCGCCGGATTTTGAGCAAATGGCACGCACCATTTCAACTACCGATACTTTTTTCAAAGGCGCGGGGAAATCATTCGAATTGGGCGGCAAAACCATAAATATCGCGGGAATTGCAAAAGGTTCGGGCATGATTGCGCCAAATATGGCGACCATGCTGGTCTATATTTTTACTGATGCAAAAATTTCTGCGGGGGCTTTGCAAAAAATGGTTTCGGCGCATGTGGAAACCACTTTCAATGCAATTACTGTCGATAGCGATACTTCAACTTCGGATACATTATTGGTATTTGCAACAGGCGAAGCTGGCAATAATGAACTCGGCGATGATGAGGTTTTTAGTGCTGCATTGTTTGACGTGATGCATGATTTGGCCTTGCAAGTTGTGCGGGACGGTGAGGGCGCGCAAAAACTAATCAAAGTCCAAGTAAGCGGTGCAATTAGCGCAAAATCCGCCAAAATTATTGCCATGGCAATTGCCAATTCTCCGCTCGTAAAAACCGCAATAGCTGGCGCTGATGCCAATTGGGGGCGGGTGGCAATGGCGGTTGGCAAGTCCGAAGAACACATAGACCAAGCGCAAATGTCTATTAGGTTTTGCGGGCAAATGGTCGCGCAATTTGGCGGTGCAGTTGCATTTGATGAAAGCCAAATCGACGAAAAAATGCAAGGCGATTTGATTGAAATCGAAGTTGATGTTGGTGTGGGAACTGACAGCTTCACCGCATGGACTTGTGATTTAACCCATGGGTATATTGATATAAACGCTGATTATCGATCATGAGCAATAAGTTACTCCTCGTTGCAGCAGTTGCGATGTTCGATGCCCAAGACCGCGTATTGCTCGCTAAAAGGCCGATGAATAAGTCGCTTGGCGGGCTGTGGGAATTTCCCGGTGGAAAAGTCGAAGCAGGCGAAATACCCTCATCCGCGCTGAAACGTGAATTATTCGAGGAATTGGGCATAAGAATCGAAGTAGATGACTTAGCACCAATCAGTTTTGTCAGTTTTTGTTATGAAGATTTTCACCTTTTGATGCCATTATGGGGTCTAAGAATTTGGGAAAATGAACCAAAATCCTGTGAAGGACAAGAATTGGCATGGGTAGAAGTTGCGGATATGGAAAAATATCCGATGCCTCCCGCCGATGTTCCCTTGATAGGTAGCATAAGGGATTATTTGATTGCACGAGCAAATAAATAAATTTTTTATCAAGGTATTCGTGAAATTTAGCGCCTCACAATCGGGCGCAGTTGCAATTGAATATGGTATGATTGCAACCTTCGTTGTTATTGGCCTTCTTGCTGGCTTGCAGGCTTTTGCGGGCAATTCCACCAATGGATTTATGGGCGCTATGGGTAAAATTAGTAACGCGGTTACTGGGCGCTAATTCGCCACACCGACTTAATTTCCGCAGAAAGAATCAAATTTTACTGACAGATAGGTTTGCAATCTGTGATTGTTCGCCTATGCAGCGCATTGGTTTTTGATTGGGTGGCAAATGCGAATAATGGTTGTTGGTGGCGGTGGGCGAGAACATGCGCTGGTTTGGAAACTGGCGAGCTGCCCTAATGTTACTCATATTATAGCGGCTCCCGGCAACCCTGGCATTGCTTCAATTGCGAAGATATTTGATATTGCTGCCGATGATATATTGGGGTTGGTCAATTTAGCCAAATGCGAAAAAATTGACCTGGTGGTAATTGGCCCTGAAGTTGCACTCGCGCTTGGCTTAGCGGATAAATTACGCGCTATTGGCATTGCGACTTTTGGCCCAAGTAAAGCAGCAGCGCAATTGGAATCGTCCAAAGCCTTTGCGAAAGACTTTATGGCGCGGCATAATATACCAACGGCAAAATATGGCGTTTTTGAGGAATATGAACCCGCAATTGCTTTCCTAAAAGCCCTTAGCCCGCCTTATGTCCTTAAGGCATCTGGGCTGGCCGCAGGCAAAGGCGTTGTTATCGCGCCAGACTTTGAAACCGCCCAGACTGAAGTTAAAGAAATGCTTAGCGGTAAGTTTGGCGATGCGTCGAAAGAGCTTGTTATCGAAGAATTCATGCAAGGCGAAGAGGCGAGCTTCTTCGTGCTTTGCAATCAGCAATCCGCGATTCCTTTGCCGATTTGCCAAGATCATAAACGCGCATTCGACAATGATTTGGGACCCAACACTGGCGGCATGGGGGCATTCGCACCGACAAGTTTGGTTGACGAAAAACTAGAGAAAGACATTATTTCCAAAATTATCGAGCCGACTTTGCGTGGCCTAAAGGACGACAAAATTCCGTTTAACGGCGTCTTATATGTTGGTCTAATGATTGAAAATGGCCAAGCGCGGGTGGTTGAATATAATTGCAGGTTTGGTGATCCCGAGTGCCAGATTTTAATGCAATTTATTGGCGATGATTTTGCGCAGTGCCTTATGGATATCGCAACAGAGAAACCTGCAAAGCTCGCACAATGGCCACAAAGCAAAAGTTCGGTGACCATTGTTTTGGCTGCCAATGGCTACCCAGGTGAATACATAAAAAATGGTGAGATTTTCGGAATAGGCGCAGCCGAAAGTGGTGGCAATGCAAAAGTGTTTCATAGTGGAACCAAGCTCTGTGATGATGGCGGCTTGTGCGCAAATGGTGGACGAGTCTTGAACGTCACGGCTTCGGCATCAAACCTAAAATTGGCAATTGATCAGGCCTATAAAGCAATCGAAAAAATCAATGCGCCCAGCTTATTTTATCGCACTGACATTGGCGCGAAAGAACTCAAACGGACTCCAAATTAAATAATGTGATTGCAATCATCACCATAATTTGTCAGAGTCTTGCGGCATGACAATTTATATTCACCGCACTTCCCAGCCGAATAAACCAGATGTTGATATCGAACATCTCGAAAGCCAAGACGTGGTTTGGCTTGATTTATTTCGCGCCACAAAAGCCGAAGAAGAAGCGGTTGAGCAAAAACTTGCAATGGAAATCATTGCCGAGCCTGATGACACTGGCCCTGAAGAATCATCGCTTCTGTATATTGAAAACGATATTGCTTTTATGCGGATAAATGTTCCGGCGCGCAAAGGCGCGGAACCTTATCAAAAACCAATTGAGCCATCGGTCTATTATCGCGCGAATTTGCGTTTTGTGCTTTCAAAGAAAATCCTGATTTCTGTGCGTAGTGCGGCTTTGCGCGCGCTCGAAGTTGGCCAATTAAGGGCATCGGCGAGAATGGAAGGGGTGGCGACCTCGGGTCAGGCCTTTGTGGTTTTGCTCGAATCATTGGTTGAACGCCAAGCCGATTTATTGGCAAGCACTGCGATAGATTTAGACGCAGTTTCATTGCCAATCTTGGCGCAAAAACAATTGATAAGAACCGAATCGCGCATCAAAACCCTCGGTCAATTGGGTGCGCAATTGTCTTTAAGCCGTGACTGCCTTTTCGATTTGGGGCGCATGATTCACTTTCTTGGGCCAATCGCTAGTCGCTACGCTTTGGATAGAAAGCGGCTTGCGGCGCTTTTGGACGATGTTAAGGATCTGCAACGCTTGTGTGAGGCACAATTTAACGATTTGAGCTTTTTGCTAGATGCAACATTGGGTTTGGTCGGCGCGCGCCAATCCAAAGCCCTCAATTTTATGGCGGTCGTGACTTTGCTTTTTGCGCCACCGACCCTGATTTCGTCAATTTTTGGTATGAACTTTGAATATATGGCATTATTTAAGGATCCAATTGGCCCGCTATTGGCAATGGGCTTAATGGGTTTATCGTCACTAATTGTGCTTGCGGTTGCCAAATTAACGCGTTTGATTTGAGGCAAAAATGACTGATAAAATAGACCTATTATATGGCGTTTTACCTTCACCCATTGGGGCGCTTTCATTTGCTTGGGACGATAATGGCGTGCTTTATTTTGCAAGTTTCGGCGATGATTTTCAAAACGCCATGGCACTTTTGGAAAAATCTTGGGGCAACCCTATTGCTTTTAACAAGGCGGAAGTTATCCCAAAAATAAAAAGCGCCATTGAAGATTATTTCAATGGCAATTTCGCGGGCATTGATAAAATTGAAGTCAAAATGGCGGGAACACCGTTCCAGATGAAATCATGGCAGGCATTGCGAACAATTCCACATGGACAAACAATTTCCTATCAAGAACAAGCGAGGCGCGTCGGAAATATAAAGGCGGTTCGGGCAATTGGTGGCGCGAACCATGCCAATCCAATTCCACTGGTGGTTCCATGCCATCGGGTAATTGGAAAAAACGGCAAAATGG
Source organism: Hyphomonadaceae bacterium (assembly GCA_009773395.1). Taxonomy (GTDB): domain Bacteria; phylum Pseudomonadota; class Alphaproteobacteria; order Caulobacterales; family Aquidulcibacteraceae; genus Pseudaquidulcibacter. The sequence continues at coordinate 175,063 of WRPI01000001.1, read as the reverse complement.
TCGGTTTTGGTGGTGGTATTGATATTAAAGAGTGGCTATTGGCGCATGAAAAGGCAAATGTTTAGTTTGTGCCCCATTGCGGCACTTCGCATTCTAATTGTGCCACTTCCGAAAAATCTGCCCAGCTAAGGCCAATTTTGGTGATTTGATATCCCTTATTAGTGACACGCCGCCGCGCAACATTTCTTGCGCCCAAATCTTCACAAAAGCGGCGACCAATTCCATTGTCTTCAACCACCCACATGCCACCCGAAAACAAGCCACGGCAAATGAGCCAACGTGAAGCCGCCAACATCAAGGCTTTGCCGAGGCCAAATCCTTGGTAATCGGCTTCTACAAAAAGTGAGAAAATCTCGCCTTGCCCCAGTGAATTACTGGATTTTGCTTGTGCTGCCCCACAATTTGCAAAACCAATTATGCGGTTATTTTCGGCCTCAAGCACAAAAATTCCACGATCTTCATCTTCGGCTTGCGCCACAAATTCGGATCGCCAATGTTTCAAGGCTTGCGGCAATTGAAAATCATCGAGTAGTGGCTGTGGGAGAATATCCTGATGCGCATCGACAAAACACTTGAAGTGGCATGCGGCAAGGGCGCCGATGTCATTTAGGTTTCCATTTCGAAGCACAAATTTCATAATCATAATTGTTGCATATTTTGAAAATAGAGCAAGTTAACGTAGCATATTCCAAGCAAGTTAACGAAATCACTAATTTGGGTATTGTTTAGATTAATACAATGCTTGCCGTTTGGCTGCGAAAAAATCTTTCAATATTTTCCCACATTCTTCGGCAAGAATTCCGCCGGTAATCTGTGGTTTGTGGTGAGCTGAACGGGTTTTGAAAAACTCGATGCCGCTTTCAATCGCGCCGTTTTTATCGTCTATTGCCCCATAAACAACCCGCGCCAACCGAGCATTGGCAATCGCGCCAGCGCACATTGTGCAGGGCTCTAATGTCACATAAAGCGTCAGTTTTGGTGCAAGCCGATAATTGGCGAGCTTTTGTGCCGCAGCCCTTATTGCATTGATTTCTGCGTGGCTCGTTGGGTCTTGGCCCGATATTGGCATGTTGTGGCCCGTGGCAATGATATTACCGCTTTCGTCAATAATAATCGCACCAACTGGCACTTCGCCTAGACTTTGCGCTTCGGCTGCTTGTTTGAGTGCGATGGCCATATATTCTTCATCAGTTCGCATTTGGCTTTGCCTTTTATATTGCTCTAGTCTAGTAGCATTTATTGATTGAACTTCAATCGCCACCGCCATGACTGGCGCATTTTCGAAACTTACCGACATGACAAATGAAGTCCCACAAAAACTAGAACGAATCGCCAAAACCATAGCAAGAGCTGGTCAATGCTCGCGCCGCGAAGCCGAAAGATGGATTGAAGACGGACGGGTCGCAGTTAATGGCAATGTGCTAACTTCACCTGCTTTGAATGTTGGCGATAGCGATATTATCACAATTGATGGCAAAAGAATTGGCGCAGCCGAGCCTACAAAATTATGGCTTTATCATAAGCCAGTTGGTTTGGTTACCACCCATAGTGACCCAGAGGGGCGGGCGACGGTGTTTGAACATTTGCCGCGCGAAATTGGCCGCGTGATTTCGGTCGGGCGGCTAGATTTGAACTCCGAAGGGCTTTTGCTTTTGACCAATGATGGGGATTTAGCAAGGGCATTGGAATTGCCGCGCACTGGTTTTATCCGAACTTACCGGGCGCGTGCGTTTGGGCGCGTCAATCAAAAACAACTTGATGCTCTAAAAATTGGCATGGTTGTCGAAGGCGTGCGCTATGGCCCAATCGACGCTATATTAGAAACTGATGGCAGCGCTAATTCATGGATTTCACTTTCGCTTAGAGAAGGCAAAAACCGCGAAATCCGTAAAGTTTTGGGGGCGTTGGGTTTAAGTGTTAATCGGCTTATTCGTTTGTCTTATGGGCCGTTTGAATTGGGCAAACTTGAACGAGGTGAAGTGATGGAGGTTTCGGCTGCCAAAATCAAGAAATTGCTCGAGCAATTGGCCAATCAGGAGGCCGTCCCAGTTAAGCGAGAATCTGCTAAGAATTTTGGCCTAAGGCGCAAAGCCAATTCAAGGCCGCCTAAATAAAGCACGGCAAAAACAATTGCACTTAAATATGCTTCTTCGCTGGCTTGTTGATTATCAAGCGCGCCAAATAGTCCCCCGACAATGAAATTATTGGCAATATGGGCGCCAATTGTAACTTCAAGGCCATTGGTTCGCAAAGCTGCAATAGCAAATGTTGAACCCATTAAAAAAGCCGAAAATAAAACAGCACCTAAAACAGGCATTGGCATTTTTGGGGAATAATGAACCGCCGAAAACAGCAAGGAAGTTATTACAATTACGACAGCCAATGGAATGGATAAGCGCCGTAAATATTGGGTCAAAAACCCACGAAAATAGGTTTCTTCAAATGTTGATTGCACGGCAAAAGCTGCTAAATACGCCGATGCTAACAGAATAAAATCAACCGTTCCAAGTTGTAGGAACCGCGACGCCATTTTTTCAATATATTTCGGCTCGAAAAATATTACTCCACCAAATGTGATCAAGCTAGTTAGAGCAATACCAATCAGCATTAGCCCAAATCGAAATTTAGGTGCAGCGGTGAATAAACTAATCACCAGCATTTTCTGGATGATTTTTCGATAGAAAATCATAGCCAAAAGGCCCACGCCAAAACCGAAAAACAGTACCAAAATAAGAAATTTAAGTTCAATCGCAAAATTGGCGATTTCGTATGGCATTTCAAGCTTGAAAGCAAAAACCGCGGCTATTATCGGTGCATTCCATGCCACAAAAATAAGAAAAACCCCAGCAAACAGCCCAAACAAAGCGGGCCAGAAGTTTTTGGGTTGGCTTACTTTCAATAAGTCTTCAAATCTAAGCATTTAGTTTTTCCAATATCGGTTCATCAATATCATTTATGGTTTTGGGCTTGCAAACACGAAGTAGCGAAACTGAACATATCTGATTTGCACCAGCGCGTTTAAGAACTTTCGCACAGGCTTCCAAAGTTGATCCAGTCGTATAAACATCGTCCACCAGCAAAATTTTCATGCCGTCTAAGCGCCCTTTCACGCGAAATGCACCTTGCACATTTCGTTGCCGTCCTTTCAAGCTAAGCCCATTTTGGCTGCCAGTTTTGCGCTGCCTAATAAGCACATCGGGCCGCCACGGCTTTGCGCATTGTTTGCTTAAGGCCTGCGCCAACCACGCGGCTTGGTTATAGCCGCGCGCGAAAAGCCGTGTCCAATGGGCGGGAACTGGCACAATTAAGTCCAAATCATCAATGTTTGGGGTAATTTCCGCCATCCAAATGGCAAATAATTTCACGCCGTCTTTTCGTCCGCCATGTTTAAGCGCCAAAACCAAGGGCCGAGTTAAATCATCATATGCCAAAACCGCGCGCGCTTTATCAAATGCAGGCGGCTGCGCCATACATACGCCGCACAGGCTTTCGGGGTGAAAAACGCCTTCCATTGGCACGCCGCAGCAAAAACAAATTGGCCCCGCAATAAATGGCAGCTCGCTCCAAAGTTCGGCCTCGATCGTGCCTTGATGTTCAACCCTTTTGTCGCTTAATAGTGAACGCGGTGGCCAAATTAAATTGGACAGCTTATGAACTGACGAGCTAAGAATCGTTTTAAGTGCCATGATTAGGTGCAGATATATCGCCTTTTAGATGAAAGAAAAATGCCCAATAATTTCGCGCCAATAATGTTCGATACATCGCTTTTTCTCAAACGTAGAAAGACGGCTTTGGCGCGTGCCCACAAGGAAGGAAAAAACCCGTGGTTTTTGCATGAATTTGCCTGTGAAGGCACAATCGAAATTATACATGCAATAAAGCAAGATTTTGAATGTGGCGCTGAATTGTTCGCAGGCAATGGGCAATTTCAACAAATCGCAAGGCAAGCGGGCGTTTTGGGCGCAAGCCGCAAATTGGCAAAGCTGGAAGAAATTGAACTAAGTTTGTCAGAAAATAAAAACCCAAATTGTCTAAGCGAATTATTATTGCCGGAAATTGGCCAAGATAAATATGATTTAATTATTGCCAATTCAGGGTTGAATTGGGTCAATGATTTGCCAGGGCTTTTGCTACAAATCCGCAAATCATTGCGGCCAGAAGGCAATTTCATTGCAACTTTTCTTGGTGGCAGCACATTAAAGGAATTGCGGCAGTGTTTTCTTGATGTCGAGGCCGAATATTATGGTGGCGCAAGCCCGCGAATTTCCCCGATGATAAATTGTGAAACTGGGGTTAGGCTTTTGGTGCGAGCGGGTTTTCATAGCCCAGTAAGTTCGAGCGAGATTTTGAAAGTGCGCTATGGCAATGTTTTTGAGCTTTTTCGTGACATCAAAGCCATGGGCGAAGCCGCAGCATTTGCGAACAAAAATATAAAACCGCTTTCGCGTCATTTAATCGCCAAAGTTGCTGATTATTATCAAGCACGATATTGTGATGGCGATAATCGCGTATATGCAAGTTTTGAACTCATAACAATTTCTGGCTGGGCAAGTAAAAGTGGAGTAGTTTTTGAATCGTGACGACCAGTTTTGGCAAGACATTGCGCCAATTCGAAATGGCCAAAGGAATAATTTTGGCAAAAGAAAAGCCACCGCGCTTAAAATTGGTGTCCCATATTTGATTGTAAGAGAATCAAATATGCATCCGCACACAAGGCAATGGACATGGGCAAGCGCGCTGATTTTACATTTTGGGTTTTTCATGGCGTTGCTGACAATCCCACCCATTGAATTGCCACCAAAAAATATTGTCAAAGTGGAAATTATAAACACGCCAGCGCCAATACCCAATGAAACGCCCGTGGAGCCAAGCAAAATTATCGCGCAGCCAAAACCAGATTTGGCGCAACCAGTGCCGGAAAAAACGGTGGAAACTGAACCTGCACCGCAACAAAAACTCGAACCAGTTCCCGATATTGCAATAAAGCCGCCACCGCTTGACGCGCCATTGCCTGACGCAATCGTGAACCCGATAAATCTTGAAAACGCCAAGAAGCTCAAAACTCCAGCGCCAAAACAATTGACACAAACGCTCCCGACCATTGAAGATGAACCCGAAGAGCAAATTACAGTGCCAAATTTGCGCCCTATTGCGCCCACGCCAAAAGCGAATTTGCAAAGCCGCCAGATTGAATTGCAAAGGCCAGTGGTGCCAAAACAAATTGCTGGCCAATCAAAACTGAAAAAGCAACAAATATCAAAAATCCAAGCCCCAAATGTTCGTCCAATCGACATTGAGGAACTTAACCGACTTGAAGCCCAACGCGCACTTGAGGCCGCCAGGCAAAGCGAGGCAGCGCCAAACACTGCGCCCAAAGTAAGTGGAGGCGAACTTGCACCAAGTGGCGGTGGTGCGCCTGTTGCCAGTGGTGGGCCACCTGCTGGGCCATCAGGAGTAACATCTGTTGTCGGGGGCGGTATTCCCGCTGCAAGTGGTGGCGCACCCTCTGGCGGCTCTGCGCCACTTCCGCGCCAACCGCGTGGGCCAGTTCCTGGGCGAAACGTGTTTGAAAATGGTGAAGCAAGTGGCGGTCTGGCAGGTATGCGCAGGATTGGCGAATGTGCGGAAATTAACCGTGAACGCTCGGATCGTTGCCCCGATTGGAACCCGCTTGAACCCGGCCGCCGCAATAAGGTTGACGTGCCAGTTCCAAAAAGCGTTATTCCGAGAAAAACACCAACCGATCCACTGCCGCTTTGCCCACCCGGCACCCCACATTCAAACTTCGGGATAACCTGCCTGCCAAGTGGCCGGCAATAGCAGGGGAATCGCTTATGGGTTTATCCTCCCCTGTCACGCGAAGCGTTACGGGGGAGGTGGCTCGCGTAGCGAGACGGAGGGGGTGCGAGCGCAGCGAGCTTGCTGAGTTGTTTTTGCTGCGCAAATTCGCTTCGCTCATGCCCCCTCCGTCACCCTTCGGGCGCCACCTCCCCCGCTCCACTTCGTTTCGCATGGGAGGATTATTTCCATTTGCGATTCCCCTGCAGGCAATTGGAAGACGCGAGTGGCAGGCAATAAAAAAAAGGGCCACATTTGCATGTGACCCTTAAAGTCGGCCTCTTAGGGGGAGAGGGGGAGGAAACGCCGGTAAAAACCGAATGCGTATAACACAGAGGCTCGTGTTACATCCTATATGTAGGTGGCAATTGTGGCATAACAAGGTTGCAATTCGGGCAAAATGATTAAACATTTTTAATGGCATGGGCCTTGAATTTTGCTGATACTCTTACAATGAATTAATTGCCCCGCCTTATGCGGCAAGCGCTTGCCGTGAACTCAAACTATTTCTGCCAGCTTGCGGCTTGCTCAATCAAATATTGGCGAAAGGCCGCAATCCGTTTTGATTTGCGCAAATCCGCAGGATAGATGAAAAACACATCAAGGTCTGGGCCTGGAAAATCGGGCAGGATTTTTTGCAATTTTGGTTCAAGAATTGCCAAATAATCGGGCAATCCGCCGATGCCCAGCCCCGCCGCCACTGAAGTTACAAGTGCCGAGACATTGTTGATACTAAGGCTGGCTTCACGCGGCTTTTGTCCATCGCGCCCCAATGCCAATGCGAAATCCAGAACTTTCATCTCATCCGATGCGCGCGCTCCATAGGCAATAATGCGGTGTCCATCAAGCTCAGCTACGGTTTTGGGTGCGCCATTTTTGGCAATATATTCATGGGTGGCGTAAAGCGAAGTTTTTACCGAAAACAATTTGCGCTGTATTAGATCGGCGTGGGTTGCTTGCCACAAACGAACCGCGCATTCAGCCTCCAAAGTTGTTAAATCCAATTCCCTATCGTCGAGCAAAAGCCGCAAAGTAACATCGGGATAGGCGTCTAAAAAGCCACCTAAACGCGGCGCAAGCCAAGTTGCACCAAACCCAATCGGAGCGGTAATCAATAATTCGCCTTGTGGCCTATCGCGGGCATCTTTCAAATTGGATTCTGCGACCGAAGCTATCGTTGCCATTTGACCAGTTGATTGTTGCAAAACTTTGCCCGGGCCAGTTAAAATAAGCCCGCGCGCGTGGCGGTGAAATAATGGAACTCCAAGGCCGTCTTCGAGCGCGGCAATTTGCCGACTAACTGCGGATTGTGATAGGCCTACTCGTTCGGCGGCAGCAGTCAAGGAACCCGTTGCAGCAGCGGCATGAAATGTTCGTAGTTTATCCCAATCCATCGCTAATTTGCCCCCAACCGATTATTCATGCTCAGCCAAAAACTTTTCGGCATCCAATGCAGCCATGCAGCCAAGCCCCGCAGCAGTCACAGCTTGGCGATAATGTTCATCGGTAACGTCACCAGCAGCAAATACGCCTTCGATATTGGTTTTTGTGGTTCCCGCTTCAACAATTAAATAGCCATTTTCTTTCATGGAAATTTGGCCTTTGAAAAGCTCGGTGGATGGCTTATGGCCTATTGCCACGAACACCCCATCGCATTTTATTTGGCTTTGGTCCCCAGTTTTGAGGTTTTTGAGCCGCACGCCAGTTACACCGCGAGGCTCGGATTCTGCCAAAATTTCTTCCACTGCATTGTCCCAAATAACTTCGATTTTCGGATTATTAAACAGCCTTTGTTGCATAACTTTTTCGGCGCGCAATTCGTCACGGCGGTGGATTAAGGTCACTTTGGTGGCAAAATTGGTCAAGAATATTGCTTCTTCAACCGCAGTATTGCCGCCGCCAACCACCACAACTTCTTTGCCGCGATAAAAGAAACCATCGCAAGTGGCGCAAGCCGAAACTCCAAAACCGCTAAGCCCCATTTCCTCGGGCAGGCCCAACCATTTTGCTTGTGCGCCAGTGGCAATAATCACGCTATCTGCGCTATAAATCATGCCACTATCGCCAATTGCCGTGAAAGGGCGTTTGCTAAAATCAACTGACATTATCCAATCAGCAATAATTTCGGTTCCCATACGCGCAGCTTGCGCTTTCATTTGCTCCATTAGCCACGGGCCTTGGATTTCATGTTCAAACCCCGGATAATTTTCAACTTCGGTGGTGATGGTCAATTGACCGCCAGGTTGCGGGCCTTCAACCAAAACCGGATTGCGCATGGCGCGGGCGGCATAAATGCCCGCACTATAACCCGCAGGGCCAGAACCAATTATCAATATTTGCGTGTGTTTTGTTTGTGCCAATTTGGGTGACCTTATTGTTAAAATGTTCTAGCTTATTTGGCGCGTTTGCCAATCGGATACAATGGCGCTGGCTATTTTATACACATCATTTGGATTTTCATAGTTCCAAGGTTTTGGATTGCCTTCAACCCATTTTGCTGCGCCGCAATCAACAAAGCTTCGGTGGAGGCGGTCAAATTTTTTGGAACCGCCTTCGAGCTTTATCAGGGTTATTGGGAGTCTAAAGAAAGCCGCATCGGCGAGCATATTTGCTGAATCTTCGGTAATAATGGCGTGTGTCGCGTGGCAAAGCCATGAAAGATACGGGTTTGCCCCGTCTTTTTCTTGGTTTTCGAAAAACATAAACTTGTTCGCCGCCGCAAAGGCGCGAAATTGACTAGAGATTTCGGGTGGCGTTCGCCTTGAAGTGGTTATCCAAAGCGAAGTGTCTTTTTGGGATAAACCTCTTAGATAGTCCAAAATTTCGAGGGCGTTTTTTTGTGTGAATTTATGGGTTTTTGAATTACCCCCCAAAATTACTAAATATCGGTTTCCAGTTGTCCGAGCCGAGAATTGGGCCTTTGCAGCCGTAATTTCAGCATCCGAATAATAAACCAATCCACCAAGGGTTTCAAAAACATTGTCGCCTTTAACTTGGTCATGTTTTGGCGCGACAACATAATCAAAATTCTTGCTTGGTATTTTTGGGTTTTGAATTTGCGCAGTCAAAACTTTGGGGAAATGCTTTTTTACCCATAAAGAATAGGCAATTGAACGCCGACCATTGGCGATCCAAATATCAGGCATTTCGCCTTCGAAAAAGGCTTTTTGCTCGCTGGGCAAAGCACCAATTGGGTCAAGCCACATATTGGGCGGCAACATCATTTGCGCCCCTTTTGGAGTTAGCCGAACTATTTGCAACGAGCCGCCCACATGGTCGATTATCGCATTCGCCAAGGCAATTGCTTGACGCTCTATCCCCGCTCGGCCATCTGAAACCGCCCAAATTATGGGTGGGCGCTTGCTCAAATGTCTATATCCAAGCTACCGAAAGGATTTCGAGGGATCTAACGCCAGCAGGTGTCATAACTTCAACCACATCGCCCGATTCTTTGCCAATCATCGCCCTTGCGATGGGCGAGCCGATTGAGATTTTGCCGCTTTTTACATCGGCCTCATCTTCGCCGACGATTTTATAAACGTCTTCTTTGTCAGTATCTTCGTCAACCACTTTTACGGTTGCGCCAAACTTAACATTAGCGCCAGATAATTGACGCACGTCAATCACTTGGGCGCGTGCCATTTTATCATCTAATTCGGCGATGCGACCTTCGATAAAGCTCTGCCTTTCTTTGGCAGCATGATATTCCGCATTTTCAGACAAATCGCCGTGCGAGCGCGCCTCAGCAATCGCCGCAATTATTGATGGGCGTTCGACAGTTTTTAATCTTTTCAATTCGGCGTCGAGGGCTTTATGACCCTCTTCGGTCATAGGTGCTTTTTCCATTTTAGGGAGTTTCCGTTAGATAATCCAATAAATTTGGGGTTAATTGTGGTTTTGTCAAGCATATGCTTGCAGTGGTTTGACTTTCATCTCGACGTTTTTGTCGGATTTTATCGCCCTAATAACTGCCCGCGCGCCAGAAATCGTAGTGTAATATGCAATATTATTCATAAGTGCCGAACGCCTTATGGAAAAGGAATCCGCCAATGATTGCGCGCCCTCTGTTGTGTTGATGACCATTTGGACTTTACCGTCTATCAATTGATCGACAATATGCGGTCGCCCTTCTTGAACTTTATTGACACGAACAGCGGCGACGCCATTTTCGCTTAGTATCGTTTGCGTGCCTTGGGTCGCGATTATGTCAAAACCTGCCGCAATGAAATCTTTTGCGATGTCAATTATCCAGTTTTTGTCGCTATTTTTAACAGAAATAAATACTGTGCCTTTTTCCGGCAAAGCCATGCCTGCGGCGATTTGTGATTTCAAATAAGCCTGATCAAAATCGGCGTCGAGCCCCATAACTTCGCCAGTTGAGCGCATTTCAGGCCCCAATATCGGGTCAACCCCCAAAAAGCGCGCAAATGGAAACACAGCTTCTTTTACTGCAACATGGTTTAGCTTCTTGGCATGCAAATTAAACGCAGCCAATTTCTCTCCTGCCTGCAATTTCGCCCCAATTGCGGCAATCGGAATATTCACAGCTTTGGCGACAAATGGCGCGGTGCGCGAAGCGCGCGGATTGGCTTCCAAAACGAAAATATTTTCGCCTTGCACCGCAAATTGAATGTTCATCAGCCCCTTAACTTGAAGCGCTTTGGCGAGTTTTATGGTTTGTTCCTTAATTTGAACCACAATATGTTCGGGCAAACTATAAGGCGGCAAAGCGCAGGCACTATCACCCGAGTGAATGCCAGCTTCTTCAATATGTTCCATTACACCGGCCACGAAAACATCCTGTCCATCGCATAATGCATCAACATCAACTTCGATTGCGTCGCGCAAATATTGGTCAATCAAAACCGGATTATCGCCTGATACCAAAACTGCCTCGCGGACATAGCGTTTTAGGCTTGCGTCATCATGGACGATTTCCATCGCGCGGCCACCCAAAACATAGGACGGGCGCACTACAATTGGATAGCCGACCTCATTTGCGCCCAACAGCGCTTCTTCTTCAGTGCGGGCAATTGCATTGCGTGGTTGCACCAAGTCAATTGTGTGTAAAAGCTGTTGAAAGCGCTCTCTATCTTCGGCTACATCAATTGAATCGACGCTCGTGCCAAGCACGGGAATGCCCGCTTCTTGAAGTGGATGCGCGAGCTTTAATGGGGTTTGGCCACCAAATTGAACGATAACCCCCAATAAATTGCCATTGCTTTGTTCTTTATGGATTATTTCAATTACGTCTTCTTGGGTCAATGGCTCAAAATATAATCGATCCGAAGTGTCGTAATCGGTTGAAACCGTTTCGGGGTTACAATTAATCATGATTGATTCATAACCCATTTCTTCACAGGCAAAGGCCGCGTGGCAACAGCAATAATCAAACTCAATGCCTTGGCCAATGCGGTTTGGGCCGCCACCTAAAATCACTATTTTAGTTCGGTTGGAAGGTTCGGCCTCGCAGGCTGCCTCGCCATTGTATAGTGGTGTTTCATATGTTGAATACATATAAGGCGTGGTTGCGCGAAACTCACCGGCGCAAGTATCAATACGCTTGAAACTTGGGCGGACATTGAGAGCGCGCCTAGTTTGCGCGACTTCGGCCTCGCTTGTTTCTGTCAATTGCGCGATTTGACTATCCGAAAAACCCATTGCTTTCACGAAGCGCCAATCATCGGCAATGACAGGCATGCCATGTTGTTTTAGCTTGTTTTCATTGGCGATAATTTGTTCAATTTCGCGCAAGAACCACGGGTCAATTTTCGATGCAGCATGGATTTCTTCAACTGTGAGGCCCATGCGAAATGCCTGCCCAACAATTAAAATTCGCGTAGGATTTGGAATCGCCAATGCCGCGCGTAAACTGCCAACATCAGAATAATCATCAATCGCATCAAGGCCGCAAAGCCCAGTTTCGAGCGAGCGCAAGGCTTTTTGAAAACTCTCCGCAAAAGTGCGCCCAATTGCCATTGCTTCGCCCACCGATTTCATCATTGTGGTCAAAGTCGTGTCCGCGCCTTTATATTTTTCAAAGGCAAAACGTGGGATTTTGGTGACCACGTAATCAATTGTCGGTTCAAAACTAGCGGGCATAGCGCCACCAGTAATGTCATTGGCAATTTCGTCCAAAGTGTAGCCAATCGCCAGTTTTGCCGCGACTTTTGCAATTGGAAAGCCAGTTGCTTTTGACGCCAAGGCCGATGAGCGCGAAACCCTTGGGTTCATTTCGATCACCAACATGCGGCCAGTTTTCGGGTCCAATGCAAACTGCACATTGGAGCCACCAGTTTCAACGCCGATTTCGCGCAAAACTGCAATACTAGCGTCGCGCATTATTTGATATTCTTTGTCGGTCAAGGTCAATGCTGGCGCAACGGTGATTGAATCGCCAGTATGCACACCCATTGGATCAAGATTTTCAATGGAACAAATGATAATGCAATTATCCGCTTTATCGCGGACTACTTCCATTTCATATTCTTTCCAACCGAGCACAGATTCCTCAACCAATATTTCGGTTGTCGGGCTGGCATCAAGGCCGCGCTCACAAATTGCTTTGAATTCTTCCAGATTATAGGCAATGCCGCCGCCGGTGCCGCCCAAAGTGAAGGACGGGCGAATAATGGCGGGCAAACCAATTTGGGCCAGCGCCGCTTCGGCTTCCGCCATTGAGTGGGCCACGTGCGATTTTGGGCTTTCAAGGCCGATTTTGTCCATTGCATTGCGGAATAATTGTCTGTCCTCGGCTTTGTTAATGGCTTCGGCTTTGGCGCCAATCATTTCGACATTATATTTTGCAAGAACACCGTTTTTATCCAAAGCCAATGCGCAATTAAGCGCGGTTTGGCCACCCATGGTTGGCAAAATTGCGTCAGGACGCTCGGCGGCGATAATTTTTTCGACAATTTCAGGAGTGATTGGTTCAATATAGGTTGCGTCGGCCAAATCTGGATCAGTCATAATCGTCGCCGGGTTTGAATTGACCAAGATGACGCGATAGCCTTCTTCTTTAAGGGCTTTGCAGGCTTGCACGCCCGAATAATCAAACTCACAAGCCTGCCCAATTATGATGGGGCCCGCGCCAATTATGAGGATTGATTTAATGTCGGTGCGCTTTGGCATGATGTTTCCTAATAGAAGCCCTATTCACAAAAAAGCCCCACAAGCGATGAATCGCATCATGGGGCCATTAAAGGCACTGGCCTATAGGACTATTGAAGCCTAAGCGCAAGGTTTTTTGGCAAGGGGCGGCTTCTATTTGACATTCGGCAAATTGAGATTAGAAATTTATGACGTTGTCCTTAAATTAAGGAGTTTCAAATGCGCCCCCTATTATCAGGAGCCATTGCAATCATGGCCACAATTTTGGCGAGTTGCACCGCGCCCGTGGAAAATGACACTCGCGAATTGATTGTGCTTATCGCGCCAAATTCGGACGATGAATATTATGCGCCGATGCGCGAAAATATAATGAAATTTCAAGTTAATTTTGCCAAAACCTTTGCGCAACACGACGATGTTATTATTCTCACAGACGAGGCTCAATTTGCCGAATATAGCCAAGTTCTTGATGTGAAACACGTCGCAATTGCAACAATGGCCGATATTTGGGCGCGCGATTTTGGCTTGGTAAACCCCCATGCACCAAGGATGTTTCTTTATAGTTCAGCAGGGCAAGGCGGCGGAATAAATGGTGAAGCCGAAGCCTATGCGGTTCAGGAGTATTTGACCGAGCTAACTCGAAGCGCAAATTTGAAATACGAAAATGTGGAACTAATCAATGACGGCGGCAACTGGGTTGAAGATTATGTGGGCAATGTCGTGTTAAGCCGCAAATTCCTAGCTGATAATCAACTAACCGAAAGCGATGCAAAGGCTATACTTAGAACCAAGACTGGCGCCGTCAATATTGCGTTTATCGATGCCGATGAGGAAGGCGGGCTTGAACATGCCGATGGGGTTGTCAGTTTTGTTGATGAAAATAGCGTGATTATCAATAACTATGATGAATACCCCGAATTTGCCGAAAAATTGAAGCGCGATTTACGAGCGGGCCTGCCTAATGTGAAAATAACCGAAATTGTCATGCCTTATGTTGGCTCGCAAATATATGATAGTCGCTTTGGTTCTGCATGTGGGCTTTATACAAATGCACTTGTAACGCAGCACCGAATTTATTTCCCGCAATTTGGCATCCCCGAAGATGCGATCGCCTTGGCGCAAATAAGAGCCGCCACAAATCGCGAAGTCATACCAATTGATTCAGCAAAAGTTTGCGAAATGGGTGGCGGCGTAAGATGCATGTCATGGCAATTACGCGGTGAAAATGCTACAAATTTGGCGGCATATTTGAGGCAAAAATGATGAAAAAAGTGTCACCCATGTCTCCAGTCTGGACAAAGGGTAAAATGGCGGCTCCTGAGGGACTCGAACCCCCTACCCTTCATTTAGGAAACGAATGCTCTATCCTGATGAGCTAAGGAGCCGCACAAAAAGTCCTTAGACATAATTTTTGCGCTTGTAGAGTGTGGCGTGCAATTGCTACTGTCAAAACCATGAAATTATTGCAATCCATATTTGTAATTCTAGCATTTTTCGCAACAGCTGCACTTGGGGCTTTTTTGGAGAATGGCGAAAAAGGCAGAGTTGTGCGCGTGCTCGATGGCGACAGCTTTGTCATGGAATCTGGGCTAATTGTAAGAATGGCACAAATCGAGGCCCCGCGTATTCGTTCGAACGACCCTGAAGGCTTTGCCGCGCGCGCCGCGCTTAATTCTTATGTGGGTGGAAAAGATGTGCAGCTCAAATATGGTGGTTTGCGTCGCGATAGGGCAGGACGCGCCCTTGCAATGGTGTTTATATCAACTGGTATGTTGCAAGAACCAATTTGGGTAAATCAAGAAATGTTGCGTATTGGCTATGCGCGGGTTCATACTTATCCTGATAATAGGGTTTTGGTGCCCGAGCTTTGGCAAGCCGAGCGTGAAGCGCGTCGCGCAGCACGCGGAATTTGGTCTAACCCCGCTTATCAAGTTCGGTTTGCCACGCTTTCGGCACTGGTTGGTGCCGAAAACAGCTTTCAATTGGTCGAAGGGAAGGTCGCCGATGTCGTGCAAGACGGCAATTTAATTCGCTTGATTTTCGCAAGTGACGGTGGCGCAAATGTGGCCGCAGTTATTCCACAAAGAGCATGGGAAATGTGGAGCGGCGGTGTTCCCGAATTAATGGCAATAAAGGGCCTTGATATAAGGGTGCGCGGAAGGGTTCAGGGTTCGCAGCCCGCCCGCACTTCAAAAAAAGGAAAAACCTATCCCGCTCACGGCCCACAAATTTGGCTCGACCACCCTGAACAAATTGAATTTATTATTCGGCGCTAAACGCTCGCGCTAGTTTCGCGTGAAGTTCCGCGCGATGCCAAAACATCGGTTAATTTGCGAATTGCCTGATCTTTTTCGCTTTCATCAATTGCTGCAAATTCACGTGCCATTCTGTCAAGGGCCGCTTCATAAAGTTGGCGCTCGGAATAGGATTGTTCAGGTTGTTCAGTTGCGCGGAATAAATCGCGGACAACTTCGGCAATTGAAATAAGATCTCCAGAATTGATTTTGGCTTCATATTCTTGCGCGCGACGCGACCACATTGCGCGTTTGACACGTGCGCGGCCAGTTAGTGTGCGCAAAGCCTCATTAACGGTGCGGGTGCTTGAAAGACCACGCAATCCGCAAGTTTTGGCTTTGTGCGTGGGAACTCTTAATGTCATTTTATCTTGCACAAATGCAATGACATAAACTTCAAGGTTCATGCCAACCACAATTTGAGTTTCAACGCCGACAACTTTACCAACTCCGTGGGCTGGATAAACAACAAATTCGTCAATTTGAAAGCCCTCAAGCATCTCAATTTCGGCCATATTCAATATTTCCTAACTAAATCAAAGCAACTGGCGAAATCAAAATTCAAAAATTGTTCGCAAAAAACAGTCCGCTGCGCATTAGTTAAAATGCGCTTTCAATATGTTTGCTTTTAATCGAATTTGAAATCAGTTGGTGGGTTAAACGAAACTCAAAGTGGTGCGCCGTAAAATCCATCATCGGCACCACATCAAGCCTTAAACCTTGGCTCTATAACACAATTTTATCAAAATGTGAAGTGTGCACCCTAAATAGGATAAATACTCGCTGCTTAATCACCTTTCCCGGGTTTAGGTGAGAAGTATTTTTCGAACTTATTCTTCTCGTCTCGATATTTGTCGCCATCTGCTGGCGCAGTTCCTTTGGTCGTAATATTGGGCCAAATTTTTGCATATTCAGTATTTATTTTCAGCCACTTGCCGTCGGGTTCGTCATCGGTATCGGGCCTTATTGCGTCCACTGGGCATTCGGGCTCACAGACACCGCAATCAATGCATTCATCGGGGTGAATTGCCAAAAAATTCTCGCCTTCATAAAAGCAATCTACGGGGCACACTTCAACGCAATCCATTAGTTTGCACTTAATGCAATTATCGGTGACGATATAAGTCATTTGAAATCCATAAGTTTTGCCAAAATCGGGGAGGTTGGCGGTTTAATATCGTGGTGGCAAATATTACATTTCGTCGGAAAATGTAATAGGTTTTTGCAATGCCAAGAAATTCGCCAAAAAATTGATAGACTTTTCGATAAAGTTATTGCGAAAAATCCATAGCATCGAATGTTCAAATGGGTTTGGTAAAGCTCGGTTTTGATCTCGACAATTTGTCATGACAAAGAGAGATTAAGCGCTTTGGAATGGTTTATGCTGAAACTTGTTTCACCAAAACCATTCACCAAGTTTGTTGTGCGCCCTAGTTTTTTGTCAAGCCCCAAAGCCTTCGGGCGCAAAGCGCGGGCTTGACAAAAACCTAGGGCGCAGAAGGACAATAACAGAATGGGCTTAAGGCAAACTTGCTCTTAAGACCATTCCCAAGCACTTTCTTCATACCAACATAATATCTATTGCTATTGTGCCGCATTAGCATTACTGCTTGTTCCAAGCGTAAAAGCTGAGTCCTCTAAACCAAGCACATTCCACTTTAAGCGTTGCGACTTGAGTATTTATCGCTCTAGTTCTTCTTGTTCTCGAGGCTTGCCTTCAAACTAGCCAAAACTGCGAACGGGCTGTCGGCATCAATAGTTTTTGGCCCAGCCCTATAATCACGTGGTGCGTTTGAGCTTGGATTGTCGCGTGATTTATTTCTATCAAATTTCGGTCTATCCGAATTTCGTTCTCGCTTTTCATAAGGTTTTTGCTGCGATTGATTTGGCGCGGTGCTTTTTTGCCCATCATTGCCTTGTGGTTTTTTCGAGAAATCGCGGTGTGGTGGTTTGTGCCGAATGCGCATCATTTTCCATTTTATAGTGCCTTCGTCATCAGTAATTCTTTCCCAACCGAGGCTCGCGACAATATTTTCGGCGATTTCGTTTGAAGTTCCTAAAAACGAAACAATATTTGTTGGAAGTTCAAAAGGCCCTTTGGTAAGATTGGCAGCTTCAAATAATGCGTCAATAATTCTGTCAATTATATCGAGGCGAACCCCACGCCCACCAATGTTCTTAAAGCCAATTAAATCGAGCGCGCGCGAAGATACACCTTCGGGCAGTTCAAAAGAAGTTACGCCAAAGGGTGGCAAATATGGCGCTTTACCTTCAATATCGCCATCGGAATAAAAGCCAAGAATGGCGCTTAGCCTAGCGGATTTTGGTTTTAACAATAGCGGCAAATAGACCGAATTTCGGCCAAACCGCATGCCGTTTATGCGAAGTTCACGCCGATTTTCTGGCGTTAAAGCCGCGATTTTCGCGCTAATATTTTGCCGATCGACAGCGCCATGATTTTCTAATACCAAACGGGCAATTTCTTTGGCGGGTTCACTTAAGGCTTTGGGGGCAGGCTTTAAGTGTATTTTCGGTTTGGCGATTTCAGTTTTTGTCGGCGGTGTCTGTGTAACGTCGGCAACCACTTCGGCCGCTTCGGCTTCGATTCCGTCGGTTTCTGGTGTTTCGCTGGGTAATTTGTTGGCGTCCTCAATTTCTATGATAGGTTCAACCACAATTTCGAGCGCTTCGATCGCCGAAACAGGAGGTTCAAACTCAATTGCTTTTTTTAGCCGATACAGTGGCGCAAAGTTTTGCCTAAGTTCACCGACCATCCAAGCGCCGAGTTTTTCATGAATTAGTATCGCTGTTTCTTCTTGGTTCAGTTCTTCGCCAATAAGCTCCAATTTAGGCTCAAGTAATGGTTGCTTTGGAATCAATTTCGCGATGACAACATCATTAAAGGAAACAAAACCCATATCATCGAGCAATGGCACATCTCTTGGGGTTGCTGGCTTTTCCTTGAGTTCGGGCGTTTGCGATTCAATTGCGGGCGCGGCAGTTTCGTCAATTTGCACCAAAGCATCGCCCGAAGAAACCAGTTCTTGGGTCTCTGCATTTTCAGCAATCAATTTTTCATTCACTATTTCTTCGCCTTGGGTCAAATTGGCTTCCCGCAATATTCAAAAGTTTCCTCGTAAGTGGCTATTATCAACCATTTAGCCAAAGTAGAACAATAAAATCACACATGCCCTGCGCAAACATGCAATTGTGGTGGCTTTTGATGCTGATTTCGGGTTTATTCACCTATTTTAAGCGCCTTTTTAATGGTGGAAATGGCATGTTCCATTTCAGCATCGCTTATTGGCGCAATATCTTGCCCGCCTGAAAGGATAATGTCGGCATACGCTTTTTGCGGCTCGGTCCATTTATCATGGCCTGGCCGCACCGAAGTCCAAAATTGCGCAATAACACTTTCTGGTGTTCGCGCACGTTCTTCTACATCGCGCCGTAATCTGCGGCGATATCGCACATTTTCGCTAGTATCGACGAATATCTTCAAATCAAGTTGCGCGCGAATTTGCGGGCAGTGCAGGGCGTGGGTTCCTTCCAAAATCCAAATATCACATGGTTCAATAAGGTGAATATTTTCACTGCGGCAATGTTTAGTGAAATCATAAATTGGCTTTTCAAAACCCACACCCGCTTTGAACATAATGATATGACCAAGCAGCAATTCGTGATCCCTAATTTCTGGAGTATCGAAATCGAAATCGGGCTCATCAAAACCTGGCATTAAAGAAGTGTCTTTGTAATAATCATCTTCACTGATTAGAACAGCGCTTTCCAAGCCAAAAGATTTCGCCAAACAATCGGCAATTGTAGTTTTGCCAGAGCCAGAGCCGCCAGTGATACCGATAAGAATTGGTTTTTTGTTCATTCGCATTAAATAGCCACATCAGCGGCACTTGCCAATATTTGGCGCAGTTTTTGCGCTTTTGTTGTTATGATACAAGAAAATCCATTTTCGGGACAAATAATTCTTATTGGCACAGTGGTATCCGAAGGCTTCAACCCAAAAGTTGCCAAAGGTTGCCGTTGTGCAATGATAAGTGTTGTCGATTGCGATGAATTGGACCGTAATGGCCAGTTTGAAAATTATTTGGTCGATGAAGGTCTTGATGCTGGTGCATTATTGGACGCAACTTTGGGCCAGTTCGGTTGGTGCGATATTCGCGTGAAAAATGTTTTGCCCATTGCGCCAAAAAATGAAGGCTGGGAGCCTGAAATCGCAGCTCTCATCAAGACTGCCAAAAAGCTTGGCATTGCGCATATGGTGTTTGAACCCTACTCCGATCGTCCATTGGTGGTGCATTAGCTCCGCCAGCGCAAAATCGTTGCATTTATTGGATTTTTGAACTCCCGTTTTTCGGCAATTGCTTCACGCCATTCGCGCTTTAGGCGTTGATACCATTTCGCCTGCACGTCAATATCATCAATCCACAACATATTTTTTTGATGCGCAAGGCCAAAATTTTGCATATCAACCATTCGCCCGTCTTGGTCCAAAAACTTGCGGCCCATCCCTGGTAATATTGGCAACATTAAATTCAGAAGCGGCGCATTGTCCCAATAGGTTGTCTGCACAATAAGGGTTTGGGTTTCGTTTATCGGCGTGAGGCAAGTCAAAGTAAAAAACTGTGCTTTGCCATTTTCAATCACTTCCCAGCGATACCCCGGCAGCATAAAGCAAATTTCCGTTGTGACTTTTTCACCAAACACCCAGCGATAAGCAACACTATTGCCACTTGGGGCGTGGCGTTCAACTGCCCAGCCCAAATGACGCGGCACAAATTGCTTTTCTTTTAAGCGAAGCCCGCTTGAAGGCGGCCGCCACCACCATTGATTATGAACAAAGCCAACATGGGCGGGATCCATAAGCCCAACAACCGCATTGTCCATTGTCGCGTTAAATATCTGCGAGACTATAAATTTTGGCTTATCGGCGCGCAAGCCAAAATCGGGCGGCGGTATTGGCGCTTCGCCCGAAAAACGTGGGTTAGACGAAACATAAACAAAAACCAGCCCATGCGCTTCATGGGTGGGGTAATGGCGCACTTTGACCTTGGTGGCATCAATTGGGCTATCATCAGTCAGGCTTGGCATGTGTTTGCAACCGCCATCAGTGCCAAAGCGCCAACCATGATAGGGGCATTCAACAACAGTTTCGCCTTCATGGTCCAACTGCCGCCCTTCGGAAAGTGGCACCAAGCGGTGCGGGCAAATATCACGCATGGCAAATGGCTTACCGCATTTGGTGCGTCCGATTAAAACTGGTTCACCCAACATCATGCGGCGAATATGTTTGGCGGGCTTTAATTCCGCCGAAGTCCCGCCAAAATACCAACAATCCCGCAATAGCCCATCATCACCTTTCGGGTGTTCAGTTGGAACGGAAAGTGGAAGTGTGGTTGTTGTATCTTCGGCCATGATGGGCTTATAGCGGACTTGGGGCGCATTGGGAATAAAACAAAGTGCGACGAATTAGCAAGGACTACTCGCTCGCCACCCCATCCCAATGTTCGTGGGCGGCATCGGCTTCTGCTTTGGTTTTTGCAACAAAGCCGTCCAAATGTTCGGGTGGGCCATAGATTGTATATAATTTCAGCAGCGTGCTTCCAGTATTAATAACATTATGTTTTGCGCCTTGTGGAACAATCACCCCAAAATCACCTTCGACTTTATTACAAACGCCGTCGATCCAAACTTCGCCACTGCCCGATTCAAAGCGGAAAAACTGATCCGTGTCATCATGCACTTCTTCACCAATATCATCGCCTGGCCGAATAGTCATAGCAACTAATTGGATTTGATTGCCCGTATAAAGAACTTGGCGGAAATTTTCATTGCCCAGCGTTCGCGCCTCAATATTTTCTACATATCCTTTTTTCATAGTCTCACCTTTAGTTTAAAATAATTTTCAATTTTCTTTGGCATGATAGGCTTTTTTACGGCAAAAGATAATCAATAATGAAGCGATTTAGTATAGAGAGAATCTATCCCAATAAATCCTCAAGGAAAAATGCGGCTAAATCGGCGCGGCCATTGAGGTTTGATTTTTGATAAATGCTGGTGGCTTGGGCGCGGGCGGTTTTTTCATTGGTGCCACGAATTTGCGCAATTTCACGCAAGCTCAAGCCTTTCAAAAGCATGAAGGCGATTTCTTTTTCCGATGCTGATAATTTCCAATCGTCTAATTGCGTGTTTATAGCTTTTGAAAGGCCATCAATATAAGTTTTGGCGCGGGCTCGCCAAATTTCAGTGGTGGCTTTGTGTTCGCTTATGTTGATATTGGCAATCGCCAAATTGGCCCGCAGCCGCATTGCACCAATTAACAGCAAAAGAACGCCAAAAATTGCACCAATAGCAATGGCAAGCTCAAACGCCAAATGCCACCAAGCTGCCCCTTGGCGTGCATCTGTGAATAAATCCAAGCCAATGAAAACCGCGATCGCGCTTAAAATTATGCCAATTACCAAGCGCTCGTGATTTTTCAAGCTCTAGTCCTCATCTTTTTCGCCAGCTTCGTCATGCTCGCCTTGACCATGGCCTTCACCATGTTCAGTTTCGCCCAATTGCAATGTTTGCCCAAACAAATTCAATTGCTTGCTCGCGCTATCGTAATTTGTAGTCAAAGCCCAAGCGCCAGCCCCCAAAGCCAACACAAATGCGAACGCCGCTAAAGCATGATTATTTTCAATACCAGTTTCGCCATCAACGCCCGCCTTGGTGCCACTAACCATTGCCAAGCCAATCGGGTCTTTTTGAGTGATTGTATGAACCACTATGCCAATAATATGAAGGATGACTATCAATAAAAATAAGGTCGCAAATATTTCGTGCACTTCTTTGATGTCGTGCATTGAATCTTCGGTGGCGGCAGTGGCCATTAAATAACCACTGATGCCAAGCGCGATAATCAAACCAAACATCGCAATTGCAGCAAAGCTCGAGGCGGGATTGCGCCCCAATGTTGGTTTTTTATTGCCGGCGAAAATGGATTTGAAATAGTCAATCAATGTACTCGGGCTTAGTTTGAATGATGAAAACCGCGCATATTTGGTGCCGAAAATGCCCCATAAAATTCGCAAACTAAGCGCCAAAAGCATCAACATACCCATCATCATGTGATAGGGGTAAATTGCGCTCTCATCATCGCCAAATTTGCCAATTGCAAATGCACCCACAAAAAGCAAAGCAAACACCCAATGGAAAAGGCGTGTCGGAAGGTCAAAAACTTTGACAGGATTATTGATAACATTCACAATAGGTCTCCTTGTCACGGGAATGAACAATCCTGCTTTTTCGCTAATCAATCAATTGGGCAGATGCCGCAAAATCCAATCAATGGGAGACTTTTTTGCTCTTTGATTGCTGCATAACCCATATGCCGAGACCGAAAGTTGTTAGAACGGTTAATGCTAGAAATCCGATTGCAATCATTGCAAGACTATCCATTTGTGCGAGTTTTAGTAAAATCATAGTGCTTTCTCCTTAACCTTAAAGGCCACCGATTTTATTCCTATTGCCATCAATACGACATTCGCTTTTGTGTCGCGCGACAAGGTGCCGCAAAACATGCGAGTGCGCCTTAGTTGCATCAACATTACGAAAAATTATATTGCCTACTGCTTGCCAAACCCGAAAAACTGAGATTTAGTCACGATATTGTTAAACAATAAAAATTTTCACTTTTGGGGGCATTAACATGCATAGACGTTCATTTTTATCACTGGGTAGCAGCAGCCTTGGTCTGGCAGTTGCCACCAATATCGGCCTTGCCAGCGAAGTTTTCGCGGCGGCTCGCCGTCCAACTTATGGCCGCTATGGTCTTGATTTGGCAGGTCGTGATTTGAACGTAAAACCGGGCGATGATTTTTTCCGTTATGGCGGCGGCACTTGGATGCGCACCAACCAAATCCCGAATGACAGAACGCGTTGGGGTGTGTTTGATCAATTGCGGGCAAAATCAGAGGAGGAAGTGAAAGCAATAATTTTGGAATTATCTGCCAAAACAAATGCGCCAGGCTCAGTAGAGCAAAAAATTGCTGATTTCTATAATTCGTTTGTGGACACGGCTGCAATTGATGCCAAAGGTATCGCACCACTTGCGCCCGAACTTGCATTGATTGATGCAGCGCAAACTCATGATGATATTGCCACGATTTTTGGCCGTCCAGAATTGCCAACTCCATCGCCAATTGGTTGGTATGTTGGCCTTGATAGTGGCAATCCAGATAGGTATTTGGTAAATATCGGTCATGGTGGTTTGGGCCTGCCAGAGCGCGATTATTATCTCAAAGACGATGCCAGAATGGCGGAACTTCGCGGCAAATATCCGCAACATATCGCGCGCATGTTAACGCTTGCTGGTATTGCTGATGGTGAAGCAAAAGCTGCTCGAATTATGGCACTGGAAACTGAAATTGCGCAGCGCCATTGGCCGATTGAAGATAGGCGCGATGCAGTAAAAACCTATAATCTAAAAACTCGTGCCGGCCTTGATGAAATGGCGCCCGATTTCCCTTGGGCCAAGGCATTTACTGCTTCAGGCTTTAACGGAATCGAAGAATGCGTGGTTGCCGAATTAAGCGCGATGGCACCTTTGGCGACTTTATTCAAAAATACGCCAGTATCGACGTGGAAAGAATATCTAACATATCATTTGATTTCCACTTCGGCAGGGCTTTTGCCAAAAGCAATTGATGATGAGCGATTTGAGTTTTTTGGCAAAACATTGACTGGCCAGCGCGAGCAGCGTGCGCGTTGGAAGCGCGGAACTCAAGCAATTGATGGTGCTTTGGGTGAAGCAATTGGCCAAGTTTATGTGCGCAAACATTTTTCGGCCAATGCCAAGAGAATGATGATCACATTGGTTGAAAATTTGCGCCGTGCTTTTTCGGCAAGAATTAGGGATTTGCCGTGGATGAGCGCCGAAACCAAAGTGGTTGCGCAACGCAAATTGGCGACTTTTAATCCAAAAATTGGTTACCCCGATAAATGGCTCGATTATTCGGCGCTTGAAATCAGGGCTGGTGATGCTTTGGGTAATGCGCGGCGTTCACAAATTTTCCAAACTAATCGCGATCGCGCGCGTTTGGGCACAAAAACCGATAAGGCCGAATGGTTTATGACGCCGCAAACTGTAAATGCTTATTACAACCCGGTTTTCAACGAAATTGTGTTCTCAGCGGCGATTTTACAGCCACCATTTTTTGATGAGTTCGCAGATGCTGCGGTCAATTACGGCGCAATCGGTGCGGTGATTGGTCATGAAATGGGCCATGGTTTTGACGATCAAGGCGCGAAATACGATGAAAACGGCGTATTGCGTGATTGGTGGAAAGACAGCGACGTAGCGGCCTTTAGTGTCTTAGGCGATAAAATGGTGGCGCAATATGGCGAATTTTCACCGCTTACTGGTGTAAAGCTAAATGGCCGCCTAACTTTGGGTGAAAATATTGGCGATCATTGCGGCGTTGTTATGGGGCTTGCGGCTTATAATATTTCACTTGGTCGCCGCCGCGCGCCGGTGCTTGAAGGTTATACGGGCACCCAACGCTTCTTTATGTCATGGGCGCAAGTTTGGCGCGCTTTGATACGCGATGAAGCTTTGCGCAACCAAGTGCAAGCCGACCCACATTCGCCTACGGAATATCGAGTTAATGGCACGGTGCAAAATGTTGATGCTTGGTATACGGCGTTTAATGTTATGCCTGGTGATAAATTATATGTCGCGCCAGCTAATAGGGTTAGGGTTTGGTGAGGCTTTCGCCTTGCCGACAACCCCCCAGTCTCGCGTTGCTCGACAGCCCCCCTATAAATAGGGGGGCGGCTAAAGTAGCGGACTGAAGAAGCCGCTCCCCCGATAAATGCGGTGGGGTTTTCTATTCTCCAATTTCGGACGTAGCCATAAAAATCGCTGAAAATAATGACTCGACTCTTTTTTGTTTGTGAACTAGAACAAAACATGAACAGGTGTCGAAAATGAAAACTCAAGCAGTTCTAGAGTTGCGAAAATCTATCAATGCCATTGAGGGCTATAAAAATAACTGCGCCAATAATAATGGTAATTTGCCAACTGGTGCGCAAAACTTTGATAAAGCCTTATTTGGCGGCATTGCTTTGGGCAAAATCACCGAACTAAGGCCCGATGCCTATTTGTCCGAACTATCAATGTTGGGCTTTGCAATTGCGCTTGCTGGCGCCCTATTGCAAAAACGAGCCGGGGATTTGGTGATTGTGAACGATGCCTATTTCACCCAGGAATGGGGTGAAATTTATGCTGCTGGTTTGCAAGGCTTTGGTATTTTGCCACACCGCATTTTGATTATTAACCCACAATCCCGCGAACATTTTCATTCCTGTATGCGCGAAGCTGCTAGCACCAATGGCCTTGGTGCGGTTTTGGGAATGGTTTGCGCAAAAAATGGGTTTGACCTTGTATCCGCCCAAAAATTGCAATTTGCCGCAAGTCAAGGCGGCGCACCTTGTTTTTTGACATCAGCATATCGAGCGCAAGGATTTTGCGCGGCCCATTTGCGGCTCAAAATTGGCCCGCGCCCAAGCCGCCTGCCCGATTGGGCGCAAAATATTCCGCCCTCCGCGCTTTCACCTTTGGGCGCACCAAGATGGGGCATTGATATTGAAAAATCGCGCCAAGGTTCAATTGGCAATTTCGAATTGGAGTTTTCAGATGAGACGTATAATTTGTGTGAGCCTCCCATTTTGGCCAACCGATCGGATGAACTTCAAATCTGGCCCAAAACCGCTTAACTCCGCCGAAGGCGGCAAGGGCGACCGCCCGCCCGAGTCATTTTCTTTGCCTTTCGCGTCATCCGAAAAGTCTGCAACTTTTCGGCGCTCACTCATGCGAGGCGCCCGCGCAGGCTTTGCGAAGCAATTAGCCGTGAGCGATAAAGATATACCCTTTGTCCTCATAAAGAGCATAAAGGGCGCGAAGCGAATAAGTGCGGTTAATTTACCAGCGCATAAAATGGGGTTGGCAATGGGGCAAAGCCTCACCCATGCCCGCGCACTTTTCCCCGACATAAAAGCAATTGAGACGCAAGAAAAAGCCGATGAGCAGGATTTAACAAAACTCGCGCATTGGATGATACGTTATAGCCCGCATTGTGCGCCTTATATTTTTGGTATCAAATACTCGATTTTGCTTGATATAACTGGCTGCGAGCATCTTTTTGGCGGCGAAGCACGGCTTATTGCCGATATTTTGCAATCCCTCGCAAATTTTGGAATATCGGCGCGAATTGCCTGTGCGCCCAATAAAGGCTCGGCCTGGGCCTTGGCATTTTATGACAAGCGCGCCAAAAATGGCCTCAGTATTAGCAGCACGGAATTATCGCAAATTGATGAATTACCAATTGAAGCTTTGCGTATGAATAGCAAAATCAATGATAATTTGCACGCTTTGGGGCTTAATAAAATTGGTGCTTTGGCGCAAATTGCCCCCAATGCATTGGTGCGCCGCTTTGGATCAGAGGTTCTGCAAGCACTAAATCGCACCCGAGGACGTGAAGCCGAGGCAATAAGCCCAGTGCGCGAAATAATCCCCAACAAAATTACGCATCCTATATTACACGCGATTTTGACATGGGAAGGTTTAGAGCCAGCAATGCAAATTGCGGTAAAAAAACTCTGCCAATTGCTCGCGAGCAAAAACCAAGGCGCAAAAACCATGCGGCTTTGTTTTTATCGGGTTGATGGCGTGGTTTTTGAAATAAAGGCAGCGGCAAGTTTGGCCAATAATAAGCCTGAAACTTGGTTTATGCTTTTGAAAGAACGCCTTGATATCGAAGCGGAAAAAATGGATTTGGGCTTTGGGGTTGATTTAATATGTGCCGAAGCGCCACTTGCCCTAAATCTTCAAGTGCAAGTGGTGGATTTGGACCCTCTTTCTGCCGCCGCCATTCAAAGCGCAGAAGCAGTACACAGATTAGCCGAACGCCTCAGCGCGCGAATTGGTGCCAAAAACATAATAAGGCTTAAACCGCAAGAAAATTGGGTTCCTGAGCAATCGCAAACCAAAACCTCGGCGCTTGATAATGAAGATGAAAATGCCTCAATTCCAGAATTTATTGCCAAGCGCCGCCCGCCATTTTTGCTAAAACGCCCAGAAAGCATTAAAGCAATTGCCGAAGTCCCTGATGGCCCGCCACGGCAATTTTTATTTCGCAGCTTGAGTTTTAAGGTCAAAAACTTCAAAGGCCCTGAACGAATAATTGAACCATTATTGGGCAAAAACCCCAATGCCGAAATGCCGACTAATTCCCATAAAATAAGGGATTATTACCAAGTAGAAACCCAAAATGGCGCACGATTCTTTCTGTTTCGTGCTGGCTTTTATGGCGGCGAAACTGCCCCTAAATGGTATGTTCATGGCGGGGGATAGGGATAATCCCGCCGCAGGCGGCAAGGGCGACCGCCCGTCGGCGCCCATGCGCCGCGCCCGCGCAGGCATTGCGGAGCAATAAGCCGTGAGCGATATATTTGAACCCATCGCCGCCACTAATTTTTCGTTTTTGCGCGGCGCTTCACACGCGCGTGAAATGGTCGAACAAGCGCATAAATTGGGGTTATCGGGAATTGGAATTGCCGACAAAAACACATTGGCTGGCGTTGTGCGTGCTTACACCGCCGCCCGCGAACTTGGGATGCGCCTTATAGTCGGCGCAAGGTTGGTCGAAACAAATGGCTTTACAATTGTTATTTATCCAAAGAACCGAACGGCTTGGGGTAATTTATGCCGTATACTAACAATTGGCAATCGGCGATCAAAAAAAGGGACATGCACGCTTTATGAAGATGATGTTTTGGCGGCAATGGAAGAAGCGTGCGCAATCATAATCCCACCTGATATTTTGGATGAAAACTGGTTTGAATTAGCGAAAAGTCGCATTCAAAAAGCACCACCAAACTGCGCTATATTTATCGCCATAACTCGCCCTTATGATGGCACGGATTTTGAGCGTAATTCGCGCCTCAATGCATTTGCGCTGGCTATAAAGGCCACTTTAATTGCCACCAATGATGCAATAATGCACGAACCAAATCGCCGTGTTGTGGCCGATGTTCTGGCCTGTATTCGCGAAAAAACTACGCTTGAACACGCCGGTTTTTTGCTTTTGCAAAACGCCGAACGCCATTTGAAGCCGCCCGAAGAAATGGCACGAATTTTTGTAAATTTTACCGATGCAATAAAGGCGCAAAAGACCTTATTTGATTTGGTGAATTTTTCGCTCGATGAACTAAAATATGAATTTCCCGATGTGATGGTATCGCAAACAACACCTATTTCGCTCAATAATCATCTCATTCACCTAACCGAAATTGGCGCAAAACAGCGCTATCCCAATGGCATCCCGCCCAAAGTGCGTGAAACCATAGACCATGAATATAAATTGATAGAGGAACTTGATTATGCGCGATATTTTTTGACGGTTCATGACATTGTTTCATTTGCGCGTAAAGAAGGCATTTTGTGCCAAGGGCGCGGTTCGGCGGCCAATAGTGCAGTGTGCTTTTGCCTTGGCATAACCAGCGTTGATCCAGAAAAAATAGATTTGCTTTTTGAAAGATTTGTCTCGCCCGAAAGGCGCGAGCCGCCCGATATTGATGTTGATTTCCAAAATGATCGCCGCGAAGAAGTCATTCAATATATTTATGAAAAATATGGCCGCGCCCATGCCGGCATAACGGGAGTGGTGGTGACATATCGCGGGCGTTCGGCTTTGCGTGAAGTTGCAAAAACTTTGTCTTTGCCCAATGATATTATTGATGCTTTGTCAAAATCAGTTTCGGGCTGGGGTCGTGGCTCGGTCGATAAAGCCATTATTGCGCAAATGACGGGGCTTGATATGGACGCGCCGCGTATAAAGGAAACCATTGAAATCGCCAAGCTTTTGCATGGCTTTCCACGCCATTTATCGCAACATGTTGGTGGGTTCGTAATCACCAAATCGCGCCTTGATGAAGTTGTGCCAATCTCCAATGCCGCAATGGATAATCGCACTTTCATAGAGTGGGATAAGGATGATTTAGACGCATTGGGGATTTTGAAAATTGATGTTTTGGCATTGGGAATGTTGACTTGTGTTTCCAAATGTTTCGAAATTTTATCGGATAAATATGGCCGTGATTATGATATGGCGACCATTCCCGCCGAAGATAGTGTCACTTATGACATGATATGCAAAGCCGATACGGTTGGGGTTTTCCAAATTGAAAGCCGCGCGCAAATGTCAATGCTGCCACGCCTTAAGCCGCGTGAATTTTATGATTTGGTGATTGAAGTTGCTATTGTCCGCCCTGGGCCAATCCAAGGCGATATGGTGCATCCATATTTACGCCGCCGTCAGGGTTTTGAAAAAGTGGTTTTTCCGTCAAAGGCACTGGAGCAGGTTTTGGGTAAGACCCTCGGTGTGCCATTATTCCAAGAACAAGCGATGAAAATCGCAATTGTTGCTGCGGGCTTTAGCGCGGGTGAAGCCGATAGATTGCGCCGCGCCATGGCGACTTTTCGCAAAGTCGGCATAATCCATGAATTTGGCGAGAAATTGGTCGGCGGCATGATGAAAAATGGCTATGAACGCGATTTTGCTGAACGCTGTTTCAAACAAATTGAAGGCTTTGGCGAATATGGCTTCCCCGAAAGCCATGCCGCGAGTTTTGCTTTAATTGTATATGTTTCGGCCTGGCTGAAATGCCATTATCCCGACGTATTTTTGGTGGCAATTTTGAATGCCCAACCAATGGGTTTTTATGCCGCTTCGCAATTGGTGCAGGACGCCAAAAATCATGGCGTAAAAATTTTGCCGCCTGATGTGAACCACTCGGAATGGGATAATATTTTGGAGAAAACTGAAAGCGGCAAATATGCAGTTCGCCTTGGCTTGCGGCAGATAAAGGGATTTATGGAAATTGATGCCGCGAAAATTATTGCCATAAGGCCAGACGAATTCTTCGAAACACCAGAACAGATTAAGCGTGGGGCACGGCTCAATGACAGGGCAATGGAATTATTATCAAGCGCAGATGCGTTTTCGTCATTGGATTTGTCACGCCGTGGTGCGCTGTGGCAGGCCAAAGGGCTTAAATCGGGTGAGTTGCCATTATTCGCGCAAATTAGTGAATATGGCCATGAAGAAGAAACCACGCTGCCGCAAATGCAATGGTCTGAAGAAGTGGTTCATGATTACAAAAGCCTGCGGTTATCGCTGAAAGGCCATCCGTTAGAATTTTTCCGTGAAGAGTTTTTAAGTAAGGGGCTTAAATCAAGTAGCGACATAAAAAATATGCCAAATGGCAGTTTTGTTGGGGTTGCGGGTCTCGTAATTTTGCGCCAACGCCCGGGAACTGCCAAAGGTGTTTTGTTTATGACGCTTGAAGACGAATTTGGTTCAATGAACCTTATTGTTTGGCCTAAGACCATGGAAAAATACCGCAAAGAATGTTTGCGCGGCAAATTTGTGGTTGTTTATGGCCATTTGCAAAAAGGCGAACCCACGAAAGGAGCGAGACATATTCGGCAAGCCGTGAGCGATAAAGAAACCATAGTCATTCATATCATCAGTATACGGATTATCGACATAAGCCATAGATTGGCAGAATTAGAATGGCAAAAACCAAGCAATGAAAAGACAAATGCGGCTATAACGCACAATTACGAAACCCACCCAGCATTTCGGTGAGTGGGATTGTTGGAAAATCCAAATGAAGTTATAGAAAGATATCACAACTTCAAAGACATAAAACCCAAGAAAAGAGAACCCGATTTATGACAAGACTAATGGCCTCCAACGACCAACAATCTCGCCGTGATTTATTAAAAGGTGCGGTTTCGTCAATTGTAATTTTTGGCGCGGCGTCGAATTATCGGCCAGCATTGGCAGCACCAAGAGACAGGCAAATCGAAAACTTAATATCGCGCATGACGATACAAGAAAAAGCTGGGCAATTAAGCATTTTTTCTGACAGCACAAGAATTCCCACTGGGCCGATTAATCCCAATGCCACACCCACAACAACAGACGACATAAAAAACCAAATCCGAAGCGGCAAAATCACGGCTTTATTCAGCGCGCGCGGTGCGGCTGGTGCGCGTGAATATCAAAGGATTTCGCTTGAAGAAACCCGTATGAAAATCCCGATGGTGTTTGCCGCCGATATTATTCACGGCTGCATAACCCAATTCCCAATCCCATTGGGCGAAGCCGCAAGTTTTGACACGGATTTGGCAATGCGCACTGCCGCTGCCGCAGCGTTCGAATCAACCGCAACCGCAATTCATTGGACATTCGCGCCAATGGTCGATGTCGCGCGTGACCAGCGTTGGGGCCGAGTGGCCGAAGGTGCTGGCGAAGATACCTATCTTGGCGAACAAATGGCAAAAGCCCGCGTCAAAGGTTTCCAAGGCGATAATTTGAAAAGCGAAACCACAGTGTTGGCCTGTGCCAAACATTTCGCCGCATATGGCGCAGTTCAAGGCGGCATGGATTACAATACAGCCGATATCCCCGAAACCACTTTGCGCCAAGTTCATTTACCGCCGTTCAAAGCAGCGTTTGATGCGGGCGCTTTGTCCACTATGTCGTCGTTTAATGACATTGCGGGCGTCCCCTCAACTGGCAACCACCACCTTTTGACAGATATTTTGCGCGGTGAGTGGGCTTTCAAAGGGCTGGTGGTATCCGATTACACTTCGGAAGCCGAAATGATAAATCATGGATTTGCCAAAGACGGCCGCGACGCCACTAAAAAATCAATCATGGCAGGTTGTGATATGTCGATGCAAAGCGGCCTTTATTGGGATCATTTGCCGGATTTGGTCGCTAAAGGCGAAGTGCTAATGCGAGTGGTTGATGAAGCGGTGCGGCGGGTTTTGGGCGTCAAAAAGGCACTGGGATTATTCGAAAACCCGTATCGCTCGATGTCGGTAGAACGTGAAGTCCAAGACATGCGCAAGCCCGAAAATATTGCGCTGGCACGCGAAGCTGCAAGAAAATCAGTGGTCCTCATAAAAAATGAAGGCGATATTTTGCCATTGAAAAAATCGGGCCAAAAAATCGCACTTATCGGCCCTTTGGGTGATGACAAAACCCAAACCCTTGGCTGTTGGGCTATTTTTCCCGATTTTGATAATGCGGTTACATTGGCGCAAGGCCTTGGCTCGCAAATAGTCGATAGAGCTAATCTGAAAGTGGTAAAAGGCTGTGAAGTAAACGCGGCAATCGAAGGCGGAATTGCATCGGCAATGGCGGCAGCTCAAGCCGCCGATGTCGTGATATTGGCTGTCGGCGAAACCCAAGACATGTCCGGCGAAGCGCAATCGCGGGTGGAAATCACAATCCCCAAAGCACAGCAAGATTTAGCTGACGCGATCGCGGCAACTGGCAAACCGATTGTGGTTGTTCTTACGCATGGCCGCGCTTTGGAGCTTCAGGGCGCAATAAAAAATGCGCAAGCAATTATGGCGGCTTGGTTTTTGGGTTCAGAATCGGGCAATGGCCTTGCTGATTTGATATTTGGTGATTTTTCACCTTCGGCGCGTTTGCCAGTCAGTTTCCCTTTGCGCTCGGGCCAACAACCGCTTTATTACAACCACCGCCGCACTGGTCGCCCGCAAACCACAACTAATGGCACCGAATATCGGACGCGTTACCGCGAAGCCGCGTTCGAAGCTTTATATTCATTTGGGCATGGTCTGACTTATTCAAAAATTGAATATGGCCCAACCCAAATAAGTGGCCCGCAAATGCCGATGAATGGCCAAATAGCTGTAACTGCCACGATAAAAAATAGCGGCATTCGCCAAGCGCGCGAAGTTGTTCAATTTTATGTCCATGATAAAGTCGCAAGCATTACTCAACCAGTTCGACTATTAAAAGACTTCAAACTAGTTGATTTGGCGGCTGGCGAAACCAAAACTATTGAGTTTATTTTGACCAAGCAGGATTTGGCATTTGTTCGCGCGAATTTGCGCCATGAAGCCGAGGCAGGCGAGTTTGATGTCTGGATTGCACCATCGTCAGTCGGCGGGGTTGCGGCAAAGGTAGTTTTGACGGCATGATTCGATTTTCGTATCGCAAATTTGCGCCATCATTTTAGGGGCATCAATTGAATTTTGAACTATTAGAAGAACATAAAATGTTGAAGGATCTGGTCGAAAAATTCGTCCAGACTGAAATTATGCCGCTTGAAGCCGCTGTTTTGGTGCGCGATGCCGCTGGCAAAGGCGCATATTTACTTCCCACCGAGCTCGAACGCCTCCATAAAGTCTCAAAAGAATTGGGCCTTTGGAGCCTTGATGCGCCCGAAGAACTTGGCGGCATGGGCCTTCCTTATGTTGCGCTTATTGGCGTTAATGAAGCACTTGGTTATAGTTGCGCAACTTATACTTTGCCGCCAGATAGCCCAAATTTGCGAATGCTTGAAAAAACCGCAAAAGGGGCGCAAATTGAAGCCTATCTTGCGCCTTATGCGCGCGGTGAAACCATATCGGCAATTGGGATTTCTGAACCCGGGGCCGGGGCAGACCCTGCTGGCATGCAAACCAAAGCCGTTCGTGATGGCGATGATTGGATTATCAATGGCCGCAAAATTTGGATAACCCGCGCCGCCGAAGCTGATTTCACGATCCTAATGGCTATAACTGACCCAGCAAAAGGTGCCAAAGGCGGCATGTCGGCATTTTTGGTTGATAAAGATGCACCGGGTTTCAAAGTTATGCGGCAAATTCCGATGCTGGGCGGTGAGTTTACATATGAAATCGCTCTTGATGATTGCAGGGTTCCAAATTGGAAACTCCTCGGCAATGAAGGTGAAGGCTTTGGGCCCATGCAAGTGCGGCTTGGCACAAGGCGTATGGAAATGGCGGCTTGGT
This sequence comes from Hyphomonadaceae bacterium, assembly GCA_009773395.1. GTDB lineage: Bacteria > Pseudomonadota > Alphaproteobacteria > Caulobacterales > Aquidulcibacteraceae > Pseudaquidulcibacter. Next base: position 140,920 of record WRPI01000001.1, on the reverse strand, counting down.
GCATTGGCGGGGCACAGCGTGCGCTTGATATGATGGTCGAATATGCGCCGCAACGCTCGACTTTTGGCGAAAAACTCTCACAAAGGCAAACCGTGCAATGGTGGGCCGCCGATGCCGCCACCAAAATCCATGCAGCAAGGCTTATGGCTTATGATTGCGCATGGAAACTCGATGAAGGGCGCGATGTTCGCAAAGAAATCTCAATGCTGAAAGTTTTTGCCACCGAAATGGCGACCGAGGTTTTGGATAATGCGATGCAATGTTTTGGCGCAATGGGAATGACCAAAGAAATGCCACTGCAACTTCTTGCGGGCAGGGTTCGCAATATGCGGATTTATGACGGCCCGTCCGAAGTTCATCGCATGGTGGTGGCGCGAAATGTTATGGATACGAGATAGTCTAATAAATTGCCATTGAAATACAATCGCAGGGGGAGCCAAAATTGTGACCAATAATCAAACCAAATATATCATTGTTGGAATGCTGTTGGGCGTTGCGGTTGGGTTTATTGTGAACTTGATATTTGGCGATACAGATATGGCCGTAAAAATCGCCGATATCATGAAATTATTTGCTGATATTTTCATGCGCCTTATAAAAATGATTATTGCGCCTTTGATAATTGCAACAATCATAACCGGCATTGCGCATTTGGGTGATAGCGCCGCTTTGGGGCGAATTGGTACAAGGGCGATTATTTGGTTTTTGTGCGCCAGTATTATTTCGCTTTCACTTGGCATGTTATTGGCGAATTTGTTTCAGCCCGGGCAGGAATTGGGAGCAAAAGTGAGCGCTGAGGCCGCCGAAAATATCGCGACTACCCTCCCCAATTTCAGAGAATTCGTATTAAAAATATTCCCCACTTCGGCGTTTGACGCCCTCGCCACCAATAATGTTTTGCAATTATTAGTATTTTCCATTTTCGCAGGTGTTGCGCTTTCGGCACTCGGTTCAAAAGGCGATTTGATTTTCCGCGGTTGCGAGCAATTAACCGAACTCATGCTGGTCATTACAGATTATGTGATGCGATTCGCGCCAATTGCAGTTTTCGGTGCGTTGGCAGCCGTGGTTTCAACCAAGGGTCTTGGGATATTATGGACTTATGGCAAATTAATTTGCGAGTTTTATTTGGGCCTTGGTTTGCTGTGGGGCATATTGATTGCCGTGGGATTTGTATTCCTTGGCCGCAGCGTATTGACCCTAATCGCCTATGTCCGCGAGCCATTTCTAATCGCATTTTCCACGGCGTCGTCCGAAGCGGCCCTGCCGAAGTTCTTGGAACAGTTGGATAGATTTGGCGTGCCGCGAAGAATATCGGGCTTTATGTTACCGCTAGGATATAGCTTTAATCTCGACGGCTCGATGATGTATATGAGTTTTGCAACTCTATTCATTGCCCAAGCCTATGGCGTGGATTTGTCGTGGCAGAAGCAAATTATCATCTTGTTGACTTTGATGGTCACTTCCAAAGGAATTGCATCGGTGCCGCGCGCAAGCCTGGTTGTGGTTACCGCCACCCTTTCAAGTTTTGGCCTACCCGTGGAAGGCGTGGCACTTATCCTCGGGATAGACCAAATCCTCGATATGGGCCGAACCGGCACCAACATCATCGGCAATGCAGTTGCCACCGCAAGCATCGCCAAATGGGAAGGCATGCTTGAGGTAAGAGAGCCCGCCGAAATGGAATTACCCCACGCCCCGAGCCACACAATTGCGGGCGGCAGGGCCGGTCTTGAGCTTGATGGTTCGGTCTTGGATTATGAAACGAAAAAACGAGATGGGGAATAAGGGGGTTGCGAGGGATTGTTAAAATATTTGCTTAATGCAAATATTTTCCGCTTTCGCGCGCTCGCCACTTCGTGGCTGTGCGACCAAAACCTATAGGTTTTGTCGAACCCTCGGCTTCGGGTTCGAACCCCACATGTGCCAATATAAACACAAAAAGGGCAAAATGCCCTTTTGTGTTTATGGCGGACAGAGAGGGATTCGAACCCTCGTTAGGCGTAAACCTAAACACGCTTTCCAAGCGTGCGCCTTCAACCACTCGGCCACCTGCCCATCTTTCATTTGCGTTCAGAAAAACTCGAAGGCAAAGCCTTCAATTTTTCTTTGGCGCCACGCAGGCTGGCTCGCTCATTGCTCGCTGGCGCTCCGCGCAAAATTAGGAAGGGATTGCATAAAGCCTATTGCCTTAAAAGCAAGTGGTGAAAGCAGGCACAAACTTGATATGAAATTTGATCAAAGTCGCATATTCATGCAATGGGCGGTTTCATTATTGGGCCATTTGAATTCTTCGCAATTTTGGATTTCTTTTGGCGCTTCTGAACGAATTGCATGGCTGAAGCCGAGTTTGGCAAAGAAGTTTTCTGCATTGGTGGTCAAAAGCCATAGTTTTTTCAAATTTAGCGCGCGAGCTTCAGAAATCAGAGTTTCGACCAAAGCTTTACCCGCGCCAGTGCCACGCAAAACTGAATTAATAACAACCGACCGCAAAACTGCTTGGTCACCATAAATTTCTAAACCACCCCAACCAATTGCTGCACCATTTTCGGTGCAGGCTTCAAAAAAACGCACTGGTGCGCGTAATATATCCTCGGCGGGCAAACCTTCGGAAAGCAAAACAATGCGCAGTCGGTCCAGTTGTCCGGGGGCAATGGGCTTAACTTCAATTTGCATTATTCGGTTTTCCTTGTTGTGTGTAGGTTTTTGCCTTATTGTCACAAAAATGTGACTGGAAAATGTAAACAAATCATAACAAACTAGTTTGCGCAAGGCATATAGGAATTTTATTCAATATCGCATCGTGGGAAAAGTCAGATGAAACCACCCGAAAACCAACAAGATGCCATTCAGGACAATGAACTGCCAATGCAATCGTCTGCGGCAGTTTTTGACATAAATTCATCGTTATCGCATATTTTCCACCGCATTGGGCAATATGCCGGAGACCTGCATATTAAAGAATTTGGGCGTGGCGGCATAACGTCGCGTCAATTTGCAATAATGACGGTGTTGGCTAAATTTGGCGCGGCATCGCAAGTCAAATTGGTCAATGAAACTGGTATTGACAGGTCAACCTTGGCCGAGATTTTGGGTCGGATGGAAAAAAATGGCGCAATTGAGCGCGAAAAATCACTCACTGACAGCCGTGCAAATGTCGTAAAACTAAGCGCGAGTGGCGCAGAAATATATGAGCAAAGCCTGCCAGGGTTTCAAAAAATAGACAATGAAATATTGGTGGCATTGGGCGAGAACAAAGGCCGCAAGTTCATTGAAATTGCAATCGGCTTAGTGGGCAAGGCAAAGATTGCGCCCAAAATTGCCGCCAAAACCAAAACCAAAGATGCAAAAAAATCGCCAGCCTCCAAAGCAAATAAAACCGCGAAAATTGGAAAAAACAAAAAAGCGAAGAAGGCCAAGAGGTCGAAAAATAGAAATTAGACCCTAATATCCAAAACCATACCCTTGCGAAATCCGCCTTCATTGCCAGCGGATTTGGGTGCGGGTGAAGCCGCAATATTTTGAGTTGAAGCATCGGAGTTTGAAACCGCCTCGGTTGTCAAAGGCTTGGCTGCTGTGTGCGCCACCCCAGAATTTGCGCGCAACTGCTCCAACTGCCGCAAGAATGCTTGCTTTGTGTCGGTCAAAGCCTCGACGCGCGGCAAAGGGCGTAGGTTTGGCGGTGAATTATTGCTAATCGGATTCATAATGCGGTTTTGGCCCAATTGGCTTAACAAAACCTCAATAGGCGGCTATGAACCGCGAACCGCAATCCTTATCAATTTCGGCACATCACCAGCAGTTATTTCGCCTTTGTGTTTGTAAATAATGATGCCGTCTTTGTCGATTATGTAGGTTTCAGGAACGCCAGAAAGCCCAAAACTCGCGCCGGCTGCGCCTTGTAAATCCAAGCCAATTTGTGCAAATGGATTGCCAAGTTGTTCAATATAATTGCGGTTGTTGGTTGGGTTGTCCCTGTAAGCAATGCCGATTAGAACTACGCTTTCATCATGCCCAATTTGTAAAAGGCTAGGGTGTTCGGCACGGCAAGGCGCGCACCATGAAGCAAAAAAATTGACGATAATGGGCTTCCCGCGATATTTGACCAAATCCATAATTTGATTATCAATAGTAAATATTTGCAATGTCGGCGCTGGCTGGCCGATAAGTGGGCTTGTATCTTTAGAAACGCGATTGCCCCACATACCAAAAGCAAACATCGCAAAAAGGCCGATGAATAATGCAAAGGGTAGAAAAGCCCAAATTTTAGGGGTTTTCATTTTCGGCCTGCTTTTTTTGATTGAGTTGCGCTTCCAATTTTTCGACTTCACTGTGCCAAAATTTCTCATGTTGGTATGCCCGAATTACCAATCCGACAATGGCAACAAACGCAATGCCCCAAGCGGCCCAAACAAAACCAGCGTAACCGCCCATTTGCAAAAATTCTTGAAAATTGGTGAATTGAGAGGCCATAAACATATTCAACTAATTTCGTCCAACAAACGATGCGCCAAAACCGCCGCTCGGTTTTGAAAAATCAATGCGCGCATTTTCAAAAGCAAAAGCGCACCAAACAGCAACATAAAGCCCAAACCCATAAATAATAATGGTTGCAATATTTCGGGGTGAATGCTCGGTCCGCCTTTACGAATAATTGCTGCGGGTTGGTGCAAAGTATTCCACCAAACTACGGAATAGCGAATAATCGGGATATTAACTGTGCCCACCAAACACAAAATAGCCCCCGCACTTGCCGATTTTTGCTTGTCGCTTATCGCAGAACGCAAAGCGATATAGCCAAGATATATGAATAATAAAACCAACATTGAAGTTAGCCTGCCGTCCCATACCCACCAAGTTCCCCAAGTGGGTCGCCCCCATATTGAGCCGCTTAACAAACAAACTGCTGTGAAGGTCGCGCCAATGGTTGAAGCCGCATTTGCTGCAACATCGGCCAGATTATGGCGCCAAACCAAATAGACTAGACTACCGCCTGCCATTACTGAATAAGCCGAAAATGCCACCCACGCTGCTGGCACATGCACAAACATAATGCGCGCGCTTTGGCCCTGCAAATAGTCAGCCGGGGCAAAGGCCAGAGACCAAACCGAACCAAACACCAAAATCACAAATGCCAGCAAAGCGAAAATCGGAGTTGCGATTTTTGAAAATCGCATAAAACGGTCAGGATTGGCGAGATAATTGAACATTAGGCTTGCGCTTGCTCCCACGCTAAAACCGCTTCGGCATCTCTGGCGGTAATATCTGGATATTTTGGATTTGCAGTAGCGGGGTCAAAATATTTCCAAGACCTTCGGCACTTAATGCCATTTGCGCGCGCAAATACAACGCCGACGCCCGCGACATCTTCATGGTGATAGGCATTTTCAGGCGCTTCGCCTTCTATCAATTCAATCCCCGAAGTTATGCAAAGTTCCGCCAAGTCTTCGTCACCAATCGCCGCGAGAATTTCTTTGTCAGTGATATACACTTTGGGGGCGGCCTCTAATGATGACCCAATGGTTTTTGCGGCGCGTTCAATTTCGAGTGCGCCAGTTATTGCTTTACGCAAATCGCGCAGCTTCGCCATGCGTGAAATTGAAGCAGGATTATGCCACTGGGTTGGAATTTCGCCCCAAACTTGCAAATGGACAGAACCGCCTTCAGGGTTTTGGTTAAGCCATGCTTCTTCGGTTGTGAACGGGCAAATCGGCGCAAGCCAAGTCAAAAACCGTCCAAATAATTCATGCAAAACTGTTTGTGCTGCGCGGCGTTTAACTGAATTCACTGGGTCGCAATATAAAGCATCTTTACGAACATCGACATAAAATGCCGAAAGTTCCAAATTGGCAAAATCGGCAATTGTTGATAATGCGCCTTTGAAATTATAGTCATCATATTCGGCGATAACTTTGGCGTGAACGTCGGCGCAGCGCGCAAGCAGCCATTTTTCAAGCAATGGCAATTTGTCGTATGAAACTGCGTTTTCGGGCGCGAAATCCTTGGTTGATGCCATCATATAACGTATGGAATTGCGCAATTTGCGATAAGTTTCCGAAGCTTGGTCAATCATGGTTTTGCCAAGCGCCAATTCTTGAGTGTAATCGGCGGCGGCAAAAAGCACCCGCAATATTTCAATGCCATTTTTATCGGCAATGTCTTGCGGCTCCATGCCATTGCCCATTGATTTGGACATTTTGCGCCCTTTTTCATCGACCGTAAAACCGTGGGTTCGCACTTGTTTATAGGGTGCAACACCACGGCTGGCGCAGCTCTGCAAAAGGGAAGACTGAAACCAACCGCGATGTTGATCCAGCCCTTCAAAATACATATTGGCAGGGCGCGGCAAAGTTGGCCTGCTCTCAAGGACAAAAGCGTGGGTGCAGCCGCTATCGAACCAAACGTCCAAAATATCTTGGACTTGCTCATAATCTTCGGATTTGTATTTATCGCCCAAAAAGACTTGCGGGTCGGTTGCATACCAAGCGTCTGCGCCATTGGTTTTCATGGCGGTGATAATCCGCGCATTAACCTCGGTGTCTTGCAGCACTTCCAAGGTTTCTCTATGCACGAATATTGCCAAAGGCACGCCCCATGCGCGCTGGCGTGAAATCAACCAATCGGGGCGTTCGCGCACCATCGTGCCAATCCGGGCTTTGCTGGCTTCATTGCCCCAATCGACTTTGTCAATTTCCGCCATCGCAACTTGACGCAAAGTTTTTCCACCTAAATGCGGCACTGGCTTGTCCATTGCGATAAACCACTGCGGCGTATTGCGATAAATCAATGGCGCTTTGGATCGCCACGAATGCGGATATTGATGCACCAAACGCCCCTTGGCAAATAAATTACCAGTTTGCGCGAGGGCCTCGATTACCGCAGCATTTGCGCGGCCTTCTTTGCCTTGACGCTTGCCCTCCAGCTCCATGATTTCGAGCCCCTCAAACCCCGGCGCTTCTTTAGTTAGCCGCCCATCTTCGTCAACCGTGAATGGAATATCCGATTGCGGCAGGCCATTTTTCATCCATACCAAATAATCATCAGTACCATGCGATGGCGCAGTATGGACAAAACCAGTACCAGCGTCGTCAGTGACATGATCTCCTGCGAGTAAGGGTACAGGGAATTGATAACCACCATTTGCGCCCGCCCAATTTTTTAGGGGGTGAGAGCAAACAAGTCCAGTAGGGTTAACTGAGCCAATACGCGTATATTTTGCAACTTTTGCACTTGCAAATATCGCTTCAGCAAGTTTGTCAGCGAGAATTAGGCGTTCTCCAATTTGCGCAAATGGCACAAACTCTAAGCCAGCTTCAATTGCATCGATTTGATAAAGCCCATATTCAATTTTGGTGGAATAGGAAATCGCGCGATTTGCGGGAATTGTCCAAGGCGTAGTGGTCCAAATTACGATACTTGCGCCGATGTTTTGCCCCGAAACCACAGGAAACTTCACCCAAATCGCGGGGCTGGTCTTTTCTTGATACTCAACTTCGGCTTCGGCCAAAGATGTGCGCTCAACAGGTGACCACATGATGGGTTTGGAACCACGAAATACCAAACCTGCCGCCACGACTTTGTGGAACTCGGCTTCAATAATGGCTTCGGCATTATAATTCATGGTGAGATATGGTTCGTCCCAATCGCCAATTACGCCCATACGGATGCGGCCAGTTTTTTGAATATCAACCCATTTTTGCGCAAACTTGCGGCAAGCCTGACGAAATTCAACGGCGGAAACTTCTTTCTTATCGCGGCCCGCATTCCGAAATTCTTCTTCAACTTTCCATTCAATTGGCAAACCATGACAATCCCACCCGGGGACAAAATCCACGTCAAAGCCCGCCATTTGGCGTGAGCGCACGACAAAATCCTTCAAAATATTATTGAGCGCATGGCCAATATGCATTGCGCCATTGGCATAGGGTGGGCCATCATGGAAAACCCATTTTGGCTTGTTTGCTGAAGCCGCGCGGATCTGTTTGTATAAATCCGTAGAGCCCCATTTTGACAAAATCTCGACTTCTTTTTGCGGCAAGCCCGCGCGCATAGGAAAGCTGGTTTCAGGTAAAAAAATCGTGGGGCGGTAATCGCGCGGTTCAGTGGTCACAAATAATCTCTAATCAAACAGAATGATGATCGCTAATAGCTGGTTTGCATAAAAAATTAAACCCATGCGCGGTGATGTTTGCACAATCGCCGAATTTTACGAAACTCTAATGCCGAATAAGCCCGAAATGAATGAAAAAAATGGTGATAGTTAACGCATCATTAACCAAAACTTTGTCAAACTTAGCGCTGCAATGAAAGCTCGCATTTTAGCGGTTAGTTGCGGGGGGAAGCAAGTTGTTTGCGGTCGTAGTCCACGCTATTTTGGTAATTACTTATGTTGCTTTGGCCGTGGGTCTTGGTTCGGCTTCATATTGGCTTTATGAATATTCGGCAGCAGTTTCGGTGTGCATTGGCGCCATGTTTGCAAATAGCTGTGGCTTGTTCCATTTGGCGCTCAGCCCAAAAGGCAACAAACTTTCGCAAACCGAGAAAATTCGCCTCGATAATCAATTTGCACAGCTTAAAGAAGCGCAAATTGAAGTGGACGACCGCCTGCAAATTATGAAAGAAACTTTCCTCGATGAAGCACAAAAGCGCGAGGAAAGGCTAACAAATGAATTAAAAGAGCTGTCAATTGGCCTTGCGAAGTATGTCGCGCTTAACGAAGCAAAATTGAAAAATTCGCAAAGCGCGCCAAAAATTGCAATGGCGCCCGTCCGCAGCGAGCGCGGCCTTTTGAACAGTGTGCGTGAGGCCATTGAAAGCAATCGGGTTGAGCTTCATTTGCAACCAGTTGTAACATTGCCGCAAAGGCGGATTGCATTTTATGAGAGCTTCACCCGCCTTCGTGACGCTACTGGCGGCATGATTATGCCCGGTGAGTTTTTGCGGGTAGCTGAGCCTTCGGGACTGGTTTCTGAAATTGACAATATGCTATTGCTAAAATGTGTGCAGCTTGCAAGGCGCATGATTAAGCGCGACAAGCGAATTGCTATGTTTTGCAATTTATCGCCAACCAGTTTGGGCGATGAAAACTTCTTTGTGCAATTTGTTGATTTCCTCAAGCAAAACCGCGATTTGGCGGGTTCGATGATTTTTGAGTTGCCGCGTGAGGCATTTGATCGTCTGTCGATGACGGCCGAACGCAATATGGGCCGGCTTTTCGATTTGGGCTTTCGTTTTTCCATAGATCGTTGCGATGCCATTGATTTGGATTTACGCAAACTCGAACGTATGGGCGTGCGCTATGTTAAAGTGGCGGGTGATACTTTGGTGCGGCAATTATTGCGCGAAGGCGTGCGCCCAGTTACTGGCCTTGCGCGTGAATTTGAAGCGCAAGATGTTGCATCATTATTTGCGCGTTATGGCGTCGATTTGATTGCCGATAGGGTTGAAAACGAGCGCACAGTTGTTGAATTACTGGAACTTGATTTGGGATATGCCCAAGGCAATTTATTTGGGCCACCAAGACCACTGCATGAACTTCAGTCAATTGAAGATGACATTGAGGCAATTGGCACAAGGTTGGCGAGCTAAAGCGTCTCAAAGTTCCACCATTTTTTATCTCACGCTTATGTTAGGGGCACTCGCTCATCGCTCGCGCTATTCCCTAACCGCTCCGATGGGGCGCGCCACTCGGCGCGGCGGGCGGTCGCCCTTGCCTCACTTCGTTCGGGTTAATCATACCGTTAGCCTCGGAGCAGGCTGCGCTGGCTTCATTGTTTGCCGTGTTCTTTTTGCGAAAACCGCTTCACACTTTTTGCAGAATGCTCTAATGGGCGGGCATGAAAACGCAAATAATCACCAAACTTAGCCAAATTTCCGATAATTATGACGCAATATTTTGTGATGTTTGGGGGGTCATTCATGATGGCTATAAACAATATCGCCCCGCAGTTTTGGCGCTTCAAGAATTTCGCAAAAGAGGCAAGCCCGTTGTTTTAATTTCCAACGCCCCGCGCCCGTCGAAATTAATTCCATTGCAATTGAACCGCTTGGAAATTGAACCAAGCACTTATGATGAAATTGTCACTTCGGGCGATGCTTGCATTAACATAATCAATAATATGGGTCGCAAAGCCTATAAATTGGGGCCCGAAAAGGATTTGGGGCTTTATGATGCGCTTGATGTCGATTTTGTGAACATTGATGAGGCGCAATTTATTGTCTGCTCGGGCCCGCGCGATGATTTGAACGATAAAGTCGAGGACTACCGCGATGAGCTTCGCGAAATGGCAAAAACAGGCATACCTTTTGTTTGCGCCAACCCAGATCGTGTTGTGCAAATGGGGGATCGCTTAATTCCCTGCGCTGGTGCTTTGGCCGATATTTACGAAGAATATGGCGGCGAAGTTATCATGCCTGGCAAACCCAACGCCCCAATTTATGAATTGACGGAGCAAAAAGCCGAAGCCATTTTGAGCCGTAAACTTGAAAGAAGCCGCATTCTTTGCATCGGTGATGGCATTCAAACTGATATCCAAGGCGCGCAAAACCAAGGCCTTGATTGTTTATTTGTTGCAGGAGGCATTCACGCCGAGGAATTATGGGGCATTGATGGCCTTGATGAAGCCAAAACCGAAGCATTCCTTGCGCAAAACAAATTATACGCAAAATATGCAATAGCGGAGTTGGAATAGCTAACAATTGTCATCCCCGAATTTGCGGTGCAAATATCGGGGGTCTCGTCCTTTAATTCCCTGAGATCCCCGATAAATCCATTGGATTTTCGGGGATGACAGTTTGCGGGAAGGGCTTTTATTTACGGCGTAGTTTTAACGTATATGTGCCTTCGGCTTCTTCGCTAAATGAACTAACTCTGATAAGCTGGCGACCAGCGGTGGTCACAGTATATTCAAGTTTTGAGTGCAACTCACCGCCGCTATCGTCATCTTCGGCATAGGCTGTGTCTGCTGCACTTTGTGCTTTCGCGCCAACCAGCGAGTCAAAATCAGGTGAGTTAAGCTCAATTACGAAAACATCACCGACATTGGCATCAAATGAATATAAATCATAACGCTTGTCATCATTGCCATAGGTCGCATCGCTTGGCGCCAAATTGCCAGTTTTGGTTTCGCCAATTTGGATTGCAACTGGTGTTGGCGCTGGTGGTGCTGGCGGAGTGTTAACAATAGCCAGTGAATAAGCCCCAGCATTTGTTGAAGCTACTGTGGTCGCCCTTATCAAATAAGTTCCAGCGCTTGGTGCTTCAAAACGCAGACGGGAGTTTAATTCGCGGCCGCCGTCATCGTCCTCTGACAATTTAGTGAAAGTTGCAGGTGTCCCGGTGCCAATTTCAAGGAATGGATCAAAGCCATCGGTGTTTTCGTCGGCATTATTATCCATGGTTATTGTAATGCGTTGGCCAGCAGTGAGGGCAACTGAATAAATGGCATAAAGCGAATCATTGTCACGACGCGGGCCACCATCTGCCAAATTGCCAGCAATTGTTTGGCCAATATTTATGCTAGTCGCCGTGGTCGGCGTTGGCGCAACTGGGGCTTCTTTTAGGCTGATTGTGAACGCACCGGCGCCAGTTGCGATTGTGTCACCGCCTGTATCTTGGCCTTCAGGATTTGACGAAATCGAATGAACCCGAACAATATAAGTGCCATCGGCTTCGGGCTTAAAGCGCATCAACGCATTTGTTCCTTCACCACCATCATCATCGCTGACGAGTGATTCAAACGCATTGACTTTGCCATAACGGCCGACTTCAACCGTTGGGTCAAACGCAGTGGTATCAACCGCAATCCAATAAGCGCGGTTTGCGGTCGCATTGATGACATAGCGCACAACCGCTACTTCTTCGCCGTCACTTTCTTCTTTTGGTGCGCTTTCTGACAATTGGCCAGTTAGGCGGTCGCCTAAGTTCAAAGCAATCGGCGCGGGAAGTGGTGTCCTCGCTGGTTCATCACCAATAACCAACGTATAGGCACCAGTTTTGGTGTCGCCAACTGAACTCATATTGATGCGATAAGTGCCAGCGCGGGTTGTTGTGAATCTGATACGAGAGTTCAAGCCTGGGCCGCTGTCGTCGTCTTCGGCCAGTTCGGCCATAATATTTTCGGCATCGGGGCCGATAAGTTTGATAATACTATCAATCGCTTCGGAACTCGCGTCAATTTGTACCCTCTTGTTTGCAGGAAGGCGGATTGAATAAGTGTCAAAATAATTGCCATCATCATTTTTGGTGTCGGCATCGCTTAAATTGCCTTGCACCAAAGTGCCATAAGTCATGCGCACAGGGCGAACCACTGGCGCGCTGACGACTTCGACCTTGAGGCTATAAGCGCCACTATCGCCCGCATTCATAGTATTTGCGCGAATGTAAATAAAGCCGTCGGCGGTGGCAGATTTGCGTGCTGTCGCGTCATGGTCATTTGATTCGCTTGGAAACGAGCAATTTTCGCATGTGCCAGCGTTTTGCACATCGCCAACACTTAAAGACGGTTGAAATGCATTGCTGTGCATTGTCGCGACAACGCTTTGCCCAGCGCGAACCCTAACTTTGAAAATTTCAATAGCCGAACCATCTGATTCGAGTTTCGCATCGGTTGCATCCATCGTGCTATTAATGGTTTGGCCCGGGCTGATATCACGAATAACAATGGCAGTTTGCGCGCTCGCGGCACTCGCGGCACAAAAAGCTGCAATTGAAAAACTTGTCAAAAATATAGCACGCATTATCATTCCCCCAAAAACTAAATGGCTCAAATCGCCGAATTTTGCGAAGTTGCATGGTGATTATGGCGAAAGCAAGCCCAAAAAACGATATTGCTGCCAAGATTGGGAAAATCCGCGCGAAAATAATCAATCTGCCAAAAGGTAGTTTGCAGTAAGCCTCGCTTCACGTTCATTGGTCAATTCCATTTTGCAATTTATAATTTCATATGCGCGCCCAGGGTGACCATTAAACCGTGCGCCAATTACTGCGCATTCTGTGTCGCGATATGTAATCCAAGCCCGTTGTGCTGTCCGTATCAAAGCAGCTTGATCATTATGGCGCACCAAGACACGGGCATAGGTTTGGTTCAGCCGCCTATCCGCTTGTTGAAACTCAATGCCGGCACAATGTGCCGATTCTTGCACTGACTTTGGATCGTCGCAATTCACGCGGGCTTGCGCATTTGTGGAATTTGTTGGCAAAGTCGCTATTGCCAAAGCTATTGATGAAAATAAAATAAAGTTCCGCATGATGGATTCCTTGCACTCATTTGGTTGTCAGTTTTCAAATCGTGGAAACCACAATTTTGCAGAAATGACTATAAATGACAATCGCCCTTGATATTAAGTTCAGTGCGACTAAATGACATATTGAAGTGAGAATTTGAAAATGAGTGAAATACAGGCCACAATCGAAAAATTGGTAAATAGCGGCGATGTCGTATTGTTTATGAAAGGCGATGCCGACCAACCGCAATGCGGATTTTCGGCAACTGTTGTGCGCATTCTTGATTTAATCGGTGTGCCATTCAAAGATTACAATGTCCTGACCAATATGGAAGTGCGCGAAGGCATTAAAGAATATTCGAACTGGCCAACCATTCCTCAGCTTTATGTCAAAGGCGAGTTTGTCGGCGGCTGTGACATCGTGCGCGAAATGTATGAAGCAGGCGAATTGACCGAGCTTATGCAAGCCAAGGGATTGGCATAGTTTCTATTTCGAAGCTTCGACTTTTTCCCTAATTACGCAATAATCAGCATGGTCATTAATAAGGCCCATTGCTTGCATGAAAGCGTAAATTGTCGTGGGGCCAACAAATTTCCACCCTCGCTTTTTAAGTTCTTTAGAAATTGCAATCGATTCTACACTGGTTGATACGGTCTGAGGATTGGCGTGGTTTTTTGGCTCAAAGCCCCAGAAAAAATTTGCCAATGAGCCTTCATTTTCAATCATTTCGAGCGCCCTTTGCGCATTATTTATGGTGGCTTCTATTTTCCCTTTGTGGCGCACAATACCCGCATCATTAACCAAACGAATTCTATCTTCATCACTATAATTGGCAATCTCGTTAAAATCGAAACCATCAAAAGCCTTGCGGAAATTTTCCCGTTTTACCAAAATTGTGCGCCAAGACAGGCCAGATTGAAAACCTTCAAGACATAGCTTTTCAAATAATTTTTTGTCATCGCGAACGCGAAAGCCCCATTCTTTGTCGTGATAATCAAGGAATTCCGGGGCAAAACCACACCATCGGCATCTTGGTTTGCCATCTGCGGCAATAAAAGCATCACTCATAATTTACCCCATTATTTGCATTCCTTGTTTAATATAATTCACTTGGAACGCAAACAAAAACCCGCCAATTTCTTGGCGGGTTGTTTCATTTAATGGCTCACTAATCAATTACGAAGCGTAATACTCGACTACTAAGTTTGGCTCCATCTGCGCGGCATATGGCACATCGGACAATTCTGGAATGCGAACAAAAGTCGCCTTCATTGTGCTTGGATCCATATCAACATATTCAGGAACGTCACGCTCTGGCGATTGAAGTGCTTCAAGCACCAAAGCCATAGTGCGTGATTTTTCTTTAATCTGCACAACATCACCTGGGCGCAAGCGATATGAAGGGATATTGGCCTTTTTGCCATTAACAGTCACATGGCCATGGTTCACGAACTGGCGCGCAGCAAATACTGTCGGCACAAATTTCGCGCGGTAAACCAATGCGTCCAAACGGCTTTCAAGCAAACCAATAAGGTTTTCCGCAGTATTGCCTTTCAAGCGATCTGCTTCTTCATAAAGGCTGGAGAATTGCTTTTCAGAAATCGAGCCATAATAGCCTTTCAATTTCTGTTTTGCGCGCAATTGTAAGCCAAAGTCCGACAATTTGCCGCCACGTGCAGTCGCGCCGTGTTGACCGGGTTTATAAGAGCGTTTGTTAACTGGTGATTTTGGACGACCCCAAATGTTTTCACCCATACGGCGGTCGATTTTATATTTAGCACTATGGCGTTTTGACATTATTATACCTTATTTGTGAGTTCGGGTAATGCCCATGCATTACTTTGAAATGGCCGAATTTCACTTCCCATTACTTAGGCTTTGGCAACACTAAATCGCTGCCATTTCCACTATTTTATGCGCCAATCTACAAGCAAAAAGCCATTTGAAAGTCGTCCAGACTTCCTGCATGTCTTTTTACTCGTATCTTGCCGCCTAAAATCGCGGCTCTGACAACGATTTAGCATTGCCAAAGCCTAGAGCAAGCCCAAGAAGCGCCGCATAGAAAGGATTTATATGCCGTTGTCAATATATTTGACTGACAAAGGTGTTAGGAACGCCCCAAAAATTGATATTCGACTTCGTGTGAACCATAAGCGGTCGAAAGAATTAGGCTTTTTGTGAAGGGCACATAGGTGCAGCCTCTATCATTGATTTGGGTTGGTGTGCCGCCATCGGAGGCTGCGCTAATCGGTGTCACATAATCGCTGGGCCCGCGTGAGGGGTCCACTGGCCTGCAAATTCGCATCCAATATGGCGGCCAGTCGGGCTTTACGAATTGGTCGGGGATTTCAATGATTTTAAGAGGTCTATAGTCGCGTACTGTCCCTTGGTCCACATTTTGTGAATTGAAATGAGTGGCGCGTTCATTTTGCGGGTTCTGGGAATCACTTTGGCGCGCTGCATAATTTGCAGCAATTGCTTGGCATTGCGGCAAATATTCTGTGCCAGGAATACGGCACAAAACTTCGTTATTGGGGTCATTATGTTGAACAGTAAAACCACCAGTAGTTCTTGTAGTGGTAGTCTGCGCCGATGCGGTATTTGCCTGGCACAATAATATAATCACGCATGTAGAGGCTATAATTTTTACCCGATTCATTGGAATCCCCCATTTTGTCCAAAATATCTACTGCAAATATGGCTAAAGTTTGGTGCAAAGTTTTCGCTATTGCCGAAGTTTTTTTAGCCGCATCCGCAAATACCCTAAAATCATCAAATGCCCGATAATTACAACTACTGCCGCAAAAACATGGTCATACCATTGTGCTCCTGGTGGTGGGTGCATAATAATTGCCCAAAGACCAAGCGGAAGGAATAAAGTCACACCAGTTATTACACCCGGATTATATTTGCGCATCGCAATGGTTCCGAGCAAATGAAGGCCGCCATTTATCAAAGTCAAATATCCTGCAACAAGCGCGAAACCTTTGTGAAAATAAAGCGATGCGAATGCCGAACCAATTATCGCCCCCCAGACTACAAAGACATTGACAAAAAACACGAATTCCTTGCTCAAAGCGCCCTCCAAGTGCGCGATATTTTCATCTATAAATTTGCCGAAGCGATTATCGTCCTATTCTTCATATTGGTGCAGCATATAAAGCGGCAATTGAATTAGGGTTGCGAATAGCCACGGCGGATAATAATCACGCGCAATTGGCACCATTGCAATAATTGCCAGCCCCGCAAGCCCCGCGCCTTGCGGCCAATTATCCAATATTCTTTGTCGCCAATTGACCATATCGCCATCCGTAAAACTGCTCATGAAATTTGATTATCATTTACCTTTTCAAATGCAAACCCTATGTGATTATTTCCAAAATAATCAGGAGCATTAAATGTCTTTGGCCACACTATTTGAACCATTTGAAATAAAATCCATTAAGTCAAAAAGCCGCGTCGCAATGGCGCCAATGACGCGCTCTTTCTCGCCCAAAGGCATTCCAACTGATGATGTTGCGGTATATTACAAGCGCCGCGCAGAGCATAATGTTGGCCTAATAATTACTGAAGGCACAGTTATTGAACGCCCGGCTTCCAAAAACGACGAAAGCATACCCAATTTTTACGGCGACGCTTTACCCAAATGGAAAAAAGTGGTCGATGAAGTTCACTCAGTTGGCGGCGTAATAATCCCACAAATTTGGCATGTTGGCAATGTTAAGGGTCGATCGGGCTATGACCCATTGCCAAAAGACAGCCCATCAGGATTGCACGCTAAAGACAAAATTTCCGCCGAACCAATGACCGAAGCCGATATTGCCGATACAATTGCGGCATTCGCGGCGTCAGCAAAATCCGCCAAGGATTTGGGTTTTGATGGTTTGGAATTGCATGGTGCGCATGGCTATTTAATTGATCAATTCTTTTGGAAAGATTTGAACTTGCGCAATGATAAATGGGGTGGGCCGACAATTGGTGAACGCTCTATGTTTGCGCGCGAAGTTATTAAGGCGTGCCGCGCGGCGGTTGGCGAAGATTTCGCTATTGTCATTCGCATTTCGCAATGGAAGCAGCAAGATTATACTGCGCGCAATGCCAACACCCCCGAAGAAATGACCGAATGGTTGGGTGGCTTAGTCGATGCAGGCGCCGACGTGCTACATTGCTCACAACGCCGCTTTTGGGAGCCAGAGTTTGAAGGCTCTGATTTGAACTTTGCGGGCTGGGCCAAAAAGCTTATCGGCGTGCCCACCATTTCCGTGGGTTCGGTTGGCCTGTCGGGTGAATTTGTAGCGGCATTTATGGGCGAAGGCTCCCAACCAGCGTCAATTGATGGCGTATTAAAGCGCCTTGAAGACAAAGAATTTGACGTGATTGCCGTGGGCCGCGCCTTATTAAATGACCCAGAATGGGTTGATAAAATCAAAGACGGGCGCTTGGATGAGCTCAAAAGCTTTGAGCGTAGAGATTTGATGACATTGTATTAATATATGAGTGGCGCTAAGTCTCGCCAACCATAGGCCATTTCACGAATCGATGAACCATCCGTGAATGGTTTTGAAAGATTTAATGGTTTAGCTCCATGATATTCATAAAATCTTAGGGCAGGCGAGTTGTCTTCCAAAACCCAAAGGCTTGCTGAATTAAGCTTGCGCTCGGATAATGCGCGCGCCATTTCTCGCATTAAGGCGCTCCCAATCCCTTTGTTTTGGAAAGAATTCAAGACATAAATTGCGCCAATTTCACCTAAGTAACCCATCTCGACGAGGTCAATGTTTCGTTGTTTGGAGCTAGAAGCAAAGCCGATTATTCCTTCTGCTCCTTGAGCAACAACTACGCTGACAACACCGAGTGTCTCCATTTGACTTAAAACTCGTTGCCACATTTCAACGCGTGAGTTTATAGTAGTTTTTTCGAGAAATTCATTTGGAAGTAATCCCGTATATGTTTCTTGCCATGTTCGGACATGCAAAGAGCCAAGTTCATCTGCATCTTCAATTTCGGCTGTCCTTAGCAATATATTTTTCAACGTGGCACCGACTGGCTTATTTTTCTATTGCGCATAATAGCGCAATTAGTCCGACGACAAAACGATAAAATTTGAGTAGGTGTGCAATTGCCCTCACTTAGAATTATCATGCGATTTGGCCCTGCTCTATTGGGAGAAATTGCCAAACCATACGAAAAATTAAATTGTATAATTGCGATTTGTAAAATACTCCTTGCAAAACAAATTTTGGGGGAATGATATATGTTTAATCGTCGCGATTTTATCAATAAAACTAGCCGCATCGGGCTTGGCGCATTTGGCGTTGCCAGCGGAATTATTAGCATTGCTAACGCCGCAGAAGCACCGAGCTCCGATGCGTTGGCGAACGTGCTCGATGGTGCGTTTCAAGATCTATTGAAATTATCACCGGGGCTTTGCACATCTATTGGAGCGGATAAAGGTCCGCTTGCATTCCAAAAATCAAAACTGGATCATGCTGATAAAGCGAGCCGCGACCGATATCTTGCTTTTGGTCGGGGGCTTAAAACTTCGCTCGAAGCAATAGACCGTAATTCGCTGCTAGGAATGGACCGCATAAATTATGATACGGTGCTTTGGGATGCTTCGCATACCATTGATGGCGCAAACAGATTCCAAGGCACCTCAGCCGGTGGCAATCCTTACCCGATTTCGCAATTAACCGGGTCATATCAATCCACACCAGACTTTCTTGATAGTCAGCACGCAATTGAAACCCGTGACGATGCTGAGGCTTATGTCGCAAGGCTTCACGAATATGCCGCGGTATTGAGTGAAGAAACCACTAATTTTAACGAAGATTGCGCCATCGGCCTAACCCCGCCTGATTTTATTTTGCGCCGAACTTTGGAACAATTGACTCCAATGACGCGCAAACGCGCCGCAGATAATAATCTTGTTAGAGCGTTTGCATCGAAACTTAGGTCAAAAGGCATAAGAGGCAATTTCGTTGCCCGCGCAAATGCTGCGGTTGGTGGGCCAATTCATCGGGCATTGGTGGCGCAAGCCGCTGCGGTTAATGCCAAACTAAATGGCGCATCGGGCGCTGCAGGAATATGGCGCTTACCCCAAGGTGCCGAGCGTTATGAATATGCGATTAAGGGCAGCACTACAGCCAATATGACAGCAGGTGAAGTTCATAGGCTTGGGCTTGATAAAGTTGCGGAAATCACAAGCCAGATTAATACCATTCTAAACGCCCAAGGCATCACCGAAGGCACCCCCGGCCAACGCATGGCAGCACTTAATAATGACCCGCGCCAACATTACCCCAATAATGATGCGGGCAAAGCGGAATTATTGCGTCACCTCAATCATTTAGTTGAAGAAATTTATAAAAAAGTCCCCGATTATTACAATGTCCTACCCAAAGCCAAATTAGAAATTAAACGGGTTCCAGTTGAAGTCGAAGCGGGTGCACCGGGTGGATATTATAATTCGGGCGCATTGGATGGTTCACGCGCGGGGGCATATTATATCAATTTGCGCGATACCAAAGAGCAGCCCAAATGGCTTTTGCCCACCCTAACATTCCATGAAGGCGTGCCGGGGCACCATTTCCAAATTGCTATTCAGCAAGAGGCCGCTTTGCCAATGTTGCGCAAAATTCAAGGCTTTAATGCTTATGCCGAAGGCTGGGCGCTTTATTCCGAACAAGTGGCAGACGAAATGGGCATGTATGAAAATGATCCATTTGGCAAAGTCGGAATGCTCCATGACGCATTATTCCGCGCAGTTCGTTTGGTCGTCGATAGCGGTATGCACGCCAAACGCTGGAGCCGCGATCAGGCCATCAATTATTTGGTGCAATATACAGGCGACCAAGTAAGCGCCGCTACCACTGAAATTGAGCGCTATGTAGTTTGGCCCGGCCAAGCCCTTGGATATATGGTAGGCAAAATTGAATGGGTGCGCCTAAGGGAACGTATGCGGGCGCATATGGGTGATAGGTTTTCTATCAAGGATTTTCACGATACTGGCTTGCTGGCGGGCTCGGTGCCATTGGCGGTTTTGGAACAGGTTTATCGGGATAAGGGATATATTGGGTAGAAGGAAACTTGCCTCTTTTTGCATCCACCGCTAAAAGCCGCGCATGAATATTGCACCAGCTTCAAAAAAAATCGGCATTGTCTCGCTTGGCTGCCCCAAGGCGTTGGTGGATAGTGAGCGCATAATAACCAAACTTCGCGCCGAAGGCTATGAAATAACTGGCACATATGAAGGCGCGGATTTGGTTTTGGTCAATACTTGCGGGTTTTTGGATAGTGCGCGCGCCGAGAGTTTGGATGCAATTGGTGAAGCCATAAGAGAAAACGGCAAAGTTATTGTCACTGGCTGTTTGGGCGCGGAGCCTGATGTAATTATGGCCGAACACCCCAAGGTTTTGGCGATAACCGGGCCGCAACAATATGAAAATGTAATGGCGGCGGTGCATGAAGTTTTACCGCCCAAGCATGAGCCGTTTCAAGATTTGGTTCCCGCATCGGGCATAAGGCTTACGCCCCGCCATTATGCCTATCTCAAAATCTCGGAAGGTTGCGACAATCGTTGTTCATTTTGCATAATCCCATTTTTGCGCGGCGATTTGGTTTCGCGCCCAGCCAATTCGGTGATTGCCGAGGCGGAAAATTTGGTGCGGGCCGGGGTCAAAGAACTATTGGTGGTTTCCCAAGATACGTCAGCGTATGGACGCGATATAAAATATGAAGCCAGCAGCTTTAAGGGCATCGAAACTCGTGCAAAATTTTATGATTTGGCGGTTGCGCTGGGCGAAATGGACGTGTGGGTGCGGCTGCATTATGTATATCCATATCCGCATGTCGATGAGGTCATTCCTTTAATGCGTGATGGCAAAATCCTGCCCTATCTTGATATCCCATTCCAACACGCTTCACCGCGCATTCTCAAAAAAATGGTGCGCCCCGCGAATATTGAGAAACAAGCCGCACGCATCAAAGCATGGCGCGAAATTTGCCCTGATTTATGTATTCGTAGTTCTTTCATTGTGGGTTTTCCGTCCGAAACCGAAGAAGATTTTCAAATGCTATTGGATTTTGTGCGTGAAGCCGAAATTGATAGGGTCGGAGTTTTCAAATATGAAAATGTAATCCACGCGCCGTCACGCGAACTCGATGAACAAATCCCAGAAGATGTGAAACAATCGCGTTGGGAACGCTTGATGGAAGTCGCGCAAGAAGTTTCGGCCAAACGTCTGCAAACCAAAATCGGCCGCGAAATAGAGGTTTTGGTCGATGAAATTGAAGAAGACGGAACCATAATCGCCCGCACAATTTGGGACGCCCCCGAAGTTGACGGCAATATTATTATCGAACCATTTGAGGGCGCTAAAGTGGGCGATAAATTAATGGCCAAAGTAACCGACGCCGATGAATATGATTTGTATGGGTGTGGAGCCTAACGATTCCCTGCAGGAACCCATTTTACATCGGCTTTGCCATTATCATTGGCGCGTCTTGCGGCAACAAACAGCAAATCCGACAGGCGGTTAACATATTGAAACGCGGCGTCCGATATTTTTTCGCCTCTCTCCATCAATGCCGCAATTTCACGCTCGGCGCGCCTTGCAACGGTTCGCGCAACATGAAGGTTTGCCGCCAATGCGCTGCCAGCTGGCAAAATGAAGCTGTTGAGTGGTGCAATATCTGCATTCATAAAATCGATTTCATTTTCAAGGCGGGTGACCTGCGATGCAATAATTCGCAATGGCTCATAGCCCAAATCTTTGCCATTATCGGGCGTCGCCAAATCCGCGCCTAAATCAAACAAATCATTTTGAATGCGCATCAAAATTTCATCAAGCAGGACGTCATCGCCAATATGAAGCCTTGCGACGCCAATAAAGGAATTGCATTCGTCAATCGTGCCATAGGCGGCCAAACGCAAATTGGTTTTGGACACTTCTTCGCCTGTGGCAAGGCGGGTTTTGCCTTTATCGCCAGTCTTGGTGTAGATTTTATTCAAAACCACCATTTAATTGGCCCGCGATTTAAGCCAAAAGCCAATCATCAATAATATGACAACAACAAATTGAGCAATCACGCGATATCGCATAAGCAAATTAGAACGCGACCTCGCTTTATCGCCGCTAGCAGCGAGGTTAATAACACCATAAATCAGAATCGCTAAAACAACGGCAAGACTAATAAATATGAGCCAATTATAGTTTGAAATATCCATGGGCGGATTTTAGCGAAAATTATCGCCACTTGCCAGCTATTTGTATTACGCCGCTTGTGGCCTACCGAATAAATAGCCTTGCAAGCCAAAAATGCCAATATCACGCAATATCGCGGCTTCGGTTTCGGTCTCGACGCGCTCGGCGATGGTTTCTAGGCCCAAATCATGGGATAGGCTTTGAATGGCTTTCACAAAAGCGCGACTATCACCACGCTCATGAATTTTTTCGACGTAATGACCGTCAATTTTCACTTCATCAAGCGGAATCGCTTTTAATGAGCGAAATGAAGTATGGCCCGAACCAAAATCATCAAGCGCAACTCTTGCGTTATTCACGCGCACTTTGGCGGCAAATTTGGCGGCCACATCCAAATCTTGAATGGCAATGGTTTCGGTGATTTCGACAGTCAAATAGCCAGCTTCATTGCGGGAGTGCTTAAGCATATTTTCGAATTCTTGGCGCGCATTAAAGTCCGCAATTGTTGCTGCCGAGACGTTAACCGCCAATTGCAGGTCCGCGCGGCCTTTAAGCGCTGCAAGTGCCAAATTAAGTGCGGCAATATCGAGATCGGCAATTAAGCCGGCGCGTTCGGCGGCCGGTATGAAATCGGCGGCATTGGCGATTGTGCCATCGACATTTATCATTCTCGCCAAACACTCAAAGCGAACAATACTGCCATCCGTTGAAGTTACAATCGGCTGGCGGAAAAGCGCGATGCGGTTTTCTTTCAATGCTTGTTTTAATGCGAGCGTTTGCACGTCATCAGTAATATTGGTGAGTGGTTTGCTGCCAAGTTTCTGCAAACTGATAAGTTTAGTTTTGTGATTTACCCGCACTTCCAATTGACCATTATCAGAGCGCGTTACCAATACTTCATTTTGCGGGCTAAGTTTAGACGCATTTTGCGACAAAATATGCATTGCAAAACTTGGCAAGCCCAAAATCTCAGACAATTCATCAAGCGTTTTTGGCGGGCTGTCCAACATGAACATATTGCTTGATTGCTGATTGATAAAATTGAGATTGCCATAATCATCAAATGTGCAGGCCAGAACTTCCAACAAGTCAAAAGCATGCCAGAACATAAGTTCACGGACATTGCTTTTGCCAGGCGAAATAATGCCAGAATTTGAAAATGGTGAATTCATCAAAATTTACTTAGCAAAACCTAATAAAGATTTGGTGAATCCCATAGTAATGACGATTGTCGATGGCACAGAATCTGCGTCTTATGTGGCATGAGCATTATTTCACCAGTTTCAAGCCGCGCCATTGTCCCAATTCGGGACAAAGTAACGGCTGTGACTGCGGTAGAAAAAGCCAATCTAAATGTCGATGCACCGCGCATCAATGTATATGGGGCAGGCACAAACAATCAAGACCGTGCATATAATCAAGCAAAAACCACGCATTATGGCCTAAACCCATTATTTGCTATTCATGTTTTAATTGAAGCGGGCGAAACCGGTGTGGAAAATAATATATTTGCAGGTGCTTTGGCTTATGCCCATAAACTGAACATGCCGCAAAGATTAATGGCTATCGCCTAATCTACACGCGGTGAGCGCGAGCTTGCCTCGGCAATATTGACGATAATTCCACCGATCATGTCCAAAATGCACATCAAGGACAATAGAAAAAATGTTGATGTTGCGAAACTATCCAAAATCATAAAAGCACCGAGGCTCGCCAATGCAATTAAAACCGCCCAAGTGTGGTGAATAATGGCAAACCGCGAATTTGCAACGCCGCGTATTAGTTCGAAAAACAAAATCACTAAACCTAGCGCGACCAATAAAGTTCCGCCAGATATTCCCCAAGGTGCGCCTGATGGCATGGTCAAGGAAAATGACGCGGTTTCAAGCTCACGAGTAAATACATCAACCCCGCGTGATCCAGCCGCAATTGCTGCCAATATTGAATAAAGACAAATTGGAATGGCCATCAATGGAATTGTGTCGAAATAGCGTTTCATTTGGCTTGTAATAGCCCAAATATACTTAATAATGACTTAGCGCCTATTTTATCTCGCTTAATTTCCCACTGTTGCGGTGGCGCGTGCTTAGCCAAATTACGCCAAATAAATCGCTTAGTGCAGCCAGCAGGCGACCAAAATTCGTATATTTGGATGCACCTGTTTCGCGTGCGCGGTGGTGGACTTCTAAAAATTCAACACTATACCCACTTTGTTTAATAAGTGCAGCCATATAACGATGCATGTGATCGAAATACGGCAAATTCAAAAATAGGTCGCGCTTAACTACTTTTATCCCACAGCCAGAATCAATTGCATCATCATTCAAAAGAAATTGCCGCACCGCATTGGCAATTTTTGAAGCATATTTCTTGGCCGCGCTATCTTGGCGTTTAAGGCGCATGCCTGCGACCATTGCTAGGCCATTTGGCGCATCAACCCGCGTTAATGCCCGCAATAGTTTTGGCAAATCTTTGGGGTCATTTTGACCATCGCCGTCCAATGTCCCAATGATTGGCGCTCGCGCCGCACGAACTCCTGAAATAATTGCGGCGCTTTGGCCGGCATTATATTGGTGGGCAAAAACCCGCAATTCTGGAAATTTGGTTTTTGCCGCCTGCAACACTTGCAATGTATTGTCTTTGGATAAATCATCGACCACAATGATTTCAAACGCATAGCCTTGCAGTGCGGCGGAGATTTCCCGCACCAATTGTTCAATTGCGCCACTTTCATTGTGAACAGGCACAACCACCGAAATATCAAGAACTGCCTTGGAAGAAGTTTTAGTCATAAGCGGTCTTTATACTTTTAGCACCAACAATAAAAGTGTAATATATGTACGTTAATAATGGGACGAGCCATGACAATGAAACCTTATGCAAAACTAGTCGCCGCAAGCCTTGCATTGTGCCTTGGTTCTTGTTCGACAATTACAATTGCCCCCAATATCAATTATATCGATGCGGTAATGATGGACTTTCCGCATTCAATGCCAAGTCCCATAATCGTGAAGCCGCGCTTGGAAAAAATCGCATTTGGCTCTTGCTTGCCAGACCCCAAAGACGGCACAATGTTCGACGCAATCAGCGCTCAAAATCCTGATTTATTCTTGATGCTTGGTGACAATGTTTATGGAGATTACACGCCAAATGATCCGCAAATGTCGGGTATGCGGGCAAGCTACTGGCAATTGGCGCAAAATCGCGCTTTTTCAAAATTGGTGGGCCTTGTTCCAACTTATGCGACTTGGGACGATCATGATTATGGTGCCAATGACGCGGGCGGCGATTTCGCGCATAAGCGCCTGTCAGAACGCATGTTCGAAACTTTTTGGAACGTTCCAATAAGTGATGAACGCAGACAACATGATGGCATTTATGGTGCATTTACCCACGGGCCAGTCGGGCAAAGAGTGCAAATAATCATTCTTGATACAAGGTTTTTCCGCGACCCTTTGGTTCCAACTGATATACCCATGGCGAAAGGCCGCGAGCGATACCAGCCCCATTCGATGCAATCAGAGGCCGATATGTTGGGTCCACAGCAGTGGGTATGGCTTGAACAGAAACTGCAAGAACCCGCCGAAATAAGGCTTGTAATAAGTTCAATCCAATTGGTCGCTGATGGTCATGGTTGGGAAGCATGGGCCACAATGCCAGCGCAAAGGCAAAAATTTTATGATTTAGTAAAATCCACAAATGCGGGCGGCGTAATTATTTTGTCGGGCGACCGGCATCATTCATCGATAAATCGCTATGCTGGCAATTCTTATCCAATTTATGATTTTACTGCTTCACCTTTAGGCGGCACACCTTCTAATGCTGCAAATGAAATCGCGCCCTTGAGAATTTACAATTCAAAGGCGGGCGAAACCAATTTTGGTGAAATGAACATAGATTGGCAAAATCGCAAGTTGGAACTTGTAACCAAAGGCGCGAATGGGCAAATATTGAATGCTCATTCAATTGGTTTTGATGAGATAAAGGTGAACTAGAGCTTCGGAAGTTCAAGTTGCATCAACTAAGCGCATTTGTTGTTTTGATTGAGAAAGAGAGAGTAAGTAGCTCTGGAACGGTTTATGGCGAAACTTGTCTCGCCAAAACCATTCGATGAGCGTGGGTGCGCCCTAGGTTTTTGTCAAGGCCCTTGCCTTCGGGCGCAAAGCGCGGCCTTGACAAAAACCTAGGGCGCGAAAGGACAATAACCGAATGGGCTTAAGGCAAACCTGCCCTTAAGACCATTCCTAAGCAAATTCTTCTAGGCTATTATAATAAAGATGCTGATGCGACGCATTAGGCTATACTCAACTACAAACCAAAAGCCAAAAATCGAATCACCTTGAACATCCACCGCGCTAGCCAATAATGGCAACGTCGCCAGTTTCACCGGTGCGAATTCGCAACGCGGCTTCAACTGGCAAAACAAACACTTTGCCGTCGCCAATTTTGCCAGTGTTTGCTGCCGCAGCAACAAGTTCCACCAATCTATCGACGGAATCGTCATTTACAACCGCTTCGATTTTGACTTTCGGCAAAAGTTTAACCTCATATTCGGCACCGCGATAAACTTCGGTTTTGCCTTTTTGCCGCCCATAGCCGCGAACTTCAGTCACCGTAAGACCCGAAACTCCAGCTTCGCTTGCGGCATCCAAAACAGCGTCAAGCCGCGAAGGTTTGATAATTGCGATAACCAATTTCATTTGCAGACCCCTAATCAAAAGACAAACAGCAATATAGCCAGTTTGGCATCAGTTTTTGTAACTTGACAATGATTTTACTGCAAGAGCGGCAAAGATGCGACAATTTGCCAAATTATTAGGCGATTTGTGGTTTTTTGGTTGCAATTTTCCGAATTTTTCCCGCAGTTTGGGTGACATTGGGCTCAATATAAATCCGCTTTTTGGCCTCTAAAAAAATCAGCCCGCCAAATCTTGGCCATAATGCAGATCCAATGGCTTCAATTTGGCTTATTTTCTCACTCCAAGCGAAAGGCGGACTAAATAAAATTCGTTTCACTATTTCAATTTCAAACATTGAATTTTCGAATAGTCGCAAGATTTGTGTCCGACTATATGGCCTGCCGTGCCCAAATGGGGTTTGTTCTAACCGCGACCAAATGCCATTGCGATTGCTTATGATGAAAATGATTTTCCCTTCGGGCGCCAAAATTCGCCACAGTTCACGCAACATTTTCTGCGGGTTTTGCGCTTCTTCCAAGGCATGAACTGCAAGGATTTTGTCAAAACTCGCTTCCGCAAACGGGGTATTATTTTCATTGCCAAGAACACTTTGGTTTTTGGCGTTTTTTGGCCAATTTGCAACGCCTTGGCTGGAAGGAGAAAAATTGACGCACCTGCGGGCATTTTGGTAGTAGTTTTCAAGATAGGGCGAAGCATGGCCATACCCCAATATGTCTTGGCCCGAAACATCGCCAAAAGCTGGCCTTAAGCTCGTGGCCACAACTTTGGTTACAAGACTGCCTAAACTGCCTTGATAAAATTGGTTCAATTCTTCAATATCAACTCGCATTCAAGCCCCAATATTTAGTGAAACCAGCCAATGTTAGATATCCATCAAATTCCTTGCCTAAGTGATAATTATGGCTATTTAATTGAAGATAAAGCAAGTGGAAAAGTTGCGAGCATTGATACTCCCGATGCAGATGCAATTATTGCTGCTGCAAAAGCGCGTGACTTGCGAATCGACCAAATTTGGAACACGCACTGGCATCCTGACCATGCTGGCGGCAATGCGAAAATAAAAGCAGAGTTTGGCTCGGTCATTTACGCACCAAAAGAAGTTTCAGGGCATGGTTTTGCCTGCGATGAAATCATTTTCCCTGATAGTGAAATTTCACTCGGTGAAAGCCATGCCAAAATTATTGATGTTTCGGGCCATACTTTGGGTCATATCGCCTTTGTATTTGAGCAAGAAAAATGTGCATTTGTTGGCGATGCGCTTTTTGTTTTGGGTTGTGGGCGCTTGTTCGAAGGCGATGGCAATATGGCTTGGGCGGGGCTTTCAAGGCTTATGGTGTTTGATGATGATATGGAAATTTATTGTGCGCATGAATATTCGGCTGCCAATGCAAGATTTTGCCAAAGTCTAAACCTTAGTAATCAAGCGCTTGCTGCCCGCGTCCAAGAAATTTTCGATTTGACTGCCAAATCAATTCCAACCGTGCCGACCAAATTGGGTAAAGAGAGATTGACTAATCCGTTTTTGCTCGCGGATAAGGTAAATTTACTTTCTGAACTTGAGTTGATTGGCGTGAGCGACGCCGAGGCATTTTCAAAAATTCGAAAAATGAAGGATGAGTTTAGAGGCTAGCTCTCTTAATCGCCTCACGCAAATTACCGTGCGACAGCGCCAACAAATCGCCGCATTTTTCACTGCCTAATCCAAGCGCGATAAGAACCGCAATTTTCAAATTGCCTTGGGCTTGGACGACAGCATCAGCAGCCACTTCTTGCGAGACATTAGTAAGTGATTTTACAATTTGCGTGGCGCGTGCGCGCAATTTTGCGTTAGTTGCAATCATGCCCACCATATAGCCGTTATACGCCCCGCCCATTGCAATCATCAAAGCCGTGGAAAACAAGTTCAGCGCGATTTTCTGCGATGTTCCCGCTTTCAAACGAGTCGAACCTGCCAAAGGCTCTGGGCCGGTTTCGAGCAATATTCCAATTTCAGCGATTTCCAATAGCGGGGTATTTGGATTATTACTTATGCCAATGGTCAGCGCACCATTGGCTTTTGCCGCCCTCATTGCGCTGAGAGTGTAGGGAGTTTTTCCGCTTGCCGCTACGCCAATAACAACGTCATCCTTGCCAATATTTGCGTCTTGCATGGCGTGCGCACCCGCCTCAACATCGTCTTCAGCATTTTCGACCGCTTGCATGAGGGCGACAGTCCCGCCCGCCATTGCAAATACCAAACGCTCCCATGGCCAACCAAAAGTTGGGTTTAGTTCCACTCCGTCTTGCACCGCCACCCGCCCCGACGTGCCAGCGCCAACATAGGCCAATCGGCCTTTGGAGTTTTCCAGCCTTTGTTTGGCGGCATCAACAGCTTGTCCGAGTGCCGAACTCGCGGCTTTCACTGCTTCAAGAGCCGCAAATTGGCCTGTCGCCATTGCGGCAATCGCTTCGCTGCTGGTCCATTTGTCAATATCGATAAAATTGGTGTCTAAATCTTCGGTTGACATAGTTTTTCCGTTTCGTTGTCAGTATTATAGGTTAACAAAGTCCATGAAAAGTACTATTTTACGATTGTTATTTTCTAACAAATCCAATTAGATGATATGACACAATTTCGGCACAGAAAATATGAACCCTAGATCCAAAATGTATCAAGAATTGCGTGAATGTGGCGACGTTTGCACTCGGATTCTGGCGCAAAACCAAGCTGTAATTCGCGAGCTTGTTGCGAGGTTAAAGAAGCGTCCGCCCTCAATCATTGTAACCTGTGCTAGGGGGTCGTCGGATCACGCAGCAAGCTTTGCCAAGACGATTTTTGA
Organism: Hyphomonadaceae bacterium; assembly: GCA_009773395.1. Taxonomy (GTDB): domain Bacteria; phylum Pseudomonadota; class Alphaproteobacteria; order Caulobacterales; family Aquidulcibacteraceae; genus Pseudaquidulcibacter. Next base: position 110,970 of record WRPI01000001.1, on the reverse strand, counting down.
AACAAAATTGGGAATTATGGTGGTGTCTTATGCGCCTTCCATGTCCACAATTTTTGAAACCAAGTTTCGAAATATGGAAAATGCGCTTTTTATTGTGATTTCGCAATCAGGAAAAAGCCCAGATTTATTGGCTTCATTGCGGGCAGCCAAAGCGTCGGGTGCTTTGTGCGTGGGGATTGTTAATGACACAACATCGCCAGTTGCGGCATTGGCGGATTTTGTCTTGCCAATGCAAGCGGGCACGGAAAAATCGGTGGCAGCGACCAAAAGCTATATTGCGTCTTTGCTGGTTCTTTGTGATTTATTAGCGCATTGGCAAAGCGATGACGAATTTTTGGCTGCGCTGCAATCTGCGCCGCAAGCATTGGACTTGGCGGCAAATCTTGATTGGGGCCAAGCAATTGCCAGCCTATCACATGCCACCAATATGTTCGTTATTGGTCGCGGTCTGACATTTGGGATTGCGGGTGAAGCGGCATTAAAACTCAAAGAAACCTCAAGCATACATGCTGAAGCTTTTTCTGCCGCTGAAGTTCGCCACGGGCCGATGGCACTGGTAAAGGCAAAATTTCCAGTCCTGATGTTTGTGCCGATGGACGCCACAAAAACTGGCTTTGATGATTTAATCCACGATTTTGCGCGCCGCAATGCGCATATTTTTGTCGCCAGTGGTGATTATCAAGGCACGATGAATTTGCCGACATTGCAGCGCCTGCACCCGATTATTTCGCCAATTACGCAAATCCAAAGTTTTTATAGTTTTGCCGAAGAATTGTCACGGGCGCGCGGGTTTGACCCCGATGCCCCGCCTTATTTGCAAAAAGTGACTGAAACTAAATAGCCTAAGCCCTTGTCCAATCCATATACCGCGCACTTTTATTGGGGTTTCGTCGTTAAATCGGCGGGGCAAAAACGATTCCACTTGGACTTCAGCCGCGCTAGCGCCTAATTCATCAATTTCATCGCTAATTGTGCCGCAACAAACAACACCAAAATAGCCGTTGCCAACGCAATATATTTTGCTGGAATTATTTTAATCGCAATGCGATTGCCGATTTGGCCACCCACTAAGACCAATAGCGGCAAATACCAATACCCATACAAAATCTCGCTAAATCCAGTTTTCTGCAACTGCCCCATCAAGCCCGCAATTGAATTTACAAGAATAAAAAACGAAGCAGCAGCGGCAATTTGGTTAGGTTTGCCAGCTTTGAAATAATATAAAATTGGCGAAAGGAATATACCGCCACCAATGCCAGTTATGCCCGCTAAAAAACCAAGAAACGCGCCGACAATGCCGCCGAGAATTGGCCTTAATGGCTTGGAATCACTGTCAATTTCATGTTCACGAAATTTCACTAATAGGCGCAAACCCGTCAATGCCAGCATTATACATAATAAGGTAAGGAAAAGGGTTTTGGAGACCATAAGGCGGCCACCCAAAAATGCCATTGGCACCGAAAATAAGGTTGGAATTAGTAATAAGCGCCAATTAAAATCACCATTTTTCCAATAATTGAGCGAGTTTCCGGTGACCACAGTGATGTTGCAAATCAGTGATATTATCGGAATGTAACTGTAAGAAACGCCCGCCAATACCAATAAGGCTGCATAGGAAGATCCGCCGCCAAAACCAACACTGGCGTAAACCAATGCAACAGAAGCGAATAAAATTGCCAGAAATGCGCTATTCATTGCTAATTATTTTTTCCCATTCATCAGCCGTATTTATACCCGCTATTTGCTTTGAAATCTCGGGGGTTGGAGGCAGTGAAATACACTCAAAGTCAGCAATTATTTGCCAAACTGCAATTTTTTTCCCACCCTTTAGCTTGGCCTGAGCGCTTCCACATCTATCTCTGATTTTGCTTGAGAGTTTAATCAGAAATGGCAAAGGCTCATCGTCAAAATGAGCGCCGCTTTCGCAACATGCTTGAAGCAAAACTTGGATTGCATTTGGTTCTAACTTAGGCAAATCGACTGGCACGAAAATAATTTTCTCAAAGCGGCCATAAAGCGCGGTGACGGCAGAACAAATGCCGCCAACTGGCCCGGCGCCGCTGCAAGTGTCATTGATACAATCAAAGCCCGCATAATTACCACTAACGAAAATGTCGGCGATGCACGCGCTAAGTAGTGTCTCTGCAATGTGATCGATCAACCTCGCACCACGAAAAGGCAGCAGTGCTTTGTCGCGTCCCATTCTCGAAGATTTACCGCCCGCGAGAATAACGCCCGCCACTTTATCCATTGTCGGCACTCAAAATATGCCCACCAAGCCATTCATCATCGCCGTCAATATAATGTTCTTTTTTCCAAATTGGCGCGCGCTTTTTAAGTTCTTCAATAATATAGCGGCAGGCTTGAAATGAGGGTTCGCGGTGGGCGGAGCCAACAGCGATTACTACGCTTATGCCGCCAATTTCGAGGCGTCCTTTGAAATGAGTTAAATAGCAGCGCATTTCATTATCGAATTTTTCGATGGCCTCAACGCAAATATCATCGAAAACAGCTTTCACCATGGGTGCAAATGCATCATAGCTCACGCCCAAAACTTCGCGCCCAAGATTGTGATTGCGAACCTTGCCGATAAACATATTTAGCGCGCCGTTTTTATCGCCATTTACGAAGTCAGCTGCGGCATCAATTGAAAGTGGTGTTTCCGATAGTCCTGTGAAAATCTGCGCCATTTAGCCCCCATTGACTGGTGGTAAAATAGCCAGTTTTGCGTCACCTGCAAGAGAATAATTAGCGCCCAGAATAGTGCAATCATCGGCAAATGCGGAAACTTCGACCAAGGCTTCACTATCAAATTCGGGATCGTGAGATTTCAGCGCAGCAATGAACTCGGCTTTTATCGCTGCAAGATTCGCCCCGATTGGAAGTCGCAGCATTATGTTCCCGCTTTGTTGAAAATCACGAAACGCGCCATAAAGTTCAATTTCGACATTAAATTGCGCCACTTTATCAAAACCCAAATTCTGCGCCAAAAGGCACTATTTCTATTTCTTCGCCTGCACTGAATTGGCTGGCGCTTTCTGGCAATATTGCCCATGAATTTGCCGCCGCCATTGGGCTAATTTTGAATGATTCTTGCCCCTTTGTGATTATGGTGACGACTTGCGAGCCTTGAATTTTGGTTATTGCTTTTACGAATTGGCGGAAATTTCCTGCCTTGGTGAAGGAATTTTCTAGTTTCGCTTTTATTGTCACAGTTTGGGATTTGCCACCAATTGCCCGTAATGCTGGCTCGACAAAAAACTTAAAACCGATGGCCGAAGAAATTGGGTTTCCAGGAAGTCCAAAAAACAAATTTCCATTGGGTAGGGTTGCAAATATTATTGGCTTTCCGGGCCTAATATTGACTTTGTGGAAGTGAATTTTTGCGCCGAGTTTTGAAAGGCTTTGTGGAATAAAGTCCCATTTGCCCATGGAAACGGCACCAGTTGTAATAATAATATTTCCGCTTGGAATTTGCGCGATAAGTTTTTCGAAAAGGGCAGCATCGTCAGCCACTACACCGCCATAGGTGGCTTCAACACCAATTTCCTTGGCGCGCGCCAAAAGATAGGGCGCAGTTGAATTATAGATTTTTCCCAAGGGCAATTCGGGCTCATTATAGTCAATTATTTCATTACCAGTCGAAAATATCTGTAATTTTGCTGCTTGAAAAACTTCGAGATTGGCAATTCCAACTGCGGCCAAAAGCATGATAATTTCGGCGTTTATTGTCACACCCGATTTCACTATTTCTTGTCCCAAAACAACATCTTGCCCGCTCTCGCGGATATTTTGCCCAAGCGGCGCAGGGGCCGAAAATTCGGCATTCCCACTTGATATTTTAACATTTTCAATTTGAACAACTGCGTCAAATCCATTGGGAATTTTAGCGCCCGTCATTATATGAGCGACGCCAACAGCAGCAATTTGCGCAATATTGTCACCTGCGCCAATGGTATCGATAATCGGGAGGCGAACTGGGTGCGCTGGGGTTGCCTGTTCCAAATCAGCGGCGCGAACTGCAAAACCATCCATCGCCGAATTTGCGAAACTTGGGACATTTCTCGGTGCAAAAACCGCGTGCGCCGCGACTTTGCCCAAGCATTCAACCAGCGGCAATTGGGTTTTTTTGCCAATACAAATATTGTCCATGATTATTGCAAATGCTTCGTCATAAGAAATCATGGCGTGATTTTCTCACCATTAATAATGCGAATAAGGTGGGGTAATAAATCGGGCAAAAGCGCACTTAGGCCTTCCGCCACTGCGCGCGGCGAACCTGGCAATGTGACAATTAAAACATCGCCGATTACACCTGCGACAGAGCGGCTCGACCATGATAAAGGCGTGAACTTCGCGCCATCAACCCGCAACAACTCGCCCACGCCATTTATGGTCTTATCAAATAATGGCATCAATGCTTCGGGCGTAACGTCGCGCTTGGCAACGCCAGTCCCGCCCGTGCATATAACCAAATGCGGCTTTTGGATTTCACAAATTTGGCTTACAGCCGCCGATATATCGGCACTTTCATCGGGAATAATTCGGTAGTCAATTATTTCTGCGCCAATTTTTTCGAGCGTTTCGATTATGACCTTTCCCGACTTATCTTCATATTCGCCAATATGGGCGCGATCGCTCATGGTAAGAACCGCAATTTTGCGGCCCGCAAGCACGGATTTGGTTTTTGGCATTACTGCTTCAAGCAGCCAATCGGGCGCGCCATCAGGGTTAAGCCAAGTTCCCGATTTGCCACCGAATTTCACTAGTAATTTGACAGCGCCGATTTCGAGGTTTGGCTCGACCATTTTGGTCAAGTCCCAAATTGTCAAAAGCGCGCTATTAACGCCAGCTAGTGCTTCCATCTCAACCCCAGTTTTGGCGTGGGTCGAGGCAACGCAAAAAACCCGCGCCGCGAAGTTTACTTCATCGAGTTCGGTAATAATTTTCACGGCATCAAGTGCCATTGGGTGGCAAAGCGGCATCATTTCATAGGCTTTTTTGGCACCCTGTATTCCTGCAATTTCGGCCAGCAATAAAGCGTCACCTTTTGGCAATTGCCGTGATTTAATGAGTTCAAACGCTTTGGCGCCAACAATTATTTCACCGCTTGCCGCCGCCAATCGTCTTGTTATTGGCTTAGCGCCAACGTCGATCATTTTGAAAGTAGTTTGCATTTATCCGCCCAGCGCCGCGAGATTTTGGGTTGTGCCAGTTTGCCCCATTTGAAGATGATGACTTTGGACTTTGAAATTCAACGCCGCCAATATTTCGTCTTGCAATTCTTGGATCTGGTCGTCCGATTGCAAAAATGGGCGCAAATCAAAACCGCCCTCGCCAAACAAGCATAACATAAGTTTACCACGCGCTGTTACTCGCAGGCGATTACAAGTTTTACAAAAATCTTTGCTATAGGGCGCGATTATCCCAATTTTGCCCAAATAATCTCTATGCTGATATTCTATGGCAGGGCCAGCATCGAACTGGCGCGGAACAGCGGAAAATCCAAGCTCAAGCAATTGCGCAATGATAATTTCCGAGCTTAAATGATGGGCCGCAAAATATTCCTGATTATCGCCAGTTCGCATCAATTCGATAAAACGAATGCTTGTATCGGAGTTCTTAATATAGGCCAAAAAGTCCGTCAGCTCGCCGTCATTAAATCCTTTTATCAATACACTATTGATTTTGATTTTTTTGAAGCCAGCTTCCTCGGCTGCGGCGATTCCTTCTTGAACCAAGCGCAATTTATCATGGCCGGTTATTGCGAAGAACTTATCTGGTGAACTTGAATCAATGCTGACATTAAGCGCGTTTATTCCAGCGTCAAAATAGGCTTTCGCATTTTTTTTGAGGCTATAGCCATTGGTGGTTAAAGCAATGGTTTTCACACTTGGTATTGCGGCAGCATGTGTCGCGATTTCGCAAAGATCGCGCCGTAGCGTCGGCTCACCGCCAGTTAGGCGGACTTTGGTCATGCCCAATCCTGCAAAAGTTCGCAAAAGCCGCGATATCTCATCGACCGACAAAAACGACATTTTATCAGTTTTGCGATAACCTTTGGGCAAGCAATATTGGCAACGAAAATTGCAAGCATCGGTAATTGATAACCGCAAATAGGGGAAGGCCCGCCCAAAGCGGTCAGCCAAAATATTCAACTTCAATCCTTTCCAAATGCGGGAGGTAATACAGTTTCCTGCAATACCCGGTCGGCCTAATGCCAACGGCCAATTCACCATATGCAAGCACTTAGATGAAGAAGCTTCGGATAAATGTGTTTAACGCCGCAATTGAAACAAATAATTGACCTAAGTCAACAAAATAATCATGCGACGATTTGGCGCGGTATTGGTTTTTTGATAGCGAATTGGCGCATATGTCGCAGCTTGAGATTGACCCAAGTCAAGCCAAATCCAAGATTTCGAGCGTAACAAAAAACAATCAAACTTCAGCGTTTTTGCCTAGGAAAGATATCGAAATGAAAAAATCACGACTTATTGGTTTGCTATGTGCCAGTTCAATTTTAACGCCAGTATTGGTTTGGGCCCAAGCAGCAGCTCCCCCTGCTGCCCCAGCCGCCACAAGTTTCACGGCAGCTTTAACTGGCGGCAAAGCGCATGGCGATATTCGCTATCGCTATGAATATGTGGATCAGACAGGCATTTTGAACACTGCAAATGCAAATACTATTCGCACTCGTCTAAGTTATCAAACTGAGAAGTTTAAAGGTTTTTCAGGCTTGGTCGAATTTGAAAATATCACCAGCCTTAATAATAAGAATTACAACGATACCATAAACGGTCGCACCACTTATGCAACAGTGGCGGATCCTGAAGATACTTTGGTAAACCGCGCATTTATTGAATATAGTGGTATCCCAAAAACCACCATCACACTTGGTCGCCAGGGCATCGCGTTTGATAATCAGCGTTTTGTTGGTGGTTCGGCATGGCGGCAAAATGATGTGACTTTTGACGCATTTGTGGTCAAAAACCAAGCAATACCAAATGTGGCTTTGACATATGCCTATGCCAATCAAGTGAACCGCATTTTTGGCACAAGGTCTGTGCAGGGAACTTGGCATGATACTAACATTCACCTGTTGAATTTTGGATATGCTAAGCCAAGTTTTGGCAAATTATCGGTTTATGGATATATGTTGGATTTGCCACAAGCATTGGCGCTTTCAACTTCAACCATTGGTGCGCGATACGAAATTACCAAACCATTGGGCCAAGGTGTTACTGGTGGCTTTGCGGTGGAACTCGCGCGCCAATCTGATTATGCCTCAAACCCAGCCAATTATAGCGTGAATTATTTCGCAATCGAACCAGTGCTAAATTGTGGTCAATGGCAATTTAAGGCTCTGTATGAATCAATTGAAGGTGATGGCACTAGGGCATTTCAATTCCCGCTTGGCACTAATCATGTTTTTGACGGCCTTGTCGATAAGTTCTTAACAACTCCGAACCGTGGCTTAATTGATATGAGTATAAGCGCGCGATACAGCGTAAGATCAACCAACCCATTTTTCAACAATCTAAAAGCCACATTTGCCTATCATGATTTTTCAGCGCAAAATGGCAATATGGATTATGGAACCGAATGGAATTTGCACATTGAGCAGACCATAAAGACCCATTATAGTTTTGGTGTGAAAATCGGCTCATATAATGCAGGTGGATTGTTCACGGACACCTATAAGTTCATGCCATATATTGGGTTTAAGTTTTAACCAATTACCAACGCAACAAATAAAAGCCCGCCAGAAAATTGGCGGGCTTTTTGTATTGCTTGGCAGGAAATTATCGTCTTGCTTCCCTTGATCTAACAATTTGATAGGGGCGCACAAAGTATTTAAGCGGCGCACTTAGCATATGCACAAGGCGAGTGAAGGGGAACACCAAAAATATGCTTAGGCCCAATATAAGGTGCATTTGGAACACAAAATCAGTGCCAACAATATAATTGGCAGCGCCACCACGGAAAGTCAAAATATGTTGCGCCCATTCACTTAGTGCCAGCATCTGGCCAGCATCATGATGGCTAAGCGAAAATGGAATTGAAATAAGGCCAAGCGATACTTGCATCCACAAAAGCACCAAAATCAATATATCGGCGAAAGAACTTGTGGCGCGAATTCGCTCAACAAAAAGGCGACGCACAACGAGAATTGTTAGCCCAGCAAAGCACAATACGCCAGCAACACCGCCTGCAATTATTGCTAATAGTTGTTTATGTTCGGCGCTGATGACTTTTTCATAAATAAAATGCGGCGTCAAAAGCCCGGCGAAATGGCCGAAGAAAATGAAAATCACACCGATATGGAAAAGAACATTTCCAAGCATCAGACCTTTATCGGCCAAAATTTGGCTTGAAGAGGCCTGCCAGCTATATTGTTCACGCTCATAACGAATAAAACTGCCAATCGCGAGCGAACAAAGTGCAATATAAGGGAAAATGCCAAAAAAGAAGGAATGATAAAAACTAAGCATCATGCTGCCCCTAAAAGTTCAGTTTGTTTATTATGTTCAGAATTTGAATCGCAAGTTCCGCAAAGACTTGGTGCGCAATTTGCTTTTGGCGCATCGGCACCAAGAAATTCCATAGGAATTTCTTCCCATTCTTTATCGATTTCCTCAAAAGAAAGTGGTTCATTATTGATTTCTATAATGGCTGAAGGAACTCGCCCCACTAGTTTTATCAAAGCATCGAAAATCACATGATATTTGCTGCCGCGACCACCCAATTTTTTGCCAATTGAAGCCAAAATATCGGCAATTTCTTCTAAGTCTTGGAGTGCTTGATTTTTTGGAATCATAGATAAATATTCCATGAAAGCGGGTATAAAATCGGGAAGCTCGCCCACCTCAAGTCGCAACCCTATTTCGCCATAACGATCTGATAAATCAATCATTGCCTGCCCGCGCTCGCGGCTATCGCCGTGAACATGCTCAAACAAATGGAGCGACAAAGCCCGCACGCGGTCAAACATATCGACATATTCTTCTTGAAGATCGAAAATGTCGGTTGCCATCAATGTGTTCGCCATGTCACGAATTGCTAGGCGGTCGGCCGCACCAAGCAGTGCTTCGTTATCAATCAAGTCGCAGAGTTGAGATGCAGCTTCGACCCATTGGATTTTGGGGTAATAAAGGAACACCCCAAGCGCTTTGAAAGTTTGAAAATTATTTTGCATTATAGCCCCCAAACAAATTGCGGCGCTTTGGCTTTTCGAAAATTTGTTCATCTGAAGTGCCGCCCGAACAGCCATTGCCAAACGTAAAGCCGCAAGAAGCCCGAACGTCGAAGCTTTCTTCAATATGTTCGCGGTGTGCGGTTGGGATAACGAAGCGATCTTCATAATTGGCAATTGCCATATAACGATACATTTCATTGACCATGGCGACATCAAGCCCAGTTTGCGTCAATATTTCCTCATTTGCCTGGCCGTCAACATGTTTTGAGCGCATATAGGCGCGCATCGCCAACATTCGCTCTAGCCCCAATTTCACCGGTGCTTCATTGCCCGCAGTCAGAAGATTGGCGAGATATTGGAGGGGTATGCGCAAACTCGCAACATCAGGTATTGCACCATTCATACCCATATCACCACTTTGGGCGGCGTTCTGGATTGGCGATAATGGTGGAACATACCAAACCATTGGCAATGTGCGATATTCAGGATGCAGCGGGAATGCAACTTTCCATTCCATCGCCATTTTATAGACTGGCGAGTTTTTTGCGCCGTCAAGCCAGCTTTCGGGGATTCCCTCGGCGCGTGCCGCTTTGATAACTTCGGGGTCATTTGGGTCAAGGAACATGTTCAATTGCGCTTCATACAGATCCTTGTCATCGGCAGTTGCGGCTGCTTCTTCTATCTTATCTGCATCATATAAAAGCACGCCCAAATAACGGATGCGCCCAACGCAGGTCTCCGAACACACTGTTGGTTCACCAATTTCAATTCGCGGATAACAAAAAGTGCATTTTTCGGATTTTCCAGATTCCCAATTGAAATAGATTTTCTTATATGGGCAAGCAGAAACGCACATGCGCCAACCACGACATTTTTCTTGATCTATCAAAACAATGCCGTCTTCTTCGCGCTTATACATTGCGCCCGATGGACATGACGCAACACAAGCGGGGTTAAGGCAATGCTCGCACAGGCGTGGCAAATACATCATGAATGTATTTTCAAATTGGCCATACATTTCTTTTTGCATGTTTTCGAAATTATAGTCTTTTGAGCGTTTTTCAAATTCACCGCCCAAAATTTCTTCCCAATTTGGGCCACCCGTAATTTTTTCCATGCGTTTGCCAGTAATAACTGATACGGGCTGTGCGGTTGGCATGGTTTTGGATTCTGGCGATTTATGGAGGTGTTCGTAATCGAATGAATAAGGCTCGTAATAATCGTCAATTGACGGCAAATTGGGGTTTGCGAAAATATTGGCAAGCAATGCCAATTTTCCACCCTGTTTGGGCTTTAATTTACCTTGTTTTAGCGCCCAACCGCCATTCCATTTTTTTTGGTTTTCCCAATCTTTGGGGTAACCAATTCCGGGCTTAGTTTCAACATTATTGAACCACGCATATTCAACACCGCGCCTTGAAGTCCAAACATTTTTGCAAGTGATTGAACAAGTATGGCAACCAATACATTTATCAAGGTTTAGAACCATACCGATTTGTGCTCTTACTTTCATTTCTGTTTCCTACTCGGCTGCTGTTGTTAATTGCGGCATTGGCGCGGTTTTGTCGTAATCATTGTTGTTCATCCAATCGACTTTCTTCATTTTGCGCAAAATGATGAACTCATCGCGGTTTGAACCAACGGTTCCGTAATAATTGAAATCATAAGACAATTGCGCATAGCCACCAATCATATGGGTGGGTTTCAAAACCGCCCGTGTGACCGAATTATGGATGCCGCCCCTAGCGCCAGTTATTTCACTTCCGGGAACATTTATAATTTTTTCTTGGGCATGATACATCATCATCATGCCTTCGGGGACGCGCTGACTAACCACCGCGCGCGCTGTTATCGCGCCATTACTATTATAGGCTTCGACCCAATCATTATCGACAATTCCGACTTTTTTGGCATCAATTTCGGACACCCAAACAATTGGCCCACCGCGCGACATTGTGAGCAATAATAAATTGTCACTATAGGTCGAGTGAATGCCCCATTTTTGGTGCGGAGTTATGAAATTAAGGACAATTTGTTTATTGCCATTGCCCAATTTATCGATAACTTCGGCAGTGGTTTTCATGTCAACAGGCGGCTTATAGACGCATAATTGCTCACCAAATGCGCGCATCCATGGGTGATCTTGATATAATGACTGCCGCCCAGTTAGCGTCCGCCATGGAATTAATTCATGGACATTGGTGTAACCCGCATTGTAACTGACATGTTCAGATTCAATGCCAGACCAAATTGGTGATGAAATAATTTTGCGCGGTTGGGCTTGGACATCACGATAACGAATTTTCTCGTCTTCACGCGGTATTGCCAAATGCGTATGTTCGCGGCCAGTTTTTTCGCCCAATGAGGCCCATGCCTTTACCGCGACATGGCCATTGGTTTCGGGGGCAAGTGACAAAATAACTTCGGCGGCTTCAATGGCAGTTTCGATTTTGGGGAGGCCAAAGCTCACACCTTCATCGGTCACAGTTCGATTTAATTCGGCCAATAATTTTATTTCATCATCGGTATTCCAAGCCATGCCTTTGCCGCCATTGCCTAGTTTTCCTAGAAGCGGCCCAAGCGAAGTGAACTTTTTATAGATATTGGGGTAGTCGCGTTCCACCAAAAATACATTGGGCATTGTTACGCCGGGGATTGGTTCGCATTCGCCTTTGGCCCAATCTTGAACCTCAAACGGCTGTGCAATTTCATTTGGTGTGTCGTGTTTGATTGGATTAAGAACTACATCTTGTTCAACCCCCAAATGCCCAACGCAAACTTCGGCGAATTTTTTGGCAATGCCTTTGTATATTTCCCAATCGGACTTGCTTTCCCATGCAGGGTCAACTGCCGCCGAAAGCGGGTGAATGAATGGGTGCATGTCCGAAGTATTGAGGTCGTGCTTTTCATACCAAGTGGCAGTTGGCAAAACGATGTCCGAATACATGCAAGTAGTGGACATTCTAAAATCAAGCGTAACGAGCAAATCGAGTTTGCCTTCGGGGGCTTCATCGTGCCAAACTACATCTTGCGGCTTAGTAAGACCCATTTCGCCCAAATCCTTGCCTTGCACACCATGGCGAGTACCAAGCAAATGTTTCAAGAAATATTCATGGCCTTTGCCAGACGAACCAAGCAGATTGGAGCGCCAAACAAACATATTGCGTGGCCAATTGGCGGGGTTGTCAGGGTCATTGCATGATAATTTAATATCGCCAGATTTAAGGCCTTTGGCAACACTCGCCCCAACAGCCTCGCCCGAACTTTTGATATTTGCACCAAGCGAGAGTGGGTTGACTTCTAATTGAGGGGCGCTCGGAAGCCAACCCAAACGCTCGGATTTAGCGTTGCAATCAATGAAGGATAGAGCCTTCCAAGATTCATCGCTTTCAAGTGGCGAAAGAATCTCCTCCATTTTAATCCGCTCATAACGCCATTGATCGCTATGCGCATAAAAGAACGAGGTCGAATTTTGTTGGCGCGGCGGGCGCGACCAATCGGTGGCGAAAGCTAATGGAATCCAACCAGTCTGTGGACGGAGCTTTTCTTGCCCGACGTAATGACTCCAACCACCACCAGATTTTCCAACACAGCCGCACATAACCAACATATTGATAATTGCGCGGTAATTCATATCCATGTGATACCAATGGTTCATGGCGGCACCGATAATGACCATGCTCTTACCATGGGTTTTATGTGCGGTTTCGGCGAATTGCCGCGCAACATTAATAACATGTTCGCGCTTAACACCCGTGACTTTTTCCTGCCAGGCCGGAGTGTAGGGGACATCATCGTCAAAACTCGCGCCGACATTTGCACCGCCAAGCCCTCTATCAACGCCATAATTGGCGAGGAAAATGTCATAAACCGAAGCAACCAAGGCTTCGCCTTCTTTTAGTTTCATTTTTAGAACGGGGACGTTACGGTTAAGCACGCTGTCATGGCCAGTGTTTTGGAAATGCTCGTGGGCAATATTGCCAAAATATGGAAACGCGACCGAGGCAACTTCGTGTTTTGAATGCTCTAGCAATGACAGGATCGGCCAAATTTCTTCACCTGTTATTTCGTCTTTAAGCTCGAGGTTCCATTTGCCTTTTTGCCCCCAGCGCGAGCCAATGGTTCCATTGGGAATTCTCACTTTTTCATCCTTGGCGCCAATAAGAACTGGCTTCCAATCGGCATTATTTTCGGCGTTGAGATTGCTTTGAAAATCTGATGCCCGCAACATTCTTTCGGGAACAAGGTGGTCGCCCTTCTTAACCAAACGCACCAAAAACGGCATGTCGGTATAAGTTCGGCAATAATCATCAAAATAATCACTTTTATTCTGCACGTGCCATTCGGATAAAATCACATGCCCCATCGCCATTGCAAGCGCCGCATCGGTGCCTTGCTTGGGGTGAAGCCATAAATCGGCGAGCTTGGCGACTTCGGAATAATCAGGCGTGATTGCAACTGTTTTCGCACCTTTATAGCGAACTTCGGTGAAAAAATGCGCGTCAGGCGTGCGGGTTTGCGGGACGTTAGATCCCCAGGCAATAATGAAATTGGAATTATACCAATCGGCGGATTCGGGAACATCGGTTTGCTCGCCCCAAGTTTGTGGGGAAGCTGGTGGCAAATCACAATACCAATCATAAAATGACATACAAGTTCCGCCAATTAAGGACAAATAACGTGAACCAGCCGCATATGACACCATCGACATTGCCGGAATTGGCGAAAAGCCAATAATCCGATCCGGGCCATATTTTTTCGCGGTATAAACATTGGCGGCCGCAATTATTTCATTTACCTCGTCCCAATCAGCGCGAACAAAACCACCACGCCCGCGATAAGTTTGATAATCCTTACGCACCGCTTGATCTTCTTGAATAGACTGCCATGCATCAACTGGGTCAGGCATCATCACTTTGGCTTTGCGCCAGGATTTCAATAATCTTGAACGCACAAGCGGATATTTCAAGCGATTGGCACTATAAAGATACCAAGAATAAGACGCCCCGCGTGAACAACCGCGCGGTTCGTGGTTCGGCATATCGGGCCTTGTGCGGGGATAATCAGTCTGCTGAGTTTCCCAAGTAACGAGACCATTTTTCACATATATTTTCCAAGAACAACTTCCAGTGCAATTTACGCCATGGGTTGAACGAACCACTTTGTCGTGGCTCCAACGATTGCGATAGGAATTTTCCCACGCCCGCGACTCATCGGTTTTTATGCCGTGGCTTTGGGAAAATCCTTCGTTCTTTCGGGTGAAGAAAGTCAATTTATCTAAAAAATGGCTCATTATTATTTCCTCAGTTTTTCAATTATGGGTTTTGCACATAGGCATTTGGTTTTAGATAGAACCAATAATTTATTGCCATGCAAACAGCGTAGAAAATTGCGAATCCATAAAGCGCAATTTCAGGGGTTCCGGCTTTGATTTGTTCGCCGAAAACCTGCGGAATGTAGAAAGCGCCATAAGCCGCAACCGCTGAAGTCCAGCCTAAAGTTGGGCCTGCTTGCTCTTTGTCAAATACGACTGCGATTGTGCGAAAAGTTGAACCATTGCCAATTCCCGCCGCGAAGAACAGCACTAAAAATACTAGTAGGAATGGTATGAAAAACACTTCGGGTGTTGCCGAATTATATGCCGCTTTCATATAAAAAGCGACGCCAAGCGCGCAAATTACCATAATTCCAGATATGATTTGCGTAATCAAAGCCCCGCCATATTTGTCGGCCAATGATCCACCTAAAGGCCGCACCACCGCACCAATGAAAGGCGCAATCCATGCATACATAAATACGCTTGGCGCTTCTGGGTTAACCAAAGTGTGGGTCATTGCACCATCAATCATTACATGTTTGAAGCCGAAAATAACCTGCATCGCCAAAGCCAACGCCGCACTAAATCCGATGAATGAACCAAAAGTCATGGTGTAAATGACAGTCATCGCCCAAGTATGTTTGTTTTTGAAAATCGCATATTGGCGGTGAAGGTTTTCCTTATATTGCGCACCTGCTGGCACTAAAAATAGCGCAAGCAATGTGACGTTCATCAATACTGCCAAAACAATCAATTTATTGATGCCAAGGCCGCCATCTTTAACTGGTTGCATCGCCCAAAAACCAAGTGCCGAGCAAATGAGGCCAACTGCCAACATCACCAAAATAATGAAAAATGAGGCGATTGGATTGCTAAGATTTGGCGTGACGTGTTTAGCTTTGATATTATTCATGCCAAACCAAGTCGCAAAAGACAAAGGAACCAAAAACACCAACCAAATGTAACCAGCATTATGGATATATGTTTGCGCACCAACCGGAATTTTACCAAACAACCAACCACTGGCGGTTTTCAATATCAAGGCGTCGCCGCCAAAAATTGAAAGCGTCATCACCAATGGGATAAGCATTTGCATGGTGGTAACGCCGAAATTACCGAGCCCCGCATTGAGACCCAAAGCCAAGCCTTGGCTTTTCTTGGGGTAAAAGAAACTTATGTTGGACATGGAAGCCGCAAAATTGCCACCGCCAAGCCCCGACAAAAGCGCCAATATTTGATAAGTCAAAAGCGGGGTTGAAGTGTCTTGTAGTGCGATACCAGTGCCTATCGCGGGTATCATCAATAAAGCGGTTGTCAAAAATATGGTATTCCGACCGCCTGCAATGCGTATTAAGAAAGAAGCGGGAATTCGCAAAGTCGCCCCGGCAATCCCGCCTATGCCCGCCAATGTGAACAATTCAGGCTTAGTAAATGGGAAGCCTAAATTGAGCATTTGCACAGTCACCACGGACCAATACATCCATACCGCAAAGCCGCATAAAAGGCTGGGAATTGAAATCCAAAGATTTCGGTCTGCAATTTTCTTGCCTGTCGTGGCCCAAAAAACTTCGTCTTCGGGATCCCAGCTTTGTAGATCTTTTGCCATTTTGCTTCGCTCCTATTGATTGTATGAAAGATTGGTGTGCGCGTGATCAAGCTCGGGTAAATCCCGACCTTTGCGCAATTCAGGATGTTTTTCGCGTTCCATCAGAACCACAGTTACGTGCATCCAAATAAGCGCAATCGAGACCAAGACGAACAAAAGCATGAAGCAACTTGTCCAAACATTGGTGAGGTCATTCAACATGCCAAACATAAGCGGCAATACAAAACCACCAAGCCCGCCGATTAAACCAACAATCCCAGCAACCGAGCCCACATTATCAGGATAATAAACTGGAATATGTTTATAGACTGCGGCTTTGCCAAAGCTCATGAAAAGGCCGAGCACAAATACAATGATTGTGAACCACCAGAAATCTAGCCCGATGTGGAAATTGATATCGCCTTTGATGCCGTGTACGATGAAATCGGTGGCTGGGTATGAAAGGATGAACAAGCAAATAATGCTGACGATAAATGTCAAATACATGACTTTGCGTGCGCCAAGTTTGTCTGACAAATAGCCGCCAATTGCACGAAATGCTGATGCAGCGATGGAGAAACTTGCCGCCAACATGCCAGCTTGTTTGATGTCCAATTCATAGACGGCGACATAATAACGCGGCAACCATAAGGCCATGCCGACGAAAGCCCCAAACACGAAGAAATAATATAGTGAAAACCGCCAAACTTGGAGTTTTTTCAATGGCTCGAGCGCCATTGCTGTGGTTTTGGCTTTTTCACCTTTGGCACGGCGTTCAATTAATTCTGGTTCATCGGAAGTCATAAACCAAAAAGCAATTGCCATAACCACAAGTGCTACGGCCCAGACTTTTGCAACCATTGTCCAGCCAAAAGCGACCATCACAAAAGGCGCACCAAATTTGGTGACGGCAGCGCCAATATTGCCCATGCCAAAAATGCCAAGCGCGGTGCCAGCATTTTCCTTGGGATACCATTTGGCAATATATGTAATGCCAACAACAAATGAACCACCAGCAATACCGACACCAAGCGCTGCGATAAGCATCATCGGATAAGTAGTGGCATAAGCCAAAAGCCAAGTGAAAAGGGCCGATGACAGCATGGTAATAACAAGAACCGGACGACCGCCATATTTGTCGGCCCATATGCCAAGAGTTAAGCGTATCAATGAACCAGTTAAAACCGGTGTGCCGATAAGCAAACTAAATTGGGTTTCGCTCAATCCCATGTCCTTTTTAATTTGCACGCCAATAATCGCGAAAATCATCCAAACCGCAAAGCAAACCGTAAATGCAATTGTTGTTGCCGATAGTGCCAATGTTTGTTTGATTTTGCTGACATTATATAAGTCTGCCATGTCGTATAGCCCTCCAATTTTCCGTCACTTATAAAGCGACAGGAAATTAGCGGCTTGACCTAGGTCAATTTGGGGTTGCGACACTTTGCCCGTTGATGGCTAATCGTGCCTTGCAAGATTTCACTATTTGTCATAAACACTCGCGTTAGAGCGTTGGATGTTCAAGTTGAATCGAATTTGCCGCAGCAATTTTGTGCCAGTTTTGGCGGCAAATATGCGGTGAATACTGGAGTATTCGCTAAATATTTGCTGCCAAAAATGGTGCAAAAGGGCGCAGCAAAACGGTGCAACTTGAACATCCAATGCTCTAAGCCCTTTATGGTGCGTTTGGGGCCCAGTTTTAATAGACAATGCGAAAAGTGAGTATATGGCCAAAACACTGGAATTTCTTGGTGACTTTGTTCATGAAGCCCAGCGCGAACGCGGTTTGGCGTCACTAAATTTGCGCGCCCAACAAAGCGAACTTTCCGAAAAAATGGAAGCCCAATTTGCGCAACTTGACAGTTTCCAAATCGCCACGACCCTCACCGCTCATTCCAAATATTCACAAATCGAGCCGTTTTTAAGCGCGGTTGGTTATTTAAGCGTCAAACGAAAAAATATAATTTCGCGCCAAATTACGCCTTTTGAAGTAATCGCTTTTTATTCGCGCGATATTATTGCGCCCGCCATTAATATTATTCAAGAAATTGCGATATTGGAAAAAGGCTATAGTCCGACGCAAGTTTCCGCTTTGATTAATTTTTTACAATGGAAAGAGCGCGTTGGTATTGAGCGAGCTTTGGGCGCGCAATATATCAATAGCGAAGTCGATTTCGCAGAAGAAATTAGAAGTCGCCTAAGCTATTTAGTGAAAGAGCAGCGCGGCTATGAGCGGATGTTTATGGCGTTGGCGGACGATCAAATAAGATCCAAAATTCATGAATTGGAGAAAAACAGCTCAATTTTTCAAAAAATTGATTTAATCAATCGCAAGCTAGATAATGAAGCAGGGATTTTAAGCAATATCTCAGCAACAGAATGGTTCAATCTTTTTAGTGCGAAAATGGATATTTTGCATGAAATTGGTAGAAATCTGACCAGGAATTTAGAAGCGGATAAGGGCATGGCGGCAGCGCCGATTGGCAATTCGCCAGCGATTTTGGACTATAGAATTGATAAAGGGGTGCGTGAGAATTTAGGGCAAATTCGGCAAATGCCGTTGTTTTGCGGTATCGATGAAACTTTACTGCTCGAGATTGTTATGCATGCTCGCTTGGTAACCCATACCAAGGGCTCAACCATCTTTCTACAAGGCGAACAGGCGAATCGTTTTTATGTTATTTTGGACGGTTGGGTCAAATTGTTCAAAGGTGATGTGGAAGGGCATGAGTCGATTTTGCAAATGCTAAGCTCAAATGATGCCTTGCTCGAAACGACTTTATTGGCAGAATCGAAATTCCCGATTAATGCGCAGGCTGTCGAAACAACCAGATTGCTCTCTATGCCAGCATCACTTCTTCGCGAAAAAATGAGGGCTAACCAACATTTAACTGTAAATTTGATTACTACAATTGCCGAAAAATCGCAGGAATTGATAAATCAGTTTGAGCAACTGACACTCAAATCTGTTGGTCAAAGGGTCGGTTGGTTTCTGTTGCGATTATATCTTGCAGGCGGCGAAAATGGCTCCGAATTGTTATTGCCTTATGATAAAGCGCTGATTGCGGGCTATCTCGGCATGAAGCCCGAAACATTTTCACGGACATTGCAAACTTTGCGTGCCTGTGGAATTACCAGCGAACTTAATTTAGTAAGGGTGCAAGATCCAGCCAAACTCTGCGACTTTTGCGATTTCGATCTACAAGAAAAATGCAAACGCAAAGGCACAAACGCATGCAAAAAAGCCGATTGCATGGTGAATTGAGGCAGCAATTTAAGCGAGAGCGCGTTTCCAGCCCATGCTTCGCCAAGAGGCTTCGCAGGGCACGTTCGCTCTAAATTGATCTAGCGCGTGGCCTGTCACGCGTAGCTCAAAGAGCGAAGCGTGGTGCGGGTGGCCGGACTTGAACCGGCACGGGCCTTACAGCCCAACGGATTTTAAGTCCGGTGCGTCTACCATTTCGCCACACCCGCAACAGCGCTGGCTTTGGTATTGGAATCCGCGCGAGTGTCAAGGGATTTATGAAGTTAGAGCGGCAGTTTTTCAAGATTGGTTAAATAAATTTTTCTTCGAGTTTGGCTATTTTTCCTGACAGTTCTTGAATCGCTTTTATCATCGGCGCAATGAATTCAGAATAGCCGAGGGATTTAACATCTTCGCCGCCCGATTTTGAGTGGTCCTGATAGCCGCCGAAATCCACCTTCATTTGCGCGAGAATATTTTCAACTTCTTGGGCAATAAAGCCGTGGTGGTATCTTTTGCCCGCCTTTGAACCATCATCATCGACGCCAATGTAATTTTCACGATAATCCCATTTGAAATCCACTGGCCGCAAAGCGCAAATAAAATCGAGGCCCAAAATAGTGTTGCGAACACAGCTTTTATCACGAATATCTGAGCGGTTTTGAACTGCGCCATAGGCATAAACCGTGGTTGTCGAATTGCCCAATTGGATTTGATTGGATCCCGAAACTTTGGTGTCGGCACCAAGCCCAGCGCAATTTGCAAATGTGCTATTGTCGGTGCCATCAATTTTATAGCGCAAAGAATTATAGCCAAGCGCGACATTATTATCGCCTGTGGTTAAATTGATCGCCGCATTCGCGCCAATTGCGCAATTATTGAAACCCGTGGTCAGCCCCGCCAATGCCATATAGCCAAGACCAATATTGCGGCTTGCCTGCGTGCCGCTGCCAGCCATAGTCTGGTTGCCAGAAGACTCGCCCAAGAAAAGGTTGAAACCGTCGGTTCCACTAGGCTTTTTTGCGTGCAAAAAACGCGCGCCATTATAGCGCGCAATTTCATTGCTGCCATCGCTTTGTGGCGCGAAATCAGCGCCATAATTTATCGCTGCGCGCCCACTGGCATTATCAATTGTGATTGCTTCTTTCCACGCGCTGCCATTGTTGGATACTTTGAATGCGAAATTATCAGTGCCCACAAGGCCGATTTCGGCACGGCCGGACCAATTATTTTGAAATAATAGCGATATTTTATTGGCGGCAGTTTCTTTGTTAAAAACATATTGCAAATCGCCATTGCCAGATTCCGCCGCATATTTAGCGCTAAATAATGCCTTATTAATTTTGGCGGAAAGTGGGTTATTTGTATCCGCATTTGTGCCGATTCCCAATAGTTTTTGGTTTTGAATATCACCGAGCGCAATTCCCAAATATTGCCAAACGCTGCCATCAAAAATTACAAAAACATTTTCGGCTTGAACAAAAGCGATAAACCCAGCTCTTGGCACAAAAAATTGCCAACCCGCATTAAAGAAAGCTCCGACCTGCCCAGTTTTGCCGAGCCAGCTTCCGCTCGGGCTGGCTGCAATAATGTATTTGTCGCCTTCAGTCGGATTTAATGGCGGTGTGGCGGTTGTTCGGTTAATAACCGAGAGCATCACCAGCGAGTCCAATATGTTGAGACTTTCGTTCATAGTGACGTGTTTTTGGGTTTGTGATGCCAATAAATAGGGCAAACCAATTTTGGGCGAATTATCTGACATTATATCTCCGATTTTCTGAAATATTATGTCGCCGCTTAATTTGGCGGATAAGTTTTTCTAATCCAGCAAAATCAGATCCAAATTAAATGGCGCGAGCATTGCCAATAATTCTTCATTTGCCTTGGCTATCAATTCTTTGTCACGCCCGCGCACCACCAATTGCACGCCATATCCTTCGGCACTAAACCAAGGATAAGAGCCAAAACTAAGCGCTTGAAATTGTGTTGCAATTTGCCCAAGCCGATGCGCAATATCGCCTTCACGCAGTTTTGGGGCACGAATGGTTTTGGAAATAACAATTTCGCCCATTGGCAATCTTGGAGCAACATCGTCAAGCATCGCCGCCATAATATTCGGCACACCCGCCATTACAAACACATTTTCAATTTGAAATCCGGGGGCGAATGAAACTGGGTTTTTGATAAGGCTCGCGCCTTCTGGAATCCTTGCCATGCGCAAACGCGCTTCGTTCAAATCTTCGTGTTTATAGCGCTCCAACATCATATCAACTGCATCTTGGCGCACGTCAATTTTGACACCAAATGCTGCCGCAACACAATCCGCAGTGATGTCATCATGGGTTGGGCCTATGCCGCCAGTTGTGAAAACATAATCATAAGTGGTGCGCAGTGCGTTTAGTGCTTCGATAATATGGTGGGCCTCATCACCAACCACCCTGATTTCCTTCAAGGCAATTCCAAATGGCGCCAAAAAACACGCAATTGTGTTCGAATTAGTGTCCTTGGTGCGGCCCGATAAAATCTCGTCACCCACCACCAATATAGCCGCCTTCTTTTCTGTGGACATTATGTTTTTCGATTCGTATGTTATGATTACGGAACAATAGAGCGGCGGAAGTTCAAATGGGAGCGAATTTGGGTTAGGAAATTTGCCCAAGTTTTGGTGCCAAATATGCAGTAAATACTGGAGTATTTGCCAAATATTTGGTGCCGAAAATTGGGCTAATTTACAAGCCAAAACGAATCCATTTGAGCTTTCGACGCTCTAATATATTATCACAAAAATAAATTGGGGAAACGCATGAACAAATTGGACCTTAAAGGCCGAACAATGGTGATTACTGGCGCGGGCAGTGGAATTGGCAGGGCGACCGCAATCGGTGCTTCATTGCGCGGCGCGCATTTGGCTTTGGTTGATGTTAATAAAGCGGGCCTTGAAGCGACAAAGCAGCTTTGTGTTGGCACTGGCGATATTTCACTTCATTTGGCGGATTTATCAATGCGCGGCGCAATTAAGCCATTGGTTGAAGAAATATTGGCCAAACATCCAAAAATTCATGTGCTTATCAATAATGCGGGAGTTGCGGTGGCAGGTGAATTTACAATTACCAGCGAAAACGATTTTGATTGGCTTATGGAAATAAATTTCCACGCTGTTGTGCGCCTCACCCGCGCCTTTTTGCCGATTTTGCAGGCGCAAGACCAAGCACAATTAGTCAATATTTCGAGCATTTTTGGTGTAATCGCGCCTGTCGGGCAAACTGCCTATTGCGCTTCAAAATTTGCGGTGCGCGGCTTTTCCGAGAGTTTGCGCCATGAACTTGCGGGGTCAAATGTCGGGGTGACAGTGGTTCACCCTGGCGGAATTGCAACTTCGATTGCATCCAATGCGCGCTTGCCACAAGGCGCTGGCATTGACGCTGAAGCCGCGATTGAAAAATTCAACTCAAAACTTGTTATGCCACCAAAAGATGCGGGAGAGTTTATTCTCAAAGCCATTGAAAACCGCGCGCCAAGGCTTTTAATCGGCAATGATGCCAAACTCGCCGAAATAGTGCAAAGAATTTGGCCGGTAACTTATTGGAAAAAACTGCAAACTTATTTTAGCTAGAGCTCACCTTGAATTTTCGTCAAAACCCTTTATTTAAGGGCTAGAGCGTTGGATGTTCAAGTTGAATCGAATTTGCTGCAGCAATTTTGTGGCAGTTTTGGTGGCAAATATGCGGTGAATACTGGAGTATTCGCCAAATATTTGTTGGCAAAAATGGTGCAAAAGGGCGCGGCAAAACGATGCAACTTGAACATCCAACGCTCTAATAAACCCACTTCGGAATATTTCCCTTTATGTATATGTCTGCCAATAATTTGCCCCTTAATGTAGCGTCCGATAAAATTAAAATTCATGACCAAGCGGGTTTTGCTGGCATGCGTGTCGCGGGCCAAGCTGCAGCCGAAGTTTTAGATTTGTTGGTTGGCGAGGCTAAGGAAGGTGTTGCAACTGAACATCTCGATAATATTGCGCGCGAATATATTTTGGACCATGGCTGGATACCCGCTTGCGTTGGCTATCGTGGCTATGAAAAGACCCTGTGCACCAGTATCAATCATGTGGTTTGCCACGGCATTCCGGGCGATCGGGTTTTGCGTTCGGGTGATATTGTAAATATTGACGTCACCGTAATTGTTGATGGTTGGTTCGGAGATACGTCGCGCATGTATGGCATTGGCGAAGTGCCGCGCAAAGCGCAAAGGCTCATGGATATTACGTGGGAATCCTTGCAGCGCGGCCTTGCTTCGGTAAAACCCGGTGGCCATTTGGGCGATATTGGCCATGCGATTCAAACTTATGCCGAAGCCCAACATTGCTCGGTCGTGCGCGATTTTTGCGGGCATGGCTTGGGCCAAGTTTTCCATGATGCGCCAAATGTAGTTCATTATGGCAAAAAAAATGAAGGCCCCGAACTGCGCCCTGGAATGTTCTTCACAATTGAGCCAATGATAAATCTCGGCAAATGGCCGACGACAATTTTGCCCGATGGCTGGACCGCTGTGACCAAAGATCGCTCACTTTCAGCCCAATTTGAGCATTCAATTGGCATTACCGAAACTGGCATTGAAATTTTCACATTGTCACCCAAAGGACTGCACACCCCGCATAATCCTGAGCTTAAACCATTTTTGGGTGGCTAGTGTGGGATTGTCGGAGTGGTCTTTGCGAAATCGTGTATGGACGCCGATTTGGCAGTTTTTTGTGTTTGCGATTGTCATTTTTGTGGATTTATTGCCGCCTTTTTCTTCGGCACAACCCCAACCTCAACCTCAATATAATGGCCCCATTTCCGCTAAGGCATTTGTAGATACTCCCGATGTATTCGACGCCGCAATTTCGCCTGACGGAAGCCAAGTGGTTTTGGCGCGTTCGCATTGGGAATCCGAAGCGAGACGCACATGGGACACAATTGAAATTATAAGTGCTAATAACCCCACTCAACCGCGAATTCTGATAAATCGAGAGGATTTTATGGTAAATTGGATTGCATGGGCGAAGAAGGACAGACTGGTTGCCAGTGTTATTGGTATAAGTTACCAAAGAAGGAGCTATACATTATTCAACCAAATTATTGCGATTGATACCAATACCGGAGTGGAGAAAATTCTGTCTAGTAGCCCAGTCAGGTATTTTCAAACCAATTATCGGCCTCCGCGAATAATCAGCTTTGGTAATGACCAAAGTCCCGAAGTTCTTATGTCTATTCAAAGTGGCAACTCTGAAAATTTGACAAAAATAAATGTTTTCACTGGCGCAAAACAAACAATAGAAAGTGGGAACGCAGATACAGTAGAGTGGTTAGTTGACGAAAATTTTCGGGCGCAAGTGCGTGTCGATATTGAGAAAAAAACTTCAATTCAACGTTTCTATGCCCGTCCGCCCAATTCAAATTCTTGGTCATTAATTGCAACTCAGTTACCAGCGCAACGTAGGGAATTCGAGATGATTGCGCTTAACGAAGAAGCAACAAAAGCCTATGTATTGGCGCAACCAAATGGGGAAGATCGCCGAGCTATTTGGCTTTTTGATTTGCGCACTCAGGCATTTGAACAAAAAATCGCGGAAAATGAAAAATATGATTTGACTGGAGCATATGTCACTGGGCGACCAAGGGCTTACCGTGGTTTTTATTATTACGACAACGCATTGAGACATCATTTTGCTGATAGTGAAGATCAAGCGGGGGCGGATGAAATTCAACGCGTATTGGGAGAAAATAGATCTTGGACAATTTTTGATTCTGCAAATGATGGTAATATTTGGCTTATTTTTGCCAGTGGCCCGCGCGATGCAGGTTCGTATTGGCGCTATAATTTCGAGAGCAAGGCCTTAACCTTTGTTACAAATGCTCGGTACGATTTACCCGCTGATAAATTAGCGGCAATGCAGCCAATTAAATGGAATGCGAGCGATGGTTTGGAATTGACGGGATACTTAACAATGCCAAATTCGATAAAGGCAAAAATGCCGCTTATTGTAATGCCGCATGGTGGTCCAGAATCTCGAGATATTTTGGAATTTAATCCTTGGGTTCAATTTTTTGCTGCCCGTGGTTTTATGGTGTTCCAGCCTAACTTCCGAGGTTCCGACGGATTTGGTAGGCAATTTCGAGAAAGTGGGCGCTTGCAATGGGGGCGACGAATGCGAACGGATATTGAGGAAGGAGTAGAAAACTTAATTAGGCAAGGTAACATCGACACTTCGCAGATTATGATTATTGGTGCGTCTTACGGCGGTTACGCAACTCTAAATGCGGTTACCCAATCGGACAGCCGTTACGCCTGCGCGATTTCAGTTTCAGGCCTAAGTGATTTAGCCAGCTTCCTCGAATTCGAACGCACAAGAAGGGAATCCGCCTATCGACCGGAAATATATAATTTTTGGAAAAGCCTAATTGGTGATCCAATTCGCGATGCCAATGAAATAAGACAACATTCTCCTTTTCAAAATTTGTCAAATCTTGCCGTTCCACTTTTATTGATTCATGGTAAGGAAGACGAAATAGTGCCGATGAATCAATCTAAGATGTTTTATGATGCCGCAATGGCGCGCAATAAAAATGTAGAATTGCAAATCATGGATTATGTCGGGCATTCAGGTTGGTCTGCTGATACTGAGGTTATGGCACTTTCTAACATGTCTTACTTCATAACGAAGTGCCAAATTGCCGCTGAAACCAATTCTCTGACAAGGCCAAACTAAATGACCGATAACCCCAACCAAGGTCATCGTGAGCGCCTGCGGGAGCGGTTTATGGTTTCAGGTCATGCTTCGCTTGCTGACCATGAATTACTTGAGCTTTTGTTATTTGGTGTAGTCTTACGCCGTGATGCTAAGCCAATCGCCAAAGCACTTTTGGCAAGGTTCAAAAACCTGAATGGCGTGCTTGGCGCGCCTTTGGAAGCGGTGAAACAGGTTGAAGGCGTCGGCGAAGCAATCGCCATTCATCTCAAGGCTGTTCACGCGATTTTGGTGCGCAGCGAACAAGATGCACTAAAAACTCACACTATACTCGATTCTTGGTCAAACCTTTTGAATTATGTAAAACTGGCTTTAGCCAATGAAACCCGCGAACAATTTCGGGTTTTGTTTCTTGATAAGAAACTTAAACTCCAAAGCGATGAATTATTTGGTGATGGCACAATTGACCATGCCCCAGTTTACCCGCGTGAAATTGCAAGGCGCGCGCTCGAACTTGCGTCAAGCTCAGTGATTTTGCTGCATAATCACCCAAGCGGCGACCCCAAAGCATCGAACCAAGACATCGCAATTACCCGCAAAATTATTTTGGCTCTAGGGCCACTTGAAGTGAATGTAATTGATCACCTCATAGTAGGTGCCGAAGGCACAACTAGCATGAAAGCGCTGGGTTTGATTTGAAAATCTGGCGACTCGTGACAGCATATTATTCGTGGATATCTCCACGAATAGATGAGGTGAAGTTATGTCACATTATTTCAAGATCAAAACTAATAAAGCTGGTGAATTTGTTGCCTATTTCATGTATAATAAAGAGCCAATTTTTTGGACTGAAGGCTATAAAACCAAGGCTTCGGCTGTAAACGCAATTGAATCGGTCAAGAAAAATGGCCCAGACGCACCAACCAAAGAAGAATAGTCAATATTATTCCCTGATCCGAATTGGCCTTCCTACTGTTGCCCTTGCGATTGCTTGCGGTGTGAATGGCAAGCGGTTCCAATGTTTGTTTGAATAATTGCGGGTCTGGTCGCCATAATATGGTGAGGCGGGATTTGTGGATTGCGAGTAACTCAAGATAGCATCTGCAATCGGCCCGTTTTCATCAAAGCTGATAATTTGAATATAGCTTGAACCATGAACTGGCGTTAGGCCATTTGGTATTCGCACAGATCTTTGCATATTAAGCACGCCAAGTGACCCATCGGCACCATGAATGGCAATGCGTTCTTGGCCACGCATTGCAATTTGAACCTCGCCCCAACGCGCATCTAATCCTATGTTTTCACTGGCCAAGCGTGCCACCGCCGCGCGTAAAGCCGCCAATATTTTATCACCAGTTTCGCCAGTAGTTACCAAATCACGCGGGGTATTGATGGGATCATTTGCATCAAAAGGAACTGCCCATTTGCCGCGAATTGGAATGGCATTTTCCCAAAACGCCCAAAATAAATAAGCGCCACGGCTATCGACATGGAACCTGCGATCCCATTTGCCCAGCGCATCGCATGCCGCCGCCAAATCTTCTTTACCTTGGCAAAGCGCCAAAACTTCATCTAACACCATTTCGGCGGCCAAGCTTTTATTGGCAAATTGCATGGATTTCGCGCTGTCTTGGTCAATTTTTGGGTTTGGATTGCCGTCTGCGCCAGTCAAGCGGCGATTAATTTCAGTAAGCCCAGATCTCGTGCGTAAACTCCTTTGAGTTCCATAATCGCCAAGAATAGGTGAAAGCTCGCGGTAGGGTGCGTTTGGATTGGTCAACCAATAAGAATCATTACTATTGGCAACATAATCGCGGCGCGCAATCACAGCTTGTTCTGATGCAGGTTTTAGGCCAGCGACAGGCGTTTCCGCCACAATATCCCAATCACATGCAGCCCGCGAGCCATCAAGCAAAGTCACTCGACCTGCAAATTGCGCCGACAATGGCGTTGCGCAATCTTGTATTTTTTGCGCCGAAAGATTGGGAACCGCAGTCACATCGGCCAAAAGCGCATTGCCATGGCGATCTGTGGCAATGGTATTTACCCATGGAATCCCCAAACTGGTCTCAACCGCATGGCGAATTTCGCCAACATTTCTTGCCCGATTGATGTTTAACCATGTGTCCAAAGTGCGCTGATTGCCGGCATTTGCATCACGAATTGCAAATGCCCGCTCATTGTTCCATGCCAGCCCCAATTGCGCACTTTCAACCATTGGCCCAAAGCGAGTCGTATAAAGTGTGCGTAAGACTGGCGGTGCGCCATTTGGCATCGGCACCGAAATGGTCTTGGTTCCCATTTTAATACTCTGCCCATCGACAATATATGCGGTTGAGTCATTTGGGTCCAGTTTCAACTCGTGCAAAGTGAAGTGGCTTGCGGCGGTTACGGTATGCGTCCAAGCCACATCTTTGTTAAAACCAATTTGCGGCATTGGCGAACCACCAAGCCCCGCGCCCATAACATCAATTTGCCCCGGAATTGTGATGTGCATTTGATAAAAGCGCGAAGGCCCATTCCAAGGAAAATGCGGATTGCCAACCAATAAGCCGCGTCCATTGGAAGTGTGTTCAGCGCCAAATGCCCAACCATTACTGCCAAAACCAATTTCTGTATCGCCGGGCAACGTGATGTGCGAATTGCTCGCTCGCAGTGGAACGCCTTCTGGATGGAATGCACTAGCTACAGCAGGTGCCAAGGCCAAAGAGCCAGCGAGAAGCGCCTGTTTTTCACCCAAACGCAGCATATCATCCAATGTAATTGGCCTAACCCACGCTTTGCCGCGACAAGCAATTGGCACACCATTTGGTCCAATATCACGCAAAAGCCGATTATAGCCAAACACATAACCCAGTCTCAAATCTTGCGAGGCTTGACTTGTTTGCAGCATATCAGTGCGCAATTTGGACAAATCCATTGCCGAGCGAAAGAAAATATCGGCGCTTAAATTATCAAGCGGTTCAAATCCAACAATCGAAGTTTCCTCTGGGCCAAAATGCAATGAACGCTCACCGGCGAGAGTTACAAATTCTTCGGCCAACATGCACAAATTATCCTGCGCATAAGCATAGCCAACGCCATAGCCAATGCCGCGCCAATTGCTCGCAGTAACATGCGGGATACCGTGCGTGGTGCGCGTAATATTTGCGGAATAGGTTGGGGCTTTGGCAAATGCGGGTGCGCTTGAAATAAGCGCCAATGCTAAAATGCTGATTGCTGAAAACTTCATTGGTATTGTTCCTCACAATTTTCCTGAAACTCTAAGTCAAACCCCATATGCCGTCAAGCAATCCGAAACTTGCAACTCGCATAAAAACTTGCTCCTTATGGCGCAATTGGATAAAGCAATTCCAGCGCGATTGACCGTGTTCCCACAAAGGCAATTCAATGATTCCCCGTTACTCCCGCCCAGAAATGGTTTTTATTTGGTCTCAGGCAGCCAAATTCAAAATATGGTTTGAAATCGAGGCCCATGCAACTGACGCATTGGCCAATCTTGGGGTTGTGCCAAAATCTGCGGCGGCGAATATTTGGGCTAAAGCCAAGGATGTGGAATTTGACGTTGGCAAAATTGACGCAATTGAAGCCGAAGTTAAGCACGACGTTATCGCATTTTTGACCCATCTTGGCGAGTTTATTGGCGAAGATTCAAGGTTTGTCCATCAAGGGCTTACCTCAAGCGATGTTTTGGATACTTGTTTAGCGGTGCAACTTAATCGCGCGTCTGACTTATTATTGGCAGGGGTAGATAGGCTTTTGGCGGCGCTTAAGAAGCGCGCGTTTGAACATAAATATTCGGTGCGTATTGGCCGCAGCCACGGCATTCACGCCGAGCCAACAACATTCGGCCTAACATTGGCACGGTTCTATGCTGAATTTTCGCGTGCGAAAGAGCGCTTAATTGTGGCGCAAAAAGAAATCGCGACTTGCGCCATTTCGGGCGCGGTTGGCACTTTTGCGCAAATTAACCCTGCGGTTGAAGAATATGTCGCGGAGAAATTGGGGCTTGTGCCCGAACCGATTTCCACCCAAGTAATACCGCGCGATCGCCATGCCGCCTATTTTTGCGCGCTTGCGGTTGTGGCATCTTCAATTGAAAACCTTGCAATTGAAATACGGCATTGTCAGCGGACAGAAGTTTTAGAGGCTGAGGAATATTTCTCCAAAGGTCAAAAAGGTTCAAGCGCTATGCCGCATAAACGCAACCCGGTTTTGACCGAAAATCTAACTGGTTTGGCGCGTCTGGTGCGCTCTTATGCGGCGCCGGCTTTGGAAAATGTGGCATTGTGGCACGAACGTGATATTTCGCATTCATCGGTTGAACGCGGCATTGCGCCCGATGCCACCATTACTCTTGATTTTGCGCTAAACCGATTGGCAGGCGTGATTGAGAATTTGATAATTTATCCCGAAAGAATGAAAGCCAATCTTGAGCTTTTGGGCGGGCTACACAATTCGCAAAATGTGCTGTTGGCGCTTACGCAAAAAGGCCTGATGCGCGAGGATGCGTATGGTTTGGTGCAGAAAAACGCAATGGAAGTTTGGCATTTGCCCGCGCCGCGCCCGCATGATGCGCTTATATCGCGCTTAAAAAGTGACCCCGAGGTGTCGGCAAAATTAAGCGCAAGTGAGCTTGACCAATTATTTGACGATAGCCGCCATTTGGCACATGTAGATACATCGTTTAAGCGGGTTTTTGGGGAATAAATATCATGGCAATGCAAGCAAGTGAAATTGAAGCGATGATAATTGAAGCCTTTCCTGACGCGGATATCGAAATAATCGATCTTGCGGGCGATGGCGATCATTATAAAGCTGTGATTGCGACTTCGGCGTTCTTTGGCAAAAGCCGAGTTGCGCAGCACCAAATGGTCTATGCTGCGCTCCAAGGCAAGATGGGCGGCGTGCTTCATGCTTTGGCACTCGAGACCAAAGTCAAATAGGCAATATAATGATTGAAACCGCGCGCCTTATATTAAGACCACCAATTCTTGAAGATTTAGCACCCTTTACAATAATGCGCAGTGATTTTGAGCGCTCAAAATATGCTGGCGGTGGATTGGATGCCGCGGGGGCGTGGACAAGGTTCATGACTTGGGTTGGGGCTTGGCAAATTTATGGGCATGGCATGTTTAGTGTTGTCGAAAAATCAAGCGGCGCTTGGATCGGTAATATTGGCCCAGTAAAAATGTATGATTGGCCTGGGCAAGAATTTGGCTGGGCATTGGTTCAAAGTGCTGATGGCAAAGGCTATGCCCAAGAAGGCGCGATTGCTGTGCTGGATTGGTGCTTCAATAATTTGGAATTTGACGAATATGTGCATTCGATTTCGCCGCAAAACCCTGCGTCATCAAAATTGGCGACACGAATAGGCGCTAAATACATTGGTGAAATTGTCTTACCGCCGCCTTATGAAGGGCAAATAGATCTTCAATGGAAATCGTATCGCAAAGACTGGCTCGCAAATGAAAAGTGAAAAATCGCCTCTCGGCCCAACAATTGAAACCGCACGTTTGATTTTGCGTCCACCCATCGCCGAAGATTTCGACGCCTTCGCTGCCATGCACCAAGACCCTCAAGTCATGGAATTTTTAGGCGGAGTTCAATCTAAAGCAACTGCCTGGCGCACTTTTAATGGCTTTGCTGGCGCTTGGCATTTGTGGGGCTTTTCTATGTTTTGCCTAATTGATAAAACCAGCGGCGAGTGGTTGGGGCGCGTTGGGCCGATTCATCCTTTCGCTTGGCCTGAAAAAGAAGTTGGTTGGGGCATTGTTAAATCTGCAATGGGAAAAGGTTTGGCATTGGAAGCAGCAATTGCCACCATGGACTATGCTTTTGATCAATTGAAATGGGAAAAACTGGTGCATTGCATTGCGCCTTTGAATTACCCATCGCAAGCACTGGCGATTAAACTCGGCTCAAAGAACCTAGGCCCCACCCAATTGCCGCCACCATATGAAAATTTGCCGGTTGACGCATGGGGGCAAAGCCGCGATGAGTGGCAAATTAATCGTAATAAATTCAATCGGTAAACCTCGACCATGCTAGCATTACTGCCAACTACTCGCCTGAAATTCGTTTTTGTAGATGACGAAATCAAAAAAACATTAAGTTCAAACCGCGCCAAATTTGCCAAAACTTATGGGTTGAAAGTGCCTGATGATTGGCCATTATTCCCCGAAGCTTTTGAAATAAGCAAAGAAAATACTGCCAAACCGAGCGCTACACCTTGGGGCGGCTATTTGTTCTTAGATTTTGCGGGAACTAAAATAATCGGCAATGGCGGCTATGTCGGGACGCCAAATGCAAAGAGCGAAGTTGAAATTGGTTATGAAATTGCCCCCGAATTTCAAAATCTTGGCTTTGCCACTGAAGCCGCGACCGAAATGGTCAGTTTTGCGTTATGTAATGGTGCAACTTCGGTTATTGCGCACACTTTGGCACGGGAAAATGCGTCCAACTCGGTATTGAAAAAAGTCGGTATGAAGTTCGTAAGCGAAATACCCAATGAGGAATTGGGCAAAGTTTGGCTTTGGAAAATTTAGCTAACTAGCTACTTAGCTAATTTATCCAATTGAGCTTGCATCATCGCCATTTGTTGCTGCATCAATTTAAGTGCATCATCGGTGGTTTTTGCGGCCATTTCATTAAGCGGTGCTGGCGTAAATGGATTGCTTGCTGCCATGCCAGTTACAGCTTGGGCGGCTTTGCCGAACATTTCCAAATTCGCCTTCATTGCGTTTGAAAACATTTCCATAGGCTGGGCTGCATTCGGCACAGCAAACGCATTTTTCCATTGTTCTTGGGTTTGTTCAAAGTTCTTAACTGACATTTCAAGATAATTGGGAAAAAATCCCTGAACACTTTTCCCATAATAGCCAATCACGTCTCGTAGAAAATTCACGCTCAAAAGGCTTGCGCCCGAGTTTTCAGCTTCAAAAATAATTTGCGTCAAAACCTGCCTTGTAATGTCATCGCCAGTTTTTGCGTCCAGCACTTCAAAATCAATGCCATCGCGAACTAATTGTGAAAGGAAATCAAGCGTCACATATGACGAACTATCAGTATTATACAAACGCCGATTTGCATATTTTTTGATTGTTATTAGGCCTTTTGCGCTTGCCATATATCCGCTCCCATTAAATTGCCTATTTGACTTGCAACAAACATTTCAAATGTGCTTATAGTTATGTATTTTCGCGCCGCAATATCGCATATGCAAGATTGTTTTGCACATGCGGTAAAAGAACAGCGAAATACACCAATTTGTTGCTTGTTCGACGCCATTTGAAGGAAATTTACGATGACTGATATTATTATTGCTAGCGCAGCCCGCACCCCAGTTGGTTCATTTGGGGGCGCATTATCCGCACTTAAAGCCCACGAATTGGGTGCGATTGCGATTGCTGAAGCGATTTCGCGGGCGGGCATAGAAGCCAATATGGTTGAAGAAGTGATTTTCGGCCATGTCCTAACCGCCGGCCAAGGCCAAAACCCCGGCCGCCAAGCCGCTAGAGCCGCTGGCATTAAAGACGAAGCACCTTCATGGATTATCAATCAGATTTGTGGATCTGGCTTACGCGCTGTAGCGATAGCAGCACAGCAAATTGCCACTGGCGAGCGAGAAATCGTTGTGGCTGGCGGTCAAGAAAGCATGAGTAATGCTCATCATAGTGGGTTTCTTCGCAATGGCACGAAAATGGGCGGGGTTTCATTTGTTGATACCATGATAAGTGACGGCCTAACCGATGCGTTCAATGATTATCACATGGGCATGACTGCCGAAAATATCGCCGAGAAATGGCAAATCAGCCGTGATGAGCAAGACGCTTTCGCGGTTGCTTCGCAAAATAAAGCTGAAACCGCGCAAAAATCGAGCCGCTTCAAAGACGAAATCGCACCCGTCACAATCAAATCGCGCAAGGGTGAAGTGGTTGTTGAAAATGATGAATATATTCGCCACGGCGCAACAATCGAAGCAATGGCTGGCCTTAGGCCGGCATTCAAAAAGGACGGCACAGTTACTGCTGGCAATGCGTCGGGCTTAAATGATGGCGCGGCGGCATTAGTGTTAATGAGCGCGAGTAAGGCAAAAGAGCTTGGCGTGACGCCGCTGGCGACCATAAAATCATATGCCACCCAAGGCGTGGATCCTTCGATTATGGGCATTGGTCCAGTGCCTTCATCGCGCCGCGCCTTGGAAAAAGCTGGCTGGCAAGTTGGCGATCTTGATTTGATTGAAGCCAATGAAGCATTTGCCGCCCAAGCAATTGCAGTTAACCGCGATATGGGTTGGGACGCCAATAAAGTGAATGTGAATGGCGGCGCAATTGCCCTTGGTCATCCAATTGGTGCCTCGGGCGCACGTGTGCTTGTCACTTTGCTTTATGAAATGCAAAAGCGAGATGCAAAAAAAGGTTTGGCGACTTTGTGTATCGGTGGTGGTATGGGTGTTGCGCTTTGCGTTGAGCGGTAGTTGCGGTAGGCTCGGGCAAATATAGGCCAACAAAAAGACCACTACGAGAGCTCTTACAAACACTGTCATCCCCGAAAAATCGAAGATTTTGTCGGGGATCTCGGTGGAATAGAAACGAGATCCCCGACATTTTCTACGAAAATTCGGGGATGACAATCGTCTCACAATAGTCTCTATGAGTTTCGTAGCGGCCTCAATGAAGGATATAACCATGCCAATATTAGGGATTGGATTGCATTTAATAATAGCGGTGTTTTTTGCAATTCATGCTGTCAGGACAAATCAAAACCAATATTGGTTGTTTATTTTGTTGATGTTCCCAGGGCTTGGGAGTTTGATATATTTCATTGCGATTTTTTTGCCAAGTTCGGGGCTTGAACATGGCGCGCGTAAAGCGGTTGCTGTGGTTCAAAAAAAATTGGATCCAACTAGGGAATTGCGCGAAGCAAAAGAAGCATTTGAATTTACCCCAACTGCGCAAAACCAAATGCGTTATGCTTCGGCGCTTTTGGAAAATGGTGACCCGAATGGCGCTGCAAATAATTTTGAAGATTGCTTAAAAGGGCCTTTCGCAAGTGATTTGAATATACGCTACAATGCGTCGAGAGCATTTTTGGAATCGGCGCAATTTGAAAAAGCCCTTGGGCATATTGAAGCAATTAGGGCCGAGGACAAAAATTTTCGCCCCGAACAAATTGACATTTTATACGCAAAAGCATTGCAAGGCGCGAATAGATTGGTGGAAGCAAAACAAGCATTTGCAGCCGCGCATAATAAATATGGCAGTTTTGAAGCTTTGGCCGAATATACGATTTTTGCTTTTGCTACCAAAGATTTGGAAACTGCATCAAATTTGAATGGCCAGCTTGAATCATCAATGTCACGCTGGACTAAGCACACACGGGAAATCAATTTGCCGATTATCAGGCGACTACAAACTGCGATGAAGCAAGTTAATTCAAACTAAACTTTCGCGCCTTTTTTGCCATAGCCGTGTTTGAGGTTTAAGGGCGCGGATATTTCGTCCAAAGGCCATCGTGGGCGGGCTTTGGTGTGTAAATCCGATGTGATTCCTGCTTCAAGGCGCATTGCGCCTGCGAGTGCTATCATGGCACCATTATCACCACAATATTTCAATTCCGGCGCAAAATATTGCCACCCAAAACTTTCGCAGAGTTCATTTATCGCACTTCGGATTGCTTGATTGGCGGCAACCCCGCCTGCCACAACCAAGCGCCGATTATTGCCTGTTAGTTCGCTCATTGCAAATGCAGCTTCAAGGCGATTAAGCAAAACCGCCATTGTTGCTGCTTGAAAGCTTGCGCAAATGTCATTGACACATTCATTGCTCAATTCGCCTTTTTCATTTTCAAGGCTTTGCGCCAAACGCGAGACTGCGGTTTTCAAGCCAGCAAATGAAAAATCACAGCCCGGACGATTAATCATCGGACGCGGCAATTCATATTTTGGGTTGCCCAAACTAGCGGCTCGCTCAACCAATGGCCCGCCAGGGTAACCAAGGACAAGGAGTTTGGCGGTTTTGTCAAAAGCCTCTCCCAATGCGTCATCAATTGTGGTACCAAGCCGCTTATACTGGCCAAGCTCCACAACTTTCAAAATTTGACAATGGCCGCCTGAAACCAAAAGCAATAAATATGGAAAATCCAAATCTTGGGTCAATTTTGGCGATAATGCGTGGCCTTCAAGGTGGTTAATGGCAATGAAAGGCAAGCCCGCGCCCAATGCAATTGCCTTGGCGCTTAAAAGGCCGACCAATACGCCACCAATAAGCCCAGGGCCGGCAGTAGCCGCGACGCCAGATAAATCAGATAATTCTACGCCAGCTTCTCTAATAGCAAGGCCGATTACGTCGTCAATTTTTTCCACGTGCTTGCGCGCGGCAATTTCTGGCACAACGCCGCCATAAGGCGAATGATCTTTTATTTGGCTTGCAACAATATTGGAAAGAACTTGCGCTTTGCCATTCTCAAGGCGCACAACTGCCGCAGCGGTTTCATCGCAGGATGTTTCAATGCCGAGAACTAACTGAGCCACAATTTAATAACCTGTAAATATGAAGTTGCCACTATTTGGGTGGGTATTAGCATTTTCAACTTACATCGCGCAATCTGCTAATCTGAATTTTCAATTTTGTAGGTTTTTATTCCAAACAAACCATAGATAGGGCAAAAACTGAAATATCCTGTCACGAAAGAAGTCAGGCCCACGCCTACGATAGTCAAGTGCAAAATGCTATTCGGTATAATGCCCACCAAAGCTGGCATTAGGCCAGCGGCGATAAAAAGAACGCCAAGCCCCATTGTTGCACCGTTTTGCCGCGCCCTTTTGCACCATTTCTGGCAACAAATATTTGGCTAATACTCCAGTATTAACCGCATATTTGTCACCAAAACTGGCACAGCCGTAGCGCGAAGCGCGAAGACCTGTAGCGAAGCGAAAGTAAAATTGCTGCGGCAAATTCGATTCAACTTGAACATCCAACGCTCTAGCGAAATGTATTAGCAATTACTAATGTGTCAAGCATGATGTTGCGATGCAGTTGCATTGCCAGAATTTATGTCAAAATAGCAAATGCAGAAATCGCCATCGTTACGTCAAAAATGGTCGCAAATTGGCGCAACAGGAACTTAGCAGGCTTGCTTTTCGTGAATATTCAAATAAGAACAAAACAAGAACATAAAAAGACTGACTTGCTATATTTGAGGTGCTTGACGTGACAGTGGTTTTGAACGTAAAAGAAAATACAACTAGAACGGGTATTTGTGAATGCCGAAATTTCTGCCATAATTTCGGCAAAATCGGCATAAAAACAATGCCAATGAACAGAAAGCAAGTAAAACACTGCCACAAGGGCAAATGTCAAAATAACTTAAAGTAGTAAAATGGAGGCTTTGGCTTCCGTTTTTGAGTTTTCAGGAGAGATAAATGACCAAAGTCCAAAACATTGCTTCTTGTGCAATTGAAGAACTGCGGCGTGCGCGCAATGATTTCCAAATTATGGAAGCGATGGCACGGCTGGTTGCTCTGATTGACTGTTCTAATTTTCAAATGGCGCCAGGGCCATTTTGCCCATTGCCTTCACCCGATGAATTGTTGGACTTTGGCAATTTTGATGCGCCGCACCGAAAATTTTACATATCAGAAACCAGCGCGCTTTGTGATCCAGTGCGGAAAATTGCGCTTAATTTTACGGGCTCAGTCGGCTGGCGCAAAGTTTTTATGGAGGCAAAAAATCCGTCGGAACGCAATTTTATCAATGAAATACGCGGGCTTGGCATAAAAGACGGCTTAACAATTCCGATACATGGTCCGATTGGATGCGTCGCGATGTTGATGTTTGCATCAAAACAACATTTAGCGTTGGTGAGCGAAGATGAAGAAGCGCTGAATCTTGTCGCCATCACTATGTTGCAGCGCATAAAGCACATAAAAGCTGCAGCTCTTTTTCCAAAGCCCGCGACGACTTCGCTTACAATGCGCGAAATTGAATGCCTTGGCTGGGTGCTTGAAGGCAAAACTAATTGGGAAATTGGCGTATTGATGGGTGTTGCGGCGCGCACGGTGCAGTTTCACTTGGCTAATAGCGCGCGCAAAATGGGAGTTCATAATCGTATTCAATCCGCTGTAAGGGCTTTAGTGGAGGGGGTTATTTTGCCACCTGCGCCAAATGAAACTTACAAACACTTTTCCGCAAATAACAGCCAGAGCCAATGCAAGTCGGCAACCCATTGCCAAAGTGCTTTTGCTAAAATGGAATATACCCAAATTGGCGATGTCGCCGCGAACAAATCCTTTAGATTGGTCGAGATGGCACTTAAAGCTCAAGAAACTCTAATCTAAAGCTATTCCCATTCTGATTGTATCAGAATGGAGCTCAAGATTCCTTTCTTTGTCGCATTTCTCGTCCGAAAACCGCTTCACACTTTTCGGGAAATGCTCTAAATGAAATTCACTATGGATTAAGGAACTTGGCGCATAATAGCCTTTCGCAAAGGCCAATCCCATGTTCGCATTATTTTTTCTATTCCAAGAACCAAATGAAGCCCAGTTTCGCCCCATTGAAACGCCTTCGCAACAAAGCGATACGGCTTTGCCTTCTGATTGGGCGGGTGGCCCGGCGGCACATTTGCCAGGGCCTGATGGTAACGTGCAGAGATTTGATCCAAGCGCGACCCTTTATACAGCGCCTGAAATGTGCGTTGTGGTTAGGGGGCAGCCAATTCCAGCCTGTGCAAACGCGCCGCAAGCCAATCAAACAATCGCACTGAATGACGATATTTTCACCAATCAAATTGCGGGCCCCGATGCAACTTGCCAGACCATTGAAACTGTGCGGCGCGATGGTAGCGGTGCGCCCAAGCGGGTATTTGCGACTTTTTGCGGTGATGAATTGGGGCGTGGCGATTATCGTGAAACAGAATCCCCGACTGGAAGCGGCGCAATAACTAGGCCCACCCAAAGAAATGTAGGCCCAAACGAAGTTTTGGGACCCGATTCAAACGCTATTCCTAATTAGTCGCGGCATTTTTACTCACCCATAGCCGCATATATTGCGCTTTGTTTGCTTTTCGCTAATTTAGCAAAATGGAAACGCAACCGCATATCTTGAAAAATATGAATGGGCCACCGCAATTTAATGTGGGGCTAAAACCAATTGTTTTGGAAAATTGGCTTTTGCCAGATGACCAAGTGGAATGGCTCAAACAAAAAAACCTCATTTTGGATAAATCGCCAGATGAAGTTTTCCAAGCGCTCGCAAATAGCTTAGCTGCGCAAACCGAAGCCGCAGAACTGGTAGCAATAACTGTCGGCAAGCAGTTGCAACAAAATGAGCCGCCGTTACTGGCCGCCAGCCGTTTGGTATCGGACGATCTAATTGTGATGGAAAAATTGGGCGACATTTGGCAATTAACCGCATTATCCTTGTGCTCGCCGACTTTTTTTGACGCAAAATACGCAGTCGGCAATTCGCTTGCGTTGTTGCACGGCCCAATTCCAACTGGCGGTTTTGACCTTGTGGGGAGGATAGCGCGAATTTTCGATAGTTTCGCGCCAGACAATGTTCTGGAGCGTTTCAATTGGACAGTGCAATGGGGCGCTGATAAATACACGCCAAACGGCCAAAAATTGCGCGACGAAGCAGCCAGCGCGTCAATAGCAGAAGCACCAAAAATGCTGTTTGAACGTGTCGAACGCCAGACCATAAGGCGGCTTCCTAAAACTGGCGCAGTCCTGTTTACAATAAGGGTTCGCCTCAATAATTTATTCGATATTTTGCAAGACCCAGCAGCAAGAGCCGCCTTTGAAAACGCCTGGAATGACGCGCCAGAAAACGTGCGGCAATATAAGAAATGGCAACCGCTTGAACGCCATGTCGCCGCGATTCTATAAAACCTAAGCTGATTGCAACACTGCGAATTAATTTGTAACCCAGCTTACAATTTTGTATTGCAATGCATGTCAAAACATTTTGTTGGGTTTAGGTTCATATTCAATGCCTTAAAGCCAGACTCGGATTGGGTAAATAAGTGAAAATTGAAAATAAATATTTTGGCATAATGGCGGCTCTGGCCGCATCACTTGGCAGTGTTGCAATCGCACAAGTTGCCGCGCCAACTGCGCCTGCGACTGAAGTTAGCCCGGCACCTGTTCAACCTGCGCCTGCGACGCCAACCACCGGTCCCGCCGATGCAGTTGCCGCAAATGAAGCCTATGCGCGCGGCAATGCAGCGAATACGGCGGGCGATGCAGCCGCAGCAATTACCGCATGGAAACAGGCCTATCAATTGGCACCAAGGTCAGGCGCTGGCCTGCAAGTGGCGATGAATAGCGCCAAGAGACTTGGCTTCGCGATGATTGACGCGCAAGATTTGCGAAGCGCCGAAGCATATTTTGCGGCTGAGGCAATTATATCGCGCCGTTTGTATTTTCTTGGTGAAACCAGTGCAAGACGGTTGTCAGAAGCGGTTACGCATTGGGCTTCGGGCGCTGGCGCAATGGGGCGTTCAAATGAAAGTGCGGCATTGGTTTTTTACGCCCAAGAAATTCGCGCTCGCGCCCAAGCAGCGGCTTCGTCGCAAATATTAAAGCGCGACGCAGAGTTTAAAGCGGATTCGGTTGAGGCAGTTCGCGTAAATGTCGGTGGTCTTTGCGTTACTAGTCACGTTGAAATGCTGGCGTCTTTGGTTAGTTGCCAAGATGAGGCGGGTGCAAGAACCGAAGCGGTTTCAATGCAATCACGGCAAATTATTGCCGATGCCCCGCCACCTCCCACCAAAGCCGAGCGTGACGCCGCCGACGCCAAAAAGAAAAAAGGCGACGAATAGGGGCGGTTTCAAATGACAAATTGCGGCGTTGAAATTGTTGAAGTATCACCGCGCGATGGCCTGCAAAATGAGTCTGAAATTCTGCCGACTTCGACCAAACTTGCTTTAATTAACCGCGCAATAGATTGCGGTTTCAAGCGCATAGAAGTCGCGAGTTTCGTCAATCCTCGCCGCGTTCCACAAATGGCAGATGCCGAAGCTGTAGTCGAAGCGCTGTCTATGGATAATGGCGTAACCTATATTGGGCTTGCACTAAATGAGCGTGGTGCAGAACGTGCCCTGCAAACCAATGTGCATGAAATTGGCGCAGTTGTATGTGCTTCAGACGGTTTCGCGATGGCCAATCAGGGTCAAACTAGCGCACAAAGTGCCGATGTCGCCAATAATATTGTGCAAATGTCCAAAGCCGCAGGTAAATCAGCGCAAATCACAATTTCAACCGCTTTTGGTTGCCCGTTTGATGGCCCAACTAACCAAGAATGGGTGGTCGAACTTGCGGCGATTATTGCAGGATCAAATCCGCGTGAAATTGCGCTCGCTGATACAATTGGTGTCGCGACGCCTTTTGAAGTCACATCATTATTTGAAAAAGTGAAAGCTGTTATTGGCAATATTCCACTACGCGCGCATTTCCACAATACCCGCAACACTGGCCTTGCCAATGCCTATGCAGCCTATCAAGCGGGGGTGCGAATTATTGATGCCAGCCTCGGCGGGCTTGGCGGCTGCCCGTTTGCACCAAATGCCACTGGCAATATTCCAACTGAAGATTTGGTTTATATGCTGTCGCGCGCTGGCATAGAAACTGGCATTGATATGGACAAAATGATCGCAACTGGATGGTGGCTGAGTGACATTATGGGGCGGCAATTGCCGGCAATGTTACCAAGAGCCGGAAAATTTCCCGCATAAACATCTTGCGCATGGCCGCGCCTTTGTTTATTCCACAAATCATATTTGGAAAGGGAAGTGAGTGAAATGCTCACACTGCCCCTGCAACTGTAAGCGATTAACTTAGACTAAATATGCCACTGAATCATGATTTGGGAAGGCTAGCCTGAGTGTTTGAACCGCGAGTCAGGAAACCTGCCAAATATCGCTGTTCTATGGTTGTACAGGGTGGTGCAAGCATACAAGGATTTCCTTGAAGTAACGGCATTTTGTCGGGCATTTGATGCTCGTTGTTTTGTCGTGAAAGGACGAATTGTGCGTAAGATTTTATTTTTGAGTATAAGTTTTTTGGGTTTTGTGGCGAACTCAGCATGGGCGCAAAGCAATCAGGAAATTGTTGTTATTACGGCCAATCGAAGTGCGAAGCCTTTGTCGCAAATTGGCTCATCCATTTTTGTTATTGATGCCGCGAGAATTGATAAATTAAAACCGATACAATTGGTTGATTTATTGGCCGAAGTTTCATCCATCAGCTCTAATCGCAATGGCGGAATTGGCAGCTATACCAATGTGCGAATTCGTGGTGCCGAAGGTGAGCAAACCCAAATTATGTATGATGGCGTAAGGCTTAACGATCCATCTTTGCCTTCAGGCGGATTTGATTTCGGCACTTTAATGGCCATTGATATTGAGCGTGTCGAAATATTAAAAGGCCCACAGTCATCACTTTATGGATCTGACGCTATCGGCGGCGTTGTCAATATTTTCAGTCGTGCTCCGCAAAGTGCATTTGAGGCAAGGGCGGCTGTCGAAATTGGCTCATTAAACAGCCATACATTACGGGCAGGAATTAGTGGTAAGTCTGAGAACTTAAATTATGCGATTGCTGCAATTGATTATGGCAGCGATAGCATATCGCAATTATCAGAACACTTCGGTGGCCGCGAGACCGACTCATTTCGCAATCAAGGAATTGGTGCGCGGCTAAATTACGCAATATCGCCCAATGTTAACATTGACGCGCGTGCCAATTATGCGGCTTCAAAACTTGCATTTGATGGTTATCCACCGCCATTTTATGCATTTTCTGACACTTACGAATATACAAAATCCGACCAAGGACAATTATATTTGGGGATAAATACCAACAGCGCCTCGGGCCGATTACAACAAACCCTAAGCGCCAAGAGATTTACTTCTAATCGAACAAATTACGATCCGTGGTTGTTGCCGAAGACGACTTATATCGCACACGGAGCTTTGGAGGCTTTGGAATATCAAGGCAATTTGGCGATAAATGAACGCTTAAGTTTGGTTTTTGGCGGCGGCATTGAGACCAGCAAATATCGCAATCGTGCACCTGCGCCATGGTATCCAGGCCCGCCGTCTGAACGTCAAAGCGCAACTAACAAAAGCGCTTTTGTTGAAGCGCAATTTGAAGCCATTGCAAACTTAAATGCAACAATTGGCATAAGAAGCGATAATCACGAAGCATTTGGCACTCATGAAAGCCTAAGGGCGACATTGGCTTATCGGCCAAATGGCGGGAATACTATTTTCAGGGCAAGTTATGGCGAAGGATTTAAGGCGCCAACTTTGTTTCAGCTTTATTCGGATTATGGCAATATCGCGCTTCAGCCCGAACAGGCAGTTGCCTATGATTTTGGCATCAGTCAAAAATTCGCGGGCAATTGGCAATTTGGGTTTTCATATTTTATTCGTGAGACTAAGGATCAAATCGGCTTTTTTAGCTGTTGGCCTACGACAACCGCATTATGCAATACGCGGCCCTTTGGCTATTATGCCAATATCGCCCGAACCGAAACTAATGGCGTTGAAGTGGAATTCAACGGTAAAATATTTGGCGTAAATCTAAATGGCGGGCTAACTCAATTGAGTGCAAAAAACATTGCCGCTGGTGACGCCAATGAAGGCAAGCAATTGGCGCGCCGTCCGAAACTCCGCTCATTCTTGAATATCTCTTATGATTGGAGCGATGATTTTAACACGGAACTTAGTTGGACACATTCGGGGATAGCGTTTGATGATGCGGCAAATTTGACTGCTATGAAAGCTTATGATTTGTTGAATTTCCGCGCTTTATGGCAAATAAGCCCCAAATTTGAAATTTATGGCAAAATTGAAAATCTCACCGACGCGAATTATCAAACCACTTATTCTTATGGCACGAACCCGCGAACTTTTACTATTGGCTTGGAGGTGAAGTTTTAGGTGTTGCCAAAACATGCTGCAAAATTATTTGTAACTTTTGGCTTGGTAGCCCTTGCTTTGCCTGCTTGTGACACAGCAAAAAGCAGGGCAACTCCTCCAATTGCTGTCCAACCAAATAATGTAATGTCACTTAATGCGTGTACGGACCAATTACTAATAAGCCTTGGTGATGAGAATCAAATTGCCTCGCTGACCCATTATGCCAAAGACGAAATCACCTCACCAATTAGTGAAATTGCGGCTCTATATCCAAGCAATCACATGCTACCCGAAGAAATTATCGCAAGCTCGCCCGATTTAATTTTAACTGGCCCTTATGATCGTGACGCCACCAGCAAAGTTATTGCGGCGCTTGATATTGAGGTGGCCAGATTTGACGTTGCTTCATCAATTGCCGATGCAAAACATTTGGTAACCAAAGCAGGAGCCGTGCTCCGCCAAATCGACAAGGCCGCCCAACTCAATCTCGAAATTGACGCGGCGACTGCGCCAATAAATGCGGCTCCAATTACTGCGCTTATTTATTATGAAAATGGTTATAGCGCCGGACGCGACACTCTAATTGATGAAGTTATGAACCGTGCTGGCCTTATTAATATGGCACCTTATTATGGTGTCGGGAAATGGGGGCATGTTGATTTGGAACAAATAATCGCAAATCCGCCGCAAATTATGATTTTGCCGCAAAACATTGGCACCGATATTGCAAATCCTTTGCGCCACGGCGTGTTTTCTAGTCCTAATTTGCGAATGCAGATCGCATATTTGCCCAATAATTTGGGTTATTGCGGTGGGGCGGTGATAATTGAATTGGCTCAACATTTAAAACAAATAAGGGCAAATTATGCGTCAAAATAACCCACAGAATTGGACAATCGTGAGTTTTTTGTTGCTAGCAATATTGGCGATTATCTCATTATTGATAGGTCGGGCAAATTTCGCTTTTAG
Source organism: Hyphomonadaceae bacterium (assembly GCA_009773395.1). Taxonomy (GTDB): domain Bacteria; phylum Pseudomonadota; class Alphaproteobacteria; order Caulobacterales; family Aquidulcibacteraceae; genus Pseudaquidulcibacter. The sequence continues at coordinate 65,995 of WRPI01000001.1, read as the reverse complement.
TGAATTTTTGCCAAGCTCACCAAAATATGAAGCAGCCTTGTTGGTATTGTTGGAAGTTCGGTTGCCGCGTACTTTATTTGCAATTCTTTGCGGCGCGGCTTTGGCGGTTTCGGGTGCGGCTTTGCAAGGGCATTTGCGCAATCCATTGGCTGATGCCGGTGTATTGGGGATTTCGAGTTTTGCATCTTTGGGCGCGATTATCGCAATATATTTTGGCCTAAGCAGCTTGGCATTTTGGGTATTGCCAGCAATGGCGATAGTATTTGCTTGGCTGTCAATGGCGCTTTTATTATTGATTGTCGGCCGCGATGTAACTGCGATTTATTTCATACTGGCCGGGGTTTTGCTGTCCACAATTTCGGGCGCATTGATGACTTTGGCGCTTAATTTTGCACCAAACCCCTATGCAATTGCTGAAATCATAAATTGGCAAATTGGTTCCTTCTCAGAAGTTTCGATGCGGGAAGTCGCGCTCACTGCGCCTTTCATTGTCATTGGTTTGCTAATTTTGGCGCAAAATGCAAAGAGCTTGGACGCCTTAAGTTTGGGCGAAGAAACTGCACAAAGCTTTGGCCTAAATTTACAAAAATCGCGGCGGAATTTAATATTGGGTGTCGGCCTTTTGGTGGGCGCGGTTACGTCAATAAGCGGCGTTATCGGCTTTGTCGGCTTGATTGTGCCACATATTGTAAGGCCGTGGGTAGGTAGCGTCCCAAGCCGAATATTATTGCCAAGCGCGTTACTTGGCGCGTGCCTTACCCTTGCTGCTGATATTTTGGTGCGCTTGGTTTGGTTTGGTAATGAGCTGAAAATCGGCGTGATAATGGCAATTATTGGCGCGCCATTTTTCTTGCATTTGCTTGTCCAAATGCGCAAAACAGGTGGCAAATGACGGACGGAGTTATTGCAAGCGGCATAAATGTTTCAATAGGTGGGCGCGAGATTATCCACAACGCCGATATTGAAATTGCCATGGGTGAAATCACAATCTTAATCGGGCCAAATGGTGCTGGAAAATCAACTCTTATGAAAGCCCTGCTCGGCTTGATTGAATGCGGCGGTGGAAGCGTGACATTTGATGCGCAGCCAAAGCAAAATATTACACCAACCCAATTGGCAGTTCAAATTGGCTATCTTGGGCAAAATACTAAGCCCGAATGGAATATGAATGTCGAAGATTTAGTGTCACTCGGCAGATTGCCGCACCAAGAACTTGGCATTAGTAGCAAAAGCCAAGATCAAGCCGCAATAAATGAGGCACTTGGTGCGCTAGAAATTCAGCATTTGCGCAAAAGGAAAATCGAGGCGATTTCGGGCGGCGAACTTGCACTTGTGCTTTTGGCGAGAGTTTTGGCTGGCAAACCCAAATATATTTTTGCCGATGAGCCATTAAATCACCTTGATGTTGCGCATCAAATCCAATTGATAAAGGCCTTGCAGGTTTTTTGTAAAAATGGCGGCGCGGTTTTTGCTATTGTGCATGACTTAACAATGGCGGCACGATTGGGTAACAAATTCGCACTTATGGCAAATGGCAAAATCGTCGCAAATGGCGATCGGCAAGTGCTTAACACTCAAAATCTGAGCGAAATATTTGGTGTCGAAATCGCCACCGCCAAATTTAATGGACAGACAATTTTTGTGCCAAAATAAAAACAACACGCTTGCCCTAATTTCGCCAAATAAAAGTTATCCATTGCATATGTTTACGAATATTCGATAATAGATAAAATGCGTCAGGGGCGAGTTAGTAATGCGGAAACTTCAAAATCTCAAAAAAAGTGTGGCTGCAATCGGTGTGCTGATGTTTTGCATGCCAATGGGTAATGTGCAGGCGCAAAGTGCCGTGAATCCGATGATGGACCCTGCGCGCGGTGTTCTTTCTTATTCGCCTTTATTGCAAGATGTTTTCCCGGCCGTGGTGCGGATTGTCGCATTACAGCCAGTTGGCGGACAAAGCGCGCCGACCCAGTCCCAAGGGGATCGCAAGCCAATTTCATTTGAATATGGTGAAGATGCGCCCAATAATAAAAAGCCGACAGCGCCAGAGCAGGCTCCGCCGTCATACCCGCCAAAACCTACACAGCCAGCGCCCGCGCGCCCAGCGGCACCACCCCAAAGAACCACGCCAACCGCGCCGCCAATTGTGCCGCCCGTGCAAATGCGGCCAAGTGGTTCTGGTTCTGGCGTAATTATCGACGCGCCAAATGGCATAATAATTACCAACCATCACGTTGTTGAAGGCGCGGCAGCAATCCGCGTTGATTTGGCGGATGGCCGAACAATGGACGCGCGGCTTTTGGGTTCGGATGAAGCAACTGACGTTGCGGTTCTCAAAATCGAAGCGCCGCGCTTGTCCGCCGTAAACGTCACGAGCTCTGATAATATTCGGGTTGGCGATGTGGTTTTTGCCCTTGGTTATCCAATGGGCTTGGAACAAACACTAACAGTCGGTGTAATTTCTGGTCTTTCGCGGTCAGGCATTGGCGACGGCATTGAAGACTATATCCAAACCGACGCTTCGGTTAATCGTGGTAATTCGGGTGGGCCATTATTGGATTCTCGCGGAAGGCTTATTGGCATTAATACAGCGATTTTATCGCCCTCAGGCGGCAATGTTGGGATTGCTTTTGCAGTGCCAACGCGGGTTGCGCTTTCAATTGCCGATCAAATCCGCCGCAATGGTGCAGTCCGTCGCGGTCGCACAGGCGTAGTGGTTGGCCCGATTAGTGCAGAACAAGCACGGACAATGGTTGTGCCTTCTACTCTTGGCGCACTAGTAACCGAAGTCTTGCCGCAATCACCTGCCGCAGCTGCGGGCCTGCGCACTGGTGATGTTATTACCCGCGCGCAAGGACGGCTTATCGAAACTCCGGGCGCACTTTCATCGGTTGTGGGTATTGCCGAACCTGGCACTAATATTGATTTCACTTATCGCCGCGATGGACGTGACCATAATGCCCGCATGACAGTTGAAGAACCGCGCCAAGTGCAAATCGCGCAAGCGGCAACTGCGGGTGGTAATTCATCGGTTTTTGGCGCGCAATATCGTGATGTTACTGCCGAAGATCAAATTCCAAACCTCACCACGGGCGCGATGATTGTGTTTGTAACCCCGGGTTCAACCGCAGCGCGGCGCGGCATTTATCCGGGCGATGTTGTGATTGCGGTCAATCGGCGGCCTGTTCGTAATGCGCAAGAACTGACGGCAGCCTTGCAATCATCGGGCGGTGCGAAACAGCTTATGATTTCGCGTGGCGGCACTTTGACCCCAGTTGTTATTCAAGAATAATATGCGCGGCGGCGGGCTCAGGGCTCTTTCGAGTTTCGTCGCATTTGTTGCGGCGCTTGGTTTGCCAATGGACGCATTATGGTCACAAAATGGCATTGCCGGCGATATGTTTTCGCCTGCGGCATATGTTTCATGGGGTGTTATGGCGGAAAAAAACCAAGCGGATGTTGATAAGTTTGAGCGGTTTTTGGCGCATAATGGCGTGGGAAATGTCTTGCCAACTTATCAAATATTGCGCACCGCGAGCATGGCGGGAGTGTGCAATGAAAGCGCATTTTATGTGCCGCCGCAGAAGTTTTGGCCCAATATTGTTACTACGCTGAAGTTTATTCGCAGCCACGTAATTCCGCAAATTGGTGAGATAGAGGCGGTTTCGGGCTATCGCAATCCAATCCTCAATGTTTGCGCGCGCGGCGCAAAAGGAAGTGCCCATGCCAAATATTTTGCCCTTGATTTGGTGCCAACCAGCAATATTGGCCGCAAAGAATTAATCGCAAGAATTTGCAAGGCACACCGCGAATATGGGCCCGAATTTGGAATTGGTCTTGGCTTTTACAATGGCACTAGGTTTCACATTGACAGCCGATCCTTCAGGCGATGGGGCGCAGATGGCCGCAGCAAAACCAGCCCATGCGCGCAATATGATGTGGTGATGGAATAATCAGGCGGCACGCAAAGTGCATAGCAGTGGTTCGATATAAAGGGCAGTATTTCTCCCAAATAGCGGTTCTAAGAGAATTAGATTTTCCCTCAAGTCTCAAGAAGCGGCAGCGTGTTTCGAACCAAACATTTTTTTATCCCCCTCAAATCCTACCATGGTAAAATAATCGATTTCGGCAAATGTCAAACTTTCGTAACATTAAATTTAGCGCCAAAAATGATGACATTTTATGGTATTTTCAGGCATGAAATCGAGAGGCGCGATTTCCCAAAAACTACTAACATTTGCTAACATTTCCACGTGCGCGGAAGGGCGATATTTTGCGAAAAAATGCAAGCAATTGCGGACATTTTTCCCCCTCCGTCACTACGTGACACCTTCCCCGACTTTGCAGGGGAGGATTGAGCTGCGGAAGCGAACAACGGTAACGACTTAAGCTACGCTTTTCGCCACATCTTCATATTCTTTGATTTGATCAAAGTTCATATAGCGGTAGGTTTCGGCACCTTTGCTGTTTACAACCCCCATGTCGGCCATGTATTCGGCCACTGTGGGCAAGCGGCCGAGTTTGGAAGCAATGGCCGATAATTCTGCACTCGCCAAAAATACATTGGCGTCTTTGCCAAGGCGGTTGGGGAAGTTGCGGGTGGAGGTTGAAACAACCGTCGCGCCTTCATGAACCCGTGCTTGATTGCCCATGCAAAGTGAACACCCGGGCATTTCCACCCGCGCGCCAACACTGCCAAAGGTGGCATAATGGCCCTCTTTGGTAAGTTCGCTTGCGTCCATTTTGGTTGGCGGCACTACCCATAAACGGGTTGGGATTTCGTTTTTGCCTTTGAGCAACAATGAAGCTGCACGGAAATGGCCAATATTGGTCATGCAAGATCCAATAAAGACTTCGTCAATTTTGGTGCCAGCAACTTCGGACAATAATTTGGCATCATCGGGGTCATTTGGTGCGCAAAGAATTGGTTCTTTGATTTCGTTCATGTCGATTTCAAGGATTTCGGCATATTCGGCATTGGCATCGGGCCGCAGCAATTGTGGGTTTTTAAGCCATGCTTCCATTGCTGCAATGCGGCGCTCAATAGTGCGTTCGTCCTTATAGCCTTGGGCGATCATATTTTTCAAAAGCACGATGTTTGAATTGATATATTCAATAATTGGTTCTTTATTCAAAAGCACTGTGCAGCCTGCCGCAGAACGCTCCGCAGATGCATCGGTAAGCTCAAATGCTTGCTCGATTTTAAGGTCTGACAAGCCTTCGATTTCTAAAATGCGGCCCGAAAATACATTTATTTTGCCAGCTTTTGCGACAGTCAACAAACCCTTTTGGATTGCATAATAAGGGATAGCGTGAACCAAATCCCGCAAGGTTATTCCCGGTTGTAAACTACCCTTAAAGCGAACCAAAACGGATTCTGGCATATCGAGTGGCATAACCCCAGTCGCGGCGGCAAATGCCACCAAACCTGAACCCGCTGGGAAAGAAATCCCAATTGGGAAGCGGGTATGACTATCGCCGCCAGTGCCAACTGTATCTGGCAAAAGCATACGGTTTAGCCATGAATGGATAATGCCATCGCCGGGTTTAAGTGAAATACCGCCACGATTGTAAATGAAGGCAGGCAAATCACGGTGAGTGGTCACATCAACTGGCTTGGGATAGGCCGCTGTATGGCAAAAGCTCTGCATAACCAAATCGGCTGAAAAGCCGAGGCAGGCAAGGTCTTTCAATTCGTCTCGCGTCATGGGGCCAGTGGTGTCTTGCGAACCAACAGTAGTCATTTTTGGTTCGCAATAAGTATCGGGGCGAATTCCTTGGCCTTCTGGAAGTCCGCAAGCGCGGCCCACCATTTTTTGCGCCAGAGTGAAGCCTTTGCCAGTGTTTTGTGGAATGATGGGAAGGCGGAAACAAGTCGCAGCACTAAGGCCCAAAAATTCACGTGCTTTGGCGGTCAAAGCGCGGCCAATAATAAGATTTATGCGGCCACCAGCTTGCACTTCATCGAGTAAAACATGGCTGCGAAGTTCAAAATTGGCGACAATTTCGTCATCGCGCGTGATTTTGCCTTCATACGGGTAAATATCAATGACATCGCCCATATTGAGTTTTGCGACGTCAACTTCAATCGGCAAAGCACCCGAATCTTCTTGGGTATTGAAGAAAATCGGTGCGATTTTGCCGCCCAAAGTGACCCCACCAAAACGCTTGTTGGGAACATATGGAATGTCTTCGCCGGTTGCCCAAATGACCGAATTGGTCGCTGATTTGCGCGAAGATCCGGTGCCAACAACATCGCCGACATAGGCAACCAAATGGCCTTTGGTTTTGAGGTCTTCAATGAATTTCATTGGTCCACGAACCCCATCTTGCTCGGGACAAATTCCGTCGCGCGGGTTCTTTAGCATTGCCAAATAATGCAGCGGAATATCAGGCCGCGACCATGCGTCGGGGGCAGGGGACAAATCATCAGTATTGGTTTCGCCCGTTACTTTGAAAACCGTAACCGTGATTTTTTCGGCAACCTTGGCGCGCGAAGTGAACCATTCGGCATCGGCCCAGCTTTGGATTACTTCCTTAGCATTGGCATTGCCCGATTTGGCGAGAGCGCCAACATCGTTGAAAAAATCAAACATCAGAAGGGTTTTTTTGAGTGCGGTCGCCGCGATTTTGCCAACCACATTATCGGCCAACAAATCAATCAATGGCTTCACATTATAGCCGCCAACCATTGTGCCCAAAAGTTCGGTTGCGAGTTCGCGCGATATCAAATCAACTTTCAGTTCACCATCGGCGACCGCAGTCAAAAAAGAAGCCTTAACGTGGGCGGCATCGTCAACACCAGGAGGGACGCGGTGCGTGAGGAGTGCAACCAAAGCTGTGCCATCTTGGCCAGTTGGATTTTTGATAAGCTCTATCAATTGCGCAGTTTGCTCTGCGCTTAATGGGAGCGGGGGAATGCCAAGGGCTGCGCGTTCTTGAACATGTTGGTTATAGGCTTGAAGCATTTTCTTTCCTCTTTGAATTGCCCAGTATTTTGGGCATACCTGCACTATTCGAAGTAACAGGTGGGTTGAACAATGCCCCCTTAAGGGTGTGCCCTTACAGCATTTCAGCAGGGGGGTGGGCAGATTGTGAGCGGCGATAATTTTTGACACCAAATTCACGGTCTTTGTTTAGGCTGAATTGGTTAAAAATAACAGACCAAAAGTGACTTTTTTTGTGATTTATTCAAATAGGCTTTAATTTAATATTGCCGCCTTAATTGCGGATGAAGATGGCCGGCCGGCATAGCCAATGCCAGGTGTCACCCCAATTTCCAAAATTTGGTTTTGCAAAATAACGAAGGCTTGCGGGGCACGGCTTACGCGAATGATTCTAAAGCGGCGATTTTGCGGGAAATTGCTAGGCGGAATATCTTCGACCGCGTCATGCGCCCTTTCCAAGGTTTCATACGCCAAAGCGGCAGGAACCCCACCAACCGATTCAATTCGCAAATTCGGCAAGAGGCGCGGGTTAAATCTGGCTACAGACCGCTCAACTGCCGCCTGAAGCGAGCCATTATATTTATTGTAAAGCGAAATTATTGCTTCTCCGCGACCCGAAACCGACGCCGCCCGCCCTGTGCTTTCGTCTGTCGAATACAAAGTAATGCCGCCCAAAGCCGTAATTCGCAACATAACTTGGCCGACGTCATTTCTTAGGAATTCATCACCCCTAGGGCCAGAAGATGATTGCAACGCCCAGACTTCGGATGAGCCATCAAATTGCACCAAAACTGCGCCTGATTGGGTTCTATCAATGGTAAATCCGCCGCCATTTTCGACTTGAACCCGGGAAATTTGCGGGGCAGTTTCAACTTCCCTTGCGGAAAAAAGCGTCCTAAATTCAGCGGCATCCTGGCCATTATTGTTGCGCGATTGAGCCGTAACGCCAGTGCCAATTAGCGCAAGCGGCAGGAGTAAACCTAGCTCTAAAAGTGTGAAATGTCTGCCCATAGTGAAAGACAATAGCCGAAAAAGCGGCGGAAATGCGGCGGTAAGTGACATTGTAATGTTGCGTGCTCGTGCGAATTGAAGCACGATAATGTGAATAAGCCTTTGGGAATCATAAGTAAAATGCGAATTTTGACATTATTTGCCGCTGCATTGAGCGTTTTCTCGGCATCCTGCGCAGCGACATCTGAGCCTTCTCGCGAAACCGCCAACGAGCCATATCGTTTTTTGCAATATGTCCCGAAAAACCACGCGACCGACAGCACGCAACATTTCCCAGTCTTGATATTTCTGCATGGTTCTGGCGAAATTGGAACTGAGTTGGAAGTCGTTAAAAATCATGGCCCACCAATGTTGATTGCGCAAGGCCATGATTTTCCGTTTATCGTAATATCTCCTCAATTAGATGAACGCGGCGGCTGGAGGATTTCGCGGCTTGAACGAACGCTGCTTGCGGCAACGAATAGCCTAAGAATTGACCCGTCACGCATTTATTTAACTGGTCTCAGTTTGGGTGGTTATGGCACTTGGTCATGGGCTGCTGCCCGTCCGAAGTTATTTGCAGCAATCGCGCCAGTTGCGGGTTCTGGTAGTGTCGCTACGGCTTGCGCGATAAAGCACATTCCGATTTGGGCGTTTCATGGGGCGCGCGATGACGTGGTTTCGGCGCGCGGTTCAAGCGATATGATTGGCGCGTTGGAACGCTGCGGTGGCCACCCGCGTTTTACGCTTTATCCAAATGAAGGCCATTGGTCGTGGGTTCCTGCTTACAATGATGCTGCGCTTTATGATTGGTTCTTGGCGCAATCTAACGCCGAGGGTTTTGCAGAATTTGAGAAACTGAGGCGGAATTAGTGTGTTCCGTTGAGTGCGCATAATTATAGGGCGTCCGTGCCTGAACCGCAAAAAATGCGATTATCAAATATGCAACCAATGGCACCAAGAAGGCCAAGTTTAGATCTGCCTTATCGGCAATAGTGCCAACCAAATATGGCAAAATCGCCCCGCCAGATATAGCAAGGCACAATAAGCCCGACGTCGATGATTGCGCCACTCGTGATTTTTCAAGGGTGATGGTGAAAATTGTAGGGAACATTATTGAATTGAATACGCCAACTGCGAGCGCCGAAAATCCCGCGAGCGGCCCTTGCGAAAAGGCTACAATCAAACACAAAATCGCGGCGCAAGTTGCGGCAAATGCAAGCAAATTGGTGGCGCGTACTTTAGTTAAGAGGAAGCTGCCGATAAATCTGCCAAGCAAAGCGCCACCCCAATAGAGATTACCCAAATATTCGCCCGACTTCTCCAATGGTAAGTTCAAAATACTTGATTGGTTAAGGAACTTAATCATTATCGAACCAATTGAAACCTCCGCACCAACATAAAGGCCGATGGCAATTGCGCCAAATACTGCCCATTTGGATTTGAGCGCGTCAAGCACCCTAATTCTCCCATGCGTATTATTTGGCGCAATTGACGCGGCAATGGTGCTGCGAGTTAAAAATACTAGGAGCAAAAGCCCCAGTATCAGAATCCCAATAAGCGCAAATGAATGCGAAACTGCGGACAACGCGTCCAATTTTTGGGTGGGATCTGTGATATGTTCAACGACTCCGGTTAGTGGATTTTTTTCAATTGAAGTAATTTCTTTTGATAGCATAATTTTGGAGCCAAAATGTACTCCAATAACTACGCCTAATGAGTTGAACGTCTGCGCAAAAGTAAGGCGAAAGTGGCTGGTTTTAGCGGGCCCCAAGGTTGCGATAAGTGGGTTGGCGGCCACTTGTAATGCCGTAATGCCAGCCGCCATTACGAAGAGCGCCGCCAAAATACCCGAATAGGATTGATATTGCCCAATGGACTGCATCATGAAGCAACTAAGCGCCATTGTTGCCAGCGCCAATAAAATTGCGTTTACGGTGCCAATTCGGTTCAATAAAGCCGCCGCCGGCAAAGAAACAATGCCATTGGCAAGAAAACTCACAATTTGGGTGAAAAGTGCTTGCGTCCAATTTAATTCAAAAATGCCTTTTAATGCAGTCAATAAGGGGTCATTATTGGACGAAATAAATCCCCACCCAAAAAATAGGGTAGTTACAGAAATAAATGCCGCATTGGCTTTCGTGAGTTTATTTTTCATCCAAATCCACAATAGCAAAAGCCCCAAACTTATGCAATTTGGGGCTTCTGATTTGTTTGATTTAGAGTGGCTTTGTGATTAGTGACCCGAAGTCACCGTTTCTTCGATTTTGTGGATTGGCGCTTTGCTTGAGGAAAGTGCAAACCACAAAATATATCCATAGCAAACAAGCGGCACAATATAAGCAAAGTTGAAGTTGCTTGCATCTTTGAACTGGCCAAAAATCAATGGGATAATTGCACCGCCAGCAATCGCCACACACAATAGTCCCGAAGTAGCCGAAGCTGGCGCCGATGAGCGTTCAAGCGTTACTGTGAATATAGTTGGGAACATAATCGAATTGAATAACCCGACCAATAAAGCGAGATATCCGAATATCGCGCTTCCGCCCGAAGGCAAAGCAGCGGCGACTAAAGGCAAGTGAAATGTGCCGGTCGCTGGCGATACGCCAATTGTGCCAGCATAAATAACTAGTCCACACATAGCCATCGCGCCAATGGCAAACGTGCTGAGTAGCTTTGGTGCGTGGATTGAGCGTAACAAATAAGACCCCAAAAACCGCCCAGTCATTGCCAACAGCATGTAATAGGTCGTGAGTTTACCTGCTTGCTCTTTTTCAAGTCCCAGCACGCTATCTTGTTCAAGATAATTTACCATGTTCGAACCAATAGAAACTTCGGCGCCGACATAAACGAAAATCGCCAATGCACCCAAAATCGCCCATTTTGATTCAAGCGCTTTAAGCGGTGATACATTTTCACCAACTTGCGGAGCATTGTCAGATATTGTTTTGCGAACTAGGAAAATGGCTCCCAAAAACAACATTAGACCAATCGCGATTTTGAAATATACGCTGCCAACTTCAGTAAGAGCAGCATCTTTAAGCGCGTCTGTTAGAACCATACCTTTTTTGAAGGCATCACCTTTAAGGAGTGAACCCGCGCCAAGGAATATTGCGCTCGCCGCGCCTAGCGAATTGAATGCTTGTGACAAATTAAGGCGAAAAGCGGAATGTTTTGGGTCACCCATTGCCGCAATCAAAGGATTTGCTGCGACCTGAAGCAATGTGATACCCGAGGCCATAGTGAATAACGCCACAAGAAAAATCTCGTAATTTTTCATATTTGTTGCCAAAATTGCAATAAGGCAACCAAGAATAATGCCACCCACACCAGTTAGGAGCGAATTTGCATAACCTTTACGGGCGAGGAATGTTGCCGCGGGAATTGAAACCACAAAATATGCGATGAAAAAACCGAAATTGGTTAGATTGGCTTCAAATGTATTTAGGGTAAAGATGGTCTTCATTGCGGCAAGAAGCGGATCCAACAAATTGGTCACCACCGCCCATATAAAAAATAGTGTCGTCACATAAATAATGGCCAGGCCAAGGGTGGATCCCCCGGACTTTGCTGCCTGTGTTTGGTCTGTCATTTCTTCGCTCCCTTAATTGAGGCTTTTGCCTCTTATTGATTATTTTCTTCTTTTATCGCTCTACCATACAATCGTCGCAACCGAATTTGCTGGCAAAGAATAATTTATGTTTTTAGCGCGATCTCGCACCGTGAAATTATGGGTTCTTCCATTGGTGTTTAACACGATTATTGCTTTTCTACCACCATCGGGGTTCAAAAATGCAACGGTTTCGATGCCGTCAATTGCACTGTCGGATTTGATCCTTTTTGCCCCTTCAGCCACAAAGCGCCCAAAATGCCCAAGCACATAATATTCAACATTTTTGGTAACTTCGCCGGTTTCGCTATTGATTGTCAAAACACCACGGCAATCGCCGCAGCCGCCCAAATGTGGGCCGAATTTTTCGTCCAATGCAAGATTCCAAAACAGAACGCCCTTTGCCCAATTGCGCATTGTGCCGATAATCAAATTGCTGGTTTGCCATTCGAGCGAGCTGCCAAAATTAGTGTCCCACTGACCGCCTGAACATTCGGTGAAATATACGTCTTTGTCAGGGTAAGCATCATGAACTTGAGTTTGTGCCGCCGGGCTTCCGCCGTAACAATGCCAAGCAACCGCATCTACATATTTGCGCGCTTCACTATCTGCTAGAACATTCGTTGCAGCCAATGGCTCACTCCAATTGTGATCCCATTCAAAAATTTTGGTATTTGGCAAACGCGCCGCCATTAAAGGTCCGAGGTGATTTGCGAAAAAATTGGCGCGCTCGGCGTCTGTTACGACCATACCCGGATAATTTGTTGGGCTGAAATGTGGTTCATTTTGCATGGTTAAAGCAAATATGTTTACGCCTTCCGCTTTCATCGCCTCAACGTAGCGCACCAAATAATTGGCGAAGGCGCGGTAAAATTCTGGCCTCAAAGTGCCACCAATCATGCTGTAAGAGGTTTTCATCCACCCTGGCGCACTCCAAGGGCTAGCCATTATTTTAAGGTCGGGATTTACTGCCAATGCCAATTTCAAAATTGGCAATAAATCCGATTTTGCAGGATCCAAAGAAAAATTATTGAGTAGGGGGTCGCTTTGCCCACGCGGCACGTCATCATACGAATAATGACTGCGTGAGAAATCTGACGCGCCAATGGTGAGTCGCGCAAAATTTAATCCAATCCCGCGCTTTGAATATAAATCCTGAATAATGGCCTGACGCGCATCAGGCGCTAATTTGTTTTGCATCAAATAAACCGAAGCATCAGTGAATGACGCACCAACACCGACCATGGTTTGATAAGCTTCGGTTGCATCAACATTGATAATCGTGGAATTATCAGTGGAACTCGCGATTGCGACATCGGCCTCCTGAGCCAATAATTTTGACTTGTCCGCTGTGGTAACCCAAACTTGCGCTACGCCATTGTTTGAAACTGGAGTAGCAATTACCGCCGTTGAGTTGCTGCCAGTGCACGCACTAAAAAGCGCCACGCAACCCAAAATAAATGATGTGGCTAGGGTCTGTTGATTATTAATCTTTCGCACCGCTTTTTGGCCAAAATTGCGCAACTCCGCGATGAATTGCCTTGAAAATACTTGTATTTCCTTCGACAATTCGCCTTGATTTGCACAATTTTGACTCAAAAATCGGCACAAAATCTCAATATCAACAGACCCTAGTTTTTTCGGCGTAATTGTCAAACTTATATTCCGTTTTGTGCGAGTCTATATTAGCCAATGGCAATTATTCAGTGCGAATAACTGAAATTAAACTGGCGGCGCTTTACATGTCTTATCAATAAACAACTTGTGATCCGGCATTGTGGCGACACATTTTTGAATCACGGTTTCCATATTGCTTAAAAAATCTTTGACTTCTTGTTCGGTCTTGAGATCCACAAGTGGATCATAATTAGTTGGAATAATGCCTTGCCCCAAAAATACTTGAATCCAACTTTCTTCTGCGAAAAGCTCATCGGCCTCGCGGAATACTCGCCCATTAGCTTTGAACAGTTCAATTTTTTCAGCCAAAGTATCAGGGATTTCTGCATTTTTACATTTGCGCCAAAACTCCGTATCTTCACGCTCGGTTGCTTTATAGTGAAGGACAATAAAGTCACGAATGCGTTCAAATTCGAATGTTGCTTGGCGATTAAATTCGTCAATATTGGTTTGATTGAAGCTGCGGTCCGGAAAATATCGTACTAAACGAACCATTGCGGATTGAATCATATAAAGGCCCGTTGATTCCAATGGTTCAAGAAAACCACCGGAAAGGCCAACCGCAACACAATTCTTGTTCCATAATTTTTTGCGCTTCCCCACCGTAAATTTAAGCCGCAGTGGCTCATTTGTAGGCTCGCCATCAAGGCTGTTCAACAATGTTGCTTCGGCTGTTTGGTCATCAAGGAATTGCGATGAATAAACATGGCCGTTGCCAGTTCGATGCTGCAATGGAATTTTCCATTGCCAACCAGAGTCGAGCGCAGTCGAGACAGTGTAAGGTGGGAAGTCGCCCGAAGATTTGCATGGAACCGCAATTGCCCGATCGCAAAATAGCCATTTGTCCCAGCTGTCATAGCCTGTATGCATGGCTTCTTCTATCAATAGCCCGCGGAATCCAGTGCAGTCGATAAATAAATCACCTTCAATAATAGTGCCGTTTTCAAGCCTAATTGATGCGATGTAACCATCGTCTGGCCGAAGATTAACTTCAACTACTTTGCCTTCAGTTCGCGTGACGCCACGTTCTTCAGAATAGCCACGCAAATATTTGGCGTAGAGATTGGCATCAAGGTGATAAGCATAGCCGATTTCAGACAATGGAGATTCGGTCATTTCCATTTTAGGAAACATGAATTTGTTAGCATCGGGCGCAACGGAGTTTATTGACAGGCTTTTTAATGTCGAAGTGTCACCGCTAAGGTGGCGTTTTAGCCAATATTGGTGGGCGCGCAAATGTTCCCACTCGCGCCCAATTTTACCGAATCCGTGGTAATATTCGTGGCCTTTTCTTGTCCAATCCTTAAACTTGATACCAAGTTTGAAAGTGGCCTGAGTTTTCTTGATAAAATCGATTTCATCCAGCTTAAGAACGGTATTAAATGTCTTAATCGCTGGTATTGTTGCTTCGCCGACACCGATTGTCGCAATTTCTTCAGATTCAATTAGTTGAATTTCATAATTACGACCCAAAAGCCGCGCCAAAAATGCGGCCGACATCCAACCCGCGCTACCGCCACCAACTATGACAATTTTCATTGGCTTATTATATGCCATTTGCGTCACCCCAACTAAAACTTGGCATAAAACCTATTGTGCGCTTGGGCAAGTTGTCCTGCGATCAATCGGCAATACGCCAATATTATTCCTAGATAGATAGTCTAAACCATATCCATAATTGAACAATGGGCGATAATTAGTTTGGGGTGCATTTGTCGCAGGTGGGCATGCATTTGATGGCCATGGGAAGGATAATTTGCCACTGAAATTATGAGCGACTTGTCCACGCGCATTGCGGAACAACACATCAGTAATCCCCGCGGCCTCAGACCCTGGTAAAAACGCCGCAACAAACGCGTTGGATTTATTGATTAGTGAATTGGCATAAAGTGTGCGCCCCGAATAAAGAACCGATACAACGGGCACTCCGCGTCCACTTATTCTATCTAATACTGCCTGATCATTTGGGTGGCGGAGTGAATGATTCAAAGCCGTTGGGAACGCCGCATCGCCTTTGGTTTCTGCATATGGGGTTTCGCCCAATACCGCGATTACCACGTCAAAATTGCGCAAATTAACGCCCATGCCAGTTGGTGAATATACTACTCGCGCAGCACCTGCTTGGCTACGAATCGCCGACAGCAGGGTTTCACCAGTTGTGAAATCGGCATTGGTATTTTCATCACCCTGCCAAGTAATTGACCAGCCGCCAGATTGGTTTGACATGGAATCCGCGCTTGCGCCGACTACCAAAATACGTTTTCCGCGCGCAAGTGGTAGCACTCCATTGTTATTTTTTAACAGAACCATAGATTGACGAACCGCGCGCCTTGCTAGTGCGCGATTTGTAATTTCACTTACTTTGCCAGCAACACTTGAATCAGAAGGTTTGTGAGTAAATAGTCCAGCGCGCATTTTCACCCGAATAATACGGGTAACCGCATCATCAATACGGCTCATTGGGATGCGGCCTTCTTCAACGTCTTTCATGGTATTTGTGATAAAATCTTTCCAATCATCTGGAACCATGACCATATCGACGCCTGCATTGATTGACTCAGGGCAGTGCGAATTAGTGCAACCCTGCACTTGGGCGATACCATTCCAATCAGAAACTACAAAGCCGTCAAAACCCATTTTTTCTTTTAGTGCGCCTGTTACTAATTCTGGCACGCCATGAATTTTGCCGTTATTGGTTGGCGAAACCGCACCCGCCCAACTATTATAAGTTATCATTACGGTTTGAGCGCCAGCGCCCAAAGCACCAAAATAGCCAGCGCCATGAATATTTATCAAGTCCGCCAAACTGGAACGGTTTTGGCCTTCATTTACACCATTAAAGGTTCCGCCATCGCCAAGGAAATGTTTGGCTGTTGCGACAATATTGGCATCTGATGTCAAGTCACCCTGCATCCCGCGCACATAGGCCGCGCCGTATTGCCGAACAACGTCGGGATTAACCGCAAAACTCTCATAAGACCTGCCCCAACGCTGATTTTGCACCACAGCAAGCGTCGGTGCAAATGCCCAATTTATGCCAGTCGCCCGAACTGCGCGGGCAGTAGCACGGCCAATTTCTTCAATAAGCGCTGGATTTCGTGCCGCGCCGAGGCCAATATTATGTGGATAAAGTGTTGCGCCAACTACATTGCTGTTACCATGAACAGCATCAATGCCCCAAATTATTGGAATGTCTTTTTCCATGTCAGTTGACATTGAGGCCGCATAATAAGCGTCGGACAAATTGACCCAATCTTGGACAGATGCGTGCTTGTTCATTTGTGGCCAAGATCCGCCACCATTCAAAACCGAACCAATATAATATTGACGAACTTCGGCTGGTGTAATTTTTTTGATTTCGGGCTGTGTCATTTGCCCGATTTTTTGCGCCAATGTCATGCTTTGCACTATCGCGGCAATTTCACGTTCTTGGGTGGCATTGCTCGCAAATGGGCTGTGGATATGGGGCCAGTCACTATATTGTTGGGTTCGAGCAGTTTGCGCATTCAAAACCATTGGGACGGCAATCGCTGCAACGACTGTAGCGATGGAAGCGCTTCCAATTAGCAATTTGTTCCTAAATATCTTCATTTCTTGGCTCCCACAATTTAGTATTATTTAGACAGATATGTTTTATTTCAACTGAGCGATATTTTTTACTGGCGTGCTTATTTATTTGGTTTTTTAGCACTGTCTAGACTTCTCAATTGCATTGAATCTGGGGTTTGGATTTGACGGGAGGGTCAAATCCAAGTCCGAGATCCAACTTCGCGCTAATTGCTTAATATAAGAATTAAACAATTGGGCGAAAAGGAAACCAAGCCCAAAGAATTTCTTCGGGCTTGGTGATATTTGACTTAGAATTTGTAGGTAACGCCCAACAAATACCGTGCGCCATAGCGTGAGTTGTAGCTTGGAAGCAAAGCACCGTCTGGCAATGCCACGCCACTTTCTCTTTGATACAATGTATCAGTGAGGTTTGTTCCTTGCAGCGTTACGGCAAGACCACTCAACGGTCCGTCGGTGAATTTATAACCGATTTGCGCGTCAACTTGGCTGTCAGGCAAAATGCGTGCGAATTCACGGTTGGCAAAGAAGCCCGCCGCGTCTGTGCGCACTGCTGAACGCCAACGCTCAGAAACCCGAACCGAGAAGCCATGTTTTTCATAACCAACAGTCAAGTTACGGCTGTAGCCTGAGAAGCCTGGCAATCTATTGTCACGACCTGATCCAGTTGGACCGTTCGGGCTAATATTTGTCATATTATGTGACCAGTTCCCCGAAAATAGCAAACCATTGGCAATAGGAATTTCTGGGAAGAACTTACTAAAGTCAATGTTAACCGCATACTCAAAGCCGCGGATAAATGCGTCTTTGTTGTTTTTGGCTGCGGTGCCATTCATTGGTTGGCTGAAGTTGCCTAAAGGACTAACCAATGGGAAGTTTTGTGGATTTGGCGATGAGCTGAAATCGAACAAAACAGTTTGGCTGAATATGTAAGTTTCAACATTTTTGTAGAAACCTGCTACTGACACCGAAGTGCCAGAATTGACATACCACTCAAATGACACATCATAAGCGTCAGCACGATATGGTTTCAATAATGGATTACCACCATTTCCACTCCAACGATATTTACCAACGTCAGGGTTTGGAACAGTGTTACCATTGACCACAATAGTCGCGGGTGAAGTAATCAAGCCCAAGCTGGCGTTAACGCTGGCACGCAAATCATCGGGACGCGGACGCGCCATTTGTTTCGCCGCACCAAAGCGCAATTTCAAATTATCGGTCAAATCAACAGATAAGTTCAAGCTTGGCAATACGTCGGAATAAGAAGTTCCTACGGTTTGTTGGCTTGGAACGTTATTGTAGTTCACATTGGTTGGGTTATTGCTTGCGTTGGTAATTGCGAAGCCAGTTGATTCAGTTTCAGAATTAACAAACTGAATCCCTAAGTTCCCGCCGACATGGTGACCCATTACTTCAGTATCAATATTACCACGGACATAAGCGGTGAATACTTTTTCATTCAATGTCCAATTACGATTCCAGCGGTTGCTGTCACGGCGAGGAACAATGTTCATTTGTGAATTCATCACACCCAAAACATCAAATGCTGCAAGCGGACCCCAATTTGCAAAACTCAAATCCGCATGACCAATTGATGGGATTGAAGTCAAGCTACGACGATATTGACCACCAACACCGTTTGCGCTTCCGCAATTGGCTGCACCATTTTGATTGCTACCATCTAAACTAGTAACAAATTGGAATTGTTTGAAGCACAAATCGTCATCAGTCGAAGATTTTGCTTTGTCGTGGTCAGTGAAATTCAAACCCGCTTCAAAGCTGCCGAAGAAACCGCCCAAGAAGCTATCCGATAATTCGGTTTTCGCACGGAAATCAAGTGAAGAATATGAGTCTTCAATATGTGGAACTTGGCGGAAGCCTTCACCCCACGTGCCACCCCAAGGCGAGTTATCACCAAGATAAATCTTGCTAGCATCGCCATAGTTCAATGAAGGATCAAGTCCAGTGAAGCCATTAGGATTCCAATCAAAAGCAATTGTTTCGCCTTGGCGAGCTGGACCATAATTGCCAAGGATTTGGACATTAAGCGCATCGCCTTCAGCTTTTGAATAAGCAGCATCAAAGCTTAAATCCCAAGTCCCGACTTTCATTTCATGGTTCAAACCACCTGCAAAAATCGAATCATCACGACCATGGAATTGATTATTTATGATGGTGACAACATTTGAAATTGTGCCAGTGTCAGAAATTTGAGTTCCATGATACGGCGTAACGGTGTTGCGAGTAACAGTGTTACCAGTCCAAGCCATTGGGCCTTCAACACCACGCATGACTTCATCTTGCACCAATTTCGAATAGAATAAATCCAAAGTGGTATGCGAATTGTCATTTGGTTGATATTCAACCACAGCCATCAAGCCATCACGAGTTTTGCGGTTTGAAAGCGCACGAGTTGAGTGACCAGAAACTGTACCCGAATTAAGTGCAGTAGCTTGGGCGCCAGTGTTGCCATCATAACCCCAAATTTCTTGATATTGAGTTTGGTTGGTGCTGACGGAATGCGCATAACCAAGTGCAACGCCCAATTGGCCGTCCATAAATTGGTTCACATAAGAAGCCGAACCGCGCCAACCGCCTTTTTCAACGTCAGGGTTCAATTGATCCAATGTTGTAGTGTCAAAACGGAAATTAAGTGAAATTTGACGACCACTTACCGATAATGGACGCAGCGATTTTAAGTCAATTGTGCCTGAAAGACCTTGACCTGCTACTGCGGCATTTGGCGTTTTGTAAACAGTAACGCCGTTAATCAATTCTGATGGGAATTGGTTGATTTCAATACCGCGACCATCAGACAAGCTGCCCAATTGACGACCGTTTAGGGTTGTTGTTGTGAAATCTGGTGACGTGCCGCGAAGATTGATTACTTCGACTTCGCCGCCAACCCGCTGACCAGCAAGGCCTGGCAACCGAGCAAGAGCTTCAGCGATTGAAGCATCTGGCAATTTGCCAATTTCTTCCGCCGAAATATTCTCAGTTACCATGTCGCTGACGCGCTTTGCAGTAATTGAACGTGATAATGAACCGCGAAGACCGGTTACAACCACAGTCTCACCCGCAGCAGGCGCAGCAGCTTGCGCCATTGCGAAACTAGGCATTGCGGCAAGGAGCGCGAAGCCCGAAACCGTATATAGGCCTTTTTTGATATTTTTTTGATGCATTTACTTTCTCCCCTGTAAAACTTCCTGCAAGCACCAAATCACGCATTCAAAATGTGAAATAGAAGCGAATTTGCACTTGTTTTTGTAGGTATCACCATTGCTTACGGAGAAAAACACACGATTCCCCCATGATTGGTAGCGCTACCATCAAACCATCAATAATTGGTTTTTCACGAATGTCAAATTAAAAATGGAAACGCTTCCATAACTATCGTCAAAACGATTTATTTGCCAAGATTACTGAACGCCAGAGGTTGATTCCCTAATTTGCAGGCGAAATGGCACAATTGTCTGCAATGGTATTTCTACTCCATTGATTCCGCTCATTTTTTTTAACAATATTTGAACAGATTGTTGGCCAATTGCCTTCAACGGTTGATGCACGGTGGTGAGCGGCGGCCAAACAATCTCCGAAACCGGTGTATCATCAAACCCAACAACTGATAAATCTTGTGGAACTTTTATTCCAAGCTTGTGGGCACTGAATAAAGCTCCAGCGGCCATGTCGTCATTAGCGAAAATTAAAGCTGATGGTGGATTCGGCCGCGTAAGGATATTTTGAGCGATTTCAATACCAGATTTGAACGTGAAATTGCCCCGCTCAAGAATTTGGTCTTTTACCTCAATGCCGACTTCTTCGATAGCACGGACATAGCCAGAATATCGTTGCTGCGCCGAAATATGGCCTTGCAAGCCTAAAATATAGCCAAAGCTTTTGTGCCCCAATCGCAACAAATATTTGGCAATTTCATAACCTGCCATTTCTTCATCTATTCCTATCGAGTGCGCAGATTTCGCGGCGATATTGCCAGCAGAAATGCACACAAACGGACAGTCTTTTTCTATCAAGGCATTTAATAATTTGATGTCATCGCAAAATGGTGGTGAAATAATCAAACCGTCGAAACGCGATTTATCGGCAATCCGCAAGATTTTGTCATAATAATCTGCGCTATCTTGATTTATCGCGTGCGTCTGCAATTGATAGCCAGAATCAGTGCACGCTCGCAATGCGCCGAGTTCAAGCCCCGAATGGTAATAGGAATTAGGCTCGCTTTCCAAATTTGATGAATAAATAAGTGCGATAACTTTATTGCTACCACTTGCCAGCGATCTTGCTTGCAAATTAACTTTGTAATCGAGAGTTTTAACCGCAGCTAAAACCCTTTCGCGCACCGTATCGCGAACGTTTTGCCCGCCATTTAACACGCGTGATACAGTGGTTCGCCCTACACTTGAAAGTGCTGCAACATCGTCAATTGTTGGCTTTTTAATAATCAAATGCGCCCCCAGCGAGTTTAAACAATATCGGCTGGATTTGAACATAACAAGGGGGTTGTTCATTTTACATTTGATTTACAAGTAATATCAACGCCCTTGCCAAACAAAAAGGCCACCAAATATATGGTGGCCTTCGCTTAGTCTTATGAGGTTTCAAAAAACTAGAAAGTCTTTTTCAAAGTAGCATAACCGCGGCCGTCATAAATGCTTACACCACTTACGTCAGTATCAGTGTAACCGACTTCAACGCCCCAACCATTCTCGGTAGTGCCCGAAAGTGCAATTTTGTAATTATTGTAATCAGTCCAAGTTGGGCTTGAATAATTATAAACACCATAAGCGCCTGCTACTGCTAACGCAAATGGACCAACTTTAGCACCTGGAATCGGCGCCGAAACCCCAAGCTCACCGTAAGTCGATGAAGGGCCGCCTTTGCCAACTTCTGGCGAATAATAATATGAAAGGCTAAACGCAACGTCGCCAGGTGCAGTTACTGATGCAGCTGCTTTATATTCAACAAGATTCAAAGCTCTATCTTGAGGATAGGTGTAAATTGCTGCACCAAGGTCAAGAGTGACTGGACCCAAAACTGGCTTGTAGCCAGCATAAAAATCTACTTCAAGTTCGGCGTCTGGTTGCCAGTCAACATTGCTGGCCCAAGCGCCAACGTAAAACGAGCCTGCACTAGCATCAACGCCGCCAAATACTTGCGCGCGACCATTGGTCTGCGACACGCCGCGCCAAACATAGTCACTTGCTATACCGATATTAGCCGATGATTCAACTTCTTGAGCCATTGCCGCAAATGGTGCCAAAGCAACGAAAGCCGAAGCCAACAAAATATTCTTAAATTTCATTTTTGTCCCCTAATGATTCATATTAACGCTAAATACGCGCCAATCTCACAGTTAATACTTGATATTCAATTTCACACATCACTGCAATGACATTTGTGCCACACTAAACCGATTGCCGCAACTGAACAAGCGATAATCCGTAGTACATAAAATAATTTAGATTAAAAATTAGGCAATAAACAAAAATTGAAGTGCAATTTTACGAATTTTTCCATCTCGCATAAATTGCGGTTGGCAAAAGTCTTCCGCTTTTGGCCTGGGAAAGCGCCATTTCGCCTGCTTCGATAGTCCCTTCGCGGTCTGAAAGACAATCCTCAGCAATATTTTTGATTGCGACAAAAGAAAGTCGAACCGCATAGACCGTCAAGACCATAAATAAAGCATCCTTGCTCAATAAATTGGCACAAGCGGCAACAAGTTCCGTCAAATCTTCTTCCAATTTGAAAACTTCGCCATTTGGCCCACGCCCGTGTTTAGGCGGATCCAATATTATGCCGTCATATTTATTGCCGCGCCTATGCTCGCGCTCAATGAACTTCATCGCGTCATCGACAATCCAACGAATCGGCAAATCATTTAGCCCAGCAATTTCCTGATTTTCGCGGGCATAGGCGATGGCCTTTTTGGAAGCGTCAACATGTGTGACATGCGCACCAGCTTTGGCGCAAACCAATGAAGCTAGGCCAGTATAGCCAAATAAATTCAATATTTTTGGCTGGCGCTTCGATTTTGCAATCAAGTTCTGACACCAAGACCAATGGACACTTTGCTCTGGGAAGAAGCCAAGGTGGCGAAAAGGGGTGCATCTGGCGTAAAAATCAAGCCCGTTCCATTTCATTGGCCATTGCTGTGGAACGCTCGAATGAAAGCCCCAGCGCCCTAATTCCTCACCATCTCGCCCTGAAAATGTCGCATCGCTTCGCCACTCCGAAATTGGATTGGCCGGTTTCCAATAGGCTTGAGAATCAGGCCGCATGAAAAGAAAATCACCAAACCTTTCCAATTTATGGCCTTCGCCCGAATCAAGAAGTTCATAGTCTTGCCATTCGTCGGCTATCAATATCGGAAAGGAATGGCTCGATTGTTTGAAAGTTTTGCTCATGATTTGCGCCCTTGAAAACCGCTTTGTCGCCAAATTTCGTATAGGCAGATGCCAGTGGCAATTGCTAAATTAAGGCTATCAGCGCGACCCGCCATTGGTAGTTTTACGAGCCCATCGCATGAATTTGCCAATTCATCGTCAATTCCAGATTGCTCATTGCCCATTAGCAAAATGGATTTCGCTGCAAATTTAGTTTCAGAATGCAGCTTTGTGCTTTTGACATGGGTTCCATAAAGTGAAAATCCATTTGCCGTCCGCCAATTTAGAAAATCCGTAATATTCGCTTTGGCAATTTTTACGGCAAAACTTGAGCCCATCGCGGCGCGAATCGCTTCGGTCGAATATGGGTCGCAACTTTCTTCCAGAAGTATCAAAGCCTGGCAATTCGTGGCATCAATTGTCCGCATGATCGTTCCCAAATTGCCAGGATCCTTTGGTCTTTCAAGCGCCACAATAGTGTTTTCATCCATGAAATCGTCAAGTTCGGCCCATTTTTGAACAAAAATTCCTACAGCATTTTGCGCATTTTCTCGATTGGTAATTGTCTCCAGTAATCTGCTCGAAACAACAGATATTCGTGCGCCTTGCGCGCGCGCAATTTGAATTATTTCCTTTACGTGCGGGCGCTCTTGGACTTCAGGTGAAACAAACAAACTCAATAATTTCCAATTGAGGTCCAGTCCTTCTTTTATGTGCCTTACACCTTCGGCGCGGAACGCATTGTGAAAATATCGGTCCTTCTTCTTGTCCAATGAACGCGCAAATTTAATTTGCGCATTTTGCGAACTGGTAATCAAAACGGTTTCATTGTCTTTCATTACATAATCTTTTTGAAGCAAAATTTTGGGGCGCGGCGGGTTTTTACACCCCTTCTAGGCGAGTTAACTTGCAAATGACAAAAAAACTGGCAACCATTAGCTATTATGCACCTAATTGGTTAGTCAATCACACATTTGAACGGGGTTATATATGGAACACGGGATCAGGCGCAATTGCTTCCGCTGGCTTTTGTTAGCATTTCTTGGATTGGTGGTTCTTGGTATCCTTGCCGCTTATAACGGCCCACATAGCGCGGCAAACCAAAAACTTGCAGCAACCAATGTTGCCCAAGAAGCCCTGGATAGAGGGCAATTTTCTTTTGCCAAAGCCAATATCGAAGGCGCCAAAATGGTGGTAACTGGCAACGCTGTAAGCCAAGAAACAAAACTCACCGCATGTGCCGCAGCACAAGCAAGTCTAAAGGAAAAATCAATGTTGGGGTTGCCGGGTGTTGTTGCGACGGTAAGTTGCAGCATTGTTGCGCCAGGTGATGCCGCCGTTGCGCAAGCTGCTGCCCCTGCCGTGCAAAAAGTCGTCAGCTCTGCTGCGGTAAATTGCCAAGCACAATTAAATGATATTTCAAAACTTGGCCCGGTTCAATTTGCCATGAAGGGCACAAGCATTACTGCAGGAACCGATGTTTTGGATAAAGTCGCGCAGACTTTAGGCTCCTGCACGCAGTTCAAAATTGAAATTGGCGGTCATACTGATAGCGGCGGCGATGAAGCCATGAATTTGAATTTGTCGCAACGTCGCGCGAACGCTGTCAGAACTTATTTGGTGAACAAAGGGGTCGCAGCTGATAGGCTGATTGCCAAAGGTTATGGCGAAACCAAACCATTAGTTGCCGATCGAGCCGTAATAGGTGTTGATAGCCAAGACCGCGCGAAAAACCGCCGCACAGAATTTACAATAGTCAGTAATTGAAAATAGAATTTTTAAGAAGGATATTTAATCATGTATGTTCCAATGCAAATCTGGATTTACTTACTCTTAGCAATGATACTCGGTGCATTGATCGCCTATCTATTGGGCCTTTGCAATTGCAATAAAGGTGAGTTGCAAGCGCAGTTGGATGCGGCCACTGCTGAGCGCGATGAACTTGCACTAAGGCTGGCGGGTCGCCCTGCAAATGCTTCGGCGAAGGATAGCGCAAGGGTTAAATCACTAGAGGCTGAGCTAAAATCCGCCAATGCCAAACTTGCAGCAGGTGGCGCGGCTGGTGGCGGAACAGACGATGCACTGGTTGCCCGCAATCGCTTCTTGGAAACCCGCGTGAAATATCTTGAAGAAGGCTTCAGCGCGCCAAGCGCTGCGGTTGATAATTCCAATTTTGTGACTTCAATTGCTGGCTCCATGAGCGCTGAGGATTTGGAAGCGGCGGTTATGGCAGCAGGCGCAGGCAAAAAGCCCGCGGCGTCCAAGACCAAAGACAAGCCTGATGATTTGTTATTGATTGATGGCGTTGGCCCAAAAAACAACCAATGGCTCAAGAAACAAGGCATTTATTATTTCCGGCAAATAGCGACAATGAATGTTGACGAATTGGCGTGGCTTTCGAATAATTTGCCTAACTTTGGTTCGCGGGTTTATCGTGAAAATTGGGTGGCACAATGTGCAAACCTCGCCAAGGGTCTGCCACCAAGGTAGACCAAGACAAAATTCAAAAATATCGAAAAGGGCGTATCATAAAATTGGTGCGCTCTTTTTTTCACTGATATTCGTGCTGCTTTTTTAATAGATTTACGATATTGAACTTCGAGAAATTTTCGCTTTATTGGAGAAGTTGATGTCCGAGATGTATGATGTGGTGATTATCGGTGGTGGCCCAGGCGGCTATAATTGCGCGATTAGAGCTGGCCAATTAGGTCTTAAAACAGCAA
This sequence comes from Hyphomonadaceae bacterium, assembly GCA_009773395.1. Taxonomy (GTDB): domain Bacteria; phylum Pseudomonadota; class Alphaproteobacteria; order Caulobacterales; family Aquidulcibacteraceae; genus Pseudaquidulcibacter. The sequence goes on along the minus strand of WRPI01000001.1, from coordinate 40,074 downwards.
TAATTGAAGCGCGCGGCACATTGGGCGGGACTTGCTTAAATGTCGGCTGCATCCCATCGAAAGCTCTTTTACATGCATCTGAAGCATTTGAAAGCGCGTCACATCATTTCAAATCGCTTGGTGTGGATGTTGCGGGCGTTAAGCTCAATTTGCCGCAAATGATGGCGCAAAAAGACGAAGTGGTTGACGGCCTGACAAAAGGCATCGAATTCTTAATGAAGAAAAACAAAGTCACTTATATTAAAGGCTTCGGCAGGATTATCAGCAAAGGCAAAGTAGCCGTTGATTTCGAGAGCGCGACCACAGAACTTGCCACCAAGAACATCGTCATTGCCACTGGTTCCGAAGTGATGCCTTTGCCAAATATCGTCATTGATGAAGAGAAAATTATATCATCAACTGGCGCTTTGAAACTGGGGGCTGTGCCAAAGTCGATGGTGGTAATTGGCGCTGGTGTCATTGGCCTTGAATTAGGTTCGGTTTGGCGGCGTTTGGGCGCAGAAGTTACAATTATTGAGTTCCTTGATAGAATTACTCCGGGCATCGATGGTGAAATCGCCAAGGCTCTGCAACGAACTTTGACCAAACAAGGTATGAAGTTTGAATTGGGGCAAAAGGTGACCAGCGCAATTGCAAGCAAAAAAGGCGTAACACTAACGTATGAACCTGCCGCTGGTGGCGATGCCAAAACTTTTGATACAGACGTGGTTTTGGTGGCTATTGGCCGCAGGCCGTTTACCTCTAAACTTGGCCTCGAAAATGTTGGAATTGAAGTCGATAAGCGTGGCTTTATTGCACATAATCATTGGAAAACCAGCGCAGATGGTATTTGGGTAATTGGTGATGTTACCCACGGCCCAATGTTGGCGCATAAAGCCGAAGAAGAAGGCTTGGCAGTCGCCGAATGCATTGCGGGCCTTGCGGGCCATATGGATTACGACATTATCCCCGCCGTAGTTTATACAAATCCAGAAGTCGCAGCAGTCGGCAAAACCGAAGAAGAACTAAAAGCCGCTGGCGTCGAATATAAAATTGGCAAATTCCAATTCATGGCTAATTCGCGCGCACGAACAAATCACACAACGGATGGATTGGTCAAAATTCTTGAAGATAAAGCAACACTAAAAATCCTTGGCGTTCATATGATGGGAACTGGCGTTGGCGAGATGATTGGCGAAGCCGCATTGGCAATGGCATTTGGCGCAAGTGCTGAAGATATTGCACGCACTTGCCACGCGCACCCAACCATGAGCGAAGCAATTAAAGAAGCGGCGAAAGCTGTCGATGGGTGGGTAATGCAGTCTTGATTTCAAAACCCCACCCTCGCCCTTCGGGCTCACTCAGGGTTTTGGGTCTATGCGGAAAAGAAATTCTGAAAAGCGTGGTTTTCAGAATTTCTTTGCATTTTACTTTATTTAAGAGCTAGCGCGTCCTATTTTGGCTTGTTTGTGATATAGTCATTTCACATGGCAGAAACCAACACCAGACCAGAAATCACTTTACAAGTTACGCGCGGGGCGGGGCGGCTTTGTTTGGATTTGGGTTATGCGCCGATATTTGAATTTACACTGAAAACTGGGAGGCGAGCCGATATTTGCGCACTTGGCCCAAAGGGTGAAATAATAATTATTGAGGTAAAATCTTCAATTGAAGATTTCAAAACTGACAATAAATGGCATGAATATGCGGATTATTGTGACCAATTCTATTTTGCTGTTGCGCTTGGGTTTCCAATCGATTTTCTTCCCCAAGGCCAAGGTATTATTATTGCCGATGAATTTGGCGCACAAATTTTGCATGAACCACCAGCAATGCCATTGAACACAGCAAGGCGAAAAGCGGTTACTTTAAAGTTTGCAAGGCATGCGGCAATGCGTGGGATTGCGACTTGAGATTATCCAACGCGCTAGCGCGGCGCGCGTTTTGCCAAAATCCGCTGCAATGTCCGCCGGTGCATATTAAGTCGCCTTGCGGTTTCCGAAACATTATTGCCGCATAATTCATAGACCCTTTGAATATGTTCCCAACGCACACGATCCGCCGACATCGGGTTTTCGGGTGGTGCGGGCAAATCATCATTAATTGCCAATAGTGCCTTCACAACATCATCGGCATCAGCAGGTTTGGCGAGATAATCAACTGCACCCGCTTTTACCGCCGCAACCGCAGTTGCGATATTGCCATAGCCAGTAAGCATCACCACCCGCGCATCGGGCCGCAAATTGTGCATTTCTTCAACCACGGTTAGGCCAGAGCCATCATCAAGGCGCATATCAAGCACTGCAAAGGCTGGCGGATTTTCGCGAATAATCGCCAATGCTTCGCTTACGCCCGCCGCAGACTTAACCTCAAACCCGCGCGATTCCAATGCCCGCGACAGCCGATTACGAAGCGGGCCATCATCATCCATTACAAGCAGGCTCTTGTCAGCTAATTGCGCGATTGGCGAAAGTTTATTGTCGGTCATGTCGATTCCCTGACTAGAAATATTTTTCTTAGCTGTAATACAATCTATGCATACTTCAAGTGTATGATGTGCAGCATTTGGATTTGTCGAATTTATTGCTCAAGTGCATACACCATACAAACAGACGAAGAAAGTTCAACGGGCTCAGGAGATATTGGCATAGTCATTTCTTCGGGGGTGAGTTTTCTAATTCGCGAGCCAGTTACCACAACCAACTCAGAAGATGCGGCGCGGATCGGGGCACCTGCAACCACTGGCCTAGTGGTGGCTGAGGCTAAACATTGAGTTCGACCTTCTTCAAAAACTAAGAGTCGCGGTCTCATGCCATGAACGCTTGCCACCATCTTAGCTTGCTCATAGCCATCGTTTACTGCTGCGGCGATTACCGAGCGCGTTTGTTCTGGAGTAGGATTTAACTCGAATTCGATGTTTCGCGTCATTTCTGCGCCACCTATCGCCAAGAGTTCAGCCCGAACTGCTGAAACCAAGTTCATATCGGTCAAGCTCACGTCAATCTCCCAATAAGCCACGAAACTTGATATTTTATCTTCGCGTTCGTTTTCATTGCGATTTCCTTCGCGATCTCGATATTGTTCATAAAGAATTGTGCGGCTATAGACCGCGTTAATTGTCCCTTTATTTCCGACCAATAGGCGTGCCCGTTCTAATCCGGGGCGGACTCGGTCGGTCACTCTTCGAGTGGCTTCATCGCTATTTGTATCGACTTCAAAAAATTTTATCGTAAAATTGGCTCGGTTTGGCGCAAATTCGATGTTAGCTTGACCAATCACTTCAACAACAGGGCGATCGACCCAATAAGGCCTGATTGCCGCATAGGGCGGAAGGTCTGGCGTAGTTTCTGTCGTTCTCAAATTTTGTTGTGCAAATGCCATTGTCGGCATCATTATTAGAGCAAACCCAATTTCAAATATTTTACGCATTTTTACCTCCACAATTAGTTTGAAAAGTCATCCACACTCACGCACTTTGTTCAATATCGTCTCGCGACCAAATTATTCTTACAATCGCACCTTGCATTGGGCTGAGTTGGTTGCCAAAGCTAACTTCGCCGCCAGCGCGTTCAAGCAAAGTCTTGGCAATGAAAAAGCCAAGCCCCATTCCTTCACGAACTTGGGCCCCAATTGTGCCTTGCCCACGGCTTGAAATATATGGCTCCCCCAAGCGCGGCAAGATGTCGGGGTCAAATCCTGGGCCATCATCAATTATCGTTATATCAAGGAGCTTTGCGTCCCATTTGCATTTAATCGTCAATTTTGATTTTGCATAACTTATGCCATTTTCAATGAAATTGCCAATGCCATATAGGATTTCTGGTCGCCTAAAGACAATAAGCTCTGGCTCATTTTGCGGGGGATTTATTTCAAATAATATCGCTTTGTCGTGATTATTATCATGTTTTGCGGCAGCTTCGTGAAGAAGTTGCCCGATCGGCAGAAATTCTATTGTTGGGTCATTCAATGCGCTATGCGCGGATAAATCCCTTAAAATATCACGGCATCTTAAAGATTGATCAAAAATCAATTTCGCATCGTCTTTGGCGACGCCTTCGGATAAATCCCGCGTGAGTTCTTTCGCTGTCAATTGAATTGTGGCGAGCGGCGTCCCAAGCTCATGGGCGGCGGCAGCGGCAAGGCCACCTAATGCCGCGAGTTTTTGCTCTTGTGCCAAAATTGTTTGAGTGGCGATTAAAGCATTGGCCAAACGCAATTCTTCGGCTGCAACCCGCCAAGCATAGACGGAAGTAAACAGCACACCAATCCCGATGGCAATAACCACGCCATTTTCATACATTATGGGTAATTGAAACTGCCCCGCATCCATCCAAGGCAATGACAAGTGCCAAAAATGCAAACTGCCAACCCAAGTCAAAGTTACAATAATAATCGTGATTATCCAACGCCAAGAGAGCGTCGCCGCGGCAATGGTCGCTGGGGCAATAAATAACAATGCAAATGGATTATTGGTGCCACCAGTCAAATAAAGCAAGAACCCAAGTTGCGAAATATCAAACACAAGCTGTAGTGCCGCTTCCCAATGTTTCATCATCCGTTGTGAGGGGAACGAAAACGTCAGAATAATATTAAGCCATGCTGAAGCCGCTATTGCCCCAAAGCAGGTCGCCAAAGGCAATTCATAACCGAGTTTGAATGCCACAAAAGCGACAGTTAATACCTGCCCAATTACAGCCAACCAACGCAGCGAAACCAGGGTTCGTAAGCGCAATCTGCCAAAGCTGTCTTGCCTTACCGCGCGGGTTTGCGGCCTATTGTTTTCAATATAGGTGAAGTCGGTTTTTTTCACTTTTTCGATTGTCAAATCCCCCGTATTTTTGACATTTCCAAGCTATCAAAAGTGGCTAGCCTTGTGTATAGTTGGCTTTTTTCGAAATGTCATCAACGCAGAGAATTAGCCCCAACAAAATGAAACCAATTGAAAAGATACAACCTTTTAACAGAGGAAAATTCGTGCTCCCTACCATTGCATTGGTGGCGCTGTTGGGCTTTGCCTATATGCAAATCAAAGGGCAAGCATTTCGTGGTGCGGCGGTCAAGGACGCAATTTCAAAAACGGAAGGCAGTTGCAAAGGCCGCGCATTTGCGCAAATTGGTGGGCCATTCAATTTGGTCAATCAAGATAATCAGCCAGTGAGTGAAAAATCTTTTATTGGCCGTCCGGCATTGATTTATTTTGGCTACACAATGTGCCCCGATGTCTGCCCAACGTCTTTAAGCCTGATGGGTGCAAGTATAGAGGAATTGCGCAATGTAAATCCAGCACTTGCTGATAAAATACAACCGATTCTAATTACAATTGACCCCACCCGTGACACACCCCATTTGCTTAAACAATATGTTGCGTCGGGTGGTTTTCCACGTGGATTGATTGGGCTAACTGGCAGTGAAGCGCAAGTAACGGCGGTGGCAAAGGCATATAAGGTCGGCTATCGCAAAGTCCTTGCCCCGCAAAGTGCCGCAAATTATACCATGGATCACACTTCAATAATGTATTTGCTTGATAGCAGCGGCAAATTGGCGACATTTTTTTCCGACAATACTTCGCCAAGTGAAATCGCCCAATGCATCAATAGCCTTGGCCAATCTGGGCTTTAATATCTGTGATAAATTAACTAAATTAGACTATAATGAATTTCCGTTGTAGTGCATTGTTGCGTTGCAGCATTGCAAATGCAAAACAAAAATGACACTAGAGCGTTGGATGTTCAAGTTGAATCGAATTTGCCGCAGCAATTTTGTGCCAGTTTTGGCAACAAATATGCGGTTAATACTGGAGTATTAGCCAAATATTTGTTGCCAAAAATGGTGCAAAAGGGCGCGGCAAAACGGTGCAACTTGGACATCTAACGCTCTAGTCGGGCTGATTTAGGTTGGGGTTTAATAAATATGCTTTATTCAATGGTTGAAATGCAACGGGCAGCCTTGGCGCCAATGCGCGCTATGAATAGTTTCAATGGTTTTTGGCTTAAAAACCCGCTTAATCCCTTTGCTAATATTGGTATGGTCAAGCAAATGGCCGCAGCGAGCGATTTTTTTGACGCGGTTACCAAAAATTATGGCAAGCCCGAATGGCGAATCGAAAAAGCTACAACTAATGGAATTGAATATAGAATAACCCCATCAATTGTTTGGCAAAAGCCGTGGTGCAATCTTGTAAATTTTGCGCGCACGCCAATTGGCAAGTCTAAATCCAAATCCGCTGCATTACCGAAAGTTTTGATTGTTGCCCCGCTTTCTGGCCATTATGCGACTCTTTTGCGCGGCACAGTCGAAACCTATTTGCAAGACCATGATGTTTACATTACCGATTGGGCAGATGCGCAAAGCGTGCCGCTTTTGGAAGGCCGTTTCGATCTTGATGATTATATTGAATATGTTCGTGAAATAATCAGCTTCATTGGCCCAAATTGCCATGTGCTTGCGGTTTGTCAGCCTGGGCCACCTGTTTTAGCGGCCATTGCGATGATGAGCGAAGATGAAGACCCATGTGTTCCAAGCTCGATGATATTTGTCGGCTCGCCCATTGATGCCCGTAAATCGCCAACAGTCACTAATAAATTGGCCGAAGAGCGCCCGTTTACATGGTTCAAATCAAATATGATTCATACTGTGCCACTGCCAAGCTTGGGGGCGTTTCGCCGCGTTTATCCAGGGTTTGTGCAGCTTGCGTCGTTTATGTCCATGAATAAGGATCGCCATATTGATGCGCACAAACAATATTTTGAACATTTGGTTGAAGGCGATGGCGATGGCGCTGCCAAACACCGCGAATTTTACGACGAATATTTGGCAGTTTTAGATTTAACCGAAGAATTTTATTTGCAAACTATCGAGAAAATCTTCCAAGAACATCATCTGCCTTTGGGGAAATTTCGCTTTCGCGCTCGTTTGGTAAAGCCTGAATACATCACAAAAACTGCGCTTTTGACGGTTGAAGGCGAGCTTGATGATATTTCGGGAATTGGCCAAACCCAAGCGGCGCACGATATTTGCCCGAATATTCCTGCCGCAATGAAAGCTGACCATGTCCAAGCTGGCGTCGGGCATTATGGCGTGTTCACAGGGCGCAAATTCGCAAACTTCGTCTATCCAATTGAACGCGATTTTATCGCCAAGCACAATAAGTAGCAAAAAGCCCGAAGCGAACTTAAATGTTATTGGAAGTGAAAACTAAGGCGTCGGAATTTCTATTTTGCTTGGAATAATTCCTTTCATTCCGTCATTCATATCATGAACCGGAGATCCAGGGTTTTCTTTTTCAATCAATCGAATTGGCCCCTCAGACAATTTGTCCAAAGCAATGGAAAATAACCTTTTCGCCAGCTCTTCATCAATCTGACTGGCCTCTTTCCTGTAGCCTTCATAAGCTTTTGCGACGGAGGCTTTGTATCCGTAATCTTCAGCCATTCGGAATCTTTGACCAATTTGTTTGGTAATAAGCCACGCCGCCCAAACTGGTGCAGAAACGCTAAGCGCAGTGAAAGTAACGTTAATCCATAGCAACCCATAACTTATATTTGGCTTTAACATAAGCTTGTGGACAAATTCGACCCTTGTGTAAGTAATCCAACCTGCACAGGTTAATGCAACAAGCAAAACAGCGCCCAACAAAATAGTTGAAATTGTAAGGGATTTGGCTCTATCCGCAAACGCAGCGCCAAGGCCAATTGTTGTAGAAGCGCTATAAGCAGAATTTGCCTTCAAGAGTACAGTATCCGCCTCACTTTGACGAGCTGAAAGTGAAGTATAAAGGTCTTCTATTTTTGAGCTGGTCTTACTTGTAGATTCTAAGCTGACACTAAGGTTTTTGACAGCCTCTTCGTATTTTGTCCTCGCCTCATCCAGCGCTTGTATATCCGCAGGAAGTGCTTCTGCTGTGTCATGTGCGCTATTAATTTTCGCGATCTTACTATCCAAATCCCCTTTAAGACTTTCTAATCGTATGATGGCCTTTTCTATTTTTCGAAGCTTCTGAATTTGCTCCGCAGGTAATATTGTCCTGTCTTCCACGGCCTTCAGTTCAAGCGGTTTACTAGTATATTTATCAAGCAACAGCATAAGGGATTTTATTACCCCATCAATCGCAACAAAAGCTCCTCCTGCATTGCCGCCCGGTAAATATTGTAGAATATTGGCCTGCAAATATTGTATTCGCGCTGGAAATTGTTGAAGTCTGTCGAAATCAACGTCATTGAATTCAGCTAGGTTATCTAAGATGTTCTTAATTTGGCTTTTTGGCGTTCTAATGTAATCAGCTAAATCTTCAAAGTTCATTCCCGGGAAATTCCAACCTCTAGTCTCCATCATAGTACCAACGCCAGATTCCGAGTTTCTCACGCTTTCCGCAAAATTGTCCAGAGCACCCGATATTTCATTCAAAGTTGCAGTCGAATCAGCCAATGTATAACCTCGCTAAATAGCGTGACGACGCTAGCATAGTTGAAGGTAACAAAAAAGCCCGAAGCGAACTTCGAGCTTTTGATTTCAAAAATAATTGCGGTTTATACTTCGCCTTTTTTCTTGCGAACTTCGATATCATGGCCAGTTGTACGCTCAGAAATACGCGCAGATTTACCACGGCGATCACGAAGATAATAAAGTTTGGCGCGGCGAACCCGGCCTTTGCGAACCAATTGAATGCTATCAAGATTTGGCGAATAAAGCGGAAACACACGTTCAACGCCTTCACCAAATGAAATTTTACGAACTGTGAAATTTGAAGAAAGGCCACCGCCCGAACGCGAAATGCACACGCCTTCATAAGCCTGAATCCGTTCACGCTCGCCTTCTTTGATTTTCACATTCACCCGAAGCGTGTCGCCCGGTGAAAAATTTGGGATGGTTTTGCCCGAAGATACACGAGCGATTTCCTCTTTATTGAGGACTTCAAGAATATTAGTCATTTTATTTCCTATTGCACGATTTTGCTGGTTCTTCGCCTCATCCAAAAAGTCTGCAACTTTTTGGGGCTCATCACTGGCATACGCATTATTATTGTTGTCAAAATAACCCAAATATATGGGTCGCGCTGCGATAGCCGAAAATATTGCTTGTGTCACGCGGGTTTGGCAGAGTATTTCAGTGGAGCGCAAAGCCTAAGAAAGCCATCAAATGAATGTGTCGCAAGCAGTTGCAAAGAGAATGTCAATTCGAGCTTTCCTTGATGTGCCAATTCCGAAGTCAACAATCGAGGATATTTTAACAAAAGCGGTAAGGGCGCCATCGGGCGGAAATGTTCAGCCTTGGCAGGTTCACGTGGTTACTGGCGCACCTTTGCAGGCATTTGTCGCTGATATTGCCATAAAATTCCGTGCAGGAAAACTCGAACCCGCTAAATTTGAAAGCTATCCCAAAAACCTCTGGTCGCCGCACCGCGAATATCGGTTTGAAAATGGCGAAGCGCTTTATGAAACATTAGGGCTCAAACGCGAAGATAAATTAGGCCGCATTGAACAATTTGCCAATAATTTTCGGTTTTTTGGTGCCCCAATTGCCATGTTTTTCACTTTTGATAAGCGCTTTGAAGAAGCGGCATGGTCCGATGTTGGAATGTTCATGCAGACAATTATGCTATTGGCAACTGAAGCTGGGCTCGCAACTTGCGCCCAAAGATGCTGGTTACGTTTCCGCAATAGTATTGCGGAATTTTTAGGGCTGGACGAAAATTCATCAGTGCTTTGTGGTCTTGCAATGGGCTATGCGGATGAAAATGCGCCAATAAATCAGCTTAAGACCGAGCGTGCAAAACTAGAAAATTTCACAAATTTTATCGGTTTTGAATGATTATTTTGGGTTTGGCATGATTTCTGGTCGCCGTGCTTTTGTAATTTCAATTGATTTTTCGAGTTTCCACTTTTCTATTTCAGCATGATTGCCAGACAAAAGAACTTCGGGAATGGTTTTGCCTTCAATTTCACGCGGCTTGGTATAAAGTGGATGTTCCAACAAGCCGTTTTCAAAACTCTCATTAATCGTGCTTTGCGCATTTCCCAAAACACCGCCTAACAAACGAACCGTCGCTTCCACCAATAATTGACCCGCAATATCGCCGCCCATAAGGACAACATCGCCAACGCAAATTTCTTCCATTCCTGCAAGTTCGATTGCGCGCTCATCAAGCCCCTCAAATCTGCCGCAAAACAAAATGACTCCTTCGCCTTTTGCCAATTCGCGAACCCGCTTTTGGCTTAAGGGCTTGCCACGCGGAGTAAGGTAAATAATCGGGCGGTTTTTGTTATTAATACTGCGGACTGCCGCGAGTGCGACATCAGCTTTAATAACCATACCCGCACCGCCGCCCGCCGCAGTGTCATCTACTTGTTTATGCCTGCCCTGTCCAAAATCGCGTAAATCCACGGTTTCAAGCGACCATTTATTCGCCTTTAGTGCTGCACCTATTAAGGACACACCCAATGCCCCGGGCCAAGCCTCGGGCGTAAGTGTTATTACGGATATATTAAAGCTCATCTTTGTGCGCGTTCCTGCTCGCTTTGTAAATACATGGCGAAAGTGCCAAGCCAATGCCCGCCTTCATAATGTTCACCAGTAACAAATGGCAATGCAGCTTCGGCATGAATCCGCCAAGTGTTGGTCAATGCCAATCGACGTCTGTCATTGGCAGGGAGCGCCGCTACAATGCGTTTCAACATCCAAGCGCGTGATAAATTCAATCCGTCTAAATGCGCTAATTTCGGATCGCTCCTATCGCTTACAATTGCAATAGGCAGCCATGATATGCCATATTCAGCGTTGGTGGCGCGCGCATTTGGCCTTGAAAATGAATTTGCAATTACTGGCCCACGTAATTCATTGGGAATGGTCGGTAAGAAGGTGCGAAGCCAAGATGCAAATTCGGATTGCGGCAAAATACGCGCCATTAAACTTGCCTCACCCAAACAGGGCGAAAGGAAATCTTCGCCGCTTGGTTCATAATTTATTGGACAGTTTTTGTCAGCCAAATAAAAATGTCTGGCGCGTGCAATAATCAGAGTTTCGAGTTCGCTATCTTGGGCGACCCGCGCCCAATCTAATGCCAAACCAAGCCCAAAGGCGGTTTGGCTATGTTCGCCAACCCTTATGGGATACAATAATTTCGGCAACCAAGTTTTGAGTTTAGCGGTGGTAGCAGCTTCAAGTGGCGCCAAATTTGTTGCCATTTGGCGTGCATCGGCATCGATTAGACCCCATTGCCGCAATTCTGTTCCCAATTGCAAAAGCCAAGCAAGGCCATAGGGCCTTTCAAACGAAGCGCGGCCTGCACCATTAATATATGCAACTTCGCGAGCAATGTTCTCAGGGGTAAGCGAGCGCATTAAGGCGGATTTTGCCGCCGCCGCAAATTCGCCTCTTGGATAATAATGGGCATAACGCGCCAAAAGCCAATGGCCGTGCACCGATGAATGCCAATCAAAGCAGCCATAAAAAGCGGGTGTTAATTCACGTGGCGGTTTTGCGTCAGCGTCGGAAAGTAAAACATGGGCGATTTTGTTTGGATATTCACTATGCACACAATTAAGCGCCAATTGCACGAATTTCACGGGGCCAGGGTCAGGCGGCGGCGGGGTGGTAGCGTTTGCGGTTTGCGCGCCAAAAGCGACCATAAGGCCTATCACCAACGCAAACAAATATTTCTTAATCGCCATTTCACTCGCCTATTTTATCGACAAGCTATAAATGTTTTTGAGTGAACATGCTAGTTTCGATTCAAAATGAGTTTAGATTTCAAGACAAACCTACCCGCATCGGCGTCTTTGCTGAGCTTCTGAACGATTTAATGATTAGCTTTTGAATGTATAATTAAGCCCGTGAAGTGCTGTGATTTGTGCGAATAAATTCGTGATAAATGGCTATTGGAACAAGCCCGGTCCATCCGCAAAAATTTGGTTGCGACACATTTCCGCGCGATAGTGAATCAGGCGCATAATTTTCCCAGAATGTATGGGTTTCATTGTAAACCTGTGCGACGCACCAATAATATTGCCTTGCGAGCCGCATTGCCAAATTATTTTGTCCATAACGCCTTAAGCCGCGAATAACCATATAATTGGTCGGCGCCCAAACGCTGCCGTGCCAATAGTCACCAAGTGGAGAAAATCCAATTTCATCGGCAGGTGTGGTTGCAAGTGGAAATCTGCGCCAAAATTGGTTGGGGTCTGTCAAATGAGCCAATAGCCGTGGAAGCCTGTTCCTTGGAACAATTCCTGCAATCAGTGTCCAAAACGCGCCAATATGTTTGCGCTTAATTTGTTGGTTATAGCCGAGGTCATAATAGAAACCATCAGCTTCATTCCAACACTTGTCATTAATGGCATTTTTTGTGGCCTCAAAGAACACGCGATAAGCGTGAATATCCTGCCTTCGACCAATTAGGCGCGCGATAGTTAAAAGATTATCCGCAAATAATGCCATTTGTGCCGAAAAATCTACGCTGCGCCCTTGTCTATTCCATTTTGAACTTAGAGTGTCATAATTGAATAACTCTGGGTGCAGGTTAATTAGGGGAATCCCTTGTCCGTCGTCGCGCCAACCAATGGGAAATCGGTCGATATTATCCATACCCGAGCCCAAAGCATCACTGAAAAACAAGCCGTCTTCGAGGCGGTAATTCGCGATCAGGAAATTATAAAATTTAACAAGCGATGGATAAACCCGCATTAAGCGCACAAGGTCTTTCGATTGACCAAATAATTCCAATTCCGCAAAAGCCAGCAAAGGCGGATTAATGCTGACTGGGTGATTTTTGGGCCAAAAAGGCGTGCCTACCTTGGTGTATTCGCGGCAAATATAGCCGTCAGAATCCTGTAAATTATAGAAATTATCAAGCGCATTTGCAATTGGTAATTCGTCTTGGTGGTATTTTGCATAAGTCGCGATAAAGCAAGTATCCCACAAGAAAATACTATTGCTAAAGGCGGCATCAACAAACGGCTTTTTATAAGCTGAATCTGCATTACCACCACGAATCTTGCTTTTAGCTATGTTTAAAGCTGCGGCATACATTTCGCGTTGTAAATCAGCCGGCACTTCAAAGCCATCTCTGTTCGATTGCGCTGCGCCAATTGTGGGCGGCAAAAAACCACCCGTCAATGCACTCGCGCCCACCATGCCAACAAGCTCACGCCGCGACAAATGCAAATTGTCACATAAAGTTTTGGATTCTCTAATAGGCATTCGGCCCTCGCTTTTTGTTGGGTTAGAGCGCATTGCCCCCAAAGTGAAGCTAAGTTTGCCGTTCAACCATCAATTTTTTAAGTTCCGCAATTGCTTTGGCGGGGTTTAGGCCTTTGGGGCATACTTGGGCGCAATTCATAATTGTGTGGCAGCGATAAAGTTTGAATGGATCTTCAAGCGCATCAAGGCGTTTGCCAGTTTCTTCATCGCGGCTATCAATAACCCAGCGATAGGCTTGCAAAAGTGCGGCTGGCCCCAAATATCTGTCGCCATTCCACCAATAGCTTGGACACGAAGTTGAGCAACAGGCGCATAAAATACACTCATATAGCCCATCAAGTTTTTCGCGATCTTCTGGGCTTTGTAACCATTCAGTTTGCGGCATAACTGTGACATGCTGCAAATGGGGTTCAATGGTCGCATATTGCGCATAGAAATTGGAAAGGTCTGGCACGAGGTCTTTGACCACTTCAAGGTGCGGCAATGGCGAAATCGAAACTGTTTTGCCTTTGCATTCCGAATGCCCTTTGGTGCAGGCCAAAGTGTTATTGCCATCAACATTCATTGAGCAAGAACCGCATACCCCCTCACGGCACGAGCGCCTAAAGGCCAATGTTGGGTCCAAATTGTCCTTAATCCAAATAAGCGCGTCCAAAACCATTGGCCCGCAAGCGTCCTTGGGAACATCAAAAGTATCCCACCGCGGGTTTTCACCAGTTTCAGGGTTATAGCGATAAATGCGGAATGTGCGGATATCACCACTTGAGCCTTGTGGCGCCGGCCAATGCTTGCCCTGTGTAACACGTGAATTTTTCGGAAGCGCGAGTTCAACCATTTCTAGAATCCTAATTGTGAATTCTTCTAATACGTTCGATATTTTTGTAAATGGTTAAACGCCGCAAAAAAATTGGGCAAAAGGCAAGGTGCGAAACCCATTTAGTCGACAAGTGCGTAATAATCTAATATCCCTTGAAAAAACCGCCTTTTTTGAGGGATTACGGAAGGACGAAAATTTCTTAAAAACAAAGTCCCATAATCATTTCCCATTACCCATTTTTCCGTTGAATCAACTGATCCAGCACTACGCCTGCAATGTCGGTATTAATTTCAATCCATAAAGGTAAGTGGTCGGACATTTGAAAAGTGAATTCGGTTTTATCTAAATCTGGAAATAATGGCTTGTGATTCCCATCATAAAAATCCAAAACCCCACCATTATTAGTGAAGGTCTCATCGAACTGGGAATAATGAAGAATTTGGTCATAGCGTTTATCCTTGACCAAATTGGTTCCCAAATCTTCCTTTGCCAAGGCTTTGGGCAGTTTAAGGCCTTTTGAAACAATCGCTTTGAACATATTGTCATTCAGACTGGGAATATTAAAATCACCCATAACGATAATGTCTTTATCTTCACTATATTTTTCATTAATTTTGGCGTCAAGCCAATTGGCAAGGCGTTGAATTTCTTCTTGTCGTGATGCATCAGAATCGCCCCATCTGACATGAGTTGTAAACGCGACAAAATCAAAACTGCCAGACTTAAAAGACGCAAGATATGGCGCGCGCCACCAACCGCTTTCACTAATATATTCGGTGCCGCGTTTAATGCGCGGTGGCGACGCTTCTGCGGCAAGGCCATTGAAACTTACTGCACGCTTGTCGAACATATAGCAAACTCGTTCACGATTTCCGCCAGCGTCTGGTATCATATCCGAATAAACTACATCCCAATATGGCCCCAATATGGGCAAGATGCGCTGCAAATCGGCAAGATTATCACGCAATTCGACGACTGCGACTAAATCAAATTGCCCAATAATTTCGGCGATATAATGAATGGCAGCTTCGGAGCGCTTTTTCTTGCCAAATTCACGAATATTCCATGTGGCAATCACAATGGACTCATCAAGTTTTGAGGGAGGGATTTTTGCGTTTGCAATCCTCGCCTGAAGCACTTTAAGCCCTTCTGCGATTTCGAGACTTATACTGCCATGAAACATTTGAACCCTCCATGTGACATCGGCATATTACGCCCCAAACTGTGACAATTCCATGAAATTCTTCTAATAAACCACTTCTGTTAAAAACAATCCCTCGGGCGGGGCGACACGGCCGCATCTATCCCTGTCTTTTGCTTCGAGCGCCGCTTTAAGGTCAGCGATTTCCCACCGTCCGCGTCCAACATCATAAACTGAGCCAATCATCGACCTCACTTGCCTATGCAAAAAACTTGGGGCTTCGAATTTGCAATGGATTTGTTCGCCAAATGGGGTTTGCGCAACAGCAATATCGAAAACTTCAAGCGTCTTAATCGGGCTTTTAGCTTGGCATTGCACATCGCGAAATGTGGTAAAATCGTGCGTGCCAATAAGCTCACGCGCGGCCAAGCGCATTTTTTCCAAATCCAAGTTGAACACCACGTGCCAAGCGCGGCCTTTGGTGACTGATAAAGGCGGCTTGCGGTTTTGAATAATATAAAGATATTTACGCGTTTTGGCCGAAAATCTGGCGTCAAAATCATCCGCCATCAGTTCGGCTTTGATGGCTGAAACTTTGCCTTCTTCACGAAAAAATGAATTTAGCCCACTCAAAAGCCTGTGCGGCTTCCAGTCTTTTTCAAGCATCGCCGAGCAAACCTGCCCCAAAGCGTGAACCCCGGCATCGGTGCGCCCGGCCACCGAAACATTGCGCTTGCCGCCATCGATTTGTGCAATTGCATATTCAACAAGGTTCTGCACGCCTTTGCCATTGGGCTGTGATTGCCATCCACAAAAAGCGGAACCGTCATATTCAAGAGTGATTTTCCATTTAGGCAAAGCGCGAACCTCTTGGGATTTTTTGACCGCGTAAAAATTCACGTGCTTCCAATGCCGGCTTGCCTTCGCATTGCAATTTTAGGATACGAATTGCGCCATTGCCGCAAGCAATTAACAGCTCGTCGTCGAGCGCTGCACCCGCTTGACCAGCGCCAATTTCAACTCGGCTCATCAATATTTTGTAACGAACGCCTTCCAGCAAGGTCCAAGCCGCGGGAATTGGTGAAAACCCTCGGATTTTACAATCAATTTCATGGGCGGGTTTTGACCAATCAATGCGGGCTTCTTCTTTGCTTATTTTGCTTGCATAAGTAACGCCAATTTCACTTTGCGGATTTGGTGTTAACCCTGTGGTTGCAAGTTGCGACAAGGATTTGAGCAAAAGCTCGGCACCAATATTTGCGCATTTTTCCGACATTGTTCCATAAGTATCACTTGGTGTTATTTCGATATTTTGAGCCATATAAATCGCGCCAGTATCCAGCCCTTCATCCATTGCCATAATTTGCACCGAAGTTTTGGTATCGCCAGCTTCGATACAGCGTTGAATCGGCGCCGCGCCGCGCCATCGTGGTAATAAGGAAGGGTGGATATTTAGGCAGCCAAGCCGTGGCGCTTGCAAAATCTCTTTTGGCAAAATTAGGCCATACGCCACCACTATCGCAACGTCCAAGTTAAGCGCCGCGAATGCCGCTTGTTCTTCTGCAATGCGCAAGGATTTTGGGGTGCGAACTTCAATCCCCAATTCTTCGGCGCGTTTATGAATTATGGTTGGCGCAAGTTTCTGCCCACGACCACGCGGTCTTGGCGGCTGTGAATAGACACACACAATATCATGCCCCGCTGCGGCCAAAGTATTGAGGGCAGGGAGGGCAAATTCAGGGGAACCGAGGAAAGCAATACGCATATATTAGTGCCGACTTATTTTCGGAACATAAATAAAAACAAAGCTCATTTGCCAGCTATTGCCACCATCATCGGAGGTTTCACCTCTTTGCCGAACTGAACCGTTTTCCAGTTTGGAATAAGTCATACGTGTTATTTGATTTGGTTTGCCCGCTTGTGGCCAAATCCCTTGGAGAACCATTTTTCCGCCTTGAAAACTGCCTTCGAAATCAACATAGGAGCCAGACGAATCCGCCCAGGTTTGCCGCCATTTTTGTTGAGTTGGAATATATGCATTGAGGCTTCCGCCGCCCGTGCCCCTAAGCGGCATCCAATTCTCACGAATCGCGCAACCCGAATACAGGTTTTCTATCAAACTATCGGCGACTTTGACTTCCATATTATTGGCAGCATACACGTCCCATGCCCCCACCCAAAAATCGAATTGCCGGCTTTGTTCCGAAGTGCAACCGACGGGAGGTGAGGGCTGTGTTTGCGCCAATGCGGCCATGGGCACAATGCCGAATAATAAAACCAGTGCCATAATTCGCATGACAGCTTCCTTCAAAAAATTTCCATTGAGCATTATTAGTTTAACCCAACGGCTTTGGAAAGGGCTGTGCAATTCAATCCGCAATTGAGACTTGCGCACTAGTGCCTTGCCAATAAATAAGAAATGACTTAAATAAGAGTTGACTTAATTAAAGCTTCGTGCAATTTTGCGCTATGAATTTCTTTACCGCCCTTGCTGACCCTACGCGTGCGAACATCATTTCGATGCTGTCGCAAAATGAGCGCTTGTCAGTTGCAGCGATAACTTCGCACTTTGAAATGTCTGCCCCTGCCGTCTCTCAGCACTTAAAGGTTTTGCGCATTGCCAAGCTTGTGAATGTCGAAGTTAGTGCCCAGCAAAGATTTTATTCACTCAATCTTACTGGCATTAAAGAAGTTGAGAATTGGTTCAAAGAAATTCGCAATTCATGGGAAGATTTAAACAATAGATTGTTTGATTTCTTAGAAAATCAGGGAGACGAAAATGAATGAACTTACTCTAAAAATAGAGCGCGTAATAAAATGTACGCCTGGCAAAATTTGGCGCGCTTGGACGGAGCCAAAATTGATGGAACAATGGTTTTGCCCAAAGCCATGGTATGTGAAAGATATTGTCCAAGACTTGCGCACGGGCGGCAAATCGACCATGACGATGTGCGGCCCGAATGGCGAAATTTTCCCCAATAATGGCCTAATTCTCGAGGCAATTCCAAACCGAAGCCTTGTTTTCACTGATGCCTTTACGGAGGCTTGGATACCGTCAAATCGCGCATTTATGGTTGGCGATATCAAACTAAAAGACCTTGGCGATGGAACAACCCTATATACCGCCTGCGCCCATCATTGGAACAAAGAAAATATGGAAGAGCACGAAAAAATGGGTTTCCATGATGGTTGGAACAAAGCGGCGGACCAATTGGAAGAATTGGTGGCGGGGCTTTAGGCCCTTTATTATTGGTTTTCTAAATCCAAATCTGCGTCTATTTTACATTCAAGGCATATGCCGCCACGCTTGATGGAAGATGGGTCGTCGGGTCGATCGAGAACTTTACCGCAAGTTTCGCAAAAGTCTATGCGATGTTGCGCAAAACCTCTCAAAAAAGCAATATCAGAATGCATAATCGGGCCGCCAAACAGAGCGGCGGGAATTGTATAAAACAGGTTTTTAATTCGGCGGTTCATATGACTTTCACTTGTAAACGCATTCTTTGTCTTGCCATCGACCGCCAGAATCTAAGCACGTATCGATAGCAATGACCTTAGAGCATCTAATAAATATGATGCCAATGGCGAAAAGGACTAATAACGAAAAAATCGCAATTCTACTTCGCTTCATGCCGCCTTCTCAATTTCTTTCAACTTATCTGCGATCCACATTTTAATAAGCGCCTGACGGGCAATGCCAATGCGCGCTGCCTCACGGTCAACAGAAGTAATCATCCAAGGTTGGATGTCTAAGTTTATTCTTTTTGGAGCTTGGTTGCCTCGGCGCGCACTTGCCATGTCCAAATAGGGCAAAATGCTTTCCTTGCCTTCGTCCAAAATCTTGTCGAATTCTTCAGCCGTTATAGATTTCTGTTTCATCATCTCTGCTCCGCCTTACTGAAATTAATCTAATATTCTCACCGCGCATGGTATAAACTGCCGTCCACAATTTATCGCCAACTTTACCGAAAAACCGCAAAACGCGCTTCAGTTTTACTTTGTGCAGAAATAATAAACCGATTTTCATCACTCCACAATTCCTGCGCCGTTACAAAATCAATGCCATGTTTTTCAAGATTGGCATCGGATTTTGCAACATCAAACTCAAAAATTGGCAAATTTCGACCTTTTCTAACAGGTATAATTTTTATATCATAATTATACCATTTTGGCAATCAACTGTTTGGTAGCCCTCAAAATGTTATGAAATATTAGCAATTTTTGTTTTCGGGCGCGAACCACCGCGACAACCAAATATTTATATCACGAGCTATTTCGTGTTGGATAACGGGTTTGGAAGGTGACGTGTATTATGGAAATGATTCAGTCGATGGCGCAGTTCTTTTGGCTTTTCGGCAATCCACTACCTTTCCAGCGAATGCTCCAATGTCATGCGAATATAGCGACCATAGGGCATATTGTATTTCTTTGCCTCGGCTTTCAACTTGAATAGCAGCGTTGAAGGAAGGCGAATAGTAAGCCGCTCATCTTTGGCCGATAATTCAAACCGTACTGGCTTCATTGACGATAAATCGTACTCTGACAAATCGGCATTTTCCAAGAAATCTTCTGCATCTTGGTCGGTAGCTAGCGGTGGGAATTGTTTTAGTGTTTTATCTGAGTTTTTCATAATGACTAACCTCTTTGGTATGCATGAAAGTGGGCGGCCTTCCACGAAAAGTAAGGCCGCCCATGTCAATTAATTGTCCATTTTGTCAGTCAATAAGAAATGTTCAAATTGTTGCTTGGCCATTGCGTAAATTGGTGCGGCTTTTCCAACTGTTTGCGGGTTCCAAAAAGATAAATCCATCATCCCTTTATATTGCTTGAGTATGCCTGACAGGTTTCTTTCAACAAATTTGAAAGGATCCGTTTTCCAAGCGAGTTTGCCGTCTTTGTTTTCGATCAACGCCGAAAGTGCGCAAACCAAAGGTACAATGAAACCATCGGGAACCTGGTATTCAAACTCCTCGGCGTAAAATGGCGTTGTTACCTTCTTATTCAAATAGCTTTTAGGATCTTCTTTGTATTTTTTTGGATCATACATCTTCACCGAAGAAATTCGTCCAAATTTCCCGCCAGCATCGTTATACGCTCTTGGAAAATTCTTATAAATTCGGTCATAAAGTTTCGGTAAGTCCTTTAATAAGTCTAAAGCACTGCCAACAATTGTATTTTTTAACTCGTACTCACCATTTAGTTGCTTGGCGACAAAATCGTCTTCCATTAGGTTGACGAAGTTTTCCATGCATTTTCCTTTTGAGCTGTAAATTTGGACAGGCGAGGACTTAGATATGTGTGCAGGCAGTTCAATCATCGACAAAGGTATCCAAGCCAGCGCTACTAGATCGCGGACAGGGACTCTCCCAGATTCGTTAGTCTTCCATACCACGTCTTTTGCAAGAACCGGATCGATTATGCTTTTAATGTAATCATAATGACCTGCTTGGTTGGCCTTTGTATCCAACACCAGCTGAACGTTGTTATTACGCGCTGAACAAATATCTAAAATAGAGTTCTTAAACGTTTCAAGATTTTCTTCTGTATTAGTTGCGGGAACAAGAATTTCCAAGGGAATTAGAAAGTCAAGTTGGTCCTTGATGAGTTCAATTTTGGCTTGATTAGCATCCCAAACGCTTTTTAGGTCATCCCATCTTTTTATTTTTGAAATTGATCTGTCTTTCTCAGTCGCAATATTAAGAATGTGGATTGCGATTGCAAGTGTATTGTGACCTCCATCCAAAATGCCTTCAATTGATGGTTCAGAAAATTGCAATTCAAATCTTCTGCGCTCTAGGTCGCGCGGAGGGTTCGCAGACGCTAGCAATACTCCTTTTGTCATAAATGGAAAAATTGAAGAATACTTAATAATGCTGTCGATAATATCGTAAGTGACAAGTCCAACTTTGGACGACCTCGGATTTGCTTGCAAATCAGCGTGATTTATAATTTCGATAAAGTTCTTGGCTTTTACGAAGCCACTTAGTCGGCGAATCGACTCGTTTGATTGATCGCAAACTTGCTCAAATTTTACTATCAAATTCTCGTTTTTCATAAAAAAATCTCCTTAAGATTTTAAGGAGAACCAGATGTGGCTATGCCAACGAACAAACAGGAAATTTACAACTTCCCTAATCCATTAATGTAACCAAACCAATTCTCATAGGTTTTCAAAATAAACGTCCTTATCCAAGGACGACAAAAGGATACCACAAATCTCTTGTTTGTCAATCGAAAAATAAGCTATGGATAGTTCGACTCAACTTTCTTTGGTTTAGTCATGTCACCGCCTCAAAACTTATCCGCAACTTCGTTCCTGTCGCTTTTGCCAGCTTTTCCAAGGTCCTTGTGCTCGGCATTTGTTTGCCGCTTTCGAGGCGCGCAATCATTGCTTGGGTGGTGTCCATTCGCTTTGCCAATTCTTCTTGAGTGAGGTTGGCCGCAACACGTGCAGAAATAACGGCAGTCATAATGGCGAATTCTTCTTCGAGAGCGTCATATTCGCGCACATATTCAGGATCTTTCATCAGTTTTTCATGGAGAACGCTAAATTTTGTCATTTCACTTCCTTTAATCGTTTTCGAGCAATTTCAAGTTCGGAATTCGGCGTTTTTTGGGTCTTCTTAATAAAAACCCTCAATATAACAACGCGCTTGTAATGCGCCGTCACATAAACAGCCCTCGAAATTCCGTCTCTCCCTTTTATTCGTAATTCCCAAAGTTTACCTTCGAGGTGTTTTACCGCGTCATGCGGTAGTTTTTGCAAACCGAAATCTTCAATGACTTTTACAAACCTACCCAATCGCGCAGACATATCGCGCGGCAGTGCGAGGATTTCGTCATCGACGTTTTCATTTAGGGTTTCAACAGACCACATTTTCCACTTATACCAAAAATGATATAATTAGTCAAGCGAAATCATTCTCAGAAGCGATTTTTTACTACTTCGCTAAGCGAAGCGCGGCGAAGTGATGGTTTACCGCCCAAACTTCTGAAACTTAATCTTCTGCGGTATCAACTCAGTCACGCCCAAACGCCGTTTCTTATCGGTTTCATAGGCTTCAAAATTGCCTTCAAACCATTCAACATGTGAATTGCCTTCAAACGCCAAAATATGCGTTGCGACCCTATCCAAAAACCATCTATCGTGCGAAATAATAACTGCGCAGCCTGGATAATCGTCCAAAGCCGCTTCAAGTGCCTGCAAAGTTTCAACGTCCAAATCATTGGTTGGTTCGTCGAGCAGCAGCACATTTGCGCCCATGCGCAGGGTTTTGGCTAAATGCACGCGGTTACGTTCACCGCCCGAAAGTTGGCCGACTTTTTTCTGTTGATCCCCGCCTTTGAAATTGAATGATGAAACATAAGCGCGGGAGTTTATTTCGCGGCCACCAACTTCGATAATATCAAGCCCGCCCGAGATTTCTTGCCAAATATTCTTGCTATCATCAAGGCTATCACGGCTTTGATCCACATAGCCGAGTTTGACGGTATCGCCCAAAGTGATTGTGCCTTCGTCGGGTTTTTGTGTGCCAGTTATCATGGCAAACATCGTCGATTTGCCCGCGCCGTTTGGCCCAATAACCCCGACAATACCGGCGGGTGGTAATTTGAACGAAAGCCCATCAACCAATAATTTATCGCCAAAGCCTTTTTTGACATTATCAAATTCAATGACTTTATTGCCAAGTCTTGGCCCGGGTGGAATTTGGATTTGCGCAAAAGTTTGTTTTTCACGCTCGGCGGCATTCACCAATTCATCAAATGCCGCAAGACGAGCTTTGGATTTTGCTTGGCGCGCTTTGGGTGATTGGCGAACCCATTCCAATTCGCGGTCGATCGCACGCTTGCGGCCCGTGGATTCGCGGTCTTCTTGGGCTGTGCGTTTGGCTTTTTGTTCAAGCCATGCCGAATAATTGCCCTCATATGGAATGCCTTTGCCGCGATCAAGCTCCAGCGTCCATTTGGTAACTTGATCGAGGAAATAGCGATCGTGGGTCACCAAAATCACACAACCTGGGAATTCTTCTAAATGATGTTGCAGCCATGCGACAGATTCAGCGTCTAAATGGTTAGTTGGCTCATCAAGCAAAATCATATCTGGTTTGGAGAGGAGGAGGCGGCACAAAGCAATACGCCGCTTTTCCCCGCCTGAAAGTTTTGAAACATCGGCATCATTTTCAGGGCAACGAAGCGCACCCATTGCCATTTCAATTTTGCTGTCAATGTCCCATGCGTCGGCAGCGTCAACTTGCTCCTGTAGTTTGGTCATTTCCTCCATCAATTCGTCGGAATAATCTTCTGCCATTTTCATGGCGACTGCGTTATATTGGTCATAAATTATTTTTTCGGGGCATTCGGCGACCACGTTTTCCCAAACAGATTTTGTGGCATCAAGTTCGGGTTCTTGCGGCAAATAGCCCATTTTAACGTCTTTGGCGGGTTTTGCTTCACCGTTAAAATCCTTATCAAGGCCCGCCATAATTTTAAGCAAAGTCGATTTACCCGAACCATTAACGCCAACCACGCCAATTTTTGCGTCTGGGTAAAATGAAAGCCAGATATTTTCAAATACCTTTTTGCCACCCGGATAGGTTTTGGAAAGTTCTTGCATTTGAAAAATATATTGTTGTGCCATAATTGCTCCAGAAAAATTGAATTTCGGTGATATTCGACCCCATTATCCCATGTTGTAGAAATATTAAAGCCTGAAGGAAAACTTCGTGCAATAGATGCCGCAATCTGGACAAAATATCACAATAAGAAGATTTAACCCATGCGAACACTTGGCTTAAAGGGCGGATATGGCTAAACAAGCCGAACTTGTTTATTCGGGCCACAAAGGAATTAAGATTGGCAGTTATTTATCATAAGGGCGATTTGCCCAAGGATTTGGATTTTGGCGATTGCGTTGCGGTCGACACCGAGACCATGGGTCTTTCTTTGGTGCGCGATGTTTTGTGCGTTGTGCAATTGTCCGACGGCAATGGTGACGCACATGTTGTGCAATTGAACCGTGAAAATTACGATTGTCCAAATTTGAAATCGCTTTTGGAGAATTCTAAAGTCGAAAAATTATTTCATTTTGCCCGTTTTGATGTTGCTATGCTCGGCAAATATTTGGGTGTGGCAATAAGCCCAATTTTTTGCACCAAAATAGCGTCCAAACTTGCGAGAACCTATACCGACAGACACGGCCTAAAAGATTTGGTGCGCGAACTTGCGGGTGTTGATTTGAACAAACAACAACAATCGTCCGATTGGGGCGCAGAAGTATTGAGTGAGGCGCAATTAAATTATGCTGCGTCTGATGTTTTGTATCTTCATGCTGCCAAAGCAAAATTGATGGACATGTTAACTCGTCATAATCGGTTACAATTGGCAAAAAATTGTTTTGATTTTCTGGCAACTCGCGCCGCGCTCGATATCGAAGGATTTGGCGAAATGGACATATTTTCACACGAATGAATGATGCATCCACACCTCCCACAGCCGAAAATGCCCAAATCGCCTTGGCGCATAAGCTGCAATTGCGTGACGAAAATGTCCGCCGCTTGCGGCAGGGGCTGATAGCGCTTGCCGCAATAAGCGTCATTTTATTTGTCGGTTTTTTGATATTTACGGCACTATCTGGCAATGTTAATCGCTCGCGCGATGTGGTTAAGGGCAATGATTTGGTAATTGAAAACCCAAGGTTCATAGGCCATTCACGAAAAGGCGGCACCGTGACCGTTACTGCGGCGCAAGCTAAAAGGGCGCTTGGCAATGTCGGCGGTATTGTTGAACTGAGCAAACCCAAAATGACGACATCTTCGGGTGCAGAAGTTTACGGTGATAGCGGCAAATGGAACCAAGCAACGCAGGAATTATCGCTCGAAAACCAAGTTGTGATGATTCATAAAAAAGGGCAAAGAGCATCGGCGCAGCACGCTTTTTGGCGGCCCGAAACTGGCACGATTGAATTCCTTGGCGGGGTTATTATTACAGTGGGCGACGGTTCGGCCATTTCCAATCGCCTTAATTTTGATGCAAATGGCGGTGTAATAAGCGGTGATGGCGGCGTGCAAATAACGCTTCCTTTTGGGGTAGCAAATTCGGAAGTTTACGAATATTATCCCGAAACCCAAAGGTTCAAATTGCGCGGCAATGCAAAAATGATTTTTAAGCGTCGCCAGTAAAGTGAATGATGTGAAATGAAGAAAGAGCTTGAAATGGCATTTAACAAAAATAATTTAGCGAAATTCGCATCACTTGGCGCAGTTTTGGCAATCGCAATTGGGTTTGCCGGATTTGCAGTGGCACAAAACCAAACTGGTGGCCCAGTGCAAGTTTCGGCCAATGAAATTGACTTGCAACCTTTAACCAATACTGCGGTTTTTTCGGGCAATGCCGAAGTTATTCAATCTGGCAATGTGTTGCGTTCGGCGCGTTTTCGGGTGCAATATACGGCTGCTGGCGCTATTGAGCGTATCGTCACCGATTCTGAAATTTTCTTTACCAGCCCAACCGAGCGAGTTCGCGCGAATCGCGGTGAATATAATGCGGCGGCCAATACCATTTCGTTCTTTGGCAATGTCGTTCTCTCACAGGGGCAAAATGTTGTGACCGGTGAGGAATTGCGGATAAATACTGTTACCCGCGCCACATTTATGAAGTCGGGGCAGGGGCGGGTCAAAGGCGTGTTTTTTCCAAGTTCAACGCCGAAATAGCCTAGGCCATGAACTCATCAAAAAGTGCGAAAATCCGCAAAAATGGCTTCATATTGAACGCAAATCTTACTCAAAGAGGGGGTAAACCCTCTTTTCGCAATCTTTACGCCCACTATTTTGCCATGTGATAACGGCTTTTTCGCCCTTTTTAATGAGTTTATGACCTAATGATTCACACCAAAGCCGATAATTCGCTGGCTCCACAAGCCGAAGCAATGCCGCAAAAAGCGGGCCTAAAAGCAATGCACCTTGGCAAGAGCTTCAAGGGGCGTGAGGTGGTGCGTGATGTCTCTTTGGGGCTCAGACGCGGCGAAGTTGTTGGGCTTTTGGGCCCCAATGGCGCGGGCAAAACCACTTGTTTTTACATGATCACTGGCCTTATCCCTGCTGATACTGGCGAAATCGAAATTGATGGCGTTAATGTTTCCTCCTTGCCAATGTATGTTCGTGCGCGCTTGGGGCTTGGATATTTGCCGCAAGAGCCGTCAATATTTCGCGGCCTTTCGGTGCAAGATAATATTTTGGCGGTGCTTGAAGCCGTCGAACCAAATGAACGAAGCCGCATGGCACGCACTGATGAGTTGCTGGCCGAACTTCATATCGAAAAAGTGCGCCATCAGCCCGCACCAACGCTTTCTGGTGGTGAACGCAGAAGGCTTGAAATCGCCCGTGCACTCGCGACAAATCCGTCATATATCCTGCTCGATGAGCCATTCGCAGGCGTAGACCCGCTCGCGATTGCCGATATTCGCGGTCTAATCGGCTATCTAAAAAACCGCGGCATTGGGGTATTAATAACCGATCACAACGTCCGCGAAACCTTGGAAATAGTCGATAGAACCGCAATCATTTACGACGGCAAAGTCCTGTTTGAGGGCAATACTGATGAAGTATTGCAAAACGAGGATGTTCGTAGGTTTTATTTGGGCAAAGACTTTTAATTCAATTTTAGCGGGGAATTATCGGCGCGTTCCTGCCCTCATGTATCGAAATAAACTTCGGCTCGTCACCATATTTTTCGCTGCCTGCAAAAACTGCGCCACTCACTGCTGATTCATTGTTTTTTCACTATTTTTTGTCCAATTTGTTAAAAGTTTTTGGATAATATCCAAGCTAACAACAAGCAAAGGGTAAAGTTCAAAAATGGCGATAGCCCCAAGAATGGAGATGCGGCAGGGTCAGGGTTTGGTAATGACCCCGCAATTGCAACAAGCGATTAAGCTTTTGCAATTCTCCAACTTTGAGCTTTGTGAATATGTCGAACAAGAACTAGAACGCAACCCAATTTTGGAACGAATTGAAGATAGCGATAGCGCCGACGATACGCCAAGCGATGAAACCACCGCTAGCGACACTGCCGAAATTTCAGAACTTGCCATAAATGCCGATGCGGGCGATCCAAATGCCGATGCCGCACTTGACGCATCATATGAAGACATGAATTCCGATGCCGATATGGCAGCGGTTGAAGCCTATGGCGCGACGACTGATTGGTCCAAGGCGGGTGAGGGGCAATCCTATGATGGCCTCGAAGGGATTGAAAACTCTCTCAGCATAGATATTACCCTGCATGACCATTTAACTGCGCAGGCGGCTTTGGCAATTGCGGACCCCGCCCAAAAATTAATTACCGCCTATTTAATCGATTATGTTGATGATGCGGGCTATTTGCGCGCGGATATGGATGAAGTTGCAACTAATCTTGGTGCGTCGGCTGACGAAGTTGAAGCAGTGGTTCAAATTTTGCAAACTTTTGATCCAACCGGGGTTTGCGCGCGCAATGTTGAAGAGTGTCTAAGTGCGCAATTGGCTGAAAAAGACCGCCTTGACCCCGCAATGAAAACCATGTTGGCGAATTTGGATTTATTGGCCAAACGCGATTTGCGCAGACTTTGCGAAATTTGCGAAGTTGATGGGGAAGATATTGCGCAAATGATTAGCGAAATCCGCGCACTAACCCCTAAACCCGGCGCGTGTTTCGGTTCGTCCGAAGGCAATGCAATAATTCCCGATGTTTTTGTTCGTGAAGCGCCAAATGGCATGTGGGTTGTCGAGCTTAATAGCGATACATTGCCGCGTGTTTTGGTCAATAATTCATATTGCGAAATGGTGGCGCGCAATGCGAAAACCGATGACGAAAAATCATACATAAGCACATGCCAAAATGAAGCGTCGTGGTTGATTAAGAGTTTGGATCAGCGCGCAAAGACCATTTTGAAAGTCGCCAAAGAAATAGTGCGCCAGCAAGATGGGTTTTTAACTTACGGCGTATCCCATATAAGGCCGTCGGTGCTTAAAGACGTGGCGACAGCAATTGAAATGCACGAATCGACAGTTAGCCGTGTGACATCAAATAAATATATTTCAACGCCGCGCGGTGTGTTCGAATTGAAATATTTTTTCACAACGGCAATCGCTTCAGCATATGGTGGTGATGCACATTCTTCTGAATCTGTGCGTTTTGTAATCAAACAATTGATTGACGAAGAAGAAAATTTGGCGCCATTATCTGATGATGCGATTGTAGAGATTCTCCATGAAACTGGAGTTGATATTGCAAGGCGCACAGTTGCCAAATATCGTGAGGCAATGCGTATTCCGTCATCTGTTCAAAGGCGGCGTGCGGGTCTTATGTCATTTGGCTAGCGTAAGCTGGAAAGGCAAAATGAAAATGACAGACCTTCGTGTTCGTGTAACTGGCCGT
Organism: Hyphomonadaceae bacterium; assembly: GCA_009773395.1. GTDB lineage: Bacteria > Pseudomonadota > Alphaproteobacteria > Caulobacterales > Aquidulcibacteraceae > Pseudaquidulcibacter. The sequence continues at coordinate 11,530 of WRPI01000001.1, read as the reverse complement.
AATCTTGATGTTGGTGAAACAATGCGCACCAAAATCACCGAAGACTTAAATCGTGGCATCGCGCGCTATTCAAGCAGCAGGGACGGTGACGCAGTTGTAACTTTGTCCAAGGAAAGGCACTTATACATTGTTGAAATATTGCTTCACCTTGATTCCAAAGTCAGCTTAGAAGTAAAAGCAGATGCCGCGGAACCCCATGCAGCATTTGCCCAAGCACTTGAAAAGATTGAGAAACGTGTAAGGCGAACCAAAAGAAAACTTACCGATCATCATAATTCCGAGAAAGAAAAAGGGCTTGCAGCGGATTAAGCTCTTGCAACCAAAATAATTATGCTCTAGTTGGGCGCTCTTTCGCAGTTCTCTGCCTCATTGTCGAATATTACTCAAGGGTATTTTGTTTAGACTGTCATTTTTTTAGGATTTTCGTACTCGATTTTTTGGCTTTTTAATGGGGAAACCTGCTTTAGCCACCAGAATTTTGTGCGCGTGAATGGAATATTTTATGCCTAATTTGGGCGAGTTATTAAGACCGAATTCTGTCATTTATCGTGTTAAAGGCGTTGGCCGTAAAGAAGTTTTGGCAAACTTAGCCAAATTGGCTGCGGACGCATTTGGTGCAGACCAAAGCTTGGTATATGAAAATGCCCTCGCGCGCGAGGCTCTTGGTGGCACTGGGGTTGGTGATGGCGTTGCCGTGCCCCATGCGCGCATCAAGGATTTGGAAAAATCTTGCGGCGTGTTTGCTTTGCTCGAAACACCAGTTGATTTTGAAGCCCCAGACGGCAAGCCCGCGGATTTGGTTTTCCTTTTGTTGTCACCCGAAGATTCGGGTGCCGATCATTTGAAGGCACTCGCAAAAATCACGCGTGCACTGCGCCAACCGAACTTACGGGCGTCACTGCGGGCCGCAAGGTCATCGGAAGCATTGTTGGCGGTTTTGACTGCGGTAGAGCGTGAGGAAGTGGCTTAACTACCACTCGCCAATGTTTTGCATTGAAAGCCAAGGTTCTTGTGGCGGCAAATTTGGCCCTTTTTGCAACAGCTCAATTGAAATATTATCAGGTGAGCGAACAAAGGCCATGTGGCCATCACGCGGCGGACGATTGATGACAATACCTTGCGCTTGAAGCCGCGCGCAAATTGCGTAAATATCGTCAACTTGATAAGCCAAATGCCCAAAATTACGACCGCTGGTCAAAACTTCAGCCCCGTTTTCACGCGGCCAATTATAAGTAAGTTCGACCAATGGCGCTTGGTTTATTTTGGCGTTTTCTAAATCATAGGGGGCGCACAAAAATACCAGGCTAAACTTGCCCTGTTCATTGTCAATTCGCCGCGCCAAAACCAAACCCAAAGCGTCAACCCAAAACTTCAAGGCCGCATCCAAATCTGTGACACGAACCATCGTGTGCAAATAACGCATTTTCTTCCTAACTTGACGGCAAAACTATTTTGTTGCACCAAAGTGTCATGGAAAACAATAATAAGCAACCGCAATTTCGGCGAATACAATCGATTTTTTCGGGCTCAATCGGGAATTTGGTTGAGTGGTTTGATTGGTATGCATATGCCGCTTTTTCGCTTTATTTTGCGCCAATATTTTTTCCAAAAGGCGATGCTACTGCGCAATTACTAAACGCTGCCGCAGTGTTTGCGATTGGCTTTCTTATGCGGCCCTTGGGGGGTTGGTTATTTGGTTGGTATGCCGATAGATTTGGCCGTAAAGACGCGCTAACGGTCTCGATTTTAATGATGTGCTTTGGCTCTCTTTTGATTGCTATCGCGCCATCATACGCGCAAATCGGCATTTTCGCGCCAGTAATTTTGGTTTTTGCGCGTATGTTGCAAGGTCTGAGTGTTGGCGGTGAATATGGCGCGAGCGCGACATATTTATCGGAAATGGCAGGCAAAACTAATCGAGGATTTTATTCCAGTTTCCAATATGTAACGCTAATTATGGGGCAATTATTGGCATTGGCGGTGTTGATTCTCATTCAAAATAGCGCATTAACTACAGCAGAAATTTCAAATTGGGGTTGGCGAATTCCGTTTTTTATTGGTGCAGGCTTGGCTTTAGTTGCGCTATATTTACGGCGGCAAATGGAAGAATCCGCACCCCAATTGCTCGAAGGCCTCGAACACAAAAATGCGGCCAAAAAACTATGGCAATTATTGCGCGAACACCCACTACAAAGCCTGCAAGTTGTCGGGCTTACGCTCGGCGGCACAATCGCGTTTTATACTTACACGACTTATATGCAAAAATTTATGGTCAATAGCGCGGGCTGGAGCAAAGAAAGTGCGACCACGCTTTCGGCAATAAGCCTGACTATTTTTATGCTATTGCAGCCGATTTTTGGCGCGCTTTCGGATAAAATTGGCCGCAAGCCATTGCTCATTGGTTTTGGGGTTTTGGGCATGGTTTTCACCTATCCGATAATGAATGCACTTTCGGGCATGAGCGATTTTTGGCCGGCTTTGGGTTTGGTAATCGCTGCTTTGGTGATTGTTTCGGGCTATACTTCGATAAACGCGGTGGTTAAAGCCGAATTATATCCTCGCCATGTGCGTGCGCTGGGGGTTGCTTTCCCCTATGCGGTTACTGTTGCACTGTTTGGCGGAACTGCCGAATATGTGGCGCTATGGCTCAAACAAGCGGGCGTGGAAAAGCTATTTTTTGCCTATGTAAGCGCGATGATTGGGATTTCTTTATTAGTATATTTATTCACCAAAGACACCCGCGATTTTTCGGCATTTGAGGAATGAGGTTTTCAACAAATAGCCAAACTGTAGCAAAATAATTGATTGTCATCCCCGAAAAATCAAAGATTTTATCGGGGATCTTGTGGAATTATAGGGCGAGATCCCCGACAAATCCGTTGGATTTTCGGGGATGACAATTAGTGAGGCCGTAAGCCGAAGCTGGCGAGTTGAGTTTCCTTAATCTATCATCTCATAAGCGGGAACAGTCAGGAAATTGCTGCATTTATCGGCCATTGAAAGTTCGGTGAATAATTTTATGGCTTTAGTAAATGTTGGCGAAGCAAGTGTGTCTTTACCCAAAACTTCGGCCAATTTCGCCATTTCATCATCAATCAAAATCTGCACAAATTGCCGCGTAACCACTTGGCCATTTTCAAGCAATGCGCCATGTTTGAGCCATTGCCAAACTTGGGTGCGGGAAATTTCGGCGGTGGCTGCGTCTTCCATTAAATTATACAATGGCACTGCCCCGCGCCCGCGTAGCCAGGCTTCAATATATTGCACGCCAACACGAATATTTTCACGGAGGCCGGCTTCAGTGCGCGTGCCTTTATGAAGTTGCAATAAGTCCGCTTGAGTAGTTTGAACGTCCAAGCGCAATTTATCCAATTGGTTCTGGCTGGGCATAATTCTATCAAACACTTCCGTCGCGACTGGCACCAAATCGGGGTGCGCGACCCAAGTTCCGTCATGGCCATTTGTGGCTTCGCGCTCTTTATCGGTTTTGACTTTGGTAAAGGCCGCATCATTGGCTTCGGGGTTGTTTTTGATGGGGATTTGCGCCGCCATGCCGCCCATCGCGAATGCGCCGTGTTTATGGCAAGTCTTGATTAGTTCGAGCGAATAAGCGCGTAAAAACGCCTCACCCATCACCATTTTCGCGCGGTCTGGAGTTACAAATTTTGGATTGCTGGCAAGCGTTTTTATGAAACTGAAAATATAGTCCCAACGCCCACAATTTAGGCCCGCCATATGGTTGCGCAATTCATAAATGATTTCATGCATTTCAAATGCGGCAGGCAATGTTTCTATCAAAACTGTTGCTTTAGTGCTGCCTTGCTTAATACCCAAATAATCTTGAGTGAAAACAATTACATCATTCCAAAGTCTTGCCTCAAGGTGCGATTCCATTTTTGGTAAATAAAAATACGGCCCTGAACCAGCATCGAGCGCGAGTTTTGCACAATGAAACATATAAAGCCCAAAATCGACTAATGACCCTGACATTATTTCGCCATTCACTTTGATGTGCCGTTCATTCAAGCGCCAACCGCGTGGGCGAATAATCAGCACCGCTGGGTTTGGTTTCATTTCATAAAATTTGCCCGAACTGGGGTCGGTATAGTCCAACTTCCCATACCAGCGATCTTTGAGATTTATTTGGCCTTCAATACAATTGGCAAATGTTGGCGAATTGCTGTCTTCAAAATCCGCCATGAAGGTTTTCGCGCCGCAATTAAGGGCGTTAATTATCATTTTGCGGTCCACTGGCCCGGTTATTTCAACCCGTCTATCGAGCAAATCACTAGGGATTGTTGCCACTTTCCAATCGCCATCACGTATATGTTTGGTTGTCGGCAAAAAGTCGGGCAATTCGCCTTGGTCAAATTTTGTCTGCCTAGCGGTGCGCTTTGCCAAGAGCGACTGCCGCGTGGCCTCAAACTTCTCGTGCAATTGCCCAAGAAAGGTCATGGCATCGGACGTTAAAATTTCTGCCATTCTGCCAGTTATGGGTGCTGTCAATTCAATTTTTGAGCTTGTCAATTTTGTGTCTTTTCAAGATAGTCTTTATACTGATTAAGCATGTTCGTGAAACTGCGCGGATTCGGTTGAATCTTTCAACGCAGTTGTTGATGACTGCCCCGAAGTAATCGTCATCGCAACTTTGTCAAAATAACCGGTACCAACTTCGCGTTGATGCCGTGTCGCAGTATAGCCCGCAGCTTCATTGGCGAATTCGCGTTGTTGCAGCTCCGAATATGCCGCCATGCCATTGTCACGATAAGCGTCGGCAAGTTCAAACATTGAATTATTCAATGAATGGAAACCAGCCAGAGTTACGAATTGATATTTATAACCCATTGCCCCCAATTCGCGTTGGAACTTGGCAATTGTCGCGTCGTCCAATTTTGCTTTCCAATTGAAACTTGGTGAGCAATTATATGCAAGTAATTTGCCAGGGTGCTGTTTATGCACGGCTTCAGCAAACCGCCGCGCATCGCCCAAATCAGGGTGCGAAGTTTCCCACCACAATAAATCCGCATATTTTGCGTAAGAAAGCCCACGGGCAATACAATGGTCAAGACCAGTTCCAGCTTTTAGGCGGAAAAAGCCTTCTGCAGTGCGGTTTTCGCGCTCGATGAATGGGTGATCCCTTTCGTCAATGTCAGACGTTATCAATTGCGCTGATTCGGCATCGGTTCGAGCCACAACCAAAGTTGGCGTGCCCATAACATCGGCTGCAAGCCTTGCCGCAATTAAGTTACGCTCATGCGCTTGGGTTGGAATAAGTACTTTGCCGCCCAAATGGCCGCATTTTTTTTCGGACGCTAATTGATCCTCGAAATGCACACCCGATGCACCAGCTTCGATAAAGGCTTTCATTATTTCAAAACTGTTTAATGGCCCGCCGAAACCCGCTTCGGCATCGGCAATAATGGGTGCAAACCAGTCGCGCTTGGCGCCGCCTTCGGAATGTTCAATTTGATCGGCGCGTTGCAAAGTGCGGTTTATACGGCGGCACAATTCGGGCGCGGCATTGGCAGGGTATAGTGATTGATCGGGATACATTGCCGATGCGGTATTGCTATCGGCGGCAACTTGCCAGCCTGAAAGATAAATCGCTTTAAGGCCCGCGCGCACCATTTGCATGGCTTGATTACCAGTCATAGCGCCCAATGAATTTATGAAAGGCTCGGAATGTAACAAATCCCATAATTTATTAGCACCACGTTCGGCCAACGTGTAGGAAATTTGAAATGACCCGCGCAATTTAAGAACGTCCTCAGGCGAATAAGGGCGCTCGATGCCCGCAAATCGGTTTTTTGGCGCGGAAGGAACAAGATTTTGGAAGTCTGTCATTTTAATTTTCCTAAATTGCGTGTAAATTTTATACTTTGGAATAGATGAGAGGGGTTTTTGGGATTTATGGAATTGTAATTCACAATGCGTATATCACTATGATAATGGCGCTTTCTAGGTGTAAAGCTGTTAATATCGGGCAAATGGCGAATATTCACAATTGAACTATTGTAAAATTATGACTAAACTGCAAAATCAGACAAAAATGGCGTAAGACATCAATGGACAAAAAGCTTTTTCTCGGCGGGCGAATCAAAAGATTTCGGCATGGCTTAGACATCAGCCAAACCCAAATGGCTGAAGATTTGGGGGTTTCAAGCTCATATCTCAACCATTTGGAACGCAATCAAAGGCCAGTGACCGCGCAAATATTGTTGAAACTCGCGGCCGCCTATGATCTTGATTTGCGGACGTTTACCTCCGAAGCCGACCCATCGGGTGAAGCCGATTTGATTGAAGCTTTGTCCGACCCTTTGTTCAAAGACCTTAAAATTCCGCGCCGTGAAATTTCTGATTTAATTTCAGCCTCGCCAAGTGTCGCCGAAGCCTTTATTAAGCTCTACCGCAATTGGGGCGAGCGTAAATCCCGCGAAGAAAATTCGCTAAGCGCATTGATTGGCGATGGCGAAGTTTCGCCATCGGATTGGGTACGCGATCAAATTCAAGCCCGCCATAATTTTTTCCCAGACATTGATGATTTTGGCGAAGCGTTGTTTCACGCTTTGGGTGCGAACAGCCATAATTTGGGGGTAAACGCCGAAAAAAAGTTGTTGGCAGAATTTGGAATCAGCGTCAGATTGATGCCAGCGGCAGTAATGATGACTTATCAGCGCCGCTATGACCCACACCGCAAACGGCTTATGTTGTCAGAAACTTTAGGCGCATCATCGCGGCTGTTTGCAATAATATATCAATTGGCATTAAGCATTCATGGCGCAAAACTTGATGAAATCGTAGAAAAATCCAAAGCCCCCGACATGGCTTCGGCGCGATTATTCAAAATATCGCTTATCAATTATCTCTCCGCCGCCACCCTAATGCCATACCGACGGTTTTTGGAGGCCGCCGAAAATTGCAACTATGACCTAGAATTATTACGCGCACCTTTTGGTGTTAGCTTCGAACAAGTCGCCCACCGCCTAACAACGCTTTCACGCCCCGGTAAGCGCGGAGTGCCGTTTTTTATGCTGCGAATCGATAGCGCTGGCAATGTATCCAAACGATTCGCGGCGGGCAAATTTCCGTTTTCGCGTTTTGGCGGCACTTGTCCGCGTTGGAATATTCACCAAGCTTTTCAAACCCCAAGCCGCATAATAACCCAAATAATCGAAACCCCAGACCACCAACGCTATTTCACACTGGCGCGCACACTTGATAAATCACTTGTCGGCTGGGAAGGCGAGGGCCATTCCGAGCAAGCCATTGGTATTGGTTGTGAGCTTAAATATGCCGATAAATTGACCTATGCCAAGGGCATCGACCTATCAAACCCTGCCGCCGTAGAAACTGGGCCCATGTGCCGTATGTGCGAGCGCGCAAATTGCCGCGAACGCGCCGCACCGCCTTTCGCAAAAACCCTAAATATTGATGAGTGGATAAAGGGAGTGTCGGCGTTTCCATTTTAAAACCTCAATTTGCCACCCTCGGCCTTCGGCCTCACTCGGCAAATTGGAACCAAGCGGACAATAATTTTTGAAAAGCGTCGTTTTCAAAAATTATTGGCATTTTCTTTTGGATTTAAGTTGTTTTTGACGGGATTGGCGCACTTGCTCTTAAATGCTTGATAGATTATGACCACGCCGATTGCACTTGTAGCTCAGCTGGATAGAGTGTTGCCCTCCGAAGGCAAAGGTCGTGGGTTCGAATCCCGCCAAGTGCGCCATTTTTTTTGATATTAAAAGGTCGAACAATGCAGAGCTATAATCAAAGCGTAATAGAAGTAATTCAGCATTTTATTTATCATCACCCGGAAATTGCGGCGCGGGTGGAGGCTTTGGCGGCAGTCCATACTGGCGATAATAAAAGTTATAGCAAATTGAATTTATTGCAGACTTTCCCAGTTTATTATCCGCACAGCGCTGGTTCATACCAAGATTGCGCGGCGGTCACTATTCAGACAATCAACCAAATGTTCCCATTCATGAGCAGTTTTGCCAATTATTTGAATGGCGAAACTGCGCCGACCAAAAAAATTGAGGATGTTTTTCCATTTACGCCCGAAAATGTTCAAATCGCCACCGATATAAAAGCGCTTTTCGATAAATACGGCAGCGATAAAGGGACAACCCACGATTATTTCAAAGTCTATGGCCCAATTTTGAAAGACCGCGAGAATATTAAATCTGTATTCGAAGTAGGCCTTGGAACCAATAATACTGACGTTGTTTCAACAATGGGAAGCGCAGGTAAGCCGGGCGCTTCATTGCGGGCGTTTCGTGATTGGTGCCCAAATGCCCAAGTTTTTGGTGCTGATGTTGATAAACGAGTATTATTTACTGAAGAGCGTATCAAAACTTTTTATGTTGATCAAACCAACCCACAAACTTTTGAAGATTTGCGCGCGCCTTTGCCCGATGGTTTTGACTTAATTATTGATGATGGCCTGCATTCACCCAATGCCAATATTTTGACGCTTCAATTTGGTCTTAGCAAAGTGAAAGTGAACGGTTGGGTCGTGGTGGAAGATATTGGCTTTATTGTGATTCCTTTTTGGGAAGTCATTGCCGCCATGATGCCAAAAGACAAATATGAAGTTCATATAATCAAAACCAAAGCCGCGGCAATGTTTGCGGTGAAGCGGCTGAAATAAATCCAAGAATTTATATTGTCATCCCCGAAAATCCGAAGGATTTATCGGGGATCTTGGCGAATTGACCACAGGATCCCCGACAAAATCTTTGATTTTTCGGGGATGACAATAAATTCCATGGCTTTCACAGAAATCTTATAGTTTGGATATGTAATATCAAACATCCACCGTGACGGTCCTGAAATACGGTTCATGCGCTCTTTTCTCAGCATCGGTTAGTTCGCGTTTGCGCAATTTCACGCGCAAACCATAAACCGCACGTGGCACACGAATCACATCATCGACATGCATGCCTTCTTTTTGCAATTTTGACCCAAGCGGTTCGAGAATGTGGATTTGGGAAATCAAATCAAAAACATGGGTGCGCCAACCAACATACCAACAATCATTGACGCAATAATACCCCCAGGATCTTTCGTTAAAACCGCGAATATGGGTTGGGTCTTGCCAGGCGCCATGCGATAAATCATACGGCACTTCGACTTCCAAAATCCCACCATCGCACAACCAATCAAGGCACGTCGTCATGCATTGGATAAGGTTCGGCACATGTTCAAATATATGTTCGGACAATATGTAATCAAAATGGCCCTTGGGGATTTTCACATTGCCAAAACGCCAGGTTTGATGCTCCGCATCAAAATCAAATTTTTCGCTTAAATCGAAAACAATGTCGGAACCGCGAGTTGTGTCCAAATCGAGATTAAAATAGTCATATTTCCACTTGCGGCCCGAACCGATGTTCAGTTTTTTAGGAACATCTATGTTGGGCTTTAGCGCGCGTGGGCTATCTTTATGATTGGTAACATATGAATCAACCGCAAGTTTTAATGGCGCTAAAAATTCGCGTTTCTTGAAAATGTCGTAACCGCGTTGTGCAATTTCATTACGCTTTGCTTCGTCATTGCAAAGTTCCACGCATGTTTGCGCTATTTGGTCTGCTTTTGCAAAAGCGCAACATTGCCGCATATCATCTTCAATTATTGTATCGTCGCGCAGTTCAGAAACAACGCAAATCTTATTATTCAGAAGGTAACTAACCCGCACTTCTTCGAAAATATGAACATCATCAAAAAAACCGACGTTCAAGACCAATTTTGACCTTGCAATAAGCGCATCACGCTCTTCGCGTGTCCAATTTGTAAATGGCTCATTATAGACCATATTCAGGCCCTTGGCCTTTATCGCATCAAAAACATCATAGCGACGGTCATTTTTTGACCCGTAAAACAACACGTCAATGTCTTTTACTGGCGCAGGAGCGATTCTCTCTAAAACCGGTACATAGCCAATTGGCACATGATGAAGCTCAGAAACCCCATATTGCGGCAAAAGCGACATATTTTTTCGCGAATATTCCCAGGTGGGAAAATGCCGCATCAAAGCAAAATAGCTCGCACTATTAATCTGGCTTTTGTGGTCCCCCATTTGTTCAAGGTTGAAAACAATGGTTTTTGGCGCAATTCTACTCATCTCGCCAAGATCCTGCCCGCCGCCAGCAAATAATATATTGACTGCGTCAAATGTAACAGTTGCCCGCTTTATCGTGCATTCATAACCAAATTCGCCCAAACCCCATGCAATAGCTTCGACAAATTCGTCCATTGATGGGCCCAGGGCATTTACGCATAAATTGAATTTTACTTTGTCCATGGAGATTCCCTATGAAGTTGATTGACGTCCCCGAAAAATCGAAGAGTTTGTCATCGAGTATATTGTCATAGAGTATATTGTCATCCCCGAAAAATCAAAGATTTTGTCGGGGATCTCGTCGCTATTTCTTTGAGATCCCCGACATTTTCTATGAAAATTCGGGGATGACACTCGAATTCTATGAAAATTCGGGGATGACATAAGTTTGTTTCAGGGATGACATTGTTTGTTATATCTAAATAACACCCTCAATTAAGGTTTTGGCGAAATGTGTCAATGCTATATTGCTTTTACCATTTGCCACTACTTGGCGGTAAGTTTCCAAGTAATCGGGTGGGTTGCCTAAATGTGTCAGATTTATGAAGTAAATAAAGTGTGGATTGTTTGCAACTGTTCAACAAAATTACAAAATTGCAATTGACAATAAGTTTTGAAATGATAGAACGACTATGAGTGCCACTCCGAATTTTATTAGGGGATGGGTGTCACTGCAATAAATATAGAGGAGTTTTTTGGAAATGTCTTTTAGACCAGAATTAGAATTAAAGCGTATTGGCAAAGGTAGTCTCGCACTTGGCGCGTCTGCTGCTGCTATCGCGGTCGTGATGATCGCGGCGCCACAAGCTGCTTATGCAGCGCCATGCTCAACCTTGATTACATCAACTGATGGTTCGGGCGGCGCAGGTGATGCTGCAAATGCTGTATCGGTTCAAGCCCTTTTAACTTGTTTGGATGTAGCGGTTTCAACAGAAACATCTGATCGTGCTTCTGCTGACGTTTCATTGAGCACGTCGGTTTCAACCGAAGCTTCAACTCGTGCATCTGCTGACACTTCATTGAGCACTGCTGCTTCAACAGAAGCTTCAGCTCGTGCATCTGCTGACACTTCATTGAGCACTGCTGCATCAACTGAGGCTTCGGATCGTGCATCGGCTGACACTTCATTGAGCACTGCTGCTTCAACTGAAGCTTCGGATCGTGCATCGGCTGACACTTCATTGAGCACTTCGGTATCAACAGAATCATCAGACCGTGCATCGGCTGACACTTCATTGAGCACTTCGGTATCAACTGAATCATCAGACCGTGCATCGGCTGACACTTCATTGAGCACTGCTGCTTCAACTGAAGCTTCGGACCGTGCATCGGCTGACACTTCATTGAGCACTTCGGTATCAACTGAATCATCAGATCGTGCATCGGCTGACACTTCATTGAGCACTG
>WRPI01000003.1 GCA_009773395.1 Hyphomonadaceae bacterium | reverse complement strand
AGTTGGGGAATGCGGACATAAAATTCTAAAAAGCGTCGTTTTTAGAATTTTATGACATATCAATTTTAGAAAACCCCAAACTTCGGTTTGGGGTTTTTTATTGGCAGACTGAAAACTCAAAGTCCTTCCTTCTTGGAAGGCCAATAGCGCCTATTGTTTTGGGGCGGGATAAAGCGAACAAATAATTTGCGGAATTTTAATCGCTGAATGTTAAGTAGTAGGCAGTGAAAAATCCGAATTGCCAAGTTCGTGGCTTTTTCTCCCCTAATAATGAGTCCATGAACTAGAATGACGCAAGATAAATATAAAATTGATATTTTCGCTGGCAATGAAGTGTCATGGGGCCTTATTGCCGATTGGGAATTATTTCGATCCGCAAACCCAAAACTTAGAAGCCCGTATTTTGGTGATAAGTTCTTTATGTCAATAAAAGATGTCGTGCCGAGCGCGTATTTGGCCGTCATACGTGAACAAGACAAAATTATGGGATATTTTCCGTTCCAAGTTCGCGGCAATGTGGTGCAGAGTTTGGGGACGCCTTTGACGGATTACCAAGCCATAATTTGCGCCCAAGAACTAGACATTGACATGATTTCGGTGCTGCAAAAGCACGGCGAAGCACGCTTTGAGTTTAATGGTTGGATCGGCAAGGGCGTTGGTAATACTAACCATTTGGTGGCCCATGCGTATCATGCAGACATTCGCGATGGGTTCGATTCCTATTTTGCCGCCCGCAAAAGTCAAAATCCAAGTTTTTTCAAATCCTTTCAGCGCCGAGCCCGCGCGCTGGCAAAAGATGTGGGCGAGGTGCATTGCCAGATAGGCGTTGCGACAAGTAATGATGTCGATAAGGTGGTGACGCTAAAAAGAACCCAATATAAGCAAAAAGGCACTTATGACGTTTTTGACTGCGGTTGGACTTTGCAACTTCTTTATTCAATCGCCGAAAATTCCAACCAAGAATTTGGCCTGCAATTTGCCTATCTCAAAATAAAAGACCAACTCATTGCCTGTGAATTATTTTTGATTGATGGCGACTATGCCCATTCGTGGTTTCCTGCTTATGATGCAGATTTTGCCAAATATAGTCCGGGCCACATTCTCACCATGAAAATCATCGAAAAACTCGCGGCAATTGGCGTTACCACTTTGGATTTCGGCATTGGCTATGAGAAATATAAAGAGAGTTTAGCGACCCAAGGCGATTTATGCCTCGAAGGCGCTTATTCGTCGCATGCGCCAATGGCCAAAGCAATTATTGAACTGGCCACAAGCATATCACCAGAACTTGCAGCAATATTGTCACGTTATCGTAATAGTATTTATCGGCGGCGGCGAATAATAACGGCTTGTGAACCGACTGGGTTGGGGCGGCTTTCAGCAACCTTCAAAATGTTAAATAGGCTGGCAACAAGATTCCACGCCAATTTCATTATTTTCGTCAATTTTGCAATTGCCGAGTTAAGTCTATACAGCGCTCAATTTTTTGCGATTGCATAAATCTACGAGGCTTCAACTCGGTTCACAATATTTTGGATTATTGTTAGGCAGGCATTGGGGTTGCCGCTTATGTCTTTGTCACGAAAACGAATGACTACAAAGCCACCACTTGCAAAATATTCATTGCGTTCGGCATTTTGGGCGCGCTCGAGCGTCAGTGATGTGTCAATTTCAATAATTAAATCGCGCTCATAACAAACATAATCGGCAAAATAGCCCATGTCATTGCGGTTAAGTTTAATTCGCTCTTGCCGCAAGAACTTAACACCCAGTGCTTTGTCTTTGATAAGTGTCCATAATTTATGCTCGGCCCGCGTCGGCAAATGCCGCATATTGCGCTTACGCGCGTCAGTAGTCTCACTATCGGCTTTGGTTGCTGCTTTTCTCATGGATAGGTTATTAGGGGAAAATGTGGGGTGGGGGAAGGGCGGTTGTGTTTTGATGGATATAAATGCCAAGTTTTTTAAGGAGCTGTGCATTACTTTAAACATGAAACAATTTGGGTTATTGGTTTACTGCCATATCGCGTTGGAAGCGAATGTGGCTCCTTGCGAATGGAGTCTCTAACAAGTTTTTTTGCAAACAAATGACAAGCGAGCTAAGTAAAAGCAATGGAAATTGAGGGAAATATGAAAATTAAGATTGTCCAAGTCCCTGATGGCGAAGCACCTCTTTGGGTTAGGGAACAATGGGTTGGCTTAACAATTCCGTTGGATGCATCATATGCTCAACCAAGCGCCAGTTTCGTTTTTGGCGTCCTTTCGGGGAAAAATGTGTTTTGGCGAATGATTTATTCTGTCGGCGATTGCTTTGGGCTAATAAAAAAGACTAACGGATATACTGTAAATGCAAGGTTGGCAGTGGCAGCGCTAAATTGCAAATCGCCAGACGCGGCAAAATGGTGGGTAGAAAACTGTAGCTATTTGCTAGGTTTCGAAGGTTTATTACTTTTTCAAGCGAATGAATGCGAAATTGTAACCGTAAACGATTCCGTCAAAGTATGATGTATGATTTATGATTTTGCAATAAATTGGTATTTGGCGCCCACCTCCACAACAACACCCCATCTACACCCCCAATTACAGCCACGCACTTGACCTTTGTGGGGGGTGAGTCTAGAACGCGCCCTCTTGCTTAAGCTGGCTGTGAGTTGGTTGGTTCGAACTTTGTAAAAAGTGCTGAAAAATAACCAATTCAGACGCGTTTTAAGGAACTAGGGTGGTGTCGCCGATATTGACACTTATTGAATGCGCCAAGTCGCTTTTCGTGTGAAAAGTTTGGCAATGTTTCAATTGACCGAATTGTTACGATATACCAAGGTATATTGAACTCGTTTGGTCCGCCTTCGTTTCACAATCCGCTTTTTCAGTTTGCCGTGCCGACCATTTATGGTTTGCGCGGTATTTTGTTTAATCATGATAATTTCAATTGGGCTGTTATGGCCCCAAAATGGACACGAAAATGGCGCAACAGACCATTCGCATCAAAATGAAGGCATTTGATCACAGGGCACTGGATCAATCGGCCAAGGAAATTATTTCCACCGCAAAGCGCACTGGCGCTGATGTGCGTGGGCCAATTCCTTTGCCAACCCGCATTGAGCGTTTTACCGTAAACCGTTCACCGCACGTCGATAAAAAGTCGCGTGAACAGTTTGAAATCCGTACGCACAAACGCGTATTAGACATCGTTGACCCAACCCCGCAAACAGTGGACGCGCTTATGAAGCTCGACCTTGCTGCTGGCGTTGACATCGAAATTAAGATCTAGGGGCGAAGATTATGCGCACTGGTGTGATCGCTAAAAAAATAGGAATGACAAGGGTATTTGCCACCGATGGTGCGCACATCCCTGTAACAGTTTTGGCGCTAGAGGGCCTTCAGGTCGTCGCCCATAAAACTGAAACCAAAGATGGCTATACTGCCCTACAATTGGGTGCCGGCAGCCGCAAAGTTAAAAACGTAACTAAGCCAGTTCGCGGCCATTATGCCAAAGCGAATGTTGAGCCTAAAGCAAAACTAAAAGAGTTTCGCGTTTCGCCTGATAATATGGTTGATGTTGGTATGGAAATCACTGCGGACCATTTTGTAAGTGGTCAAAGCGTTGATGTTGCCGCGACCTCAATCGGTAAAGGTTTTGCCGGCGCGATGAAGCGTTGGAACTTCGGTGGCTTGCGCGCAACTCACGGTGTTTCACTTTCCCACCGTTCGCATGGTTCAACTGGCCAACGCCAAGATCCAGGTAAAGTTTTCAAAGGCAAGAAAATGGCTGGTCATTTGGGCGTAGAGCGCGTGACTGTTCAAAACCTTGAAATTGTCCGCACTGACGCTGAACGTGGCCTTATTCTTATTAAAGGCGCAACACCGGGTGCTGAAGGCGCATGGGTAGAAATTTCGGACGCAGTGAAAAAAGCTGCACATCCTGATGCACCTAAGCCTGCTGCTTTCCGTAAACCGGGTGATTTGAAAACTGTTGAAGCCGAAACAATTGTTGAAGAAGTTGTGGAAGTTGCAGTTGAAGTGGCTAAAGAAGAGGGCGCTGAATAATGAAACTCGATGTCCTAAAATTAGACGGTGGCAAAGCGGGTTCAGTTGAACTTGACGAAACCATTTTCGGCTTAACCCCACGCGCAGACGTGCTTCATCGCATGGTTCGCTGGCAACAAGCCAAACGCCGTGCAGGCACCCATTCAACGCAGAATCGCGGTGATGTTTCGGTCACTCACTCAAAATCAGTAAAGCAAAAAGGCTCGGGCGGCGCACGTCACGGTGCCAAGAATGCGCCGATTTTCCGTGGTGGTGGCGTGGCACATGGCCCGCATCCGCGTTCACATGCCCATGATTTGACTAAGAAGTTCCGTGCTTTGGGTCTTAAAATGGCATTATCGGCAAAAGCGCAAGCTGGAACTTTGGTGGTTTTGGATAGCGCAACAATGGCGACCCCAAAAACCCAAGAGCTTAAAGCAAATTTCGCCAAACTTGGTTTTGACAATGTTCTTATCATTGGCGGCACAGAGCTTGATAGCAATTTCAAACTCGCGGCTCGCAATATTATGAATGTTGATGTGCTTCCAAGTGCTGGTTTGAACGTCGAAATGATATTGAAACGCAAGAAATTGGTTTTGACTAAAGACGCAATCGAAGCAGTAAACGCAAGATTTGCAAGTGCTGCGCCTGCAAAAGCGGCGAAAGTTGAAGCTGAAGCGCCTGCACCAAAAGCTGCAAAGCCAAAAGCCGAAAAAGCTGCTGATGCCGCCGAGCCTAAAGCTGCAAAACCAAAAGCGGCCCCAAAGCCTAAAAAAGATAAGGAAAGCTAGTCATGGCAATTGAACCTCGTCATTACGATACAATCCTTTCGCCGGTGATTACTGAAAAAGCAACCATGTTGTCGGAATCCGATAAAGTTGTTTTCAAAGTGCCTTTGAGCGCGACAAAACCGCAAATCAAAGAAGCGGTTGAAGCATTGTTCAAAGTTAAAGTTAATGCTGTGAACACCATTCGTGTTCTTGGCAAAGTCAAACGCTTCAAAGGTGTCCTTGGTAAGCGCAATGATTTCAAAAAAGCCATTGTTACCCTCAATGAAGGTGACAGTATTGATTTATCAACCGGTCTATAGGAGCAAGCTGAATTATGGCACTAAAGACCTTTAAACCTACTTCAGAAGGCCGCCGCCAATTAGTTTTGGTGGACCGCAAAGACCTTTTCAAAGGTAAGCCGATTAAGAAACTTACCGAAGGGCTTACCAAAACTGGTGGTCGCAACAATTTGGGGCGAGTAACTTCGTTTCGTGTTGGTGGTGGTCACAAACGCACTTATCGCATTATCGATTTCAAACGTCGTAAATGGGATATGCCAGCAGTAGTTGAGCGTTTGGAATATGACCCTAACCGCACCGCTTTCATTGCGCTTATTAGATATAGCGATGACACGCTTTCATATATTGTTGCACCACAACGCTTAAGCGTTGGTGACAGCATTATTGCTGGCGAAAAAGTTGATATTAAACCCGGCAATGCAATGCCGCTTAAATCAATTCCAGTTGGCACAATCATTCACAATATTGAAATGAAACCAATGAAAGGCGCGCAAATTGCTCGCTCGGCTGGTTGTTATGTTCAATTGGTTGGTCGTGACAGTGGTTACGCACAAATTCGCTTGTCATCAGGTGAAGTTCGCTTGGTTCCAGATGGTTGCATGGCAACAATTGGTGCAGTTTCGAACCCTGATAAAATGAATGAAAACTCGGGCAAAGCAGGCCGTTCGCGCTGGATGGGCATTCGCCCTTCGGTTCGCGGTGTTGCAATGAACCCAGTAGATCACCCTCATGGTGGTGGTGAAGGTCGCACTTCTGGCGGTCGCCACCCTGTAACCCCTTGGGGTAAGAAAACTCGTGGGCCTAAAACCCGTACTAACAAGACTACGGATCGTTTGATTGTTCGTCGTCGTCATCTGAAGAAGGGTTAATCGATGCCTCGTTCGGTTTGGAAAGGTCCTTTTGTTGATGGTTACCTTCTTGCGAAAGCAGAAAAAGCCTCAACTTCAACACGTCGTGAAGCGATCAAAACTTGGTCAAGGCGCTCGACAATATTGCCACAATTTGTTGGCTTAACTTTTCAGGTTCACAACGGGCAAAAATTTGTCCCAGTTAGTGTTTCTGAAGAAATGGTTGGCCATAAACTTGGCGAATTTTCTCCTACCCGTACTTATTATGGGCATGGCGCGGACAAGAAGGCTAAGAGGAAGTAATTATGTCGAAAGATAAAACTCCTAGAGCATTGTCATCTGATCGTTGTTTGGCAAAATCAAACAATTTACGGATTAGCCCGCAGAAGCTAAATCTGGTTGCGCAATCCATTCGTGGTTTGGCAGTCGATAAAGCGTTGGCGGAATTGCAATTCTCACACAAACGTATTTCGGGTGATGTTCGTAAATGCCTTCAATCGGCAATTGCAAACGCCGAGAACAATCACAATTTGGATATTGATAGCTTGGTCGTTGAACAGGCTTTCGTTGGCAAAGGTCTTGTAATGAAGCGCATGCACACTCGTGGTCGCGGTCGCTCATCGCGGATTTTGAAGCCATTTTCAAATCTAACCATAATTGTCCGTCAAACTGAAGGGGCCGCTTAATGGGTCAGAAGGTTAATCCAATTGGTTTGCGCTTAGGCATCAACCGCACATGGGAATCCCGTTGGTATGCAAATTCCAATGATTATTCACGTTTGTTGCATGAAGATCTTGCCATTCGCGCATATTTGAAAAAAGCGCTTAAACAAGCGGGTATTTCACGCATCATCATCGAGCGTCCGCACAAAAAATGCCGCGTAACGGTTTATGCTGCGCGCCCAGGTGTAATTATTGGCAAAAAAGGCGAGGATATTTCAAAACTTCGCAATCAACTTGCCAAATTAATTGATGGCGCAGAAGTGTTTTTGAACTTGGTTGAAGTTCGCAAGCCTGAAATTGACGCAACATTGGTTGCTGAATCAGTTGCACAGCAGTTGGAGCGACGCGTTGCGTTCCGCCGTGCAATGAAACGGACAATGCAATCAGCGATGCGTTTAGGTGCTTTGGGCATTCGTATTACTGTTGCTGGTCGTTTGGGCGGCGCGGAAATTGCGCGCACTGAATGGTATCGTGAAGGCCGTGTGCCTTTGCATACTTTGCGCGGCGATGTTGATTATGGTGTAGCACAAGCAACAACTGCTTATGGCATTATCGGCGTTAAGGCCTGGGTGTTCAAAGGCGAAGTGTTCGAGCGCGATCCAATGCATCAAGACAAAAAAGCGGCAGAAGTTGGCGACAGCCGTCCTCGCCGTGACGATACAGATCGTCCACGTCGTGATCGTGAAGATCGTGGTCGTGGTCGCAAGCGTAATGACCAAGAAGCAAGCGTATAAGGGTATAAAAAATGTTATCACCAAAACGCCACAGATTCCGCAAGCAGTTTAAGGGCCGTATCCACGGTCTAGCAACTAAAGGCGCGACTTTATCATTCGGGAACTTTGGCCTTAAAGCCCTTGAGCCTGAAAGGGTAACTGCGCGCCAAATCGAAGCGTGTCGTCGGGCAATTACTCGTCAGATGAAACGTCAAGGTAAAGTTTGGATTAGAGTATTTCCAGACGTGCCAGTTTCGCAAAAACCTGCTGAAGTTCGTATGGGTAAAGGCAAGGGTTCAGTTGAATATTGGGCAGCACGGGTAAAACCCGGCCGCATTTTATTTGAAATTGATGGCGTTGCTGATGATGTCGCAAGTCACGCTTTGGCGTTGGGCGCTGCGAAATTGCCTATCAAATGCAAGATTATTTCACGCGCCGACTTTGGTGTGGCGTAAGGAACAGAATTATGAAAGCTGCAGAAGCCAGGGCAATGAGCCCAGATCAATTGAAGGATGAGTTGCTAAAACTTAAAAAAGAGCAATTCAATCTAAGATTCCAACGTGCGACTGGTCAATTAGAAAAGACCCATCGCATTAACGAAATTCGTAAGGATGTCGCGCTCGTCAAAACTATGATGAACGAAAAATCCGCGAAAACAGAAGTGTAGGAGAGAACGGTGCCAAAACGCATATTGCAAGGTGTCGTGGTTAGCGACAAAGGTGACAAAACCATCGTAGTGAAGGTTGAAAGAACTTTTTTGCACCCACTTTTGAAGAAAATTGTGAGACGATCCAAGCGTTATCATGCGCATGATGAATCTAATTCATTCAAAAGTGGTTCGTTAGTCGCAATCCAAGAATGCCCGCCGAAATCAAAATTGAAACGGTGGGAAGTGGTTGGTCAAGTCAATGCTTAATTTTGATACTGGCCGATAGAAGGGTAAAATACGATGATTCAGATGCAATCTAATCTCGACGTAGCAGATAATTCCGGCGCTCGCCGTGTTATGTGTATTAAGGTTCTTGGGGGTTCCAAGCGCCGCTACGCGAGTGTGGGCGATACAATTGTGGTTTCAATCAAAGAAGCCATTCCACGCGGTCGCGTGAAAAAAGGCGATGTGCGCAAGGCAATCGTGGTTCGGGTTAAAAAAGACATTATGCGTAAAGACGGCTCGGTAATCCGCTTCGATCAAAACGCGGCGGTCTTGGTTAATAACTCAAATGAGCCAATTGGCACGCGCATTTTTGGACCAGTTCCACGTGAACTACGGGCAAAAAACCACATGAAAATTATTTCATTGGCTCCGGAGGTTCTGTAAATGGCTGCTAAGATTAAAAAAGGCGACAAAGTTGTTGTTCTTGCAGGCAAGGACAAAGGCAAGTCGGGTGAAGTGACTAAAGTTCTTCCTACAAGCGGTCGTTTGATCGTGCAGGGCGTGAACATGGTCAAAAAGCACCAAAAACAAACGCAAACTCTGCAAGCTGGCATTCGCTCGTTTGAAGCGTCAATTGCGGTTTCAAATGTTGCATATGCCGACCCAACGGACGGCAAAGCAACCAAAATAGGTTTCAAAACGCTTGATGATGGACGTAAAGTTCGTTTTGCAAAGCGGTCTGGTGAGGTAATTGGCGATGTCTAAAACTGATACTGCAAAATATGAGCCTCGTCTCAAAGCCCAATATCGTGAGCATATTCGTGCCACGATGAAGGAAAAATTCAAATATACCAATGACATGCAAATCCCTGCGCTCGATAAAATTGTTATCAATATGGGTGTTGGTGAAGCGGTTGCCGACAGCAAAAAAATGGCTTCGGCTTTGGCGGCTTTGACTGCGATTGCAGGTCAAAAACCTGTCACAACCAAAGCTCGCAAATCTATCGCTGGTTTCAAACTTCGTGATGGCATGTCGATTGGGGCAAAGGTGACTTTGCGCCGTGAAAGAATGTATGAATTCTTGGATCGGTTGGTAACAATTGCGTTGCCGCGGGTTCGTGACTTCCGTGGTCTTAACGGCAAATCATTTGACGGCAATGGCAATTTTGCCATGGGTCTAAAAGAACACCTTGTTTTCCCTGAAATCAATTATGATCAAGTCGATCATTCTTGGGGCATGGATATTATTATTTGTACGACAGCTCAAACTAATGAAGAAGCAAAATCTTTATTGGCTGAGTTCAAGTTACCGTTTCGGAATTAAATAGATGGCAAAAGTAGGCTCAGTAAACCGAAATAACCGCCGCAAGGCTTTGGTTATCAAATTCGCCGGCAAACGCGCGCGTCTGCACGCAATTGCAGTGGATGAAAGCGCTTCGCAAGAAGAGCGGTTCGCAGCAAGAATTAAACTTGCCGCATTGCCGCGCAATTCAGCGCCAATCAGAGTTCGCAATCGTTGCGAAGTAACTGGTCGTCCGCGCGGTTTCTATCGTAAATTAAAAATGTCTCGTATTGCTTTGCGCGAACTCGCTTCGGCTGGCATGATACCTGGCATGACGAAATCTAGCTGGTAAGGGGTAGGATATGAACATAAATGATCCCATCGGCGATATGATAACTCGCATTCGTAATGCGCAAATGCGTGGTAAGGCTGTAGTGACTACTCCAGCTTCAAAGCTTCGTGCTGGCGTATTGGAAGTATTGATAAGTGAAGGCTTTATTCGCAGCTATTCACCAATAAAAGTTGGCAACCACAATGAGCTTTCAATTGAATTGAAATACTCAGACGGCACACCAGTGATTGAAAAAATCATGCGGGTTTCAAGGCCGGGTCGCCGTGTATATTCATCTGTCAAGGATTTACCATTAGTTCGTAATGGCTTGGGCATTGCAATTCTTTCAACACCAAAAGGTGTGATGTCAGATGCAAGCGCGCGCGCTGAAAACGTCGGTGGCGAAATCTTGTGTCAAGTTTACTAAGAGGGGATTGAAGAATGTCTCGTATTGGTAAAAAACCGGTTCCATTTTCTGGCGCAACAGTTACACTCAACGGCTCATTGATGAATGTCAAAGGCCCAAAAGGTGAGTTGTCGTTCGATATCCACAATGGCGTTATAGTTGCTCTTGAAGGCGCAGAGGTTATAGTTAAACCTCGTGATGAAAATAGCCGCATGTCGCTTGGTCTTTGGGGTATGACACGGACAATGATTTCAAATATGGTTGAAGGCGTAACTAAAGGCTTTGAACGCAATTTGGAATTGGTCGGTGTCGGTTATCGTGCTGCGATGAATGGCCCAGATCTTGAACTTTCATTGGGTTATTCACACCCAGTCATTTACAAAGCACCAAAAGGCGTAGTTTTTGCGACCCCAAAGCCAACTGAAATCAAAATCGCTGGTATTGACAAGCAACAATTGGGTCAAATAGCGGCTGAAATTCGCGCTTATCGTCCACCTGAGCCGTATAAAGGCAAGGGCGTTCGTTATAGTGGTGAAACTGTTCGTCGCAAAGAAGGCAAGAAGAAATAATGAAAAAAACACTCTCACCCCACGCGAAGCGCGCATTACGCACTCGCAACCGCTTGAAAAAGTTTGGTGGCGGCAAATTGCGTCTTTCAGTTTTCCGTTCTGCCAAGAATATTTCTGCGCAAATTATTGATGATGCTAGTGGCCTAACATTGGCTTCGGCTTCGTCATTAGAAGCTGATATTCGCGCCGCAGAAGGCGCGAAAACTGATGCAGCAACCAAGGTTGGCGAAATTGTTGCCAAACGTGCAATTGAAAAAGGCGTGTCGGAAGTAATGTTCGACCGCGGTTCTTATATTTTCCATGGGCGTGTCAAAGCGCTTGCCGAAGCCGCAAGAGCAGCTGGTCTTAAATTCTAGAAGGGTCTGATTATGGCGCGTCGTCCAGAACGTGAACAAAAAGAAGAGCGCGAATCCGAAATCATCGATAAATTGGTGGCTATTAATCGGGTTGCGAAAGTGGTCAAAGGCGGTAAGAACTTCGGTTTTGCAGCTTTGGTCGTAGTTGGTGATGAAAAAGGCCGTGCTGGCTTTGGTCATGGTAAAGCGCGCGAAGTGCCAGAGGCAATTCGTAAAGCAACCGAAGAAGCCAAAAAGAAAATGATACGGGTTCCTTTGCGTGAAGGCCGCACTTTGCATCACAATGGCACTGGCCGTTGGGGCGCTGGTAATGTGGTTTTGCGCTCAGCTCCTCCCGGCACCGGTTTGATTGCTGGCGGCCCAATGCGTGCAGTGTTTGAGGTTTTGGGTATTCGTGATGTTGTTGCGAAATCACTTGGTTCATCAAACCCATACAACATGGTTCGTGCAACATTCGAAGCATTGCGTGAACAAGTTTCACCAAGGCAAGTTGCTGGCAAACGCAGCTTAAAAGTTGCCGATATTTTGGTTCGCCGCAAAGATGGCGCATCAGCAATTGAAGGCGCAGAGGGTTAGAAAATGGCGATTATCGTTATTAAACAAATTGGCTCACCTATTCGTCGTCGCTTTGATCAGCGCGAAACACTGGTTGGCCTTGGGCTTAATCGCCTGAACAAAGTTCGTGAACTTGAAGATACCAGCGCGGTTCGCGGTATGGTTCGTAAAGTTGCGCATCTCGTAACAATTTTGGAGGAGCGCGCTTAATCTGCGCGTTACAAAATTATGAATTTGAATGAACTCAAAGAAAATGAAGGCGCTACCAAAGCGCGTATGCGCGTTGGCCGTGGCGTGGGTTCGGGCAAAGGCAAAACCTGTGGCCGTGGCGTTAAGGGTCAAAAATCGCGCCGTGGTGTGTCGATTAATGGCTTCGAAGGCGGGCAAATGCCTATCCATATGCGTATGCCAAAGCGCGGTTTTAACAAGCTGAATGCTAAGACCCATAATTGGTTGAACCTATCGGATTTAGAAACCGCAATAGCTGCTGGCAAATTAGACGTGTCCAAAACCATTGATGAAGCTACATTGGTGGCAAATGGCGTGGTTCGCCGCGCCAAAGACGGTATTCGTATTCTTGGCCGTGGTGAATTGAACAGCAAAGTCAATTTAGTGGTCGCGGGTGCTTCTGCTGCTGCAATTGCTGCAATCGAAGCCAAAGGCGGTAGCGTCACTGTGACCCAAGCAAAGAAAGCTGCGAAAGAACAATAAAATAGCTTGAGTTTTGTGAAAAGACCACAATATTAAAGCCACTGGTTTTATTGTAGTCTTTGTGGCTTTCATGGGCCAAAACAAAGGTCGAAGCTGACCAACTCGAAAGTGTGACCTTATGGCATCTGCTGCAGAACAACTCGCCGCCAATCTCAATTTTTCGTCTTTCAGCAAAGCGAAGGACCTTCATAGCCGCATTTGGTTCACCATTGGCGCATTGTTGGTTTATCGGCTTGGCACTTTCTTGCCAATTCCGGGCATAGACTTAGTCGCCTTCCAAGAAGCGTTCAAATTGGCTCAAAACGGCGTTTTGGGCATGTTTAATACCTTTTCAGGCGGCGCGGTTGAGCGTTTGGCAATTTTTGCCTTAAACGTCATGCCATATATTTCGGCGTCCATCATTATTCAGCTTTTGGCATCATTTCCGGGCCGACTTGAAACCATGAAAAAAGATGGTGAATCGGGTCGCCAACAAATGACGCAAATTACCCGTTATTTGACGGTGGTTTTGGCTATTGTCCA
The DNA here is from genome assembly GCA_009773395.1 of Hyphomonadaceae bacterium. GTDB lineage: Bacteria > Pseudomonadota > Alphaproteobacteria > Caulobacterales > Aquidulcibacteraceae > Pseudaquidulcibacter. The sequence continues at coordinate 251,309 of WRPI01000003.1, read as the reverse complement.
ATCATTTTCTATTGCCAAGGGCCTCGAAGGCTCGCCAAATGTTGTGACCGATCCTGGCCTGATGTTTGAAATCTCAACGGTGATAACTCTTACTGGCGGCACATTATTCTTGATGTGGCTCGGTGAGCAAATAACTGCGCGCGGCATTGGTAATGGCGTGTCATTGATTATTTTTGCAGGTATCGTCGCTGAACTTCCGCGTTCTATTTGGGGGTCTTTGGAATTATTGCAACAAGGTTCGCTTTCGGGTTTTGCAATGATTGCGATGACTGCGGTTTTGGCTTTGGCAATTGTCTTGATTGTTTTTGTTGAAAGATCGCAAAGGCGGGTGGTTATACAATATCCGAAACGCCAAGTCGGTAATAAAGTCTATCAAGGTGACACCTCATTTTTGCCGTTAAAAGTCAATACTGCAGGGGTAATTCCACCAATTTTTGCCTCGTCGCTTTTGATGATTCCTGCGACAATTGTGGGGATAATTGGTGCAAGCCCTGAAAATTCGTCGGCTGCACAATGGTGGCAAGTGGCGCAAGAATGGATACGCAATGCGGCGGGCGCGATGACCCACGGCAAACCTTTATTTATGGTTATTTATGCGGCTCTAATTATGTTCTTTGCGGTATTTTATACGTCAATCATTTTCAATGTTGACGAAACCGCCGATAATTTGCGCAAGAATGGCGGCTTTTTACCAGGTATTCGCCCCGGTGCCAAAACCGCGCAATATTTGGATAAAGTATTGACCCGGCTAACAGTTATTGGCGGCACGTTTTTGGTGCTAGTTTGCCTTGTGCCTGAAATGGTATTCGCAGGTGTTGGCTCGGCCTTTAGCTTGGGTGGAACGTCGATTTTGATTGTGGTTTCAGTCACTATTGATACCGTAAGCCAAATCCAGTCGCATATGTTGGCTCACCAATATGAGGGCCTCGCGAAAAAATCAAAATTGCGCGGTCGCAAACGCTAAAGCATCGTTTTTGGGGGTTATCAATGAACTTGATTCTTTTTGGGCCTCCAGCGGCAGGCAAGGGGACACAGGCAAAACGATTGGTGGACGAAAAAGGCTTTATCCAGCTTGCAACTGGTGACATGTTGCGCGCGGCGAGGGCTTCTGGCTCCGAGCTTGGAAAACAAGTGGCTTCGATTCTTGATGAGGGCGCATTGGTTTCTGATGAAATTGTGATTGCTTTAATCGCCGAACAACTAGACCTAAACCCCAACGCCAAAGGTTTTATTTTCGACGGCTTCCCCAGAACCGTGGCCCAAGCCGAAGCACTTGATAAATTATTGGCACAAAAAGGTCAAAAAATTGACCATGTAATTCGCCTAGTGGTGGATGAAGTCGCATTGGTGAACCGCATTTCTTTGCGCTTTGAGCAGCAAGGCCGTTCCGATGATAATCCCGAAGTTTATGTAAAACGGCTTGTTGCATATAATGAACAAACCGCGCCGTTATTGCCGTTTTATGAAGCCAGAAACTTGATTAGAGAAGTCGATGGCATGGCGAGTATTAAAGAAGTCTCGGCGGAAATAGATAGAGTTTTGGCTCTAGCGCGTTAGACGCTCAATTTGCACAGTTTTGCCGCGCCCTTTTGCACGATTTTCGGCAACAAATATTTAGCGAATACCCCAGTATTCACCGCATATTTGTCACCAAAACTCGCACAAAATTGCTACAGCAAATTCTATGCAACTTGAACGTCCAACGCGCTAACGCAAAACGCGCATTTCCAATAAGGACTGCATATCGCGCCGCCCGTCAGCGACAAGCATAATCATAACCGATTTTTCTATGATTTGGTAGATTATCAAATATAGATATTAAACGAAGCAATTTTCCCGATATCGCGGTCAATAAGCTCTGCTTGAAATTCCTCGGCGCGAGCCTTACGACTAGACAACAAACGCGAAAGGCAAATCTTCATGGATATTATCGAAGCGCAGGCTGACGCACGGCGCGCCTATGCCAACGCGGCTGTCGGCGTGGCGGTGTCGGGAACCATATGGATAACGGCTGGCGTCATCGCGCTTGGTGGCAATGTGAAAATCGCAATGCTGGCGCTATTTTTTGGCGGAATGGCGATTAACCCGCTGTCCAGCTTTATTGAAACCAAGCTCTTGAAACTGGGCGCTGTGAACAAGGAGAATAAACTGATTTGGCTTGGCCTTCAGACTGTGCCAGTCATTTTGCTTGGAATGTTTGCGGGATTCTTATTAGCTCCGTCAAATCAGGTCGCTTTTTTTGCTTTCACCTCTATGGCGATTGGCGCGCGTTACCTTAGTTTTCAAACACTTTACGGAATGATGCATTATATCCTACTTGGATTTACGCTTTTGGCGCTGGGATTTGCCGCAGTTTGGCTAGGTTGGACATCATCGGCTGGACTTGCTCTCGCAGTTGGCGCTATTGAATCTTCCTTTGCGCTAATAATTGCTCGCGCGAGGCCTTTTTCAAAATAGCTGCACTTTATTACTGGTGTGCTTGCAATCTAACAGTGCGTTGACTTGACCAAAACGAATCTTTCTTTATAGAAACCACAACAATTTAATTCGCGCAAGCGCAACTGCTTGACCTGTTGATTCCAATCTAAATTGGCGGAGGGTGATTTACAGTTGCGCATTTCTTGCGTTAACCTTGCCTTATTGAATAATATCGGCAAAAAACCAGCCTTTTTGGCATTGTTGGAGAGTGAATCTGTGGCCCGTATTGCCGGTGTTAACATACCATCTAATAAGCGCGTAATTATTGCGCTTCAATATATTCATGGAATTGGCCCTGCGATGGCCAAGGAAATTTGCGAAAAAGTCACGATTGCTGATGATCGCCGCGTAAGCCAATTAACCGATGCCGAAGTTTTGCAAATCCGTGAAGCGATTGACAAAGATTATGTGGTTGAAGGGGATCTTCGCCGTGAAGTTTCGATTAATGTGAAACGTCTAATGGATTTGGGCTGCTATCGCGGTTTGCGCCATCGTCGCGGGCTTCCAGTCCGTGGTCAGCGCACCCATACCAACGCGCGCACTCGCAAAGGCCCAGCAAAAGCGATTGCTGGCAAAAAACAAGCAACTCGCAAATAGTATTTGAGATAGATAATGGCAAAAGATACCACACGCCTTAAGCGTAAGGAACGTAAAAACATCTCGACTGGTGTTGTTCACGTCAATGCAAGTTTTAACAACACTATGATTACCATCGCCGATACTCAGGGCAATACAATTGCCTGGGCATCTGCCGGTATGATGGGGTTCAAAGGTTCACGTAAATCGACACCTTATGCTGCGCAGGTCGCCGCCGAAGAAGCTGGTCGTAAAGCTGCCGAACATGGCCTTCGCACTGTCGAAGTAAGCGTTTGTGGCCCGGGTTCTGGCCGCGAAAGCGCTTTGCGCGCTTTGCAAACTGTGGGCTTTACCGTTACTTCCATTCGCGATGTAACCCCGATTCCGCACAATGGTTGCCGTCCACCAAAACGCCGCCGCGTGTAATAGAATTTTATGAAGCACTTCATCAATTTGTTGGTTTCAATTTAAGCAGAAATATGGTTTCGATATGAATGAAGAAGAAAACACTCCACCAGTATTAGAGAAAAATTGGAAAGAGCTTATTCGCCCTGACAAGCCCGTGGTTGAACATGGTTTTGACCCAAGCCGCAAAGCAAAACTAATTGCCGAGCCGTTCGAGCGTGGTTTTGGCATGACAATTGGCAATGCGCTACGCCGCGTGCTTATGTCGTCATTGCGCGGTGCTGCGGTTACTGCGGTGCAAATTGATGGCGTTCTCCATGAATTTTCGTCACTTGCTGGTGTCCGTGAAGACGTAACTGACATTGTTTTGAACATTAAAGGCGTTTCACTTGTAATGCACGCCGATGGCCCAAAACGTATGTTGTTGCGCGCAACTGGCCCTGGTGAAGTGGTCGCTGGGCAAATTGAAACTGGTTCGGATATTGAAATCCTCAACCCAGAGCAAGTTATTTGCACGCTTGATGTTGGCGCCGAAATCCGTATGGAATTGACGGTTGAAGCGGGCAAGGGCTATGTTTCGGCAGGTTCAAACCGCGCTGAAGATGCGCAAATTGGCCTTATCGCGGTTGATGCGCTTTATAGCCCAGTAAAACGCGTTGCCTATAAAGTTGAAAATACTCGTTCGGGCCAAGTTTTGGATTATGATCGTTTGGTTCTCGAAATCGAAACCAATGGCGCGATAAGCCCCGAAGATGCGGTGGCTTATGCTGCGCGTATTATCCAGGACCAGCTTGAAGTATTCATCAATTTTGAAGAAGCCAAAGGCAAAAAAGTTGAAGATAGCCGCCCTGAATTGCCATTTAATCCGGGTCTATTGAAACGGGTTGAGGAATTGGAATTGTCAGTTCGTTCGGCGAATTGCTTGAAAAACGACAATATTATTTATATCGGCGATTTGATTCAAAGAACCGAAGGCGAAATGCTTAGAACTCCTAACTTTGGCCGCAAATCATTGAACGAAATCAAAGAAGTATTGGCGCAAATGGGCCTTCACCTTGGTATGGATGCGCCAAATTGGCCACCAGAGCATATTGATGAGCTTGCCAAAAAATTCGAAGATCAAATGTAAACAATTTAGCGTCTTAGCAAACAGACTAAGAGCAGGAGTAGGAAAATGCGTCACGGACACGGTCAACGCAAATTAAACCGCACCCATGAACACCGCGATGCGATGTTCGCCAATATGGCTGCGGCATTGATTAAACACGAACAAATCACCACCACTTTGCCAAAAGCCAAAGAACTGCGCCCAGTTGTTGAGCGTTTGGTAACCTTGGCCAAAAAAGGCGATTTGGCGGCACGGCGTTTGGTTATTTCACGTATGCGCGATGAAGACCAAACCAAGAAATTGTTTGACACAATTGGCCCACGCTACAAAGACCGTCAAGGCGGCTATTTGCGTATTATGAAAGCTGGCTTCCGCCACGGTGACAATGCCAGTGTCGCTATCATTGAATTTGTTGACCGCGATGTCGATGCCAAAGGCAAAGATTCAGGCCCAGTATTTACTGACGAAGCATAGTCGCTTCTGCATTGTAAAAAAAATGCCGCCGTGGGTTTCCTTCGGCGGCTTTTTTTTGTGGTGCTCAATATCAATTAAATAATCAATGAGTTATGCCAATTATCGCGCGAGGACTTGTGCGAAGCAAAAATCGGCTTATGAATCATCGTTGTTTGCAGGTGCGATTTTGGAGCTACCATTTTCATTTTATGTCGGAATAGACGGCGGAGGAACAAATTGCCGTGCGCGTCTTTATGATGCCAAAGGCAATGTTCTCGTCGAGGGGCAAAGCGGGCCCGCTAATGTGAGGCTGGGGTTTGATGTTGCGTGGCACAATATCATCGAAGCCACCAACCAATGTCTGGTAAAAAATGGCCTTGAAGCTGATAATTTCTCACGCGTCGCTATTGGAATTGGTGCGGCGGGTGTATCATCAAAACAGGTTTGCAGCGCCTTTCAAGAATGCGCACCTAATTTTGGCTATATCAATATTTCAAGCGACGCGCATATTGCCTGCCTTGCTGCATTTGACGGCAAAGATGGCGGAATAATAATTAGTGGCACTGGTAGCTGTGGTTATGCCATATTGGGCAATAAAGCTCATCAGATTGGCGGTCATGGCTTTGAATTAAGTGACCATGGTTCCTCGGCGGCTTTAGGCCGAGCTGCTCTTAAAGCCTGCTTGCTGGCTTATGACGGCATTGGCCCTTGCACTGATTTGACCAATTTTTTGCTAAGTGAATTTGGCGGCAAGCCAAGTGATGTGGTGGCTTGGGTCAAAACTGCCAAACCCAAAGACTATGGCAAATTTGCGCCTATCATCATGGATTTTGCCGACAAAGGCGATGAAGTGGCGCGAAACTTGGCCGCCACCGCTGCCCAAGATTTGGAGCGAATAATTTACAGGCTTAATCAATTGGGCGCCGAAAAAATCTGCATGGTAGGTGGTATGGCGCAAAGACTCGCACAGTGGTTAGCGCCTTGGACCAAACCAATATTAGCAGCACCCAAGTTTGACCCAACCTATGGCGCTTACTTGCTCGCAAAAGGCGCAAATAATGGGTTTAATGGCAAGGGGAAATGAAAAGCGTCGCGCCATCAACTTTCGAGACTTTAACCACATCGCCCGCCTTGGGGTTGCCGTCAGCACACAAAGCGCGCCAACGGGTATCACCGACTTTTACCGCGCCAATGCCCGAATGGAAATCTTCAAGCACGACTACGGTTTCGCCCAATAAACGACTATGCGGATCATTGATGTCATTTTTGTGGACTTTGCCAGTAAATGGAAAAAACTTAATCCCAGCAAAAACCGTGCAAAAAGCCAAAATTGCGAATAAAATTAAATCAAATGCCATTGATTGATCAGGAATTATTGACAATATAAGCGCAGTAATACCAGCGGCGACACTGAACCATAATAAATAAGTTGTCCCCGTCATCAGTTCGGCAGCGAGTAATATGGCCGCCAAAGACATCCATGCCCAAAATGGATGGATTCCAAAAAGCGCTATTATGTCCAATTTCTAACTCCTTTTGGTTGGCGGAAGCGCCGTATTATTTGGTGTGGCACTGTCTAATAATGCGCGAACTCCTTCAACTGCCCCGCCCAATGCTGCCAAATCTGTTGGGATAATGACGGTGCGCTGTTGCGGTGACGAGGCCAAAAGCGAAAATGCTTCAATATATTTTTGCGCCAAAAAGTAATTGATGGCTTGAATGTCTCCACCCGCGATTGCTTCGGAAACAGTAGTGGTAGCAGTGGCTTCAGCCGCCGCAGATCGCTCACGCGCTTCGGCATCACGGTAAGCGGCTTCTTTTCGCGCTTCAGCTTCCAAAATCGTGGCTTGCTTATGGCCCTCGGCACGCAAAATCGCGGCAGCGCGTGAACCTTCGGCTTCAGTGATTTCGGCGCGTTTGTCACGTTCGGCTTTCATTTGCCGCGCCATTGCTTCGAGCAAATTGGCAGGTGGCGTAATGTCTTTAATTTCAATCCGCACCACTTTCACGCCCCAAGGTGTGGTTGCGCTGTCAATTGTAAGCAATAATTTGGTGTTGATTTGATCGCGCTGCGATAAAACTTCGTCACCACAACTGTCCGTAAATTGGTCAAAACCAAATTGCTAATGGCAAGGCGCAAATTTTCAACTTCATAGGCAGCTTTTGCGGCGTCATAAACTTGGGTGAAGACTACGGCATCGCAACTGACCATCGCATTGTCACGGGTAATGACTTCTTGGCGTTGCACATCAAAAACTGCTTCCATCATTGATATTTTGCGGCCCACAACTTCAACAAATGGCATCAGAAACGCGATGCCGGGGTGGAGAATGCGGGTAAAGCGGCCAAATCTTTCAACTGTGAATTGATAGCCTTGGGGAACAATTTTAATGGTGGAAGCAACAAAAACCGCCGCCAAAAACAAAAACACTAAAGAAAATATACCAGATCCCATTCTTATCTCCCGAGGCAAAGCAAATTCGCGATTTAGCGAGAACTTCTAGTGAATCGCGGCCTTTGCCAAGCAATATCTTTGGGTTTTAATTGTGAAAACCAATAGCGAAGCCCTAAAAAAGCTGTGGATAAGTTTTTGCGGATTTTGTTCAAATCAGGCTAAACTACTGATTCGCTTTGATTTAGTCAAAAAACAGGTGCGACAAAAAAACACTTGTCAAATCTAAATTCGGGTATAGACTTGGGTCATGAGCTAATGACTAGAGTTCTGATAAGTAGTGATACGATAAAACTAGAATGAGCCAGTAAAATGGTGGGGTTCGGATTGGTCGATTGCTATGGGTCGGGGCTAGCGCAATTAAGCGATTACTTGTAACATTAGTTCATACTCTTGAGTAATCAAGAGAGTGGGGTCGTTTCGGTTAAAACTGGAACGACCCTTTTCTTTTGAATATTTACTGTTATGCGTGACAGTTAAATCTTACCTACTTGCTTATACATATTTCAATACTGGCTTTCGAGCCGCCATAACTTCATCAAGGCGTTTGCTCGGTGCCAAATGCGGGGCATGGTCGAACTTGCTGATGTCATTCGATTTCGCTGCCACTGCCAAAGCCCGCATTGAAGCAATAAAGCCATCGAGTGTGTTTTTGCTTTCGGTTTCGGTTGGCTCAATCAGCATTGCACCATGAACCACCAATGGGAAATACATAGTCATCGGGTGGAAACCCTCATCAATCATGGCTTTGGCAAAATCGAGCGTAGTAACGCCCGTTCCTTCCAAGAAACTATCATCAAATAATGCTTCATGCATACAATAGCCTTCAAACGCGGGTGACATTACGTCTTTTAGCGAGGCCAAAATATAATTGGCGTTCAATACCGCATCTTCGGCCACTTGTTTTAATCCGTCGCTGCCATGTGATAACATATAGGCCAGAGCGCGAACATACATTCCCATTTGCCCATGAAACGCCACCATGCGCCCAAAAGCCTGCTCGGCCTCACCGCTTGCATTCTCCACAAGTTCAAAGCCATTTGCAGTTTTAACCACCAATGGCACGGGCGCAAATGGCGCGAGTGCGGCGGATAATACAGTTGGGCCAGAGCCTGGGCCACCGCCACCATGGGGTGTGGAAAAGGTTTTGTGCAAATTGATATGCATCGCATCAACACCAAGTTCGGCTATTTTCACTTTGCCAACAATCGCATTGAAATTTGCGCCATCGCAGTAAAAATAACCGCCCGCAGCGTGAATTGCATCGGCAATTTCCTTGATTTGCGGCTCAAACAGCCCGCAAGTATTTGGGTTGGTTATCATAACTGCGGCAACATCATCACCCAATTTTGCGTAAAAATCGGCAAAATCAACGCGGCCATTGGCGGTTTGCCCGATTTCATCAACGCTAAATCCACATTGCGCGGCAGTGGCGGGATTGGTGCCATGTGCAGATTTTGGCACCAGCACGCGGCGCCGATGTTGCTGGCCATTGGCGTCCAAAGCCGCGCGTATTGCCAACATACCGCATTGTTCGCCATGTGCACCTGCCTTGGGCGAAAGCGCGACGGCTTGCATACCAGTGAGGGTGGTGAGCCAAAAACTGAGCTCATGCATCAATTCTAATGCGCCTTGAACTGTTGATTGTGGCTGCAATGGGTGAATATCAGCAAAGCCCGCTAAACGCGCCATAGCTTCATTCAAGCGTGGGTTATGCTTCATGGTGCAAGAGCCAAGTGGAAACATGCCCAAATCAATCGCGTAATTCCGTTGTGACAGCCTTACATAATGACGCACGGCTTCGGGCTCGGTGAGGCCCGGTAATTGCGGATTTTGTTGGCGTTTCATATTGCCGAGACGAACTTGCGGGTTGGCAATTGGCGCTACGTCAACGCCGCTTACATCCAATCGCCCATATTCAAACAAAAGCTCGGTTTTTTGTAAAAGGCCTTTTGCACCCGAAGTTGTATTTTCCATTACAAAACCTCCTTCAAAGCAGTTGCAAGTGCCTCTATATCGGCTTTTGTATTGGTTTCGGTTGCGGCCACCAAAAGCACATTTTGCATTTGCGCTGAACAATTCGGGTCAAGCCGTGAATATGGCACACCGCCCAGCACGCCTTTTGCCGCCAATTCATCGACCGCCTGGGCCGCTGGTTTGGGCAACGAAACCGCAATTTCATTGAAGAATGCTTCTGTCAAAACCGTGACCCCATCAATGCTTTCCAAGGCTTGCGCAACTTCCACCGCCATTTCATGGCATTTGGCTGCGACTTGCCCCAATCCTTTTTGGCCGAGTAAACTAAGATGCACTGTGAAGGCCAAGGCGCAAAGCCCTGAATTGGTGCAAATATTTGAAGTTGCCTTTTCGCGTCTGATATGTTGTTCGCGGGTGGAAAGGGTTAGGACAAAACCACGATTGCCGTCCAAATCCACGGTTTCACCAGCCAAGCGCCCTGGCATTTGCCGCATATATTTTTCGCGCGTGGCAAATAGCCCAACATATGGGCCGCCAAAATTAAGGGCATTGCCAATTGATTGCCCTTCACCGACCACAATATCGCAACCCATCGCGCCCAAAGGCTGAATTAAGCCAAACGCCGTAACTTCGGTAAATACACCCACCACTAGCGCCCCTTGCGCCTGAGCAGCACGGCTTATGTCGCTTAAATCGCTGATGGTGCCGAAAACATTGGGGCAGCTTATAACGACGCAAGCAATGTCCGATGCCAAATGCGCAATAACCGCCTTTTCATCATCAATTGCAGCATCAAGCATGACGATTTCAAGGCCGATGTTTTGCGCCAAAACTTGGGCAGCAGCAGCATAATGCGGGTGAACCCCGCCTGAAATGATGATTTTATTGCGTTTTGTGACCCGCGCCGCCATTACAACAGCCTCGGCGCAAGCAGTTGAACCATCATACATTGAGGCATTGGCGACTTCGCAATCAAGCAAGCGCGCGACTTGGGTTTGGAATTCAAACAAAGTCTGCAATGTGCCTTGCGCGATTTCGGGTTGATACGGCGTATAAGTTGTCAAAAACTCTGAGCGCTGGATGATATGATCCACACTGGCCGGCACATGATGGCGATACGCGCCAGCGCCGCAAAAAAACGGCACAGTTCCCGCAGCGACATTTTTGGCGGCCATCGCGCTTAAATGGCGTGAAACCTCAAGCTCGGTTTTATGGCCTGGCAATTCTGCGATTGGCGCATTTAGACGCGCGAAAATCGGTATGTCGGTGAAAAAATCATCGACGCTTTTGGCGCCAATTGTCCCGAGCATGGATTGGCGATTTTCATCGCTTAACGGCAAATAACGCATGACTTAACCTATGATTCTACGAAGATTTTATAGGCAGCCAAATCCATCAAAGCGTCCAATTGCGATTGGTCGCTTAATTTCATTTTCACGAACCAGCCTTCAGGGCCGATGCCACATTCGTTTACGATTTGCGGCGCATCAACCAGTGCGTCATTCACTTCAACAATTTCGCCCGAAACTGGCGCATACACATCGGACGCGGCTTTCACGCTTTCGACAACTGCCATCGCATCGCCTTGGTTGAAGTTTTTGCCAACTGCAGGAAGTTCAACATAAACCACGTCACCCAATTGTTCGGCAGCAAAAGCGGAAATGCCGATTGTGGCAATGTCACCTTCAACGGCAACCCATTCGTGGTCTTTTGTAAATTTTACGCTCATTTTTGGCTCCTATTATAGTTTGACTAAGACTTGAAATAATTATGTGGCACAAATGGCATCGCGCAAACCCTTGCATCGCGCGCAGTTCCGCGCACCATCAATCTTATCTGCGTGCCAATAGCTGCAAATTCGGTGGCGACATAACCCATTGCAATTGGCACATTTAGGCTCGGGCTAAAACCACCCGAGGTAACAATGCCAATGTCGTCACCATTTTGATTTTGGATTATTGTGCCTTCACGGGCGGGCGCTCTATCAAGAAACTCGATACCAATTCGCTTGCGGCTTGGCTTATTGGCAATTTCATTCAAAATACGGCTTGCACCTGGAAAATTGGCACGTTCGCGGCGGCATTTTTGAATGGTCCAAGCAAGGCCAGCTTCAATCGGGCTTATTGTCTCATCAAGATCATGACCATACAAACACAGCCCAGCTTCAAGGCGCAAACTATCGCGCGCACCAAGGCCAATTGGTTTTACATTTTCGTTGGACAAAAGCTGGGCGCAAAGCGCCACAGCATATTCTTTCATAACTAATATTTCAAAACCATCTTCGCCAGTATAACCAGAGCGGGCAATAATTGCGTCACCAAATGGCGTTTCAAATTTTGCATAATTCATGAAACCCAAATCCGCTGCATTTGGGTTAAGCGCTTTTATAGCATCCTTCGCTTTTGGGCCTTGCAAGGCAATCAGGGCGTTTTCGTCCCACCTATCGACGGTTACATTCCCTTCGCCCAACTCATTAAAAATTGAGAAATCTACTTCTTTACCACCCGCATTTACTACAACATAAAGACTGCCTTGTTCATCGTCATTTAATGGGCGGGCGACCATCATATCGTCAATAATTCCGCCGTCTAAGTTTAACAAGCAAGTATAGCGAATTTGCCCACGCTTTAGCCCTTGAACATCGCACGGAAGTACTTGTTCAATGATTTTTGCTATTTCAATATGTGCTGCCTCGGGGGCTAAACCCGCTTTTTCAATAAGGCGAAAAAAAGCCGGCCCCATGTGCGAAACGTCAAACAGCCCCGCATTTTCACGCGTCCATAAATGTTCTTTGACCACGCCTTCAGGGAATTGCACCGGCATATTATAGCCCGCAAATTCGACCATTTTGCCACCCATTTCACTCCACAGGTCGGTCAAAGGCGTTGTTTTCAATTGTTCGGACATTCATATACCCCAAGCGCAATACGGCGGAACTAACCACCCAAATTGCGCCCCGCTGTGCATTTACCTGAGAGATTTGACCGCGCTCTGCGGCTTGCTCCTTCGGCGGCGAAGGCAAACCTTCACACTCTCCAGCTTCCATAATTATCACGGTCCTTTTGCCTGAGAGTTTCCGGGGCGCGGTTGCTCCTTCGGCGGTAATGCAATTGACTACACTCTCCCGCGAGAATTTCTGTTTGGCCTGTTCATTGGCTTAGGTCAAGCAAATTTATCGGGGGTCACACATTTGTTATGAGAAGTATCGCCGATGAAATGGAATTTAATTCGCTAGTTTGGTTTCAATCGTTTTGAATGAACGTGCCAATAAAGCGTCAGCGCTTTTGCCATCAGCACCAGCAATAATCATGCGTTCAGCAATGGCGATCGCAGTCTCGGCAGTGTGGGCGCGAACTTCAGCGATTGCGACTTGCTCGGCGCGCTTGATTGCCTCAGTTGCGGCTTTAGTTTTCGCAGCAATATCGGCTTCCAATTGAATTTTAGCTTGAGCCTTGAGGGTTTTTGCGTCAGCTTTAGCCTGTGCAATCAATGCATTGGCTTGGGCTTGGGCGTGGTTTTGCTGATCTACATAGCTTTGACGCAGTTTCTCGGCTTCCACACGCAATTGACGGGCTTGGGCCAATTCTTTGGCAATTGCCGCCGATTGTTCATCAAGTCCCTTGGCGATTGTGCTTGGTAATTTTAGATAAAGCAAAATCCCAATAAATGCGAAAAAGGCGAGGGCGGCCACAAGAGTTGCATCAAATTCTAACATTAGTTTGCACCCATTTTGATAATTGCCGCAGTCGGCGCTTTGCCGATTAGCGCCGAATATATTTCAGAAGCAATTGACGAAACTTCGGCTGAAATCGCCGCTTTTGCCGCAGATTTTTGCGCCGCTATTTGCGCTTCGGCGGCATGCATGCTCGCGGCGCTTTGCTCGGCTGCTGCGCTTTGGGCTTTTGTATTTTCGTCAAGAATGGTTTTGCGCATGACTTCGAGGGTAGCACGAGCAGTGTTGCGAGCCTCGGTTTGCGCTTGTTCTGCTGATTGCTTTGCACTTTGTGCGGCTTCTGTCTCCTCGGCAGCTTTTTTCAAATCGTCCTCAATAGTGGATTTGCGCTGCCCCAAAGTTGCACCAATGCGCGGCAAAATAACCAACGCCAAAACCAAATATAAAGCGCCAAATGCAATCGCAAACCAAAATATTTGGTGCGAAAAAAGGCTAGCGTCGAACGGCGGAAAAGAACCACCTCCTGCCGCAGTTTCGGCACCATGCGTAGAAACTGTCATTGCACACTCCGATTGTGTCTAAACTACCTTATGGGCCGCACACGCGACCCATTGGAATGTTAAGACGCGTCAATAAAATTAAGCTACAACGCCTTTTGCAAGGAGTAAAAGAAGAGCAACTAGGAATGAGAAGATACCTAGAGCTTCTGTAACCGCAAATCCGAAAATAAGAGTCGAATATTGGCTTTGAGCGGCTGATGGGTTGCGTAGTGAACCTTCAAGGTAGCTACCAAAAATATTGCCCACGCCAATAGCTGCGCCAATCATGCCAAAACATGCGAGACCCGCGCCAATATATCTTGCTGCATCTGCGTCCATCATTTTACTCCTTAATTATTCCATTGAATTGGATGGGTTTTGAAAATTGAATTAATGATCCCCAGCATGGAGAGCATCGTTAAGATAAATACAAGTTAGTAGCATAAATACAAAGGCTTGTAAAAATGCAACCAGAGTTTCCAGCGCGTAAAGCGCAATTGTCATTACAAAAGGCAAGACCGCGCCAATTATGCCAACTAGCCCAGCGCCACTTAACATAACAACGAAGCCGGCAAACACTTTCACCAATATGTGCCCAGCTAAAATATTTGCCCACAGACGAACCGAATGGCTCAAAGGCCGTGAAAAGAAAGAAATAATTTCAATTGGTGTCACCAAAAAATACAACGGCCACGGAACACCAGATGGGAAAAATATTTTGAAAAACTTCAAGCCATTTTTGGCAAAGCCAACTATAATCACCGTGAAAAATACTATCAATGCCATCGAAGCCGTGATTATTATTTGGCTGGTGGGTGTGAAATCATATGCGAAAAGACCAACCGCATTAACCGAAGCGATGAAAAGGAATAGGGTCATCACCAATGGCAAGAACATCTTTACACCCAATTGACCCGTAGAACCATAAAGTGTGCCATGCACAAAATTATAGGCACTTTCACCAATCAATTGTAACCGCGAGGGAACCAAAGCCGCTTTTGCTGATGAAGCGAGCAAGAAGGCAGCAGGCAAAGCCGCGCCCAATAGCAAGAAAATGCTGGCGTTTGAAAACGATATATCAAAACCGCCCAATTCCATCGGAATAATGGGCTCAATATGGAATTGATGCATTGGATCGTTTGACAATATTTTACTCCACTATTCTACTTTATTCTCAGGCGGCAAATCAGATCCAACTGGAACCGAAGCGCTATATTCTTTTGATGCCCGAATTAAATTCATCACACCAGCAGCAAAACCCAAACCCAAACCCGCCAACATACCAAATGGCGTTGACTTTAACCAATAATCAAAACCAAATCCAAATAGCCCGCCCACCAAAATGGCAGAAACAAACTCCGAAGCCATTCGCATACCAAGCGCCATGCCCTTGGAATTAGCCTGAACTTGCGGCTCGGCCTCTTTGCGCGATTCTTGTGCCCGTGCTACTTTATGGCTCAGTTCTTTGAGTGCAGCTTCATTTTGAACTTCTTGATGTTCGTCCATAAAATGCCCTCAAAATGCGCTAAAACCACCGATTTAGAACGCCGCGATAACTAGAGACAGCACCATAATTAGTCAAGCCGATTTGGTACTGTTTTCGCAGGTATAAAATGCAGCCATTTATCGCCTATCGCTCAAGCCGCCTCAATCATTGCTTCGGCTTTTGCTAGGTCCACTGCTACCACTTGGCTTACGCCGCGCTCGGCCATTGTAACGCCGAACAGCCGATCCATTTTTGCCATTGTTATTGGGTGGTGGGTGATTACTACGAATTTGGTATCGGTGCGTTTTACCATTTCTTGCAACAGACGACAGAATCTATCGACATTTGCATCGTCAAGTGGTGCATCAATTTCATCGAGCACCGAAATTGGTGCGGGGTTCGAAAGAAATACCGCGAATATAAGAGCGCAAGCAGTTAAGGCTTGTTCTCCGCCGCTCAATAAATTCATGTTTTGCAGGCGTTTTCCAGGTGGGCAAGCATAAACTTCGAGGCCGCCGCCAAGTGGATCATCGGTTTCGCTCAAACTGAGGTGCGCCGCGCCGCCATCAAACAAGGACGTGAATAATTGGGTGAAATGGGCGTTTACAACTTCAAACGCCGCCAGTAATTTTTCATGGCCCTCGGCGTTAATTTCATCGATGGCTTTGCGAAGTTTGGCCAAAGCGCCCAAAAGCTCATTGCGCTCAAGTTCAAGGTTTTCAGTGCGCGCAGTAATTTCCACCAATTCATCATCGGCAGTCAAATTGACACCACCCAATTCTTCACGCTCTTGCAGCGCTTTGCTGAGGCGTTTTTGCGCTAGTTCATGCGTCATGGATGCAAATTGGTTCGCCAGTGCCTCTTTGGTTTGGGCTTCGAGAACTTCGGGTTCAATGAAGAAATTATTGGCAATATTGGTTTTATGTTCTTCAATTCTATCTAGCCAGGTTTTGAGCATAAAATCGGCAGTATTCACGGCTTCGGAAGCGTGATTAAGCTGCTGCTCATTTGATTTAACATCGGCGGCGGCAATGCGGATTTTGCTTTCAATGGCAGCGATTTCATCATCGGCTTTGCGTTTACGGACTTCAATTACTGGTAGCTCATTCAGTGTTGCTTGCTTGCGAGCTTCGATTTCTTGGGGTTTGGCGGCAAGTTCGGCCACAAGTTTTTTGTGTAGGGCTTCGTCTTTGCTGAGCGCGTCAAGGCGGTTTTGTGCATTCGCCATTCGGCTTTGCCAGCCTTGTTTTTGTGTCAATAGATTGGCGCTGGCTTCCTTGCGGGCTTGGGCGTTGATTTGTCTTGATTGCAAATTGGATTTGGCGATGCTCAAAGCGTCGCGGGCAATATTGGCAATTTGTAGCGCGGCTTGGGCTTTGTCATCGGCAATTGAGATTGATGCTTCGTCAAATTCGGTTTCGCTGCTTTGAAACTCATCATGATTGGTTTTGGCTTGAACTAAATCTTGCTCTAACGAAATTAAACGCGAACGAGCGGCAATAATTTCATCATCGCATTGCTTGTTTTTCGCGATTTGCTGCGACAATTTTTCACGGGCTTTATTTAATTCTTGCAATATTTGCGGCAGTTTGGCGCGCGCCGCTGCGCTATCATTTTTATGGCTCTGGAGTTCAGATTTCGCTTGCGCCAATGCCACCGAACTTTGCGCCAATTGGATTTGCAAACCATCTAATTCGCCCGTAATTGCTTGTTTGCGGTTTAGTTGTTCCAATTTTACTTGCGCTGGGTGCAGTGCGGCACGGGTTTTAATATGCCCGTCCCAACGCCGTAAATCGCCTCGCAATGTGACAATCCGCAATCCAATCGACAATGCTTGGGTATTCTCAAAAACCGCATCACTAACAATCGCAATGGATTTTAGGCGCGGTAAAAGCTCAATTGGCGCGCTCACAACATCAGCAAGCACAGTAAGTTCACCTTTGATTTCGCGGGCCCAATCAATCGCAATATCGCTCGCGCCTACCCATTTATTATCCCCGACATCGCCAATATTGGCTTCAATGTCTTCACCAATTGCAGCGGCAAGAGCTTTTTCAAAGCCAGATTTCACTTGCACACTATTTAGCGCGGGATTTGCGCCCAGTTTTTGGGCATTTGCAATCAGAGCATTAAGGCCCTGCAATTCGGATTTAAGGCGGTTGTTTTTATTGTTGAGTGCGTCATGGTTTTGCGCCAATTCGCTATGCGTTATTTCTTTTTCATTTGTGAATTGGCCGAAACGCTCCAATTCGGAATTTGCGTCAATGAAGTTTTGTTCGTGTTTTGCCAGCTCAAGCCTTAATGTTTCAATTTCGGCTTTTTGGTTATTTTGGCTTTCTTTAGCGGCAAGATTTTGCAATGCCTGTTTATGCTGGGCGTCTTTATTGGCAATTTCGGCCAATAATCTTTCTTTGGTGCGCAAATAATTACGATATTCGGCTTCAATTTCGGCTTTGTGATTTATTGCCTTGGATAATTCGGTTTCGGCCTCGCTGACTTCAATGTTTGCGGATTTTGCAATTTCGGCCAAAGCGAGAATTTCAGCGTCCAAACTTGAATTATCGCTAAGACCCGCGAGTTCCAATTCGCATTTGTCAAAATTCAATTGCGCGTCAGCAAGTAATTCTTGTTCCCGGGTTTGGTCAGATTCAATGCGCCGCAAATTGGCGATTGCGCTTTGCGATTTTTCACTCATTTCCTTGAGATCGCGCTCAATTTCAATAGATTTTGCTTCCCAGCGCCGCAAATTGGCATCAGCAATTGCTTGTTCCTGGCGCGCATCACCGATTAGTTTTTCAATATTTTCAAGCTCGCGCACAGATTTATTAAGCGCAATTGTAAATTCGCCCACCATTTGATTTGCGCTATCATAATCCTGTCGCACATCGCCTAATGATTTTTGCATGGCAAGCATTCTATCAAGCGCAATGAACATTTCATGGGCTCTTATATATGCCGCCAAACCCCGATATTTATTGGCCTTTTGCGCTTGTTTCTTGAGGCTTGAGATTTGTTCGCCCAAATGGACTAAAATCTCTGCCACCCTCTCAAGATTATTTTCGGTGGCCGCCAATTTATTTTGCGCCTCGTGCCGCCGTGCCTGCAGCCCAGCAATCCCGGCTGCTTCTTCCAATAATCGGCGGCGATTTTCAGGCTTGGCATTGATGAGTTCGGCGATTTGGCCTTGGCGCACTAGGGCAGGAGAGTTGGCACCCGAGGAGGCGTCTGCGAAAATAAGCTGCACATCTCGGGCGCGCACTTCTTTGCCATTGATGCGAAATACTGAACCAATGCCACGACGAATCCGCCTTGAAATTTCAATATTGGGCGCTGAATTAAATGGCTCGGGCGCGCTTCTATCTTGATTATCAAGCCGCACAATAACTTCGGCAATATCGCGCGAGGGGCGCGTATCAGTGCCAGAAAAAATAATATCGTCCATTTCGCCGCCACGCAGCGCTTTGGCACTGGTTGCGCCCATAACCCAGCGCAATGCTTCAAGCACATTAGATTTGCCGCAACCATTTGGCCCGACGATGCCAGTTAGACCGCTCTCTATCGGTAAAGTGACACTATCGACAAAAGACTTAAAGCCAGTGATTTTTACATCGGTAATTTTCACTTTTTCTTGCGCCTTGTCGTGGGCGTGGTGGCAAGCCTATAAGCATTATCCAATGCCGCGCTGACATTGGCTACTGTGTATTCGCTATCATCTGCTGGTTCGAATTTTTCGCCATTGATAATCAAAGTCGGCGTGTGGTCCAATTGAAATTGCGCGGTTCCGGCTTGGGCAATATCAAAAATCGCCTGGGCGCGACTTTGCTCAGCCACGCAAGCTCGGGCGGCTGTTTCACTTAGCCCGCCTGCGCGCCTTGCGATTGCGAGCGCCATATTCAATGCCCCGCCTTGTTGCCCTGCGGCTTCCATCAATTCAGGTTGCTGGGCAAAAAAAGCGTCAATAATGGCGTATCTTCTATGGCCCCCCGCGCAATCGGCAATCACTTGCAATCCAACCGAAAGCGATGCTGGTGCGGTGGGCAGGCTGCGAAAAATATAGCGAACTTTGCCAGTATCTATATATCGAGTTTTGATGCTTGGATAAACGTCATTTTGAAAAGCTGCGCAATGGCCACAAGTTAAAGAACCATATTCAATCAATGTCACTGGCGCATTTGCCTGCCCGACAAATGCTTCACTGACTTGGGGAGTTGTGGCTTTTGGGGCAACCCCGTCGCCCCACGCAAGCCCAGAAAAAGCTAACAAGGCTAACATCGTCGCTAAATGCAATTTGCGTTTAGAATACATTGTTCACCTCTCTTGCCGTAATTGCATTTTATTTCGCCGCGCCGCCGGTTTTTGCGAGCGCTTCATCAATCAATTTGCTTACATCTTCGACAATATAATTACCGCGACCAACTGGTTGTGGAACTATTTTGCCATTTACGAAAATTGTTGGCGTGCCGCCAATATTGTCCTTTTCAATCGCGTAATTACGAATATCGACCAATGTCTGCAATTTGGCTTCATCTTGCATACATTTATCAAAATCAGTTTCACTCATACCAACTGAGGCCGCGATGTTTAAAAGCGCCTGTTTTGCGCCATTGGGTCCGGCTGCTTGGGTTACGATTTCGCGTTGTTGGGTCATCAAAGTATTGAGCACTGCTTCACGCTTATTCGGCGCAACACAACGCGCCAATAAATGGCCGGCTGATGCGATTTCAATTGGCGGCGTCGGGAATTCGCGGAAAACATAACGGATTTTGCCAGTATCAATATATTTAGTCTTAATGCTTGGCATGATGTCTTTGCCAAAATCGGCACAGTGCGGGCAGGTGACCGAAGCATATTCAACCATCACAACTTTGGCATCAGCAGATCCTTGGGCAATGTCAGAAGGTATTTCATAGGACGAATTTGCGCCGCTTTTTGTGCAAGAAGCCATTGAAAAAGTCGCCAACGCGAGCGCGCTCAAGGCGCAAATCGCGAATAGTTTTGGGGTTTTAAGTTTTGATGTTGTCAATTCATATCTCCTGACATTGATTGGTTTAATGCCCGACGCTTACAATCTATAAGCGGTTTTGAACATGGGTATTTAGCACTCGAATCGCGTTTTTAAGCCCTAAAGACTGCACACATTCGAGTTTTTTTTCAAGCTGCGCACTCTGATGGGCATCAAGCGGCTTGATTTGCAATTTTTTTGCCGTGGCTTTGCTTGTCGGCGCGTGAATAAACCGTAGTTTATTGAAATTAGTGCCAATTGCGAGGCTCACTAGCCCCAAAATTTCCTTTTCGCGCATTTGCAACACTAAAGCTGCCGCAGCATTGGTTCTTAACGCCAATGATTTGCCATTTATGGCTTCGGGTTGGCACAATTTCGCAGTTTCCACACCCACAATTTCGCGCCATCTTTGGGTTAAAATCGAAAGCCGCTTTTTGCTGGCATCGGCTTTACTCGCTGATCGTGATGCAAGAATTTTCCCAAGTTTCTTGGTCGGCTCATAAATTGCCCGTCCACGATTTTTGGCAAGAAACGCAAGCGCAACAGCTTCTTTTGCCAAATCCAATGTTTTGGGAATATTTAATGTTTCGGTCTTGGACTTCGCAATATATCGGCTCATGAATGCCAATTTACAGCAAATATGAGCGCAATCAAGCCGCCATTTTAGCACGCATTTGGTGGCGCAGGACATCAATCGGCACAAGGCCCTTATCGGTCCTGAAATGCCAATAAGTCCAGCCATTGCAGGCAGGGCTTGATTGCGCAAGTGCGCCCACGCGGTGGATTGAACCCGTCATTTCACCCAAACATATTGAGCCATCGGCATGAATCCGTGCAGCTTTTTCACCGCGAGGCGAATAAATCGCATCACCTGCGCGTAAAATGCCTTGTTCGATTAATGTGCCGAACGGAATGCGCACTTCTTCACGTTTGGATTTTAATGGAATTACATCGCCGCTTGCGGATGGAACAATCCTTGCGATGCGCTCATTTGCTGCCAAAGCATAATTAGTATCGCGCTCTATCCCAAGCCAGCGCCGACCCAGTGATTTTGCGACTGCGCCACTGGTACCAGAGCCGAAAAAGGGGTCTAAAATCATGTCATTAGGCTTGGTTGCTGCCATCATAATACGGTGCAGAAGCGCTTCGGGCTTTTGGGTTGGGTGGACTTTCTTGCCAGCTTTATCTTTGAGCCTCTCATGGCCCGAACAAATTGGAATTGACCAATCGGATCGCATTTGAATGTCATCGTTCAAGACTTTGAGTGCGTCATAATTGAAAGTATATTTTTTTTGATTTGCCGATTTTGTCGCCCAAATCATGGTTTCATGGGCATTGGTAAAGCGGGTTCCTTTGAAATTTGGCATGGGGTTGGTTTTGCGCCAAATGACATCGTTCAAAATCCAAAAGCCCAAATCTTGCATAATCGCGCCGACACGAAAAATATTGTGATATGAACCAATCACCCAAATCGTGCCGGTATCTGATAAGCAATCGCGCGCTGCGCCCAGCCAATCGCGGGTGAACTTGTCATAAGTGGCAAAATCGGCGAATTTATCCCAATCATTGTCAACGCCATCGACTTTGGAATTGTCAGGGCGGGTTAAATCGCCGCCCAATTGCAAATTATAAGGCGGATCGGCGAAAATCATATCGGCGCAACCTTTTGGCAAATTACGCATGGTTTCAATGCAATCACCAAGGTGAATGCGGTTCTCGATTTCTTTAGTCAAATTATGCCCCTGAATCCATCGGCAGCCACAAGTTGTTCGTCTTGTGGTTTTGAATATTGCCGTTCTTGATTATTAGGCATTTGAATCTATTAAAGTTAATAAAGGATTCACGGAGAATCAAAAACCGAATCAAGTGATTCGTTTTTTGCAGTTAGGGTTAGCGATATTTAGAAATCGGCTTGTAACTAAAGCGGTGCAAAGGGCAGGGGCCGTGCATTTCAAGCGCTCTGATATGTGCGGGAACGCCATAACCTTTATGTTTATCAAAACCATAATGCGGGAAATTTTCGTGGCACTCAATCATAAAATCATCGCGTGCAGTTTTCGCCAAAATCGAGGCGGCGGCAATTGACGCGGATTTTCCATCGCCTTTGATAATTGTTTGGCACGGCACATCAAGTTTTGGCATTCGATTGCCATCAACGAGCGCAAAATCCGCTTCTGGCGACAGGCTTTCCAAAGTACTTCTCATCGCCAACATTGTTGCTTGCAATATATTTATTTCGTCAATTTTTGGCGCGTCAATAAAGGCAATCGAAAATCCAAGCGCGGCAGCTTTGATTTCTATCGCCAGACGATTGCGTTGGTTTTCATTCAATTTCTTTGAATCATCAAGGCCATCGGGTATGTGGTTCGGGTTAAAAATAACTGCGGCAGCGACAACTGGCCCCGCCCAAGGCCCACGCCCAGCTTCGTCAATGCCGCACACATATTTGATGCCAAATTGCTTCATTGCGGCGTATTCAAAGCTATAATCAACCATATTTAGAAAATGGAGGGAGTCGCGTAAATCGCAAAACAGCATGACCATTTACATTGAAACTTTGTGGCGAAGTGTGTAGCGTATCACATTGACCAAAAATGGGAAAATCCAATGAATAATAAATCAGAGCCAAGTGAGTTTGACGCCTATCAAAAAGCCGAAAGTGATGAGCCTTTTTTCACGCTTTTGGCTCGAGACCCTATGATGCCGGCTTTGGTTGAAGCTTGGGCATATTTGCGCTCTGGCCAAACTGGGGCCGCCGAAATCGCGTTTCGCCAAGCAGTGGATACTGCAACCCATGTTTCGCCGCAAATGCCAGGTGAAGCGCAAATAAGGTCGGCCTTTGAAGTGGCCGAAAATGCGAGGCAGTGGTTAAGGCATAAATTGGTGAGGTAGTTTGGCCTAATTCTTGCGGCGGATCACAAAATTGTCGCTTTTCTGCGATGGAGTGTGCCATGATATTGCAAAACCAAAAAATTATGCGTCATTTGGGTGCAATTATCGTCTTGGCAATGGTCGGCACGGCGGCAGCTTTAATGCCGATTTCAATTTTCGCAATTTTCGTAGAAAAATCACCAACTAATCCGATATTATATTTCGTGGCGTCAATTTTCGGCGGTGCTGTTATAGGTTGGGTGATTAAGAAATAGCTGCATTACCACTTGAAAAAAAGCCCGCCTTCTGCTGTCGCGCTGCGCGCGATTGCGGACAGGTCGCAGGAACTCTAAGGTCTTAGAACTACACGTGGCTTGCCACTCGTAGCTCGAAGAGCGTAGAGTGGTGGGTGATGCAGGTTTCGAACCTGCGACCCGCTGATTAAGAGTCAGCTGCTCTACCAACTGAGCTAATCACCCACATTCGCTCTATGCCAATTTTATGCTGGACGGGCAAGTGCGCATAACGGAATCATTTTGTTGCAGGTTTGTTGAAATATTTTGGCAATCCAAAATATTTCGCCCTTCGGGCGGCTCCGCTGACCAAAACTTACAAGTTTTGTCGAACCTGCGACCCGCTGATTAGGTTAAGGCTGCTCTACCAACTGAGCTAATCACCCGCCAAAACGGCTTTCGCATTTATTTTTCGCAATAGCTAGTGGTGCATGCACGCACCGTGAAAAACCCATCGGTAATTGCGAGATATTATCAATTATTTAACCATAAAGCCCCAAAACCTAAGGTAAGTCATTCGAGCTGACTATCTGGGGATTAAGATGAAATTAGAAACAATTGGTTCAAAAGTGCTTGCTGCAGGGCTTTTTTCCTTGGTGTTATCTGGAACTGCTGCTGGAACCGGGCTTTGGGTTTCGTTCCAATATTCAAATGGTGTCGCACAGGCCGTGAGTTCGGCGTCCGTCATGCGCGATGTTATGACCGGCGATATGATGCACGATACTTTGCGAGCGGATGCTATGAACGCTGTATTATCGGCCAATCCCGAAAGCCGTTTGTTTGCGCCATCACAAGTCGCTGCTGATGTGCAAGAGCACGTAGAAAATTTCAAAACCGCAATTAATAGCGCCAAACAAACCACGCACAGCATTGAAGTGCGAAATACATTAAATGCCTTGGAAACACCTTTGACGGAATATTATGCTGCTGCCCAAAATATAGCGGCGGCGGCTGCGACTGGTGAAGCGCAAACGCGCGCTTTGATACCAGCGTTTCAGGAAAAATTTGACAATCTTGAAGAAGCAATGGGCACAGCGGGGGACGTTGTAGAAAATGCCACGAAAGCCGATGCAAAATCGGCGGCTGACCAAGCCAGAATGTCGCAAATGTTGATGGCGTTGATACTTTTGTTGGCAGTCGGTTTCGCCGCAATAATGCTGGTGATTGCTCGTAAACAAATTGTCGTACCGCTCAATGATTTAACGGATTCCATGGACAGCTTGGCACGCGGTGACTTAAATGTCGAAGCCCATCACGCCAATATGGGCGGCGAAATCGGACGGCTAGCCGCTTCATTGCTGAAGTTCAAAGAAACTGCAATTGAGGCCAAAAAATTGCAAGAACGTGAAGCAATGTCCACCGAAGAAAGAATTGCGCGGGGGCGAAAAATTGAAGAAATAACAAATAATTTTGCTGCATTCCTTGAAGAAGGACTGACCACCTTATCGAGCACGTCGCAAGAATTGCAAGCCAATGCTTGTCAAATGGGGGCGATGGCATCTCAAACTGAAAACCTAACTCAAGAAGCAACAAGGGCGTCGAGCAATGCCAGCGAAGGCGTTAATTCAATTGCTTCGGCGACTACGCAACTGACCGCAAATGTTGAGCAAATTGCGCAACAAATGCAAAGATCGGCGATTATTGCCAATGAAGCTTCGCAAACTAGCCGTGATACCGGCGAAGCGGTTAAGGCACTTGCTACCGCCGTAACCGAAATTTCCGAAGTGGTTTCATTGATTGATGAGGTCGCGGCACAAACCAATTTATTGGCGCTGAATGCAACAATTGAGGCGGCACGGGCCGGCGAGGCTGGGCGCGGGTTCGCGGTGGTGGCTTCCGAAGTTAAGGGTTTGGCGGCGCAAACCGCCACAGCAACCCAAGACATTGAGCACCGAATTGGCCGCATTAAAGAAGCCTCGAGACATGTGGCGCAAAGCGTCAGCCGCGTAATCGAAATGGTTGAAGAAATGCAAGAATTGGCGAATGCTTCGTCCGATGCCGTGCATGAACAATCGGGCGCCACGGCCCTTATTGCCGAAAGTGCTAGCGTTGCTTCACAAGGCACGAGTGAGGCCAATGAGCATGTGGTTATCCTAAGTAATTCAGCGCAAGACGCCGCCGAAGCATCTCGCGCATTGAGCCAAGCTGCTGAGGAAGTGGCCAATCGCGCGGCGCAATTGCGAACCCACGCCGATGAATTTTTCCATGATGTAAAGGCTGCATAAATGAAAAAAATTGCATTTTTATTCGGTGTTAGCGCTTTTGCGCTTGGGTCAAATGTTATTGCGCAAGAAGCCCCAAGCGGTTCAGCATGGTCAGTCGAAGGCGCGGCTGTTGTTGATTATTGGAACAATAGTTCAGGTGGCGTTGCCACTGGCACTGCGACCCAGGCCAATATTGGTGCACAATTAAATTTCGATGGCTCAAAAGCTGGGATTCCCCTGCTTCGTGGCACTTTTGGCGGTTTTTACAATAATGGCGAGCCGTTTTCGGGTGCGGAAGTTGGTGATGCCCAAGGGGTTTCGAATATTGAAACTGGCGCCGAAGGTTTTTATCTTTATGAAAACTGGATTTCCTTGAACTGGGGTGAAATTGTTGATGGCGAGGGTCAAACAATGGTCAAATTGGGGTTAATTGACCTCAATGGTTCATTTGATGCGCCCAATGTTTCGGGCCTATTTATGAATTCATCGCACGGAATAATACCGACATTTTCACAAACTGGCGGCAATGGCCCATCTATATTCCCAATTCTTGGGCTGGGCGCGATTTATCAATTAAGGCTTGGCGATGCCAATAAAATACGGGTCGGTGTTTTTGATGGCGTTCCTGGCTATCCAAACGACCCCACTAACATTGATTTGAGCCTCAATAAAGCTGATGGTGTTTTATTGGTTGGTGAATGGGAATATAGCGCCGAACATTTGCGATTATTATTCGGCGGCTTTGGCTATTCCGAAGCCACTGCCCCGATTTTGGCTGGCCCTAATCGCCGTAATCGTGGTTTATATGGGCAAGCTGAACTCAATCCAAATGGCAAATATGCGTGGTTTTTGCGGGCAGGAACTGCAAACCCTGACGTGAATTTCTTGGAAAATTATGTTGGCGCAGGCGTGGTTATTAATGACGCATTTGCCAAAACCGACCACCAAATTGGATTCGCAGTCGCAAGGGCTGGGCTAAGCGAAGCTGGCCGCACAACTATTGTCGGTGCTAAAGATAGTGAAACCAATTTGGAATTAACCTATTCGGCCCCACTTGGGCGCGGCTTAACGCTGCAAAGCGATATTCAGCATATTATAAATGTCGGTGCGGATCCAAGTATTGAAGACGCGACTGTGGTTGGTTTGCGGCTTAAATACGAATTTGGCACGAATTGACGTAAGTCTATATATCATTCCCGAATTTTCGACTTGTCCAGCGTAGCCCGAAGGGCGAAGATGGAAGAAAATATCGGGGATCTCATCGAAATAAACTCGAGATCCCCGACAAAATCTCTGATTTTTCGGGGATGACAATAAGATCTATGTGCCTTAATTGCTTGGCAACAACGACTAATAAAGCCAATATTGAAATTCGCGTGTGCCGCGAATTTCTTCCCAATTGCCCCAACCATTGCGACAAGCAATAAAGCTGACAACCGCACGATTGCTTCTAATCCAGTCAATAGTTTCGACGCGCTGGCACGAATTGCCGTAATTGTTCAAATATGGGTCATAACCGCTATTATAGCTGTATCCCCAAAGGCCCGAAGATCCAAAAAAGAACGAATACCAGCCACCCCAATCTGACCATTGGCTTGGGTGTGAATACCAGCGATTGCCACGACGCCAGCCATTATATGGGTCATAGCCATTAAAACCCCAACGCCGCGCATAATCATTAGCATTGCCCCAGCGATTGTCCCAGCGTTGCCAATTGCCATATGGCCCCATGCGATTATGGTCATGATTGCGATTTTGGAACTCATAATGACGGTAATTGGAATGTCGATTTGAGCCATAGGAATTATGGTTATTTTGGTTGCCATAATTGTAATAGTGCCCATGTTGTTGCTGGCGCGGCTGCTCATAGTGACGATTTTGATTGCCATATTGCGATTGATTTTGCTGTTGATTACCATAATTGCCATATTGCGAAGGCTGATGTTGCCTATAGCCACTGTCATATTGGCGGCTATGGCCTCGGTTACCATCGCCGCGCTGCTGCGAATATGTATCGTGCGAAGGTTGTTGTGCGGGTTGGTGGCGCTGAGTTGTTACCTCATTGTCACCATTTTCAGGCAGGCGCGGCGTTTGGTGCGGCCAATAATGTTGTTGCTGGCTGCGCTGTTCGGTTGGCGGCACAGGCGCAGTTTGTGGCATAGGCTGCGGGTGATTGCGGCGCGTTCTATGTTCGCCGTCGTCTTGCCCGCCGTTTGGTGCTGAATAGGGAGCTTGATTATGACGCGAAGGGTCTTGGTTTTGATGCCGCGAATAATTGCCGCCGTCGCGCCGCCTGTGACCTTCTTGAGCCTGCGCGCCACCTACAAATAGAGCCGCAGCAATTGCAATCGCCGCAAATGAAATTTGGACATTTCGCTTTATTGTAGATTTGTTTTGAGGATGAGACATTAACATGTGCGTATCTCCTGTAAGAAACGAGAACCCGAACATATAATAGCTTGGCTGAGCGAAACATGAACAAATTGTTCACACTAATTTGCTTAATATTGCGGTTCCAACGGTAATGTTGCGCTTTTGGAATGGATTGGACACAATGATACAAGACCAAACTGAGGCCCCCAAAGTTGATGTCGCGCATTTGCGGCGCATGGCAATGGATGACGATGCTTTAATGGCCGAAGTTTTGGCCATTTTTCGCAATCAAGGTGAGCAGTGGCAGAAACTATTGGACCCAGAAGTGACAACGCCTGATTGGCTGGTTGCCGCGCACACAATAAAAGGGTCATCCGTGAGTATTGGCGCATGGGAATTGGCACAAATTTGCGGAGCCGCCGAAAATGCCGCCCAAACCCGCATGTTAAGCCGCGATGAAAAATATATTTACCGCGAAGAAATCATGCAGGCTTTTGACCAAGCTTTGCAAGAGGTTGCAAAAATCGAACACCAATTGGCGATTAAGAGTCTCAAATCTTGATGCGTTCCGCTTAATCGCGCGAATTTTCATCGAATCTAACAAATTCATATTCGATGCATTTTTCGATCAAAAGCCGCCAAACTGGTTCGGCAATATTTGGCGAAAGCCCAACTTGATTTGCGTGGCGCAGCACTTTGGCGACAACGTCTTCAATTCGCGCTTCATCTCTAACTGTATTGCGGTGCTGCTTAATGCGGGCGGCGGCGTCCATCATTGATTGGCGCTCTGCGAGCAAATCAACCAGTAATTCGTCAATTCTATCAACTTCATAACGAACGTCTTGCATGGTTTCACATTCGGCGGCTGATTTTAGTTTTGGTTTCTTCATGCGCAGTCTAATAGACATAAAGTGTCTGATTGGCAAAGCCCAGATTCACTACAGCGACGCCCCTTCAAGTTGATAGACTTGAAGGGTAAAAAGGAGCGGCAAAGTAAAGAACTAGCGCAAATGTTCACGTCTTCTTGAACATCCTTTGCGCTAGGTTCATTGCTTGGAGCGAGTTTGAAAATCATTGCTAAGCGCTTGATAAAACAAATTATATTCAGGCGTTTTATGCAATGTGCCAAGTTCAAACCTACGCGGCCGCAAATTGGCGGGCCGTGAGGGGTCCACCAATAACAGCCCGTTTTCACAGCGCGCGCCAGTCACCCCTGGCAATAAAGCTGGGCGCGTGCCTTCTTCAAGATTATTGGCAGAAACGGAACCAAGATTAGCAATGGCCCGCGCCGTAGGACTTGCGCCGCCATTGAGTGGATTGGCGCATAAAGTCGCTTTTCCATCAAGGCGCAAATAACCAATATTATTTTGCCAGACACTGGATCTAAGCGAAAAAATTTCATGGGCCTTTGCATCATTTTCATCGAAGTCCGCAAATGCGAAAACACAATTCACCTGTTTCGGCGAAATGCAAGTTTGCAGTTTGCCCATATTTGCGGGCAAAGCTGTCGAGAAAAGTGACGCTGGAACTGCTTGGTCAATAATGTAGGCGGCAAGCAGATTTGGCTCCAACGGAGTGTTGGCCACCCGTGATTGCAATAGCCGCAAAGCATGTAATCCACCTTGATTAATCCCGACGATTGTAAATTTTGCGTTGGGATTGCGCGCCGCGAGAAACACATCAAATGCTTTTTCAATGTCGGAATAAGCCAAATCCAATGCATCGCGCGAATCTTCACTTTGGCTTAGCATCGCGTAAAGCGTTGCTTGGCGGTATTTTGGTAGCCACATGTTGTTTTGGGTTTCAAAAGGCGCAGCATGGTTTGGCAAAACAACTTGGCGAAGCCTGGTTGTTAAATTGTCTTCGGCAATATTGGCATTCCAACCCAATTTGCCATTGTAATATGCGGTTGGGTTTATGAAAAACACGTCAGTATTTGTGCTTATCGGTGTGCCGCGTTTAAGCCAAGCGCTTTCATCTGCGTAATTTGGCACTGACGGTTTATTCGCGATTTGAAACGGAATTGTCGGTTTTATCAATTCCTTATACAGGTTTCTGCGAAAAAAATATGCGCTTGTTCCCAAGAACAAGAGCAAAAACACCAAGCCAAGCAAAAGCCATTTCTGCAATTTCGGCATGACTATTTTGGTTTGCTTGGTAACATCGATACTTGGCATAATTTAAAGACCTGCAATAACAAAATTGAATTGCCTACTCCTGTTGCTTAGCGCAATATGTTTGCAGATGGAATCAAATAAATGAAAAAAACTATCGAAGAATTGCAATCAAAGCGCGCGCAGGCTGAAGAAGGCGGCGGCATAAAAAGGGTTGAAGCCCAACATGCTAAAGGCAAATTGACAGCGCGCGAGCGTTTGGAAATCCTCCTTGATGAAGATTCAATGGAAGAATATGATGTTTTTGTCGAACATAAATGCACCGATTTTGGCATGGAAAAAACCAAAATCCCAGGCGACGGCGTGGTCACTGGGCATGGAACCATAAATGGCCGCTTGGTTTATTTCTTTTCCAAAGATTTCACAGTTTTTGGTGGATCACTTTCGCGCTCGCACGCCAATAAAATCCTAAAAGTGCAGCAAATGGCGTTACGCAATGGCGCGCCAATTATTGGCCTGTTTGATGCCGGCGGCGCACGGATTCAAGAAGGCGTTGATGCTTTGGGTGGTTATGCCGATATTTTCTTGCAAAATGTATTGGCTTCGGGCGTAATTCCGCAAATATCGGTAATTATGGGGCCTTGTGCGGGCGGCGATGTTTATTCGCCAGCAATTACTGATTTTATTTTTATGGTCAAAGATACTTCTTATATGTTTGTGACTGGCCCTGATGTTGTCAAAACCGTTACCAATGAAATTGTATCCGCCGAAGAATTGGGCGGCGCTGGGGTTCATACGCAAAAATCTGGCGTCGCTGATTGCGCTTTTGAGAATGATTTTGAAACACTGTTTCAAGTTCGCCGCTTGGTTGATTTTCTGCCCTCAAGCAATAATGAAAAAGCACCGGTTCGCCCCAATGTTCTCGTCAAAAATGAGCATGATTATTCGCTTGATAGCCTAATTCCCAAAAGCCCAAATCAACCCTATGACATAAAAGAATTAGTCGAAAAAACTGTCGATGATGGTGATTTTTTTGAAATCGGCCCCGATTTTGCCAAAAATATTGTCGTTGGGTTTGGGCGCATTGAAGGCCATGTCGTTGGTATTGTCGCAAATCAGCCGATGTTTTTGGCAGGGGTTTTGGATAGTGATAGTTCGCGCAAAGCCGCGCGTTTTATACGTTTTTGTGATTGTTTCAATATTCCAATTATCACAATGGTTGATGTGCCGGGGTTTATGCCCGGCACAAAGCAAGAATATGGCGGCCTCATAAAACACGGCGCGAAACTCTTATATGCTTATGCCGAAGCCACTGTGCCAAAAATCACCATCATCACCCGCAAAGCCTATGGCGGGGCCTATGATGTTATGGCTTCAAAACACATTCGCGGGGATTTGAACTATGCTTGGCCGAGCGCCGAAATCGCGGTTATGGGTGCAAAAGGCGCAGTGGAAATCATTTTCCGCGCCGATATTGGCGATGAAGAAAAAATCGAAGCTAGAACCTCAGAATATCAAGCACGATTTGCAAATCCGTTTGTTGCGGCATCACTTGGCTATATTGATGACATAATAATGCCCCACGAAACCCGCTTTCGTATCGCCAAAGGGCTTAGGACATTGCGCAATAAGAAATTGAGTAATCCGTGGAAAAAGCATGGGAATATACCTTTGTAGCTAATTCAACTTCGTCCATTTTTCTTTGTCGCACATGCCTTGGCCAATTGCGCAGCCCTTAATTTCTAGATTATTGCCAGAAATCGTAACCGTGCCATTAAAAGTCATAAACCCGGGCATGGAAGGGTGTTTCATGGTGCGGCCTTGCCAAACATCGGCGGCTGTATTGCGCATTCCGTGGCACATTTCAAAGCCAACCCTGCGCCCTGCGGTAATTGTGCAATAAAGCCCGCCACCACGAACGCTTACGGCAACTGTATCGCCATTGGGCCTGCGCCAATTGCCAGTTTCATCGCCAGCAAAAGCTGCACTAAATGCCGCACTTGATAACAATATGACACCGATTTTTGTTGCTATTTTCATTGTTTTCTCCCTTTTTATTATTTTTGCTTTTTAGCAAATAAGAATAATCTCATATAAAGGGGAAAATGCAAGCGAAAAATAGGCTTAGACGTTAAGCCTGCGATCGAGGCTCGCTAAAGCCAGCTAGAAATCTCGTCCAAGCTCTTTTTGTCAAAGCTAGCTTTGGGAACTGTAGCATTTGGTGCGGGAAGGCCGACAACCAGCAATAGAAACGGCTTCTCACTCGAAGGCCGACCGCAAATTTTGTTAAGAAAATTCATTGGCGCGGGCGTGTGGGTAAGTGTCGCCAGTCCTGCCAAATGCAATGCACTTATCAAAATGCCAGTAGCAATGCCGACGCTTTCACTGATGTAATAATTCTTTTTATCATCGCCTTTGCGCGGACCGCCGCGCTTTTGGGCGAAAATCGCTATCAAATAAGGCGCGACTTCTAAAAACGGTTTTTGGGCATCAGTTCCAAAAGGCGCAAGTGCTTCAAGCCATTCCTTGGGTGCTTTGTTTTGGTAAAATTCGCGTTCTTCGGCTTCGGCTGCCAATCGGATTTGCTTTTTTATCGCGGCACTTTGGATAACGCAAAAGTGCCAAGGCTGGTGATTAGCTCCGCTTGGCGCACTCCCTGCTGCGTGAAGACAGTTTTCAATGATTCCTTGGTCAATTTTTGTATCTGAATACTGACGAACAGTTCGCCTTGTTTTCATGGCTTCATAGAAATCCTTGGAGCGGGCCTTCATTTCAGCAACACTATATTGGCGCCATTTATCATGTGGTATTTCGATATATTCTTGCATTTGATTTATGGTCTCACCCGTATCGGTGCTTGCGCGTTACATATATCCACAGCCCCAGCGGGGCGAATAAAAAACGGCCCACCGCGATTGGCACGGGCATTTACCCATTGCCCGAAACTTGGGCTATTTGTGTTCATCACTTGATAATTCGGGCGCTCACCTTGCGGTAAATCGGCGGCAATATGCACATTCTCAAACTGGATTTTTTGCGCTTCTTCTTTGTAGAACCCAAGGGCTTCGGTTCCGCGAGGGAGAGCGGTCAAGTTTTCCATGCCATAAATCATGCGCCCAACCAGTGTGATATTGCGGTCCAAATGGCGTGGAGCGTGGCTGATTACGGTGTAAAGTTCGCCGCCATGCCCAGTGTCAGGTGCTAAATTGCGACCCACACCAATCATGCCATAGCAATGCACAAGCCAAGCCGCGCGCCCATCTGTCGCCATTGGCCAAGTGTTTTTGTGTCCCGCTTGCCTTGTATAAGCATCACGAAAGGGAAGCGCTCTAAAGCCCGTGCGCACCAAAGGCCATTCATATTCGGCGGGTGGATTTGCAATTATTCCGTCGGGCAAAACTGCATCATCACCATTGCCCCATTGCACCACATAATTATCTTGCACCCGCACAATCGCCGAATTATTGAACCAGCCAGCGCGCACAAGTTTTTTGATATTGGCGATATGAACTGGCGCAAATTCGGGCGCTAATTGAAATGCGAAACTAGTATTATTTGCCAATTTAACCACCACCAAATCATCGGCAGGAATGTCCGTCCACGCGGTTCCAGGGGCTTCGGCCACAATATCAGAAGGCGCTTTGGGCGGGGCCTGTGTTGCCGCCGCAC
Organism: Hyphomonadaceae bacterium; assembly: GCA_009773395.1. GTDB lineage: Bacteria > Pseudomonadota > Alphaproteobacteria > Caulobacterales > Aquidulcibacteraceae > Pseudaquidulcibacter. Next base: position 217,636 of record WRPI01000003.1, on the reverse strand, counting down.
TCAAAAAGCCAATTGCCAAAGCCAGACCAATAATTTTCACAATTTCATTATTTTTCATTTTGTTTCCACCTTGTGAACCGATACTAATTAGAGTTTGCAAAAGCAGCAAGCACGAATATAGTGTGCTCGTTGAGAGATAAAAAATGAAAAAATTATTTTCGCTTTTGTTGGTGTTGGGCAGTGCGACGCTGGCTTCATGCGCCACATCCCCCGCCACTATAAATATTCCAGTTGCAAGCACAGCCAATGTTGCGGTTCCTGCGGCTGCAAGCACAACGGCAAGGCCCGCGCGCGGTGAAATTATCTTCGCGGCAGTTGGGTTTGACGCGCTCCCCGATTGGGCAACAACAGATGTTCATGCCGCAAGATTGTCTTTCATCAATAGTTGCACCCGTATTATGGCGCTGGCGGATAATGCATTTTTGGCTCCGCGCGGGCAATATGCCGGCACCAAAAGGCAATGGGCTGCTGCTTGTGATGCCGCGCGCGATACAAGCGCCAGTGACAGTCAATTTTGGACCGATAATTTCGCCCCTTGGTCAATTCGTACCAGCGCGGGTGATGTCGGGCGGCTTACATCATATTATGAGCCAATTGTTCCTGCGAGCCTAACCCCCGATGCCATAAATAATGAACCTTTGTTTTCCTTGCCGCCCGATTTAATCACACTCGACCTTGGGCTATTTGATCCAAATCTTGCCGCTAAGAAAATTGTGGGCCGCGTTTCTGGTAATGGCTTTGTGCCATATTTAAGCCGCGCCGAAATCACTGTCCAAAACACAAGGCCAATTGCATTTGCCAAAATCGGTGATGCTTTAACAATCCAAGTGCAGGGTTCTGGGCGCTTGGCTTTGCCTGACGGTCGCCAAGTTCGCGTCGCCCATGTCGCCACCAATGGCCACCCATTTCGTTCACCTTCGCAAGAATTAATAAGGCGCGGGATATTGCCCGCCAATGGCGCAGGTATGGCCGCTTTGATGCATTGGTTCGAAACTGCACCACCCGAACTTGCGCGTGAAGTGATAAATGCGAATCCGCGCACGGTATTTTTCGATTTTACCGAAATTGCTGACCCCAATGAAGGGCCAAAAGGAACTCAAGGCGTGCCATTGGTGGCCAGCGGTTCAATGGCAATTGACCCATCATTTCACGCATTTGGTGTGCCAATTTTCATAAGTGCATTTAATGGTCGCGTGGCAGTGGCTTCAGCGCCATTTACACGGCTTGCAATTACTCAAGACACCGGCGGCGCAATTAAAGGCGCAATCCGTGGTGATTTATTTTGGGGAACTGGCGTTCAGGCAGGGATAGACGGCGGCAATGTCAACCATGACACAAATTGGTGGGTATTATTACCAAAAGGCATAGATCCAACGCTGGCTAATCCGCTTTAGTGTAGGCCAAGCGCACGTAAAATGCCAGTTTGCCAGCGCCTTGTAGCTTTGTCATAAAGCGGGAAACCGCCCGCGAAATTATAGTAGCAAGTGGCAAAGCCAGCGCGTTTTAGGCCAAGTGTAACATCGCGCGCCCAACGCTCACGAAGGGCAATTGGCACGGCAATATCGGTGCCATATTCGCCAATAAATACCGGTGCGTTCATTCGGTTTTGCCAAGCTACAATGCGGTCAATATCATTGTTCAATTGTGCAATATCGCCTTGCTGCGGCCAATTTCGACCAGAAGGAGGCGCGTTCGGTAGCCATTCGGCGCCTTGGTGAGTAAATTCAAATGGCCCGTAATAATGGACAGTTGGAATTACATAGGGGTCATTTGGCAATCGCAAATTTTCCATGCCATCAATGCCGCCCCAATTATCGCCCGCGAGAATTACCGTGCGTGTTGGGTTAGTGCGGCGAATGGCCGAAAGCGCCCGCGCTTGCACTGAATTGGCTCGCGCACCTGAAAGGGCTTCGCGCGGTTCATTGATGATTTCGAATATAAGACTTTGCGGTGCGTCTTGGTAACGCGCGGCTAATTGTTCCCAAATCGCCAATAATTTGCGCTCATTTGCATTTGGGTTGGTGTACAGCTCGTCAAAATGATGGACATTGATGATGACATTTAGCCGTGCCGCCATTCCCCAACTTACAATGTCATCGACGTGGCGAAGAAACGTGGGGTCAATGCGATAAGGCGCGCCCGCATCTATGTGTGCTGACCATTTTATCGGTATTCTAACTGTATCAAAACCGCGTTCACGAATAAGCGCAAAATCGCCGCGCTCAAAACGATAGCCCCATTCGCCCTCATTTGGCGCTTCAAGGCCATTGCCCATGTTCAAACAGTTATTAACTGGAAAATAAGCGCGGTTCGGGCTGGTATTTTGCCGTGCCCCATAATTTTGCGCCGATGATGCGCTTAAATTGGCCAAACTCAGTGAAACAATTGCAGCAATCGTGATAAATTTTCGGAAGTTTGGCATGGTTTGTCTATTTCATTTTGAAGCATGGGGGTTTAATTCTCTTACTACCGCAAACAACATGCCAAACATGCATGGGACGCTTGAATTTTACGATAATTTGCTACCAATACAATATGGCTGATAGCGAACTCATTTCACATTTTGGTGCTAATCTTGGTTATGCATCGATTTTGGTATTAATTACGGCGACCATCCATTTTTTTGGCCTTGCCGCTTTTTCCTTCATTATGAACGCGCCGCTTTGGCGTCACACCCATCTTCATCGACCATTTTGGCAAAGATATTTGGTGATTTTGGCGGTGGTTCTCGGTCTGTTTGGTTTGCATACGGTGGAAATTTGGACTTATGCCGCTTTTTATCGTTATGGTTTGAACGCTTTTGCCGATTTTGAACAATCTTTATATTTTTCGACAATTAGTTTTGTTTCGCTTGGCAATGGTGATGTATTGATGCCGCGAGCTTGGCGTTTGGTGGGCGCAATTGAAGCGGTCAATGGTGTGATTTTGCTCGGTTGGTCCACCGCGTTTTTCATTACGATTGTGACGCGGTTGCGTATTCTTGAGCATGAGTGGCTAGAAAGACTTGGTCCAGACAAGAAAAACGAGCCATAGGATTACGAAGTTGCATTTATATTTTTGCCGTGTTTAATATTTCGGATTGTCAATGTGAAAGCCAATACCCTAAATGTTTGAAAAAATATTGATTGCCAATCGTGGTGAAATTGCTGTCCGCATAATTAAAACTGCTCGTAAAATGGGAATAAAAACGGTGGTGGTTTATTCTGACGCTGATGAAGAATCATTGGCAGTCGAAATGGCCGATGAAAAAATCCACATTGGCGCTAGCCCCGCATCGCAGTCATATTTGGACATGGACAAAATAATCGCGGCTGCCAAATCAAGCGGGGCACAGGCCATTCACCCGGGGTTTGGGTTTCTATCTGAAAACAAAATATTTGCCGAAAAATTGCAACAGGAAAACATAATTTTCATCGGTCCAAATCCATATGCCATCGGCGCAATGGGCGACAAAATAGAATCCAAGAAAATGGCTCAGGCGGCTGGGGTTTCTTGCGTCCCTGGCTTTATTGGTGAAATCAGCGACATTGACCACGCACTCGAGATAAGCGCCCAAATTGGCTATCCAGTTATGATTAAGGCATCGGCAGGTGGTGGCGGCAAAGGCATTCGCATTGCCTATAATGAAACTGAGGCAAGGGAAGGGTTCAGCGCAGTAAGAGCCGAAGCCAAAGGTGCTTTTGGCGATGATAGAATATTTATTGAAAAATATATTGTCTCGCCGCGCCATATTGAAATTCAAGTTTTGGGCGATAAACACGGTAATATCGTCCATTTATTTGAACGCGAATGTTCAATTCAACGCCGCAACCAAAAAGTAATTGAAGAAGCACCAAGCCCATTTCTAGACCCACAAACCCGCGAAAAAATGGGTGCGCAGGCGGTGGCTTTGGCAAAGGCCGTTAATTATGACAGCGCGGGCACAGTTGAATTTGTGGTGTCTGGCCTTGATAAAAACTTCTATTTTCTCGAAATGAATACGCGCCTCCAAGTCGAGCATCCAGTGACCGAAATGATAACTGGCGTTGATTTGGTTGAGCAAATGATACGGGTCGCCGCAGGCGAAAAACTCGCGCTTCTGCAAAGCGATTTATCAATCAATGGTTGGGCAGTTGAATCGCGTGTTTATGCCGAAGATCCATATCGCGGTTTTTTGCCTTCCATCGGGCGGTTGAAGCACTATACGCAAACCCAAGAAGGTGATTATTTGAGTGGCAAAATTCGCGTTGATGCTGGGGTAAGGGTTGGCGACGAAATCTCGATGTTCTACGATCCCATGATTGCAAAACTAAGCTGTTGGGGGCCGACGCGCGCGGATGCAATTGAAATTTCCCGCGCGGCACTTGATGATTTTCGGGTCGTTGGCATTGCGTCAAATATTCCATTTTTGGCGGCAATATTAGGGCAAATCAGATTTGCTTCTGGCAATATTACAACCGATTATATCGCCGTTGAGTTCAAAGACGGTTTCAAAAATGTGCCGTTAAATGACAGCACTACTGCATTAATCGCAGGCGTTGCGGCATTGGTTCATACTCGCAAGCGCGAAGTGGAAGCCGCTTCTGGCAATAATAACATGCCAATCCGCAAAGATTGGGTAATTTTTATAGACGGAACCTATCACCCGCTTCACATAGAGCCACAATCCAATGGTGCAAAAGTGACATTTGAAAGTGGCAATAAAATTGAAATATTGTCAGATTTTGTCGCGGGCAATCATATAATCAAAGGAATTGCCAATAAAAAAGGCGAATATGACAATGAACCTTTCACAATGCATTTTGAGGATTTGGCCGAAGGTTTCAAATTCAATTATCGTGGCTCCACCAATATAGTAATTGTCGCAAGCCCAAGAATGGCGCAATTGCACTTGAAATTACCGCCAAAAACCAAACCAAATCGAACCGGCGTGATTGTGTCGCCAATGCCTGGACTTATTGTCGCTGTCGAAGTTATGGAGGGCGATAATGTAAAAAATGGCCAAGCGCTTATTATTGTTGAAGCCATGAAAATGCAAAATATTATTCGGGCTGAGCGTGACGGCCAGGTCAAGTCTATCAAAACCCAAGTCGGTGATGCGGTTGCGGCGGATGAAATATTACTCGAAATGATTTGATTTCATAAATTCCCCAAAACGCGCCATAAATTCATCACTGCTTTGGTTTTCTTCAAGTTCAATAACCTCATATTGCAAGTTCACGCTCGCTGGCTCGGTAAATGCGCCAGTATCAAAGCCAGAAGATTCGAGCACCGCAACTATGCGGGCCAAGGCGGTTTCGGCGGTTTGTGCTGGCGTTGATGGGAAAATGACTGCGAATTTGCCATTGTCCAAAATTGCCGCCACATCTTCGATACGAATTAAGCGCGACAACATATTGGCGCATTGGTTGATGACTTTGCGTATTGCTTCTGGGCTTTTGGAGGTAAGGCTCTGCTCGATAATTGTGACATCCACCAATGCTAAGGCGACATTTTTCCGCGATTGCGTGCTGCGTTCGACAATTTCCAATAAATGCCGATTGAAGAAATCCTGGTTATAAATGCCGTTTCGTCTATCTATCGCATTTGTGGTTTTTGCATTGTGAAAAATCAAATTAAGGGCATCACGCCGCCGTTTTTCGTCTATCAAAGTCAAAAGCCGCGCCAAAGCCAATTCATCGTTTTCGCCGGCGCGAACTGCGTCCGAAGCGCCGCGCGAAATCGCAACTTCAAGGCTTTCAAAATCACTTGCGGCAAATAACAAACAAGGCAAATGGAATAATCGCGAATTGCGTCGAAGCGCCGCACAAAACGCAATTGAATTAGCAGAATCGCCTTTCGATATTACAATTATCGCGTCGAAATTGCCTTTGTGAAGATAATCAAATGCGGTGTATGAAGACATCGCAGCAATAGTAGCAACGCCAAGCGTTTCAAGCATCGCCGCAAGACGCATGTTCTCAGGGCACGGCGGGCCATATATCAATACACGGCGCGGGTTTTTATCAAGAGTTGGTTGTCCAAAACGCGGCGCACCAAAGCTCTCCAGCGTTTTCATACGGCTTTGCACTTCGTCCGACATTGTTTGAATTCGAATAGCGCTTTCAAGTCTAGCACTAATGAATGCAATTGGCGTTTGCGCATTAAATGAACCATCGAAGCCCAATTTATGCATTGTGCGATAAGTTTTTACGTCGGGGGTTTCATCGGTCCAAGCAAAAAACAAACCAGCCCTTGGCCCCAATGCAAGTTTCAATGCTTCCATAATTTCATAGGATTTGGTTATGCCGCCACTTCTAACGTCAATTACAATCGCGGCGGCAGGGGCCTGCAAATCATTGACGCCAGTGATTGGATAGCCAGCAGCCAATATCGCTTCACACGCTTGATCGCCGCCTAATACCAATATGTTTGGCTTCACTTCAACACTCCAAATCCAATTATGTTGACGCTTTTATTGAATATGAAGCGGCACTTCAATGCTAAGATATTATATTGTATAGTTAATTGGTGCGAAAACATATTTTGAAAGTGATAAACTTCACACACAAAGGTTTTCTAAACTCTTATTAGCTGTTACTTGACCGTCACAAATCCTCAACTTTAGGCTAAGTCTTAAGTATGTCAGAATCGAAAAACATATCTTCCCACCAAACCGCTTGTTCGCGGGCATATAAATTGGGCAAAAAGCCTAGCTTTCAAGACATTATTCTCACATTGTCAGACTATTGGGCACGCCAGGGCTGCGTGATTTTACAACCCTATGATAGCGAAGTTGGCGCCGGGACGTTGCACCCAGCCACCACATTGCGCGCATTGGGCGATAAGCCATGGAAAGCCGCTTATGTCCAACCTTCACGCCGCCCCAAAGATGCGCGCTATGGCGAAAACCCAAATCGGCTGGGCCATTATTATCAATATCAAGTAATATTAAAGCCAAATCCAATTAACTTGCAGCAATTATACCTTGATTCTTTATATGAAATTGGGATTGACCCCAAATTGCATGATATTCGCTTTGTTGAGGATGATTGGGAAAATCCAACTGTCGGCGCATGGGGCTTGGGCTGGGAAGTTTGGTGCGATGGCATGGAAGTTTCGCAATATACTTATTTCCAACAAGTCGGCGGTTTTGATTGCAAACCAGTTTCGGGTGAGCTCACTTATGGCTTGGAGCGCCTAACGATGTATGTGCAGGGTGTTGAAAATGTTTATGACATTGATTTTAACGGCAATGGCGTGAGCTATGGCGATGTTTTTCTTGAAAATGAAAAGCAACAAAGCGCCTTTAATTTTGAACATTCTGACGCTGCAATGTTAAAACGATGGTTTGAAGATGCCGAAAAGCAATGCGGAATATTGCTTGCCAATAATTTGCCACTTCCGGCTTTTGATTGGGCGTTAAAGTCATCACATTTATTCAATTTATTGGATGCGCGAGGGGTTGTAAGCCCAACAGAACGCCAAAGCTTCATTGCCCGCGTGCGCGATCTTGCCAAAGGCTGCGCCGCTTCTTGGCTTGAAACCCAACAAGGAGCAAGCAAATGAGCGAGTTCCTGCTTGAATTATTCAGCGAAGAAATTCCTGCGCGTATGCAAAAACGGGCGATGGAAGATTTGGTTCGCTTGCTTGATGAAGGCTTTAAAAAAGCTGGTATTTTGCAGTGCGAGTTTGAAAGTTTTGTAGCACCGCGCAGGCTTGGGGTTGGCGTAACTGACTTACCCACAGCCACACCCGAAGTGCGCGAAGAAAAGAAGGGGCCTAAATTGGGCGCCTCGCAAGCTGCAATTGATGGCTTTATCCGTGCCGCTGGCATTGCCTCAATTAGCGAAGCCCGAATTGAAAGCGATGCCAAAAAAGGCGATTATTATGTGGTTGATGTGGTTAAAGCGGGCGCCAAAACCACCGAAATAATTGCAGAATTAGTGCCGCAAATCATACGCAATTTCCCTTGGCCCAAGTCAATGCGTTGGGGCGAGGGGAGCTTACGTTGGGTGCGGCCCTTGCACCGCGTTTTGGCGCTGTTTGATGGCGAAATCGTGCCGTTTGAGATTGAAGGCATAAAAGCCAGCAATCAAACCGAAGGCCACCGCTTTCATGGCAATGGCGTGTTCGCTGTCGCCAATTTCGCCGACTATAAAACCAAAATCGCTGCCGCAAATGTAATTATTGACCGCGAAGTCCGCAAAGCATCAATTTTGGTGCAGGCCGGTGAAATTTGCGCGAAAAATGGCTTGGAATTGGTCGATGATATTGGCCTTTTGGAAGAAGTTTGCGGTCTTGTGGATAAGCCATTTGTGATTTTGGGGCAGATGGACGCGGCCTTCCTCGATTTACCACCCGAAGTTATTCGCCTCACTTTGCGCCTTAACCAAAAATATTTTGTGGCCAATGATAAGGCAACAGGCAAACTCGCGCCTTATTTCATTGTGGTTTCCAACGTAAATGCAAGTGATGGCGGCAAGGCAATCGCGCTCGGCAATGCTCGCGTATTGTCCGCTCGCCTCAATGATGCTCGCTATTTTTGGGATTTAGATAGAAAAACCCCATTGGCAAGCCGAGTGGCAAAACTTGATACTTTGGTATTCCATGAAAAATTGGGAAGTGTTGGCGAAAAAGTAAAGCGCATTGTTGAACTGGCTGGTGAAATCGCGCCTTTGGTTGGTGCAAATGTTGACGATGCCAAACGCGCCGCATTATTGTGCAAAGCCGATTTAACAACCGAAATGGTCGGTGAATTTCCTGAATTGCAAGGGATAATGGGGCGTTATTATGCGTCTTTGGGTGCAGTGCCAAGCCGCCCTCCTATTTATAGGGGGGCTGTCGAACGAATGCCACCTCCCCTACAAGTAGGGGAGGAGCTTGCCTCTGTCGCCAACGCAATCGCCGAACATTACAAGCCAATTGGCCCAAGTGATAATGTGCCTACCCACCCAGTTTCAATTGCCGTGGCATTGGCGGATAAATTTGATACTTTGGTTGGGTTTTTTGCAATTGGCGAAAAACCAACTGGAAGCGGCGATCCATACGCACTTCGCCGCGCGGCATTAGGTATAATTCGGATTATTTTGGAGAATGAATTACATCTAAACTATTACGATTTAGTCGAATATTTGACCGTAGAAGCGTTGACGAATTTAGCCTTGAAAGCAGTTGATGAGGCGGGAACCATTTCGAATATTGCAATTGAACGAGGTTACTCTGAAGAAACAATTCATGAGATAGTCGGTGCCGAAACTCATACTCACCAATGGGCAGGAAGAAGAGTATTTGAAGAAGGGATTGCAAGAGTTAAGAAGGGGTTGCCCTCATTTTTCCTCGACCGCCTAAAAATCTACCTCCGCGACCAAGGTTTTGAGCATGATATAATCGATGCTGCATATGCGATTGACGACGACGATCTTGTTCGCATCGTAAACCGCATCAAAGCCCTTTCCATCTTCCTCAAAACCACCGAGGGCGAGAATCTCCTCGCAGGCTATAAACGAGCAGCAAATATCCTCAAGGCAGAGGAGAAAAAAGGCTGGGAAAGTGCCGATGCTGTGGTTAACCCATCACTTTTCAAAGAAAATGCAGAAATGTCGCTTTTTGCTACACTTGGTGAAATTAGCAGCGATTTAGCCGTATTTTTGGCCAAGGAGGACTTTGCTGGCGCATTGGGAGCGCTTTCATCGCTTCGTTCGCCAATTTATGCGTTTCTAGATGACGTTTTGGTGAATGACGCTGACGCCAGCATTCGCCAAAATCGACTTGCTCTATTGGCCCAACTCCGCCAAATGATGGCCAAAATAGCGGACTTTGAGTGCATTAGGGGTAATTAAATGGTCAAATACGTATATTCATTTGGTGCAGGAAATGCCGATGGCGATGCGAGCATGAAATCATTGCTTGGTGGCAAAGGTGCAAATTTGGCCGAAATGAACAAAATCGGCTTGCCTGTCCCCCCAGGTTTTACAATCACCACCGAAGTATGCACCGCATTTTACGAATTGGGCCGCACTTACCCCGCGGCACTTGCCGCTCAACTCGATGAAGCAATGGCAAAAATCGGAGAAACAGTTGGCAAACAATTTGGCGACGCCAATAATCCGCTTTTGGTATCGGTGCGCTCGGGCGCGCGTGCTTCCATGCCAGGTATGATGGACACTGTGCTAAATCTTGGCCTCAATGATGTAACAGTTGAAGGTTTGGCAAAATTATCGGGCAATCGCCGTTTTGCATTTGATAGTTATCGCAGGTTCATTCAAATGTATTCCAATGTTGTGTTGGATTTGGGCCACCATTTGTTTGAGGATATTTTGGAATCCTACAAAGAAGTCAATGATTTCAAAGAAGATACTGAACTTGAAGCAAGTGATTGGGAAGAAATTGTCGGCAAATATAAATCCGCTGTGGAATATGAAACGGAAAGTCCTTTCCCGCAAAATGTGAATGACCAATTATGGGGCGCAATTGGTGCGGTTTTCAAATCATGGATGAACAACCGCGCGATTTTCTACCGCAAAATGCACGATATTCCTGAAAGCTGGGGAACTGCCGTCAATATTCAAGCCATGGTTTTTGGCAATATGGGGGAAACTTCGGCCACAGGCGTTGCTTTTACCCGTAACCCTTCAACTGGCGAAAAATTATTTTACGGCGAATATTTGATTAATGCCCAAGGTGAAGATGTGGTTGCCGGTATTCGCACACCAAAATCTATCACCAAAGCGCAGCATGCTTTGATGCGCGAAGATGGACAATCGCTCGAGGAAGCTTTGCCACAAGTCTATGCTCAATTGCATGATTGTTACTTAAAACTCGAAAACCACTACCGCGATATGCAAGATATTGAATTTACTGCCGAAAATGGCCAATTATGGATGTTGCAAACTCGGGGCGGCAAACGCACAGCTAAAGCCGCACTAAAAATCGCGGTCGATATGGTCGCCGAAGGCATGATTAGCACGTGCGAAGCGGTTTCGCGTATCGACGCATCGGCTTTGGATCAACTTCTGCACCCGACAATAAAGGCGAGCTATGCGCGCGATATTCTAACCAAGGGGCTTCCAGCTTCCCCCGGTGCTGCTGTTGGCGAAGTCATATTCTCGTCTGACGAAGCCGAAGAAAAAGCAGCGCATGGCCATAGCGTCATTCTTATACGCGAAGAAACCAGCCCCGAAGACATTCACGGCATGCACGCCGCCAAAGCCATTGTCACCTCACGCGGCGGCATGACTTCGCATGCAGCAGTTGTCGCGCGCGGCATGGGTCGGCCCTGCGTTTCGGGCGCGGGCGAAATTAAAATTGATGAGGTTTTGGGGCAATTTATTGTGCGCGGGCGGGTTATTAAGAAAGGCGAAATAATATCGGTTGATGGCAGTGCCGGCGAAGTTTTATTTGGCGCGGCGGATTTGGAACAACCCGAATTATCAGGTGATTTCGGCACGCTTATGGCTTGGGCCGATGATGTGCGGCGCATGAAAGTGCGCGCCAATGCCGAAACCCCGCTTGACGCAAAAACGGCGCGCGATTTTGGCGCTGAAGGTATTGGCCTGTGCCGCACTGAACATATGTTTTTCGACGCCAGCCGCATTGCTGCGGTGCGCGAAATGATTTTGTCGGAAACTAAAGCGGGCCGTGAACATGCTTTGGAAAAAATCCTGCCAATGCAGCGTCAAGATTTTGTCGAACTTTTCACAATCATGGCGGGGCTTCCTGTAACCATAAGATTGCTTGACCCGCCACTTCATGAATTTTTGCCGCATTCGGAGGAAGATGTGGCGGCTGTGGCGGCGGCGACTGGGCTTAATGCCAAAAAGCTTCTAGAACGCGCCAAGGAATTGCACGAATTTAACCCAATGTTGGGGCATCGTGGCTGTCGGCTTGGCATTAGTTTTCCCGAAATTTATGATATGCAGGCAAGAGCAATTTTCGAAGCCGCAATTGAAGTTGCCAAAAATTTGGGAAAAGCGCCAATCCCTGAAATCATGGTTCCATTGGTTGCTACTCGCAAAGAATTGGCGATTTTGAAAGCACGAATTGACGAAATTGGCAAAACGGTGATGACCAAAGCTGGCGTGAATATCCTCTATTTGGTCGGCACAATGATAGAATTGCCAAGAGCCGCCATTTGTGCCGATGAAATTGCTGAAGTCGCCGAATTTTTCTCTTTTGGGACAAATGATTTGACACAAACCACACTTGGTATTTCGCGCGACGATGCCAGCCGCTTTATGGGTGATTATTTAAGCCAAGGCATTTTTGAGCGCGATCCATTTGTGACTTTGGACCAAAAAGGCGTTGGCGAATTAGTGAAAATCGCCGCTACTCGCGGACGTGCAGCGCGGGCAGGGATTAAGCTCGGGATTTGCGGTGAACATGGCGGCGACCCAGCCTCAATTGAGTTTTGCGAAAGCGTGGGCCTCGACTATGTTTCATGCTCGCCATACCGCGTTCCAATTGCCCGTTTAGCAGCCGCACAAGCTGCTTTGAAGTCTAGTTTGGGTTGATTAAGAACCGCGACAACAAAGGCCTTGGAAATGCCAAATGCATGTAAATCAATTTATACCTTGTTCTTTGGCATCGCGTCGATTTTTGCTGTATTTATGGTAGTATTTGGACTATATGATGTCGAAATACTTGTTATTTTTATTTATTGGCCAATCGGGCTAATTTATGTTGCCGCTAGTTTATGGTTGATTTACGTCAGCGTGATGTGGCTGGTTTCAAGAAGAACAAATTCGCTCAGTCGGTTAAAGCCGCCAATACGCAAGCGGCTGTTCAAAAATGATGTCAGCAGCCACGAATATCTTTTCCTGATTTGTGCATTAATTTCATTTGATTTGTTCCTTGCGGTTGTCAATTCCTTTGTTTCTGACATTTATTATATTCCGAGCAAAGGGAGCTACTATGTGTGTGATTTTGTGCCTGACCCGCTGCAATGTAGGTTATCGGGAAGTGTGCATTCAATTTGGAGAACCATTTTGGGGGCATTTACAGGATATTATTTGTTTGGCGGCCAAATCTTCTTTCTGGTGTTTTGGTTGAAGAAACAAATCGACGAACGAGAAAAAACTATGGAAAAAATATCTTTCGAATGTGGTGCGGCCGCTTTTATTTCAATTTTGGTTGCAAATCATTCCGAAATTGTCGAAGGAAATTTCATGTCTTTGCCCGTTATTGTTCAAAGTGTATTTTCGTGGGCCGCACATACCTTTTTTGTGTCCGTTTTAATATTCGGATATCGCAAGTCAAAGGGAGCCACTAACGCTACCAATTTTGTTGCTTGAGCGGGTAAGCAGCCATGACGATTCACGATGGCTTAGCAGCTGCACAAGCTGCTTTGAAAGGTTAACGTGCAGTAAAAATAGCGGATTTTGATTCGCTAATTGTGCCAAAGATGCAAAAACTCGTCGATTTTTTGCAGTTGCGAAAAACCTTATTATCTTAGTGGCTTAGCGCCAAGATGAAGCTTAGTAATCACCAATACACCATCATAAGTTGTGGTCACAACTTGCGCTTTGGCCTCTTTTGTGGTGAAAGACTGCCATGTCCAAAAGACTAAACGGTATTTCAAATGCCCTCGCGCGTGATGCTGCGACCGTATTTGGGACTGTTTTTGTTGCAATTTTCATTTCAAATTGCGCAATTGCAGAACCGGTTGTTGAAGCTACAACAACGGTTGAAACCGCCTCCCAAACAAGCCAACCCGTCAATAATGACGCATTGGCTTCATCAGTGAATGCAGCTTTAGAATCAGCTGCCTCGCAATTAGCAGGGGTTATACACCCCACTCCGCGCGCAGTATCAAATTCAGAACGTGACCGTGAAGTCCGTTGTTTGGCTGAGGCTATTTATTTTGAAGCACGCGGCGAACCCGAACGCGGCCAACTCGCAGTTGCTGAAGTTGTCGCAAATCGTGTCGCTTCGCATGCATATCCTAACACTTTTTGCGGTGTCGTAAGACAAAGGTCGCGCAGTGTTTGTCAGTTTTCATGGGCTTGTGATTCAGGTCGTGGTGCACCACGCGGTGTGCAATGGGAACGTGCAAACAATATCGCCGAACGGGTTGTTGATGGTTGGAAACCAAATGTAGTTGGCAATGCCACCCATTTCCACGCAACATTTGTTTCGCCTTCTTGGTCGCGTCGCTTACCGCGTGTCGCAAGAATTGGAACTCACGTTTTTTATCGCTCGCGGTAATTAGTAATATAAACGAATAAAGTTAAAGCCCGAGGAAACTTGGGCTTTTTTTTTGCCTTGAATTGGGTTAGACGCTGCGCATGGGTGAAACACAGCGCGAAATACGAATAAAGCAATTGCGATTTCGCGCGTGGCGCAGAGGCTTTCGCGAGCATGATTTTTTGATGGGCACTTATGCTGACCAAGAATTGGATAAATTATCCGACAGCGAATTGGATCAATTTGACGAGCTCTTAAACCAGCAGGATTGGGACGTTTATTATTGGATAATCGGGCAACGAGAAACCCCAGCGCAATATGATGGCAGTGTCCTGAATTCCCTACAAAGTTTCGCCTCACTAAAAACCACACTTTGGGAAGGTGAGATTAAGTCGTAAGCAAAATCAAGTGGTCAAAATGTTCTGACATATTTCCTTATTTTCAATTTGCATTACAAGCGCCCCCATGATTCCTGATTTCCTAAATCTATTTGCCAACGCCCCTGGGCAATTGCTTGTTGAAGGCGTTGCCGCGGGCAGCGAAGCTTTGTTTATGGCACGAGGCATGGCTTTGCGCGGTGGAATTGGGGTCTTTGTCGCGAGTGATGATGCTTCGGCACAGAAATTTGCGACCAGCATCAATTTTTTCGACCCAAACATCGAGATTTTGCGCCTTCCTGCATGGGATTGCCTGCCTTATGATAGGGTTGGACCAGCAGCTGAAATTGCGGCTACGCGGCTTGCGACATTATCGCGCCTCGCGAATGTGGGGCCAGGTGAAAAGCTACTCATTGTCACCACAGCCTCGGCTTTGTTGCAGAAAATAATACCCAAAGCCAAGATATTGGCGGCAGTGTTTGAAACGCGCCCGGGGCAAGAACTTGATATGGGGCGGCTGCAAAATTACTTGGCTGCAAATGGCTATTCCAAAACTGAGACCGTAAGGGACAAAGGTGAATATGCCATTCGCGGTGGGGTGGTTGATTTATTCGCGCCATCTGAAGCGCTTCCCGTAAGGCTCGATATGTTCGGGGATATTTTGGAGAGCATTCGCACCTTTGACCCCGAAACTCAAAGATCGGTCAAACAATTACATTCCTTGTCACTTACCCCAGTTTCCGAAGCGATTTTGGACGATGAAGCAGTCCGCCTTTTCAGGTCGCGTTATCTCGAAATGTTTGGCGCGCCGCAAGGCGATCCGCTTTATGAAAGCGTTTCCGCGCGAATTCGTCGTGGTGGCATGGAACATTGGTTGCCGCTTTTCCATGAAAAATTGGCTACCATTTTTGAATATTTGGGCGATGACGCATTTATTTGCCTTGAACATGGAGCGCTTGATGCCGCCATGAATCGCGCCGCATTAATTGAAGATTATTATCAAGCGAGATTAGTTCCGCCGCCAAAAGGCTCCACCCCATATAAAGCAATAAAACCTGAGCTTCTATATTTGGAAATGCCGCAAATAAAGGCGCTCTTGGAGAATTGCCCGACAAGGGAATTCACTCCATTTAATTCGGGCGATGAAACCTCTAAACTTCACGCAAATTCGCGCCCATCACGCAATTTTGCGCCCGAACGGCAGGCCGAAGGGACAAATGTTTGGGAAGCCGTCAAACTTTACGCCAATGCCGAAATCACGCAAGGTAAAAAGCTAATTATTGCTGCTTGGACGCAGGGCTCAGCCGAACGATTGGGCCATGTTTTGGAAGAGCATGGCTTGGATAAATTATTTCCACTGCCCAATTTTGCGGCACTAGCGCAAATGCCACTTGGCGCAATTGGTTTGTGCGTTTTGCCTTTAGAGCAAGGATTTGAAATCGATGACATAATCATCATCAGCGAACAGGATATTTTAGGTGAAAGACTGGGCCGCGCACGAAAACGCCGCAAGTCTGGCAATTTTTTGGTCGAAGCATCAAGTCTTAGTGCGGGTGATTTAATAGTCCATATTGATCATGGCATTGGACGCTATGAAGGCTTGAAAACGCTCGAGATACTTGGCGCGCCACATGATTGCTTGGAACTAATTTATTCGGGCGGCGATAAATTATTCCTTCCAGTCGAAAACATAGATCTAATTTCGCGTTTTGGCAGTGATGACGCAACCGCAGTCCTCGATAAATTGGGCGGCGTCGCATGGCAAAGCCGTAAAGCCCGCGCCAAGAAAAAATTACTAGAAATGGCGGCAGGGCTTATAAAAATTGCTGCGGGCAGGGCCGCGCAGGAGACAGAGGAAGTAGTGCCACCATACGGCTTATTTGACGAGTTCTGCGCCAAATTTCCCTATGATGAAACCGATGACCAAATGGCTTCCATTGACGACGTATTGGGCGACTTGGCAAGTGGCAAACCAATGGATCGCCTCATTTGCGGCGATGTTGGTTTTGGCAAAACTGAAGTCGCGTTGCGCGCCGCTTTCATCGTGGCAATGTCGGGCCGACAGGTCGCTTTGGTTTGCCCTACGACGCTGTTGGCGCGGCAACATTTCAAAACATTTAGTGAGCGTTTTAAGGGCTGGCCCGTGAGGGTTCGCCAATTATCGAGACTTGTTAGCGCAAGAGAAGCCAGCGAGACTAGAGACGGCATCAATGATGGCCGTATCGATATTGTCGTCGGAACCCATGCTGTGCTCTCAAAACAAGTGAATTTCCGTGATTTGGGCATGGTTATTGTTGATGAAGAACAACATTTTGGGGTTAAACACAAAGAGCGCCTCAAAGAACTTCGATCCGACACACATTTCCTAACTCTAACCGCGACACCAATTCCGCGAACCTTGCAAATGTCGCTTTCGGGCATTCGTGAAATGTCGATTATTGCAACCCCACCTGTCGATAGATTGGCAGTTAGAACCTATGTCACGCCCTGGGATCCAATAACAATTCGCGAAGCCATTTTGCGCGAAAAATATCGCGGCGGCCAGAGTTTTGTGGTTGCACCGCGCATAGAACATCTTGAAAAAATTCAAGAGTTTTTACGTGAACAAATACCCGAAATTAAGTTCCGAACTGCGCATGGGCAAATGCCACCAACCCAAATAGAGCCAGTAATAAACGCATTTTATGACGGCGATTTTGATGTTTTACTTTCAACGACAATTGTCGAATCTGGCCTCGATATTCCGCGTGCCAATACTTTGGTTGTATGGCGCGCCGATATGTTGGGGCTGGCGGCTGCCTATCAATTGCGGGGCAGGGTAGGGCGATCCAAATCGCGCGCTTTTGCTTATTTGACTATTCCCGATGGCGCGCCAATTACGCCACAAGCCGAAAAAAGGCTCAAATTATTGCAATCGCTTGATAGTCTAGGCGCGGGCTTTATGTTGGCGAGCCATGATTTAGACATGCGCGGTGGTGGCAATTTGCTTGGTGAAGAACAATCGGGGCAAATTCGTGAGGTCGGCGTCGAGCTTTATCAGCAAATGCTCGAAGAAGCTGTGGCAGAATTGCGGGTTGGCCATGAAAGTGTTTCGAATAAATCCTGGTCGCCGAGCATTTCAATTGGCTTGGCAATTTTAATACCCGAAGACTACGTCCCTGATTTGAACTTGCGGCTTTCGCTTTATCGCAGGCTCGCCGAATTTGTGACCGATGATGAGCGCGATGGTTTTGCCGCCGAAATGGTTGATAGATTCGGGCCAATGCCGCTTGAAGTTATTCAATTGATTGATGTTGCTGGGCTAAAAGCACTTTGCCGAACTGCTGGGGTTGAAAAACTAGTAGTCACGCCAAATGGCGCGGTTTTAACTTTCAAGCATGAATTAGCCCCAGATCCGATGAAATTGATTCAATTAGTGCAAAAACACCCCGCAATTTATCGCCTGCGGCCCGATGGCAAAACGATGATAAACGCCAATTGGCCTAATGATGCGCAGCGCATGAAAGGGGCAAAAATGGCTTTGACGACCATAATTGCGAGTTGTGGTTAGATTTTGGCAACGAGTCGCTTCATATTGCGCAAATGCGCCCGCCAATCAACCTCGACACTATTCAAAATATCAAAGCCGCATTTGGGCGCGCCAAAGCACGTATTGGCGGTTTTTCGGGCGGAATTGGCTTTGCGGCAAGTTTGCTATTGCTAAGCTTTATTTTGCTTGCTGTTTTGGCGCCAATCGCAGTGAAAATGCCGCGCATTGTGCAAATAATTCTCGGGTTCATTCCGATTTTGGCGCTTTTGGGCGGGGTTTTTGTGGCGGTTTCGCTTTTGATCAAAATTAGCAAAAACGAAAAAGCCACTGTCAATTCCGCTCAGTTTTCTGGTACAATCGCCAAAACCGCAATTGATATTGCTTTGGGCGAAGCCGAGGACGCAGGGCTGAAAGCCGTTGGCGCGCGGGAATTTGGTGATTGTTTCAGTGGCCGCGCGTATGATTTGCCGATTGTGGCTGTGATTTGTGAGAATAGTACCTATGCGGTGATAAGGCTTAAAGCGCAAGATTACCCATTGATAATGTTGGCGCCATTTAATGAGCCCTGGCCGCAAAAGCTACCCTCATCAAAGTCACTTACGCCATTAACTCCGCCGTCCGGCATTGCTGCGCAGGCTTGGGGGCGTGATGAATTGTCATCAAGGCAGGTGGCACAAACAATGTTGGAAGCCTATGGCCCAGCCTTGAAAATGTCAGCAATAGGTGGCGAAGTTCCGTTTTTATACCAATTTGAGAAAACATTGGTGTTGGCATGGCGTAATTGTGATATTGGCTCTGCGGCCCTAATTGCCCATGAAATCGCCAAAATAATTGGCAATTCAAATGCGGTCCCAAAGTGAAGCGCAGCGAAAAACAACGAGAAGCAGAAAAACCATTTGACCTTTGCGCAAAAATCTAAGATTAAACCGCTCCTTCCTTTACTACCAAATGGAAGTTTTTATTTTGGCTGAGCCAAAATTTGAGTTAAGGGATTTCGATGAGACCCGAAAAGTTGCAGACTTTTCGGATGAGTCGAAGAGTGAATTTTGGCTGCGCCAAAATTCAAAGTAATGTGCGGACGTGGCGGAATTGGTAGACGCACTGGTTTTAGGTACCAGCGCCGCGAGGCGTGAGAGTTCGAGTCTCTCCGTCCGCACCACTTATTTCAAAACTCCACCCTCGTCGCTTCGCTCCTCACTCAGAGTTTTGGGTAATATCGACAAGAAAAATCAAAAAGCGTCGTTTTTGAGTTTTCTTGACATTCTATTTTATTTTCTCTTTCAAGTCGCTTTGATAGCGGTTATTTAACAAGTCAAATCGCCACCCAAGAGCACCGTTCCAAAGCTGTAACAGGCGATATCCGAACTGCAATGGTGTTTTCTGAATTGATGCTTTCTCTCTCTGAAACTTGTTCACCCACCCACTGCGGCAATTTGTTGTCTTTTTGCTGCACCAAATATCACCTAGAAAGTGGACAAGTGCGCAATGTCATGGCATAGGCGCGCATTCGATTTTTGAAACTGGTGGCATTCACCATTTTCATTTATGGATTTTGATGTTTCAGAATCCTTTTGCCCCATTCAACACTGCAAATGCAAAGATAATAATATGAATATCGCGGAAAAACTTAAAGACGGCTTGAACAGAATTTATACCATTACCGTTACGGCCTCTGAGCTTGCAGTAACATTGGAAGAAAAAATCCAATCGCTCGCGCCGACCATGAATATCAAAGGTTTTCGCAAGGGCAAAGTTCCTGTTTCCCATGTTCGCCGCACATATGGCAAATCAATTATGGCCGAAATGTTGAATGACATTGTTCAAGAAGGCGTTGATAAATCATATGCACTAAATAATGTTCGCCCGGCATCTAACCCTGAAATTGCTGATTTTGGCAATATTGACGCGGTAATCGAAGGCAAAGCTGATTTGGTGTTTGATGTCTCAATGGATATTTTGCCCGATTTTGAAATTGTAAGCTTAGAGACTTTGGAAATAAAGCGTCCAATTGCTTCGGCAAGCGATGATGAAGTGCAAACTGCATTGGCCGAAATTGCAAAACAATCACAAGCATTTGAAACCAAAAAAGGCAAAGCCAAAGCTGGCGATCAAGTTATTTGTAATTTTCTTGGCAAATTGAACGGCGTTGAATTTGAAGGCGGCAGAGGCGAGGGCGCTTCTATTGTTATCGGTTCCAACACTTTTATCCCAGGTTTTGAAGATGCTTTGGTTGGTGTGAAAGCTGGCGATGAAACTATCATCAATGTGACTTTCCCTGCTGAATATGCGGTAAAAGAACTTGCTGGTAAGCCTGCGACATTTGGTATTGAAGTTATGGATGTTCAATCGCCTGTTGAAACCAAAATTGACGATGCTTTGGCAACCAGAATTGGCCTTAGTGACCTTGCTTCGCTAAAAGAAGCTGTAAAAACTGATATTGAACGCCAATTTGGTGAGATTTCACGTCAAAAAGCTAAACGCTCTTTGCTTGATGCTTTGGACAGCGCGTATAGCTTTGATTTGCCCGCGAAAATGGTTGCCGCAGAATTTGATTCTATTTGGGCACAAATTGAAGCCGACAAAAAACAAGGCAATGTTGACCCGGACGATGAAGGCAAGTCGGACGAAGATCTAAAAGCTGAATACACCAAAATTGCCGAGCGTCGCGTGCGTTTGGGCTTGGTATTGGCCGAAATTGGCCGCGTTGGCGAAGTTACCATAAGCGATGAAGAGCTTGGCCAAGCATTGATTCGCGAAGCGTCACGCTACCCAGGTCAAGAGCGCCAAGTTTATGACTTCTTCCAAAAAAATCAGCAAATGATGGCTCAATTACGTGCACCTTTATACGAAGAAAAAGTTGTGGATCATATTTTGCAAAAAGCCAAAGTAAGTGATTTCGCTGTTACTCGTGCCGAACTTGAATCTGATGATGATGAAGTAGTCGCCGAAGCCAAGCCAGTTAAAAAACCTGCCAAAGCTGCACCAAAGGCAAAAAAAGCGGATGCAGCGGATGAAGCAGTTGCGGCTCCAGCAAAAACGACCAAGCCCAAAAAAGAAACCAAGAAATAGTTCTGAACTAGGTTTTGCGAAGTATTTGCAACTCTCGTCGCGACAAATTAACCCTTTGTGATGGCTTTCAGGCTATTGTTTTTGTTATTCTTTCACTTGAACTTAGGACTTTGCGTTCATAAGTTTGAGATTGCGGCACAATTATAAGCGAAATTGGGGTTATTACATGGTCGAAGATATTTATATAAACGAAGCGCATTCGCTCAATCTCGTGCCGATGGTGGTTGAGCAAAGCTCACGCGGTGAACGTGCGTTTGACATTTTTTCGCGGCTTTTGCGTGAGCGTATTGTATTTGTTTCGGGGCCAATTGAAGATGGTATGGCGTCACTTATTTGCGCACAATTATTGTTTTTGGAATCGGAAAATCCCAAGAAGGAAATTTCAATGTATATCAATAGCCCAGGCGGAGTTGTGACTTCGGGGCTGTCGATATATGATACAATGCAATTTATCAGATCGCCAATCGCGACTTTGGTTATGGGGCAGGCTTGCTCTATGGGGTCATTATTGTTGGCTGCAGGTGAGCCGGGTTTACGTGGATCAACACCAAATTCGCGCGTGATGGTGCATCAACCTTCGGGCGGCTTTAGAGGTCCAGCGTCAGATATCGAGCGTCATGCCGAAGATATGCTACAAACCAAAAAACGCCTAAATGAGATTTATGTTAAACACACTGGCAAATCCTTTGAAGTAATTGAAAAAACTCTTGATAGGGATCATTTCATGAGCGCCGAAGAAGCCAAAGATTTCGGCATAATTGATAATATTTTTGAAAAACGTGTAGAAGCGACTTCATAAATGTGATTTTGGAAGGCAGCTAAATTGCATTTGAATGAAATTTGTTTTCATTTTAGCAACTAAAATTTGACAACTTTGTGATAAAAGTTGAGAATTGGGCCGAAATCAAACTTCGGTTGGAGAATTTGAATGACTAAAGCCGAAAGTGGTGATGGAAAAAATACTCTTTATTGCAGTTTTTGCGGCAAGAGTCAGCACGAAGTTCGCAAGTTGATTGCTGGGCCGACTGTGTTCATTTGTGATGAATGCGTCGAACTTTGCATGGATATTATCCGCGAAGAAAGCAAAACCCAATTGGTTAAATCCAAAGAAGGTGTGCCAAGCCCCAAGGAAATCAAAGAAGTGTTGGACGATTATGTTATCGGTCAAACCCGCGCCAAGCGCGTTTTGTCGGTTGCGGTTCATAATCATTACAAGCGCCTTGCTCATAGCGCGAAAAATGCCGATGTTGAATTGGCAAAATCCAACATTCTTTTGATTGGCCCAACTGGTTGCGGCAAGACGCTTTTGGCGCAAACTCTCGCGCGCATTATTGACGTGCCATTCACAATGGCCGATGCCACCACTTTGACCGAAGCTGGCTATGTTGGTGAAGACGTTGAAAATATCATTCTGAAACTATTGCAGGCCTCAGATTACAATGTTGAACGGGCGCAACGTGGCATTGTTTATATCGACGAAATCGACAAAATCAGCCGCAAATCAGACAATCCTTCAATTACCCGCGACGTATCAGGTGAAGGCGTGCAGCAAGCGCTTTTGAAATTGATGGAAGGCACTGTGGCTTCGGTTCCGCCGCAAGGTGGTCGCAAGCATCCGCAACAAGAGTTTTTGCAGGTTGATACCACAAACATATTATTCATCGCAGGCGGCGCATTTCCGGGGCTTGATACAATTATTTCACGCCGTGGAACTGGGGCTGGCATTGGTTTTGGCGCAACTGTTCGCTCACCTGATGATCGGCGCACTGGCGACATTTTGAAAGAGCTTGAACCCGAAGATTTGTTGAAATTTGGCCTTATTCCAGAATTTGTCGGACGTATGCCCGTATTTGCGACTTTAGAAGATTTGGACGAAGAAGCGCTTATTACGATTTTAACCGAGCCGAAAAACGCATTGGTAAAGCAATATCAGCGCTTGTTCGAAATGGAAAATTGCAAGCTGACTTTTACCGATGAAGCCTTGAAATCAGTCGCAACCAAAGCGATTTTGCGCAAAACAGGGGCACGCGGATTGCGCTCGATACTTGAAGGCATTTTGCTTGATACAATGTTTGAGCTTCCGAGCTATGAAGGCGTTGAGGAAGTGGTTGTCAATGTCGAAGTCGTTGAAGGCCGCGCGCAACCATTATTGATATATTCGGAACGCCAGCCTGTTGCCTCAAAAGCGAGCTAAATTGCGCTTCGCAGGTTTTTTCATTTGCAGGTCTTGAACTTGACTTGGGCGATAGTCATCTGTCGTATTGTATGAACTGCTTCAGTGCGATTTAGTTCGATGAAAGAGCAAAATGAGCGATAAATTATTATTACCACTTCTTCCCCTACGCGATATTGTCGTGTTCCCGCATATGGTGTCGCCACTATTTGTTGGCCGCGAGAAATCGGTTCTCGCGCTTGAAAAAGCTATGACCGAGGACAAAACTATAATCCTCGCGGCGCAAATAGATGCTACTGTTGATGATCCTTCGCAAGGGCAAATTTACGACATCGGGACGATTGCGACCATTTTGCAATTATTGAAACTCCCCGATGGGACCGTAAGAGTTTTGGTCGAAGGCAAAGGCCGCGTGAAAATCCAGTCATTTTCGCAAATGGAGCCTTTTTTTGAAGCATCAGCGACTTTGCTACCTGAAGATGATGCACCAAATCCTGAAATATTGGCTTTGGCAAAAGCTGCCAACGAGCAATTCGCGAATTATGCCAAACTTAACCGCAAGATCCCGCCAGAAATTACAAATGGCTTGATTGAAAACGAAAATGCCTCAAGCATAGCCGACATTATTGCCGCGAATTTGGGCGCAAAACTTGCACAAAAACAAGATATTTTGGCAAGCGATTCTGTCGCTGAACGTCTCGAAAAAATAATTGGTTTTATGGATAGCGAAATCGGCGCTTTGCAATTGGAACGCAAAGTCCGCAACCGCGTCAAGCGGCAAATGGAAAAAAGCCAACGTGAATATTATTTGAATGAGCAAATGAAAGCCATTCAAAAAGAACTTGGCGAAACCGAATCAGAGCGTGACGAAATGTCAGAACTCGAATATCGGATTAAACAAACAAAATTCACCAAAGACGCCCGCACCAAAGCCAACGCCGAGCTTAAAAAGCTGCGCCAAATGTCGCCAATGAGTGCAGAATCTACAGTTGTGCGCAATTATCTTGATTGGCTTTTGGCGCTGCCTTGGGGCAAAATGAAGAAGGTCAATAATGACATCAATCGCGCGCAAACTGTGCTTGATGATGATCATTATGGCCTTGAAAAAGTCAAAGAGCGGATTTTGGAATATTTGGCTGTGCAAGGCCGCGTCAATAAACTAAAAGGCCCGATATTGTGCCTTGTTGGCCCACCAGGGGTAGGTAAAACGTCGCTTGGCAAGTCCATTGCCAATGCTACTGGTCGCGACTTTGTGCGGGTTGCATTGGGCGGCGTGCGTGATGAGGCCGAAATTAGGGGGCATAGGCGCACCTATATTGGCTCATTGCCGGGTCGGATAATTCAATCGCTCAAAAAAGCAAAATCGAATAATCCGCTATTTTTGCTTGATGAAATTGATAAATTGGGCGCGGATTTCCGTGGTGACCCTGCTTCGGCTTTGCTTGAAGTGTTGGATCCAGAACAAAACTCCTCATTTAATGATCATTATCTGGAATTGGATTATGATTTATCAAATGTGATGTTTGTCACAACTGCCAATTCATTAAATATCCACCCCGCACTTTTGGACAGAATGGAAATAATTCGCTTGCCAGGCTATACCGAAGGCGAAAAACTGGAAATTGCGAAGCGGCATTTATTGCCAAAACAATTGAAAGAACATGGCGTCAGGGCAGGCGAGTTGGAAATTGCCGACAGCGCAATTCTCGCATTGATTCAACGCTATACGCGCGAATCAGGTGTCAGAAACTTAGAGCGTGAAATCGCGAATTTGGCTCGAAAAGCGATACGCGAAATTTCCCAAAACAAGTCTGATAAAATCACTATTGATGGCAATAATATTGCCGACTATGCGGGTGTTCCGAAATTCCGTTTTGATGAAATTGATGAAGTGGATCAAATCGGCGCTGTGACCGGCCTTGCTTGGACCGAAGTCGGTGGTGACACTCTCACTATTGAAGCCATTCAGATGTTTGGCAAAGGCCGCATGACGGTGACGGGCAATTTGAAAGATGTGATGAAAGAATCGATTTCGGCTGCCTCGAGTTTTGTTCGGGCGCGCGCGCCGCAATTTGGCATTATGCCGACTGTATTTGAAAAAACCGACATTCACGTTCACGTTCCAGAAGCTGCGACGCCAAAAGATGGGCCATCTGCTGGTGTTGGCATGATGACAGCAATTGTCAGCTTGCTAACCAATATTCCGGTGTCCCGCTCGGTCGCAATGACTGGCGAAATCACTTTGCGGGGCCGCGTTTTGGCGATTGGCGGCTTGAAGGAAAAATTATTGGCGGCATTGAGGGCAGGGGTCAAAACAGTTCTTATCCCTAAGGATAATGAAAAAGATTTGGCCGATATTCCTGATAATGTGAAAAATGGCCTTACGATTATTGCGGTTTCATCCGCCGAAGAAGTGCTTGAACATGCGCTTGTAAGGCCGTTGATACCAATTGACTGGACGCCTGAAGATCAAGCCGCTGCATTGCGCGCTCGCCCCGTCGGTATGTCAGAAGGCGACGCAAACATCACGCATTAAATGGCATAATATTTGCTCAAAATTTGACGTTGGAACAGAATTAAGGATTTTGTGCCAGACTGAATGAAAGAGGGCGATAATCATGACAGCAAATGCAAAGCAAATCAGCAGTGTTTCCGCAAACCCAAAACAAGTGGCAATTATTGCGATATCGCTTTTGTTTATGGCGGCATATGCTTTTGTAACCATAACGCTCATGCAAAATTTGGCTTCTTTTTTACCTAATGAATTCACAATCGAAGCATTTGGTAAAACCAAGACTGTCCATAATATTGTCGAGCGGGTCGCGAATATCGTTTCAACCGCGCTTATAATGCTGCCGATTGGGCTTTGGATTGAAGCGCTGATCGTTGGTTGGCATAAATCATCAATTTATCGAATTTTATTCGCGCGCACGCCCTCAATTAACTTGGATTTGGCATGTTTGGTGGCCGGCCAAGCACAAATTTTCACGGTGCTTAGGTGGGTTTTGACTTTCGGATTGGCATCATTGGCTGGGCAATGGATTAATGCGCAATTTGCTGATTTGCTTGGCTTCACCAAACTAATTGCGGGTCTTCCGTTGTTGGCGCAAATCGTTTTCTTTTATTTCGTCTATACTTTTTTTGATTATTGGGATCACCGCATCGAACATACGAGAATATTTTGGCCGTTTCATCGCTTTCATCATTCAGCCGCAGATTTTTGTATGGTGACCACCATGCGCCAACATCCAGCGGCATTCGTCAGCATTTTTGTGATTAATCTACCAATGGCGATTTTGGGCGCAAGCACCGCAGTTATGATATACGTAAACATCGCTGTATTTTGCGTTGGCATGTTGCAGCATTCAAATATCGACAGCAATTTGGGCTTCATCGGCAAATACATATTCCAAGCCCCAGTATATCATCGCAAACACCATATTTTGGACTTGTCCGAAGGCGTTGGCCACTTCGGCATGATGCCATTATGGGATCATTTATTCGGCACTTGGAAAGGCGAAGCTGACCAGAATTTGGTCATAGGTGTTGAAAAACCTTATGCACATGGATTTAATTTTTTCAAAGACGTTATCCGCGATTATGTCGATTTTTGGCGTGGGCTTTTCGGCGCCAAAGTCGATCCTTATGATTTTTAACGCAGCCGAAAGTTTGCAGCCCTAACTGTAAAGAACCCATGCTGCACTCTTTCAATTATTTTATTGCTAGGCTAGTAACCGTGCCACAATTTGAAAATCGGGGCGCTTAGCTCAGCTGGAAGAGCATCTCGTTTACACCGAGAGGGTCGGCGGTTCGAACCCGTCAGCGCCCACCATTCGAATTTGGCGGTCTTTATGGTGCAAAAGTGACGTTGCAGCTTGACCAAATCTAGGGTGATGTATATCACCCCCAATTGCTTGGATTAAAAGCATACCAATGCGCGGGCGTAGCTCAGTTGGTTAGAGTGTCGGCCTGTCACGCCGAAGGTCGCGGGTTCGAGCCCCGTCGCTCGCGCCACTTTCATTTTCATGAAAGTGGCGCTCCCGCCGCATTTTTAATTAAAAAATCTTTGCTTCGCAGATTTTTGTGCTCGCGCCACCGTCATTTTCATGAAAGTGGCGATCCCGCCGCATTTTGCCAAACAACCGCCGAGCATTGTAAACCCAATCGAATTTTTTTTGCGTTTGGTTTGTGATAGAGGGTTTAAGTGGCTTTGGAATGGATTGTGATAAAATCTGCCTTTCCAAAACTTTTGTCGAAGGAGTTTGAGGTAATTCTGAGCCGAACACCATTCCTAAGCTATAAAGGCTCCATCTAATGCGACTGCGACGCATTAGATTGCGTTATCTCCAGACCTCGAATCCTGCAAACGCAAACTAAGGGTTTCAAGTAATGCAGGAGTAGTTTTGAACATCCGAAGCGCTAATAAGTATAAAACCCTGCTCGATCAATTTCGTTGATTCGAGGCCTGACCAAAGAATTTGGCGGCGCGATTTTTGCGCTAGGCATTGCAATCTTAACACCCAACAACATTGTCAAAAACCAATATAAATCCATTTTGCCAATGAAAACGGTTTCAGTTGAAGAAATAACCAAAAGCGATGCAATTACTGCCAAAGATAAACTCGCCCCGATTCGCTCAGTCCTTAACCTTATTACGCAATCAAACACAAATTTTGCAAGCAAAAACACGAGCATCCAAAGGCCGACAAAACCGATCGAGAGTATTGCTTCTTTATAGGAGGAGTGGGCATTGCTGGGTTTGAAATCAGCAATATCTGCTATCCATTGATAGGGTGAAGTCGGGTTTTCGGTGTCGTTCCAAATAACACTATAACCCCAACCAAAATTGGGTCGTTGCCTAATAAGATAATCAATGCCTTCCCAAATTTCTTTGCGCCCAGTCAAATCGCTGCTTTTGCCAGTCAATTTGAAAATAATGTCAGGTTCTACATAAAATAACAAAGCCATAGAACCGACAAAAACCACGCTAAGCCAGAGCGTGGCCAACATTAAACGCCGATCAGATTGCAATAACTTCGACCCAAAAATAACCGCAAAACCAGTAAAAGTCATAATTAGCGCTGTTTTTCCTTGGCTGCCAATTATCGCAATCAGGCCCAATGGAATCGCCCACAACCAAACCCGATGTTTGCTCGAATATACACCAAGCACGGTCACGAAAATTATTTGCAAAACCGCCGTGAATCCCAATGCTTGCTTTTCGGAAAATAATCCTGACCAGGCCCCAGGATAAATTTCTTGCATTCGGCCCATTGACGGCACGGCAAGAGCAAGCAAAACCGAAGCACCAATAATTGCGCTCAACAGCCACGCGAGGAGGTGGGTCAGTTCGAGCCAATCATACCTAACTGCAACACTCATTGCGCCAATAAGGCCGCAAGTCACCAACACGCAACCTTTGAGAGTCTCATCTATATCGACCGACCAAAAAATAGTCGCCCAGCACCAAAGCGTGATTATTATGAATGGTAATCCGTAAAAACTGGCTTTCAGCGTGCGAAATGGGCTCGCAGCCGCCAAAGACAAACTAAGCGCGGCCCCCATATACCAAATTATACCAAGCCAACCAGCGACCGATCCTTTCATCAATTTAATCATAAAAGTAACAGGCGCGGAACTATGAACCAAAACCACCGCAAACACGCTCAATGTCACGCTAATTTGAAAAAAATATCCTAAAACATCAAATTTCGAACTGAGCCGTGGACGCACCAAATCCGCGCCGGTTCCATTTTTGGGAACCAAGTTTGCACCTTCAGCGAAGTTGAAAAAGGCAGGTTTCATTGGCCATATTTAATAGATTTATTAGGTGAACAAGTTGATAACGTTAAATTGGCAATTATGAGTGCAAAAATTGCCGTTTTTTGCCCCTAAATATCTGATTGATTGTATTGCGATGGCGCACCAAGCGGCTTATGAGGTCAATGACCTTAAGTAATTCGGGGGTGTTATGGCGAAAGCAAATATTATTGAAGGGGTGGCTCCAGCAGGTTTTTTGCTTGATTATTTGCCAGTTGTTATTTTTATGGCAATTGCTCTAATAATTGGTTTGGCGTTTATCATAGCAAATTGGCTTTTCGCGCCTTCAGCGCCGGACCCTGAAAAAACGTCTGCCTATGAATGTGGTTTCAACGCATTTGATGACGCGCGTATGAAGTTTGATGTTCGCTTCTATTTGGTTTCAATACTTTTCATTATTTTTGATTTGGAAGTCGCCTTCTTGTTCCCGTGGTCGTTGGTTTTGCGTGATTTGGGCGCATTTGGCTATATTTCTATGATGGTTTTCCTTGGTGTTTTGACTATCGGCTTTATTTATGAATGGAAAAAAGGGGCCCTCGAATGGGACTAATCACAAAGACAGGTTCGAATGTCGAGGGCGGGTTTTTGGTGAAGCCTGACGACCCGTTTTTTACTGGGGTTTCCGATGTTTTGGCTGATAAAGGCTTTATTATCGCGGGTTCCGAAGACTTAATCACTTGGGCGCGCACTGGCTCTTTAATGATGCTTAGTTTTGGCCTTGCCTGTTGTGCGGTTGAAATGATGCAGGCATTCGGCCCGCGCTATGACCTTGAACGTTTTGGCTTCGCCCCGCGCGGTTCACCACGCCAATCTGATGTGATGATTGTTGCTGGCACTTTGACCAATAAAATGGCACCCGCGCTTCGCAAGGTTTATGATCAAATGCCATTGCCGCGTTATGTTATTTCAATGGGTTCGTGCGCCAATGGCGGCGGTTATTACCATTATTCATACAGTGTCGTTCGCGGCTGTGACCGCATTGTCCCGATTGATATTTATGTGCCGGGTTGCCCGCCAACTGCCGAAGCATTGGTCTATGGCATTTTGCAATTGCAAAAGAAAATCCGCCGCGAGGGGACCATTGAGAGATGAGTGCCACCAAACTTACAGAACTAGCTGCAAAAGTCGAAACTGATTTGAAAGCAGCAATTTTGTCGCATGAAATCGCCTTGGGTGAGCTGACAATTCTTGCTGAGGCTTCGCAAATTATTGCTGTCCTAAGTAACCTCCAAGCTGCCCATGGTTTTTCAACCTTGGTTGATATTTGCGGTGCTGATTATCCACAAAATGTCAAACGATTTGAAGTGGTTTATCATTTGCTCTCCATGAATAATAACCTCCGGGTTCGTGTCAAAGCGGCCTTGGAAGACGGGGCTTCATTGCCATCGGTGGTTAGCTTATGGCCCGTAGCGAATTGGTTCGAACGCGAAGTTTTTGACATGTATGGCGTGTTGTTTGAAGGCCACCCAGATTTACGGCGCTTGCTCACGGATTATGGCTTCGAGGGCCACCCTTTGCGCAAAGACTTCCCGCTTACTGGGTATCAAGAAGTTCGTTATGATGAGGAGCAAAAGCGCGTCATTTATGAGCCAGTGAAATTGCTGCAAGAATATCGTGATTTTGATTTTGAAAGCCCGTGGGAGCATGTCACGCCTGATGCGATACCAGCTTTGGAGGCAAAATCATGAGCGATGAAGTCATAGATTTTGAAGAAGCCAAGGAAGTTGCAGCGTCGGAACCGAAGAAGCGCAATTTTAACATTAACTTCGGCCCGCAACACCCTGCTGCGCATGGTGTTTTGCGGCTTGTCCTTGAGCTTGATGGCGAAGTAGTTGAACGCGCAGATCCGCACATCGGCCTTCTGCATCGTGGCACTGAAAAGCTTTTAGAATATAAAACATATCTTCAAGGCATCCCTTATTTTGATCGCCTCGATTATGTCGCGCCAATGAACCAAGAACATGCTTTTTGCTTGGCGATTGAGAAATTGGCGAATATCGAAGTGCCGCGCCGTGCTAAGTTCATTCGGGTATTGTTCAGTGAAATCGGGCGAATTCTAAATCACACCCTGAATGTGACATTCCAAGCTCTCGATGTTGGTGCTTTAACCCCGTCCAATTGGGGCCTCGAAATTCGTGAACAATTGATGGTGTTTTACGAACGTGCCTGCGGCGCGCGCCTCCATGCCAATTATTTTCGGCCAGGCGGTGTCCATCAAGATTTGACGCCAAAACTTCTCAAAGACATTTATGATTGGTGCGACCCGTTTTTGGTGGGGCTCGATGAAATTGAGACATTGATTACTGATAATCGGATTTTCAAACAGCGAAATTGCGATATTGGCGTGGTTGACAAAAAAACCCTACTCGATTGGGGTTTTTCAGGGGTAATGGTTCGCGGCTCGGGCATTCCGTGGGATTTGCGCAAATCACAGCCCTATGAAATCTATGACGAATTGGATTTCAAAGTTCCAGTCGGCAAAAATGGTGATTGTTATGATCGATATTTATGCCGCATGGACGAAATGCGTGAAAGCGTAAAAATCATCAAACAATGCATCGAAAAAATGCCCGAAGGCCCAGTTTTGCCTGAAAATAGCAAATTTGCGCCGCCGCGCCGCGCCGATATGAAACAATCCATGGAAGCGCTAATTCACCATTTCAAACTTTACACCGAAGGCTTTCATGTTCCAGCCGGTGAAGTTTATGCTTGTGTTGAAGCACCCAAAGGTGAGTTTGGCGTATATTTGGTTTCCGATGGCGGCAATAAGCCATACCGCGTAAAAATCCGCGCCCCTGGATATCCGCATTTACATGCACTTGAGCATTTGTCGAAAAACCATCTATTGGCCGATGTTGCAGCAATTATCGGCACTCTGGACATCGTGTTTGGGGAGATTGATAGGTGACGCAACGAAGTCAATCGGAAAAGCGCACTCTAAGCCTCCCCCCTATTTATAGGGGGGTGCCGAGCGACCTGTCCGCCATAGCGCAAGGCGCGGCGGAGGAAGCGAAGGCGGGGGGTAGCTTCGAAGCACCCAGTTGTTTTTTGACTCTACCCCCCTTCGTTTCTGCGCAACTCGACCCCCCTATGAAAAGGGGGGTGGCTTCCAATGTCGCGTGAAAATATCGCCATCGCCCAAGGGCAATTGGATGCATATAATGTGCAAGACTTAGATACCCATGTGGGTTTTTACGCCGATAATATGGTGATTGCTAATTTGAACGAAGCACCGAATCTTGAGGGAATTGAAGCCTATCGCGAGCGTATGGCCGGCGTTTTTTCAGGGTTTCCAAGTAATAAAGTCGAACTTTTGAACCGAATGGTTTTGGGAAATAAAGTTATTGACCATGAAAAGGTAATGCGCTCACCCAGCGCTGAACCATTTGAAGTTGTTGCAATTTATACTATTGAAAATGACAAAATCGCCCGTGTTGATTTTATTAAGTGAGATATTAAATGTCCGTCCGCCGTCTTGCCCCCGATAATATTCAACCTGCTTCATTTGAGTGGTCAAAAGCCAGCCTTGAAAAAGTGGCGTTTTGGTTAGCGAAATACCCTGAAGGGCGGCAAAGAAGCGCGGTTATTCCTTTGCTGTGGCTCGCGCAAAAGCAAGAACGGTGGGTTTCTAGACCTGCGCTTGAAAAAATCGCTGAGCAATTATCAATGCCTTATATGCGAGTTTATGAAGTTGTGACATTTTACACAATGTTTCATTTGGCACCAGTCGGAAAGCATCACCTTCAAGTCTGTGGCACAACGCCATGTATGTTGCGCGGTTCAGGTGAATTAATCAAAATTTGCAAAAACCGAATCGGAGAACATCATCATGTGA
The DNA here is from genome assembly GCA_009773395.1 of Hyphomonadaceae bacterium. Taxonomy (GTDB): domain Bacteria; phylum Pseudomonadota; class Alphaproteobacteria; order Caulobacterales; family Aquidulcibacteraceae; genus Pseudaquidulcibacter. The sequence continues at coordinate 184,691 of WRPI01000003.1, read as the reverse complement.
CCGAAGATGGTTTATTGTCATGGGAAGAAATGGAATGTTTGGGCGCTTGCACCAATGCCCCAGTTGTCATGATTCACGATTATTATCATGAAGATTTGGATCCTGCGTCATTTGAAAAACTGATTGACGATTTGGCAGCAGATAAGGAAGTTGTTCCTGCTTCGGCTATTGGCCGCCAAAAATCAGCGCCCATTGGCGGGCCAACGACTTTGCAAGACGCAAAACTTTATGATGGAAGTTTGGCCAAAAAAATCAAAATTCCTAATTTGCCGGCCAAAGGATAGCATTTCCATGAATGAGACCATTCAAATTTGTGCTAGTGAAAGCGTGGAGCAAGACAAATCTTCAAAGTCCGTTCTCATGCTCGGCGCAGTTCTCAATATTTTGGGCGCGATAATTATTTTCGTTTCTATTTACTTGGAAAAAACAGGACTTGTTAAAAGCGTGGGCTTTATCATTATTGGCTTTGGTTGGGCGCTTCTGGCCTATGCATTGATAAGAGCGCGGCAAATGGCAAAACACAATATTAAAGAAGGCGAGTAAAATGGTCGGTATCCTTGAAGATAAAGATCGCATATTTCTAAACCTTTATGGCTTGCAAGATTGGGGTCTTGATGGCGCCAAAAAGCGTGGCGCGTGGAACGGCACAAAGGACATGCTGGATGCTGGCCGCGATTGGATTATCGCCGAAGGCAAGGCATCTGGTCTAAGGGGCAGGGGTGGCGCAGGCTTCCCCACAGCGCTCAAATGGTCATTCATGCCCAAAGAAGTGAAAGATCGCCCCCATTATTTGCTGGTTAATGCCGATGAATCCGAACCCGGCACCTGCAAAGACCGCGAAATTATGCGCCATGACCCGCATTTACTGATTGAAGGCTGTTTATTGGCGTCATTCGCAATGCAAGCTCATACTGCATATATTTATATCAGAGGTGAATATGTTTATGAACGTGAAATTCTCGAGGCCGCCATTAAGCAAGCCTATGAAGCCAAATTGATTGGCAAAAATAATGTCCATGGTTGGGATTTCGATTTGCACGTAAGTCACGGCGCTGGCGCATATATTTGCGGCGAGGAAACCGCGCAAATTGAAAGCCTTGAAGGCAAAAAAGGCCAACCGCGCATGAAGCCGCCATTCCCCGCCAATTCGGGGCTATATGGCTGTCCAACTACGGTAAATAATGTTGAATCAATCGCGGTTATGCCAACAATTTTGCGCCGTGGCGCGGCTTGGTTTGCAGGCATTGGCCGGCCCAATAATGTTGGCACCAAGATTTTCTGCATTTCGGGTCATGTTAATAAGCCATGCAATGTCGAAGAAGCAATGTCGATACCTTTGAAACAATTGCTCGAAGATCATTGTGGTGGGGTTCGCGGCGGCTGGTCCAATCTCAAAGCGGTTATCCCGGGTGGTTCATCGGTGCGCATGTTGACTGCTGAAATGGCGGAAGACGTATTGATGGACTTTGATGCCTTATCGGCGCTCAAATCTGGCCTTGGCACTGCTGGTGTCATTGTCATGGACAAATCCACTGATTTGGTGGCGGCAATCGCAAGGCTTGCTTATTTCTATAAACACGAATCCTGCGGGCAATGCACGCCGTGCCGCGAAGGCACTGGCTGGATGTGGCGGGTACTTGAGCGCATGGTCAAAGGCCAAGCGGAACACCGTGAAATCGATCTTTTGCTTCAAGTGTCTCAACAAATTGAAGGCCACACAATTTGCGCATTAGGCGATGCTGCGGCGTGGCCTATTCAGGGTCTAATTTGGCACTTCAGGGGTGAAATTGAAGCCAAAATCGACGCTTATCGGGCAAACAAGCCGCATGTGATGGGTGTGAGTTTGGCGGCAGAGTGATTTTTTCGGGATTTATCCACGAAATTGAATCACTGTTGCCGTGGCTGTTCAAAACAGACTTATTGGCATGAAGAATTTGCTTTGGAATGGTCTCATACTGCGCTGAAAGACCGTTTCCTTCCCCAATATTGAGGTCTCTGCGAAAGTCATGGTAATTATTGTCATCCCCGAAAAATCGCAGATTTTGTCGGGGATTTCGTATTTATTTCACTGAAATCCCCGATATTTTCTTCCATCATCGCCCTACGGGCTACGCTGGACAAGTCGAAAATTCGGGGATGACACGGCTTTGACTCGCTACCCTGGCAAAATCCCATTCAGCTTCAGTTCATCTAAATGGCGTTCTTGTGACGCTTTGTGTCAAGATTGTGGCGATGTGAATTCAATTGTGGCGAATTTGCCATCTATTTGTCTTAATTAGGTATTTTTTGACAGGGTAACAAATTATCTTTGCAATTGCGAAGCGTTAGCATAAAAAGTTCTTGTATTACATTTTCGTAATTGCCAAACTCATCAAAATTTTTTTGATTGGAAAGAAAAATGACAGAAAATCCAAATAAGCGTTCATTCCTTACCCAAGTAATTGGTGGGGTAGCAGTTATCGGCGCAACCCAGGCAATTACTGGCGGCGCGCAAGCGAGCGCGCCAAATGGCCGCACAGATAGTGACCCGACCGATACTTCGGGGTCTGGCCGCACTGGCAGAACTGATAGTGATCCAACTGATGGTCAAGGCCGTGGTCGCACTGGCGCAAATGATTCAGACCCTACTGATGGCGCTGGATATGGTGGCGCGGCGCGCGGCGCAGCTAGCCACCCTGAAACTGGCCGTACAGACAGAGATTCCAATGACACCGCTGGCCATGGTCGCACTGGTCGTTCAGATTCAGACCCGTCAGACGGCGCTGGCTATGGCCGCACTGGGATAACTGACGCTAATGATAGTGATAAATCTAGTTATGGGCGTGGTTCATAGAAAATTATTACGAATTCCGATGCTGTTTTGCTCGGCACATTTCTCAAACACACCTTGAATAGTGAGGTAATAAAATGGCAAAAGAAACGGATAAGCGCTCCTTTTTGGCGCAGATTATAGGTGGCGTTGCAGTTGTTGGCGCGACCCAAACCGTAGTCGGCCCAGCCAAAGCGGCTGAAAATGCCCCCGAAACTGGCCGCACCGATAGTGACAGCAGTGACACCGCAAATCATGGCCGCACGGGCCGCTCCGATTCAGATTCGTCTGATACAGCTGGTCATGGTCGCACCAATGTTTCTGATGGGGATAGTTCAGATAGGGCAAATTATGGGCGTGGCAATCGTTCGGGTGGTTCATCGAACCGTCCAAATACCGGCCGCACCGATAGCGATTCAACCGATACTTCGGGGCATGGTCGCACCGGTCAATCAGATTCAGATCCTTCGGATGGCGCTGGTTACGGGCGCACTAATGTGTCAGACAGTGACAGTTCGGATCGGGCAAATTATGGGCGCGGCAATCGTTCGGGCGGTTCTTCAAACCGTCCAAATACTGGCCGCACCGATAGCGATTCAACCGATACTTCGGGGCACGGTCGCACTGGGCGTTCGGATTCGGATCCATCAGATGGCGCAGGCTATGGCCGTACTAATGTGAGCGATAGTGATAGTTCCGATAGATCCAATTATGGTCGCGGTTCGGGCGGCAGCAGCGGCGGCAAGACGAGCACTCGCCCAAATACTGGCCGCACTGATAGTGATTCAACCGATACTTCGGGGCATGGTCGCACTGGTCGTTCCGATTCAGATCCTTCCGATGGCGCAGGTTATGGTCGCACTAATGTGAGCGATAGCGATAGTTCAGATAGGTCGAATTACGGGCGCGGCAATCGTTCGGGCGGTTCATCCAACCGCCCCAATACTGGTCGCACCGATAGCGATTCAACCGATACTTCGGGGCATGGTCGCACTGGTCGTTCGGATTCAGATCCGTCGGATGGCGCGGGCTATGGTCGCACAAATGTGAGCGATAGTGATAGTTCCGATAGGTCAAATTATGGTCGCGGCAATCGTTCAAGCGGCTCATCAAACCGTCCTGAAACTGGCCGTTCCGATAGTGATAGTTCAGACACTGCGCGTCATGGGCGCACTGGTCGCACCGATAGTGATCCGTCAGACGGAGCAGGTTGGGGTCGCACAGGTCGCACCGATTCAGATAGCACCGATACGTCGAATTATGGACGGAACCGTTAATCAGCGGCGATTTGAATGGCAAGAAATATATGGCGCGGTTAATTGTAATCGCGCCATATTTTTTTCTAAGAAGTTTCGCAAGATAGTGCGGCATTTTGGCGCAATATTTGCCTATAAATTGCCGCAATTTACCTGCCAATTCGGCCATCATCATATATAGAGGTGGAGTAAACCAAATGACAAATACAGACATTGTTTCGCTAAAAGAAAGAAAAACCAAAATGGACAGCGCAATTAAATTAAACCCAACTGACGCTTGGGGCGAGAACGTTCTTGAATTCATGGGTGCGCCGACCACGAGCAGCCAATTTCTCGCGGATTATTTTGAAAAAAAGCCATTGGTTGTCCACCGCGATGAACCCAATCGCTTCAAATCGCTTTTGAGCCTTGAGCGCATTGACGAAATAATTTCAGGCGTCGATCTTAAAGAAGGCCAAATCGACATGACCCACGCCAAGCGAAATATGACGCGGGCAGATTATATTGACGGCTCGGGTTATGCCGATAGAGGCCGGATAATTGACGAATTTCGCAATGGGGCCAGCATAATTTTGCAACAATTGCACCAACTTGACCCGGTATTGGCGCGGTTTTGTCAATCTTTGGAAAAAGTATTTTCGTGCCATATTCAGACCAATATTTATTTGACACCGTCAAGTAATCAAGCATTTCGCACTCATTATGACAATCACGATGTTTTTGTCTTGCAAATAAGCGGCGCTAAATCTTGGCGATTTTACAATACCCCGGTCGATAATCCATATCGCGGTGAGGGCTATAATTCCAACATCCACGAAACTGGCGAGATCACGCAAGAATTTGTTTTGAATGCTGGTGATTTTGCCTATGTGCCACGCGGCCTCATGCATGATGCGGTATCATCGGGCGATGAGCCTTCATTGCACATCACAATTGGCATAATTAACCGAACTTGGGCCGAATTGATGATTGAAGCGGTTTCCGAAGTTTCACTAAAAGACAAAAACTTCCGCGCATCTTTGCCACCTGGTTATGCTCACCCTGATTTTGATCGCGAAATTGCGCGCAAATATTTCAATGAACTTGTCGCCAGCCTAAGCTCGAAAGTAAAAATGGATAATGCGTTTGATTTATTTGTCGATACTTTCATCCGCTCACGCGTTGCTGACACAAGAGGCGCATTGGTGGACGCGCATCGCCCGCACCTTGCTTCGGATACTTATATCAGAAGGTTTGACGCCAATTGGCAAATGGAAGACGTTCCCGCTTTTGAAAATAAACCTGCGCGAGTAAGGATTTTAGCGGCAGGTGGTCGCCTGCATTTTGATGCCAATCACAAGCCATTCATTGAACTTATTACCAAAGGCAAGCTGTTCAAAGCCTCGGATTTGGGCGATGACGCAATGATGCTAATTGGCATTTTGCAATCGCATGGGTTTATCAAACGCATAAGTTAGGAGAATATCTTTGGTTCGTAAGGGCGGCTGCCAATGTGGGCAAATTAGGTTTGAAATCGTTGGCGAATTGGGGCAAGCCTCAATTTGCCACTGCCGCATGTGCCAAAAAGCCTATGGCAATTTTTTTGCGCCTTTGGTTTCCATCAAAGCAGGCACGTTGAAATGGACAAAAGCCGAGCCTAGCCGCTTCGAAAGCTCCAATTTTGTTCGCCGTGGGTTTTGTGAAAAATGCGGGACGCCTTTGACCTATGAGTCGCCCGAAAGCACTTCAATTTCTATCTCCGCATTTGATCACCCAGAAAATATTGAGCCTATAATTCAATATGGGGTGGAAGCTCGCTTAAGCTATCTCGGTAATTTGAAAGATTGGCCAGAACATCGGACATCTGATTTTTTTGAAGAAGCTCCCTATTTGAAAAATATGGCTTCGTTCCAACATCCTGATGAAGATTGAATCATGTCTGAAGTGACGGCAATTGATTCTAGAATCGCTAGAATTTATGAAGAGTGATTTCAAAAAAGGCGGTCCAAATGCCCGTGAAATGCCCTATCTGCATTAAACTCCGAAAACTCGTGGCATTTTCGCTTTTGATATGTGTTGTTGGCTTCATAATGCTGCATTTTGCCTATGGGATATTTGTGCCAATATGGTTATGGATTGCTTTGATTGTTGCAGGCATTATTGCTGCGATTGTCGCATATATGGGATAAGTTGTGGGGCATCATTAGGTGCAAGTCATAACGATATAATTATAGCGGGGCAGGCTAATGGCGGATGTCGCCACAATTAAGATAATTGTCGATGGGCAAGAAATTGCGGTGCCCGGCGAATATACGCTTTTGCAGGCATGCGAAGCTGCGGGCGCGCAAATCCCTCGTTTTTGCTACCACGAACGGCTTTCAGTTGCCGGCAATTGCCGCATGTGTTTGGTCGAAGTTAAGGGCGCACCAAAGGCGGTTGCTTCTTGCTCGCAACAAGTAAAAGACCAAAGACCTGGGCCAAACGGCGAGCCCGCCGAAGTAATAACTAATTCCGAAAAAGTAAAAGCCTCACGCAAAGGCGTTATGGAGTTTTTGCTTATCAATCACCCACTGGATTGCCCAATTTGTGACCAAGGCGGCGAGTGTGATTTGCAAGATCAATCACTGGTTTATGGTGGCGAACATTCAAGGTTTGGCGAAGGAAAACGCGCTGTCGAAGTCAAATATATGGGGCCATTAATCAAAACCGCCATGACGAGATGTATTCAATGCACGCGTTGTGTCCGTTTCGCAACCGAAGTGGCAGGCGTTCCCGAATTGGGCGCAATCGGCCGTGGCGAAGATATGGAAATTACTACCTATCTTGAAGCCGCATTGACTTCCGAACTTTCGGGAAATGTTGTTGATTTATGCCCAGTTGGCGCGCTTACATCAAGGCCATATGCATTCAATGCGCGCCCATGGGAGTTGAAGAAAACAGAATCAATCGATGTTATGGACGCGCTTGGTTCGAATATTCGGGTTGATGCGCGCGGCACTGAAGTTTTGCGTGTCGAACCTCGGGTTAATGACGACGTAAATGAAGAATGGTTGTCGGATAAGGGCCGCCATGCATGCGATGGTTTGCGCCGCCAAAGATTGGACAAGCCTTATTTGCGCAAAAATGGCAAATTGGAAGCAATTACTTGGCCTGAAGCATTGGCAGTATTTGCCGATAAATTGCGCGGTGATCCTTCAAAAATCGGCCTGATTACTGGCGATTTGAACGATGCGGAAAGCCAAAAAGCGGCTTTTGATTTGTGCGAAGTCTTGAAAATTGAAAACCGCGATTGCCGTCAAGATGGTGCGGCAATAAGCACGGATGCAGGGCGCGCTGGTTATTTATTTAATTCAACCATCAGTGGCATAGAAATGGCCGATGCGCTTTTGATTATTGGCTCAAATCCACGGCTCGAAGCCCCAGTTTTGAACGCACGGATTCGTAAATCTTATTTGGCGGGCGCTCTTAAATCAATCGCACTGGTTGGCGAAAGTGCCGACTTAACCTATCCATACGAATATTTAGGCGAGCAAACCAAAATTCTCGAAGAATTGTCAAAAGGCAAAACTGATTTCTTCAAGAAATTCGCCGAAGCCAAATATCCGATGATAATTGTCGGCATGGGTGCTTTAATTGGTGATGTGGGGAGCAAAATCCTCAAACTTATTGGCGAAATTGGCCTTCGCGCGAAAATTGTGCGCGATGATTGGAACGGCTGGAATATACTTCACTCGGCGGCATCACGGGTCGCGGGTCTTGATATTGGCCTAATACCGACAAAAAATGGTTTGAATACCAAGCAAATGTTAGCGCCAGAAGCGCTTGATGTTCTCATTCTCTTGGGTGCCGATGAAATTGCCGCGCCAAGCACTGCGTTCAAAATCTATATTGGAAGCCATGGCGATAGGGGCGCACATGACGCTGATCTAATTTTGCCAAGCCCTGCCTATACCGAGAAAAATGGGATTTACGTCAATTTGGAAGGGCGGGTTCAATATGCCTATGCTGCGGTTGAAGCAAAAGGCGAAGCCAAAGAAGAGTGGGCAATTTTCCGCGCGGTTTCACAAGAATTGGGCAAGCCACTCCCTTATGATAATTTGCAAGAATTGCGCGAGAAACTAAAGGCTGATAGCCCAAGTTTCGCAGCCACGGCAGGCGAAATCGCGCCAAGCGCTGCCTTAGATTTGCGCCATATCGGCGAAACTGGAGCTGCCGTGAATGCAACTATCGGCGGCGTAATTATAGATTATTATCTAACCAATCCAATCGCGAGGGCATCTGAAACCATGGCGAAATGTTCGGCTTCAAGGCTTGGCGTTGTGCCAGAAAATATGGCGGCGGAGTAGAATATGCGGGATTTGGTAGAACAATTTGGGCCGCTTTGGGGAAGTGTTTTGGGAATTGCCCAGATATTGGGTTTCGCAATTTTGTTGCTCCTAACATTGGCCTTCATATTATTGTTTGATCGCAAAGTCTGGGCCGCAGTAATGATGCGAAAAGGGCCAAATGTAGTTGGGCCATTCGGTCTATTCCAAAGTTTCGCCGACTTCTTGAAATTTGTGTTTAAGGAAATTGTAATTCCAGCCGCCGCGAATAAAACGGTATTCGTTATTGCACCAATTTTAACATTGGTTCTGGCTTTCATAACTTGGGCGGTTGTGCCATTGGCGCCGGGTTGGGTTATCTCAGATATGAATGTTGGGATATTGTATTTATTGGCAATTTCGTCATTGGGCGTTTATGGCATAATTATGGGTGGTTGGGCTTCTAATTCAAAATATCCGTTTTTGGGAGCTCTGCGCTCTGCCGCGCAAATGGTTTCATATGAAGTCTCAATTGGCTTTGTGATTGTAACGGTTTTGCTTTTAGTCGGCTCACTTAATTTGACGCAAATAGTGAACCATCAAAGCGCGGGTCTGTGGGATTGGCACGGTTTTTCATTCATTGGCGCTTTATTACACGGTGGCAGCCCGATAAAAATCGCAATGGCATTTGTTACAGGCATAATCATGTTCATGATGATGTGGATATTTTTTATTTCGGCATTGGCGGAAACCAATCGCCCACCCTTTGATTTGCCCGAAGCAGAGTCGGAATTGGTCGCGGGCTATCAAGTTGAATATTCGGCGACATTATATTTATTGTTCATGGTTGGGGAATATCTCAATATTGTGCTTATGTGCGCGATGATTAGTATTTTATTCCTTGGCGGTTGGAACTTGCCCTGGGGCGAAGTCACCAATCCTTATATCGGTTTTCTGGTGCTTTATACCAAAATCTGGTTTGTCTTCTTTTTGTTTGCGATGGTTAAGGCATTTGTGCCAAGGTATCGTTATGATCAATTGATGCGAATCGGCTGGAAAGTGTTCTTGCCAACAACATTAGTCGCAGTTGCCGTTGTTGGCGCAAATGTTACGTTTTTTGGGGGCTAGGAATATAAAATGAGCCTCAAACAAGCACTTAAAGGCGCAACGCTTTTTGACTTTATGGGGGCGTTTGTCCTTGGAATGAAAGTCTATTTTCGGCGCAAACCAACAGTTAATTACCCATTTGAAAAAGGCCCATTAAGCCCGCGCTTTCGTGGTGAACATGCGCTGCGCCGCTATCCAAATGGTGAGGAGCGTTGCATCGCTTGCAAATTATGCGAAGCGATTTGCCCAGCCCAAGCAATCACAATTGAAGCCGAGCCGCGCGATGATGGCTCACGCCGCACCACGCGCTATGACATTGACATGACGAAGTGCATTTATTGCGGCTTGTGCCAAGAAGCCTGCCCGGTGGACGCAATTGTTGAAGGGCCAAATTTTGAATATGCCACTGAAACACGTGAAGAATTATTTTATGACAAAGAGCATTTGCTATCTAATGGCGATAGATGGGAACGCGAAATTGCGAAAAATTTGGAATTAGATGGCAAATATCGGTAACTAGATGATGACGGGTAAGTTAAGGAAAGGGAATAAAAAGCGATGTTAATTTCAGCCGCTTTTTACATATTGAGCGCGATCGCAATTATATCTGCCTTGATGGTTGTCGCGGCAAAGAACCCTGTGCATTCGGTCTTGTTTTTGGTTTTGACCTTTTTCACAACTGCGGGCCTGTTTGTGTTGATCGGCGCTGAATATTTGGCGATGCTCTTGGTTGTTGTTTATGTCGGCGCGGTTATGGTGCTGTTCTTGTTCGTCGTAATGATGCTTGATATTGATTTTGTTGAGCTAAAACAAGGTTTTACGCGCTATTTACCGCTTGGGGCCGGGGTTGCAATAACCTTGTTTGCAATGTTCATTTTGGTGTCAAATACGCGAATTGCGGTGAATATTGGAGCTGGAGATTTAGCAAGTCCAACACCTTCAACTGATATTGCCAATAATGCCGAAGCAATTGGCAAGATATTATACACCGATTATATTTTGTTTTTTCAGCTTGCAGGTTTGGTTTTGTTTGTGGCGATGATTGGCGCAATTGTCTTGACACTTCGCCACCGTGACAATGTGAAACGTCAAAATGTCACTAAGCAAGTTGGCAGGCCGCGCGCCGAAGGGGTTGAACTTATGGATCCAAAATCTGGCGAAGGAGTGGCATTATGATTGGCCTTACCCATTATTTGGTATTCGCCGCAGCGCTTTTCACAATTGGTGTTTTTGGCATTTTCGTTAATCGCAAAAACATCATTGTTATTTTGATGTCGATTGAATTGATATTATTGGCGGTCAACGTAAATTTGGTCGCGTTTTCGGTGTTTTCGGGCGATTTAGTAGGGCAAGTTTTTGCCATGTTCGTGCTAACGGTCGCCGCCGCTGAAGCCGCAATTGGCCTTGCAATTTTGGTCGTATATTTCCGTAATCGCGGGACCATTGCGGTCGAAGATTTGAATATTATGAAGGGCTAGCCGAAGTGTCTGTTGAAGTTCTTGCCCAAATTGTTGTTTTCGCGCCTGTGATTGGTGCCATTTTGGCTGGGCTTTTTGGCGCCAAAATGCCGGTTAAATTGTCAATGGCAATTACTACGGGCCTGCTTTTCGTATCATTTTTTGCCGCCGCCGCGATTTTCCTTGGTTATCACCAACACACAATTCATTTGCCTGAAGCGCCAATTCAGTTTTTCAAATGGCTTGATGTTGCGGGTTTCACTTCCACTTGGTCAATCCGCATTGATGCAATATCGGTGGTGATGATGTTTGTCGTAACTTCGGTGTCATCATTGGTGCATTTGTATTCTTGGGGCTATATGGCCGAAGATCCGCACAAACCACGGTTTTTCGCTTATTTATCATTATTCACTTTCGCAATGTTGGCTTTAGTTACTGCTGCCGACTTCATGCAATTATTCTTCGGCTGGGAAGGCGTGGGCCTTGCGTCATATTTGCTTATCGGCTTTTGGCACCAAAAACGCAGTGCCAATGATGCGCAAATCAAAGCATTTATTGTCAACCGAATTGGCGATTTTGGTTTTGTTCTTGGCATTATGTCGGTCTATATGGTTTTTGGCACAATAGAATTCAAACCAGTTTTTGCCGCAATTCCTTCCCATGTGAACGATATGATGCAATGGGGCATTTATTCGCTGCCGACAATGGAAGTCATCGGTGTTTTGTTATTCATTGGCGCGATGGGCAAATCGGCGCAATTCTTTCTGCACACTTGGTTGCCCGACGCAATGGAAGGCCCAACCCCGGTTTCGGCGCTTATTCACGCTGCAACAATGGTGACAGCGGGCGTTGTATTGGTGTGCATTTGTTCGCCGATTTATGAAGTTACGACATTTGCCAGTGGCATGATTACCCTTGTCGGTGCAGTCACCGCGATTTTTGCGGCATCAGTTGGCTTAGCGCAAAATGATATTAAACGCGTTATTGCGTATTCAACCTGCTCGCAGCTTGGATATATGTTTTTTGCCGCTGGCATTGGCGCGTATCAAGCCGCGATGTTCCATTTATTCACGCACGCATTCTTTAAGGCGCTTTTGTTTTTGGGCGCAGGTTCAGTTATTCACGGCCTGCACCATCAGCAAGATATGCGGCAAATGGGGGCGGTGGCAAAACCAATGCCATTGACTTATGCAATGATGATGATTGGCACATTGTCAATTACTGGCGTTGGCATTCCGCAAACCCAATTTGGCTTGTCGGGCTTTTTCTCTAAAGACGCAATTATTGAAACCACTTTTGCTGCGTCTGTAAATGGTGCGCCATTTGCAACTTTCGCGTTTTGGATTTCGATTTTGGCGGCATTGCTTACCAGTTTCTATTCATGGCGCTTGGCGTTTATGACTTTCCATGGCAGCTATAAAGGCGAAGCGCATGGTCATCATGGTGATCACCATGAGGCGCACGCGGCAAAACCACATACAGCGCCTGCCCATGAAAGCCCATTGTCCATGCTAATCCCATTGGGCTTGTTGGCATTTGGCGCGGTTTTCGCAGGCTTTTTCTTCGCCGATGCATTTGTTGGCCATCACAATGCCGAGTTTTGGGGGAGTGCGATATTTAACGCGCCAACCAACCATGTCCTTGATGAGCGTCACCACATCGCTACTTGGGTTTTATATATGCCTTTAATCGTAACTGTGACTGGGCTTTTGGCCGCAATTTTCATTTATTTGATGAATGAAGGAATGGGCAAGAAAATCGCCAAGGCGGGCGGTTTTATACACGCGTTCTTGTTCAATAAATGGTATTTTGACGAAATTTACGAAGTTGTATTTGTGAAATCGGCACGCGCAATTGGTGATTTCCTTTGGAAAATTGGCGATGGTAAAATAATAGATGGCATGGGGCCAAATGGCATTTCGCATGACATCAATGTGATTTCCAAAAAATCAGTCAAAATGCAAACTGGCTATGTTTATCATTATGCATTTATCATGTTGGTTGCAGTCCTTGGATTTGGCGCTCTAATTATTTTTAGGAAGGGTTTGTAATGGCCAATTTACCTATCCTTTCGTCAATTATTTGGCTGCCAGTCATTGGCGCAGTGGCAATATTGGCATTTGCGGGGTTTAACAAAAACAACCCAGAACGCGCGGCTGGCTTTGCCAAAATTCAAGCGCTTATTGTAACGGTTTTGACGCTTTTACTTTCCATAAAAATGGTGTTGGATTTTGACGTTTCAAATCCTGCGATGCAGTTTCAGGAAAATATCCCGTGGTATGGCATGGTTCATTATGCCCTGGGCGTTGACGGCATTTCCTATTTATTTGTTTTGCTTACCGCGTTTTTGATGCCGCTTTGTATAATTGCGAGCTGGAAATCAATTGATAAGCGGGTTGTGGAATATTTCGCGGCTTTCCTTCTGCTCGAATCCCTAATGATTGGCGTATTTTGCGCAACTGATTTAGTATTGTTTTATGTATATTTTGAAGCTGGCCTTATCCCAATGTATCTTATTATTGGGATTTGGGGCGGTAAAAATCGGGTTTATGCGGCATATAAATTCTTCCTTTATACGCTTTTAGGCTCACTATTTATGTTGGTGGCGGTTGCCTATATGGCCGTCACTGCCAAAACCACTTTTATCCCAGATTTGCACAAATTCGCGTTTGACCCAGCAATACAAAACCTATTGTGGCTGGCGTTTTTCGCGTCATTCGCGGTCAAAATGCCAATGTGGCCCGTCCATACTTGGTTACCCGATGCCCACGTTGAAGCACCTACGGCGGGATCCGTAATTTTGGCAGGCGTATTGTTGAAAATGGGCGGCTATGGTTTCTTGCGGATTTCGGTCCCAATGCTGCCATTTGCCTCCAATTATTTCGCGCCTTTGGTCTTTGTCCTAAGCATAATCGCCATTATTTATACGTCATTGGTGGCATTCAGACAGACCGATATTAAAAAGCTAATTGCCTATTCTTCGGTTGCGCATATGGGCTTTGTGACAATGGGCATTTTCGCGCTTAATGCTACGGGTGTGCAAGGCGCAGTTTTCCAAATGCTAAGCCACGGCATTATTTCTAGCGCTTTGTTCCTGTGCGTTGGCGTGATTTATGATAGAATGCACAGCCGTGAAATCGCCTTCTATGGTGGCCTAGTCAACCGAATGCCATTTTATGCGGCGGTTTTCATGCTGTTCACTTTGGGCAATGTCGGCTTACCTGGCACATCGGGCTTTATTGGCGAAGTTTTGACCATGCAAGGCGCTTTCTTAGTCGATAGAATTACCGCAATTTTCGCCGCAAGCGGTGTAATTTTATCAGCCGTCTATATGCTTACGCTTTATCGCAAAGTCATGTTTGGGCCAATTTCTAACCCCAAATTGGCGGATATTAGCGACATGAGCTTGCGCGAAATCGCAATTTTCATGCCTTTGGTTATTGGTGCTTTAATCCTTGGTTTTATGCCATCACTGGTTTTGGACGGCACTAATTCTGCGGCACTCAATTTAGTAAATCAGTTTCATGCGGCTTTTAGATAGGACGCATTCGGAAGTTAAACAATGGACATTACCACTTTATCAAATGATTTGAAGCATATGATACCCGAGCTTATTTTGGCTTTGGGGGCGATGTCGGCGGTTTTGGCTGGTGCATTCATGGGCGCAAAATCCTCAAAATGGATTTCATATTTTTGCGTATTATTGCTGCTTGCGGCTGGCTATGCGGCGGTTCGCTGCGCCCCACTTGAACCCGTTGAAATATTCAGATCTTCATTGATAATTGATAATTTCGGGGGTTTTGCCAAACTAATTATCGCTCTCACTTCGGCCGCTGCCGTTCTCCTAAGTATCGACTATTTAACCGAGCGCAAAATTGACAAACCCGAATATCCAGTGCTCGCGGTTTTGGCCGTTTTAGGCATGTATATTATGGCTTCGGCGCATGATTTGATCGCAATTTATATGGGCGTGGAGCTGCAATCGCTCGCGCTTTATGTTTTGGCGTCTTATGCGCGTGATAGCGCCAAATCGACCGAAGCAGGGCTAAAATATTTTGTGCTTGGTGCATTGTCATCGGGCATTTTGCTTTATGGCGCGTCACTGATTTATGGCTTCACGGGATCGGTTAATTTCACAAACATTGGCAATTCGGCGCTTAATAATCCAAGTGTTGGACTTACATTCGGCATGGTATTTGTATTATCGGGCCTGGCGTTCAAAATGTCGGTCGCGCCATTTCATATGTGGACACCAGATGTTTATGAAGGCTCACCAACCCCATCGACAGCATTTTTTGCGGCAGCACCAAAAATGGCGGCGGCGATTTTATTGGCGAGATTTTGCTTTGATGCGTTTGGCGATGTGCCTAATTTGTGGAAAGACATTATCGCAATAATGGCGGTGCTTTCAATGTTTGTTGGGGCAATTTTTGCGCTTCAACAAACCAATGTCAAACGGCTATTCGCCTATTCTTCAATTGCCAATATGGGCTATGCATTGGTGGCGATTGCTGCGGGGCGCGAGCATGGCGCGACTGCCTTATTGTTATTTGTGTCGATTTACGCAATATCTTCGGTCGGCTTATTCGGCGTTTTATTGTCCATGCGCGATAATGAAGGCAAAGCGCTGGAGAAATTGTCCGATTTTTCTGGCCTTTCAAAACAAAGGCCAATGTTGGCGTTGGCACTCACGGTGCTGCTGTTTTCTATTGCTGGAATCCCGCCATTGGCAGGGTTTTTTGGTAAGTTCGAAGTATTTATCGCTGCGGTCAATGGCCAAGTCGTCCCACTGGCTTTGGTTTTGGTAATCGCAAGTGTGATTTCCGCTTTTTATTATTTGCGAATTATCAAAATTGTTTGGTTTGATGAAGCTAAAAAATCAATTGCTGGTGGTCTTGCGACAACACGGTTTTCTGTCGCTGGCACAACTTTAGTTTTAGCGGCTCTAACCCCCTTTATTGGCTTACTTTATGCGGCGGCGAAACTTGGTGGCAACTTCATTAAATGAGAATTATTTTTATTGACGAAGTCGATAGCACAAATGAAGAAGCCAAACGGCTAGCACATTCGGGTGAAATTGGCCCGCTTTGGATTGGCGCTACTTCGCAAACTCGTGGCCGTGGTCGCCGTGGCCGAAATTGGCTAAGCCAAGACGGTAATTTATTTGCCACTGGCCTTTATAGTTTGGAAAATGGCAAAGACGCCGCCAATATATCATTCGTCGCGGCAATTGCTGTCGCAAAGGCCCTCGAAAATTGGGTTGAAAGCGATAAAATCAGGCTAAAATGGCCGAATGACGTATTGATTGAAGGCAAGAAAACCAGCGGTATTTTACTTGAAAGCTGGGTAAATAATGGTTTGTTTCAATTGGCGATTGGCATTGGCATTAACATAAAAAATGCCCCCGAAAATATTGAACGCACTGCCACTTGTATTGCAAACCACCTCAAACCAAGCGCGATTTGCCCAAGCCCATTAGAGCTGTTGGAGCATTTGGCCGAGATTTTTCAAGACCAATTGGCGATATTAAACACGCATGGCTTTGGCGAAATCCGCAAAGAGTGGTTGAAAATGGCGGCGGGATTGGGTAAGCCAATTATTGCGCGAACCCATGATACAGAAATTTGCGGAATATTTGAATTTCTTGGCGAAAATGGGGACCTTTGTTTGCGCGACAATGAGAATAAATTACATCAAATCAGCGCGGGTGACGTGTTCCTTTTATAGGTAATGCGTGCTTTTGCCCCTAAAACACAATGAAAGAAAACCCCAATTTGCCTCCCCAAGAAAATCAACTAGTATTTCTGCCGCTCGGCGGCTCCAACGAAATCGGCATGAATCTAAACGCATACGGCTTTGGACCAGCGAACGCGAGAAAATGGATTGTCGTTGATTGCGGTGTGACATTTGCCAGTGAAGAACATATTTCAGGCGTCGATATAATTTTACCCGACCCAGCCTTCTTAGAAAGCGTCAAAGATGATATTTTGGGTATTGTGCTTACACATGCCCATGAAGATCACATCGGCGCGATTGGGCATTTATGGCCAAGATTGGGTGCACCTTTATATGCGACTGCTTTCACCGCTGAATTGATTAAGGACAAACTCAAAGAACATGCGCTTGATGCCAAAGTGCAATTGAATATTGTCCCGCTTAAAGCCGCCTTTGAACTTGGGCCGTTTGCAATTGAATATATCACAATCACCCATTCAATTGCCGAACCAAATGGCCTTAAAATTACAACTCCGCTTGGCGTGGTTTTTCATACTGGCGATTGGAAAATTGACCCCAACCCGTTGATAGGCGAAGTTACCGATGTTGCCGCAATCACGCGAATGGGCGAAGCGGGCGTGCTGGCGATGGTCTGCGATTCAACCAATGTATTCGTCAAAGGCGAAAGCGGCTCAGAAGCTGGGGTGCGCGAAGAATTGATAAAACAAGTCGCGGGCATACGTGGAAAAATCGCGATTGCCTGTTTTGCATCAAATGTCGCGCGGGTAAGTTCGGCGGTGGAAGCGGCAACCCTTGCTGGCCGTAAAGTGTGCTTGCTGGGACGCTCAATGGTGCGGGTTGCTGGGGCTGCGCGCAAAATTGGCCTATTTGAAGGCGTGGATTTCGTCGAACCTGAAAAAGCCAGCCGTTATAGCGACGATGAAATGCTTTATTTATGCACGGGATCGCAAGGCGAGCCTCGCGCTGCTTTGGCGCGAATTGCATCGGGCTCGCACCCGCATTTATCGCTTGGCTTGCGCGACACCGTTTTGTTTTCGTCGCGCGAAATACCGGGTAATGAGCGTGAAATATACGACCTTATCAACCGACTTATCATGCGCGGCGCAAAAGTAATAACATCGCATGATGCACCAATTCACGTTTCGGGACACCCATGCCGCGATGAATTGGTGCAAATGTATGGGTGGGTTAGGCCGAAAATTGCAATCCCGACACATGGCGAGCGGCGGCATTTAATTGAACATGCGAAGCTGGCGCAGGAATTGCAAATTGAACATGGCATTGTTCCGCGCAATGGCGATATGGTTCTAATCGCACCTAATGGCCCTGCGATAATTGACGAAGTGCCAAACGGCAGGCTTTATGTTGATGGCAACGCAATCTTGAGCCAAGACGCAGAAACAATAAGTGAGCGCCACAGAATTGCTGAAAATGGCTTTATTATTGTAAGCTTATCAATTGATGTTAAAGGCAAAATTGTCGCTGGCCCCGATGTTCGTTCGCGCGGTATTGCCGAGAAAAACGGCAAGGCGTTGGACAAAAGCCTAGAAACTTTGGCCGATCTTGCGCAAGAAGCAGTAATGAATTTGAAAGCAAAGCAACGTCTAGATGAAGAATATTGCGAAGACAAAATTATGCGAAGCGTGCGCAAAGCGGCTTTTAATATGTTTAAGAAAAAACCTATGGTCGAAGTTTTTGTAATGACGGTATAAGAGATTGCTATGAAAATAGGACGCTTAAATCACATTGGTATCGCGGTTCCTTCAATCGTCGCGGCCTGGAAAACCTATAAAAATCTGTATGGCTTGGCCCAATCCGATATAACACCGATTGGCGAAATGCCCAGCCAAGGCGTAAGGTTTTCCTTCATCAATCTTGAAAATAGCCAAATAGAACTAATTGAACCTTTGGGCGATAATTCGCCAATATCAAAATTCTTGGTCAAAAACCCAAATGGCGGCCAACACCATGTTTGTTTTGAAGTCGCCGATATTTATTCCGCTCGAGATGATTTGGTGGCAAAAGGCGCAACTGTCTTGGGTGAGCCGCGCATTGGCGCACACGGCACATTGGTGATATTTGTCCACCCCAAAGACACAAATGGCGTTTTAATTGAATTGATGGAAACCCTAGAAAGACACTAAAATGGATATTTTCACAGGTTTCGCAACCTATTTCATAATATGGTGGCTTTCACTTTTCATGGTTCTGCCCATCGGCATTCGTAGCCAAGTTGAGAGCGGAGAAGTAGTGCGCGGCTCTGAGCGTGGCGCACCAATAATCCCCAATTTGAAAAAGAAGTTGCTTTGGACAACAGCTTTGGCATTGGTATTTTGGCTAATTATGCTATTTTTCATTTTCGCAAATAAATAAAGGACATAACATGCGCCTATCGCGCTATTTTCTCCCCGTAGCAAAAGAAACCCCCGCTGATGCGCAAATCGTGTCCCACCAATTGATGCTGCGCGCAGGTTTGATTAAACAACAAGCGGCGGGTGTTTATATTTGGCTCCCGTTTGGCCTTAAAGTTTTGCGCAAAATTGAGCAAATCGTGCGCGAGGAGCAAAATCATGCGGGCGCAATTGAACTGCTCATGCCAACCATTCAGGGCGCCGATTTATGGCGCGAATCTGGCCGTTATGATGATTATGGCCAAGAAATGTTGCGCATTAAAGATCGCCATGACCGCGAACTTTTGTTTGGGCCAACAGCAGAAGAAGTTGTTACCGATGTAGTTCGCACTTATGTTAAATCATACAAAGATTTACCGCTTAATCTTTACAATATTCAATGGAAGTTCCGTGACGAAATCCGCCCAAGATTTGGGGTAATGCGCGGGCGTGAATTTCTTATGAAAGATGCCTATAGTTTTGATTTGGACGAAGCTGCGGCGCGCGATGCTTACCGCAAAATGTTCCTTGCCTATTTACGCACTTTCACGCGCTTAGGCTTGCGCGGTGTGCCAATGCGCGCGGCAACTGGGCCAATTGGCGGCGATTTGAGCCATGAATTTATCATATTGGCAAAAAATGGCGAAAGCGCAGTTTTTTACGATAGCCAATATGAGGAGCATGATTGGACCAATACTGAAATCAGCTTTGAAAATGATGAAGCTTCAATTGCCGCGCGCAAATCATTGGTCGATGAAGTGCTTCACGCATATGCCGCCACTGATGAAATGCACGATGAAGCACAATTTTTCGCTTCAACCCCACCTGAGCGCCGCCGTGAGGGCAGGGGAATTGAAGTTGGCCATATTTTCTTTTTTGGCGACAAATATTCAAAACCAATGAATGCCAAAGTAATGGGCGCGGACGGCAAGCCAGTGAATTTGCAAATGGGCTCATACGGCATTGGGGTTTCGCGATTGGTGGGTGCAATTATCGAAGCCAGCCACGATGAAAATGGCATTATTTGGCCCAAGGAAATCGCCCCATTTGATGTTGGCATTATCAACCTAAAATCTGGCGACCCTGCCACTGATGCAGCCTGCAACCAGCTTTATGATGCCCTTATCAAAGCTGGCAAAGAACCACTTTATGATGACCGTGATGACCGTGCAGGTGCGAAGTTCGCCACCATGGATTTAATCGGGGTGCCAATGCAAATCGTGGTCGGCCCGCGCGGTTTACAAAGCGGCATGGTCGAACTTAAAAACCGCCAAACCCAAGAAAAAACCGAATTTGCACTTGCCGAAGTTGTCGCGAGGATTTGCGTTTGAACGCGGTAAAAAATGGCGATAAACCATTTAGCGCGTGGGAACGTGCCATCGCACTTCGCTATATTGGTGCAAAGCGCGAAAACGGCGGCGTGGCGATGATCTCCATGATTAGCTTCATCGGCATATTGCTTGCGGTGGCGATTTTGATAGTCGTTATGAGTGTAATGAACGGTTTTCGCACCGAGCTTTTGACCCGCATTTTGGGCGTAAATGGCCATGTTTATGTCGACGCGAGGGCAATGACACCGCCACAAATTAGTGCGTTTTTGACCAAAGCAAAAACCATAAAAGGCGTGAAATCGGTCATGGCGAGCGTGCAAGGCCAAGTGCTTATTGTTGGTCATGGCGGCGCAGATGCACGCGGCGGCATTGTGCAAGGCATTGCCCCTAATGATTTGAAATCAATGGAAATTATCGCTGGCAATCTTGTCGGCGGCAATTTGCTTGAATATGGCAAAGGCGAATTTGGCGGCGATGAAATTGCCATTGGCTCACAATTGGCATCAAACCTTGGAGTTTTACCCGGTGATTATGTTGACCTAATATCCCCAAATGGCGCATCAACCCCGTTTGGCACGGCACCGCGAAGCAAGGAATATAAAATCGGCGCTATTTTTGATGTCGGCATGAGTGAATATGACGAAATCTTGATTTATATGCCAGTGACCCAAGCCCAATTATTTTTTGGCCGCGAATTTTCATTCGATATGATTGAGGCCCGCCTTGAAAACCCCGAAAAATCGGACTTGGTAATCGCCGAATTCGCCAAATTCGCCGGCGGCGCATATTTATCCGATTGGCGGCAAAAATCCGAAGGCCTAGTGTCGGCTTTGGGCATAGAGCGCGTGGTGATGCGCCTAATCCTTAGTCTTTTAATCGTAATCGCCACACTAAACATTATTTCAGGCCTAGTGATGTTGGTCAAAAACAAGGGCCGCGATATTGCCATTTTGCGCACAATTGGCGTAAGCCGCGCCGCAATAACCCGCATATTCGTGATGATTGGCGCAAGCATTGGCGTTCTCGCGACAATTTTTGGGGTGCTGCTTGGCACTTTATTTTGCGTAAATATCACCACAATCCAAAAAGTCGTCGAGAAAATATTTGGCCCAGTTTTCCCATCTGAAGTCTATTTCCTTTCTCAAATTCCGGCGCATGTTGAATGGTCCGAAGTTTACATTACCGCCACTTTCGCCCTTATCATGAGCGTTTTAGTGACATTGCCACCCGCCATTCGCGCCGCAAAACTCGACCCTGTTGAGGCACTGCGTTATGAATGAAGTGGTCCTCAAAATTGAAAATCTGCGCCGCACCTATTTAACCAAAGCGGGGCCACTCGAAGTATTGCGCGATGTTGATTTATCGGTGCACCGTGGCGAAATCGTTGGGCTTATTGGGCCGTCGGGGTCGGGCAAATCCTCACTTTTGCACTCGGCGGGCCTACTTGAAGATATCCAAGGCGGAACCATTATTATTGATGGCAAACCACTCGCTGGGCTTGATGATAATGCGCG
This sequence comes from Hyphomonadaceae bacterium, assembly GCA_009773395.1. GTDB lineage: Bacteria > Pseudomonadota > Alphaproteobacteria > Caulobacterales > Aquidulcibacteraceae > Pseudaquidulcibacter. The sequence goes on along the minus strand of WRPI01000003.1, from coordinate 162,808 downwards.
CACAAAAATCCGTTTGCACTATCTCGGTTTTGTTTATCAATTCCACAATTTATTGCCCGAATTTACCGCGCGTGAAAACATCGCACTGCCATTATTGGTGGCAGGGCAAAGCCGCACCGAGGCGCTTTTGCGGGCCGATGAGCTTTTGACGCAAATGGGGCTAATCGAGCGCGCCGACCACACTCCCGCGCAATTATCGGGCGGAGAACAGCAAAGGGTAGCAATCGCCCGCGCCCTTGCCAATCGCCCCAAATTGCTGCTGGCCGACGAACCAACCGGCAATCTCGACCCCAAAACCTCGCGAAGCGTTTTCGAGCTTTTGGCAAACCTCGCGAAAGAGGAGGGGGTCGCAGTATTAGTCGGAACCCACAACCTCGAACTAGCCGGCAAAATGGACCGCGTTGTGCGCATTGATAATGGCAATTTAGTCGCGGCGTAGCGGGGCAAAACTATATCATTTGATATCAATTGCCATTAGCCACGCCACAAGTGCCACCCCGCGCCCCACTTTGACACGCCGCACCGCACCAACGTCAACCCGCACGCCACCAGTGTCATCCCGAACTTGTTGCGGGATCTCATGCCGCAAAAGAGCACTTTAACCGCCGCCGAAATGTTATGATTTGTTAGTAAACCCCTTCCAGACAATCTAACCGCAAAAATGCATTTGGCTTTGATAATACATCATGGGGATTGGGTGTGGATAGGGGCGAAATAAGCCTCGCGCCATTTGGCGTTGGGTTCTCGAAATGCTTCCATTGCCTAATAGTTTATGCAATTGATAACCTGTCCCTGAAATACACTGGTGCGGTTATTGTTGGCCCGGTGCGCACGAAATAATTCGCATAAAAACAAATGCTTAGGTTAATTCACATCATGTCCCCGTTTTCTTGGCAGCAGTGGAGCCACCGCCACTCGCAAACACATGGCGCATCCAATCAAGGTCGCTATCAATTCGGCAGGGGTCGAAGTCCCCCGGACTTCGCCCTATTTCCTGCCTCACATACTTATATTGTGCAGATGTGCCGTTGCCAAATGTCACGCCAGTCCTCCGACCAAGTGAGTCATATGTATAAGTAGCACTGCCACCATTAAATGTAACCCCACTCATACGATTCAGCGCGTCATAGCTATAGCTATTAGTGAACCTTGCCACCTGCATATCATCATAAACACTGGTGCGGTTGTTGTTTGCAACATAGGTATAGAATAAACTGAACAAAAACAATCGCGTAGTTTAATTCACATCATGTCCCCGTTTTATAGCGCGTCATAGCTATAGGCACTGGTGAACCGTGCCACCTGCATATCATCATAAACACTGGTGCGGTTGTTGTTGGCATCATAGGTATAGAACAGCTTCACACTATCGCATGTCCAGCAAGTAACATCGCCGCCCGGATTGCCATTTGGTATGCCGGTGAACGAATAGTTCGTTGTCTCACTCGAGACCCTATCCAAAGCATCATATTCATAGGATAAAACTTCAGAAAAACAAATGCTTACGGCTAATTCACATCATGTCCCCAAATTGCCCCAAATTGGGGGTAATTGATTGCCTGTCACCGAAATCAATACGCAAGGTCCCCGAAATTACTGTCACCGAAATTTATAAATGGTCCCATTCTGCTTTCTTTGCCAAAATCAAATCATGAATCCTCGACCCTACAATTTCTATCGGCATAGAAATAGGTAGAATGACCCTCTCCTCATCGCTCGGCACAAAACCACGTGGAAAATGTCGCTTCATTGGTGTAATCACCCATTCTGCTTCCTCTTTAGTTAGCGATATTGAAAGACCTTCACGCTCAAACTGTTTGGTAGTTTCGAACTTTAGAAGCTTCAATTCTTCTCGGTAACCGCTATCATTAAATTTGTACGACCGAATTTCTGGGTTACCATTTAAAATAGCGACCTTTAGCGCTTCGATTAGACATTTTTTGTCCATCAATTCAAATGATTGAATTGGTGTGTCTGTAATGTGAATTCTATCGAGCGTTACTTTAAGCGTTGGGACTGCAATTAATTCTCGTCTTAAATTTATGTCGATAGAAATTTCTACTGTCATTTAACTGTCACCCATCTCATGGTTACTCCCATCTCGCTTGCCCTTGCTCGAGCGGCATTTAACACTGCCGTATTAGCGGCATTTAGGCTGCCTTCTGGAACGGCGACTATCAGTTCGCGAGCGACGATTTCGCTGTTTCTAATCGTTTGACCGCCACCGCTACCACCTGCAAACCTCGCCACTGCATCCACATGTTTATTAAGTTGACCCTGTAACCGGCTCATATTTTGATATGTTCTCGCATTCAAGTTTATCGACTTAATACTTGTAGCGATACCGCGCGAGAATTTGTCAATTGTCGGGAAAAATAAAGGCAAATTTCCGCCGAGTCGACTCTCGATTGCCATACCCCTTGATCCCCACCCTAGCGTCCATACACTGGCTTGAGCGGCCTTAAAGGCGGATCCCCAAGGGACAAAGCCCAATTGTATGCCGGCCTCGCGAGCTTCATTCGCGTTGTGCATATCCATCCATTCTCTAACACACGCTTCGGTCTTGCAGTAACTCAGCGCCGTATATAAAGCTGCATCCCTTTGAGCGACTGGATCATAATTTTGCAACCCACTCGGATCAGTTTTCCCCATCGGATCCAGCCCAACATAGCTATACAGATTGATGTAGTCCAAACTACCAATCGGATCGGTCTCAAGGAACGTGCCCAGTTCTGGGTCATACCAACGCGCTCTGTAATAGTATAAACCCAACTCGGCTTCATACCTGCGCCCTGTATATCCAAACGGGTGGGTGGTTTCGGCCATTTGGGTGGCACTGGTTTGGCCGTATTCACCATAGCCACGCCTTGAAACCGCATTGCCAGTGGCATTGGTGAGAGCAACTACACTGTTCTGCTTATCAGTATGAACATAAGTCACCGCGCCATTGGCATCAACCTGCGCTATCCGTTCATCAATTGCTGGCCCAGCAACATAGCGGCGGATAACTGCGCGGTTGCCATCAAGGTCCGCAAGTTCTTCGGTTGCACTTGTCACATAACGTGTATGCACCCCACCTGCGAATTGCAGATTAGGGGTAATGCCAGTGGAGTTCTTGATGGTCTCCATCCTAAGGCCATCGACATCATACCTAAAGTTCAACACATTGCCATCGGCCTTGGTTGCCTTGGTTAGGCGTGTGAAGTTATCATTCGCCGCAACCAAATAATCATCAAAACAAAAAGCCAAAGCACCCATGTGGTGAAACTATCACAAGTCTAGCCAATGACAAGCGATGCATTGGTCTCGCGCCCCACTTACGCCAAACAAAAAACACCCCACCCAAAAAAACAATTTGACAACAAGAACAAAACATGAAACAAGAACAAAAAGCGAACTTGATTTGCAGTTTTTGTGAGGTGTTTATGTCTAGTTTTCAATTTTCATTAGACGATGTTGTCGGTTTTGTTGCTATGGTTGCTTGCTCTGCGGTGGTTTGGGGTTGGGCTTCTTTGATTTGAAATAGAGAGGTGAAATTTCTTGTGCAAAAGCGTGATTAAATGCCTGACAATTTGCTCGACTTGCCCCAAATAGTAAACATTATGGGGGAGAAATGGCAGAACCGCAATTTATTCATTTAAGAACACGCTCTGCCTATTCATTGCTTGATGGGGCAATGACAATTGGTCGGATTGCCGAAATTGCGAAAGCGCGCTCGCTGCCGGCGCTGGGCCTATGCGATAATAATATGTTTGGCGCACTCGAGTTTTCGGACGCTTTATCATATTGCGGCGTTCAGCCAATTATTGGTTTGGATTTAAAACTAATTGGGACAGCACCAGATAGTGATAAGCCCGCAGTTTTAGGCAAGCTAACGCTTTTGGCGCAAAATGAAATTGGTTTTTCCAATTTAATGGCGCTTTCATCCGCGACTTTTCTTGAAACTAATAACCTCGAAAATGCCCTATCAATTGAAAAAATCATTGAATATTCAAAGGGGTTGCTTTGTTTAAGTGGCGGGTTTGAAGGCGCAATTGTGCGTGGATTTGCGCAAAAACACGATGGCCCAACTTCGCATCTCATCGAAACTTTGGCCAAGAATTTTGAAAATCGTTTTTATCTCGAACTGCAACGGCATGGCCGCAAGGATGAAGCGGCGACCGAGGCGCAAATAATTGATGCCGCCTATCGCCTCGGCCAGCCATTGGTTGCCACGAATGACATTAGATATGAAAAGCGTGAGCAACATACATCCCACGAAATCCTGACCTGCATCGCACAAGGCGCGCAATTAAGCGATGATAGCCGCGAAGTTTTAACCCAAGAACATTATTTCAAACCGATTGAAGAAATGGTGACATTATTCGCCGATTTGCCCGAATGTTTGGAACAATCGGTCGAAATTGCTAAAAGATGCGCGGTGAAGGCCGAAAAACGCAAACCAATTTTGCCAAGTTTTGCCAGCGTCGAAGGCCTAACCGAAGATGATGAAATCGCGCGCCAAGCCCAAGAGGGTCTCAAGGCCCGGTTAGAGAAACGCGCGCCCGTCGCACCAATAGAAGAATATGAAAAACGCTTGGTGTTTGAGCTTGAAGTCATCACCAAAATGGGCTTTTCGGGCTATTTTTTGGTGGTGTCGGACTTTATTAAATGGGCGAAAGAACAGCATATTCCAGTGGGGCCGGGGCGTGGATCGGGTGCGGGTTCTTTGGTTGCCTATGCGCTAAATATTACGGATTTGGATCCGCTTGAATTTGGCTTGTTGTTTGAGAGGTTTTTGAACCCAGACCGGATTTCAATGCCCGATTTCGATATTGATTTTTGCCAAGACCGCCGCGATGAAGTTATTTCCTATGTACAAAGCAAATATGGCTTTGATCGGGTGGCGCAAATCATCACATTCGGTACGTTGCAAGCGCGGGCGGCGGTGCGCGATGTTGGGCGGGTTTTGGGGCTTTCATTTGGCAAGGTGAGCGACATCACCAAACTAATTCCAAATAATCCCGCGAGCCCAGTGACGCTTTCCAAAGCACTTGAACAAGAAGATCGACTAAGGGATTCGTATCGCGAAGATGAAGACGTAAAAAACGTCATCGATGCGGCAATGGAACTCGAAGGGCTGTATCGCAATGCCTCAACCCACGCTGCGGGTGTGGTAATTGCTGGCCGGCCGATAAAAGAGCTTGTGCCTTTGTATAAAGACCCGCGTTCGGAACTTCCCGCGACCCAATATAATATGAAATGGGCCGAAGCGGCTGGCCTGGTTAAGTTTGACTTTTTGGGCCTAAAGACGCTCACGATTATCCAAAAAGCAATTGAGCTTTTGGCATTGCGCGGCATAGAAGTCGATTTTTCATCGCAAAGATACGATGATGCCGAAGTTTTTGCCGAACTTGCCACTGGTTTTTCACTTGGTGTGTTTCAGCTTGAAGGGCAGGGAATGCGCGATACGCTGCGGCGGATGGTGCCAAATTGCCTTGAAGATATTATCGCGCTCATATCGCTTTATCGCCCGGGCCCAATGGATAATATCCCGACATATTGCGACGTTAAAACTGGCAAAACCAAGCCCGATTATTTACACCCATCGCTTGAGCCTGTCCTACGCGAAACCCATGGCGTAATAATTTACCAAGAACAAGTTATGCAAATTGCGCAAATATTATCGGGCTATTCATTGGGTGAAGCCGATGTTTTGCGCCGTGCAATGGGCAAAAAACTGAAAGCCGAAATGGTTTTGCAAAGAAAAGGTTTTGTCAAAGGGGCGGCAGCAAAGGGGATTTCAAGCAATGTCGCGGGGCGGATTTTTGACCTGGTCGATAAATTTGCGGGCTATGGTTTTAACAAATCCCATGCTGCGGCCTATGCGGTTATTTCCTACCAAACTGCTTGGCTTAAAACCAAATATCCAGTTGAATTTTTGGTCGCCGCAATGTGTTTGGATTTTGATGATACCGCCAAACTTGGCGCCTATGTGCAGGAAGCAAGGCGGCTTGGTATCAAAGTTATAAAGCCAAATGTAAATTCATCACAAGCAATTTTTAGCATTCAAGATGGCGCAATTGTTTATGGCCTAAGCGCAATCAAAAGCGTGGGGCGGCGAGCAATGGAAGAAGTCGTCAAAATTCGTGAAGCGGGCGGCAAGTTTCAAAATATCCACGAATTTTTTGAACGTGTCGGCCCAAGGCATTTGAACAAACGCAGCGTTGAGACTTTGGCCAAAGCTGGCGCTTTTGATGAAATTGAACCTAATCGCGCCAAAATCGTCGCCGCCGCCGAGCAATTGATGGCGCATGCAATTGCCACCAATAATGATGAAAACTCAAACCAAATCAGCCTATTCGGCGAAAGCGCAACGCCGCCGCGCGCGCCAATTATGGATGCAAAGCCCTGGGGCGAACAGGAGCGACTTTCCAATGAATTCGCGGCTCTTGGGCTGTTTTTATCGGGCCACCCGCTTGATGATATGTATGAAGAACTCATGCTTCGCAAAACCGTCTTTTTCGCGCGAGTCCCCGAATATATGCAAACTTCTGAGGCGGTGTTCCGCATGGCGGGGATTATTCGTGCGGCAAAGGAAAGGCCCGCGAAACGTGGTGGCAAATTTGCCTGGGTGACATTATCGGACCCGACGGGGGAATTTGATGTCTTCATAAGGCCCGATGATCTTGAAGCCGCACGCCCGCATTTGAAAATTGGCGAGGCAGTCAGTTTTGTTGCCAATGCAAAATCGGTCGATGGCGATTTGAAAATAAGTGCTTCAAGGTTCGATGCCGCCTTAAATATTGCCAATACATCGTATCAAGGCGCGAAATTATTCCTAGCCCAAGATGTTGATTTTGTCAGTTTTGCCAATACTGCCGAATTGCTTAAAGGCCGTGAGAGCGAAGTTTTTGGTGAATTGCGCCTGATTTATCCACTTGAAGATGGCCGCGAAGTTGAGTTCTTGTTGCCAGGGAGATTCCCGCTCGATATTCCTGCGCGAAGGGCACTCAAAACCATTGTCGGGGTGGCAGCAATCAAGGAATATTGATTTTGTTGGCTCTTGGACACTGTTTTATGCTTAAAGACCGCCGAAAAATGGTATTTTCCCAGCAAATCAAGTTGCAAAATAAACAATATCCCTCTAAGCAGCCGCCAATCACGCACGCGATGCTTGGGCAACCCATCTTTTGATGTTCCATAAGGGAATAGGGGTGTTTTGTCCGTCCGGCGCAGGAATTATTCTGCACCAGCTCGCGGAGGCTAGCCGGAAAAAGGAAAAGATTATGGCTCTACCCGAATTTACTATGCGTCAGCTATTGGAAGCTGGTGCTCATTTTGGCCACCAGACCCACAGGTGGAACCCAAAAATGCAAAAATACATTTTTGGTGATCGCGCAAATATTCATATTTTGGATTTATCGCTTACTGTGCCGATGCTTCATCAAGCTTTGGTGAAAGTTCGTGAAGTCGTTGCCAAAGGTGGCCGCGTATTGTTCGTTGGAACCAAACGTCAAGCGTCAGAGCCAATTTCAGGCGCTGCAAAACGCTGTGCCCAATATTATATCAATCACCGTTGGTTGGGCGGCACACTTACCAATTGGCAAACAGTTTCAAAATCAATCGCGAGAATGCGCGAAGTTGAAGCCTATTCAACCGGTGAAGCGCCGCAGGGCTTGACCAAAAAAGAAATATTGAACCTAACCCGCGAATATGAAAAACTAGAGCGTGCATTAGGCGGCATTTCGGATATGGGCGGCATTCCTGATTTGATGTTTGTTGTAGATACCAACAAAGAAGCAATCGCAATTAAAGAAGCTCGCAAATTGGGTATCCCAGTAATTGCCTTGGTTGATTCAAATTGTGACCCCGATGAAATCGACTTGCCAATCCCCGGAAATGACGATGCAGCGCGCTCAATTCAGTTATTCTGTGACTTGGTTGCAGACGCCGCTTTGGACGGTTTGGCTGCGGCTCAAGGCGCGATGGGCGTTGATATTGGCGCATCGGAAAACCCTTTGGAAACTGCTTTGGCAATTGACAAAGTGGAAGTTGAAATTGTGGCTGTTGAAGAAGCACCCGCTATTGACGAAACCCCAGCAGAAGTAGAAGCCCCCGCCGAAGCCGAAGTTGAAGCTGAAGCGCCCGCTGAAACACCTGCCGAAGCCGAATAAAATTGAAGTGGCGATTAAGGTCGCCGTCTCAATTAACCCTGAACTTAAATAATGAATTGAAGGAGTGAGGCCTTGGCCGAGATCACCGCAACTTTAGTAAAAGACCTACGCGAAAAAACTGGCGTCGGCATGATGGATTGTAAAAAAGCGCTGCAAGAAACCGATGGCGAAATTGAAGCAGCTATTGATTGGCTACGCGCCAAAGGCTTGTCAAAAGCCGCTAAAAAAGCTGACCGTGTGGCCGCCGAAGGTTTGGTTGGCATTGCGGTTGCTGGCAATAGCGGTGTGTTGCTTGAGCTTAATGCGGAGACGGATTTTGTTGCACGCAATGAAGGCTTCCAAGCCGCAGTCTCAATGATAACCAAATTGGCAATTGATGCTGATGATGTTGCGGCATTATCGCAAAAAGCCACGCCATCAGGCGAAGGCAGTGTAAGCGATTATTTGACCAATTTAATCGCAACCATTGGCGAAAATATGAATGTCCGCCGTATGGCAAAAGTGTCCGTCACTCAAGGCGTTGTCGCGGCCTATGTTCATTCGGCAATTGCTGATGGCCTTGGTCGGATTGGTGTCTTGGTCGCAGTTGAAGGCGAAGGTGATGCTGCCGCTTTGAACGATATTGGCCGCAAAGTTGCAATGCATGTAGCGGCGACTGCGCCACTGGCTTTATCGAGCGATGATCTGGATCCAGCAGTGGTAGCACGTGAGCGTCAAGTTCTCACAGAACAAGCGCGTGAAAGCGGCAAGCCAGAAGCTGTCATTGAAAAAATGATTGATGGCCGTATGCGCAAATATGAAGAAGAAGTAGTTCTTCTTAAACAGCCTTTTGTAATGAACCCTGATCAAACTGTCGAAGATTTCGTGAAAACTTCAACCCAAGGCGCGGCAAAAGTGACCGCTTTTGCAATGTTCAAACTTGGTGAAGGCATCGAAAAGAAAGAAGATGATTTCGCCGCCGAAGTCGCTTCCATGACTTCGGGCGTTTAGATTTCTTATTCACGGTATTTCATAACTGTAATATTTAAGGGCGGTGCGCTTGGCGTGCCGCCTTTTGTCTGTAAAAGTGGCAAGGTTTGTATATGATTGCTTCAAAAGAATTGATTCTTGCAAATAATTCGGGGGAAAAATAGATAATGGTTGATGTCGCGCCGAAAAACTGCCCAGGCCCAAACTCGCCGCACAATTACAAACGTATATTGTTGAAAATGTCGGGTGAGGCTTTGATGGGGCCGTCTGCCTTCGGTATTGACCCCGAAACTTGTTTGCTGTTCGCGCATGAAGTGAAAGAAGTCCATGAAAGCGGCATCGAAGTTTGCATGGTGATTGGTGGCGGCAATATTTTTCGCGGCATTGCGGGCGCTGCAAAAGGTATGGACCGCACAAGTGCTGATTATATGGGAATGCTCGCGACAATTATGAACGCACTGGCAATGCAAAACGCGCTTGAAAGCATTGGCGTGCCAACCCGCGTTCAATCTGCGATACCGATGACAACAGTGTGTGAGCCTTATGTTAGGCGGCGCGCGCAACGCCATATGGAAAAAGGGCGCGTGGTGATTTTTGCTGCCGGAACTGGCAACCCATATTTCACCACCGATACTGGCGCGGCGCTGCGTGCTGCTGAAATGGGGTGCGATAGCTTGTTCAAAGGCACTGGCGTTGATGGGGTTTATAGCGCGGATCCCAAAAAAGACCCTAATGCCACACGTTATGAAAGCCTGTCATATACTGATGTTTTAAGCCAAAATTTGAAAATTATGGATGCAACTGCCATAAGCTTAATGCGCGAAAACGCTATTCCAATCATTGTGTTCAATATTCGTGAACCGGGTAGGTTAAAAGAAGTTATCGAAGGCCGTGGCATTTGCACAACAATTTGCGGAAAATAAATTGGGATTTTGTTATGAGTAATTTTGAAATTGATGAAATTAAACGCCGAATGGATGGTGCATTAAGCGCATTAAAAGTCGATTATGCGGGCCTTCGCACAGGTCGAGCTAACATCAGCCTTCTTGAGCCCATTATGGTCGAGGCTTATGGCTCAATGGTGCCTATTAACCAAGTGGGATCAATAAGCGCGCCCGAGCCAAGAATGCTAACGGTGACAATTTGGGACAAGGGAACGGCGCTGAATGTTGAAAAAGCAATTCGCAATTCGGGCCTTGGGCTTAACCCAATTGTCGATGGTCAAACTTTGCGAATACCAATCCCGCCATTGACTGAGGATAGGCGCAAAGATTTGGCGAAACTTGCCGGTAAATATGCCGAAAATGCACGCATCGCAATTCGCAATGTTCGCCGTGATGGTATGGAACAGTTGAAAAAAAGCGAAAAAGATCATCAAATTAGTGAAGACGAACACAAGAAATTATCTGGTGTGGTGCAAGAAGCTACTGATGATTTTGTTAAACAAGTTGATGCCGTGCTTCATGCAAAAGAAGCCGAAATTATGCAGGTTTAATCACGAAAATGAAGTCCACCCGCTCTGTTTTGGTTGATGATAATCAGGCGCTTCGCGGCAGTGGCGATGACGAAGGCTTGCATTTCGCAATCATTATGGACGGCAATGGTCGCTGGGCTGCGGCGCGCAAAATGCCGCGCGCTTTTGGGCATAAGGCAGGCGTTGATGCACTTCGTGGCGTTGTCGAAGCCGCGCCCAAAATGGGGATAAAAACCCTAAGCATCTATGCTTTTTCAACCGAAAATTGGCGTCGGCCCAGCGAAGAAGTGGACAGTCTTTTCAATTTGCTAAGGCAGTTTGTGAAATCAGATTTAGCGCGGCTTCATAAGAATAATGTCAAAATCCGCATTCAGGGTCAAAGACAGGGGCTTGCCACTGATATTTTGAAACTGATTGACGACGCCGAAGTCCTAACAAAAAACAATAATGCGCTGACTCTGGTTATTTGCCTAAATTATGGCGGGCAAAGCGAAATTGTTGAGGCTACCAAAGCAATTGCTGAGGATGTTCAATCGGGTAAACTAGCCATTAATCAAATTGATATGGCCTGTTTTGAAGATTATTTATTAAGTAAAGATTGGCCAAATCCTGACTTGATAATACGAACCGCAGGTGAAAAACGGCTTTCCAATTTTTTGCTTTGGCAAAGTGCCTATTCTGAATTCGCATTTACCGAGGTTTTATGGCCTGATTTCGACGCAAATTGTTTGCAGACTATGGTAAGCGAATATTCAAAGCGCCAAAGACGTTTTGGGAGTGTTTGATGGATAGAGAAATTCAAGCCATTGAACCTAAAACTTCAACGCAAAAAAATGAGCTGCGATTGCGCGTCATATACGCTTTTGTGATGATGGGCGGCGGTATTTTTGCGGCAATTGCTGGCGGCCTTGCCTGGGCTTTGGCGGGCGGATTTGTAATGGCGGTTATTGCCAATGAATGGGCGGGAATGTCCAACGCTTCGAAACAAATGCAATTGGGCGTTACCATTTTCTCGGCGATTTTTGGTTTCGCTTTTGTGTATGGCTCTAATGAAATCAAGATAATTGCACTTATTTTATTTATCGCGGCAATGGCAATTTCTTCGCGAAAAGGCGGTAACATTGCGATTATTGGTTCCATTTATTTGGGGCTTTGTGGTTTTGCGTTTGCTTCGCTTCGCGCGCATCCAGAAAACGGGATTTTATATATTTTCGGGCTATTTTCGGTTGTTTGGGCGACTGATAGTGCGGCTTATGCATTTGGGCGGTTTTTCAAAGGCCCAAAACTAATGCCAATCATCAGCCCCAATAAAACTTGGACTGGTTTTATTGGCGGCACTTTATGCGGCATGTTTGCTGCTTCTTTATATTCGGTCTTAGCAAATTTATTTATCAATCCCGATGATTTGTTGAAAACCATTATTCCATGGACTTTTGTCGGCTTGGTTTTGACTTTGGCATCGCAATTGGGTGATTTGTTGGAATCCTGGGTGAAAAGGCATTTTGGTGTTAAAGACACCTCAAATTTAATTCCCGGCCATGGCGGGATTTTGGATAGGCTGGACGGGCATTTATGCGCCGCACTTACGCTGGCGATCATTTTGGCAATTCCAAGATTGGCGGAAAGCCTCACGTGAAAACCCTATCAATTCTTGGATCTACAGGCTCGGTGGGCTGCTCGACGCTTGATGTCGTAGCCGAAGTCAATGAAAAATCACTGGCACGCGGCGAAGCTCCGCAATTTGAAGTCGTGGTTCTGACTGCATTTAACAACGCAAAATGCCTTATTGAGCAAGCTTTGAAATACCGTCCGAAAATGGTCGCGATTGTTGATGCGCAGGCAGGGCAGGCGGTCAAAGCTGCGCTGCAAAATAGCGGGATAGAAGTTGGCATTGGTATAGAGGCACTAAATGCCGCAGCCGCAATTGATTCTGATATGGTAATGGCGGCAATTGTTGGCGCGGCGGGGCTATTTCCAACCCTTATTGCGGTGCAAAGAGGCGCAAAAATCCTGTTGGCAAATAAAGAATGTTTGGTCAGCGCCGGTGAGTTATTCGTAAACTCAGCTAAAAAATATGGCGCGGAAATTGTGCCAGTGGACAGCGAACATAATGCGATATTTCAAGTTATGGACGACACAAAAATGGTCGAAAAACTGATTTTGACGGCTTCTGGTGGGCCGTTTCGAACTTTGGAAGCCAATGATTTTGCGAATATTACCCCCGAACAAGCCTGCAAGCACCCGAATTGGGAAATGGGTAAGAAAATTTCTGTCGATAGCGCGACAATGATGAATAAAGGGCTAGAATTAATTGAAGCTGCCTATTTATTTAATATGCCCGAAAGCATGATTGACATTCTCATTCACCCGCAATCAATCGTTCATTCTATGGTGTGTTATCAAGATGGCTCCGTTTTGGCACAAATGGGTGCGCCCGATATGCGAATTCCCATTGCCTATGCCTTGGCCTATCCCAACAGAATTGCAGTAGCAACACCAAGGCTTGACCTCACCAAAATCCATGATTTACAGTTCTTTGCGCCCGATATCCTAAAGTTTCCTGCACTTGCTTTGGCACGAGATTCATTGAAAATTGGCGGTTCGGCACCAACTTTGCTTAATGCAGCCAATGAAGTCGCGGTTCACACCTTTCTCAATCGTAACGTGACCTTTACGCAAATATCTTTAATTGTCGAAAAAAGCATGGAAGCTGCTGATAAGATGGGTAATCTTGGCAAAATGGAAACTATTGAAGAAGTAATGCATTATGACAAAGTCGGGCGCCAAATCGCGACTGAAATTGCACAATCACTGGCAAAATAGGAAAATATAATGTTAGACACTGTCTTTAGTATATTGATTGGATTGGGTTCTTTTGTTGCGGTCTTATCTCTTGTGGTCTTTGTTCATGAATATGGCCATTATCGGGTGGCAAAGTCGCTGAAAGTGGCAATTGAGAAGTTTTCAATTGGCTTTGGGCCGCAGTTATTTGCGCGAACTGCGAAAGATGGCGTTTTGTGGCGCATTGGCGCACTTCCTCTTGGTGGCTATGTCAAATTTTCGGGCGATTTAGACGAATCTTCATTTGGCAGCCAAGAAATCACCGAAGAAGCAAAAGCAAAAAACTATTTTTATGCCAAGCCAGTTTGGGTGCGTGCCTTAGTTTCAGTGGCTGGGCCTTTGGCAAATTTCGTGTTCGCAATCCTGGTTTTCAGTTTTTTCTTTATGGGGTTTGGCGAGACATTTCAAAAGCCATATGTGGCCAAAATTGAGCCAAATAGCGCGGCAGCACACTCGCAACTGCAAATTGGTGACATAATTGTGGCGGTAAATGGCAAAGAAATGAGCGGCGCTCAAGATTTAAGGCGAACCATACTAACTGCGGGCGGACAGCAGCTTACACTTAAAGTTAAGCGCGAAGACGCTGAGGTACTCGTCCCAATTGTCCCCAAAATTGTTCAACGCGAAACACCTTTTGGCGATATGGAGTCCCAAGGCTTGATAGGCGTCGGATTTGGTGATCGCAAGCAGGATATTGCCCACGTAAGCTATAACCCAATTCAAGCTGTTGGTCGATCATTTGAAAGATGTGGCGAAATTGTCAGCGTGCAAATTAAGTTCATTGGCGCATTGTTTCGCGGCGCAATGTCTGCGGGGCATTTAAGCGGTCCATTGGGAATTGCGCAAACTGCGGGAATGGTGGCCAATGGCAGCCTGAACAACTTGCCAGATACAGCGACAGTTTTTGATAGGCTCGGCAATTTGGCGCTTAGCTTGATTGAACTGGCAGCATTTCTTTCAATCGCAGTTGGATTTATGAACTTATTGCCATTGCCGATTTTGGACGGCGGGCATTTGGTTTTTTATGCAATTGAGGCAATTCGCGGGAAGCCAGTTTCAGAGAATATTCAGCTAATCAGTTACAAAGTTGGTTTTGTGTGTCTGATGATGTTGTTTGTCTTTGCGACATTCCAAGACTTGGATAGATTTGGATTATTTAATGGCGTAAAGGCAATTGCAAATTAAGAATATTTTTTTGTAAGTAAAATCGGCAAAAATACCACTTTTGCCTCTATCAAATTTGTAAATTCTTGGCTATTGAGCCAAAGTGATGATTAAGAGCGTGTCGATGATTGATAAGAAATACAGGTTTCTAGCCGCAGTGGCTCTCGCATTATTTGGCGCGATGTTTGGTGCTACCAAAAGCGCAAATGCTCAAGACGCAGTGGCAACCCAACCTCGCGCCCCGACAATTATTAGAGGTTTGGCAGTTGAAGGCAATCAACGCGTGGACGCTGAAAACATCCTGCCATATTTAGCGATTGGACCGGGCGAAGCTTATGATTCCGAAAAAATTGATTTATCGCTAAAAGCGCTTTTTGCGACTGGCATTTTCTCCGATGTGCAGTTTGAACAACGTGGCGATATTTTGGTCGTAAAAGTTGTCGAAAACCCAACTATCAACCAAGTGCTATTCGAAGGGCAAAAAAGCCTAACCACCGAGAAACTAACCAAAGAAGTGCAAATTAAACCGCGCTCTTGGTTTTCGGTGGGCCGGGTTCAAGCCGACAGAAGGCGACTAATTGAAGTTTATCGTCGCTCGGGCAATTTTGCGGCTTTGATTGTTCCAAAAATTCGTGAATTGCCGCAAAATCGCGTCGATTTGATTTTCGAAATTCAAGAAGGGCCGAAAACTGGTATTCGCAATATCAATTTCATTGGCAATCGCGAATTTAGTGATCGCCGACTGATGGGCGTTATCGCGACCGAAGAATCCTCATGGTGGCGGTTTTTCTCATCTAAGGACAATTACGACCCTGACAAGCTCGAATATGACCGCGAACAAATTAGCAAATTTTATTTGAATAATGGGTTTTATGATTTTCGGGTTAATGCGGCAATTGCCGAACTTACGCCAGATCAAAAAGACTTCTTCGTGACGTTCAGCCTCGATGAAGGTGAAAAATACGAATTTGGCGACGTCACAGTAAATGCACAATTATCGCGGCTTTCGCCCGAAGCATTGAAGGCGGTTGTGCCAATTCGTCATGGTGCAGTTTATGAGCGCGATTCAATTGAAAAAGCGATTGAAGCCATTACGTTTGCTGCGGGCGCTGCGGGTTATGCATTTGTCGAAGTGCGGCATCGTGAAGTCCCGAACCATGACACTAATGTGGTCGATTTATATTTTGAAGTCGATGAAGGGCCACGCGTTTATATTGATCGTATCGACATTATTGGCAATAGCACGACTTTGGATCATGTTATCAGACGCGAATTGCGCCTTTCCGAAGGCGACGCTTTTAACCGCGTATTGATGGATAGTTCGCGTAATCGGATAAGGGCTCTGGGCTTCTTCAAAGACGTTTCGGTTGAAGAAAGACGCACGGCACTGCCAGATAGAACCGTTTTAGAAATCAAACTTCAAGAACAGTCAACCGGTGAATTGGCATTCAGTTTGGGCTATTCATCTGCCGAAGCCTATCAATTTGATATTTCGATAACCCAAAGAAACTTGCGTGGTCGCGGTCAATTTTTGCGATTCAGAATTGCCGCAAGTTCTTTCTCTAAAAACGTTGACATCAGATTTACGGAACCAAGGTTCTTGGGTCGCAATATGGCTGCGGGCATTGATATTTTCTCGGTCGAAACTGACTATTTGCAATATGCGAACTTCATTTCGACATCTACTGGTGTTGGCTTGCGATTAGGATTCCCGCTCGCGGAAGACAGGAATTTAGGGCTTCACTATACTTATCGCACTGATAGTATTACTGTTCCTAGCAATGTGTGTTTTGACGCGCTTGGCGCACCTTTGCCATTAGAGACTCGCAGCCCGATTTGTGCCTCGGCTGGCGATTATATTACATCATTATTGGGTTATAGTTTCAATTGGGATAGGCGGAACGACCCAGTTCACCCAACCCGCGGATTCAATTTATCGCTTAGTCAGGATGTCGCGGGCCTTGGTTCAGGTGTCCAAT
Source organism: Hyphomonadaceae bacterium (assembly GCA_009773395.1). Classification (GTDB taxonomy): domain Bacteria; phylum Pseudomonadota; class Alphaproteobacteria; order Caulobacterales; family Aquidulcibacteraceae; genus Pseudaquidulcibacter. The sequence goes on along the minus strand of WRPI01000003.1, from coordinate 146,225 downwards.
ATCATAGAACCGAGCTAACTGGTGCCGCATACCGTGGAATTTTCCCAGGTTGGGTCGCAAGTGCCAAAGTCTCTGCGGGCTATATTGATGGTTGGGGTGGTGATAATGTTCGTATCACCGATAGGTTCTTCAAAGGCGGCCAAACATTTCGTGGCTTTGAAATCGCAGGTATTGGCCCAAGAATACGCCAAATAAGCACTGCACTTGATGGCTCAGACCCAGTTACTCTTTATGGCGATGCTTTGGGTGGTAAGGCTTTTGCAATTGGCTCTCTCGAATTGACAGTGCCAACCCCACTACCTGATTCATATGGCATCACTGCTTCACTGTTTGTTGATGTCGGCACTCTTGGATTACTGGATGAGATTGATATAACGAATTCAACAACTACAATACCAGCGACCGCAAATGTTCCAGGATCAATAGTCCATCAACGAACCTTTGACGATTTGTCGCTACGGGCATCGGCTGGTTTGTCGGTCTTTTGGACATCGCCTTTTGGTCCAGTTCGCTTCGACTTCTCTTACCCATTGAAGAACGAACCATATGACAAAACCGAGAATTTCAAATTCTCAACCTCGACACAATTCTAACACAATAAACCATTAAATCGCGACCACCGTCGTTTGGAGGAATCTTATGAAGAAGTTTTATGTTGCAACCATCGCCATGGCAATTTTGGCGTCGACCAGCGCTTTGGCGCAAACTGTGGCTACCCAGCCGGCAGCAAGGCCAACCGCGCCCGCCGCAACTGTGCCGCGCCCAGCACCAGCCGTGGCATCAACTCCCGCCGCTCCACGCCCAGCCACTGCCGCTGCGCCAACGGTTCAGCCTTCAGCGCCAGCAGTTACCAGCAATGTGGTTATTGTGAATATGGAATATGTTTTGCGTATGAGCGACGCAGGCCGCGATATGTCAACCAAACTTCAGAACATCGCACGGGCAATGTCGGCTGAATTGCAACCTGAAGCCACCGCAATTGACGCGGAGCGCACAAGGCTTTTGGCAACCCCAGCGTCGCAATTGCAAACCCCGCAATATGCCCAGCAAGAAGAGGCACTTGGCCGCCGCATGCAACTTTTTGAACAAAAGCGCCAATATGCAGCCGCAGAATTACAAGCAACCCGTGAAGCGGCGCTTGATAAATTTCAAACTGCTATCAGCCCCGTAGTTCAAGCATTGGTAACATCGCGCAACGCCTTGCTGGTTCTTGATGCCAGCACAGTGACTTATTATGTGCCGGGCGTAGATGCGACTGGTGATTTGACCATTAGATTGAACGCGGTGGTTCGCACTATAGACGTAGTTAGAACCCAGCCACGCGACGAAGCTGGCGCGATTGTTCCGCGTCCGGGCACTGCGGCTCCTGCTGCGGCTCCTGCGGCGGGCGCGCCATTGCCACGTCAACCGGCTGCCGCACCAGCGCCACGGCCATAAATCCAGAGCCATAATTGGCCTTGGTTTGAGTAGTTGGTATAATCTGATAAGGTCGTAAGAATGATAGATAAACATTTTTACGAAGTGCTTTCGCCGCTCAGCTTGCAAACAATTGCCAAGCTGAGTGGCTGTTTGCCTATTGATAATGAATACGAAGCCCAAGAAATAACTTCCGTTGCGTCACTGGATTCGGCGCAAACTGGGCAATTGGCGTTTTGCGAAAAAGCCAAAGACAAACCAATCAAAACCGCCGCAAGCGCAGTATTCATGACCCAAAAAGACGCGCATTTATTGCCAAGCACTGCTTGCGCATTGGTGGTTGCTGCACCGCGCGCAGCATTTGCAAATATTGCCATCCTTTTGGTCAAACCAATATCAACCATGCGCAATGCCAAAAAGCAAGACCACGAAAACGATGTCGAAATTGGCGAAGGTGCAATCATTGGCGAGGGCGCACAAATTGGAGCTGGCAGTAAAATTGGCCCAAATGCACTGATTGGTGCAGGCGTGAAAATTGGCCGCAATTGCGAAATCGGCGCAAATGTTGCTATTTGCTGTGCCTATATTGGTGATGGCGTGACAATTGGTGCCAATAGTGTAATTGGCAAATCAGGTTTTGGCGTCGCTTTTGGCAAAGCTGGCCCAATTGATGTGCCGCAATATGGCCGCGTAATAATTCAAGACAATGTGACCATTGGCGCTCTTTGTACTATTGATCGCGGCGCATTCGGTGATACAATTATCGGCCTCGGCTGCAAAATTGACAATCACTGCCATATTGGGCACAACGCAAAATTGGGGCAAGGCGTTGTTATTGCTGCGTTCGGCGGCATTTCTGGTTCTGTTGAAATTGGCGATTTCGCGGTGTTAGGTGGTAGAGTAGGCGTTATTGATCATGTCAAAATAGGCGCAAAAGCAATGATTGGCGCGGGCGGTTTGGCGCTTAGTGACGTGCCGGCGGGGCAAGTCTATTCCGGCTATCCCGCAAAACCGCGCGTCCAATGGATGCGCGAGTTGGTTTCACTTAGCAAACTTAATTTGAAAAAACAAAAATAACGGGAAAAGGCAGATGGCAGATAGTTTAGGGCGAATTGAATGCGAGGAAATTGTAAAACTCATCCCGCATCGTTATCCTTTTTTGTTGATTGATTATTGCCATTCTTATGTCGAAGGTCAATCTATTGTCGGTGTCAAATGCGTAAGCCATAATGAACCGTTTTTTCAAGGCCATTTTCCCAATCGCCCACTTATGCCGGGCGTGCTAATAATTGAAGCAATGGCGCAAGCCAGCGCGGTGCTTATGTCAAAAACCTTGAATGTGGACCTTGCCAAAGCTGGGATTATGTTCATGTCGGTTGAAAATGCGAAATTTCGTCGCCCAGTTCGCCCAGGTGATGTAGTTGTGATGAACATCGAAGTGACATTGGCAAGGCGCAATATTTATAAATTCAAAGGCAATGCCATGGTTGGCGATGAATTGGTTTGCGATGCCGATTGGGCAGCAATGAAAGTGGATGTTTAATGACGAATAAAATTCATTCGACCGCGATTATTGATAAAGGCGCAAACATTGGCGCCGATGTCGAAATCGGCCCATTTTGCATAATTGAAAACCATGTGAAAATTGGTGCGCGCACCAAAATTGCTGCCAACGCTGTTATCCGTAACTACACCGAAATTGGTGAGGATTGCGCAGTGGATTCCTTTGCAGTTTTGGGCGGTGCACCGCAAGATTTGGGCTATCGCGGCGAACCAACGCGGCTGAAAATCGGTGATAGATGCACAATCCGCGAACATGCGACATTAAGCCGTGGCACTGCCAAAGGAAATTTCGAAACTATTTTAGGCGATGATTGCTATTTAATGAGTTGCGCCCATATTGGTCATGATTGCGTTGTTGGGAATCACGTAATTATGGCAAGCAATTCAGCCTTGGCCGGCCACGTCACAATTGGTGAACGCGTGATACTTGGTGGCCTATCGGCTGTTCATCAAAATTGCAGGGTTGGTCGTCACGCATTTGTCGGTGGCCTTGCGGCGGTTGTAACTGATGTAATCCCTTATGGTTCAGTTATTGGCGTTCATGCCCATTTGGCAGGTTTGAATATTGTCGGCCTTAAAAGGCGTGGGTTTTCGCACGTGCAAATCCATGAAATGCGTGCAGCATACCGAATGTTATTTGCCGAAGAAGGGGTAATGCAAGAACGCATTGAAGACGTTATCGAACGCTTTTCCGAAGTGCCCGAAGTCATGGAAATAATTGACTTTGTAAAAGCCGAAGCCTCGCGTAGTCTTTGTTTGCCGCGAGACTAATTAAGTGTCTGAGCCACGAAAAATTGGATTGATAGCTGGCGCAGGGCCTTTGCCTATCGAAATTGCGCGAAATTGCGAAGCCTCAGGCATAGAAATTTTCATGAGCCGTATAACAAACATAAGCGATAAGGAAACTAAGCAGTTTGTTGGCGATGAACACAGCTTGGGGCATTTCGGCACACGAATGGCAAGTCTTAAGGCGGCAAACATCAAAACCATTGTATTTGCTGGTAAGATTGATAGGCCTGATTTTGAGGCGCTTGAAATGGATGATGTTGGCGAAGTAATGCGACCAATATTGGCAAATGCGGCGGGCGATGACGCAGTTATGCGAATAATATTGGCCGAATTTGCAGCTGCTGGGTTTGAAATTATCGGGCCCGACACTTTGCTAAAGTCATTATTAGCGCCATTAGGGCCATTGGGAAAAATTGCGCCAAATACCGCCCAACTTGCCGATATTGAAATAGCCGCAAAGGTCGCAACTGAAATCGGTCGGCACGATATTGGGCAGGGCTGCGTGGTGTGCAATGGCATTGTGCTGGCAGTTGAAGCGCAAGAAGGCACCGATGAAATGCTAAAAAGGGTCGCCAAATTGCCTGTTGATATCCGTGGCACATTGAACAATCCTATGGGGGTTTTATGTAAACGGCCAAAGCCGATCCAAGAAATGCGAATTGATTTGCCAACAATCGGGGTTGCAACATTAGAAAATGCTATCGCGGCGGGCTTGGCGGGCATCGCGGTGCAAGCAGGCGGTGCACTTATTGCGCAGCGCGAAAAACTGATTGCAAGCGCCGATGCCGCCAATATTTTTATTTTTGGTTTTGACGCCGAATTAGGTTCGCCAAATTGAACAATTTGAAAAAATTACTTGTGATAGCAGCAGAACCGTCGGGGGATAGCCTCGGTGCCGATTTTATTGCTGCGGTTCGGGCGATTTCACGCGATATTGAAATTCGCGGCATGGGCGGTGATAAAATGGCTGCTGTCGGTGTCCCACCATTAGTTTCAACTGAAGGATTGAGCGTTGTTGGCTTAGTGGAAGCAATTGGCGCTTGGAAAATTGCCCGCAACAAAGCCCGCGAAATTGCTGTTTTTGTTAAAGATTTTGAGCCTGACGCAGTGGTTTTAATCGATTCATGGGGGTTCACTACGCGCGCCGCCAAAGAAGTCCGAAAACTCATGCCCAATGCGCGAATAATTAAAATGGTTGGGCCACAAATTTGGGCCACAAGGCCGGGCCGCGCCAAAATAATCGCGCGAATTTATGATGAAATTTGGTGCATTCATGAATTTGAATTGCCGTTTTACCAAGGGCTTGACATAAAAGCCAAAGTCATTGGCAACCCCGCTTTGGGACGTGTCGAAATTGGCGATGCCGCCAAATTCAAAGCCAAATATAATTTATCTGGCAAGCGAATAATCGGCATGTTGCCGGGGTCACGCGGCAATGAAGTCAAATATTTATTGCCGATAATGACAGAAGTTGTAACCGAAATGAGCAAAACCAATCAAGATTTGGTTTTCATTACTGTTGCCGCCGATACCATGAAAGCGCGGATTGCGGAAAATAAAACTCACGATAATTGGCTCATTATTGACGAAGCGGAAAAACTTGATGCTTTTGCTACAATGGATTTGGCGCTGGCATGTTCAGGGACAGTAACATCAGAATTAGCCATCGCGGGTGTGCCGATTATTGTTGGCTATAAATTGGATAACTTCACTTATTTTGTAGTGAAAAACTTTCTTTTGAGGTCAATATTTGTGACTTTGTTGAATGTAGCAGCTGGCAAAGAAATTGCGAAGGAACTTCTGCAAAATGAGCTGAGCGCCGCAAATGCAATCGCGAACATTCTCCATTTATTGGACAACGAAACCGCCCGCAAAACGCAAATTGCGGCGCAAAATCAAGCGCTTAAAGCAATGGGCTTGGGCGGTGAAAAAGCGGCGACACGGGCCGCTCAATATTTGTTCAACACGTGAGAATTAGCGCTTTTTAATATCCACATAATCGCGGGTGGTTGCACCAGTATAAACTTGGCGCGGTCGACCAATTTTTTGCGCTGCGTCTTCGTTCATTTCGCTCCATTGCGCAATCCAGCCGACAGTGCGCGCCAATGCGAATAAAACTGTGAACATTTCAACCGGGAAGCCCATCGCACGTAAGGTAATGCCCGAATAAAAATCAATATTTGGGTACAATTTGCGATCAATAAAATACGGGTCCGAAAGGGCAATGCGTTCAAGCTCAATTGCGACATCCAAAAGCGGATCGTCTTTCATGCCAACGGCTTTGAAAACTTCATGGGCGGCTTTTTGCATAACAGTCGCACGCGGGTCATAGTTTTTGTAAACTCGGTGGCCAAAACCCATTAAGCGCACGCCAGATTCCTTATTTTTCACTTTTTCGATGAATGCAGGAATATTATCAACATGGCCAATTTCAATCAGCATATTAAGCGCCGCTTCATTCGCCCCGCCATGCGCCGGCCCCCACAAAGAGGCTATGCCAGCGGCAATACAAGCAAATGGATTGGCTTCGGATGAGCCCGCCAAACGCACAGTTGAGGTTGATGCATTTTGCTCATGATCCGCATGTAGAATAAAGATTTTTTCCATCGCCTTGGCAAGCACTGGATTAACCACATATTCTTCAGCCGGAACCGCAAAACACATGCGCAAGAAGTTCGAAGCATAATCAAGGTCGTTGCGTGGGCTAACAAAGGGTTGGCCTATCCAATATTTATAGGCTCTGGCGGCAATTGTTGGGATTTTTGCAATCAAGCGATGTTGAGTAATAACCCTTTGCACTGGGTCATCGACATCCAAACTGTCGTGGTAAAATGCCGAAAGCGCGCCAACTGCACCGACCATAACTGCCATCGGGTGCGCATCGCGCCTAAAACCCTCAAAAAACCTATCAAATTGTGCGTGAAGCATGGTGTGGCGAGTTATTAAGTTCGAAAATTCACTAAATTCAGTTTCCGACGGCAAATTGCCTTTCAAAAGCAAATAGCAAACTTCGAGAAAATTCGATTTTTCCGCCAATTGGCTTATCGGATAACCACGATGCAATAAAATGCCGGCGTCGCCATCAATATAAGTTATTTGGCTTTCGCATGACGCAGTTGAAGTGAAGCCAGGGTCATAAGTGAAAACCCCGAGAGACGCGTATAATTTGCGAATGTCAATAACATCGGGGCCATCGGTTCCCGAATAAATTGGCAATTCTAATTTCTTGCCGTGAACTTCGATTGTGGCGAAGCCATTTGGTTTTACATTGCTATCCATCGCTCTATCCTAACTAATTTATATCTTTGTGGCGTAATCCAGCCGCGCCGAAACTTCGTTCTTGCCCAATATTTCCATTGTCTGCGCAATATCTGGTGCCACCAATCCGCCAGTCAATGCCGCCCGCAAAGCTGGGGCGATTTTCCCCATTCCGACATTTTTTTCAGTAGCAAGATTTGATAAAGAAAGCCTTAGCATTTCAATATCCCAATTCGAAAGTTCTTTCAATATTGTCGCCGCGTGGGTCACGACTTCTTTGCCAAAGCCACCAACTAATTCACGCGCTTTTGGCGTGAATTGCATCGGGGTTTTTGCCCAAATAAATTCTGATTGTTCGAGTAAATCAGGAATCAATTTCGCACGCGCTTTCAATATCGGCATTGCCGCCAATATTTTGGTAAAATCGGTGTCCGCAATTTCAATTTGGCTTCGCTCCGCCCATTTTCGCACCATTTCCAATAAGCGCTTATCGTCCGCCAATTGCATGAAAAAAGCGTTCACTTGCGCCAATTTATCGAAATCCAGCCGTGATGGGCTTTTGCCAAGTCCTTCTAAATCAAATATCTCTATCGCCTCGGCTATTGGCACTATGTCCAAATCCCCTTTGGCCCAACCTAAACGGAGCAGATATGACAACATTGCTTCGGGCAAATATCCCATTTTTTCATATTCACCGACTGCCAAAGCCCCATGCCGCTTTGACAATTTTTTACCGTCCGAACCGTGAATAAGCGGAATATGGGCATATATTGGCCGTTGCCAGCCCAAAGCATCAATCAATACGCTTTGCCGTGCGGCATTGGTTAAATGGTCATCACCGCGAATGACATGGGTGATTTTCATATCATAATCGTCAACCACCACTGCAAGCATATATGTTGGGCTATCGTCAGTTCGCAGCAGCACCATATCGTCAAGATCCTTGCCCATTGTACGGACAGGGCCTTGCACTTTGTCATCAATAATGATTGCGACATCGTCATCGGGCGCACGAAGCCTTACAACGAAGGGCGAAAAATTGTTTTGGTGATCGCCATCGCGGTAGGGGGAACGGAATGCATGGCCCGCCGCCATCGCTTTTTCGCGTTGTATTGTGGCTTGTTCGGGGGTCAAATAACATTTGAAGGCCTTGCCGCTTGCAATCAATTCATGCGCGACTTCGGCGTGGCGGTTTGCCCTTTGGGCTTGATAAATTGGCGGTTCGTCAGCTTCAAGGCCCAACCAAGCCATGCCGTCCAAAATAGCTGCCACGGCTTGCGGGGTTGAGCGGGCTTTGTCAGTATCTTCAATTCGCAACAGGAATTTTCCGTTGTGGCGCTTGGCAAATAAATAATTGAACAACGCAGTTCGCGCGCCGCCAATGTGCAAATCCCCTGTGGGGGAAGGGGCGAAGCGCGTAATTACTTGTTGGGGCTTATTATTTGACATTTAAACCTGGGAAAATTGATAGTAAATTATTGCTCACTCATTGTGGATAGAATCATGAACAAATTATTGCGCAGTTTTTGCATCAATTATGTGAAAAACAAAAGAAAATGCCGCAGTTTTTGTAAATTCGGGCAATCGTTATCATGTTTTCATGTGCTTTGAAGGAAAGGCGTAAAAAATAAAGCAATTTTTCGAAAATCTCACCTTAAACCTGTTTGAAAAAGAAAGTGAACGCTTCATTTTGTGGCTGCCGTTCGCCTTTGCTTGTGGCTGCGCTTCCTATGTCGGAACCTCGTTCGATTTTGACGTGAAAATTTGGGTCGCAGTTTTGGTGGTTTCGGCATTGATGTCGGGCGCGGAATATTTTTTTTGGCAAAAATTGCACCAAAAAGTTTTTATTATCATCACCTTTTTTTCTTTGTTATTGATGGCGTTTTCAAGTGGCATAATCATTGCCTATTTGCGAGCAAATGCGGCCTTGGCACCCGTGATTGCGCAAAACACTGAACCGATGAAAATAGGCGGAATTCTCGTTGGCGTCGATAGAAGCATCGAAGGATCTTGGCGCGCGAAAATAAAACTCGACCAAATGCATGGACGTTTCGCGCAAAACAGCCCAAAATATGTCAGGCTAACCACAAATCGCATTGTTGGCGCTAAAATCGGTTCAAAATTTGAGTGCAATGCGATTTTGCGCCCGCCGCCACCGGCGATAATACCCAATGCTTATAATTTTGCCCGCAAGGCTTGGTTTTTGCAAATTGGCGCAATTGGCTATTGCAAAGACAGCCCAATATTAACCGAACAAATAAGCCCAAACTTAATTGCGCAACTTCAAAATAGCATGACCGAAGCACGGCTCAAGGCAAGCGCGAAATTATCGAAGAGGCAAACCGGCGGCGGGGCAGGGTTCTTGGCCGCAATAACCACGGGCGATCGAAGTTGGATATCGAAAGCTGACAGCGATGCTTTGCAAGGCTCTGGCCTCGGCCATATTGTGTCAGTATCGGGAATTCATGTTAGCCTAATTGCCGGCATTATTTATTTTGCCTTGGTGCGAATTTTTTCTTTGCTTGGTGCTTTCGCTTTGTGGTTTGACGTGAGAAAAATCGCCGCAGTTTTTGCGTTAATTTGCGCAATTGGCTACACTGTTTTTACGGGTTCAGAAGCACCGGCCATTCGTGCGGCACTCATGACGACGGTTGCACTCACCGCGATATTGATTGACCGAAAGGCGATAAGTTTGCGTGGTTTGGCGATTGCTGCATTCATAATTTTGCTATTTCGGCCCGAACATGCTGCTGATGCGGGGTTTCAAATGTCATTTTTGGCAACCATGGCTTTGGTTGCGCTGTGGGAAGTTTTTGTGCCAACAAATGGTGGCGCGCCGCGTGCTTTGCCCAATAAAATCGGTTTTTGGCTATTGGGTGCGGTTTTGGCAAGCCTTGTGGCGGGTCTTGCAACTTTGCCAATTTCAATTAGCAATTTCGGCAGGTTCTCGACTTATGGATTGATTGCCAATGTCATTTCGGCACCAATTGTCGATTTTATTGTTGGGCCGTTTGCGGTTCTCGCTGCGGCACTAACCCCTTTTGGTTTAGGTGAATGGGCTTGGAAAATTGCGAGCTGGGGCTTGGATTTGGTGTTGCGCCTTGCCTATTATTTTTCTTCGATTGATGCGCAAGCTAACACAATTAAGCCTCTTGGCGTTATGGCGTGCTTTACAATGGTTTTCTCGATTGTTTGGGCTTGTTTCTGGCGCTCAAAATTGAAAATATTAGCGATTGTCCCGCTTTTGGCAGCAATAGGTGTGTGGGCAATGGCGCCGTTGCCCGAACTTTACATCGCAGCAGGTGGCAAGGCGATTTATGCGCCTAAAGCCCAAGTGCGAAGCGGCAGCATAAGCCGCGTGTGCTTTCTAAATGGCGCTAGATTTGACGCGCTGAGATTGATTGATGCCGCCAATATAGTCGAAACCGAAAAAGAAGTTGATAAAGCGAATATTGGGCAAAGGCGCGCGCAAAATTGCGCAATTGGTCGCGGTGATTGGGAAGCGCATTTTGTGAGCGCCGATGCAATTTTTGGGCAGGCTGAAAAAGGACGTGCGATTACTGAAAATACTGCACTTTCAATTACTTATGGCAATGAAACACAAGCGTTTGATGCGCAAAACCTGCAAAATGGCGCAATTTTATATCGCCACGGCTGGCGATTGAAACTGTATAAGCCAAAGGGCGCGAGCAGGCCTTGGAGCAGAAAATGAAGCTATTTATACCGCCTAACCAAAGACACCAAAATGCCTTGGATTCGCACTTGATCTGGGCCAAAAATGCGGGTTTCATAGCGTGGATTGGCAGCTTCCAAAGCGATTGATTTGCCGCGTTTACGCAAACGCTTAAGGGTTGCTTCTTCTTCATCTATCAAAGCCACAACAATATCGCCAGTTTCCGCACTATCGGCACGACGAAGAATAACAATGTCGCCTTCCAAAATGCCAACCCCAATCATCGAATCGCCACGCACTTCAAGCGCATAGTGCAAATTTGGATCAAATTCTTTCGGTGCATCAATGAAACCAATTTCATGTTGAATAGCCTCAATTGGCACACCAGCAGCAATTTTGCCCAATATTGATATATTTTGCGAAGCCGCCCTCGGTTGCTCTGAGACCAAAGTCGGCTTAAAGCTTTTAGACTGGCTAACATTATTGGCTGGCAATTTGATAACTTCAAGTGCGCGCGCGCGGTGCGCCAAACGCCGCAAAAAACCACGCTCCTCCAAAGCAGAAATCAGGCGGTGAATCCCTGATTTTGAAGCAAGATTAAGCGCATCCTTCATTTCGTCAAATGACGGCGAGACGCCTTCTTTGTTTAAGCGATCATTGATGAATAATAATAATTCATTTTGTTTCGAAGTTAACATGACTTGCTCCAGCAAAAAATAGCATTTGATAATGGCATTTTCGGGTAAATTTGTTAACTTACCATGAACTTACCAAGAACAAACCATATATGTTCTACATACGTTCCGAAAGTTTGTCCAGTCCTTTTTTCGTGCAAATTACCGCTGCAAGAGCGGTTTTGCCATTTGGTTCGCAATGGGTTATTGCAAAGCGATGAAAGTTAGATTTGCCCCATCGCCGACTGGAAAACTACATGTTGGCAACATAAGGACTGCGCTCCTTAATTATTTGTTTTGTCGTGCCAATGCAGGCCATTTTCTGTTGCGCATTGACGATACTGATTTTGTTCGCTCAACTGCGGAGTTTGAAATAGGAATCCGTGAGGATTTAACCTGGCTTGGCCTGAATTGGGATTCAATTGAATATCAATCAAAACGCAATGCGATTTATGACAAAGCGGCGGCAGACCTAAAAGCAAAAGGGCTTTTATATCCGTGTTATGAAACTTCAGAAGAACTCGACAGAAAGCGCCGTATTCAATCATCTTTGGGTCGCCCGCCAATATATGATCGCGCAAGTTTGGCGCTAACTGACGCCGAAAGAGCCGAACACGAAGCCGCCGGCAATTTGCCGCATTGGCGCTTCAAATTATCGGGTGCGCGCATCGTGTGGCAAGATTTGGTGCGCGGTGAGCAATCGGTTGATACTGGCTCAATGTCGGATCCAGTATTGATACGGGCCGATGGCGCTTATTTATACACTTTGCCTTCGGTAGTTGATGACGTTGATTTAAGTATAACCCATGTAGTTCGGGGCGAAGACCACGTTACCAATAGCGGCGCGCAAATTGAAATTTTCGAAGCTATATCGGGCGCAAGGCCAGAATTTGGCCATTTCCCATTATTAGTTGGCGCGCAAGGCGAGGCTCTGTCAAAACGTCTTGGCTCAATGTCAATTGAAAGCCTGCGCGATGAAGACATTGCGCCAATGGCGATTTTGTCACTTTTGGCGAAATTGGGAACAAGTGATTCGGTTGAAGCCCATTCAAAAATAGAAGATTTGGTGGCGTCTTTTTCGTTTGATAAAATCGGCCGCGCGCCCGCAAGGTTTAACCCCGATGATGTCTATCGGCTTGATGCACAATTGCTCCATAAAGCCGAATATGCCGAAGTGGCGCCAAAACTGGCGGCAATTGATGCCGATTTGGGCGAAGCATTTTGGAACTTGATAAAAGGTAATTTGCACAAATTAAGCGATGCCAAAATTTGGGCAGGCGTGATTAGCGGCCCAATTGAACCAATTATTGAAGATGCCGAATTTGCCGCCGCCGCCGCCAAATTGCTGCCAGAGGGCGAGTTTGATGAAAATTCATGGAAAGCCTTCACAGAGGCAGTAAAGGCCGAAACCGGCAAAAAGGGGCGTGAATTATTCATGCCACTTCGCAAAGCGCTTACGGCCCAAGAACACGGCCCCGACATGGCGAGTATGTTTGTGTTTATCGGGCGCTATAAGGCAGTGGCGCGGTTGCGGGGGGAGAGGATTTAGGGAGGCTGGAACTGTTGGGAAGTAATTCACATCATGTCTCCGATATTATTGGGCGGGATAAGGCGGCCGCAGGGTTGCGGGGGCAGGTGGCATAAATGGCTTATGGAAGGGGGAACTTGGAAGGTGGTTCGAATTAGTTTAGCGAAACAAAGGCGCAACCTAATTTTGCAATTGATAACCTGTCCCCGAAATTTTGGGAGGCCATGCAGACATTGAAACTTCGAGATGTAATCTTACTTGCGGAAAGACTGCCAGCTGATTTAGGCGAGAAAGGTTCAAGAGTAAGCGACGGCCCAAAAATTGACCCTGAATGCAAGGCTATTGAAGACGATGCGCATGTCGTTTGCGCAATGGTAAGCAGCTATTTCAGGGGTTTGAAAATCGAAACGCCCGATTTCTGGCGAATATGCGTTGATATCAACCACAGAGAGCAGCGGCATCTGCATAATCAAACATCAGGATTGGGAACTCTTGGTTTTTACATAGATGTCGACATCGTCAAATATCGAAAACTCAATGAAGAAGAAAAATTTCGCTTCTTAGCCAGCCTTATAATATCGGTAGTGGTTGAAGTTCTCGACAGTCGCAAAATCGAAACTAACGAAGTTTCAAATATTTATGAGAAGCTTGATTTCGATAACCGTTATTGCGAATATCACGATCGAGGAGCAATCTCACCAGATCGTTCAAAAAGGGCATTCTTAAGGGTGCGACAACATATGGCATTTGCGTCGATTTGCGTTGTGATTAGGAAGAAGTCAAAAGTAATATTTGAAAAATGTATTGATAAAACTTCGCCCAACCCTTTTGCATTCACGATCTATTTTGACAAGCTAGTTTGGAAGTCCGATGAACTCTTGGTCTTCGAAAGTGACAATATACCAAATTCGGGGGCAGTTTTTGAAATTCAGAAATTCGAAACAAGGAAATAGATTTCGGGGACAGGTTATCAATTGCATAAACTCTCTGCGCCCGACAACTTATCGTCCGCTAAAACAGCTTTTGTTCCGCGCTTTGTTGGCGCTTATGCATGGCTTCCATCATCGGAATTACTTCTTCCGGACTGTCGACCACCGCATAGGCATTGGCAAAATTGTCTGGCGTAAAATGTGCTTCATTAAACACTTTAAACAGATCCATAAGCGGTTGCCAAAATGCTTTGCCGACAAATACGATGGGTTTGGAATGAAGCTCAAGGCGATGCCAAGAAAGGGTTTCGACCACTTCTTCCAATGTGCCAATGCCGCCGGGTAACACTGCAAAGCCATCTGATTCGGAAAACAGAAGCCATTTACGCTCGTGCATTGTATCGACCATTATGGTCTCAATTTCGGGGTGCGGAAGTTCCCATTTGGTAAGGAAATGCGGCATAATGCCCAAAACCTTGCCACCAGCTTCAAATGCGGCGCGGCTTGACGCGCCCATAAGGCCGACATTGCCACCGCCATAAACCAAGCGCATTTCACGGGCGGCTATTTCCTTGCCCATTCTTGTTGCTAGTTCAATAAATTTGGAATCTGCGCGGTTGGATGAACCGCAATACACACAAATAGAATCAATTTTCATTTTTCTCTCACATACATTTCTTATGATAATTTTAATATTTTCGCCTTGAACTAGAAATAATTCAACGAAATGACAGCATATGCAAAACATATTGCCAAATCAACAACAGCGCAATTGAGCATTGTTTTGCAATCCCGCAGGCAACTCCCGCAATTTTGCATTGTGGGGAGGATTCAAATGACGCAAATTACATAAGAGAAAGAAGCAAAGAAAAAGGAAAAACCACGCTTTTTCATTTTTCTTTTCGTGCTAAATTCAAATTGCTGAGTGAGCGGCGAAGCCGCGAGGGTGGCAATTTGCGGCGAGTGGCTCCCCGAGCAGGGCTCGAACCTGCGACAAAGCGATTAACAGTCGCTTGCTCTACCAACTGAGCTATCGAGGAACAACAGACGCGCTTTATAGCTTTATGACAAATCTTGGCAATGGCAAAATGCATCAATAACTGCAAAGGCGCATTTATAGCAAAAAAAAAACGAGGAACATGAGTTCCCCGCTGAAAGTGTTGGGTATGGTGGGGTGTCTCTCAAAAAAGGAACGACACAATTACTTTGTATAGGCGATGAGTTAATTTAAGGTTAACGAAAATTATGATGTTGTTATTGTGATAACCATGAATCAATCGAGATTATTAAGTATGTTCGTGGCGCGCTGAGCCTACCGATATCCATCTTCTTTATAGGATAAATAAGCTAGCACCATCGCCAAAGCAAAAATCGGCGGGCTTATCGCGGCAATTGAACTTGGAAGCCAGCCTGATGTTGCAAGAATTCCTGTAACATCACCGAGAAAATAAATCGCCAATCCAACAATCATCGCGATTATGGTAGCCTTTGCTTTGCCGCCGCTTCTATCTTGGGCTAGCATCATAGAAGCCGCAAAAATCGCAATTGCGAGCATCGAAACCGGTGTGAAAAGCAATTCCCAAAATTTAAGCCAATATCTTTCAGGCGAACCACCAGATATCTTGGCGTCATGCGCTGCAAATGGCAATTCCCACAAACTGAGAGACTTAGCATCCTGATTTTCGCTAACTTTGGAATCATCGGTCAAGCTAAGTTGAAAACTCGGAAGTGCGATGCTTTCTTTGCCAGCTTCGGCAATAACCGCATTAGTAAATTTCAAAGAAGTGGGGAGTTTTTCCACGCTTTGGCCATCAATCCGCTTTAAGAAATCGCTGCCATCGCTATCGAAAACTAAAACCATAGCGTTCTTAAAGGTATTCGTACCAGTTTTAGTGCCAGACAAAACAATTTGCCCTTGTGTGCTGGGGAAAGTTATCCATGAAATATTGACTTCATTGGGCCCGATTGTGTCCAATACATTGGTTAAAGCCGCTCTTTTTACTTCATAAGTTTCGCTCATACTGGTTGAAATGGGTCGGAAAACTGTAACCATTATTACGCCAATAATCACAACCATTACACCCAAGGGCGCCAAAAACTGCCAGGCCGAAAAACCCGCCGCGCGCAAAGCAACTATTTCTGATTTACGTGACAAGGCGGTAAATGTAATTATAGTGCCAACCAAAATCGCAATCGGGATAGTTTGTTCAATCAAACTGGGCAACCGCAACATGGTGAATCCCAATGCCGTCAATACGTTGGTGCCAGCAATGCCCGAAATGGCGCGCATTTGTTCAACTAAATCGACCAAGATTATTGACGCGCTCACTGCGGCCAATGAAATCGCAAATCCGATAAATGACTGCACGAAAATATATTTATTAAGGCGTGAAATCACTTTGCGCCTCCAGCAATTGAAGGCTGCAATCCATTCGAATTTGCTTTCATATATCGCGCGAAATTGTCAAATATCCGCAAGCGGTAGAGGCCAAACAAAGATATGCCAATCGGCACCAAATACGCAAATATATTGGCCCATGGGCTTGATTCCATGGATGATTGGCTCGCGGATTGGAACAATAGCAACAACATCAGCCAAACTGCCGATTTGTAAATGCCCGCCGAATAGCCACCGCGCGAATAAGCACTGCCCAATATCGCAAGCCCACCTAAAATCGCCGCCGCAATTGAGTTTAAGGGCGAAGCCAAGCGCCGATGCCCTTCTGCCAATAATTCACCTGAATGGGTTTTGTCCCACTCACTTACTCGGCTCCTACTAAATAATTCGGCTGTGTATCTTTCCATTGGTTTGTAAAAAATCGGCGCATTATCGGCAACAAATCCTTCTAATTCAAGGACATATTGCGAAAAACCAAGTAGTTCAAGATCACCTTTTTCGGTGCGGCGATGCACAGATCCATCAATCATGGAAATAGACGGGATACCGTTTAATTTTACGATACTGCCTTCCTTAGCGACATAAGTAACCGCGCCAATTGGGGTTCGGGTGTCGGAAACCACAAGGCCGCGCATCCCGCCATCACGAATTATTTTGCGAGTATAAACCGTAAGCCCCGGCACTGGTTGCCTGAATTGGCCTTCACGCACCAAAGTGGTCGCTAAATCGGTGCGAATTGCATATAATTTTTCGCGCATCAAACGGTGAGTATAAGGCTGCACAAATATATTTATCAATAAAATGACGATAGTAACAATTGATGCCAAATAAACCAACGGCACCATCAATTGCCAAGTGCTTTGCCCCGCAGAATAAGAAACCACAATTTCATTTTCGGTATAAAGCCGCGAATAAACCGTGGCGGCAGTTGCAAAAAGTGCAATTGGCGAAACAATTGCCATAAATTGCGGCGTCGCCAAAAGTGAAATTGACAAAAGCGTCAACGGGCTTTGCCCACGCTCAATTAGCAAATCCAATTGCGTCAAGCTTTGGGTCAAAATTGCCAAGACCGACAGGCCAATTGTCACCGCCAAAAACGACGGCAACATTTGTAAAAATATGTATCTCTGCAATTTGGACATTTATTTTCCTTGGTCTGTGACCCAGTATTTCTACAAATTAACTCAATCATCTGCTTCCCCAAGTTGGGGAAGCTGGCTCGCGAAGCGAGACTGAAGGGGTTGAAAGGTATGTTTATTCAATACCTTGGTCATTAACCCCTTCCGTCTTTTGCTTCGCAAAATCCACCTTCCCCAAAATTGGGGAAGGAGACGGTTTTATGGCGAACCGCGAACGCTTACTGCTTTTTGTGACAATTTTCTATAGTTCGACATGTTTCGCAATAGCACTATTTCCAATTTGTGCCTAAATAGTGTCAAGACGCGAAAATCGCGAAAATTATTAATTGCTGGAGTTTGAAATGAAGTTCGCATTCGAGAAAAAAGAAACCGCCCAAATTGTCGTGGTTTTTGCTGGCACTAAAGACAATGAGCTAGTTTTAAGTCCGCCAGCCGCCAAATTTGACAGGCTATCAAAAAAGCGGATTTCAACTGCGGCCAATGCCGCGCGGTTTAAGGGGGGCGCTTCGTCTGTTGTCACAATTCACTCGCCTGCCAATGGCGTCGATATTTGCTTGTTGGTTGGAGTTGGCGAAATGAGCAAAATCAATGGTGACGTAATCGAACGCGCCGCCGCCGCCGCAGCCAAAGCCGTTTTGACTTTGGGGCCAAGCGATATGCTGATTAAGCTCGATGGCTGGGGCAAATTTGCCAGCGGTGAAAATGCGGCACGGGCGGCATTTGGCGTCGGGTTGGCGTCATACAGGTTTGATAAATATCGCACCAAACTTAAAGCCGAACAAAAGCCAAAACTTGAAAATATTGTAGTGGATGTTGAAGCCGCTAAGAATGAATTTGTCCATTATTCGGCTTTGCTTGATGGCGTCAGTTTCGCGCGCGATTTATCCAACGAGCCTGCCAATATCCTAAACCCGCCAGAATTTGCCGCGAGGTTAAGGGAACTCTCCGCCCTTGGTATTGAAGTCACGGTTTTGGGCGAACAAGAAATGTTGGCGCTCGGCATGGGGTCTTTCCTTGGCGTCGGGCAAGGGTCAATTTATCCAAGCCAATTGGTAGTTATGAAATATAATGGTGGCGCCGATGAAAAACCATTGGCCTTGGTTGGCAAAGGCTTGTGTTTTGATTCGGGCGGCATTTCGTTGAAACCTTCGGGCGGCATGGAAGCCATGAAAGGCGATATGGGCGGCGCAGCTGCGGTTTCGGGGGCAATGCTCGCTATTGCAAAGCGCAAAGCCAAAGCTAATGTGGTGGGCCTGGTTGGCTTGTCGGAAAATATGGCCGATGGCAACGCGCAACGCCCTGGTGATATTGTTACTTCAATGTCGGGGCAAACCATTGAGGTCTTGAATACCGATGCCGAAGGCCGTTTGGTTTTGTGCGATGTTTTGACTTATGCGCAAGAAAAATTTGATCCGTCATGCGTGATTGATGTGGCAACGCTTACTGGTGCAATTGTGATTTCACTGGGCTCTGAATATGCGGGCATATTCTCTAATAATGATGCGATGGCCGATAAGGTTTTCAAATCAGGGACAATATCTGGCGAAAAAGTGTGGCGTATGCCGCTTGCCCCCGCCTATGACAAATTGATCGACAGCCCAACTGCCGATATGAAAAACGTGGTGCAATCGGGCCCGGGTGCAGGTGCAGGCTCAATAACCGCCGCGCAATTCCTGCAACGCTTCATCAAAGATGGCATGGCTTGGGTGCATGTTGACATCGCCGGCACCGCAATGAAACCAATTGGCGATGACCCACGTGAACCAACCTGGGGAACCGGCTTCGGCGTGCGTCTGTTTGATAGGCTAATTAAGGATCATTTTGAGGGGTAGATGCAATATTGGTTCTACCACCTCGAAAATGCGAGCATTGAAGCGACTTTGGCACCTTTATTGGAAAAATGCCAAAGCGCGGGCTGGCGCGCGCTGGTGCGTAGCCCAAATCGTGAGCGGCTGGCATTTTTGGACGATTATTTATGGTCATATCGCCAAAATTCCTGGCTACCCCATGCGCGAACTGGTGAAGGCGTCGATGAAGCGCGGCAGCCAATATTACTGACCCAAGGCATGGTAAATCACAACCAAGCACAAGCCCTATTTTTGCTCGATGCCGCTGAATTAGGTGATACAAGCGGCATTGAACGCGCGTTTTTGGTTTTTGATGGCAATGATGAAGCCATGCTAAAAGCCGCCCGCGCCGAATGGAAACGCGGGCAGGGCTTGGACTATGAAATGGCATATTGGCAGCAAAGCGATAAAGGTAAGTGGGAGAAGAAGGTGTGATAATAGTGCGCTTCTTAAGTCTTGTAACTTCTACGCTTTTTGTGTTTTTGATTTTATTTCAAATGGAAGCCTCTTCTAAAGCAAATTTTATGGAAACGGGGATACTATGTGAGTGTGCGCAACTCCTTCCCCCCAGAGATCCACCGTCTCCATATGACCCGCGCTGCAATGCGGGTAAATTCCAGACCTTAGTTGGCCTTGAAGACAGGGTTCTACGGCAAAAATTTTACCCTGCGACCACAAATATCTATACAATTGGAACAGTCCATAATCGCCCACTTGCAAAAAACCGACTTAACATAGAACTAAACCAACAGCACCGCGTTCAGCGCGTGTTTTGTTCTTAGAAAAATAGATTTAGTGGATGCCGTTGGGCGATTGCGATTAGGTAAGGAAATTAAGGCATGTCTCTATTAGCACTATATCTATTAGTGTTCGCCTACTCGCAACCCACAACCAGCGATGCGCCACCGCCACCGCGCTGTAATGCCGCCCCATACCGCCATCTTATTGGCCGAACCTTGGGCGAGGTGATGAATACCCAATTTCCACCTGGCACCCGCATTTACCGCATTGGCGACCCACCCGTAATCGGCGAAGCTGGCCGCAATCGGCTCAATATTGAAATAAATAACCGCACGCGTGTGCGCAGGGTTTATTGCTCTTGAGATAAGTTGAAGCTATAGGGTCGCGGTAAGTTTTCAGTGGGCGCATCCGCGCCTATTTTTTCGGATTTTGGAGCAACTAATGACAATTCAACGCACTTTTTCAATTCTTAAGCCAGACGCAACTCGCCGCAATATTACTGGCGCAGTTAATGCAATGATTGAGGCCGCGGGCCTTCGCATCGTGGCGCAAAAGCGTATTCAAATGACGCAAGCCCAAGCCGAAACGTTTTACGCTGTGCATAGCGAAAGACCATTTTTTGGCGAATTAGTTGAATTTATGACTTCGGCCCCAGTTGTGGTTCAAGTTTTGGAAGGCGAAAATGCAGTTTTAGCGCACCGCGACGTGATGGGCGCAACCAACCCCGCCAATGCAGAAGAAGGAACAATCCGCAAAGTTCACGCATTGTCAGTCGGTGAAAATACGGTTCATGGTTCTGATAGCGAAGAAAATGCTGCGATCGAAATCGCGCAATTTTTTAGCGGCAATGAAATAGTCGGGTAATTTCGTAACTTCGCGCGATTGCCCAGCTTCAGCTTTTATGCAATATTGAGAGTGCAAGCGGAGCGACAATTTGCCGAATAACCCTAATCTCTATCGGCGTACATTACTTTCGGCAATTGGCGGGTCTATTATCGCCAGTGCGGTTTCGAGCTTCGC
Source organism: Hyphomonadaceae bacterium (assembly GCA_009773395.1). Taxonomy (GTDB): domain Bacteria; phylum Pseudomonadota; class Alphaproteobacteria; order Caulobacterales; family Aquidulcibacteraceae; genus Pseudaquidulcibacter. The sequence goes on along the minus strand of WRPI01000003.1, from coordinate 125,250 downwards.
TTATTCGGGCGAAAGCGCATCGCTGAAACTAAGTCGTGCCGATTATCTTGATAGGCTCAACGCCATTTGGCACGGTCAGATGATTGCTGCCATGTTGACGGTGCGTTTCGAGCATAAAGTCGCGGCGGCTGTCCCCATCAATGGCTTCTCCGAGCCAATGCAATTCGCGTGGCTTGATGATGACTGGTATTATGAAATGTGCGCTTTGCGTGGGTTTGAAAAATACGGCATTGATATGAATATTGATGAATTGGGGCAGCAATGGCTCGATAATAATTGTGGCTCTTGGGGTTCGAGTGCAATTGCTTTGGAAAATTTGAAGCGCGGCATCCCGGGTTCCATGGCTGGTCACCCTAGCAATAATCGCTATTGGTGGACAATTGGCCCAGTTTTTAGCGCCGACATTTACGGCGCTTTGGCACCCGCTATGCCAAATGTCGCGGCGGCAATGGCGCGTAAACTTGGCAAAATCAATGGTCATGCTGAAGCGGTTGATGGCGCGGTGTTTCTCGCGGGGGCAATAAGCCTTGCGTTTTCGCAAACCGATATTAGGGGCGCAGTTCGCGGTGCTGCCGAATTGCTTGATAAATCTTCGCCATATCGACAAGCAGTGGATTTTGTAATCGAGTTGGCAGAGCTTGGGTTAAGTTTTGAATATATCGTTGAAAAAAGTGAAGAAAATATTCGCACAATATATCCGCAATCAAATAATGCGGTGGCGAATGGCGCAATATCCGTTGCAGCTTTGTGGTTTGGTGGTGGTGATTTTTGGCGAACCATTAATTTAGCGGCCAAAGCAGCTGATTATAGCGATAGCGATTGCAATGCCGCTTTTACCATATCCGTGATAGCGGCAATGCGTGGCATGGCGTGCTTACCGCCCGAACTTGTCGCGCAATTAAACGATCGAGTAATTGGCGAAAAAATGAATGGCGTGATTATGACGCCGCCGGTTGACGAAAAAATAAGTGAATTAGCACGGCGAAGCGCAATGATTGGCGAACAAATTATTGTTGCAAATAATGGTCGTGTTGACGGCACTTATTTGAGCATTTTGCCACAAGCGCCAATTACCCAAGCTCCCGAGCCCTTTGCATTAAGTGATTTAATGGAATTTTGGAATCCTGAATGGTCATTGGTCCGTGCGGGATTTGGCGGCGCAATATTCGGTGGATCAAGAGGCGGGACATATCTTGATGGCGATGTTTTGGCGACTTTCCCCCAAGATTTTGCGCGTGGATTATATTTAGGCCGAAAGTTAAAATTTTCCGCCACCCCAATTTTGAACTTTGAAGTAGCCGCGGAGCCTAATAAAGCTTGGGAATTGAACGTCTTTGTTGATAATTTAATGGTTCACAGCGAAATAATTTCAGGAGCGGGCCAAAACCGCAATTTCAAGCAAATAACAATAAATATGTCGCAATTTGCGAACCAAGAAGTGACGATTCGCTTTTATCAAAAAATTGCCAACATCAATGATGTGCAACCAAGCACCGCTTATTGGCGCAATTTAAGCGCCTCATAATGCTTTGTATCCCGAAAATTTACAATTGCGCCATTTTGCGCCTTAGTGCGTTTGGGTGACATAAGTTCCAAAACGCACGAACTTAAATCGGACGGCGCGGGCAGGGTGGTTTGGTCTTCCCCGGGATATGCTTTGCGCCGCATGGGTGTTGCTACTCCACCAGGATTGAATATCGTGGCAACAATATTATTGAGGCTTTGTTCGGCGGCCCAACAAAGCACCATGGCTTCAAGCCCAGCTTTGGTCGCGGCATAAAGCCCCCAATTGGCTCGTGGTTCGCGGGCAACCGAGGATGACAAAAACACTGCACGAGCATTTGGGGCGGCTGCCAATAAATCATTCATCGAGGCAATCAGGCGATAGGTTGCAGTCAAATTAGTATCAATAATATTTTGGGCTTCGCGTGGTGTCGCGTGATGCAATGGTCCCAAATCGCCAATTCGTGCCGCGCAATGAATAAGCCCGTCCAGTTTTCCAAAACGCGAATAAATCGCGCCGCCAAGCCTATCAACACCTGGGCCGTCTTTCAAATCGAGCGGGACAATAGTGGCACTCTCGCTGGAAATCGCAAGGATTTCATCGTCTAGCGAAATAAGTGCTTTTTCTGAACGTGCAGTGGCGATTACATGCCAACCTGCACGCGCCATAATATGCGCCGCAGCACGGCCAATGCCTTGCGAAGCGCCAGTTACTAAAACAACAGGTTTATCAGACATTTATGCTTCCACAAGAAATGAAAGTTGGTGGAATTTGTCGGATTGTGAATTGTCTTGATCTATCAGCCGTGTTGGATATTCGCCAGTAAAATAATGATCCGCAAATTGTGGAGCGGCGCTATTGCGGCTTTCTTCACCCAAAGCCCAATAAAGCCCTTCGACCGATAAAAACCCAAGGCTATCAACGCCCAATTCCTTGGTCATTTCTTCAATTGTCATATTAGCGGCCATTAATTGATCTCTATCAGGCATGTCGATGCCATAAAAATCGGGCCAAAGAATTTGCGGGCAGGCGGAGCGAAAATGAACTTCAGTTGCGCCCGCATCACGCACCAATTGCACAATTTTCTTTGAAGTCGTTCCGCGCACAATCGAATCATCGACCAATACCACTCGCTTTCCCGCCAATACTGAACGGTTAGCGGCATGTTTGCGCTTTACCCCCAGCGAGCGGGTCAATTGGGTTGGCTCAATGAAAGTTCGGCCAACATAATGATTGCGGATAATTCCCAATTCATATGGAATACCCGATTTTTGCGCAAAACCCAATGCTGCAGGAACGCCAGAATCGGGCACTGGCACAATCACATCGGCGTCAGCCAATGTATCCAACGCAAGACGCTCACCCATTCTTTTGCGCATTTCATAGACTGATTTACCGTCCATCAAACTGTCGGGGCGCGCGAAATATACATATTCAAAAGCGCATGGGCGGGCTTTTCTGCGTCCAAATGGAAAATGGCTTTCAAGTTTGCCATTGGCATAAACCACAATTTCCCCGGCTTCAACATCGCGCACATATTCAGCGCCAATCATATCGAGTGCGCAAGTTTCGGACGCCAATACTGGGTTTCCTTTTAGATCCCCCAATACCAAGGGCCTGATGCCAAGCGGGTCACGTGCGCCAATCAATTTTTCTTTGGTGAGGCAGACAATTGCATATGCGCCTTCAACTTGCCCCAATGCATCAATCAAACGACTAACCACTTTTGGGGCTTTGGAACGCGCGATTAATTGCAAAAATACTTCGCTGTCCGATGTTGATTGGAAAATTGCTCCCGATTGCACCAAATGTTCGCGCAATGCCCGCGCATTTGTCAAATTGCCATTATGAGCAACAGCAAATCCACCCGAAGATAAATCGGCGAAAAGCGGTTGCACATTACGCAATATCGTCCCGCCTTGGGTGGCATAGCGAGTATGACCAATTGCAAAACTGCCGGGTAATCTTTGCGGCAAATCGGCTTGGGTGAAGTGATCACCAACCAAGCCAAGATGGCGTTCGGTGTGAAACAACTTCCCGTCATAAGTTGCGATACCGCAGCCTTCTTGACCGCGATGCTGCAATGCATGGAGCCCCAAAGCAGTTATTACGGCGGCTTCACTATTACCACTTATACCAAAAACCCCACATTCCTCGCGCAATTTATCGGCATCGGGGTCAAACCAATCTGCTAAATCTATGTCAAGTAAATTGGTTTGCATTTTATTTTCCAGGTTCAATTCGTAACGAATTGGATTGTTTTTTCGTAGTTGCGGCGGGTTTGGTCGCTTCTTTTTTTGGTTCAGGCGCAAGTGCTGCTTCAGTTTCGGCGGGTTCTGCCGTCACGGCATTTTCTTGGCCTTTACGCCATTTCGCGACATCATTACCAGATTGTGACGCGCCGCTTGCCAAATCGGTTGCAGCCTTGGAGGCATCGGGGGCAAGATGTTTTAAGGCATCGGCCGTAATGACCAAAAATGGATAAAATCTCGCGCTGGTGAGAAATTTTGGCAGCATGTTTTCTTTGGCAACTGAAGTAATAATCATGGTGCCAATTGCCATTATTGCAAAACCTCGCGCCACGCCAAATAAAATCCCTGCGGTTCTATCAATCAAACCCAAAGGTTCCGAATCATGCACCCATTCATGGATGCGCCCGGTTAACACCCGCACCGCAATATAGACCAACAAAAACAGGCCAATCACAGTTGCTGTATCGGCAATCCAACCAGGTTCAATCATACCACGCACTGGTTCACGGAAAACTGGCAGGCCCCATAAAACCGCCAAAATCCCTATGCCTAAAGCTGTCATTGAAAGGAATTCACGAACAAAACCGCGCGCAAATGCCAATAATGCAGAAACCCCGACAATAATCAAAACTAGGACATCAAAACCAGTCATCGAATAATTCCTGCACAAAATTCCTCAAACCGAATATTCACCAGTTATTGTGAAGACAAGGTCTTTGAGTCTTTCGATATGGGTTGGCAATAGCGCTAAAGCGCCGCCGTTACTAGTGCCAGACTTGCGAGATTGCGGAATTATAGCATTTGTGAAGCCAAGTTTTTCAGCTTCTTTCATTCTTGCTTCTACTCTTGGTACGGATCTTACATCGCCCGATAAAGCAATTTCGCCAAATACTACGCTATCATCGGGCAAGGGAATGCCGCTTATGGCGGATATAAGCGCCGCAGCAACAGCCAAATCAGCGGCGGGTTCCGAAATTTTCATACCGCCAGCAACATTGAGGTAAATATCAAACCCGCCGAACGCAATGCCGCATCTGGTTTCAATAACTGCAAGCAGCATGGCAAGCCGATTAGGCTCCCACCCCACCACCGCGCGACGCGGCGAGCCGAAAGTGGTTTTGGCGGCAAGGGCTTGGATTTCCACCAAAATTGGCCGCGTGCCTTCAATGCCAGCAAATACCGCACTCCCTGCATGGCCAATTCCGCGTTCATCTAGGAATAGTGCAGATGGGTTGGGAACTTCCACCAAGCCCGCTTCGGCCATTTCAAAAACCCCGATTTCATCAGTCGCGCCATAGCGGTTTTTGAGGCCGCGCAAAATGCGAAAATGGTGCCCGCGTTCGCCCTCAAATTGCAAAACTGCATCAACAAGATGCTCAACCACTCGTGGGCCGGCAATTTGACCATCTTTGGTGACATGACCCACCAAAATTATGGCGCAGCCACTTGATTTGGCAAAACGCACCAATTCATGCGCGCAAGTGCGAACTTGGGCGACAGTGCCTGGCGCGGCGGATATTGTGTCGGTCCACATGGTTTGAATTGAATCAATAATCGCAATATCGGGCTTTTTGGATTTCAAAGCCGCCAAAACCCGCCCAAGCTCGGTTTCAGTTGCCAAATTGATAGGTGAGTTTTGGATATTTAGCCGTTTAGCGCGGTCTTGAATTTGCGAAATCGATTCTTCGCCCGAAATATAAAGCGCTTTAGCTCCCTTTTTGGCTGCGCCCGCCAAAACCTGCATCAAAATCGTGGATTTTCCTATGCCAGGATCTCCGCCTAAAAGCACCGCGGAGGCGCGCACCAAGCCGCCACCACAAACGCGGTCAAATTCATTGTTGCCAGTGGCTATACGGGGCGGCGAGGGGTTATCTTCATCGAGCGAAAAGAAATCAATTTTTGCCTTGCTGCTTCCACTTGAAATTGCTTTTGAATTTTGGGTTAGTAGAGCTTCTTCGGTAATGGTGTTCCAGCCACCACAATCATCACATCTCCCTTGCCATTTGCCATAGACAGATCCGCATGATTGGCAGGTAAAACTTGTGTGGCTTTTGGACAATTTTTCCTCAATTATGATTTCGAATAAGTTCGATGAAAACGGTTGCCTAAATTTGTCAATATTTCATAGGCAATTGTTCCCATGCTGCTTGCCTGTTCGTCAATATCAGCATTTGCACCCAATAATTCAACCATATCGCCGCAATTGAGGGCGGTTTTGATTTCGCTTATGTCGAGCGCGATTAAATCCATGGAAACCCGTCCGATAATTGGGCATTTGACGCCATCAATAACAGCAAACCCTGAATTTGAGGCCGAGCGCAAAAACCCATCGGCATAGCCCAAAGCAATAACCGCAATTTTGGTTGTTTTGCTCGCTGTAAAAGTTGCACCATATCCGAAAGCCTCACCCGATTTCAATTCACGCAATTGTATTATCGGCGCGCGCAACGTCAAAACTGGACGCATCGGGTTGATTGGATTGTCATTGGGATTGCTACCATAAAGGCCAATGCCAGGGCGCAATAAGTCGAAATGATATTTTGGGCCAATCAGTGCCCCCGCCGAAGCGCTCAAAGATTTTTGGGCATTTGGGAACAAGTCGCAAATTTGGCGAAAGCGCACTAATTGTAAGTCATTCAATGTATGCGCAGGTTCGGAGGCGCAAGCAAGGTGGCTCATTATCATTTCCACCGATTGTCCTGCCAATAATTTTTCGCACTTTTCAGCTTCATCAAACCGTATTCCCAAACGGTTCATTCCAGTATCAATATGAATTGCGCATGGGGTCTTTTGGTCTTGATGGGATTGAATTTGTTCAAAATTATTCAGGACGGGGATTAAATCATATTCGCGGAAATATTGGATTTCGCCGCCAATAAAACCATTCAATACATAGATTTTGGCGCGCCACGACAGCATCTTCCTAAGAACAATGCCCTCACTTAAATGCGCAACAAAAAAAATGTTGCAACCTGCATCATGTAGCGCCAAAGCACATTTTTCTATCCCTAAGCCATAGGCATTAGCTTTTACAACCGCAGAAACTTCGGCATTTCCCAAGTCCTTAAAAAACTGCCAATTGGCAATCAATGCGTCAAGGTTTATTGCCAATTCGGGCTGGCTTGCAAATCGGCGATTTTGGGTCAATTATCACTATCCACATCAATATTCATCATCTGCAAATCTTTGGCCAGTTTGATCCAAATTAGTGAACTTGGTTAGTTCTGGCGTGAAGCCGAGTTTGATTTTACCAATTGCCCCGTGGCGTTGTTTGGCAATTATTACTTCGGCCAAATTATTTATCCGCCCCATTTCTTCAATCCACGCCAAATGCTCGACTGTATCGGGCTTGGGTTCTTTGCGTTCAAGATAATAGGATTCGCGGAACACAAACATAACAACATCACTATCTTGCTCAATTGACCCTGACTCGCGCAAGTCTGACAATTGCGGGCGCTTGTCATCGCGGCTTTCAACTTGGCGCGAAAGCTGCGATAGCGCAATTATCGGCACATTCAGCTCCTTGGCCAAAGCTTTCAAACCTTGCGTGATTTCGGATACTTCTTGCACACGGGATTCACCAGCGCGGTGCGAAGATGATGTCACGAGTTGCAAATAATCGACGACAATTAGGTGCAATCCTTCGCGTCTTTGCAATCTGCGCGCCCGCGCTGCCAAAGCAGCCATGGACAAACCACCAGTGTCATCAATAAAAAGCGGTAAATCATTTAATGCAATTGCGGCATCTTGCAGCTTGGCATATTCAATCTTGTTCAAATCGCCTTTGCGAATGCGGTCAGATGAAATTCCAGTATAATCCGCCAATAAGCGCATTGTTAATTGTTCGGCGCTCATTTCAAGTGAATAAAACGCAACTATACCGCCATTTATTACTTTTGGTTCGCCGTCGGGGCCAATAGTGGTTTCGTATTTTCTTGCAGCGTTAAATGCGATATTGGTCGCAAGTGCCGTCTTTCCCATTGATGGACGCCCTGCAAGAATAAGCAAATCCGATTTATGTAAACCACCCAACATGCGATCAATTTCGGCAAAACCCGACGGCACGCCAATAACACTGCCATCATGGGTAAACGCCGATGCCGCATTGAGCATGGTCGATTCCAATGCTTCGGCGAAATTTTTGAAACCCTGGCTTATTTGGCCAGTTTCAGCCAATTTGTATAATTGCTCCTCGGTGACTTCAATGAGGTTTTCCGCACCATCAAGTTCATCACCGATGGCGGTTGCACTATGACTAAGGTCCGCGCCAATTCGGATTAAGTCGCGACGCAAAGATAAATCAAAAATCAATTTCGCATAGTCAGGCGCAGAGGCAACATCAGCGGCAGCATTCACCAAAATTGCAAGATATGTCGCGCCGCCAATTTGCGCCAAAGCCCCATCTTGCGAAAATTTGGCGTGTAGGGTTATTGCATCCGCAACATGTCCCTTGGCAGTAATGGTTTTTATCGTGTCAAAAATCTTGCCATGAACCGGATCATAAAAATGTTGACCGCCAAATTTATCCCCCAAACGCACCATTATTTGATTATCAAGCAAAATCGCACCCAAAAGCGCCTGTTCGGCATCAAGATTATGCGGCGCAGTTTTGAGAAGATTCTCATTTGATAGAACAATTTGAAGCGAATTTTCTGCCATATCCTATTCAAGCAGGTAAATTGCCAAAATGCAAAATGCTAATGCTGTTTACGAGCCGTTGTCCACAATCTATTTTGATTGTGGACAAGTATCGCTTAACTCTCACTTCGTTGGTTATTGGCTGGCTTGCAGTTTGTCGTTTTGAACCCAACCAACATTGTCATTATCATCGGCAATTTCCCACCAAATGCCATCGCGCTTGCCAGTCGGGTAAACCACCATACCGACCGCCAATGCACGAACAACAGGCGCGTCTGATTGCGGCATTGTTCGCATAGTTGTTACAGTATTGACAGTATATGAACGTGAAGGGGCATCGGCAGCACCACCACTTAACCCACCCAATTGATTTACCATGGCCGAATATCCAACAATGTAAGCTTGGGTTACAATGCGGCCAATTTCGGTATCCTCATAGCCACCGCCGACAACTCCGCCGAAGCCGAGGCCGCCGCCCGCACCCCATGTCAAATCATTTTTCGCCGCATGACCTTCATAGGAACTTGATTCAGTAGTTCGCGCATCGGTCAATGATAAGACTACATCCGCTTCCAATTTCTTGGTTCTTAGCCCACCAACAATGCCGCCAGCCCGCCCGCCAATAATGCCACCAAGAATGCCCGCGGCAGCGCCACCGCTTGTATTACTGTCGGCTGCTGCGATTTCCGCGACAAGAATGAAATCCGCCGCTCGCACTTGATTTTGCCCGACATTAGAGCCGCGTTGCAGCCCCATGTCGGCATTGATATCGCGTTCGCGTTGTGCCGCCGTGAAGCCCGCGCCGCGATCTACCAGTGAGAAACAGCCAGAACGTTGGACTATAACTTTCAAAAGCCGCGCAGGAGGTGCTAATTGATGTTGGCTCCAACCGTGAGTATCACTGCCGTCCACCACACTTATCGTGCCGAGATTACGCGTGCAGTGGGGAATTTGCGCCATAAGCGCGTCTTGCGTATTTTGCACGCGGCTAGGCCTCGCTGTTTGCGCATTTGAATTGCCGCTAAAAAGTAATGCTGTGGCCAAAGTTGCGGCACTTAGTGACCAATATATTGAACGATTTTTCATTTCTCATTCTCCTATTCTCAAACAATTGACCGATGCCCAGTTTTTTAGGTTTGGTCACACCAAGCGTTCATAGTCAGCCCCAACTAAAGATGTGGGATTGGCTCGTGTTCAAAACAAGCGCAGTTTGGCTTGCAATAATGCGGCAAAGTGACGCCGAACAATTGCCTAAAATCTATAACCAAACCCCGCCGAAATAATCAGAGGGTCTGGCTTGGTTGTCGATGTAGTTGCACCGCCGAATGGGTCTGTAACAACGGCTTCATTTTCGACAAACATCTGTTTCGCATCAAGATTGATTGACCAATTGCCGTGCAGCGCATAATCAAAACCGACTTGCACGACATACCCCCGAGTATCTAAAACAGAGAGCGGTTGGCCGGTGCTACTAGCCTCATTGGCGAACCAATAATAAGCCATTCCCGCACCAATATAGGGTGAGAACCGCGCATCGGGCCGGAAATGATATTTAATCGGGACAATTGCAGAATAGGCGAAAACCGAGTTTACAACATTGAAATTGCTGGCATTTATTGCAGGTGAAGGCGAGACGAATATTAGGGAATCGACAAATGTCCGCGTTTTTTGTTTTGTCCCGCCAAAAATGGGTTCAATGGAAATGTGATCCGTAATGAAATATTCGATGCCAAGCGCTGGCACAATTGTATCCGCCGCTTTCGCATGGACGCCTGCAATCGGTAAATCGAATGGAACTCCGCCTGTGAATCTGCCGTCATTGTGGTAGTTTACGGTTACCGCTAAGTCCTTGTCGATAATTGCATCAGTAATTCTGAAGTCAATTTTGAAAAGTCCAGCACTTTTCGGCACGAAAACCCCTTGGGCGACAGCCGAGGGTGCCCAAGCTAGGCAAATCATTGCCAAGATGGCATTGCCACATTTATTCCTAATATGACTAGGCATAATACGCCTCCAATCGGAACTTCAACGCCCCAATTCTATTGATGAATGTAGTGTGGACAATTTGACAAATCGTCATGCGGCAATTTGCCTTTACAAAACTGCAAAACACATGGCGTAAGGATTTGTAAAAAATCAGTTTGGCATAATCAGGAGCCGAAGCAACGTCAGTTGCGGCTCTTATCAAAAATTGCAAAAATGTTTCGCCGCCATAAACCATTCCAAAGCCCCATCTTGCTAGTATGGGGCGTCTAGGGTTATTGCGGCTACAACATGGCCCGTGGCAGTGAAAATACTGATTGGCGCATTTGTCACCTATATTTCCTACGATTTGATTATCGAACAAAATAGCGTCCTATCGCGCTTGGCCCGCTTAAAAATCAGTTTCGGTAACCCAATCTTTTTTGTCAAATATTCGTCGTTGATAAATCGCAAATATGTCAAGAAAATGCCGCTAATACGTCATGCGCACTCATTAAAACCTTATCCGAATGGGTATGTGGTGAGTTCTGTTGACCTGACGGTTAGTGATAGTTCGCTTATCGCAAACAATCGCATAGCGCTTTTTGAAATCAGACCGAGTGGTAATACCAAAATGCAGGTTTCGCTTTGGTCACGCAATTCATTAAACAAAGAGCATAAGTTTCATAAAAGCCGAGGAGGCTTTGCTGAATTCGGGGCGTTTGGCAAGTTTAATTTGCGACGTAACTAGGGACTTGATTTGACTTTTAAATATTAAACAAAGGCGTGATAAATTATGATAAGTTCTAAAAGATTGAAATCCGTTTTCCTCAGCACCTCATTAATTTTTGGATTTACTTTAGATGTAGCTTTAGCGGATTTTGTAGGAATCCCGGCGGTAAATCGCCAAAGTCCAACGTCGTTAAATGTCAGTTGGGAAAATTCTAATCCTGTTAATCTCTATGGCACTGATGCACCGAGCGGCACAATCGCAAATGCACGGCTATTGGCCACCGAAACTAATTCTCATTCAATGACGGTTGATGATGACGGTGTTAAACGTCAATATTTTATATTGGTCGATGCCCGCACAAACCAAACATTACGAACCGCCGAGCGCTTGGTACCTTTAGAGACAGGTTCGAATTTTCGTGACATCGGTGGCTATGAAGGATTTGGCGGCAGGCATATTAAATGGGGTCTTATTTACCGCTCAGGCGGGACACCTTTATTAAGTGATAGCGATTTAGCTGAGGTGTCACAGCTTGGGCTTAAATCTATGGTTGATTTACGTTCGGATGACGAACGAGTTATGGCTCCAACCCGTATTTTGGGTGTAAATTACAATGCTTATGGATATTCATTTCGACAAATAAATGTTCGCAAGACCAGCCAATCCACTGGCAATGGGAGTGATTCATATCGAAATTTTCCAACGCTTTTGGCGCCGCAGCTGCGAATAATCTTTGCTGAGCTATTAGGCGAAGAAGCTCCATTGGCATACAATTGTACCGCCGGCCAAGACCGAACCGGATTTGTGACTGCAATGGTCTTGTCAGCCCTTGGAGTTTCGCATGACAAAATTGTTCAAGATTACCACTTGTCCACCCGTTACAGAATTCCAGCAAATGAAATGCCGCGTATTGATTTGGCCAAATATCCCGACAACCCAACTGCGCAGATGTTTGCACGTTATCAAAATATGCCGAATGCCAACTCTCCGCAGCCATTGGTCGATGCTCAAGGCCAAGCGTTTTTAGAGGGTGCGTTTAACGAAATCGCGACCAATTGGGGTTCCGTTGATAATTATCTACACCGCGAAATTGGTCTGGATGCCGCAAAACTAGCTCGTCTTCGCCAAATGTATCTTGAATAGCCCTGAGTGACACGCTTGATAAAAAAAGCCCACCATCGCTGGTGGGCTTTATTTGTTCAACTCGAAGTTGCTAGCTTCACAATGTTTGAAAACCGCAAAAATCAGCAGTTAAAGCATTATTCGCGGCCATCAAGCTCAACTGCGTTTTCAGCGATTTCGGCAGCTTGCGCTTGAACTTGTGCGCGTTCTTCGGCCAAACGCGCCGCCACAACGTCTTCGCCTTTGGCTTGACGTTCAGCTTCATCTACAGTCCGAGCCACATTGACTTTCACTTCAATTTCAACTTCAGGGTGAAGTTTCACTTTGACAGTGTGAACGCCAATGGTTTTGATTGGCGCATTCAATAATACTTGAATACGATCAATCTTAAAGCCAGCTTCATTTGCACAATCAGCAATATCGCGCGTTGAAACTGAACCATATAATTGGCCAGATTCGCCCGCTTGACGAATGATTGTGAAAGTTTGGCCGTCCAAATTGATCGCCATTGCTTCGGCTTGAGTTTTAAGCTCAAGATTTTTGGTTTCAATTTGCGCACGTTGCACGTCAAACAATTTTTTGTTGTTTGCAGTCGCCCGCAAAGCCTTTTTTTGCGGCAACAAAAAGTTGCGTGCATAACCGGGTTTCACTTTTACAACGTCACCAATTACGCCCAAACGACCAACGCGTTCTAATAGGATTACTTCAACCATGATGTCCCCCTATGCCACGGCATATGGCAATAATGCCAAAAAGCGTGCGCGTTTAATAGCTTTTGCCAATTCACGCTGTTTCTTTTGTGATACAACAGTAATGCGGCTTGGGACGATTTTGCCTTTTTCAGACAAATAGCGTTGCAAAGTTTTCACGTCCTTATGATCAATTGGCGGGGCCAAATGACCAGAAAAAGGGCAGGTTTTGCGGCGACGGCTGAAAGGCCGACGAGTTGGCAAATTCGAAATGGTAAATTTAGTAGCCATTTATTCAGCCTCCATGCTTTCGCCAATTTCAAAATCGGCATCATCAAAACTATCAGACCGTGCAAAATCGGCACGAGCTTTGGCTTTCTTTTCTTCTTTTTCACGACGAGCAAGAATGACCGAAGGCTCATTGTCCAACGCCTCAACCCGAACCGTCATAAAACGCAAAACTTCTTCATTGATGCGCAATTGACGCTCAACTTCTTGCATTGTCGCACTCGTGGCATCAATGTTCAAAAGCGAATAATGCGCCTTGCGGTTTTTCTTTACCCGGTAAGCAAGATTGCGAAGACCCCAATATTCAGTCTTGGTAACTTTGCCGCCGCCTGTAGTGATTTGATCTGTGATAGTCTCAACAAGTGTGTCCACTTGTGCCGGCGAAATATCGGGCCGCGTGATTAGGATATGCTCATAATAAGCCATATTAAGTCCCTTTTTGTGATTGCGGCGACAAGATGATGGGATTACCAAAATGCCGATGGATTCTTTGACAGGGGCAAGCCCCAAGAACCGCAATCGTGTTAAGGCGCGGCTTAAAGCACAGGTGGAAGGCAAAGGGAAGGGGCGGGTGTGTGATTAGTGCGGAATTGCTTGCCATCATCCAAAAAACCCGCACTGCCTTGGGCGGAAATGTCTGCCATTTCAGACTCAATCGGGAAGGCGCGTCTTTAGCAAATTATTCTAGTTTTTCTTGAAAAACACCTCATCAATATCCCGCGCACCAAATGGAAATGGAAGCATCAAATCGTACGAGTCAAACCATGTCAGCTTACCAGATTTATACTCATCGGAGCAGTAAAGGCGGGTGCCGAGGCCAACCATCGCGTGCAAAACTGCTTGAACCGCGTCAACTCCATGACCAGCACTTTGGATTTTTCGCGAAAGCCCAACGATTTCATACTCGCACATATAGTCGTCAAAGTCGCTTTTTGGATAAAGTTTGGGTTGAAAAATGGTTGCGAGAACATCCGTTCCCCCTTCCAAAGTAAAAATTCGTCTCATTAAGAATGTTTTGTCCATGGTTTTTAATTTTATGCGCATTTGCTCGCAGTTACAAACTGCGCAGTGTATCGACGGCAAATTATGCCGCAATGAATAGCAAGCTCTGATTTATCAAATTGCGCCACTGCGCTAAAATCCGTATATAGCCGCGCATGACCAAGCCCCTTAAACGCCCCGAACTACTTTCCCCTGCTGGCACGCTTAAAGCCATGCGCCATGCTTTTTTATATGGGGCCGATGCGGTTTATGCGGGTTTGCCGAAGTATAGTTTGAGGGTGCGCAATAACACTTTTTCCAAAGATAATGCGTTGGCAGTTGGCATTGCCGAGGCGCATGCGCTTGGCAAAAAGCTGTTTGTGGCCGCTAATTTGTTCCCGCATAATAATAAAATAAAGTCATTTATCACTGATATGGAAGCGGTGGTAGAATTGGGGCCAGATGGCCTGATAATGGCGGATCCGGGGCTGATAATGTTGGCGCGTGAACGCTGGCCCGATTTGCCAATTCATTTGTCGGTGCAGATGAATGTGATGAACTACCAATCGGTCAAATTTTGGCAAAGCGTGGGGATAAAGCGCATTATTTTATCGCGCGAATTATCATTGGACGAAGTTGAACGAATTCGCCAAGAATGCCCAGATATTGAGCTTGAAGTGTTTGTGCATGGCGCATTGTGCATTGCTTATTCAGGGCGGTGTCTATTGTCGGGCTATTTCACGCACCGCGACGCCAACCAAGGCACATGCACCAATACTTGCCGCTGGAAATATTCTGCGAGTGAAGCCGAAGAAAGCGAAACTGGCGATATTTTGCCAAAAGGCGCACTCGAGCGCCCGCAATTATTTTCTGAAACCGGCCAAGTGCGTCACCCCGAAGCCGACAAAATGTATTTCCTCGAAGAAGAGCAACGCAAAGGCGAATTTATGCCAGTGTTTGAGGACGAACACGGCACTTATATTATGAACTCCAAAGATTTGCGGGCAATTGAGCATGTTGATAGGCTGGTGAAAATGGGGATTGATTGCCTCAAAATCGAAGGCCGCACCAAAAGCCACTATTATGTCGCGCGCACCGCCCAAGCCTATTCCAAGGCGATTGATTTGGCGATGGCGGGTGAACCTTTGGACCCAGATTTGATTGGCGTTCTCGAAAACCTGGCTAATCGCGGATATACCGATGGTTTTTACCAGCGCCACCATACTGCGGAGCAACAAAAATACCTCGACAATGCCTCAAAAAGCCGCAAACAAATGTTTGTCGGCGAAGCTATCGGCCGTGATGGTGATGATTTAATCGTGCAGGTCAAAAACCACTTTGAGGTCGGTAATCGGCTTGAATTAACACTGCCTAATGGCCAAAACCACGATATGATATTGCAAGAAATGCGCGATGCCGAAACTAATGAGCCAATGGATGTCGCACTGGGCAGCGCTTATGTCGTGCGCATCGCTGCAAAGGGCATTGAAGGCGATACGGTATTGATTTCCAAATATTTGTAAGGAACTAAAGTTCCATTGTATTTAGAGCGTTGGATGTTCAAGATGAATCGAATTTGCCGCAGCAATTTTGTGCCAGTTTTGGTGGCAAATATGCGGTGAATACTGGGGTATTCGCCAAATATTTACTTTCGCTTCGCTGCAGGTCTCCGCGCTACGCGCTACGGCTGTTGCCGAAAATGGTGCAAAAGGGCGTTGCAAAACGGTGCAACTTGGACATCTAACGCTCTAGCTGCCAATTATCAATTTTGCGCAAAACAATCCCACTGCCATAGAGAACTACGCCAGTAATAAATAAACAAACGATGCGGACAATGGTTGGGGCGCCGGACGCGTCAAATAGCAAAACTTTGGCAGCTGCGAATACTAAAACCAACAGCGCGGATTTCGCCATTAAGCTGTCTTGCCTTTTGAAACCAATCGAAATCACAAATATCGCATATAGAAGCCAAAGAATTGAAACAATTAGCGATCCATCTGAGCCCGCGATTTTGAAAAGTGTTACAATCGCCATAAAATGCGCCGCATACAAAAGCGCATTTCCTAATTTATTGTCAGACACCAGCAGGCCCTGATTTCTAAGTCGCGCAAACCACATGCTAGCAATCGCAATAAGTGCAACCAAATCATAATAATTTGAATCATGTTCACCCAAATGCCAAATTAGCTTAAAATATTCGACAACAATAATTAGAGATATAACAACACGCGGCAATTGCCAATGCGGGTCAGCTTTTTTGAACGCATCAATTTTTGGCAATAAGCCATAAAGAACCATGGATATTGGAAGCAGCCAAGTTCGTTCTTCATCGCGCAAAATCTGAAAATAAAGTGCATGGGCGAAAACTAAAGTTGAAAACGCAATTACTACGCCACGACTGCCCAAACTTTGCGGGAAAAAACGGCGGGCGGCAAAATAAACGCCCAGCACTAACAGGCCAAAACAAATCGATATCCATGGCGCCAATGTGGGGGTAATTTGCATTAGTAATTGATTTTCAAATCCATAAAAAATCAAAAGCACAGGTAAGAAACTCCAGCCTTCTTCCTCGCTGAGTGTAGTTTTGCTTCTAACTGTGTATAGATAAACACTTGCAATCCCAACTATGAAGTTTGCGAAAAGTGCTAAAGCTAGCAATTTGTTTTGGGCTAAATTAGCGGCAACGACTTGAACCTGATTTACATCAACCACCGACGCAATATTGGGAAAATACCCGCCAATTGCGCCACTCAGAATAATTGCTAAATAGCAAGAAATTATGGTTAGGATTCTAGTCTGCAAAAATATGGCAATAATCCCAAATGCGATGTTGCAAACTAGAAAATATCCCATGGCAAAATTGTCGTCTAAGCCTAAATCCATTATTAGTGGCGAAAGATAGGAACCGACAGCGGCAGTAAGTGAATAAATCTGATGCCTAAATTTCGTTTGCAGCCAAATACAAATAGCCGCGATAACGCCAGTTGACACCAAACCAGCGGGCAATTCAACTAATGAATATAGCCTCACAGCCGCAAATGCGTCCAAATAAAGAATAATTATGCCCGCAGCAGGCAGCAAGCTGGCATAAGACAAATCGCGCTTCAAAAGCGCAAAACCACATCCAATCAATGCTATTCCAAACAAAGCGGCAGCAAATATTTGCCGCGTTGGAGTGAACCAGCCGCTATCGATTGTTAATTTAATCAAAAGGCCAGCAGCAAATACGAAACAAATGATCCCAATCAGGCCAAGCCACGCCCACCTACTGCCACCAGCGCTGATTTGCTTCGCCCATGAACTTGTTTGGGGCTGCGACGAAGCAGTTGTTGAAGATACAACGCTCGATGCCGTAGACTGCTTTTGCTCAAGAATTTTTTTAGTCCAAGGGTCAATTAAATCAACTTTGTCCTTTTGGGGTTGGTTCGCAAGCGAGTTTGGTTGCGAAACGGTAGGTGTCAAAATGCCTTCAATCGCGCTTAGGCGGGCTTCGATTGAATTCAGCCTTTTACCGATATCTGTTTCACTCATTAACCAATCCCCACCATAAGAAATGTAAGCTTGCCATTCATTTTTAGTTTTAGCAACCACGCCAAAACCGATAATTCTCAATAATTGAAATGAATATCCAAATGCGACAGAGTAACTACTTGCCGAAGCGATGAAGCGGGAGTAGCTTGCTTCATAAATACAAAGGAATGCAAAATGAGTTTGTGGGGGCAAATTGCGATTGACGTTGCGGGTCTTATTGCCATTTGTGGCATGGGTTTTATTTTGGGCTTTTCAAAAAACCGCTTGATTAGCGAGGCTGATTTGGAGCGTGAACTTGCTACGCGTGAGCCAAGTAAGGCGATTAAAAGATATTGGCTTAATCACAATAAATCTGTTGCTTTGTTGGCAACTTCGGACGCGCATTATTTTTTATTGAAATCGCTTGGTGATGAATTATCGCTAAGAGAAATTTCGCCCAAACAAATAAGCGTCAATAATAATGAAATCGTGATTGACGTAAATGACATTGGCTTTCCGCGATTTACGTCCAAATTCGCAGAAAATGACATCAATGAAATCGCGGGCGTAATAGCATTGGGGGCAGCGGCATGAAAGATTATCTCCAAATCAATTTGCCCGATGTAGTCGGCATGGCGACGCCACTTTTTGCGTTGCTCATCATAATAGAAATGTTTTTAGCGCGCCGCAGAAATGCCGAAAACCCAATAAATTATGAAGCCAAAGATACTACCGCAAGCCTATTAATGGGGTTTGGCAGCCAAATCGTGAAATTGCCGCTAAATCTTATCATTCTTGGCGCTTATATTTTTTGTTATGAACATCGCATTTTCGAACTTGGCACTGGGCCATGGGTGTTTGTTTTGTGCTTTTTCTTGGAAGATATGACTTATTATTGGTTCCACCGCATTGGCCATGAACGACGCTATTTTTGGGCCAGCCATATAATCCATCATTCATCGCAATATTACAATTTATCGACGGCGCTGCGGCAAACTTGGACTGGTAATCTTGCGGGTGGTTTTATTTTTTGGCTGCCTATGGCGTGGCTTGGCATTCACCCTGCGATAATATTCTTGTTTTCGGGCATAAGTTTGGTCTATCAATTTTGGATTCATACCGAAGCAATCGACAAAATGGGCTGGTTTGAGCTTTTCTTTAATACCCCAAGCCATCACCGTGTCCATCACGCAACCAACCCAAAATATTTGGACAAAAACTATGCTGGTGTGTTGATAATTTGGGATAGAATGTTCGGAACATTTATTGAAGAAGACAAGGCCGAAAAGCCCGATTATGGCATTATTTCAAACCTCGGGACTTTCAATCCTATCCGCATCGCCTTTCATGAATGGCAAGGCATTTTGAAAGACGTGTTACAAGCCAAGTCACCCCAAGCCGTCCTCGGTTATTTATTCGGCCCACCCGGTTGGAGCGAAGATGGCAGCCGCAAAACCACCGCCAAAATCAAAGCGGAATGGCTTGCGGCGAAACCGGCTGCGGAATAGACATGTCTTATTGACTTAAATGCCCCACCTCATTAGAGAGCCGATATTGGCGAAATGTGATTGACCGCCAATCTCCGACGTTTAATCTTAGCTCTGCATCAAGTATTGTAATGGTTTGGCCAAGTGCATTGGCAAATACTTCGTTGTCGTGGGCATGGGCTTTAGCCCAAATTAGCGCTGGCAAGGATGAAGGCCCAAGGCTTGCTAAATATGTTATATCGAGCTCATTGCCATTGCCGCCTAATTGACGGCAGTTTTGAACATTCGCCCATGAAATAATCGAGCCAAAATTAACAAAGCATGAGACTAAAATGACTGCGGCAAGGCTGAAGCTATTGGCGTTCACTAACCACGCCTTGGATTTTCGCAAAAGGATTTTGACGATTATCAAACCAAGGCCAATTGCAACCAAGCCCATCCAAATTATCGCCGCAATGCGCATTTCAGTAAGCGAATAGACTTTAATATATTCAATTGTTCGTAAAATGCTGGATGCAACCAAGAAGATATTTTGGCAAATCCAAATATAAATCAAAGTATGAATTTGCGCATTACGGGTGTTATTTTCTTTGTTTTTAAGGGCAAATAAAACGAATGCCGCCGCCAAAAGTGCTGTTAATATAAGCGGATATGCGCCGCGATGCGCGTATTGTGCATGGCTCACTCCCTTTGGCAGCTCAGCGCCGCTCCAAAGAAAATAAACATCTAGCGTATTTTGAAAAGCAAAAATGCAATTGAGGAGTGCAAGCGACAATAAAACGGCATTTTGGTTAAATAGAAAATCATAGAACGGTTTGTCCGAACTTATCACACTCGCCTTTACGATTGGTATTTTGTTATTAATATGCGGCCTTATCAGCGCCCAAGTGCCAAGCATAACAAATGCGCTAAATAGCAATCTTTGAATAGAGAAAAACTCGAATACTCTGGTCAAATCTAATTTGTTCAAAAAGTCCGAAATGATTGGATTCGCCAAATAGAATAAATATGCAAAAATCGCGCAAGTAATAATTGGCAGGAATATAGTTCCCAAAACTCTTGCGCCGCTAAATTTTGTTGGGGCGTGGGCTTTGATTTTACTTATTCTTGATAAATCGGTACCGATTCGTAGCCAAAATTTAAGAAAATAACCCAACACCGCCATTAACAACTTTGGCGCTTCTATTGTCCTTGGCAGTTTTGGTAGTAATGCCAATATTGTGGTTAGGACGGTGAACACCGCGAATTGCATCCAATGTGCTGCCTCAATCATTGATGCGGCGGCCAAAAGCGCTCCGATTGCAGCTAATCTCCTACGGCTCACACCGTGTTTGAGCGGCTGAAAATACCAAATCGCCGCCAATAGCAATATACAAAAAAGCCCGATTGTTGAACCAATTGGGCTTTGGAAGAATAAATAATTGGCTAGCAAAACGAAAAATACGGTGGCGAATAATTTTATCGAAGTTGCGCTCCGAGCAGCCGTAAATTGTCCAATTGTCTGCTTGATTTGCATGTTTAACCCCTTTTGTTTAGTTTCGAAGCCAAAGATGGTGAAAGCATGATCGCAATGGGGCGATTTTTTGTTATCTTTGCGGCAAAAAATAATTTAGAGTGCCCAATGTTCAAGGCTGCACGAATTTGGCGCAGCAATTTTGTGCCAGTTTTGGTGACAAATATGCGGCTAATACTGGAGTATTAGCTAAATATTTGTTGCCAAAAATGGTGCAAAAGGGCGCGGCAAAACGGTGCAACTTGGACATTTGGCGCTCTAGTTCGGGAAACGCGCAATGGACTTTGATAAAAAATATCTCGTTAAGCCAAATCAAAAAATTAAACTGACGAGCGACGACGCGGAACCAAAAGGCGAAGCGCCAAACAAAGAAGCCGCACTCGCGCAAACCGCGCAAAACCTTGAAAAATTGAAAGTCCTACAAGAAGCGCTTTGGGCCGAGCATAAACAATCAGTTCTAGTGGTTTTGCAGGCTATTGATGGTGGTGGCAAAGATGGCGTGATTGAGAATATTTTTGGCCCGCTTAATTCGGCAGGTTGCCGCATCGCCTCTTTCAAAGTGCCGACACCTATTGAAGCCGATCATGATTTCTTGTGGCGAGTTCATGCCCAAGCCCCCGCAAAAGGCGAAATAGTGGTGTTTAATCGCAGTCATTATGAGCAAGTTTTGGTGGTGCGGGTGCATGGTTTTGAGCCCGAAGAAATCAACAAAACCCGCTACGAACAAATCAATGAATTTGAACGATTATTGACATCAAACAACACGCATATTTTGAAATTCTTCCTGCATATCAGCAAGGATGAGCAGTTAGAGCGTTTTGGCGCGCGGCTTGAGGACGAAACCAAGCATTGGAAATTATCGGCGGGCGACTATGCAGAACGTGCATTATGGGCTGATTATGAGGCCGCTTTTGAAGATATGCTAAACAAATGTAGCGCCCAAAAAGCGCCGTGGTTTATAATTCCCGCCAATAAAAAATATTATCGCGATTTGGTGATTTCTGAAATTATAGTGGCAGCATTGGAAGAGCTTAAAATTGCCCCGCCAAAAACCAGCGAAGATTTAGAAGAAATTAGACGGCTTTATGAAGCGGAATTGGGGAAAGCTGATTATTTGGGATAGTTTTGCTTGCCATGCAGAACACGAATTATTTGCACGACTTTTTTGCGCGGCTTATAGCGATAAACCACAATCAATGGTGAACTTTGAATAATCAGTTCGCGAGTGGAGGCCACTCGGCGGGGTCGACCAATTTCTGGAAAATGGGAAAGGTTATCCACCGCGTTTTCAATGACCTCTAATTGTCCAATCGCAGCATTTGGGTTTTGGGTGGCGATGAAATCAATCTGACCTATTAAATCGAGATAAGCGCTTTCGAGCCAAAGAATTTTCAAGCTGCTTCCACATTAAGTGACGACAATAATTCGGCTTTTTTTGACGAGATTTTCGCCTTCACTTCCTCGTGACCTAGCCAAATTGCATCGGGTTCGTCTGCTTGCGCTATTCCTTTAACCACTTCTTCGCGAAACCAAGCGTCGTGTATGGCTGAATTATCGCTTGTCAACGAAGCATCCTTTTCACGCAGTCGCCGCACCGCATCACGCACTAGCTCGGTCGCATTGGAATAATAACCATTTTCAATTTTGGATTTGATGAATTTTTCATCAACGGGTGGAAAATTAATATTCATGGTATTTGCCTCTTTTATGTATGAATTATGTGCATAATGCATACATGATTTGGGCAAAAATTGCAAATCAAATCAAGCAAACAACTTTTTACCATGAATATGAGGCCATTAAGATGATGGGTCCGCGAGCATGATGGCAATAGTTGTCCGTTGAGAAACCGTCAAAATTAACCGCCAATTTCTCACAAGTTCTGACTTTTCCTATAATTTCAATTTTCTCTTGCGCGTCATGATAACGCAATTCGTCCAAAAATTCTTTTTTTCCTAATACGCCAATTCTGCGCGCGGCTAAAAACGGGCTAGAAGAGTGATAACGAGCATCAATATCTTCAATGTCAGTTAATAGGGCGTGCTCAGAGTAATACCCCTTGGTTTTTATGCATTTGCCAAGAAATTGGTCTTGATGTGCGATGGCATATCCTAATCCAACTTCACTAGCATTGCCGTCGTTGCAATTTTCTGGCCTCGACCACGCGTAGTTCAAGATTGTGGTAACTATTTGCCCTTCAACATTTTGTGCCGATGCTTGTGGGGCAGATGATAAAATCGTACACAAAAAGGCCAGTTTAAGAATCTTTGCTTTCATTTAAGCTCACCTAACAACTTTACGCAAAAGTCAGTTATTTTCCAAGAAAAAATAGAGCCTATACTCGTATCTGCATAATGCAATCTTCATTCTCCACTATTTTTTCGATATATTACAAAAATCGCAATGGCTTTTTCCCCTTGCCCTTTTTGCCCCAAACCACTAATTCCAATCCATGATAATATTACAATTTCCTGGACAAGGGTCGCAAGCGGTTGGCATGGGGCAAGCGCTTGCAAACGAATTTCCAATCGCCAAAGCCATTTTTGCCGAAGTTGATGAGGCACTAGGTCAAAACCTCTCTGGCCTTATGTTTGAAGGCCCTATCGAAACACTCACTCTTACCGAAAATGCCCAGCCCGCAATTATGGCGGCATCAATTGCGCTCTTACGGGTTTTCGAAGCCGAACTTGGCTTTGATATTGCCAAAGCGGCTTACGTTGCCGGGCATTCGCTGGGCGAATATACGGCACTAACTGCAGCGCGCGCATTCACTTTGTCCGATTGCGCAAAGCTCCTAAAACTGCGTGGCCAAGCAATGCAACGTGCGGTTAAAGCTGGAGAGGGGGCTATGGCGTCACTTATTGGCCCCAAAGTTGATATTGCACTTGCCGAAACTGCGGCATTGGAAGGCGCAAAACATGGGATTTGCGTGGTCGCCAATGATAATAATAATGGCAATGTCGTGATTTCGGGCGAAAAAGCTGCGGTTGATGCCGCAATTGAAGCCGCCAAAGCAATGGGTGCGCGCGCGATTCCGCTTGCAGTTTCAGCGCCTTTTCACTGCCCTTTGATGGCACCAGCCGCCGATGAAATGCGCGCAGCTTTGGATGGTGTGGCAATGCAAAGCCCCGTCGTGCCGCTCGTGCCAAATATTTCTCTGGAGCCCACTCAAGACGTCGCAATCATAAAATCGCTTTTGGTTGAACAAGTTACTGGGCGAGTTCGTTGGCGTGAAACCATTGAAATGTTTGGAAAATTGGGCGTGTCGAAATTTGTTGAAATTGGTTCAAGCGCAGTATTAACTGGTATGTCCAAACGGATTTTTGCCGAAGGCCAGCACATTTCGATTTGCTCAATTGATGATATGAGAAATTATTAAGCTAGTTGCGCAAACCGAGTGCAATTTTGTCCACGCATTTTGGATAAAGCAAATGCTCCTCTATCAAAACTCGCGCCGCCAGCGAATTGGCATCGTCGTCTAGTAAAATCGGCACTTTCACTTGGGCAATTATTTCGCCTTCATCGACACCGGCATTGACAAAATGCACTGTGCAGCCGCCTTCTTTATCACCCGCAGCAATTGCGCGTTCATGGGTGCGAAGGCCTTTATATTTAGGCAAAAGCGAGGGGTGGATATTGATTATTCGTCCTTCCCATTTGGCCACAAACCCACCACCCAAAATCCGCATAAAGCCCGCACAAACCACCAATTCTGCGCCCATTTCTTCCAGCGTCTTTTGTAGCTCAATTTCAAATTCTGTTCGCGCTACAAATAATGTGTGATCAATGGTCATAGCAGGGATATTGTGATTTTGGGCGCGGCTTAATGCAAACACATTTGGGACATTTACGATGAGGCCGACGATTTCATAATTTGCGTCATGGTTTTGCGCATAATCAATCAGCGCGCCAAAATTGCTGCCGGACCCCGAAGCCAGAATCACGACCTTGATTTTTCGCTTTTTGGCGTTCATTTTGCTGCCAATTGCCCAATAACAATGGCTTCATCGCCGCAGTCAACGATCAAACGGTGTGAAACTTCATTAAAATTTTCAGGCGCGATACATAAAACCATGCCGATACCGCAATTAAAAGTGCGGTGCATTTCACTAAGCGCAACGCCGCCAGTTTCCTGAAGCCACCGAAATACAGGCGGCAATTCAAGTGCTTCATAATCATATTGCGGCACTAAATGATCTGGCAACATACGCGGTGTGTTTTCGGTCAAACCACCACCAGTGATATGGGCTAGGCCTTTGATAAGGCCAGCTTTGATAAGGGGCACAACGCTTTTCACATATATTTTTGTTGGTATCAGCAAGGCTTCGGCCAAAGCTATCTCTTTGTTCCAAGGGCAAGGAGCACTCCAAGCTAGCCCTGACAAAGCAACAATTTTGCGTATCAAACTGTAGCCATTGGAATGTGGCCCGCTTGACGGAATGCCAATCAATAAATCGCCGGCGCGCATAGCAACATGGCGCGGTAACAGTGCATCACGTTCGGCGGCGGCGACGCAAAACCCTGCCAAATCATATTTGTTAGCCTCATACATGCCAGGCATTTCGGCGGTTTCGCCGCCAATAAGTGCGCAATCGGCCAATTTACAACCGTCTGCAATGCCCGCAACTACAGCAGTGGCGACGTCTAAATCGAGCTTGGAACAAGCAAAATAATCAAGGAAAAACAATGGCTGCGCGCCTTGCGCCAACACATCATTAACGCACATGGCCACCAAATCTTGGCCGATGAAGGAGTGAATACCAGTTTCAATCGCAATCTCAAGTTTGGTGCCAACGCCATCTGTGCCAGACACCAAAATCGGGTCAATAAATCCTGCGGCCTTCAAATCGAAAAGCCCGCCAAAACCCCCCAAGCCACCCATAACACCAGCGCGATTGGTTGCTTTTGCCAAAGGCGAAATGCGGCGCACCAATTCATCACCCGCGTCAATATCAACGCCCGCATTTTTATAAGTTAGGCCATTTGGGCGAATTGTTTTGTCTTGGTCTGTCATGCCAATTGCGCTATTTGTTTTGGTTCCAAGGTGCAAGTAATTGTTTCAGCAAAGTGGTATTTACAATCGCTTCAAAAGCGTCGATTTTACATCTAGCGCGGTTTGCGTTTAGTTATCACTAAACGCCCGCGCTAGGTTCTTTCTTGGTCGCGCATTTTCGCTTATTAAGTTGAATCAACTTAAACGCAATGCGCTCTAGTTGCGTAATTTAAGGTCAAAACCGCGTGCCACACAGCAAAAACCAGATGAGCCTTGATTTTGGCCGTGCAAATACGCGTAGCGCCAGTGCAATTGCCTGTTCGCTCGCGGTCCAATTGCGCGAAGTTTTGCAATCCGAAACCGCATGGCAAAGCGGTGCGATTTGGCTTTTTGGTGAAAGCGAAAGCGGCCACGATGAATTGGCGAAGTCGTGGGCAATTCAAGCAGGCGCGATTGTTTTTGACGAAAATAATATTTCCGAAAGCCTTGCTTCTAAATCCAATAAAATAGTAATTTTGAACGCCGATTGCGCAGATGAGCAAATATTGCTCTCGCTTTTGGTGATGGCCGAAACTGGTGAAATTCAGCTTTTGCTGGCGGCAGGGGCAGCTTCAAACCAATGCAAAGTGGGTTCAGCGGATTTGGCCTCAAGGCTGCGCAATTTGACAAATTTAGCAATGCCAAATTTGACAAAAGCTCTAGCGATGCAAATAATTTCGATCGGTTTGAAAGAGGCAGGCATTTCCAAAAGCGCGATAGATATTGACGCAGTAATTGCAAAATCAAACTTGAATTTTGTCACAATTTCTAAATTGATTTGCTTTATTATTGATACAATTACGACTAATTCAAAATTGTCAAAATCCGAATTAAGTTCCAAAATAGACGAATTCATAACCACCCAAAGGAATCACGATTTATTCGATGACAAGTGAACAACTAAAATCAGTCGAAATGACCAAGCCCAATCCAATCAAGCGCGCGCCAAAAACCGCGCAAAAAGCCGAACCAACAATTGGTCGTTATATCAATCGTGAAATATCGTGGTTGTCCTTTAACTCACGGGTTCTTGAAGAAGCCAATAATAACACGCACCCTTTGATGGAGCGATTGCGGTTTCTGTCGATATGCGGGTCAAACCTAGATGAGTTTTATATGGTTCGGGTGTCGGGCCTGCGCGAGCTTGCGAATAATCGCGGCAAAACACTTTCGCAAGACGGCTTGTCGCCTGCCGAGCAATTGGCAAAAATAAACGAGATTGCTGGCGCTTTAATGGCGCGGCAACAAGTATTATGGGGCGCTTTGCAAACCGAGTTGCGCGGGCAGGGCTTTAATGTACTTTCGCTATCCGAAGCGCTTATTCATGATACATCATCGCTACGCCAGCAATTTATGACCGATATTTACCCAATCCTAACGCCGTTGGCGGTGGATCCTGCGCACCCGTTTCCATTTATTCCTAATCTTGGATTTGCGGTTGCTTTTGAATTGTCGCGCATTATTGACGGCAAATCCATGAAAGCATTGGTGCCAATTCCGCCCATGGTTCCAAGGTTTTTGGAACTTAAACGCGATGGCAAGATCCGTTATTTTGTGCCAGTCGAAACTGTGATTGAGCTTTTCCCTGATAGCTTATTTCCCGGCTTTGAGGTTACGGCATCGGGTGCATTTAGAATTATCCGTGATAGTGACGTTGAATTAGCCGAAGAAGCCGAAGATTTGATTTTGCAAGCTGAAGCAGCATTGCGCGAAAGGCGGCGCGGCGAAGTGGTAAGGCTGAAAATCGACGCCAATATGCCTTATGAATTGCGAGATTTCATACGTTACCAATTGGACGTCAATGTCCAAGACACGGTCATCGTCAATGGCATTTTGGGTATTGCACAATTATCACAACTTATACCGTCTGACCGCGCCGAGTTGAAATTTCCACCATTGAAACCAAGATTCCCCGAACGCATTCGTGATTTTGGCGGTGATTGTTTTGCCGCCATTAGGGACAAGGACATTTTGGTGCATCACCCATTTGAGAGTTTCGATGTGGTAGTGCAGTTTTTGCGCCAAGCAGCAAGCGATAGAAACGTCGTCGCAATCAAACAAACGCTTTACCGCACGTCGGCAGACAGCCCAATTATTGCGGCATTAATTGAAGCTGCCGAAAGCGGGAAGCAAGTTACAGCTTTGGTTGAGATCAAAGCGCGTTTTGATGAAGAAGCCAATTTGAAATGGGCGCGGGATTTAGAGCGCGCTGGTGTGCATGTAGTGTTCGGCTTTGTCGCTTTCAAAACCCACGCCAAAATTTCGCTTGTGGTGCGCCGTGAGGGTAAAGTTTTGCGCACTTACACCCATTTCGGCACTGGCAATTATCACCCAATTACTGCGCGTATTTATACTGATTTATCGCTATTTTCTGCCGATGACGCGCTTGGTCGTGATGCTGGGCGTTTGTTCAATTATGTTACTGGCTATGCGGTTCCTGAAAACCTCGAAAAGCTGATTTTGTCGCCAATTTTTATGAAAAACAAATTATTGGAATTGATAGAAAATGAAATAAGTGCTGCCAAAAATGGCGAAAATAATGGGATATGGGCCAAATTAAATTCTTTGGTGGATCCTGTAATTATTGAAAAACTATATGAAGCGAGTAATGCAGGTGTTAAAATAGAATTGGTAATTCGTGGAGTTTGCGGCTTGCGGGCGGGGGTTGTTGGGCTTTCTGAGAATATCAAAGTCAAATCATTAATTGGCCGGTTTCTGGAACATTCGCGGATTATCTGCTTTGCCAATGGTTTTGCTTTGCCAAACCCCAAAAACAAAGTTTTTATTTCGTCAGCCGATTGGATGTCTCGTAACCTCGAAAGGCGGGTTGAAGTCATGATTCCCATTCTCAATCCAACGGTTCATAGGCAAATACTTGAACAAATAATGGTGACCTATTTAAGCGACGAAGCGCAAAGCTGGATAATGCAAAGCGATGGGACGTATCACAAAGCCCCAGTTTCACTAACTTCGTTCAGCGCCCATAATTATTTTATTGCCAATCCAAGCCTGTCGGGGCGCGGAAAGTCCAATAAAGCAAAATCAAAATCCGCGCCCAATGCCACTAAATAAAAATGCATTTGCATCGCTTATACACGCAGTAATTGATATTGGGTCGAACTCAGTTAGGCTTGTGATTTATCGCGTAGTCAATGGCGCATTTTTTCCGATTCATAATGAAAAAGTCCTGGCCGGATTGGGCGAAAATGTCAGTGAAACTGGCAAATTATCTGCTGATGGCGCAATTTTAGCGCTCGGTGCAATTAAGCGTTTCAAAATATTATTAGATGCGTGGCGGATAAGAAGTTATGACGCAATTGCTACTGCTGCGGTGAGATATGCTTCTGATGGCAACCAATTTATTGACGCAATAAGGCGCAACACAGGGCTGCATGTTCGCATAATTTCGGGCGAAGACGAAGGGCGTTTATCGGCGCTTGGGGTTTTATATGGCTCGGTTCATGCCCATGGTTTTATGGGTGATTTGGGCGGCTCAAGCCTTGAACTCGCGGCATTAGATAAAGACCAAAACCTACCAAAAGAAAGCTGGCCACTTGGGCCTTTGGCGATGGGTGAATTATCTGCCGCGAAAATATTGTCGAAAACTCACGATGCGACGCTTGAAATAATAAACAAATATCTGCGGCAATCAAAAGTATTGCAAAGCGCAAACACCAAGGAATTTCACCTTGTTGGCGGGGCCTGGCGGACTTTGGCAATTGTGCATATGACAATTCGCAATTACCCAATTCACATTTTGCAAAATTACAGCATTTCGGGGCAAGACGCGCTCGAAATAACAACTTTCCTAGCAAGTCAAAGCCGCAAGTCGATTGAAAAAATCCCCGGTATATCGGCGCGCCGTGCCGAAACTTTGCCCTACGCTTCGCTTTTGTTAAAATCCATAATTGAATGCGCAGGCGTTGAACAATTGATATTTAGCGCATATGGCTTGCGTGAAGGCGTTCTTTTTGAGCGGTTTAGCGCGAAATCTTCTTTTGCAAATCCATTGATGGCAAGCGCTTTGGCAGTTGGCGCAAAAACCAAAATGGAAAAAGAATTTTCGGTTGCCATGAATATATGGCTACAAAATATCGTGAATTTTGCTACCGAAAACCTCGGGCTTGAGCTTGATGAAGAACTTTTATTGGCAGCGTGTTATCTTGCCAATATTGGCAAAGATCTGCATCCAGATCATAGAGCAAGATTAGCTTATGATTTGGTTTTACAAGGCCCGTATCCATCGGCTAGCCATGAAGAACGGCTATATTTGGCGCGTATAATTGCAATACGATATGGTGCAAAAGCCGATGAATTAGCACAATATCCCCATTCCAATATGCTTGATGAAAACCGAATTTTTCACGCCAATTTGATCGGAAGTGCAATGCGCCTAGCAAGTGCAATTTGTGCGGGCGAGGGTAGTTTATTGGCCAAAACCAAACTATCCATAGAAGGGGAATGCATTCGCCTTAGCATTGTCGCGAATCTAAAGCCTCTGTATTCGCCAACTGTCGAAAAGCGCCTAAAAACGCTGGCTGAAATATTGGGTAAGCAAGTCGAAGTACAATAGAGATGCCCACCCTGTGACAATTAGCGTCTTTGTTTTTGATAATGGTGCGTGTTAGCATCAGGCCGATCGCAAATTTGCGTCGCATTGGGAGAAATTTATGAGTGAAGAGCATTTGGATAGAGCATTGGCCGAGGAATTTTCAGGGCATGGCGATGTTATTCACAAATTGAAATTGGAAAATAGCCATTTTGCAAAATTACTTCATCAAAATCATGAGTTGTGGGCGGAAATTCACAATATTCAGACCAATGTAACGCCAAGCTCTGACGAAATTTTGGAAGTGCTAGAAAAAAAGCGCTTGTTAATATTGGACGAAATTGGGGCGATTATTAAGGCTGCTGAATAACTTCGTTTTCAGCAATTTCGGTTGTAACCACTTGCCGTTTTTGAATTGATAATGCTATTTCGCCATGTTTAAGGCGCAGCGCTTTATTGCCAAAAACTTCGCGCCGCCAACCATGCATGATTTGGCAATCAGCATCATCATTGGCGGCAATTGCCTCTAGGTCTGAAGCGGTTGCAATTAATTTTGGGGCAACTGCCAATTCATCGGCGACCGCGCGCAGGAGGACTTTCAATAATTCGACTATAGCGCCAAGCCCTGGTGGATTATGCTTTGGTTTTTGGGCTTTTGGCGCAAATTCTTCAGGGTGGTCGAGCGCTTCGTTCAAAGCTTCAAGCAAGGCAATACCGCCTTTGGAATTGGCAAAGCCGCGTGGAATAGCCCGCATTCGTTCGAGTGCTTCGGCAGTGCGTGGTTTTTGCTCAGCTATTTCAAATATTGCGTCGTCTTTAAGGGCGCGGCCGCGCGGAATATCACGTTCTTGTGCAAACCACTCACGCCAAGTTGCGGCAGTATAAAATGCCGCCAAATATTCTGCGGAAAAGCGTTTTGGCTTCATCCGCTTCCAGGCATTGGTTGGCGTGGTATCATAGGTGAGGGGGTTAGTAAGCCCTTCCATTTCCTCAATAACCCATTGCAAACGCCCCAATTTTTCAAGCCGTTCGACCATTATGGGATATAAATCGCGCAAATGCGTAACATCAGCCAAGGCGTAGACAAGTTGGTTTTGCGATAATGGCCTTATCGACCAATCTGTAAAGCGGTGGGTTTTATCAACACTATGGCCCAATAGCGCCTGAACCAAGCCGTCATAGGCAACTTGTTCGCCGAGGCCCAAAGCCATTGCTGCGGTTTGGCTATCAAATACTGGCGTCGGCAAATTATTTTTCATCAATTTGAAAAATATTTCTAAATCTTGGCGCGGGGCGTGAAATAATTTCAAAATTTCTACATCACGCATAATTTCAAGCAATGGCGACAAGTCCAACCCCTCAACCAATGGGTCAATTATTGCTTCAACGCCTTCTGCGGCGACCTGAATCAAGCATAATTTTGGCCAATAAGTGGTTTCGCGCATAAATTCAGTATCAACGGCGATGAATGGCTGATTCTTTAGTGCCAAACAGGTTTCTAGCAATGCTTTATTAGTGGTAATAAGGTTCATTCCAAACGCTAATACTGATTTCACGCTATTTAGCGAGGGATAATTTGCCACAGTTGGCAACTGCTTGCAGTTTTGCGCTTGAAAACAGTTGAATAATCAGTATCGACATTGCCAACAACAGGCTCGTCAGTTCGAGCTTTAATATTTTGGGAAAATTATGACTTCATATCGGACACATAGTTGCGGTGAATTGCGCGCAAGTGAAATTGGCAAAACTGTAAAAATCGCGGGTTGGATTCACCGCAAGCGCGACCATGGCGGCGTCGCATTTATTGATTTGCGCGATCATTATGGCATTACCCAAGTTGTTTGCGGCCCAACCAATGAATATTATGAGCCACTAACCAGATTACGCGCCGAAAGCGTGGTGGCAATTACTGGGGAAGTTATCGCCCGTGAAGCTGGCACATTTAACGCTGATTTAGCAAGCGGTGAAATTGAATTGCGCGTGATTTCGATTGAAGTTTTATCCGAAGTAACCCAAGATTTGCCAGTGCCAGTTTTTGGTGAGCTTGAATATCCCGAAGATATTCGTTTGCGGTACCGGTTTTTGGATTTGCGGCGCGAAACTTTGCACAAAAACATCATTTTGCGCTCCAACATTATTTCATCTTTGCGCCGTCGTATGAATGAAGCGGGTTTCTTTGAGTTTCAAACCCCGATTTTGACTGCATCAAGCCCCGAAGGCGCGCGCGACTTTTTGGTGCCTTCGCGCTTGCACCCTGGCCAATTTTACGCTCTGCCACAAGCTCCGCAACAATTTAAACAATTGATTATGGTCGCGGGCTTTGACCGTTATTTCCAAATCGCGCCATGCTTCCGTGATGAAGATGCGCGCGCCGATAGAAGCCCCGGTGAGTTTTATCAGCTTGATATTGAAATGAGCTTTGTTAGCCAAGACGATGTTTTCGCGGCGATAGAACCTGTCCTATCTGGCGTATTTAGCGAATTTTCAAACTGGCAAGCCGATGCCGCGCCATTTACGCGCATCAAATACCGCGATGCGATGCTTAAATATGGTTCAGACAAACCAGATATGCGCAACCCATTGATTATTTCTGATGTAACCGCGATATTTGCGCGCGAAGACGTCACCTTCAACGCTTTCAAAGGCGTTATCGCCAAAGGCGGCGTTGTTAGGGCAATTCCCGCGCCAAAATCCGCCGATAAGCCGCGTTCGTTTTTTGACAAGCTCAATGATTGGGCGCGCAAAGAAATGCAAGCTGCGGGCCTTGGTTATATTACATTTGCAGACGGCGAAGCCAAAGGGCCAATTGCCAAATTCATTCCTGATGAAGCTATGGCGCGTCTTAAATCACTTGCAGGCGTTGGTGATGGCGATAGCGTATTTTTCGCGTGCGACACCGAAGCAGGCGCAGCAAAACTTGCGGGCCAAGCACGTAATAAAATCGGTGAAGAATTGGATATTGTTGAAAAAGACGTTTACCGTTTTTGTTGGGTTGTTGATTTCCCAATGTTCGAGTGGAATGAAGACGAGAAGAAAGTCGATTTCTCGCATAATCCGTTTTCAATGCCGCAAGGTGGCATGGAAGCACTTTTGACCAAAGACCCGCTAACAATTGATGCCTATCAATATGATATTGTCTGCAATGGCGTTGAATTATCGTCGGGCGCAATTCGTAACCACCGCCCTGAAATAATGCTAAAAGCCTTCGAAATTGCGGGTTATGGCGCCGAAGTTGTGGAAGAAAAATTTGGCGGCATGTTAAATGCGTTCCGATTTGGTGCACCCCCACACGGCGGCTTGGCTCCGGGAGTGGATAGAATGGTGATGCTTATCGCCAACACCCCAAATATCCGTGAAGTGACAATGTTCCCGATGAACCAACAAGCCCAAGATTTGATGATGCAAGCGCCATCGAGCGTAAATATCAAACAATTACGTGAACTTAGCTTGCGCTTGGCAGTGCCTGAGGGCAAATAGCCTAGCGTACCCTGTCATCCCCGAATTTTCGCAGAAAATGTCGGGGATCTTTCGCCGCAAGCCCAACGAGATCCCCGACAAAATCTTTGATTTTTCGGGGATGACAATTATGTTTATGACTTTCGCAATGGGACCCTATCAAACACTCAAACCACGATGCTCAAGCAGTGATTCAACGCCCGGTTCGCGGCCTCTGAAGGCGATATATGCTTCCATTGGATCCATGGTTCCGCCCGAGGCGAATATGTGCTGCTTAAGGCGCGCCGCGACACCGGGGTCATAAACATTGCCAGTTTCTTTGAAGGCATTAAAGGCATCAGTTTCAAGCACTGCGGCCCAAATATAGGAATAATAGCCCGCCGCATAACCGCCTTCAAAAGTATGTTTGAAATAACCAGGGCGATAACGCACCACAATTTCAGGGATTAGACCAAATCTATCAAGAATTTGCTTTTCCCACGCATCTACATCTGTTGGCGCAGCATCAGTAATCATATGCATTTGCATATCCATAATTGCCGCCGATAAATATTCAGTGGTGGTCCAGCCTTGGTTGAATTTTTGCGCATTCAATAATTTGGTCAATAATTCTTGTGGAATCACCGCTTGGGTTTGGTAATGCTTGGCAAAACGATTTAGGATTTCAGGGGTTGCCGCCCAATGTTCCAACATTTGGCTTGGAAACTCAACAAAGTCACGCAACACACTGGTTCCAGATTGGCTTGGGTAAGTTACATTTGACAACATGCCGTGCAAAGCATGACCAAATTCATGGAACAAGGTGGTCACATCATCAAAACTCAAAAGCGTTGGGTTGCCTGCCGATGGTTTAGTGTAATTGCAAACATTAAATACAATCGGCTTAATATCGCCCACCAAGCGTTGTTGATCCCGCAATGATGACATCCAAGCGCCAGATTGTTTCGAAGGCCGCGTGTAAAAATCACCGAGCCACATCGCCATCAATTTATTGCTATCATCATAAACTTCATAGGCAACAACATCGGGATGCCAGCTTGGGATATTGTCTTTTTTAACAAAGCGAATACCAAATAATTGCCCAGCATTATAGTGAATTGCCTCAATCATTTTGCCGAGTTCAAAATATGGCTTGGTTTCGTTTTCATCAACATCAAAACGCGCCTTGCGCACTTTCTCCGCATAATGCCACCAATCCCAAGACTTAATCCCGTCAGTAACACCGTCGGCGCGGGCATTTTCGTTAAGCGCGTCACGCTCACGCTTGGCAGTGGCGAGCGATGCCGCCCATACCCGCTCCATCATATTCATGGCATTTTGCGGAGTTTTGGCCATTGTATCGTCTAATTGGAATGCCGCAAAAGATGGGAATCCAAGCAATTTCGCTTTTTCGGTGCGCAAATTCACAATTTCAGTAATCAAAGGCCGATTATCGGCAGAGCCAGTTGAACCAACCGCCATCCAACCTTTTTGGACTTGTTCACGCAAATCACGGCGGGTTGAATTAGTCAAAAACGGCTCAAAAGACGAGCGTGATAAAGTGATAATCCCCATTGCATCAACATGGCGCTCGCGTGCCGCAGCTTTAGCGGCATCTATTTGCGAAGCATCGAGACCTGCAAAATCAGCTTCAGTGCGCAGTGGCACATTAAAGCTCGATTGGCCAGCAAGCACGTTTTGGGCAAACTTGACTTGAATTTCCGCCAAGCGGCCATCAATTGCGGCAACCCTTGTTTTGGCAGTAGCATCCAACATCGCGCCGCCACGAACAAAGCCTTTGTAAGTGCGTTCAACCAAACGCATTTGCGCAGGATTGAGGTTCAATGAGTTACGACGCTGATAAACCGAACGGATTTTCCCAAACAATAATGGATCTTGGGTGATGGAGCTTTGGTGTGCCGAAAGTTTAGCGGCAATTTCGCCTTCAACAGCTTGCAATTGCGGGTTGGTATGCGCGCCAGTTAAATGGAAAAACACATAGGCGACTTTAGTCAAATCCGCGCCTGCACGTTCCATGGCACCAATTACATTGTCAAAAGTGGCATCATTGCGGTTGCTCGAGATTGCAGCCAGCTCGCGCTTGTGGCTTGCCATCGAAGTTATGAAAGCGGGCTTAAAGTGGGAAGGGCGAAAACGCGAAAAAGGCGGGACGCCAAACGGAGTATTCCAAGCCGCCAAAAGCGGGTTGATATTGCTACGAGTGGCAGCTTCGGCAGTTGTTGATAGCATT
Source organism: Hyphomonadaceae bacterium (assembly GCA_009773395.1). Lineage (GTDB taxonomy): Bacteria > Pseudomonadota > Alphaproteobacteria > Caulobacterales > Aquidulcibacteraceae > Pseudaquidulcibacter. The sequence continues at coordinate 89,304 of WRPI01000003.1, read as the reverse complement.
ATATTTGATCCGATAATTGCTGTGCTTGCGGCGGCAACTGAGCCGCTTAGAAAATTACGACGACGCATTATTTTTTCCTCATCCAATTTGGTGAATATGGATGCAATCTTTCACAAATTTTATCGATTGTCGATTAGTTTGTTTGTGAACATTATTTAATTTGATAAACCCGAACATACTCAATCAGCAATTCGCGTGGAAAAATTGTGTCGTCAACTTGGCCGCCCAAATCACCGCCAATTGCCAAGTTCAAAATCAAAAATTGTGGGCGATGATAGGGCCAAGTGGCATCATTATTGCGCCCATCATTGGCATAGGAATTGAATTTTTGCCCGTCAACAAAAAACTCGATTTTTTGTGGCGTCCATAAAACTTGATAATTATGAAACTCACTACACGCGCTTGGCACCGAAATATGCGCGCCAATTGGGTGTGAGCTATGATGCGCGGTCATATGTAGTGCCGAGCTGGTTTCATTGGGTCTTTTGCCAACATGTTCAACAATATCAATTTCGCCCATCGCCGGCCACGTGCCTTGATTGCCCAGCATCCAAATCGCGGGCCAAGTGCCGGCCCCACACGGCATTTTGGCGCGTGCTTCAATAAAGCCATAAGTAAATTCACGCTTGCCGCGTGAAACCAGCCGCGCCGATGTATAATTTTGACCGCCAAAATCAGGCGCATTTTCAAGGCGTTCGCGGCGGGCAGTTATTATCAAATTGCCGTTTTCCACGCGGGAATTTTCGAGTTTTGCTTGGGAATAATATTGTTTTTCGCGATTATGCCAGCCCCTCTTATTGAGACCAGTATCGTAAGACCAATTATTGGGTGTAGGGAGGCCATTTTGGTCAAACTCGTCTGCCCAAACTAATTCATAGTTGGCGGGGAGGGTAAATCGTTCGCCTTTTGGCTCGATTTTGCTGTTGTCATGCGTTGCGCAAGATGCCAGTATTACACTAGCAATTGCGGCCAATATAGTGTGTGCTTTAACGTAATCGCGTTTCATTTGCGCGGCAATTATCGCAGTTGCGCAGTATTGGCAAGCGGGGCATAAGGCAAAATAGGGAACCAAGAAGAAATTGACTGACGATAAAGAAGAAATTGATTTTACACCTGAAATACCAAATGAGACCGTTTGGCAAAAAATCGTGCTTTTTTTCAATTGGCTTTGGACTGTTTGGTTTCCGGTGATATTCCTTAAATTTGCACTGCATGATTACAACGAAAAAACACTGGAAAATCCCCTTTGGCCTGAGCCTTATCACAGCTTGCCAGCAATCCTAGTTATTGTGTTCGTTTTTTACGGTCCAATTATGAACACACATAAGACCTTCAAGCTTGGCATTTATGGCTTCATGAAAAAACAACAAATTTTGCAATTGGAACGAAAAACAAAAGTGAAAGATTCTGGTGAAAACGAACCCGATGAATTAACAGCATTTTTCGCAATTGCAGCTTTCTTTCTACTCTTTTACTTCGGCTTTGTTATTGCTGATTTTATCGAATTGCAACTTAATTTGCCAAAGGATAGCGGTGCACACATGGCGTTCTCAACGTTAATTGGAATTGCCCTGATCATTAGTGTGGGATTTTGCTACGGGAAAATGCGAAAACTTTGGGCTAAGCCTCGCCAGAGCTTGTAAAATGATTTAGCAAACATTCATGACATTCAAAGATACCTACAAAGGCGCCGAACCAATTCGCGTTAATAAATTACTGGCGCAGTCTGGCATTTGTTCGCGCCGCGAGGCCGAGGATTTGTTGGGTTCGGGGCAAATTCGGGTAGATGGCGAAATTGTCGGCGTTGGCTATAAAATTGAAACTGGCCAAGTGCTTGAAATATTGGCCGAGGGTAAGCAAGCGCTCGACGATAAATTCACCATTATCTATCACAAACCAATTGGCATAGTCTCAGGTCAGCCCGAAAAAGGCCAAGTTCCAGCAATTCGCATGATAAACCTCACGAATCGTTGGAAAGAGAGCGACATAGTTCCAGTCCGTGATACCCGCATACCGCCAGTTGGCAGGCTTGATAAGGATAGCCGAGGACTTCTAATCCTCTCGCAAGATGGCGTATTGGCAAAAGCGATAATTGGCCCAGAATCAATGGTCGAAAAAGAATATATTGTAAAAGTCACGGGTTATATCAATGCCGTGAAACTGAAATTATTGCGCCATGGTCTTGAACTTGATGGCCGCAAATTGCGCCCCGCGATTGTTGAACAAATAAACGAAAATACGCTTAATTTTATCCTCCAAGAGGGGCGAAATCGGCAAATCCGCCGCATGTGCGATGAAGTCGGGCTTGAAGTAATAGATTTATTTCGCAAAAGAATTGGTGATATTGAAATCGGAGACTTGCCACAAGGCAAATGGCGAGCCATGCAAGCGAACGAGAAGCGCAGTTTCTTGCACAAAAAATAAAATTGGGGGGAAGAATGTCTGATATTGACGGTTTACCAAAGCATCACAAAGCAACCCATGACGAAAAACTTGTGATCGGTGCATCATCACTTGGCACAGTTTTCGAATGGTATGATTTTTACCTCTATGGCTTGTTGGCCACGCAAATCACAAAGAACTTCTTCTCAAATGTGAATCCAACAACTGGATTTATTTTAGCATTGGCAGCGTTTGCCGCAGGCTTTGCGGTCAGACCATTTGGCGCACTGGTTTTTGGTCGCGTGGGCGATTTGGTTGGCCGCAAAAATACTTTTTTGGTAACAATGGGGCTAATGGGGCTTGCAACATTTGGAGTTGGAATGCTGCCGAGTTTTGACTCAATTGGCATCGCCGCACCCTTCATTCTTATTGTTTTGCGCTTAATCCAAGGTTTGGCATTGGGTGGCGAATATGGCGGTGCAGCCACTTATGTAGCAGAGCATGCGCCAAATGATAAGCGCGGGCTTTATACGAGTTGGATTCAAACCACCGCAACTTTAGGTTTGTTTGCTGCGCTTTTGGTAGTTATTCTGTGCAAGAACATGATTTCAAAAGAAGAATTTGAACTATGGGGCTGGCGAATTCCGTTCTTAGTTTCAATTGTCCTACTTGCGGTATCAATGTGGATTCGTTTGAAATTGAACGAGAGCCCTGTCTATCAACAAATGAAAGACGAAGGTAAAACTTCAAAAGCGCCTTTAACCGAAGCTTTCGGCAAATGGGGCAATTTGAAATTCGTTTTCATTTGCTTATTTGGCGCGGTAGCAGGCCAGGCGGTGGTTTGGTATACAGGTCAATTTTATGCATTATTTTTCCTCGAAAAAATGCTTAAAGTTGAGAGTCTGCAGGCAAATTATATGATTGCGATTGCTTTGTTGATAGGTACACCATTCTTTGTTTTATTTGGTTGGTTGTCAGATAAAATTGGTCGTAAAGGTATTATTATGGTTGGCCTTTTACTGGCTGTACTCACTTATTTCCCAACTTTTAAGGCGCTAACGAGTGCGGCAAACCCTGCCTTGGCGCATGCATTAGCCACCGCACCAGTTACAGTTGTTGTAAATGAAGCCGAATGTTCAGTGCAGTTTGACCCAATAGGCAAAAACAAGTTTGACAGCAATTCGTGCGACATTGCAAAAAACTTCCTTGCAAAAAATGGCACAAACTACACACAAACCAACGCAACAGCAGGGACATTGGCTACAATCAAAGTTGGGAATCAAACCTTTACTACACCTGATCCAAGTATTTTGATTGGCGACGCGAAAAAAGCGGCATTGGACGCTTTCCAGAAATCTGTGAAAGACGCTTTGAAAGCTGCGGGATATCCCGAAAAGGCTGACCCTGCAACAATGAATAGTGTACTCGTGGTTGCGCTTTTGGCTTATTTAGTAATTTTGGTGACCATGGTTTATGGCCCTATTGCCGCTTTGTTAGTGGAGCTATTCCCGACCAATATTCGTTATACTTCGATGTCACTTCCATATCATATTGGTAACGGCTGGTTCGGCGGTTTCTTGCCGACAATTGCCTTCGCAATGGTAGCCGCAAAAGGCGATATTTATTACGGACTTTGGTATCCAATTATTGTCGCCGGAGTTACTTTGGTCGTTGGTTTGTTATTCTTACCAGAGACTTTCAAACGCAACATTGATTAGCATTCTTTGTGCATCCGCCACTTGATTTAATAAAACTAATCTTTATTCAGGCGGTTCAGACGGAAGCGTGGCCGAGTGGTTGAAGGCACTAGTCTTGAAAACTAGCGAGGGGGCAACTCCTCCGTGAGTTCGAATCTCACCGCTTCCGCCACTTTGTTCGAACAAGTAACTCATTGTTTGTTTATTTATTTGATAGTTTTTAGGCTCATCTGTTTTATACAGTCAAAGCCATGGAAAAATATCATGCGGAAATTTAATAAGCTGAACAATAGCACCGTAGTGATCAATACCGATCGCACGGACGATACTGTGATGAATTTTTCGAATGGCATAAGAATAACTGCTGATTATTGGCGAATAATAAAAGACGGCAAGCATCTGTTGCGCAGTTTTGATCATGAGCAACAATATGGTCTTCCGGCACCTATCAATGCAAATTCAGTATTGCACAGTGAATTAAAAGACCAACATGTAAAAAAAGCTAAATTAGATAGCCGTACGGGTGATATAGTTATTTGGTTTAGAGGCAATTTGATTTTGCAGATTCTAAATTTTACTAGTTACGAAGTATGGGAAGTAACTTTTACGGATGGAAGTAGAGAATTTTCCAATTACAACAGGTGAATTCATTGTAGTTATGAGTAATCTCATTCCCTGACAGGTTCGCTTAGCGCCTACAACCCGCCGCCACTTTCGCCAAATGGGAAGAATTTTTATCTCATGCTTATTTGCAATGCAAAAGCTCCGATGGGGCGCGCCATGTGGCGTGGCGACCGCTTGGCCTTGGCGCAATTGTTCGGAATGTGGGTAGAAAGCTCTCCTATATTGTCCGCCATAAATGAAAAAGCCCCAAGAGGTGCTTTCTTGCTATACGGCATTTTGATTTAGTTAAGCGAGCTGCCCCCCTATTTCGTTTGCTCAAACAATTCGCGTCCAATCAGCATTCGCCTTATTTCAGACGTGCCGGCGCCAATTTCATAAAGTTTGGCATCGCGCCATAAACGCGCAACTGGATATTCGTTGGTATAGCCGTTACCGCCTAATATTTGTATTGCTTCGCCCGCAAGCCAAGTTGCTTTTTCCGCCGCATAGAGTATGCAGCCCGCAGCATCTGCTCTGGTGGTTTCGCCCCTGTCACATGCCTGTGCCACCGCATAAACATAGGCACGGCAGGCGGCCCAAGTTGAATACATATCGGCGATTTTGCCTTGCATCAATTGGAAAGTGCCAATCGGCGCACCAAATTGTTCGCGCTCGTGGATATAGGGAATTATAGCATCGAAACACGCGCGCATAATCCCCAATGGCCCACCTGACAGCACCACCCGTTCATAATCAAGCCCTGACATCAACACCGATGCGCCGCGCCCAATTTGACCCAGCACGTTTTCTTCTGGCACTTCGCAATTTTCGAAAACCAATTCGCCGGTGTTTGATCCGCGCATCCCAAGTTTATCAAGTTTTTGGGCAATAGAAAAACCTTTGAAGGATTTTTCAACCAAAAATGCAGTTATGCCTTTTGAAGCCGCTTGCGCATCAGTTTTGGCATAAACCACCAATACATCGGCATCGGGGCCATTGGTAATCCACATTTTATGGCCATTAAGCACATATTTGTCGCCTTTTTTCTTGGCACGAAGCCGCATGGAAATAACGTCAGATCCCGATGTAGTTTCGCTCATGGCCAATGCGCCAACATATTCGCCTGAAATCAGTTTTGGCAAATATTTGGCGCGCTGCTTTTGGTTGCCATTGCGCGTGATTTGATTGACGCACAGGTTAGAGTGTGCGCCATAAGATAGGCCAACACTTGCAGAAGCGCGCGATATTTCCTCCATCGCGATTGTGTGGGCGAGGTAGCCCATATTTGCGCCGCCATATTCCTCAGGCGCAGTTATACCCAAAACCCCGAGGTCGCCAAGTTTGCGCCATAATGGGGCGGGGAAATCGTCATTTCGGTCAATTTGCGCGGCATTGGGGGAAATTTCGGCGGCAGCAAATTTTGACACTGCATCCCTTAGCGCGTCAATATCTTCGCCATGTCCAAATTTCAAATGTGGGAAATCTATCATTTTTCGCCCTCAATAATTTTCAATAATTGCGTCTTTTCGCCAATTTGTTGGCCTTCACTTACGCTAAGTTCGCTGACTTCGCCGTCGATATCGGCGCGCATCATATGTTCCATTTTCATGGCTTCAAGGATTAATAACGGCTCGCCTTTGGCAACTTTTTGGCCGTTTTTTACCATTAGGCTGATAATTTTCCCCGGCATTGGCGAAATAATTTCACCGCTTCCCAAATCGCCGTGGCTTTCGCGCCTGTAAACCATATTATGCGGCGCGCGCGGCGGCAAATTCAACTGCCAACCACCATTGTCATTCCACGGCGAAGTCGGGTCAGCGTCCATTATATGTGGCGCGATTTCGACATTCTTCCATGGTTTGGTGAGTTCGGTTAAGTGAGTTTCGATATAGGAAGTATCAATGTTGGCAGCAACGAAATCTGCATCACTTATCAAGCGCCGCAAAAATCCAAGATTGGTTTTTACCCCTTCAATATGAGCCAAAATCAATGCTGCTCGCATCTTGGACAAAGCATCAGTGCGGTTTTTGCCATGAACGATGATTTTGGCAATCATCGGGTCATAGTGAATTGATATTTCGTCACCTGCTTCAACCCCGGTTTCAATTCGCGCAAGTGGCGAAAATGACAATTTCGTGAGTTTACCAATGCTTGGCAGGAAACCATTTTCGGCATCTTCGGCATAAAGGCGCACTTCAATTGCGTGGCCATTTGCAACTGTTTCACCCTGCGATTTCGGCAATTTTTGACCTGCTGCAATTTGCAACTGCCAATCGACCAAATCAATGCCCAATATTTCTTCGGTAACAGGATGCTCGACTTGCAGGCGTGTGTTCATTTCCATGAAATAAAATGGCGCATTTTCCACGCCATTCGCAACATCAACGATAAATTCAACTGTGCCAGCGCCCACATAATTTATGGCTTTGGCGGCGTTAACTGCGGCCTCGCCCATCGCTTTTCGGATATGGTCAGGCAAATTGGGGGCAGGGGCTTCTTCTAGGACTTTTTGGTGACGGCGCTGCATCGAACAATCACGCTCAAAAAGATGCACGACATTACCAAATTTGTCGCCAAAAACTTGGATTTCGACGTGTCGCGGAACTAACAAATATTTTTCCACCAATATTTTCGAATCGCCAAAAGCATTTTGCCCTTCGCGCTGCGCCGATTGCATCGCCGCCGCGAAATCTTCTGCATTATCGACACGGCGCATTCCTTTGCCACCGCCACCCGCCACCGCTTTAATCAAGACGGGATAGCCTATTTCATCGGCGGCTTTTTGCAAAACCTTCGGGTCTTGATCGTCGCCGTGATAACCAGGGGTGACTGGCACATTTGCCTGTATCATCAATGCTTTAGCCGCGCCTTTTAACGCCATCGCGCGGATTGATGCAGGTGAGGGGCCAATGAACTCGATATTGGCTTTGGCACAATTTTCTGCAAATTCAGCGTTTTCCGACAAAAATCCATAGCCAGGGTGAATCGCCTGAGCGCCAGTTTCAAGCGCCGCAGCGATTATTTTATCGCCGCGCAAATAACTCTCGCTTGCAGGGGCGGGGCCAAGCAAAATAGCCTCATCGGCTTCGCGCACAAAAAGCGCTTTACTGTCAGCTTCACTATAAACAGCAACTGTTTTAATACCTTTGGCTTTGCAAGTTCGGATAATGCGGCGGGCAATTTCGCCGCGATTTGCAATAAGGACTTTGGTGAAAACTCGTGTCATTTTGCGCCCATATCACATTCTGAAAATACCGAATTTGGTTGGCAAAATTGGCGCATTGAGGGAGGCCGATATTGCAAGCCCAAGAATGCGCCTTGTATCGGCGGGGTCAATTACGCCATCGTCCCAAATTCTCGCGCTGGCATAATATGGGTGGCCTTGGGCCTCAAAATCATCGCGAATGGGCTTTTTAAAGACTTCTTCCTCGTCTTGTGACCATTTGATATTTTTGGCTTCAAACCCATCACGCTTTACTGTTGCCAGCACATTTGCGGCTTGTTCGCCGCCCATTACGGAAATTCTCGCATTGGGCCACATCCATAAAAACCTTGGGCTAAATGCACGTCCGCACATGCCATAATTACCTGCGCCGTATGAACCGCCAATAATTATTGTGAATTTTGGCACATTGGCGCAACTAACGGCTGTCACCATTTTTGCGCCATTGCGGGCAATGCCTTCGTTTTCATATTTGCGTCCCACCATGAAACCTGTGATATTTTGCAAAAACACCAATGGAATGTTGCGGCTTGCGCAAAGCTCTATGAAATGCGCGCCTTTTAATGCGCTTTCGCTAAACAAAACCCCGTTATTGGCGACAATGCCAATTGGATAGCCGTGCAAATGTGCAAAGCCACACACCAAAGTTTCGCCATAAAACTGCTTGAACTCGTCAAATTGCGAGCCGTCAACTAAACGCGCGATAATTTCGCGCACATCATAGGGTTTGCGCGTGTCCGTGGGGATAATGCCGTAAAGCTCATCGGCATCGTAAAGTGGCGGTGTGACTTCACGTACATCAAGTGTCACTTTTTTTACACGGTTCAAATTATCAACAATTCGCCGCGCAATTTGCAAAGCATCGACGTCATTTGACGCCAAATGATCGACAACGCCCGAAATCCTCGCATGAACATCACCACCACCCAAATCTTCGGCGCTGACCACTTCGCCCGTTGCCGCTTTTACCAAAGGCGGCCCTGCGAGGAAAATCGTGCCTTGGTTTTTGACGATTATGCTTTCATCCGACATAGCAGGAACATAAGCGCCGCCCGCCGTGCAACTTCCCATCACCACTGCAATTTGTGGGATATTCTTGGCCGACATTTGCGCTTGATTGTAAAATATTCGGCCAAAATGGTCTCTATCGGGGAAGACTTCATCTTGGTTGGGTAAGTTTGCGCCACCCGAATCAACCAAATAAATGCATGGCAAATTATTGGCCATTGCGATTTCTTGGGCGCGCAAATGTTTTTTGACGGTTAAAGGGTAATAAGTTCCTCCTTTAACTGTCGCATCATTGCAAACAATTACGCATTCGCGCCCAGCGACACGTCCAATCCCTGTGACTATACCTGCGGCAGGAATATCGTCTTCATAGACATTATGAGCGGCGAGGGCAGATAATTCAAGGAAAGGCGAGCCATCATCAATCAGGCCAGCAATGCGTTCACGAGGCAGCAATTTACCTCGCGCCAAATGCTTGTCGCGCGCGGGTAATGGCCCGCCTTGGGCAATTTTCGCGCTTAGTTTTTTTAGATCATGCACAAGCCCGCTCATGTGCGCAGCATTGGCGGCAAATTCAGGTGAAGCGGTATCAATTTGGGTTTCTATTTCGTGCATTTTCAAAACCTTGTCGGTGCAAAGTTTGAAACTAAACAATTATAGTAATTAGTAAATACTCTTATTCCGAGTGATTTGAAAAATGCAGCGAGGCTGGCTTGATTTGCGCGCACTTGGTGTTAACAATCCCAAAAGCACAAAACTTTATTTTTGAAACTGGGGCGTGGAATTGGCAAAATTGACAAATATATTTCGAAGCATGGTTTTGGCATTTGGCCTCATAGCTTTTGCTCCTACTATTTCGCTTGCGCAACCAATTCCGAACCATGTTGCGATTGAAAGGCCGATGTCTGGAACAGTAATTCTAGCGATGAAGGCCGACATTACTTTAAGCGAATTGACCGCCACTGGCACAGCAGATCCGAAATTGGAATGGGCCGAAAATGCACGCCGTCATATTGAGCAAGCCATTAGCGCGAGATTGACCGCACAAGGCTATGTTATTTCCCGTGCCGACCCAACCACAATTACTGATGACGCAGCATTGCAAGTCCTAAAACTAAATGACGCTGTTGATGCCTCAATAATGTCACATGCTTATGCTTATGGAACGGGTAAATTGCCGACCAAAACCAGTTTTGATTGGACGATCGGGGAGGGGGCATCGCTTCTGATTCCTGCCGATGCACGCGGCGCCGCAAATGCGCCACGTTACGCGCTTTTTGTCAAAGTCAAAGGCTCATATTCATCGGGTGCTCGTAAATTGATGATGATTGGCGCTGCTATTGGTGGTGTAGGAATACCGATGGCGAGCCAAGCGGTTGAAGCCTCGGTAGTTGATCTACAAACTGGGCGCGTTATTTGGCACAAATTCGAGATTGTTGGTCTTGGCGTGGATATTAGAACCGAAGCAGGCGCCAAAACCCATATCGAATCATTGTTCAAAGATTTGCCGCTCTAATGCAGAAACCTGCTAAATTTCTAAGCACAATTTTGGCGTTAAACCTGAGTTTGAGCCCGATCGCGACTTATGCAATTGATGTAAATGCGGCGAAAATTGCAGGCGTTGATTTGTCGCGCGAAAACCCGTTGCGCAGCAATAATCAGCAGCCAATAGCAAATTCCCTCGAAGCTGGCATTTGGTCCGAAGCTTCCAAGGTCGAACTTAAAGCATCAACATCAGGGGAGCGAACTTCACACCGCGAATTGGAAACTTATGTCCAATCTGTTGTTGCTAGGATTTTGGGCGCTCGAAGCATGGAAGTGCGCACTTATGTGATGGAAAGACCTTTTTTCAACGCTTCAGTTGCGCCAAATGGCTATACTGAAGTTTGGACTGGGCTATTATTGCGGGTGCAAAGCGAGGACGAACTCGCATTTGTTTTGGGGCATGAAGCTGGCCATTATTTGCGATCGCATTCAGTGCAAACTTATCAAGAATATAAGGACCGGCAGGCGGCTACTCTCGCACTTAGTTTACTGTTAACTGTGGCTGCTGCTTCGGCTGCGGCTAACGCTAATTCAATTGGCGCTGCTAACAATATCATGAATTCAACATCTACTTTGATTGACATTGTTTACCTTGGCTCTTTGGCTTCATTTCTTGGATATAACCGCGACAAAGAAGCGGCAGCAGATATTTATGGTTATGACTTTGCCTTGAGTGGCGGATATTACCCACGGGCGGGCGAAAATATTTGGCGGCGGCAAATTGATGAAACTGCGGCTTCGGACGAGGAGCGTAAGCGCCGTTCGCCGACTAGGATAAATGTGTTCGGTTCGCACCCGCTTGAACTCGAACGGATTGAAGCGTTGCGCAAATATGATATGGAGTTAAATCAGCAAAACCAATCAGCAAGCAGTAGCGATGTGCAAAAGCGTGCAGATTACCGCAATCGCATTCGGCCTTATTTGTCAAATTGGCTACGCGATGATTTGAGGCGGCGCGATTTTGGCCAGACTATTTTCGTTATCAATAATTTATTGATAGACAAAGCAGATGCTGGCGTTTTGAATTTTTACAAAGGTGAGGCGCTTAGATTGCGTGGCCGAGAAGGGGACTTTGCCTCTGCGCTCGGAGCCTATCAAGAGGCGCTGTTAGCGCAAGATGCACCAGTTGAAACCAACCGACAAATTGGCGAAATATACCGTCGCCAAGATAAAAAGCCCGAAGCATTGGCAGCTTATAAAGCCTATGTCGCCGCGGCGCCAAATGCCGAAGATGCCTGGATAATACAAGATTTGATAAGCCAATTGGAACAATGAACATGAAAAATAAATCAAAAATCATCCTTGCCGCCGCTTTGGCCCTTGCTTTAAGTGCGTGTGCAAGTTCGCCAGTCCTTGCACCACCCGGCGCTTTTGGGGCTGGTCAAACTGTGCAGTTGGACAGGAATTGGTCGGATTTAAGCGCGACTTGGTTCCAAAACAACAAGAAAGTTCGACTTCTAACAATTGACGGGGTTCTGTTAAATCGGCTTTACGTCTCTCAAGGCTTGGGCGCGGAAGATCCATTGATGATTGGCCCGCAAGGTAATCGCAACACCCATCCATCGCCACGGCCATCTGCCAACATGTCCTTGTCCGAACAAATGGAATATGTAGGCCGTGCTTTGACCGAACTTGGATATTTGCGCGTGGAAACCAAAACGCCACGTCCAATTACCATTTCCGGCCAAAGGGGAATAAGGTTTGAACTAACTATGCGCACCGCCGAGGGACTGACCATGAGTGCGCTGGCGCAAGCAGTCAATAAAAATGGTTTGAATTATTATATTATTTATCTGGCACCAACTGCCCATTATTATGGAGCGACATTGCCCAATGCCATTAAAGTGATGGATAGCGCAGCGATTTCGTAAGCAAGAACTGATTTTTATTTTACGCGCTTTCTTGCCGATTTTCTCGATAGAATAAGGCGTTTGCATAGACCCCCCTAATTTGAATCAAATTTACATAAAATCCCACCGATTTTGAAAATCGCTATTTTAGTTTCTTGCAGTAGTTGTCCCATTTAGGCCTAATTCAGGGTCATAATATTTTTGCCATCAATCAAGGATGGCTCATTAGGGATGACCAGAATGGTTACCAAAAAGCGTGCCTCATTGGCCTCGATTGGCCTTTGCTTTACATTTGCATTTGCTCTGCCAAATGGCGCAAAAGCCGAGAATATTGGCGAAGCTGCGGCACAACCTGCTAATAGGCCTAATCCAACGCCTTTGCGCACCATTTCCACCGAAGCAGCCGCGCTTGGCGCCCCGCGAACCACGCCGCCGCGAACAGCCAATGCAACTCTCGTGCGACCGCGTTATGGCCGTTTAATCACAACGCCAATTGCAGCGCCTTCAGTTGCGCCGCCACGACAAGTCGCCCATGAAGATGACGCTCCGCCGCACGCAACTACTCGCGCGCAATATGTCGCCGCTGAAGTTGAAATGAAGAATTTGGGAATAGGTGAAAATCAAGAAGCCGATATTTCGCTAGTTTCCGATGTTCGCCCCGAAGATATTGCTTCATGGCAAAAAATTGGTGGCCCTTATCAAGTGAACGGCATTTGGTATATTCCAGCGCATGAGCCTGATTATGATGAAACTGGCACTGCGTCTTGGTATGGTAATAGCTTTAATGGCCGCCCGACTGCCAATGGCGAGGTTTTTGACGAAAATATAGTGACGGTCGCCCACCCGACTTTGCCCATTCCAAGTCTAGTGGAAATCACTAATCTTGAAAATGGCCGCTCAATTGTCGCGCGGGTTAATGATCGCGGTCCATTTGCAGGCAATCGTTTGGTTGACGTTTCGGCGCGCGGTGCACAATTGCTTGGCTTCAAGGAGCAAGGCTCGGCGCAAGTGAGGGTTCGCTATATTGGTCAAGCCCCACGCGCGACCACAATTGCCACTACTGCCAATCAGCAAACCGCAACGCTGCAAATTGATAATGTGACGACGCGGTCAAGTCAGCCGCGCGTCACGCAAACCCGCGTAGCTACCGCAACGCCAACCAACGCCGCGCCTGCTCGAACGAGTAGCGCGAACGATAATTCCAGTAATCGCTTCGTGCAAATTGGCGTGTTTTCCAATCGCACCAATGCCGAACGCGCGCTTCGTGATGCCGAACCGCTTGGAAATACTCGCATAATTCCGGTTCAATCAAATGGCGCCAATATGTTCAAGGTTTTGGTTGGCCCATTTGAAGACGCGCAAAGCGCCACAATTAAAGCCGAAGAAGCCAATGGCCTTGGCGTAAACGGTGCGCATGTTATCATGGCGAATATTAGTTAAGTTCATACTCAAGCCACATCCCGCTATTGGCTTAAAAGCGAAATGGCGGTAACTTGTTTGCCATGAGCAAATCACTTTTTATTACTCTTGAAGGCGGCGAAGGCACTGGTAAAACCACGCTGATTAAATCGCTTTATGCCGAGCTTTCGTCGCGCGGGCATGAAGTCGTGCTTAGCCGCGAACCCGGTGGAACAGAAGGCGCAGAAGCCATACGCGATTTGGTCCTTAAAGGCGATGCCAATCGTTGGAACTCGATGAGCGAAATTTGCCTTTATTATGCTGCTCGCGAGGACCATTTGATGCGAATAATCCGCCCAGCGCTCGCAGGCGGCAATATAGTCATTTGTGATAGGTTCTTCGATTCAACCCGTGCCTATCAAGGCCATTTGGGCGACAAAGAACAAAATGTCATTAAATGCCTTGAAGATAATATTGTGGCGCAACATAAGCCCAATTTGACCATCGTTCTTGATATTGATGTAGAAATCGGGCTGGCGCGCGCTGGTTCTCGCAAAGATGATGAATGCCGCTTTGAAAGCAAAAAATTGGAGTATCACCAAAATTTGCGTGCGGCGTTTCTTGCAATTGTCGCGGCTGAGCCCGAAAGATGCAAAACAATCGACGCATCGCTGCCAATTGAGGAAGTTTTTGCAAAAGCGCTTGCAATGGTGAATGCTGCTTTGGAAGTGCGCTCCTAATGGCAATTGAAACCCCGCCCGACCAAATCATAGGCTTGCCGCACCCGCGCGAAGTATTTGAATTTTATGGCAATGAAGCTGTTGAAACTGAATTGGCGCAAGCCCTAAATGCGGGCACTTTGCATCACGGCTTGATTTTTACCGGGCCAAAAGGGATTGGCAAAGCGACTTTGGCCTATCGTTTGGCGCGCCGTTACCTTGGTGCCAAAGCGAGCGACGAAGGCCCACTTGCCAGCGATGAAACTGACGAAATTTGCAGCAAAATTGCTAATGACGCGATGCCAGACTTGCGAGTAGCCACGAGGTTTTGCCCTGACGATCAAAAAGTCAAACGCGATGTCAATATTTTCGCAATTCGCGAACTTACAAAAATGTTTGCACTTAGCGCCTCTAACCCGATGGGACACAGGGTGGCGATTGTCGATTGCGCTGATGATCTCAATATGAATTCGGCTAATGCGCTCTTGAAGACCCTCGAAGAACCGCCCAAAGGCGCTTTGATAATATTGATTGCCAATTCCCTCGGCGCAGTGCTTCCAACTTTGCGCTCGCGTAGCCGTGTGTTTCATTTGCGCCCAATGCCAAGCGCAAAATTGAGGGAATTGGTGGGTGGTTCTGATGATGCTGCCATAACTTTGGCTAAAGGCGCATATGGGCGCGCACTGGCGCTTAAAACCAGTAAAATTGGCGAATATTATAGCGCGCTTTCGGCGCATTTGAACTCCATGCCTTATGCACCTTTAGCGCCGATGATGGCTTTGGCAAATAAAGCGACCACAATCGAAAATTGTGAGCTTATTTTCGATTTGATTGATGATTGGCTTTACCGAACTGCCCAATCGGGGCTTGGCCTCGAAATCGACGAAATTGAACCGGGGGAAAGTGCGACATTGGCGAGGATTAGTGTTAATTTGAACCCTAAAATAATTGGCGATTTGGCAATTGAAATCGGTAAATTGCGGGTGGCTATTGGCAATAATCTTGACAAATCTGCGGCAGTTATTGAAGCATTGCGGCTTATTAAAACCCGCTTAACTGCCAGTAGCAAAAATGATTGATACCCACGTAAATTTGCATCACCATTTATACCATGATGATTTGCCCGACGTTTTAGCGAGAGCCAAAGCTGGTGGCATTCACGGTATGCTGTCAATTTGTGACCGAATTGAAAATTTTGAGAAAATTCTTGAAATTGTCACTACTTTGGATAATTTTTGGCTTAGCGTTGGTGCGCACCCCCATGAAGCAAAAGACCATTTGGATTTGAGCGTGGAGAAGTTGACGCAATATTGCACTCATGAAGAAGTCATAGGTATTGGTGAAACGGGTTTGGATTTTCATTATGGACTAAGCCCTGAACAAGACCAAATCCAAGTGTTATTGACCCATATTCATGCCGCCCAAGCAAGCCAATTGCCATTGATAGTGCATACAAGGAGCGCAGACGCAATTATGGGCGATATCTTGACTAGCGAATACCGCAATATGGCTTTTCCGCTTTTGATGCATTGCTATACTTCGGGCGAAAATTTATTGAAAAAATGCCTCGATATTGGGGCCTATGTTTCAATTTCTGGCATTGCGACGTTTAGGAATGCTGATGACGTTAGGAATAATATCAAATATATCCCTCACGATAAATTATTGGTTGAAACCGACTGCCCATATTTAGCACCAATTCCCAAACGCGGACAACGAAATGAGCCTTTGTTTCTGAACTATCTGGTAGAATATTTGGCGCAATATCTGGAACGCGACATTGAGGAATTAAAGGCAGAACTCGATAATAATTTCTTTTCACTATTTACCCGCGCGCGCTGCGAGCCAAGCAAATGAAGAAATTGAAAGTGACAATTTTGGGCTGTGGTTCTTCGGGCGGTGTGCCGCGCGCAGACGGGGAGTGGGGCGCGTGCAATTCAAATAATCCAAAAAATTACCGAACAAGATGTTCACTGCTTGTCGAACTATTTGGTGCAGATATGGTTTCGGCAACACGGGTTTTGATTGACACTTCACCTGATTTGAGGGTTCAATTATTGGCAGCAAAAGTGAAAAAAATTGATGCGGTATTGTTCACCCATGATCATGCAGATCAAACCCACGGCATTGATGATTTGCGGCCAATTGCTTTCACTAATCGTGGGCGCATCGATGCCTATCTTAACGCTTCAACATCAAAAACGCTTTTGCCAAAATTCGCTTATGTTTTTCATGGGCATGAGCGCAATAATTACCCAGCGATTTTGAACCATATGACAATGCCAGAAATCGGCCAAAGCCTTACCATTTCGGGTGAGGGTGGCGAGTTGGTTTTTGAGCCTTTGGAGCTTGTGCATGGCGACATCATGAGTTTGGGTTTTCGTTTTGGCACTGTAGCATATTGCAACGACACTAATTTTATCCCGCAAGCGACAATGGAAAAACTCGCTGGCCTTGATTTATTGATTGTCGATTGTTTGCGCTATACCACCCACCCCAGCCACGCCCATTTTGATCAAACTATGGACTGGATTTTAGAGCTCAAACCAAAACGCGCGATTTTGACGAATTTGCATATAGATTTAGATTATGATGAACTCACTGCCCGCCTGCCAGTAAATGCCGAACCGGCTTATGATATGCTGTCTTGGGAAGTCGCTATTTAGCGCAACGCGAACTCACTAATCGTGTGAATCATTAGCCCCACAAGTCCGCCAATAATCGTCCCATTGATGCGAATAAATTGCAAATCGCGGCCCACTGCATTTTCAATTTGGCTTACAACAGTGGAAGCGTCCCAGCTTTTGATGGTCTCGGAAACCATTTCGCCAACGGCTTCGCCTTGGGTTGAAGAAATATCAATCGCCCATTGTTTTAGTTTTTGGTTCAAGCTGTCGTTGAGTTCTTGGTTTTCAATTAATGCCGCCGCAACTTCGCGCAAAATATTGGCAATTGCGTTCGCAAGTTTGGCTTGACTTTGCGGGTTGGTTTCGCCCAATTCGCGTTTTATTTCGTCCCAAATCGAGGAAATATATTTGGTGATAGTTTCATGCTCGGCCAAATCCTTAATCCAATTGGCAAGATCCATACGCATATTGGGATCAAACCGCAAACTGTGCTGAAGGTGGTTTAGGGCATCGTCAATTCTATCGCGGATTGTATGGTTGGGATTATTGGCGGCGTCGTGCAATGTTTCCTTAATCGCGTCCAGTAATGCATCGGCGGCGCTATTATCGACTGCCAGTAATTTAGGAAGCCAATCGACGTTTTGCGATACTTTTTCGCGAAATTCGGCTTCATGCGAATGCACTAATAAATCGGAATGGAAAATTATCAAATCGACAATTGGTTTGTGCCTTTTATTGCGCGTCAAAAGTGCAAGGCCATCAGCAAAAACTGTTGCAATATCAGTGTTTTGTATTCGGGTTTTGATTGTTTGTTGTAACCAATCAGATATTGGACCGTCTTTGAGCAAACCCAAAGCACGCGGCACTGTCGCTGCTAATCCTTCGGCGAGTTTTTGCGCTCTATCGTCAGTATTAATCCAATTGGCAAAACCCGTGGCCAATTCCACTTTTTCGAGCCGTAATTCCACTTGCTGCGGTTGCAAGAAATTGCGAGAAATAAAGCGGCCCAAGCCATCACCAATGCGGTTTTTGGATCTTGGAATAATTGCGGTGTGGGGAATGGGGAGGCCCATAGGCCGCCTAAACAGTGCGGTAACTGCAAACCAATCCGCCAATGCACCGACCATTGCAGCTTCACCAAAAGCGCGCAAATATGAAATTGGGGGGAATTGGTTTTCAAAAGTTTTGGCAACCACAAAAACCAAGACCATTGCAAAAAATAATGCGGTTGCAATTCGCTTCATGCGCAAAAATGCTTGCATAGATTCATTGTCTATGTTCGCAATTGTAGGCTCAATTTTTTGAGAATTCATAAACATAGCGTAATATGTAATGGCACAAGTGGGAAGTAGTTTTCGCAAATACCAGCGTAAGAGCGGCTATCTCGCGTCCACATGTCCCATAATGGTTCTTATGCGACTGTAGTTAATTGTTGCGTGGGCGGCAAAAACCTCTCCCCCCATTAATAAATGCTTGCCCGTAAGCGAATCCTGTTCCAACATATCAAGAATACAAAAGGGAACAAAAATGGCAAATGATAACCAAAATGGCAAAACTGCTATCACTCGGATTCTTGCGTTTTCCGCGCCGTCATTGCCATTGGCGGCTTTTGCATTGCCGTTGGTTATTTACCTCCCCCCCTATTATGTGAAATATGTTGGGCTAAGTCTCGGCGTGGTTGGCCTTATATTTATGGCGGCCCGCTTATTTGACATCGTGATAGATATTTTCATTGGCATGTCGATGGATAGGACTAGCACAAAAATTGGCAGATTTACGCCGTGGCTTCTTGCTTGCGCGCCTTTTATGTCGGTTCTTACATGGTATCTTTTTATGGTTAAGCCCGGTGTAAGCGCTTGGTATTTGGTGTTCTTTCTATTCACTGGATATGTCGCATTTTCGGCAAGCACTTTGGCGCAATTGGGTATCGGAGCGAGCCTTTCAACAAATTACCATGAAAGATCGCGCGTGTTTTCTTTCTGGCAAATCGGCAATATTGTTGGCATGTTGATGGTATTGTCCTTGCCAGTTATTGTTGTGGCGCGCGGCGGAAGTGAGGCTGATGGGGTTCGAGCCATGGGCATGTTCATTGTTATTGCCGTCCCGCTTTGCGCCCTTGTGTCTCATTTTTTTGCCAAAGAACCGATTGCGAGCCCTGTCAAAAGCCATTCACAGCCTAAAGATTTTTTGGCCTTGTTTTCACTAGTTTCGCTTAGGCGCTTAATGATTTCAGATATCGCCTTGGCATTTTCGGGCGGCGTAACTGGCGCAATGTTTTTGTTTTATCTGTCATCAATTAAGGATTATGGCAAAAGCGCTTTTCTTTTGCTTTTGATATATTTCGTTTCGGGTTTGGTATTTACTCCCTTGTGGGTCACAATTGCCAAGAAGTTTGGTAAGCATCGCGCGCTTTTATTGGCGTGTTGTTATACTATATTGTCTCAACTCCTCATCTTATACCTGCCTAAAGGCAATGTCGCGCTGGCTGGTGTTCTTATTGGCATAGTCGGCATATCCTACGCCGCGCCATTGTATTTAATACGCTCTATGGTGTCCGATATTGGTGATGAAGATAAATTAGTGACCAAAAAGGACCGCACTGGCCTTTTATTCGCATTATTGGGTTTTACGACCAAGACAGGCTATGCGCTTGCAGTCGGTGTAACTTTCGTTTTATTGCAGGCGATTGGCTATGATGCGAATTTGGGAATGGCCAACACTCAATCGTCAATAAATGGTCTGACCATGATTTATTTTGGCTTTCCCCTAATTTGTCAAGGTATCGCCATTTGGTTGATGAACAGCTACCCACTCACCCGTGAACGTGTCGAAGAAGTCCAACATCAATTGAGCTTGCAAGAAAACGACGCGCAATGATTTGTGATAAATCCGAAAAACTGGCGCGGGCGTTGCACAAGCAAATTGAAATAATGGCGCGTTTGCGGGCTCCTGAAAATGGCTGCCCTTGGGATTTAGAGCAGGATTTTGACACCATTGCCCCCTTCACTATTGAAGAAGCCTATGAAGTTGCCGACGCAATAAAGAAGCGCGACTTCGCCGCATTGAAAGAAGAATTGGGTGATTTGGTTTTTCAAGTCGCTTTTCATTCGCGCATGGCCGAGGAAGCCGAACTATTTGATTTTGTTGACGTCGTCGAAGCTTTGAACCGAAAAATGGTTGCGCGGCATGAACATGTTTTTGGCGACAATCAAATTGCAACGCCTGAAGCTGTGCTTGTCAATTGGGAAAACCTCAAAGCCGAAGAACGCGCCGCTAAACTTAAAACTGACAATAGCATTTTGGCCGATGTCGCAATCGCCCTTCCCGCTTTATCTCGCGCCTGGAAACTATCTAAACGCGCGGCAAGGGTTGGTTTTGATTGGACAGGGCCTGAAGCAATTTTTGAAAAGTTAAATGAAGAAGTTAATGAAACCAAAGAAGCAATTGAATCTAATAATTTTTTACATATTCAAGAAGAAATTGGCGATTGCTTATTTGTATTAGTGAACCTTGCCCGAAAATGCGATATCGACCCCGAAAATGCCCTCCGATTGGCCAATGATAAGTTCGAAAAGCGCTTTCGTTTCATTGAGACTGAATTGGCAAAACTTTGCAAATCACCGCAAAATTCGACGATTGATGAAATGGAAGGGCTATGGTTGAAAGCGAAAATGGAAGGTAATTGATTACGCCACTATGGCACTTTCGATTGCCTCAGGAAATTGCGATTTGAATTTAATCTCATTTATTTTGTCGAGTGATACTTTCAAAACCACTTCGCCGTCATCATTCCTTATTTCGCGCAAAACCACCCCTTTGTCATAAAGCCAGGCCCGCATTTTGCCGTCATTCGCGCCGCAAATAATGGATTTTTGCTTTGCGCCAAATGATAGTTCTTTGTCGATTTCGTCAAATAATTCATCAAGCCCCTCGCCGCTTTCACTATTGGTCAAAACCGCGACTTTGCCGTCACGCTTAAACAGAATATTGCGATTTGCTTTGGCTTCTAAAAGTGCTGCTTCTGGCAATAAATCGGCTTTGTTCCAGGCTTCGATAATGGTCGGCAAAGGCTCCGCGCCTTTGAGTATCGTATCAAGAATTTGATCTACATCGTGTTTTTGGGCTTCGGTTTCTGCCCCTGAAATATCGCGAACATGGATTAATATATCGGCCTCGGCGACTTCTTCCAAA
This sequence comes from Hyphomonadaceae bacterium, assembly GCA_009773395.1. GTDB lineage: Bacteria > Pseudomonadota > Alphaproteobacteria > Caulobacterales > Aquidulcibacteraceae > Pseudaquidulcibacter. The sequence continues at coordinate 68,061 of WRPI01000003.1, read as the reverse complement.
GTCGCCCGAAATGCCGCAATAAGCTCATGCGGTAAATCGGTTATGAAACCCACTGTGTCGGATAATATAATGTCACGCCCTTGCGGTGTTTTCATGGCCCTAGAGGTTGTGTCCAAAGTCGCAAACAACATGTCCTTCGCCAAAACTTTGGCTTTTGTGGCATTGTTGAAAAGTGTTGATTTGCCAGCATTTGTATAACCGACCAGAGCGACAATTGGAAAAGGCATTCGCTCCCTGCCCGCGCGTTGTAAACCACGTGTGCGCCGCACTTCTTCAAGTTCACGTTTAAGTTTCACAATGCGATCCGCAATCAAACGCCTGTCTAATTCAATTTGCCGCTCACCTGGGCCACCAGTTTTGCCAGTGCCGCCGCGTTGCCGTTCAAGGTGGGTCCAGGTCCTTACAAGCCGTGACTTTTCGTAGCTCAAGCGCGCTAATTCAACTTGCAACTTGCCTTCTTTTGTTCTGGCGCGCAGTGAGAAAATTTCCAAAATAAGGCCGGTTCGGTCAATGACTTTTAGCCCCAAGCGCTTTTCAATATTGCGTTGTTGAATCGGCGAAATTTCATCATTAATCACGAGAATTTGCGCTTCGGTTTCCTCCGCTAATGCGTCAAGGTCTTCGAGTTTGCCTGCGCCGAAAAATATTGATGGGCGAATTTGCCTTATGCTGATTACCGAACTATGGACAATTTCGAGCCCTAAAGCGAGGGTCAAACCGACGGCTTCTTCAAGTTGCAGTTCCGGGATTCTTGACTTGCTGGTTGAGGCCGTAATTGGGTGAATTACGATTGCCTTCCAAGCTGGCGCTTCGCTATTATACAATAATTACTCCTCGTCCTCGAAAGTTTCACTTTCAAATAGAGCGACTGGGCCACCTGGCATTATTGTTGAAATTGCGTGTTTATAGACAAGTTGAACTTGGCCTTCACGCCGCAAAAGTAGGCAGAAATTGTCGAACCATGTGACAACGCCTTGTAATTTCACGCCATTTACCAAAAAAATCGTCAAAGGGGTACGTGATTTGCGAACTGCATTGAGAAATGCGTCTTGTAGATTTTGCTTCTTATCGGCTGACATTTTGTTTTCCATTCTTATTGCCCACTCATTTTCAAAGCGAGGTTAATCAATATTTTCATATTGAACCGCCATTTGAACCCATTTTGCAAATTTTTCAATGCAGTTATTCGGCTACTACTCATTAAATCTGTTAATTTTCAAAATAGGCTTTGCGTAATATTGTCGCAACACTGCCAACATTGCCATTGCCAATTGGCCTGCCGTCGATTTCAACTACCGCAGTTACAAATGAAGTGGCCGAAGTTACGAATGCTTCGCGGGCTTCAATTGCTTCTTGGACGCTGAATGGTTTTTCGACAATTTTCAGGTTTAATTTTTTGGCCAAAGCCATAATTGTGCTGCGAGTTATGCCGCCCAATATATCTTCACCAAGACCCCTAGTTTGCAAATTGCCTTCTTTATTCAAAATCCACGCGTTTTGCGCGCTGCCTTCGGTTATTTTGCCATTGTCGTCAAAAAACCAAACATCCTCGGCGCCTTCGTCTATTGCTTCTTGTTTAGCGAGCAGATTTGGCAATAAATTAGTGGTCTTTATATCGACGCGTTTCCACCTTAAGTCCTTTTTGGTAACAATTTTAATGCCTTTTTGGGCTTTGGCCTCCAATTGTGCATAATTTTTGGGGCGAACTGTAATGATAATTGTTGGGGTCGCATTTTTTGGAAATGGATGATCACGCGGCGCAACTCCACGTGTGATTTGCAAATAGACCAAGCCATTTTTCACGCGGTTTAGTCGCAGCAAATTGCCAATTATTGGCTTCAAAGAACCAAGCGGCAACGGCAATTCAATCCTTAGCATCCCGAGCGAGCGCGAAAGCCGATGTAGATGGCCAATATCGTCCAATAATACGCCGTCTTTTGCCGCCCAGACTTCATAAACACTATCACCAAATTGCAGACCGCGATCTTCAATATGGACTTTTGCCTGATTAAAGCGCGTGAAATTACCATTTACATATGCATAACGAGACATATTTCATACCTTTATTTTGTCGCATTTCTTGTCCGAAAACCGCTTCACCAGTCTTCGCACTGCGTGCTTCGCCTGCCAAGCACTTTTCGGGAAATGCTTTATTCCATATCTAATCCGCGCAAACCTTCAACGCCCAAAGTTTTCAATTTACGATGCAAAGCCGAGCGCTCCATACCAATAAAGTTTGCGGTTTTTGAAATATTGCCGCCAAAACGTGAAATTTGCGCATTGAGATATTCGCGCTCAAACAGCTCACGCGCTTCACGAAGCGGCAGTGACACAAGATGATGCAAACCTGTTCTGTCCGCGAGTTCTGTGACTCCTGCCCCGTCCAGCGACAATGCCGCGACGCTAATCGGTTCCGTAACTGGGGTTGCTGCCAAAATAAGCACGCGCTCAACCAAATTACGCAATTCGCGAACATTGCCATGCCATGATGCAGCTTGCAACGCAGCCATTGCTTCGTCACTGAAAACGCGGTTCGGCACGCCATTGGTTTCGGAAATACGCTTTGAGAAATATTCAGTCAAAGCAGGCACATCATCGCGGCGTTCGGACAATGGCGGGACCGGCAGCGGGACAACATTAAGCCTGTGGTATAAATCCTCGCGAAATTGGCCATTATTTATCGCCAATCGTAAATCGCGCGCAGACGAACTAATTACCCTGACATCGACTTCAATTGGCAAAGCCCCGCCAACTCTTCTGAAACTTTGTTCCACCAAAACCCTAAGGATTTTTGATTGGGTTTCGCGCGGCATTTCGGCAACTTCATCGAGCAATAACGTGCCATTATGGGCGCGTTCAAAAACCCCTATTTTGATTGGCCTTCCGTCGCTGCCTTCTTCGCCGAATAATTCACTTTCCATATTTTCAGGCGCGATTGATGAGGCCGAAATTACCATAAACGGGCCATTCGCGCGGCCCGATTTGCGGTGCAAAACCCGCGCAACCACCTCTTTGCCTACTCCCGAAGGCCCAGTAATAAGAACCCGCGAATTCATCGGCGCGACTTTTTCGATTGCTGTCATTAAATGTTGAATTGCTGCGCTTTGCCCAATCAACTCGTCCGATACAATTGACTTAGTGCGCAAACTCGAAATTTCGGCACGCAAGGCCGCAGCTTCCAATGCCCGTTGCACAATCAATAATAATCTTTCAGACTTAAATGGTTTTTCGATATAATCATAAGCGCCGCGCTTAAGGGCAGTGACCGCAGTTTCGATTGTACCATGACCCGAAACCAACACAACCGGGATAGAGGGGTCAATGCCATTGATTGTCGATAATATTTCAAGCCCATCGAGCTTTGAGCCTTGGAGCCAAACATCCAGAATGACCAAATCGGGCCTTCGGCCACGAAATGCTTCTAGCGCTTCATCGGAATTGCCGGCAAACCTAACGACATAGCCTTCATCTTCAAGAATACCGCCGACCAAATCGCGAATATCGGCCTCATCGTCAACAATTAGTATTTCTGCTCTCATTTAACCACTCCTTGTAGGGAATTTGTCTTTTCGCCAATTGGCAAAACCATAATTACGCTGCCGCCAGCTTGACCGTCTTGGCGATCCGCCAAAATTAGTGAGCCGCCGTGTTCTTCCATGACCCTTGCGACAATAGCGAGGCCGAGGCCGGTTCCTTTGGACCTCGTCGTCATATAAGGTTCCAACAGCCGATTGCGATCTTTAAGTGGGAAGCCAACTCCGCTATCATTAATTTCAATTCGCGCCGAATTTATCTCGAGATTTAGCTTAACTTCGATTTTATGGCTGTGCGGCCGAGTTGTTGTTTCCATTTCGGCTTGGGCAATTGATTCAGCAGCATTTTTCAAAATATTCGAGATGGCTTGCACCATTAAACGCGCGTCCATTTCAATTAAGATTGCTTCCGGTGGAAGTTGGACAATATATTCAATTTCCGAATAGGTAATTTTTTGCGCGAATACAGCTTGGCGAATAATTTCACCAATATCGGCAAGCTCAAATCGCGGCGCCGGCATACGCGCAAAATCTGAAAACTCATCTACCATGCGCCCAATGTCTGCAACTTGGCGGACAATTGTGTCAGTCATTTTTACAAAAACTTCGCGGTCGGTAGTTATTTCCTTGGCAAACTTACTCGCCAATCTTTCGGCGGATAATTGAATAGGGGTTAGTGGGTTTTTGATTTCATGGGCAATACGCCTTGCCACATCTTTCCATGCAGCTTGGCGTTGCGCCGCGATTTGGCTTGAAATATCATCAAAAGTCACGACCAAATCATTGCCGGCATAAGTCGCGCGAATATCGAAAATCAGGGTGCGATTTCCAGTTAAACGCTCCACATGGCCTTGCGCCCCAACATTACGCGTTACATCACTAATAATGGGCGCAAATTCTGGCGCAATTTCAAACAGCCCTTTGGCGAATAATTCGGGCATTGATACATCGAGCAGGCGCGCAGCAGCACTATTGGCGGCCAATATTTTGTGATCCGCGTCCAAACTAATAATACCCGCGCTAACCCCTTCAAAAAGTGCTTGAATAAATGCCGAACGGGTTTCGGCTTGTATTCTCGACTTTTCAATCGCATCCCTTTGATTTTGAATATCAGTCGTCATTCGATTAAAAGTCAAAATCAGAGTGGTTAGCTCTCCCAATTTATAGTCTGGCGAAACTTGAACCGACAAATCCCCAGCTCTTACCCGCTCCGCCGCCGATGCTAGGCGCGCAATTGGCATTGAAATATTGGTCGCCGACGCAAGGCCCAACCAGCCCGCCCCAATTGCCACCAATAAAACTGTCTCCAAATATGCGAGCGCGAATACGACTTGCAATTGCGTCTGACGGGTTTCCAAAAGCCGATATGCGCCAACAATTTGCTCAGCCTGTTGCACAAGCCGCAATTGTTCGGGCTTGGGTAGCCTAACAGCTTGCAAATAAATGTCTTGATAGCCGTTAAGTTTGAACAAAGTTCTGACAATCAGATCATGGTCAATATTGACATAAACATCGCCAGCGCGGGCAGTTGCGAAATCTTCTGGCTTGGGCTTAAGTGGCGCGGGCGCGCCGGTGGGTCTTTCGACTTTTTCAATTATCGCGCCATTGCTATTGTATAAATATGCGGCGACAAAACCACGACGCCCAGTTTGGCTTGTCAAATAACTGCGATAAATATTGGGCGACGAACTATATTGCGCGGCAGCAGCGTTCAAATCTGATGCCATCGCCAAAATATCGACCCTTGCGGCATCACTAGTTTGCTGAATTGTTTCTTTGCCGAAACTTGATGTTGCTTCAATTGCCGAAGCTACTTGCCCAGAAAGCCAAGTTTGAACCCCGCGTCCAATTGTGAAAGCCGAAAAAACCGCAATCAAAATTGCTGGCATTGCAGCCGCAAAAATGAACAATCTTACATAATAAATGTGCAACCGGGCGCCAGTTTTAGCCTCTTTGCCTTGCTTCAAAAGCTTGGATATTTGCCCGACCAAGCCAATTGCAAAATAAGATATTACGGCGAAATTGAAAAACAACAGCCCAAAAATCCAGCGCGATGCAGGATTTATTACATCACCGCCTGAAACCGCGAGATATAATGCGATGAAAGTTACAATTAGGCTTAGGACATAGGCGACAATTTGAATGCTGCTAAATTTAGTGACTTCAAATGTTTGTATGCCGCCTGAGTTCGCTTCGGTAGCGTCCTTAATGCTCGAAGTCATTGCAATATGCGGCTCCAAAGCGCCGTCACTGTCGATGTGGTTCTCGGTTATCACGTTGCATTCTTGCCACAATAGTGTTTGGATTGCAACACTAACTTTGATTTTATTGCAAATTAAGTTCGGTCAGTCGTTTGCGAAGAGTGTTGCGATTAAGCCCCAAAAGGCTAGCAGCGCGTATTTGATTGCCTTTGGTCTCTTTGAGGGTTAGTTCAAAAAGCGGCTTTTCGACGGCTTTCAGGACTATTTCATATAAATCATGTGGTGTTACGCCTTGGCCTTTATATTGCACAAACAATTGCGCCAATGCGACTTTCGCGACACCAGATAAATCGCTATTGCCTGTGTCTTCATTTGTTACAATTTGCACTTGTTGCTCCGCTAGACTTGCAGCAATTGCTTGGCCATCAATATTGGTGTCGGGAAACAATACTGCCATGCGCTTCATCAAATTTTCCAATTCCCGAACATTTCCTGGCCAAGAATAATTAGCTAATTCGGCTATCGCGCTTTTGTCCAATAATTTTTGGCTGTTCGCGCTCTCGGAGGCTTTTTCGATAAAAAGCCGCGCAAGATCGCCTATGTCGTCTATTCTCTCTCTCAAGGGTGGTATGACAAGGCCAATTATATTTATCAAATGATACAAATCGGTCCTAAATGCGCTTTCCCTTACAAGTGCGCCAAGTTCCCTCGTCGCCGAGAAAATAAATCTGATGTTATCGGTTTTGCTGCTCGAAACTAAACTAAATAAACGCGACTGAGCCGAACTTGTTGCTTCATCAACCGATTCAATAAAAATTGTGCCATTGTCACATTCTTGCAAAAGCCCAATTTGCGATTTGCCATCACCCAATAATGTTTGAGAGAGTTCATGCGCTTCGAGGCCGGCAATATTAAAATGAGCAAAATTAGCCGATTTTCGTTTGGAAAAATCATGGATTGTTTGCGCCACCAGCTTCTTACCAACGCCAACTTCGCCTTGAATCACAATTGGTAAATCGGTCGGGCTGACCCGTGAAATGGTTCGATACACTTCTTGCATTTGCATCGAGCGACCAATTAAAGGCAGATTTTTGTCTTTAAGGACTTTGCGGTTTTGGCTTTCACTGCGGTGTTGCGAAATTGGCTCCAACGCCCTTGTCACCAAATCAATCATTTTTCCGAGGTCAAATGGTTTGGGCAAATATTCATAGGCGCCTTGTTCGACTGCCGATATCGCCGTCAAAAGCGTGTTTTGTGCCGACATTACAATGATTGGGAGTTTTGGTCTTTCCCGCCTTATTCGCGGCAAAAATTCAAATACGCTGCCATCAGGCATCATAACGTCGGTTAGCACCAAATCACCCTCGCCATCTTTCACCCATTTCCACAAGGTCGCCGCATTGGTAGTGGAACGAACTTGAAAGCCAGCACGCGTTAAAGCTTGTGATAATACTGTGCGAATTGATGCGTCATCATCGGCAATTAGAATCATTCTTCCACGATTGTTGGCGGCAGCGCGATGATGGTCGGCGTTCACTTTCGATATTTCTTTCATTCACTATTCTCCAATATCCAAAGGTGCGAGTGGAAACCTTACCTTAAAAACCGTGCGACCATTTTCGCTATCAAATTCAATTGTGCCTGAATGCGCTGATATTAATTTTCGAATAATTGCGAGGCCCATTCCACTGCCCGCTGCTTTGGTCGTCACGAACGGGTCAAACAAGAAGTCCTGTATATCATCGGCTATGCCAAAACCATTGTCGGCAATTGCGACTTCCAGCGGTAAATGCGCAAATCCACGTTCACTTTTCTTCATTTTATGTTCATGGCGATAATTGGTCGAAAATATAATATGCGCCGTGTCACCGCGTTCTCGCGCGGCTTCGGCAGCATTTTTCGCGATATTGAGGAATATTTGAATTAGACTATCGGTGTCGCCCATCATTTGCGGCAATGACACATCAAATTGGCAGGAAATATTGATGTCCGACGCGAAACCATTTTCAGCTAATTTCACCACCGTATCCAAAACCGCGTGAATATTCACAGGTTTTAATTCAATGCTGGTACCATCACCTAGGCTTTCGACTTTGTCCATTAGGCGGTGAATTCTATCGGTTTCCTCAATTATCAGATTTCCCAAAGGCTTTTGCTCATCGCTGGCGTCGAGCATCAATAATTGCGCCGCGCCCCTTATTCCCGCCAACGGATTTTTAACTTCATGCGCCAATGCCAAGCCAATTCGCCCAAAACTCTGATTGCGTTCATTGGCCAAGGCCTGTTTTTTGAAGTTACTCGCCTTATTGCGTGGCCAAAACATAAGAATTGCATGTTTTGGCGATATATGTGGGGTTAGCAATACGTCACCACAAAAACTGGTCAAATTAGGCGAAATTATTTCAATCTCTGACGCCGACGCGTCAATTCCGTCACTCAATACTTCTTGAACCAAATTATTCAATACTTTGGGTGGCCTAACGATTTCAAACAAATTCAGTGTTTTTAGATTTTTTAGCGACGAAGCGAGCGCGTCAAGCGCAAAATTATTGGCATAGTCAATTTTACCGGTCTCATTGACGACTAGCACAGGCAGATGCAAGCCATCAAAAATTTCGCAATCTTTGAGTGCGCTTTCAGCAATTATTTTGTCGATAGTGTCTTCCAATTAAATTCCATTTGCGCTTCGGCTAAAAGTCTAATTGCTAGAATGCACAAAAAATAGGCAAATGTCTAGCGGGATATTGCTGCACTGCAAAATTCAAACCAAATAATGCACATAAAAGAAGCATCTGCACTTATTGCAGGCAATTCGAATTATTCAGACTACAAAACTACACAAACCTTCCCACTTTCATTTCGCAAATAATTAGCTAGAAAAGAAATTGACTATGAAGAGAAGCGGGAGAATTTAATGCGGTCGATTGCTATAATTGTTGCGGGCGGCGTGGGCCAAAGAAGTGGCCTTGGAGCGCCGAAACAATATGCGAGTTTTGGCGGCAAAATGATGGTTAAATGGGCCATTGATTACTTTATGCTTGACAATCGCTTTCAAGACGTAATTTTAGTACATAATGAGCAGGTTCGTGCCGAAATACTGGCGGCACTTAGTGCAAATAAAGGGTTGCATTTGGTGCAGGGCGGCGAAACCCGCAGCGCAAGTTGCCGCAACGGGCTTATTCGCGCGAATGAAATTGGCGCTGATTTTGTCTTTATCCATGATGCGGCTCGCCCCGGTGTTGATAGTGGCACAATCGATCGTTTGTTTGTGTCATTGGCAGAAGGCTATGCGGGCGCTGTTCCCGCAATTGCAATGGCCGACGCGCTTTGGGAAATAGATGGCGAAACCAAGATCCTCGCGCACGGTATAAATCGTTCAAACAAAGTCCGAGTGCAAACCCCGCAAGCCTTCGCATTGCCAGCGCTTTTGAACGCCTATTCGCGGCTTGAAGCTGGGGCAGCATTTGCTGATGATGCTGAAATTGCGGTTAATGCAGGGATTAAAGTGGCAATTGTCGAAGGCTCCCCTGCCCTTGACAAGGTGACATTTGCCAGCGATTTTGCGCGTATGGAAAACTTAATTTGCCCACAAAACACGCCACAATTTCGACTGGGAATGGGCTTTGATGCGCATAAATTTGGCGATGGTGATTTTGTGACTTTGTGCGGCGTCAAAGTGCCGCATTCGCGTGGCCTTATTGGCCATTCTGACGCTGATGTAGCTTGGCATGCTTTGGTTGATGCAATTCTGGGTGCGCTTGCCGAAGGTGATATCGGCCGGGCATTTCCCCCAAATGACAACAAATGGCGCGGCGCAAGCTCGGAAATTTTCCTCAAATTTGCAATTGATAGAATTGCGGCGCGGGGTGGCAAAATCGCCAATCTGGATTTGACCATTATTTGCGAAGAACCGAAAATTTCGCCCATAAGCGCCGCGCTTGTGCATTCAACCGCCATCGCTTGTGGCATTGATGAAAGCTGCGTCAGCATAAAAGCGACCACCACTGAACAAATGGGTTTCACGGGTCGTAAAGAAGGAATTGCTGCACAGGCGTTGGTTAATATCTCAATATAGGCAATGGGGGTTATAATGTTTGAAGAAGATTTATTGGAGCAAGCCGAAAGACTAATCGCCGCCGCCGCCGCCAAAAACATGCAATTCGTTACCGCCGAAAGCTGCACGGGCGGCATGGTGGCATCGCTTCTAACTTCCATCGCGGGCTCATCGGCTGTGTTCGAGCGCGGTTTTGTTACTTATTCAAATCTTGCAAAACACCAAAGCCTTAATGTGCCGTGGGAAATGATTGAAACTTATGGCGCCGTTTCGCCGCAAGTTGCCAATTCAATGGCAGCGGGCGCATTGAAAAATTCAAACGGCGATATAGCGGTTTCAATAACTGGCGTTGCTGGCCCAAGTGGTGGCAGCGCAGAAAAACCTGTCGGCCTAGTCTATTTTGGCCTCGCCAAAAAAGGCCATTTAACTCGCAATTTTGAACATAATTTCGGCGAAATCGGCCGAGGCGCAATCCGACTTATGGCAGTTAAGGTGGCACTGGGGTTGTTTGAAAGGGCGTTGTGACTTGGGCTGTTCTGGCTTCTCACGAGGGAAACACTTAAAGGTAGCGCTGGTTAAGTCCTTCCCTTGAGGGATTTTTCGGGAAATAGAAAACAGTCTGGAGGACTGTTTTCCCCGGAAAAATGTGCCCCGAAGGGGCGGAAGGGTGTTCGTGCCGCTATAACAAACATTGACGTGCGCCCAACCGTTTTCACCTTGTCGTCGCGCATTCGCGCGCCAGCTTCCCTCTAGGGAAGCACTTAAGGGGTGGAACAGATTGCACTTGTATTGCCCTATTGGGAGAGCAAATGCTGGGTATCTAATAATTATCCCTTATCGCAGTCATAATGTCGGTGTGGTCATCAGTCCATGGTCTTGGGTTTGGTCTTGGATACATGTGGGTCCAAACTGGTCCGTGGTATCTTGCCAAGCGTTCTTCATTATGCGCCAAAATTATAGCCCGCACCCCAGTGTCTGCATTTGGGTTCGCATCATTACCATCACGGCTGCCTTCCATTACGGCAAAGCCGCCGGCATGTGCGCCATCGGCGACAATATTTTGCAATCCCAAATAACGGTTGGAAATATGAACCACCAGAACACCATCGGGTCTAATTTTGCTCATCATCATTGCAATCGCTTCTTGGGTAATCATATGGGTCGGAATTGCGTCAGACGTGAATGCGTCAACCAAAACAATATCAAACCAACCATTGGCTTCTTTGGCCATACTAAGACGTGCATCGCCCAAAACAACTTTGGTTTGCGGGGCGCAGCGTTTAACAAAGCCAACCAAATCCGAATTGACTGATACATCAATCACTTGTTGGTTAATTTCAAAAACCTTCCAATCTTGGCCGGGTTTCGCGTAACAAGTGGTGGAACCCATACCGAGGCCAATTACGCCAGCGTGGAGTGTCGTCGGTTTGGCTTCAGTGGCTTCTTCATACAAAAGGCCAATTGGGGTTTCGTGCCAATAATAGGACATTGGCTCACGGTTGCGCCTTGGGTTAAGGCTCATGACGCCGTGCAATGTTGTGCCGTTGGACAAAAAGCGCCAAGCATCGAAGCTATTGCCACTATCCTCAATTTCCAAAACCCCGAAAAAACTGCGATCTCGGAATTTAATAAATTCGCCATCTTCATGCAAAATCGGTAGCAATAGCGCCAAGCCGCCAAACGTCGCCACCAAAATTGACGATCGCGTTACAAATGATGCCGCAACCGCGAGCAAAGCCACCAGCATTGCACCTGCGAATTGCGAATCCCAAACTAGTCTTAGATTTTGCCAGAAAAAACTCTTGCCTGCCTCGGCACCGATTGGAAAAGTTGCGTCCATGGATAAAGCAATAGGTTCACGATAAACAAACCAAAGCGCCGCCAAAACGCCGATGATGGCAGCCGGCAATGCCCAACGCATTTCCATTTTTTCCCAAGGCGCAATCAATAAAGCAATTGCCAATATTATTTGATATTCAATGGTGGTATTAAAAATCACTGGTGCCAAAAGTGCCGCGAATGCGCCGCCCAATACGCCGCCAACCGACATCCATAAATAAAATTCAGTTAATCTCGCAGGCTCGGGCCTCGTGTGTGCCAGTTCGAGATGGCAGCATAATACGATAAGGAAAAATGCAAAAACGTGAATTGCCAGCCCCAAATATTCATCGTCAACATTTGCCGCCATAGTGGCTGCTAGTATAAACACGACCAAAAATTTCAATGGCGCAGCGATTTCCCATATTTTGTCACCTAATTTCCCGAAGGCTATGACAAAGGTCAATAGAAATAACGCAAGCGGCGGTATCCATAATAATGGCACCGACGCAACATCGGTCACAATATGGGTTGTAACCGCAACCAAAAGTGCCGATGGCGGCGCGGCAAAGCCAATCCATTTGAGGCGTTCTTGCCAATTTGTTTTATGCTCCGCAACTTCTACTGGCGGCTTGGAATCAAGCGGGACAGCGCGAATAGCCATAAATAATAAAAGCGCCAAAACGCCAAAAACCCCAGCCCAAACAAAGCTTTGCATTTTCGCGCCCATTAAAGGTTCAATCAAAAATGGATAGGCCGCAAGCGCCAAGAAACTGCCAAGGTTGGAGGCTGCATAAAGCGGATATGGGTCAACCTTATCGCCAATTCGCGCCCGCCATGCTTGCACCAAAGGCGCAGTAGCCGAAATCGCAATTATTGGCGCGCCGATTGAGAGGAACAAAGCGCCAAATGTCCAAATAACGGGAATATTCACATTGGGTGCGCCCATCAATTGGGTAACACGAACTGGCAAAAACAATGCGCCAATCAATAATAATCCGCCATGAATCAGCAATTGTTGTTTCAAATCAAATTTGGTGGCGATGATATGGGCGTAAAAATAGCCAATTAAAAGCGTGCCTTGGTAAAATACCAAGGCAGTATTCCAAACCGCAGGTGTGCCGCCCATCAATGGGGTTAGCATTTTTGCGAACATGGGTTGCAAAGTAAACATCAAACACGCCGATAAAAACGTCACGGCGGGATAGGTCCAATTGGCAGACTTCATGAAGAAATTATTGTCAATGTTATTTGTAGAAAGGTTGTTTTTCGCCGCCTGAGTTGCCATTTTTATTCCTTTTTTGTCGCGTTTTTTGAGTTAGAGGATTCTGAGCATTAATGATAGCGCTTTTTCGCTTCTTCTATGAATGCGTTCATTATTCGCGCGCTGGCTTTATGCAAATTATTGCCAACCAATTTTGCCAACATCATGTCCGCAAATTCTAATTCAATGACAAGATGAATTTCAGTTCCATTTTCATTTGGTGAAAAAGCCCATTTGCAATCAAGTGATTTGAGAGGCCGTGAAAATATCCCTCTCGCAGATTTGCCGTCCTCAATTAAGTGGGTTCTGACGGTTTGGTTTTGAGTATCAATTGTCACTTTCGTCGAAAAAGTCGCACGAAAGGCTTTGTAACCAATCAATAATTGGGCACTAAAACTGCTCTTATCTTCATCCATATCCCAGATTTTGGCAGCTTTTACCCAAGGCAAAAAATCAGGGTAATTGGCGACATCGCCAACCAATTCCATCAATTGGTTGAGGCTAAACGCCACTATTTCTTTGATTTCGATTTTGCGCAAGTTCATGTCATTTTTGCGCTGACATGCGATTTTGCCGCAATTTTTCAAAATCGTCACCTGCATGGTGGCTTGAGCGGGTTAGAGGCGACGAAGAAACCATATGAAAACCTTTGGAATATGCAATAACTTCAAGCGACTTAAATTCATCAGGCGTAACAAACCTGTCAATTGGGGCATGTTTGCGGGTCGGTTGCAAATATTGGCCAATGGTAAGAAAATCAACGCCCGCCGCGACCATATCGTCCATAACTTGCATCACTTCTTGTTTGTCTTCGCCAAGGCCCACCATCAATCCAGATTTGGTAAAAATACAGGCATCTCGCTCTTTGACCCGCTCCAATAGCCGTATCGAACTATAATAACGCGCGCCTGGGCGGATTGATAAATATAAACGTGGCACGGTTTCAATATTATGGTTGAAAACGTCAGGCTTCGCATCAATAACGATTTCAACCGCGTTTTTTTTACGCAAGAAATCGGGGGTTAGAACTTCAATCGTGGTATGTGGTGTGGCTTTGCGAATTTCTTGAATTGTATTGGCAAAATGTAATGCCCCGCCATCGTCAAGATCATCACGATCTACCGAAGTTATCACAATATGGCTTAACCCCATTTGGGCGACAGCTTCGGCAACTTTTTTCGGCTCATCAATGTCTATTGGCCCAGGCTTGCCAGTTTTGACATTGCAAAAGGCGCAAGCTCTTGTGCAAGTATCGCCCAAAATCATCATGGTTGCGTGTTTTTTGGACCAGCATTCGCCGATATTTGGACAAGCCGCTTCTTCGCAAACTGTGTGAAGGCCGAGGTTTTTCACCAATTTGGCAGTATTTTGATATTCGCCTAACCCTGGCGCTCGAACCCGCAACCAATCTGGTTTGCGCAAGATTTCGCTGTCAGGATTTTTTTGCTTTTCGGGGTGGCGCGGGCGGGCTTTACCCAATTTATCAATCATAGTAACCATGTTTTCGCTATAATTGGTTTGAAGTCAAAACAAAAGCAATATTGGTGCTATTGCCCCAGTGAGATCCGCGTTTCTCCCTGCCCGCCGCTAAACACGATTGATTTTGTAATCTCGCCAAAATGCAGATTTACAAAATTGGTTTGAGTGGCAGAGAAGAGGTTCAAAATATTGGAATCAATCATAAATTCGCGGTTTTGGGCAATTTGCCCTTCAAAATAAACATATAGCAAATCACCTTCAATTTGCGCGCCGACAAAACTAAGCGCGATTGGTTGGTTCTGGCCATCGTTGAAAACAAAAGCTTGCCGCAAATAAGTTTCAATTTGTTGCTGTCCCGCAGCGGTTTCAAAATAATCCATACCAATATTGGAAAGCTCAAATTGATGCTCAATGTCATGCGCGAAAATGCGATGGGTAATTTCAACCGCACCGTTTTCGCTGACATTGATGGTCGATAACGCACTATCCATTTTGTGGGCCATGGCAATGTTTGGTGTGGCAAACATCAAAAACTCAACCAATATAAGGGCGGCAAAACCCCAAAACCGCGCCACTTATTTTTCCTTCGCCGAGCTTGTTTGCGTAGTGTTTGGGGCAACGGTCAAATTATTGTCACGCATTTGGTTTCTTGGCCCTTTTTCCTTAAAGATTTGCAGCCTGCTTGGCTCTATTCTCGGCGGGAAATAATTATTATTGCGATCTGCGTCAGCAGTTTCTTGGCGCGGATCCAATTCAACCGAGGTTAGTGTTTTAAGCGTCATAAAGCTCCAATTGACATTTTTGGCATTTTGACGCCAAATTTCGGCAGGAATTTCTACGATTTGGCTGCTATTATCGGCAAAAGTGAATTTCAATATCACAGGCATTACCAGCCCGCCTTTATTTTCAAGGCTGATGACATAGATTTTTTCCGACCTTGCCAAAACCGCGCGCTCATCTTGCGTTAAGGCAGCTAATGCCCTAGCTGCTGCTTCGCGCTCGGATTGAGTGTCCGCTAACGGGTCTACGCTGTCGTAATAATCCTTAAGTTCGGGGTGAAGCTCAATAATTTTGTCAATATCGGCAACCCTGGCAACGCCGTGTTCAACTGGCCGTGCATCACGCTCGGCGATGCGGCGATTGGCTTCAATGCTGGGGTTTTGGGTGTCGATAGTTCCTTCACGCACCGCCGTCAGCGCGATATCTACATGGTCGGTTGAATAAAACCAACCACGCCAAAACCAATCAAGATCCACGCCACTACTTTCTTCCATTGTGCGAAAGAAATCAGCAGGAGTTGGACGTTTGAAACGCCAGCGCATTGAATATTCACGAAATGCCCTATCGAAATTCTCGCGGCCCATAATGGTCTCGCGCAAAATCACCAAAGCAGTTGCGGGTTTGCCATAAGCATTATTGCCCAATTGCAGCACCGAATCTGATTGCGTCATAATCGGAACTTGGTTTTCACCAACCATATATTCGGTCAAATCGCGCGGATCTCCGCGCCGTGACGGGTAGTCATCAGACCATTCTTGCTCTGCAATATATTGAACGAAAGTGTTCAGCCCCTCGTCCATCCAAGTCCATTGACGTTCATCCGAATTGACCGTCATCGGGAACCAAATATGTCCAACTTCATGGATTATCACCGAAATCAGACCATATTTCACGCGGTCAGTATAAGTAATATTGCCTTTGTTATCTTTCACGGGTCTTGGGCCGTTAAAAGTTATCATTGGGTATTCCATGCCGCCCACCGGCCCATTAACTGATTGCGCGCTTGGGTATGGGTAAGGAAACGCCATACGACCATAAATATTGATTGTATGGGCAATTGCTTGGGTTGAATAAGTTGACCATAAAGGCTCGGCCTCATTTGGGTAGAAACTCATGGCTAAAACATTATTTGGCTCACCATTATTATTGCGAGTTTGGCGAACTCCCATTGCGTCCCAAATGAATTTGCGTGAGCCTGCCCAAGCGAAATCACGGACATTATTGGCGCGGAATTGCCAAGTTTTGCTTGTGGTCGCGCGGCGGGTTTGAGCGGCTAATGCTTCGGCTGGGGTGACGATAAATGATGGCCTATCATATTTCACGCGCGCCGCAGCTAACCTTTGCGCTTGGGCTGGCGATAATATCGCGTTGGCATTGACCAATTCACCAGTGGAAGCGACTACAAAATCTGATGGAACGGTGATTTCAACGTCGTAACTACCGAATTCCAAAGTAAATTCGCCCGCGCCCAAAAACGCTTTATTGTGCCAACCTTCATAGTCCGAATAGACAGCGAGCCGTGGAAACCATTGGGCAGCTTCAAAAATGCAATTTCCGTCTTGGCCAGCTGCGGTGAAACACTCATAACCCGAGCGACCACCAACAAGTTTATTGTCAACCATTGGCAAATCAAACTCGATAACAAATTCAACTTCTTGCCCAGGGGCAAGTGGGGCTGCCAAATCAATCCTTAAAAGAGTATCGACAATATTATGGCGAAGCCCTGCGCCACTTGTGGTCGCGACAGCTTTGATATTAAAGCCGCCTTCCCATTCCTGCATCCTCGCCATGCGGCGAACTTCATCAAAGCTAATCCGCCCAGTTTCGGCAGTGGTTCTTGTTAGCTGGGCGATCGAATTGCGGCGATAATTATTTTGATCCAACAACAGCCAAAGATACGTAATTGTATCGGGCGAATTATTCTTATATTTAATGACTTCGCGACCGCTTAAGGATCGATTGGTTTCATCGAGGCGGATTTGGATTTTATAGTCCACTTGTTGTTGCCAATAACGTGAACCTGGTGCGCCTGATGCGCTGCGAAAATCATTGGGGGTGGGCAATTCTTCGGGGTCGAGTTGGCGAAAAGCATCGCGAAATGTCCCTTTGGTTTGCCGCAGTGCTTCAGCATCTGCAAATGGGGAAAACAGGAATGGCATTGCCAATGCCAATGTGACGAGCAATAAGCGTAAATAATTTTTCATGCCAATATTTCTATTGGGTTTTGAGCAAATAACAAGAATGTTACTGTTCAAATTGCACTTCAAACCTGTCTTTGTGTTTGGCACAAGGCTATTTGTGTTCTAAAAGTCACCTTTTGTTACAAAACATTACAAGCCAAAACAAAGAATATTGGCACTTAAGGGTATGGAAAATGGCAAAGCAATTTGATTATTCGCGCACGCGGCTATCATTATTTGAGGCATTATTGGACGCGAAGAAAAAATTTGGTGGCAAAAAAATAATAATTGAAGACATTGACCGAAATCCTCTTGATTATGACAAAGTCGTTCTAAGCTCGATGGTTTTGGGGCGCAAAATAGCCAAAGTCACTGCTCCAAACGAAGTTGTTGGCTTATTGATTGCAAGCTCGGTTGGGGCCGTAGTTTCATTTTTTGGCATGATGGCTTTTGGCCGAACTGCTGCGATGTTGAATTTCACTGCTGGCCACCGCAATATTCGCTCGGCCTGTGAGGCTGCGCAAATTAAAACGATTATCACCGCGCGCAGATTTATAGCCCATGCGGGCCTCGAGCCATTGATTGCGGTTTTGGACAAGCACTTTAACGTGATTTATCTTGAGGATATTAGAGAATCCATAAGTGCAATCGACAAAGTTCGCGGTTTAAGCGATGCCACATTCCCCAAAATGGTAATTGCCAAAACTGACCCCGATGCCGTGGCCGTAATGCTATTTACCTCTGGCACCGAAGGCGCACCCAAGGGGGTTGCCCTAAGTCATGCCAACTTACTCGCAAATATTGAACAAGTCGCCGCGACAATTGATTTATTGCCGACTTATTTAACTTTATGCCCCTTGCCAATATTCCACTCCATGGGCTTAACTGGTGGCGCGCTTTTACCCCTTATTTCGGGAATGCGCGGGTTCTTATTCCCCTCACCTTTGCAGTCAAAAGTCATTGTGAAATTGGTCAAGGAAATTGAAGCGTCAATTCTTTTTGGTACTGATACTTTCATCAACCAATATACGCGGGTCGCCGATGAGGGTGATTTGAGCACTTTGAAATTTATTGTTGCGGGCGCGGAAAAAGTCAAACCAGAAACTCGTGATTTATTGATGACCCGTTTTGGAGTGCCAATTGTTGAAGGCTATGGCGCAACTGAAGCCTCTCCCGTAATCGCCATCAACACCCCAGATGCCAAAAACCGCCCAGGGACAGTTGGACGTTTTGTGCCGGCAATGCAATGGAAGCTCGAGTCGATTCCTGGGATTGGTGGCGGCGGCAGGCTTTATGTCAAAGGGCCAAACGTCATGAAAGGCTATGTTAGGGTCGATGCACCTGGCGAAATTCAACCCTATGCCGATGGCTGGCACGATACTGGCGATGTGGTTTCAATTGATGATGAAGGCTATATCACAATTCGCGGGCGGCTAAAGCGTTTTGCAAAAATTGGCGGTGAAATGGTGTCGCTTACTGCGGTTGAAGGTTATGCCACTGCGCTTTGGCCCAATAATACGCATGTTGCAATTTCACTCAATGATCCAAAAAAAGGCGAGCAAATTGTCCTACTTAGTGATTTGCAAAATGCCGAAAAATCGGCGCTGCAAAATTGGTATCGCGCCAATGGTGCCAGCGAATTATCCCTACCTAAGCGGATTATTTACGCCAAAGAAATCCCCATTCTCGGCACTGGCAAAGTCGATTATGTGAACTCCCAAAAACTCGCGGAGGCGAGCGTGAAATAATCAATAAGCGAGCGCCAAACCATCCTTACGCATTTCGCTTGCCGCGCCATAGATTTGTTCATTTTGGTTAGGGCGGATAATCGCTTGATAGCCGCCGAACCCGCCATCAGACGCGCCAAGCAGCCAACCCAAAGCTGCCAGTCCCTCCTTGGTGGCTTGCGTCACACCAGTTTCTAGTCGCAAAAGCCCGATGCCGTGCGCCATTTCACCAGTTGGTTCAGATGAGCCTTCGTGGTGCCACCTTGGCGCGTCACCAGCCTCTTGCAAGCCTAATTCATAATCTTTGAGGTTCACAATTATTTGTGCTTGGCCTTGCGGCTGCATATCGCCGCCCATTACCCCAAATGAGAGCCAAGGTGCGTCATTTTTCATCGCAAAGCCGGGGATAATTGTGTGAAAAGGCCGTTTGTTTGGCGCATAAATATTTGGTGAACCGTCACGAAGCGAGAAAAGCTCACCCCTATCTTGAAACATAAAGCCAAGGCCATCAGCAACTAAGCCTGAACCCATGCCGCGATAATTGGATTGAATGAAGCTAACCATCATGCCGTATTTATCTGCGACAGTGAAATATGTGGTGTCGCCAGTCGTTGGTGCTTCGTATGGTGTTACACGAAGTAGAATTTCATTTGGCTTAATTTTATTTGCGAGCTCACGTGCATAAGGTTTTGAAAGTAAGTGCGAAATAGGAATGTGGGAAAAAGCTGGGTCGCCAAAAAACTTGGCTCTATCTTCAAATGCCAGCCGTTTTGCTTCGACTTGAGTATGTATAGATTGAACCGATTGAAACCCCATTGCCTTTAAGTCAAAATTCTCCAATATATTGAGCATTTGCAAAGTGCTTAGACCTTGAGTGTTTTCGCCCAAACCATAAACTTCAATCCCTCGGTAATTTGTATGAATTGGAGTTACAAATTCTCCTTGATGGCGGGTTAAATCTGCCTTGGTGATAAATCCGCCAATGCGTTTGAAATAATTCTCGATTGTTGTCGCAATATCGCCTTCATAAAAAGCCCTCGCGCCATTTTGCGCAATATAGCGCAATGTGCGCGCTAAATCAGGATTACGAAACATTTCGCCTTCGCGCGGTGTTCGGCCATCCTTGGTATAGGTCTTTAGGAAGTTTTCGGTTTCTTCGATATTTGATGCTGGGTTGGTAAAACGCCGCGCACTCGCCGCTAAATAATGGGCGATATTTTGGGCGATTGGCACACCGCGTTCGGCTAACTCAATTGCTGGCGTTAAAACATCGGCAAATGCCAATTTGCCCCAACGGGTGTGCAATTTGCCCCAAGCATCGACTGTTCCTGGAATTGACACTGGCACAGTGCCATAAGCGGGTATATGGCCATTTATGGCCCTTGAGCGCACATATTCAAGGCTCATGCCGCTTGGGGAACGTCCCGAACCATTGAAACCTAGCACTTCGCCAGTTTGCGGGTCATTGACTATGCAATAAGCATCGCCGCCAATGCCGCAAGCAATTGGTTCAAGAAAACCCAAAGCGGCATTTATGGCGATTGCAGCATCAATTGCGCTGCCGCCTTTTTTAAGGATTTCAATACCAATCAAAGTCGCAATTGGATGCGCGGTCGCCGCCGCGCCTTCGACGCCCCAAACTGTTGAGCGCGAAGCAAATTGTGCGCCCGTTATTCTGTCGCCGCCTCGACTTTGGGCGAATGCTGCACCGGCAAAGCCAGATAAAACCGCCAGTGACGAAAAGCTCGAAATAAAATTACGTCGAAGCATATCCACTCCAATTCACAATAATTTTTGCAGTAAAGGCAATTTTGCCAAATCTTTGGCCCGTCCAAATGTCTTCAATATTTCAATTTGTTCCCAAATTTCGGGAATGTAAATATCGCCAAAATCGAATTTGATTGTTTTGCGGGATTTGAAAACAAGTTTTTGCCATTTATTTCCATCGAAAACACTTAAATCACCCATGAAATCAATTGGTAATCCCCTTTCGATTGGAATTGTAACGTAGGGGTTTGAAAATATTTTTTGACCAGTTTTAATAGCATTTTGCCCAATCTCACAGCCGATTAGGGTTTCCACAAATAGCGCCGAAGCACAAAAATCGACATCCTTTGGCACTAAGTCTGCACCACTCAAACATGCCGCCACCGATCCAATTATGACCCAATCGCCCTCCAATTTCTGCGTAATTTTGCAAATATATTTGAGGCTATTCAATAGATCCGAATTGGTTGACATAGGGCAAGCTATCACAAAAACTCGTGGACGCCACAAAGAAAAAATACCAGATGGTCTATAAGCCGGGTTCTGTATCATTGCCGAAGCAATGGTGGCGATTATTCATCTTGGGGCTTGGTTACTCAAGCCCTCACGCGACCTACCCGAACATCTGCCTGCAAATCGGCCTTTGGCTTGCGCCGCAACGTGTTCCTATTCGGTCTTGCTCCTGACGGGGTTTACCATGCCCTTTATGTTACCATAAAAGCGGTGGGCTCTTACCCCACCTTTTCACCCTTACCCGATAAATCAGGCGGTTTGTTTTCTGTGGCACTTTCCCTAAAGTTGCCCTTGGCGGACGTTATCCGCCGTCATATTTGCTTGGAGCCCGGACTTTCCTCTTATTCGGCCTTTCGGCGCATGAAAAAGCAATCACCCGACCATCTGGTAATTGCTATGTGCGCCTTTGTCGGGCAAATTTCAACTAGGTAACACAATATCGGCAAGACGTTCAATTTTTGCCAAAGTTTCAACGTCCAAATTGCCAGCAACATCCGCTTGCCGAAATCGGCGTTGGAAGGCAATTATGGTGTCTTTGGTTTTTATATCAAAAATGTCGGTTTGCGGCAGGCCATAACCGATTTTACGAAGGCCAATTTGCGCGCGGCTTACAAAATCATTCGAAGCGTTTTCAGTTTGCACCAAAATTTGATGATTGCCATCGCCTTCCCCGACGGGAATATGAAGCGAAATGCCCGCATGGGCCAGCCTTTCCCACGGGAAATGTTCGCCAGGGTCAAGTTTGCGCCCCGGAGCCCAATCTGCATGGCCAATGACATGCTGCTTATCGAGGCCATGACGTAGTTTTATGCCCTGCACCAAGGCCATAACAGCTTCAATTTGCATATCGGGATAGGGTGGCAAGCCAAAATCATGCCCGCCATTTTGGATTTCAATGCCGATTGAGGCCGAATTCATATCGGTTTCGCCACCATAAGCGCCTGCGCCCGCGTGCCATGCGCGCTTATGTTCTGGCACCAGCGAAAAAATGCGCCCATCGGGGTAAACTAAATAATGACTTGAAACGCGGCGAGTGCCAATTTGAACTCGTTCAGTTGGCGCTGCAATTGGTGCAGTTGAGTTTTCGCTTGGCGGTGGTGGTGGCGCATAACGTGGCGTCGGAAATCGCAAAGCATTCAGCGCTTCTTCGGCGGTTTCCATGCCAGTATAATGAAGCATACAAAAACGAATTGGCCGATGGCGATCATCAAAATTCTGCGATGGCGCGTCGATAAAATCCAATTTCGGCACGACAACCCTCATTCTTCGCGTCGGACGTGGACTATTTGTTGAGTATGGAAACATTTAAAGCCCCAAAGTTTCGCGAGTAGTTGCCAAACCTTCTTTGCCCAGTGACTTATTTTGCCGCATTGCAATAAGGCCGACCCCCGCAAGACATATTAGACCGCCAAGCACCAATTGCAAAGTCACTTGTTCGTTTAGGAATATAACCGAAGCGATTACGGCCCAAATTGGAACCATCAAGGTGAAAGGCATCACAAGTGTAACATCATATTTTTTCACCAAAGAATAATAGGCACTATGGCCAACAATGGATACCGCGATCACCGAGAAGACAATCGCTACCCATAGCAACAGCCCGCCGTTCATAAGGCCCTGCCATTGATTTTGCTCGAAAAAATATGTGCCGATCGCCAACGGTATGACTGACAGGAGGGAGACCCATGCCTGCAAATGTAAAGCGCCAATTGGTATCAGTCTTTTCATCAAAATTGTGCCAATTGCCCCGGCTGCGGCACTGCCACAAGCGAAAAACAGCCCGATTTCAAGTTTCGCACCACTTGGTTTGTAAATTACGATAATCACGCCAATCAGCGCCAATATTATGCCAATTGTGCGCCGCCATTTCACTTGTTCTTTCAAAAATATCACCGATAAAACAGTCGCAATCGGCAAACCGACTTGCCCGACAATGGCAACAGAACTAGCATTGGCGTATTTCAATGCCAAAAAAAGCAATACAAAATTCACGCCGCCAATGCAGTTCGAAATCAAAAAAACCAACCAAAATTGCTTAGGAAAAGGCCGCAAATATGGGATAAGCAAAAGCGCAACTGAACCAATCCGCAACAAAACTAAGAATACTGGCGGCACAAAATCTATGCACCATCTGGTGACTGGCACATTTGCACCCCAGATAATGCAGCATAATGAAATTAATAATATATCGAGAAGCCGCATTAAATTTTTTCGTTTTTTGATTGGGTTCGCATCGCCTTTATTTGCCGATACGCATCGTTTGCCAGCGCTGTATGCTGGTTCGCAAGTTTTACAAACTCAATTGGTTCGCCTCTAGCAATAAAATTATCGGGGTGCATTGAATTCACAATTTTAAGCCAAGCCGATTTCAGCTCTTGATCACTTGCGGCTTCGTCAATTCCCAATATTAAATAGGGACTTGGCTCACGATCTGGGAAATATTGCATGGAAATGCGTGAATATTCGGAACCTTTAATGCCCATGTGAACCGCAACATCGGCGAGATAGTTTTCTTCAGACTTGGTAATTGCGCCATCAGCTGCGGCAACAAGAAAGAGAATCGCCAAAACATCAACCAATATTTGTTTTTGGCTTTTATATTTTTTGCCAATTTGTTTTGCGTAACCTTCATAACCAAGCACAGAAGTTTTGGCCAAAGCGAAAAGTCGCTCAAATGCTTCTTCGTCTTCTTTGGCAATCGGAAAAGCAGCGCGAAATGCCAGTGTTTCATCAAGGGTCGCCACTCCATCGGCCTTTGCCATTTTAGCGGCCAAAGCAACAACCGCCGCCGCAAAATCTGTGTCAATTACGGGGTCGAGATGCGCTATCGCTTTGGATTTACTATTTTTGGCAAGAACCTGAAAAGGCAAAGCCGCATTTTCAATTAAGCGTTTCCAAATCGACATGCAAGTTACAATAAAGCATTGGAAGTTTTTGGCAACACACCAATTGCGCGATTAAAGCGACGCCTCTTCAGGTTGATAGACTTGAAGGGTAAAAAGGAGCGCCAAAACACCGCCCTCAAACAGCGCAAGCGGTAGGGCAAGCAAAAACGAACTAGCGCAAATGTTCAAGTCATCTTGGACATTTGCGCTAGTGGCACGCGGATTGCGCTACCACGCCTATGATAGACTTTATTGACCCAAAATGGCTCACATTATTAACGTCCCAAGAATTTTTTGGCATGTTAGCTGTGCCCTTGAGCCTAACTTTGCTGCTTGGCATGTACTCACGGTTAGGCGCGAAATCGCCGACTTTAGTTATGAGAAGGCGCGGCGACGCATTATGGCTACCTAAATTCGCCGCCAGTGCATTGTTTGGTTTGGCTATTTGTTTTGTTGGTTTGGCCACGATTGACGAATTGTTTGGAATGAATTTTACTAATTATTTTATCGCTGGTTTTAATATGTAAATTAAGTCAATTGCGGGTTTACATTTATACTTACCATATATTCATTTTTTTGCGTTAATGTCCTCAAAAAATGGGGCAAAATATGAACCTAATGGATATGGTGCAACAATACGCGAACTATTTCCAAATACCACCAGCGGTGATATTTTTGGGGCCAATTTCCTTGGCGCTCGCGCTTCAAATAATGAAATCAAGTGAATCGCGCCAAAAACTCCATGCATCAGGCGCGTGGAAAGGCATGAAAATCGAATCCCAAGGGTCACCAACAATTGCTAGTCTTTGTTCGTTAATATTGATTGTTTCAATGACTTACACGGGTTATCAAACCTATATTAATCGCGCTCCGCCGCAATATTTGAATCCCGCTTATTTTACTGGTCGCTAAATCGCGCTAAGGCTTTGGGTCATAAGCCAATATTGGCGCAAGCCATTTTTCGGCCTCGTGGATTCCCCAATTTTTGCGCTTGGCATAATCAGCGACTTGATCCCTATCAATGCGGCCCACCCCAAAATATTCACAACTTTCGTGTGCAAAATATAGGCCCGACACTGATGATGGCGGGTTCATTGCCAAAGACGACGTGAGTGTAATGCCGCTATTGGCTTCAGCATTCAAAAGCGAAAACAGCATACGCTTTTCGGTATGGTCTGGCTGGGCGGGATAGCCGGGTGCAGGGCGAATGCCGATATATTTTTCCTTGATAATATCATCTACACTCAAATTTTCGTTAGGCGCATAACCCCAAAATTCGGTGCGCACCCGCTTATGCATCAATTCAGCGAACGCCTCGGCCAATCTGTCACAAATTGATTGGAATAAAATCGCCGAATAATCATCATGCTTGGCCTTGAATTCATTGACTTTATCATGTTCACCTAAGCCAGTAGTAACCGCAAAACCGCCAATATAATCGGCAGTTCCTGTTGGTGCGACAAAATCGGACAATGCATAATTTGGACGATTTTCCGATTTTATCATTTGCTGGCGCAGGGTATGAAACTTGCCAATTTGCGCGTCACAATTTTCATCCGCAAATACAATAATATCATCGCCATGGCGATTCGCCGGCCAAAAACCGATAACTGCATTGGCTTTGGTCCAATTATTTTCGATAATTTTTGTGAGCATTGCTTGGCCGTCTTTGAATAAACCGCTTGCCGCCTCACCGACAATATCATCGCTCAAAATTGCGGGATACGAACCTGCCAATTCCCACGATGCAAAAAACGGTGTCCAATCAATAAATTGCGCAATTTCAGCCAATGGATAATTTTCAAATTTCTTTACGCCCAAGAATGAAGGTTTGTGGGGGGCAAATTCCAATTTCGCGGCATTGGCACGGGCATCGCCAATTGGCGCACGCGGGCGCTTGTCTTGGCTCGCAAGATGCGCCGAGCGAGCTTGTTCCTGGTCCAAACTATTGGCGTCTTCATATGATTTGCGCTCTTCGCCCATAAGTTTTTGCACGACTGGAACGGCGCGGCTAGCATCGGTTACATAAATAGTCGCGCCCGTGAAATTTGGCGCAATTTTCACCGCAGTATGGGTGCGCGAAGTGGTCGCTCCGCCGATTAGGAGCGGGATATTTTGTAGCCCTGCGCGTTCCATTTCTTGCGCGACATAACACATTTCATCAAGTGAAGGCGTGATTAAGCCTGACAGCCCGATTATATCGACATTTTCTTCGCGCGCCCTTTCAATAATCGCTTCAGTAGGAACCATTACGCCCATGTCAATAATGTCAAAACCATTACAGCCCAAAACAACGCCAACAATATTTTTGCCAATATCATGGACATCGCCTTTGACAGTCGCCATTAGGACTTTGCCGTTAGATTTCCCGACCATGCCAGTGCGGAGTTTTTCTTCTTCAAGAAATGGGATTAAATGCGCGACTGCTTCTTTCATCACCCGCGCCGATTTAACGACTTGCGGCAAGAACATTTTGCCCGAGCCGAACAAATCACCAACCACGCTCATGCCCGCCATTAAAGGGCCTTCAATGACATGCAAAGGGCGCTCATATTGTTGCCGCGCTTCTTCGGTATCTGCGACAATAAACTCATTTATACCTTTGACCATTGCGTGTGAAAGCCGTTCATTGACTGGTAATTCGCGCCAAGCCAAATCGGGGCCAGTTTCTTTTTTACCCGCTCGCCCGATATATTTTTGCGCTAAATCCAATAATCTGTCGGTGGCGTCATTGCGGCGATTTAGGATTACATCTTCGCAAGCATCACGCAATTCAGGGAGGATTTCGTCATAAATCCCCAATTGTCCAGCGTTAACAATGCCCATATCCATGCCAGCTTTAATGGCATGATAAAGGAAAACCGTGTGCATGGCTTCGCGGACAATTTCATTGCCACGGAAGGAAAATGAGACATTGGAAACGCCGCCAGAAACATGGCAATGGGGCAAACTCTCACGGATAATTCTTGTGGCTTCGATGAAGTCAACAGCATAATTATTATGCTCCTCAATGCCAGTTGCGACCGCGAAAATATTGGGGTCAAAAATAATGTCTTCGGGCGCAAAGCCAACTTCATCAACCAATAAATGATAAGCGCGGGTGCAAATTTCGACTTTGCGCGCTTTGGTGTCGGCTTGGCCTGCTTCATCAAATGCCATCACCACCGCCGCCGCGCCATAGCGCATTACTTTGCGGGCATGGGCAAGAAATTGGGCTTCGCCTTCTTTGAGGGAAATCGAATTTACAATTGGTTTGCCTTGGGTGCATTTAAGTCCAGCTTCAATAATTTCCCATTTGGAACTGTCAATCATTAGCGGGATTTTCGCAATATCAGGCTCGGTCGCGACTAAATTGAGGAAAGTCGTCATTGCCTTAACGCCATCAATCATTGCGGCATCAAGATTAACGTCCAGTACATTTGCTCCAGATTCCACTTGCTGACGCGCAACTGCCAAAGCGCCGACATAATCTTCATTTTCAATCAATTTGCGAAATTTGGCCGAGCCAGTAACATTGGTGCGTTCACCGACAATAACGAAAGTGCTGTTTGATATTTTGGAATTTGGCTCTGACATAATAATCTTTATTTTAAGCGTGAACAAATGGTTCAAGGCCTGCCAGCCTTAAAGCAGTATCTCTTGTTGGAATTATGCGCGGCGCAATACCCGCCACACCTTCGGCAATGTATTTGATATGCGCAGGTGTCGTGCCGCAGCAACCCCCGACAATATTGACCATATTATGGGTTGCCCAATCACTAATAACTTCGCACATATCGTGCGGTGTTTCGTCATAGCCACCAAATGCATTGGGCAAACCAGCGTTGGGGTGGCAGGAAATTTTGGTCTGCGCCACACGTGCCAAATCCGCCAAAAATTGCCGCATTTGCTTAGGCCCAAGTGCGCAATTAAGGCCAATGGACCATGGTTTAGCGTGGCGGACACTATTGTAAAATGCTTCCACAGTCTGCCCCGAAAGCGTGCGGCCCGACATATCGGTGATTGTGCCAGAAATCATTATCGGCAGAGCTTCGCCGCGTTCATCAAAAATAGTTTGGATTGCGAAAATAGCGGCTTTGGCGTTTAAGGTGTCGAAAATTGTTTCCACCAATAAAACATCGGCGCCACCATCAATAAGCCCCAAAACTTGCTCTCGATATGCATCGACTATCTCATCATAGCTGACATCACGGTATGCAGGGTCGGCTACTTTGGGTGACATTGAGAGGGTTTTATTCGTTGGCCCAAGTGCGCCAGCCACTAATTTCGGCGCTGATTTAGTTTCATATTTATCCGCCGCCGCGCGAGCAATTTCGGCCGAGGCTTTGTTCATTTCATAGCTATATTTTTCCATGCCATAATCGGCTTGGGAAATTCGTTGCGCATTAAATGTATTGGTTTCAACAATATCAATGCCGGCTTCAAAATAATCTTCGTGCAATTGCTGAATTGCCGCACTTTGGGTGATGCTTAAAATATCATTATTGCCTTGGAGCGGCATATTGTGATTTACAAAATGCGCGCCGCGAAAATCAGCTTCCTTAAACCCCAAACCCTGAATAAGTGAACCCATTGCGCCATCGAGTATCAATATTTTGGTTTTGGCCAATTCTTCGATTGCCGCAAATCTTTCCGCACGGCTTTTGAACGCACTCATGGCTTTACCCCCAATTTCACCCCAAGGCGGCGACAAGTCGCCGAAGCAAGGCCCGCTTTGTTTAGTGTATAAAAGTGAAAATGATTAACGCCTTCAGCTTGTAATTTAGTGCATAAATCCGATGCAACTGATGCGGCGACCAAATCACGAACTTCGGGATTGTCATCAAGCCCTTCAAAAGCATCAATAAACCATTGTGGGACATCGGTGTTGCAACCTGCTGCCATGCGCATATAGCCTTTTACCGATCCAACTGGCATAATCCCTGGCAATAAAGGAATGTTGATGCCATTTTTTACCGCTAAATCACGAAAGCGCAAATATTTATCGGGCTCGCAGAAAAATTGCGAAATCGCTCGGCTTGCGCCCTCGTCAATTTTCGCTTTCAACACGTCGATATCATGCATTAGATTTGGTGATTCAGGGTGTTTTTCGGGGTAAAAGCTTACCGATATATCAAAATCAGCAATTTTCTTTGCGGCCCTTACTACTTCGGTGGCGTTTTGATAGCCGTCAGCATTGGCCACAAATTTTGTGCCAACGCCAGTGGGTGGGTCGCCGCGTAATGCGACAATGCTTTTCACGCCCGATGCCCAATATTCGCGCAAAACTTCATCGACTTGGTCCTTGCTGGCATCAACGCAGGTTAAATGGGCAACGGGGCGCAGAGTGGTTTCGTCCAAAATACGTTTGACCGTGCGGTGGGTGCGCTCACGCGTCGAACCGCCCGCGCCGTAAGTCACAGAAACAAAATCAGGGTTAAATGGCGCCAATTGCTTGACGCTATCCCAAAGTTTTTCTTCCATCGCTTCGGTTTTGGGTGGGAAAAATTCAAATGAAATAATGGGAGTGTTCATTTATGCCTGTCCATTGATGGTTGCTGCGAAAACATTAACTGCCAAGGAAGTCTGGTTTTCACTGTCTTTTACATTGATAATTTTCTCGACTTTTAGGCCGGCTTCCTTGCACCAATCACTTATTTCTTGCGGGTCAAAGCCAAGCCGCAAATGGCCAAATTTTTCGCGCAATTCTTCAAATTCATGTTGCGCGAAATCGGCAATCAATAAAACGCCGTTCGGTTTCAAAACTCTTGCTGCTTCCTTTATTGCGGCTTGTGGATTGCTTAAATAATGTAAAACTTGATGAATTGTGATTAAATCGGCAGCGCCAACTTGGTAAGGCAGGGCCATTATATCACCCATGCGGACGCAAATATGGCTATCATTCCTATCATCAAAACGCGCGCGCGCCATTGCCAACATGCCGCGTGACCTATCAATCCCCTCACCGCTTTTGGTTTGTTTTGCGAAAGCTTCTAGCAAATCACCAAAACCCGAGCCTAAATCGAGGTGGAAATCAAAACGCTTACCCTTGACCAATTGCAACATTGCTTTTTCAACTGCGGCTTCGGGTTGATGCAATTTGCGCAGACTTTGCCATTCGCCAGCGATGGTTTCAAAATAGGCTTTGGCCTGTGCTTCGCGTTGGTTTTTGATTTCATGCAAACGGGCATTGTCGCGCACCAGAAGTTCGTCATTTTTGTTCAAAGTCGATAATATGGTTTTGATGAGCCCGCTCGCTGGCTCTTGATTGGATAAACGCACAAATACCCACGCGCCTTCGGGACGACGATTAATGATATTTGCTTCCACCAATAGTTTTAGATGCCTCGAAACTCGTGGTTGGCTTTGCCCCAAAACACTCGATAATTCACCCGCAGTAAGCTCGCCATAGGATAATAGTGCCAATATCCTTAGCCTTGTAACCTCACCTGCCGCGCGCAAAATGTCTATGGTTGTTTTCATTGCGATTTTGGATTCCGACTTTGCTAAATTAACAAAAACACTTAAACATATCGTTAAGTGATTTGGCAAGCATTAATTCTGATTGAATTCGCTGAAATTGTAATTTAGACAAGAAGTTGGAGATCCAAGGCTTGAAAACTGTAGAAATATTTACTGATGGTGCTTGTTCAGGCAATCCAGGCCCTGGTGGTTGGGGCGCAGTCCTTAAATACAATGGTTTGGTAAAGGAGTTTTCGGGCGCAGAAATTATGACCACCAATAACCGCATGGAATTGATGGCAGCTATTGCGGCACTTGAAGCCCTAACTCGCCCATGCGAAGTGACACTAACTACCGACAGCAAATATGTGATGGAGGGAATCACAAAATGGATCTTTGCTTGGAAAAAGAAAAATTGGAAACGCGCCGATAATAAGCCTGTTATCAATGTCGATTTGTGGCAACGGCTTGATGCCGCAAATAGTCGCCATAAAGTTGCGTGGAAATGGGTAAAAGGTCATTCGGGGCATGTTGAAAATGAACGCTGCGATGAATTGGCGCGAATGGCAATTTTGGCGGCGAACGATGTTTAGGAAATTGCTTTTTGTAATGCTTTTTCTGTGTGCTTTGGTCTTGGTTCTATTTATTCCAACTGGGGTTAATATCGCACGAAATAGCTTGGCAAAATTTGATCACAAAACCCCAGTAAAAGTCGGTTTTGGCTTGCGGGCCAACCAGGAATTTCCATTTTACCCAGCGGCGGCCATAATGTATCGGCGGCGAACGCCACGGCTGCAATCTGAACGGGCTTATCGCAAATGGCTTGAAGAAAACCCAGCGAAAGCCGAAATGGTGCGGCAATATCAGAGCTTTTTGAACGACAATAATGTTGGCGAGATAATCCCGATGCGTGAATTATTGCAAGGCTGCGCCGATAATCCGCTTAAACCAGAATTGGCATTTGATGTGCCGCCAAAAGCGCTTTGGCCCAATATCGTGCCGACTTTGAAATGGTTTGATGCAAATGCTCGGCCAATAATTGGCAAGGTTCGCCTCTATCATGGCTATCGCAACCCTGATGCCAATAAAGCCTGTGGCTCGCGCTCTCCTGTCCACCCAGCAAATTCGGCAATTGATTTTGTGCCAATGGAAATGCACGATCCCGCGAAAATTGAGCGTCTCATGTGTTCGGCATTTCGTGCCAAAGGCAAAACCGCGAAAATCGGTATGGGTTTTTATGGCGTGGGCTTGATCCATATTGATACGCGTGGATATAGGTCGTGGGGGCCAGATACCAGAAGCGCGACTTCGCCTTGTAAGGTGTAATAGTGCGACAATTTGTTTCTATTCCATCCTTATTTTGAACAAAATTTAATATGAATATTTGCAACAGTTCAGTTTTGTTCAGGCTGCACTCATATTGCGCTGGGTAACATGTCCGCAATATTCGCGCTGTCAGAAGCATATGAAAAGGTGGAAAATGAAAAAATCTGTTTTGGTTTCGCTTATCGCAATTGGGCTTGCTGCTGGCTTGGGAAATGCTGCTTATGCCCATGTTCCCAATTTGCCAGAAGAAGTTGATCAAGCACCGCCCGTCAACGCACCAACCCCAATGTTGCCCGAGAACCCGCCAGCTCCGCCACCACCACCAAGAGTGAGCGCGCCGACACCGCAAGCGCAACCTAGCGTGCCAAGCCAACAAAATAATAATGACACCAGCAATGAATATCGCCAAAATCGCGAGGAGCAAATTCGTTCGCATCATAACCCGCGCAATGAAGAAATAAATCAAGCGCCGCCGCCGCCACCGCAGTATGTCGCGCCGCAGCCCCAAGCACCTGCTTGGCAACATGCGACACCTCGTTTACCCGAAAATGGCGATGTGCCACAGCGAAATGTTGCGCCGCCACCGCCGCCACCAGCGCCAGTTCCACAATATACTGCACCCATTTTTGCCCGTGAAAACCCACCCGAGCAAAGGCGAAATCGCGAAGAACAGCCCAATCGGGCCGAACAACCGCGCAATGCCCGTGTAAATGAACCGCCTGCAGCGCAAAATCCTGCACCAGTGCCGTGTAACCCCGTCCCCTATTGGCCACATGCAACGCCGCGTTTGCCAGAAATTGGTGACTGTCCAACACCGCCAGTGGCAACGCCACGGCCACCACCGCCAGTGGTTCATAATCCGCCGCCAGCGCCGCCATTACCGCCTGTTGTGCAGCCGCCACCGCGCGATAACCGCCATAGCGACAATTATCGGCGTGACCGCCGCGGCTATTATGATAATAATCGCGGCCTGCACAATAATTATCAACCGGGTTGGGTCTATAATTATTCGCCTACATATTTGTGGCTATTTGATATGACAC
The DNA here is from genome assembly GCA_009773395.1 of Hyphomonadaceae bacterium. Taxonomy (GTDB): domain Bacteria; phylum Pseudomonadota; class Alphaproteobacteria; order Caulobacterales; family Aquidulcibacteraceae; genus Pseudaquidulcibacter. Next base: position 35,050 of record WRPI01000003.1, on the reverse strand, counting down.
GCGGCTGGCAAGGCTATAATGAGCCACCGCGCTATTCGCAGTCGCCAAATTACAATCAATATAACCAAAATCAAAACCAAAATCCCGCATTTGATTTTAATCGCCATGCTGGTCGCAATTTTATGGGGCCAAATGGCAATTGGAGCCGTTGGAACGATAATTGGGGTGACCCATTCGCTTGGGCTTTGCGTTGGGGTTTTGATGCCTATGACCCTTATCGTGGTTGGTTACGTGGTAACCGTTGGTATTCGAACCCAAGTCAGTGGTCCGAATGGGGTGGTTGGTTCTCATTTTATGTTTACAATGATGACAGGAATTATCCCAACGATAACCAATGGGGACAAAGCCCTTATTTGCGTTACCCAAATAACCAGCTTGGTTTCAGCTATTCCAACTATTCATTTGACCCTTATTTCCAGCGCTATTTTGGGCAATATGGCGATAATTGCATGCGTTTAGCATCGCAAGACCAATTCCGTGGCGATCGCGTAAGTATCAGCTTTGTGGCCTGTCAAACCATGAAAGGCACGTGGCGCGAAGTGCCAAACACTCGGCAGATGGAATATGGGGGGTATTAGCGGCTTACGGAATTAAGTGGCGAAATTCAAAGTGGTCACTCATGCTTTATCCGAGAATAGCCTGCAAGCGAAGTCCCTTTGGTGAACTCAATAATCGTCTTTTTTGCAATTTCAAAATCAACGACCATCAAAGCAATTTCAATTGAATTTGCGCTTATTGAACCGCCATCCAAATGACCTAGGCCGTGCCAACCAATAAGATTATTATAGTCATCTTCCATTTGATGCCTCTTCGTTAACATGGAAGTGGCATCAACGGCCTTGTAATCGTATTCTATAACTAAATAATGTAGTTTGTTGTCTCCAATTTCCTTGAACCCGTCCCCCAAAGCCTTCCTTTCAAATTCCTGACTCGCTCGTAGTAATTCTTGCGAGTCTGCAATTTCTTCAACTTCGGTTTCACCAGTTTGGCCGCAAACGCCGAAATGTTTGGTAACTGCTTTGCCGTCGTACCAAATTTCTCGATATTGGATGATTCCGATATTTTTCTTGTAATATTTCTTTGCGAATTTCGTATTGTCGTATTCAAATGGCGATTTTCCACACCATTTATAAGCTTCACTTGGTTCAATGGTTTCGGCTTCCCAACCAAAAACATTATTCAGTGGCTCGAAACCGAATGCGATACATTTGCCATTTTCATCACGCATTAAGTAAATTGGCCGAATTTTCGCTAATTCCAAAGGTTCAAACTTTGTGGCTTCCTTTCCTACTTCTTGGAAAATAGTTTTCAATTCTTCTTTGAAACTCGAACTAAATCTGGATTTTGGTAGAAGAGAAATAGCCGCGATTAAGCACTCTTGATAAAGTCTCACTCTTTCTTTCCAATCACCATTTATCCAAGAAACGTAATCTATTGGTCCTGTAACAAAGTATGTCTGAATTGATCTTGAAAAACTACTTTTGAATTTCTGTTCAATAATGTTGATTGGATGCTGAAGTGATGCTTCGAAATTAATCGCCGCGACGTTATTTGCCATTTCAGAATTCAGCTCAAAAGTTGGGCTTTTATTTTTATTGAATTGTTCCAGAAATGTATTTGCTACTTGATCTAAGCTTTCTCTCGTCTCCATGGAAATGTAGTGGCGCTGAAAATCGATTTTCAAGTTCATATATCCGCATAAACATGGGTTTCTTCAGCCGCGCCTGGGTGGGTTAATGCGCCTAAATAAGCAGGGCCAACTAGTTGCGCGTATTTCCAGATTGCACCGCTGTTATAATTGGTTTTGCGGGGTCGCCAGTTCTTGCGGCGGTCGGCCAGAACATCGTCTGAAACTTCAAGTTCAATTGTGCCAGCTTCAGCGTCAATGGCAATAACATCACCGTTTTCAATCAGGGCAATTGGGCCACCAAGTGCGGCTTCGGGGCCGACGTGGCCAATGCACATCCCGCGTGTTGCCCCTGAAAAGCGTCCATCGGTAATAAGCGCGATTTCACCACCTGTTCCTTGGCCATATAAAGCCGCAGTTGTTGAGAGCATTTCGCGCATCCCAGGGCCACCTTTTGGGCCTTCATAGCGGATTACAAACACTTCGCCTTTTTCGTAATTTTGCGCGGTTACGGCTTCAAAACAGGCTTCTTCACCTTCAAATACGCGTGCGGGGCCACGGAATTGCAATTTTTCCATGCCGGCAATTTTCACAATTGCTCCTTCGGGCGCAAGTGAACCCCATAGGCCAACAACGCCACCATTTTCAGTGATTGGGGTTTTGACGCTGTGAATTACTTTTTGATCTGGGTTCCATGTCACTTCTTCAAGGTTTTCACCCAAAGTTTTGCCAGTCACAGTCATGCAATTGCCATTGATAAGGTCATTATCTAGCAAAGTTTTCAAAACCATCGGCATACCGCCCGCTTCGCCCAAATCCTTGGCGACATATTGCCCACCGGGTTTCAAATCGACAATCCACGGCGTAGTCTTGAATGCCTCGGCAACGTCGCGCAAGGTGAAGACAATTCCCGCTTCAGACGCCATGGCGGGTAAATGCAACGCGCCATTGGTGCTGCCGCCCGTTGCCGCGACTACAACTGCGGCATTGATGAAGGCTTCACGCGTGCAAATATCGCGCGGCTTTAGATTGCGGAGGATTAAATCGACAACGCCTTTGCCCGAGGCAATTGCATATTGATCACGTGCCAAATATGGCGCGGGTAAAGCCGATGATAATGGCAAAGCCAAGCCAATAGCTTCGGCGACACATGCCATAGTATTGGCTGTGAACTGCCCACCACATGCCCCATCGGATGGGCAAGCATGGCGTTCAATTTCGCATAATTCAGGGAAATCTATCCGCCCTGCCGCAAATGAACCAACCGCTTCAAATACTTCTTGCACCGTTATGTCTTTGCCCTTGTATGACCCCGGTAAAATTGAACCACCATAAAGAAACACGCTCGGCACATTAAGGCGCAACATCGCCATCATCATGCCAGGTAAGCTCTTATCGCAACCCGCAATCCCAACCAGCGCATCATAGCTGTGGCCACGCATTGAAAGCTCGACACTATCGGCAATCACATCACGCGAAACAAGGCTTGAACGCATACCTTCATGGCCCATGGCAATGCCGTCAGTTACAGTAATTGTGCAAAACTCGCGCGGAGTTGCGCCTGCTTCTTTCACACCTTGGGAAACCGCGTGGGCTTGCCGCATGAGCGCAGTATTGCACGGCGCAGATTCGTTCCAGCAACTCGCGACGCCGACAAATGGCGCTTCAATATCAAGTGTGCCAAGGCCCATCGCATAATAATATGATCGATGCGGTGCTTTTGACGGCCCAATTGATACATGGCGGCTTGGTAATTTAGATTTATCCCATTTATGATTGCTCATTATATTTCATCCAGTTTAGCCAGAACATTTTGGTATTTTAGCTGTTCATTTTGATAATCAGCCAAACGGTTTTTTTGTTCTTCAATCACGTTTTCAGGTGCGCGTTCGACAAACTGCGGATTGGCTAATTTTCCATTGATTTTAGCGGCTTCGGTTTCGCACCTAGAAATTTCCTTTTGCAAACGTGTTTTTTCCGCAGCTACGTCCAAAATGCCAGTCAAAGGGAGGGCAATAATGGCTTCATCTAACACAAAACTTACCGCCCCTTTTGGCATTTCATCGGACGATGTTGAATAGTCCAGCCTCGCCAATCTGTCGATTTCGTTTTGATATTTTTCGAGCAAATTCCTCGTATATTGATTTGCACCAACCATGACAGCGGGAATTTTTGCGCCTGCGGGAATATTGGTTTCAGCCCGCAATGAGCGAATGCCAGAAATAATATCAATAACCCAGCCAATTTCGCTTTCCGCATCTTCATTTTGCAGTGAATTATCAATTCTGGGCCAACTCTCAGAAATCAATAAATTTTCGCGTTTGGGCGTAAATTCGGCGGTTTTTTCCCATAATTCTTCGGTGACAAAAGGCATGAATGGGTGCAGCAATTTCAATATTGCATCGAGCGCCCAGGCCGCAGTCTCGCGAGTTTCAGATTTTGCTTCTTCATCGTCACCATTAAGAATTGGCTTTATTAGTTCCAAATACCAATCGCAAAAAACTGCCCAAATCAACGAATAAATCGCGCTGGCGGCTTCATCAAAGCGGTGATTAATAATCGCTTTTTCAACATCGTGCGTTGCCCGCCCAATTTGCGAAATTATCCATTTGTTAAGCGTATGTTTGGCGCAAGTCGGCGTGTATGTTTCGGACGCCATACATTCATTCATTTGGCAAAAGCGCGCTGCATTCCATAATTTTGTCGAAAAATTGCGATAGCCTTCAACCCGTTTTGGGCTCATGCGAATATCACGCCCCGGCCCTGCAGCGATTGCCAAAGAGAAGCGCAAGGCATCGGCGCCATACTCGTCAATAAGCGGCACTGGGTCGATGATATTGCCTTTGGATTTTGACATTTTCTTGCCAAATTCATCAACCACGCGCGAGTGAATTATCACATTTTTGAAAGGTGCTTTTCCCGTAAAATGAATACCCATCATCATCATTCGGGCAACCCAAAAAAAGATAATATCAAACATTGTGACCAATGTTGTGGTGGGGTAAAACTTCGCAAGTTCGGGCGTTTGCTCGGGCCAACCCATGGTCGAAAACGGCCAAAGGCCAGAGGAGAACCAAGTGTCGAGAACGTCAGTATCTTGCGAAATAATGACTGGTTTGGAATGAAAATTATTGGCCGCTTCTTGGGCTGCCTCCTTCGTGTCCTCAACAAAAATATTGCCAGTTTCGTCATACCAAGCGGGAATCCGATGACCCCACCATAATTGCCGCGATACGCACCAAGGCTCAATATTTTCCATCCACTGGAAATAGGTTTCTTTCCAACTATCGGGTGAAAACCGCACTTCACCCGATTTTACAGCTTCAATCGCAGGTATCGCGAGTTTTTGCGCGTCAACATACCATTGATCTGTCAACATCGGCTCGATAACCACGCCCGATCTATCGCCAAGGGGTTGCATGATTTTCTTGTTTTCAACTGTGATTAATAATCCACGCTCATCAATATCGGACACAATTTGTTTGCGCGCTTCAAACCTGTCCAGCCCACGATATTTGCTTGGAATATATTCGGCATCGAGCATTTTCGCTTTGCTATCGAGCAAAATATAAAGCGGAATATTGTGTTTTTTGGCAACTTTGTAATCGTTGAAATCATGTGCGCCAGTAATTTTGACTGCACCCGAACCGAAATCAGGATCAGGATATTCGTCAGTAATGATGGGAATATATCTATCGGCAAGTGGCAAAAGGCATTTTTTGCCAATAATTGGCGCATAACGCGCGTCTTTTGGGTTTACCGCAACTGCACCGTCACCGAGCATTGTTTCGGGGCGGGTCGTAGCGATAGAAATATAGTCGCGAACTTCAAATTCTGTTGGCTGGCCTTCATCGTCAAAAGCAATTGGGAACTCATAAGTTTCGCCGTTTTCAAGTGGGTATTTGAAATGCCAAAAATGACCGTCTTTTTCTTCATTTACGACTTCAAGATCCGAAACCGCTGTTTCAAAATATGGATCCCAATTTACGAGGCGTTTATCGCGGTAAATTAGCCCTTCTTTATGCAATTGCACGAAGACCTTGCGCACGGCGGCGCTAAGCCCCTCGTCCATCGTAAAACGCTCTCGCGACCAATCGCACGATGCGCCAAGCCGCCGCAATTGGTTGTTAATTGTGCCGCCCGAGGTTGCTTTCCAGTCCCACACTCTTTTTACGAATTCATCGCGCCCCAAACTAGCGCGGCTTTCATTATTTTTTGCTTCTGCTAACTGGCGCTCAACCACCATTTGTGTTGCGATGCCAGCATGATCCAATCCAGGTTGCCATAAAACTGATTTGCCGCGCATCCGCTCAAACCGCGCCAAAATGTCTTGCAATGTATTATTGAGCGCATGGCCAAGGTGCAACGAGCCTGTTACGTTTGGTGGCGGAATAACCATTGAAAACGCCTCAGCATTTGCAGCATCGCTGGGCTTAAATGCGCCGCTTTCTTCCCATTTTTTGTAAATTTTGGGTTCAGAACTTAGTGAATTGAAGTTTTGGTCTATCATTATCTTGTTTTTTGCGTTCGTATGGAGTTTGCGAGTTTTGCTATGCAATAAAACACCAGCAAACAAAAGCCAATAACTGTCCTTTTATCGGAAATTTACTGGCGACTTGGCGAACGCAGTTCACTTTTGAGTGCCAAATATGCAGCCACCAAATAAGCTGCAATACCCATGATAGATAATTGCAACACATTGGATGCAGACGGCGAAAACCAATTTATTGCTTGCGCCAAAAGCAAGAATGTCAATAATCCGATGAACCACGGCCTTGAAATTTGTGCCATGCCACGCTTGATAATGTAATAATAAATTGAAGCCCAAAGCAGCGAAAGCTCAAAAATCATTGCCACTATTGGAAAATTCCAAAGCCCGAACCCCTGTTTCATTTCATTGCCCCAAATCGGCAAATCAGCGCGGTGAACGGGCAGATCCAAAAACCAATGACTAGCCACAACAATTGCAAAAATTAGTGCGGGTTTTGCTTGGCCTTTGAAAACAAGATTTTTGGTTAAGAAAAATGCCCCCGCTGCCCAAATAGAAGTTGCTACAAGAGAATGGGTAAACGGCATATATTCAAGAATAATCGGCATTATTCCGCGAATATTTTCGTCATGCGAAACCCGTTCAATGCCGCCAGCCAGTAAAGTGAAAAAGCCGATATCGACAGCTTGTGCGGCAAGAAACAGCAATCCAAGCTTTGGTGCATCTGGAGCATGAGCGCGCGCAGCAAATGCCGCGCAATAATGGCCAATAAACATGTTAATTACTCAGAGTAAAGCAACTTCTAAAACCCGCGTCTTGCAATCCTTGCGAGCTCTGCTTCCACCCGTTCTTCAACAATGCGCGGCAAGTGCTTGTCGAGCCATTCTTTGAGCATTGGCTTGAGCATATGTGCGGTTAATTCTTCGACACTAACGCCATTGGCAAAATGCCCAGGTAGCATTGGCCCAACTTTGGCAAAAGCGTCGGCGGCTGCGCGTGATGCCTCGTCACCAACAAGGCCTAGAGTGTGTGCCAGTTGCGGCGGCAATGGTGCCATCGGGCGTGGTTCATAGGCCGCAGGCTCGTGATAAGATGGTGCGGGCGCCGGTGCCAATTCCTCAGGCTCAGGGTCAAACGAATAAACCGGTTCAGGCGGATCAGGTTCACGGTCAACAATTATGATTTCGTCAGGCGACGCCCCAAAATCATCATCAATCGCCATTGGCTCGGGCGCGGGCGTTTCGGCAAAAGCTGGCTCTTCTTCTTCGCCCAGAGCATCGAAATCAAAATCACTGCTGACATGTGTTTCTTCAGCAGGCTCGGGCGCTGTTTCAACCAGATCCAAGACATCACTGCCGTCGCTTGGTGCATGTTCAGTTGCAGGCGGCGCATCATCTTCCGAGATGATACGGCGAATCGAAGCCAAGATTTCTTCCATCGTTGGTTCGGCTTGTGCTTCGGCTGCGCTCATATTAGCCCCTCAATGCTTTTACTTACCCATTATCTATGGGCTTAATTCGACAAATTGCAAATTGCGAATCATTTGTCCAATCGAAATGATAATCCCAATTTATATCGCAGGTCTATAGATGGAGTGAAATGATGACTGATTGATTAAAAAACAAACTCGGGCGAAAGGTTTAATTCAGTCAAAATTGGCGGCTTGGTGTCAAAAATCGTGCGTCCCGATAATTGACCATTGGATTTTACAAAGATTTTGGCATGTCCAATCCCATCCGCCATTACGATAACGCACAAGCGACCATTTTCTTTGAGTTTATTGCCCCAACTAGTGGGAATGCGCGGGACGCCGCCATCAACAAAAATAATGTCAAACATCCCATCTTGCAGTTCCGCGAGAGTTTCAATATTGCCGATAGTAATTTCGTTTTCACTCGCTGCTATGGATATATTGTCAATGACAGTTGTTTTAGCCCCCATTGCATTAAATACAGCCGACGAATATCCACCCGAGCCAGCTATTACCAAAACCTCATCGCCACTTTCTATCATTGTAGCTTGCGCGAGTTTTGCAAAATCACGCGGTTTGAGCAGAAAACGCCCGCTTTTGCTTTTTACCGCAACTTCGGCATAGGCAAAATTCGCGCTTGCTTCATCGACAAAATCTTCGCGTTTTACCTTGCTTATGGCCGCGATTAGTTTTGCGTCACTAACATCATTAGTGCGAACTTGACTTTCAATCATATTCGCACGCTGAATTTGAAAATCTACCGCCACTTTGCCCACCTCTAACTAAAACAAATCACATTGCAGTAGATTCATTACACTACAATTTAGCATGACTAAAGCGTCAAGGTGCTACAAATTGGCAAAAAGTCGCAGTTAAATATACTGCGTTTTGCATTCTCTTTAATTGAACCTTATGTTTCAATCTGATAGATGCGTGGCGACCACTTATATGAGGCCTCATGGCGGAGTGGTGACGCAGCGGATTGCAAATCCGTGTACCCCAGTTCGATTCTGGGTGAGGCCTCCAAGATTCCCCTAGGCTGTTTTCGGTTAACAACTGCGCCAATTTGGAACTCTGCATTATTAAACAATGGTAATATTGTGTTACAAAGCAGTTGCGCTATTTCGTCAAACAATATTAAGTCAAATCAATGTTTGTTAAATTTTTGCCGAAACATTTTTGGGCTGCCGCGAGTTTTGGATTGGCGGCATGTGCTGCGCCGTGCGCGAATGCCCAAGAGGTCGCAAAACCAGATGTGAGCGAAACGATTATTTCACCCAATCCGAACCCCAGCGAATTCGGCGACGCAATTTTATTGTCGGCTGACGCGATCGGAACTTCCACGGCTGATAATAGCGTTGAAGCCACTGGCAATGTGCAGGCGTTTAATCTTGGTCGCCGATTGCGCGCAGATCGCCTTAAATATGACAGAACCACAGGAATAATAAGCGCCAATGGCAATGTCTTGATGATAGACCCCGATGGCACCAATAGCTATGCCGAAAGTTTGGTGGTTGATGATAGGTTAGCAACGGGAGTGATAAATGGATTTTCTTCAAGGCTTGCCAATGGTGGGGTTATTGCCGCCACAAGTATTTTGCGGCGCTCAGACAACCGAAATTCACTTAACCATGTGATTTACACCGCCTGCCCGATTTGCGTTGATAAACGCCCAACTTGGGAATTGCGGGCGAAATCTGCGACCCAAAACTTAGCAACCAACATCATTTCATATCGCGATGTTGTTTTTGAAATTAAAGGCGTGCCGGTCTTATATTTACCGGTGTTCACGCATTCGGACCCCACTTTTGGGCGCCAAACTGGATTTTTGCAACCAAAACCTGGTCGCTCATCACGAATTGGCGTCTATTGGGAACAGCCTTTTGTTTATATTATTGATGATTATTCCGATTTAATTGTCTCACCAATGATCAGCCAATTTGTAAACCCGCTTTTGTCAGCGCAATATCGCCGCAATTTCTTTTCTGGCAATTTGAAATTAGCAGGGTCCGTAACCAAAGAGCGCAGATTTGGCGGGCGTCATGTATTTTATGGCGCTGAAGATTGGCGGGGTCACGTTTTTGGCGAAGGGCGATTTGCAATAAATAGCGAATGGGATTGGGGTTTTGGCGTCGAAACCGCCTCTGATGATTTATATCTCGAGCGCTATTCAATTGGTGGGCAAAGCTTACAACGTGGCATTTTGCGCACCAATGACACCAGGCTAATGAGCCAAATATATGTCGAAGGCAGCGATGAAAATTACTTCGTCCGCGGCTATGCAGCTTCGTTTCAAGATTTGACAATTGGCGAAAGACGCAAAAACACGCCCCATATCGCACCCGCTATTGAAGCCCATAGGAATTGGAAAATTGGCCCATGGAACGGCACATTATCGGCTTCGGGCTCTGCAATTTATCTAGACCGCAACAATGGACGCCAAGATTCTGGGCGTATTAGTGGCGGCCTCAATTGGCGCGCGCAAACAATTATTGGGAATGGCCTTGTCGTTGCGCCCTTGGTTTCTGTAAGAAGTGATGCTTATTCATACACTAATCAAAGGCTTGCAGCCGGAGTTGCAATTGGTTCGCGCCAACTTACACGCACATTAGGCACTGTGTCGCTTGACTTAAAATGGCCATTAGTGCGGCAAATGGATAATCTGAATTTGATGATTATACCGAGGGTGAATTTGGCGGCCTCAAGCAAAGCGGACCTTTCCAATCAAATTTCAATTGAAGATTCCAACGGCTATGACAATAATTTTAGCTCATATTTCAACCAAACACCCAGCAGTAATTATGATATTTGGGACAGTGGCAACCGCGCAACCATTGGGGTTAATGTAATCGCCAATTCGGGCAATAGTTCGTTTGATTGGTTTGTCGGCAAACAATATCGTGATAACTCCAATCCATTTCTTGATAGGCTGACAAATCTTGATCGTGAGGACGGCGATTGGGTCTCAAATTTGACAATTAATGTCAATGCAAATCTAAGTTTCGATGGCAATATCAGAATGGACGCAATTACGGGCGAATTAGTGCGCGCTGAACTTGCAGCAAGGCTTTCTTACGCCGGCGCAGGTTTGTCATTTCGCTATCATGAAATGCCGTTGCGAATAGGCGGCACTGAACGGGCAAACCGCGAACTTGTAACCCGCGCGAGTTATCGTTTTGGCGAAAAGACACGCATTTTTGCAGATAATTGGTATGATTTTAGAACTAATTCTAATTTGCGTTCAAGGATAGGCGGTGGCTTTGGTGATGATTGTACCGAAGTTCTGGTTTATTATGAAGAAACCAATACAACCAATCGCTTCATCACCCCGTCGTCGGGATTCAAAATCCAAATTGCTTTCAAAACCATTGGCTTGATAAATGAAGAACCGTTTGAGTGATTGAATTTGCCAATGATAGGTTTTAATATTTACGAATTAAATTATTTTAACTCAGGTTGATGACAAAGATTGCTTTTCTGCTTCCCCAAGCTGGGGAAGCTGGCAGAGTGCGTAGCGCTCTGACTGAAGGGGTTGATTTCAAAGAGTTTTAACCCCTTCCGTCCGCTTCGCGGCCACCTTCCCCAATTGCAATTGGGGAAGGAGATGATCATGTGGACAGTTTGAGGAAGTTTAATTTAACTGCCTTATTTTGCGCCAATTAGGTTTTATTATGGCACGACATTGGCTAATGAGGGCTAATAGGGCAATATTGATAGATTGTGCTTTGGGGCAAAGTGAAGATGAAAATTGAAAGAGTCACAATAGGCAATTTAGCGGCAGGATTTGGGCGTATAATTAGAATTGCGCTAATCGCCTTTATTGTCGGTGTAATGGCGATAAGTGCGAAACAAGCATGGGCGCAAGCGGCGGCTACTGGTGAGGGCGTTGCGGCAATTGTGAACGATCAACCAATTACTAGTTTCGATTTACGGCAAAGAACCAGATTTTTGTTGATTACAAGCGGCATAACCCAAGCAACGCCCGAAATTGTGCAACAAGCATCCCAACAGGCACTCAGTCAACTTATCAATGAGCGTTTACAAATCCAGGAAGCGGCGAAGTTCAAAGTTTATATGGGCGATGCCGATGTGGATCGCATTTTAGCAAATCAGGCGCGCCAAAATGGGCAAACTCTTGAAGCTTTTTATACCGAATTACTCGAAGCTGGCATTTCAATACAAAGTTATCGCGATAAAACCAGGGCCGAAGTATTGTGGCAGCGCATTGTCTCGGGTCGTTACGGCAGCCGTATAAAAATTTCGCGCGGCCGTATTGATGAATTTTTGAACCGCGTTTTAGCAACTTCCAATCGCCCACAATATCAAATGTCGGAAATTTTCATCGAAGTTGCAAATTCAACTGAAACCGAAGAAGCATTGGCAGGCGCTGCTACATTAGTCGCGCAAATTAGATCTGGCGCGAGTTTCGCACGAATTGCTCAGCAATTTTCGTTTGCGTCAACTGCGGCTTCTGGCGGTGATTTAGGTTGGGTAATCCAAGGCGAATTGCGGCCAGAAGTAGCGACTATTATTGACCAAGTGCCAGTTGGCCAAGTGTCAGATCCGATTTCGGTGCAAGGCGGGGTAATGATTTTTGCAATTCGCGCCAAACGCGAAGGGCAAATTCCGTTGGCGACCTATAAATTAAAAGAAATGTCCAAATCAGTTGCTGCCGATGCATCTGAAACCGTGTGGCGACATGCCGAGGAACAAGTTCGCGCCGCCAAAACTGGCTTGCGTGGTGGTTGCGATGGTGTCACTCGGGCTGCTGCACGCAATAATATTTCGGCGCTCGATTTGGGCCAAGTCGCGGCCATCGAATTATCGGAAGTTTTCAACAGCAATTTGCAGAATTTACGGCAGAACCAATCGACCAATGTCTTTAGGTCAGCGCAGGGCGTTCATGTTCTCGTGGTTTGCGATGTAGTGCTGTCAGGGCCAGATATCCCAACGCGAGAACAAATTGAAGACCAACTTACAGATCAGGAACTTAGCCTTATTGCCCGCAGATATTTGCGCGATTTGCGCCGTGAAGCTGCGGTTAATACTCGGTTCTAACAATATTTTGGGAGTGGGGCAGTGAATAAGCCAATCATTGTCTCCATGGGTGAACCGTCTGGCATAGCGCCAGAAATCGCGATTAAGGCATGGCAAATACTTCACGCCACTGAACACCATTTCGCAATTATTGGCGATGCTGAGCCATTTTTGCGAGCTGCCGATGCCGCGAATATTGAAATTAGGATTATCGCGGATATCGCTGAAACTGCACATTATTTTCCAAATGCTTTGCCAATTTTGCACACCGCCAAATTGAATGAAAAAGCAATATTGGGTAGGCCAAGCCCAAAAAATGCACCAGCAATTATTGAAGCAATTAAACAAGCAATAGGCTTGGTCAAGGAGGGCAATGCCAAAGCCCTTGTGACTTTGCCAATCGCAAAGTCGGTTCTTTATGAAGCTGGTTTTGAATTTGCGGGCCATACTGAATTTGTGGCGCATGAAGTCCGCACAATGCCATTTCATCATGCGCGTGGCCCAGTTATGATGCTTGGCATTGATGGGTTGAAAGTCGCGTTGGTGACAATCCACGCGCCAATATCGGTAGTGCCGTCTTTGCTCACTATTGATAAAATTATGGATGTGGTTCGCGTTGTAAATTCATCATTGAAAAATGATTTTGGCATTCCAAATCCACGAATTGCGCTCTTGGGGCTTAATCCTCACGCCGGCGAAAATGGCGCAATTGGCCGTGAAGAAATGGAAATCATAAACCCAGCAGCCCAACTATTGCGTGAAGGCGGGATTGATTGTTCCGATGCCCTGCCCGCCGATAGTGCATTTTCGCCACATTCGCGCGCCCATAATGATTGTTTCATTGCCATGTATCACGACCAAGGGCTTATACCAATCAAAGCATTGGATTTTTGGGGCGGCGTCAATGTCACTTTGGGTTTGCCGATTGTTCGCACATCGCCAGACCACGGAACTGGATTTGATATTGCTGGCAAAAATATTGCAAAACCCGATAGTTTGATCGCAGCAATAAAAATGGCCGCAGACATTGCCGATAACCGAGCCAAAAACAATGGCAAATAAATCAAGTTTGGGCGAAGTCCTAAAAACCAATGATCTATTTGCAAAAAAGGGGCTTGGGCAGCATTTTTTGCTCGATTTGAATTTAACCTCTAAAATTGCAAAATTGGGCGCAATTAGCGAAAATGATGTGGTTTTTGAAATTGGCCCGGGGCCTGGTGGACTTACCCGCGCATTATTGGATGGCCCAGCGCATAAAATAATTGTGATTGAAAAAGACCCACGCTTTGCTAGGCATTTGCGCGATTATTTCGCCGACGACATGGGCAGACTAATTATTATCGAAGGCGATGCTTTGAAAATTTCGCTGTCCGAAATATTGGCCGAGCATGGGCTTACAAATTACCACGGTAAAATAATTTCCAATTTGCCCTATAATGTTGGCACCGCGCTTTTAGTAAATTGGCTGCATGGCATTGAAGCCGCTTGGCCGATGATATTGATGTTTCAAAGCGAAGTTGCAACGCGGATTTGTGCCAATGTTGGGCAGAGCGCTTATGGCAGATTGGCGATATTGGTCGCAGCAAAATGCGATGCCCATATTGCCCTGCATGTCCCGCGTTTGGCATTCACCCCGCCACCAAAAGTCGAGAGTGCAGTTGTGGTTTTAAGTGAAAAACAGGTGCAATTTGATGATATTGCGGCATTAGGAAAAGTGACTGCGGCAGCTTTCGGGCAAAGGCGCAAAATGTTGCGCTCCAGCCTGGGTCAGATTGGCAACGCACTTGCCCTCTGTACCGCCGCTGATATTGACCCAACAAAACGCGCCGAAACCCTCACCCCCGAACAATTTTTCGCATTGGCAAACGCGTATAAAGCAACGTCTTGAGCCGCCCCCCTATTTATAGGGGGGCTGTCGAGCTCCGCGAGACTGGGGGGTAGCGTGTTGGCAACTGGGCGGCTTAGTTCTAAGCATCTTCCTCAAGCAAATCCAGCGCGAATTGGCCTATCCAGGGTTGGCGATGGCGCTGCAATCTTTCGGCGGCGATTATGGTTTTCAAATGCTCGTAAGTCTCGTCAAAATCTTCATTAACCAATACATATTCATAAGAATCATAACGACTGATTTCACCATAAGCATTGGTCATGCGCTTGCTAACAACCGTTTCGCTATCTTGCCCGCGTTTATCGAGCCGACGTTTTAATTCCTTCATTGAAGGAGGTAAAATAAATACTCTAACGACATCAGATGGCGCCGAATTTGCCAATTGTTGCGCGCCTTGCCAATCAATATCGAAAATTATATCAAGGCCGCTTTCCAAAGTTCTCAAAATTGGTTCTTTTGGCGACCCATAATAAAAATCATGAACTTCGGCCCATTCAAGAAAGCCGTCTGCTGCCCGCATTTTACGAAATTCGTCTTTAGAAACAAAGTGATAATGATTGCCATCAATTTCACCATCGCGCATCGGGCGCGTTGTCCAAGAAACAGACAGGCTGATTTCCTTGTCGTCATTGACCAAATGCCGTGAAAGAGAAGTTTTTCCAGTGCCAGACGGGCTTGAAAGCACCAGCATTAAGCCGCGACGTTTGCGAATTTTGTTTTGGGAATCAGTGGTCATGTATTTAGTTACTATTAGAATTGCTTCAAGTCATTAGTTTTTATTTTGACCCGCGTGCGCCTTCTAAATGCTGTTCTTGGATTTCGCTTTGCGCCCGAAATTCGCGCCACCTAGCGACATTGCGCTCGTGCTCGGCATAAGTTTCGGCAAATACATGGCCACCCGTGCCATCAGCCACAAAAAACAAATCCTTGGAATTCGGCGGATTTAGCACCGCTTCAATTGAAGCTCGCCCCGGGTTTGCAATTGGTGTTGGCGGCAGGCCTGCAATAACATAAGTATTCCACGGATGATTTTGGTTGATTTCACTTCGCAAAATCTTACGGCCGATTGGCAAACCGCGCGTCACGCCATAAATAATGGTAGGATCTGACTGAAGTTTCATTCCAAGGCGCAAACGGTTCACAAAAACTGCGGCTACTTTCGGTCGCTCTTCGGCTTTGCCAGTTTCTTTTTCAACAATTGAAGCCAAAATTATGGCCTCATCTTTGCTGCGAAATGGCAAATTTGCGGCGCGTTTGAGCCATAATTCATCAATTATCCTTGTTTGCGCTTGCACCATGCGATTAACTAGGGTCGCACGAGTGTCGCCCCTTTGCACCTGGTAGGTATCGGCAGCAAGGCTTCCCTCGCGCACCATTGGCGGCATTTCGCCAACCAAAATTGGATTTGCAGCGATACGCTCATAAGCCATGCCATTGGTCCAACCTTCGGGAATTGTGACATTATGGGCAATCGCCGCGCCTTTGGTAAGAATGCGCAATATTTTTGATGGCGAAGCGCGGTTGGGAATTTCAAACTCGCCAATTTGGAATTTCGAGCCCGCGCCCGTCAAAACTACCAACACCTTGAATGCAAACGGAGTTCTTACCAAATGACCATCGCCAAGGTTTTTGGCGATTTTTGCAGCCCCATCGCCAGAAGCCACATAAAACACTGATTTATCGCCATTTGCAGCTTTGGGACCGGGGCCAAAAAACAAACCCAATAATAGAAGAATTTCGATGCAGACCAATGCGATAATTATCAATACACCTGCGCGTTGAAAAAAGCGGATTTTTTCCCGCTTTTCGGTCTTTTTTTGGCGACGAAATTCTTTTGCAGCGTCCATTTTACAATTTCGCAAATACTAAAGCGGCATTGGTTCCGCCAAAGCCAAAGGAATTGGACATCGCAGCCTTAATTTCCATTTTCTTGGCAATTTTTGGAACTAAATCAATCTTGGTTTCCACTGACGGCGCGTTCAAATTCAATGTCGGCGGCGCAATGCCATCACGCATCGCAAGCAAAGTGAAAATCGCTTCAACTGCCCCCGCCGCGCCCAATAAATGGCCGATTGCCGATTTAGTGGAAGAAACTGTCAAATTCGCAGAGTTTTCCCCAAAAAGCCTTTCTATTGCTTTTAGTTCAATTTCATCACCCAATGGTGTCGAAGTGCCATGGGAATTCACATATTGAATGTCTTTGGCTTCCAATTTTGCATCTTTCAATGCCGCCCGCATCGCCCGATATCCACCATTGCCATCTTCGGCAGGGGCAGTAATATGGTGAGCATCGCCCGACATACCATAGCCAACAACTTCGCCATAAATTTTTGCGCCGCGCGCTTTGGCGTGTTCAAATTCTTCGAGAACAACAACGCCCGCGCCTTCCCCCAATACAAAACCATCGCGATCTTTGTCATATGGCCGTGACGCTTGAGTTGGGTCATCATGATAGCCCGATGACAAAGCACGTGAAGCCGCAAAGCCAGCAATCCCTATTTTGCAAACCCCAGCTTCAGCTCCACCAGCGACCATCACATCGGCATCGCCATATTTAATTATCCGCGCCGCATCGCCAATTGCATGTGCGCCGGTTGCGCAGGCTGTAACCACCGAATGATTTGGGCCTTTGAATTGGTGGCGAATGGACACATGGCCAGAAATTAGATTGATTAGTGCCGATGGCACGAAAAACGGACTAATTTTGCGCGGCCCTTCGCGCTCTAACAAAAGTGCAGTTTCGGCAATGGTCGATAAGCCGCCAATGCCCGAGCCGATCATAACGCCTGTTCGTTCTTGGTCATCATCGATTTGCGCAATCCAGCCTGAATCTTTTATGGCTTCTTCGGCGGCAGCAATTCCATATAGAATGAAATCATCAACTCTGCGCCTATCGCGGTGGCTTAAAACAGTGTCGGGATCAAAAGATCCAGGGACATCAACGCCGCCACCGCCAAAGCCGTTTACTTGCGGCACTTCGCAGGCATATCTAACGCCCAGCTCGCTTGCGTCAAACCTCGTGACTGCGCCTGCACCCGAATAACCTGCAATAAGTTTGCCCCATACGAAATCGGCCCCGACTCCAAGCGGAGTTACGAGGCCGATACCAGTTACGACAACTCGCCGCATATAGGACTAACCCTTGGTTTTCTCAGCAATGAATTTAACTGCGTCGCCAACCGTTTGGATTTTTTCGGCAGCATCATCAGGAATTTCAACGCCAAAAGCCTCCTCAAAAGCCATAACAAGTTCAACAATATCAAGGCTGTCCGCGCCCAAATCATCAATGAAACTTGCATTTTCGACAACTTTCTCAGCGTCCGCACCCAAATGGTCAACTACGATTGCTTTTACTTTTTCTAAAACTTCAGACATCTTTGCCCTCACCTTATGTTAAACTTACCCGCAAATAACGCATTTAATGCCGAAATTTGTACCAAATACCTATTGTCATTTTTTAACAAACAATGGAAGCCCCGATTGCAGGTTTGCGCATTGGCAAACGATGTTTGCGTCAATTTCCCGCATATTCCCTAAACTCGGGGCGGTATTCGAAATGGAAAGTATCGTAATGATACCACCTGCCGCCCCAAATAAAGCCGTTATTTTCGAAAATGCGCACAATTTCCATGGGCATTCGGTTATTATATCTAATTCCCTTGCTCTTGTCCTTTTGCCACCGCCAATATTCGCCATAAGAGCTATTAAGATCAATTGCCGCGCCATAAGCGTGCATCGAACGCGTATTTGTGCCCGCTATCACACGGCAATTATAAGTTCCCGAAGTTGGCACTAAATAGCGCACAAATGAAGGGCCGAGCCGTTCCAATTCACGCGCAACCCTTTCCAATGCGATATTAGCCCCATTTGCTGATGTGAAGCGGACATTTGCCCCATTCACCCAGCGCACCGACACCATTTTATTATCAACTGCTCCATTAAAACAATTGCCATAAACTGCGTCAAAAAAAGGAGAATTTCTGTAGCGGCCGGGGTCGAAATCTGTTGCCGGGACTGTCGCCCCTACCCCAAATGGATAGGTTTGCCAAAACATGTCATCAAGGTCTGGTGATTCTAATCTCGCTTCATGGGTTTTATTTGCAATATCGTCAGAATAATTCAGTTTTTGACCATTATTCAGCGTGATTGATGCATCATCATAGGCGGAAACATATTTCGGATATGCTGCCTTCAACGATCTGCCGATTTTATTGGTCGGCGAATTTGGCTGTGAGTGCACCATTGTTTGCGCCAATAATGCCGCCGCGAATACAATGCCAGATATCAAAAACACTATTCGCTTCATGATTGCCTCCGTTGCCCAGCAAAGCTCCTTATATCATCGCCATGCCGCCATTGATATGCAAAGTTTGACCCGTCATATATGCAGCTTCATCCGAGCTTAAATAAACCACACCAGCAGCAATCTCACCTGCTTCACCCATGCGGCCTGACGGAATAGTGGATAAAATCCCTGCCTTTTGCGCATCATTCAAAACATCTGTCATGGGTGAAGTAATAAAGCCGGGCGCAATGCAATTGGCAGTTATGCCTCGAGTCGCAACTTCCTGGGCAATGGATTTGGTGAAACCAATCATACCCGCTTTGGACGCCGCATAATTGGCTTGTCCACCATTGCCGGTTACGCCAACAATCGAAGCTATCCCAATAATTCGCCCGTGGCGGCGCTTCATCATGCCTTTCATGGCGGTGCGGCACATTGCAAAATAGCTATAGAGATTGATTTTCATTACATCGTCAAAATCTTCATTTTTCATACGCAGCAACAAACCATCGCGGGTCACGCCAGCATTTGCCACCAAAATATCAAGCCCGCCAAGTTCTGCTTCGGCCCGTGTTACCAAATCCTCGGCAGCGCCTTCTTGCGATAAATTGGCGACCAATGGAATTGCATTATTAAGTTCTGATTTTAGGTCATTCAAAACCGCTTCGCGCGTGCCAGAAATTGCGACTTGTGCGCCTTGGGCATTTAGCGCTCTTGCAATTGCGGCGCCAAGCCCACCAGTTGCGCCAGTAACCAATGCTTTTTTGCCAGTTAAATCAAACATTTCATTTCCCTTTATTTCGCGGTTTCGCTGTAACTCGCTTTCTAGCATCTTTTGCACGTAAATTTCGAGCGCTAAATGCGCCACCCGTTTTTTCAAGTTCTTTCTTTGCCCGCCGCTTTGGTGACATTGCATTTTTTGCGCCTGCCGCTTTTCGGGCTCGCTCGACTGATATTTTTTCAGGCTTAGGAATGCTCGCGCCTTTGGTATTGGAAACTCGTGGGCGCGGTGCGCCATCATCACCATCAATGAAAGGGTTTTTTGGTGCGCGCACAAAAAAGCGAATTGGCACTGCTGGCATATCAAACGCAACCCTTATGCCATTTGTAAGGTATCTTACATAGGTTTCGGGCAATTGCGCAGCCCGAGATGCCAATAGAACAAAAGTCGGTGGTCGCGCCTTTATTTGCGCAATATAGCGCGGCTTTATGCGTTTACCCTCAACACTTGGTGGTGGCTGTTTGGCAACTGCTTCTTTGAGCCAATCATTCAGATCTCGGGTTTTGATTCTTGCGTTCCAATCTTCATGAACATTAAGGACGGCAGGCATTAGTTTTTCAAGGCCAATGCCAGACAAAGACGAAACCACAATCATTGGTGCGCCGCGCAATTCGGGCAGTGCTTTTTCCGATTTTTCTTTTAGTTCAATCAGCTTTTCGGCGGGGTTTTCAACCGTATCCCATTTGGAAACCAAATATATCAGCCCCCTACCCTCACGCGCAACCAAATCGGCAATTTGCATGTCTTGCTTTTCAAATGCTTCATCGGCACCCATAACCAAGACACAAATTTCGGCAAATCTTATTGTGCGAATTGTATCGGCAACCGAAAGCACTTCTAACTTCGCTTGAACCTTAGATTTGCGGCGCATTCCAGCAGTATCAACAAGGCGAACTTGTTTGCCTTCATATTCCCAATCAATACCAATCGAATCGCGGGTAATGCCAGCTTCTGCGCCAGTAATGACCCTTTCATCACCCAGCATCGCATTGATAAGCGTTGATTTGCCGGCGTTCGGGCGACCAATTATTGCAAGGCGTAAAGGTGGGTTTTCTTCATCTTCACCATGGCCCAAATCGGCACCAGCTTTTTCGCCCAAAGCGTTCAAAATGGCAGAATATAAATCCGACATTCCTTCACCATGTTCGGCGGAAACTGGAATTGGTTCACCCAAACCAAGCGAATAGGCTTCCATTACGCCTGCTTCAGAGCTTTTGCTTTCGGATTTATTGGCAAGCACCAATACTGGCTTTTCGGACTTACGAAGGAGCGCTGCAAATTGCTCATCAATTGGGGTAATTCCGCTGCGGGCATCTACCACAAACAAACAAATTTCGGCTTCGGCGATTGCAGCTTCGGTTTGTTCGCGCATTCGCGATTCAAGGCTTTCATCGCTGGCTTCTTCAAAACCCGCAGTGTCAATCAATGCTAAATCCAAATCGCCAAGCCGGCCTTTGGCCTCGCGCCTATCGCGGGTAACGCCAGGCATATCATCGACAATGGCCAGTTTGCGCCCTGCCAAACGATTGAACAATGTTGATTTTCCGACATTGGGACGGCCAAGAATCGCGGTTTTTATTGCCATTACAAAGCCTGAGTGTCCTTATCGTAGTGCGACTATATCGCCATCATTGGCATAGAAATATACCACGCCATCAACTGAAATCGGTGGTATGAAAAACTGCCCACGCGCAGCAATCGTATTCAAAATCGTGCCGTCTTGCGGGTTAACTTCAATGATTTGCCCTTTGGACGAACCCAATACCAAGCGCCCTGCAACCATGATCGGCCCCGACCATGTAATGCGGTCTTTATGTTTGCGGACATTTTCAAACGACGCCAGTTGTTTCAGCCATTTAATGGTGCCAGTTTCACGATTGATACAAATCAGTTCCGAATCCGTAGAAACTACATAAACCGAGTTACCGGACACCCAAGGGCTTTGAATTGAGCCAAATGAGGCTTGCCAAGACCGTATTCCAGTTCTTAAATCAATAGCGACCACAACACCTGATTGTGACGCTCCATAAACCACGCCTTCAAAAATTACAGGATGCCCCGCAATATCATTGATTGCCGAAAGCGATGTGCCACTATTGGTTCGTGCCAAATTATCTGACCATAATTTACGACCATTGGCTGGAAGGCTTGCAATCATTTCGCCTGAAGGAAATGGCGTCACCAAAGTTTCGCCAAAAATTGCCGAACTTGCACTTGTTAGCACTCTTGTGGTTTCAGGGAGCGCCGATTGCGTCCAAACTATTTCACCATTTCGCGCATCAAGGGCAAAATATTCAGAATTAGTCGCAACAACATAAATGCGGCCATTATGCGCAAATGGCGCTGCATGCACGGGCGAGCCGAGGTTGATTTGCCATTTTACCGCGCCAGTTGCGCCATCAAGCGCGACGACTGCACCTGCGCCAGTGGTCGCAATAATCTGGCCATTATCAAACGCGATGCCGCCGCCCATAATGTCGCTATCACCACGGCGCTTGAAACGCGAACCTGTCGCGCCGCTTACCGATCTTGACCATGCCCTGCGCCCAGTTGCTTGAGCAGATGCGTGAACCGTTAAATGCGAATCCATAGTGTAGATTTTGCCATCAGCAATTATTGGCTTGGACACAAGGGCTTGCGATTTGCCAGCGCCCGCCCCCATTTTGGTGCGCCACGCGACACTTAAACTGCCATCGCCAGCGAGGTTTTGCGGCGCATTGGTTGGAATACCACCACTATTGGGCCATGACGATAATTGCATGACTGCGGGAATTGTAACTTCAATTGTCGCCAATGCGGGGTCACTTGCAAGGCCTTGATCCGACGGAAGGACAGCAATTCTGTCGCTATTTTCTTTTGCCGAACCAGCAACACCCGAACCATCACCGCGATTGCCGAACGGCAATCTTTCACGCAAACTCGCGCAACCAGCAATAGTGGAAATCAAAGCTATTGCGCAAATAGCGCGAATTGTAACAGCATATTTTCGCATCAATTTACGCCCTCTTGCTTGGTAGGTTCAGTTGGGACTTCAGGGGCTTGCGGCTCTGGCGCAGGAACTGGCGCTTTTGAGGCGTTGGCAATTGCATCGACTTGTTTTTGTTGGCTTTTGGTCAGTGCTTCTTGCTCCGCCATCGCGCGCCGCCTTTCGGCCTCAATTTCGCGCGCCATGTCAGCGCTATTGGCAGGGGCGGCTGCACCTGCTGGAAGCGGGGTCTCGATAAATCTCGTATTTGGCGGAACTTGAAAGCCGGGCGGCAATTTCACACCGGGCGGCAAGCGGATAATGCGTTTGCCATCGGCGCCAATTTCAACATTCGGGTCATTTGGTGCGGCGGCGGCGGCGGGTGCACCGCCAACAGCACCTGCTTCTATAACTGCAATCGCTTGGGAAGCGCGAATGCGTAAGCCTTTTGGTGCATTAGGGTCTAATTGCAATAATTGATACTCGCTTTTTGCAGCAGTGGCATTGCCATGTGCCATTGCATTGGCGGCTTTTAATTCGCGCGCCAAAAGTGCAAACGGCCCTTTACGGCCAATAATAAAATCGAGCCTAGCGATTAGTTTTTCTTGGGTTTCGACGGATGAAGCGATGTAGGCGGCGCGCATTCTGGCTATATCGGCCAAATCAGCATCGCGGGTTTTCTTGGCCGCTTCATCAAAAGCCGCCAAGGCATTTTGGGTTTGCCCTTCGGATTGCAAAGCCGACGCATATTGCAAAGCAGCAAGGCTCGCCATGCCATTTGGCGCAGTTTTAGAAATTTCCTTAAGTGCTGCAATACCACCAGAAACATCGCCAGTTTGCATTTTTTTCATGGCTTCATAATAAGCAACCGAGGCGTTTGAAGTGGCTTCGGCTTGGTTTTTCTGCCAAAATTGATAACCACCTGCGCCGGCAATTGCTAAAATCAGCGCACCAATTACAAAAGGCGCAGCTTTTTTGGCCGCTTTTTCTGCATTTTCACGGCGCAATTCTTCTTTGGCTTCAACCATTAAATCAGACAAAACATAAACTCCAATTGGGCGCGAAACGCTAATACATCAGCCCATAAACTAAACAAACAAAGCCTGCAACAATAGCATGTGCTTACGCCAATACGCTTTTGCCATAGTTGGCAAATTAGGCAAGCAAGTAAACATTAAATTATGCCCATATTGGTGGTAGATCAAATATGAATTGCGCGTCCATATGCGGCAAGCACCGATTCGTGCATCATTTCTGATAAAGTCGGATGCGCGAAAATGGTTTCCATCAATTCATGCTCGGTAGTTTCAAGCCCCATTGCCACGACATAGCCCTGCACCATTTCGGTGACTTCTGCGCCAATCATATGTGCGCCCAATAGCTCGCCAGTTTTTGCGTCAAAAATGGTTTTTATCAAACCATCAGGCTCGCCCAAAGCAATTGCTTTGCCGTTGCCGTGGAAAGGGAATTTACCGACTTTAATTTCAAATCCGCGCGCTTTAGCATTGGCCTCGGTTAGGCCGACACTGGCGACTTGCGGGTGGGCATAAGTGCAACCCGGCACTTTTAATGGGTTTATTGGGTGCGCGTTCAGGCCTTTGATTTTCTCAACACATGCAATGCCTTCGTGCGAGGCTTTATGGGCGAGCCATGGCGCACCAGCGACATCGCCAATCGCGTGAAGGCCTTTGACATTGGTAGTGCCCATCCCATCCGTAACAATGTGACCACGATCTGTCTTTACGCCCAATTCTTCAAGACCCAAGCTTTCAGTATTTGGGACAATGCCGATTGCTAAAATCACTCTATCGGCAATTATTTGCGTTGATTTACCGCCACTCTCAACTGTTGCCGTGACCTCATTTGCATTTTTCGAAAGGGATTTAACGCTTGCTGAGGTCAGAATGTTAAAGCCGCGTTTTTTGAACGCTTTTGCTGCCAATTCGGATATTTCGGCGTCTTCGACTGGCATAATCCTGTCCAGCGCCTCCACAACTGTGACTTCGGCACCAAGTGAGCGATAGAAGCTCGCAAATTCAATGCCAATAGCGCCAGATCCAATCACCAAAAGCCGTTTGGGGAACTCGGTTGGAACCATTGCTTCTTTATAAGTCCAAACCATTTTGCCATCAGGAACCAGCCCCGCAGCAGGAATTGTGCGCGCACGTGCGCCTGTGGCGATAATTACATTGGCTGCGGTTAATTCTTGGGTCTTGCCATCTTTGGATTTGGCAATCACAATTGGAGCTGCTGCGCCTTTTTTGAGACTGGCTTCAGCATCAAATACTGTGACTCTATTTTTCTTGAGCAAATAGGCAACACCACCAGCGAGTTGTTTGGAAATGGCGCGCGAACGAGCAACAATTTTTTCCAAATCAAAACCCACATTTTGGCTGCTTAGACCATAATCCTCTGCGTGCTGCATTTTTTCAAACACATCCGCCGAAGCCAAAAGCGCTTTGGTAGGAATACAGCCCCAATTGAGACATATACCGCCTAAATGCTCACGCTCCACCACTGCAGTTTTCATACCCAATTGCGCAGCGCGTATTGCCGCAACATAGCCGCCCGGGCCACCACCAATAACGATTAAATCGAAAGAATTACTCATATTATTTCCCTAAAGATTAAAAGCGCCGCGAATGCCATCGACAATAAATTGTGCCGCCAAAGCCGACAAGATAATGCCAAAAACTCGCTCTATCATTGTTGCAATGGTTGGGCCCATGATTTTTGTGATTTTGCCTGCCACCAAAAAGCCAACTAGGCATAAAATCAAGTTCGCGCCTGCCCCTGCCAAAACCACCATTTTACCGCCAATTTCAGCATTTTGCCCAATTTGCAGCATGATTGATGCGATGGCTCCTGGGCCAGCAATTAAGGGAATCGCCATTGGAAATACTGAAATATCTTCAAAGCGTTCGGGGTGCAGACGGGCTTCGGACAGGACTTTTTCGTTGCGCTCCTCGCGTCTTTCGCTGCGTTTCTCGAACAGCATGTCAACCGCGATTAAGAACAATAAAGTGCCGCCTGCAATTCGAAAACTATCAAGCGAAACATGAAGTTTTTGCAAAAGCCACGGGCCACCAAATGCAAAACCCACCAAAATGATACTGGCAATAACTACCGACTTTACAGCCATTTTGCGTTGCCACGCGCGTGAAGTATGATCGGTTAAAGTCGCAAACATTGGCGCAATGCCAGGTGGATCTATAACCACAAAAAATGTCGCGAATGAAGCAAGGAAAATCTCTATCATAGCGAGATGTCATAGAGACTTCGCAAGGTTAGGTCACGCTTTAATTGCTGTTTGGTTTGTGGATTTTGTAGCCGAGGATTGGGAGGGTCTTTGCCCTCTCCTTTTGGGAGGGCGGAGATTCTGAGGGCTTTGCCCGAAGAATTCGGGGTGGGGTTAACACCCCACCACATTATTTGTTTTACCCCACCCCTACCCCGCCCACAAGGGGCGGGGAAACGATGGAGACACTAATTCACCCTAACGATAGCTATAACGGCCCTGCACATCCACGCGGCGTAACCTGTCCTTCGGCAATTGCGAGCGCGGTCCGCGCCTGTCCACAATTTCTGCCTCGACAATTTCACTGCCGCGCCAATCAGTTTGACGCGATTTATCTGTCGGCCTTTTTTGTGCCGTTTCTTTATTCCACCAACCCATATCGAAATCTCCGTTTCGTGATGGGGATGTTATAGCAATTTGGTTACAATCAGGTTTGCATGGATTTTAGGCGGCGTTAACCATGTTTGCTATTGCGTTTCACGTGGCCATTTGAATGCAAAATAGCAAATCGCAAGGGTTATTGCCATTTCAATAACCGAAAATAAAATCCAAAAAGGCGTATCGTCGCCATAAGCTGCGGCAAATATCACCAAAGTATAAATTACCCCGAACAGAATATTTACGATACGATTTATTTTTGGGGGCAAAATTATGCAGGCGGCAATCATAAGGCTAGGGATAATCATCAATACCGAAACCCCAAGCATTATTTGCGGCGTAGCAGGTCCGAGTGGCCCCATAATGCCATCGTTCATTTTAAGGATATGCCCTTTCATGAAGAGCATAAAATAATCCGCGTAAATATAAAGAAACATCAAAGATGCCCATAAAGCTGACAGTTTAATATTTATCGGCGGCACGTAATTTTTAAGCGGCAATTTTTGATTTGGCATGGACGATATCCTTTAGTGTGTTGTAGTAGTAATACACTAAAGGATGATTGTCAAATTGTTTTCTGCACTACAACATCATGCTCATTGGTTCTTCAATGAAGCCTTTGAATGCGACTACCCAGGCCGCACCGATAGAGCCATCCACCACTCGGTGATCGCATGTTAGGGTTACAGTCATCACATTTGCCACTACGACTTGGCCATTTTTGACTATTGGCCTTGGCTCACCCGCCCCTACCGATAAAATGCATCCCTGTGGTTGGTTAATGATGGAACTGAAGCTCTTAATGCCGAACATGCCAAGGTTGGAAACTGAAAAAGTGCCGCCTGAATATTCTTCGGGCATGAGTTTCTTGGCTTTGGCTTTGGCGGCGAGTGCTTTAATTTCATTGGAAATTTGCAATAGGCCTTTGGTTTCTGCATTGCGAATAACTGGTGTAATCAAGCCGCCGTCAATTGCCACCGCCACAGCAATATCGGCGTGGTGATGCAGCAATATGCCTTCATCGGTGAATGTGGCGTTGGCGGCGGGAACAGCTTTGCAGGCAAGCGCAGTAGCTTTGATAATCAAATCATTGACCGAAACTTTGCCGCCCAATGCTTCAGCCTGGATATTAATCCCTTTTCGGGCTTCCAGTAATTTGTCGATTTCAATATCCACTTGTAGCGGGAAATGCGGCACATCGCGGGCACTTTCAGTGAGGCGGCGCGCGATTGTGCGGCGCATTCCATCGAGTTTTTGGATGTCATAACGGCCAGCTTCATAAGGCAGGCCTGCAATTGTCGCTGGTGGCGGCGTGGCAGGAGTTGCAGGCGTTGCCGCTGCCGCCGCGCTTGGTTTTGCATTCATCAAATCAATTTTAATAATCCGCCCATTGGGCCCACTGCCTTTGATGGTGGCTATATCAATGTTGCTTTGTGCAGCAAGCCTGCGAGCAAGTGGAGACGCGAGTAATCTTTCACCAGTTTTGGCTGAAATAGCGGCAGGAATTGGTGGGGGTACAGCGGCTGGCGCAGCAGGGGGTGTCGCCACCACAGGCTGTTCAATTTTTGGAGCAGCCGCTTTTGGCGGCGCAGTGCCTTCATCGTCGCCAATAATACGGGCAATAACCGTATTGATTTTAACGCCTTGAGTATCTTCGGCGACCAAAATTTCGCTGACGACGCCTTCATCAACTGCTTCAATTTCCATTGTTGCTTTATCGGTTTCGATTTCGGCAATAATATCACCAGATTTAAGCTTATCACCGATTTTAACGTGCCATTTTGCAAGCACGCCTTCTTCCATCGTGGGCGATAAAGCTGGCATTATTATATCAATTGGCATTTGTTCATTCTCTTTTTGAAATTATTTATTACAGGCTTTACGAACCATAGCCACAATATCATCAACTTGCGGCAATGATAAAGCCTCCAAATTAGCTGCATAAGCAAGTGGTGTATCTTTTTGGTGGACGCGCATTGGCGGCGCGTCGAGCCAATCAAAAGCTTTATCAATGATAATTGCCACAACTTCGGCACCAACACCCATTGGCCCCCAGCCCTCTTCGACGCTAACCAAATGATTGGTTTTCATAACTGAAGTCACGATTGTGTCGCTATCAAGCGGCCGAATGGTTCTTAGGTCAATCACTTCGGCAGAAATCCCGACTGTCGCCAGCTGTTCTGCGGCAATCAAGGCATGACCAACCATACGCGAATGCGCGGTAATCGTTACATCACTGCCTTCGCGTCGAATTTTGGCTTTGCCAATTGGCACGATATGATCATCGCCATCTGGAACATCAAACTCAGTGCCATAGAGCATTTCATGTTCCAAAAATACCACCGGGTTAGGGTCGCGAATTGCCGCTTTGAGCAATCCTTTGGCATCGGCGGCATCGTAAGGCGCAATTACTTTGAGCCCCGGAACATTACCATACCATGACGAATAATCATGGCTATGCTGTGCGCCAACCCGTGATGCTGCTCCATTTGGCCCACGAAACACGATTGAAGTTGATATTTGCCCACCCGACATATATAAAACCTTGGCCGAAGAATTGATAATATGATCAATAGCTTGCATCGCAAAGTTAAAAGTCATAAACTCAACAATTGGCTTTAAGCCAGCCATAGCCGCACCCACCGCAAGCCCGGCAAAGCCATGTTCAGTAATTGGCGTATCAATCACGCGCTTTGGACCAAATTCTTCCAAAAGGCCACGGCTTACTTTATATGCCCCTTGGTATTCCGCGACTTCTTCACCGATTAAAAATACGTCTGAATCGCGCCGCATCTCTTCGGCCATGGCATCACGAAGCGCATCACGCACTGTCGTTTTTGTGGTTGGGCCGTCAAATATTGCAGGTTCGGGAGCTGTTGCAACTTGCATCGCGCTTGGAGGCGGCGCGATTGCTGGCGCGACTGGCGGTGCTGAAACTGGCATTGGCGCAGGCGCGGCACTTGCGTCACCCTCACCTCTAATCCGTGCAATTGGAGTATTGACTTTAATACCAAGCGAGCCTTCAGCGACCAATAATTCCTCGACCACGCCTTCGTCCACGGCCTCAACTTCCATAGTGGCTTTGTCGGTTTCGATTTCCGCAAGGAGGTCACCCGATTTAATGACATCACCAACTTTCACAAGCCATTTCGTTAAGCCACCTTCCTCCATAGTGGGTGACAGTGCGGGCATAATAATATCAATTAACAAATTCAAACTCCATCGTATTTCTTGCTGCCCCCTTGTGGGATTTTTCGGGAATAAGAAAACAGTCTGGGGGACTGTTTTCCCCGAAAAAATACCGAGATTCTGAGGGGTTTCCCCGAAGATTTCGGGGCGGGGTTAACGCCCAACCGCATTCTTGCTCTACCCCACCCTTAACCCCTCCCACAAGGGGAGGAGAACAGATTGTTACTTAGCCGCGCTTTTTCTTAGCTGGCGCCGGCGCTTTTGGACGTGGAGTCGAAGCAGGAGCCAAAAGGCCACCAGGTTGGCGATGTAAATTCAATTGAGTATTGACCAAATTATATTGGCGTTCAAAATTGGTTTTGACGGGGACAAATACCGCATTCACGCCATCTTGGACTTTTAGCTGAATTAAATCATAATCTTCGTTGGTTTGCTCGTTGCGACAAGCCCTAAATTCTTCAATTTTTTCGGGCATATGCTGCAAATAATCGACCAATGAATTAAAAGCCGCCGAACCAACTACATTTGCGAAATGATTGGCACTAACTTCACCAAGAAAAGCGCCACACGGGTTGCTATAATTAATAGCATCGGCAGTTCCCGCCGTAATCGAGCCGATTTGACGGCCAGTTGGTTTCGTATAAGTTGACACAAATACACCCGTCTCAGCAGGCGCAGCGGTCGCAGGTGCGCCTTTCTTCTTTTTGGCAGCACCGCCGCCGCCACTTCTGATGCGATCAGCATTCGCCCGCGCGGCTTCGCCGAGTGCTGAGTAATTTGCAGCTTCTTTGCCAGCTTCGGCAGTCAAATAAGCGCTCAATTTGCCCGAAATAACGTCAATATCGCGGCGGGCATTTTCGATCATGCAATCTTCATAATTATCCATGCCTTCACGAATATTGCGGAAGCGAATTACTTCGGCTTCGACAAAAGCGCGTGAACGGCTTTCCTGAATTGCGGCTGCATCCATTGGAAAAACATAGCCTGGGCAACTTGGGGTGTATGTAATCGCGTTTATCAGTCCCGCACTAAATGAACCCACATGGCGAGGAATGCTCGAGGCTTTTGGCGCGGCTGGCTCCTGCGCCGCTTGTGCGTTGGCGCCGTTTGAATAGGAATAAGCACCAATTATCGCCATTGCAACTGCGCCTAAGCTAATAAATGCTAGTTTCTTATTTGTTTTCATCTTCAACTCCATCATTTCTCAAAATGTGAATTTTATAAATAAATATCTGTCATCAATTCATCTACCGATGGCTCTGGGCTGGTTTGCGCAAACTCAGCGGCGTCGGCAACAATTGCTTTTACTTCGGCATCAATAGTTTTCAAATCATCTTCGCTAAATATGCCATTTTCAAGGCCAAGGTTTTTTATGTGATCAATAGGGTCTGAAGTCTCGCGCACAATCCTTGATTCATCCTTCGGGCGATATTTTGCTGGGTCAGACATGGAATGACCGCGATAACGATAAGTTTTCATTTCCAGCAAATATGGGCCTTGGCCGCTTCTTGCATGATCTAGCGCTTTTTGCGCCGCCGCACGAACCGCCAAAACGTCCATACCATCGACTTGCTCACCCTTAATTTCAAAACTTATGCCGCGCTTATATAATTCAACTTCGGCAGAAGCACGGGCAATTGCTGTCCCCATCGCATATTGATTATTTTCGATGACATAGACCACCGGCAAATTCCAAAGACTTGCCATATTGAAACTTTCATAAACCTGGCCCTGATTTGCAGCACCATCGCCAAAATATGCCAGTGAAACCCCATTATCTTCACGATAACGATGGGCAAACGCCAAACCTGTGCCCAATGATACTTGTGCGCCAACAATCCCGTGGCCACCATAAAAACGTTTCTCACGTGAGAACATGTGCATAGAGCCGCCTTTGCCACGTGAGCAACCAGTCGCACGGCCTGTCAATTCGGCCATTATTTCGCGTGCCGAAATCCCCATTGCCAACATATGACCATGATCTCGGTAGCCGGTGATAACAGTATCAGTAGCATTTTGCGCGGCGACAATGCCAACGACAACCGCTTCTTGGCCAATATAAAGATGGCAAAAACCCGCAATCAGACCCATGCCATAAAGCTGCCCAGCTTTTTCCTCAAACCGCCGTATCAAGAGCATTTGGCGGTAATATTCCAATAATTCTTCGCGCGAAGCTATGTCTTGAGCTTTCACTTTTGGAGCTGCTGCTTTTTCGGCCGCCATTCACATTTCCTTAGATGCAGTTTATCAAAAGCAAACTAGCACGATATTGGCGTTCTAATATACATGCCTAACAGCAATTTTTGCATTGTGCATATGCGAAATCGGGCTAATTTGGCGCTGTTTCGGGCGGTGGTGTGGGTATTTTTATTTCTATATCGCGCGGGTCCGCCATATTCATGTCACGAATGGCTCGTTCTTCGATAAAATCAGAATCAGCACGAGCGGAACTTAATCGGGTAACGGCATCTTGAAGATGGGTTTTGCGTCGAAGCAATTCCGCTTTCTGAATTTCCAACGCTTCGGCTTCAATTGCATATTGCCGCCACGACAATAGCCCCTGTTTACCAGTGAATGCTTGAAACACAAAAAATACTAAAATGATGGCAAGCCCCATTTTTGCAGGCGAAATCAACAGCCACGGCAATTTGAAAATCGCACTTGGTTTTAGGGTTCTTGAACTAGCTGCCATTTTTCTCGCTTCAATGTTTGAATCGAAACCTAGCGAAAACTTGTGAATAATGTGTTGCGGCGAGCGCTACCAAAAACTACCGAACCTGCCTCAACGCACCGCGGCCGGCATAGACGGCTTGCATACCCAACATTTCTTCAATGCGAATTAATTGATTGTATTTTGCAATCCTATCCGAACGCGACAGCGATCCAGTTTTAATCTGTCCGCAATTTGTCGCCACAGCCAAATCGGCAATAGTCGAATCTTCGGTTTCGCCTGAACGATGCGACATTACGGCGGTATAACCATTGCGGTGCGCCATATCGACTGCGTCCAAAGTTTCGGATAACGTTCCGATTTGGTTGACTTTAACCAAAATCGAATTGGCGATATTATTCTTTATGCCGTCTGCAAGGCGGATTGGGTTGGTTACGAATAAATCATCGCCTACTAATTGGATTTTCTTGCCCATCGCCTGCGTTAGCGCGGCCCAACCATGCATGTCATCTTCGCCCATGCCGTCTTCAATTGAATAAATTGGGAAATTGGCCGCTAGGTTTTCAAGATAGCCAACCATTTGATCTGAAGTGAAAGTCTTCCCCTCACCTTTCATTTCATATTTGCCATTTTCAAAATATTCAGTCGCCGCACAATCAAGCGCAAGGCCAATTTCATCACCCGGCTTAAAGCCAGCTTTGACAATTGCTTCCATAATTACTGTTAGCGCTTCGTCGGCGCTAGCGATATTGGGTGCGAAACCGCCTTCATCACCGACATTTGTGTTATGGCCCTTGGCTTTGAGGATTGATTTTAGCGAATGAAAAATTTCACTGCCCCAGCGAACAGCCTCTGTGAAACTTGGTGCAGCCAATGGCATAACCATAAATTCCTGAATATCAATTGGATTATCGGCATGTGCGCCGCCATTGATAATATTCATCATCGGCACTGGAAGCACCCGTGAATTAATCCCGCCAACATAATTAAATAATGGCAAATCCACGGCTTCGGATGCCGCACGAGCCACAGCCAAAGACACGCCTAAAATCGCATTTGCACCAAGGCGGGATTTGTTTGGGGTTCCGTCAAGCTCAATCAAAATACTATCGATCTGGCGCTGATCCAAAGCGTCGAAACCACCGCATCAAGAACGCCTTTGCCCATGTACCGTGATTTATCTCCATCGCGCTTTTCGACCGCCTCATGTGCGCCAGTTGAAGCGCCCGAAGGAACCATTGCGCGGCCATGCGCACCGCTTTCAAGCAAAACATCAACTTCAACAGTTGGGTTACCACGGCTGTCCAATATTTCGCGGGCAATGATATCGATAATAGCAGTCATGGTTTTTTTCCTTTGAGTTTTGATAATTACGAGCGCCTGTTAGCAATTGTTGGTGGTTTTGGGAAGTAATTATGTGTGTTGCTTGTCGGATTTATGACTGCTTAGCCACGCCAAAACCACTAATCCGAAAAATATTGCTGCCAAAGCCTGATGCGCGACCCCCATATTCACGCCGATTACATGCGGCGGGGTGTATTTGCCAAATATCGATAATAATGAAATGCCCAATATCACTTGGGCCAAACATGCGAAAAATGCCCAATTTGCAGTTTTTTGGGTGGCATTTGATGCGTTGAATCTGTGCTTCACGCGGTCAAAGGCCAATAGCCCAAATATGACATAGGCCATAATGCGGTGATTAAATTGTATTGTTTGCGTGTTTTGGCTGAAATTTTCCCAAATCGGCTGTAAGCGCAAATATTCTTGCGGCAGCCAATGACCATCAATTTTGGGCCAATCATTGTGAACAAGCCCCGCATGTGAACCTGCGGTAAAGGCTCCCAAAATGACTTGAATGAACACCAGCGACAATATTGCCGTCCAAAAATTGGATTTTAGCGGCGAAATTTTGACAGCACCCCAATATTCAGTAGCCAGTTTCAGGAGTAAACCCAAAAGGAAAAAACCCATACCCAAATGCGCGGCCAAACGATAGGAAGCCACATCCACCCTTCCGGCGTCAAGCCCTGAACTTACCATCCACCAGCCAATAAGGCCCTGCAAGCCGACGAGGAGCGTAATTATGAAAAGTGGTGCGACGTCGTTTGTGCTTAGCTTTTTCCCAAGCCCCAAAACTAGCAACGGGATTAGAACCGCAAAACCAATGACGCGCCCCAATAATCGATGCGCCCATTCCCACCAAAAAATCCGCTTAAACTCGGCTAGGTTCATGCCTTGGTTTTGCAAAATATATTCGGGGATTTTTTGGTATAATTCGAATTCTTGTTGCCAATCGGAGGCGTTTAGGGGCGGTATTACACCGCTTATCGGTGACCAATGGACAATCGAAAGCCCAGAATTGGTAAGCCGCGTAGCGCCGCCAACCATGATTATCAAGAAAACCAAAAATGCAACGCAATATAACCAAATGGCGATAGTCTTTCCGTTTCGCGGGCGGGCTATACGCAAATCACTTGACTTCATTTTCTAATCACCTAATCAAACTAGCGCGGCGGATATTTGAAAATTCTTTCAAACACTATTGAACGATAATCAAGCTGTCTGCACATTATTGGAAAACAATGCTCATGAAACCAACTGCAAGACGCGCCATAGCCCTTATTTTGACTTTCATCTTCATGCTTTTCTATGTCTTTTTTGCATTGGGAATAGGCAATTTATTTGAAAACAAGCCGTCGCTGGTTAAGTTCCTATTCTTTGCTTTTGCCGGGATTATTTGGGTATTTCCGCTTTATCCTTTGTTCAAATGGATGCGGGTTCGACCGGGCGAAATCGAAGAAAAAGAAACTGCTCCATTGGTTTCGCGAGTAAAAAAGTGAATGTTTGCATTAATGGTCGGAGTGGCGGGATTTGAACCCACGACCCCTTGTCCCCCAGACAAGTGCGCTACCAAGCTGCGCTACACTCCGACAATATGAATTTGCTTTACACAAGCAATTTTTCCAATACA
>WRPI01000012.1 GCA_009773395.1 Hyphomonadaceae bacterium | reverse complement strand
TGTAAAAATATTCGAAACTTAAACATGGCAAGCGAGTGGCGATTTTTCCAGACGAAACCAGCAAAGTTAGAGCTTCGGGTGTTGTTCGTAAATCTGGAATTGCGGCAGTGAGGGCGGCTCGAAGTGAAGCGGGCTTCATCATGATGTTTTAATCCCACAATTGCGTTAGTTTGATTTGTGATTTGGCTTGGTCTTGATAATCAGGCAAAGTGACCAGCGTTCCTTCGGGCAAAAGCAATTGCCCCGCCAAATTCGGATTAAGCGCCATAACTTGCTGAACAACCGCAGTGCCCGCGCCCAAAATGCGCCAAACCAAAGCATCGAGTGGTTCATTTTGGTTGGCCGCCGCGATCATATTAACTCACAATCCACGCGCGGTTTGTTTTTGATGTCGCGAATGCAATTCAAGGCTTTGACTTTGAGCGCGGTGACATTTTGCAATGGGCCATCGGCGCGGTTTATTCCGTCGTTTGTGGCTGAAATATCGCGGTGAGTTTCAATAAGTTCGGCTGCGGCATAAGCGAAAACCGCAGTGCGCCAAAGGGAAACCAATTTGGTTTCATCGCCATAATCTGGCGAACTGACTGTCGCCAACGATGAATGACCTTCGACTTGCCATTGGGCAAGTTGATTGATTAAGTCCTTTTCGACTGTCAGCGCTGCCGCAGAAAGTGCTGATTTTAACCGAGGATTTGGGATTGTGTTATTCCCGACCCGCATTTCATCACGAAAATCAGAAAGCGTAATCTTAGGCCAAAACGCGCCAAATGAAATGTCTTCACCTGCGGCGCTTGGTGAGGAAGTTGGAGAACCGATTAGGCCGTTCATGGTTTAAGACCCCTTCCGTCTTTTCGCCAAGGGCGAAAATCCACCTTCCCCGGGGGGAAGGAGATGGTTTATGTGAAAATCTGGGGGTGAGGTTGGGGAATTTTGGTGGAGTTCAATCTACCAAAATTGCCAACCGCCCCCAGCCGCGTGGGGCGGAACTTTTACGTTGGAACCTGGCGTTGCAAGCGTTCAATTTCTTTTTTGATGCCGATGAATTTATCAAGTTCAAAGGCTCGCTGAAAATGCCTTAATGCTTCTTGCTTGGCGGCGATTAAGCCACCCGCAACTTCGGTTTCAACTTCCTTTTTCTCGATTTTGTCGGCGAGGTTTTGGAAGCCATAACCAAGCGCTTTGTGCAATTTGGCGCGGGTTTGGTCTGGCATGTCCAAACCTTCCATCACCTGTTCGCATTTTTGAAGCGGCGGAAGTGGGAATTCGATTTTTGTGACTTGGGCATTTATCGCCAAATCGGCTAGGCTTTCTGTAATAAATGCCTGTGGAGTGCGTTCAAATTTGGGCGGCATTTGCAAACCAAATTTGATTACATATTCACCCATTTGCAGCGCGCGATCATAATTGCCAATATCAAAATGCCACACCATGAGCCGAGTGAAAATTTCGTCTTGTAATGCTTTGCCATTTTCATCCATTGCGGCGATTGCTGCGTCAATATGAACATCATATTTTGGTGCGCGAACCGCTTTTTCAACTGATTTCAATTCTTGCGAAGCAAGTGCGGAAATTTCATGCAAGTCTTGCTGCAATTCCGCCATTAGCAAGCCATATTCAGTGGCTGCTTCGCCAGTTTCAGGGCGCGGCGCGGCTTGTTCGCCGGACACGTCTGCAGCCGACAAATTTGCTTGCGCCATTGCCTTAAATCTTTGGGCGGGTGACATTGCCATTTAGTGGCGACGCCCAACTTGGGTGTTGGTTTTTAAGCGCAACAAAGCCATAATCAGGCCAACGCCTGCCAAAGTGGCACCGCGATAATGTTCCGGCACCAAAGCGATGACGCCCATTTGTTGGGCCATGCCAATTGCGGTAATTACGCTGGCGGCGGTGAGTGTTTTGTAACCCTTCATGATAATCTCCATTGATGCGTGAAAAGCGGGTGGCAAAATTAATGCCACCCTAGTTCACTGGGGGGCAAAAATTATGCTGCGTCTTTTTGGACGATATTCTCGATCATGCAGGCGTAATCGAGGTCTTCAATTACAAATGCTTGATTGGCGGATTGATAATCTTCCAACTGGTCTAATTTTGGGTTGTCAATTATGGTGCGGCGGCGCTTGCCAGATTGCTCATAAATTGACAAATTGTCGAATTTTGTAATCAAAATCGTGTCGTCCGGCATGAATGGCACTTGATATGCTTGAAGGCCACCCAAGCGACGAGTGGACATCAAAATATCGGTGGCGACAGTTTCGGTGGCAGGTTGGTTTTTGTTGATTAAATCGAAATATTTGTCATCAAGCAAACCAGAACTAACAATTGCAACCAAGCCAGTGTCGTCTCGTGAGTGACTTGGAAGCAAGGCGCGTTTGGCATCAAAGACCAAAGCGTCAAGATTTTTGTAATCGGCGGTCGCATGTGTGCCAAAACTTACTTCATCGACAACCACGCCTCCGGTCATGACGCGGACTTTGGCCGGGACGGCAGCTTGCGGCTCGGTGCGAAGTTTTTGCAACCAGCCGATGTTTACGTCTTGCAAAAGCGGGTTCGCGGTGCGATCTGTTGTTACTGCGGCACTTGTGCCGTTGAAACCAATGCGAATTAGGTCCAAAGCCATTGCACCCGCAATCAAATTTTGCACCCGGGTTTGGAAATCAGCAAATTTTGCCCACATGTCCAATTTGGCATAAGTAATGTGCGTGTCAAAATCAGTTTTTTTGCAAGTATAGGTGCGACCATCGAGCGAAGAAGGGTCGCGGGTTGTACGTTCGGTGCCAGCGCCAGTATTGGTGCGGCCAGCGATTGTGCCGCCAACCGAAAGGCCAAGCAAATCGCCCGATAATTCTTCAACTGGAACGATATTGATTAGTTTTAGAAAACCAGAATTTTCTTGAACCACATCAAAAAGCGCTTGTTGAACGCTCGGTTCAACAGTAAACTTTGATTTGGTGTCTTCGATATTGTTCATCAATGCAATGTGCGAAACATAAGCTTGCAAAACTGCGGCGGTTAATTTGTGCATTTTCTTCTCCAATTATTGGGTGTTTGACGGTGATTAACAGCGCGCTTTGATTTGAGTATCAGCGCCAGTTGAAAGCGGACGAGGGGTGTGATTAGTGGCAGGGGCGGCATCAAATTTTGCTTGCGCCGCTTTTACCTCGGCAGAAAGCGCCGCGATTTGCGCGGCATTGGATTCCTGCCATTTGGAAAGTTGCGCTTGCATTTCGGTTACGCCGCTTTGAAAAGCGGAAGCGAGCGCGACCATGTCCATATTTGACGCATCCGATTTTTCGGGAGCCGGGGTTGCAGGTTTTGGCGTGAATTGGGTGAAGAAATCGGTCATTGCCGAGAAGAAACCAGTTTGCGGCACATCGATTGTGGCGGGGGCGGCATCTGCACTTGTAACGTCTTCAATTGCGACTTCGGTAGGTTCGGACGTGAGTTTGTTGGCGACTTCGACTGGTGTGGTTGAAAATTTCATGCGCTCGGTGCCGAAACTGGCTGGTGTGTCGGTAATTGCCAGGCCAGCCAAATAGAATTCGCCTTCTTTGCCATTGAAATTATTGTAAAATTCGATGGATGAGTAGAGTTTTTGGCCTTTTTTATTTACTTCGACGAGCTGGTCGTTTGCATCGATTTCAACGTGCAAAGTTGTGCGTTTTTCAGCTTTGCCGCCAAAATTTAGAGTTTCTTCGCGCACTTCGCATGCCAGAACGTCGCCGTACGCATTGAATGGCGCTTCTGCAGTATATCCCGCAATATGTTCCAAATTGATCCGCGCATTATAGGTCGCGGGGTCATAATTTTTAGCTATACTGACAAGGGCGGCGGCAGGAATTTCACGACCATCAATAGTTTTGCCAGATGTCGCAACACGAAGTTTTTTAAGAGCCATGATTTTTCCTTTGAGGGCTTTGGCGAATTTGCGCACAGTGAAGGCGGATTTTTTTGGCGGCTTCAACGTCTAAGCAGCGAGTTAAGCTTAACTCGCTGCATTTTGTGGAAAAACCGAAATTTTGGGTTATTGGTGGGCCATGAAATTGCCGCCAATTCAAAATGATGAACTATTATCGCCGCCGCGCGTTGTGCCATATTCGGCGCGCAAAACTGCAATGCGGATGTTTTGGCGAGGCTGGGATTTGGTCGAAATCGCCAGCGAACTGGGTTTGCAAAGCGCGACCGTTCGACAATGGAAAATTCGTGATGATTGGGACGCGACGCCTTGCATTCGCCGCATTGAAGAATGTGTTGAAGCGCGGCTTTGCCAATTGATTGAAAAGCCCGAATATAATTCAAAAGATGTGCGCGATATTGATTTATTGAGCCGCCAAATTGAGCGTTTGGCGCGGGTGCGACGTTATGAAGAGCCGGGCGGGCATTCTGGGGATTTGAACCCAAAAGTCGCCAATCGCAACGCCAAGCCAAAAACACCCAAAAAGCAAAATTATATTTCGGCGGAACATCGCGCGATTTTGATTGCGGCGATTGATGCCGTTTTATTTGTCTATCAAAAATTATGGGCTGCTGCTGGCATTCACCGGAACCGATTTATACTTAAATCAAGGCAAATTGGAGCCACATTTTATTTTGCGCTGGAAGCATTAAAACGCGCTTTGGAAACTGGAAACAACCAAATTTTCATTTCGGCCAGTCGCGCCCAAGCCAATATTTTTCGCCAATATATTATCAAATTTGTTTTCAAGCACACCGGGGTTGAACTCAAAGGTGATCCGATGGTTTTGGAAATTGAAGATTTGGGCGAAAAGCCCGAGTTTCATTTTCTTGGCACCAATTACAAAACCGCCCAGGGCTATAATGGCGATGTTTATATTGACGAATGTTTTTGGATCTACGGATTCAAAGAAATAAAAAAAGTTGCATCCGCGATGGCGACTTTGAAGAAATATCGCCGAACTTATTTCTCGACACCATCAACAATTCATCATGAAG
This sequence comes from Hyphomonadaceae bacterium, assembly GCA_009773395.1. Lineage (GTDB taxonomy): Bacteria > Pseudomonadota > Alphaproteobacteria > Caulobacterales > Aquidulcibacteraceae > Pseudaquidulcibacter. Next base: position 6,149 of record WRPI01000012.1, on the reverse strand, counting down.
CATTTGAATTTTGGTCTGGGGCTGAATTCAATAAACGCAAAATCAAAAACGAGCGTGTGAAAATTGATATTTCGGTGAACGGAATCAAAGGCGGAAGCATTGGCGGCGACGGCATTTGGCGGCAAATTGTTACGCTTTATGACGCGGTCGATGGCGGTAACGATCTAATTGATGTTGAAGAATTAAAGGCCGAATGCTCGGATGATGAGTTCTCCAATTTATATTTATGCGAATTCATAGATGACAGCCAATCTGCCTTTCCGATGTCGATTATTCGGTCCAGTTTTGTCGATAGTTTGGAGGTTTGGAAAGACTTCAAACCATATTCGGCGCGGCCATATTCGGGCAAAGTTTGGTTGTCGCTGGATCCTGCGAATTCCGCCGAAGGTGACCCAATTTCGATATTGGTTTTAGCGCCGCCAAAAGTGGGCGCGACCGGGCCAGCAAAGAAATTTCGCACTTTGGAGAAATTGCGCTTCAAAGGAATGGAGTATGAAGGCCAGGCCGCCGAAATCAAAAGGCTTTGCGCCAAATATGATGTTGAAGAAATTGTCATTGATACTTCGGGGCAAGGGGTCGCCGCGTGGCAATTGGTGAGAAAATTCTTCCCAAGCGTTCGCGGGATAAATTACAACCCGCAAGCCAAGACCCAAATGGTTTACAAAGCCAAAAGCGTATTTTCTAATGGACGAATTGAAATTGATGCTGGCTGGGTTGATTTGGCGGCTGCACTGATGTCAATCCATCCGAAAATGACCAAAGGCGGCGAACATATAACTTATGTTGCGCGGCGCAGTGTCGAAACTGGACATGGCGATCTCGCTTGGGCGCTTTTGATGGCTTTGTTCATAGAGCCGTGGGATGGAATTGAAAATCAACAAAAAGCCAGCATTGAGTTTTGTTAAGAGGGAAAATCATGACAGTCGCAAAAGCCAAAAACACCAAACAAAACAGCCAATTGGAAGTCTTTACTTTTGGCGACCCTGAACCAGTTATTGGTGGTCGCGATATTATGGATTACATTGAAATTTGGAGCAATGGCAAATATTTCGAGCCGCCATTGAACCCGCTTCATTTGGCGAAATTGGTCAATATTATGCCTGCGCATGGTTCAGCAATTGAGATGAAAATCAATTTATTGGTGAAGGATTTTGAGCCGACCCAATATTTGAGCCGTTCGGATTTTCGTAAATTTGTGCAAGATTTTTTGGTTTTGGGAAACGGATACTTCGAAAAAATATTAAACCAGGGCGGTGGGGTATTCGGATTAAAATATGCGCCCGGGGTTAGAATGCGGCGCGGCATAAACGAAGGCGAATATTTTTTTCTGGAGGCGCGCGGGAAATTGCATGCGTTTGGCAAGGGGAATATTTGCCATTTAATGCGCCATGATGTGCGCCAAGAAGTTTATGGAGTGCCAGGATATCTGGGCGCTTTGCAATCCGCAATGCTCAATGAAAGCGCGACGTTATTTCGGAGGCGATATTTTTTGAATGGCGCGCATGCGGGCTTTATTTTGCACATCACGACCGAAAAGATAGACGATACTGACATTGAAAAACTGAAAACCGAGTTAAAGAAGTCCAAAGGCGCTGGCAATTTCAAGAATTTGGTGCTGCATGATCGAGGCGGCGACCCGAAAGGGGTGAATTTGATTCCGATTGCCGAAGTGGCGGCAAAAGACGAATTCTTGAACATCAAGAACGTGACGCGCGACGATGTCTTGACCGCGCACCGCGCACCGCCACAATTATTGGGAATTGTGCCAAACAATGCTGGCGGGTTCGGTGATGTAACCAAAGCGACCAATGTTTTCTTCGAAAACGAAATTGTGCCGCTTCAAATGATTTGTTTGGAGGTCAATGATTGGGTTGGGGTTGAAGCTGTGAAATTTAAGGATCATGTGCCGCTGCCAACCGGGCCAATTTTGGCGCCAGCGCCAGCCAGTTAGACCTACCCCGTGGGGCGGGGGAAGTGGTGATGACGCACCAAAACCCAGCAATCCTTGCTTGCTATTAATTGGGCGGCGCGCCGCCTTTTCATTCCGCCTTCCCACGCGAAGGAGCGGAACAAATAGCGAACATAAGAAAGTTGTCAATAAAATGAATCAGTTAGAACCAGTTGAACCAGTGAAACCAGTTGCGGCATACGTTGGAGGGAAAATGCGGCTTGCGAAGCTGCTGATTTCTAAGATTAACCAAGTGCCGCACGAAACCTATGCTGAACCTTTTGTGGGTATGGGCGGCGTGTTTTTGCGGCGAAACCTCAAACCAGAATGTGAAATCATCAATGATATTAGCACCGATGTTGCAAACTTCTTCCGAATTTTGAGGCATCACTATGTTGCGTTTATGGAAATGCTGCGGTTCCAAATTTGCAGTCGCGATGATTGGAACCGTCTAATGAAAATGGATCCAAATGTTTTGACTGATCTGCAACGCGCTGCACGGTTTTTGTATTTGCAGAAGATCGCATTCGGCGGAAAGGTTATGGGGCGAAACTTCGCAGCGCCTGCTGGGCGTGGCGGGAGGTTCGATGTCACCAAACTAGGGCCGATGCTAGGGGAGTTGCATGAGCGGCTTGCACGAGTGACCATTGAGCGGCTCAATTGGGAAGACTTCATTCTCAAATACGATAAGCCCGGGACATTATTCTATTTAGATCCTCCGTACTTTGGAAACGAAGATGACTATGGCTACGATGTCTTTGGGCCAGATCAATTTGAATTGATGGCAGACATGCTTGGCAACATCAAAGGGCGGTTCATTCTAAGCATCAATGACCGACCTGATGTGCGCCAGATATTTCGCGGCTTCAAAATCGAACAAGTTGATGTGGCTTATGGTTTGGGATCTATTGAAACTGGAAAGAAGTTCAGCGAGCTTATTATCAGCAACTGATTGCCAACCAATATGACCGAAGAAAGCTCCGCTATTAACTTAGCGGGGCTTTTTTTTCGCGACTAACACTGAAAATGAAAAAATTTTGGTTACGACCCACGGCGCGCGCTCATCCCCACGCCTCGCTTGCCCACTTTTTGGACTGCTTTTTATGAAATTGCCGCCATCGAAAGCCGAATAATAAAGAAATATTGTAGATGGGGCGCAATTCGCGCTTATCGAAAAGTGACACCTGTTCGCTGGTATTCAGCACGACGAAAATGCTTCTTTTTTTATTTGGAAATATTTTTTTGGGAGGTATGCGCAAAACTTCTCACATTTCTCACATCAAGGCGTAGCCCGAAATTTTTGGCGTTAAAAACGCTTATCTTTCAAAGCATTAAGCAGTATTATTAATGTGAGATTAGATTATGATACTTTCTCACATTAATGATACTAAAAACTCATGTCATTGATTTATAAAGATATTTTTTTCGCAAAATGTGAGAAAAATGGCCCTCACCAGATTAGAACGAAATTAGAAAAATATTAGGTAAATTATTTAATAAAAACAATGACATGAGAAATGTGAGAAGTTTTTTTGATGCCTCCATATTTTTTTGAGTTCGCGTGATTTTTCATGAAATAACGTAATTTGAGTATTTTTAGCTTGATCAAAGTATTGAAAACCTCAAAAAAAAAGCAATGTCAAAGGTGAGGGGAATAACCGCAATTGTTTCGCATTTATTGGGGTTTTTGTTCCCCTTACCATGAAGCAAGATATTGATTTTATTGAATAGTGTTGCGCCCGCTACCCGCTCCACTCTACGCTCTTCGAGCTACGAGTGACAAGCCACGAGTAGCTTTATGAGCGTAGAGTGCCCGACGAAGCCATGGCGAAGGCGGGCTGGTTTCGCTTAGACATTTTCCTTTTTGCTTCGCGTTATTCGTATATTGATTTGACATCTCCCCGCTATTCATAGCAAATTGGGTGAGAGCGCGGCAATGCGCGAGAATCGGAGTTTGCTTTATGAATAGAGAAGAGCGTGAAGCCATTTTATTTGCCCATATGGAAGGCGAAAATGTTCATGATTATGAGGCGGTTATGGCGACGTTTTCGCACCCGCGATATGAATTGATTGGCAATGGGGCGGTGTTTGATGGGGACGCCCAAGTTCGCCAATATTTCGCGGTTTCGCGCACACCATTTCCAGATCAACGCAATGAGCTTATTGGCCTGCACCACACTGATGACGGGATTTTGACCGAATTTTGGCTGCTTGGCACGCACACAGGGCCTTTGATGGTTAATGGCGAAGTGATTGCGCCAACTGGCAAAACCTTCAGGGTGCGTATGGCGGCTTTGTTCTTGTTTGATGATAAAGGCATTATTGCCGAACGCGTTTGGTTCGATCAGCTTTCGATTTTGCAGCAATTGGGCATAAAATTGATTGTCGAAAAATAGGAAAATTCATGCGAAAATATATGCAAACTGGCTATGGCGCGATGCGCGGCAATGTGGAGATTTTGGATGTGCCAAACCCAACCCCGTGGGATTATGAAATGGCAGTCGAAGTCCATGCCGCCGCGCTAAACCCGATTGATTTCAAAATCATCCATGGCGCACTTAAGCCGGTAATTAAAGAAAAACTTCCTACGCCAATGGGTTTTGATGGTAGTGGTGTCGTCAGCGCAATTGGCGATCGCGTAACCCAATTCAAAGTCGGCGATGCGGTTTTTTTTCGCGCCGATATTCGTAATCGCGGCAGTTTTGCCCAAATTTGCTGTGTTGGTGCGGACCTTGCGACGCTAAAACCCGAAATAATGTCCCATGCTGACGCTGCTTCATTGCCATTGGTTGCGCTTACCACATTGCAGGGACTGGTGGATCGCGCTGGCGCCAAAGCGGGGCAGTCGATATTGGTTCATGCGGGTGCAGGCGGGGTTGGCAGTTTTGCGGTGCAGTTTGCCAAAGCAATTGGCATGGAAGTCACGGCGATAATAAGTTCCAAAAACGCCGATATGATGCGTGAACTTGGCGCGGATTTTGTGATTGAGCGCGATAAAGAAGATTACCTTGGCCGCCCCACGCGCTATGATATTGTTTATGATACAATCGGCGGCGATGCCACATTGGATGCTTTCAAAGTTCTAAAAGCGGGCGGTGCAGTGGTTTCAATCGCTGGCCCGCCAACTGAGGAAATGGCAAATCAACTTGGGCTTAGCTGGATTATGCGGCAAATAATGAAGTTTATGAGCCGCAAAGTTTTTGCCGAAGCAAAACGCACGGGAACTCGCTATTTTGGCTATTTCACCCAATCAGACGGCGCGCAATTGGCGCAAATTGCGCAAATGGTGGTGGACGGCAAAATTCACGCTGTAATAGACCGCGAATATCCCTTTGAACAATTGGTTGAAGCACTCGAATATCTCGAAACGGGCCACGCCAAAGGCAAAGTGGTTTTGAAAATGAAATAGAGGTGCGAACAATGCCTTCCAAGAAAGTAATCGAAAAATGGCACGAATTTGCCAATGGCCTCAATGATGAGAGTAAATTATTGGATTTGCTCGCCGATGACGCTTGTTTTCTATCCCCCGTGGTTTATTCGCCGCAAATTGGCAAAGAATTGACTTATAAATATCTTTGCGCCGCCGCAAATGTCTTCAAAGGAAACAATTTCCATTATTTGAATGAGTGGATTGGCGAAAATTCGGCAGTGCTCGAATTTGAAGCCACAGTTGAAGGCGTGACAGTTAATGGCGTGGACATGATATTTTGGAACGAAACAGGCAAAATCAATCAGTTCAAAGTAATGGTTCGGCCGTTTAAGGCTATAAATATATTGATGAAGCTGATGGCGGAGCAATTGATGAAATAGGCGATATTATTCGCCTGTTTTCCCCGCTTGCAACCCAAACCAAATTCTCATAAAGAGCGGCACGCTTTTGGGGACGTGATTAGGCTCAGGACTCATTAAACTGGACGAAAACCCGCCAAAATGGCTTCATATTGGGCGCAAATTTTACTCAAAGAGGGGGTAAACCCTCTTTTCGTAATCTTCGCACCCACTATTTTGCCATTTTTACGGTTTTTTCGCCAATTTTAATGACTCCTGACCCTAGTCATGTCAAAGCGAACAAATTTACAGATATAGAAGCGAGATTAAAGACATGGCTAAGGAAAAGTTTGAGCGGAATAAGCCGCATTGTAATATTGGGACTATTGGGCACGTGGACCATGGTAAGACGACGCTTACTGCGGCGATTACT
>WRPI01000007.1:108505-226163 GCA_009773395.1 Hyphomonadaceae bacterium | reverse complement strand
GCGGCCGTAACTATAACGGTCCTAAGGTAGCGAAATTCCTTGTCGGGTAAGTTCCGACCTGCACGAATGGCGTAACGACTTCCCCACTGTCTCCAGCATAGACTCAGCGAAATTGAAATCTCCGTGAAGATGCGGAGTTCCCGTGGCTAGACGGAAAGACCCTGTGAACCTTTACTGCAGTTTTGTAGTGGTGCTATCGATATTTTGTGTAGGATAGGTCGGAGACTTTGAAGCCGGGGCGCCAGCCCTGGTGGAGTCACCCTTGAAATACGACCCTAAATCTCGGTGGCATCTAACCGCGGTCCGTAATCCGGATCCGGGACCCTACATGATGGGCAGTTTGACTGGGGCGGTCGCCTCCTAAAGTGTAACGGAGGCGCGCGATGGTGGGCTCAAGCCGGTCGGAAATCGGCTGTTGAGTGCAATGGCATAAGCCCGCCTGACTGCGAGATTGACGAATCGAGCAGAGACGAAAGTCGGCCATAGTGATCCGGTGATTCTGCGTGGTAGGATCATCGCTCAACGGATAAAAGGTACTCCGGGGATAACAGGCTGATGACCCCCAAGAGTCCATATCGACGGGGTCGTTTGGCACCTCGATGTCGGCTCATCTCATCCTGGGGCTGGAGAAGGTCCCAAGGGTATGGCTGTTCGCCATTTAAAGAGGTACGTGAGCTGGGTTCAGAACGTCGTGAGACAGTTTGGTCCCTATCTACCATGGGTGCCGAGATTTGAGAGGATTTGTCCCTAGTACGAGAGGACCGGGATGAACATACCTCTGGTGGACCAGTTGTCGTGCCAACGGCACAGCTGGGTAGCTAAGTATGGAAAAGATAAACGCTGAAAGCATCTAAGCGTGAAACTTACCTCAAAACAAGATCTCATTGAGAGTCGTGATAGACCATCACGTTGATAGGCTAGGTGTGGAAGCCCTGTGAGGGGTGAAGCTTACTAGTACTAATAACTCGATCGCTTAATCTTAAGCGAGTTCATGCGCGGTGAAAATCGCGTTGAATACGGCACTTTACTTTAATGCCAAAGACATATCGATTGTGAATTCGTTCGCAATCAACATCTTGGAAAATCAGTAAACAAATAATATAGCCACACCAAATTGCCTTTCCGCAATTGGTAAAATCTCGTAACAGACTATGTCACAAACCCTAATTATGAAATGTGTTTTGCCGACCTGGTGATTATGCCAGAGGTTCCCCACCCGATCCCGTCCCGAACTCGGTCGTTAAGTTCTCTTGGGTCAATGGTACTGCGTCTTAAGGCGCGGGAGAGTAGATCGTTGCCGGGTCTGCAAAGCACATTTTGTTCTTAGGTTTCAACCCTCTTTTCGATTTTTAAGATTTAGCCGCGAATGCGGCTATTTTTGTTTTTGGCCCTTGCCAATTCAAGTTGTAAGTTTTTATCGCGGGGTGGAGCAGCCCCAACCTGATGAGCGTAGCGAAGCAGGCAAGAAAATAAACCGGGCGCAAGCCCAGTCGCTCAAATTTTATCGCGGGGTGGAGCAGCCCGGTAGCTCGTCAGGCTCATAACCTGAAGGCCGCAGGTTCAAATCCTGCCCCCGCACCCAAAACAAAGAAGCCGGCCTTGTGCTGGCTTTTTTGTTTTTGATGTGGTGGACGCGGAAGTGAACCTCACAATTTTTATGGCGCGCATTTTGGGCGAAAAAGTCGAGCGACTTCTTCCCAATGTGCTTATGGGGCCCACAAGCGAACGCAAGTTCGCGCAAAGGGACATAAAGCTAAATCCTGCCCCTGCACCCAAAATATCATTAAAATCAATGCAATAAAATTCTATTCATCATTCTAATGTGGATTTTTGCTTTTTGTCGATTGGCAATAACTCCTGATAGGCAAGGAGTTCGTGTTCATATTGATGCAGTCAGTGAAGCAAAACTACATACAAAGAAAAAAATCATCCCGCACGTGCGGGATGATTCTAAATCTCTCCGGTATTCCACTAATTGTGAAGTCGGATTACATTCTGATTTTGACTTCAATACCAAAAGTCCGCGGTTCGTTGAAGAAGCCAGTTGTGCCAGCTTTGACGTCTAAATTCCTTGTATTGATATGTTCTTCGTTTAGAAGGTTACGCGCCCACAAAGAAAAAGTCGCAATACCATCGCCGACATTGACATCAGTCAAGGCAAGCCGACCATTTACAACAAATGATTTTTCGCCTTTTGGTGCAGGTATTGTAACAGCTCCCGTGATTGGATCATAGGCCACATCGGTCCTGCTACTATAATATCCGTCATCAAAATTCGCATCCAAATGCGCGATCAGAGTAGCTGTAGTAAAGGGCGTTCTGTAATCCAAGGCGAAGCTACCGGAATTTTCAGGCGTGTGGGTTTGGCGAATTGGGGTTGCTATAGTCAATATTTTGCCATCCGCCTGTGGGAAAGGGTTAAGAACATTTGGAATTGTGACGATATTGTGGGCATAACTTGCTGAAAAAGTTAAGTTATCGGTTACCGCAAATGTGAAATCTGCTTCAAAGCCACTCACATCACCTTCACCTGGCGCATTGGTTGCTTCTTGGGTTGTGCGTGTCGTCAAAAGTGTTAGGCCAGTGACTGGATCCACTTGGCGGTAACGTGCACTGAAATCCACCTGCATCCCAATATATTTCCCAGTGTAAGCAGCAAGGTTTAGGCGCGCGCGGCGATTCAAGAATTCGATTTTGGCGCCGATTTCTTGCATTTCAACAACTTCAGGATTAAATGGTGCATAAGTTAATGAGCGCGAATTAGCGCCGCCAGAGCGATACCCACTGCTGTGCTTAACGTAAACCATAAAGTCTGGGCTAATGTCATATGCAAAATTGATTAGCGGGTCAAAACGATCCCAGCTTGCATTTAATTTAACCGGCCCAACTACGCCATTAACCGACGGCAATTGATTGTTTATAATAAACAATTCGCCGACTTTTTTGTCTTGCGACCAACGACCACCCAAAGTCACATGCAATTTATCGCCCAGAATTGGCGGCGTATAAGTGCCTTGTGCGAATACACCAGTACTGGTGCTTTTTACGCGGCTGGCGCGGTCAATGATTTGTTTTGTGAAATCATTAATCGGCAGAACTGTATAGGCTGAACCATCCGCATTTGTGAATTGATTAGTAAAGAAGGCCTGGGCATCATCTTCCACATTTTCTTCGAAAAAAGTTGCGCCTGCAACGAATTTTAGCCTTTGCATATCGCCAATCAATTGGATTTCCTGGCTGGTTTGGTCTTGTTTGAACTGCGCCAAACTCATGCGAGAGAAATTTTGCCCTGTGAAACTAGTGTTTGCCAAAGTGACGCCAGTGTCGCCGCTACCATTATCATATTGGCCCTGTGTCATTTCACGATACGACGAAATGGACCTTATTTTTAGGTGTTCATTTACTTGCCAATCAAGGCCAAGGCGATGACCCGAAGATGTACCAATGCTTGGAATTTGCGGAACGCCAAAGGCAGCTTGGCTAACCCTATGCGGCTGAATTCGCGCTAAGGCTGGCAGCGCCGCTGTGCCCTTTGCGAGCAAATATTGGTGCAAAGTTGTAGATTCGTCTTTACCATTATCATAGCCATAAATGGCGCTGAAATTATCGTTTGGCTCCCACAATATTGCGGCGGCCATACCAGCTTTTCTAGTCTCGCCAAAGTCACGCGCGCTTACCAATGGATTTCTTACGAAGCCATCGCGTGAAGAAATAACCGCATCAAGCTTGAAAGAAAAGTTCATATATGTTGGCATATCAAAGTGGAGTTCGGATTTGTAGGAACCGAAATTACCAACTCCAGCAGAGGCTACCAACCTGAAAGTACCGCTTGGCCTTCTCGTTGTAATGTTAACTGCGCCGCCTTCAGTATTGCGTCCGAATAATGTGCCTTGCGGCCCTTTCAAAACTTCAAGACTTTCGACTTCATATAGTGCCACGCCAAGACCTTGCGGACGGCCCATATAAACGCCGTCTATATAGACGCCAACCCCTTGGTCGCGTGCTGGTTGGTTGGAATCTGACATGACGCCAACGCCACGTATATTAATAACAAGGGCGCCAGGCCTTGTGAAGAAAGGCGAAACGCGGAGCGATGGTATTGCCCCATCGCCTAAATCAGAAAGCGAAACGACATGACGATTTTCAAGCGCTCTATTGCTAAGCACTGATACAGATATCGCTGTGTCTTGTAGGTTCTCTCTGCGCTTTTGCGCGGTAACAACAACAACTTCTAATGGTGCAGCGGCACCCACATCAACAGCGGTAATTGTGGCAGGCGCAATTTGCGCCATCGCCGCGTTTGCAATTGACATTGATAAAAGACTAACACCGAAAAATACGGTTTTGCGGTTCTTCAAGAATCCTAGATAATTAAACTTTGACATGACCCCTCCAATGAACGCCGGGCGGCGTTGGTGAAGTGGACATAATTCAAGACCATGTCAGTGAATTGAACTAATAATGAATAAAAAGTAAAATTTGGAAGACCATTGCGTTGCACAACTACCACCAAAACTCTTACAAATTGGGGATTTGTTGCGGTATAATGCAATTTTCGTTAGCAAAATCATTCGCTTTTTTTGAATGGGGGAAATTTCTTGGCTTAATGAGTCCGCTTATCATCTTCTGAGCGATTGAATTGCAAGCTAAACATCTGATTCAATAGGGTTTTTGCGCCAAGTTGTTAAAACATGGCTGCAAATTTTCAAATATTCCAATTATCACGACGAATTTGGGCTTTGTTGCAATTATCTCCATCCAAAACATCAAAGAAAGTGCCACCATACTTCCTTAAAGTGTGGCTTTCGCGAAACCCACCATTTTATTGGCAATTCTGATGCGATGGTGTGCGCTTAACAATATATCATGTGAGGGATTGGTTTGAATATAAATCTGACAATTTCGCCAATGCGTCCAACACTTGGGCCTTGTCAAAGCAACGGAATAGTTTCAAATGACTATATTCGGATTCACCAAGCATTTCTTCAAATTTTGCACGCCTTTTGTCAAATGTGTCCCAAGCGATGCGGATTGGGTGATCTTTATTTAAGAGCCGGCGCCAGTCTTCGCGGCAGCCAAGGAATACATCTTTTCCGTCAATTGCCCTTTTTAGCGAACGAATTATGACTTGGCGCATGATTACTGATTTAGGTAAGTCTAGCCAAACCAAATGGGTTGCGCGTTGCCAAATTAATGAACGGACACCGCTATAAGCACCCGCGATTACCCAGTTTTCTTCATTAGTTGCTGTTGCAACATCGGCAAAAAAATTTTCATCTTCATGGCGATAACGATCATACCAATTGGGTCGCCAATTGATTTGATCAAGATCAATGGCGTCAATGCCGCATTTGGCGGCCAATTTAGTCGCGAACGTGGTTTTGCCTGCGCCCGAAGTGCCTATCACTGCTATGCGCAACACTACCAACCGCCAAAGCTTGATTGATGAATAATGTTGAAATCTGCATCGCGTTGCGCTTGTTTAAAAATGCTTAATCCCCAAAAATGATGTTCACCGATAAAGTCACGAAAATGCTCCGCCAAAACATCAAGTATTTTATTTCGTAATTCAGCATCGATAATTTCGCTTGTCAATGTCATATGAAAACGAAATTCGTCAAAAATATAGGGGTACCCAAACTCTAAAAGGCGCGCCTCTTGGGTCACACTAAGCTGTGCCTTACGGCGGCGTATCATATCTGCGTCACTCAATTGTGCGCGAAATGGCTCAAAGTGGCGGACCACTGCTTCATGCAGTGAATGCATAGCAACTTCATTTGATGTAAGCTGAAACGCTATGAACGCGCCCAAAGTCCGGGGTGCGATAGAGGCAACAAAGCCTTCGCGCCGCGCGCAAAAATCTTTAACTTGGGCAATTAATTCTGCTTCGGTTTTTTCTGAATGTAACTCGAATGGTGCCTTTAGCGTCGCATGGAATCCATAATGCCGCGGGCTTCGCGTCATTTCATCAAGGTCAATGCTCGATAATTCAGCGAGGTTTGGGCGTAGTAATTTTTCACACGAAAAAGGATTGCGTCCGAGCCATTGTGCGGCTCTAATACCAAATGGGTCGTCGGGCTTTGGGGCGTAATAAATGGCGTAACGCGCGCTCATGCTACCCGCAATCCTTGTCTCCAGATTGCCCGCGGCACGGGCCACCCGTTTTTGGCAATGTGCACTTGAACAAGGTCGGCACGTTGACCCACCATAATTTCACCGCGATCAATTAAACCACAAAGTCGAGCTGGGTTGCCAGCCACAGTCGCAATCGCCTTTGGCATGGGCCAATTAAAAGGCGCTTCGCTTAACATGAAAGCAGCGCGCAGCATTGAAAGCGGAATATAATCCGAAGATATAATGTCTAAAAGCCCTAATTCGGCACATTCGCGCGCGCTCAAATTTCCTGAATGAGAAGAACCACGAACAAAATTTGGCGCCCCCATTACATTGAGCATCCCATATTCGTGCGCCTTTTGAGCCGCAATCAAGCTGACTGGAAACTCAGATGCGATGCAGCCATCACTATGGCTTTCTTCCACATGTTCAACACTTTCATCATCATGGCTCATTAATGCTATGCCATATTCTTTTGCAAGCGCCACAATTGTTTGTCGGTTTTTCGGCGCAGCTTCTTGATTTCTCCACGCAGTACGTTCTTCAAGCATTGAATGGAAGTCATCGTCATTGGTTCCTGCGCGTATCATATTCTCTTTGAAGCGATCAAGTTTCGCGGTCTGCCTTTGCCCAGGTGTATGATCCATGACCGAAAGTAATTTTAGGCGCGGATTGTCAAGATGGGGTTCAACTAGGCTGAGCAAAAGTGGGTTCGTAACTTCACAGCGCAAGTGCAATAAATGCTCCGACCGCAGGAGGCCTTCTTCTGTGGCATGGTCAATCGCTTCAATCATAGGCGCAAAAGCTTCTTGGCGATTAAGGCCATCTTTGCTGCCATGCAGACTTAAGCTGTCAAAAACTGTTGTTACGCCAGCCAAAATACATTGCGCGTCATGGGCAAGTGCTGCACCAATCGCATCCCAATGGGCACCAGGGCGCGGCTGATAATGCTTTTCCAAATTATCAGTGTGAATATCAACAAGGCCTGGAATAAGAAAATCATCCGTACAATCATGTGCTTGGGAGGACGGACTATCAGATACTTCAATTGCGGCGATTAAGCCGTCGGCCATGAATAGGTTGCCAGAGATAACCCCGTTAGGGGTGACTAATTTTCGTGAAAAAAGAATTTCTTTCATTGGCTTCACCTTAGATTATGCTGCGGCTTTGAATTCGGAAACATTGAATAGGCGGGTGGAAACAGCCTCGCGCACATCTGCATCATGGAAAATGCCAACCATTGCTGCGCCTTTTGCCAGGGCCGCTTGGATAAGTTCAACCACAATGGCGCGATTTGCAGCATCCAAAGATGCTGTTGGCTCATCAAGTAACAAAATCGGATATTCACGTATAAAACTGCGTGCTATATTTACCCGCTGTTGTTCGCCGCCAGAAAAAGTCGCGGGCGGTAATTCCCAAAGCGCTTCAGGAAGGCGCAATGAATTTAGCAGTGTGACCGCGCGTTCCTTGGCTTCTTCATAACTTACGCCATTTTCGAGCAAAGGCTCGATAACCAAATCAAGGGTTGAAATCCTTGGGATAACGCGCAAAAATTGGCTTACATAGCCCAAAGTACGACGCCTTATTTCAAGAACATCATGTGGCGCGGCCTTGGTAATATCAAGGAATTGTCCGCCGTGCCGAACATAGACTTCCCCACCGGTCGGCAGATAATTGCCGTAAATGGTCCGCATTAAAGTGGATTTCCCAACGCCAGAATCGCCAGCCAGAACAACACATTCACCCGGCATTATTTCAAGTTTTAAGGATTCAAAAACTGGAATCTGGGTTGCGCCTTGATTATGGAGAATAAACATTTTGGACAGGTCTTTGACGCAAATTGCGGCTTCATTATGCATTTGGTTTTCCTATTGTCTCGCTAGTAGGTGAAGTTGCGGGAAAAATTGTGATTAGATTTGCAGTACACTCGAAACTAATAATTGGGTGTAAGGGTGTTGTGGGTCATCAAGGACCTGGTCCGTAAGACCTGTTTCGACAACATTTCCTCCTTTCATCACCAATAGGCGATCTGCCATAAGCCGAGCTACAGCCATGTCGTGGGTAACAATAATTGCCGCAAGCCCAAGGTCGCGCACCAATTCACGCAATAAATCCAAAAGTCGTGCCTGCACAGAAACGTCAAGTCCGCCAGTTGGTTCATCCATGAAAACAAGGCGAGGATTGTGAATAAGGTTACGCGCAATTTGAATTCGTTGTTGCATCCCACCTGAAAAATTTCGTGGCTTGTCGTCAATACGCTTCAAGTCAAGCTCGACCCGTGAAAGCCATGCTATGGTTGATTGTCGCATATTACCATAGTGCCGCTGCCCCAAATTCATCAAAGGCTCGGCAACATTTGCGCCGCCAGAAACTCGCATCCGCAGGCCATCACGTGGGTTTTGGTGAACAAATCCCCAGTCTTCGCGCTGCATGCGGCGGCGATCAGGTTCGGATAAAGCGTAAATATCTTTCAACCCATGACGGCGCGCGTTAAACGCGATTGTGCCAGAGGTTGGCGCCAATTTGCCAGAAATACAATTTAGCAAAGTCGTCTTTCCAGAGCCGCTTTCACCAACAATCCCAAGTACTTCGCCCGCACGCATATCGAAAGATACATCAAGGCAGCCAGTTACTTGGCCATATAACTTTGTAAGATTGCGCACTTGCAAGAGCACTTGCGGCTCAGTTATGGTTTTAGGTTCAACTTTCAACACCGCATTCATTTAGCTATTCCTTCTTGCAAAACTCGATTTGCGTTGGAGTCGTCACTTTTTTGCGCCAAACTATGCCCTGCCAGTGGGCCTAAATGACCATTTTCGCGGCGTTCCGCACAAAAATGGCTGTCAGAGCAGACAAACATATGATTGCCTTGATCATCAAGAACAACTTCATCGAGATATGAAGTGTCGGACCCACACAATGCGCAAACTTCGTCCCATGTTTGGGTTTCAAATGGATAATCCTCAAAATCAAGGCTGCGAACTTTGGTATAAGGAGGAACCGCATATATGCGTTTTTCGCGACCGGCGCCAAACAGTAAAATAGCGGGTGACATATCCAATTTTGGATTGTCAAATTTCGGAATCGGAGATGGGCTCATCAAATAGCGCTCATCAATCATTACGGGGTAACCAGCAGTCGCGGCTATGCGGCCATAAGCGGATATATTTTCGTATAGCGAAACATATTGAAGGCCATATTCTTCATAAGCATGCATTGCGCGGGTTTCTGTCTCGCGCGGCTCAAGTGAACGTAATGGTTCAGGTTGCGGCACTTGGAGCACCATTATTTGCCCGGATTGCAATGGCCGTTCGGGAATACGATGGCGCGATTGAATAATGGTCGCCTTTGCAGTATCTTCAGTCGTCGCAACATCGGCAACAGTGGCAAAGAAGCGCCTAATAGAGACGGCATTTGTGGTATCGTCAGCGCCTTGATCTATACATTTATAGACGTCATTGGGCCCAATAATGGCAGCAGTTAATTGTATTCCTCCTGTGCCCCAACCATAGGGTAATGGCATTTCGCGCGAACCAAAAGGAACTTGATAGCCCGGGATAGACAATGCTTTAAGAATTGCCCGCCTTATCATTCTTTTGGTTTGCTCATCAAGATAGGCGTAAGTGTAATAGCGTTCTTGCGGCGGCTTATTGTCGATTTTTATTTCGCTTATTTCGTTCATTGGGCCGCTACTTTCGTTTCTTCGTTGCTGCTTTGATTTAAAGCATCTTTGGCTTGAGTGAATTCGCTGCGTAAGCGGCGTAAAAACTGTAAATCAGCTTGGAAATCCACATAGTGTGGAAGTTTCAAATGCTGAACAAAGCCAGAGGCTTCAACAACATCAGAATGATAAAGCACGAATTCTTCGTCTTGGCAGGGTGCAGTAACTTCGCCGCCCATGTCACGGGCCCTAAGGGCGCGATCGACAATTGACATGCTCATGGCTTTCCTTTCATTGTGACCGAAGGTTAAACCATAACCGCGCGTATATTGCGGCGCATTACCTTCGATGCTGGCAAAGCCCGAAAGCATGATGCATTCGGTCATTGGGACATCGGCCAATTCAATTTCGAAACCTAATTCATCTGGAATAAAACCAATGCTGACTTCGCCCATACGAATTTCGCCGCAAAGAGGGTGCGTGTTGCCCCAGCCGCGTTGACTTGAATATGCAAGGCTCAAAAGAAATCCTTCGTCGCCGCGTGCAAGTGCCTGTAGGCGTTGGTCGCGTTCCGCGGGGAAAGACATTGGCTCGCGGGTCAAGTCAAAAGGTGGGTCCTCATTGTTATTTACCCCGTCTATTTCCAAAAGCCCTTCATGTTCGAAGACTTGCGCGATAGTTGCTAATTCTTCGGGCATTTCCGAATAGCTTTGGGCCGCGGAATCGATTTCAGTTTCACCCTCAGCCGCGAGTTTGAAATCCAGGAGTCTATGGGTGTAGTCAAAAGTTGGTCCCAAAACTTGCCCACCAGGGATGTCTTTGAACGCTGCTGATACTCGCCTATGCACTGCCATTTGCGCAGTTTCGACTGGTTGGGAAAATCCAAATCGCGGTAAAGTAGTGCGGTAGGCGCGAAGCAAGAATATTGCCTCGGGCAAATCACCGCGTGCCTGTTTAATCGCAAGCGCTGCCAGCTCGGGGTCAAAGCAAGAGCCTTCTGCCATAACCCGGTCTACAGCGAGCGACATTTGTTCGCGGATTTGCGAAACGCTTAATTCTGGAATTTTCGTGTCGCCGCGGCGAACTTCGCCGAGCCATTTGTGAGCATTTGTAATCGCACGCTCACCACCTTTAACTGCTACATAGGCCATAGTTGCTCCTCAATATGTGATGCGCGTTGTGCGCGGAATTGAAACCAATTGACTGCCTGCGCTCAAAATCAAATCAATTCCGAATTGAAAATGTGCGACAAGTTCGTCGCGTTCACGCCAGAATTTTTCACTTAGGCCACGTGGCGCAATAACAATTTCGTCATTGATGCCTGGCCCGCGTAGTGTTAAATGCGTTCCACCGCTAAGGCTCGAGACCATAACTAAAATTGTTGTGGATCGATCTGGGTATTTGGCATCGCCTTGGTTAAACTCACCGAAGTTAGGGGCACTTTCAATTGAGCTTATTAGCGCAAATGTGGCTGTATTAGCTTCGGTGGTAATTGGTGCGCCAGTATGGAAACGAAGCCAATTTTCGCTTTCACTGTTGCGCAATGCGGGGTCAAGCCACAGGTTTGTATCGGCGTCAGCCAAAGTCAAAAGGCACGCAGCAGCAGCTTTATCAATTCCTTGCGGCGGTGTAAGACATAGATCGGCGAAGTCTGAAATACTTCCAGGAAGTGCCGTGGCGTCCATTATTAGACGAAAGCAAGATTGGCTTTGGCGAGCTGGTTCACTAAATCCTGGAAGAAGCGTTGACAAGTCAAGCGGGGTTGCGGCGGCGGCGTTCATAATTCTACCTTCCTGTAACCATAGTGAAGAATTCCACTTGGGTTGCTTTTGCTTTGCGGCTATTTGCTTTCTTCTTTTCGCGATCGGATTTTTCAAGCGGATCGAGAATTGCATCAATGGCGATATTGCTAAATTCGGTAGTTTGCATCATTGCATCAACGATCGCGGCGATTCTCGCATGCGCTTTATTGCGACCCGCCACATAAGAAATCCCGGTTTCACCACTTGCAAGGCGAATGGCGCAGCGTGTTACTGTCATTTCGCCCAAATTGAATGAATTGCCCGCGCCGCCTATGCGCCCACGTACCATAACCATGCCGGTCTCTGGTCGGCGGATTATCTGGGCATTGTTCTCAATGTCGGGCCGCGAAACCTGCTCCCAAAGTTTTGTGACTTCATTGGCTGGAGCTTTTGATAGCAGTGAAATCCATGCGCTGCGTCCGATCTTCGTCCAGTCGCTAAATGCAACAAATTTCTCATTTATTGTGTTGGTCATTGTGTTGTTTCTCTCTGGTTATTGACTTAGTATAATACAAAAAGTAAATCTATACTCGCTTGTACGCAATGATACTTTTATAACATTACAGTGACAAAGTAAAAACTTGTCCAGGAATAAGTAAAATGCAAATAAAAGACCATATTAAGTCAAACAATCAGAGTAAAGCACAGCAACATTGGCGCGCGATTATTAGATGGTTTGAAGAGGAAGTTTCGTCACGGCGACTGGTGCCCGGCAACAAATTGCCAACTGAACTTCAATTTTGCGAACAGTTTTCAATGAATCGTCACAATGTCAGGCGCGCTTTGGCACATTTACAGGCGCGCGGCGTTGTCGAATCGACTCAAGGGCGCGGTAGTTTTGTAAGGCGACCCACGGTTCAATATGAAATTGGCCGCAGGACGAGATTTTCCGCAGCTTTGCAGCAACAAGCGGCGGAACCAACAACTCGCACATTAGTTCTCGAAACAAGACCAGCTGAACAGCATATTGCCGCAGCATTAGGTATTAAACCTGGCGCCCTGACATTTTATCTAGAGCGATTGGGGTTTGCAAATAAGCACCCTATTTCAATTTCTCAACACTGGTTCGCATTTGAACGCTTTCCAAGTTTCGACATTATATATAAGCGGTCATTTTCTATTACCCAAACTCTTATTGACAGCGGCATTCCAGATTACACGCGGGTGCGCACTAAAATCAGTTCGCGGCTGCCTACTTCTGCTGAATCCAAACTTCTGAATTTGCCACGTCACATTCCTTTACTAATTGCTCAGGCGTGGAATGTTGATTCTATGGGAGAGCCTTTGGAATATGGTGTTGCACGTATGGCTTCAAATCGAATTGAGATTTCTATTGATACTGAGCCTCTCCCAGTCATCGATTAGTCCTAAGCAATTTTCCTCCCCTAAATAAAAGAGACTTAAATGACCTTCAAATTAACTAATGCAAAAATTGTGACCCCCAATGGAGTTGTCCAGGGATGCCTATCCTTTGGAAGTGAGCTTATTGCCGATATCAGTGAATCCACGCAACTGAACGGCGAAGATTGCGAGGGCGATTGGCTCATTCCAGGCATAATCGACTTACATACGGACAATTTGGAACGGCACTTTTTCCCGCGCCCTAATATCGATTGGGATCCAATTTCGGCGGCGATTGTCCATGACGGGCTTTGTATAAGTGTTGGAGTAACCACAGTGTTTGATTCGCTTTCTGTCGGTTCATTTGGCTATGCGTCTGCGCGAACACCCGATAATCTTATTCGCCTAACCGAGGCATTGCATATTGCCACGGATGAAAAATTGTTAAAGGGTAGCCACCGTCTTCATTGGCGATGCGAAGCGCCGTCAGAAGTGTTGCGTGAATGGTTGCCGGATTTGGCAGACGCGCCTTTGACGGGTCTATTTTCACTAATGGATCACACGCCAGGTCAGCGTCAATATCGCAATTTGGACAAATTCCTCTCTATGTGGCGCCGCGAAGGGCTGTCCGAAGCGGACATTGAAAAGCGCATGATGGAACGAAAAGCAAATGTTGTCAAAAATGATTCAATTAATCGAGAATTTGTGGCTCGATTAGCCAAATCCCGAAATTTACCGCTTGCAAGCCATGATGATGAGACAGTCGATCATATTGTCGAAGCCAAATCGCTCGGTGTCAAAATTGCCGAATTTCCAGTTACATTAGCTGCCGCCAGAGCCGCAATGGATGCCGGCATGACCCTTATTATGGGTGGGCCTAATCTTATCCGTGGCGGTTCATACTCAGGCAATGTTTCAGTAAGTGAACTGGTTGAAAATGGTTTGCAAATTGGCTTTGCATCCGATTATGTTCCGCGTAGCCTAATCGAATGCGGTTTTGCACTTGCAGGTGGCCCTTGGAATTGGCCCATCGAAAAAGCAATTGAAACCGTAACCCGAACGCCTGCGCACGCGGTCGGCCTTACCGATAGGGGTGCCCTTGTGGTTGGCTTACGCGGCGATGTCGTGCGGGTTAGGATTGTGAACGGTCATCCTTATGTGCGCGGCGTTTGGGTGGCGGGGCAGCGCGTTGGCTAATGAAAATTCTGACTTTCAATATTTGGAAGAATGAAGGCGATTTCCCTGAACGCCTCAACATAATAAGATTGGAACTTCAGGCAATGGACGCGGATATAATCTGTCTCCAAGAAGTCTATCGTGACAGCTTGCTTGATGCCCTAGAAGTGATTGTGCCAAAAGAATTGCAAACAAAATTTTATGCGCCAGCGCGGGCGAAAATCCGAGCAGGCAAAATGTCGTATTCGGGACTTGCGATATTGTCGAAATATTCGACAATTTATCACGATATGTTTGACCTGCCGACTAGCGATAATGACGGCGGGCGCGTCGCATTAATGGCAGATATTGCCACGCCTTATGGGATTTTGAGGATATTGAATCTTCATTTAAGCCATTTAAGTGGCGCGGAAGGTGATGCCTTGCGAAAGGCTCAAATGAATTTTGGGCTTGAGCGAGCTTTGAAAAACTGGAGCGACGAAGCCTTAATCTGCGGTGACTTCAATGAACGCATGCCCGCACCATTTTTTGAAGGATTTGACAATCAAATGTCTGGACAAATTATGGGCGACCAATCAAGTCTGCGCAATTCGCCCAACGCTTTGATTGATCATATAGTTTTGTTAAATTGCAGTCGATTGCACCTGTCGCATTGTGAAGTAGGTTTCGATAAAATTGTCGGAATGAGCGACCATTTTGGCGTGCTTGGCTATGTGCAAACAAGGTAAAAAATACTGTCTAGATTGAACTATTGAAGGGTTTATTCGACAAATTGCCCCGCTGTTTCAAATTTAGTGAATGCTCTGTCACTTTTGTGTCTTTAAGCCGACATATCGACAAACCAATGAAAAATGCCGCCGAAAATACTAAACACTTCGAACATAAACGACAAAATTGGCGCGCCATATTGAGTTTCTGTGCACGATATTGGTGGATGCAGCGAAAGCTTTTGGCGCTTGTAATCGCCTTGCTAATTCTTATGGTTTGTGCAGAAGTTTGTGTGCCAATTTTTTTGGGGCGGTTGATTGATGCCCTGACCAAACTTGCCCAAAATCCTTCGCAAATTCGGATTAATGCTGGTTATTGGGCGGTTGGGATTTTGACTGTAGTTTCGGCACTTCACTTTTTATTTAACAATCTAGCAACGCGCGTTTACCAACGGGTGGTAGCAGCAAATATGAGCAAAGTGCTTGAGGACGGCTTTGCGCGAGTGCAATTATTCAGCGCCGATTGGCATGCCAATTCATTTGCCGGGGCGACAGTGCATAAGCTGATACGAGGGCGATGGTCCTATGAAATAATTTCCGAAATTTTGATACAGCAATTATTGCCTCTTTCACTTGTCATTTTTGGCATTGCAGTCGTTATGTTGGTGCGGTTTCCAATTGTTGGCTTGGCTTTTGCTTTGATGGTAATGTTGTATGTCGCGGCATCATTGATCTTGGCAACAAAATATGTTCGCCCGGCCAATGTTTTGATGACCCAATCTGATACGTTAATTGGTGGGGCAGTTGCCGACGCAGTTTCAAACAATACAGCAGTAAAAGCCTATGGCGCGGAAAGTCGTGAAACCGACACTATCAAAACTGCTACCAAACTATGGCGGGGACGTGCGCTTAGGGCATGGGGTCGTGCGCAGAATCTTGCGCTTGTCCAGCATGTAATTTGGCTACTGCTGCAAGCCATTATGATGCTTTTATTAATTAGATTAAGCCAAAATGGGCAGGCAAGCGCGGGCGATGTTGCCTTTGTAATAACGGCTAATCTGCAATTGGGAGGAAGTTTGCGCAAAGTTGGCGATCATATTCGCATGTTGCAACGTGGCAGCGCCGAATTGGTCGATTTGATTGATTTTGAGGAAGCACCTTTGGGAGTCGAAGATGATGCAAATGCCCACGACTTGGCGGTTGGTGCGGGCGAAATTGTGTTTAACAATGTTTGTTTTTCGTATCATCGCAATGACGATAGTGGTGCAGCAATTTACGATAATATCGATGTAAGCATTGCCCCAGGCGAACGGGTCGCTTTGGTTGGCCCATCAGGTTCTGGAAAAACAACTTTTGTAAAGCTAATCCACAGGCTTTATGATGTTTCTGGCGGTACAATTTGGATAGACGGTCAGGATATATCAAAAGTTAGTCAGGCAAGTTTGCGCCGAGCTATTTCGCTTGTCCCGCAGGATCCCGCTCTATTCCATCGCAGCCTTGCTGATAATATTTCGTATGGGTGCCCCGAAGCCAGTGGACAGGCAATTATTGCTGCCGCCAAACGCGCGCACGCCCATGACTTCATAATGCGCTTGCCCGAAGCCTATGCCACCCTTGTTGGTGAGCGCGGACTCAAACTTTCGGGCGGAGAGCGCCAAAGAGTGGCGATCGCGCGGGCATTCTTGGCTGATACCCCAGTCGTTATCTTTGACGAAGCAACTTCAAGCCTCGACACTATAACCGAAAAACAAATCCAAATTGCGATGGAAGAGCTGATGGTGGGGCGAACGACAATTATTATTGCCCACAGGCTATCAACTATTCGAAGTGCAGATCGAATTTTGGTATTTGAAAATGGGCGTATCGTTGAACAGGGTAGGCATTCGGCTTTAATCGCGAGAAAAAACGGCACTTATGCCAAATTGCATGAAGTTCAAGTTGAACTAAATGCTTATGTCTGATTATTGGGGATTTTCATAAAGGTTTTTGTGGATTGTAAAATGCTTACGGTCCAATTGACCACACAAATCGCCAAAGCCGATTCTTACTTTAGGACTTGAGCCAACTTCAGGCTTGAAAAAGTACGCGTCTAAGTGATTGTCAGCTGATTGATTGTGCGGCTCGGACCTGCGCGTTCAAATTTAATATTGGTAATATTTTGCTCAAAATTATCAATCAACAGGGGAAAATATGCTCAGCTGCGCAATTAATTGGCGCAGCGAGTCGAACTTCAAACACTTCCAATTGCAAGTCTCCCCAATAAATTGACAAATTTTTCGATGGCGGACGCTCGGTCCATATCATTGCACAATTCGGAAACATCATCTCCCGCTATTTTATAGGCACTTGCACGAGTTAATCTTTGTTCTATGTCATCAAAGTTTTCGCGCCCGCGCTCTAATAGCCTTGCGCGCAATAAATCTTGGGGCGCAGAGATGTTAATGATGCGCACTTTTGGGAAGTTAGCGCGCGCTTCGTCAATAGCGCTACGCGATACATTTACGACAATTGTGTTTCCATTTTTAATTTCGTCTATTATCTCTGAAGAAATTCCGTATTGGAGGCCGTGCGCTTCCCATGACAAGGCAAAAGCCCCCGCATTTTTCTTGGCCTCAAATTCTTCTTGGTTGATTGGGAAGTGATTTTCGCCGCCAGCATCTATCGAGCGCGTGATATATCTTGTTGGGAATACAAAATTCTTTTCATCTTTTAGTGCCGCCTTGGCACCGTCAATCAATGTGTCTTTACCTACACCTGATGGGCCGACTATTAGGAAGAGTGTACCGACGGACAAATTCATACTCTTATGCCCCCTTCGGCCATATTCAGGTAATCAAGTTCAGGTATTTTACAAGTGTTTTTCGACAAATGCATCAGCATCAAGAACACGAAAATCGTGCAATGCGTCGGCTAGCTTTTCATGCTCCCAATCCCACCATGCCAATTGCAAAAGCCCATCCTGAACCGGTTTTGCAAAGCGCTCACGAATGGGCGTTGCCGGCACACCACCAACAATTGTGAACGGAGGAACGTCTTTGGAAACAACAGCACCCGCGCCGACTACCGCACCTGTTCCAACACTTACGCCCGCCAAAATTGTTGCACCGTGACCAATCCAGACATCATGGCCTATTGTTACATGGCTTTTGCGCCGCCAATCAAAGAAATCACTGTCATCGTCATCTCCAAGTTCATAAGAAACTGAGCGATAAGTGAAATGATGCAACGCCGCTTTCCAAGTGGGGTGATTGCCAGGATTTATGCGCGTATCACGAGCAATAGAACAAAATTTTCCAATTGTCGTATAGGCCGCGCTTGAATCGGTAACAATATAGGAATAGGCACCCAGCTTTGTCTCCATCAAGGAAGTTCTGGCACCAACTCGCGTCCAAGGCCCCAAAATACAATCGCGAACGCTGGCTTCAGGCGAAATTCCAGGAGCCGAAACATCGCGCATCGGTGCGTTTGGATCAAAGTGCCAATTTTCGAAATAAATATGGCCTTTTGGCAATGGCTGACCCGCAAGTTTGAGTGTCACGCAACTGCCTCAAGCGTGTCTTTTACTTCCATTTGTGATGGGTTTTCCGTTATGTTTTCTACGAATTGTCGCCCATAAATTCGGTCAATAACTGCGGCATTAAGGGCATCGGGCGGTCCATCAAACACTATTTGTCCGTCATTCATTCCGATTATGCGTGCGCAAAAGCGTCGCGCAATATCTAATGCATGGAGATTAACCAACACAGTTATGCCTCGGTCTCTATTGATGCCGGCCAAGGTCTCCATGACATTTTGCGAATTGGCTGGGTCAAGCGAGGCAATTGGTTCATCGGCCAATATGATTTCTGGGGATTGCATTAATGTGCGGGCAATCGCCACCCTTTGTTGCTGTCCGCCCGAGAGAGTGCTGCACCTTTGCAATGCCACCTCTTCCATATCAATTGAATGGAGTTCTAAAATTGCACGCGCGCGTTCTTCGATTGGAAAAACCTTAAATAAGGGTCCGAGTCCACGTTGCCGTGCCAATGAACCAATCAAAACATTTGTTAAAACATCAAGGCGAGGGGATAAATTAAACTGCTGAAAAACCATGCCACAACGCGCGCGCCATTGGTTTAGTTTCGCGCCCTTTAGTTCGGATATTGGCTGTCCACGCCATAAAATCTTCCCTTCGGTTGGATCACAGAGGCGATTAATAAGTCTTAGCAAAGTAGATTTCCCAGCACCCGAGCGTCCGATAATTCCGACCATCGATCCAACTGGGATTGCTAGAGACACATCTTTGACCGCGGCTTTGGATCCGAAAGATTTTGACACAGATTTCAATTCGAGCATTGCGCACCTCGTGAGCAGATATAAGATTTTATGAATATCGCTCTGATGTGATACCTATGTGACGAGCGCCTTGCTATATTACCACAAAGGGCCAATTTGTTTGGGGAGCGCTCAAAAACCAGCTTGAAATTAGAGGCAGAAAATCAGCCGTGAATCAAATGCGACCGAATTTTCTCCGAAATTGTATCCAGCAACATGACGCAAATGACATATGCGATTACAATCCACGCAACTTGATCGAAAGCGAAAATGCGTATCCGTTCTTCAAGTTCAAAGCCAATTCCACCAGCGCCGACAATCCCTAAAATCGCTGCATGGCGAAAATTTGATTCTAAAACATAAAGTGATTGGCTCGCCATTACCGGTAGGACTTCAGGCACAAGGCCGAAACGTAAAATTGCCACGCGCTCGCCGCCTGCTGCTAAAATTCCATCTTGGGGTTTGGGGTCGCAATTTTCGATGGCTTCAGCGTATAATTTAGCCAGTCTTGGAATGTCGGCGAAAGCAAGGGCAACCACACCTGCAAATGGTCCCAACCCATATGCGACAATTAGAATAAGCGCCCAAACCAAAGCAGGAATAGCGCGAAATACATCATAAAATCTACGAATTAGAAAATGGGCCAGTGGCTGCTTAACAAGGGTTTTCGCGCCTAAAAGACCCAATGGTATGGCGCCAAAAATTGCGAGAAATGTTCCTGATACTGCCATAGCGAAGGTCGCAGCAAGTGCCGATAATATACGGATTTCTTGCCCCGCAGCTTCTGGCGGAAACATGCCTCCAAAAAACCGCAAAAGATTCTTAAAGCCTTTGGCAAATACCGCCGGCGTCATATCGACATTTTTACACAAAAGAGCAAATGCCAACGCAGCCAAAACCCACACGCCATAATTTAGCAATCTTCGGGATATTGGTATGCTCACAAGCTTAGGCGCAATTGCTATTGCTTTCGCAATCAGATCCTGACGAGATAGATTAAGGTAAGGGTTTATTGTGGTCATCGCGCTAATTTGAGGCCAATTAAATGATGACGAACGGCTTCTGACGCGATGTCTATAATAAAAATCAACCCGACAATTAAAATCAGAAGCGCCAGATAAGTGTCAAATTCGGTATAAGTAATTGCGCGGGATAATTCTATTCCTATGCCCCCCGCTCCAACTACGCCCAACGCTGCAGCAGCGCCGACATTGATTTCCAATCGCATCAATGCGTAGGAAGCGTAATTTGGCAACACTTGCGGAATTACGCCAAACCTTATTTGCGTCCACCATCCACCGCCCACGGCCTTAACCGCTTCAACAGGTCGCCAGTCAATTGTTTCATTGGCTTCTGAGAATAATTTTCCAAGGCTTGCGGTTGTTCCTAGGGCTATGGCAATCACACCGGGAAGAGGGCCAACGCCAAACGCAGCTACAAGAATTAGTGCCACGATCAAATCTGGAAGCGTTCGAATGATTTCCAAGACGCGTCTGCTACTCCAATGTAACCACGGAAGCGGCGAGAGGTTTTTTGAAGCCAAAAGTGATGCGAAAAACCCAAGAACTGAGCCAAATATTGTGGCAACCAGCGCAATTTGCACAGTTTGCGACAAGAGAGATAACCAAGTTGGCATATCGTAAAACCACGAAGCAATTGAACCAGATTGACTCCGCCCTTTGAGCAAGTTTTGCGGCTCCAAATCAGGAATCATCTTATTGAGCAAATCCCCAATGCGACTCATTGGGTCGGTTCCGTAATTAGTAATGAAAAAGCCACTTGTATAAAATGAAACGCCAAGTATTAGACCAAGAATTAGGACAATCGATATTTGCGCAGCGCGATGTTTCATGACTACAATTTTGCGGCGAGCTTCAAATTCAGCAACGAATTTTGCCTTGTTTTCGTCGGTTTTAATCATATTTTGAAGCATTAACGCCTTTGCCCCTTAAGCAAAGCATCAGCTTCACTTGGGTCTAGGGCAATCGAAGTCGGCATCACTTTCTCAATAAACGCAAATGCAGTTGGGTTTTCAGTGTGAAGCACAATGTGAATGCCGATTAGCTGATATTTATCAGCATCGGAAATTTCTCTTGACGCAACAAACGCAAATGGCGCGCTCGGTCTTCCGCGCCAAATTTCGGCGATATCGCCGCACAAGACTTCTTGAGGATCGTCCGAGCGGCAAATCCTTTGCCGCGCGCCGGCAGTTGTTATTAAAACATCACCCCGCTTTTGGCGCAATGCTTCAAGCGCTTCATTTTCAGCTATAATGACTTCTGGGCCAAATTCTTTGGTGTTAAAGCCGTAGTCGGAAAGCGCTTGCAGTTCAATCGCGTGGCCGCTTGCAGCTTCGCTTAGGAAAATAGGGCGCTTGTTAGACAATTTAGAAATGTCGGTTATGCCGTCTGCCTTAAGTGTCATTGCAACACCCAAAACTCGCCCGTCGATACGAGAATATCTGCCGACAAAAATCGACTGCGCTTGGTCCTTAACCGGCAAGAAGCTGGCAGTATCCAATAAAGCGATTTCAGCATTATTACTTATTAAAGCGTTAGCTGCGGCGGCTTTGTCTTTGGCAGGGCACAGTAAAACCGGTCTATTTAGGCGTGAACTTAAATGCGCAATATAGGCTTTGGCGGCTAAATCACTTGGCGCTGCGCTGCAGCCTTCACCGGCTACACCCGCAATTGCAATTCTCACAGCTTTGTCTAATGTCGCATCTAAAGTGGGGGTCGCTTTCGCGGCATCTTGGGAAACTGGAGCTATAGCTGCCACGGCAAGTGCCGCGCCGCCGATCAAAATTCCTAAACCGACGGCACTTTTCATCGCTTCTCTCCAGTTTTGCTCATGCCGCGGCGCTGCGCTACTTCTGCGTGCCGCATTTCAAGAATTTCAGCATAATCTATGTTTGCAACTGGCATTAAATCGGATCCTTCTGGCATTCCCAGTTCCTTCCAACGCTCGGGGTCTTCGTATGGCAATGCCGCGAGCGCGCCGCGCATAATATCCTGGAAAATCTGCGGCCTATCAGTGCGAATAACATACGGAGAGTTGGGCATAGGCCCGGCAGTCCAGATAATACGGAAATCTGAAGCCTTGATTGAGCCTTTGCGTGCAAGCGCCCAAATCGTCCCATTTGTGAAGCCTGTTTCGGGAGTTCCAGCATTTGCCAGAGCAAATACGGCATCAAATTGGCCATTTGCCAATCCCAAAACACCCTGAGAATGGCCACCGCTTACCACCGATTTGCCGAAAAAAGTCTCAGCGTCCAAACCCTGATTTAACATTTTATTGCGAGGGTATAGATATCCCGATGTCGAATTGAAATCGACATATCCGACTGTCTTGCCGCGCAAATCCTCTAGTTTTCGATATGGACTATCAGCGCGAACCACGAGGATAGAGTAGTAGCCAGAAAGCCCTTCGGCGGTTCTTGAAGTTAAAATAGGTTCGACTTTTGTCCCCATTTGGTCACGTGCATTGGCATAGGCAGATGCGCCCATTTGTGCCATTTCCAATTGGCCCGATGCCAATGCCTGTATGACGCCATTATAGTCAGTTGCCTGAAAAATTTCGGTCCTAAGGCCAGTTATTCGACTTAGGCGCTCTTTGAGATAATTCCATCGGGTCAAAGCTGTTGCAGCATCCTCGCCAGTATTAACACCCAGTCGAATTTGCCCTACCTCTTTTCGCCAGCCTTTAAGTTCTGAATCGGCCTTAGGTTGCCCACAAGCTGCCAAAAGCGACAAAAACAAACAACCGGCAATAGCGCCCAAATTATTTATCTTGATTTTTGCGGTTTGCTTCAAAAAACTTCTCCAGAACAATTGAATATAGGCAACGCCATAAGAAACGGCGAAATCCCGAATTCCGTCTAGCGATAAATAATGTCAATCGTGCGACATTGGCCTATAACGCGTATGGATACATAATGAATTTGTTTGATTGTTGACTGGCAAGATTAGCAAAATCAATTCCGCTCTGGTTAAGCTGAAATTGCAAGATGATAACTTGGTGTGCTCAATTTATTTTAGAAGCAATAGGGAAATCCTAATTTGTGTCGCGACGATTTTGTATTTGGCATTAAGTGAACGCATATTAGTTTCTTAGAGGATTTAGAAAAACCTGCTATGATGCATTCTAAGAATTTTTCGTCGCAGTGCGCGGTAATCCACGGCATTTTTTGAAACATACGCACAATAAAAGCAAAAAGTTAACTGTAAACAATAGCTTAGCGCCCAATTTGTCAGGCTCATAACCTGAAGACCGCTGGTTAAAATCCTGCCCCCGCACCCAAAATAACGGCGTCCACAAAGTGGGCGCCTTTATTTTTGATGTGGCGGTCGTGGATTTGAACCTAAACCAAGGCCCTGCGAGTAAACGGAGTTTTGCGAAGTGGGACATAAAGCCAAATCCTGCCTCCGCACCAAAAAAGCATATTCAATCAATGAAATAAATGACGTCATTCGCAATGAGAAAATCGGTCGCAGTTTGTCCTTTGGTCGACTAAGAGCTGGTCGCAATTATTGCCCTGTCGGATTCGCTTGGTATCCAATTTGAGGACATCGGCTTTTGGAAGCCGAAAAGCGCGAGCGCTTTATCTGTGCTACCTTCCAAAATCGACTTCAATTCCTTGGCGCGCGGATCATCCACGGGGCCGTTTGCCCCTTGAAGGTGGGAAATCCATGCCGTAATCCCAACAAGAATAGCGGGGCATTGTCTTCCGTTTCGGGCGTTATAGGCCAATGTTTCCAACCACCTCTGGGGGATTTTTTGGCTTCCGTCAATTGCGATTTGACTTAGGCGGTGAGCGAGTGCGGGGTTGGAAAAGCGGTTCATAAGTGATGCAGCATAGCTTGTAAGGTTTTGCTCTGCCGCAGCTTTGATTGTTGGTGCGGCTTCTAAGGTCATTAATTTTAACACCGATTCCCGCAACTCGGGATCGCTTATGGCCTCATGCACATAAGTATGACCACGGTTAAGTCCGCAATAAGCCAAAAATGAGTGGGCGCCGTTCAACATCCTCAATTTGGCAGTTTCATATGGACGCACGTCTGCCACCAAATCAGCGCCGACATTTTCCCATTTTGGGCGCGGCCCTGCGAATTTGTCTTCAATTACCCATTGACTGAAAGGCTCTGTCATAACACCACCGAAATCATTGAGCCCAATCTGCGCTGCCAATTCTGCGCGGTCATTGTCAGTGGTCGCTGGTACAATTCTATCAACCATTGTCGAAGGGCAGGTGCAATTCGAAGTGAACCAATCGGCTAATTGCTTATCACGATGGAACAAGTATTCAAGCATTAATTTCTCTAATTGAATGCCGTTTTGCGCCAGATTATCGCAGCTCATTAATGTAAGGCCCTGAAGTCTTGCTTCATATCGGCGGCGCAAAGCAGCAGCAATTATTGGGTAGAAACTCGCAGAGTTTGCGAGCTCCACATCAAGACTTCCATTTGCATCACGACAATATCCTTTCTCGGTAATTGTGAAACTTGCAATATGTGTGCTTGATTTTGCCAGAGTAGAAATAATATATTCGCGTTCTCGTACCGCGACAGCAACATTTTGAACCGCACCAATCAATCTGGTTTTGTTTAGGGCGGCCGAACGCTCTGAAAGTGTATAAAGCCCGTCTTGGGGAACAAGTTGGTTCGCTACATCGGCCGAACGCATTGAAACCCCAAGAATTGCCCAGTTAATCTCCCCTGCATCCATTGCTTTGTCGGTATACCAAGCCTGATGTGCGCGGTGAAACGCGCCAATCCCGAAATGGACTATGCCTATATTTTGGGCATTTCTGTCATAGGAAAATCGCGAAACTTCTTTCGATAGTTGCCCGAGCGTCGCATTCGCCAATCTCATAATTTGTAGGCTTTCTTGGCGAGGTTATAGGCCAAATCCTTGGCCAAAACCGCAGCCTCCCAATCCTCAAGCCTATGTTCGGCGACCATTCGCGCTAAGAATCCGCAGTCAATTCTTCGGGCTACATCATGACGTGCGGGTATTGATAGGAATGCCCGGGTGTCGTCATTGAAACCGACAGTGTTGTAGAAGCCAGCAGTTTCAGTTGTCATTTCACGAAACCGCAACATTCCTTCGGGGCTATCATGGAACCACCAAGCAGGTCCAAGCCGCAAACAAGGATAATGACCAGCCAATGGCGCTAGTTCACGCGAATAAGTGCTTTCATCAAGGGTAAAAAGAATTAAGGTGAGCGCGGTCTCGTTGCCGAAACGATCAAGCAATGGTTTCAACGCATTGACATAGTCCGTTCCCATCGGAATGTCAGCACCATTGTCACGTCCAAATTTATCAAAGAGCTTCGCATTATGGTTGCGAAAACTACCCGGATGAAGCTGCATGACCAATCCGTCATCAAGGCTCATAGCGGCCATTTCTGTTAGCATCTGGGCGCGAAACAACTCGGCTTCAGCTTGAGTAAAACTGCCGCGAGTAACTTTCGCGAAAAGTGCTTCCGCTTCTGTAGGCGCTAAATCGGCGGTCAAAGCGGTGGGGTGACCATGATCCGTGCTGGTCGCACCCATACTCGCGAAAAATGCGCGCCTCTTGCGATGTGCCGCAAGGTAATTTTTCCAGGAGAAACAATCTTCTTTGGTAATTTCAGAAAATTTGTTTAGGTTTTCGTGAAAACCTTCAAATTCCGGATCTATCACTGAATCAGGGCGATAGGCTGTGATTACCCTTCCGGGCCAACCACTTTCGCGTATTGTGTGATGGTGTTGCAAAGGGTCAAGCGGATCTTCTGTGGTTGTGATAACTTCAATACTAAATCGTTCAAATAATGCGCGTGGGCGAAATTCAGGTCTTGCCAAACACTCGGTTATTTTGTCAAAATACATATCTGATGTTTCGCTACTTAATCTCACTTCCATGGCGAATACTTCAGCGAAAACCCAATCAAGCCACATTCGCGACGGTGTACCGCGAAATAAATAATAGTGTTCGGCAAACTGCCGCCATGCCGCGCGCGGGTCAATCTCGCTATTGCCCACGCCAAGGCTTTCCAAGGGCACCCCTTGAGAATATAACATCCTCAACACATAATGATCCGGCTTTAAGAGTAGCTCCGACGCGTTTCCAAAATTAGCGTCTGTTGCCCACCACTTAGGATCGGTATGACCATGAGGGCTTATAATAGGCAATTTAGCAATTTCCTTATAAAGCTCACGGGCAATTGGTCGGATTTTGCTGTCCGCAGGAAATAAGCGATTAGGGTGGAGCTCTAGTTTGCCGTTATTCATAATTTATTCGTCAGATAGCGGTCAAGTTTGACCCGAGTAGAGAGGCGCGCCGCTTCAACTTCGCGCTCTGCTGGGAGCTTTGCACCGACATGATATCGCCCGTTAGCCAAATTCTTAATCATGCACCGCGCCAATTCTTGAAAGAGCCTGTCTTGCTTTTTTTGCGGCAGTTAGCTCATATTGTCTCAATGTGGTCTTACCTATTTTCTTGACTGGCCTGTTGAATTTTGTCAAGGCGGTAAAGATAATAAGCAATATGTCGCACAACAGGTATACCAATGAAAATTAAGTCTGCAAAAGTCATCGTCACCTGTCCAGGGCGCAATTTTGTAACGCTTAAAATTGAGACTGACCAGGGCGTTTATGGCATCGGCGACGGCACGCTCAATGGCCGCGAACTTTCAGTGGTTTCCTATCTTGAAGACCATGTAATACCCTGTTTAATCGGCATGGATCCACGCAGGATTGAAGATATTTGGCAATATTTGTATCGTGGTGCGTATTGGCGCAGGGGGCCTGTAACAATGCGGGCAATTGCGGCAGTTGATATGGCTTTATGGGACATAAAGTCAAAAATGGCCAATATGCCGCTTTATCAAATGCTCGGTGGTCGCAGTCGAGATGGTATTATGGTTTATGGCCACGCCAATGGAAGTGACATTGCGCAAACCGTTGATGCGGTTGGCCAATATATTGACCTTGGCTACAAGGCGATTCGTGCGCAAACTGGCGTACCGGGCATTAAGGATGCTTATGGCGTCGGCAGGGGAAAATTATTTTATGAGCCAGCAGATGCTTCGCTCCCATCGGTAACTGGTTGGGATACGCGTAAGGCGCTGAACTATATTCCCAAATTATTTGAAGAATTGCGCAAAACTTATGGTTTTGACCACCATTTGCTCCATGATGGCCATCATCGTTATACTCCGCAAGAGGCGGCAAATCTCGGCAAAATGCTGGAGCCATATCAATTATTTTGGTTTGAAGATTGCACCCCTGCCGAAAACCAAGAAGCGTTCAAATTGGTGCGCCAACATACGATTACGCCACTCGCGGTGGGTGAGGTTTTCAATACGATTTGGGACGCGAAAGACCTAATTCAAAACCAGTATATCGATTATATTCGCGCAACAATTGTTGGCGCGGGTGGAATTACGCATTTGCGCCGTATCGCAGACTTCGCTAGCCTTTATCAAGTGCGAACTGGTTGCCATGGTGCGACCGATTTATCACCTGTCACAATGGGTTGTGCTTTGCATTTTGATACTTGGGTCCCTAATTTCGGCATACAGGAATATATGCGCCACACCGATGAAACCGACGCCGTTTTCCCGCATGATTATTATTTCGAAAAAGGTGAATTATTTTGTGGTGAAAACCCGGGCCACGGTGTCAATATCGACGAAAAACTCGCCGCAAAATACCCATACCAAGCAGCATATTTGCCTGTAGCGCGGTTGGAAGACGGCACGATTTGGAATTGGTAAATAGGAATTGCAGAAAAAATGAAATTCAAAAAATATTTTTTACAATAATTTGGTCTATAAATAGCTATGGCACGAATAATTGTAATTGGCGAAGGCATGTTGGAATTAAGTCGAAATGACGAGACGTGGAATCTTGGCTATGGCGGCGACACTCTAAACACTGCCATTCACTTAGCTCGTTTGGGCAATGATGTTGCTTTCGTCTCAGCCATTGGTAGTGACCCATTAAGTGCCGAATTGCGTCAAAAATGGAGTGATGAGGGTTTGGACTTGTCTTTTGTTCCAATTCATCCTAGCCGAAGCGCCGGACTATATGCAATTTCAACAGATAGTTGCGGTGAGCGTAGCTTCGCATATTGGCGTGAAAATAGCGCAGCGCGTGAAATGTTTTCCCTTTTCAACTTGACCGCCTTAAAAGAGGCGGTTTGCGGTGCCGATTTATTTATATTTTCACTGATAAGTCTGGCAATTTTGCCGCCAAAAGGCAGAGAAAAATTGCTATTGCTGGCAAAGCAAGTTCGCGCTGCGGGTGGCACGGTAGCGTTTGACGGTAATTATAGGCCGCGCCTTTGGTCGTCGCCAAAAGAGGCGATAAATAATCGCAATGCCGCAATAAAATGCGCCGATATTGGTTTCCCCACCCTTGAAGATGAGTGCCTATTATCGGGCCAAAATAGCGCCGAAATTATCACCGAGCATTGGACGAATTTAGGATGTTTAGAAACAGTGGTTAAACTCGGGGCGCAAGGTTGCAGACTCCCCGATGGGCAAATTGTCCCTCCGCCAGCTAAGCTTAATCCAATTGACACCAGCGGGGCGGGTGATGCCTTTAATGCTGGTTACCTTTCGACCAGGCATAAAGGTGCAAGTCACTTTGAGGCGGCAATTGAAGGGCACAAACTGGCCGGATGGTGTGTTATGCGGCGCGGTGCAATACCCCAAAGAGATGCCCCTGCCGACATCCCTTAAGCCTTCTTTTGTCGCAATAGGCTCCAAAGAACCACTGCCGCAATCAAATCGAAACACGCTAGAGCGACAAATAGTGGATCATAACCAAACTGATCAGCACTTTTACCGATCAGCACCGTGAATAACATGCCGCCAATCCATGCCGCACTTCCTGCCATGCCGCTTGCGGTTCCTACTGTGCGGCTATCAAAAACATCGGTGCAAAGCGTAATCAAAGCCCCATTTAACATTTGATGTGCAAATCCACCGACACAAAACAATGCTATGGCAACGCCGGGCGAAGTTGCAAGGCCAATACATGCTGGCCCAATCATAAATAATGCACCAATCGTCATGGTAATCTTGCGCGAAGAAATTAAACCAGCGCCCCTTTTTATTAGCCAATTTGGCAATAGTCCCGCCGCCAAGCTACCAAAGTCGGCGGCCAAAAATGGTAACCATGCCCACATCGCTATTCCTTTTAGATCTAAATTCCAAACTGTGGCCAAATAAAGCGGTATGAAGAAGTTGAACGTTTGCCAAGCAGGCTCCGAAAGAAACCTTGGTGTGGCTATCGCCCAAAAACTACGGCTTTTTAGTACCGCCATTCGGGTTGCTGGTTTGTCTTTTACGTCATTATTGTGTCCCGTCTCGATAAGTGCGCGTTCTTCATCGCTTAGCGCAGGGTGTTCGGAAGGGGCACGATAGCCCCACCACCACAGACCAGCCCAAACCAAACTAAGCGCACCCGTTATAAGAAAAGCTGCCTGCCAATTCCATGCTAAAATAGCGAAAGCAACAATTGGCGGTGCAATCATATTGCCGACGCTAGTTCCCATTTGGAAAAAACTTGTGGCTAATGGGCGCTCTTTTGCTGGAAACCATTCGGATACAGATTTTGCACCTGCAGGGATTGCGGCAGCTTCTGTTGCGCCGAGTAAGCTACGAAAAAAGGCCAGGCTTTGCCAACCAGTCGCAAAGCCGTGCGCCATATTTGCCAGTGCCCAACCAACAGCAAATATGAAAAACCCAAGTCGAGTGCCTAAAGCATCTAATATGGTGCCAGCAACAGTCTGCATAATCGTATAACTTGCTTGGAAAGCTAAGACGACCCACGAATATTGCTCTGTGCTCATGTGGAACTCAGCTTTGATAGTCGGGGCAGCTACCGAAAGAGTTGAGCGTGCAAGATAATTAAGTATTGTGCCTAATGTAACTAGACTTATAATCCACCAGCGTAGTTTACCTCGCATCACTTTCTCCCTGAATTTGCCAAACAAGAACTTGGAGCCAAAAATCTTATCGGACTCATGGCCTAAAGGCTAGAGAGAGAAAGTGAGGAATTTTTGCTTTTCCCGAATAAATATTGTAGTTTTACGCTATAATGTCAGTTGCAGTCGTGGGGCCAGAACCTATAAATTAGGTTAGTGGGAATTGTTGCTCCTGCACTGTGTCCCAATTTCAGCAGAAGCAATCTTTCCAATGAGAGTGTTTTGGCGTCACTTAAGCTATTAAATTTGCAACAAATCTCCTAAATCATCGAAGTCTTAAACCAGTTGCACCACTGAAAGTACATCTACAATTACCGCGATACTTGGCTATCTCGGTGAAATCCAAATCGGGGATGTATATGCGCGCTCTTGGCTTTTAGTAATGGCATTGGGTGGCAGGCTTAAATTAAAACGCACCGCATCATAAGCCGGCCAGCGCGGGGTTGGGATTTCCAAAACTCGCACATAATAAAACGCCCTTTGATTTGGATTATATTCTGGGTCAACCCATAATGTCCGCAGGTTTGGCGCGCCAATAGTGTTAGAATAAGTTGCGTTTGCAATATTCACAGTATCACCAACCGCACCAATATTACCATTGGCGGTCATTCTCCGAACCCGTGGATTACTCCATGCAACATTATAAATTTTTTCATGGGTTTGCCCATTTGCATCAACCCAGCCTTTCACCATTTGCACTCTATCAAGATTGGCGCCATCGGGGTCTTTTAACGCATCAATCATAAAAGCAGGCGCTTGGCGGCTCGAACCCGCGTCCAATGTGCCGCCCATGGGGACGCCGCGTAAATAGCCATTGCGCACCCAATTATTGCCGAAGTCGCGTGCGGTAAAGCCAAAGCCGCCAAACACTCGCACTGACATGCGGGTGCCGGTTGTGGCATATACTTCGCGGCGCTTCATCGCGTCAAATATCGCCTCGCGCGTATTAGAAATCGCCCAAACAGCGGCAAGTGAACCGCCCAATGATTGCCAGCCTTCGCGTTTTAGGCCTTGACCGCGAATTTCAACATTGGTGGCGCGTTCGGCCCGTGGTTCACCCACCGCATTTTCGCCCATGAAGTTGTTTTCGTCCGCTGTCGAAAGCCCAGTATGAATATCGCTTGCGCCAATCATACCAAATTTGAAAGGGTTTACCCCAAGCCTTTGCTCAAGCAAAATGCCGCGTTTAAGCGCTTCGCGTGCATATTCACTGGCAATCATTTCTGGTCTTTTAGCTACACTTAAATCAAGGTTGCCAATGTCCCAACCAGATTTACCGAAATCAGCAAATTCGTCATTCGGTGATAAATATTGATGTGCTTCACTGTCGCCTTTAGCTTGAACAACTTCTAAAAGCGGCTCCCACCTTTGCCGTCTAAGGGCGTATTCGGCCGTAAATTCATTGCCAGTGAAATCCGTGAGCGCGAACATTTTGCCGTTTGAAAGGTTTGGATTATGGGGTATCGCCAAAACTTGCCCGCCAGTTGAAGTCTCATAATTTTGCATATAGTCCCATAATTTGGCGGGGTCACGGCTTTCGAGTGACGAAAATGGCAATATTTTGCCTACCCGCTCGGCACTATCACGAAACATCACTATTCGGTGCAAATTGTCGCCGCGCGGCGTTGAAGTAAACTCGAATGCCGCCAAAACCGTGTATTTACCGGGGTCATTATATCTATCAACCACGCTCAAATAATTGCTCCAAACCGAGCGAATTATTGGGCCCGAAATCGAGGGATCAAATAAAATTGCGGGCAGGCGGCCTTGCGAAAAAGCTTCGATAACTTCGCGCATAGCAGCCAAAGCACCCTCAAAAGGCCCAGATATTGCCGCGTTCCAACGCCTTAGTGTTGGATCTTTCATATATTCCGAATTGCCATTGTAAATCTCGGCGCCAGTGCCAATAAGCTCGGCATGATCGGAAACTTGAATAAAATCCAATGGCCGTGCCAATTTCGCTTTTTGTCCGCTTGATGATGTTACTTCGTCACCGCGACCGAACCTAATGGCATCTTCGGGCGTAACTCGGGTTCCGGAAACCGCCGCATCGCCGCTATTTATCGTGTGCAAATGGGTTTCGCCAAATAAAGGGCGGGCCAGATATTGGTTATTTTGCGATGGCGCTGGCTGCGCCTTTGGCCTCGCGTCATTGGCAGCGTGGCGATGCGGCGCAGCATAATTGTAACTCGGTGCTATGGCCACGCCAATTACAACGAGAATCGCAGCTAGTTTTATCGCCGTTTTTGCCATTGCAATTTCTCCCTTTGGTTTAATATGCCGCTAAACCACATTTTTTCAAGAAAATAATCGTTCGATAAACCAAAAACTGGCGATAATACCAATCGAATAAGTGGCAATTCGCACAATCGGAGCAAGCATTGGTTTCGACAGTCTGCTGATTATTTCGATTATCGTCACTGCAAATAATATTATTATCAATTGGCCGGCTTCGACGCCGAGATTAAACGTGAGTAATGAAGTCGGAACTTCGCCCTCTGGCAGCCCAATTTCACGCAATGCGCCCGCAAAGCCGAAACCATGAATTAGCCCGAAAATGAACGCTATTACCCATGGAATTCGTTCCGAAAGGCGCGGCATTTGCGGATTTTTTTTGGCAATTTCAACCGCCATGAAAACAATCGAAAGCGCAATTAAAATCTCGACCGGGCGCTGTGGTAAGCCTATCAACCCGAGCGTTGCACCAGCCAAGGTAATGGAATGAGCAACAGTAAATGCGGTTGCAGCTTTGGCAATTGTCCACGGACTTCGCAACAACAAAACCAAAGCCAGCACAAATAGCAAATGATCATAACCGCGCAAAATATGCTCAACGCCAGTAATAAAATAAGTTTGTGCCACCTGCCACCGATTTGGTTTTTCTTTTATGTGTCCATTCGGTTGTTCAGCGTTCAACCTCAAACTCTGGACATTTGAATTGAGCGGCGCAATGCGAACAAATACATCGCTTTGATTAGTCCCAAAATCACTAAGTCCGATGTATTTTCCGAAGACGCTCTGTGTGCAGACAATTTGCGATTTGGTGGTTAGAGTCAAATTCACGGCTTCGCGCACTGGTTCGCCTTGGACATCGCAAGAATCTGGCAAAATTGGCTGCGATTGCGGACTAATCCCACTGCGGATTGGTAATTTCCAAAATAATTGCCAATGCGTCGCATCTATTTGCGAAAACTCAATATAAGCGGGCCGCATTTCATCGGCACGAACTGGCGTGACAAATAAAAAGAACAAAGCCGCAAAAAGCCATTTCATTGAGGTTTTTCGATTCGGATTGTGTAAGCATTCAAAAGCTCTTGATAGGCCTTTTGTTCGCGCTCGGTCGCAGTTCGCTGGTTTCAACAAGGCGAACAATATGATAGCCAAAACCAGAGTAGATTGGCCCCGTCCATTGATTTTGTGAAATTTGTCCCATCGCTTGGGCAAAATCTTGACCAAAACTTCTGCTTATTTCGTCAATATCAGCATTTTCCATAGCTTCGGGAAGCGAGATTTCATCGCCCAAATTTTTCCAATCGCCACCGTTTGGCAAAGCCCTAAATATGCTGGCAGCCTTGGAATTGGCTTGCGCCAAGGTTTGCGAATTAAGATAAATCTGTTGCAAATTATATTTTGCCCCAATTGCATATTTTTGGCGATGGCTATCAAGCCAATTTTGTAAAACTGCATTGCTCGGTATTTCGCTTTCGGTCGAAGAAGTCGATAAATATTCCATTTTTGCGCGCAAACGCCGACGAATTACCAAATCATTTTTATCAAGGCCGAGGCGCATTGCTTCACGAAAATAGATTTCTTCTTTTATGTATTCACGAATAAGCGCGTCGATTTCAGATTGGTTAGGCGCGCGTTGCCATGTTGCTTGCCAATTTGCGGCCAAGCGCTCAATTTGCGCTTCGCCTAAGTCAATTTTGCGACTATTGGGGTCTATTTCTGGGCCTTGGAAAGAAACCAAAATAAAGATGGCTGAGCCTGCAATTAAAAAATGAACCAATGGTTCTTGCAGTGCGAGTTTGAGCCACTCCTTTAATTTCATTTTATGACTTAATCCAGATCGGCGAGGACCAAGCTCTTTCTTGGATAGTCAATGGCAATCCAGGGCGAACACTTGCACCCTCGCGATTGGCTTCCCAAGTTGACCAGCGACATGTCGGGTTCTCCAATACACGAACATAATAAAAAGCATGGCGCGCCGGATTATAGTCAGGGTCGCGCCAAGCAGTTTTCATTTCGGGCGCGCCGCTGCGCTTGTTTACCATGCAAGTCCTTGTGTCAGTTGTATCCCGCATCGGCGCACATCTGTGGGTTTCGGGGTTGGGGGCGCCATTGGCGCAGGCAATGTCAAAAATGGCTTCTTTGGTAACGCCGTTTTCGACCCAACCACGGATAATTTGCATTCGTTGCAGGCCCGCGCCATTCGCGTCTTTCATGGCTTGCGCAAGGAAAATTGGTGAGGAATTGCCGCTAACCCGCAATTCACTGCCCATCGGAACCCCACCTTGATAAGCTAATTCGGCGAAATTCGCGCGCGACAAAATATTGGCGCTATAGCCATATCCCGCGAATAAACGCACTTTAATTCTTGGGCCCGAAGTTGCAAAAGTTTCGCGGCGGCGCATTGCGGCAAAAATATCCGCGCGGTCATTACGCTCTGCCCAAACCCCAGCAAGCCCAGCCGCGCTCCATTTATAAAAAGGCGTTG
The DNA here is from genome assembly GCA_009773395.1 of Hyphomonadaceae bacterium. GTDB lineage: Bacteria > Pseudomonadota > Alphaproteobacteria > Caulobacterales > Aquidulcibacteraceae > Pseudaquidulcibacter. The sequence continues at coordinate 191,354 of WRPI01000007.1, read as the reverse complement.
ACATTGCACCGCGCAAATTTTCTTCGCCCGCAACCACCATTGCGCGCCTTGTGCTGGGCAAGCCATCGGGGATGCCAGTTTTTCCAAAATAATGTTCTTCTTCAACTGGGCTGCCCGCATTATGAGTATCGGATGAGCCGATAAAGCCAAATTGATAAGGATTCACGCCAGTTTGCGCTTCAATTTGCAGCCCGCGTTGCAAGGCTTGCCGAACATAGGATCCCTCGGCCTTACCGCGCCGCGTCGTCCCAAGTAGGATTTCATATATTTCAAAATTACCAAATTCGTCATTAGGCGATAATTCAGGATGGGTTTCTGAAGTTCCTTTAATTTGGCTCATCTCGACAATTGGCTCATTGCGCATCCGCGTTTCGGCATAAGCGCTGTTTATCGGATTGCCAGCAAAATCATTGAGCTGAAACATCATGCCATTCGAAACATTGGAATTATGGGGAATCGCAATCGAATCAATGCCCTTTTCTCGGTGACCATCAAGCCATGCCCATAAGTCTTCGGGGTTAGCGGAATCCAGCGAACCAAAAGGCATTTCTGGCCTTCTTGCACCACTAAATAGAACCACGCGGTGCAAATTTTGCGAATCTGGGTTGGATGTATATTCATAGCCAGCAAAAGTTGTAAAATGGCCAGGGCGATAAAAGCGATCTGCCGATGCTTGCATTTCTTGCCAAGTGGTTTTCACAACTTCACGATTGTCCAATTCGGGAATTCCTATGCCGGTTTTGACCGAGTTTGTTAGCCGATGAAACGCTGCCTCAATTTCGGATCTTACTCTCGAAAACAAGTCCTTGGCGTAAGAAATCCGCGACATCGGGCTTGAAGGTCGGTCCAGTTCTGGTAAAATGCCCAAATACTCGGCGTGGTCGGTGACGGCATAAAAATCCAGCGGCCCACCGTGAAGCTGCACATCATAACCATTGATGTGGCGAATTTTTTCGCCCAATGCATATCGATATGCGTCGTCAGGGGTTCGGCGAACTCCAAAAATATAGGCATCAAATGACAGGCTAGTATGAACATGGACGTCACCAAACAATGCTTGACGTCTTGCTGGTTCATCGGCGTGCAATTGCAAGGGAATACTGGCAAGAGATGCACTTAATATAAATCCACGAATAAATTGATTCATTTCATTATTCCCCCACCTAAATTTTCGGCATTCACTAATATCTGCGCGTGATCAAATGCATCCCAGATAACATGTCGCAGCCGAATTTTGGCAAGTCTAAATTAGATTTGATAGAATGCAAGTATCGCACAAAGAAATTGCTTGTGCGCCGACCTAGGGTCAGGCAACTTCAATATAGACGTAAAGCCGCCGACATGATTAAGGAAGATTGGCGGCAATAATCGTCGGGTTTTTCAAAGCCGGCAAGTCTTAGACAGATTGTGCCAAAATGCCTTCCAAATATTGCAAATTGACGCGCGGTGATTTTTCGTTTTCACCGCCTAAATTAGGGAGCACCAGCGCCGCGCCTGAAAAATCTTGGTGCTGGGTGAAGCTGGTTGGCGTAATAATGGTAGGTATTTTCGCGCCACTGGCAGCAACAAGGCCATTGTAACTGTCTTCAAAAGCAATGCACTCCTGGTGGGTTAAGCCCAACTCAGACAATGTCTTGAAATATATTTCAGGGCTGGGTTTTTTATTGGCAACAGTGCTGGCATCATTTATTACTGTAAACAAGGACTTCCAATTCGCACCAAGATTGGCCGCCATAAGGGCGGATAGGTTTTCTGAACTGGTTGTGGTTGCAATCGCGAGTTTTTTGCGGGCTTTGCGCGCTTCTTCAAAAAGTTCGCCAGTGCCAGGGCGAAATTCAACAGCACCGCCCGCGACAAGTTCCGCATATATTGCATTCTTGGTTCGGTGAATTTTCGCTATCTCATCTTGAGTGAGTGAAATGGCTTTTTGCGTGAAATAATGGCTAAGGCGTTCTTTGCCACCCGAAATTTCAAGCAGTTCAGTATATCGGCCGACAGTCCAATGCGCCGCAATTTCACATTCCGCAAACGCATAATTGAACGCGCGAAGATGCACTGCCTCAGTGTCCGAGATTGTGCCATCAACATCGAAAATAAGCGAATGCAACATTTTTTGCCTTTTTTGATTTGAAGATTTACATATTCGCCAAAATAGATAAACTCAAATCATATAAATTGAGCTTTCCATTAGCAAAAGCTGATATGTTTACGGAATTTTCCATGCGACCCTATACAATAAAACAATTATTGACATTTATCGAAGTCGCCAAACAAGGCTCTGTTTCCAAAGCTGCAGCGCGGCTTTTTGTTACCCAGCCCGCAGTTTCAATGCAATTGCGGCTTTTGGAGGACGCATTTGGCATTCCGCTGGTCGAAGTTGTGGGGCGTAATATCAAATTAACCCACAGCGGCGAGGAGTTTTTGACCCACGCAATATCGGCAATTGGGGAGTTAAAAAACCTCGAAGCGTCCATGTCCGAACATGCTGACCTCAAACGCGGGCATCTTGATTTAGCCGTTGTGAGCACGGCAAAATATTTTGTGCCGATGCTTTTGGTGCATTTTCGCAAACTACACCCTGAAATCACAATTTCACTTAAAATTGATAACCGCGAGAAAATATTGGCAATGCTGGCTCATAATGAAGTCGATTTAGTAATAATGGGCCGCGTCCCTGATGAGCTTGATTGCGAAACTATTGCATTTGCCACCAATCCATTGGCAATTGTCGCGCCACCAAATCACGCCTTGGCATCGCAAAAAAATATCAATGTGGCGGCGCTAAAAGACTTTGGATTTGTGGTTCGGGAAATCGGCTCTGGCACTCGGGCAACAATGGAAAAATATTTTGCGCGCGAAGATGTGCCGCTGAACATAGTCATGGAAATGCCCTCAAACGAGACCATTAAACAAGCGACGATGGCGGGAATGGGTTTGAGTTTTTTATCCTTAAGAACAGTTCGCCATGAATTGGCCAGTGGTCATTTGAAGTTATTGGAAATTGAAGGTCTGCCAATTATCGGCAATTGGCACCTTACGCGGTTGCGCCACCGCAAAGCTTCACCCGCCGCAACCGCATTCACTAAGTTTCTAATAAGTAAGGGATCAGAGCTTATTGACGCATGGGCCTAAAGTATAAGTAAAAACTAATACAAAGCAAATAAAATATGAATATACCTTATATTCAATTTGCGATATTCCTGCGCAAAGCCGTGAAACTGGCTTAAAAAAAGGAAGCATGAAATGGATCAATCAAGCCGTTACGCCAATTTAGCTCTAAATGAGGATAATTTAGTCAAGGAAGGCAATCATATTTTGGTGGCCTATAAAATGAAGCCGAAAAGCGGTTATGGCTATCTTGAAGCTGCCGCGCATTTTGCTGCCGAAAGCTCCACTGGCACCAATGTTGAAGTTTCAACAACCGACGAGTTTACCAAGGGCGTTGATGCTTTGGTTTATCATATAGACGAAGCCAAACAAGATATGCGCATTGCCTATCCGCTTGATTTATTTGACCGTAATATGATTGATGGGCGCATGATGATTGTCTCGTTCCTAACTTTGGTAATTGGCAATAATCAAGGCATGGGCGACATCGAACACGCCAAAATGATTGATTTTTATATGCCGCCGCGCGCCATTCAATTGTTCGATGGGCCATCAAAAGACATTTCAGATTTATGGCGTATCCTTGGCCGCCCCGTCAAAGATGGCGGCTATATTGCTGGAACAATCGTAAAACCAAAACTTGGCCTAAGGCCCGAACCATTTGCGCAGGCCTGTTATGATTTCTGGCTTGGTGGCGATTTTATCAAAAATGACGAACCGCAAGGAAATCAAGTTTTCGCACCTATGAAAAAAGTAATTCCGTTGGTCGCAGATGCCCTTAAACGCGCGCAAGATGAAACTGGCGAAGCCAAATTATTTTCGGCAAACATCACTGCCGATGATCATTATGAAATGTGCGCAAGGGCCGATTTTATTCTCGAAACATTTGGTCCTGATGCCGACAAAGTCGCATTTTTGGTTGATGGTTTTGTCGGTGGCCCTGGTATGATAACTACTGCGCGCCGCCAATATCCAAACCAATATTTGCATTACCACCGCGCAGGTCATGGCATGATTACTTCCCCGTCTGCCAAACGAGGTTACAACGCGTTTGTTCTCGGGAAAATGTCTCGCCTCCAAGGTGCTTCGGGTATTCATGTCGGCACAATGGGTTATGGTAAGATGGAAGGCGAAGGCGACGATCGTCAAATCGCTTATATGATTGAGCGTGACAGCGCCGATGGCCCAATTTATCATCAAGAATGGTATGGCATGAAGCCAACAACACCAATTATTTCTGGTGGTATGAATGCGGTGCGCTTGCCGGGATTTTTTGAAAATCTTGGCCATGGCAATTTGATAAATACTGCTGGCGGCGGGTCATACGGCCATTTGGACGGCGCAGCGGCTGGCGCGCGCTCTTTGCGTCAAGCCTATGAATGCTGGGCATCGGGCGCGGATGTTTTGGAATTTGCCAAGGAACATCGTGAATTTGCTCGTGCATTTGCATCGTTTGCAAGTGACGCCGACAAAATATATCCGCAGTGGCGAAGTGCGTTGAAAATGTAGAAATCGGCCAAAAACTGACTTTGCAATTTATTATATTAGCAAATTAGCAAAAACCCATAGACAAATCAAAATTACTTGATAGATTTGTAAAAAAACAAAACAGGGAGAGTAAATTGTCTGATAAAAGCGAAAGCACGCAAGGTGCTGGGCGTAATACGTCGCGCCGCGATTTGTTCAAAAATACCGCAATCTTGGCTGCTGCTGCCACAGTGCCAAACGTTGTGGTCGCAGCCGCAGATCCAGCGCCGCAAAACGCTGCTGCCGCGCCAGCAACAGCCGCGCCGACCAATGCCACCGCACCGGTCAATGTAGCATTGCCCGATGGCAAAAAAGACCTGATTGTTTTGGGTGATCGGCCCTTGGTTGCCGAAACACCAGTGCATTTGCTCGACCCAGATTTAACGCCGCTTGAACATTTTTTCATTCGCAATAATGGCAACCCGCCAGAACTTGAAAATACTAGTGATGAAACTTGGAAAATCACCATTGATGGCGAGGTTGAAACTCCGCTTACATTGTCAATCGCGGATTTGAAACGCGATTTTCAAGTTGTGAAGCGCCGTCTTGTAATCGAATGTGCTGGCAATGGTCGAAAATTTTACAATCCACCAGCTTCAGGCAGCCAATGGACATTTGGTGGGGTTGGTTGCGCCGAATTTACAGGCGTCAGGCTCAAAGACGTGTTGAACAAAGCTAAAGTGAAGCCAAGCGCGGTCTATACTGGACACTATGGCGCGGATACGCATTTGTCTGGCAATCCTGAAAAAACCGCGATTTCACGCGGTGTGCCAATTGCAAAAGCGATGGACGAAAATAATCTAATTGTTTGGGAAATGAATGGTGAGCCGCTTCCAATGATGAATGGCTTTCCTCTACGCCTGATTGTCCCAGGTTGGCCAGGATCGGTTTCGGAAAAATGGCTCACTCGGATTTGGGTTAGGGATAAAATTCACGACGGCGAGAAAATGGGCGGTAAATCATACCGCATGCCGGCCTATCCGGTCGCACCAGGTGTTGAATTGCCTGACGAAGACATGGCGATCATCGGCTCTTTGCCCGTTAAATCGCTTATCACTTTTCCGCAAACTGGCGCAAAAATCCCAAGGGGCGAAAAAATCAAAATCCGCGGCCATGCGTGGTCGTCCGAAATTGACGTCGATAAAGTTGATGTGTCCATTGATTTTGGCCAAACTTGGATTGCGGCTAAATTGGAACCCTTGCCAAATAAATATGCGTGGCAGCGGTTTAGCGCAGAATTATCGCCACCTATGGCTGGTTATTATGAAGTTTGGGCGCGGGCAACTGACAAAAGCGGCAATTCCCAGCCGCCAGTGACTCCGGGCTGGAATTCGCATGGTTATGTGAATAATATGCAGCATCGTATTGCAGTCTTTGTTTTATAGGGGCGCGATATGCGAAAAATCACAAATTTAGTTGCCTTCTCGTTGGTGTTATTTTTCGGCGCTTGTAATGTTGGAGCCAAAGACACACTAACAGCTGCGCAACATGAACGCATCGAGAAAATGGCAAGCGAATACAACGGAAAAATTCGCTATGGCGCGTCTTTCATTGCGTTAGATCCAAATTCAAAAGCGAGCTTCTTGGGGCAAAATGCGCCGTTTAACCCTGCGGATTCTTATTCGGGCCTTCCCCATGCTGCGGGGTATGAAGAAGTATTTATGAATTGTTCCTCGTGCCACAGCCTCCAATTAGTTATGACGCAAAACAAAAACGCCCAAGGCTGGAACACCATTGTTGACACTATGGTCAAAGAGCGTGGAATGTTCCCGCCCGAAGCCGACACCCGCGCCAAAATAGTCGCTTTTTTGTCAACTTATTATGGCGCGAGTGCTGCGCCTGCTGACTTGCCTAAGCAAACGCCAAGCAAATAAGCAATTCAAGACATGGAACTTTTTAGGTTTTTAGAGGAAAGCGCGACAAAAAGTGAAAGTTATTTTCAGCGATTCCTCGCCAAAGAAGATTTGGCGCGTGTCAAAAAACTCTTGGAAATGGCGAAGACCGCCGAAAATATCACCAATTTTTTGAAAGATGGTATTTTCATCGGCTGGACTAAGGACGATTTGCGCACGCACGAATTGAAACCTGCAATCGAGCCGTTATTGGTGAAAATTTTTGAATTTGTGAAAAGCGAACCGTCCCAAGAAATCGACGCGCAAATTATGCAGCTTTGGCATGAATTTCACGAGCTTAGGTTAAAAACGCTGCTGCATTGTTTGTGATGCGCTCTATGCGCCGCAATCTGGCCCACAATAAATATTGTAAAGCGTCTCAATAATCGCGCGGACTTCTTTGCTCGCGAGCGAATAAAATACTGATTGCGCCTCTTTGCGGGCAACAACCAATCGCTCACGCCGCAAAATCGTTAGATGTTGCGATAATGCAGATTGGCTTAAAGGCGTGGTTTCCAATAGGCTGGCGACAGATTTTTCACCCATAGTTAATTGGCAAATAATCATCAATCGTGTTTCATTGGCGATGGATTTAAGCAAAATTGTTGCTTCACTCGCGTTTTTTTGCATTCGCTCCATGCTTAAATCATGTGGCGCAAATTCCAAACTATCCTCAACCATTTATGCACAACCCCCAAAGCCATCGGCATCCATTTTCGCTTCATAGCTGGGTGCAACCGCGCTGCCAAGCACTAATTCCGCCTTGGCACTTGCCCAATCATCGGGGGTGATGATTACCATCCAGCCTGCATCATATGGATCGCTATTGGCAATATTAGGTTTATCGACCATTGCTTCATTGACTTCGGAAACTTCGCCGCCAGCAACAGATTTGGCTGGACCCACCCATTTGCCAGATTCAATGGTTGCGCAAGATTTACCAGCTTCGACTTTGCGGCCCGCTTTCTTGGGCGTGAACGCAACAATTTCACCCGCCAAAGCAGTGGCAATTGTTGTCATCCCAAGTTTTACACGCCCATCACCAAGTTCGCGAAACCAAACATGATTTGCGACATCATAAAGTAAATCATCTGGCAAATTACATCCACGAACAACAGTCATATCAATCTCCTAAACTTCTAATAATCTTATTGGTTTTGAGGCGCAACAAAATTCGCCTAAACCAGTAACTTGCATTTTCCCACCAATAAATAGCGCAATATGTTGCACAATGCGACGCAGTTTTACAATATTTGCTGCGGCATTTTCAGCTTTTGGGTTATCACAAATCAAATTATAATTATAAATGGCTTCACGGCAAGTTTCACGGCAGGCATTGAAACTCGGATCGCCTTTTGCGCCTTGACGGTGCAGGCCCAATAACCGAAATCCTTCGGATTTTATTAGCGTTGGTTTTTTACCTTTGGCAATCAACCAATTTTCAAGGACTTGTTCGGCAAAAGATAAAAGCTCCTCCGCGCCTTGGCCTAAATCAGTTGGCGCTTTCCATGTTGCGAGAGCTTCGTCAATTTGCGAGATGGTTTTCATTTGAAGCCCTTAGACCGCAATAAAGTGGTAGAGTTGGAAATATTTTCATGAATCCCAACTTTGCGCCCTGAAAGACCAAGTGCCAAACCAATCAATTGGGTGAAATAGACGATTTTGACGTTTGACTTAGTGCCGAATTTTTTCTCGGCGCGGATTTGGTGCATTTCCAAACCCGAATGGCAAGTGGGGCATTCGGTGGCAATAACTTCGGCTCCTGCTTCTTCGGCGGCTTGCAAAATATTGCTAACTAATCTGGTTGATGTATCAGAATCCGACAAAGTATGCGCCCCACCACAGCACGCGGTTTTAAGCGCGAAATCAACATTATCCGCGCCACTTGCCGCCAATAAATCATCCATAAAATGCGGATTAGAAGTGGATTCTGACCCCGGCCCTTGGTCTTTTTCGGGGAAAATATTGCGCGGGCGAGTATACATACAGCCATAATAATTGGCGACTTTAAGGCCCTTCAAATTATTCTTTACTCTTGCTTTAAGACCATCTTCGCCAATTGTGTCCTTTATCCAATCAAGTGCATGAATAGTTTCAATTTGCCCCGCCTCATAAGTTTGGTGGCCAGCTTTTTCGGAAAGGCGTTTTGTTACCGCGCGCGAATTTTCCTTGTGCGATAAGTCATATTCGGCTTTTTTGAGATTGTGATAGCAGCCATTACAAGGCGCCATAACTGCTTTGTGGCCCATTTCATGCGCCGCAATCGACATTACGCGGGACGACAAATAAGTCTGAATTTCGGGGTCAATGTTCTTGACTTCCATTGCGCCACAGCAATTCCAATTTTTCACTTCTTCAAGTTTCAGCCCCAAAGCCTTGCCAACTTCCTTGGTCGAGCGATTATAGGGTTGCCCCGAACCTTCAAGCGCACAACCTGGATAATAAGCAACTGTTTCATAGTTTTTATTTGTCATTCTAAAATCCAACTTTTTGTTTGCCGCGCATTTTATCCCAAAAGTCGAACAACTTTTGGGAATGCGCTATTAATTATGGTGACCATGAAGATCTACAGATTTATCCAATTTCAAGGCGATACGATGCGCTTCATCACGCTCGGCAACATATTCTTCGATTGCAGCGCGCGCTTTGCCCCAATTTTTGGTTTTGGGGTGAAATAAGGTCGCCCAGCCCATATTGAATAGGAATCTAATTGGCAAATCGCGTAGCATTCCCTTTATCATTTCAATCAGCCAATCTTGAATCAATGGCTGGCCTGACCTTTTCATAAAGCCAGTCAAAATGCTGCCGTCTTCAATTTTGCCTTTGTGGAAAACTTGTGATGCGAAAATTTCGTCAAAATCAGTTGAGGGCGAAGTTGCGGTATGGCCCTTTAGTTCAAGCCAATGCGCAGTTGCTTTCATCACCCCTTCGGGCACAACATCGCGCGGGCAAGCCGAAGTGCATTTATTGCACGAAACGCATTGCCAAATAATGTCCTTATCGCGCAATAATTCGGATTCATAACCCATGCGGATTAAATATATCCAATATCTTGGATTAAAATCGGGATTGAGCTCGTTTACAGTGCAGGCATTGGTGCAAGATCCACATTGCCAACAACGATGAATATATTCACCACCCGGTAACGCCGCGATTTCTACTTGCAAGTCTTCATTGTAATCGGACACTGCGCGCGTGCGAATAAAAGTGGACCAATCGCCCGATACATCGACGCCATCAATCACCAAATTATCATGGGTGGCGAGGTTTTCAGGGCGAATTAGGTGTTTTTCATGAATTGCCATTACGCACTATCCCTTGTTGAAATTTTGTAAAAGGCCAGCATTATCAGGTGGAATTTGGTCATTTGCGACTTTTGCTTTTACACCATCAAGTCCCAAAAGCCGCAGCAAATAGCCAATGCCATCTTCGGCGGACGAAAAATCCGCGCGCAAATAAGAACCACCTTGGGCGGCGACATAATCGGCGTAAATTTGGGTGCACAACAAATCAACATATTGAATAGTGTCTTTGTAAACGCCTTCTTTGTGCAAATATTCTGATAATTCAGCCCGCAATTGCAGAAAAGTCGCATAATTATCGGGAACAGTAATCATGACTTTATCAATGTCACCATGCCAAATTTCACGAATTACGCCAGTATTGGCTTTTAGATCCCACATCCACCTTGTCATCAATGGGTATAGTTCGGGATAGGTGTTGTGCAATACTTCCGCTGCCAAGTCGCGCACCCAACGGTGATGTTTGTCATCGGGGAAATTGGCGCAAAATGCCAAAATTCGCTCATCGACTTTATTCGCATCATGCTCGGGCGAAACCAAACCTATCAGCGCGGTTTTAAGATGCATAAAAGCCTCGGTTTCCACATAAGGTCCAATCCGCCGCCGCACAGTTGGCATGAATTTGCTGATTTTAGCAAATCCGCGCGCATCAAGCATATCAATTTTTGAGCGCGAAAAAATATCCTTGAAAGCGATTTGTTTTAGCTTCAGCGCTTCAACAAAAGTTTCAATTCCGCCCGATTTTTCGCAATTATTAAATAGCAACTTCAACCCATGCGCAATTGCCGCGCCACTTAATTCCAAAGTGGGCAACACAATTTCCGACTGCTCTTGCTTATTGTTGAAGAAGTTGAAAGCCATGGGAAAACCTATGCCATCTCTCGCAATGAAGCTAAGGCTGACATTGCTGCCGCCGCGCCTTGGGCGATTGAATCGTCAATGGTCTCGGGGCCAGTTGCTGAACCTGCGACAAACACCCCATCGCGCGAACTTGCACCCATAATCCCATAAGTGTTTTTGCGATCTACAAATCCATTTGGTTCAAGCTTCACGTCAAACACCGATGACAACAGCATATTATCAACGTTTGGATCCATACCAACCGCGTGAACCACCATATCAAAAGGTATAGAAATTGGGCGTTTTACCAATGTATCTTCGCCTTTAACCAAAACTTGACCATCACGGCCAGTAACTTCGGCGATGCGGGCTTTGATATATTTGACTTTGAATTCTTCTTGGGAACGCCAATAATATTTGGTTTCCAAAAGTCCAAAAGTGCGGATATCCATATAATAAATATAAACATGGCAATCTGGCAGCTCTTCACGAATTTCCATCGCAAGATTTGCCGATACCGAACAGCAAATTTTGGAACACCATTCGCGGCCAATTTGCCGATCACGCGAGCCAACACAAAGCAAAATCGCGACCCGCTTGGGTTTTTCGCCATTTGAAGGGCGACGGACGCCTTTGCCCGATGAAATCATTTGCTCAACTTGGGTGGTCGTCACAACATCGGGAAAGCGGCCAAAACCCCATTCTGGTTTATTCACGCTGTCAAAATGGGTGAACCCAGTGCAAAGAACTGTCGCGCCAGCTTTGATTTTCGTGCCGTTTTTCAGAACCGCATCAAATTTGCCTGGTTTTCCATCAAATGTTTGAACCACGCTGTTCAGATGCACTTTGATATTTGGATTGGCGACAACTCTATCAACCATCGAACCAATTGCGTCTTTTGCCCATTCACCTGAAGGCACAAGTTTGGCATAGCCTGACAATATTGGCGCGCCGCCAAGTATATCGGCCTTTTCAACCAAATCAACTTTAATACCCGCAGATGCGAGCGCATGCGCCGCAGAAAGCCCGGCTGGGCCGCCACCAACAACTAAAACACTATCACTCATGTTTTTTTCCTCTTATTCAATTCATATTGCGGTTGGAACAAAGGCTTCTGCCGCCAAAGCTTGTGTCTTATTATAGCCAGGGCCACCAGTAATTGCGCGGCGTGGGTCGTATAACATTTCGCGAGTGCCGCCCGCTTCAATTTGCTTTAAGTAATCTTCAAATTCAGTTTTTTTGGCGCGCCAGTCAATTTTCAATTTGTCATAAAGTTTTTCAACGGGCGAAGCGTGCCAATGTGACTGCACGATTTTATAGGGGTGCGCACCGCAGACCAAAGCCGCAAATTGAATATCCGCCAAAATCGGCATTTCATAATTATTGCCATCGGCCTTAGCAATCCATTGGTTTTTGTCCAAAGTAGTGATGCAGCCAGTATCATGACCAATCATCATATCAGCATTGGCTTCTTCAACTGCTATTTTTAGTTTGCGGTCAATTGCGAATGAACGCGTGAATTCGCGTTCGGAAATAATATGCCGAAACCCGAAACCACAACAATCATACCAAGTTGAATAATCAATAATTTGCGCGCCCAAGGACTGGATAATGCCAGTCGAAACCGCAACCCTATCGCCTTCGAGCACTTCATCATCATAAATCACGTCTTGCGGTATCATTTTATAGACATGGCAAGCATTGTGAATTGTCGCGCGAATTTGCGAGGCGTCGATAATTTGCCGCTCAGCAATTTTGCGGCGCATGACATGCACCCATTCCGAATAATGGACAATTTCTTCGGGGATAAGCAATTTACCATCAACCAAGCGACCCAATTTGCCAAGAATAGTTTTTACGCGCTCGCGCAATGTCGCACTAGTTAGCAAATAGCCGCGAACTTCTTTGTAATTCCCAAATGAAGTGCCGCAATGGACCAGTGGGTAATAATAGCCTTCAGGCTTACCTTCAGCTTTGGCCGAAACATAGGCTTGGTGGAAATTACGCAACATAACTGCGGCAAGGCTTTCGACATTGCCAATCCCCGAGCCGTGATAATTCCATGCAGTGCAGGAAGTTTGGTCAGTCTCGTCAAGATATTTAGTGCCAAATTGGTTCATCATCCACAGCAATGAAGCGGGATAGCCAGGAATATTACCGCATTGCCCACATGATTTATGGTGCCATAATTGGTTGGTCGGGATTTTCTTGTCCCAACCATAAAGAGTTTTCGCCATTACTGGGTCATGTTCATCATTGATTCGATGAACAATGATTTCACCCTCTTTTTCCAATTGCCACATAATTTCGCGCACGTCTTGAACGCGGTCTTTATTAGTGAGCATCGAGCGCTTATCAATGCGCTGCTCGACCCAAGCTGTCGCCATTTGCGCGTCGCCGGAATTAAGATTGCTGTCACGCCATTCACTGCCGTGGCCAGTAAAGCGCTCGGTACCGTTATTGGTCGGTTGCATAATTTTCGCTCCCTTTTTTTATTCCTGATTAATCGTCTTGGTCATCAAGAAAATCTGACCAATCGTCACGCTTTTCGTCCATAATGTCGGAAATTACATCGAATAGATTTTCGTCAATGGTTTCTAATTGGTTCAAAACCCCAGTTTCGGCCCAAATTGTATAAAGCTCGACCGAGGTTTTTAGATTGACTTCCCATGCGGTTTTTACGGTGTTCAAAGTCGCCATTGGAATGGCCTTGCGCAATAATGCCAAAGGCGCATGGACTTTAGAAATATTCGGGCCCCAATCGGCAAAATGGTCTGGATTAATCATATCGGGCGATAATTGATTGCCCGTAGAAATCAGTTTGAGCATCACGCGCGAAAATGGGCGCAAAACATTTTTGGCGGATTCCATATTATGCTTAATTGCAGCTTCGCGCATAATCATAATCAAACCGCCGGGGGAATTTCCAAATGGGCATCGTGCGGCACAAGTCATACATTGCGCGCAGGCCCAAATTTTTTCTTGCATCGCATCATAAATTGCTTCGAGATTCTCAGTCCAAAGCAATTGAACAATTTCACGCGGGCTAAAATCATAATAATGCGCAGCCGGGCAGGTGGCGGTGCAAATGCCGCAATTCAAGCAGCCATTAAGCTCGTGATCAAAGCGCATATCATTTTGAATATCGTCAAAAATTTCTTGCAATTTCGCGCGCGGCAAAATTGGCGTATCGCTTACAGGATCGCCGATTTGTTTTTGTACTCTTGAACTATGGTGCATGAATTATTTCCTGATATTGGAATATTTTCAATTCAAAATCGGTAATGGCGCTTAATAAGTAAGCACCCTTGCGTCATCATTTTCCATGATTTCTTCAATCAAATAAGCGCCGCCAACAATCCCTGAACATTCAGGAATGAGGTCTTCAACGCCCATTTCAAACAAATCCAAATTTGGTGAGCAGCAACTAAATTTCACGCCAGCGCCATGCGCGTCTTTGATAAATTCATAAACTGATTTTGGTGAACCGGGTTTTACGAAAAGATTTTCAGCAACGCCTTTTTTCATCAATATACCCGATGTTGCAGTGCAAATTACTTCAACTTCGTAATCCATTGCGGCGGCAACTGTGGCTTGAAAAAATGGCGCGCCCAATTCTTCGCCGTTTTTCGGGTCAGTATTCGCCATAACTATTATTAGCTTTGATGCCATTAAGGCCTCCCTGTAGAAAAAGTTGGGTCTGTTTGCCCAATCGTAATTGGAAACAGTCTTGCGCGGTTTTTACCAAAGGTCAAGCGTAAAGTAGCATATTCGTAACAACTAATATACAAAAATACAGTTGCGGTTAAAATCTAATGGCGCATCAAGCCAGTTTTTTGAATTAGGCCCGTCATAAACCTAACCAAATTGTCTTCGATTTCGCGCTTCATGTTTTGAAGGTTTAATAATTGCGGCGCGGTCTCGGTTGGGATTTCATCAAATTCCATAATCAAATCCTCGGCCATCGCTAATTTCATCCCAGGGTGAAACACAAAGCCAAACGCGGTTTCGCCCAATTGAAATGCCAGCGTGCGGCCAGTTTCATCAATTGCCAAAACCTGTGCATAATCGGGCGGCACTGGCCAATCGCGGCCATAAAGCACATATGGAAAACTGGCATCGAGATAGCCGTTAAGTGCGTCGCCTTGCACGCGGCTTCCAATGCCTGTAGTAAATTCAAGTGGGCTGGCCACGGACGCGCCACCCGCAGCAATTGCCAATATTTGTGCGCCTGCGCCAATGCCAATGATAATTTTATTGGCCAAAAGGCAATGTCGGCACAGCTCAATTTCTTTTTTGAGACTTGGAATATCGCGTACCCCCGCAGTGCCCCATGGCCCACCTCCCAAAAACATTATGCCGTCTTTGACATCACTTAAGCGCGGCAAAGTTGCGCCTTCGGCAAATGGGCGGCAATAAGAAAAGCCAATTTTACGCCCCTCTAAATGGTCTTCAAGCAGACCCAAATAATCCGCCGATGTATGCTGAATTACGTTTATGGTTTTCATTAGTTTTGGTTTTCCGCGGCGTTTGTGAGCGCTTCAATAAAATTATCCGCTGTTATTGATAAAAGCCCCTGATTGCCAGAAATTGCGAAAAATTCATTTATGGCTTGCGCTATGTTATCAATTTTCGTGCCCCTTAAATGGGCTTCAAGATCATAAACCAATCTTGGCGGAGCAACAAAAAAATCACCGACGAAAATCACTTCGCGGATTGTTGAATTTTTGGGCCCATCTTTGCGCAAATAAGCGGTAACCGCACCGCCAGCCGATTTACAAGTTCCGATGCCAATACCAGCTTCGCGCCAAGGTTCGTCAATTTCATAAACAAACTCATCAGTGCCGATTTCTTCCGCGTATAATTTTTGCGCCAATGCCAATTCTTCGGGGGAGGGCGGTTCATGGTTTGGTAAAAAATTTAACTTCTCGGCAAATCCTTGCGTCAAGGCTGCTATCACTTCAACATGAGTGGGAGCTTGCCCCAATAGCTGTTTAAGGGTTGTAACGCGCGCCGCTTGATCGGTTTCGCCTTCACGCGATGCTTTGGCAATCGGCATATTTAATGCGGCCACCATATCGCTTGGATTAAGGTCAATCAGTACCGTCCCTTGATACATCAAAACATCGCCGTCAAAAAAACCGCCTGTGCCCGAAATTTTTTTCCCCGCAACTTCAATATCATTGCGCGGCCTGAAGCGGGCATCAATTCCCAATTTTGAGAGCCCAAAAGCTGCCGCTTCGCATATTGCTTTGGTAATTTCGCCTAAGCCCTGCACGGCAAGCGAATTGCGCTTTAATATTAAAGCCCAACCTAATTGCTTTGGGTCAAGATAAATCGCCCCGCCGCCAGTTACACGGCGACCAATTCCTACCCCATTGGCTTTGCAATGATCCACCTTGATTTCTTGATGAAGTGCCTGATGGCGTCCAACCAGTGCGGTTGCCTCGAAATGAATAAAGCGCAAACTATCGCCGATAATATCAGCCTGCCGCAATTCCAACATTGCCGCATCAATCGCAATATTCATGCGCCCTTGCAAAAGGCCAGTGTCGATGACACGCAGTGGCCTATTCAAGTTCTTCGCCCTCAATATAGGGATCCAAAGGATTTTCCATATTCAATTGTGTGCGGATTAAGCGCAAATCCTTGGCTTCGGGCGCAAATGGATAGCTCGCAATATTTGATGGCGGGCTATCGCCATATGGCCTATCACAAGCTGAAATATCGTCTGCAAATTTGCCCGGGCAACCTGAAGTGCGAAATGCAATACCACTATTGATGGTCATCTCAACTTCGGCTTGTGACAGACCGTATGATATCACACGCCCTTCATTGTCAAAACCCATTTGTTCAACCCGAACGCCGCAATAATCAATCATATATCTTGCCAATTGCACGCGCCGCCATTGATCTCTTGGGGTGGCTGGCAAGTGATCCATCAATGAGCCTTTTTCAGGGTAAAAACAGAATAAATGGCTATGACCGCCCATATCGACGATTTGCTGAATTAGCGATAAAATCTCAAACTCAGTTTCGCCCATACCGACAATTATGTGTGCGCCAAATTTTTTCGGCCCGAATATGTCTTTTGCGTCTTCAAGAATTTCCCAATATTTTTGCCATGAATGCGGCGATTGCACGCCTTTACCCCGAGTTTTGTCAAAAATTAATGGTGTTGCGGCATCAAGCGCTACAGTGAATATATCCGATCCCAAATCACGCAACATTTGCACGTCTTTGCGCTCCATTGTGGTCGGGTTTGATAAAATTGAAATTGGCATTGCGTCAGGGTCAACATATTTGGTCCAAGTTTTAAGCACTGTTATGGTGTCTTCATCGGAACGCGGATGGGTTATCATGGATATGCACATGCGGTGAAACGGGCTGGCGGCGGCGTCGCGTCCGACAGTTTCGGCGATTTGCTCCATCGGCACGGCGGGCCAATCGACGCGAATAAAATTGCGATCTGCATAATCGCGCTCGGCTTCACGATGACGGGCAAGGCCGCAATAAGCGCAATTGGCGCGGCATCCTTCAGGGTAAGTCAAAAGAATGTTTAGGCAGCGTGTGCATTCGCAGCGGTGCATTTTTCCGTCCATCAGCCCCATGGTCAAAGCGGCAGCAGTTGATAATTGGACATATTCGGGAGAAGTCATTTGCGGTGTCAAAATATTATTATTGGGTCGATAAAGGCCGCGCGGCGCAATGGCATTGGCTTTAACTTGGCCGCCATTTCGCAATTCTTTGGGTGTCGGCATGGGTGCGCGCGGGTTCATTACGTCAAGGCTATTATAGTCCTTTTCGCTGTTTGTTGTTGCGCGCGGAATCGCAGCTTCAGGCTTCAAGCAAGTCATGTTCTTGTCCAATCTCGTTCATATTTTTTTGATTTTCCCAATATTCCGGGAAAGCAATCCAGGCCTTTTTTAAGTCTAGTTTATTTGGTTTGCCGCCATTTTCATGGATTGCCAAAAGCCGTAAATAATGGCGTCGGGCTCTGTGCAATGAAGTGCCAAAAAGGTCTTCTAATTCCTCTTCATAATTGGTTGCGGCAGATTCATCGCCTTTGAGCGAAGCAATCGCAGCTTGCCCAGCCAATACCCCTGAAACCACAGCAGCAGGAATGCCAGCGCCCGTTATTGGGTTGGTTAGGCCTGCCGCGTCTCCCGCCAATAAAACCAAAACTTCACCTAAATGTCCAAAGGGACGCAACATGCCGCCAACTGGAATCGCGCCGCCAGTAGTTGCCATAATCTCACTGCCGACATATGATTGTTCACGCAATTGTTCCCACAATTCTTCAAGCAGTGGCTTTAATTTGGATTTTTGTGATTGGTGCAGCCCAAGCCCAATATTGGCAATTTTGCCCTTGGGGAACACCCAAGCATAACCGCCCTTATATTTATGTGATAAATAAATATCGGTGGAAGTTTGCGGGTTTTTCAGTTCAACGGTGATTTGCCTTGTTTCGAGGCATTCGCGGTTGATTTGCCCAATTGCTTGCCCAATAATCGAATGTGGGCCATCGGCGCCAATGATGATTTTGGCTTGGATTTTTTGCCCATTCGCCAAAGAAATTTCACCATTTTTTGAAATTTCAACCACATTTTCACCCAAAATAATATTCGCGCCCGCCCGTCTGGCATTGGCAACAAGTGCCGCGTCAAATTTGGCGCGGTCAATCATACGGCCCGAAAATGTTTCGCGGTTGTGGGGCGCATCATTTTCGACGAAAGTCACCATATCATCTATCAATTGAACGCTATTGTGAAATGCTTCGAGGGTTTCACTGCTTAATAATGATGGCACAAATTCCGCGCATTGCACTGGAAGCCCAGCTTGTTTTTTGCGCTCGACAGCAATTACGGATAGCCCCGCCCCTGCACAAATTCTCGCAGCCTCTGCGCCCGCTGGCCCTAGCCCGACTATGCAAATATCGGCAATCACGCTGCACAGCTCCTTTTGGCTTCGATTGCCCCGCCACCAATTTTGATGGAACAACAAGAATGAGCCTGCTCAAATTTGCGTCCGACCATTTGCGCGACTTTAACTGCGCCTTCAGCCGGGAAAGCAATGCCATCAAGCCCAGCCATAACTGCATAGGCATCGGTGACACGTTTGTGCAATCCTGCGGGCCGCGCGCAGCCCAAAAGGACTTTTTTGTCCATCAATCTTGTGCGGGCTTCAAGGAAAATTTCGCCAACGTCGCCAGTTGTCGGGGTTATGAAAGTGCCAGTCTTGGCATAAAACGGCATTATGACTACCAAAACCAGGCTATTAACATTGTGACGCGCAACCATATCAAGTGCGTGCTTTTCGCCCAATAATTTGCCATAATGTAGGCCAATCACAATATGCGGAACGATATCCATGGAAGTCGCACACAATGCCGCCAAAGTGGCCTCGAAATCATCAACAGTACGGTCCAAATGATAAACTTGGTTTATGGTTTCTTGCGCGCCAATAACGTCCATCATGGCGGTATCAACCCCGGCCGATTCCATTGCTTTCGCGCCTTTTTCATCGGTCAAAGCGGTGTGAATCGCTATTTTCAAATGCGGAAAGTCGTGTTTTAATTTTTCGACGACCGGGTAAAATCTTTCGTATTTAATTTCATTGCGCTTGTTGGATCCACCTGAGAGCAAAAACCCTTGGAGGTTTTGCAGCATTATTAAATCGCGTACTTTCCTATCCAACATTTCGGGATTGGTGGCGGGAATCATAGGTTCAAGGATTTTCTTTTGGCAATGATCGCAATTAAGCGCACACCCCGCCGCAGTTATCGAAAACGCTGGAAATGAATTTTTATTGCAGCCAGAAAGCTCCGAAGTTTCATATTCTTTGAAAGTTGGGCTTGAAAAACGTAATTCGCGGCTTTGATTTTGCGGCGCAGCAGCTTGCATCCGCGCTACCAAAGCTGCGTCAAATTCTGCATCTTCAAAAGCTTCAATATTTGCGAGCTGTGAAAACCAATTCACTTTTTTCCTCCGAGTATTTGTATTTGCTAATATTCTTATATTTAACGCCAAATTGTCAAGATGCAAATCAAAATTTTGATAGCGAGCCAACGAGGATATTAATTTCATCGCGGATTTCGCCCGCATTGCCTTTGTCCTGAATGGAATCACGCCATTCGGGTAATATATCTTCCTCGTCAATTAAATCACATTCAAGGCCACTCAAAACGTCTCGCGCAGATGGCGGCAAGGCGAGTGGAATTTCAAATCCCGCCAAGCGTCCCCAAATAAGCGCCCAGGCTCTTGTCACCGTCCAGGGATTATAGCCGCCGCCACCCAATACAATTTTCACTGGCGCAAGTTTCAATAATTTCTCAATTGCCGACACAAACCCCAAATTGGAAAGCGCCATTGTTGAAAGCGGGTCGCCTTTGAGGCAATCAGCGCCCGCGACAATGACAATCGCTTGCGCGTCAAAATCCACGTATTTTTCACATATCGCGTCAATCAGAATTGCATATTCCGAATCATTTATGGCTTTTGGCAAGGGTAAATTACAAATTTGTGCGCAATTGTCTTTCAATGCCCCGCTATTGGGCCAGCGGTTTTCTTCGTGCAGAGATACCATATGCACCCTTTTATCCGCTTTGAAAGCCAGTTCCACGCCATCGCCATGATGGGCATCAATATCGACATAAAGCACGCGGCTAAGCCCCGCTTCTAACAAAGTCAAAATCGCAAAAACTGGATCATTGAAATAGCAAAATCCGCTCGCTTTGTCTTTGCGTCCATGATGAGTGCCGCCAGCGGGGTGAAACGCCACTTTGCCGCCAAGCGCAATTTCGGCCGCCAGAATTGAGCCGCCAACGCTGGCGCTTGCACGTTCAAAAACCTTGTCAAATAAAGGGTTTTCCAAAGTGCCAATGCTGAATTCTGCGCGCCCGGCGGCATCAATTTTCAAATCCCGCGATGCCTTTTGGAACGCCAAAATATATTCTTCGCTATGAAATTGCGATAATTGATTAAGCGATGCGAAGTCACAAATCGCCATATTCTGCGAACTCGTCCAGCCAAGCGCCGAACAAAAATCGAGCAAACTTCTTTGCCGTGAAATCGCCAATGGGTGATTATTTCCCCATGCATCACTGGCGAAAATTGGGTTGGTAATGAAAATTGCTTTGCTCAAATTGTCCTCAAATATGGCCTTGTGCGAAAAGTTAAAATACCCACTTGTTCATTTGTATTAGTTAATTATGATAAGGTAAATTAGAAAAAGCTAAGATTGCGGTATTTCTGACAATTCCGCGATACCAAAGGGAGGCCCATAATGGCAAATGCTAAGTCAATGACAATTATTGTAACCAAAGGCACGCTCGATTGGGCCTATCCGCCGTTTATTTTGGCGACAACTGCTGCGGCAATGGATGTCCAAGTCAATATGTTTTTCACTTTTTATGGCTTGGGCTTGCTCAAAAAGGAGCTTGACTTAAGCGTAACTACTTTGGGTAATTCGGCAATGGAAATGCCAATGATGGGCGGCCATATGAAAATGCCAAATATGATGGGCATGATTCCCGGCATGACTGGCCTTACCACAATGATGATGAAAGACATGATTAAGAAGAAAGGCGTCGCCTCCATCGAGGATTTGCGCGAGGCGGCGATTTTGTCTGATGTCAATATGATCGCGTGCCAAATGACTATGGATTTATTTGATTATGATCGCGCCAATATGCTCGATAGCATTGAATATGGCGGCGCAGCGACTTGGCTCGAAAACGCGCTTAAATCTGACATCAATTTATACATCTAAATTTTAATATAAACAGAGGAGCAAGAATATGGCTGACGTATTAGTCGATTGCAAAGGCTTAAACTGCCCATTGCCGATTTTACACGCGAAGAAAGCACTTAAAGGACTTGAAGACGGGCAAACCGCGGAAGTTCTTGCAACTGACCCTGCTGCGCAAAAGGATTTTGAGGCATTTTGCAGAACCACAGGCAATGAATTGGTGTCACATTCTCAAGAGGGGAATGTCCTAAGTTTCATAATAAAAAAAGTGAGCTAAAGCACTAACTTAGCGTCTATTTTCATAACATTCGGGGAGGAATAAATGAAAAAAATCAGTATAAAGACTATATCTTTGGTGGCGCTCTTAATTGGTGTCGGCGCTGGCACACCTGCCTTTGCCACTGAGGGCTATTTTATGAATGGCGTTGGTGCGGCATCCAAAGCGCTTGCTGGCGCCGATGTTGCCAATGCGCATAATGCACTGGCATCTGCCAATAATCCTGCTGGTATTTTGGGCGCAGGCGATGTCCTTGAAATTGGGGTTTCATTATTCAGCCCCAAACGCGGCTTTACTGGCACAACCGCGCCTATGGCTGGGGCATTTACGCCAAATGGTGAAGTCACAAGTGGGCAGGATTATTTCCCAGTGCCGGCATTTGGTTATGTTCGCCAATTAGACGCAAGTTCGGCAATTTCGCTGGCCGCTTATGGCAACGGTGGCATGAACACCACCTATGGTGATGTATTTCCGCGCAATGTTGGTTTTCCATGTTCAGGCGTTTTTTGCGGTGGTAAATCAGGTGTCAGTCTCAATCAACTTTATGTATCGGGCACTTATGCTCGTCGTTTGAATGACCAAATTTCAATTGGGATTTCACCAACTTATGTGTTGCAGGCGTTCAAGGCTTCGGGTCTTGGCGCATTTGCCGGCGTTTCTTCGAGCCCTGCAAATATGACTAATCGCAATTATGATTGGTCGTCTGGCTTTGGGGTTCGCCTCGGTGCAGAAATCGCTTTAAGCGATAATTTCCGCATTGGCGCTGTATTCCAGCCCAAGATTAACATGTCGGAATTTGATGCATATGCTGGGCTTTTTGCCGATCATGGCGATTTTGACATTCCTGCTAATTATTCCTTGGGCCTTGCGATGGATGCCAGTGATAATCTGACTTTGATGCTCGGCTATCGCCATATTTCCTATTCCGATGTTAATTCGGTGGGCAATTCGGGGCAGACGCCATTGCCATTTGGTGCAGCCAATGGCCCGGGCTTTGGTTGGGACGATGTCGATACAGTTAAATTTGGCATGGAATATAAAGCCTCAGATGCATGGACATGGCGCGCGGGCATTTCGTCCAATAATAACCCAATTGGCCCAGAAGATGTTACTTTGAACATATTGGCACCGGGTGTGGTTGAACTGCATTTAACTGGCGGCTTTGCGCATGATATGGGCAATGGCAATGCGATTGAAGCGGCATTCATGTATGCACCTGAAACAAAAGTGCGCGGCATTGAAGTTACGCCAATGGGGCCAAACCCATCGCAGACTATTGAACTAAACATGCACCAGTTTGAGGCAACTATTAGTTGGGTTCATAAGTTCGGGAATTAGTGAGTTTATGACCTTAGTTTGCGGGGGCTTTGAGAAAAGTCCCCGCATAGTTTTATGACAGGTGCGATAGTGGAAAAAATCAAGCAAAGAATGTCTGAACTCTATCCCGGAGCCGCAATTTCTATTGTATTGAGCATTGCGGCGACTTTCATTGGTGCTCGCTATGGCACGCCATCGATGTTGATAGCGCTTTTGCTTGGCCTTGCGGGGCACTTTCTTTATGAATCTGATAAAATAAAAATCGGCGTCAATTGGTCGGCGCGCGAAGTTCTGCGCTTTGGCATTGCGCTTTTAGGGTTTCGAATTGCTTTCGACGATATAATGGCGCTTGGGCCAATTCCGATTATGATTGTATTATCGGCGATGGCGATTGTCTTGCTCAGCGGCGTTTGGATCGCGCAAGCATTGGGCCAAACCAAGGAGTTTGGCGCTCTGAGTGCTGGCTCGGTGGCGGTTTGCGGTGTCTCGGCAGCGATGGCAATCGCGCCTGTTCTGCCAAAGCGCGAAAATGAAGACCGTGATTTGGCGGTTACAATTGTTGGCGTCACCACACTTTCAACTGTGGCAATGATTGTCTATCCATTATTGACCCATTATCTGCATTTGTCGGACGAAAATGCCGGCATATTATTAGGCGGCACAATTCACGATGTCGCGCAAGTCGCGGGTGCTGGCTTCTCGATTTCACAAAAAGCTGGTGACACTGCGACATTTGTTAAAATGGTTCGCGTATCTGCGCTTCTGCCAATGGTTTTGGTAATCCATTTGTGGCTTGGTAGTAAGATCAAGAGCGAAGGCGGCGCAAAAACCCAATTCTTCCCCAAGTTTTTGATTGCCTTTTTCATTTTCGCGATCGTCAATAGTTTCCACCTCGTGCCAAAATCAATGGTTGATGGTTTAACTTCAATTTCAAAGACTCTGTTGCTTATTTCGATTGCGGCGATTGGTGTGAAAACTGATTTGAAAAAAATCGTTGCCGTCGGTTGGCGGCCACTTTTGATGGTTGTTTTGCAAACATTGGTGATGCTTATTGTTGTGCTGTGTGGTATCCTATTTATTCTCTAAATATATCCCCAACAAAGGCAAAAATGGAAACCGCAATCAATAAAGCCCTAATGGGAATAATCGAACCAGTTTCTGGCCTCAATTTTGTTGAATCTGGTCTGATTACTAGTCTTAGTATCAAAGATAAACAATTACGCATCATAATTGAAAAGCCTCACGGGCACGATAATGATTTGGCGGCCGAGCGTGAAAAAATCACGCAGGCGCTCACAAAAATCAAAGGCATAGACCGCGTCTCGATTTTGGTGACTACCCATAATGAGCGCGCATCTCCCGCCCCCGATAGACCTGCCGCTTCCCCAAGAACGGCACCAAATTTCAATTCAATCCGACCCGAAAATATCGGCAAATTGATCGCAATTGCCAGTGGCAAAGGCGGGGTCGGCAAATCGACAATCGCCTATAATTTGGCACTGGCACTGGCGCGTAGCGGCAAACGTGTGGGCATTTTGGACGCCGATATTTATGGCCCTACAATACCTACTTTGTTGGGGCTCGCTGATATGCAATGTGATGTTGGCGATGACAATAAAATAATTCCCGCGCGTGCCCACGGCGTGTCGGCAATGTCTATGGGTTTCATTATTGGCCAAGGTCAGCCTTTGGCGTGGCGTGGGCCAATGGTAACCAAGGCCCTGACCCAATTATTTCAAGGCGTTAATTGGGGCGAACTTGATTATCTAATTCTTGATATGCCACCAGGGACCGGCGATGTTCAATTATCGCTCGCGCAGCAAGCACGAATTGACGGCGCGATAATGGTATCAACCCCGCAAGAAGTGGCGCTGGCGGATGTGCGGCGCGGCGTGGAAATGTTCAGAAAATCGGGCATAGAAATCATTGGCATGATTGAAAATATGGCACTTTTGATTGATGAGGCCACTGGATCTGAAATTGACTTATTTGGGCGTGGCGGTGCAAAAGCGGCCGCAATTGCCATGAATATTCCATTTTTGGGTGAAGTGAATTTTTATCCAAGTTTGCGACTTGCATCGGACAAAGGAACAGCCACACCAGATATCGCGATTGCGCAATTTGATAAATTGGCGCGCGCGCTTTAGCGGATCGGACGTTCAAGTTTCATCAACTATCTGCATTCGGTGTGTTGTTTGGGAAAGAAAGATAGAGTGGCTTAGGAATGGTTTATGGAGGAACTTGTTCCCCAAAACCATTCATCAAGCTTGTTTGCGCCCTAGATTTTTGTCAAGACGCTTGCCTTCGGGCGCAAAGCGCGGTCTTGACAAAAACCTAGGGCGCGAAAGGACAATTACCGAATGGGCTTGAGGCAAACTTGTCCTTAAGACCATTCCCAAGCAAATTTTTTTGGGCATGCTTATTTCTATTGCTAATGAGTCGCATGCGCATTTCATCTGGCTTCAACCAAAAAACTTAGACTCAGCTTTTGGCCCGATTTCCAGCAAAATCGATTCAACTTAAAAGCCATTGCTTTAGCGGCTGAAAATTTGTCCGCCGCTTTTATACAAAACATAGGCAGCGACAATAAAAATCAATATCGCAAAAATGCGGTTCAAAGTGTCTTTATTTGCGCCTAATTTGCTTGATGCCAATGTCCCTAAATAACCACCAATAATGCCGCCGCCAATCATTTGCGCGGCAATAATCCAATCGACCATTCCATCAAGTGCGTAATTTATTGCGGTTGCCAACCCAAAAGTGCCGACAGCCAACAATGATGTGCCCACAGCGTTTATGGTTGGCATTCTGGTGGCAAATATAAGCCCGGGGACAATTAAAAACCCACCGCCAATTCCGAAAAACCCTGATGCCAACCCTGACAGAAGCGCGACCGCAGCAGTTTTGAAGCACATTTTCGCGTCAATATCACAGGCCTCGCCGCCAAAATCGGCTCGCGGTTTTAGCATTATCATGCCGACAATAATCATAACAAAGCCAAACATAAACATTAGAATCTGACCGTTCATGGCTTTGCCAATAGTTGAACCAGCCAAGGCCCCAATAGTGCCAATAATTGCGAAGACAGCGGCGCACCGCCACCAAACATTGCCTTTGCGAGCATGACCCAATAAATTGGCATAGGCGTTCGCCGAAACTGCCAAAGCGCCAGTGCCAATTGCAATATGAGGTTGTGTGACGCCAACAACATATAACAACAAAGGCGTTGCCAATATTGACCCACCTCCACCAATTAGGCCTAATATGAATCCAACCAGCGCACCTGAGCCAATTGCGGCGATTGCTTGATTAATCATGATAATGCTGTGCCATTTGCTTTGTTAAATTTACGATATTTGTTATTTTAGGATTCTCTAATACAACGCGGAATTGTGCATTGCAAATCATGTTATTTGTGATCTCTAGCTTCAATCGTATCACGCCCAAAAATATGGCATTGATAATGCCAAAAGATTTGGCTAATGTGCTTTTGGAATAGGCAAGGCAAATATATGAACAAGAAAATTTTGATTTTATCGACAATGATTTTGGGCGCTTTACCGCTTTTGACGCAATCTGCTTTAAGCGCGCCAAATGCCAAACCAAATGTGGTTCTTTTATTGGCCGATGATTGGGCTTTTTCCGATGTTGGGGCTTTTGGCGGCGAAATTGAAACCCCGAATATTGATGCTTTGGCTATGCGCGGCGTTAGGTTTTCTAATTTCCACGTCGCGGCTTCATGTTCGCCAACCCGCGCCATGCTGCAAACTGGGGTTAGTAATCACCGCGCGGGGCTCGGCAATATGCCGGAAACTATCCCGCCCGAGCATCAAGGCCGTGAAGGCTATGATGCAGTAATAAACAACCGAGTGGTGACCATTGCCCAGCAATTGCAAGCGGGTGGTTATCGCACCTATCTCACTGGCAAATGGCATTTGGGCAAAACGCCAGATAAATTGCCAACTGGCCGTGGTTATGATCATGCTTTTGCGCTCTCACAATCGGGTGCCGATAATTTTGAAGATAAGCCAAACTTGCTGCTTTATGATTATGCGGATTGGACCGAAGATGGCCGGGCCGCGCATTTGCCTGCCAATTATTATTCATCAAGTTTCATCATCGATAAAATGATTGAATATATCGACCGCGATGCGCAATCTGGTAGGCCCTTCCTCGCGTCAATCAATTTTTTGGCCAATCATATCCCGGTTCAAGCGCATGATGCCGATATTGCTCATTATACGGACAAATACAAAGATGGATGGGACGCCCTTCGGCATTCACGGCGAAATAGCATTGTTGCCAAGGGGCTCGTCGCGCCCAATCGCCCTATGGTGAAAATAGATGTTGCTTGGGATAGTTTAAGCGCCGAGGAAAAAGAGCAAAGAATCGGGGCAATGGCGGCATATGCTGGCATGGCAACGGCAATGGATCGCGAAATTGGCCGCCTTGTCGCGCACCTAAAAGCAAGTGGCGAGTATGAAAACACGATATTTGTTTTTCTGTCGGACAATGGCCCGGAAGCCACTGACCCGATGAATACAAACAACTTTACCACATTTAATGCCAATTTGAATTATGATCAAAGCCTCGAACGCCAAGGCCGAAAAGGCTCGCTAACCGCGATTGGCGCCAGTTTCGCCAGTGCTTTAGCGGCGCCATTTCGCGGCTATAAATTTAGCGCGAGCGAAGGGGGCATTCGTGTGCCTTTGGTGATTTCTTGGCCCGGCAATCCTCAGATTGAGCCCGGCACCATTAAACACGGGTTTGCCTATGTCACCGACATTGCTCCAACTTTGCTCGAGCTAGCAGGGATTGCACCGCATCAAGGCAGCTTTGACGGTAAATCGGTGGAGCCTATTACAGGCCATAGTTTGGTGCCAATGTTGTTCGGGCAAAAAGAAGTTGTTAGGGCAAGTGATGAAGCCTTGGGCTATGAATTGTCTGGTAATTCGGTGTTATTTGAAGGCGATTGGAAATTGGTCAAAAATCTACCGCCATATGGCAATGGCAATTGGCAACTTTATAATTTAAACAATGACCCTGGCGAAACCACGGATTTGTCGACGGCAGAACCGCAGAGAGTTACGGCGATGTTGGCAAAATATGATGAATTTGCAAAAGCCGAAAAAGTCCTGCCAATGCCCGCTGGATATAGTGCGCCCAAACAAATACAAGCAAATGCCGTTAAGGAGTTGCTTATCCCGCGTTTATTGGCACTTTGGCCCTATATCCTCGGCATTATTGCGATTTTGATTGGCTTGGGCTTTGGCGTTAAACGGCTTTTCAAGCGCAAATAATCAAACCCGCTGTGTAAGGCCTTTTTGCTCCATTCGCCATTTTAGTTGTTCAAAGCGGTCTTGGCCAAAAAACGGTTCGCCGCCAAAAACCATAAGCGGCACGCCATAATGGCCGCCCGCGCGTTGTGCATCTTGGGCTATTTTTATTGTGGCATCATATTCGTCCGATTTTGCCATAACCAAAGCGTCAAGTTCTGACAGATTAAGCCCAGCCCGCTCGGTCGCCTCCGCCAAATGTTCGCCTTCGTGCCAATTGGCTGTCATGCCGCCCCAAATCAAGCTGCTGACTTCATCAATAAATTCAAGGCCGCGCCCAGCTTCAACTGCCGCTTGGCCCAAATGCGAAAGCCTGTAAATATAGGGTTGTTCTTTGGGATATGTTCTAGTTGCCAAATCCATAACAACTGGGTCGGGGTTCGGCCATTTGAATGGCATATCCAAATATTGCGCAGTTCGAAAACAATCGCGCCAAAAATACTGCACCCATAATGGATCATTATTTGCAAAAAACTCAGGGTTTCTAACTGCGATGGGGTAAACAATCCGCACATTGCATTTCACATCATAGATTTTTTCAAATTCGATAAGGCGCTTAACCACAAAATAAGAATATGGCGAGCGAAACGACCAAAACAAATCAAATTCTAAAGCCATTACAAACTTCCATTGGTTCTAATATTTAATTGCCCCGCCAAGCCTGCTTCGCGGTGTTTTGCTGCCTCTCGATATTCGGGGCTAGTCACCATTTTTAACATCGCGGCTTTGCTTGGATATTGCGCAAGCGCCACTGCGTCCCATAATTCTTCAACCTCACCAAGCAAAAGCCCATCGACTTGCCCATTATAACCCATTTTGCCACCCAAAGCCCAGATTAGCTTTGAAACCGCAGCGCCGTATATTGCATAAGCTTCATAGCCGCTTAGGCCGTGATCGCCATCAGCATATTCAGCGCGTGGCTTGAATTTCAGAAGATTTATCATCACAAACGGAGCTTCATCTTTGCCTTCAAAAAATTCTTGCATCTGTTTTGGACTTGGATTCACTTTGTTTAAAACTTGCATTTCTCACTCTTTCATAATATTGGCATCGATGATGTCATAATATTTTGCACTGGTCAAACTTCAAAAGCTAATCGTCAATTCCTTTGAGCACATTAATCAAAAGTTCGCGCACTACTTCGCTTGCTTGCGCTACGCTCAATCCTTGGTCGTGCCGCAAAAGTCGCCAATTTTGGAAACTAAGCACTGACTTTATGCAATGTGCAGCCGTGCTGTTGGGTAAAATATGTTCGGGCAATTGCGCTTCAATGCCCGCATTTTCGAGGCGCAGCATTCGTCTATAATCTTCCATCAAAAACTCCGAGCTAAAGCGTTTAAGATTAGCTGAAATTCGAAATGGCAAAATTTGTTCAAAAACTTTTGCTCGCTTGCTTGCGATATGAACCAGCCGTTCCTTCCATGTGGCGCCAATGGCGGGTTCAAGCACATTGGGCAACACTTTGGCCTCGATTTTTTCGGACATTTCACGATAAAGCGCGTCCATATCCTCAAAATATCGGAAGACCGAGCGCAGGCCAACTCTTGCAACTTCAACAACTTCGGCAGCAGTTGGTGCAACATTGCCGCCGCCGACAAGCTCGAGCAATGCAGCAACCACTTTTTCGCGTGCCAGGCGTGTACATTCACGGCGGCCGTCGATTACATTGTCATTTGCAATTTTTTTGCTTATTTCGTTCAACTGCATCTGTTTACCTATTGCTATTTTCCTATCAAGGCATTAGCGCTTTTTTATTGGCATGTTAAGTGCCAATTGCTTTGCAACTGGAATTATGATGAAACGATTTTCGCTTATTTGTGCCTTCGTGTTTTTTGCGCAAACTGCAAATGCGCAAATGTCGCCACAGCAAGTGCGCGATATTTGCATGCCCGACATAAGGCTATTGTGCTCTCCCGAGCTAGCAACCCGCGACCGCACAAAAATTCGCGCGTGTTTATTGGCCAAGCGGCGTCAAACATCGCCGAACTGCCAAGCTGCAATACGCGCAGCGCAAATTCCGCCAAAAAGCAATTGAGGGTCTAGTGCCGTGAAAAAAAGTGCTTGGATAATTATTGGTGTCGTTGCAATTGCATTGGTCTTTTTGGGTTTCCAAAAATATAAAATTTATATTCCCGGCATTATTGCTAATATCAAAAATCCAATCGCCGAAAACCATGAAGTTGTTTGGCAGCAGGCCAGCGATGCGCCGCTTGCAAAATCGCGCCCGCCGAACATAATCCTTATTGTTGTCGATGATTTGGGCATGAATGACATTAGTCTTTTTGGCGGTGGCGTTGGTGGCGGGCTCGTGCCGACGCCAAATATTAATTCAATCGCGAACGAGGGCGTCAGTTTCACCAATGGCTATGCTGCCAATGCGACTTGCTCACCGTCACGAGCTGCAATTATGACGGGCCGTTATCCAACGCGTTTTGGCTTTGAATTTACGGCGGTTCCGTCAGCGTTTGCGCGCACAGTTGGCCATGCCAATACAAAGTCGCCCTATCCGATAATATTCCATGAAGAACTTGATAAGGATATGATGCCTTACGAGCAAATGGGCGTGCCTGCTTCGGAAATTACAATCGCCGAGCTTCTCAAAACCCGCGATTATCGGACAATTCATCTTGGCAAATGGCATTTGGGTGAGGCCGCGGAAATTTCTGCGCATGGGCAGGGGTTTGACGAGTCATTGGGATTCAGCGCAGGCGCGAGCAAATTCATGCGTGAAAACGACGCAAATGTTGTAAATGCCAAATTGCCTTGGGATCCAATTGACAGATTTTTATGGCCCAATTTGCCCTATGCCGTGCAATTTAACGGTGGCCAGAGATTTGAACCAAAAGGCCATATGACAGACTATCTAACCGATAATGCATTGGCGGCCATTGAAGCAAACAAAGCGCGACCGTTTTTTATGTATCTTGCCTATAATGCAGTGCATACACCATTGCAGGCGACCAAAGCGGATTATGACGCATTGCCGCAAATCACTGACCATACTGAACGAGTCTATGGCGCGATGGTGCGGCAATTGGATCGGCGAATTGGCGATATTTTGCAAAAGCTCAAAGACAGCGGCATTGATGATAATACGTTGGTGATTTTCACTTCGGATAATGGCGGCGCTTGGTATGCTGGCTTGCCGAACCTCAATCGGCCCTATCGCGGTTGGAAAGCAACTTTCTTTGAAGGTGGCATTAGGGTTCCGCTTTTAATGCGCTGGAAAGGCAAAATCGCGCCCAATTCTACTAACGCGAATTTGGCTGGGCATTTGGATTTATTTGAAACAATTGCAACTGCTGCTGGCGCTTCTTCGCCAAAAGATAGGATTATAGATAGCCGCAATTTGCTCGGAAACGGGCCGCCGCGCCAAGTATTTTTCTGGCGTTCGGGTGGATATCGCGCCGTGCGCGAAGGCGATTGGAAGCTGCAAATCGCAGACAGGCCAAACCAAGATTGGCTCTATAATTTGCGCGATGACCCGACCGAAAAAAATAATCTCGCGGCATCTAATCCTGAAAAAGTTGCCCAATTAAGGGCATTGATAGTCGCGCAAAACGCAAATATGGCGAACCCGCAATGGCCCGGCCTAATTGAAGCACCGGTGCGCATCGATGTGCCATTAAATACGCCGTGGGACAAAAACCAAGAATATGTTTATTGGACGAATTGATTAGCTCTTAATGAAATCCAACACCGCTTGTTCGTATTTGTCGGTTTTGCCGTCACTTGCGATTTTTTGGTTCAGCCACGCATTTTCGACGCTATTGATATTTTCATTTTCAGCGATGTCGTCCGCGCCGTGGTTTTCGTCCCAAATATCATTTCTGTCGGCCGAGCCAATCGCGCTTTTGGCGCCAACAAAAGCACGCGATAAAAACGCACCAATATTGCTGTTTGTATTTTCCAGGAAAGTTTCGCGCTCTTGGGCTTTTTCGGCCGAGATTTTGGTATAAAAATTGTGCGCCTTTAAGTGATTGCCAATGGCTTTGGCGAAAAAATCCAACCAGGTGTCAGCATTATTGCCATCGAGACACGCATTTTTTATCCGAAACAAAACTTCGGCTTCGTCCGCGCTAATCGTCGCTGCGCCACCACTTGAAAGCGCAAACATCAATCGCCGCAAATAAGCAACTTCGGCGTCATTGATATGTGAACCAGATTGGCTCTCGCCGTTGCGGGTTGCGCCTTTGCCACTAAGAATGGTTTGTTCGATTTCATTAAGCGCCATAGCCCGAACGGCTGCCGGCGCGTCATCAGCAGTTTCAATGATACGAGTAACGAGCTCTAAATCGGCAGGGGAATTAACGCGTCCTTGGTTTGAAATATTATCCAAAAGCCAATTGGCCTTAAACTCATCGACATATCCCATCGGATCTTGTTGGCGAACCACAAAATCAATCGTCGCTTCAAAATAGAAATCAAGCCAATATTGGGGAAAGATTGTGCAGGCTTTGTGAAGGTCCATAATTGCCTGCGCTTCACTTATTATGGCCGAACCGTCGCGATAAGTGGTTTCACGCAGTTTTAATACGTCAAATGCTTCAATATTTCCTTTGGCTTTTATGCTTGCCAAAACATCGGTGAAAACTTGCGCCATATTTTTAATCCCAATTATTGCACTGGTAATAATGGCATTAAGTTAAGGTTGGGTAATTTTATTCGATTTGTTTGAGTTTTTGGCGATAAAGATCGGAGCTTTTCTTAAAGCCGTCGGCGTCACCAAATGCGAGAAAATCCTTATATCTTTTATGGGTGACGGCGGGTCTTTTTGCGTGCTTAATTGGGCACCAATATTGCTCGGTAACGCTGGCGATTTCATGCCCATATGCAAGCAAGCCATTGCCATAACCGCAAAAAACACAATTTATTTTTTCTATTATGTTCAAATAGGCAAGCGACTGCCGATCAATAATTATGAAATCAGAACGCCTTATTTTGGGGATTTGCCACAAACTAAAGCAAGTCATTTGATAAATAAACAGCCCCAAATCCAAAATCACAAATGGCACCATCATGCCATAAACAAATGGAATGGATAATAATGTCGCCAAATTGGTTTTGAAAATATATTTGTCAATACCAGTTTTGACCGCGCGATGCGCGCTTAATGTCGCTTCATCAAATTGCGCTTTGCCGCCTTTCAAGCCCTGAAAGAATTTCTCGCTTTTGGCGTCAATTGCTTCTTCAATTTGGCCTTCGAGTTTTGTTAATTCTGACAAGAGCTTTTCGATTTCTTCGTTCACAGCGATGTTCCTTTTGACAAATGAAACATAGCAAAAACCCGCTTGTCATTCAACGCAATGCAGTCATAATAGTTTGAGGAAAAAGGGGCGCAAATTGACACCAAGTTTTCAAACACTGGATTGGCTTATTATCGCTGGCTATATTGGCGTTCTGATCGCCATTGGCATTTATTTCCAACGCCGTGATGCAGCGAATACTAAGGACTACTTCCTCGCTGGTGGGCAAGTCCCTTCATGGCTTGCGGCGATTTCAACAATTGCAACTATGCAATCCGCCGCAACTTTTCTTGGCGCGCCTGATTATGGTTTTCGTGGTGACTTTACTTATTTAGGAACCAATATTGGCACCATTTTGGCGGCGCTTTTTGTCGGCCTCGTTTTAATTCCGCGTTTTTATAAAGCAAAAGCCAATACGGTCTATGAATTATTGAATATTCGCTTTGGCAAAGGGGCTATGCAAGCCGCGGGTGCGATGTTCCTTGTGGGTCGGGTTTTGGCAGAAGGCTCACGCATTTATTTGGCGGCGATTGCGGTTTCAATGATGACATTTGGCGATGTTTCAATGCACGGTATTATTGTATCCGCCTTTGCAATTATATTTGTGAGTTTCATCATTAGCTTTTTCGGTGGGCTAACTTCGGTTATGTGGACCGATTTGGTTTTGTTTTTCATTTATATCGGTGCAGCGATTGGTTCGTTCATCTATTTATTGGTGCTTATCCCGGCGGATTATGGCGCAATTATTGAAGGACTTAGAAATACGCCTGAAGGCATTAATAAACTCAAATTAGTGGATTTTTCCGTCGATTTTTCAAAACCGTTTTCGCTTCTGGCGATTTTGACTGGCATGTTCTTATTATCGACTGCGAGTTTCGGTTTGGATCAGGACATATCGCAAAGATTGCTCGCGTCCAAAGACGCCAAAACCGGTGCTAAAAGTCTTTATACCGCCGCGATTCTGACCTTGCCAATTGTCTGCTTATTTATCGCGATTGGCCAATTATTATATGTATTTTATTCGCGCGCCGATTTGATGCAAGGCGCGACTTCTATTGCTCCAAGTGGCAGTTTTAAGGGACAAAATGTCACGGTATTTATGTATTTCATTCTTACGCAAATCCCGGTCGGCCTAAAAGCACTTGCGACGATTGGTGTATTGTCAGCGGCGATTTCGACTGTGAATTCGGGGCTTAATTCAATGTCTTCGGTCTTGATACAAGACTTTTATTTACCATGGCGTGAAAAGCGCAAGCCTGCAAAACCCCATCATTATGTTGATGCTGGTCGGATTGGCATGGCAATTGTAGGGTTGTTTTTATTCGCAATGGCAGTGTTTTCATATGTTTGGCAGAGCAGTTCTGACATTCCGCTTCTGCAATTTGTCTTGGGCGTGATGACGTTTGCTTATGCGGGTTTGCTTGGGGTTTATTTCACCGCCATATTTACCAATCGCGGGTCAACGACTTCTGTAATTGCCGCGCTTTTGGTTGGGTTTTTGTCAATTTTTATGATGCAGCCAGCCATCGCCAGTGCGCTTAATTACCCACAATTTTGGCAAACACTGGCTTTCCCGTGGCAATTATGCATTGGGACAATGGTTTCGTTCGCTGTTTGCATGATTGGCGATGATGCCAAAGGCAAGGATGCGGTTAGCGCCTAGGATTATAGGCCCAACATTCCAGTTCAATGCGGCCATTATAGGCAAGGCCATTGGATCCAAAAGCGCTCCTTGCCGGAAGGCGACCGGGTGTGAAATAAGTTACATAAACCGCATTAAAAGCCGGCCAATCCGCCATATCCGCGAGCATCACTGTGCATTTAACAATGGAAGAATAATTCAGGCCGCGTCTTTGCAAAGTCGCGCCAATATTATCCATGGTTTGACGAGTTTCCGCATTTATGCCGCCACTAACCAATTTATTATCACCAGGGGCCACGCCAATTTGACCCGACAAATACAGCATATCCCCAACTTGTACCGCTTCGGAAAATGGCAAATTGCTGCCATTGCTATAAAAAACAGGTTCGCTGGTCGTCGCGCAACCAATTATTGCGAACATTGAAGCTATTCCCAAAGCGATGGTTTTTTTCATAATTTACCCCTTATTTTAGAACTGAATGGTAGCCAAATTGCCGCCAATAGCAAGATAACATCGCAATTATCGGTCAACTTCAAAAAAGCGCAAATCTATTGTGCGCCTTGCGGTTTCGTCCATCATGCAACGCGCGCCAAGCCAACGCGCCATGGAACCACCTTCATAATGGATGCGAAAATATGCGCATTTTTTGTCACGATATGAAATCCAACTCCGTTGAACATCACGAAATTGCGCACTAACCCGCCTTTGGCCGTTTTCATTGTAATAGCGGTTCAACAGCACGTCCCAACCGCGATATTCATCGAGATAGCATTTTTCCATACCTGCGGTGGTCTGATTGTCTTGAAAGGTTAAACAATGACGCGAATGAATGCCAATACATTCATATAATGGCTTGTCACCCGTTGCGGTGCTAATCATACATCCTTCAATTACTTCGGCCATGCCAACGCTCGGTAGCTCGGTTTCATCTGAGCCAGTTGGCGGCGCGGCGCTAAACCCTGCGGCAAATAACAGGGCAAGTGCTGAACTAAGTGTAGTTTTGGTGATTTTACGAAATCGCATTATCTTTTCCTTGAGATTGTTTACAAAGATAATTGAACCATAATGATATCGCCCGCAACAATATTTTCTGATTTGCGGACACTTGCTTTTAATGGCAAGAAATAGCCGCCAGATTTGCTGTCGGGGAAAATTGAAGTTGCAAATATTGTCTCGCCAATTGTCGCTTTTACTTTAAGGCTGCGAAAACCACGAAGTTTGTTGGCATTGAAGAATTTGATTTCATCGGCGATTTCGCTCGGTATGACAAAAAAGTGCCAAGAGCCTTTTTCAAAGTTCCATAAGACAACTTCGCCAGATATTTCATATGATTGATCAAAATCCATTGTAGGTCATAAACTCCTTATTAAGGGTGAAAAAGCCGTAAAAATGGCAAAATAGTGGGCGTGAAGATTGCGAAAAGAGGGTTTTTCCCCTCTTTGAGTAAGATTTGCGCCCAATATGACGCCATTTTTGCGGATTTTCGCACTTAATAAGGAGTTCATGACCTAGATGTTTATCGCAATTTCTTAACATATTCCAATACATATGTGACATTAAGTCGCTGCTATGGCTATTGCCAAAATGCCATGAAATTCATTAGCATGGGCAGTTATTGCAAACCAGTTGCATTAGCGTTAAGCAATTATTCGAACTCGTAAATATTGAAATCAGAATGAATATAACCCAATTGTCTAAAGGCGATATCGCGCGAATAACTGATGTCACTGGCACAGATGCAGTTGTTTGCGCAAAATTGCGTGAAATCGGCTTTGCTGAAGGCGATGAAGTTGAAATTATGCATTATGGCCCTTTGGGGCGAAAACCTATTTGCGTTCGATTAAATCATACTTTGATTGCTTTGCGTCCGATTGAAGCCCAAAATATTGAAGTGGAACTATTGGGTGGCCTTTAGAATTGCACTAATTGGTGCGCCCAATAGTGGTAAAAGCACTTTGTTTAACGGCCTTACTGGTGGCCGCGCCAAAACTGCCAATTATTCAGGTGTGACTGTTGAAACTAAAACTGGTCATTTTACGACGCCAAAAGGAAACAAAATTGAGCTTTACGATCTGCCCGGCATTTATGGCCTCACTGCAAGATCATTGGACGAACGTGTCGCAATTGATTTGCTTGAAGGCCAAATGAAAGGCTTCGCGCGGCCCGAGCTTATGCTGGTTGTGATTGATGCCAGCAATTTGCGCACCCACCTTCATTCAGTTTTGCAAATGCGCGAATTGGGCCTGCCGACAATTGTCGTATTAAACATGATTGATTTGGCAGACCGTGATGGCACGAAAATTGACATCGCCGCACTGCAAAGTGAGCTTGGCGTGCCAGTGGTGGCAACGCGTGCCACGCGCAAACAAGGCCGCGAAGATTTATTGGCAATAATTGACGAAATGGTGAGCAGCGGTTTTGTGACAGGCGCTGGAATACCCGAAAAACATGATTTGAAAACCCTGCAGTCGCAAGCAAGGCAAATTGCAAGTCGCGTGGTGGTCTCCGAAGGGCTTGCAAATAAAGCCACGAGGAAACTCGATGAAATTGTCCTCAATCCATTTCTTGGGCCGCTAATTTTATTGGCGCTACTTTTCGTAATGTTCCAAGCAGTTTTCAATTTGGCAATTGTGCCGATGGAATTGATTGAAAATGCTATTTCGGCGTTTGGGGTTTTAATCAAAAATCTTATGGGTGAGGGGCTTTTGGGTGAGCTTGCAGTTGATGGCATAATCGCTGGCGTCGGCAGTGTGGTGATTTTCTTGCCGCAAATCATTATTTTATTTGCATTTATTCTTGCGCTCGAAGCGTCCGGATATATGGCGCGTGCGGCATTTCTGATGGATGAAATAATGCGCGGCGCGGGCCTTAATGGCCGTGCGTTCATCCCACTACTTTCAAGTTTTGCCTGTGCCGTGCCGGGGATTATGTCAGCGCGGGTAATTGAGCATGAGCGCGATAGGCTAACGACCATATTGATTGCGCCACTAATGACCTGTTCAGCGCGTTTGCCAGTTTATACGCTGATAATTTCGGCATTCATTCCTAACGATAAAGTTGGAATATTTGGCCTGCAAGGCATTGTGATGTTCGCGCTATATTTGGCTGGCGTTTTGGGTGCATTTATTGTTGCATTCGTCTTGAAGAAAACCTTAAACCAAGGGCCACCACAGGCTTTAATAATGGAATTGCCTAGCTACAAATTGCCAAATCTGCGTGATTTTGCGCTTGGGATATATTTCAGTGCAGTTGCTTTTTTGCGCCGTGCTGGAACCACCATTTTGATGGTATCAATAGTGCTTTGGGCCTTGGTGCGCTTTCCCGATGGAACCACAACCATGGTGGAAACTTACGCTGGCAAAATTGGTTCGCTTTTATTGCCAATTTTGCGCCCAATTGGTTTTAATCTCGAAATCGCAATTGCACTTATCCCCGGTATGGCGGCGCGTGAAGTTGCAGTTGGTGCATTGGGTACAATCTATGCGGTGCAAGGTGGCGAGGCTAATTTACAGGGTCTGTCCTCGGCATTGCAAAATGCTTGGAGCTTGCCAACTGCTTTGGCGTTTCTGGCGTGGTATGTTTT
Source organism: Hyphomonadaceae bacterium (assembly GCA_009773395.1). Lineage (GTDB taxonomy): Bacteria > Pseudomonadota > Alphaproteobacteria > Caulobacterales > Aquidulcibacteraceae > Pseudaquidulcibacter. Next base: position 152,534 of record WRPI01000007.1, on the reverse strand, counting down.
CGCGCCCCAGTGTTTCGCGACTTTGGCCACGATCCGCCGCGAAACTAATTCATGGAAATGGCCGGGTTTTGCTTTTGCGTATCTGTTGGCGCTCGCCTATGCTGCGGCAGGCATCACTTATCATCTCGCCAAAATTTGGCTCTAATCCTCCCAATCTTTTGCAAGGAGTTTCGATGAAATGAACATTAGACCTGCTGCAAGCAAATAAAGCGACGAGCCATACATAATCGAATATCGCAGCGATTCTTCGCCGTGAGTGGCTTTGAGATAATCAGATAAATTACCCAATGCCCAATCACCAACTCCAATTCCAATGAAATTATTTATCAATAAGAAAATTGCTGAAGCGGTGGTTCGCATGTTCGGTTTCACAATATGTTGGAAGGCAGTCAAAACCGGCCCGAGCCAAACCAAGCCTAGCCCAGTTGGAATTAAAAACATCCAAAACATCAATGCCAAGGATGGGCTTTGAATGCCGATCAAATAGAAAGGAAATGCCGCGATAAAGGCAATTGCTGGAACTAAGGCGTAAGTGCCTTTTGAATTAGCTCCAAATTTATCGGATAACATGCCACCGAACCACATGCCGGCAACCCCGCCAATCAAAAGAATAAGCCCTTGAAAATAGCCAACATATAAAATTGGCCCAGCATTAGCGGGAACTAAGAACGACGGCAGCCAAGACATGAATTCCACCATTTTAGTTCCATAAGATCTAAGGTAAAAAGCTGGCAACCATGCGAGTAGGCCATAGCCAATCATTGATGATGCCGCCGCGCCAAGGCTCAAAGTCCAAAAACTAGGTTTTGTTAAAAGGGTTTTCAGAACCGCCAATACGCTGACTGCTTCGGTAGCAACATTTGTGTCTCGCCCGCCGCGAATTGGTTCACGCACGACAAAGCGGAAAATTGGCGCAAGAATAAGTCCGATAACACCCATAATCAAGAATGCAGCCCGCCAATCCAAAATTGTAACAATGACCGCACCAAATACTACACCAATTGCCGAACCCAATGGCACACCAAAACTGAAAATAGCCAAAGCGCGCGCCCGTTTTGACGGTTCAAAATAATCGGCGATAAGCGAATATGATGGCGCAACCCCGCCAGCTTCGCCGACGCCAACCCCCATCCGTGCCAAAAACAACTGCCAGAAATTTGTGGTTAGTCCGCACACCGCTGTCATACCGCTCCAAAGGGTGAGCGCAATCGTAATAATCCAAGTGCGGCTTTTACGGTCGGCGAGATAGGCAATTGGAACCCCTAAAATCGAATAGAAAATTGCAAATGAAAATCCGCGCATTAGACCCAATTGACCATCGCTTATGCCAAGTTCTTTTTGAATTGCGGGCGCCAAAATCGACAAAATTTGCCGATCCAAAAAGTTCAAAATATAAACCAATAACAAAACAAATAGCATCAAATTGACACTGATTGCGCCGCCTTTTTTCTCGGCAATTGGCCAGTTAGTTCCATTTGGCTGATTCATTTTTTGCTCCCTTTTGTTTATAAGATAGGTTTTTCAACTATTTTGCAAGCATTAGCGCGGTGGCTTTTCAAGTGGAACTTGAAAACCGCGCTAGATTTCTTGCTTGGTCGCGCTTTTAGCGCGCAAAACCGCACACACTTTTGCGCAAAGCGCTCTAACAAAAATGCCCTTCTAACACGCGGTTAAAAGGGCAAATTCGTGGGCTATTTTATCAATTTAGAATTTCACTTGTAAACTGCCAGTGAATGTTCTTGGCGGGCCGTAGAAGCTGTTGACGACGTTTCCAAAAGTCGCGCCGGCAAACAAATATCCGCCAATTTTATATCTTTCGTCAGTCAAATTGCGACCGCTTAAACTTACTTTGAGGTGGCCTTCCGATGTTGTCCAACTAACACCAGCGTCAACCAAAGTGATGTTGCTGTTTTGATCGATGGACGGGTTCACAAACTCAAACATTGAGAATTTTGAACGATATGATGCCGACAAAGTAGCGGCTACACTGCCCATGTCACCCATGGCATGATTATAGTTCAAAGCAAAATTGCCATTCCATTTTGGCGTATTTTGAAATACCGCAGTTGAGGACAAATCGGTAACCACACCCGCCGCATTTTTGGTGATGAAAGAATTGAAATGCGCGTCGGTATATCCAAGTCCAAAAGTTGCGCCAAATTCGCGATTAAAATTCACGCCGCCTTCAAGCTCAAACCCTTGGATTTCTGATGAACCAGCATTGTCAACAAAACTCGCAATCGAACCAAATACGGTTGGTTCTTGCCGCGTGATTTGTTGCCCCTCATAATCAGCGCGGAAAATGGCCGCCGCGAAATTGGCGTGGCCGTTAAACAAACTGCCTTTCAAACCCGCTTCATAGGATTTCACAAATTCAGGATTATAGCCATTTACTGTGAGCGGCGTCAAAACCGCATCACCACGCATGTCAAATCCGCCTGATTTGAAACCTTCAGAATAGGCAACATAAGCAGTTATGTCTGGATTGATTTTGTATGATAAACTGGCGCGCGGCGTGAATTCATTGAATTCTCTGGTGTTCGAATAATTCGAACGCAACAAACCCGGAACTGCGGCAGGGTTGCCAAACAATGGTGAACGAAGGCCAGTGAAGTTTTGCCGATAAACAGTTCCACCGCGTCGGTCTTTTGTTAAACGTCCACCCAATGATAATGACAAATTATCAGTTAGTTCAAAACTAAAATCACCATAAATTGCGGTGCTTTTGGTATCGACTGTACCCGATGTTGCAATTGTAAGGTTCAAAAGGCCAACAATAGTGTCAAATGCCCCGGAAGCCCGTGCATCTAAAGTGTATAGGCCGACTACACCTGACCATTTTTCGGCTGTAAATAATGCCTGAAATTCGTGGCTATTTTGTTCATCATCATAGCGTGCAGGCACATCCAGTCCAACAGCTTGGTTTGTGTCAAAATCAATTAGTGTGTTGCTTTTGCCTTCGCGGTGAGCACCAATATATTTGATGGTCAAAAAGTCATTGACATTGAGTTCACCGCTTAGTGAAAGACCTTGATTTTCGACATGGTTGGTGCTGCCAATGCCAGCGTCAGTGTCGTAAACATTTGGCAATACTACTGCGCCAGTTGTAAGGCCCAACCCTGCCGCCTCGCGGTGGCCGTGTTTGGCGTTGCTGTCATCGGTGACTTTGTCATAAGCAAGCCTGAAAAACAAATTTTCGCGTGGGGCCAATTCGGCGCTTAAACGAAACGCCTGAACGTCTTTGTCATAATGGCCAGCATTAGTGGTTATGTTGCGTCCAAAGCCGTCACGGTTATAGTCAGCAATTGCGCCGCCGACCCGTAAGACGTCCGACAATGGTACCGAACCTGAGGCAACAAAATCCAACTGGTCATAGCTACCAACGCTTACGCGCGCTCTGCCAGTGGCTTCGGCTCCAAGGCGGCGGGTGACATATTTAACCGCACCGCCGATTGTGTTTCTGCCATAAAGCGAACCTTGCGGCCCGCGCAAAACTTCGATGCGCTGAATATCGAAAATATCAAGAACTGCGCCTTGGGGCCGCGATACATAAACATCATCAATATAAAGACCGACACCCGGTTCAAACCCCCAAAGCGGGTCTTGCTGGCCGACACCGCGTATGAAAGCAATCAGTGTTGAATTTGTGCCACGCGCAACTTGAATTGTGGCGTTTGGCGTTACTTGTTGCAACACCGTGATGTCGGGCGCGCCAGTTGCTTCCAATTTTGCTGATGAAAAAGACGAAACCGCCAGAGGCACGTCTTTTAGTGCTTCTTCGCGGCGACGTGCGGTGACTATCACGGTTTCCTCAGTCGCCGCACTAGGCGCATTTTGTGCCATTGCTGGCGTAAATAGCAAGAATGGCGAGATGGCAGTTGATGCCAAAAGCAATTTAATAGCTCTATTTGAATTTGGATTTTTCATTTTATTCCCCTGTGATGAATAGATTGGTTTAGTTGAATTGGGCGGTTACGATTTCTTGTGCGGTTTTGGCATTTATTGAATTGGCAATTGCTTCAACCAAATTGTTAAACATTTTTGGTTGTTCTACATGCAGTGCGTGCCCAGAATTTTCGATGCAATAAAGCTTGCAATTGGGCATTGAATTGCAAATGGCCACACACACGTCATTTGCATAAAGTTGGCTTTTTTGCCCCTGCACAATGGAGCAAGGCAATTTGATAGATTTTATGATTTCGCGGCAATCGCTTTCGATTAAAGATTGCCAATATTCGGCAGCCATTGTGCCAGAATTATGATTTGCAATTTCGAGAAGCTTTTCAGCTTCGGCAGCCAGATTTGTTTGCTGGCTTTTTATAAGGCCACCCGCAAAAATTTTGCGCACGATACGCTGGCTTGACGCCGGCCAATTAGTTTTCATTTCCGAAATTGCGCGTTTTGCCCGCGCTTTGCCTTTTGGTGTATCAAGGCCGCAGGAGCCAATCATGCCAAATGGCCAATCATCGGAATTGAGGACTCTTGGCGACATATCAATCGCTATCATATGTGCAAAGCGGCTTAAATCGTGCCTCTTTGCGGCTTCCCAAAAAACCATGGCTCCCATCGACCAACCAATATAAATTATGTTGGCGAGTTTAAGGTGGGTAATTAGTTCAAATAAATCATCACCCATGCTGGCAATAGATAGTGGTTTGTGATGGCCGTGCGCCACCGCCGATTTCCCCCAACCGCGCAAATCTGGAACTATAAGTCGGAACTTGCTGCTTAATTCGCGTTGATTGAAAAAAGCTTCGCCAGTCATGCCAAAGCCATGCACCATCAGTATCGGGGTGCCTTGACCCCAATCTTCATAATGCAGCTTTGTGCCATCACTTAAGACCAAGACTGGCATTTTCGCTTTCTTCCCTCTACAACAAATCTACCAAAGTCATAATTTCGCATTGGTGCTTGTTATTAGATTTACATTAAGGCATAGTTTGAAACATGAATCAAGTTTCATATTCACTAGAAGGCAAATCGCCTAAAACCGCGCGTGGCGCAAAAACCAAAGCCAAGCTTTTGGAGGCTGCAGCTTTGGAGTTTGGCGAGCGCGGCTATCACGCTTGCATGATTGCCGATATTACGCGGCGTGCCAAAGTCGGAATGGGCACTTTTTATGTTTATTTTGATAGCAAAGAAGAAGTGTTTCGCGAACTCGTGGCCTATATGAGTAATTTAACGCGAACCCATATTTCCAAGACAATTGAAGGCATTACCGACAGGCTTGAGGCCGAACGCGCGGGGATTGTTGCCTATCTAAACTTTGCGCGTGAACATAAGGATCTCTACCGCATTGTAATGGAATCGCAATTTGTCGCCGAAGACGCATACAGAAACCATTACCGAGTTTTCCACTCGGCTTATACAAATAATCTCGAAGTTGCCACGCGCAAAGGTCAAATTAGGCAAGGCGATAATGAAGTTAGGGCCTGGGCATTGATTGGGATTTCAGTGTTTCTTGGCATGGGAATTGGCCTTGATGATGAAAAATTTGACGTAAATAGAATCGCTGATGCTGCATTCGATATGATAAAATATGGCCTCAATCCCGATGCCAATATTGAACCAGCTTCTGGGTCAAACAGTTCGGAATAAGCAAATGGATATGCTGCCCGATTTATTAGCAAACCGCGCTGCCCTTAGCCCGCACAAAATCGCGTTGCTTGAATTGGAAAGCGGCAAGGAAGTTTCATTTTCTGAATTAAATCAGCGCAGCGAAAAACTTGGCTCACTTTTGAATGCCAATCGCATTTCTGAGGGTGACCGAGTGGCAGTTTTATGCCGCAACCGCATCGCATTTTTTGAACTATTATTTGCCTGCGCCAAAATTGGCGCAATTTTAGTGCCACTTAATTGGCGCGCGCCTTTGGCCGAAAACGACGATTTATTAGCTAGATTTTCCCCTAAGATTATATTTCACGGCAAAGAAGATGAAGCTCTGGCCCGCCAAACCGACGCTGGCCTTATTAAAATCGACTTTGACAAAAATTATGAAGGGCTGCTAGCTGTGCATGCCCCAATGCGCACTCGCAAGAATTGGCCATCAAACCAAATTTGGTATTTGCTTTTGACATCGGGCACGACGGGAATGCCGAAAGCCGTTATTCAGACTTATGGCATGGCGCTTTGCAATGCCGTCAATATTGGCCAAGCAATCGACATTGTAAGCGAAGATATTTTCCTAAATTTTTTGCCGCTTTTTCATTCCGCAGGCATCAATCTTCATACTTTGCCCGCCATTTTCAATGGCAATACATCGAAAATTATTTCTGGTTTTGATACCGACCAAGTAATTTCACTGATTGAAAACGGCGAAATCACGGCTTTTTTTGGCGTGCCAGCAATTTATTTGCAACTTAGCCAACATCCAAAATTTACCGAACTTAATCTGTCAAAAATGCGCTCTTTTGGTTGTGGTGGTGCGCCTTTGCCCGACTATTTAGTCGAACTTTATGCAAATAAAGGCGCGCTTGTCTGCAATGGCATGGGCATGACCGAAACTGGCCCGACTGCTTTCATGATGGATAAGGAAAACGTAAAAGCCAAAATCGGATCTGTGGGGAAACCGCAATTATTGTGTAATGTCAAAATTGTCGATAGCCAATTTAATGAAGCCCCAATCGGCACTGCCGGTACTTTACTTTTTTCTGGCCCTGGAATTACGCCCGGCTATTGGCAAAATGAAGCCGCAACAAATGAAGCGTTTCATGTGGATGAATCGGGCGTGAAATGGCTAAAATCTGGTGACACTGCGCTGCAAGACAAAGATGGCTATTATTATATCGTGGGCCGCACCAAAGACATGTATATTTCGGGCAGCGAAAATGTCTATCCAGCCGAAGTTGAAAACGCGCTTGCCCGCCATGAAAAAATCACCGAAGTTGCAATTGTTGCTGTGCCTGATGCCAAATGGGGCGAAGTTGGTGTTGCGCTTTATATTGCCAATGGACCAATTGCTAATTCGGATTTAGCAGCTTTTTGCCGCGGCCTGTTGGCGCCATTCAAAGTGCCAAAGCATTTTATTGAGGTGAAAGATTTCCCGCGAACAGCAGCAGGCAAAGTGCAAAAACATTTGATAAAATTGCCAAAATTATGAGCCATCAATCATAATATTGAAGCTGCCAAATATCATTCTTTTACCATCAAAGGGCTGTGAATCCCCGTTCATTTGCATGCCCTCATCAGCAAATACTTTTTCGAAGCCAATGTCGCGCACTTCTTTGTTGGGCCATTCAATCCAAGAAAAAACCAAGCCTTCGTCTTCAGTCGCAGCAACCGCGCGATAAAGGTCTGTGACTTTGCCGTGTGGAACATTGTCCTGCCATGTTTCAACTACCCGCAAAGCGCCATATTTAAGAAACAAGTCCTTCATTTTACTTGCCATAGCAAAATAGGCATCTTTGTTGGCATGTTTAACTGGAATTATGCAACCATCAATATAATTCATAATGCGCTCCTTCAATTAGTTCGATACTGCGACTAGTTCGCAATAATGTCAAGAAAAATCGGGTACCACTTCAACCAACCCATTCCCGAATCTTATTGGTTCGATGCGTGTGCATAGCCCAGTTTTAATGTCGATTTGCGCAATTACTCCGCAGGCCATGGCTTGGCCCATTGCGGGTTCGTGGCGTTGGTGGGGGAGGCGCACTGATTGGCGGCGGACGGAGATTTCCTTATTCATGCCCAAAACACTGTCATAATCGCCGCACATTCCGAGGTCTGTAATAAAACCTGTGCCGTGTTGTAAAATTCGTGCGTCGGCGGTTGGCACATGGGTGTGAGTTCCAACTACCAAACTCACGCGGCCATCAAGAAAATGACCAATGCCCTGTTTTTCGCCACTGGCTTCGGCATGGACATCAATGATAATTGCGTCGGCCATTTCCTTTAATGGGCAGGCCGAGACTTCGCGTTCAACTGCCGAATAAGCGCAGTCTAAACTATCCATATAAAGGCGGCCCATTACTGAGACCACGAGAATATTATAGCCGCCCACATTGAACAATTGTGCGCCGCGCCCCGGGGGGTTGGTCAATGGTGGGTAGTTGCAGACCCGCAAAAGCCGTGGCTCGCGCTCAATATAAGTAAGGGCTTCACGTTGATCCCATTCGTGATTGCCAAGGGTTATGCAATCAGCACCTGCATCAAATATTTCACTGGCAACGCTTTGGGTGATGCCAAAACCACCGGCGGCGTTTTCGCCATTGACGCAGACAAAATCGAGCCCGAGTTTTTCGCGAATGCTTGGCAAACGAGCACTCAAAATATCGCGCCCAGGGCGGCCAACCACATCACCGAAAAATGCAATTTTCATAAGATTTCCAAACTATTTCCTGTTGGTTTCAAAGCCTGATAGCGCGTGATTTCTGTGACAATAAAGTCCAGTGGTTCGTCGTGCTGCTCAATGGGGATGCCACCAAATTCTTGTGCAGTATATGCAATGCCAAAACTGATAACGCCGTCTTTTTTCAAATTCGCAAGTGCGGCATCATAAAAACCTTTGCCATAACCAAGCCGATTGCAGTTTTTGTCAAATGCCAAAAGCGGAACTAATAGCCAATTTGGCGTCACTTGCTTTCGGGTGGCAAATGGTTCGCGCACACCAAAATCGCTAGTTTCAAGTTCGTCGCCAATTTCATATTCGTAAAAATCAAGGCCGTGGGACACGTTATTGACACGAGGCAAACAAAGGCGCGCCCCTTGATCTTCGAGTTCCCGCATCAATGGCTTGGGGTCTATTTCAGTTCCAATTGGCATATAACCCGCGACAATTGTGCAAGGGTTAAGGGTTTTCTTGGGAAACATATTCAGAAGTTTTTCGCCAGCACTGGAATCACGTGCAAATGCCGCAGCTCGCCGTATTTTGGCTGCTTCTCTTATCTGGCTTTTCTCAATTTGCATCAAAGCAATTTTCTAAGCTGCAAAAAGCAGCACTAATTCAAAACAAAGTTGGCGGAACCAAGACCCCGTAAAATGTCAACTCATCTCCGTGCGACCTGGTTTTACAGGTGGGCGCCAGATAGTCAGAACCACGGTTCAGTCCATAGCCAGCTCCCGATGGAAGAGTTAGGTCAGCGAGATATTTACATCCCACAAAGGCCACAGTACCGCCAGAACCGATTTAAGCGCTCATAATGCAAAGCGCAAGTATCATTACTTCGAGTTCGCCACTTTCAATTGCTTTTGCATTGCCGCCAAAACATATTGATTGCCAGCAATAATATTGCCAGTTTGGGTAAAATCACCACCGTCAATTTCGCTGGCTATGCCGCCAGCTTCGCGCAAAATGACAACGCCCGCCGCTAAGTCCCAAATCTTGAGATTGCGTTCCCAATATCCATCAAAACGTCCTGCCGCGACCCAACACAAATCCAATGATGCCGCACCAAAACGCCTTATGCCAGCGACTTTTTGGGTAAAGCTATGCAGTTCTTTGAAAAATTGACCATGCCCGGGAATACCTTGCCACGGAATGCCAGTTGCTAAAATGCAATCCGATAATTGTTTGCGCCCTGCCACTTTGAGGCGATAATCATTGCGATAAGCACCTTTGCCAACTTCGGCCCAAAACATCTCATCACTAATCGGGTTATAAACAACGCCGGCTACAAGGCGGCCTTCGCGTTCTAGGGCAATGGAAATGCCAAAATGCGGAATTGCGTGAATAAAATTGGTAGTGCCATCGATTGGATCCACAATGAAGCGGTGGGTTTTGTCACTGCCTTCAATGAAGCCGCGTTCTTCGCCCAAAAAACCATAACCCGGGCGGCCTTTGGCCAATTCTTCAAAAATGACATCTTCGGCCTTTTTATCGGCAGCAGTTACATAGTCGGACGGGCCCTTTTTGGAAACTTGCAAATTCTCAACTTCGCCAAAGTCGCGCTTTATTGCCTTGCCAGCTTTAATGGCGGCATTGGTCATAATTGTGAGAAGCGGTGACATACCACTCATGATGCAAATCTCCACGATATAAAACAACTGACCATTTGAGGTCGTGCGCTCACTTATCGCAAACCTGCACATATTGCTAGTTGCGCGGTGCAGTTCGTGCCGCTTCAAACGCCAATATTTGCTCATAAAGCCGTTGCGCATCGGGCAATTGGTGGCGCGCAAAATTGGCATAGGTTTTGGCAATTTCTATATTGCGCGGCACTCCAAGCCCATTGGCATTTACAACCGCCCAATAAAAACTGCCGTCAATGTCATGGGCTTCGGCGGCTTTGCGAAACCATATCGCGGCTTCGCTGCGGTTTTCTTCAATGCCGTGCCCGCCAAATAATATACGGCCATAGTCAGACTGCGCAGGAACAATGCCTGCTTCGGCGGCTTGCTTGAGTAAAGGTGCAGCAAGTGTGACGTCATCGACAGGGTTTGGCTCGCCATCATCAAGCATTATTGCCGCTTGATAGGCAGCGCCTGCGTCGATTGCGGCCGCCGATTTGTAAAGCTCAAATGCTCTTTGGTTATTTTCTGGGCTTGCAAAATGCGCAATCAAAACCGACCCGAGAAGGGATTCCGCATCTTTGCGCCCCAAAGCAATTGCGCGTTCTAAAGCAGTTTTAACTTCGGCATTTGTTGCAAGCGAAGCGTTCAAATGGCCATCGACCAACATTCGCCCTAATCCGACCATTGAATCTGTCGAATTTTGCACAATCCCCATTTTGTAAAAGCGCGCCGCATTGGAATAATCAACAGCAGTTCCAAGACCTTTTTCATAAATAAACCCTGCAAGCGCGGCGGCATCGCCATTGCCACGTTCGGCAAGGTTTTTGGAAATCAATAATGCACGGGGATAATTTCCTTGGCGATAGGCGCGCATTGCATTTCGCAATTCGCCAACACTTGGCGCTAATAATGGTTGCTGGGTCAAAAGGTCGGTTTTAGGGGTTGGGCCTTTTGGCATTCGCGGCAATGGCCCATCGGCAAGCGCAATATTTGCCAGCAATGAAATTGCGGCCACGAAAAACAATAATATTTTAGAAAGACGCTTTTTTGACAACTTCATTATATTTGATAACCGCTTGTGCTGGCCCTTGAGGATTATTCCATATAGCAGAAGATACAGCAATAAAATCGGCACCCGCATTAATTATCGGCAAGGCATTTTCAGGCGTGATGCCACCAATTGCAACGCAAGGAATTTCCATAACATCCTGCCACCATTTAAGGATTTCGAGCTCGGCGCGCGGAGCGGAAATTTTGGTTTGGGTTTCATAAAATGCACCAAATGCGACATAATCAGCACCCTGTTCGGCGGCGACCAAGCCCAAATGGGTTGAATTATGGCAGGTAACGCCAATTGTTGCGTCCTTGCCCAAAATCTCGCGCGCTTCTTTAATTGTGCCATCGCTTTGACCCAAATGCACTCCATCTGCATGTGTATCGCGCGCAAGTCTCGCATTGTCATTCATTATGCACGCAATGCCGGCATCTTGCAAAATCGGGAAAATTTCTTTGCCAATTTTCGCAATGTCGCGGTTTTCTATTTCCTTAAGTCGAAGTTGGAAACAGGCAATTTCCCCCACCGCAATTATTTCGTCCAAGGTTTTTTGAAACTTGAGGACATCGTCAATTTTTGGTGGTGAAATTAAATAAAGCTGTGATTTCACTATTTTTCCAAAGCCGTTACACCTGGTAATGCTTTGCCTTCCATCCATTCAAGGAATGCGCCGCCAGCAGTTGAAATGAAACTGAACTCGTCAGCAACACCAGCGTGATTAAGCGCCGATACCGTATCACCGCCGCCAGCCACCGCAATCAATTGGCCTGCTTGGCAAAGTTTTCCCGCAGCTTTGGCGGCAGCAACAGTTGCTGCATCGAACGGCGTCATTTCAAACGCGCCCAAAGGCCCATTCCAAATAATGGTTTTGCATTTTTCCATAATTGCGCTCAAAGCGGCAACGCTTTTTGGGCCAGCATCCAAAATCATTTCATCACTTGCGACTTCATTTGGCAAACAGGTGCGGACAGGCGGGTCCGCCCTAAATTCTTTGGCAACCACAACATCTTGCGGCAATAAAATTGTGCATTTGTTCTTGGCGGCTGCGGCACTGATAGCTTTTGCTTTCGCCAATAATTCTGGCTCACACAGGCTTTTGCCAACATTGATGCCAAGGGAAGCCAAAAATGTATTTGCCATTCCGCCGCCAATTGCCAGATAATCGACTTTGGCGACTAAATTTTCCAATAAATCAATTTTGGACGAAACTTTCGCACCGCCAACAATTGCCAAAATAGGACGAGTTGGCGAACCCAATGCTTTGTCCAAATGGTCAAGCTCACGCGCCATTGAGAAACCAGCAAAACTTGGCAGGAATTTGGTTATTCCTTCGGTCGAAGCATGGGCGCGATGTGCGGCCGAAAATGCATCATTGACATATAAATCACCCAAAGCCGCCATTTCTTTGGCTAATTGCGGGTCATTTTTTTCTTCGCCAGCATAAAAGCGGGTATTTTCTAGCAATAAAACATCGCCATTTTGCATTTGCGAAATTGCATTTTGTGCAATATGACCCTTGCAATCTGCCGCGAATTTTACATTTTGCCCCAATAAAGCGCCCAAGGCGGGCGCGACTTTGGCAAGCGACATTGAAGGTTCAATTTGCCCTTTTGGTCTGCCAAAATGCGAAAGCAATATCGCTTTCGCACCATTCGCGCGCAAAAATTCCAATGTTGGCAGAGCGGCGCGCAGCCTTGTATCATCGGAAATTGCGCCATCTTGCATTGGCACGTTGAAATCAACCCGCACCAATACTTCTTTGCCTGCTAAATCCGCAGTTGATAATCCATCGAGACGTTTAAAAGCCAATTTATAGCCCAGCCATATGAATTGCAGTGTCACTCATGCGGGTTGAGAAGCCCCACTCATTATCATACCAAGTTAGGATACGCACCAAAGTGCCGTCCATCACTTTGGTTTGATCCAAAGCGAAAATCGAAGAATGACTATTGTGATTAAAATCAGAAGATACCAAAGGCTCCGCAGTATAACCCAAAATGCCTTTCAGCGCGCCATCAGAAGCCGCAATAATTGCCGCATTTATTTCTTCAACCGTGGTCGCGCGATTGGCATTAAAGCACAAATCAACCACCGATACATTTGGCGTTGGTACGCGGATTGCGACACCGTCCAATTTGCCTTTTAGCTCGGGCAAGACCAAACCAACTGCTTTAGCTGCGCCAGTCGAAGTTGGAATCATTGAAAGTGCTGCCGCACGGGCGCGGTATAAATCGCTATGCATTGTATCCAAAGTTGGCTGATCGCCAGTATATGAATGGATTGTAGTCATAAAGCCATTATTGATGCCAATCGCGTCATTCAAAACCTTAGCAACTGGTGAGAGACAATTGGTTGTGCACGAAGCGTTGGAAACAACCGTATCGGCAGAAGTTAGGCTAGTGTGGTTTACGCCATAAACAATTGTTTTGTCGGCGCCATCGCCGGGGGCCGAAATAAGCACTTTTTTCGCGCCTGCTGCCAAGTGTGCGGCGGCTTTATCGCGCTTGGTGAAAATACCAGTGCATTCCATTGCAACATCAACATTAAGCGCAGCCCAAGGCAGTGCAGCGGGATCGCGCTCGGCAGTTACTTTGATTTTCTTGCCGTTAATTACAATGCTATCGCCATCAATTGAAACTTCAGCAGGAAAGCGGCCATGCACACTGTCATATTTCAATAAATGGGCATTAGTGGCGGTTGGGCCAAGGTCATTGATGCCAACAACTTCAATATCTGTGCGTCCATGTTCAACAATTGAACGTAAAACCAAACGACCAATGCGGCCAAATCCATTAATTGCAACACGAACAGTCATTGTTTTCTCCGATAAATATCCCGTTGGGGATTGTTTTGAAAATGATTTGAAGTCAGACCAAAGCGCAAATCAATGGTTCAGCCGACAGCGCAAGGCGCATATAAACAATCTGCACCATTGCGTCCAGTCCACTTGCTTGATTTTGGTTCATATGACGCAGGTATTTTGTGACAAGTTCTTGACATTGTTTGCCGAAACAAGCCACATAATTACAAATGCTAGGGGTGCTTTTAAATAAGCTGAGAAATACCCTTTGAACCTGAAAGAGATAATGCTCGCGCAGGGAAGTGGAAGGTGTGCTTTACCTTTTAACTCCTGACAGCGTGGCAACGTGAGGAGTGTGTCAAATGAATGAGCCAAACAACCAAGCCCTTGATAAGCCCTTCATGTGGCACCATCATGTTTCGCTTTGGTTTTCATTGGGCGTTGGCCTGTTGGTTATACAAATGGGCAGTTTCCTCTCGCCCGCGCTTGGTTCGCGCGATGCCATGTTGGTCATTGTGATGGGGTCTGTAATTGGCTCGGGCATTTTGGCATATGTTGCAAGGCTAGGGCAGCAAACGGGGCTTAATTCCGCGCAATTGATGCAAAGCACGTTTGGCACTACTTTCGCAAAACTACCAATATTACTCAATATATTCCAATTATTAGGTTGGACTGCATTTGAATTGGTCATAATGTCAGAGGGTTCAATGTCAGTAGTAAATGCTGCGAGCCAACTCGGATTTGACGGTATATTCTGGCGCGCGGTTTTCGTATTTGGTTGGTGCATATTGTTATATTTATTGGTGAAAGGCACGATGGTTACAATGGTGCGTAAATTTGCCTCCAAAATCATGCTGCCGTTGGTTATAGTCTCGCTTATCTGGCTTACATATCAGTTTTTGGGCAAATTAGATGGCGGCATAAGCGCGTTTTTAGACAAACCCGGTAAAGGCGACATGCCAATGATGAGCGCCATGGACTTGGTCTTAGCCATGCCGATTTCGTGGTTGCCATTGGTTTGTGATTATTCGCGCCACGGCCGCAGCCCAAGGAGCACATTATCAGGCACTTGGTTGGGTTATGCCTTCGCCAATATTTGGTGTTATGGGCTGGGCTTTTTAATCGTCAACGCTGCACCGACGGACATTGGCTTAGTGGCCACCATTTTATTGGCGCAAGGTGGCCTTATCGCTCTCGGACTCATCATTATTGATGAGCTTGATAATGCTTATGGCGACACATATTCGGGGGCCACTTCGTCCGAACAATTGCACGAGAAAATCAGCTTTGAAACTGCGGCAGTTGGAATAATTATTGTGGCTGGTTTTGCAGCCGTATTTCTGCCAATGCATGATCTTGAGAAGTTCTTGATTATGATTTCTTCCATCTTTTTGCCGTTATTTGGCGTGATATTGGGGCGATTTGCCAAATCTGGAACAATAGAAAGCACCACAAATGCCAAATTTGTTTGGCCACTGGTTCTAATTTGGTTTTTTGGGATTGGATTATTTCATTTTATCACTTTGAAAGCACCACATATTGGCGCGACTTTGCCAGTTTTCGCGATTATGTTCCTTTTGGCTTTTGTGGTTCATAAGCGCGAAATTGCATAACACCCCTTATGCAATTAGAATATTTGTATTATGGCACGGCAAATATTGAATGCAATGAGAGATACAAATGGCTGGACATAGCAAATTCGCGAATATCAAACACCGCAAAGGCCGCCAAGACGCGATGCGGGCGAAAATCTTTACCAAAATCGCGCGCGAAATTACAGTTGCGGCAAAAATTGGCGCGGCAGACCCCGCGATGAACCCGCGCCTGCGCCTTGCTATCCAAAATGGCCGCGCAGTATCCATGCCAAAGGACCGCATTGAACGCGCAATTGCTCTTGCCGCAGCAGCCGGTGGTGAAGATTATAAATCAGTTCGTTATGAAGGCTTTGGCCCCGGCGGGATTGGCCTTATTGTCGAGACTTTGACCGATAATCTCAATCGCACGGGCGGTAATTTGCGCTCCTATTTCTCAAAAATGGGCGGGAATTTGGGCACAACCAATTCTGTGACGTCGGGTTTTGACCGCATCGGCGAAATCAGGTTCGAGCTGTCTATCGCCAGCGAAGACGAAATGTTGGAAACCGCGCTTGAAGCGGGCGCTGATGATGTTCAAATTGACGAAGAAGGCCATATTATCACTTGCGCGTTTGAAGATTTGAACGAAGTTTCCAGCGCGCTTTGTGCCAAATACGGCGATGCCCAAAGCGCAAATATTGTGTGGCGCCCGCATATTTCCATTCCCGTCGAAGGCCAAGCCGCCACCAGCCTTGTGAAATTGCTTGAGACATTGGAAGACGATGACGATGTGCAAGACGTGTTTGGCAATTATGAAATGGATGACGAGGCCTTGGAAGGATAAATTGTCATCCCCGATTTAATCGGGGATCTCGTGCGGCATGAGATCCCGCAACAAGTGCGGGATGACATTGCGAGGCAAATAGTTCTTGATTTGTTCATATTTTCGCGCAATAAAGAATCATGGATTTAAGTGCGCAAACCACAATTATTGGCATTGACCCCGGCCTTCAACACACAGGTTGGGGAGTGATAAATTCTATCGGTAATCGCGTGTCTTGGATTGCGCATGGAGTGATTAATCCACCCACATCTTTACCTTTGGCGGACAGGCTGGCATTTTTGGCGCGCGAACTTCGCAAAATTATTGAACTTTATGCGCCAAGCGAAGCTGCGGTTGAAGAAACTTTTTTTGCAAATTCCGCCAAAACATCATTGTTATTGGGCCATGCGCGTGGAGCGGCGCTGGCAATATTGGCAGGTGAGGGACTGGTGGTATCGGAATATGCAACACGGCGCGTAAAAAAGGCATTGGTGGGAACTGGTTCGGCGGAAAAAGACCAAGTGGCCTTTATGGTGAAACGCCTATTGCCGAATTGTGACGCCTTAAAATCAGATAGCGCGGATGCGCTCGCGGTGGCTTTGTGCCATGCTACGGAGCGCAAAATGGCGCAAGCAGTTTTGAGGGCGCGGTGATGAAAAAACTAGTGATTCTTCTAACTTTGTTTTTGTTTGGCTGCGTTGGTTTTGCGCCAAAAGGTGATGGCTTGCACCCTATTCTTGCGCACCGTGGTGTTCACCAAACTTTTTCGAATGAAGGTCTTACAAATGCCACTTGCACCGCAGAGCGTATTGACCCACCGCGCCATGAGTTTTTGGAAAACACAATTCCAAGTCTTCGTGAGACCATAAGGCTTGGCGCGGACATAATTGAAGTTGACGTTCACCCAACAACTGATGGTGATTTTGCAGTTTTCCATGATTGGACAATTGATTGCCGCACCGAAGGCCATGGTGTCACACGCGAACAAACAATGGCATATTTGCGAACTTTGGACGTTGGTTATGGTTATACCGCCGATGGCGGAAGGACTTATCCGTTGCGCAGTAAGGGCATCGGGCTTATGCCAAGTCTTGCCGAAGTATTGGAAGCTGCCGACGGTATAACATTGATGATAAATATCAAAAGCAATGAAGCGAGTGAAGGCGTTAAGCTGGCTGCCTATCTAAAAGCTCGCAATGTGCCAAATGACAAAATAATAGTTTATGGCGGCGGCCTTAGTGCAATAGAAACCTTCAGGCGTGATGCACCGCAATATAGTGTTTTTTCTGGACAAAGCGTCAAAGAATGTGGTGTTCAATATATGAAAAATGCGTGGCGCAATGGCCCGTTGGAGAAATGTCGCAATGGAGTATTGATTATCCCAGTTTCGCACCGACACTTATTTTGGGGTTACAATTCAACCATGGTGGCGCGCCTAAATGCTGTTAATGCACGAGTGTTTATCGCTGGGCCTGCCGAAGGAATTGTCCCAAAGCGGCCCGGTGGCCTTGACGACCCCATGGATATAAAACACGTTCCCAATGGCGCGGGCATTTTCACAAATGCAATCGAAGTTATTGGCCCAGCCATTAAAAATGGAAAAAAGCGATGATTGGTTCACTTAAAGGAATTGTCCAGGGTATTTATGATGACCGCGCTTTAATTGAAGTGCAGGGGGTGGGGTATCTTGTATATCTTGGCAATGCCACACTTTCACGCCTACGCAAAAATGAAGCAGTTTTCCTTTATGTCGAAACTTATGTTCGTGAAGATGCGCTAAAATTATTTGGATTTTTGTCTGACACTGAGCGCGCTTGGTTTGTGCAATTGCAAAATGTATCGGGTGTCGGCGCCAAGGTCGCGCTGGCAATTCTTGACATTATGACGCCAAACCAAATTATGCAGGCCGCAGAATTGGGTGATAAAGCATCGGTTTCGCGCGCGTCTGGGGTTGGGCCAAAACTGGCGCAGCGCATTGTTCTTGAACTCAAAGGCCGCGCGCCGCCTTCAACTCTTTATTCTGCGGTGGAGCACGGCGCATTTACCCCGCCATCAAGCGATTTTGAAACGCCCGAAGACAGACGTGAGGCGTTGGGCGATATGGCATTGCGAAATGGCGCGATTTCGGCTTTGCAAAACCTCGGTTTTAATACAGCCGATGCAATGAATGCTGTGGCCCATGCTTATGGCAAGTTCGATGATGATCCCGAATTGGCGGATTTGGTCAAACAAGCATTGAAGGAACTTAAGCCATGAGTGATATTGATGATGAGCGCTTGATAAGTTCCGACGCAAGAACAGGTGAGGGGCAGGACCGCGCATTACGCCCATCGGGATTTGCTGAATTCATCGGCCAAAAAGACCTAACTGCCAATTTGGAAGTTTTTGTAAATGCCGCCAAAGCCCGCCAAGATGCGTTGGATCATTTATTATTTCATGGTCCACCCGGGCTTGGCAAAACCACACTGGCGCAAATTGTGGCGCGTGAATTGGGGGTTGGCTTCAAATCAACTTCGGGACCAGTAATTGCCAAAGCAGGTGATTTGGCGGCGCTTTTGACCAATCTTGAGCCCAATGACGTGCTTTTCATTGATGAAATTCACCGCCTGCCAGCAATTGTCGAGGAAATTCTTTATCCCGCAATGGAGGATTATGCGCTGGATTTGGTAATCGGCGAGGGGCCATCGGCGCGCTCTATCCGTATTGATTTATCGCCATTCACACTTATTGGCGCAACCACGCGCTCGGGGCTTTTATCTTCGCCATTGCGCGATAGGTTTGGAATTGTTTCACGGCTGAATTTTTATACGCCTTCTGAATTGGTGGTAATTCTGCGTCGTGCCGCGATTAAATTGGGCGTGGAATTAACTGACGATGGCGCACAGGAAATCGCAACTCGCGCGCGTGGCACACCGCGCATTGCCATCAGGCTCTTAAGGCGAGTGCGCGATTTTGCCGAAAGCATGGGCAGTGTTTTGGACGCAAATATTGCCGCGACTGGCCTGGCGCGGTTGGATATAGATCCAGATGGGCTTGATATGCTCGATCGCCGCTATTTGCGGGCAATTGTTGAAACTTATGGCGGTGGACCGGTTGGGGTCGAAACCTTGGCGGCGGCGCTTTCAGAATCGCGTGATGGCGTTGAAGACGTAATCGAACCGTATTTATTGCAACAAGGCTTCATTCAACGCACACCGCGCGGTCGAATGGCGGCAGCACGGGCCTATCAGCTTTTTGGCCTGCCCGAGCCAAAAGTGCAAAATGCCGATTTGTTTGAAAAAGGAAGTGGCAAGTGAGCAAAGATAACGCTTATGCCGGCCGCTTTGACGGCAAAAACCATTTATTGCCTGTGCGCATTTATTATGAAGATACCGATATGTCTGGCGTTGTATATCACGCCAATTATCTGCGGTATTTTGAACGTGGCCGTTCGGACTTTTTACGCCTTGCTGGGGTGAACCATACAGACTTGCAAACCCGCGAAAAGCCAATGGCATTTGCGGTTATCGCAATGGATTTGCGCTTCAAAAAGCCAGCGCGGATTGATGATGCCCTATTGGTGCACACAAAATACCACGAAATAAAGGGCGCAAAACTGCATATTGATCAAAAAATAATGCGCGGCGAAGTTGAAATTGCCACAGCGCAAGTAACCGCAGTTTGCATAGATTTTGAAGGTAATCCGCAGCGCCCACCGAAAGAAATGGTGGAATTATTGCGCGGGTATTTTTCACCCTAACCCAAGCTCCGCCCTATCGCCAAAAAGCGTTCGCGGCGCTGGCGGATTATTGCGGCGCTTTCCATGCCCGCAAAGCCCTTAAGCGCTTTTTCAATTGCCTTGCCGACGTTTTCAATCACTGTGGCGGGGTGGCGATGTGCGCCGCCTAAAGGTTCTTTTATTATTTCATCAATCACACCAAGCGCCATTAGATCTTCAGGCACAATTTTCATGGCGACCGCGGCTTCTTTTGCTTTTTCATTTGAGCGATAAAGAATGGATGCCGCGCCTTCAGGTGAAATCACTGAATATATTGAGTTTTCAAGCATGATGACTTTATTGGCGCTGGCAATTGCAACTGCGCCGCCCGAACCGCCTTCACCAGTTATCACCGCAATCATCGGCACACCAAGGGTTAAGCAACGGTCAGTGCAGCGGGCAATTGCTTCGGCTTGGCCACGGGCTTCGGCATCAAGGCCGGGGTATGCGCCTGCGGTATCAACCAAACTAATGACCGGCAAACGAAATTTATCCGCCATATCCATAAGCCGTATGGCTTTGCGATAGCCTTCAGGCCGCGCCATGCCGAAATTATGTTTTAAGCGCTCGTCCGTGGTTTTGCCTTTTTCATGGCCAATCAATACGCATGACTGTTTGCGAAAGCGCCCAATGCCGCCCTGGATTGCTTCATCGTCACCAAAAACTCTATCGCCACAAAGCGGAACATAATCTTTGACCAATGCCTCGACATAATCGCTAAAATGCGGACGGTCTTGATGCCTGGCAACTTTGGTGCGCCGCCAAGGGTCAAGGCTTGAATATAAATCTTCCAAAGCTTTGTTGGATTTTTCGCGCAATTTTGTGATTTCAGCGCGAACATTGGCACCAGTGCCAGCAGACGCAGCCTTCATCAATTCATCGATTTTTTTTTCAAGCTCAGCAATCGGCTTTTCAAAATCAAGAAAGTTTGAACTAGACATGGCAATTGGAATAGGTGCAGAAATCATTTAGCGCAAGCAAAGATTACTGTTGGGTCACGTGCAAATTGCGAAATTGTTAGCGCGGTGGTTTTTCAAGTGGAACTTGAAAACCGCGCTAGTTCTTTGTTTGGTCGCGCAATTTATCCCCTCAAGTGATTCCACTTGAGGGGATTGCGCTCTAAGCAGTAAGACTGCTGTTGTGGCTGTTTGCAGGTTGGCATTCCGCCGCTTCAATTGCGTTTTCAATGGCAGCAAATAGCTTTTGCGGGTTTATCGGTTTGGTCAAATAACCATTGGCACCCGCTGCCAGCCCAAGTGCAATTTGCGCTTTTGCCGCATCTGCCGAAACCATAATAATTGGCGTATTCGCGTTTTGATTTCCCAAATTGCGAATTGCGCGGCAAGCAGCAAGGCCGTCCATGACTGGCATTCGAACATCAAGCATAATCAAATCAAACTGACTGGTGGTCGCGAGGTCCAATGCTTCCTTACCGTCATTTGCCATTACGGTCTGAATGCCCGCTATTTCGAGGAAACGACTAAGGATAAGGCGGTTCGAATAATTGTCATCGGCGACTAAAACCCGCATATTGTCATGCTGGTTTTGATTGTCTAAATCCAGCGCATCCGCGGTTTTCGGTAAATCGGCTGCATTGGCGATTTTGCGTTGGATGCGCAAGCTAAATGTCGATCCAAAGCCTATTTCGCTTTCCACTGTCAGATCACCGTCCATCAATTTTGCCAATTTGCGCGAAGTTGACAGCCCAAGCCCAGTGCCGCCAAATTGGCCCGCAATTTTTATATTGGCTTGTTGGTAAGGGTCAAAAATCAATTCTTGCGCTTCAAATGAGACACCGATTCCAGTGTCAGTAACCCTAAACAAAACTGCATCGGAAGTTGTCTCGACTTTAAGTGTGATAACGCCATTTTCGGTGAATTTTAGCGCATTTGAAATCAAATTATTGATAATCTGGCGAATGCGGTTAGGGTCACCTAACAAAGCTAAGTCGGTTGGGTTTTCAAATTCAATGTGTAAATCAAGGCCTTTTTCGGCAATTGGATTTGCCCATAAGTTCTTAATTCCCTCAACCAATTCTGATGGTGAAAAAGCAATAGATTCGAAATCCATTCGGCCCGCTTCAATTTTTGACAAATCAAGCAAATTATTGAGTAGTTCTAACAAGCTATGCCCAGCCTCTTCAAGGGTGCGCAATAATTCTATTTCGGATTTGCCATTTACCGCATTTTTCAGCAAAGTCGCCGAACCCATAATCGCGTTTAATGGCGTGCGCATTTCGTGGCTCATAGTGGCCAAAAATTCGGATTTTGCGCTATTTGCTTGATCCGCGTTTTCCTTGGCATATAGATTTTCAATGAGTGACTTTTTAAGGATTTCGGCGTTTTTGGCGCTGAAACGGATTGATTCAAAGAAATAAATTGAGCCCATTAAAGTCAAGCTGACAATCGCAACAGTTTCGGTTACGCCAAATGAGCGGGTGAATAATGCTTCACCGAGTAAGATTGCGCAAGTAGCAGCCAAATAAGGACCCGATACTGCGATGCCGACAATCGGCACTTTTTGTCCGCGAACCCCGTTAGAAACCAGCGCCCCAGCGGTAAGCAAAGTCACAATAATTTTGAGTGCGAACCCGCCCGAAAACCAGCCAATCGGTATTATTGATGCATAGGAAATACACGAAAGCAATACAGCGAACGTAAAACGATTTCTGCGCGAAGATCGTTTTGGTTTTTCGCTCAATTGCCTGGCGCGCAAGTAATCATAGGCTTGGAGTAAATTGGTCACCACCAGCCAAACCAAACAAATTACATAATCAATGCCCAAAAAGAAGCAAAAAACGCTGAATAAAATTGAAAACGCGACCCTAATAAATGCAGATTGGACACGGCCATTTGCAGTCTCGCCCCAAAAATCAGCAGCTAAATCAGCTTCCAATTTCGCATATCTATGTTGTTCGATTGGCGTTCGGCTATCAAACAACATGTGCGACTGGTTAGTGCTGGTCAAAAATGGCTCCCCCGAATGACGGTCACTAATAAACGCAAATGGTGATTTAATTGCTAACAAGTGTTAGATTTCCACAATTTATTTGCGGCTTTCACAATTTACATTCATTTCGCACTTTATGCGCATCACTCTTAACTCCCAATTGACCAAATCATGGAATACTGGCAACGAACAACTCGAAATATACAGCACCAACCAGTTCCGCTTGGAGAAAACAATGATCCGCTTGGATGAAGAAGAAACCCCACCACAAGATTCCTCACTTGCCTTGCTCGAAAAAGCATTATTGGATTCTCGCACAATTTTGCTAACTGGTGGAATTGATGACAAGCAAGCAAGACGCGTCGCCGAGCGGCTTATTGCGCTTTCGGGCATCAGCGCCGACCCGATTTTGTTGGTGGTTTCATCGCCTGGTGGGCATGTTGAAAGCGGCGATATGATTCATGATATGATAGGATTCATATCGGCTCCTGTGAACATTTTGGGCACGGGGTGGTGCGCATCTGCTGGTGCTTTGATTTACACTGCAGTGCCGCGTGAGCGTCGTTATTGTTTGCCAAATACCCGTTTTTTATTGCACGAACCGCGCGGCGGTGTTGGTGGCATGGCTTCTGATGTTGAAATTCAAGCGCGCGAAATTATCCGTATGCGCGAACGATTGAACCGCATTTTTGCCGCTGCAACTGGCCAGACTTATGAAAAAATTGTTGAAGACACTGACCGTGATTATTGGATGTCGGCGCAAGAAGCTGTGGATTATGGCTTGGTTGGGAAAATAATTTCCAATCGCGGTGAAATTAAGACCTAAACTCCTTCGGGCTGATTTTATAGCTGGTGTTGCAATATTCGCAGCGGGCGTGAATTTGTCCGTCATTTTCCATCATTTCTTCAGTGTCTTCTTTGGGGAAGCCGCGCATAATATCTACAAGGCGCTTGTGTGAACAATTGCATTTCGCCGCGAGTAATTTCGGCTCATAGCTAACCACATTGTTTTCGTGGTAAAGCCTGAATAATAATTCGCCCGCGCTAATGCTTGGTTCGATTAATTCTTCAAAAGTCAGAGTTTCAAATTTAGATACTACTTCGTCCCAAATATCGTCGCTTTGTTCGCGCCCATCATCGCGGCCAATTCTTTGGACCATAATGCCGCAAGCGCGCCATTCCTCATGGCTATGGCCGTCTTGTTCTTGTGCGCTTGCGAGCATTATTTTGGTCGGAATTTGTTCGGATTGTTCAAAATAGCGGCTCGCAACTTCACTTAGGCTTGCGCCTTCAAGCGGGACTTGGCCTTGGTATCGATCGCGGCTTTTGCCTTGGTCAATAGTAATTAGGAAAATGCCATTGCCAAAAAGCGAGTGCAAACTCGGTTTTGAATTGCCGATGAGCAATTTTTCGAGCGCTTTTTCATTAGTTTTGGCCATGCCGCGCATTGTGCCGCCGGTCAAATATTCGGCGACAATAAACTCAATTGGAAGGTCAGGGTTACCAATATCACCGCGTATTTCCGCAATCAATTTACCATCAAATTTCAAAGAAGCGCCGCAAATGGAGACCAGCGCTAATAATTCACCTAAAATCGAAGAGACAATAGGATGAAGATTGTGACGCGAAATAATTTCATCGGCGGTGGCTGGCCCCAACCGCACAATTTGCCCACGAATTGACGTTTCCTCCAAGCCAAAGCCAAAAGCGATATCATCGGATCCGAGCAATAAATTTTCTTCCAACTCGATCATTTTGACAATATGACGCAAATCCAATTTGGATTCTAGAAAATTGAGCAGAGCCTATTTTTCCAAGCACCAACGCAAAATCGCTTTTTGCGCATGAATGCGGTTTTCGGCTTCAGCAAAAACCAAGCTATTGGCGCCGTCCATCACGGCATTTGTAACTTCATCGCCGCGATGGGCCGGTAAACAATGAAGGAATATCGCCCTTGCATTTGCTTTTGCCATCAATTCTTCATTCACTTGGTAAGGCGCAAAAGCCTGCATTCGTTGCGACACATTTTCATCACCCATCGATACCCAAGTATCCGTAACCACGCAGTCAGCACTCAATGCCGCGATATTTGCATCGTCAGTAATTTCAATTCTTGCGCCTTTTGTTCGCGCATTTTCAACAGTTTTTGCATCGGGTTTAAAGCCATTCGGGCAGGCGGCAATCAAGGAATATTCAAACGCCGACGCGGCATCAATAAAACTATTAAGCACATTATTGCCATCACCAACCCAGGCAATGCGCGCGCCTTTTAGCGCCAGCCCGCTTTCTTCCAAAGTCTGCAAATCCGCCATAATTTGGCACGGGTGACTACGATCTGTTAGGCCATTTATAACGGGAACACTGGCCCATTTCGCCATTTCCAATAAGCTTTTATGTGAATTGGCGCGCAACATAATGGCATCGACCATGCGCGAAAGCACGCGCGACGTATCTGCTATTGTTTCGCCTCGGCCAAGTTGCGAAGTGTGAGTGTCCAAAATGACCGCGCTCCCGCCCATTTGCCGCATCGCGACATCAAATGAAACCCTGGTTCTAGTTGAGCTTTTTTCAAAAATCATCGCCAAAATATGGCCCTGCAATGATGCGTCTTTATCAGCCATTCCTTTGGGCTGGCCAAGGCGCGCCTTTTTCATGCGGTGGGCTTCGTCAAGAATTGAACGCAAATCCGCAGGCGCAATTAAATCGAGATCTAGGAAATGTCTCATTGGCTTTCCCCAATATTTTGAGAAGTTTTAAAAGTCGTAAAACACTTATCCAATATTGAAACGGCTTCAGAAACATTGTCGGCATTTATAATTAGCGGCGGCAAAATCCGTAAAACATTGCCGGCCGCGACAGTCACCAAAAGCCCATTTTGGAACGCAAGGTCGCGGATAATTAGCGGGTCAATTGATAGTTTCAATCCGCGCAAAAGTCCTTTGCCTCTTATTTCGAGGATTAAATCTGGATAAGCGTCTTTTAGACCTTCAAATGCTTGCACCATATTATTGGCGACCCTATTCACATTGTCCAAAAATTCGGGCTTGGTAAGTTCATCAAATGCGGCATGACCCACAGCCATCGCCAAAGGATTGCCGCCATAAGTCGAACCATGCGTGCCTTTTACCATGCCGATAGAGGCCTGTTCGGTTGCTAGGCACGCGCCAAGGGGAAATCCACCGCCAATGCCTTTTGCAATTGCCATTACATCGGGCACAATTCCTGCCCATTCATGGGCGAATAATTTGCCCGACCGCCCCGCGCCGCATTGCACTTCATCAAAAATAAGCAAAATGTCTTTTTCATCGCAAATGGCGCGAACTGCCCGCAAATATTCAGGCTCGAGTGCGCGCACCCCACCTTCACCTTGAATTGGTTCCAAGATTATTCCCGCAGTATTTTCGTCAATCATCGCGGATAAAGCGTCAATATCGCCGAACTTACATTGCTTAAACCCGGGGAGCGGCGGCCCAAACCCGTTCAAATAATTTTGATTACCCGCAGCATTGATGCCACCATAAGACCTGCCATGAAAAGCGCCATCAAAACCAATAATATCAATTTTATCAGGCTTGCCTTTGGTAAAATGATATTTGCGCGTAAGTTTTAAGCTGGCCTCAATTGCTTCAGTGCCGGAATTTGTAAAAAATACATAATCGGCAAAAGTTACGCTTACCCATTTTGCTGCCAATGTGCGCTGCAATTCGGTTTGATAAACATTTGACATATGCCAAAGTTTATTGGCCTGCTCGGTTAGTGCCGCGACCAATTTTGGATGGCAATGACCAAGACTGTTTACGGCAATACCGGCCAAGAAATCAAGATAGCGTTTCCCGTTGGCGTCAAAAACTTCGACGCCTTTACCCGATACAAAATCGGTTGGTGGTGGGGTATAAACCGGCATTAATGGCGAATGGGGCATCGAAAACTTAAAGCTCACAAAATCAAAATGAAGAGAAACCAATTCAAACGCTTTTGGAACGCGCGATTGGAACGCGGCTAATAACGCTTTTACTAGCAAATCTCCACTATTATTTTTGTGACATTACATCGAGAGTTTTTGAGACCGAAAATTGGCCTTGATTAGGGTCGCCGCGACTACTTATCACCACAAGATATAGTCAAGCCCCATCGTCGAGTTTTCCCCAACGCATTGCTTGTGGAAAAATTGCATACTAGGGCTTGTGGTTTGGCTTGGCTTTGCATACGATGGGTTGTGGATAAGTCTAGAATGGCTTTGCGGCTGCATTTGCGCCTTAGCCTAACACGACACAAGATATAGGGGAAAATTATGAGTTGGACAGACGAAAGGGTAGAAATACTCAAAAAATTGTGGATTGATGGTTTGTCGGCAAGTCAAATCGCGAAACAATTGGGCGGCGTAACTCGTAATGCAGTTATTGGAAAAGTTCACCGTCTTGGGCTTGCGGGGCGCGCAACGCCATTTCGGCCCATAAAAAGAGTTGCCCGCCCAAGGCCGGTTATTGCTGCGGTAAGTTCGCCATCTTTGGAAGTTGAAAAAGACTTGGGCGAAGAACTCACCAAACCGATTCTGCAAACCGCTCGCCCAATATACCAGCAACCAATCAATAAAATTGAGCCAAAACGCAAAGAAAATGGCTCTTTGATTAGCGTGTTGGAATTAACGCCAACCATGTGCAAATGGCCAATTGGTGACCCTACCGATGCCGATTTTGGCTTTTGTGGCGCAAAAGCCCATGGTTCATGGCCATATTGCGCTGAACATGGCGCAGTAGCCTATCAACCCGCCAGCGCAAAACGCGGCGGCGGGCAGGCGTCAGTTGCACCACAAAATAGTGCTGTCAGAAAAGCGGTGTAATGGCCTCTAATCGCGAGTGTAACGAGCCAAAGAGAAATGCAAAGAATTTTCGAAAACCACGCTTTTCGTAAATTCTTTTCCACTTTGAACCAAGTCTCCGAGTGAGCCCGAAGGGCGAGGGTGGAGACTTGAATTGACTAAGTGCGCATTTCCCGCCGTGCCAAAAATGCCAAGCGTTCAAACAATTGCACATCTTGTTCGTTTTTCAACAGCGCGCCATAAAGCGGTGGGATTAGCTTATTGGGATCCTTTTGGCGAACTGCTTCAAGATCAATATCATCGACCAATAATAATTTCAGCCAATCCAATAATTCCGAAGTAGATGGCTTCTTTTTAAGCCCAGTGACTGCGCGCATTTCATAGAAACTCGTGAGTGCGTTATTAACCAAGCGCTTTTTAATAGCAGGAAAATGCACTTCGATAATTGCTTTCATGGTATCTTCATCAGGAAAGCGGATAAAATGGAAAAAGCAACGCCGCAAAAATGCATCTGGCAGCTCTTTTTCATTGTTTGAAGTTATGATTACAATTGGCCGATTTTGCGCTTTTATGGTTTCGCCCGTTTCATAAACAAAGAATTCCATTCTATCGAGTTCTTGCAAAAGGTCATTGGGGAATTCAATATCGGCTTTGTCGATTTCATCTATCAATAACACGCATTTGGAAGGGGCTGTAAATGCTTCCCATAATTTGCCACGCCTTATGTAGTTTTTAACGTCTTGCACCCGCGCATCGCCCAATTGGCTGTCACGCAAACGCGACACTGCATCATATTCATAAAGGCCCTGAACCGCCTTTGTGGTGGATTTAATATGCCATTCGATAAGCGGCATGTTCAAGGATTTCGCAACTTCAATAGCCAATACGGTTTTGCCAGTGCCCGGCTCGCCCTTAATCAGCAATGGCCTTTCTAAGGCAATCGCGGCATTTACCGCCACGTTCAAATCTTCAGTTGCGACATAATTTTCCGTGCCCGTAAAGCGCATAATTATTCCTTGTCAAAATATTCGAATAATTCGCTATAGCTGTATGAAGAAAAGTTCAAGTGGCATTTTACGTCCTGCAACTATAAGTAACTGTGATTTGTGCATAACCTTACTGCTGCAAAGTAATTTATTAACCACGTTGATTTAAGGTTTCTAATTGAGCCTGCCTTAGTATCACTCATATTTCGTGCGAAGTGATGCCAAACGGCGAGCAAATGGAGCAAGAAAATGCCATTAAAGCTATCATTGAAACCAAATGAGAAAATCGTCCTCAATGGTGCCGTTATTCAAAACGGCGATCGCCGCACAACTATGTTGCTGCAAAATAAAGCATCGGTTTTGCGTGAAAAAGACATTATGCAAGCTGAGGATGCAAATACGCCAGCGCGGCGTATCTATTTCCCAGTTATGATGATGTATTTAGCAGGTGCCGACACCGCCGAAATATACAATGAGTTTGCGCTTCGTATGACTGAATTCATGAGCGTTGTTACCCATGTCCAGGCGCTGGAAGATTGTGTAACCATCTCACGGGACGTCATGTCGGGCGAATATTACAAGGCGCTTTCGCGGTGCCGTAAATTGATGGAATTTGAATCCGAAAGGTTAAGCAATGGGTCTCAGCGCGTATCAGACAGTTCAAAAGCGGGTAGAAACGCCGCGTGAAACCGAATATCGGTTATTTTCATGTGTAACCCGCGCGTTAATGGACGTCGCAGAGCTGCCGAAAACTGAAATTGGCAAACGTATGGACGCGCTCGACTGGAATCGGCGGGTTTGGACCTTTATGGCCGGTGATTGCGCCGATGATAATAATGGCCTTCCTGATCAATTGCGCGCGAGCATTATTTCTTTGTCGATTTTTGTAGGCAAATATACATCTACGGTCATGCAAAGCGGCGAAGACATTGAGGCTTTGATCGATATTAATCGCTCAATTATGCAAGGCCTTGCTGGGCAAATAGAATTGCAGGCCGCGCAACAGCTTTGAACCAAATTACCTGTTTTGAATAACCAAGCCCGTCATTTTTGGCGGGCTTTTTTGCATTTTTTAGCCCGCGGTTACTTTCGGGTAATAACTCACATAACTCAAGGTTGCGGCAAATATTGCCGAGTCAGCGTGCATTTTTTGCCCATCTCTAGTGCGCTCTTGCCTAGCAAAAACACTTGTTAACCAAGCATAAACCAAGAAAATACTTAATAAACATAATGGCTTAGTTCAATCAAAGTGGCATGTCATTTGCAACCAAATACTCGAGTCAAAATGGCTTGTGGTGCAAAATGCACTACCACCTTAAATAGATGGAGATCGACGAAATGATCAGCGTAAACACAAATCAAGGTGCAATGGTTGCACTTCAAACTTTAGCCAAAACCGACCGTGACCTTTCGATTACTCAAAACCGTGTATCGACTGGCCTAAAGGTTTCGTCAGCAAAGGACAATGGGGCGATCTGGGCGATTGCCAACAAAATGAAATCAGACGTCATGGCATATGACCGCGTTATTGAATCCAATGAACGTGCAACCGCTTTGGTTGATACTGGTCTCGCAGCGGGTGAATCCATTATGGAATTGCTTAATGAAATGAAAGGCAAAGCTTTGGCTGCGTCACAAGCGGGCCTTTCGGCTTCTGCACAATCAGCACTTAATGCTGACTTCGTTCAAATGCGTGACCAAGTAACTTCAATCATCGCAAATGCTTCGTTTGACGGTGCAAATATGGTCAGCGCTGCTGTTGCCAACGCCGTGTCACTTGGTGATGCTGCTGGCGGTAACTCCATTACAGTGACTGGTGTGAACCTTTCATTGGGTGGCGCAGTTGTTACTGTTGCTGCGGCTTCCGACGTTGCGAGTGCGGCAAATGCTACGACCGCTTTGGGTCTTGTGAATGCTTCAATCACTAATCTGGGAACCCAATTGGCTACCTGGGGTGCTGGTGCGAAGCGTTTAGATGCTCACAAAACTTTTGTAGGCAAATTGCAAGACGCGCTTAATTCAGGGATTGGCTCAATGACTGATGCTGATTTATCGAAAGAAAGTGCTAAATTGCAAGCGTTGCAAGTTAAACAACAATTGGGCGTTCAAGCGCTTTCAATTGCTAACCAATCAGCGCAAACCGCATTGTCATTGTTCAGATAATATTTTGAACTCCAAAGCTAAGGCCCGAAGGAAACTTCGGGCCTTTTTTTTGGTTTGGGGCAGTTTTTTAGTCTCTGTCTTCCCCGACTCAATACCCCATGTCATCCGTGATTTACCACACTGTCATCCCCGATTTATTCGGGGATCTCGTGGGGTTTGAGATCGCGCAACAAATGCGGGACGACAAAATTATTCTAAATGAAACTCGAAGTCAGAATAGTCTTTCCCAACATAAAGCTGATTGCTCGTAATCTCGCCCCATAGGTCGTGCCAAGTTGGATTATCAATCTCTACAAGATTTATTTTCCAATCCCTAATCCATCGCTTAATTTGCTTTTCGCGATGAATTGCACCAGTCACGTCTCCATGTGGCTCATACCAAACTAATCGTTCAAGATTGTATTTGTCGGTAAATGATTTTCTGAAAGCATGCGAACGATGTTTCCAAATTCTTCCTATGAGATCGCTAGTCACGCCAACATAAAAAACTCCTCGTGGCCGATTGGTCATCAGATATACAAAATAACAATGTTCGCTGTAATCGAATTTCATAGTGAGTTGCCAAAAAGTATTGATGTTCTCTATATGTTCTTTACTTGCTGGTCAATCAAAAGGAGCAGTCATTCCCGCCTTGTCGAAGAATCTTGTGCGGCATGAGATCCCCGAATAAATCGGGGATGACAAGTGGTAAATCGGGGATGACTGGAGATGGAGCTGGCGGATAGTTTTGCTACCACTACCAATTTCTGCCTAGCACTAGGCAAAAATTTCCGCAAACTCGGCAGGAATTGCCTAATCCGAAAATCCGTTAACCAGCCAGTAACTAAGAAAAAACTTAATAAACATAAGGAGTTAGCTTCGGCCAACTGGCACGCCGATTGCAACTAACTAAACGGGTCAAAAAATGACCTGTGCCACAAGAATGTGGTTCAACATAGAAAATAGAGGATCAAGAATATGATCAGCGTAAACACAAATCATGGTGCAATGGTTGCACTTCAAACTCTAACCAAAACCGATCGTGAACTTCAAGTTACACAAAATCGAGTATCTACTGGCCTAAAAGTATCAAGCGCAAAAGACAATGGCGCTATTTGGGCAATTGCCAATAAAATGCGTTCAGATGTCGTAGCATATGACCGCGTTGGTGAATCAGCCGAACGTGCTTCTGCTTTGGTTGACACTGCAATTGCTGCTGGCGAATCCATCATGGAATTGTTGAACGAAATGAAGGGCAAAGCTTTGGCTGGCTCGCAAGCTGGCTTGTCAGCTTCGGCTCAAGCTGCTTTGGCTGCTGACTTTGCACAAATGCGTGACCAAGTAACTTCAATCATTGCTAACGCTTCATTTGATGGTGCAAATATGGTCGGTGCTTCGCCTGCCAACGCACTGGCATTGGGTGATTCAGCTGGCGGTAACACTATCACTGTTTCGGGTGCTAACCTTTCGTTGGGCGGTGCGATTGTAACTGTTGCTGCTGCTTCGGTTCTAACTGACGCTACAACTTCAGCAACTGCATTGGGCTTGGTAAATTCTTCAATCACCAACCTCGGCACACAATTGGCCACTTGGGGCGCAGGCGCAAAGCGCATTGACGTTCACAAGGCATTTGTGAGCAAGCTTCAAGACGCTCTTAATTCTGGTATCGGTGCGATGACTGATGCAGATTTGTCGAAAGAAAGTGCAAAACTACAAGCACTTCAAGTTAAACAACAATTGGGCGTTCAAGCGCTTTCGATTGCTAACCAATCGGCTCAAACCGCATTGTCATTGTTCCGTTAATCGCGAATATGCGTGGGTTAAAACCTAGCCCACGCAAAATGACAACACGGGTTAAGGGCCAAAGGAGGGTTCAGCCCAAAAAGCTGAACAGGAACGGATGAAAATAGAACCAAATTTCTCTTTCACCGCGCCGTCCGAATTGGCCAAGGTGTCACCTGCTGCTGTACCAAAAGTTCAGATAGTAAAGGCGGCGCCAGAGGCTTCAAGAGACACATCAGCGGGATCAAACTCGCGAGACGCTGTGAAGACCGACAATATATCCAATACGCCCAAACAAGAAAAATTGGACGCATTGGCAGATAGATTAGCAGGCAATAACACTTCATTGGTAATTGAAAAAAACCCCAATGGAGCTGGCTTTATCTACAAATCTATCAATAAAGAAACTGGAGAAGTCACAAGAGTGTGGCCCCATGAGGAGATTG
The DNA here is from genome assembly GCA_009773395.1 of Hyphomonadaceae bacterium. Lineage (GTDB taxonomy): Bacteria > Pseudomonadota > Alphaproteobacteria > Caulobacterales > Aquidulcibacteraceae > Pseudaquidulcibacter. The sequence continues at coordinate 119,451 of WRPI01000007.1, read as the reverse complement.
TGTCAGAATTAGCAGCAATGCAGGATGTTGACGCAAGGGGTCTAATGCTTGATGAAAGTGCATGATTTGCGCAGATAATGACTTTGAAAAATAGGACGCGACCGGGGGAAACTTCGGTCGCGTTTTTGTTTTCAGGTCCCTAGAAACTGGGCAAACATTGCCCATTTTACCATGTATGCGGCAGCATTTACCATGTTTGAAATTAGGTTACTGCTAAGTAAATATAAAAATCATAATAAAATCAAACAATTACGATTGCCCCAAGTTGGCACAGCGATTGCTCTTAATAATTCACGATGCGCGGAAAACCAATTCCACTAGCCGCGACAACGAGCTTTAAGAAGTTAATAGGGGCACAAAATGGGCACAAGTTTACAAACCAATATGGGCGCAATGTCGGCGCTACAGAATCTCAACGCAACAACTCGCATGTTGGACACCGTTCAAGGCAGAATTAATACCGGCCTTAAAGTCGCAAATGCACGCGACAATGGCGCAGTGTATAATATTGCACAGCAACAAAGGTCCGAACATGCGGCTTATGATGCGGTAAGAGTTGGTCTTGATCGCGCAAAAGGTATTGCCGATGTTGCTTTAGCGGCGGGGGAAACAATTTCCGATATTTTTACACAGATGCGCGAAAAAGCACTTGCAGCGTCAGACACTTCAATCTCAGCGACCAGCCGTGCAGCATATAATTCGGAATTCACAGCTTTGCGCGATCAAGTCGCATCAGTGATTGCCAATGCGGTTTTTGATGGCGCAAATGTTATTGGTGGCGGCGCGAATTTGACCTTTATGGCCAATACAACTGGCACTCAAACAATCGTTTTGCCAACTTTGGATTTGCGCTTGGTAACTGGTGCGGGGACTGCGGTCGCAAGTCCGGCCGTTGATGTTTATTTGGGTACCACAGACGATTTAAGCACAGCAGCGTTAGCGGCAACGGCACGTGACCGAGTGGTAGCTTCGTTGGAATATGTAAACTCCGAGCTTTCGCGCATGGGCGCAAGTTCTAAACGGCTTGAAAGCCACAATATTTTTGTGTCAAAATTGCAAGATGCGATCACTGGCGGCATTGGCTCCATGGTTGATGCAGATTTGGCAACTGAAAGCGCGAAACTTCAATCTCTGCAAGTAAAGCAACAATTGGGTGCGCAGGCATTGTCGATTGCCAACCAATCACCACAAGTTATTTTGTCGCTTTTCAAATAGGGCGAAGCCAAAATCTGGTGAAAAGGGCGTGAGAAGGTCACGCCTTTTTTTCGCGGTTTGAAATCATTTATGAAACATGGTTTCCGTAACTGTAAAAACTATGGTTACTAAGAAAAATAATTTTATAGTTACTCAAAAGTTTACCATATTTTTTCTTTTGTGTGAAAAACTATAGCTTAGTTTGCGAAGGAAGAAATTTTTTCGCCTTTTTGAAACCAAAAATTGGCTAGGGTAAACATATGACAAGCGTTCAAACCAATATGGGGGCCATGACAGCCCTGCAGAACTTGAACAAGACAAACCGCGAAATGGAAATGATACAAAGTCGTATCAATACCGGTTTGAAAGTTGCAACAGCCAAAGATAATGGCGCAGTTTATAATATTGCCCAACAGCAAAGATCTGAAAGATCAGCCTATGACGCGGTTGCCACTGGGCTTGATCGTGCGAAAGCAATTGGTGATGTTGCTTTGGCCGCGGGCGAAGTCATTTCCGATATTTTCACCCAAATGCGCGAAAAAGCGGTTGCGGCGTCGGACACTTCCATTTCGGCCACTTCGCGCGCCGCATATAATGCTGAATTTACGGCCCTTCGCGATCAAGTGGCTTCGGTAATTGCCAATGCCGTATTTGATGGCGCAAATGGCCTTAATGGTGCGGCGGCGAATTACACTTTCCTTGCCAATACTACAGGCAGTTTGACAGTTGATTTGCCAATTCTTGATTTGCGCCTTGTAACTGGTGCAGGGACGGCAGTCGCCAGCCCGGCGATTGATGTTTACCTTGGCACAACCGACGATTTATCAACTGCGGCCTTGGCGGCAACTGCGCGTGATAGGGTCGCAGCATCGTTGGAATTCGTAAATGCTTCATTGGCACGCCTTGGCGCGGCATCAAAGCGGATTGAAAGCCATCGGATTTTTGTCACCAAATTGCAGGACGCAATGACAGGCGGTATTGGCAGTTTGGTTGACGCCGATATGGCAGTGGAAGCGGCGAAATTGCAAGCGGCCCAAGTTAAACAACAACTTGGCACCCAGGCCCTGTCAATTGCAAACCAAGCGCCACAGGCGATTTTAAGCCTGTTCAAATAGTGCAAAGCAACATAAAAGACTTTTAGCCGCCTTTTGGCGGCTTTTTGTTTGCGGAACTACCATCTGAATTATTGAAAAGCGTAAAATTATCGTGCTACTTTCCGACCTAAAACCCAATTTGATTAAGATTGCGCTTGCCGCAGGGTTTCTAATTCAAGAAATTGCCAAACAAGGGTTTGCAACCACCCACAAAGCCGACAGTTCAACGCTCACCGACGCCGATTTGGCCACAAATGAATTGATAATAGGAAGATTGCAATCAATTTATCCCGACATTTTGGTAGTGTCCGAAGAAGGAAACCAATATCGGGGTGAGGGCCTTGAAACTGGCGATTGGTTTATAATTGACCCTCTCGATGGGACACGGGGTTTCGCCAAAGGTAGCAAGGAATACACAGTCAATATCGCTTTGATAAGAAATGGCATTGCCATCGCGGGTGTAATTTTCGCTCCCGACTCTGGTGAATTATACTATGGCGACAATGAAACTGGCGCAGTATTTTTTGAAGTCAAGAGTAAGAAATTAGAGCCAGAAGTGCCAATTGCTGCGCAGAAATTGCGTGAACCAGCGCTACTTTTGGTTAGTCGCCATCATCTTGATGCAAAAACCAAAGATTTCACCCATAAATTCGAAAATCCAAAAATCACGCAAATGAACTCGAGCATAAAATTGTGCAAAATCGCGGCTGGCGAAGGAGATATTTACCCACGTTTTGGCCCAACTTCGCAATGGGATATTGCCGCCGGGCAAGCAATTTTGGAAGCGGCCGGCGGCAGAGTTTTGCAAATGGATGGAACATCATTGAAATACGGCAGAGTTGATGAAAATGGGTTGCTTAGGCTAAATCCAAACTTTGTGGCGTGTGGGAATTTCATACCTGCATTTTTGCCTTTTGTGGATTGATTTCATCATGCCCAAACAAATCAAAAGTAGCACTTTAAGCCCCGTCGAAATTGAGGCAATTTTTGCGCAATTATCGCAAGATAGGCCGAACCCAAAAACCGAACTTGTTTACACCAACCCCTTCACGCTTTTGTGCGCCGTTGCCTTGTCGGCACAAGCGACGGATGTTGGCGTAAATAAAGCGACCAAGGCCCTGTTTGAAGCCGCCGATACGCCACAAAAAATGCTGGCCTTGGGTGAGGAAGGGGTCGCCGAATATGTCAAAACCATCGGCCTTTGGCGCAACAAAGCCAAGAACCTTATCATAATGTCGCGCCAACTGGTCGATAATTTTGGCAGCCAAGTGCCGCAAACCCGTGAAGAATTGGTGACGCTTGCTGGGGTGGGCCGCAAAACCGCCAATGTCGTGTTAAACGAAGTTTTTGGCCAACCAACTATTGCTGTTGATACCCATATATTTAGAGTTGCAAACCGTACCGGTATGGCAATTGGCAAAACCCCAGATGAAGTTGAAGCGGGCCTCGAGGCGGTAGTTCCCGCGAAATATAAACTCGGCGCGCATCATTGGCTTATTCTGCACGGTCGTTACGTCTGCGTGGCTCGCAAACCCAAATGCAATATGTGCAGCATTGTTGCGCTTTGCAAATTTGATGGGAAAATTGGTGGGGTTTTTTAGGTCAAGTCACTAACAGATTAGCCTTCGAAAATCTGCGTAACCATTTGCTCGATACGTTTTGCTTCAATGGTAAGTTGCGCAAAATCGCTCTGCTCTAAGCGATTAATAATTGATCCAGCTTTCAAAAAATATATTGTGTCAGAATAAGCGAAAACGCTTTCCCAGGAATGCGACGCAGACAATACTCCTATCGTATTTTGTTTTACCAAATCGGCAAAAAGCTGCCGTATTTTAAGGCTTGAGGTGGCGTCGAGGCCGTCAAAACTTTCATCCAAAAGAATGAATTTCGGACCAGTGCAAATCGCAGTTGCGATGCAAATCTTCTTTTGTGTGCCCCACGAAAGCTCACCGATGGGGCGATTATACCAAATATCACCATCGAGTATTTCCAGAATTTTTGGCCAATTCTGATGTAGCGCTGCGCCACGCTCTCGAACAATAATATCAATGAGTTCATGTCCTAATAAATAAGTTGGTAAATCATATGGCGAAGGGACAAGAACAACGTCTTGCCTTGTCTGATTAGTAATCTTTTGGCCATTACAAAGAACTTGCCCTTTAATTTTCGAAAAATGCCAACCAGCAATGGCGCGAAGTAAAGTTGTTTTGCCTGCGCCATTTGCACCGATAAGCGAAACCCATGCGCCGAGTTTGGCCTCTATATTTACCCCTTTTAGAATATTATGCTTACCCATTGAAACAACAAGATCCGCCGCGTTAAGTGAAATCATGATTTGCCCCAAAACTCTGGCGATTGCTTAATATAGGCATTAATTGAAAAATAAATTGCGGCAATAATGCCCAAAGGCGCGAATGCGGCGGAAATCGCGACACTGCCGATAATTGCGGCGGCGAGATTAGCAGATGCGCTCCCTTTGTTCATGCGATTCATGCTCAAAAGCCAAATCCAAGACAGCCAAAAATTAATAATCACTGTTCCAATTGTTAGACTTAAAAATTCATATTTTTCTTCAATCATCGCAACCATTATCGCAATTACGACCAGCAAGAATTGCGGAATAGCAAGCCTGATAAAATCATGGAGGAAAATCTTATTCGGGGTTCTCAAAAAAGCAAAATCTCGCGCAATTACATTTGCTTTATTTGTATAAAGGCTGAGTTGAATCATCGCCACAATCATTGCTGAGCTGGCAATTATCATTTGCCAGGATTTGAAATAAATTAAGGCAAATACGCCCGCCAAACTTAGGAAAAATGATATAACAATATTAGAAATACTGAGAGGATTTGCTTTGCCATATTCCATTATGGTGCTCATAAAAGGCAATTTGGGTATTAAATTAGCATAAAAAGCCCGCGAGTTATTTGAGTTTGCAAATGAATTAAATCCAGTGGGGAAATTTATCCTCGCACGTATTAAGCCCAAAAGCCCAAACAACGATGAATTTGCAATGAGTGAAATTACGAAAACCCGCAAAAGTTCGCTTGTTGAAATAATGGAAATTGTCACAAATATTTGCGTTAATAGCACCCCAATTGCGTGGTGAATTAAAATGAAATTGCGTGCTGCTTTTTTTGGCATCAAGGCAAACGCAAAGATCTTTTGTGTGCGCACCATTGCTTCTATGAAACTCAATAAAAGCCAAATTATTGTCGCAGCCGCAACACCAAAAATTGCCGCTGCAATGGAATAACTAAATTTTGAAAAACAAAATGCCCAAATCGCATTCATTATGCTGCCAAGCACAATTAGAACCAATGTCACAAATATCAGATAGACCAATTTATCGTCATTTTTTGCCCGAAGAAATAAATTTCTGTTCACCAAAAGGAATAATTTATAGGTGCCGGGCCATTGGTTCATTAGTTTTCATTGCATGCATTATGTCGTTTGGCAATTGCCAAAGTGTTTCAGGCATTGGCAGGTATTAATAAAATGTCGCAATCATGGAATCAAGCCGCCTTCACAAAACTCGCGATTAATTTCTTAGTCCCTGCTTTCTCAAATGCTACTTCGACTTTATCGCCCTCAAGCACAAGCACTCGGCCATAGCCGAATTTATCGTGGAAGACTCTTTGCCCGCGTTCGAAGCCAGTGGATTTGCCATCGCTCACAACCCGCGCTTTGGTTTCTAAAACTTCACCCCGTGGCGTGCCATAAGTTTTTGCGGCAGTTTCAAACGCCTGCGCGCGCATAAAACCTGCGCCGCGTGAGCCAGCTTCAAAGCCTTCCAAAGTCAGTGCGCCACCAAAAACTGGCCGCCCCGTATAGCCAGTTTCAGAAACTGCATCTACACAATCTTCAGGTAGTTCGTCGATAAAACGCGACGGCAAAACTGATTGCCAACGCCCATAAATTTGCCGATTTGCGGCAAATGAAATACGGCAAATTTCGCGCGCGCGGGTTATGCCAACATATGCAAGGCGGCGTTCTTCTTCGAGCGCTTCCAAACCTTTTTCGGATATTGCGCGCGGCGAAGGGAATACTTCTTCTTCCCAACCCGGTAAAAACACCACCGGCCATTCCAGCCCCTTGGCACCATGAAGCGTGAGGATTTGCACTGCATCGCCTTCGGCTTCGCGGTCAATATCCATAACTAATTCAATATGTTCAAGATAGCTCTCCAAACTATCAAACTGGCCCATCGAGCGCACAAGCTCTTGCAAATTTTCAATGCGGGTTTGCGCTTGCGGGCTTTTGTCGGCGCGCCACATATCAATATAGCCGCTTTCGTCAAGAATAAGTTCAGCAAGTTCAACATGCGTCAATTGTTCACGCTTGCCGCGCCAAGATTTCAAGCTTTCAATAAACCGCAATAGGCCAGCGCGGGCCGGGCCTTTAAGCTCATTAGACTTCAGCATTTCGTCGGAGATATCAAATAATGATACCCCATTTTCGCGTGCCAATGCCATTAGCTTTTTCAAACACCGCGCCGAGGTTGGTTTACTACACGTTCAAACGCCAAATCATCATCAGTGTGACGAATAAGCCGCAAATATGCATGGGCATCACGGATTTCGGCGCGTTCAAAAAACCTTGGCCCGCCAATAACTTTATAGGGAAGGCCAACCATAATGAACCTGTCTTCAAACGCCCGCATTTGCCATGAAGCGCGCACCAAAACTGCCATGTCTTGATAATTCATGCCAGACGATTTCAGGCTTTCCATATCATCGCTTATCAGCCGTGCTTCGGCTTCGCCGTCCCAAACGCCGCGCACTTTGACTGTTTCGCCGCCATCTTCATCCGTCCACAGAGTTTTGCCAAGCCGCGCCGAATTGCCAGCAATTATGCCCGACGCCGCGCCCAATATATGTTTGGTGGATCGGTAATTACGCTCCAGCCTTATAGTTTTTGTGCCCTCAAAATCGCGCGAGAAGCGCAAAATATTTTCAACTTCGGCGCCGCGCCAGCCATAAATACTTTGATCATCATCGCCGACAACACAAAGGTTTTTGTGGCCCGCCGCCAATAGCCGCAACCACAAATATTGCGCGACATTGGTATCTTGATATTCATCAACCAAAATATATTTGAACTTCTGCTGATACTGCGTCAAAACATCGGGGAATTGCTGAAACATATTTATGGTTTCAAGCAATAAATCGCCAAAATCCGCACAATTCAGGGTTTTTAATCTGGTTTGATATATTTGATAAAGCGCCACGCCTTTGCCATCGGCAAATTGAAAGGCTTCACCTTTGGGGACTTTGCTTGGCACCAATGCACGGTTTTTCCAGCCATCAATCAGGCTTGCGAGAAAACGCGGTGTCCAGCGTTTAGTATCGATATTTTCGGCTTCAATTATTTGCTTTAACAAGCGAATTGAATCGTCAGTATCAATAATTGTGAAGGTGGATTTTAGGCCGACCAGCTCGGCGTGCCTGCGCAATAATTTGGCCGAAAGCGAATGAAAAGTGCCAAGCCATTGCAGACCTGAACCCGCTTCGCCCAAAATCCGCTCGCACCGTTCGCGCATTTCATGGGCCGCTTTATTGGTGAAAGTAACTGCCAAAATTTCATATGGCCTTGCGCGGCGTGAATAAACCAAATTGGCCAGCCTCGCGATTAACACCCTTGTCTTACCCGTTCCCGCGCCCGCCAAAACCAAAACCGGCCCCTCAAGTGCCATCGCGGCTTCGCGCTGTTCGGGGTTAAGACTATGCAAAAAAGGTGCGTCGTCTGCCGCCGGTTGTGTGCCAATCATTGCGCGTTGAGATATGGTCATTTTGGGTTCGGATTGGTCGGTCATGGCGAATCGTGACCATAGAACAAGTGGCGAACAAAATCACTTTATTTTTGCGGTCAAACAATAAACCCTAATCGCGCTGGCCAGTGGCCGATTGCTGCGATTTTCATCTATTGATGAAATCAATTTTGGCAGGCTTGAATCGGACATTTCCGCCAACTTGCCCAATGCCTCCCAAAACTCAGGCTCCAATGCAATGCTTGTTTTATGACCTTCAAGGGTGAAGGATTTTTTTATCAAATTCATTCGTCGCCATCTATTCTTTTGTTTTCAAGTCGCTTTTTATCGAGCAAATTTTCGGCTTTGGCTTGGTTTTTCAAATGCTTGGGCGTGCCAAAGGTAACACGATTATTTTGCGTGCGAATTTCTTTTTCAGCTTTGGCTTTGGCTTTGCGAAATTTGTTGAGATTGGTGATTTCAGACATGTGGCAAGTTATCAAAAATCTGGCGCTGACGCAAAGCTCAATTTTTCACTTGTTTTTGGATGGGCAAATTGCAAAAATCGCGCGTGAAGCATAAGCCTTGGATATTCATCTTTGAAATAAAGCGCGTCCCCACAAATTGGGTGGCCGATTGATAACATATGCACCCGCAATTGATGGGTTCGGCCAGTTGTTGGAATCAGTTCAACGCGCGTGGTATCGGCATCATGCGACAAAACCTTAAATTTGGTCAGGCTTGGTTTGCCAATTTCATAATCCACTTTTTGTTTGGGTCGGTTGGGCCAATCACTAATAAGCGGCGCATTTATTTCGCCTCCGTCCGCGCCAATAATACTATGCACAATCGCGATATATTTTTTGTCAATTTTGCGATTTGCAAATTGGCTTGAGAGGTGGCGATGCGCATCAATATTGCGTGCCAAAACCATAAGCCCCGAAGTTGCCATATCAAGGCGATGGACAATGAGCGCATCTGAAAAAGTTTCGTGCAATCGAGTTAGCGCGCAATCTTGCTTGGCAACGCCGCGCCCTGGAACCGATAACAGCCCTGTTGGTTTGTCAATTACTACTATTGTTTCGTCCGCAAAAACTATTTTCATCTAGGCGGGTTGGTAGCGCAATCAAACGCTTTGCGGTTTAGTGCTGTTGGGTTGGAAACCATAAATTAGTGGCATTGGCAACGCCATGCTCATTAGACCAGCTTGGCGCAGCCAAAGCCGCAATTTGCAAAACCGCAGCGCACGAAACGGCGGCATTGAGATTGGGGCTGTTAGGCACATTGCGCGGTGCCGCCATATCAACCACAATCATATCGTCTTGCGTGGTTTGTGGCGTATTACGAGTATTCGGCACATTCCAAGTCTGCGGCGCGGGCTGTGTATTATAATTCTGCGCCATCGCGACAGGCGCAATTAAACAAAAACACGAAATAAATGCCAATTTGATACGCATAGAGGATTTTCCCATTTGAAATCTTGAAGCTGCAATTATCACACCAAAGCGCGATTTTGGCCTATATCACCTGAACGCGGCAAATAGAAGTATCAAGTTTCGCGGCGAACTTGGCGTCACAAGTTACAAGCATAGCGCCATTTTCCCGCGCGGCGATGGCATAAAGGCAATCGTAAATTGGGTGGTTTATATGAATGCTCAGTACCAATGCCCCTGCCAAATAGGAATTTGCAGCGATTGTTTGGGAGCAAACCCTAAATAATTTTTCTTGTGCTGTACTCGCAGCAGACGAATCAATGCGACCAGTTCGGCAGGCTTTCCAAAGCGCGTTTGACGCTTCTATTCGTGTAAAATCCAAATAAAGTAATTCATCAAGTGCTTCGACGATAGTGGCGATTTTTTCTGAGTTTTCTTCAGGAATTAGCAAGGGAACAACGATCGAAGCATCGAGCAAATACTTCATTTATTGTCTTTCCAACCATTTAGAATTTGGTCAGTTTTCCAATCAAGGTAATCACGGCCTTCTTTCAGCAACTCCATGCTGGAAATCCCCATAGGTGGAATAGAATTGCGAAACGTCCTCAATTCGTCCCAAACAGCGCTATTGTCACTGTCTGTCGCTGCATTTTCAACCGCTTCTTTAAGTACTGCTTGCATACTCGTGCCTCGCGCTTTGGCCTTATTTTTAAGCCGAACCACAAGGTTTTCATCAATGTCACGAACTAGAAGATTTGTCATGCGCGAATGATAGCATTAATGATAGCAAATAGCAAACCTTATTTTGGGGCATTAAATCATGCCTATAATTCGCATTTTAATGGCAACTCCCCTGATAGCAGCACTATATTGCCCCGCCTTCGTGGCGCGTGCGATTAAGTGATTGATTTCCCACATGGTTTGGCGCGCATTTTCTTCATTTTTGAGCAATTTTGCGCTTTGAAGTTCTAATATTCGCGCCGAAATGCTATCATTTGCTATCAATCTTGAGGCATTTCCGCGCGCGCCGTTCACTGCATAGCCTGCTTCAATATAGGCCTCAGTTTGCGATTTTCCGCCCGCAACCAATTGGCAAAATTCTTCATGATTTGGATTTTCTAATAATGGCATCGCGGCATTATAGATGCGCAATTTGGGAGGGGGGATAGGCGCGAATGAATTGCTGGTTATAGAATTAGTTTTATCCAGTAAGAAAACCTACTTTGCAATAGCTGGAAACCTCGAGTCAAATAGTTCGGATTCAGAAAAATGGAATCGAAATTACGATTTATTTTATTTGCCCGAAGGCAAAGGCACTGGGAATCTGGGCGTTGCGTAATTAGGGCTTATCTTGTGCTCCCTTGCGAAGCGGGGGAGCTGGCTCGCGTAGCGAGACTGAGGGGGCAGCGAGCGAATGCGAGCCTCTGATGCATGAATGGAAAGTAGAAGCTCGTTGCACTCGCTGCCCCCTCCGAG
>WRPI01000007.1:0-108491 GCA_009773395.1 Hyphomonadaceae bacterium | reverse complement strand
GCGCTTCGCGCCCACCTCCCCCGCGCCGCGTTGCTTTGCAGGGGAGGCCATTAGTGGGTTTGCTTGTTGGTTTGTTTTAGTTCGGAAATTCGGCTTGCTAAATATTCAAGAACTCCAGAAAGGTTTTTGTAAATATCGTCATTCCAGACGCGAATTATTTCAAAACCTTTTTCGACCAGGAAATTGGTGCGAGCTTGGTCGTACATTAGTTCTGCTTCGGTGGAATGGGTTGCGCCATCGACTTCAATTATCAGTTTGATTTCGAGCGCCGCAAAGTCAGTGATATATGGTGGGATTGGGTGTTGCCGACGAAATTTTACTTTTTCAATGTTGAGATTTCGTAGGATCTTCCATAAAATTGTCTCCGCTTTTGTTGGACTATTGCGCAGGCTACGTGCAAATTTTTGGGTTTTCGCGTTTCTCAATTTTCATCCGGCCCAATCATTAATTCTGGGCGCACTATTGCATCAAAATCTTCCGCTGGAATCCCCAAAGAAATGGCTTCTTCCCTCAAAGTTGTGCCATTCTTATGCGCGGTTTTGGCGACTTTAGCGGCTAGGTCATAGCCGTATTTTTCCTTCAAGGGCGTTACAAGCATCAAAGAATTGGCAAGGCCGCGTGCGATATTGTCGAGGCGCGGCTCTATGCCGACAACGCAATTATCGGTGAAGCTTACTGCCGCGTCCGCCAATAAACGGCAACTTTGCAAGAAATTATAGGCCATCATTGGGTTATAGACATTAAGTTCGAAATGCCCTTGGCTGCCTGCAAACGCAATTGCGGCATTGTTGCCCAATATATGCGCCGCGACTTGTGTCAAAGCCTCACTTTGCGTTGGGTTTACCTTGCCGGGCATGATGCTTGAACCCGGCTCATTTTCGGGCAGGGCCAATTCGCCCAATCCTGCGCGCGGGCCCGAGCCCAAAAAGCGAATGTCATTGGCAATTTTGAAACAGCTCATGGCGACGGTGGTTATTGCGCCATGGGTGAAAACCATTGCATCATGGGCCGCCAAGGCTTCAAACTTATTGGGGGCGCTGGTGAATGGTAATTTGGTTATGGCCGCAATATGCGCCGCCACCGCTTCGGCAAAACCCATGGGGCAGGCCAAGCCAGTGCCAACGGCAGTGCCGCCTTGTGCCAGTTCCATCAACATCGGGAGCGTCATTTCAAGGCGCTTGATGCCGTTTTCGATTTGTTGGGTATAGCCCGAAAACTCTTGCCCCAGCGTAATTGGCGTTGCGTCTTGGGTATGGGTGCGGCCAATTTTTATGATGTCTTTGAAGGCTTGCGCTTTGTCATTAAGTGCATTGCGAAGTTGCGCCAAAGCGGGGATAAGGCGGCACACAACTTCCTCGGCACAGGCAATATGCATGGCGGTGGGGAAGGTGTCATTGCTGCTTTGGCTCATGTTAACATGATCATTGGGGTGAATTGGTTTTTTGGACCCCATTTCACCACCCAGCATTTCAATGGCGCGGTTGGAAATAACTTCATTGGCATTCATGTTAGATTGCGTGCCAGAGCCAGTTTGCCAAACCACCAATGGGAAATGATCGTTTAACTTGCCTTCAATTACTTCATCGGCAGCTTTGACGATAATTTCGCCCAATTCGCGCGGCATTTTGCCCAAATCCATATTGGTTAGGGCGGCGGCTTTTTTGACAATCCCCAAAGCGCGAACAATTGGCGCGGGCTGTTTTTCCCAACCGATTTTGAAATTGCCAAGACTGCGCTGCGCCTGTGCGCCCCAATATTTGCTTGCGTCAACTTCAATTGGGCCAAAAGTGTCGGTTTCGGTGCGTGTGGTCATAATGCTCGCCTTAAAAAGAAAAATTATTCATGAGCTATAAGGCTAACAATGGATTCGAGGAAGTAGAAATTCCACCGACTTTTGGATTAAGTTTTAGGCTTTTTGGGCTTTTTGTCTGGCGTCGCTGCGGCGATAGATTTCATGGTTTCGATAAAAACCTGCGGATCGTCTAACTGATCTTCGGATACGAGATAATATAGTTTTGAACCTGGATATGCCTCATCCATTTCGCAAATATCTTTGAGGTGTTCGGATTGTTTGGTTGGCTTTATTAATAGCCGATTATCGCACACAAATGCCACTACTTTGCCATCATAATATAGACAATATTCGCCAAACATCGCCTTGGTGCTAAAACGAACGTCCTTGCCGAGTTTTAGGAAAAGATATTCAATGAAGTCTTTGTCTGTGCCCATTTTGCCTAATCCCGCGCATTTGTTATGCCATGGTCTCGCACAATAGGGGTGTAAAAGCAATCATGCCGCCCAATGCAAATGTGAAACGCAAACTCGCTAGCTTTGAATCCGCAAGAACTATGATAAAGCCATCTATGCTTTTGATTTTGAAATTAGTTTTGGTTCCTTTTTTTATTGGCCTCATCAGCGCTGCGACAAGGCGATTTGGCGCGCTTATTGGCGGGATAATCGCGGGTTTGCCCGCAGTTGCGGGGCCCATTGTCTATGTTTTGGCCTTGGAGCATGGCGCGGATTATGTGCGCACTGCGTCCATTTCTACTTTGGCTGGGCTTATGTCATTTAGCGCGTTTGGCATTGCCTATTCGTGGATGGCGAAGCACACAAAATGGCCGATTGCGATTGTTATTGCCTTGATTTGTTGGTTCATTTCGACATATTTTATCCATGCTTTTGAACCAAACCTTTTGGCGGCTTTTGCCCTAGCGATAATTGGCTTGGTGGTCGCGCTTTTGGTGTTAAAGGTCCATGAAGTTGCGGAAAGCGGCGTAAGCAATAAGGAAATCATATTGCGCATGGTCTTGGGTGCGGCGCTTACTTTGTTCGTTTCATTTGCCAGCGGATTTGCAAGTGTTTCAATAACTGGGTTTTTGGCGGGCTTTCCAGTTTTTGGCACAATATTTATGGTTTCGACCCACACGAAATTTGGCGCGGAACATTGCGCCAATTTATTCCGAGGTTGGACTTGGGGCCTGTTTTCTTATGCCTTATTTTTTGCGAGTTTAGTAATTTTATTGGGCAAAATGGGAATTAATTCGGCTTTTTTATTGGCTTCACTTATTTCACTTTTGCCCGGGCCAATTATTTATTTGGCGCAAAAGAAGAGGTGAACCTAGTCCCAATGCATTGGCGGGGCTTGCGCTTTAAGTGTTAAAATCGCGCCTTTTAATTCTTCCATAAACAAACTTCGGTTCTCGTGCCAAAAAACTGGCTCGCCGACATAGGCCGAAACATTCATCGGCACAAACATCTCGCCTTTGGGCAAAGCGCGGCCAGCACCATGAATATAAACTGGTATAATCGGCGCTTTGGGGCAGTGGTCGGCAAGGCGGGCGATGCCAGCTTTGAACGGTGCCATTTCTTCGGGGTCGCCGCGTGTACCTTCAGGAAAGACGATTAGGATTTGCCCTTCATCAAGCGCATCTTTTGCCTCGGCCAAAATATCTTCACCAAAAACTGGCTTGCGTTTAAGCGGTATAATCCCAACTATATTGCGTGAAAACCAAGAAGAAAGCGGGTTGGCCAGAAAATGGTCGGCCGCCGCCACTGGGCGCAAAATATCAAGCGTCTTAGTCGGGAATAAGCAAAGCAGCACAAGAGTATCAATATGGCTATTATGATTGGCAGCAATAATTGCGGGGCCAAATTTAGGTAGATGCTCAAGTCCTTGGCAATGCATACCTATCAGCAGACGCGCCATTGGGCGAACCAGAACCGCCAATAAAATGCGCCGCAAATATCGTAACATTTTATGCTCTTTTGCTTCTCATGCCGTTTATTTTAACCACATTTTCGTCCGCCAATAATTCATGGTATTTCGGGCTTTCAATTGCAATTGCAGCGATTTTTGCTTGCGCATTATGATGAATGCCATAGCCTTGGGTTTTTACTAACGGTGAACAACGCAAACATGCTTGAGGCTTTGCAAACATTGCGGCCCTTGCATTTGGCTTTTCGGTTTCCGTTATGCCATTTCGAGTTGCGAATACTTCGAATAATAAATCGTCAGAAGTTAATTCATATGGCCTAATTCCAAGAATTGATAATTGGTGGCCAGCCATGCTTTCAGCCTTGGGGTTGGTGTTCGCAATTTCTAAACCACAGTCTGCAGCCACAGTAATTAAGGTGTTGGTGTAATTGGTGGAATGGGTTTTCATATCAAAACTTATCCAAAGCAAAATATGCCAAAAAGTGGAAATATATTGGCGCGGTAAAAGTAAGGCTATCAATTCTATCCAATATACCGCCATGACCAGGCAGGGCATTGGAAGTGTCTTTAACCCCCAAATCACGCTTTATCGCGCTCATGGTTATATCGCCGCCAAAACCCGCAATTGGGAGCAGGACGCCGAGCAATGCTAGTGGCAAACCCTTAAGCGGAGTGAAAACTGGTCCTAAAAACCAAATGATTAGAAACGTAGTAACAAAGCCGCCAATTGCGCCTTCCCAAGTTTTATTGGGCGAAACATTGGGTGTAATTTTGTTTTTGCCAAAGCTCTTGCCCCAAACATATTGGGCGACATCATTCACTTCGGTAATAACCAGCAAGAAAAAGACCAATCCAGTCGGGCTTTGCAATGGAAGTTCCATAGGCGGCACTTGCATCAATAGTGCGACATATCCAACATTGGTAACGCATACCACAACGCCCCAATAAATAATCCCGACCGTTGCTAAATATCCCTCAGTGCGGCCAATCCAAGCCATCGCCAAAGCCAAACCCAAAAACAAATAGACTGGCACAAGGGTCAAGAAAAATGGATACTCATCAATCGCAATCGCCCAATATGCAACAATGATGGCGCTATAGGCCAGTAAAATAATCGGCCTGTCTTCCTTGCGGGTTGGTGCGAGAGATAAATATTCTTTGAGTGCCAAAAATGAAATCAAACCAAAAAGGATAATAAATGGCATCTTACCCAAATAGAGTGCAGCTACAATGATGCCGACGATTACCCACCAGCTATACATTCGCGGGCCTAAATCAGTCCATTTGCCTTTTTGAAGGCGCGGTAAAATAAATGCGGCGAGTGTCCCAATAATCAACGCTATGAAAACCGCCGCAATTCCAATTGAAAGCGGATTTGGCGCTCCAACAAGTGCGGCTTCGAAGTATCCAGTATCTTCCATTTTCATCCGTCTAAACGCCCAGCCAAATCACCGAGCCAAGCTAAACTAATTATTCAAGATTGACAATTTGTATCGCACAGGTTCAATTGCGCCATAGAGGTCTTGAACATGAATCGACGCAAATTATTGATGGCAGGCAGTATTTACACAATGTCATTGGCCGCCCCAGCGCTTGCGAGCGCAGCAACAATAGGAACAACTAACTCAATGAGTGATACCGCCGCCGCAAATCCTATCCCGCCAGTCGCCCGCGTGGAACACAAAGTAATTCATCAATTAGGGCGCACTCGCACTGACGATTATGGCTGGATGCGCGATGGGCATTGGCAAGATGTTTTGAATGATCCCGCAAAATTAGGTGCCGATATTCGCACTCATTTGGAAGCCGAAAATGCCTATACACAGGCGATTTTGCTGAACCCAACTGCTGATTTGCGTGAAACATTGGTCGCAGAGATGCGTGGTCGCATAAAAGAAGATGATGAAACTCCGCCTGCACCAGATGGCAATTTCGCGTATTTTCGTAAGTTCCGTGAAGGCGGGCAATATCCAATAATTATGCGTGTGCCAATAGACCCCATTACCAAAATTCCAAATGGCCCGGAAAAAATAATGCTTGACGGCGATGCGGCGGCGCGCGGTTTGCCTTTTTGGCGGCTCATTAATTGGGAACAAAATGAGAGCCAAGATTTCTTTGCTTATATGGTCGATTATGAAGGCGCGAGAAATTGCGATATTCGTTTTCGCATTGCCGCAAACGGCCAGGATTTGCCTGAAAAACTCGAAAATACCACTGGTGAATTAGTATGGGCCAAGGACAACCGCACGTGCTTTTATGTTGTGAATGATGAAAATGTTCGCCCAATAAAAGTAATGCGGCATGTAGTGGGAACCGATCCTAAAACTGACGTTATGGTTTTCCATGAAACCGACGCTGCCTATTTTCTCGGCCTTTCAAAATCTTCGTCTGGCGATTTTGTATTTTTGGTTTCTAGTGCTTCGGATAATAATGAATGCCGATATTTGCCATTGGATAGGCCGCTTGCCGCACCAAAATTATTTTCGCGCAGGCGTGCGGGGTTTGAATATTTCCCTGACCATCACGGCGAACATTTTTATTTCCGAACCAATAGAGGCGGCGCGAAAGATTACAAAATCATGCGCACCAAAACTAGCGAACCTGCGCTTTCCAAATGGTCCGATTATTTGGAATATAAGGCTGGCAATTTAATCAATGAATTTATTTTGTTCAAAAACCATATGGCGCGCCAAGAAATGTTTGATGCTCTGCCGCGTATTGTAGTGCGTGACATGGCAAGCGGCGAGGAACATTCAATTGATTTTGCCGAAGAAGCTTATTCGCTCGAATTGGTTGGTGGGTTTGAATTTGACACCAAGATTGTACGTTTTATTTATTCATCGCCTTCAACGCCTGCCGAAACCTATGATTACGACATGCAAACCCGTGAGCGGAAATTATTAAAACGCCAACAAATTCCATCGGGGCATAATCCTTCTGACTATGTGGTGAAACGCATCAATGCAGAAGCCGCCGATGGTGCACAAGTGCCGCTGACCATTCTCTATAAAAAAGGCACACCTTTGGACGGCTCTGCGCCGTGCCATTTATATGGTTATGGTTCCTATGGGATTATTATTGATGATGATTTCAACGCCAATATTCTAAGCCTTGTAAATCGTGGCTATATTCATGCTGTCGCCCATATGCGCGGCGGCATGGAGCGCGGCTATCAATGGTATTTGGACGGAAAATTACGCAAAAAGCAAAATACGTTTTCGGATTATATTCGTTGTGCCGAAGTTTTGATTGAGAAAAACTATACGTCAGCGACGAAAATTGTTGGTAATGGTAGGTCGGCTGGTGGGCTATTGATGGGCGTGGTCGCCAACCAAAGGCCGGACTTGTTTGCTGGCATTATCGCGGGGGTTGCTTTCGTTGATATGATGACGACAATTTCCGATGCGACCTTACCGTTGACTCCGCCAGAATGGACAGAATGGGGCAATCCGATTACCAATGTCGAAGACTATGACGCAATGGCGGCATATAGCCCTTATGATAATGTGGCAACCCGTGCCTATCCACCGATTTTTGCGCAAACTGCTTTATCAGATTCGCAAGTTACCTATTGGGAGCCTGCAAAATGGATTGCCAAGTTGCGCGCAACTTCGCCTAATGCGGGGCCATTCCTGCTAAGAGTAAATATGGAAGCGGGGCATGGCGGTGCACCCGGGCGCTTTGACAGGCTCAAAGAAGTCGGGGAATATTTGGCATTCGCGATTTGGGCAATTGGCCGCAATACACCAGGGCCAGCATCGCCACCGCGGCCGTAAAGCACATAATGACCAACGAAATTCGAAGCTCGGTTTTTGACCCCATCATTCCTTATGATGATGTCACTATGAGCGCATGGCAAGCATTGGTTGAAAAATCTTTGAGTGGCGCGGATATTTCATCGCTTGAAAAAGCAATTGATGAGGTGATTTCCGTAAAGCCATTATATGTCGCGGGAGAGAATCCTGACGCATTATTGGCTCCTCATTTTCCCACTGGTTTTGAGGGCGCATGGGACATAAGGCAGCAAGTCCATGTCAAAGATGCGGCTGGTGGTAATTTTCTTGCATTGAATGAGCTTGAAGGCGGCGCAAACTCAATTGAATTATTGGGTGATAAGTTTGAAGCGATAGATTTTGCGATTTTAACCAATGGCATTCATGTCGATTTGGCAACCATCGCCCTTGGCAAAAATAGTGCGAACCTTACAAATGCCAAAAAATTGATGGCAGCAATTGCACCTGAATGGCGTGGCCTTGCGAAATTGGCCTTTAACTTGGAACCGCAATCTACCCCGTCAATTTTACCGCAGACCTATATTGATTTTTTCAAATCGCATCGCGAAAAATTCCCAGAGGCCATGTTTTTCTGCGCCGATGGCACCGGGTTTCACAATAGCAATGCGACAATTGGTCTTCAAATTGGCCACATGATTTATGATGCGTTGGAAATTTTGCACTTGGGTTCTGAATCGGGTCTTGATGTTGAGGAATTAAATAAAGCGCTTTTGTTCAAACTTAAAGTCGGCCAAAATTTCGTGCAAGAAGTTGCGAAATTGCGGGCTGCTAGAGCCGTGTGGCGCAAACTATCGGGCAAAATGGGCGTTGAATTGCCAATGTCGATACAGGCAATTATCGCACCGAAAGCAAAAAATGAAACCGATCAATATTCAAATTTAATGCGCGTCACTAATGCGAGCATTGCGGCGATTTGTGGTGGCGCAGATATTATCACAACGCCCCCTCTTGAACTGGACCAAACCCAATCCACTGATTTTTCGCGCCGCCTTGCCCGCAATACGCAATTGATTTTGGCTGGTGAATCTCATTTTGGCAAAGTCAGCGATCCCGCCTCTGGCTCTTTTGCGATTGAAGCCTTAACCCAAGAAATAACCCAAGAAGCGTGTAGAGTTATTGACAAGAAATGTGATGGGCTGGGCAAGTCTTTGCCAAATAATATTGTGAAAAAAAAGCCGCAGAAAAATGAGACTGAAACAAAATTGGCGAAATTTTGGCCGACTTCAGAGGGAATTGATTTCAAAAGCCATTATAGCTCACGCGACATCCCTGGCTCAAAATACTTAAATACACTTCCTGGCTACACACCCTTCATTCGTGGCCCATATCCAACAATGTATGTGCAGAAGCCTTGGACAATTCGCCAATATGCGGGGTTTTCGACTGCTGAAGATTCCAATGCTTTTTACCTTCGCAATCTCGCCCAAGGACAAAATGGGCTTTCAATTGCTTTTGATCTACCAACACATCGCGGCTATGACAGCGATCACCCACGGGTTGCGGGCGATGTCGGCATGGCGGGCGTAGCGGTTGATAGTATTCTTGACATGCGGCAATTATTTGCAGGCATTCCGCTTGATAAAATGTCGGTAAGCATGACCATGAATGGCGCAGTTTTGCCAATTATGGCACTCTATATCGTTGCCGCCGAAGAACAAGGCGTTGCGCAAGATAAATTATCAGGAACCATACAAAATGACATTTTGAAAGAATTCATGGTCCGCAATACTTATATTTATCCGCCCAGGGAATCGATGCGGATTATTGCCGATATTTTTGAATATACCTCAAAATACATGCCAAAATTCAATAGTATTTCGATTTCCGGTTACCATATTCAAGAAGCAGGCGGCACTGCGGATTTGGAACTGGCCTATACATTGGCTGATGGCATGGAATATTTGCGCGCAGGCATTGCCGCAGGTTTGGATATTGACAGTTTCGCGCCGCGTTTGTCCTTCTTTTGGGGCATTGGAATGAACTATTTTATGGAAATCGCCAAGTTACGTGCCGCAAGAGGGCTGTGGGCAAAAATAGTCAAAAACATGGGTGCCAAAAGCCCAAAATCGCTCGCTTTGCGTGCCCATTGCCAAACTTCAGGCTGGTCCTTAACTGCGCAGGATCCTTATAATAACGTCATTCGAACTTCTGTTGAAGCGATGGCGGCGGCGCATGGGCATACCCAATCTTTGCACACAAATTCATTTGACGAAGCATTGGCATTGCCAACCGATTTTTCGGCGGCAATCGCACGCAATACCCAAATAATTTTGCAAACTGAGGCTGGCACTGACACGCCTATAGATCCTTGGGGTGGCTCGCATTTTGTTGAGAGCTTAACCCAACAACTTGCAACCAAAGCCTGGGCGCATTTGCAAGAAATTGAAGCCCAAGGCGGCATGGCAAAAGCCATTGAAGCGGGCATTCCAAAACTCAACATCGAAGTCGCAGCAGCAAAAACGCAGGCGCGTATTGATAATGGCGAACAAATGGTTGTCGGCGTCAATGCTTTTGCTTTGGCGACTGAGGACGACCATGCAGTTTTGAAAGTTGATAATGCTGCGGTGCGTGCGGCACAAATTGAAAAATTGCGAATTCTCCGTTTAAGCCGCAATGACGAAGAAGTTTCGCAAAAACTAAATGCGTTGAACACTTGCGCCAAAAGCGGCGACGGGAATTTGTTGGCATTTGCGATTGATGCCGCGCGGGCAAAGGCCACATTGGGAGAGATTTCTTATGCTTTGGAAAAGGCTTTCAATCGCCACCAAGCTGTGCCTGCTATGCCACGTGGAGTTTATGCTAGCCAAATTGGCAATGATGAACCGAATTTTGCGTTCGCAAAAGAAAAAGTCGCACAATTTACCCATAAATTTGGTCGTCCGCCAAAATTAATGGTCGCAAAAATTGGCCAAGACGGGCATGACAGGGGGCAGAAAATTGTGGCTTCGGCCTATGCAGATTTGGGTTTTGAAATCGTGCTTGGTGCATTATTCCAAACGCCAAATGAAGCCGCCAAAACTGCGGTTGAAGAAAACGTGCATGTTATTGGTGTAAGCAGCCTTGCTGCAGGCCATTTGACATTGGTTCCACAATTACGAAATGAACTGGCAAAACTTAATCGCGCCGACATTGTAATTGTGGTCGGCGGCGTTATTCCGCCTGATGATGTTTCCACCTTAAAACAAATGGGCGCAGCCGCAGTTTATCCACCGGGGACAATTATTTCAACTTCGGCAATTGACTTGATTGAGGTTCTTAATGCAAGGTTGGGTTAGAACAAAGCAAAAGGAAATTACATGAGCGTTCCAGACATTCTTAAAAACCTTCGTATTCCAGTAATTGGCGCGCCATTGTTTATTATTTCCAATCCAAAAATGGTAATTGAACAATGCAAGGCGGGTGTTGTCGGCTCATTCCCTGCGCTAAATGCGCGGCCCGCGAATGTTTTGCATGAGTGGCTTGACGAAATTAGTGATACTTTGGGTGAATATAATTCCACTAACCCCGATGCCCCTGCAGCGCCATTTGCGGTAAATCAAATCGTGCATAAATCAAATGACCGATTGATGCATGATGTTGAGGCCTGTGTGAAATATAAAGTGCCAGTGGTTATAACATCGCTTGGTGCTGTGCCCGAAGTTAACACTGCCATTCAATCCTATGGCGGCATAACTCTGCACGACATTATCAATAATCGCCATGCAAAATCGGCAATCAATAAAGGCGCAACCGGTCTTATTGCGGTTGCGGCGGGCGCGGGTGGCCATGCTGGATTATTGTCACCAATCGCACTTATCCAAGAAATTCGTGCGTGGTTTGATGGTCCGCTTTGTTTGTCTGGCGCCATCGCAACTGGTGGTGCAGTATTGGCGGCACAAGCAATGGGCGCAGATTTTGGCTATATTGGCTCGGCATTTATCCCGTCAGACGAAGCCAATGCCCAGCAAGAATATAAGCAAATGATTGTTGATAGTAATGCAAATGACATTGTGTATTCTAATTTATTCACAGGTATTCATGGCAATTATCTTGCGCCATCAATCAAAGCTGCGGGGCTTGATCCCGATAATTTGCCTGACGCGGATCCAAGTAAAATGAACTTTGCGTCGGGTGGCAATACCGAAGCCAAAGCCTGGAAACACATATGGGGCTGCGGCCAAGGCATTGGCGCGATTGAGGCAATTGAGCCAATCGCTAAAATTGTCGATAGAATGGCAGAAGAATATCGCGAAGCAAAAGCGAAAATTTGTGGATAGGCGGCGCATTATCCTCCCCCATTAATTTCAATCCAAACTAGGCCTTTTGAATGAGGCCCAAATGATTGAAACCAAAAAACTATATTCTCGCGCTATTGAGTTCGACTCCGAGGGTTGGCGTTGGCCGCATTTTTCTGTCGGTGAATTATCATGCGATTGCGGCAAACATTGCGAAGGTGAATATTTTCACGATCCGAAATTTCTCGATGCTTTGGAAAAAATGCGTGACCAAGTTGGCCCAATTCAAATCAATTCGGCGCATCGCTGCAAAGCCCATAATAGAGCGGTGGGCGGTGTCGCCAATTCTATGCATTTACGCGCAATCGCGGTGGATATAAAAATCTCGCCGCACAGCAGGGTGGAGCTTTATGAAGCCGCCATAAAATCAGGCTTCAAGGGCATGGGATTTGGGGTGAATTTTATGCACCTCGATATTGGCGTAAGAAGGCGCTGGACATATCCGGGTGCGCTGGGTTTGTGGAAACGGGCGTTGGGGTTTAGCCCTTTGTAATTCGAAGGTTGATTTGAGGGCGTGACAAGAAAATATTTTTCGCTCATAGTTCGGACTTCATGAAACTAAAGTGGGACTAATCAATGATTTTAGGGTTGGCGATAATGACCGCGGCGACAACGGCGCCAGTTTCAAATGTTGATTTGGCGCATAATAAGCAATTTCCACTTTTTATGGCACCCCAAATATTTGGTGATATTCGCGACGAAGAAAATGGCTGCACGCGAAATGGTCGCTATTGTGTCCGTTTGACCCGCGAAAATGAAATCAAATCCTATCAGATTATGGTTTTTGAAAAAAACCAAAATGGCGCGCGAATTATTTTTGAAGAAAAAATCGAAAGCGAA
Organism: Hyphomonadaceae bacterium; assembly: GCA_009773395.1. GTDB lineage: Bacteria > Pseudomonadota > Alphaproteobacteria > Caulobacterales > Aquidulcibacteraceae > Pseudaquidulcibacter. Next base: position 95,868 of record WRPI01000007.1, on the reverse strand, counting down.
TCGCCAAATCCACGAATGGCACTTTGGCCAAATTTGATAGTGCTCGATTGGCGCGAAGAAGGCCAAACTACACCCAATTTCATTGTCGGTGTCAAAGAAACTGAAGCACAAATTTATGCGGGCAGGGGGCAAAACCTTTTCAACTTACGGCTATTTGCAATTCAAACAACTGAAATAAAAGTGCCGATGGTTGAATTGCTGAACATGGCATTTGAAAGCCAGCGAAATGTAAGATCATGTTACCCTGATGCCAACACAAATGGGCAAGATGAGTTTTGTCCCGATGAGTATCATTTCAATTCTAGCCTTCTCATAGACCCGACTTTTGGCGCTAAGTTTCCGCGATTTATCTACGAAAGGCATTCAGCAATTCTTCCTTGGTCAAAGCGGACAGAATATGAAACCAAAGCTAGGATTTTGAATAGCCCAAGCTTGCTCAAATTCCGCGATGATGGTTGCAGTTTTTCGCTTGCTTTGAGTTATAGCGCGCAAACTTTGCAATATGAATTTAGTATCGAGCCACCCGATTGTTCTGACTATTTTGAAGATTAGCACTTTACGAACCCAGTTTTTCGCGTCAAAAATACCGCATGACAAAAATTCTCGTAATCGATGAAGGAACTTCATCAACAAGGGCCGCAATATATGTCGCCGACTTATCACGTGGCGATTTTGCGCAATTGCCGGTGCCCTTACTTTCGCCAAGCCCAGATATTGTCGAGCAAGACGCTGAACTTATTTGGACGCAAACCAAACAAGTAGCATTGCAGGCCGCAAAGGGTCAAAAAATCGATAGGATTGGCATTACCAACCAACGTGAAACCACAATAATTTGGGATCGCGCAACTGGCAAACCCGTCCATAAAGCACTGGTTTGGCAAGACAGACGCGGCGCGGAATTGGGCGCGAAAATGAAAACCGATGGCCGTGAGAAAATACTAAATGCCAAAACTGGTTTGCTCGCGGATCCATATTTTAGTGGGTTCAAACTCAATTGGCTTTTGGAAAATATGGCGGGTTTGTGGGAGCGAGCAAACAATGGCGAGCTTGCATTTGGCACCGTCGATAGCTGGCTGATATGGAATCTGACTGAAGGCAAATGCCATGTGACTGATGCTTCGAATGCCAGCCGAACCGCGCTATACAATATTCATACTGGCACATGGGACGAAGAATTATTGGAAATGTTTGGCGTGCCACGAAAAATGCTGCCCGTGGTTATGGATAGCAACAGCACTTTTGGCATTTGCTCGCTTTTTGGCGGCGAAGTGCCAATAACTGGGATTTTGGGGGACCAACAAGCCGCGCTTATGGGGCAAAATTGCGTTGGCGTTGGTGAAGCAAAGATCACATTCGGAACCGGTGCATTTTTAATGGCGCAATTGGGCGAGACACCGAAAAACTCAACCAATCAAATGCTTTTGACCATAGCCTCTGAAATTGATGGCAAAACTAATTACGCAATGGAAGGCGCGGTTTTGAATGCAGGAACCGCAATTCAATGGCTGCGCGACGAATTGGGACTGATTACAAATGCCGCAGAGTCAGAAGCCATGGCAAGCTCGCTGCTTGACAATGGCGGTGTATATTTGGTGCCAGCTTTTACCGGCCTTGGCGCGCCATATTGGAATGCATCTGCGCGTGGCCTTATTTGTGGGCTAGGGCGCGGCACAACCAAGGCCCATATTGTCCGCGCCGCACTCGAAGCCAGCGCATACCAGACTTTCGATTTATTGGAAGCGATGGCAAAAGACGGCATAAAAATTGAAGTATTGCGAGTTGATGGCGGCATGGCGCAAAATGGTTTTTTCTGTCAATTCCTTGCCGATATTATCGGGCTATCGGTAGAGCGTCCGCAAGATTTGGAAATGACCGCAATGGGCGCAGCAAGGGTGGCATTGGGTGGAAACGGCGAACATGGCAGCAGTAATTCCACAAGCTTTAATCCACAGATGAATGCGGCCACGCGTGATAAAAACATTCAGGGTTGGAGAAAGGCGATTGCGGCAACGCTGGTGTAACTTGATGAACCTTGAATTTATTGCCTTGTTAGATTCAATGTCAAAACACTAAGTTTATTCGTTCGATCAAAAACATATCCCCATGCATCATTGGCGCTTGCAAAATCACATTTCGGCAGGGCTTTTAATGTTGGCTTGCGAAACTCGGCACGCATAATCGACGGTCCACATTCGGAAAAAACAAGGGTTAAGTCTTGAGAATTGTTGTAAATCTGTGCGGCATCTTCCCACAAATAACCAAAAATCGCCTCTTTTTCTTCGTGGTTTGCCTGTCCAATTTTTACGCCAGTATCGTTAGGCGTGATGGCAAAACCAATTCTTCTATCACCAAATCTAGTTTGAAACCAAATCCGACCTTCTATGTGGTCTTTTTCACCTTCGGCACTCGCGTAAAAAATATTCGCTGTTTCGCCACGTGACATCCTAAATAGGATACGCGGTGGCACGGCTTCACTTGTCGGTTGGTCCATTAAAGACTCAACTACTTCATATTGAACACTATTAGTATCACCAAAAGGCCAGTCCGTAGTTGTTGGGTTGGGTGCGTCCACAAAACCGCAGCCGCACAACGCCACCGTAAAAATGAGTGAAACAAGGCTTCTCAGCATGACCGATTCCAAGAAATCTCCCGGATTTCTAGCCAAAGTGTCTCTCATATCCAATCATTGTAAAGCGACAAAATCGCAAATCGGCGTGGCATTTTCACATAGCATACTTACTCGCTCCAACCCCCTCCAAGCGCCTTGAACAATGCGATTTGCAGGGTTGCGGCTTGGGTTTTATTGCGGACATCTTGGATTTGCAAATCCATAACCGCCCGCCCCATTTCCAAAAGCTCGAGCCAAGAAATATCGCCCGCAGCTAATCTCTGTTCGCCATATGCAATCAAATTTTGTTGTATTTCAATTGCTTGCGCCCGCGATGCAATTGTTTCGAGCGATCCATGGTAATCAGAAAATGCACGTTCGCTATCACCCAATGCCGCAATGATTGTTTGCGAATAGGCTTCAAGCGCCTGCGTCTGCCGTGCCTCGGCGGCGTGAATATTGGCTTCAATCCGCCCGCCATTTAATATGTTCCACCTAATCCCCGGTGCGATATTGATGGCTTGCGAGCTCGTGTCGAATATTTTTAGCGGTTCAGTCGCTTCCCAACCCAGCCTTGCTGAAATTACAAAGCGTGGATATTTTTCGACCATTTGCACTGCGGTTTCATTGGTGCGCACCGCCAAACGACGTTCAGCAATTCTGATGTCAGGCCGCCTTTGCAAAAGCTCGGACCTTGCCCCAATTGGAAAGCGCAAGAGTAATGGCTCATCGGTTTTGACGCTCAAAATTTGCGCACTCGGCGGTATGCCTTGAATGACTTGCAATGCAATATTGGCGGCTCTTATTCTGGCCTCAATTGCTGGCAGTTTTGTTTCATAGGCCGCTTTTCGCGCCATCACTTCGGTAATATCCCTTTGTGATATATCCCCAGCGCGATTTCGACTTTGTAATAAATCCACTGTTTGATTAAGTGACTCGATATAGTCTTTTTCATATTCAAGTTCGCGCTGCGCGCCTTGCAATTCAAAATAGGCGCGGCCAACTTCAGCGGCCACCACAATTTGAACCGCATTTTTTTCCTCTTCGCTCACTTCGATTCTGGCAGTTTGCGCCGCCAAATAATGCTTAACGCCGTTAAAAACATCGATTTCCCAACTGGCGTCAAAGCCAGTTTGAAACACCAATTGATCGCGGTCAAACCCTGGTAATCGAGCCACTGGCATTGCGCCATTTTCAGTCATTCTCTGTGCACTTGCGCTCGCGCCAAGGTTGCCCGATGGACGCGCAGACGCTTGGTATGAACCAAGAACTTGCCTCGCTTCAGTAATGCGCGCCATGCTTTGCGCTATGTCGTGATTATTGCGAAGCGCAACTTCAATATAGTGGGTTAGCGTTTCATCATTTAGATTTTGCCACCAATTGGAAAGCGCAATTGGCGCGCCAATTTGGCTCGCTCTGTCTTGACCCAAGGCAACATTTGGTGCGCCATTATAGGCGGGGGAATATTTATGGGCGCAGCCAATCGTCAGTATGCTGAGAATTGTTATGGCGAGAATTGTTGACGATTTAGATTTTGAAAAAGTCATTGTAATCTATTCCTGACAATTATGGTTGCCGCGCTTAGGCCGATGAAGCCCGTTACTAATAAAGGCCAAAGATTTCGAAAAATATCGGCAAAGCCTTGGCCTTTAAGGAAGCTGCCTTGCAAAATTAAAAGCGTGTGTTTGTTGGGGATTGCTTCGGCGATATATTGCATGAATTGCGGCATGTTTTCTGTTGGCGTGGAAAAACCACTCATTAGCATCATCGGCACGGCGATGGTGAACATTCCCAAAATCGCCTGTTGTTGGGTTTGCGATACTGCCGACACAATAAGCCCAATGCCGACCACCGCAAAAATATGGACATAAATGCTCAAAACCAAAAGTGGGAAATTGCCATTGAACGGCACGCCAAACATAAAAATCGCAGCGAAAATCATCATCAAACCCATCAATGGCGCAATAATTAGTGCGGGCATGGTTTTGGCAATTATTATTTCGACGTAATTGGCAGGAGACACCAAAAGCTGATCAAACGTCCCCAATTCACGCTCGCGCGCTATCGACATTGAAGTTATTCCCAGCGCTGTCATCGTCACCAAAACCGCCGCAAGGCTTGGCACAGTAAACCATTGATAAATCAAAGCCGGGTTGAACCAATAACGGATTGAACTTGGCTGTGGGCCCTGTGGCATGGCGGTGCTTGCGCCCAAATTGCTGGCAATGGCCTGAATATATGAATATACGATTTGCCCGGAATTGGCCCTTCGGCCATCGATCAGCACTTGCGCAATGGCTGGCTCGCGATTGCCAATTTTGGCCGAAAACCCTTGCGGTATATTGATTGATGCAATGGTTTTGCCAGTTTCAATTTGGTTTTCCAATTCCTTTTGGCTATGAACTACATAAAGTTTTCCCACGAATTTCGCTTCGTTCAAAGTGGTCAAAAATTCTTGGGCTTGCCGCCCGCCGTCCATGTCCAGAACACCGATATTTACATTCGAAACGTCCAATGTGACCGCGAATGAAAATAATACTAATTGCAAAATCGGCGGCACAATTAGCGACATTCTTGAACGTGGGTCGCGCAAAGTGCATAAAATTTCTTTCACAATTTGCGCCCGCAAAATTGGCGAAAATAGGAAATTTATCAGCCTTGTTAGTGGGGAAATTTTGCTTTTTGCCATCACTTATTGTCCAGTGTTTTGGAGCTGTTGCGCCAAGCCAAAACAAAAAAGAAAGCGCCGATTGCAAGCATAAATCCAATATTAGGGATAAGGACTTTCCAAATATCGCCTACCAAAAATATGGTTCTTAGGCCATCGACATAATATCTTGCGGCAACAATTTGGCTCAATAATCTAAGTGGTAATGGCATCGAGCTAATTTCATACAAAAACCCTGAGAACATTAAGGCTGGCAAAAAGCCTGTGAATAAGGCGAGTTGTGCCGCTGCGAACTGGTTTTTGGTAACAATGGAAATCAGCAAGCCTTGCCCCAAAGCCGGCACCAAAAATGCCGATGAAATTATAATTATCCCAAACCATGTCCCACGCAGAGGCACGCCAAAGAACCAAGTGGCAAGCGCACCACAAATCAAAGTCGCCATCATTCCCAAGCCAAAATAGGGCAGGAGCTTGCCAATTAAAATCTCAATAGTGTTCGCGGGCGTTGCCATAATCGCTTCCATTGTGCCGCGTTCCCATTCACGCGCAACCACCATTGCCGTTAAAAGCGTGCCTATCATGGTCATAACAATGGCAATTGCCCCAGGGATAAGCGTCCTTCGGCTTTCAATTTCGGCATTATACCAATAGCGCGGTATCAGAGTTATTTGTGCGAAAAGCCCGCTTGGTGATTTGGAGCCAATAGATTGTGCCAGCCATTCTTGCGCCACACCACTCGCTGCCCCGCCAATGAAGCGCGCGGTATTAGGCTGTGCGCCATCGGAAATAATTTCAACCATTGGGCCAAGATTGGACGATGTCAGCCGCTTATCGAGATTATGCGGAATAATTACAATGCCGCGAACTGTGCCACGCACCATCAACTCATATGCCTTTTGGCGATTTGGTTGCGAGTTAACCACAAAAAATTTGGTGCCGCTATAAGCAGCCGAAAGTGATTGCGCTTTCACACTATCGCTTTCACGCACCACGGCAATCGGCAAATTCTTAATGTCCAGCGATACTGCATAAGCAAATAACAACAACAAAATCACTGGCAAAACCACAGCGACCAATATTGTCGAAGGATCGCGCAACATTTGGATCGTCTCTTTGCGTATCAATGCGCCAAGTCTTTGCATATCAAAGCCTGCCATTCATGCGCCCCCATTTTGTGCATCGACTTGTTCAATCAACGCAATAAAGGCCTGCTCCATTGAAGGTTCGAGCAAATTTGATGACGTCACCGATGCTTTAAGGCCATCGGGGGTATCGAGGGCAATTAGTTTGCCGCCATACATCATGGCGACGCGGTCACAATATTCGGCTTCTTCCATAAAATGCGTGGTCACCATTATGGTCACGCCTTTATTTACGAGGCCATTGATATGGTTCCAAAATTCACGTCTTGTGAGCGGATCTACTCCCGAAGTTGGTTCATCAAGAAAAAGCACTGACGGGCGATGCATTAGCGAACACGCCAATGCCAATCTTTGCTTATATCCAAGTGGTAAATCTTCTGGGGAAAAATCAAGATATTTTTTTAGGTGAAATGCGTCTATCATTTCGGCTATTCGCTCGGCTTTAAGTGCGCCATCGAGGCCATAAACCCCTGCCGAAAAATCCAGATTTTGCCGCACACTCATTAAGCCATAAAGCGAAAATTTTTGTGCCATATAACCAAGATTTGATTTCGCTTTTCTGGTTGCATGGCGTAAATCAAACCCCGCGACTTGGGCAATGCCAGAAGTCGGCCGTAACAGCCCGCACAACATTTTGAACGTAGTAGATTTGCCAGCGCCATTTGGCCCCAATAGCCCAAAAATCTCGCCGCGTTTCACTTCAAAACTAACATCATTTGTCGCTCGGAATTCGCCAAATACTTTGGTTAGGTTTTCACAGCGCACAGCAATTTCATTTTTGTGGCTAATTGGGTCGAAATTATCGGTAAGCGGTGTATGGCCACCCGGGCCACCGCCAAGAAGATCTACAAATGCGTCCTCAAAGCGTGGTTCAGTTGCTTTAAGATTTAGTTTTTGGCTTTTGCAATGTTCGCGTATTTTTTTGGCGTCATCAATATGTTTGCAAACTGCGCGAACTGCCGAACCTTGAATTACGCCGTCACTTATGAAAGGCAAATTAAGGGCACCACGCAAGACTGCCCGTTTGTCATTTTCGTCCGCATCAATTAGGAAGCTACGCCCAATAAGTGTCTTTGTTAAACTATCTGGTGGGCCATCAAACAGGATTTTTCCTTCATTTAACAATAATACGCTGGCGCATTTTTCGGCTTCATCAAGATATGAAGTGGACCAAACAACGGCCATGCCATCATCGGTTAAAGCTTCAACCATTCGCCATAATTCTTGGCGGCTAACTGGATCTACGCCAACACCTGGTTCATCGAGCAGCAGCACGCGCGGCTCGCCCATTAGCGCGCAAGCTAGACCCAATTTTTGTTTCATGCCACCCGATAATTTGCCCGCAAGCCTATCAGTGAATGGCTCCAGCCGCGTGAAATCCAATAATCGGGCAAATAGTTTCTTGGCATTTTTCGCTTCTACTTTGCGCAATTTGGAATATAGAACTAGATTATCCATAACGCTTAAGTCTTCATAAAGGCCAAAGCGTTGCGGCATATAGCCGATATTGTCTTTCACTAAATCTGATTGGGTTTTGGGGTCGAACCCTGCAACTTTTGCTTGGCCTTCGTCTGCCCGCAATAGGCTCGCCAATATCCGCAGCAAAGTGGTTTTTCCCGCGCCATCGGGGCCAACAATGCCAGTCAATTTTCCAGCAATAATTTGCGCGCTGATATTATCTAACGCTTTTATCGCGCCAAATTTTTTGCTTAGGCCGTTAAACTCCAAAGCGATGCTGGAATCTGAGTTTTCGGTCATAAGTGGGAGGGCGTTCACTTTATCGTATTCATCGAACAGTGGCAGTTGTTGGCGCAATCGAAACTGTTACCGGCATACCTTGCAGCAAGGCACTATCGGCATCTGTGACAATAATCCGTATGCGGTAAACTTGATCCGAGCGTAAATCTTCGGTCTCAACAGTCTTGGGTGTAAATTCGGCGCGCGGAGAAACAAATGCGACTCGTCCTTGGTAGATTTTATCGCGGCTATCGGTTTTTAATTGCACCAAAGTTCCAACTGCTGCGCGCCCGAGCATTGGCTCTGAAACATAGGCGCGAACATAAATGCTGGAGCGGATGGATATTGAAAATATGGTATTAGCAGGCGTTACCAAAGCGCCAATTTCTTTGTTGCGTGAGGAAATCACGCCATCAATTGGTGCAAAGAGCCTGGTGTCTTCGAGCGCAGTTTCAAGCCGACTTCTTGTAGCCTGCACTGCTTGCACGCGCCTTTGCCCGACAGCAATATCTTCGCGCCTTGCGCCATTGCGCTTTAATGTAAGCGTGCTGCTGGCTGCATCAAAATTGGCTTTGGCGACATCGCGGGTAGTGCGCGCGCCATGAACCAATTTCTCGCTCACCGAGCCGCTTGATAATAGCGAAGCTTGGCGACGATAATCTTCTTCAGCGTTCCGATAAATTGCTTCGGTTTGCCGAACATTCGCCTGTGCCAAAGCAATTTCTTCGGCCCGTGTGCCACTATTAAGCTTGGTAAGCTCGGCGTTAGCAACGGCGATTTCGGCATCAAGATTGCTTAGAGCTTGCGAAAAAGTATCAGTCTCCAAAGTTGCAAGTAAGTCACCTTTTTTTACAATCGATCCTTCATCGACCAGTATTTCGTTGATACGCCCTGATTGCCTAAAAGCAGCTTCGGCCTCGCGAACTTCGACATTGCCATAAATCTTAAATTCTTCATCAATTGACGGTTTGCGTAATTTGAACCAATAAAAGGCAAATCCAAGTGCAATCAATATTAGTCCAATAAAAAGGTTTTTTATTATCGTGCGCATTTACAACTCCGCTCGCAAAAGCAAAGCTCTTGCGGTTTCTTGCATTTGATTTTTGTATAACTCGGCTTCAGCTTTGCCGATTTCTGGCCAATCCATGAAGCGGCAAATCGAGGATCTAGTCGCCCTAATTGCAATCATTTGCCCGAAAAAACTTATGACCAGAAGTTTGATTTGTTGCGGGTTAAGGTCTGGCCGCAAGCGCGTGAAAATTTCCGCAATTAATTCCAAACTTGGCCCAATAAATGCGCCATAAACAATGTCAAACGCTTCGGTTGGTGATTGTTGTTCGCGCATCATAAGCCTTGATTTATCTATACTATCATCGCTACATAGCATATCGACAAATTCGGAACAGAGCCTAATTAGCGCATCGAAATAGCCTTTTTGCGCGTCCGATTTTGTTGGGTATTCGCGGGTAAGTGCATCCTTAATTGCTACAATTGAATTGCCAAATCGAGTATTTATTTGCGCCGCAATATTTTCGAAAACAGCCAAATACAGCCCGTGCTTATTGCCGAAATGATAAGAGATAAGCGCTTGATTGACCCCGGCCGCATCGGCAATTGCCCTAGTGCCAGTCGCATCATAGCCATCGCGCGCGAAAATTGAGGTGGCGGTTTGAAGCAAAATATCACGCGTGACATCGCCGCGATTTTGGTCGGGCTTAGCGGCGAAATGCGTGCCTTTGCGGAGCCTATGTCTTTGCCAGTGATTCATTTTGGCATTTTAATCAATCGCTCAATTTAGTCAAGTGATTAAATATGCCTGTAATTCGTGCGAGACACAGCTTACCGTTTCGCTATGTTCAGAAACACCCTCTTTGATTTGAGTTTTGAGACTATGAAAATGAAAATGTGGAAAAATAGCGCGACAATTATGATGGTAGTGGGTTTGTGTAGTTGTGCTGATATCCAACCCAGAACCGCGCAAAGTGTTTTCTTGGAAAATCTAAAGGGATTATGCGGCAAATCTTATGCTGGTCGTTTGGTATCATCTGACCCTCAAGACGCTGATATGGCGGGGCAGGTGATGGTTATGCATGTCGCCAACTGCACTTCAAATGAAATCCGTATTCCGTTTCATGTTGGTGAAAACAGGTCGCGCACTTGGATTATTAGCCGGCAAATGGGGCAATTGCGGCTCAAGCACCGCCACCGCCATGAAGACGGCAGCGAAGATATTTCAAGCCAATATGGCGGTGATACAATCAATCGAGGCAGCAGCGCGAGGCAGGAATTCCCAGCCGATGAATTTTCCAAAGCGCTATTCATTCGCACAAATATCCCAAATTCGGCAAATAATATTTGGGCAATTGAACTCGAAAAAGGCAAGAAGTTCAGCTATGAATTGCGCCGCCAAAATCGGCATTTTCGGGTTGAATTTGATCTAACAAGGCCAGTCCCAAATCCGCCCGCAGCATGGGGAGGGAATTAACGCTTCTTTTTGTGCTCGGCATAGCTTTCCAAAATCAAACGCATTTCTTCAATGGCTTTTTGGCGTGCTGCTTCGGTTTTTATTTTGGCTAATTCTTGTTTCAGATTAACCGCAAAATCCGCATAGGCATTCTGCCAATCCTTGCCCAAAGCATTTTGAATTTCCAAATTGCCAGTCTTTAATCGGCGGGCTGATTTACAGCTTTTCAACTCGTAAATTTCGCCAATTTCGGGTGTAATAATTGATGAAAGCGGGTTTTTGGCACTTATTATGTCGCGCAATAAATCAATTGCCTGGGCTTCGCCATGGTTCAAGAATAAACTGCCATTTATCGGTCTGCGTTCTTCAATCCACTCCAAAAGTTCACTTTGATCGGCGTGGGCCGAATATCCTTCAATTTGCCTGATTTTTGCGCGCACCGAAACATCACGCCCAGAAATCCGAACCCGTTTCGCGCCTTCAAATATGGTGCGCCCTAATGACCCTAAAGCCTGAAATCCAACAAATAAAATAGTCGAATTCTTATCTGGCAAATTATGCAATAAATGGTGGCGAATGCGGCCTGCTTCACACATTCCCGAGGCAGCCAAAATAATTGCGCCTTTTACCGTATTTAGTTTTTTTGATACATTCACATCTTCAACAAAATGAAATGCCGAATTGCCAAATATATTTGTTCCGTCTGTGTCCGCCAATTGGCCAGAGTGCGCCGCAAAAACTTTGGTGATTTGGTTTGCCAGTGGCGAGTCGATAAAGACTTTGACATTATCAATTTGGCCAGCAACTGCCAGTTTTCCAATATCGAGTAGTAATTCTTGGGTTCTTTCTAGCGCGAAACTCGGTATCACCAAATTACCACCCATTGCCATTGCCTGCGCAATTTCAAGTTGCAGGCGTTCTTTACGCTGCTGCGCTGTAATTTGTTCGCGCGCTCGGTCACCATATGTAGATTCACAAATCACATGGTCAAAGCCGCTTTTACCCGAAGGATCTTGCTGAAAGGACTTATTGTCGGGGCCCAAATCTCCCGAACACAGCACATTAACGCCATTTGCCAGCAATTCCACTGACGCCGAACCCAATATATGGCCCGCATTCCAAAACCGTGCGCTAAAGCCCGATACAGGCGCAAACCACTCGCCAAGTTCGGCGGTTTCTGTCATTTGCCACGCGGCAATCGCATCGGCTTCGGTATAAGTGGGAGTAATTGCAAGGTATTCCGCACGGTCTCGGCGGCGATTGCGGCGGCCAGCCTCACTTTCTTGGATGCGGCCAGCATCGGCCAGCATATATTCGAGCAAGTCTTGCGTTGGTTTGGTACACCAAATTGGGCCATTGAAGCCTTGGGCCACAAGTTTTGGCAATAATCCGCTATGGTCAATATGGGCGTGAGTTAAGACTACAGCGTCGATATTTGCGGCATCAAGCTCAAATGGCGCGTGATTTAATCTCTCAAGACTGCGTGACCCTTGATACAGGCCGCAATCAACTAAAATATTTTTTCCAGCAAAAGAAAACTCCATACAAGAACCAGTCACAGTTTTTGCTGCGCCATGAAATGTCAGGTGAAGTTCTTTGCTCATTCGAATATATTGCGTTCATTTACGGGTTGGCGCAAGAGCGATGCGCGAAAATTTCTGACGAGCGCAATAAAGGCAAAAAGTCAAATAATTTTGAAAACGACGCTTTTCAAAATTATTTGTCCGCTTGGTTCCAAGTCTCTGAGTGACGAGCGAAAGCGAGGAGGATGGAGACTTGAGTTCAAAAGTGGTGCCACAGATAAGAATTGAACTTACGACCCCGTCATTACCAATGACGTGCTCTACCCCTGAGCTACTGCGGCGTTAGGCTTTACAAATGCCAATCGGGCTTCGCTCTAATTCAGATTTGGCGTCAAGTGAAGCATAGTTTGTGAAAAAACCTATTTTTTCACAGCGTGAAATTGCTTTTTAGCCAAGTTCGCGCCATATATTCGTGATGAGCAGCGATAGTCCCGACATAAAAGCGCCAAAAGAAGCGCCGAGCAACTCCAAAAAACTGGCAAAAGAAGCACGGCTCGCCAAAGCTTTGCGTGATAATTTAAAACGCCGAAAGGCAGCCAATCCTGCAATTCCCAAGTGAAAAGCCGCAATGCGATTGAGGCTTTGAAATGGCAAGGTTTTTAGGCATAAGGCAATATCGGCATTTGCTACAAATCAATGTTCAATTCTGCGATTAAGGAAAACAAAAAGAATGGATAAAATTACCATTATTGGTGGAAATGAACTTCACGGCAAAATCACAATTTCTGGCGCTAAAAACTCGGCACTAAAGTTGCAAGCGGCTTCGCTTTTGACATCGCAGCCAATGGTCTTAACCAATATGCCAGAATTGGCAGATACGCGCTTCATGGTTGAATTATTGGAGCAATTGGGTGTGACGGTTTATTGGCCCAAAGGCTCGGGTCGTATGCAGACCCATGTCGCTGAAATTCGCTCAACTATTGCGCCATATGATTTGGTGCGCAAAATGCGCGCGACCTTTAATGTGCTTGGCCCATTATTGGCGCGTGAAGGCCATGCTACGGTTTCATTACCAGGTGGCTGTGCCATTGGTGCGCGCCCTGTCGATTTGCACCTAAAAGCCTTTGAAGCAATGGGCGCGGATATTGTAATTGAAGGCGGCTATGTCAAAGCTGCAGCTTTGCGCGGGCTTCGTGGTGCGCATATTGTTTTTCCATTTGTTTCGGTTGGCGCAACTGAACATGCAATGCTGGCCGCAACTTTGGCGCAAGGTGAAACCATTTTAGAAAATGCTGCGCGTGAGCCTGAAATTGTCGATGTTGCCAATTGCTTGATTGCCATGGGTGCAAAAATTGAAGGCGCGGGGACTTCAACCATTCATATTCAAGGCGTGACCTCTTTAAATGGCACGACATATAACGTTATCCCAGATCGCATCGAAGCCGGCACTTTTGCTTGTTGTGTTGCGGCAACTGGCGGCGAAGTATTGCTCGATAAAATGATACCAGACAGCATCAATGCACTTTTGGGCGTATTGCGCCAAGCTGGCGTAGGTGTTGAGCGTGGTGATAATTGGGTTAAAATATCGCGCGATAAAAATGTGGCGCTAAAAGCCGTCGATATTGATACCCAACCCCACCCTGGTTTTCCTACCGATTTGCAAGCCCAATTTATGGGGCTTATGACAACGGCGGAAGGCACAAGTATTTTCCGCGAGAATATTTTCGAAAACCGCTTCATGCACGCACCTGAACTTCGGCGTTTGGGCGCAGACATTATCGTGCGCGGCAATGAAGCGGTGGTGCGCGGTGTAAAAGCGCTTAAAGGCGCACAAGTTATGGCGACCGATTTACGGGCTTCGGTTTCCCTTGTGATTGCTGGACTGATGGCGGAAGGGGAAACCACCATTGGCCGTGTTTATCACCTTGATCGCGGCTTTGAAAACCTTGAAGCCAAACTTACAAATTGTGGCGCCAATATTTCGCGTTCTGCGGGTGATTAAATGAGGCCAAAACCCCGTAAATTGCGCCTAATTGCCGACGATGAAAGCGGGCTGGCGATTATTGCCGCCGCTATCCAAGACGCGCTTTTTCTCGCCAAAGAAACCACATTTTTGAAACTGGCACGAAGGTTCAGTTTGCCGTTGCAGCGTTTTTGCCACGAAAGTGAAGGTGAAAACAAACGGGGCCACCGAGCATGGTCACTGTTGTCTTTTGACGGCGTTCTTAGTGTGCGTGCGAAAAATGTTTCGCGAATGAGTAACATCCCAAAATCAATTTTGGATGTTAAATTTGTTGCGGGTGATATCGCCCCAAGCGGCACAATAATAATAACCTTGGCCGAGCATGGCGAATTGGCGCTTGAAGTTGAATGCATCGATGTAATGTTGGGCGATATTGGCGAAGCGCGCGCCGCAGTTCGTGCGCCTAATCACGAAAACGGGGATTAGTGCGATGGCACGAATAATTTTCGCGTCTGAACCCGATTTTGCCGCTAAGTTTACGGCTCTTATATCAAATCGCTTGGGCTCGTTTGAAGAAGCATCTCATGCCGCCGCATCAATAATCTCCAAAGTCAAAAACCAAGGCTTCGATGCCCTGAAGAAAATGAGTGCAGATTTTGACAAATTTGAGTTGAACCAAGCGAACTTCAAAATTTCCGCTGAGCAAATATCAAGTGCGACAAAATCTTGCGACGCCAAAATTATCAAAGCCTTGGAAATTGCTGCCCAAAGAATTGCCGATTTTCATGCAATGTCGGCGCCAAAAAATGGCTATTATGAAGACGAATTTGGAATAGGCCTTGGTTGGAATTGGACGGCGGTTGATGCTGCGGGTCTTTATGCACCAGGCGGTAAAGCCGCATATCCTTCAAGCGTTTTGATGAATGCAATTCCTGCAAAAGTGGCGGGTGTGGGTCGCATTATTATGACCACACCACCCAATCGATTGCATGAGAACCCAGCGATTCTGGCTGCGGCGCATATTGCGGGCGTTAGCGAAATCTATGGCGTTGGCGGGGCGCAAGCAATTGCGGCCATGGCATATGGCGCGGGTGAATTGGCACCAGTTGACGTAATTGTCGGCCCTGGGAACGCATATGTCAGCGCCGCCAAAAAACTGGTTTTTGGTGATGTAGGGATTGATAGTGTCGCTGGGCCTTCGGAAATATATGTGATTGCCGATAATAAGAATGATGCAAAAATCATTGCCTGTGATTTATTGGCGCAATCAGAGCATGACGAATTATCACAAAGCCTTTTGTTCACCGATGATGTGGCGTTTGCGCGAGAAGTTTTAGCTGCCGCAAATGCGCAAATTGCGGCAGGGGATACCGCGCCTCCAGCAAAAGCATCATGGGGGAATTATGGCGCAATTATTATTGTTGATAGTTTAAGCCATGCTTGTGACCTCGTAAACCAAGGTGCGCCCGAACATTTGGCAATCGCCACCGACAATCCAGATGCGTTATTGGCAAATATTCGCCATGCAGGTTCGATTTTCTTGGGTCGATTAACACCAGAAAGCCTTGGCGATTATGTCGCTGGGCCCAACCATGTATTGCCAACTGGCCGCCGCGCGCGCTTTTCTTCGGGGCTTAGTGTGATGAATTTTATGAAACGAACTACGCTTTTGCGCGCTAACCAAATCGGCCTTGCGCAAATTGGCCCATTTGCGAGCGTGCTTGCAAATGCCGAAGGATTGCCGGCGCATGGTCTTAGTGTTGAAATGCGGCTTAGGGATGCAAATTGATGGACGGGTCAACAAACCACCGAATTATTGAAGTTTTTTTGGACAAGGACTCGCTTTCTGGGGCTAGCGCCGATGTTGATCATGAAAGGCGGGTGGCGATTTTTGACTTGCTTGATGAAAATGTTTTTGAAGTGGTTGAAACCGATTTAGGGCCCTATGTTCTGCATTTATCGGTGATGGAACAAAAACTCGTGATGGATATCAAGCGTGAAAATGGTGAAGATGTGCGGGTTTTTGTGCTTTCACTTTCGCCGCTTCGCCGAATTATTCGCGATTATTTGATGATTTGCGATAGCTATCATTTGGCGATTCGAAATTCGTCACCATCACAAATCGAGGCTGTCGATATGGGGCGAAGGGGCTTGCATAATGAAGGGTCTGAACTTTTATCGCTACGTTTGGATGGAAAAATTAAATTGGATTTTGATACTGCAAGGCGATTATTCACGCTGATTTGCGCTTTGCATATAAGGTTATAAAATTGGACGAACGGCTGCCCCAAGCCATATTATTTGCGTGCACCATGAACGCTATACGTTCACCGATGGCTGAAAACCTGTTCAAACTAAGGTTTGGGAAAGTTGCTTATGTTGATAGTTGTGGCCTTAGGGCGGGACAGCTCGACCCAATGGCAGTTTTTGCAATGGACGATTTGGGTGTCGATATTTCCAAACACAAGCCCAAGACTTTTGATCAATTACAAGACGATAATTTCGATTTAATCATAACCCTAAGCCCAGAAGCCCACCACCGCGCCCTCGAATTTACACGGCATTTGGCTTTGAATGTGGAATATTGGCCAACATTTGACCCAACTTTGGCAGAAGGCTCCCGCGATTTTCGCCTTGAAGCATATGAACAAGTGAGGGATCAATTGGATAGGAAAATTAGGGAACGGTTTAGAGGATATAGGGTTTAGATTTTCCCTGCCGCCAGACTTTCACGCAATACTTTTTCAACCCGCGCATTATAGCCTTTACCGCTTTGCACAATGGCCTCGATGACATCTTGCGAAAGTTTGAATGTCTTGGATTTTTTCGGTGCTTCAACTGGCGGCCTACCTGCTTTGCGTTGACGTGAGTATTCAGCAAGTTCGGGGAAAACGTCTTTTAATGGAACGAATTTATACTTACTAAAATCCTTTGGCGTTCTTACTTCACCATCTTCATCAATTAGGTCTTCGTATGAACTCTCTATATTTTTCAACTTCTCTTTCATTCGCTTTCCTCAAACTGATAATTCTAACTTTATTAATTTTACTTGCTTTGAAGCAAACAACGTGAATCCTGTCGCCTATAAAACCGTAACCAATCAATCGAATTTCCCCATAATTTTTGCGCTCATCGGCATATATATACGCGGATGCGAAATCGAATTCACGCGCCAATTCAAACGAAATGCCACGCGTTACGATATTTCGCTCATTCTTAATCGAGTCGTATTCAATTTCCACTTGGGCTTGTAGCATGTTTTAATGAAGAGCGCAAGAATAAAAGGCGTTCCTAAAATTCCTTCATATGAATACAAAATCAAATAAGCAAAGTGCTTTTGAAAACGACGCTTTTCAAAATTTCTTTTCCGATTAATACCAAATTGCTAAGTGAGCGAAGCGAGGGCGGCAATTTTAGGTCTTTCACCCCACAAACGACTTCTCATAAACATATTGCCCAGGTGCACTAACGCTGCCTTCAATAAAGCCCCTATCTTCAAACATCTTCTTGAACTCAACAGACATTGCAAGTGAGCCGCAAATCATGGCGCGGTCGGTTTCGGGGTTAAATTCGGGTAGGCCATAGTCTTTGAAAAATGAACCGTCCGCAACCCTTTCAGTCAAGCGTCCCGCATGCGTGTGTGGCTCGCGCGTGGTTGCCGCATCATGGATAAGTTGCCCTGCACGCAAATATTCGCCAACCAACAGGTCATCCAAAGTATCGCGCACCAAATCATAGCCATATTGAAGCTCGGCAACCTGGCGGCAAGTTTGGGTTAAAATCACTTGCTCATAGCGCTCATAAGTATTGGGGTCGCGGATAAGTGATGCGAATGGCGCAATACCGGTGCCAGTTGCCAACATATAAAGCCGCTTGCCCGGCGTAAGCGCATCCAGCACCAAAGTGCCAACTGGCTTTTTGCCAACCAAAACTTTATCGCCAAGTTTAATGTCCGCCAAAACTGAAGTTAATGGCCCGCCAGCAACTTTGATTGAATAAAAATCCAATTTTTCGTCCCATTCGGGCGAAGCAATCGAATAGGCGCGCAAAAGTGGCTTGCCGTCTATCATCAAGCCAAGCATGACAAATTCACCCGAGCGGAACCTAAACCCACGATCCCGCGTGGTTGAAAAAGTAAAAAGCCGGTCAGTATAATGTTTTACGAATGTTACGGTTTCTTCGGTATAAGCAGCCAATTGTCTTTTCCTATTATATTTGAACTTGCTAATATGCGCTTGTGGCTTCGCTTGATATAGGACATTATGGCGCATTCATAGTTATAGAATGAAAAATATTTGTTGATTGTCACGCAAAACCCGCAATATTGTTTTCTTTTCATTTGAATCGAACTTGTTATAGTCACGAAATATGAAAATCGCCCAAATTCTACTTCCTTTGCCATTGCCCGAGGCTTTTGACTACGAAGTGCGTCAAGGCCTGGATTTGGCGGTGGGTGATTTTGTCAAAATACCATTGGCAAAAGCCGAAAAACTCGGTGTGGTGGTCAGTCTAAGAAACGATAACGAACCGCCAAAACCCTTAAAACAAATAATTGAACGCCTCGATGCTGCTCCGCTTACAAAGGATAGTTTGGCGTTTATAGAATGGGCAGCGAAATATTTGGTTGTGCCGCAAGGCGTAGTTTTGCACCAAGTGATGCGGGCAAATGATGCCTTGTTTGCTGGGCCATTTGCCACAAAGATCACAATTGGCTCGGAGAAAATTGACAAAATTACTCCCGTTCGCGAGGCGGTCTTACAAATAGTAGCTGCATGTGACTATGCGCCACTATCAAAAACTGAGCTGGCGCAAATTGTTGGGGCTTCGGTTGCGGTTGTAAATGGTTTGGTAAAATTAGGTGCATTGGCGGAAATAAAAATGCCAGTTGATTTGCCATTTACCCAACCAAGTTTTGAGCAAAATTCGCGCGATTTAAACCTTGCGCAAACCGCGTCCTTAGAAGTAATTTCCAAAGCAATTGATGCCGAAAAATTCGCGCCTTTTTTGCTCGATGGCGTGACGGGATCAGGCAAAACCGAAGTCTATCTCGAGGCAATCGCCCATGCATTGGCTCAGAACCCGACTTCGCAAATTTTGGTGCTTTTGCCAGAAATCGCTCTAACCCAAGCTGTCATCGCCCGCATTTCGCAGCGGTTTGGCGCCGAACCAACCCTGTGGCACTCCGAAATAAATGCAAACCAAAAGCGCCGCGCTTGGCGCGAAATTGCATCAGGCCGCGCGCGCATTGTAATTGGTGCGCGTTCGGCAATTTTTCTGCCGTTCAAAAACCTGCGCCTGCTTGTGGTGGATGAAGAACATGATGCTTCATATAAGCAGGACGATGGATTGCGTTATCAGGCGCGTGACCTTGCCGTCGTGCGAGCAAAATTCGCGAACGCGACGCTGGTTTTGGCTTCTGCCACCCCAAGTTTGGAAACTCGCAATAATGCTTTGTCGGGGCGTTATGGTCATTTGGTGCTGTCATCACGATTTGGGGTGGCTAACCTGCCGAATATCGAACTTATTGATCTCAAAACCTATCCGCCAATGCCAAATCATTGGATATCTTCATTATTGGTGGAAGAAATCGCCACAACATTGCACGCCAAAGAACAAGTGCTTTTGTTCCTAAATCGCCGTGGCTTTGCGCCCGTGGTATTATGCTCAAAATGCGGGCATAAAATGACTTCGCCCGAAACTGATTCTTGGCTGGTTGAACATCGCTATTCAAATCGTTTGGTATGTCATCTAACTGGCTACTCAATTCCCAAACCACTTAATTGCCCGTCTTGCCATTCTTATGACTCGTTAGTTTCTGTGGGTCCAGGGGTTGAACGAGTTGCCGCAGAAGCAAAACAATTATTTCCAAAAGCGCGAGTTGAGATTTTTTCATCCGATACTTCAACTGGCCCGCAAGCAATTAAGCAAATGGTTGAACGCATGGAAAATGGCGAAATTGATATAATGGTCGGCACGCAAATTGCCGCCAAGGGTCATAATTTCCCGAACCTTACTTTAGTTGGGGTGATTGACGGCGATTTAAGCCTCAAGGGTGGGGATCCACGGGCAGGGGAGCGAACTTATCAGCTTCTAACCCAAGTTGCGGGGCGGGCGGGGCGCGCAGGTAAAAATGGCCGCGCCATGATTCAAACTTATTATCCCGAAAATGAAGCAATGCAAGCACTGTTGAATGATGACCGCGAAAGCTTTTTGGGTATCGAAACCGATATGCGGGCCGCAGCCAAAATGCCGCCATTTGGACGCTTGGCGGCTTTGCAATTGATGGCAAAAACCGATGCGGCAGTTGATGTAGCCGCAAAAATAGTCGGTGACGCGCTTTTCCCAGCCCATGGAATTGAAGTTTGGGGCCCAGCGCCGCCACCAATGGCGCTTATTCGTGGCTGGCGTCGCCGTAGGTTTTTAATAAGAGCCGATAAAAATGTAGATATTTCTGCCTTTATGGCCAAATGGCGCAAGGCAATTAAACTTGCGCCTTCGGTGCGATTGATTATTGATATCGAGCCTTATAGTTTTATGTAGAAATTTAATTTTGCTTGACCAAAAGCCCCTAAATATGAAAAGAGCCTCTTATGGAAATGTTGATTGGTTGGATAGATTCGCCCGCAAATTGGATATCGCTTTTGACGCTTACTTTCCTTGAGGTAGTGTTGGGTATTGATAATTTGCTGTTTGTTTCAATTGCTGTTGGTAAATTGCAAGGCAAACAACGCACCACCGCAAACCGGGTGGGTATATGGGGTGCAATGGTTTTGCGCGTTCTTATGCTTGGCGGCATTTTTTGGATTGTAAGCCTCGGCCAAAATGCACTTTTCACGCTCCCCACTTTCTACGGTGATGCGGTCGGGCATGGCGATGCGCATGCAATAAAAGAAGCAATTGAAGTAACCATCAAAGACCTTATCTTGATAGGCGGCGGCTTGTTCTTGCTCTATAAAGCGACCGATGAAATTCATGCCAGTGTCGAAGGCACGGGCCATGAAGAAACCGAGGCGAAATCGAACTTCAATGCGGTTTTAATGCAATTGATTGTTATCAATATCGTATTTTCTATGGACAGCGTTATCACCGCAGTTGGTATGACCGATATTATCGCCATCATGATTTTGGCGGTGGTATTTTCGACTTTAGTAATGGCGGTAGCTGCCGCACCACTTACCAATTTCGTTGAAAAACACCCAACCATTAAAACACTAGCACTCGCATTTATTTTGTTGGTTGGCGTTGCCTTGGTCGCAGACGGATTGGGTTTCCACATTCCACGCGGCTTCTTATATTTCTCACTTGCTTTCTCAATCGGTGTGGAACTCATCAATATCGCCCAACGCAAAAATGCACAGGAAATTGAGTATTAAATGTCAAATGTTGTAGTAGTCGGTTCGACATCTATATCGCTCACGGCTAATTCGCTTTGCTCATGCCTCCGCGAGGGCCTCGCATAAGCTCGGGCGGGCGGTCGCCCTTGCCAAACCGCTTTGCATGGGGCAAAGCGGCTTGGGAATAACGCAGTTCTTTTTCGGATATAATTCTTAATGTCAAATGTAGTAGTGGTTGGTTCGCAGTGGGGCGATGAAGGCAAGGGTAAAATTGTCGATTGGCTTTCGGATAGGGCCGATATTGTTGTGCGTTTCCAAGGCGGGCATAACGCCGGGCACACACTTGTAGTTGGCAACAATGTTTATAAATTATCATTGCTGCCATCAGGCTTGGTGCAGGGCAAATTATCGATGATTGGCAATGGCGTAGTGGTGGACCCTAACGCGCTTTTGTCAGAAATTGAGCGCGTGTCGGCGCAAGGCATAAAAATTGATGCCAGCAATTTGGTTTTGGCCGAAAATGCCACTTTGATTTTGCCGATTCACCAAGATTTGGACGCCGCGCGTGAAAAAGCGGCTGGTTCAAGCAAAATTGGGACAACCGGACGCGGCATTGGCCCTGCCTATGAAGATAAAGTAGGCCGCCGTGCAATTCGGGTTGGCGATTTATCAGATAAAGCGACTTTGGAAGCCAAAGTCGATCGCCTTATGGCACACCACAAAGCATTGCGCATTGGCCTAGATTTGCCAGCAATAGATGGCGAAAAACTTGTAGCGGATTTATTGGCACTTGCCCCCAAAATCCTGCAATTTATGAAACCAGTTTGGCGTGAACTTGATATTGCCCGTAAAGCCAATAAAAGGGTTTTGTTTGAAGGCGCACAAGGCATAATGCTTGATATTGATCACGGCACTTACCCTTATGTCACTTCATCGTCAGTGGTGTCGGGGCAGGCATCATCGGGTTCTGGCACTGGGCCCAGTAATTTGGACTATGTTTTAGGTATCACCAAAGCCTATACAACGCGGGTCGGCGAGGGGCCGTTTCCAACTGAATTATTTGACGAAATAGGTGACGGCATTGGCCAGCGCGGCCATGAGTTTGGCACGGTTACGGGCCGCAAACGCCGTTGTGGTTGGTTTGATGCGGTTTTGGTGCGCCAAGCCTGCTGTGTCGGCGGCATTGATGGCATGGCTTTGACCAAACTTGATATCCTAGATGGCATGGATGAGCTTAAAATTTGTGTGGCCTATGATATTGACGGCGAACATTATGATTATTTGCCAGCGAATTTAACCCTGCAAAGCAAAGTGAAGCCGATTTATGAAAGCATGGAGGGCTGGAGTGAAACCACTTTTGGCGCGCGCTCATGGCGAGACTTGCCAGCAAATGCGATTAAATATGTGCGCCGCATTGAGGAATTGGTAGGCCGCCCGGTTGCGATGCTCTCAACCTCACCCCAACGCGATGACACTATTTTGGTGAAAGATCCGTTTGAAAGATAATTTTGCGAATTTGCGACGGAAAAATTTCCAATTGCAGTTAAATATTGAAACGGATAAATAAATCTAATCAATAAGGAGATTGAGATGACGATTTCAAGAAAAATTATTGGCATACTTGCTGTTTCCTCAATTGGGCTTATCGCCCTAAGTGCAAGCGCGCAAAATGCAAATGATGATGCAAGCCGCAAAACTGATGCAAAAAAAACCAGTGGTTTTAGTTGGGGAGTAAGCCAAGGTAATGGCTATGCGGGGACTCAAAATCAACGCAAGAAAAAAGGCAGCGGCAATGCGAAGGATAATTTGTTTGGGCCCTTTAACGAAGTGTACATCTCCAGAAGCACTGACACAAAAGCACCATCGACTTTGCCAGCAGGCTCAAACGAATGGACCCCGCCAAATCCCAATGGTGGGAATCAAAATGTTGTTACCCACAACAAACACCCAGAGACCAGAGCCAAAGCAAAAACCAAAAGCCGCCGTCGTAACTAAATGACTGAAACCCCAACTGAACCCCGAGCCATAAGCGATGAAGAATGGGATAATCCCAAGCCTTTAACTGGCAAGGATTTGGAAATTCACCAGCAAAATGTGCTTAATGTGCGCAAGTTAGTAATGTCGTTCGCCATTGCCAAAATCGGGATATTGTCATTGGTGGCGGTGATATTATGGAAATTTTTTGGGCGGTAGATGTCCTAAGTCCTTCCCTTGAGGGAAGGTGGCGCGGCGAAGCCGTGACGGAAAGGTGGTCGTGCCGCGACCACAAACATCTCCACTTGCCCAACCGTTTTCACCCTTCAGACGCGCATTCGCGCGCCAGCTTCCCTCGAGGGAAGCACATAGACCGTAAGTCCTTCCCTCAAGGGAAGGTGCCCCGAAGGGGTGGAAGGGTGACTGGTACTGCGATAACAAAGATCGCCAAACGCCCAACCGTTTTCACCCTTCAGTCACTTCGTGACAGCTTCCCTCGAGGGAAGCACTTAAACCTCACTCAATCACTGTCACTTTCACTTCATCGACAATCCTATTTTCAATATAGCCAATCCCATCAATTTCGCAGCGAATTATATCGCCGGCTTTCATAAATACTGGCGGCCTTTTTGCAACGCCAACGCCTGCTGGCGTGCCTGTAAAAATCACATCCCCAGGTAAAAGTGTCATTGCGGTTGATAAATGTGCAATCATTTGCGGCACATTAAATACCATATCGCCAACACAGCCATCTTGCATGATTTCGCCATTCAAAATTGCGCGTAATCTAAGCTTAGACAAATCACCGATTTCATCAGGCGTTACAAGCCAAGGGCCGATTGGTGCGGTGGTGTTAAAGCCTTTGCCCATGTTCATGGTTGGGGTGGCCATTTGCCAATCACGCACTGACACATCATTGCCAATGCAATAGCCCAAAATGACTTCATCTGCGCGTTCAACCGGGACATGGCGGCATTTTTTGCCAATAATAACCACTATTTCAACTTCATAATCCAAAACATTTGACACAACTGGCTTTTGCACATCACCATAGGGATTATTAATCGCTGTCGGTTGCTTCATAAACCAAGTCTGGACATTTGGCACTGGGCGGCCAGTTTCGGCGGCGTGGTCGGAATAATTAAGACCAATGCCAAAAACTCGCGGCGGGAAGGGGACGGGAGCCAAAAGTTCAACTTCGCTCAACGCAATTTCGCCAATTGGTGCACTGGCAAGGGCTTGTGCAAAATCACCAAGCCCCGCCACCCCAAGTTCATTTTGCAATTCACCAATAATCGCAATTTTATCATTTTTAACAATGCCAATTTTGCGAATTCCTTCGTGATTAAATACGCATAATTTAGTCATTGTTTATGGCTCCAGTTGAAATGAAGCATGACTATATCACGCTTCATTTGCAATGAAAGCCAAAGGATTACACGAAAAGCTTAAGCCTTTTCGGCTCGGCCTTAAAACTTAATCACCAAATCCGCGCCATAAGTGCGGCCAACGCCGGGGAAGCGAACTTTTGTGCCGAAAAAGTCTTGGAAATCGAGATAAACGCCATTTGAATCATCGAGATTTCGGCCCCAAAGGAAAATCGAAAATCTGTCATTATTCGGTAAAAACCCAAGACTGGCGTTAATGGCGGTATTGGCGTCAGCAACACCAAACGCGAATGTTCCGGCCGCCGCGCCATAACGCCCAGTTCGAACATTATCAACGTTTTGGAAAATTTCGCTGACATGGCTTACGTCGGCGCGAACCACCAATTTGCCATTAAGTGCGGGAAGTTGGTGGTTATATTGCCCGCCCAAAGTGACGCTAACTTCCGGTGCGTTGGGCAATGTCTTGCCCGATGCACTTGTGCCACCAGTCGCTCCACCAGGGAAGCTGTCAAACTTTGCGTCAAGTAAGCCCAAAGACCCTTGCAAACGGAAATTAGGGGTAACTTTATATGATGCTTCGATTTCAAGGCCTTTTGTGACTACACTTGCCGCGTTTGTGATGCGGATTGATGTCAAAGGTGGGTTACGAGTTGGATCTAAGACTATGAATTGATTAACTTGGTAATCCGAAAATTCGGAATAAAATAGTGCAGCACTTAGATTAAATCTTGGCGTCAAAGTTTTTATGCCTACTTCATAAGTGGCAACTGTTTCCTTATCAAATTCCAACCCCGAATTTGCTGCCAATTCATTGGCATTGATATAATCGAGGTTAAAGCCACCGCTTTTGAAACCAGTTGCATATCTGCCATAAACGCTGGTTGCATTATTGACTTTATAGGTCAGCGATAGCGTTGGCGTGAATGAGGTGTCAGAGCGATCATTCACTAAGGGGGCAACGACGCCGCCAACCCGAGTTGTGCCGATGCCGAAGAAGCCTGAGTTTCGACCATCAAGGAGCCAATTCACGCTTTTATCGACGACCGAATAACGTCCGCCAAGGCCAAGTAGCAATCTTTCACTTAAATTGTAATTTGCAGTGGCAAAAATTGCGTAGGATTCTGTTTTAACTGTTCCTCGGTTGAAAACTTTGGAACCTTCTGGCCCAAATCCAACTGCAGCCGCAATTGGTGCAGTCGCAGCATCCGATGCGCCCGAAAAACAAGTTGGCGGCACTGGTCCCAATGCGCCAAGGCTGCATAGATAGCCGATGAAATCTTCGTTAAATCTTGTGCCAAAAATAACATCGCGATTTGTGTCGGAATTTTGCCGATATAAATAAACCCCAGCAACCCAAGTTAATGGCTTGGTATCTGCCGAAATAATTTGGAATTCTTGCGATAATTGGTCGTATTCTTCGGTATAATCAACGCTAACTAAATTTGTCGGGCTATAATCTGTGGTATTGATAAAGTGCGCCTGCGTATTACGCCAGCCAGTCAAGGATTTGAGGGTTAGCCCAGATGCAGTTTTATATTCCAAAGTAAGCGCAGAACCAATCAAATCACGCGATTCGTGCGGGTCGCGCCAAAACGCGACTTGGCGGTCCAACGGGCGCGGAAATAGACCGAGAATATCGGTTATTGGTTCGCCGTTAAAAAGCAGCGAAGTTGCATTAAGGCCATCAATCGAGAGATTGGCTTCGAAATTGTCATTTGGCATCCAGCGCAATTGTGCGCGATATGCAAATTTATCGACCGAACCCAAATCATTGCCAGTAATTGTATTGCGAATATAACCATCGCGCTCTTTTTTCATGGCTTGAGCGCGGAAGCTAACGGTCTCGCTAAGTGGAATATTTACCATGTGCGCCCGCCACTGTATCCTTGCCGAACAATGTGCCTTGTGGGCCACGCAAAACTTCAACTTGGACAACGTCGAGCAATTCTTGGTTGAGTGAAGGCGATTGCCCCATATAAATGCCATCAACATAAACCCCAACTCGCGAATCAAAACCAATATTGCGGCTGTTTGCACCAACACCGCGAATGGTGACAGTTGAGCCATAATCGTTATTTTGGCTGATAATCACATTGGGAATATAAGTGGCGGTTTCGCGCAATTCGCGGATACCGGTTTGTTGGATATCCCTGCCACCGACAACCGAAAGCGAGATCGGAACATCGACGAGGCGTTCGGCGCGTTTGGTAGCGGTAACAATTACGACTTCGCTTTGCGGTGCGTCTGCGCTTGGTGCGGTTTGTGCGACCGCGCCCCCGCCGAAACCCATTGCGAGAAGTGCGCTGAGCGCAACTGTATTAAAATATCTATTTTTAAGCATTTTCGTCCCCTATGTTAAACGCCGTTTTTTTGTTTTACCTTTAATCACTTGCACTAAAAGTTTAATGTGTTAACATTGTTAATTAGATTAACATTAATGTCAATCAAAAAAAATGTCGCAGTTTTTGTGTGGGCGGAGAAAATTATGGATTTAGTAATTGCTAGCCAAAATAAAAAATATTCGACTATAAAAAAGAAATTAAATTATCATCACGGCGATTTGAAATCCCAAATTTTGCTTGCGGTTGGCAAGCTAATTGAGAAACACCATTCCACCGAATTTCAACTAAGAGAAATCGCCAGTTTGGTTAACACTTCAGTTCCAGCCATTTATCGGCATTTCGAGAACAAGCAGCAAATATTGGTGGAAGCCGCTATCAATGGCTATGAAGTGCAAAAATCATTTCGAAATTTGGGGTTGAATACAAGTAATAAAACTGCGCTTCATAAATTAGTAGTCATCGGGTTTGCCTATGTTGCATTTGCTCGCGCCTATCCTGGGTTATTCATGCTGATGAAAAATCTCGAAACAAATGAGATTCTCGCGGCCCAAGAATATGCTCGTCAGCGTGAAGAAACGCTTGAAGTCGTTAAAAAGACATTTCAGGATTGTATTGACGAAGGGCTTGTTGAGAATATTGATTCTGAAATTGCTTTGACCTTTCTACAAGCTACCTCACTTGGGTTTGCGCAAATGCTAATCGGAAAATCCATGGTTTTTTTTGCGCCAATTCACGGTCACGATGAAACTTTGATTTCCAAAGTATATCAAACGGCAATCCAAGGAATATTGACCACAAAAGGTAAATCTGTCCTTGAATCGGCGATTATCAATCCGTTTTTGCAATGGCAAGGAAAGGGCGTATCAGTATGAGCAATGAGCAAGTAGCAGCAACATCAGCCGGCGTGAATATGATGGACGTTTTGATGGTCTCATACATGTCAGCGAAACCCCCAGTACCGCAAACCAAAGACAACACAGCATTATTATTGATTGACATTCAGCATCTCGCCGAGCCTTCACATCTTGCGCAAAAAGCAATTGCTGCGGGCCTTGATGAAGCGGCGGTTTTTGTGGCGCTTGAAGACTATAGTGCCCGTTTCAACGCGGCATTGGCAAATTGTCAAAAAATCCTCAATGCCGCGCGCGAATTTGGAATTGTCCCAATTCACATAAAAATTCAGTCTCTGTCCAAAACCGCGCGCGATACTGGCGCATTACATAGGCGCATGGGCTGGACTTTTGCACCCGGTGATGCCGCGACTGCTTTCCTTGACCCAACAAAACCCTTGCACGACGAAATAGTCATCACCAAAACCGCGAGTGGCGCTTTCACTGGCACCGCTTTGGAAAATACGTTGAAAAATATGGGCATTGAATATCTTGTTATTTGTGGCTTTGTTACGGACGAATGCGTTGAAACCACTGCCAGAACCGCGTTAGATCTTGGCTTTATTGTTAAAATAATTGAGGACGGAACTACAACCTATTTTGCCGAATCATACCTCGCTGCAATCGGCAAATTCGCATCATTGGGATTCACGATTGCCACGGATGCCGCGATCGATTTGTTTTCTACATTGAATTAAAAACAGGCCGAAAATTTATGACTTAATCTTTGGCAAAGGGCTGGCGCGGGCTTCGTCCAAATATTTTGCGCTTATTGGCTTGAGATTATCATCTAAATCAATCAAAAGCGGGTTGCCGGTTGGAATTTCAACTTGCATAATTTCATTTTCATCAAGGCCAAAAAGGTGCTTTACAATTGCCCGCAAACTATTGCCATGCGCCGCAATCAGCACATTACCGCCGTGCAAAGCTGGCACAATTGCGCTCTCCCAATAGGGAATTACTCGTTCTAAAGTCATTTTCAGGCTTTCGGAATCTGGCAAATCAGCAGGTGCCACATCGGCATAGCGCAAATCATGCGACGGATGATTGGCGTCGGTTTTTGCCAATGGCGGTGGTGCAATATCATAAGATCTGCGCCAAATTTTCACTTGCTCATCGCCATGCTTTTTAGCGGTTTCCGCTTTATCAAGGCCCGTCAAAGCGCCGTAATGCCGCTCATTTAATCGCCATGATTTTGACTCTGGAAGATAACAAGCATTCATTTCGCGCAATGCCAACCATAATGTGCGAATAGCACGGGTTTGATACGACGTGAAAGCATGAGCGAACTTAATCTCGGCTGCTTTCAATAAAGCGCCCGCTTGGCTTGCTTGGTTTTCACCTTCGGGCGTCAAATCAACATCCACCCAACCCGTAAATCGGTTTTCGAGGTTCCATTGTGATTGGCCGTGGCGAATTAGCGCTAATTTTGGCATTTTATTCCATTCATTGAGTGGCGTATTTGAAAAATTCAAATTCCTATAGCGCAATTTTGGACTTTGTTTTCACAATTTTGCACAATATTTGAGCAAAATTCAGGCTGCAGAAAAATATCTGCTGCAAGTGCGAAAAAATGTTTGCAAATGCTGCGCACGCGAAGTATATTGCGTTCAGCGCTTTTGCGCTATTCGCCATTTTTTGGCGTTTCCTCCCTTGTAACTTTATGGTCGGGCCAAAGGCTCGACCATTTTTTTTCATTTCACTAAAATTAATGTCTGTAAAATCAAGCAATTACGGTCAGGTTTCGGTGATTGAAAAAATCGCTCTCTGAAGTTGCAAGCGTCCCGAAAATTCGCTTTATTGCGGCAAATCCATCGTTCAATTCGAGTGAATGTTCATTCAGATAAAGGCTTCGATTGATTTCTATTTGCAATGCCTGCTGACCAATCGCGGGTTTTCCGTAAGTTTTCGTCGAATGTGCCCCAGCATAGGGCTGGTTAAGCCTCACTTTAAGGCCAGCGTTTTCAAAATGATTTTTGACAAGTTTGGTCAATTCTTCATCGCAACTACTGCCAAATCGATTTCCCAAAACAATATCGGCGCTAATCCCACCGAGGGCGGAATTGGGCATCGAGTGGACGTCAAATAACCAGGCTTCGCCAAAGCGCGATTTCATATTTTCGAGCCATTTGGCAATTTCAAAATGATAAGGCGCATGGACATTTGCGATTCGAGCTTTTGCAGCGTCAAGAGTGATTTTGGAAATATTGATAGGCGAATTTTGGCATATTTGGCGCGCAATTAAGCCATAACCATTCGCCGTATATTCGCAAACATTGGCAGACGTAACTCCCGCCACAACTTGGCCATCAAGAATATTTGGGTCACGGTTCACATCAATATAGCTGCGTGAATAATTTGCCGCAATCAATACCAAGCCATGCCTTGGCACGTCTTCAATTATTTTATCAACATAAGCGTCTTCATACGAACGCAATGCAAAACTACTCAGCCGCGAATTAGCGAGCATTTCAGACGGTAAAAACCGCCCCGAATGTGGGCTGGCGAACAAAATGCCTGCGCGCAATTGCTTCGGTTTTATCAGCTCAAACGGCGCTGGATCTGTATGAAATTCGGGTTTCAAGTGCTAATTTTCCACTTCATATGTGAAAAAACGTCATTGTGGGGTTTTTGTCAACTTTGCTTTCATCAATAGATGGCATTATGGACGTTATATTTGGGGAGCAGCAATAGAATGGCGCGAATTTTACTAGCCGAAGACGATGATAGCTTGCGCACATTTTTGGCTGGCGCACTCGTAAAAGCGGGCCATGATGTGATTGATTTTCCCGATGGCGATCAGGCGCTTGAGGCGTTGCAAAATATGGTTTTTGATCTGCTGTTAACCGACATTGTTATGCCCGGAATTGATGGGGTCGAATTAGCGCGCAAAGGCGCCGAACTCGATCCCAATATGCGGATTGTCTTTATTACGGGTTTCGCCGCAGTTGCCCTTAACCCCGCAAATCAAGCGCCTGCAAAAGCAAAAGTATTGTCAAAGCCGTTTCATTTGCGTGAACTGGTTGCCGAAGTCGAGAAGGTGATGGCGGCTTAATCATGATTAATCGTTTAAAACCATTGCGAGTTATATTTGTTACGACTTGTCTTTGCTCGGTCACACTTTTGATTGGCTGCTCGAATGAACAAGTTAGCGCCCAAAGCCTTAATTCGCCAAAAATACGGAATATTAGCGCAATTGAAGCCAATGAAATTATCAGCAATGACAATGCTGTCTCGGTTATTGATGTTCGCACCCCGCAAGAATTCTCCGGGGGCCACATACGCAATGCTACCAATATTGATTTTTATTCGCCAAATTTTACGCAAGCAATTGCGACTTTGCCAAAAGACAAAACTTATTTATTATATTGTCGTTCAGGAAATCGCTCTGGTCAGGCAATGAGGATTTTCAAAGAAAATGGGTTTGAAAAAGTCTATAATGTTTCGGGCGGAATTAGCGCATGGACGAACCAAGGCTTACCGAAATAATTCTCGTTGCATTAAAATACTATCAAGCCATTTATCAAACTTATAGCCAATTTTGTTTAATTGCCCCGCAATCACAAATCCGCATTTTTCATGAAGCCGAATCGATGCTTGATTTTGGGAATCGCCGATTACAGCAATCATTTGCTTAAAACCGCGCGCACAACATTCGCTGACTAGGGCCGCCAATAATTGACAGCCAACTCCTTGGCCATGAAAATTTGGGTCAACATAAACACTGTCTTCGACACAAAAGCGATAACCAATGCGAGTTCTATAAGAGCTTGCATAAGCAAACCCCACTATTTTGTCGCCAATTTTTGCCGCAATATATGGAAAACCACCAGCAATTATGTTTTCAAACCTTGCTTGCATTTCTTCAATTGTTGGTGGGTCGTATTCCCAACTTGCCGTGCCGTTTCGCACGGCTTCTTGATAAATGGCGGTGATTTGCGGCATATCATTTTGGCCTGCCGCAAATATTTCAATTTTTTGCATAGTGGATCAAATCCCAAAAGTTGCCGTAAATATCTTCAAACACCGCAACAATCCCATATGGTTCACGGCGCGGCTCCTCGGTGAATTTAACGCCGTTTCGTTTGAAGCGTGAATAGGTTTCCTCAAAATTATCGGTCTCAAGAAACAGGCCGACACGGCCCCCGAATTGGTCTCCAATTGCATCATTTTGCCGATTGCCCTTGGCCTTCGCCAGCAATATTTTCGCACCATCGCCGCCAGCCGCAACCACAACCCAGCGCTTGCCCCCGCCCACATCCTCATCGCTAACAAGTGCAAAACCTAAGATGTTTGTGAAATAATCAATGGCTCGGTCATATTCGTCCACTAAATAAGCAAATTGGGTAAGTTTAATTGTCATTTGTATCGCCCCAAATCATGTGTATCCTACTTGCATTGATTTGCTAAGATGCGCTAAACCGCAGCCACATTCAATTGAATGGGCGCATAGCTCAGCGGGAGAGCACTACATTGACATTGTAGGGGTCACAGGTTCAATCCCTGTTGCGCCCACCACTCTACGCTCTTCGAGCTACGAGTGGCAAGCCACGAGTGGTTCTAAGAGCGTAGAGTGCCCGACGAAGCCTTGGCGAAGGCGGGCTGCGCGGCGGCGGAAGCCTTGGCGAAGGCGGGCTGCTCATAAATCAGGAATTATTTGGTTCAAACCACATCAATATTTCATATTGACATTGCCTTGCCAAATATTTATGACAGCGCTGTCAAACTATAATATATGGGAATGTGATGCTTGTTGCAAACCCAATAGAGGCTTTACAATATAATGAATATCGAAACCAAATCATCGGCGCGCCAACCTGTTTTTGTTTTAGTTGGCGGAACTGGTGATTTAGCCAAACGTATGCTTTGGCCATCGCTGGCGAAATTGGAACAAGATGGTTTTTTGGCCAAAAGCCAACGCATAATTTCCATTTCGCGCGAAAAATTGGGGCCCGAAGATTTTGCGACTTTTGTTTCAGATGCCATTGTGGCGCGGCTTGGGAAAAGTTTTGATACCAAAGCGCTGGCAACATTTATTCCGCGTTTGACGCATTTGTCACTTGATATCAACGACGCCGAATGGGGCGCAAAATTAAAGGCTGAATTGGGCGAAATCCAAGATTTGGATATCGTGTTTTTCCTCTCAACATCGCCATCATTATTTTCGCCGATTCTCGCGCATATCAAGAAAGCGGCTATGAACCTTGCGCCAAATCGCTTGATTGTCGAAAAGCCATTAGGCCATGATCTGCCGTCGTCAGTGGTAATTAACGATGTTTTGGCAGATGTTTTTGATGAAACTCGTTTGTTTCGGATAGATCATTATTTGGGCAAAGAAACCGTGCAAAACCTTTTGGCTTTGCGCTTTGGCAATACAGTTTTTGAACCATTGTGGAACTCGCGCTCAATTGATCACGTGCAAATAACTATCGCCGAATCCTTGGGTGTCGCCGATAGGCTCGATTATTATGATAATTATGGCGCGCTAAAAGACATGGTGCAGAACCACTTGCTGCAACTAGTGTGCTTGGTCGCTATGGAGCCGCCTGCGGGGCTGTCTGCCAATGCATTGCGAGATGAAAAAGTCAAAGTATTAAAGTCGCTTAAGACAATTGACGCTTCCAATGTTGTTAAGAACACGGCGCGTGGCCAATATGGCGCTGGCTATGCTGATGGTCAAAGCAACAAAGGCTATGAGTTTGAAAAAGGCTCGCCTTCAAACACCGAAACTTTTGTTGCTATTAAGGCCGAAATTGCCAACTGGCGCTGGGCTGGCACGCCATTTTATCTTCGCACTGGCAAGTGCTTGCCGTCGCGCAAAACTGAAATTGTTATTCAATTTAGGCCAGTTCCACATTCGATTTTTGGCAATCAAATAGAAGCCAATCGTTTGGTCATTCGGTTGCAGCCCGAAGAAGATATTTCGCTTACCATCATGAATAAATCGCCGGGCCTCACTTTTGAAGGGCTACAATTGCAACCATTGGCCTTGAGCCTGTCTTTGGCTCATGCGTTTGACGAAGGTTCGAAAAAATCGCCAATGCGCAGAATTGCGTATGAGCGTCTAATTCTTGACGCGCTGCACGGCAATAATGCGCATTTTGTCCGCCGTGATGAAGTTGAAGCCGCGTGGAAATGGGTTGACGGAATTGCCGAAGGTTGGAAAAAGTCCTATCCCAAGCCGCATAGCTATCCTGCGGGAACTTTTGGGCCGGTCAATGCCTATACTTTGTTTGACCGTGACAGTGATTTAAGTTGGCTGGATTAGAGATGCTCGCTGAACCAATAGTCACAAAAATCGGCAATCGCCACCAAATCATTTCATTTGAAGTTCAAAATGATGCTCGTTCATATTTGGCAAATTTGATTGCCAAAGAATTGCAATCAGCAATCAATTCGCGCGGTCAAGCAATTTGGTTGGCGGCGGGCGGTGGCACTCCCAAACCATTGTATGAAGCATTGGCTAAATTGGAATTGCAATGGCCGAAAATAAAACTAATTGTCCTCGATGAGCGTTTTGTTCCGCTTTCAAGCCCATTTTCCAATGAAGCCATGTTACGCCAAATATTCTCGCATGGAGGGGCAAATGCGCAAGAAATCATTGGCCTTGTTGGCGATTGTGCTGACGCTATAATTAGCGCCAAATCTGCTGAAAAACAACTTTTGGAATTAGGAAATGGTTCGCCTCCCAAAGTCGATTTTGCCCTCATGGGTATGGGGCCAGATGGCCATTATGCGTCGATTTTTCCGCGCCACCCAACAAATGCAACAATTTATCAGACCGAAGATTTGGTGATGCCAATTGCACCATTAAACATTGCCGAGCTTGAACCAAAAATCGCTCGTCTTTCGCTTACACCGCGCGCAATAAATCAATGCCGAAAAGTGGTCTTTTATATTAGCGGACAAGAAAAATTAGATGTCCTAACCGCAATGGCAAACCAAACAGACCCCTTTATTTCACCAATTGGCGCGTATTTGGCACAAGCTCCTGCGCCAATATCTTTCGTCTGGGCCCCGTAGAATCATGCACAAAATCCACCCAATTTTAGAACAAGTAACCGCGAACATTGAAGCCAGAAGCAAATCCTTGCGGTCGCGATTTATGAAACGCACCAAGGCCTATGCCTCAAAAGAGCCGCGCCGCAAACGGCTTTCCTGCGCCAATTATGCCCATGTGGTTGCAGCATCTTCGGAAATTGATAAATTGCAAGCCGCGCTTGATAGAGTTCCCAATATTGGAATTGTGACGTCCTATAATGATATGCTGTCGGCGCACCAACCCTACCATGATTACCCACAAAAACTGCGTGAAATGGCGCGAAAAAATGGCGCAACTACCCAAGTAGCAGGCGGTGTGCCCGCTATGTGTGATGGCGTTACTCAAGGCCGTGCCGGCATGGAAATGTCACTTTTTTCGCGTGATGTTATTGCCCAAGCCACAGCGATTGCGCTTTGCCATGATGCTTTTGATGCTGCTTTGTGTTTGGGGATTTGCGATAAAATTGTTCCAGGGCTGGTGATTGGCGCTTTAAGTTTCGCCCATATGCCGATTATTTTTGTCCCCTCGGGACCAATGTCTTCTGGCCTTGCCAATCCTGAAAAAGCGAAGATTCGGATGCAATATGCCAATGGTCAAGTCGGGCGCGATAAATTGCTTGAAGCCGAAATGGCATCTTACCATTCGGCGGGAACTTGCACATTTTATGGCACAGCAAATTCCAACCAAATGTTGATGGAAATGATGGGGCTGCACGTGCCAGGCGCAGCTTTTGTGCCGCCTTCGACGCCGTTGCGCGAGGCCTTGACAAATGCCGCCGTGACCCGTGCCGCCACCACTGCGCAAAACTCTAAAAACCCGCGCAGACTTGCCGATGTTCTAACTGTGAAGGCGTTCGTCAATGGTGTTGTTGGCCTTTTGGCAACTGGTGGTTCGACTAATTTGACTTTGCACATTCCAGCAATGGCGCGCGCAGCAGGGATAATTCTTACATGGGAAGACATTGATAAACTTTCACAAATCGTGCCGCTTTTGGCGCGGGTTTATCCCAATGGTTCGGCTGACGTTAATCATTTCCATGCGGCAGGCGGTATGGCCTTCGTTATTCGTGAACTACTCAATGCTGGGCTATTGCATGACGATGTGCAGACTATATGGGGTAAGGGCCTCAAAGATTATGCCAAAGAACCAGTGTTGCAGGACGGGCATTTGCACTGGCGTGAAGTTCCAGCAGAGAGCATGGACGAAGCAGTGCTAAGACCAGCAAGTAATCCATTTTCGCCGCACGGCGGTTTGCGTGAATTAACTGGCAATATGGGCCGTGGAATCGCCAAAATCTCGGCGGTGCAACCTGATTGCCAAATAATTGAAGCCAAATGTGTGGTTTTTGACGATCAAGCGGATTTCTTGAGTGCCTACAAAAACAAAAGCCTGCCCGAAGGCGATTTTATTTGCGTGGTGCGTTTTCAAGGACCCAAAGCCAATGGCATGCCTGAACTTCACTCACTAACGCCTTCACTTTCAAGCCTCCTCGATGAAGGTCGCAAGATCGCTTTGGTTTCTGATGGGCGCATGTCGGGTGCATCAGGAAAAGTCGCGGCGGCTGTGCATTTGACGCCTGAAGCGATCGACAATCCGATCTTATCACGCCTGCAAAATGGTGATTTACTGCGGGTTGATTGCGTGAATGGTCAAGTGGCATTTTTGGGCGATGAAACAGAATTAATGACGCGCAAAAAGGCAAAGCGGCCAAAAGAAGCTGACGGCATGGGGCGCGAATTATTCGCCCAAAACCGTCGGCGAGCAGGCCCAGCAGACAAAGGCGGCGCAATTTTTTGGTGAGGGAACAAATGAACACAAATTCTACAAGTGATAATGCGCCTCTAATCGGCTTGGTCGGCGATATTGGTGGCACGAATGCGCGGTTTGCAATTGCGAAAAGGCAAAATGGCGCAACTGCTTTAACCAATTTCCAATCGGTTGAATGTTCCAATTTTGCGGATTTTTACGAAGCATTGCGCGTATATTTTGAACGCATTGGTGGCAGACCCGAGCTTGATTTTTGCGTATTGGCAATGGCGGGGCCAGTGAAAGATGGCGCAATTGAACTAACTAATTTGCCGTGGACAATTACCGAAGCTGAACTAACCAATCAAACTGGCGCCAAAATTGCACGCCTCGTCAATGATTTTGCGGGTCTTGCTTATTGTCTGCCGCATTTGCAAGACGCCGATACTTTGCCAATTGGCACACCAATTAAAGGCGCAAGTGACGTATATGCGGTTATGGGCGCTGGCACTGGTTTTGGCGCTTCGGTTTTAATTGGCGGCGCTTATGGCCCATATTGTTTACCAACTGAAAGTGGCCACGCAACATTTGCGCCAGTCAATGATTTTGAAATCGAAATTTACCGTTATTTACGCAAAAAATACGGCAGGGTTTCGATTGAACATTTGATGTCCGGCCCTGGCCTCGTCAATCTTTACGAATCGATAAGCCACATTAGAGGCGAGCCACATAAAGCGCTGACGCCTGCGCAAATCACGGATATTGACGGCATGGACGCCCAAGGTTGTCGTCACACAATTGATGCCTTCATTGATATTTTGGCATCTGTGGCGGGTGATTTAGCGCTTTTGCATGGCGCGTTGTCGGGGATATTTATCGCGGGTGGCATTATCAATCATGTCGTTGATAAAATTGATCATCAAAGATTTCGTGCGCGTATGGAAGCCAAAGGGCCAATGACTAATTTGGTAAAAGCCATTCCGTCGAAAATTATTATCAACCCCCATGCAGCGCTGATTGGTGCGGCCAATGTGTTGACAATAAAACAGATTTTAGAGGCTTGATAAATTAATATGCCCCAGAACCCAATTATTGAAAGCTTTATGAAGGCTGGCCCAGTTTTGCCAGTAATGGTCATCCCATCAATTGAAATGGCATTGCCATTGGCGGATGCACTTATGGCAGGCGGGATATACGCCCTCGAAATCACATTGCGCACGTCCTGCGCGCTTGAGGCAATCGCACTTATCGCCAAAGAACGCCCAAAAGCAATTGTTGGCGCTGGCACAATATTAACGCCACGGGACGCCGAAAATGCTGCCAAAGCTGGCGCGAAATTCGGGGTGTCACCTGGGCTTACTGAGGTATTGGCCAAACAAGATGCAATTTGCCTATTGCCAGGCGTGGCAACGGCTTCAGAAGTTATGCAAGCACTTGAATGGGGCTATAATTATTTGAAATTCTTCCCCGCGGTTGCCGCTGGCGGTGTTGCTGCCCTTAAAGGTATTGGCGGCCCAATCCCACAAGCCAAATTCTGCCCAACTGGTGGCATTGATGCCGGTAATGCGGCGGCATTTTTGGCTTTGGATAACGTCCTTTGTGTTGGCGGCTCATGGGTTGCCCCGCTCCAAGCAATGGAGGAGGGCGCATGGGACGAAATAACGAGAATATCCAAACTAGCGGTCGATTCATTAGCGCCTAAGAACTAATCGAGGGGCTCATAGTGGCAGGCCGCGCACAACAAAGTACCGCAACAATAAGTGATGTTGCAACGCTTGCGCAGGTTTCGATAAAAACTGTGTCGCGAGTAATGAATGATGAGCCAAATGTTCGCGCGCAAACTCGTGACCGCGTAAAGGAAGCTGCCAAATCGCTAAATTATAATCCGAGCATGTTGGCGCGCTCATTGGCGGGTGGTAAATCTTACCTAATTGGTTTGATTTACGACAATATCAATTCTACTTACGCCCATGATTTGCAAACTGGGATGATTGCGCGGTGCCGCTTAAGCAAATATCATTTGATGTGCGAACCGCAAACTAGTGAAAACCCAGATTTAATCCAAGCGATTAGTAATTTGCTGGCGACCATTCGGCTCGATGGCATCGCTATTTCGCCGCCATTTTGCGACATGCCGCAAATCTTGGATATTATTGAAGCAACTGGCATGTCCTATGTTCGGATTTCGCCAAGCAAGGATTTAGGGCGCGCAGCTTGTGTGCGAATGGACGAATTTGACGCCGCATATAATTTGACAAAACACTTGATAGAGCGCGGTCACAAAGAAATCGGTTTTATTCGCGGCCACCCCCAGCATGGCGGTTCGCATCTAAGGTTTGAAGGATTTTGCAAGGCACTCAAAGACTACAATATCGATGCAAATCAGAACTGGATAAGCCAAGGATATTTTTATTTTGAATCGGGCCGCGAGGCCGCGCGGCAAATTTTTGAACATTCCAAAAGACCAAGCGCAATTTTTGCCGCCAATGACTATATGGCGTTTGGCCTAATGGCATATTTGCACGACATGGGTCTCAAAGTGCCCGAAGATGTATCAATTGTCGGCTTTGATGATGTGCCAGGTTGCCAATTAGTTTGGCCGCATCTTACGACAATTCACCAACCAGTTACCGATATGGGCTATGCCGCCGCTGAGATTTTATTAAATAATGGCCCAAAAGAACGGGTTTTGCCATACCGCATGATTGAGCGTGGTTCAGTCCTTAAGAAGGAATAGCTTCATTCAAAATCAAAGCGCGCGCAAATTTCCCGGGCGGTGAGCCATAGCTTAGAATTTCATCATTATAGGTTTTCAAGTCAAACCCTGCACCTCGGCGACGTTTTACGGCTTCGCGAGTTTCCATATGTTCGGCAAACCCGACAAAATAGGTTGAAAGTTGGGTGAAGGAAAGCTGCGCCCGCCGCCATTTGCCTGCTGCCTCGCGTTCTTCTTGGAACGCGGTTTGCGTTAACAAAAGCATCATTTCTTCGCGCGTCATGCCGTCAACGTGAATTGCTTGGTCAATTATGGAATTGCATATTGTGCGCAATTGCACTTTCAACTGGGTCAGTTCATATAATGGGTCATCAGATTTGAAACCTTCCTCAACCATCATTTGTTCGGCATAAACCGCCCAACCTTCAATGAATGAACCTGAACCCAAAATCGCTCGTAATATAGAGCTATGGCGATTGGCGTGAAAAAGCTGCACATAATGGCCAGGCATGGCTTCATGGACCGCGATGTCCATAATTCCACGCATATTATATTCACGCAAAAATGAGGTGGTTTGTGCCTCGCTCCAGCCCTCTGGAATTGGCGACACCGCATAAAAAGTCTCAAGACCCTTATCGAGCGGGCCAGGGCTATCACAATATGCAACCGCAAAACCGCGTTGAAACTCGGGCATCAATATTATTTTCACCGGGCCACTGGGCAAAGTTATGAGGTTTTTTTGCAAAACAAATTGCCGTGCCACTTCGGTGGCATTGCTTGCAGTTTCCACCAATTTATCGGGAGTTGGTCTTTGGGCGGCTGCCAAATCCAATGCTGCTTTAATTGCTATTTGTTGCTGTTCGGCGCTTGGGTTTTGGGGCAAAACCAGCGTATTGTCAGTATTGGCAAGCACCCTTGCCGCAATTTCATACATGCGGCCACGAACCCGAATAATCGCGGCATTGGCACGTGCGCGAATTTCTTGGCGACTCAAATCAGACACCAATGTGAAGCCCAATTGTTGGTCAAATTTTTCGGCGCCCACTCTAAAATCGGCTTTTGCTGCGGGAACCAGCACAGTGTCAATCCAAACCTGATGCTCATCAACTGCTGCATTATATATGGCGATTGCGGCGTTAAGGCGAGCAAGCCTTGCGCCCCGTAAATGGTGTTTGTGCGGAGTAATCATTTCGTCGATAATTGACTTCAAGCCTTTGTTCTGGGCAGAATATGTCTCGGCATGTGGAGCTGGCACGCTAGGCGGATCCAAATTTTCACGCGCTTGACGCAAAAGGGTCGGAATTTTTTCCATTCGGCTTGTGGCATTGGCAAGGCGTGATTTTATCGGCGCAAATTCGCGCGCCATTAAATTATAAATCGCACCACCTGCGACGGATTGATAAGAAAGCGGGTTCCATGCCCAATCTTCAGACGCATCCATTGTCCAGATTTGACCGATTAACGCGTTCATCAAAATCGCGAAATCAACTTGGTTGTCGCGCGATAATTTTTGCTTATCTATTCTATCCAATTTTTCGCGAATCGAAAAGATGAAGCCTCGGTTGCGCATTCGGCCTTCAGCGCTCATATCATCAAGAAGTGCATCAAACCTATGTTCACCGATTTGAGTGGAAGAAACTGGGCTTAGACGAAGCGAACCCGATATCCAATCGCGCACTAATCGCGCAAATTCATTATCTACACGGCTTTGGCTTTGCGCAATTGATTTTGCTGACCATGCAAGTGCCGCCATGGAAACAAACCCCCCGGTGAAAATTCGGCGGTTGGATGTAAAACTCGTCATGTTTGGGCTGCCTTCCTATCGTTCTTGGTCTTCACACATTCGTCGATAATAGTGGCAATTGTCCATAGGGCGTAACATTCGATTGTCTTGTAACTGCCACGATGTTCAGATAGATTGAACGCTGGTAAGTTTCCCAATTCAAGATAATTTTACCATACCAAGGAGTAAATATTATGAGCTTTTTCGACAAAATTAAAAATGCGATTTTCGGCAATAAAGCGCATGCCGCGCCAGCACCGTCGGCTGCTGTCCCAGCGGCTGCGCCTGCGGCTGCTGCGCCTGCGGCACCAATTGATATTGTGCCAATTCTTGATCATGCAGCAACTTTGGTGAATTTTGAAACCAATTGGCGCGTATCAATTGTCGATTTGATGAAGCTTTGCGGCCTTGATTCAAGCCTTGCCAATCGCAAAGAATTAGCAACTGAACTTGGTTATACTGGCGATATGAGTGATAGCGCGACGATGAATGTTTGGCTGCATCGCCAAGTAATGAATAAATTGGCGGCGAATGGTGGCCATGTTCCCGCGGATTTGAAAGACTGATCTTAAATCCAAGTCTCAAAGTTTCAAATGCCCCACAAAAAAAATGTGGGGCTTTTTCTTGCGCCTCAAAGCAATATTGCAGCATTTAGAGTTGTCCTTGCCCCAACAATATGAAAACAATTGGAAAGCGAGCGTAAAGGACATTCGATGATTAAAACCGAGAGCTTCAAGTTACAACCTGCGCCTGATTGGGTTGATGAATATGATTGGTCAGAAGTTAAACCAAGCACAAGTCGGCAAGGAATAAATGTCTATCTCAGTGACACAATTATCAATGTTTGCGAGCCAGATACATGCCATTATTATCGCCAAGTGGAACAAGCGCTTTCGACGCAGGCATTGGAAACAATTGGCCACTTAAATCTGACTTTCAATCCATTTTACCAACAATTGCTGATTCACAAGGTTGCGCTTTTTCGCAACGGAGAGGCGATTTGGAGCGCAGAATTAGAACATTTTGAAATATTGCGCCGCGAAAAGGACATTGAACGACGTGTGTTTGATGGTTGCCTAACAGCCAGCCTAATTATCCCCGGCGTGCGAATTGGCGACATCGTTGATTATTCTTATTGCATGATTGGCTCGCAACCGATTTTGCGCGGGACAGTTGATATTAAAACAAGGTTTTCTTGGGGATATTGCGCTGCAAGGCAACGATTAATGGTAATCCTTCCCAAAGGCAAAGAAGTTGCGATGCAGCTTAATAATGATGCGCCTGAACCACAGACACAACTCAATGGCGAGACCAAAATTTTATTATGGGAACTCGAAAACACACAATTGGAAAAGTTTGAAACTTCCATGCCGCCAGGGTTTGATCCAAGCCCCAGTGTTAGTATTTCGGATGCTAAGTCTTGGGAGCAAATTGCAGATATATTCAGACCAGCATACGAAAACGCGCATGAATTACCAGTTTCATTGATTGAAGGCGCGCAAGCAGCGAAACTTGATTCAAAAAGCGAAAAAGACACGATTTTGGCGCTTTTGCGCTTTGTCCAACGTGAAGTGCGGTATTTAGCGGTCTCAATGGGCGAGGGAGGTCTGATCCCGCGCAACATAAATGAGATTTGGGCCAGCAGATATGGCGATTGCAAAGACAAATCATTGCTGCTCACCTGCTTATTGCGTCACTTTGGGATAGTGGCTAGCCCTGCGCTTGTAGATACTGTCACGAGAGAATTTGTGGACGCCCACCCAGCACGTGTTTATGCCTTTAATCATTGCATTGTTCGCGCAAAAATAGGCGATGAAATTCGTTATTTTGACCCAACTTTTCCTGACCAAGCTGGCACATGGGAGACAATCACACCACCCTATTATGGCAAAGCATTGCCATTGATAGCGCAATCCCAATTGGAAGTGATAAAAGTTCATCAACGGCCATATGTAGTTGAAGCTGTGGAAAATTGGAAAATCGAAAATTTAGTTAATCCAAAAATTCACGTCGAAATTCAGACTTTTTGGCGCGATTACATGGCAGATGGGGCAAGGGCAAAACTAAAAGAAGACGGGTTGAAGGCGCTATCCGATGACTATGCTGACTTTTACGATAGGCAATATCGTGGAGCCATTAGAACGAAAGAAACACAAATTATTGATAGGCCCGAAAAAAATGAACTTGAAATAATCGAATCTTATGAATTGACAAACGGCTTTACCGCCGCCACCACTGGTAAATTATTGAACTTCCTGTGGCGTCCCGAAGAACTCCTTCCGGATTTTATGGTAACGCAAACCAATGAACGAGCGACGCCAATTGACTTAGGTCTTGGACGACGGAAATCAAGAACCGCGATTTTTGCCTTGCCAAAGGAACATTTTTCCGCCGCCAAGAATGACAAAATAGAATCGGATGGGTGGAGAATGGAGTGCGATTGGGCTGTTGTGACCCCGTTTGTTTTGAAAATTCGAAATGACTTCGAGTGCGAAGGCAAGATAATTCCGCCAAAAAAAGCTCAAGAATTTTTTGATCAACTTGCAAAGTCGGACAGTTTAACTGGCTTTTCATATTCCATGCCGATTTATACTAGCAAGACCCAGTCATGGTTCGAAGAAAATTGGTTTCGCATTATTTGGCCAATTGTAATTGTGGCTTATATAATTGCAGCGATTTATACTGGAAATTGAGCCATTTCGGCGCAAGTAGAAAATATTTCTTTTGAATTCGACCAAAATAGCAAATATCGCCAATTTATTGGCTTGATACCCCAGTGCGGAAATGAAATATAGTGTAAAATTAAATAGATAGCACAGTTAAAGTTTAGAATTATTTTCTATATTCTGGCTGAATTGGTTGAAATCACACTATATGAAAAACAAAATTCCCGCACCTGCGATTTTAAGCGCCCATGATTTGCGTGAAGGCTATGTTGCCTATTGGACAGGCGAAT
The DNA here is from genome assembly GCA_009773395.1 of Hyphomonadaceae bacterium. Lineage (GTDB taxonomy): Bacteria > Pseudomonadota > Alphaproteobacteria > Caulobacterales > Aquidulcibacteraceae > Pseudaquidulcibacter. The sequence continues at coordinate 51,592 of WRPI01000007.1, read as the reverse complement.
TGTGGTCGCGCGACATCAATCAAGCAAAAATTGCGCATGCGGACGACGAAATCATTGAAATGGAAACTGTCGCAGCCTCATTCATTGCGCAAAATATCATTGTCGATTTTGCGATAATTCCAATTGCACATATTGCATACAAAATCACCTCAAAAACCTTGCGCGAGAGCTTTCTAATTTCGGGCCCAACTATTGATTATGGCGAGCCATCAATTGAAGGGGCCCTAAATGTATCGATATGATGAATTTGATGCGGCATTTGTCGCCAGCCGCAATGCGCAGTTTGCAAATCAAGTGGCGCGGCGCTTGGACGGCAGTTTAAGCGAAGATGAGTTTCGGCCCATTCGACTTCGAAATGGGGTTTATTTGCAACTTCATGCTTATATGTTGCGCATTGCAATTCCTTATGGGACTTTGAGTGCCAAGCAAATGCGGGTTTTGGCGCAAATTGGCGCAAAATATGACAAAGGATATGGCCATTTCACAACGCGGCAAAATATCCAATTCAATTGGATAAAACTGATTGATGTTCCGCAGATTTTGGCCGAATTGGCAGAAGTCTCCATGCATTGCATTCAAACTTCTGGCAATTGTATTCGTAATGTCACGGCTGATCATTTTGCAGGTATAGCAAAAGATGAAATAGCCGACCCACGCCCGATTGCCGAGCTTATTCGCCAATGGTCCACAGAGCATCCAGAGTTTTTGTATTTGCCGCGCAAGTTCAAAATCGCGGTCACTGGTGCAAGCGCCGACCGAGCAGTAATTCGCGCCCATGATATTGGCATACAAATTATTGACGATGTGAAACGAGGAATTGGTTTTCGCATTTATGCTGGTGGCGGCCTTGGGCGCACGCCAGTCATTGGCAAAATCATCAAAGAATTTGTGACGCACGAAAAACTACTTGGCTATCTCGAAGCAGTTTTAAGAACCTATAATTCGGAAGGCCGCCGCGACAATAAATATAAGGCGCGGATTAAAATATTGGTCAATGAAACTGGCCTTGAAGAATTTATCAAACAAGTCGAAGCCGAATATGCAATTTCGGACACTTCATCGGTGGATGTCGATGCCGATGAAATCGCGCGGATAAATGCATATTTCGCCTTGCCAAAATTATTAGGGCGCAGCGAAACAAAATATGATGCTGCGCTTAACGACAGCGCTTTCGCAGACTTTGCCAAATATAACACAATACCGCACAAAATCGACGGCTATGTCGCAACCACGATTTCCCTGAAGCCAATTGGCGGCATTCCAGGTGATGCGACTTCGACACAAATGCTGGCAATCGCCGATTTGGCCGATAAATATTCAAGCGGTGAAATCAGAATTACCCATCATCAGAATATTGTGTTTCCCCATGTTGCAAAAGATGATCTTCCCGAGTTGTGTGCGGCGCTAGGCGCAATGGGGCTTGCCACCGCTAATGTTGGATTGATTTCCGATATTATCGCCTGCCCCGGGCTCGATTATTGCGCACTGGCAACGGCGCGTTCAATCCCGATTGCTCAAGAAATTTCAAAACGCTTTGAAAGCTCGCAAAAGCAAGCTGAAATTGGCAATATAAGCATCAATATTTCGGGCTGCATAAATGCCTGTGCGCATCACCATATTGGCAATATCGGCATTTTGGGCTTGGAAAAATCAGGGCGCGAAAACTATCAAATAACAATTGGTGGTGACGCTACTTTGGACATGGCGTTAGGCGAAAGACTGGGCCCCGGTATTGATGCCGAAGATGTTCCCGACACTATTGAACGCATTATCAATCGCTATCTTCATTTACGTGAAGAAGGCGAAGAATTTATAGACACCTATCGACGTTTGGGTATCGAACATTTCCGAGTTGCATTTGCCAATCAAGGGCAAATTTTAAGTGAGGATTTGTAAAATGCCGATTATTGACAAAGAAGGTAATTTTCTTGCCGTCGCTGATAACGTAGAAACCATAAGCAATTCTGCCGCAATTGCCGATGTGATGGCGCAATTTGCGAATGCCGAGATTTTGGGAATCATTTTTCCTACCCATCATGATGGTCGTGGTTATAGCCTAACCAAAAAGCTGCGTCGCGCGGGCTTTAATGGCAAATTGCGGGCGATTGGCCCGCTTATTCCCGATCAATTCTCAGATTTAATTGCTTGTGGTTTTGATGAAATTGAGATTTCGGACGAGCAGTTTTTGCGCCAACCTTTGGTGCAATGGCTAGCGGCGAAGGAAATATCGCAACATTCATATCAGAACAATAATTCAACAAAAACTTCGATATTTCAAAGTCGGAGGCAAAAAATTGCCGCCAATCGCCATTTGAACTTGGTGCGCGAATTGCCATGAATATTCAGCAAATTTCAGAAACCTTGAATGGGCTTGCGCTGCCACAACGCCTCGCAAAAATCCGCGAATTGGCTCAAGGCCGCATCACTTTTTCAACAAGTTTCGGGCTTGAAGATCAACTGATTACCCATCACATCGCCACGCAAAAACTGGCGGTGGATATTTTCACGCTCGATACAGGGCGGCTGTTTCAAGAAGTCCATGATTTATGGCAGGCAACAGAAGACAAATATGGAATCAGTATTAATGGTTTCTACCCTGACCCCAGCGCAATTGCCAAATGGGTGAAAACCCAAGGGACTAATGGCTTCTATCAGTCAGTCGAAGCCCGCAAAGCTTGTTGCAATATTCGCAAAGTTGAACCGCTTAATCGCGCATTAGAAGGCGCAAGCGGATGGATTTCAGGGCTTCGTGCCGACCAATCGCAAGCGCGCGAAGGGGTTCCAATTGCCGAATTTGACGAAAGTCGCAATTTGATAAAATTCAATCCACTATTTGACAAAAATCGAGACGAAATCCTTGCAGAAATCAAATCGCTAAAAGTGCCAATCAACCCACTTCACGACCAAGGATTCTTATCAATTGGTTGCGCGCCATGCACTCGTGCTGTTGCAAATGGTGAAACCGAACGCGCGGGCCGTTGGTGGTGGGAAGCCGAAGCGGGCGCACAAAAGGAATGCGGGCTGCATGTCAATGAACAAGGTCAATTGGTAAGAAATAAAAATTAAAATGAAAACTCTCACCCACCTTGATAGGCTTGAGGCCGAAGCAATTTCCATCATGCGCGAAGTGGTTGCGACCGCTGAAAAGCCAGTAATGCTTTACTCTATTGGCAAAGATAGCGCTGTCATGCTGCATCTTGCAATTAAGGCGTTTTATCCCTCTTTGCCGCCGTTTGCGCTGCTTCACGTTGATACCACTTGGAAATTCAACGAAATGATTGAGTTTCGCGATGCCACAGTGAAAAATTTGGGCTTGCAATTATTGGTGCACATCAACCAAGATGGTGTCGCGGCTGGCGTTAATCCGATTGATAGTGGCTCAAGAATTCATACTGACGTAATGAAAACCGAAGGCTTAAAACAAGCACTGGATAAATATAAGTTTGACGCTGCATTTGGCGGTGCAAGGCGCGATGAAGAAAAATCTCGCGCCAAAGAACGGGTAATATCATTCCGCACAAAGGTCCACCGTTGGGATCCAAAAAACCAGAGGCCAGAACCTTGGCACTTGTTTAACACCAATAAAAAACCGGGTGAGAGTTTTAGGGTTTTCCCTTTATCCAATTGGACCGAATATGACGTATGGAACTATATCGCACGCGAAAATATTCCGGTGGTGCCACTATATTTTGCCAAAATAAGGCCAGTGATTGAGCGCGATGGCGGCCTAATAATGGTTGATGATGAACGGTTAAAGTTACGCAAGGGTGAGAAAATCCAAAACAAGCTCGTGCGTTTTCGCACTTTGGGCTGCTATCCTCTCACCGGCGCAATTGTAAGCAACGCCAGCAATGTCGGTGAAATAATCGCCGAATTACAACAGGCCAAAACTTCCGAACGTCAAGGCCGCATGATTGATAATGATGGCGGCGCTTCGATGGAACAGAAAAAAGCGGAAGGCTATTTTTAGATGTCCGCAAACCAAGAAACCGAACTTTTGCGCTTCATCACTTGTGGCTCGGTGGATGATGGCAAATCGACTTTAATCGGGCGATTGCTTTTTGATGTCGGCCAAGTGTTCGATGATCAAATGACCGCGCTGGACGATGCTTCAAATAAATACGGCACCCAGGGCCAAGAACGCGATTATGCGCTTTTGGTTGATGGGCTTGAAGCAGAACGCGAACAAGGCATAACAATTGATGTTGCTTACCGTTATTTTAGGACGCCAAAGCGCGCCTTTATTGCCGCAGATGTTCCAGGGCACGAGCAATATACGCGAAACATGGCGACAGGCGCTTCAACAGCCCAAATTGCGATTATCTTAATTGACGCTCGCAAAGGCGTATTGGCGCAAACCCGACGCCACGCATCAATTACTTCCATGGTTGGCGTAAAGAATGTGGTCTTGGCGATAAATAAAATGGATTTAGTTGGCTATAGTAAGGCCACCTACGACACAATTGTCACTGACTTCACACGCCACGCTAAGGAGCTTGGTTTCAGCGAAATCGCGGCGATACCAATCTGTGCGATATTGGGTGAAAACGTCACGACAAAGTCTGCCAATATGGTCTGGTATGATGGCCCGCATTTATTGGAATATTTGGAAAATGTCGCGCCATTTCCAATTTCGCATTCAGAATTTAGATTTCCAGTGCAATGGGTAAATCGACCAAATCTTGATTTCAGGGGTTTCAGTGGAACTGTGTCGTCGGGCACAATCAAACTCGGCCAGCAAATAATAGTTTCATCCAGCTTGCAAACCAGTCGTGTCGCCCGAATTTGCACTTATGATGGCGATTTGAGCGAAGCAAGCCAAGGCCAAGCAATAACGATTGTTTTGGAAGATGAAATTGATGTTTCGCGCGGCGACGTGCTTAGCCTTGCCAGCAGCCAATTGCGCTCACGAAAAACCTCGGATGCGAAAATTCTGTGGTTCAGTTCGGCAGCAATGCGGCTCGAAAAAGACTATGTGATAAAGCACGCAACTAGCCAAACCAACGCCAAAATAACCAATATAAAAAGCGCTTTGGACTTTGCAACTTTGCAAGAAGTGATGGCGGACGGCCTTGCCATGAACGGAATTGGCAGTGCCTCAATAAGCTTGTCACGCCCATTATTGGTTGAACCATATGAGATAAATCGAGATTTGGGTAGTTTCATTTTGATTGATAAAATCAGCAATGAAACGGTGGCAATGGGCTTGTTCCAAGGGCAAACCAAGCCGACTTCAAATGGAAGAAAAACGCAATTTGAAAATTTGGCGAAGTTAGCATTTCCAAATATCGAAAACCCCAATCAAACGGCACAAAAAGCGCTGTATGGTTTAGCGATTTCCAGCATTGCGACTTTTTCCATGGCTTTATTGGTCACCAATAGCTTTGCAATTTCGGCGCTTTTGGCATTTTTGGATTTTGCTTTTAAGCCAGTGATTTGGTTCCTATTTTTGCGTGACGCCCGTGAAAAAGCCGAAGCCGCACTCGCAAATATTGATGGTTCGGGCATATGAGCAAATCCCGAAGCCCCGAAATTATTACGCCCAAAAGCATTGGCCCACTTGCGTCATTGCCTTTGTTTCATAACCTTGAAGGTCGCAAAGTGCTGGTTGCAGGGTGCAGTGAGGCGGCGATTTGGAAAGCCGAATTGGTCGCGGCGGCTGGAGCCAAAGTCGCTGTATTTGCAGGCGAAAACCCTAATATAGCGGCAATGGAAAATGTCGAAATCGTCGCGCGAAATTGGGGCGCGGCCGATTTTGAAGGCGCGGCATTGGCAATAATGTCAACCCAGGACGATAATGAAGCAAAAGCATTTGTGATGGCGGCGCGTGGGCATGGCGTGCCTGTAAATGTGATTGACACCCCCGCACTTTGCGATTTCCAATTTGGCGCGATTGTTAATCGCTCGCCCCTCGTGATTGGAATTGCAACCAATGGCGCCGCGCCCGCATTGGGGCAGGTTTTGCGCGGTCGGCTTGAAGCAATGTTACCGCAAGCCATAGTTGTTTGGCTAAAACTTGCGCAAAAATGGCGGCCTTTGATAAAGCAAAGAAACCTCGCTTTTGGGCAAAGACGCGCATTTTGGCACCGCTTCGCTAGCCGTGCTTTGAATGAGCCAACCAAGACGCCGCGAGATGCCGATATGGAAAAAATGCTTGAAAACACGCCCGTGCCAATTGGCGAAGTTGCCTTGATTGGTGCCGGGCCGGGCGACCCTGAACTTCTGACATTAAAAGCAATGCGGGCGCTGCAACGCGCCGAAGTTGTTTTGTTTGACGATTTAGTCGAACCCTCGATTTTGGATTTTGCCCGCCGAGAGGCCAGGCTTATTGGCGTTGGCAAACGCGGCGGCGGGCCATCTTGTGCGCAGACAGAAATAAGCGCGCTTTTGGTGCAATATGCCAAACAAGGCAAATATGTTGTGCGCGTTAAAGGCGGTGACCCATTAATTTTTGGTCGCGCCAGCGAAGAAATCGCTGCCTGCCGCGAAGCCGGTGTGACAATCGAAATTATCCCTGGTATTTCGGCCGCGCAAGGCGTTGCTTCGTCGTTGGGTTTCTCGCTCACTGACCGCGAATTTGCCCAACGTGTGCAGTTTGTCACGGGGGCCAGCAAAAATGGCGGCCTGCCCGAACAAATCAATTGGCCAGCAATTGCCGATAATTCCGCCACGACATTTGTCTATATGCCGCGAAGCAATTTCGCTGAATTTGCCCAAAAGTCGATTGCGGCGGGGCTTGACGCTGATACGCCTGCGGCCTTAGTTATTGATGCGACAAGAATAGGGCAAAAGTCATTTTATGCCACTATTTCGAAATTACCTGCTATGCTAAATGACATTCCAAGCGGCGGGCCTGAAATGATTGTAATCGGTCGAGTTTTGCAAAATGCGGGAGAAAATAATGGGTGCGCGTAAAACTGGAAGTCTCGATGCAATTGATCGCCGTATTCTAATTGCTTTGATGGATAAAGGCGATTTGCCGCTGACCGAGCTTTCAAAAAAAGTCGGCTTATCGCAAACCCCGTGTTGGCAACGTGTGCAGAAACTACAGGCCAAAGGCATAATCAAGAAACAAGTCGCAATTGTTGATCCGTCTTTGGTCGGGCTAAATCTTGTTGTGGTGGTTTCAATCGAAGCGGGCGAGCATACTACAAATTGGCTGGCGAAATTCAATGCCTATATCAATAAATGCCCACAAGTTGTTGAAGTCCTTCGAATGGCGGGTGATATTGACTATATCTTGAAATTAATCGTCCAAGATATGGCGGTATATGACAAATTCTATCAAGGCCTGATTGAAAATGTGCCGATGAAAAACGTTTCTTCGCGCTTTGTTATGGAAACCATTAAAAACACCACGACCTTGGCAATACCAGAGGTAAATCAGGATTGAGAATTGAGTTGAAGTGCATAGAATTATATGTTAAATTCCATGCAGAGGCGCAAAATGCTCAATTTGAAGAAGATTAATCCCGTTACGGATTTTGTTAGAAACTATAAAGCTTTTCTCGGGCGTATAAAGGAAAGTGGCCAACCTGAAATCCTTACAATCAATGGCAAACCTGAATATGTAATAATTGACGCGACTGCCTATGGCGAAATTTCTGAGGAAATAGAACGTCGCCGCTTCGTGAAAGCCGTCAATGAAGGCATTGAAGACTTTAAGAATGGCAAGGGAGCAGATTTGAAATCTGCATTTGCAGGCATTAGGTCGCAAATTGATTTATGAAGTTATCATTCAAGAAAAGGCCATTAAAGATGCCCAAGAATATGCCGCATATATTCTTTCTGAATCTGGTCGAGCGCCAGCATTAAAATGGCTCGATGGGCTATATGCGTCGATTGAAACGCTTTCCCAGATGCCGCAACGATACAAAATTATTGAAGAAAACAATAGTTTTGAAATTGAACTTAGGCACTTGTTATATTTTTCTCACCGAATAATTTATCACATTCAAGAAGAAAACAACTCGGTCCACATAATTAGAATTTATCACAGCGCACGATTGCTTGAATGATGCACTCATTTCTTACTTATTCAGCTTCAACGCCTCACCCAGCCCCAAAAACACTAAATCTGGTTCAATGACATCAAAAATTTCTGCTTCACGATAAAGGCTGGAAAAACCGCCAGTGCCTATAATAAATGGCGCTTCGTTTCCAAAACATTCGAAGCTAATACGCGAAATAATTTCTTTCATTGCGCCCAAATTTCCAAAATAAAGGCCCGATTGCAAGCCTTCAATTGTGGTATTGCCAAGCGCATTTTCAATTTTGCTGATTTCGAAACTTGGTAATTTCGCGGTTTTTGAAACCAAGGCTTCCATATTCAAACGCAAACCCGCCATGATTGAGCCGCCCAAATATTCGCGCTTTTTGGAAATCGCGCAAAAAGTTGTGGCGGTTCCTAAATCAATAACAATCAGATTTTTATCAGGATATTTATGGACGGCGGCGATGGCATTGGCAATTCTATCGGCGCCAATTTCGCTTGGGTTTTTATAGCCAATAATCAAATTGGACTTGGAAGCGCCCGATAATTGAAATGCATTGGTGCCGAAATATTTCAAACAAGCCGAACCAATGGAATGCACAACTTCGGGAACCACTGAGCACATTGCAATTTGGGTAATTGATTTGGGATCAATGTCATTTTCGCGCAAAACTGAGCGCAAGAATATGCCAATTTCATCGGACGAAGCACCGGTTTTGGAGGCCCTGCGAAAACTGAAAATTATGTTGCCAGCTTCATCAACTACGCCGCCATAGATTTGGCTGTTTCCGACATCAAGCGCTAAAATCATTTTGCATATTCCTACTTAAAATTATTTGTGTAATAGCCAAGGACACGCCTTGCGCACCAATATATTCGCCTTGCTCTTTGGCATTTTCATCGAAAATATGGTATTTGTGCATTGTTTTATCGCCCGAAATTTCTTGAATATCATTTTGGATTACGAAATCACAATGGTTGGTTTTGATTTGTTTCTCAATTTCCAAAGTCAATTCATCACCATTTAATCCATCACTCAATTTGAAGCCAAACAACAAAGCGCTTTTGTTTTTTGATTTGGCCTTGATTTGTGAAATTAGCTTGGGGTTCTTTTTCAGCGTGATTATCATTTCATCTGAATCAGAAGGTAGTTTAGCGGATTTAGGTTCGAGAGATTTTCCACCAATTGTAACATTTGTAACACTAAAATCCGCAACCGCAGCGCAATGAATTATTGCGTTATAATCATTGGTATCGAGTGCCGAAAATAATTCGTGTCTTAGCGAGTTAAAATCTGAAAAATGGATGATTTTGCAATCGGCCACTGGCAGAGCGCCATTTTTTGCACCAATGAAATCCACTTCAAAACCCATTTCCGCAAACACATCGGCAATAGCCGCGCCAGTTTTGCCGCTGCTGGTATTGGTGATTGAGCGCACGCTGTCAATTGGTTCTGAAGTGCCGCCGGAAGTTAGCAAAACGCGCAATCGCTTTTGTTTCGAAATTGGTGTTAATCTGTCTGAAGAAGGAACAGCTTTGGCAATTTCATCGAATATCAAATCGGGATCCAGAAGTTTGCCCACTCCTTCTTCACCACATGCCAAAACGCCCGAAGCAGTTTCCAAAATTTCGAAACCATATTCGCGTAATTGCGACAATGATTTTTGCGTCGCGGGGTGCAAATACATTTGCGTGTTCATTGCGGGGGCAATCAAAAAAGGCTTGGTAAAATCATGCGCCAATGCAATAGTTGTCAGTAAATCATCGCCAATTCCGGCTGCAAGTTTATTGATGAAATTGGCGGTGGCGGGAATGCAAATCACAATATCGGCCCATCTGATAAGGTGGATATGATCCATTGCACGGCCTTCTTCAAAACTATCATAGGCGACGCCATTTTGGCTCAATCCCTCAAGTGCCGCCACACCCACAAACTTTAGCGCCGACGTGCTGGCGGCGATTTTGACCAAAAAGCCCGATTGCACCAATTTGGATACTAAATAACAAGCCTTATAGGCCGCAATTGAGCCAGTAATCAGGACAAGAACTTTAGATTTCGACATTATCTATGAGCCTAACAGCAGAACCGGTTTTTGTTTCATTGGTTTTTACCGCAACCAATCTGCGGCCAAAAACATCGGCAATATAGTCAATTTCAAATCCAATGGATTTCAGTCTTGCGGATGCTTGATTTGTATCGCCTGCTGTCTTGATTATCGCATTAATCTGCCCTGCCAAAACTCGTCCATGTGCCGACAAATGCTGGTTACGTGAACTATATGCAAGGCCATCTTTCTCACGCACTGTCGGCACGCCAATAATTTCGCAATCGAGGAAAAAGGCTTCCGCCATGCCGCGAATAAGCGTCAATTGTTGAAAGTCCTTTTCGCCAAAATAGGCACGGGTCGGCGCTACGATGTTCAATAATTTCAAAACCACACTTAAAACACCGTCAAAATGACCGGGCCTTGATGCGCCACATAGAGTTTTTGAAATGCTATTTTCCGCCACCGAATAAGTATAATTATCAGGATATATGGCAGCATAATTTGGCGCAAAAATCGCATCCACTTTGTGCTGTTTTGCGACTTTCAAGTCAGCTTCCCAAGTTTGCGGATAGTTTTGCAAATCCTGTTTGTTGTCAAATTGGGTCGGGTTTACATAAATTGAAATAGCGACCAATTCATTTTGGTTTTTCGCATGTCTAATTAAGCTTTCATGTCCAACATGCAAAGCACCCATTGTCGGTACAAAACCCATGGTTTTGCCTTTGTTGGCATTACGCCAATTCTTGAATTCTTGCGGATTTTCAATGACAATTGTCATTTAAAACTCTCGGCGTCGCTCGGGAAGTTTTGACCCAAAACATCGGCATGATAATGATTTAAGGCCTTTTGGAATTCACCAAAGCCATCAAAATATCTGCGCACAAATTTTGGCTTGAACTGAGTGTTTAATCCAAGCAAATCTTGCCAAACCAAAACTTGGCCATCGGTATCATTGCCAGCGCCAATGCCAATTGTCACAATTTGCACTTGTTCGCTTATTTCCTTGGCCAAAGCGGCAGGAACGCATTCCAACACCATTGCAAAACAGCCCGCAGCTGCCAAAGCCTTGGCATCGTCCAGCATCGCATCGTGCGCCGCGGTGGTTTTCCCTTGAACTTTGTAACCGCCAATTTGATTTACAGATTGTGGCGTTAATCCCAAATGCCCCATAATTGGCACACCACTATCGACCAAATGTTCGATTAAAGCCAAATTGCCTTTTGCGCCTTCAAGTTTAATCGCATTAGCGCCTGCTTGCATGATTGCCAGTGCTGCCTCGATATTAGCGGTTAAGTCTTTGCGGTAAGATAGGAAAGGCAAGTCCCCAATTACAAATGGCGGCTTTTCCCCAGCTTTTGTGCCATCTTTAAGGCCACGTACGACCCATTCGGTGTGCATTACCATTTGCTCTATGGTCGCGCTGATGGTTGACGACGCCCCATGCATGGTCATGGCGACACTATCGCCAACCAACACACAATCAATATCAGATGCCGCAACAATTAAAGCCGAACTATAGTCATAACAAGTAACAATAGAGATTTTTGTGCCGCTAGATTTTTTTGATGAAAAATCCAAAATATTGTGAATTCGTGCCATCAAAACTCCAGGTCGCTAGTTAGGATTGAATCTCATTATAGCGAATAATTTGCTCTGCAAAAACGTTTTTCGCACTTGCAGCAAAAATATGCTATTTCCGATCTCGCTTTTGCCAAGCCATCATTTTCTGACGAGATGGTATCTCAATCAAAATATGCGCTAAATATGACAATGCTATTACAATCGCGAGCCAAACTAACCCCAAGCCAAGTGAAGCTTCGGTGCCCGTAACTTTCAGATATTTAAGCCCAAGACCGAGCAAAAATATATGCATTAAATATAAAGAATAGGAAATTTTGGCGAAGAAGTTCGCAATAGGATTGTTCAAAATCCATATTTTGGAATGGCAAATTGTGCCGACCAGAAATGGAAATCCAAAATATATCAAAGCTAGCTCGATATAAGGATTGTCGTACTTCACCCAAACGCCTTGATAGAAACTCAAGCCGATTATAAGCCATGCAATGGTCATCAAAGCGACGCTGCGCGCCTTGTCATTTGCGTCATACCAGTTCTTGATAGTTTTGGCGCTTAAATAGCCGCCAAACAGCCCAACAAAAGCGCGCAATCCGCCAATAATAAAACCATCGCCTTTCCAGCCGCCATCGATTCGCGTGGTTGGCATTGCTACAACATAAAGCAAAATCGCGAACATCAACCAAAGGCTAAAAAACCGCATAAATGATGCGCGATGTTTTACTAAAAAATAAAAAGCAAATGCGACAATAAACTCCCAGAAAACTGCCCAGGCTTGCAGCGCAAATGGAAATACCGGCCCGCCACCAACTAAGCTTGTGGTTTCAAAATAAGGTAATGTAAGCGCATTTACGGCAAATGCCGCCCAAAATGCGCCGCCGGTTTGACCCCATAAATGCTTTTCGCTTATAACATAGGCAAGCGAGCAGGCCCCCAAAATCAAGGTGAATAAATACAAGGGATAAAGTCGTGCAAACCTTGAAAACGCGAAATCTCGAAAGGTTTCACCGCCTTTTACGCGGCCTTCATAACTATAGGTCATCACGAAGCCGCTTAGGACGAAGAAGAAATCAACCAGCAAATAACCATGCGCCGCCAAGGTTGGGGCGGCAAACATTTTGCCACTGTGATAAAGCACGATTATCACCGCCCCAAGGCCGCGCAATGTATCGATCGAATGCAGATGCGGTTGTTTCATGCTTGCCCCTATTTCAGCATTGGATATAGAGCATTCAGCGAAAAGTGTGAAGCGGTTTTCGCGCCCAGAATGCGGCAAATAAAAGAATCTTGCGCTGTGTTTTGAAGCCTCAAAACACAATCGGCGCTAGACTTAACACCAAAAGAACCGCCATGCCAATATTGAAAATTTTGAGGGTCTTGGGGTTAGAAAGAAACTTTTGCATCAAAGTGCCGAACCCAGCCCACAACGAAACACAAGGCACATTGATGGCAACGAAAATCAGAGAAATCAAAATCAAACTGCCAAAATAATTGTAGTGTTTGGTGTAGGCCACTACCGCAGTTATTGCCATGACCCATGCTTTAGGGTTCACCCATTGAAACAATGCCGCGCCCAAAAAAGTCATTGGTTTCGCGCTAGATTTTGCTTCGCCTATCGTGGTGTCGGTGGCAATGTGATAGGCAATCCAAAGCAAATAAATGCTTCCCGCAATTTTAATCGCCAAATAGAGGCTGGGATAGTTTTCAAATATTTTGCCAAGGCCAAGTCCAACGCAAATCACCATAATTCCAAAGCCAAAACCAATACCCAACATATGCGGTATGGTTTTGCGAAATCCGAAATTAACCCCGCTGGCGAATAACATCATATTATTGGGGCCAGGAGTGATAGAGCTTACAAAAGCGAATAAACAAAGCGCGAAAAGTGTTGCGGCCGTCATGCGGCGGCTTCGTCAATTATCCTGATAAGCGTGGCTTCAACTTCGCCTGCGGCTTCACTTAATTCTTCGCTATCGTTCAAAAGCGCTAATTGTGCGGTGGGCCGAACCATGCCGATAAATGCGCTACCGTCTTTTTCCCATACCGAGATTTTGCACGGCAAAACCATTGCCATTGAAATGTCAAAACTCAAAACTTCGATCGCTTTTTGTGGGTTGCAGACATCAAGTGCAAAAGCCGCACTGCCAAATGGAAAACCTTTGGAAATTAGGGTGTTTTGCAAATCATGGACGTGCAATACGCCAAACTTATTGGCAACTGCCGCAGTTTTTATGGCTTCAACGCTTTCTAAGGCGGATTTATTGCTTTTGACTATGTATTTCATGAGATACTCCTTGGGTTTCTAATTTTCGCGGTGAACCGCAAACGGTGAGAAGGCTTGGCAAACTGGCATAATTTCAATTGTGTTGACATTGATGTGGCTCGGCAATCGCAAAAAGCCTTCAATAGTCAATGCGACATCATCGGCACTTAATGGCTTGGCACTGGCATAGACTTTTGCGGCTGCTGCTTTATCGCCAGCAAAACGAACTTCCGAAAATTCGGTTTCACACATACCGGGTTCAAAGCTGGTTACTCGAATATTTTTGCCCAATAAATCCGCCCGCAAATTAAGCGAAAATTGATGCACAAACGCTTTGGTTGCGCCGTAAACATTGCCGCCTGGATAAGGGTATGAACCTGCAACCGAACCAACATTGATTATGTCGCCACGATTGCGCGAAACCATGCCCGGCAATATCGCATGGGTTAAATGAACCAAACCGCTTATATTAGTCGCGATCATTGTGTCCCAATCCTGAAGGCTGGCTTCATGCGCACCTTTGATGCCAAGTGCCAAGCCCGCATTATTGAACAATATATCAATGGCCTGAAACGCAGGTGGCAAATTTGCAATTGCGGCAGTAATTTCTGTCGGCTTGGTTACATCTAATTGCAAGGTCAAGAGATTGGGTGTGGCCGCTTCTGCCGCAAATGCCGCCAGCCTATCAGCGCGCCTGCCCGTGGCAATCACTTTGCCGCCCGCAGCCAAAATCCGCCGCGCCAAAGCATGCCCAAACCCCGATGTGGCCCCACTTATGAATGCAATGCGCCCTTTGGCCCATGAATTTTCGGTCACTACCAATGTTCCATTTCGATATTGCTTGAATTTATTTTTTCAAATGCCATATAGCATAGGGCAAGCAAAGTTGGGAATAATAATCAATGACAATTCAGATACGAAAATCCGATGAGCGTGGCAAGGCAAATCATGGTTGGCTTGATACCAAATATAGCTTTTCGTTTTCCAATTATCATGACCCACGCTTTATGGGTTTTGGGCCACTGCGAGTAATTAATGACGACAGGATTTCGGGCGGCGGCGGCTTCCCCACCCATGGCCATGACAATATGGAAATTGTCACTTATGTGCTTGAAGGCGCGTTGGAGCATAAAGACAGCCTCGGCAATGGCAGCATAATCGCTGCGGGCGATGTGCAAAGAATGTGCGCCGGAACTGGCATTCGCCATAGTGAATTTAACCCGTCAAAAACCGAAACTTGCCATTTATTGCAAATTTGGATTTTGCCGAACGCGCAAGGCCTAACTCCCTCTTATGAACAAAAACAATTTAGCGCCGAAGACAAACGCGGGAAACTCCGCCTTATTGCCTCAAATGATGGAAGTGATGGCTCAGTCACAATCAATCAAAACGTCAAACTATATGCCAGTATTTTTGATGGCGAAGACACAATCACACACCAAATCGCCGAGGGCAGGGGCGTGTGGCTTCAAATCGCCAAAGGTAATTTAATCCTAAACCAAACGCCATTGTTTGAGGGCGACGGCGTGGCAATTTGGGATGAAAACTCCATTGATTTGCGCGCCAGTGGTAAAAGTGAGTTTTTGTTGTTTGATATGGGGTAGTTCCTAAGCGATTGCTGATAAACCATTTTTCGCAACCAGTGTAAGCAATTTTAATGCGGTGCCTGCTGGTTGTTTAAGGCCGCGCTCCCACTGGCTTACAGAGTCTTTGGAAATGTTGAGATAATGCGCCAAAACGTCTTGACTTACTTGTTCACGTTCCCGAAGAGCGCGAATTTCTGCAGACGTGAATTGCACAATCGGGGTCAAGCAGCTCTCGTCAAAGCGGCGCATAGTTGCCTTATCAATAAGGTCAAGTTGGTGCAAATCGCTTGCAATTTCATGAATGGAAGCTGTAGCATCATTCCTATAAGATTTTGTTTTCACCATCACATTTTACCTCAATAAATTTTTCGTTTTCGAGCAAGATTTCAATTTGCTCCTCAGAATAAGAGAAAAGCAACTTTGCCAAATCTTTGAAATCTCTTTCCAAAGCCAAATCGATATTTGCCAATTCGCTTTTTGCAAAACAATGAACAAAAAACGCGCGGTCTCCCCTGCGAAACAAAATAATCGACCGAAAACCGCCCGATTTTCCTGCTCCAGGCCTTGCAATTCGTTGCTTTATCACGCCGCCGCCCAAATCGGCATCTATCTTGCCATTTTCAATTTCGCCAATTGCGGCGCAAAGAACCGCATCAGCAATTTGTTCTTTTCGCGCGAATTTCGCAAATCTCTTGCTTTTGAAAACGCGCATGGAGTTCTTTTCTTAGATATAGCTTAGCGCAATCTATCAGACTTAGTGCGATATTTCAAGCATTATTTCAGATGAGGACAATCGCCCCAAATGCCCGAATTATTTCGCCCGCGAACTTGCCGCCTCTATGAATGCACGGCGTATGCTGTAATCGTTTGAGGTAACATCATGAATGCGCCAATCATCGCCCTGTTTCACTAAATCTAGTGATACTTCGCTATCAACTAGTTTTACATGCGCCTTGGCAGAATTGGCGGTGACTTCACTGATTTGGAAGACAGTTTTTCCGATCGAATAATCTTGGCATGAACAAAGAGGATCAGAATCCAAAGTCCCCATTTCGTCCTCGGGCGTTGCTTCGTCATCGGCCACCATCAGCGCGAGCATTGAATTATCAAAAACTTGGTTGCGCTCTGGTGGGCTCTTGCCATCTTGCTCAAAATACGAATAGGTCTCTTCGAGAAATGCCAATATTTGCTGAGTTTGGTCAATTGGAGCGGCCTCCGCAGGAGCGGTAGGCGTTGCTTCAGCGCTTTTTTCAACACTGGCAGGCTCAGAACAGCCAACCAAAAAGGCAAACGCGGATGCAAGCGCAAGATTATGACAGAACTTATTGCTCATTTTCATTCCTTTCGACGAGGACAATATTTGCAAACAATTGGGAAATAAACATCCACAAATTTCGATAAGTTTTACAAGAATATGAGCCGAATATCAATGGCAAAACGAGCGTTGGTTTGTTGTTGTTTATATTTCAAGAAGCTGCGGCACTCAATGAAATTTCCGTCAAATTCGGTTTCACATGAATCTTCCGCAATAAGTCTCCAAAATATGTACAATAAATACCTTAATTTTCAAATTGCTTGTCGTGCATTAGTATTGCTTCTTCAATTGATTTTTCCCATGGGATTTTCTGTTGGGAAATATCTAGCAGTCGCTCCAAGGTCAGTTTGCGAAAATAATCTTCATTGTTCTCTCCAAGCCTCAAGAAATCAGCATGGAGTACAAAGAATTCCATTTCTGGAATTTTTTCTAAGATAACATATCGAAC
The DNA here is from genome assembly GCA_009773395.1 of Hyphomonadaceae bacterium. Lineage (GTDB taxonomy): Bacteria > Pseudomonadota > Alphaproteobacteria > Caulobacterales > Aquidulcibacteraceae > Pseudaquidulcibacter. Next base: position 34,364 of record WRPI01000007.1, on the reverse strand, counting down.
GACAGTTTCAGATTCGATTGTCTTATAAATATTGATATGTCTATACATCTGCAATCAATTTACTCAAGCAACAGCCTACCACCTTTTGCCGCACTTGCAATGCAGGAATTGACGTTCCGCCTACACCCTCACCAATCCCGTTACCGCCCTTGTATTCGGCAAAGCGGGGAATAATGTCCTTGCTACCAATTGTGGTTCAATGCCAAAGCCTTCGCCTAGAACGCCGGCAATTAGGCCGTATAAATCGGCGGTGGGTTTGAGGTCGCGGCTTTCGTAAAGTTGTGAGTTGGCAAGGCCGGGCCAATCGGCAATTACGCGCCCGCCATTGACTTTGCCGCCCAAAACATAGGCGACAGATCCAGTGCCATGATCGGTGCCAATTGTGCCATTGGTGGCAATAGTGCGCCCAAATTCGGTGGCAATAAGCACAATAGTATTGGCCCATTTATCGCCCATGCCAGCTTTGAATTGCGCAATTTCGGCATCAAGGCCGCGCAGGCCAGTGATAAGGCGGTTTTTTTGGCCTTGGTGCGTATCCCAGCCATTGGATTCAACCATGCCAATTCGTGGCCCATCATCGCGCACCAAAAACGAAGCCGCAAGGCGGCCCATGCTGCCTGCGTTTTGGCGATTGGTTTCGCCTGCCGCCATTTCACGAGTTGCAGTTGCCTGCATCCATAAAGCGTAAAGCCGCGCGTCAGTTTCATATAATTGGCCAATGCGCGACATGTAATCATCGTCACTGGTGGGGATATTTGATGGCGCATAAGACGTAACCGGGTTTGCGCCGCGCAGCGCCATTGGAATAGTTGCCGAAAGCGCGATTGGTTCTTTGCGGCCATTGCGGCCAATTGGTAGCAAGGTCAAAAACCGATTAAGCCAACCGCTATCAATTTCATAGGCGCGAAGGCCGCCCGATTCCATTATATTTTGACCATCAAAATGGGAGCGTTCGCGGTAAGGTGACGCAACGGCATGCACCATTGCCGCTTGGCCCGATTTATACAATTCACCAATGTTCACCAATGAAGGGTGTAAAGCAAATGTGCCATTAAGTTTGATGGCTTCACTTTCGCTTATTGCCAATGCTCCGCGGGCGCGGGCATAAGCGGGGTCGGCATAGGGGATAACGCTATCAAGGCCATCGGCGGCGCCGCGTTGGATTACAAACAAAAACCTTGTGTCGGTATCGGCATTTGCAAATGCGAAATTTGGAAATGCGCTTGCCATCGCCCCGCCAAATGCGCCAAGGCCAAGTTTAATAAAATTGCGGCGTTCGAATGTGTTGCTCATTTTTATCTCCGCATGAATTCTGGTGAAACCAATAATAATGAAAGCCCGGATATTGGGCTTTCGGCGCGCGAAATTGCGGTTTTGGTATGCGGCAAAAGCCCGCTGCCAAATAGATTATCCGCCATTATATTGGGCGAGGTGATTCTAACGCGCGATGCAATTTGCGGTGCCAATTCTACTCTGCGCATCAATGCATCGGGCGCGGCCCAAGCACTTTCAATATCATCAAAGCCTTTTGGTGATTTTGGTTCCCACACTGCTTGGCCAAGATTGCGCATAATTGTCGCGACTTCAATTTGGGTGATATCGTGAAAACTGGTCGCGCGAAGGCTTGAAATTAGCCATTCCCACGGGGTTTTGAATTTGACTGGCGCCGCTGCCCAACATTCGGGGGCATTAATCAAAACCCGATAAAGTGATTTCAAATCGCCGTTTGTGTTTTGAAAAGTCGTCGCCAATTCATCGACAAGGCGTGGGGGCGGGTTATCGCCCGCAAAATGCCGCGCCAATTTGGTCGCTATATTGCGCGCAGTTGACGGGTGTTTAGCCAAGTCTTCGAGAACCGCCAATGGTTGTGCCATGCCGTTCTGACGATAGGTTTTGCCCAAAATATTGCGCGGGCCATTTTCGTGAAAGCTCTCTTCGAAATAAGTCTGCCCAATGGTGACGCTTCCGCCACGCTGCGCACGCTGTTGGTTCATTATGGTAAGGCCGGTGAGCGCTTTGGCAAATTCGGTCACATCGGTTTGATTATAGCCGCCATGCACGCCAAGTGTATGCAATTCCATAATTTCGCGCGCAAGGTTCTCATTTATGCCAATGCGGCGATTTTGCCCAGTTGTTGCATTGCGCGTAACACGAGTTGCAAATTGCGAATTCGGGCCAATAGAGCGCGCTTGGTCGAGGTAAATCACCATTGCTTGATGGGTTATTGCGGCCATTAATATGTCGCGGAATTTGCCCAAAATATTGGGCCTTATGGCCTCAAATTCATAAGTTCCGGCCAAAGCGCGAACTTGTATTTTATCGACCGAAATTGCAAAATGGTTTGCCCAAAAATGCACCAAACGCTCCATAAATGGCGTTGGCGATTTAATGGCAAAATCGGCGCGGGCATTTACATTGTCAAAATAAATTTCACGCAAATCATCATAATTCTGTAAACGTGGCGATGGGTCGGCTTGTTTCTTTTCTTGGGCTTTGGCTTTTTGCCGCGCCTCAAGCCTTTGCGCGATATCTGCGCTATTACCGATTGCAAAATTGGACGGTGGACGGCTTTGGTAAGCCTCAAACTGATGGCTCAACCATTTTTTTGGGTCGGTTTCGGCGGCGGGACCCAAGCCATTTGCGCCGAGACCAAAACGATTTTGCGCAATTATCATATCCATTTTTGCGGCTTTCCTTTCTGGGTCATAGTTTAGCACATAGGCGTCATAGATTTGGACAAAGCAACAATGCCGCTTTGGTGGCCAATTTTATATTATGTCGCTGAAACGCAAAAACACGTTCTCGAAAACCTTGGCTAACAAAATGGATGCTATACATAAACTTGTCACCTGTTTTTTATGAAGTTATTAAATTCTGTTTTGGCAATGGGATTCGTAAATAGAGAAGAATGCTCCCCGCCCGCTATCTCTACAAACTGACTATTTTTACAGTTGCTACAGTTCATCACGTCTTGCTTGAATCTAGGCCAAGAATACAGCTGAATAGGTTGGTCGCTTAACCCTTGCACGAACAATATGTCGGATTTAAATCCATTGGTAAAGTTTAATAATGACCTTTGCATATAGGCATTTGGATTACTTGATGTTGTTCCATAAGCATTTCTTAGTTTGTCACAAGTTGCACCTGCGCGAATTCGTCCATTTTCTTCAAGTTGGCATCGATACACAAGATTCAAGGGTCCAGGTGCATTGGCAATTACCCCATTTGTTTGGTGCATAGTATTTAGCCGCGTGGCTAAATATCCTCCTTGTGAGTGGCCTGCTACAAACACTCTTTTTACTGTTATGCCTAATTCTTGACTTGCCTGATTTTTAACCCACAACAATGCCGCTTCTGCCTGTGCAATATTGTCACCCAAAAGCATATTTTCTCCAGGGTAAGCGACACTTACTATCATCATGTCCTTATCGTCTAAAATAGACTTAAATTTATCCAAGGCGATATTTGCGGCTTCAACTATTGCGCAATCACAAAGGACAGTTCCGTGATATACTACTAACACGTCCACTTCTTTTAACGCTGGTTTGTCAATTACAACACTTACATTCACATTGTTGTAGGTGATAGATTTGATTCCTCGAAACGCGGTAGATGTTGATAAAGCCATATCAGTTGCGCAAGAAACCAAAAAAAGTGTCAGGAAAGGCAATATTCTGATATTCTTAACTTTCATCCGTCTGTGACTTCGAAATTTGTCAATGAGTTAAATACGGTCCTATGGCCTAGTTCCTATCGCGGTTATTGTGCTTTTTCTTATAGATTTTGGCATTGGCTTCGGCTTGCATTACGTTTAATCTAGCGCGATCTGCGACAGTTAATTGGCCACCATTGCGAGCCCGCATCCTTGCTTCTGTGCGCCGAATTTCAGCTTGGTCATCGCGCAAATTATCAGCTTCGCGATGCGTAAGCTCGCCCGAGTTGACGCCTTGGTTGATGCGCTTGGTTTGATTTTGTTGGTGCTGGTTTACCTGTGCAAGGGCCCCTGTTGTTCCCAATACCAAAATCATCGCTGCTGCACTGCCTAATAATTTATTCATTTATTACTCCCATGAATTTTGTGGTTTCAATTGTAACGATGAAGCGAGCATTTTCCGTCGAAATAATGTCAGTTTCATTGCTGCTGCAATTATTAACCGAAATTCCGAGAAAAAGCGACGGAAAATTTGGCATCGTCCGTTGAATTTCAATTAGCACACAAATCCTACAATCCATCGATGCACATTATTGCACATCATTAATGTTTTTGCCTTGCAATTCGGGCTAATATCAAACAACAATTTTAGAAATAATTTCTCCCCCAATAGGAAATAAAATGCCCACAACGAGCCATTCTGTCCACCAAAAGAAATCCCAAACATTTAAATCATCAATTTCAGTTTCTGCGTGGACTTTGGCACTTATTAGCGTTAGCGGGCCAAATTTCGCTTTTGCGCAAACGGCGCCTGAAGCCCCAAAGCCGCCCCAAGTTCGACCGCAAGTATCGCCGGCAACACAATCTCCACCAACTCAGACATCGCCGAATGAGCCAACAACAACGTCTGCACCCACCGCGGTAACTGATAACGCGCCAAGCACGACTGCGGCGGGCGCAACTGTTACTGTAACCGGTGAGCGCAATACCAACCGCATTGATCGGCAATCCTATGATTTGCGCAGTGACGTTACAGCGCAAACTGGCAATGCAGGCGATGCGCTTAACCGCGTGCCTTCGGTAAATGTTGACAGCGAAGGCAATATTAGTTTGCGCGGTAATAGCAATGTTAATGTCCTTATCAATGGTCGGGCATCGGCGCTAATGCGTGGGGAAAATCGGGCCGCAGCGATTCTTGCTATGTCTGGCGGGGACATTGAATCAGTTGAAGTTATGAATAACCCGGGTGCACAATTTTCCTCGGAAGGTTCGAGCGGTATTATTAATTTGGTGATGCGGCGTAATCGTCGCCCAGGAAAATTTTTGAGCATTACAGCTATGGCAGGCGAGGATGACAGATATAATTTCAGCACCACTGCGTCTTATACTAAGGATAAAATAAGCCTGTCTGGCGGCCTTAGTTATCGTCAAGACGGGCGAGTTTTCAAAAACATAACAAGCAGTGATAGAAAAAATGCTGCGCCGGGCAGTGTTGTCCACACAGATCAAAGCGCAAGAGTTGGGGGTCGTAGAGAGGGTTATAGCGGCAATTTTGGCATTGACTATAATCTTAGCCAACACCAAACCATTGGCGCGCAATTAAATTTTGGCCACCGAACTTTCGGATCGCATACTAGCCGTCATTATCTCGGCTATGATGCCAATAATCTATTCATTAGCGATTATGTTTTTCTATCAGATTCCGATAACCCGCGCAATGATTTTGGACTTGCGTTTAATTGGGAATATAAAGGCGATAATTTTGTCGATACCTTAAAAGCTGATTTGCGCTATTCAAATTCGCAAGGCGATTCAGTGTTTTATGATAATTTCGATTATGTCTTGCCGACAATACGTGTCGTCAACGAAAACCGCGTCAATTCATCTAATACCACCAATTGGGTTGCAAGTTTTGACGTAATCAAAGCATTGGGCGATAATCTTTTAACCACTGGCGCGCAAGTCACAATTGATGATAATCAATTTGATAATGTGACTATGAATATCCCGACCAATGGCGCGCCAATCATTATCGCAAATCGCACCAATTCGTTTGAATATTATCAAATAGTAAGCGCGGGTTATGCGACATATCAATGGTATTTAGGGGAAAAATGGATTGGTCAAATTGGCCTTCGGGTTGAAAATACTGACATCAACACCTTAAATCCCGCAAATGGTCTATCAAGCAGCAGCAATTATACCAATGCCAACCCCAGTGCATTCTTGACCTATAATATTTCCGATACTTCCAAAATTAGGGCTTCTTATTCGCACCGTCTCCAAAGGCCAAATCCGCAGGATTTGAACCCAACCATTGTCTATAATGATGCCGAAAACTTCACCATCGGCAATCCGAATTTGCGCCCACAGGAAACCGATGCTTTTGAATTGGGTTATGAGCGTTCTGGCGGTGGAAAATCATTGCAAATTCGTGGGTTTTATCGGCAAAATGAAAATGTGATAACTTCTTTCAGCCGCTATTTGCCAAACAACATAATCGAAACTAGCCGTATTAATGGCAATCAATCCAATAGCAGCGGCATTGAATTTAATGTCAGCGATAAGTTTTTTGATAAACTCAATGTCAGTTTGAACTCGACATTTTCACGAGTTGAAATCGATAAAATCGGCCTGAATGCAGGGACCATTTCCGGCAATACGGTTTCGGGCCGTCTAAGCCTTGATTACACGATTACCCCAAAAGATCGGCTTCAATTGATGGTCGGCACGCAAGGACGCCAATACACTCCGCAAGGCTATTCAACCGCAATGGGCATGAGCAATATTACCTACAGCCGCCAATTGGCACCTTTCGCATTTTTGGTGGTCAATTATAATGAGCCATTCGCAATTTCGAAAAATCGATCAATTACAGATTCCAACACTATTTATAGTGTGTCGCAAAGAAGCGTTGAATCGCGGGTTCTTTATGTTGGCTTTAGGCTTATGCTCGGCACGCGGCCATCGGGCGCACGTGGTCAGCCCGCCAATCCATTTCAAGGCCCAGGACCCAGCGGCCCGCACGGCCCCCCAGGTGGAATGCGGCCACCGGGGATGTGATTACAGAGAGTTAGATGTCCAAAATGTATCGTTTTGCCTTGCCCTTTTGCACGATTTTTGGCGACAAATATTTGGCAAATACTCCCGTATTTGCCGCATATTTGCCACCAAAACTGGCACAAAATTGCTGCGGCAAATTCAATTCATTTTGAACATCTAACTCTCTAGCCAATCAAACGCCGAGAATTGTGCGCAAGTAACGTAATTTTGGCGCGGGTTATTGCCTGATGATGGCTTGCCGCGCACACGCACCGCTACAAATGTGACCGCTTGTGGCAAATCTAGACGATAGTCATATTGCGGATTTGGCTCACCACCGCGCCGCGTGCTCGAAGTTGTTGCGGGGTAATTGGCAATTGTGCCAATTGCTTCCCATTGCGATTGCCTAGTTCGTTTAATTTCAACAATCGGCTTGCCGCTTGAAGTATCAAACCAACCGCCATTGTCATATGTTCGGCCTTGGTTAAAGACGAAAGTTAACGCGCTTTTTGGCGCTGGCAGTTCAACTGCAAACCAATCTTCCTCTGCCAAACTTGCAACATTGGTTGAGGCCCAAGTTTCGTAATCATCGTCAATTATTGTGCCAGTTGAATTGCCTTGGCGTGACCATGTCGCCTGCCCACCAATCAGCACAGATTCAAATGGCCCTTGACTGGTGCGCCCACGGGCACGAAGCCAAACCCGAAAATCGCCACGGTCTGCGCCGGCATCGGCAAAAGTTTTGAAAACCGCACGCTGCGGCGATGAAGCCATTGCGGGAATATTGACGATGGGTGCGCTGAACTCGAGAGCCCCTGATGCTCGGCGCGAATTAAGGCGCGAATTGCCCGCCAGCGCATATTTATATTGCTTGCCCCAAACGGCATTGCGACGCTGATCTGCCGCCAAAACAAATGGTCCAAAGCCGACAGCTTCGCGGCCACCATTAGTTCCTGTGCCTTCAATTATACGCCCAGCTAAATTAAATTCATAAGCGAACCCAGCGCCATCGTTCCACAAATCGGCATTGACAATTTGCCAGCCATCGTGGTGTGAACTGTGAGGCGCGTTAAACGGCAATGCCCAATTTGGCGCTCGAATTTTCAGTGCAAACTGGGTTGGTGCACTGGCGGTTACAGAAATCCTTGCTTTGCCATTTCTTGGAAATTCACTGTCTTGTGTGATTTTCACTTTATTTCCGGCAATTTCAAATTCCGCGCTCAGGCTTTCAAAACTATTTATTATTATCGCAGGTTCATCGCCATGTTTGCCCAAAAGGATTGCCGATAATGGCGCAAGCGCCATGCCGCGTGGGCCAGACGAGTGGCAACAAGTTATGCCTCGGTCATATTTTTTGCGCCCCTCAAGCGCAGTGTAATAGCACCAATCATCGCCATCGGGGTGTTGGGCAGCGGCAAGGTGATTGTAAAAACTGCGCTCCAACTCATCGCCAAAGCGCGCTTCACCCGTGAGTTGCAAAAGCGATTGGTTGAATTGTATCCAAGTTGTCGTGACGCAAGTTTCGCCAATATGCGCCAAGACATCGCAACGAAAATCGCCGTCTTTTTGAAAATGCTCCCAGCGCGATGTTGAACCTGTAATATGCAATTGATTATCGACTATATCTTGCCAAGCATTAAGGCAGGCTTCAATCATTTGGCCATCGCCCGTAACCCTCGCCAAATCACTAAGGCCAACCAAATTAGAGAGCATTTCATAGGCTTTGCCATTTGAGGTTTTATTGACTTTTTTCTCACTGAGCAGGGTCGAGACAATGTTCGGCCCGTCGGGCTCTGACCAAGACGCGACAATATATTTCGCAAAATCCAAATATTTTTCTTCGGCACTTAGCCGATAAAGTAGGACAATTGGTTCAAGCACGCTGGTTGCCGCCATGCCCTCATGGGTTCCCGCTGCCAATATGCTTTTTTGTGCAGGGAAAGTTGCAAGCAGTAAATCGGCGGCTTTTTTGGACGCGGCAAATGCGTGAGTGTCGCGCGAATAGCGGTAATATGTCAACAGCCCCATCAGGCAATATTTGTGGGACCAAACATCCCAATCGGCGCCATCATAAATGCCAAATCTCTTGGCACTAACATATGTGCCAAGATAACCATCATTTTCTTGGGCGGCGATTAATTGGCTCGCTGCTGCGTCGATTTTTGTGCGCAATGCGGCGTCGCCATTATTGGCCCACGCGAGCGTAGCCGCATGAAGCCATTTGCCAATATGCTCACCAATCCAAGGGTGGGAACCGGGTTTTTGAATAAAGCCTGCCAAAAGCGGCGCTGTATCAATATTCAAAAGCCGGTTTTTCGCATTGGCGGTAACCCGATTACCAAGCCACCCACCCAAAGCGACATCCGAGGCCTTAACCATTTCTGCTGCATTATTAAGGCGCGCGGACACGAGATATGGCAATGCCTCAATTTTGTTTGGGCTTGCCATTGTTGGTGCAGCAAAACTCGCGCCCAAGCCAGCGATGGTTAGGCCAAATAGAGTTTGACGGCGGTCTGGATGTGGTGAGTTCATTTCGCAAATTTCCTAACTGCCAGGTTGATTGGTAACGCTTCCATACTAGGGCAATTGGCGTTTTAAGCAAATGATATTTTGTAACTGAGTGTCGAAATCGCTTGGCAATTTTGGTTTGGGCTTTAGGGTAGCAAAAAAACCAATAATCGGGGTAGAAAATGAATCGCAATTTCGCAATCTTAATAATCGGCGCAATGATTTTTGGCGTTATTGCCGGCGTTTTGACCAATGCCTTTATGACGCCAGATGAAATGAAAGGGCTAGTTGCATTTTACAAGCTCTTGCCAAAAGTATTTATCTTGCTGATCAAAATGATAATCGCGCCATTGGTTTTATTCACTTTGATTGCTGGCATTGGCCATATGGAAGACGCGGCCCAAGTCGGGCGGGTTGGCGTTAAAGCACTGGCATGGTTCATTGTCGCTTCGGTGATTAGTTTGGTTTTGGGCATGGTTATGGTGGAATGGCTGCAACCGGGGGCAGGGGTCAATTTGCAACTTGTCGCAGGCGAAGTTGCCAAAGCGCCTTCGACCGATAATTTCACGCTTGAGAAATTTATCGAACACGTAATCCCAAGCTCCATCATTAAAGCGATGGCGGATAATGAAATATTGCAAATCGTGATTTTCTCGGTTTTCGCGGGCACGGCAGTTGCGGCACTAGATGATAAGGCTCCAAAAATCATGGAATTGGCCGAAGAAGCAGCAAAAATCATGCTTAAAATCACTGAAATCGTAATGAAATTTGCCCCTGTGGCAATATTCGGTGCATTGGCGCAAACCATTTCAACCCAAGGGCCAGGAATTTTGGGAACTTATTTGGTTTTCATGGGCGGTTTTTATGCTTCTATGGGCATTCTGTGGCTAATAATTCTTGGCGCTGGCCTCGCGGTTTTGGGCCGTGGCATGATTATCAAATTATTGAAAATGATTTATGAGCCGCTTTTGTTGGCATTTTCAACCGCATCCTCCGAAGCGGCTTTGCCCAAACTGATGGTTGGTTTGCCTAAAATTGGGGTTTCGCAAAAAATCAACAGCTTTGTATTGCCGCTCGGTTATTCATTTAATTTGGACGGCAGCATGCTTTATTGCACCTTTGCGACGCTTTTCATTGCCCAAGCGCATGGTATAGAATTTTCAACGGGCCAAAAAATCCTGATGCTGTTTTTGCTTTTGATAACGTCCAAAGGCATTGCCGGCGTGCCACGCGCTAGTTTGGTGGTGATTATGGCAACGCTTGCCTATTTTGGCCTGCCAGCCGAATGGATCGCGATTGTTTTGGGCGTGGATCACCTTCTCGATATGGGCCGCAGCGCGACAAATGTTGTCGGCAACAGCGTCGCCAGCGCCGTCATCGCCAAATGGGAAGGGCAGTTGGATGAGACAATGGGTGATGATGTCAAAGCTTGAAAATAAAATCCCGCCGCCAATTGTGATGGCAATATTTGGTCTATTGATTTGGTTATGCCGCGATTTTTGGGTGCAATTGCCACTTGGGAATGGCGTGCGATATTTATTTGGTGGCGCGCTCATGGTGGCGGCTTTGGTGCTCGATATTATTGCGTTTTTGGAATTTCGAAAATTCAAAACAACTGTAAACCCAATTAATCCTGACAAAGCATCACTTATCGTCGCCTCGGGAATCTTCTCAAAAACCCGCAACCCGATGTATCTTGGTATGATTTTATTGCTAAGTGGCTGGGCAATATTAAATACAAGTTTGTTTGGGTTTTTACTGGTTATCAGCTTTTGGGCGTTCATTACCCGCTTCCAAATTATCCCCGAAGAACGCGCATTAACGGGCAAGTTCGGTGAAGAATATCGGGATTATCTTGCGAAAGTTCGGCGGTGGTTATAAGGCAAGGTACCGTAATGCTAATGAAGTTATTAGGAATCATTATCACATTCGTTATTTTTTTGGGCGCAAATGTCGCAAATGCTGCTCGTGCGCCTCAGCAATATTCCCAAGCTGATGGTGGATATTTAATTTATTCGGTTGGGTCTATTGGCGGGGGATTGGATTTTTGGTTCCCCTATAAATACGATATTCCTAATAGCTCAAACCGCGCGAGCGAATGGAATGGCTTAATTAGCCCAACACTTGGCGGCATGTGGTATTTGCGCGTAATGAACCCCGATTTTACGGGCCGAGAGGCAGGTCATGTGGTGGTTCGCAGGCTTCCACCCGGTCACTATTCAATTGAGAATTTTGGGTTCGGTGGCCAAGTTCCGGGCATTGCAACATATGATTGGTCATCGGCAGTTCCATTCAAAATCGAATTTGCTATCGCTCCCGGCCGAGCCACCTATATCGGCAGTTTTATGCGCAGCGTATCTTTGGGTACAAGCCTTGAACCACAATTGGGCGCGGCAGGGTTTTTCGTAATAGCAAACCGCGCCGAGCGCGATTTACCAATTGCCCGTCAAAAAATGCCGCAATTGCCGGAAATAAATATCGCTGTGACAGATGTAAGCATTTTCGGGAGCGCAGTGCTGCGGAACAGTGAACCGGAATAGGTTAGTTTTACGTCTTGTTATAGGGGCATCTTGGATTCTAAAGACAATAGTCGTATAATCTCGACAGAGGAATTAATATGCGTCCGTCACTATCACTTAAAAAGCATAAAGCGAAAATTCAAGAAATTATTGGCGCATCTGTCGCTTCCAATCCGCGTATTTTTGGCTCGGTTTTGCGTGGCGATGATGTTGATGGCAGCGATCTAGATATTTTGGTTGACGTCGCGCCTAAAACAACTCTGATTGATATGGCTAGATTACAAATTGATTTAGAGAACTTAACCAAAGTAAAAGTTGACGTTTTGACAATTCTTGACCTGCCACAATCAATTCGCGCCGAGGTTTTGGCAAGTGCGCGCGCATTATGATTGCTAAGAAAGTTGAGATTTATCTTGAAGAAATGCAAAAAGCGGCCAGCTTGGTAAGCGTCCATATTGCAAATCTCAATTCCAAAGATTTCCATTCCAATATTATGGCGCAACAAGCGGTTGCGATGAATTTGATTATTATTGGCGAGGCAGCCAACCGAATCCATGTTCAATTTCCGGATTTCATTTACAATAATTCCCAAATCCCGTGGCAAGAAATTCGCGGAATGCGCAATCGCCTCGCCCATGGATATTTTGAAATAAACCAAAATATCGTGTGGGACACCGCAACAATTTTTGTGCCTATATTATTGCAATCGCTAAAGAAACTTGCGCGGGATTAGGATAAGTTTATCAAACTCGAATGAACGCGGCTCTAAAGAGCTACGCGTAGGCGATTAAGTGAGTAATCAGACTTTGCCAAGAATTCTAGCGACTTTTTCGTCCATACCACTGATAAATGCAGGCTTTCCGCCGCGAGAAGGGTGTCTAATATATTGAACATCTTTTTCAGGAAATGCTTGCTTAGCGCAATCTTCGCCTGCTCGACCTAGTCCGAAAACAGCTTCAGCTTGAAATAATGAGAATATCTCTTTGAGGAAATAGACCCCGTCCGATATTTCGGAAGAAGTTGGTCGCCGATTGTCGCGATTATTTCCACCTGGGTATGGATGAAATGGAAATGAATTCCAAAACAAAGGTGCAAATTTAAGAGTTAACAAATATTCCCAAACGATTGTTGATGTTTTTTCGGATTCAATACTTGACAATTCCACTAGCGGTCGCAGTTCGGCTAAAATCGGATGGTTAACGTTTTTGATTGCCGCTCCACTAGTAAAAGGAATCCCTGTAATGCGGCAGCCGTCATAACCTGGAGCCTCACCCACAATGAGTATGCGAGGACCAGGCTGTTGCATCATGAGTTCAAAATAATGTTTGAGATTGGATCTTAGACTCTCTTCTAAATATGGATTCGCAACGCCGTCACTGTTTCCATATTCTTGAAGTTCAAAAATGAACTTGTCTATTTTCGCTTCTGTTTCCATCATCAATCCCCATCTTCCCCAAACGTCAGGCTCAACACATCCTCCACATCCGTCACAACCTGCGTGCTCTCAACCCCTCGCAAATTGCGCTCAATCGCCCGGGTTCTTTTCCCTGCTTCCTCCACCGTATTCTGCGCGGTCTCAAGCTGCTTTTTGAGCTTGTCCCATACGCCGCCGTATCTTGCGAATTCGGCTTTGGCTGCGCCTAATATTTCCCATACTTCGGAGGAGCGTTTTTCAATCGCCAAAGTGCGAAAACCCATTTGCAGGCTTGATAATGTTGCCGCCAAGGTGGTTGGGCCATTAATCATTATTTTGAACTTGGTTTGGATTTCCTGCATCAATGTTGGCCGCCGAATAACCTCGGCAAAAAGGCCCTCGGTGGGGAGATACATGATGGCAAAATCGGTGGAATGCGGCACGTGGATATATTTATCGCAAATCCGTTTGGCCTCTATTTTAATGGCTTTTTCAAGCGCTTTGCCGGCAATTTCAATGTCTTCAGCGCCGCCGCCATCTTGCGCCAGAACTAGCCTTTCATAATCCTCAATCGGGAATTTGGAATCAATCGCGATATAAACTGGTTTATCGTCAAACTTGCCGGGCAAGCGTATCGCAAACTCAACGGTTTCGCCCGAATTGGGATTAATGCGCACGTTTTTATCAAATTGCTCGGGGGTCAACATATCGGTGAGCAGAGCTTCAAGCTGCACTTCGCCCCATGTGCCGCGCGATTTTACGTTGGTTAAAACCCGCTTTAAATCGCCAACACCAGTCGCTAAAGTTTGCATTTCGCCAAGGCCTTGATGAACTGCTTCCAAGCGGTCTGAAACGAGCTTAAAGCTCTCGCCAAGGCGCTTTTCCAGCGTGCCTTGGAGTTTTTCATCAACCGTAACCCGCATTTGTTCAAGTTTCGCAGTGTTTTCGTCACGCAATTTATCAAGATTTGTGGTTAGCGCGGTGGTGATTTCCTTGCCGCGCTTTTCATTGCCCTCAAGCAGCGCGCCAATGGCAGTGTTTGTTTCACCACGAAAAACCGTGAACTGGCCACCAAGATTTTGCGACAGCAAATTAACGGCTTCCAATAATTCTGAGCGCAAGGTGCGGTTGGCGTCATGGTTATTGCTGAAATTGTGCTTGAGGCCATTTTCGAGAATGTCCAATTTATGTGCCGTCGCGCGTTTGGTATTTTGTGCCGCAAAATATGCAAGCGCGGCAAAAACTAAAGCGGCAATTGCGATTGCGATAAGAAATGCAATTCCAAACGCCATTAATTTAGATGTTTCTACCACGCAATTTACCCTCGTTTTCAAAATAATAAAGCATGGTTACGCCAAAATCGGGCGTGTCGTCAACGCGCGGCTGTATTAGAGCATGAAAAGTCCAAGATAACTCACTTTGACTTGTTCTTTTGCACAATTTTCGGCGGCAATCGTCTTGACAATATCCCGATATTGCCAGCGCCGATTGCCTTGAAACTTGCACAAAATTACTTCGCCAAACCGAGCTCCCTTGAACTTTTCATGCTCTAAATTTGCTATGGCTTAAAGGCACAGCGGTTGTGCGTTTTGAAACCCTGATAACAATGCGCGATTGCACATCGGATACAAGGCCAATCCCCAATAATTTATCCCGCAAAAACCCGTCATAGGCGTGCATATCGGACGTAACCACTCGTATCATATAATCAACCGCGCCAGTGACAGTTGCGCAATCAACAACTTCAGGCCAATTTGACACTGCTTCTTCAAATTTTTCCAAATTTTCACGGCTTGGAAGTGATAATTTCACGCTGGCAATCACTTCAAAATCGAGCCCCAATGCCTCACGATTCAGCAATGTCACCCGCTTTTTGGCAATGCCAATTTCTTCAAGCCGTTTTATGCGGCGCCAACAAGGCGATGATGAAAGCCCGATTTTGTCTGCAATTTCTGCTACCGATAGTGCCGCATCGTCTTGCAGCAACTCCAAAATTCGAAAATCAACACTATCCAATTCAATCATGCCATTTCCCCACCTTATTTGATTTTATGAATTAATACCGTCTGTGCGGCTTGAGGTGATATCTTTCGCATTATCGTTATTATTGTCAATAAGATTGCGCATTTTATCGTGAAGCAGGCAAAAATAGGTAAGTATTTTCGCAAAAATCCAAAGATAATGCCTCATCCATATTACACGGAAATTTACATGCAATATCGTGACGTAACTTTACAAGACAAATATGTATTGCGCAAAGGCACAGCATTCATGTCTGGCATTCAGGCTTTGGTGCGCTTGCCCCTCGAACAGCGATTTCGCGATATTGAAGCAGGGCTAAATACTGGCGGCTTTATTTCAGGCTATCGCGGTTCACCGCTTGGTGGTTATGATATGCAATTAAATGCTGTTGCCAAAATGTTGGATGAAAATCGCATTCATTTTTGGCCCGGGCTGAATGAGGACTTGGGCGCAACGGCGGTTTGGGGCAGCCAACAATTGGGCTTGTTCCCGGGATCATTAGTAGATGGCGCGTTTGGGATTTGGTATGGCAAAGCCCCGGGCGTGGACCGAACAGGCGATGTTTTTAAGCACGCGAATTTTGCTGGCACTTCCTTGCTTGGTGGAGTTTTGGCGATTGCGGGCGATGATCATAATTGCAAAAGTTCAACTTTGCCGTCGCAATCCGAATTTGCATTTATTGATGCAGAAATCCCGGTTTTGAGCCCGTCTTCAATTCAAGAAGTTTTGGACTATGGGCTTTATGGCATTGCAATGTCACGCTTCACGGGCTCTTGGGTTTCGTTGATTGCCTTGGCAGACACGATGGATTCTAACGGAATTGTTGATGTTAGTATGGACCGACTAACCATTTCCAATCCAAGTGACTTTATGTTTCCAAATGATGGCCCCCACATGCGGCGCGGCGATACGCCAATGGAAAAAGAAGCGCGGCTGCGGCAATATAAATTGCCAGCAGCACAAGCATTTGTGCGCCATAATCGCTTGGATAAAACTGTGCTCGGTGACGCGCAAGCTAAAATCGGAATAATTGCTACTGGGCAAGCGTTTCGTGATGTGTTCGAAGCTTTGTCTGGTATGGGTATTGACGAAACCAAAGCGCTTGAATTGGGCCTGCGCATTCACAAAATCGCTATGCCTTGGCCATTGGAGGCTGAATCCGTAATTGAATTTGCCACGGGCCTCGATACAATTTTAGTGGTCGAACATAAACGCGCGCTTATGGAGCCGCAATTAAAGTCAATTTTGTTTGATTCGCCAATTGCCAAAAAGCCAAAAATAATTGGCAAGCGCGGCTTTAATAATTGCCCTTTATTGCCCGAAATCGCAACAATTCCAATTCCCATGATAGGCAAAGTTATTTTGGACTTATTGCCAGAAGGAACTTACAAGAAAACCGCGAAAAAATGGATTAAAGCCGCCGAAGACGTTTTGGATAGGGCCGAGGCTTTACACGGCGATAGTTTGCGCAAACCCCATTTTTGCTCGGGTTGCCCACATAATACTTCAACCAAATTGCCTGAAGGATCGCGCGCATTGGCGGGCATTGGTTGTCACTATATGGCGAATTTCATGCCCGACAGACCAACAGATATGACCAGCCATATGGGCGGGGAAGGGGTGTCCTGGATTGGGCTTTCGCCTTTCACAACTGAAAAACATGTTTTCGCAAATTTGGGCGATGGCACTTATTCGCATTCAGGCTCGCTGGCGATACGCGCATCAGTAACCGCCAAAACCAATATCACTTACAAACTTTTGTATAATGACGCTGTTGCCATGACAGGTGGCCAAGCCCCCGAATCTGGGCAAAGTGTGCCGCAAATCGCAAAGCAATTATTGGGCGAAGGCGTTGCAAAAGTTGTGGTGGTTGCCGATGATGTCGCAAGGTATGACGGCGTAAATCTTGAGCCAAGCGTTGAACTTTTCCATCGTTCGCGCCTTGATTTTGTGCAAAAAATGCTGCGCGACACCAAAGGTGTCACGGTGCTAATTTATGACCAAATGTGCGCAACCGAAAAACGCCGCCGCATAAAGCGTGGTCTTATGAAGCCCAGCACAGGCCGCACCTTTATCAATTCTGCGGTTTGCGAAGGTTGTGGTGATTGTGGGGTTCAAAGTAATTGTCTCTCAATTCACCCGCTCGAAACCGAATTTGGCACCAAGCGTGAAATTGACCAATCAAGCTGCAACCAAGATTTGCGCTGTGTTGATGGTTTTTGCCCAAGTTTTGTGACTGTAGAAGGCTTTGTCAACGCCAGCCGCGAAGCCCCAAGGCCCGCATTTGATGTTGCAAAATTGCCAATGCCGAAGCTACCGAATATTGATAAGCCGCATTCAATTATTTTCACTGGCGTTGGCGGCACTGGTGTCACCACAATATCCGCGATTATCGGCATGGCGGCGCATATTGACGGCAATGCTGCGACCACTTTGGATATGACTGGGCTGGCGCAAAAAGGTGGCCAAGTATTATCGCACGTCCGCATTGCGACCGATAACTCGCAAATACATTCGCCGCGCATTCCACCTTCAATGGCCAATGCCGCAGTTGTCGGCGATTTGATTGTTGCCACTAATTTGGACGCATTAAATTTAGTTTCAAAAACCACAATTGCAGTTGCCGATAGCGACATTACTCCAACTTCGGAATTTGTGTTGGACCGCAATCGCCGCTATTTAACTGCGCCCAAAGTTGAACTTTTTTCCAAAGCCGTAAAATCAGTGGCCACCGTAAATGCCGAAGCTTTGGCCAAGGAATATTTATACGATACGCTTTATTCCAATATGATATTATTGGGTTTTGCGTGGCAAAAGGGCCTGATACCCATAAGCCAAATCGGCATTTATAAAGCCATAAAACTCAATGGCGTTGCCGCAAGTGACAATATGTTGGCTTTTGATTTAGGGCGCATTGCGGGCCATGACAGCAGCGGCCTAATGAAATTGGTGCCACCAAGAACCCCACCAAAAAAGAAGAATTTTGAAGAATTATTGGCGCATCGGCGGCAGAATTTGGTTGGCTATCAAAATTCAAAATATGCCGATATTTTCACCGATTTTGTTAAAAAATGCCATGAAATTGAAATTGTAAAATTGGGTGAGGAGGAGCTTTCGAGCATAATTGCCGGCAATTTGTATAAATTAATGGCCTATAAAGACGAATATGAAGTCGCGCGCCTTTATTCAACCGATGAATATTGGAGTGGCCTTCGTGGCACTTTTGGCGGCGATATAAAATTATCGCTTTGGTTAGCCCCACCGCTTTTGGCAAAGAAAGACGAAAATGGTCATTTGCGGAAAATGAAATTTGGATCTTGGATATTTTCAGCGCTTAATGTCCTTGCAAATTTCAAATTCTTGCGCGGTGGGCCATTTGATGTGTTTGGGCATACTGCCGAACGAAAACAAGAAAGACGCCTGATTGCGCAATATCAAGCCGATATGAATTTTGTCGCTGAAAATTTAAGCCAAAAGAACCTAGCAGTGGCAAAATCATTGGCGCAGCTTCCCGATGAAATTCGCGGTTATGGCCATATCAAAGAAAAAGCAATCGCAAAAACCCAAGCCATAAGGTTGTCACTTTTGGCGCAATTCAAAGCACTTAATTAATTCCATTTGACTGCATGTTTAGCAGACAAAACAGCTCCCTGAATTAGCAAATGAATAAAAAACACTGAACAAACTGCAATATGTTCAATATTTAGCTTGTTTTATTCACGCAATCCATTATTTTAGATTTGCTACCGTCTTAGGTTCGAATGAGTAGCGAATAAAAGGAAATATCATGAGCATCCTCCCTACAAAAACTATTTTCAAAACAATCGCCCTTGGTTTCATTTTAACCGCTGGCATCGCAAATGCCGCCGCAATGAACACTGTAAGCGCAAAATTGGTATCACCTTTGGCGGCACCACTCACAAACCTCGTCGCCGCTGATGTGGCTTGGAATTGCACTGCCGATGTTTGCATCACTGTCATGGAGCGCCGCACAGCAATGGCGCGTGATTGCCGTCAATTGGCACGCAGAGTTGGCGCAATTGCGTCCTTCAAAGTTGGCGACAACGAACTTAATGCCGAAGGCTTGGCCACTTGTAATGCTGGCCTAAACTAACGCAAACTTATTTGATTTACCCTCGAAGCAAACTTAGCCGCCTGACATTTGTCGGGCGGTTTTTTTATGCGACAAATGCTGTCGGTGCATTTTTGGGCGCCATTATACTGGCATTTTTGAAACTGGTTTCGCTGGTGTCAGCGCCGTGAAATAGGGCATTTAACAAGTTCGCGTCATCGAATTTGGCATAACGCAAATCGGAATTGCTAAAATCAGCATATTTTGGGCTTGCTGGCGAAACTGGCAAAGGCCCGAGATTGGCAGCTGTAAAGTCGCATTTAACAAGTCTCGCGCCTTTGAAATTCGCACCCCGTAAATCGGCATTTGCAAAACTTGCACCGCGAAGATCTGCGCCTTCAAAATTCGCGCCTTGTAATTGTGTATCGTGGAATAAAAGCCCAGTTGCAATGCAATTTTTGGCGCTAAGCGCGGTAAGTCGCATTTGCACGAAATCATTACCCATAGGCCTTAAATCAGTGTCATCAAAATTGGCAGGTTTGCCACTTTTCCCATTGGTTTGCCACCATAATTCATGCGCCTTTGCCATTGATTTTAGGGTGCTCGCTTGTTCTTGTTCCGTGGCGCTCAAAGAAAGCACGGCGCCGCGAAATTTCTCGCCTTGCACTGCGACTTTGCCGAACTCTGCGCCAGTCAATATCGCTTCGTGAAAAATTGCACCGCCTAATTGCGCTTCAACCAGCCTTGCGCCCGCCAAATTTGCCCCGGTGAAATCACAATTGGTAAGCACAGTTTTCTCCAAAGATGCACCTTTGAGCGAGCTATCCTTAAAATTCGCGCCGCCCAAGTCCATTTTGTCCAGCCGCGAATTATCCATGGTCGCGCCATTAAAAAGGGCGTTGACTGCGGAACTTGCACGGGCTTCATGCCTAATGATTTGCAATTTGTTTGATGAACGCATTTCAACTTGGTGATTTTCGCGCAAATCAGCACATGTCAAATCCGCCATTGATAAATCCGCATTGATCAAGTTAGCCCCGCGCAAAACCGCGAATCGCAATGATGCGCGTCTAAAATCGGCAGATTGAAAATTGCACTGGCTTAGATCCGCTCGGTCAAACCGACAATTGACAAATTTCGCGCCAGAAAAATTACATCCAATTATTTGCGCGTCAGACAAATCACGATTTTGCCAAACAATTTTGCTGAAATCGACAATAGTCAACGACAAACGCCGACCTTCTGGCTTGTTTAAGAGAAACAAAGCGTGCAAATCGAAAAGTTCGGCCAGTTCGTTATCGTCGAGCTGTTTGTAATTTTGCGCCATACGAGCCCCATAATTTATTGGCTTGGTTTTTTTTATAGCAAACATACCTAAATTTGCAGTTAAATTGGCCTTACTGCCTAAGAAAAGCCATCGGGACTTGCCCTTTTTGCTGACCTGCCATAGAGGACTTTTCACTGTTATGGCTGGGTAGCTCAGTCGGTTAGAGCGCACGACTCATAATCGTGAGGTCGAGAGTTCGAGTCTCTCCCCCGCCACCAAGCCATTGAAATTCAAGTCGCCACCCACCTCGCTGACGCTCGTCACTCAGCGACTTGGAATAAAGCGGACAAATATCTTTGAAAAGCGTGGTTTTCAAAGATATTTGACACTTTACTTTTCTTTTTGCTTTTTTGCTTTCATTTCAGGCTCAGTCGTAACCAAATCGCTGCAAATTTTTGCAAGATGCGCTCTGATACTTTGTAACATATCCCGAATTGCTGATAAATACAATCACAAGTAGTTTAACATGAACAAATAATCATGTTGGTAATGTAAATTTAACTAAAATATAGCAAAACACTTGCAATTCCAAACTGGTAACCAGCAAGTGGGGACGATGACAAAACCAAGTGCCGCTGCAAGTATCGCAACCTTAGAGGGTGCACTGCGGGCTCATGCTCTTTATCTGAAAAAGGAAGATGGTGGCCAAAAGCTGGTTATGCGATTTTCTAACATGAATGGCGTGGACCTTTCGGGCGCCAATTTGGCTGAAGCGGATTTCACTGGCACAACATTTGTTGGCGCACGCATGAAAAGGTGCAATCTTGCGGCAGCCGATCTCACTGGTACTGATCTAAGGCAAGCCGATTTGCGTGCATCCAATTTGAAAAAAACGAATTTGCGCGGTGCTATTTTGATAGAAGCCGATTTGTCTTTCACTGATATGTCCGAAGCGGATTGTCGAGAGGACGAAAACGAAACCAAGGCAAAAACAGTTGGTGCGGTGACATTCCGTCAAAAAAGGCGCGCCGTAAACGCCACTAAAGCAAATTTCACAGGTGCAAAACTAGATTTTGCCAAACTCTCAAATGCAAATGCGACTAGCGCTAATTTCCGCAATTGCACTTTGCGCGATTGCGATCTTGATAATGCCAAGCTTAAGCACTGCGACTTCACCGGCGCAAACCTTGAGCGTGCCAATTTAGTTGGCGCGATTATTGATGGCGCATTGTTCGTTGACGCAGTGCTAACAAGGGCTTCATTTGGCGCAACTTTGCCAATGCCAAAAGCAATGCTAGGCGCGATTTTCGAACCTGACTTGAGCGACAAGGTGGCAATCGATAAATTAATTGCGATGGTTGAAAATCACCAAACATGGTGGCGGACTGCGGCAAAATCGGGCGCAGTTGCGATTCTAGATAATTTGGACTTGCGTTTGGTGCGCGATCTCTTTGTCGATAAGTATTTGACTGCATTGAGCGCCAATGGCGCTTGTGCGGCGGGTGTTAGTTTCGTTAATTCGCAAATGCAAGGCGCAAATTTTGCAAAGGCCGATTTGCGAGGTGCTGATTTTGGCGGCGCGGATTTACGTGGATCCAATTTCAAACAAGCAAGACTAACCAACACCAATTTCTGCAATGCCAAATTAGGTGAACTTGCGCTCAAAACTGGCAAGATTAAATATTCAGATTTCACCGCAGCCAAATTGCCTTACGCCAATTTTGATGGCGCTGATGTTTCGGGGGCAATATTTTATGATGCTGAAATGGAAGGCGCGACCTTTGTTGGTGCCAAAACTGCGGGCGTGAAACGTGGCAAATCGCCAAAATAAGCGGAAATTATTGGCAGCTATGGTAAATCGGCAACAATTTTTGCGGTTTCTGGGCGCAATAAACCATATACAAACGCTAAAAACTACATTAGAAATTAACATTAGAGCAACTGTAGGGTTATATCCCATTGACAGAAGTGAATAGTATTCGCATAAATGATAAAAAAATATGGAAACGCTTAATTTTCGGGGAATCAATATCATGAAAAGTAAAAAGAATTTAAATCTATTTGGCATTTCACTTATCGCACTTAGTGTTGGCACAATGGGAAGTGTGACTCAAGCCATGGCGCAAGTCGTGCCTGATGAAGTGGTGGTGGTTACTGCAACTGGCCGTGCCCAAGCCATTCAAGACATTCCAGTAGCTGTGACTTCGGTAAATGCGGCTACTATCCAAGCGGCGGGTATTACTGATGTTCGCACATTGACCCAAGTTACGCCAAGCTATCGCGTTGAAACTGGGCAATCAAATGCTGCTGGCACAACTATTAACATTCGCGGTATTGGTACCAGCGCTTCAAACCCCGGTTTTGAAGGCGCAGTTGCCGTATTTATTGACGGGGTTTACCGCTCACGTTCAGGTTCGGCACTAAGCGAATTACCGAAGCTAGAGCGGATTGAAGTTCTTCGTGGCCCACAAGGCACTTTGTTCGGTCGTAACACTTCGGCAGGTGCGGTTAGCGTTGTAAGCGCCAAGCCTAAGTTTGAGCGTAATACTTATGCTGAAATGACATTTGGTGATTTGGACCTTATGCGCGGCACGCTCGGCACAACTGGCCCATTAAGTGAAAATACGGCTTATCGCTTTGAAGTTGGCGGCACTTCGCGCCAAGGAACCATTCGTGAAGTCAACACGCTTAAAGAGCTTAACAACCGCAATCGTTGGTTTACTCGTGGTCAAATCTTTTCCGAATGGGGTGATGATGCCACTTTCCGTTTGATTGCCGATTTTAGCAAAACTGACGAAAATTGCTGTGCAGCAGTTCGCACAGTCAACGGAACTTCGGCTGCGGCGGTAACTATGTTGGCGGGACTTCGTGGCCTAACTGGTAGCGTCGCTATTTCGCCAGAAAGCCGTTCAGGTGCCTATTCGCCTAATCGCTCGCTTAACGAGAACGTAAGAGATGCTGGCATTTCAGGTGAGCTAAACTGGAATTTGGGCGATGTTAAATTGACTTCCATCACTGCTTACCGTGATTGGGATGCTACACGTGGTCAGGATATTGATTTTTCTGGCATTGACCGCGCTTATCGCGAAGGCTTTAATCTTGGTTTCAAGACCTTTACCCAAGAAGTTCGCTTCAACGGAACCGCGGGCAATATTGATTGGCTTGTTGGCGGTTTCTATTCAAACGAAAAAACTGACTATCGTGATACCGTAAGGTTCGGCAATGATGCCGCTCGTTATGTTGACGCGTTGGCAATGGGTTCCGATATTAATGGAGCGGCACCAGGTGGAACTGGCTTTACCGTATTTGGTAGCCTTGGCCCAGGGGCTGGTCGTTTGTTTGAAGTGGCTTTGAACCCTGGTCTCACCGCGGGCTTGACTGCGGCATATTGCGGCGCTGCGCCGACACCAACTTGTGCGGCAACTGCTGCAGGGGCGGCGGCTTCGGCTTTATCTGCCTATGCCACAGCATTTGCTGCGGCCGCTCCGTTGCCGGGCGATGGACAACAAAAAGAATTGACGCAAGTTGAATCAACAAGCGCCTCAATCTTTACACATAATATCATCAGCCTAACTGATGATGATAAAGTGACCATTGGTCTTCGTTATAATTCCGACAAGAAAGATATGTATGCGGATCTTAATGCGCGGGCTGCTGCATGCGGTGTAATGCAAAACACTGCCACAGTGGTTCCAGGGGTTTCTTTTAATTCACTTACGCAATCAGTCGAAGCTTCGGCGCTTGCGACATTTGCAATTCTTGCTTGTAACCCAGTCTTGAATACTGTTGCTAATGGCATTTATCGCGATAGCCGCACTGAAACTGCATGGAATGGCTTATTGTCTTATTCGCATGATTTTTCAGACGATTTGATGATTTATATTACTGCATCTCGCGGTTATAAATCAGGCGGTTTCAACTTGGATCGTTCGGCATTTAATATCAAGCCTTCAACAACTGTCAGGCCGAGTTCAAATGATTGGGAGTTCAAACCCGAATTTACCAATAACTTTGAATTGGGTTGGAAATGGTCGGGTCTTCCTGGAAGAACCACTATCAATGGCGCGATTTTCCGTGAAAATATTGAGGATTATCAATATAACAGCTTCACTGGTTTCAACTTCTTGAACGTAAATATTCCGAAAGTAGTGTCACAAGGTTTGGAACTTGAAATGGTTTCAAAACCTGCACCCGGCTTTACGGTTTCAGGCGGTTTATTGTTAAATGATGTTTATGTTGACGGAGTGTTTGTATTCCCTCGCCCAGGCATTGCTAATATTGCTGATGGAACCAGGCTTCCTGGAAGTTCAGAAACTGTATTCACTGGTTCAGTTGGTTATAAAGGCAGCTTGAACGGGTCTAATCTCGGTTGGATGGCGTATCTTGATGCGCGTTATGAATCTGGTTATTCTACCCAAACTTTGACATCGGTTCGTAACCCATTGTTGGATCAGGGTGCTTATACAATCGTCAATGGTCGTATCGGCATTGGTCATCCAGATGGCTCATGGGGGCTTGAATTATGGGGTCGTAACCTTGGCGATGTTTATATTGCAGCACAAAACTTTGGTGTGCCTGAGCAAAATAACGTGGCTAGCTACCTCAATGAGCCACGCACTTATGGCGTGACCCTTCGCGCTGATTTCTAATCTGCGAGGAAAGCCTATTTCAAAATCGGGGGCGCAAGTCCCCGATTTTTTTTTGCTAATTGTCATCCCGCACTTGTTGCGGGATCTCAAGTCGCACGAGATCCCCGAATAAATCGGGGATGACAACAGGGTCTCGATGATGCTAAAGCGCCGCAATGAAAATGAACAATCATAATTTTGCTTTGGTTTTGTTCTCGGGCGGGCAGGATTCCACGGCTTGCCTTGCCTATGCGCTTGCAAACTTCGATAAAGTTGAAACCATCGGTTTTGATTATGGCCAAAGGCACAGTATTGAACTTGAACAGCGGCTTATCGTGCTGGAACATATCCGCACCGCCCTCCCCAGTTGGGCCACGAAATTGGGCGAAGACCATGTTCTTGACCTTAAAATATTGCGCGATATTTCAGATTGCGCATTAACCAGCAAAGCCGAAATCGCTTTTGATAAAAATGGCTTGCCAAACACCTTTGTGCCGGCACGCAATTTATTGTTTTTGAATTTTGCCGCCGCCGTGGGTTATCGCCGCGCAATTCATAACTTAATCGGCGGCATGTGTGAAACTGATTTTTCTGGATACCCAGACTGCCGCCGCAAAACATTGGATGCCACCGAACACTCGCTCAGCCTCGGCATGGCGCAAGATTTCAAAATCATCACGCCACTTATGTATATTGATAAAGCCGCAACATGGGCCTTGGCATCTGATATTGGCGGCGAAAAATTGACCCAAATAATTATCGAACATACTCATACTTGCTATATTGGCGATCGTGAACATCGCCATGTTTGGGGCTATGGTTGTGGCGAGTGCCCGGCGTGCAAATTACGAAAATCGGGCTATGAAAATTGGGTAGCCGCGTGACTTATAGCGTGAAAGAGTGCTTCTATACACTGCAAGGCGAGGGCGCACAGTCGGGCCGCGCAGCAGTATTTTTGCGCTTTGCAGGCTGCAATTTATGGAGCGGGCGCGAGCAAGACCGCGCCACCGCTATTTGCAATTTTTGCGACACCGATTTTGTTGGCACAGATGGCGTAAACGGCGGCAAGTTCGACATGGGTGTGGAGCTGGCAAAAATGGTCAATTCGCTCTGGCCCAAGAATGCGCCCAATAAATATGTAGTATGCACCGGCGGTGAACCGATGTTGCAATTGGACGATAAGCTGCTTGACGCTTTGCATATTTGCGGCTTTGAAATCGCAATCGAATCCAATGGCACGCTGGCGGTTAATCCCAAAATAAATTGGGTTTGCATAAGCCCAAAAATGGGCTCCACTTTAGTGCATGTTAGCGGCGATGAGCTAAAATTGGTATTTCCGCAACACGGCCTCGACCCCGCACAGTTTGAAGATTTCGATTTCCGTCATTTCTTCTTGCAACCCATGGATAATTCGGACTATCAAGCCAATCTTCAAAAAGCTGTCGAATATTGCATGGCAAACCCAAAATGGCGTTTAAGCCTGCAAACCCACAAAATGATCGGTATTCCATGACTGGGGTAGGACACGCTGAATTGATGTATTTGCTTTGATTTTAAGTGATAAGATGCGGTGAAAAAGGTTCGTAGGAAGTCTATAGACTTTCAAGAAGCTTTGACGCCGCAGATTGTTGCTTAAAATCGGAGAAAATATGTGAATTCAGCGTGTCCTACCCCACAATGCCTCTTGACTAAAACTGTAACTTTTGATGCCGCCCACCATTTGTATCAAGGGCCGGCGGATCATATTTATCGGCGTTTACACGGGCATTCCTTCACGCTTGAAGTCAGCGTTGAAGATGAGCCAGACAGAGAAGCCCATTGGGTGCGCGATTTTGCTGAATTGGCGCAAGCGATCGAAGCCGTTCGCAAAGTGCTGGATCATTCATTCCTTAATGAAATTGAAGGGCTCGAAGTCCCAACTTTGGAGAATATTTGTTTGTGGGTAGCGGGCAAATTGCGCCCATCCTTGCCCAATTTGAGGCGGGTCGCAGTATCAAGGCCGTCCTTGGGTGAAAAATGCACCATGGATTTGTAACTATTGCCAGATTTTGTACTTAATATTAACTAGATTGCGCTATTATTAAGAATTATTCGCAATAATAGGCCATTATGAACTATCCAACCGACATCAAACCCCTGACTGGCCTTCGATTCATTGCGGCCACTTGGCTCTTATTGTATTTTTTTTGGCCGCGTTTGGGGCTTGCCGACGGCGTTCGTCCCAATATAATTGAAGCTGGTAACCTTGGGGTAGATTTATTTTTTATTCTCTCTGGCTTTGTTTTGGCGCATGTTTATGGGCCGCAAGTTGAAAACAACAAATACCATCATGGCGCATTTATTTGGGCGCGCTTGGCACGGGTTTACCCGCTTCATTTACTGACGCTTTTGGCGGTTATCGGTATTTGGCTTGTTGGCCACGCCCTCGGTTCAAGTTTTGAAAATGGCGCTTTTGTGTCTTGGCATATCCCATTTCATTTGACTTTGACCCACGCTTGGGGGTTTCTAAAGTCGGACGGTTGGAATTTTCCATCATGGTCAATATCTGCAGAATGGTTTGCCTATTTAACATTCCCAGTCAGTTTTTATATTGTATCGCGCTTTAGAAAATCACCGATTTGGGGCTTAGTGGCGATTGTTGCGCTTTTTGCTGCGCTTCATCAAGCCCTTGGCGCCAATGATATTGAGTTGACCGATATGACCTGGCAAGGCGCCGAATTGCGAATTATGGTCGCCTTCATTGGCGGCGCGATGCTTTGGCAAGCTGGGCGAAATCTTGTGACAACGCCACAAATTGCCATTGCAGGCGTGGCAGTCAGCGTTTTATGGCTCGGCGTTACTTGCACTTTCACCACGTCTTCGCTTTTGATTTGGCCGGGTCTAATGGCGCTGGTTTTCTTTTTGGCCGAAA
Organism: Hyphomonadaceae bacterium; assembly: GCA_009773395.1. Lineage (GTDB taxonomy): Bacteria > Pseudomonadota > Alphaproteobacteria > Caulobacterales > Aquidulcibacteraceae > Pseudaquidulcibacter. Next base: position 6,329 of record WRPI01000007.1, on the reverse strand, counting down.
CATCAAAACACCCAAATGCCACATTATTAGGGAGCAAGACTTGGGTTTATTTGGGTGAAATCAGCTTTGCAATGTATATGGTTCATTTGCCAGTTGATATTGTTTATTATCAAATTGTTGAGAAATTCATCGGTGGCGCCGATAAATATGCGACCGTTTTGGTGATTGGTACGTTTGCGATGGTCGTCATAGTTGCTGCTGCCGCCCATGCGATTTTTGAAAAACCAATCCGCAATTATATGCGTGCCAACCCGCCGAAATATATGAGCTCAAAAGGGCAAACCCTCGGCAAAGCGCTGCATTGAATCAATATCGCGGGATAATATTCGTGATTACGAATTTCCCATTTTCAATTGAAATTATTATTGCACGCTGAATATCGTTTTGCGAAACAATCAAAGTTGCCCGCTGCTCATCCAAAATAATTTCCTGTAAAATGGCCAGTGCCAAATCGTTTTGCGTTTCGGTTCGGGCTTCAAACCAAGCGCGTATTTCGGCAATGATGCGTTCGTTTTTTGCTTCTAAGAAGCGTCGCCTTGGCCCATTTACAAGCGCTTTGATTGCACCGCGAAACAAAGTGACTTGACCATTTGAAAACCCGGCCTTTACCATAGGTGCAAGCAAAGTCTCAACCATATTTATGCGACGGTCCTCGGGCCAGAAAAAACCAACTTCATCTAATTCGGCTAGCAAATTATTAAACATTGCGTCAAAATATTTGCGTTCCGCGATTTCTAAATTTTCAATTTTCCAATCATCTGGCAATTTATCGCCAGAGCGTGTCGCCCAAAGATAACAAAAAATCGCCACTGATTGCGCCAAATTCAAACTCGGGAAGCGAAAATCAGTCGGATATGTGACAATAAAATCGGCGCCAATCAAATCCATTTGCTCCAAACCAACCCGTTCAGAGCCGAACAAAATAATCGGCTTTTGGCCATTACTAATGGCTGCATCAATTATCGAAATCGCCTGCGCTGGTGATATCAAGGGCTTGTCTATTTGCCTTGGCGTGCCACTTGTCGCAAAAATCAGATTTTTATCGCTAATGGCTTCTTGGGTCGTTTCAAAAACTTGCGCATTGTCAATTGGCCAATTTGCGCCCGAAGCTACGGCAATCGCCTTTTCATTGGGCCAACCATCGCGCGGCGCGACCAGCCGCAATTCCTCAAGCCCGAAATTTGCCATTGCCCGCGCTGCGGCACCGATATTTTCGCCCATTTGCGGATTGACCAAACAAATTGTAGGTGCTGGCGCGAGGGTAGTCACCGCCACTCGCTCTTGCGCCGATAATATCGGCTTGGGCTTTAGCTTTTGCTTGTCAGAAATGGTCATGGCTCAGCAATAGGCCAAATGGCAAAAATTTCAAAGCGTGAGCGGCATTTGATGCGCCGTCTATCTGCGAGGTTTCAGCGCAATTATGTTGCTTTCTAAAGCTCGCAAATCAGACATCAGATATTCGATTGTTCCGATGACAGCATCGGGAGAAACACCTTCGACGCCAGTAACCATATAATGATACATGGCCAAACTTTTATGTTCTTCAAGATACACAGCGCCCGCGAAATTTTCTTCTTTTTGCCAGTTTCCTATGGCGGCTTTGCATTCGTTTTCGACGCCATCGCATTTTAATGAAACTACAAATTCAACATAAGTACAATTGCTCCGTCTTTCGCAACCGTTGAAAATGATGCTGACAGTTAAGCCGCCCGAAGCCGTAATAATCATCGGGTCAGCTTGCGCATCACTATCTATGTTCGCGACATATCCTTTTGCTTGTAGTGCGGCGACAAAACTATTTGGGTCAGTTGCTTTTGCATTTGCGGCATTGGCCGCTTGGCAAAAGAACACCGAACTTAGAAATGCCAAACCGACAATTTGCGACCATTTCATGTAAAAATCCTATTGCTATTGATGCTGAACGATAAGCAGAATACTGCTTTAGTCAAGCGCAAAAGCCTTGCTATGTTGAAAGGCGATAAATCGGGTCGCCAAAAATCATTAAGTGAAATCAATGTGACAAAATCGAAACTGGCAACCAAAGCGAAACCGTTGTTCCGGATTTTGATTTGGACGTAAATTCAAAAATGGCAGATATGGCCTCGGCGCGTGCTTTCATATTTGCGATCCCGCGACCTTGGGTTTTTCGCTTGTCGCTCATACCCTTCCCATCATCGCGAATTTGAATCAATACACCTTGTCGCCCATTTCTTACTTCAGTTGCGCAATTAACGAATATTTGGGTCGCATTGGCATGGGCGATAATATTGGCAAAAGCTTCTTGCAAAATCCGCAAAACATGAAGCGAGTTGACAGCCTCGAGCCATTCCAGCCTTGGCGTATTTTCGACGCGCCAAACGAATTTAAGTCCAGCTTCGTTCATATCTGGCTCTATGCGGTGGCGTAAATTGCCAAGCAAGGAAACAACTTCACCTTGAATTGGCTCCAAACTATCAACTGCCAAGCGCAAATCAGCAATTGCGCGTTTCAATAAAGGAACGGCAACTGAATTGGCTTCTTGTTTTTGGGCAATTGCCAAAGTCGTGACCAAATTGGAGCCAATGCCATCGTGAATTTCCCGCATCAATCGTTCACGCTCATTTTCTATCGCGAGTGACAGTTCAAGTTTATGCTGTGCTTTTTCCGATACCTTCAATTTATCAGTAGCGGCCTTAACTTCGGTGTCCAATATTGCATTCATGTTTTCGAGATTGTCAAAGGCGTGGATAATTCGGCCACCCAAAGTGAATGTGAAAGTCAAAAACAGCAAAATCGAACCATAGGGTTGCAAAGAAAATGGCAATCCCTTCCAACCCAATACCGCAACGCCAATGTCATGAAATGAGAGCCCAAGCAAAAGCAATAAGGGCATGATAATTAGTGCTCTTTCAAGGGTTGGGTCTTTCGCGCTCTCTTGAATTATGTAAAGCGTCGAGAATAATGATATGAATAGCGCCAGCAAATACAGGCTCCTTACGTCGCCATAAGTAAATTGGAAAATAAAATGCAAGAGAAATGAAGCGATTGAAGCGCCCGCGACGATTTTAATATATTGCTTGAATTTGCTCAGCTTCACAAAATATCCTGCAAACCCCAAAAGCGCTATTAAAAACAAATATATAAGCAAGTTGGAAATAGTCAAAAATACTTTGGCGTCAAAAGGCGGTGTTTGAATGAAATAACGCCAATTTCGTGCGGACCAAAATATGCCAGTCATTGCGAGCCACAAAAACTCATAGTCCTTGCGCCTTGCCAGCCACAAGAGCAGCAGACAAAACGAAAGAAACAGCGTTATATTGGTTATGGAGCGAGGCAGAAGATTGTCGGCCAAATTCATAAAGTCATAATGTGCGGCGATAATTGGGCTGGGCCCCACCCGCAATAAGCCGCCATTGATGCCATAAGTGCTATTCGCGTCCATACGCATTACAATTTCGTTGTTTTGCGCGTTCAAGAACTTTGACGGAAGTTGAAAATAAATTGGGCTGTTCCAGGAATTGGTTTGATAATTACTTATTGAATAATATTCGTAAATGTCATTGCCGTTCAAATAGACTTTTATTCCAAGTCTTGGAACGTCCATCATGAAAGCAAGCTCATCGGGCGACAACAAGGTTCGTTCAAACTTAAATTTAACCCAAACAAATACTGGGCCTTGCGTTGTTGGGCTTACACCATTATTTGCGCTCAATTCCCTCAAGTGTATTTGTTTCCAGCCATTTGTAGGGATAGCATCTATATTAGTGCTGGCAATTTCAATTTGGTCGGATTCAATTACTCGTTCGCTGTGAGGGGCGGTAACTGCTTCTTGTGCATAGGCCAAATCGCCACAAAAAATTGCGGCGAAACAAAACGAAATCAATGCAAAAAATGCTCTAATGAAAGTCAATTATCCCTCGACTTGACGCTTCAAAAACTGCTTCCGAGCGCGAATTAACTTGAAGTTTGTGATAAATTCTTCGGACATAAGTTCTAATTGTGTGTTCAGACAAAGTCAAAAAGCCCGCAATTTCGGCATATGTAAAGCCGCGTGCCAAGAGATTTAGCACATCGGTCTCGCGGCTTGATAATGGCTCGAGCAATGGGTCGTCGAGTTCATTTGTATTTGGCTGCAATTGTTGCAATAATTGACGGGCGATCAATGGACTAATTGATGAACCGCCGGCCCTGGTTTCGCGAATAGCATTGACGCAGCTTCCTAGATGTTCGTCCTTTACCAAATAACCGCGCGCGCCAGCTTTAATCGCCCCCAAAACTTTGCTTTGTTCGGCAAAAATCGTAATGACAATTATATCCGCTTCGGGAAATAGTTTTGACGCATATTTAATCAAGTCTATCCCGCTGCCATCCGGCAGGCCCAAATCGCAGAGCATTATGTCGAAGCCGCCCTTGCCAATCAATTCGCGCGCCAAAGTCGCATTTGCCGCCGTGCCCAATATTTCAATGTCTTCGGTTGCCTCCAGAGACTGACAAATGACATCCATGGTTGTCGGGTTATCTTCAATAATTATTGCTTTTATGGCCATGATTTGCGCGCATCCTTGCGTGAAGTAACCCCAACTATAACCAATATCAAAACCATCGTCTGTAGCTATTTCATGCGATACGCTCGCAATAAATTATATGCCATATAGCGACAAACTCTCACTATTTTTTTCAATAACCAAGATGTGAGCTGTTAGTTTCTGCCAAAATTTGGCTAAATTATGGGGTTGGTAATGCTTGCTACTTTTTCAAACCGCGCTTTGCAAAAAGCACTTTTATCCTCAGTCGCTGTTGTGGCGATTTTTGCTATTTATGCGCCAAATGTCGCGAAAGCCGACCCGACGCCTGAATGTAATAATGGACTTGGGGTTTCTACCAGTACTGAATGCGGAACTAACTCCACCACAGGTGAGGCCCAAAATGCGACTGCTGTTGGCAACAACTCCCAGGCCCTTCGGCAGAACGCTACCGCAGTTGGTCAATTTAGCATTGCAAGCGAAGAAAATAGCACCGCAATCGGTCAAAGTGCTTTGGCAGATGGAACTGGGGCTACCGCCGTTGGCCAAGACAGCACAGCATCGGGGATTAATAGCACAGCGATAGGAAAAAATGCGGCCTCGGGCGCAAATCAGGGCGTAGCACTTGGTGCTTTTGCCCAAGCAACCGCCGAAAATTCAGTGGCAATCGGCTATTTAACATTTGCCACCCGAGCCAATACAGTTTCTTTTGGCAATGTCGGCACGGAGCGCCAATTGACCAATGTCGCTGCTGGCACTTTTGATACCGATGCAGTTAACCTTGGTCAATTAAACGCCGCGCTCGCCGCAATTGTAAACCCATATTTCAAAGTAAACGGCACAGGAACAGCTGCAGTTGTTAGTGGAGCTTTCAGCACAGCAAGCGGTATTGGCTCTATAGCGTCTGGTTCTTTCGCCACTGCTACTGGCTTTGGCTCTGAATCCAGTGGAAATTACTCAACAGCCACAGGCGGACTAGCTATTGCCAGGGGGCTTCGCACCGCCGCCTTTGGCTATAATGCACGCGCATTAGGTGATTATAGTTCTGCATTTGGAGCGGATTCATATGCTATTGGGCGCGAAAGCGCGGCATTTGGAAATGGTGCCAATTCATCGGGCGAAGCGAGCGTGGCAATCGGTACAGACGCTGAGGCCTTTGAATTAGGCGCAACCGCGGTCGGTAATGAAGCATCTGCAAACCAGGTTTTTTCGACATCAATTGGCTTTGAATCAAGAGCAAATGACGTGGGCGGGGTTGCCTTGGGCGGTTGGGCAATTGCTACAGGTGATGGCAGTATTGCTATTGGTCGCGGCGCGGAAACGCTATTTGGGAATGCAATTGCTATTGGTCGGTTTGCGTTCACTGCCGGTGTTAATGGGACGGCAATTGGTTCAAGCGCGGGCGCAAGTGGTGACGATGGAACTGCGGTTGGTTATGCATCAGAAGCCAGTGGTGAAAAGAGCACGGTTGTCGGCAGTGAGAGTGAAGCAATTGGTTATGCAAGTTCCGCATTTGGTCGCTTGAGCTATGCTGGAGGCTACAAAAGCACAGCCATTGGTTCATATAGCGAAGCCAACTTTATGAACTCCAGCGCATTTGGTGCCGAAGCAGTCGCAGATGCCCTAAACGCAGTCGCTTTGGGCGCATATTCAGTTGCTATCCGTGCCAATACAGTTTCAATTGGCGACGTTGGCAGCGAACGCCAATTAGTGAATCTGGCCCCTGGCACCCAGGGAACTGATGCGGTGAATTTGAATCAATTGAATGTTGTAAGCAATGTTGCAAATAATGCTTTAACAACAGCAAATAGCGCCCAGACATCGGCA
>WRPI01000014.1 GCA_009773395.1 Hyphomonadaceae bacterium | reverse complement strand
TAGGCGAATAATTCCGTCAGCGGTTGAGGGTCGGCGACGGGTGAAAAGCCCAACCTAGCAGTTTGTCGGAGAGGGTGTCAATTTGCGTGAAATGGTATCGCAAACCGCCTAAAAATGACAGAACAAGCACATTTGGGTCAAGCACAAGCTTGATCTGTCCGCTAATAGGCGCGTTGAAATACACCCTATCCGGTCATTAAGATATGCATGCGCTTGAGATTAAAAGCCAAGCACACCAAACACCACTCACCCGTGACTTTTATCAAACCGCGCAAAGAAAATTGGCGAAAGCCCATGATTTCCTTGATAATACCGATGACAGGTTCAACGGTGCATTTGCGCAAACGATAGATCGCGTGTCCAATTTCGGTGGCAAGTTTATATGCCATTTTCACTTTTGGGCTTGCGTCGGGAGTAGGTTCTTCCGGTAATTTGCCCAACAACACGTTCAGGTCTTGGTGATGCGCTTCGCGACCAGTGGCGATGTACGGTTCAATGCCAAGTCCTTCCATGAAGTTAATGTTGGCTTCGCTGAAGAAGCCATTATCCAATGCCACTGCATTGGGTTTGCCCAATTCTGGCGGCAGCGCTTGCAAAGTAGGTTCAACTTCTTTTTTATCGTTCGGATGATTGGACAGGGAAGTCGCTACGATTAACATGCTGTTCTGCTCCACTGCTGCTTGGGCGTTGTAGTGTTGGTCAAAACCATCATTGGTACTGTTCTTCATCATCCGCGATTGCGGATCGGTGAAGTTGTATTGATCTTTGTCCCGCGCGCCTGCTTCCGGCGGTTTGGGCGTTTTTCCACCGTGTTTCCGTTTGCGTTTCCGCGCTTTTGCTTCGCGCTCACGTATTTTGTTGTCGTACTCCGCTTTTTCACCCTCGTAGCGTTCTTGCGCGCGCTGTTCCAGTATTGCTTTCGCTTTGCCTAATTTCAGCAGACGCTCTTGGCGGAGCGTCACTTCATCTTGAACGACAAACCCTTCCGGCAATGTGACCTCACCCTGATCGGCTTGCTCACCCAACTTAAATAATTCGGCTACTTCCGCTTTCAATTGCGTCTCTATTTCCAAAAGCCGCTTATAACTGACCGCATGACTTTTCGACGCATCTGCGTGTATCTTGCTGCCATCCAAACTCAAATTGCCCATCTTCAATATGCCCGCTACTTTTGCCAGCAGCAAAATCTGTACAAACAACCCCTGCAATTCAGCTAGAAAAGTCTTGCGAAAATTCGCAATCGTGTCATGATCCGGATGCAGTCCGCCTGCCACGTACCGCGCACCCAAGTTTTCGTAGGTCGCTTTTTCTAATTTGCGCGAACTGAATATTCCGCTGGCGTACCCAAAAAACAGCAGTCCCAACAGCGCTTCTGGCGCAATCGCTTCCCCGCCTTGCTCGGCATACCCTGCATATATTTTATTCAGCTCGAGTTGCCCAATAATGTCCACCACAAAACGCGCCAAATGATTGCCGGGCAACGCATCTTCCAACACGATCGGCGTTTTCAAGGTCGCTTCATAATCTGGTCTTTTGAATTTTCGACTCATCTTCCCAGTCTACCAGATCCCCTCTCCGACAAACTGCTAGAACAAAACCTAATACAGTTCGCACGTTGAATGCAATGATTCCGCCAATTCCATAGCCTATTGAATTTGCTAGAATCTCAAATACAG
>WRPI01000011.1 GCA_009773395.1 Hyphomonadaceae bacterium | reverse complement strand
GTGCGTCGTTTTCGTTGTGGTGAACATGGCGTAAGCGGTGCGGGTTGCGCGGGCTTTGTTCATTGTGGCCTTCGCGCACGGTGAGATGCTGTGCGGTTTGGCGATTTCGATAAACCGCTTCGGTGCCATTGTGATTTTGATGCTCGACCTGCGAATATGAAAAACTGCTGGTATCGCGCCGCGAAATAGTTAGTTTTGGAATCACCAAACCACTTGCAGTTTCGCCGCCAATTCGTGAGAATATCAATATTTGGTTCTTCACAGTCGCGACAGCATCAAATCGTCGCCCCAATTCGCGCAAAAGCGCGGCATCGGATTGATGATTTCGCGCGATGGCTGGAACAATTTCGCCGCGTAATTCTTGGTCCACCATTGCCCGAATGCCATTTTTTGCCGCGATTGCATCAATGATTTCACCAACCGATTTGCCAATAAATGCTTGCGCGGTGCGGTTGCGAAAGTTGCGAGTTAAATCAGCGCTGCGGGCGCGAATTGTGATTAAATCTGGTGGGCCAGCAATTGAAATTTCGTCAACTTTGAAGCTGCCTTTGTCGATTAAACCAATTGGCAGATTTTCGCCATATTTCCACCCGAGTTCAACTTTCAAAAGTGCGCCAGTTTTTGGGATTTCTAAATCACCGTCGCGGTCGTGAAGCACCAAATCCAATTGGTCGGCCTCATTGCCACGTTTTTCACAAATTGAAAGCGAAATTAGACGCGGATCTATTTTGTCTGAAAGGTCAATGCCCGCGAGCGAGACCCGCATTTGCGCAAATGGCAATTTGCGATTTAATCGATTGCGAATGCCAGTGACAATTACGGTTTCGCCTGCGACTTCTTCAGGCATCGACCCGTTCCAATTCGATTGAAAAATCAATTTTCTTGGCCAACCCGCCAATCGTAAAATAAGATTGGGTTTCGTTCATGCTCAAAATAATGAATTCGCCAACCACATCGCCGGAGCCGTTAAGCATTGTGAATTGATTGCCAGTGCCGGCCATTTCGCGCAAAGTTTCGATTGCCGAATATTTTCCGATTTGCCCGGGGTAAATTAAGCAGGGCAGGGTGATTTTATCGCCGCCAGCGCCGACAAATTGGGTGGCGGGTCTTGCGCCAAATCTTTCCGAATTGGCAAAGCGCCAATTTGTTGTGCGTTGCAACTCCAAGAACGCGGCGGTGTCGATTTGGAAAATAAAAATGCCGAGCGTCATTAACATTCTATTCGTCCCGATAAGCGGAACGTGCGCGGGCTGCGGTCTGGCTTGCCAATTTTTCGATTTCTTGTCGCACCAGAACTGCCAAATCTTGGCTGCTTTGCCCGGGCATTTGGTTGATTTGAATTGTGACATTGCCAATTGAGAAGCCACCAGCAGCAGTGCCGCCGCCAATTTGGTTGGGCGCTGCCATTGCGCCAGTGCCGACCATGCCGGCCGCTGCGACAGCTGCGGCGATGCGCCCAGCCATTGCAATTGGCTTTTGCATCGTGTCTTGCAAGCCAAGAACGAAGCCTTGATTTACGAATTCGCCATAGCCACGGAAAACGCGGCTTGGCGAATGAATTTCAAGGCTTTTCATGAAGGCATCTTTGATTGCGCCCGCCACATTTTTCACGGCGTCCCAAACTTTAGGGAGCGCATCCAATATTCCCTTTGCTAAACTACCTAATAAATTTAGCCCGAATTGTGCCATTTGCCCCGGCAATGTTACCAACCCCAACCAAAAGTTCTTTTTGAAATTATCGCCCAACCCTTTGGTCATTTCCCCCCACCATGCCGAAATTGCGCCCCAGTTTTGCACCAGCAAAACCCCAATTGCGATAATTGCGGCGATTGCGGCTGCAATCAACAAAAAAGGCACGAGCGCGCCGAAAGTGGTGACGCCAAGCGCACCAAACGCCCAAGCCATTGCGCCAATGCCAATTAGAAGTGGGCCACCAATCAACAAAAGACCCGCAATTGCGGCAATAAACAGCATGATTCCTTGGGTCAATTTTGGGTGTTTGTTGATCCATTCACGAATTGATTTTAAGACAGGTTGCATATTGGTCGCAATTTGCGCCAAAAGCGGTGCCAATTGCTGCCCAAGCTCAACGTTAATTGCGCGCAAGCCATTTTTGAACAAGCCTGTCGCGCCTTCGGCGGTGGCAATTCGTTTGAAAAATTCGGTTTGCATCGAATTCGCATAATTGGTTTCATCACCGAGAAATGCAAAATTTCGCGCTAACAAATCTGAATTCGAAATCAAAACACCAACGCCATCTATACCTTCACGGCCAAATAATGATGAGATTGTTGGAACTTGGAGTTCTTTTGGAAGCGTTTTGATGCGCTTTAACACATCTAAAATCGTCCCTTCCGAATCCGCTTGCAGTCGCTTTGCGACATCGGTCGCATTTAATCCAAGCCGTCCGAAAGCTTCACTTTGGCGGTCTGTCGCGTCCTCACCAACCGCAAGACCCATGAGCAAGTGCTTTATACTTGTTCCCGCGCGGTCAACTGGAACCCGCGCATCCGATAAAAGTGCGCCCATGGCTGCAACTGACTGTCCTGCAGTATTCATCATGCCTGTTAAAGCACCCACATTGGTAATAATTTCACCAATTTCTCTTGCATCGCCACCGTGTGAAATGTCTGATAAAGCGTTCACTTGATTTGCGGTTTTTTCTAATTCTGCTTGAGGCATTCTTAAGGACGCACTCCATCCGCGCATCATATTGCCTGCTTCGGTTGCTGAAGTGTCATAAGCAATGGCCATTTGAGATGCGATTTTAGTGAAATCCAAAAGCTGGCTTTGGGCTAGAGCTTCATTTCCTGCGCTCATCGCATCTGCTCCAATTCCACCTGTGGCGGCGGCGGCGCTGATTTGAGCCAAGTCGGCAAGGGCACCTGGGATTTGAGTATGTAAATCCAAGATATGTTGATTATACTCCTCCCAACCAGCTGCTGAAAAATCTGTGACTTTGCGCACGTCCGCCATAGCGCTTTCAAATGCCATCGCATCACGGGTTGCGCTAACGATTGGCATTGCAGCAACTACACCAGCTGCAGTTGCACCCGCGCCGATTTGCATTGCCTGCGCGCCGACAGCCTTCATTCGTGATTGGCGTTCGCGTAAATGCACCTGGCGCGCGATTTGGTCATTGGTGCGGTCAAGCTGGGTTTGCAGGCGCTTTTCATGATCCAAAAGTGTTGTTATTGAGCCCGAAGCCCCCGACATTGAATCCTGCAATTCGCGCATCTCGCGGCGTTGCAATTTTGCAATTTGGGTAAGTTCCTTTAATTTGCCACTGGCTTTACCAGCGCCATCAAACATGCCTCTTAATGGCCCCGTGAGTTTATCAAATGCCTCAAAATGAACTTTCAGTTTTAATTCACGGTCGCTCATTTACTTGCCTTCGTTACGAATTTTCGCTTCATTGTGCCAATTCATCAATTCTTCAATCGGCATTTTGTCCATGGTTTCGGGCGTCCAATGAAATGTAATGGCCAAATTAGCCATCACAGTTTCTATTCGTTTTGGAAGTCCGTTTTCATGCGCCGTGGCGTCAAAAAACCCGCGACTTTCAACCCCATCGCCATCAAGTCTGATAAATCCATTTTCTCAAGGCTTTCGCGAGGAATTGAAGGCATTGTCACGCGCGGCAAAACTTTGAACAAAGCGTCGAGTTCAAGCCGCCCGACATCAATCAGCGACAGGCCGCGAAGCTCACCGCTTAATGGTTTGCGAATTAGCACTTTTTCGATTGTTTGGTCGCCAAATACCAATGGCGTATCAAAAATCACTTCTTGCATGGATTTTGGTTCGATAATTTCTTGATCTGACATGCGCTTAACCCAAAATTACTGCGCGTTGCGCGGCCAATAAATCGACGCCATTAACATTGAAAACCATGTTCGCAATGTCAATTTCGACCAAGACTTTGCCGTTTTCGGTGCGCTTGTAATATGACAGCGGATATTTGATTGTTTCTTCAGTATCGTCGCCAGGTTTCGCGCTTCCTGGGTCCAATTCTTGGATACGCCCTCGGCATTCTATTTCAACCGAGGTTGTTAGCCCTGTGCTGTCTGATTGGTAGGCACCGATAAACCGCCGATAAACCGCGTCGTGAGTAAGTGCGCCGAATTCTTTAATGGAATGGGCGTCGCGGCCGCCGCATTTAATTTCCAATTCCATAGCTTCTTGGCCCATGTCGATTTGGATTTCGCCGTCCATGCCGGCGGCGCGGTAGCCTTCCATTTTCCTTGCAAGTTTTGGCAAGGTTACTTCTTTGGCGAGGCCAAGATAGCTATGATTGCCATCATGAACATTGAAGTTTTTAAGTTTTTGAGGCAGTGCCATGATTGTATTCCTTGGTTAAAAGTAGATTTTAAGCAGTTTGAACGAGGCTACGACCAAAATTCAAATAATATTCGGTCGTGATTTCCGGAAGCATTTCCAGTGATTCCAAAGGCGCGACTGGTGTGAACTTGCAGCTGATTTTCGCTTTGCCAGCAGCCAAATCAGCCGAAGGATTGAGTGCCCCATCAAACCAAAATTCGATACCAATAATTTTGCCTGCGGAAACCATGCTTCGCCCTTTGGCATTCAAACCCGACAAAATGGCTTTGATTGTAGGAATTGTCATTGGCGTGTCGATGTAAGTCGCTTGGCTTTCATCGATCATGTCTTGAATTGCATAATTTGTGCGAACTGCGACTTCGAACGCCAACAAAGTATTTTCAGAACATGTGCGATTGCCCCAAAAGCGAAAACCACTGCGGCGAATAAGTGTGGTGATATTGGCATTGTTCAGTGTCGCGGCGTCGGTGCCAACGCCCGAAATATTGAAAGTGATGTCTTTGTCGATGCCAGAAATATTATTCACTGCCACGTTCGACAAGGATTTGTGAACAAAACCGTATTCAGCATCAAGCTTGGCACGCAAGCCCAAAGCTGTTGCGACTGCGCGGCCATCAAAGCCTGTCCAGTCTGGCCAGATTGGCATAAGATTGGCCTGGGCGAACCCGCCTTCGGCTACCACTGCCGCCGCAATAGTTGCGGCGCTTAGTTTTGCATAAACGAAAGCGCGCAATTTTTCGCCAACAGTTGCCAGCGCGTTTGTTACTGTCGCACCAGAAAAGCCAGGTGCACCAAGAATTTTTGGACGCACACCAAGCAAAGTTTCGGCGACTAGGAACGCTTGAATGCCAGTTAAATCACCGTTTACGTCCGTGCCGCCAACAATATCAGCATCGTCGGCTGGCGCAATTGAAGTGTCTGGCACCCGCACAACAACCAAAACGGGGTCAGTTTGATCAGCAATTGCTTCGAGTGACTTTTTCAATGTGCCAGCTGTGCCGGCTTTGGCAATAGCAGCACGAATATTAGTCACCAAAACTGGGCGGTCGGCAGGAAAATAATCTGCATCCGCGTCATGCGAAGTGGCGACAAGGCCAATAACTGCGCTTGATGGCGTTTGAATTGGCCGTGAAGCGGTATTTTGCGCGGTGTGTTTGATTCCGTGGTGAATTGTCATTGGGATGTCCTTATGCAGTCAGTGGAAAATTGAAAAATCGCGCGCCCAATTGCGGCGAACTTTTTATTGTGAATTTTAGGAAAATTTGGATTGCTTCATTTGCGATTTGAACAAAGTCTATTTTCTTCAAATCAACCCGAGGTTCCCAATTTTTTATTGCGGTTGCAGTTTCAGCGGCCATCAATAATTTGGTGGTTGCGTTAAACGGCTTGTCGATTAAATCAGGCAGACTTGAGCCATAAGCGCGGCGCATGACGCGCGACCCAATTGGCGTGGTCAGAATATCGGCGATGGATTGTTCAATGTGCGCGAGCTCGTTTAATGGCTCGCCAGTATCGCGCGAGACCCCAATCATTGCATTAATCCTGAAATGCCAGCGCCAGTTTGAACCCCAATATGCTTGTGGCCAAGCAATGATTTGCCATTGATGATGAAATCGGTTGTAGTGGTGATTGTGCCATCAACATTCAAATCGCCAGCAACTTCGATGGTCGGTGCGGTTATTTGTATTGGCCCTGGAGAATTGATTGCCAGTGCGCCAGTTTGTGGGTCATATTGAATGTTCAACCCGTCATCACTTTTGATTGTTAGAGTTTGGTTTTGTGCGGGGGCAGGGTTAATGTTCGAGAATAGCCCGCCAATAATGACAGCGCCCATCATGTCGCCATTTGGCACCAAAACCAATACTTGTTCGCCGGCGTGCGGCGGCACAAATGATTTAATCCAGCCAGCGCGTTCGAGCCATGGAATTTGTGGTGTTTGGACATCACCAATTGTGACAATTGCGGCTGCATTCGCATAGTCAACCGAATGGATGACGCCGAATTGGATCAATTCGGACAATACATCTTCGGGATTAGTTTGAGGAACTGGTTGCAACAACTTTACTTTCTCTTCGACTAATCCAAAAAGTCTGCAACTTTTTGGGTCTCATAAGTGGCGCATGTTGCTGCACAATTCCGATTTAGCAATAATTCGGGCGCGAGTTAAGCTTAACTCGCTGCATTACAATGCAACGCCGCGTTCAATTTTTTTGGCAATGCCGCGCGCAAGTTCTTCAATGCGAGCCTCGGTCGCGGGTTTGTCCATTTTTCCATCAACAAAAACGGCATTCATAAATCGCGTTGTCGAAATTCCGCCAAGCGTGAACCTTACTTTGACCGATTGGTCTTTCTTTGAAACGCCTAATATTTTGGTTTCCATTTTGTTGTCCTTAAAATCCAATTGCGAAAATTAGTGGGGTGGTTTGAACTATGTCGTAAGCAACCGCGCCGCCCGCAACCTGGCGTTCGACCGCCAATCCAGAAGTGGTTGGTAGTCCAATGTTTTGATAATGAACATTTGATGCACCTGTGCCAGCAGAGCATTCAATCCCACATATTGCGAATAAACAAGTGTTTGGAAATGGTGCATCGAACGCGACGAATTGGCTCGACGCATCGCTGGGATTATCGGCAGCGCCGCGCGCCCATTTTAATATAAGGCCGCCCGGCAATGATTGACTGCCTGTTGCCATTGCAGTTTTGGCGAATGATGCAACCAGCGCGAAATCGGCGGCGTCATATCCGTCCAATAAATCTGCATCGAGGCCGGAACCCGAGCCATCGTTGGTCGCGCGCCAAACATTCATTAAATCCGCGGCATTCGCTGCGACATAACCTAATCGGGCATTTATCGCGGCGTAGTATGCTGGTAATTGGCCACCAAGTTTTGCAGCGTCGATTCCTTCGGCGATTTTCGCGTCAATATAGGCTTTTAATGTGGCTGGAGTTATCGCCAAATTTGGCGCAATTCCGTCCAAAGCCTCAATCGGGGTGGCGATTTCAATCACACCGGGTTTTGATGTTGTGGCAGGCGGGTTTGAAATATTTGTATTACCAAATGTAATTTGGCTTGCCAAAATATCGACCAATTTAATGTCAACAGAAATCATTGAATCCGAACCTGGAACTTTTTCAGTTATCGGATTTGCGGTGCCGCCAATTGCAAACAAAACGCCATTTGCCAAATATGCAGCGATTGCGCGCACGGTGTAAGCATCGCTGGATTGATCTACGAAACTTAGGTGAATCAAGTCGCTTTCGACTGCTTCGCCCGAAACATTGGCAATTCGCTTGGTTTCATTTGGAAGCGCAAGAGTTGCGGGCGTGAAAGCGCCATTTGTCGGCGAAACTCCCATTTCGGAAATGATTGTGGTGTTGGTGCCATTGTTGGCATCATTAATTATCGCCGCGCGGCCAGCATCTGTGATAATGAGTTGAATGGCCATGATTTTTCCTTAATTTTGAACCAGCAAATGACCGAATTGGTCAGTTAAAAAGTGCCCATCTTGGTCAGTTAAATAGACAAGATTTTCGCCGCCAAGCGGCATTGCGACCGCATCGACACGCGCGAAAATTATGCTGCGGGCAACCGCGACCATTCCCATTGCAGCAGTTGCGGTGGCGGTTAATAAAAATGTGAAATGGCTGCGCAAAGGTTTGGCGTTTTCAACCGCTGCAACCACTGAATTTACGAAAGATTGGCTGGGTGCGCCGCCATTTTCCGAAACGCCGAGCAACAAAGTGAAAGTATGTGGTGTTGCGGGCGGCGAATTTTCCCACCATTCTTTAATCAAAATATCAGCACCAAATGCCGCAACTGCCGCCCGTACCGCAGCGCTGGTGCCTTTTTTGCGGTGAATTGAAACCGATGATTTGATTTGCGCGCGGCGGACGGCAACCGACCAATTTGGATCCCAATCATCGACCGAAAGTGACCACGCCAGCCAAGGCAAAAGAGCAGGTGGGCAGGTGTTGGGATTCCAAAGTTCGGGTATGCTTTCAGGCAATGCGCTTGTTAAAAACTGACGTGCCAAGGTCTTTTCAAATTGCGTAAAATTTGGCGCAAAAAGACTATTCACCTTCACCACCAACTGAAATTGTGAAGCCGGTGCAAATGCCGACCTGAGTGTCAGAAATAACAATATCGCCAACCAAATTTGTCACGACATTTTGAACGCCTGGAACAAACAAAGCTGCCAAAACCCCTGCTTTTGTTATGTCGTGACCGATTTTGTGAACGCGCGCGAGATACGCCTCAAGTGATGCATTGGCGGCGGCCAGCACCAATGATGAGTCAGGCCCGTGATAAATGGTTAGTGTTGCGGAGATTGAAAACTCAACTATTGTAGCCGCCACGACGTTCACTAAATCCGTCATTGGGCGAATATCATCACTATTCACAAAAGCGGAAACAGCGGCCAATATTTCAGGCGTAGTGGCAATTGCGCCAACCTTGGGCAAAATTACAACCAATACTTCGCCCGGGGCAGGGCTTGAAGCGCGAACGTCGGCAATTTCAGAATGCGCCGAACGAGCATGATATTCATAAGCGTTTTTGGGGCCAGCGACCGAAAATCCTTCGGGTGCCAAAACAATTCGCGCGCGAAAATCATCATCGATTTCGTTTTGCAACCTTACTGCGCCGACAATTGCGCCCAAATGGTCGAGATTTGAGCCATTTGCAAAGGCAACCAGCCATTGTTTGAATTTTTCATTGCCTAATTGGCGATCATTTACACGCCGATAAGCGCCAATTTCAAGGGCTTTGGTGATTGGGTCTGAAGCGGCGGCAACAAACTGCGGAAAATCAATGCGAAAATCGGCAATTAATTCCGCCAATAATGCATCGTAATCCAACGGATCAAGAATTGTTGGAACGGGAAGTTTTGACAAATCAATTGGCGTGGAAGCGGGCATTTCGCAACCCCGCCTTAAAATTTGAAATATTACAATGTTTAGGCAGCGAGTTAAGCTTAACTCGCTGCATATTACTTCAAATTTGCGGGAGTTTACGCAAGTGTCGCCGCATGACAAAATCTGACTTAATTGTGCTTTGGTTTTCAAGTTTTTTTTCGGCAAGCACCATAACTGCGGCGCGAATTGGTTATCAATTATTTCGGCTTGATGTGACCGAACCAGTTGAAGAACCAGCGCGCGGGACCTGGCATCGCAAACGGCGATGGCTGGCAATTTCAGAAATTATGGCATTGCCAGCGTTTGCCACGATCGCCTGCACCAGTGCGATTTATTGGGAGCTGCCCTTGATCGCCGCTTGTCTGCTTTCTTTGGTGATGGGCGGGCTTGGCTTTGGATTTTTACTCGATGGTTTGACTTGGTTTGTCAAAAAGCGATTGGAGATGCCGAAATGACTTTTATGGAAATAGTCGGTTTACTTTCGGGCGGGTTGGCGGCAGCGGCGCTTTTGAATGCAATGCGCCACGCAGCGCACGAATGGAAGCGTGAAAAATAATGCCGAGCGCAACCACCAAAGAACTTGAAATTGCCGATGTTGTGAACCTTGGCTACCCGCCGCCCAATGATTTGACTGGTTTTACTGGCTTTGCGCCGCGCTTGACCGCGCTTGAAGCCCAAGAAAATGCGGCGGCGGTGAGTGCTGCAAGTTCGGCAGCAACTGCTGAAACCAAGAAAGTTCAAGCCGAAGCGGCGGCTGCAGCCGCGCAATTACATGAAGCAAGTGCGAGTATTGCCAAAATTGGGGCGGAAAATGCGGCCGTGGTTGGTGAAGCCAAAAGAGTTTTAGCCGAAGCCGCCGCCGAGGCCGCATTTACACACGAAACAAGCGCAATCGCAGCACAAATCGCATCCGAAGGCGCGGCGGCAATTGCCGATGCAAAAAGGATTTTGGCCGCAACCAGCGCCGCCGCCGCCACAACCGAAAAACTCGCCGCACAAACCGCCAAAGCCGACGCCGTGGCTGCAAAAGACACCGCGGTTTTGGCAAAAAATGATGCCTTGGGCGCAAGCGCAACTGCAACCACCCAAGCTGGGTTGTCTGCAATTTCGGAAACAAATTCAGGTGCGAATGCCGCCGCCGCCGCAACCAGCGCCGCAACTGCAACCACAAAAGCAAGCGAAGCCGCAACCAGCGCCGCCGCCGCCACAACCGAAAAACTCGCCGCACAAACCGCCAAAGCCGACGCCGTGGCTGCAAAAGACACCGCAGTTTTGGCAAAAAATGATGTGGTGAATGGTTTGAGCGCCCAAGCAATTGAAATTGCATCATTGGGCGCGCGCACCGATGCCGCTGAAGCCGCGATTACAACAACCAATGCAGTTGCAGTTAGCGCTTCGGGCGTTGCCAATGCGATTTCTGGAACTCAAACCCAAGTTAATGGGCGCAAAGCAGGGTTTGAAATTGCAAACGATGGATCGGTTGCGAATTTTCGCGTGATTGGCGCTAATTTTCTAGTTGGCACCGAGGCCGCGGGGGTATTTACGCCCGCGTTCAAAATGGTTGCAGGACAAACCACAATAAATGACGCGCTCATTCGGCAATTGAAAGTGGCAAAAAACCCCGCCGACACTGTTTTTTTTCCAGTGGCATTGGCGCCATTAAAAATCGCGGGGGCTGATGGCGAAAGCAAGAATTATGGCGGGGTTTTAACCAATATCCCATTGGTGCAATGGGACGGTTTGGGCGCGCCCGCAGTTGCGGCTGGCGAAACAATCGACATAAGGCCGAACGCAATTACGAATTCGGGTTTTGATATAGTAGCAAAGAAATTTATTGCCGGGGCGACAGAAGCCCAAAATTCGGGCGCGGGCATTGATGTTGGCGCGGGAAATGTTCCGCGTTGGAGAGCCAATAAGCCCACAATCGCGGATGCCAATCAAAACCTTTATGTTTTCAACTTTCATGCGCAAATTCCATTAATCGGCTCTGAATATTTCGGGGAAGGCATGTGGGAAAACGAATGGGGCGGGGCTGTTGATTTATATTATCGGGCACCAAATGGTGACTGGGTTTTCATTTTGACATCGTTTCTGGGTCAGTTGAGCCAAGGACCACAAGGCGCAAACACGATTGTTGTTGGAGCCGTCCAGCAAGCCAATTTCAGCCCGGTTGGGCAATCGAATGGCGCAGGCATCGAAGCTTATGAATTTGGAATTTCGGGGCAAGGCGACACAATCGTGACAGCTTTTGTTGGGGTTGAGTACACGACAACTACTCAAAGTTCGGTCGCGCCTTTGGCTGGCAATTTTAATTTTTTGGTGAATTAGGAGAAAAAATCATGAAAAGTGGATTGTTTGCGAATTATCGGGAGATTGATATGAACGGCTGGCGCTGGCCGCACTTTGATCCAGTGGAGCTTCATTGCGATTGTTCAAAACATTGCAAAGGCGAATATTTTCACGATGAAAAATTCCTTGATGCATTAGAAAAACTGCGGTTGATTATGGGCTCACCAATTGTAATTAATTCGGGGCGGCGCTGCCCGAAGCATAACAAAGCTGTGGGCGGCGCGAGCCAGTCGATGCACATGAAATCAATTGCGGTTGATATTAAAATTGCGCCGCACGACCGCAAAAAATTGTATGAAGCAGCAATTGCGGCTGGTTTTAATGGTTTGGGTTTTGGCGTGAATTTTCTTCACGTTGATGTGGGCGTTCGGCGGCGTTGGACATATCTAGGCGGGCTCGCAATTTGGAAACGCGCTTTGGGTTTTGACCCAGTGAAACGATGAGGGGGCAAAATTATGCGAATTGTTTTTGATAGCATCGCAATAATCTTGATTTTGCTTTTCGCGGGTGTGGCTGTGCTGGCGCTTGGCGAAAATGATGTTCTGCAGAACGAAAATGCGAACTTGATAATCGAAAACAAAGCTCAAAAGCAAGAAATTGAAATTTGGGAAACTTTGAATGCCACCCAAAACATTGGAGCATGCAATGAGTGAATTTTTGGCAATTGGAAAAATTGGGGCAGATTTGGGATTTTTGTGTGAAGTCGTGGATTTTGACACAAATGCGGGCAATCCGAGTGCCTGGCTTGTTACCGCAAAATTGCGAAAAGCCAAATCCGTAAATGACGTTCCAACAGCCCGGACCGAAGATGTTTCCATCGACGTTCAATTCACACCAGCAACGGTTGATGCCAAAGCGAATTTTAGTTTTAGCGTGTCGCATTCGGTTACTGCCAATTTGGAAATCGGCACTTATTGCGTGATTCCGCAGATCATTTTTGCGAACGGCCAAAAAATCAAAGATGGACCTTTTTACATTCAATTGGGGGAAGGTTGATGTCGGTCGAACTTGTTTGGAAGCAAAAGCCGCACGGCGCGCATTTGCGCTGGTTTGGGCAAGATTTTGAAAGCAGCCGCGAAAGTGGGTTGGCTGGTGCGCCGCCAATTAAGGTGATTTTTGGGGTTGGGGTGCGTGGCGCAAAAGGCGACGCTGGCGGCGAACTTGACCCAGAAACTGTCGCAACCCTGAATGAGTGGAGGGATCTTCCCGATTTAACTTTAATTTTTGAGAATGGACTAATATAATGACAACTGCAGCTAATATTCAAAATGTAATCCAAGCAATTGGGAATCAAAGCAAAGCCGTGAGAACCTTGATAAATGGCAATTTGGCTGATTTAGCTGGGCTTTCAACTACCGCCAAAAACAACTTAGTTGCTGCGATTAATGAACTTAAAGCCGCAATTGATGCCTTGGGCAGCGCGGCGATTATCAATGACGCCGCCACCAATTCGGTGAATACTTGGTCATCGACCAAAATCGACACGCAGATCACGGCGGCCTTGGCTGCTTTGACTTCGGGGGCACCGGGCGCGCTTGATACTTTGGACGAGTTGGCGTTGGCGCTTGGTGACGACGCCAATTTTGCAGCCACAATCACGACCGCTTTGAGTAATCGGGTGCGGTTTGATGCCGCGCAAGCGCTAACCGCGCCGCAAAAAGTGCAGGCCAATACAAATATTGGAGCCGTGAGTTTGACCGATTTTGGGGCGATTGATACCGATTATGTGGCGATATTTAATGCGGCGCTGGTTTAATGTCGCACGATCAGCGGATTCGGGATTTGGCAACCGCGATTGGTGCGGGGAATAAGGCGCTGGTCACTTCGGGTGGCGCCGAAACTGCGGCGCGGCTTGCCGCGGATACATCTTTAACCACAGCGATTGCGGCCGAAGCCGCAACCAGGGCCGCTGGTGACGCAGCACCGATTATTGGCGATGATGCGATTTCAAATGCAAAATTGGCAAATATGGCCGCAAATTCAGTAAAAGTTCGGGCGGCTTCAACTGTTGGGGATCCAAGCGATTTGGCATTGGCGGCGTCAAATTTAGTTGGCCGCGGGGCCAGCGGTGACATTGCCGCAATTGGTATTGGTAACACTTTGGAATTCAACGCCAGTCTGCTTGAAACCAAATGGAAAGAAATTTTCAAAGGCGCCGATACTTCGCGAGTTTCAACGACAGTCTTGGCTGCTGACCCTGAATTGATGACGCCAGTTCTCGTGGCTGGGGTTTATCGTTTGCGAGGGGTGTTTTTCTTTATCGAAAATGGTAGCTTGGCTGGCATGAAACATGGTTTTCAGCAAAGTGGCGGCGGGCAAGCCAATATGGGATTTTTCCGCGGCTTTGTGCGCACTATAAATGGCAATGCCAGCGGCACGGACAGCGAAACGGTTTCAATTGGCAATACTTCGGTTGGCAATGTTAATTCAATTGGAACCGCTGGTGGGATGGGCTTGGCGCGGGTCGAATGGGATTATCAAGTCCAATTAACTGTGGCGGCAAGCATTGGCCTGTTTTGGGCGCAGAATACTTCGGATGTGAACAGCCTGGTTTGTCTGGCAGGCTCATCAATTCAATATCGGCGTATAAGTTGATTTCACTTCAATTGTTGCAATAAGTCGCTGGCTGCGTCCATAATATCGTTCAAATCTTCGGGGCCAAAGCCCAATAATTGGCGCACCGGATATTTCACTTTTCGGTTTGAATTGCGGATAATACGGTCATGTTGGCCGTATTGGGAAACCAAAGCAATGCGCGCGGTTGAATTTTCCACAAAGCCGACAATTGCGGAATCCGATGTTGCGCGGCGGGTTAAATGGCGCAATTTTTTTAGTTTTTGAAACATTGCCGCTTTGGTTTTGATTTTGCCCGCTTTTGTGCGCAATGATTTTTTGTTTGACTGGGTTTTTTGGATTTTGCGAGGCTCAAATTTTTCGCCATCGGGTGAGACGTTTTTACCAATGCGTTCGGCATTTGAGGTTCGCAATTTTGTGGCAATTGTCATTGCCGCGCGGCGGCGATTGGCTGGTGATAAGTCGGCCACCATTGCCGCCAAAGTTCTTGTGAGTTGGTCGAGATTTTCACTTGCCATTGATTAAAGACCCCCTTCCGTCTTTTCGCCAAGGGCGAAAATCCACCTTCCCCGAGGGGAAGGATATAATTTTATGTGAAAACGCCAGTCAATTCAGTCAATGGCGGGGCAAGGCCGAGACCTGCAAGCAATTCTGGGGATAGTTGTGGTTCGGCGGCGGATTGCATGGAAACCGAGCCATCTGGATTTTTGGTGGTCACGATGACTTCGGTCAATTCCAAAGTGAGTGAAATATCATAGAGGCCAGCATCAAGAATTTGCGCTTCGAAGGAAATAGCGGAATTTGCGTTTTGATGGTTTTGCAATAAATCGGGTTGATTGATTTGCAGCCAAGCCAAAATTGGCAAAATCACGGTTTCGGGTTCATGGGCGAAATCGACCAGAATTACTTCCAAAGTGTAAAAATATTCGAAACTTAAACAT
>WRPI01000010.1 GCA_009773395.1 Hyphomonadaceae bacterium | reverse complement strand
AACGCGCGCGCGCCCATCATCGCCGCACTAAACGCGGTAAGTTTAAGTTGGAATTGGACTTGGCACTTGGCCGTCCAGATTATTATCCAAATCGGCAAGTTAATGTTTCAGGGTTCAAAGCCGAAATTGATGCCAAAAGCTGGCTAATCGCCGAAGCAACCCACAGCCTAGATGGTTCGGGCGGCCTCCAAACCAAATTGAGTTTGGAAACTGCTTAACTGTTTTATTACACAACTTTGTGTATATTTTCCTTGTAGTTTTACACAATGTTGTGTATAAATAATCCATAGAAAGGAAAGTGGTGAATAGCAAATCAATAATCAAAAAAATCGAAGCCGATGGATGGTTCGAAGTAAGGCAAAAAGGAAGTCACAAACAGTTCAAACACAATGAAAAAAGTGGTCTTGTGACAGTCCCCCCCCCCAAAGCGGATTTTTCCAAAGGAATGATAAAATCAATAGAAAATCAATCAGGGGTGTCGCTGCAATAGCGGCGACACTTCAAATTGTAAAAAATTCATTGCAGAATTAGAGGAAATTAAGGTGCATAAAATATACTACCCAGCCATTTTGGAACAGGGCGACGGCGAAATTGGGATTTTCTTTCCCGATTTACCTGGCTGCGTGAGCGGCGGCTACAATGAAGAAGAAGCAGTTTTTGCTGCCGAAGAAGCATTGGCGCTTCATATACAAGGAATGTTGGAGGAAGGGCTTCCCCTCCCCCCCCCATCTCGGCTCAAAGATATTGCCCGCGATCCAGACATTGAAGAATTGGGGCGCGTTTTGGTTGGCGTTGAAACTTCAACCAAGAAAATCCGTATTAATATAAATATGGACGAAAGCCTGATTGCGGCAATTGATGTCGCATCCACCAACCGTTCAGAATTTATTTCTAAAGCGGCACGGCAAGCACTGGCCGGCTAATTTTATTTTGATTTGCTTACACTTTCGCCGCCCTCATTTGAAAAAGTGGGGGCGGTTTTTTGTTGATTCAAATTAGATTTGGGCGCAATGTTCCGCAACTGACTTGCTAGGTCCAAACTTGAACATTGCTATTGGGGATTAGTCCGTGAAAAAATTTTACAAGAAATTAGGCGCGACTTTTGTCTTTGGCGCAGTTTTACCATCCGCGGCACTGGCAGAACCAGGTCGTGCAATTGTGGGTGCCGCAACAGTGGTTGATGGTGATTCTTTGCGAATAAACAATGAACCCATTCGGCTTTGGGGGATTGATGCGTTCGAAGCGAATCAAATGTGTGGCGCGATGGATTGCGGTCAAATCGCTACTTCACGGCTTACTCGACTGGTCCAAGTTCAAAATAATCCTGGAACTCCAAATGTTATTTGCATTGAAAAATCAAAAGATAATTATGGGCGCACCGTGGCGGTTTGTCGGATTGGCGGGGTAGATTTGGCAGCAACTCTCACAATTCAAGGGTTTGCATTGGCCTATCGAGAATATAGTTTAGATTACGTGCCCGAAGAAGATTTTGCACGAATAAACCGAACTGGCGCTTGGGCATTCGAATTCGCAAATCCTTGGGATTTTAGGCGAGGAAGAACCGAAAGTTCTGACACCGCCGGCGCGCCAACCCAGCCAGTCGAGACACCAATCAATCCACCCGCGACCGCAGCACCAGTTTATTCGTCAAATCGGCAATCAGCGCCCGCAGGCTGCAGTATAAAAGGCAATATTAATTCACGCGGTGATAGAATTTACCACACAACTTCAAGCCCCAATTACTCTCGAACCGTTCCGGAACGTATGTTTTGCACCGAAGCAGAAGCGCGCGCCGCTGGTTTCCGCGCTCCCCGGAGGTAAAAATGAGAAGGATTATATTGGGTTTTGTGGTTGGTTGCTTGGTAACCGATTGCACAAAAAATCAAATTGAACTCGACAAGCAAATGGCTGCGACGAGCCAAATCCCAAAAACTAGCGATTACACTCCAAACAATGTTCCTGCACCCTACAATCCGCCCACGCAATTTCGGTACAACCAAAACAATAGTGGGGAATATTATGCTAACTGTTCTGAGGCGCGAGCCTTTGGCAACACCCCAATTTATGAGGGCGAAGATGGTTACCGACCAGGCTTAGATAGAGATGATGACGGCGTTGCCTGCGAGTAAATTCGAAAACGGCTGCGCTTTGAATTCAACAACCAGCTACCAATTCAAATTTCTACGCGTCAATACCGAAGGAGTTTGCGCCAAGCTATTGTGTTGGCACTGCAGTATCTTCGGGAAATCTAAATACAATATGTCCTGAAAACACAAGCTGATCGTCGGCCTTGACGTGTACTTTAATTTCATTGTCTTTCGTTACGGCAAAATTCCTCATAACAATATTAACGGCCATCCCAACAATTGAAAGTCCCTTTTCAATTGCGTCGTCAGTTGCGGATTTTATTTGTGTTGTTTCAACTTGATGTTTCATCATGATATTGCCGTCAACATCAATCATTGTTAATTCTAGAAATTCAGGTAACTCTGGAGGCGGGAAATTTATTCTTGTGTGAATGACGAACTTCGGAAGCAATATAGGAGGTTCAGTAGAAAAATTCATCAGCGATGGCAGCATGCCAATTAGTGTGCCTAGTCCAACCATTTCATCCCTATGGTCTTCACTAAAAATCGTGACTGCGTTTATTGTCATGATGTTTCCATAACTCTGACGTCTAAATCCATTGATTTGATTTCCAAACGGGAAATGTTTTCTCTTGATTCAGAGGTCGAAAAAACCCGCGCGGATTCAAAGTTATGACCAGGAATATAGTTTGGTTTTGCTAGTTCAATTTCCAATTTTCTGCCCATCGCCCAAGCGATTTCAGCTAATCTGCCAACTGAAAAATTTTTCATGCCTCTAAATTCTCTGGTTATACTAGATTTATTTACTCCAAGCGCGCAAGCTATTGCCGATTGAGTGATTTTTGGATCATCATTTTGCTCTTCCAAAAACGCTTCCATAATTGCTTGTCTGGCAGTCAAAATTCCTCTCACCTTCATTCGCTTTTGAAGTTCGTTGTTTGGATTTTGCAATGTCATAATTTTACCCCGAGGTTATTAAGTTCAATTTTAGGCGCTGAACTTTTGCAGCAACGCGCTGTTTATTGTATTGGCTCTTATTTCTAATATTCTTGTTAATTTTGCTGGAACGCCGCGCCAAATTCTCCCTTAAATTAAAAGAAGCAACAATAAAACAGCTCGGAGTTTGCTCCCAGCCAATAATTCGAATGTCTCCGTTTTTTAACTTAAATATGCCTTCACCCTGAGGTTCCAGCAACGCGAAAAATCTACCATTCATGGGTTCCCCAGAACAATATTTATCCATAATGGCATAGCACTGCTGAGCTGGCGTCGTGTTTCCTTTCTTGGATGGTAGCATTGGCAATATTGTCATATCAAAGTATTTTTTGGCACTGCCAATCATATAAATAATTCGCTCTTCCGTTTCGAAATCAGCCAATAATGGCTCATATTTAACGAGTGTTCCTTTCTTAATGAGTTCTACTAATGTTGACATATAACGCAACAGCCCTTTAATTCAAGTTAATCCTGCAATGCAATGTGTTGTTTCTGCAAACGCAACCAACTTACCTGCTCTTTCTATAACCAGAACATCTACTTCTTAACACTTTAATAATCTTTTCATGGTCTTCGAACTTGAACTCGCTCTTGGGCTTGCGAAGCTTGATAAAGAAATCCAACAAAATAGGTAAAACCAATAGCAAAATCGCGCCTTTCATGTCAAATTTGCCCAACCCACGCCCAGTTCTTCTGCAAGTTCAAATCTAACTTTTCCCATTGCTATTGCGATTTCTTGCTTTTCAATGGGCGTGGTTTCAGCATAATATTTTGCCTGCAGCACCCTTATTTCTTCACGCAATCTTTGCACATGAATTTCGGTGATTTGATCCATTGTTCTATTTCCCAATCAAGGCCACAAAGTTGTCGATTTTTTAACTAGTGCCGAATGTTACTTTTAGGAAGTGTTGGGTCGTTTGCATCGCTGCGACGCCAATATTCTTTACAAATTTCAACTCCCAGATTTGTAAGCTTAAATAGATCCAAAGCATCATCTTCCAAGGAAAAAAGTCCGAGTTTAATCAATGGAAAGACAGCACCATTTGAGAATGAACGCACATCGGCATTGTGTGTGTGTCTTTCAATGACCCATCTGATTTTGCCATTTATTATTACCGAGGAAATTAAAAAAACTTCATTTGTATCGACGTCGGGCGGGGTCGCCATATAAGGATGGTAGAGTCGGCCATAAAACATAGTTAGCTGTTCTAAAAAATTTCGTCCCTTTGGGGGAATCATTTCCCATGTCAATTGTTCTTCACTTATTGAGTTTTCGTCATGACCCAAAATAGCTGCTTGATAACCACCTTTATAGGCTTTCAACAAACAACTTTGTATCAAACCAATTGTATTTTGAGACATGCCAAGTTTTCTTGCTGCCCGGTCATTGCTGATAATATTCCGAGCAGTTTCCCGAAACTGCGCCTTAATTGCCGATGAAACTTTAACGCTGGTCATGATGGTGCAAGGCATTGTTTCATTTTAATGGTTTCCAATTCCCGAATAATTTTTTCGCGATCTTCAAACTTAAAGGCGCGCTTGTCTTTTTGCATTTTGGCAAGCGAGAAAGCAATTAGAATGATTATCGCTATGCCTAAAATCCCTTGAACTACCATTGAAAACATCCTGCCAACACCATTCCAATCAAGGCCAGCAACGTCCCGATTGCAGCAATCCCATCATTTTTCTTGGTTTTTTCAATATCATCATATCGTCTCGCTTGATCTGCCAAACTCTTGAAAATGGCAGCAAAAATTAACCCGCCCCAAAACAAAATCCAACCAACGTTACTCACGGTTCACCTTATTGCACACCATAATCCTGGACGGCTGGATTCATAATATCCTCTTTCAATTTCAAGCCAATAAACTGCCAGCCGAATAAACTGGTGCGTTTCAATTTCAGATATTCAATCGGGTAATCGTCATTATCTGCGATTGTTATTTCAATATTCGCCCTATCCATAGAAAGCCATTTCACATTTGTTTTTAATTTGGATAGCTTTTCAGCTTTTTCTTCTTTTTTACTTGGCGCGGGGTCACTTTGGGTTTTTGGTAGTGGCCCCAATCGCGCCACAACTTCTGCTGTAACATAAGTGTCCAGCATTCCAGTAACCAAATTTGGAATCATTAATGTCGCAAGGCCCGCGAATGGATTATCTGCCATTGTCGGGTCACTTTGCATGTTCTTCATCATCGCTGCCATCAATTGCCCTTTGACGTTTTCGCGAACAGCGGGAAAATCAACTAAAGTTTCTATTTTCTCGCTGTCCCCCGCAACAATCGCATTTTTCAATGCGTTCATTGTTAAGTATGGCGAAAAATAAAAACTTGCGCCAAAGGCGGCAAAAGCAACCAACAAGCCAATCAATATTGGAACTTTTTTCTTTTTCTCGGGCGCCATCAAACTCTCCGCACAATCGCAATTACGCGACCGATGATTGATAATTCGCCATCGCTGGCGGTTTCGGGCGGCACATTTTGATTGTCGCTCAAAATTTTATAGCCGTTTTCGCTGGCGCGAAGTCTTTTGATCATGCCGGTCGAATAATAAGTTATCGCCCAAATTTGGTCACTCATGCGCGGCACATCTTGCGACGTGTCAATCAAAACAATGTCACCATCGTGAATTGTTGGGGACATGCTGTCGCCCATTCCACGCGCAAAAAATAGTTTGTCGGGTGCGGCTTTGGTGAAATTGGCAATCCAAGAGCGCGAAAAAACGATTTGGTTGGCTTCGACTGGGCCGTCAAAATAAGCACCGCCACCCATGCCAAACTTCAAATCAATTTCAGTAATCGACACTGCATCCAGTTGTTCGGAAATTGATTCCGCAGTTGGTGTGGGAATTGCGCCGAGGTTAGGATCATTCGTTTGGTCGGTCAAATATTCTACCGACGTATTTAATATCGCCGCAAAACTTGGGAGATGCTTGCTAGCTGGCACTTTGCCTAAGAGAATTTTACCAATCAAAGTTTGGTCAACTTTGGCTTGGCGTGCCAATTCGCTTTGGGAAAATCCCTTTTCCTCCATTCTACTGCGAAATTTTTCAGGTGAAATCGGCTGCATTCTATACATTTTTACACATTAAGGAGTTTTTTCCTGAAATAAATCGGAATTTGTTCTTGACTGCATAGGAATTGTTTCCTAGTTTGTTCCTAGATAAGGAAAAAGCAATGACAAAACTTGAAGCTTTCAAAAAAGCACTCGGCATTTACGGCTCCCAAGCCGCAATGGCAAAATCATTGGGCGTTGATCAGACAACTATTTCAAAACGTCTCCAATCCTCAAAAGAAGTAGGCGCCGAATGGGTTCTAACCATTGAGGTTGACACTGGTGTTTCGCGCCATGATTTACGTCCAGACATTTACCCTCGCCCTCTAAATTTCCCCAATCAAGTATCAGATATGGATTGCGGCGAATACGGAAATCGCTTGCCAGTTTTGGACAAACAAATGGCAGGTGCGGCATGAGTGCCATTATTTATAGCCAAAAATGGCAAATTGTTGGCGCGGATTTTCAAATGGTAAATCCAACCGTCACTTTTGTAAATTGCCGCGACCCTTCCGTTCCGCAACGCAAATTTACCATTCCAACTTTGCCCGGTTTTGCGCAAAAAGCGCGTGAAAAACTTGGCGCAATTGTTGATGTCGAATTTTCCGAAGGCGGCGATTGGATGATTGGCAACTCTCTTCGAAACTCTCCAATGGACGCCGCAGCATGACCGCCGCAATCATTTTCGAAGGCGATTTTGAAATCGCGGGGGTTGGCGTCAATGGCGGCTTAATCGTCACTTCGTCCGATGACCGAAGCCGAATTTCAAACTTTCTTTTCTTGAATGATTTGCGGCCACTTGAACGCGCAAAATTTGATGCGCTTCACAAAACCAACTCACCAATCAAAATTACAATCACTGGAGTTGAAAAATGAACGAATATCAGGAAGTTTTAGGGTTGGTCCACCCATCCAGACCAGAAATGCATAAGTTTCGGTCGGGCGACGTTGTTTGCTGCATCGTCCCGCGTAGCCGTGTTTCAGAAGATTGGGATTTACGAGAGCGCGAAATCTTTACGGTTCTAGATTACCATGAAGGCGGTATTACACTCAGTTCAATCCAGAAGATGGTGGTAAATAATTGTTTGCGATTGGGGTATTTTGACGCGTCACGCTTCAAACTAATTTCGCGCCCGGCCGCACAACGCCAAACCAGCGAACAAATGATTATTCGCCGCGAAAGGATCGCGGCATGAGACAAAATTATTCTTCCAGCCGAAGCCGAAACCCCCAAACCAGCGCTGGTCTTCCAAAAACTCCCGCTGGTTTGGGGGACAGGCAAATCGCGGGGTTTTGCAAAACCCTAAAGCGGATTTGGGCGAAAATGGATGAACCCGCGCCCGACGCTTTTGCAGGCGCGGCAACTTTGGCAGTCATTTTGGTTTTATGGGCGGGGTTTTGGTTATGACAAAAATCCGCGAACCCATGACGCCATATTGGGCTTTGAATGAAATTGCAAAACTGATTGGCTGGGACGGTTGCGCCGATGTTGTTGGCAAATCGGAATCACAATTGCGAAAATTGGGCGACCACGACACTGGCCGCGGATTGCATTTCCAAGACGCAATTCGCCTCGATGCCGCCTTCCAAAAAGCTGGCGGCAATGGCGCGCCATTATTTGAATGCTACGCCGCCAAACTTGGCGTCGCGGCTGCCCAAAGCGATGATGAAAATCTAATCGAAGTAATTTCAAGCGCCATCGGCGAATGTGGTGAGGCTTTTGAAGCCGCGCTCAAAGCAATTGGCGATAGCAAAAATAATAAACGCGCACTCAAAGAAGTGGGCGAAGCGGTTGGTGCGGTCATTAAAGTTCAGCAGTTGATGGAGGGACGAAAATAAATGTTGCCGAAAGCCCAAATTAGAAAACGCGCTGAAAGAGCGTCGAAATCAGAATGCCCCTGCTGCCACACTGTCGGAGAGCATTTCGACACCAGAAAACTGAAGTCTTATCGAGTGCTCTATTTTAGGTGCCGCAATTTCAAATGCAACGCGCGGTGGACCGACAAACAAGAATTGTTGGAGATTATTCAGAATAGGAAGCTGGTTTCACCAACAATAAATATAGTTGAACTCGCCGACACTTTAGCTCGCGATTAGACAAAGCCGCCGCTTCAAACCCAACCCGCGCTTCCTTTTTGGCCGCGCGCCCAACTTAACTTTGCCGAAATATCAAAATGCAACCCGAAATATTAAATTCACTAATGCCACTTTTGACCCGCGATTTCGGTTTCGCAAAACCGGTTGGCGGCTGGCTTCGCAAAGGCAAATGCCCCGATTGTGGTCACAAATCCTGCTTCACCAAAGAAGAAGACCCGTGGGTCATAAAGTGTGAGCGTGAAAACAATTGCGGGGCAGATTTTTCGGTTCGCAAATTATATCCCGAAATTTTCGACACTTGGTCAAATCGTTTCCCAAAAACCAAAGAAAACCCGAATGCGGCTGCAGATCAATATTTACTAGTCCAGCGCGGATTGAAAATTGATGACATCAAAACTTGGTATTCCCAAGAAGTTTATCACGACAGCAAAAGAAACCAAGTTTCGGCAACTGTGCGGTTTTTAATGCCAAACGGCGGTTATTGGGAAAGATTGATTGACCAGCCGTCAAAATTTAGCGCCAAAGCTGCTTTCAGTTTCGGTTGCAAATATCAAGGTGATTGGTGGAAGCCAAAAGACCAAACCCAAGAAACTTTGGCAAATGCCAGTGAAATTTGGATTTGTGAAGGCATTTTTAATGCGCTGGCACTGCGGCAAAAAGGCTTGGTCGCGGTTTCGGTGATGTCGTCCAATAACTACCCAGTAAATGCGCTTTCGGCATTACGTAAAACCATCGCCGAGCTTGAACTCAAAACCATGCCAAAATTGGTTTTCGCTTTTGATGTTGGGCAGGCTGGGGAAAATGCCGCAAAAAAATATGTTGATTTCGCGCGAAAAGAAGGCTGGCACACCGCAACCGCAGCAATGCCAATGCCCGAAGGCGCGAGGTCTGAAAAAGACTGGAACGATTTACTAATTGCTGGCGAATTGGAGCCAGCCGATTTTGAGAAATATTATTGGAATGGCGATATTTTATTGGCCACTTCCGCCAATGCCAAAGCATTTTTGATTTACAAGCGCAAAAACTGGCAGGGTTTCCATTTCGTTTTCGACCGCAAAACTTATTGGGCGAAAATCGACATGGCCAAAGTCTCCAAAGCAATCGAAGAAAAAATGTCGGAAAATGCCGCAATCAAAGCCAGCCTCGATATAACCGAAATCGCTTCTTGCGCTTTTGACTTTTTGTATTTCCAACGAAATCTCGCGACCGATGAAAGCCATTATTATTTACGAATAAAAGTTCCCAATCGCAAAAACGCAATAAAAGCGGCATTCACCGCCGCGCAAATCTCAAAAGGCGCAGAATTCAAAACACGCCTTTTATCAACTGCGGCTGGGGCGCAATTCACAGGCACGACCCAACAATTGGAGCGAATAATTTCTCTAGGCGCGCAGGGATTGAATACCGTTCAAACTTTAGACTTCACCGGCTATTCGCGCGCGCATGAAACTTGGGTTTTGGGGAATTTGGCAATTCACCGCGGCCAAATATTGAAATTAAATTCCGATGATTATTTTGACATTGGAAAACACCAACTAAAATTAACTGGCGACCCTGAAAGTTGGCTTCTGCGCCATGAATATGATTCCGACGTATTTTTTACAAAATGGCTCGAACCTTTTTGGACTTGCTTTCGCGCAAAAGGCATCGTGGTTTTGGCTTTTTGGGTCATGTCACTTTTTGCCGAACAGATCCGCCGCGAACACAAATCATTGGGATTTCTCGAAACCACTGGCATTCCTGGCACCGGCAAATCAACGATTTTGATGTTTCTTTGGAAATTGACTGGCCGCTCTTGGCGCGAAGAATATGAAGGCTTTGACCCCGCAAAATCAACTTCGGCAGCATTGGCGCGCAATTTCAACCGCGTTGCTAATTTACCAGTTGTTTTACTTGAAGCCGACCGCTCAGGCGAAGCCAGCTTTTCAAAGAGGTTTGATTGGAACGAATTAAAATCGCTTTACAATGGAGGCACTTTTCGCCCCCGCGCATTGAAAAATGGGGGCAATGAAACCAGCGAACCGCCGTTTCGCGGCGCAATAATCATCGCACAAAATCACCCGATTATCACTGATGACACCGCAATTCCCGAACGTATTTTACCAATCACTTTCGACAAAAATGGCTGGTCACACGAAACCAAAGCAGCAGCTGATAAAATAGAAGCCTGGCCGCAGGAAGAATTATCGGGAAATCTAATTCACATTTTGCGCCGCGAAAAAACTTGGTGGGAACAATTCAAGGCCCAAGCGCCAATTTGGGAAGACCGATTTTTAACTCCAGACGCATTCATCAAAAACCAACGTATTCGCAAAAACCACGGGCAACTTCATGCCGGCGTCGAAGCGCTGCGTGAAATTTTCAAATTGAGCGCAGACCAAATTGCCGCCGCGCACGATTTGGTGGACCAAATGGCGAAAAACCGCGCCGAAACATTGGCAGGCGACCATCCAGTTGTCGCCAAATTCTGGGATCAATTTGATTATCTTGAAAGCAACGAAGCCTACGACCCAGATTTGGGCGGGGGCAAAGTGCCAATCAATTCGCACCGCAAAGACAAAGATTTCATCGCAATTCATTTTCCACATTTTGAAGCACGTTGCCGTGACGCAAAAATCACGCCCGACCCGGTCGATATATTGAAGAAACATTTGAAGGACAGCAAATCGCGCAAATTTGTCCGCGCTGACACTGTAAATTCTCGCAATGGGCAAAGCCTCCACTGCTGGATTTTCAAAAACCCACGAAGCGATGAAACAAGGGGAGATTTATTGTGATTGAATGCTGTAAATGCGACAAAACTGGCAATGGCAATGCTGCGTCTTTGCCTCGCGGCTGGGGCTTTATCGACAGCCCGACAATTGGCCGCGCACCTATTTGCCCACAATGCCTCGATGCCGAAGCCGAAGTTGCGCCTCGTTTGCGCGGCAAAATCATAAATGTTTGCGAAGATGGCACAATTGCCCCGCAATCACTGACCGAAACCACCAAAGAACGCTTGGCGCAATATATTTCTCGGCTCGAAAATTTACGCATCGAAAAAGCAGAAGTAAGTGATCGCGAGCGCGACGTTTACGGCGATGCCAAAGCATTGGGTTTCGATGTCCGTGCAATGCGCGAAATCATAAAAATTCGCGCAAAAGACCCAAAAAAATACATGGAAGAACAACAAATGCTCGATTTATATCTCGTGAGTTTGGAGGAAAAATCATGATCCGCCGTTCAAAAATTCACCTTTTCCCATTCACAATCCATTTGAACCAAATTTCTTTGCTTGATTGGTTCGCAATCGTGATTTCTGCTTTGGCGATCATTTGTGTTGCGGGGCTTTTCCTATGAACCGCCGCAAGAAATATGACCACGACGCAAACCGCGACCAAACTTATCAATTTATGGGCGCAATTTCCGCCTGGCTTAAGGGCCAAGCCATCAATTTTGAAGAAGTCGCGCAAAAGCGCCTCGAAATCAACCACAAAGATTTGCGGATTTGGGCGGGCAGCATGGGCATTTCAGCTTGGTTTTTGGTTGGCGAATTCAAACTTGCACGAAACCAATTTGAAAAAGCTGCGATTTTGGCGAGCCTCGATGCAATCGTGAATCAATGGCAAGTGTGGAAACTAACACCGGCAATTGGCCACCAATCTGCGGCAAACCAAATCGACTTCAAAAAGCGCGCGAGTGGCGATTATGACTAATTCCGAAACCAAAATTTGCGCACCCGGCGGCGATTATTGGCCAACCCCAATGGCAGCGGTTCTGCCGCTCTTGCCATTTTTGCCGCCGCGCACCCGCTTTTTTGAGCCGTGTGCAGGCAATGGCGCTCTAATCGACCATTTAGTGGCAAATGGTCATAAACGCTATTGGGCTTGCGATATTGCGCCCAAGCGCGGCGACATAATCACGCATGACGCGATTGAATATGCCACTTCTTTGCAAAAAATTGGTTGTCTCGATGAAGTCGATTTCATAATCACCAATCCACCATATTCCGAAAGCGCGATGCTTCGGCTTTTGGATTGTCTGCCAAATTTCAAACCTTCTTGGTTTTTGCTGCAGGCCGGGTTTGTTCACAATAAATATTTCGCGCCGCTTAAACCATTCCTGAAATCCGTCGCTTCGGTAGGCCGCATTAAATGGGTTGAAGGTAGCAGGCACAAATCAACCAAAGATTATGTTTGGGTTTATGATTTTGAGGTGGTGACATGAAAAATTCCACCCTCGAAGCCTGGGCCGATGAATCCAACTTTCATGCGCGGGATTTTATTACTGGAATTGTCACCTATGCCAGCGATGAACTTGATTATTTGGTGGCCGAAGAATGGCTCAATTGCTATTTGCATTTCAAAGATGTCGCGCTCAGTGATTGCCGAATTCCAGGCGCAACTTATTCCAAGCCACGATTTTTCATTTCAATGCGCGATTTGCCAAAGCACAACCCGCATGTTGCGGCCTTCACAGCCGAAAAAGCACCATGCTTGATGCTCGAAGCTGGATTTCACCAAATCCCCCTGATTTTGTTTCTCGGGGCCGATTTGGGCAGCGTTCTGGCCGCGTTCGACAACCGCCTAAAAACCCTCGATGCCCAAGGGCGCGAAATCACCCCAAAAGCAAAAGTAAGCCCTAAACCAATGGAATATGCCGCATGACCAACAATTCACCGGGGCGGCCACCAATACTAATTCAAGTTCAAGAACTCGCGGATTTCTTACTTGAAAATCCTCATATTGCCGAA
The DNA here is from genome assembly GCA_009773395.1 of Hyphomonadaceae bacterium. Classification (GTDB taxonomy): domain Bacteria; phylum Pseudomonadota; class Alphaproteobacteria; order Caulobacterales; family Aquidulcibacteraceae; genus Pseudaquidulcibacter. Next base: position 27,314 of record WRPI01000010.1, on the reverse strand, counting down.
GTTGAACGCAAATTTGGCAAAGATAAATCAATTCGCGTCCGCAGAATTTCCGACGCCAAAACCGAAAACTCTTTTAATGGTGATTTAACCAAGCTATAAAGCCAAATGGCGACTTTGAAACGCAAATTCCTTGAACACCAAAAAACACGCCATGGGCGCATGGTTTGGTATTTTCGGCGAGCAAAATCAACTCCAAGAATCAGATTGCCAGACAATCCTGATTCCGCTGAATTTGATGCCGCATATTGGGCGGCTCTTAATGGCGAGACCGTGAAAAAGTCGCAAACTCCAACAAGCTCGATTTATTTTCGTGAAAATACTTTCGGCTGGCTTGTCACCAGATACCAAGCCGAATGTATCGACTGGATCAAGCTTCACGAAAGCACAAAACGTGCTCGAAACAACATTCTTAAACCAATGCTGCGGAATCACGGCCAAAAGCCATTCACAATTTTGAGTGAAGCCACAATTTCGCGCGCAATGCTCGCACGGATCAATACTCCAGCACAAGCCAACGAGTTTTTACAAATTTTGCGCAATTTGTTGAAATGGGCGAAGAAACAAAGGATTGTCGCCAATAACCCTGCACTGGAAGTTGCTTTTTACCCAAAGAGCAAAACTGGTTTCAAGGCCTGGACCATTGAAGCCGTTGAAAAATATCGTGCAACACACGAAATTGGCACTATGGCACGGCTGGCAATCGAAATGGCGCTGCATACCGGCCTAAGACGCAGCGACCTTATCCGCCTATCACCAAGCCATGTCAAAGACGGAAAAATCAGAATAACATTGCAAAAGAAACCAAATCCAACTGTCACGCTGCCAATGCATGCTGATCTTGCTGGAATCATCAAAATCACTCCACGGAATGGCCTCACCTATCTCGAAACCAAACATCACGCACCTTACACCTGCCCTGGCTTCACCAATGCCTTTCGAGAATGGGCCAGAATGGCGGCTCTGACCGAATTTTCGCCGCATGGTGGCCGCAAACACGCCGCAACCTTGCTAGCCGAAGCTGGTGCCTCGACATTGCAACTAATGGCGGCTTTTGGCTGGTCTAAGGCCGATATGGCCGAACTTTACACAAAATCAGCAGCTCGAGACAAATTATCAATCGATGCCTGGACACTTTTGGAACAAAAAAACAACTAATTCCCCTCACCTTAAATGTAGGTAAGGGAAAAATCCCAAAATCCTCAATAAAATCAATACTCATTTAAGCGCTTGGAGCGGGTAGCGGGAATCGAACCCGCGTAGTCAGCTTGGAAGGCTGCTGTACTACCATTGTACTATACCCGCGTCACAAAGATGAAAAAGGTTTCATCCCTAAGAATATGTCAAGAAAAAGCAAAAACCACGCTTTTTGATTTTTCTTGTCCGCTTGATTCCAAATCGCTAAGTGAGGCCGAAGGCCGAAGGCGGCGATTTGAACGCAAGTTTGGTGGTGAGGATAGGATTTGAACCTATGTACTCTCTCGAGGGCAGATTTACAGTCTGCTGCCATTAACCACTCGGCCACCTCACCACGGCAAGCAGTGCCTTTATGCGCTCTATTGCGGCTTTGCAATATCTTGGTTGCATGGTTATGCATAAGCAAGATAAAAAACGCATTAAGGAAGCGCGACATTTAACTGCCAATGCACTATTGAAGGCAAATGAAACATAAAAGTAACCCCACTGACAAAAAACGAGCAGGTTTTGCTAAGCCAAGCAAAAGCAAAATCCATGCGCCAAGAAGCGAAGATACTTGGCGCGAGGACTATAAAAAACCCAAAGAACGCCCCAAGTTTGCGACGCGCAAAAATACTGCAAGCGACGGCAGCACGATTTGGCTATGGGGAACCCATGCCGTAAAAGCGGCGATTGCCAACCCAAAGCGCGAAGTCATTGAAGTTGTGGCTACGCGCAATGGCGCACTTAATCTTGCGCCAAACACGAAAATCCATTTTGTTGATGGCGAGGCTTTGAGCCAATATTTGCCGGAAGGCGCAGTTCATCAAGGGGTCGCGGCGCGGGTTAAACCCCTGCCCACGCCAGATTATGATGAAGCGATTGACGCAAAAACTGGCTTTGTTTTTGTGCTGGACCAACTTACGGATCCGCAAAATATTGGCGCAATTTTCCGCACTGCCGCCGCATTTGGCGCCAAAGCGATAATTCAGCAAGACCGCAAAGCGCCACCGATAACGGGCGCGATGGCAAAAGCCGCGCAAGGCGGCATTGAAATGGTCGCCGATTTGCGGGTTGTAAATATTTCCCAAACCATAAAAGACCTTGGGGACATGGGCTATGTAACAATCGGCCTTGCAATGGATGCGCAAATAACGCTCGCCAAAGCCATTGAGGGCGAAACCCGCCCAATTGCGCTGGTCTTAGGTGCCGAAGGGCGCGGATTACGCCATTTGGTCGGCGAAAGATGCGAAATTGGTGTGATGGAAAGTTTAAATGTGTCAAATGCGGCGGCAATTGCGGCTTATGAAATTTGTCGGAAATAAATCCGTGAATGGCTGAATTGGTCGTCCAGATTCACTCCTCAATTGCGCAAATCGGGTGGATTGCTTGGGATAGTCTGAATGACAGCAATCCTTTTACGTCCTACGCTTATTTACATGCACTCGAACAAAGCGGCTGCCTTGATGAAGCGAGTGGATGGCAAGTCATGCATTTATCGCTCAGCGATGAAAGCGGCATCAAAGGCGTTATGCCACTTTATCTTAAATATCATTCGCAAGGCGAATATGTTTTCGATCATGGCTGGGCCGAGGCCTTTGAGCGCGCGGGCGGGCATTATTACCCAAAACTTTTATGCGCGTCGCCATTTACGCCAGTTAGTGGCATTAGATTATTGAGCGATGACCAGCGAGTTCGCACCGCAATGTTGACCGCCGTTAAGCAAATTTGCAATCAAAACAATTTGTCGTCAGTCCATATTATTTTCGCAAATGAAAGCCAATGGCGCGAAATGGGCAACCACGGGTTTTTGCTGCGCAAAGACACGCAATTTTGGTGGGAAAATTCGGGCTACGCCAATTTTGATGATTTTCTAAACGCATTATCGGCCAATCGCCGAAAAGTGATTAAGCGCGAGCGGCGCGATGTTTTGGCGCAATTGCAAATAAAAACCATTTTGGGTGCCGACATCAATGAAACCCACATGGACCAGATGTATGATTTCATCCGCGCGACCTATGACAAAAAATGGGGCGCACCATATTTAACCCGCGATTTTTTCTCACAAATTTTGGCGACAATGCGCGATAAAATAGTGCTGTTTTTTGCTTATAACGGCGGTGAAGCCATTGCGGGCGCGATTAATTTCATTGGCGATAATGCGCTTTATGGCCGCCAATGGGGCTGTTTGCGCGAAGTGCCGTTTTTGCATTTCGAACTTTGCTATTATCAAGCAATTGAATTTGCGATTGCCAGAGGGATTATGAGGGTCGAGGCAGGAACCCAAGGCCACCACAAATTATCACGCGGATATTTGCCGCACCCCACATATTCGGCGCATTATATTCGCGATATTGGCCTAAGAAATGCGGTAGCGAACTTCTTGGAAAAAGAACGAGAAGCCGTTGAAAAACACATTCAAGAACGACGCGAAAATGCGTCACCATTTAGGGTAAGCCCCCCCCTGTAGCATAGTGTCGCAGCGACCATAATTCGGCGGTTTTGTGTTGAACCATCTGCTGACAATTCCCACATTAATAGTGTCGGCAATACGACAATTCTATTTTTGAGGAGTTCATATCATGAAACAATTTCGTAAAATATTGACCATTGGTGCGAGTTTGGCGGTTGCACTTGGCGCATTTGCAATAATCCAAGGCCCCGCATTTGCGGATAGCAATCGCACAATCGCTGCCGGTGTAAATTCGGCGTGCGACCCAACCCAACGCGAATTTGTGGTCGCGGGCGGTCAAGTCGCGACCAATTTTTCAATTACGCGCTTTTCTGGCGGCTTTGGTTGCGGCACTGGCAATATGATTAATGATGGCGGCTTTGAAATTTCGCGTGGCAATTGCCCGGCACAAGGCGGCGATGTCTATTGGTATCGGCAAACCATCGGCGGCTCGCAGAGCCAACCCGCATTAAGCTCTTTACGGCTAAACCCTGGCACTTATTGTGTTTCGTTCAACGGCGGCCGCAATGGCTCGGTTGAATTGTCATACACAATCACGCCTTAATGGTTTAATTTTGGAGGGGGTAGGTTTTGCACCCCTGCCCCTTCTAAAAAAGTATTGGGCAGGTTAATGATTGTCATCGGGCATTCCGAGAGGAGTTTTCGGGGGCGACTAAATGACAAGATTGTTAGGCTTCGTTTGTATCCAACTGGCATTATTATTTACCGCAATATCGAGTGGCGTCGCAGCGGCGCAAACCGCTGACAGGGAAGCAAGCGTCGCGCCAACTTTAACCGCAGTTCAACAAGCCACCATCCCTTGTTCTCGCATCATAACTATTGTTCGCGCCTATGAACGACTGTCCGAGTTAGAAACCAAAGCACGGGATGGGGACGATGAAGCAAATTTTATTCTGGGATGTTATTATTTTCGAGATGAGGTAGATTCTATAAATCTCCCGCGAGCTCATTCATATTTTTTGCGGTCGCATGAACTTGGAAATTTAAGTTCGACGGCCTATTTGGCCCAATTCTACCGCAGGGGCTATTTCATCGATCAAGACAAAGCGGAAGCTGTCAGGCTATTTAGCAAGTCGATGGATGGCGGGAATGCATTAGGCGTTCGTATGTATGCCGTTATCGTCTATTCTGGTGATGGCGTTCCGAAAGATATCGTGCTTTCGGCGCAATTAATGGAACGCGCAGCAACGCTTGGCAATGAACAAGCCATGAATGATACGGCTAACTACTTCCATTACGGAACTGGCGTGGAACAGGATTTCGCTGCAGAATCCGAATGGTATCGAAAATCATCAGAATCGGGAAACACGGTTGGGATGTTAGAATTTGGCCAAAACCTACTTGATGGTCGTGGGGTTACCGTTGACGTTGAGCGTGGAGTGTCTTTAATCCGCAGAAGTGCGGACGCTGGAAATGGTCGAGCATCGAACCGTTTGGGCCACATGTATGAATATGGAAATCACGTCGAGAGGAACCTCGTACTCGCCACAACATATTATGGAAAATCTGCGCGCGCGGGTTACACTTGGGGAATGACAAATTACGGGACCGCGCTAATGCTTGGTCAAGGCATCGCAAAAAATGAACCCGAAGCGGTTGCATGGTTGACCGCTGGTGCGGAGCGCGGTGACACATTGGCAATGAACAATCTAGCGCTTGCATATATGAACGGTGCTGGAGTTCCAATCAATCCCGAATATGCGATTTCGCTCCTCGAACTGTCGGCCTCTCGCGGTGATGGCGAAGCTATGACTTACCTTGGACGGATTTATCGAAGTGGCACAATAGTCACCAAAGACCTTGCCAAAGCCGATTTCTGGTTCTCCAAATCAGCAGATGCCGATTTTGTCGATGGTATGGCAGAGCATGGCAGAGCTTTGTTAAATGGCGAAGGAGTTGAGCAAAATAAAGCGGAAGGTCTATCCTGGATAAACAAAGCGGTCACCCAAAACAATGCTTTGGGAATTGCCTATTTGGGTGCTGCGAATGAAATTGGACTTGGCGTACCAGTTAATTTACCACGTGCTAAAGAGCTTTTATTAAGGGCAGCGCGTCTCGGCAGTGCTTTTGCGATGGAAAGATTAAACTCAAATTTCGACACCTTATGCGAAACTAAGGACGGTAGCGTCTCTTGCAGAGCTAAACGTTAGTTTGAAAAATTGCGTAACAAGTGAATTAGGTTTTGCACCCTTCCCCCTTCTAAAACTGCGCCCACCGCGCTAAAGACCCGCACACAGTTTTTGAGGATAGGTAAAATGGGTTTTAAGTGTGGTATTGTTGGCTTGCCGAATGTTGGGAAATCGACGCTTTTTAATGCATTGACCAAAACTGCGGCAGCACAGGCGGCGAATTACCCTTTTTGCACAATTGAACCAAACGTTGGCGAAGTCGCTATGCCCGAACCAAGGCTCAATGTGTTGGCTGCTATCGCTGGCTCCAAGGAAATTATCCCAACCCGCATGAATTTTGTTGATATTGCAGGCCTTGTGCGCGGGGCCTCCAAAGGCGAAGGATTAGGCAATCAATTCCTCGCGACAATCCGTGAATGTGACGCAATCGCCTATGTATTACGCTGTTTTGATAATGACGACATCACCCATGTTGAGGGCCGCGTGGACCCGTTGTCAGACCTTGAAACTGTCGAAACCGAATTGATGTTGGCGGATTTAGAAAGCCTTGAAAAGCGCATTGTCAATTTGGAGAAAAAAGCCAAACAAAATGACAAGGACGCAAAACAAACATTGGCGCTTTGCATTGAAGCCAAAAAACTATTGGATATGGGCAAACCTGCGCGGCTTTATATGCCCGATCTCGAAGACAAAAAAGCATGGGATATGTTGCAACTTTTGACCGCAAAACCAGTTTTATATGTCTGCAATGTTGATGAAGATGCTGCGAGCGCTGGCAATGATTATTCTGCGAAAGTTGACGCCCATGCCAAAAGCGAAAACGCGCAATCCGTAACCATATGCGCGCAAATGGAGGCCGATTTGGCGGCACTAAGCGATGATGAAGCCGCCGAATATCTCGAAATGAACGGCCTTTCCGAACCCGGCCTAAACCGCCTTATTCGCTCGGGTTATGACCTACTTGGCCTTGCCACATATTTCACGATTGGCCCCAAAGAAGCGCGGGCATGGACCATACCCAAAAACTGCCCCGCCCCCAAAGCCGCAGGCGTTATTCATGGCGACTTCGAAAAAGGCTTCATCCGCGCCGAAACTATTGCCTATGATGATTTCGTAAGTTTCAAAGGCGAACAAGGCGCAAAAGAAGCCGGCAAAATGAGGCTAGAAGGCAAAGAATACCAAGTCCGCGATGGCGATGTGATGCATTTTCGGTTTGCGAATTAGTCTTCCTATGTCGTGTTGACCCCACTAACCCTGCCACACACAGCGAAGAACAGATTCGCGCTTATTTTTTCTCACGCAATAATGCGTAGCCGCAGACAATTGTGCTTAACAACCCAGCGGCGCTTACAAGCCAATAGGCAGTGCTTTTATCATCAGTATTTGCTGGCATTGATTGTGCATTTAACCAACCAAGCGCTGACAATTGCGACAAGCCATAAACCAGTGCAATGAGACCAGCAGCGAAAATTGCCCACATAATATAGGTGGAATAATCAATTGGTTCAGGTGCAGGAGCTTTGAGTTCAACGCCTTGGCCCTTAAATGCATCAAGCGGCTTGGCTTTAGCGGCGGGTTCGCTCGCGGCGTCGGATTTTGCCTCGGCTACCAAATCATTCGCAGGCGGATTGGCTTGCAAATCTTGCTGATTGGCGGCTTCGATTTGCGCTAAATCTTCGCTTTGAACTGGCGCTTCATCGGGCTGTAATTCGGCTTCTGGAAATGGGGTTAGCCCAACGTTTGCCGTTGCAACTTCGTCGGCTGGTTGCGGCTTGGTTTGCGCCAAAGTGAAATCGCCACTACCATTGATTGGCACTGCTTGGCGGATTTCGCTGTTTTTGGGAACTAATAATGCTGCCGCATAGTCAAGTTTTGGTTCAATCACTGAAGTCGGCGCGGCGGGCCTTGGGCCGATAGTTTCAAGGAACAATGAAACTTCGGCCGCGCGCCGCCTTACCAAAGCATCAACAATAATAATTTTGCCATTAAAACTGGCGCGCCGCCACGCACTTATCGCGAGGGCGGCGGCAATCGGTTCGCCTTGATTGAGGTGTTGCAAAACATCGCTTTTGCGGTAATTTTCAACGCCAATATTAAATGCGAACGAAACCAATGCATCAAATTGCGGCTGGGTTAATGGTGCAAGGCAAGTTTGGCGCACTGCATCTTCCACTGGGCGCAAATCCCAACGCAATAATTCTTCAGCCTGCTCACGAGTTATTTGCTGACCTTCGCGTGCTGTGGCTTTGTGACCATAGCCTATCGTATAAGCGCCAGATGCAATTGGTGCTGCTTTGGCACGAAAGCCTTCAAAACTTTTTATCAAGTCAAGCGCAGTGCGCGATAGCCCTAATTGTGACATAGAAATTGTTCCAAAACGAGACGCAATTCGCCCTTTGGCAATATTTGTGCGAATTTCGTGCCGCTTATTGGCTTACAATCAAAGTCGCCAAGCCCAAGAAGGCGACAAAGCCAACCATATCGGTAACGAACGTCACAATCACGCCCGACGAAACTGCTGGATCTTGCCCGAATTTTTCAAGCGTTAAGGGAACCAATATCCCCGCCAAACCCGCCGCTACAAAATTCATTGTGACCGCAAGACCAATCGTCAAAGAAATGGTTGGATTATGAAACCAAAGCCCGGCAACCGTCGCAAGAACCGTTGCAATAACCAAACCATTTAATACCCCGGTCATGGCTTCGCGAAACACAACTTTCATCGCATTATTGCGGTTTAATTCGCGCGCCGATAATGCCCGCACCGCCACCGCCAAAGTTTGGGTTCCCGCATTGCCGCCCAAAGACGCAACCATCGGCATCAACACCGCCAAAGCCACAATTTGCGAAATAAGACCACTGAATTTTGATATAAAGAACGAAGAAGTAAGCGCAGTTACAAGGTTTATGACCAACCACGGCAAACGCGCAACCATTGATGACCACACATCATCGGTTGTCGAAGCGTCGCTAACGCCCGCAAGTGCCAATAAATCCTCTTGGTTTTCTTCTTGCAAAACTTGCACCATGTCATCAACCGTAATCATACCAGTCAAGCGCCCGCCTTGATCGACCACGGGTGCCGAAATCAAGTGGTATTTTTGGAAAGAATATGCCACGTCTTCTTGGTCATTTTCGGGGCGAATAATAACGTGGATATTTTCCATCAAAGTTTTTAACGGCACGCCACGCGGCGCGCGCATCAGCTTTGAAACCGCAACCGCGCCTATGGGGCGAAAAGCGGGATCCACGACGTATATTTCAAAAAACAAATCGGGCAAATCTTCGCCCGTGGCACGCATGTGATCTATGGTGCGGCCGACATTCCAAAACTCGGGCGCGGCAACAAATTCGCGCTGCATAAGGCGACCAGCGGTGTCTTCTTCAAACGCCATTGCGCCTTCGATTGAAGCCCGAACTTCATCGGATGTTTGCGCCAAAACTTCGGCCCGCTCGGCCTCATCAAGTTCCTCAATAAAGGCCACCGCGTCATCCGAATCCAAATCTTCGAGCGCACGGGCAACTGCCTTGGTTGGCAAAACTTCGAGCACGAGTTCTTTGGTGTCTTCGTCAAGCTCGGCAAAAACTTCAGAATCTAATTCTTCACCAATCAGGCGGATAAAAGTTCGGGCGGCAGTTTCCGGAATATCGGCCAATATTGACGCAATATCAGCGGGGTGCAGGCCATGTATAAGCTGGCGCAAGAAGATAATATCGCCATCACCAACGGCGGCAATAATATTTACAATTGTGTGGGAGCGTTTTTTGGCGAAATCGGCGGAACCCTGATGCAACTCCGCCCCTGCGCCAGCGTTATCTGGCGCTTTTGACTTTGATTGGTTGGTAGGTGGTAAATTTTCCACTACTGCCATCACCTGTCATTGGTTTAACCCCAAAATTTTTCGCGAAGCGAAAATCCCCAAAAACTTGCCGCAAAAGTGGGAGCAAAGCGACCTAGCGACCAAGTGGGAGCGCAGGCTGCGTGCCGCCAAAAGTGCGAAGCACTTGAACGCCAGATAAATAAACCAAATTTTGCCTTTGCAAAATTTGGTGCGTACGAGAGGACTCGAACCTCCACGGGTCTCCCCACAACGACCTCAACGTTGCGCGTCTACCAGTTCCGCCACGTGCGCCCATTTATCAAATGTCGGCATAGTGCAAAGGAGCAAATAATAAAACCCCCAAATGGCAGGAATTGCACCACGCGCGTTTAAGGGAAATTGTCTTCCCCGAAAATCTGCAAGATTTGTCGGGGATCTCGTGGAAATTCTGGAATCCTAGTCTGGAACATCACAACATATAAGGGGCAGTTTATCAATTGCATAAACTGTGAACATATCTCGCGCGATAATAAGGCTGTTGCTGCGCTATGGGGTAAAATTCGCGCTAATGAATTAATTGTTAAAAAAGTAGGCGCGAAATAATGGCTCAAAAAATTTGACGCGCAATATGGCGCAGAAGTAATACAAGGAAAGCGCGGACCCAAACCAAAGGTGAAAAAAAATGGAACTACCTAATTATGCAATTGATAACCTGCCCCAGCAACGTCTTCAAATGTCCTCGAAATACCGAAATAACCCCGAAATATTGCATTTGTGACTTTGACAAGAATGCATGAACGCAAAATTTCACAAACTGAATTCAATAGGCTGTAAGAAACTTACAATTTGAGAGCCCAACGGTGCCCGCTGCGTTAAACCTATAACCTGCATTGCAATATAATTCTATGTTAGGACTTTCCTTTATATAATCATTGGCAATCTGATACATACTTGGTTCTAAAATTGCAGTAACTTCAGCAAAATCACCAGCAGCCTTTATACCTATATAATGCCTCCCATCGTTTAAAGTGCCAGACATTCTATAAATACCGGAAATAATTATATACTTATTATTAAATAAGCTGTCAGCTCGTATTTGATTATTTTCATACTGATTGAAATAGTCATCTGCCGTCACATAAATTTGTTTGACTGGGTTAGCACAATTAATAAGCTGAATAAACACAGCTTCTTCATCATTTCTAACGGTGCATTCAAAAGTAATATAATCACCTCTATTTAATTGTGCAATTTGTTCATTTGCTTCTTTCAAAAAATGAGCTTCAACATTAGTGAAATTTATAGTGGCATTACCATCGGTCGTAGCTGAAATACTTCTAATCTTACCTACTACTTTAATCATCTTTCCTTCAAATTGAGTTTCATTTGCTTCTTTATCAATAGCCGACAACCGTAACTCTTCGCTTGTTATGACTGCTTCATTTTGCCCATTATTAGGGGGTTGGGATTGCGCTAAACTGAAGTTTGGCAACGACAATAGGGCAAAGGTGGCAATCAAGCGGGTTCTAATTTTCATTTCGTCAACATATAGGGTTCTCGATGTAAACACAACGGTGGTTTTCTTTTGAATTCGGGGACCTTGCGTAATTGAGTTATGGTGCGCTTCGTTGTTAATGTTTGGAGCGTTCTTGGGCTTTGAATATAAGAATGGAGAAGTATCATGGACGGATTAAATTTTGGATTAGATGTGTCGGATAAGATGAGATGCATATATATATCGTTAATATATCGGGGAACGATGTGAATTGCGCATATTGAATGACGCTTGCGGCGGTATTTAATTGTGGTAGCTTGGACGAATGACGCGCGAAAATGAGCAAATCAAACTTAATTCACATCGTGTCCCCGATTTCAAACTTAATTCATATCGTGTCCCCGATTTTGTCCCCGATTTGATTTCGATTACCGATTTACAATCCTAACTGGTGGAATTTCTATGCTGGCGTCCGACATCCTATCAAGCAAGGAAGAAAAAACTCAGGATAATCGCGACAACTGCCTAAGCACATGGGTATTCTGAAAAAAAATTAAGCTTTTTCGTTGTTGAATTCGTCAGATTCTCGCCCCTCATAACAAAGTCTAATAGGTTCAGTTGATAAGGCGAGATGCTCAATAATAGCCTTTGCCTCTTTTAGACGTTTATTAAAATTTGGGAATTTCTTCAGATTTTTAGAATTTAACGAACCATGAACTAGGTTGTTTCTGATGTTTTTAACGCAGCGAATCAGTGTTTTTGTTATGTGAGGAAGGTCCAACTCCTTCCAAATGACTTCATTTTTTTCGTAATGCTGTTTTTTGTCACGCTGGCTAAGAATCGTCGGTATGATGCCTTCCTTTTTTAATTTGTTAAAAAATTCCTCTCCAATGTCTTTATTTAACCGATCCCAGTCAGCTTCAGCGCAATTATATTTTGGACTTGACTTTACATACCCAGCTCTCTTCAATGAATACTCTAACCTGATAAATTTCTTTAGAAAATCTAAGGACCCAGGCGGAAGGTCGCTTGTTTTTGAATTATCCAATTTACACATCGATCATATTCCCTTCATTCGTGCGTCAAAATAGTTTAGTGAAATTAATACAACTTAAAATACTATTTCGATGACGCAATACGAAATCGATTTTTTCGCTATTACCGTGGTCGTTTCCTACATCAAACCCATGCCCCTATCCACCCCAATAAAACTGGTGGCATAATGCGAGGTTAAGCCACCTAGCAGGCAAAAATTATCGAAAGGAAAATACTAACAAATCATAACATTTGGGGGGGTGTTAATCACATGAGGAATGATAGCTTTTGATAGCATTTATAGGCAGCCATACCTGGCTTTTCGCGGCACGAGATCCCCGAATGGTAAATCGAATGGTAAATCGTAAATCGGGGACATGATGTGAATTAACTCTAAGTGTCTATTTTTTTGCGGTTTATTCTGTAGAGATGATGCGAATTGTGCCTAGGTTTTCGATTGGGTCTTGCCTTTTTCAGCACCTAATCGCTACCCCTTATCCACCCCCACCAATCCTGTGACATAATACTAGATTACGCAATCCCGCGCAAAATCACCGAAAGGAAAATACTAACAAATCATAACATTTTTGGGGTAATATTTGCACGAGGAATGATAGCTTTTGATAGCATTTGATGACTTTTTGGGGCTACCATAGCGCTCTTTTGCTGCACGAGATCCCCGAATAAATCGGGGATGACAGCTTCTAATTATAGCCTACAAATCGCCTGCGTTACGCCCCCGCGAAATAATCATGCACGTTTGCTGGGCCAACTATCTCCACCGAGATTTTTTCTTCATCGAGTTGGATTTCGCCGCGGGCGATTGGGTGGTTGTTGGCGAGTATCCACACTGGGTCATCGGGGCTGGCGCCTAAGGGGATGACGGCGCCGCGACCCATGCGTAGCAATTGATGCATCGCCATTGACGAACGCCCCACCAAAACGGCGATATCAACACCAACTTTTTTTATTTGCATTGCGGGGTCATCCATTGGCCAAATTCCATGCCCGTATTATTGCGCATAGGGTTATTACCAAAATGCAAAGAAATCTGCATTCACGGGCTTTGTTACATAATTTTGCCATAATGCATGTGGATATTCACATTGGGGCATTTATTCAAGAATATATTTGTTGATTATTGTGCCAAGAATTGCAATGATTATGCATTGATTTTGGGGTTTAGGTTGACCAATCGGATTTTGGCGGTTTTGGGCGTGTTTTTTGCAATGGTTTTGCCTGGCCAAGCCATGGCTGCGCGTTTGCAAGCCAAGGTCGATTTATCCGAGCAATCGGTCTATATTAGCCTTGACGGTGAAATGTTGTATGTTTGGGCGGTTTCAACCGGCCGCGCGGGCTTTGAAACTCCAACAGGCACTTGGACTGCACAACGCAAACACGTGCTTTGGTTGTCTCGCACTTATGACAATGCGCCCATGCCGTTTGCAGTGTTTTTCACCGGTGGTTATGCCATTCATGGCACAAGTGCAGTTGGCAGGTTAGGCCGCCCTGCGTCGCATGGCTGTGTGCGCGTAACCAAGCGCAATGCCGAGATTTTCTTCAAATTGGTCGAAGAAGTCGGCCTAGGTGAAACCCAAGTACAAGTTGTAAATTAGCGCTGTGATAATTGGTTTTGACGACGGAATCGAATGGCGAGTAAGCGACGCGCTTGTCCCCTATCAAACCGCCGTTGATTTCATGGAAGCCCGTGTGCAGGCAATTCACGAAGGCCGCGCGCACGAAATGGTGTGGCTGTTGGAGCATCCGCCGATTTTCACAATTGGCACTTCGGGTAATGTTGCGGATATAATTGATGCTCGCGATATTGAAATCACCAAAACTGGACGCGGCGGGCAAGTGACCTATCATGGCCCAGGCCAGCGCGTGATTTATTTGATGCTTGATTTGAAAAATCGAGGACGCGATGTCCGTAAATTTGTTTGTGATGTTGAGAATTGGGTGATAGCGACACTTGTGGATTTGGGCGTCACTGGCAATATTCGCGATGAGCGAATTGGGGTTTGGGTTGACGTGCCGCAAATTGGCGGCAATGTGCGCGAGGAAAAAATCGCCGCGATTGGTTTGCGCATACGGCGTTGGGTTAGTTTTCATGGGGTTTCGATTAATGTGTCCCCAAATCTTGAACATTTCACCCGCATTAACCCCTGCGGTATGAATGCCGAAGAATATGGGGTCACGAGTTTGTTGAATCTTGGCGTTAGCAAAGTGATGGCGGATTTGGATAAAGCGTTACAAGCTAATTTTGAGAAATATTTAGGGTAAATGCCGCACACCAAATCAACGCTTTCCTTGCCGCATTTAATATTGGCAATTTTGGTAACCTTGGTATGGGGATCAAACTTCGTAGTCATTCACATTGGCCTGGAACATTTTCCGCCAATATTGTTTGCGGCGTTGCGGTTCTTATTTGTTTTCTTCCCACTTTGTTTCTTCCTTAAACGTCCCAAAGTGCCGATTAAAGACATTGCGTTTTATGGCATTCTGGTTGGCGCGGGGCAGTTTGGATTGTTATTTACGGCCATGAAACTCGGCCTTTCCCCGGGTCTTGCGAGCCTTATTATGCAGGTGCAAGTGTTTTTTACTATTGGCTTGGCGATGGTGGTGAGTGGCGAAAAAGTAGCGAAATATCAGATTGTCGCGCTTTTTATTGCCGCAAGTGGGGTCGTGCTGATTGGCGTCAAGGGCGGCGGCGAAGCAACGCCAATCGCGCTTGCGCTCGCCATAATTGGCTCATTTTGTTGGGCGCTATCCAACATAATCATCCGCAAAACCCCCAATGTGAACACGCTTTCCTATGTGGTTTGGGGCGGCCTATTCGCCTTCCCGCCTTTGTTGCTATATTCATATTTCACCGAAGGTGGCAGCCAAATTTTTGCCATGATTACCAATGCAAATCTTGAAGCATGGGCGGCACTGGCATGGCAAAGCGTTGGCAACAGCATGTTCGGCTATGCCGCATGGGGCTTTTTATTGGGGCGATATAAAGCCGCAGCAATCGCCCCCCTCGCGCTCTTGGTGCCAATTTCGGGGATAGGTGCTTCGGTGCTGCTATTGCAAGAAACCTTGCCCACATGGAAAATTATCGCTTCGGGCTTGGTTTTGGCGGGGTTGGGGATTAATACGTTTTGGGGACGGGTTAGCGCGAAATAATTATCTCTTTTCATCGAGAGAAAATGACGACAGGCATAGCCACCTATGCAACATTGGGTAACAGAAGGGTTGTAAGTACGAAGTAAAATTTAGAACTTTCGCCCAATCCTCAAGCCGAAATTATCTAGGCCTTGGTTTTTGCCCTCGCCCAATATCTGACCGTGGCTTAAGTGTTCATAATGAAACGCAATTGCCCATTCATCGCTAAGTTTGCGTTCTAAATCTAATCCAAGCCAAAACAAATCACGTGAACCAAGAGCCAGTTTTTCTTCATTAAACCAAGTATGCCTAGAGATGTCTGCTGGGGCATAAGGGTTATCCAAGAAATCGCCGTTGTGGTAAACAATACCGAAAAATGGTAGCAACTCAAATTGCTCACCGAGCGGTATGCTCCATTCCATGCCAGCGCCCAAAAAACTAGTTTCACCGTGCGTATTCAAACTGCCAACTATAAGTGGACGCGGACTATAGGCCCATTCAAGCCATTTTGGGCTTTCAAAAACCACCTGCGCTTGTACGTCTGGGCCTTTTTCTTTCCCGCCATTTTTGGCGTGAATATTAACATTATGATCAAAAACCCCTAGCCGAATTTCAGAGATTTGCGCCTCAGCCACATTAAAAGCGCTTAAAAAGCAAACTAAGCAACCAAGAATTCCAAATGGTAATTTCCTAGTAAAACCCATCGTGAAAATCTTTCACAGACATAATTGTCAGGGTGCTTAGCATGATGAACATTGCATCAAAGTGCAATACAATTTCCGTCAATCGGCGTGCGGCATATAGGCACAGAGTGAAGGTTTTCCTTAAAGGCTATGCCCGCATCGTTCATTTCACCGCCCGCAACCAAAGCCCGAACATTAGCAGCCATTTCAGGCGTCAGCGCGAGTAAGATTTTTTCAACAGGCGACATGGGTAACTCCTAAGGGTAGGGTAGGAAACAGAAGCGCTAAGGTCACGAATTATTACGCTTTGACAATTGGTATCATATGTGTTACCGTCAACGCAATTTAGATTGTCATTTTAATGGATTGAATGTGGTTGAAGTTTTTCAATATATTTTGCGAGACGATACTTGCCCATTTGAAGAATGGTATAACAATCAAAATTCGGTAACTCTTGCTAAAATTAGTAGATATGTGGCACGAATTGAAGAGGGTAACTTCTCGAATGCGAAAGCTGTTAGTGGGAGTGTAAGCGAGATTAAAATTGATTTCGGCCCTGGATATAGAATTTATTTTGGAAATGATGGCGGTGAAATTGTAATTCTTCTGATTGGCGGAACAAAAAAACGCCAACAAAATGACATAGCAAAAGCGAAATTATATTGGGAAGATTACAAGTTAAGAAAAAAGGAAAATGGTCATGGCGCTTACAAAAAGCTTTAAGGAAACGGTCGCAGCAAGGCTGCAAAGCGACCCTAGTTTCAAACAGGCATTGCTGGCTGAAGGTATAAGTGCACTTCTCGACGGCGAATCCAATGTTGGAAAATCGATTTTGCGTGATTATGTAAATGCAACAATCGGTTTTGAAACACTTTCACAAGAAACCAAAATCCCACCCAAAAGCCTTATGCGAATGCTAAGCGCCAAAGGCAACCCTTCAGCAAATAATTTGTTTGCGATAATTCATGCTCTGCAAATTGAAGCAGGGGTGCATTTTACGGCAGTAGTCGATGGAATGGATAGGGCGGCTTGAAGTTGAGACGAGCACCCACAATGAATTTCAAAAGGCTGGGCACTTTTCTATTTACTATAATCACTTTTCCCAATTTGTTATTCGCTAGCGATGTGCATATGAGACCACCGTCTCTCAATTATGTTGATAGAGCAATGCCTACTGAAATTTTCCTTGGGCTAGATATGTTTATCATTGGTCAAACCCCGCTTTCAGTAATTGCAAACAAAGTCGGATTTGGACGTGTCGTATTGGAGAAGTCAGAGTATTCAGAACCGACTTGGGAACAACACTCGCTTTGTTACTTCACACAATACCGCGACAAATTTCTTGATATTTTTTTTATTCAACGATTTAGTGGTGGTAAGTTACAATATTCTACAGTTGAAATTTTAGAGAGCGATTTTGAGACTTATTCATCTTTGTTAGCTAACACGCCCGATACGTGCCAAATGTTGCCGACGAGCCACTCAAGAATTAAGATTGGCAATCGTTTTGTCGCGGGTCTGCGTGTTTTTTCTATGGATGACTATTATGAGGCGATCAATAAATCTGACGGCGGCCTTGCAAGACGTTTGACGGGGTGCCGTGGAATTCAAGAAACCGACCTAAGTTATTGTGATTTCTACTACTTTTCACCCGAATTATACAGCCAAACTTTGGAAACGACTTACGTGCGAGATGATTTGAAGTCAATAAGTTATACGATTTTTAACTTTGAAAACCGAAAATGAACCTGCAAGTACTTTTAGGTTTTTTGAATTAGACGAGGATAGCGAATATAAACGCCGAGGGTGGGTTTTTGAGGTTAATCTATCCCCAATTTCCCCTTCAAAATCTCATTCACAATCGCGGGGTTCGCCTTGCCGCCTGTCGCTTTCATCACTTGCCCGACCCACCAGCCGAGCATTTTTGGTTTTTCGCGGGCTTCGGCGACTTTTTCGGGGTTGGTGGCCATTAGGGCGTCGATTGAGGCTTCAATTGCGCCGGTGTCTGTGGTTTGTTTTAGGCCTTCGCGTTCAACGATTACCGCTGCTTCATCGCCAGTTTCAATCATTTTGGCGAAGACGTCTTTGGCGATTTTGCCGTTTATTGTGCCATCGGTAATTAGGCCGACAAGGCCGCCCAAAGCCGCCGCGCCTATGGGGCTTTGCGATAATTCTTTGCCGTTTTTATTGAGCCAGCCAAAAAGTTCAACTGTCATCCAGCTATTGGCGATTTTGGCGTCGCGGCCCTTTGCCACTTCTTCATAGAAAGCCGCAAATTCTTTATCGGCCACCAAAACATCGGCATCATAGGCCGAAAGGCCGTATTGGCTTTGAAAACGAGCTTTCATTGCCGCCGGAAGTTCGGGTAAATTCGCGCGAATATTTTCAACCCATGCTTCGTCCAAAATCAATGGCAATAAATCGGGATCAGGAAAATAGCGGTAATCATGCGCATCTTCCTTGGAACGCATAGTGCGGGTTTGCCCGGTCTTAACGTCAAAAAGGCGCGTCTCTTGGTCAATTGTGCCGCCGTCTTCCAGGATTTCAATTTGTCGCCGCGCTTCATAATTAACCGCCATGCCGACAAATTTGGTCGAATTGACATTCTTAATTTCGCAACGTGTGCCCAATTCACCCCCCGGCCTACGCACTGAAACATTGACATCAGCCCGCATAGAGCCTTCGTCCATATTGCCGTCGCAAGTTTCAAGATAACGAACCAAAGCGCGAAGGTTTTTGAAATAATTCGCTGCCTCATCCGCCGAGCGAATATCGGGCTTTGAAACAATTTCCATCAAAGCGCAGCCCGAACGGTTCAAATCAACATAGGTCGAATTGGGGTCAAGGTCATGGATTGATTTACCCGCATCTTGCTCAAGGTGAATCCGTTCAATGCCAACCATTATCATGCTGCCATCTTCCGAGGCGACTTCAAGCGACCCCTCACCGATAATTGGGTAAAGATATTGGCTAATTTGATAACCTTGCGGCAAATCTGGGTAGAAGTAGTTTTTGCGGTCAAACCTTGACCATAAATTGATTTTTGCACCCAATCCAAGGCCAGTTTTCACGGCTTGTTCAACCACGAACTTGTTTATCACGGGCAACATGCCAGGCATACCCGCATCAACCATTGCGACGTGTGAATTAGGGTCACCGCCATAGGCAGCAGATGCGCCCGAAAACAGCTTTGATTTCGCGCTCACTTGGGCATGCACTTCCATGCCGACAATAATTTCCCAATCACCAGTGACGCTTTTGACCCATTGGTCAGGGCGCGCGGTTTTGAATGCGGTATAGGCTGGAACTGAAGTTTGTGTCATTACGGCCTCGCACTGAAATTTGCGGCTTGTTCCATTACAGATGCCACAGAATAAACGGTTTCTTCGTCCAATGCTTTGCCGATTATTTGCAATCCAAGTGGCAAGCCATCAACATCCAAAGCGGCAGGTATTGAAATCGCAGGTAAGCCCGCAAGGTTGGCGGTAACGGTAAACACATCGTTCAAATACATTTTGATTGGATCATCCGATTTTTCACCCAAGCCAAAGGCCGCACTTGGCGCAGTTGGCGTTAAAATCGCGTCGCATTTGGTCCAAGCATTAGTAAAATCTTCCAAAATCCGGGCCCGAACTTTTTGCGCTCGCAAATAATAAGCGTCATAATAGCCCGCCGAAAGAACATAAGTGCCAATTAAAATGCGGCGTTTTACTTCTTCACCAAAACCAGTCGCGCGGCTTTTTTCGTAAGTGTCGGTTAAATCGACACCTTCAACACGTGCGCCAAAACGCATTCCGTCATAACGCGCTAAATTGCTTGATGCTTCGGCGGGGGCAACAATATAATAGGCAGGTAGCGCGTATTTTGTGTGCGGCAATGAAATATCGACAATTTCGGCACCCGCGTCTTTAAGCCACGCAATGCCCTGCTGCCAAAGATTTTCGATTTCCTCAGGCATACCATCAACCCGATATTCTTTGGGAATGCCGATTTTCATTCCTTTCACGCCTTTTGCCATTGCCGCCACCAAATCAGGGACAGCGACATTAAGCGAGGTAGAATCCTTGGCATCATGCCCCATCATGGATTGCAACATTATCGCGCTGTCCTTCACATTACGCGCGATTGGCCCCGCTTGATCAAGCGAACTTGCGAATGCAACAATCCCATAACGCGAACAACGCCCATAGGTTGGTTTGATGCCCACTGTTCCCGTAAAAGCCGCAGGTTGGCGAATAGAGCCGCCAGTGTCAGTAGCTGTCGCGCCAAGGCACATATGCGCCGCCACCGCCGCCGCCGATCCGCCCGATGAACCACCGGGGGTAAGCGCGACATTGGAACCTTTGCGTTTCCATGGGTTAGTAACATTGCCAAAAGCCGAAGTTTCGTTTGATGAACCCATTGCAAATTCATCAAGATTGAGCTTGCCCAACATAACCGCGCCATCACGCCATAAATTAGTGGTAACGCTGCTTTCATATTCGGGCGCAAATTCGCCGAGGATTTTGGATGCCGCCGTGGTGCGAACGCCCTTGGTGCAGAATAAATCTTTGATACCCAAAGGAATGCCTTCGAGCGCACCGGCATTGCCCACCGCGCGGCGCGCGTCTGACGCTCGGGCCATTTCCAATGCTTTATCGCCTGTGACCACTAAATAGGCATTCAAGCTGGCATTTTGCGCTTCAATTGAATTTAGGTAGCTTTGGGTCAATTCAGTTGAAGTGAAATCACCTGCCGCAAGGCCCGATAATGCTTGGTGCAAATTTAGTTCGGTTAGTTTGGTCATAGTCTATTCCACCGACTTTGGCACAACAAAAAACCCAGAATCGGCTTTTGGCGCATTTTTGAGTATGCTTGATTGGATATTGCCGTCCGTAACAGCGTCGTCTCGCATTGGCAAAGCAATCGCAACCGCCGATGCCATTGGTTCAACCCCATTTACATCGACTTCATTTAACATTTCAATCCAGTTCAAAATTCCATTCAATTCATTGGCCATTTTTGTGACCTTGTCTTCGTGAATTTCAATTCTCGCAAGCCTTGCAATTTTCCGAACTGTTGCATCGTCAACCGACATTGTTTTATCCTTAATTATAGGAGTTCTCGCTAGCAAGTTGCGCCCATTTCAGCAAGTATATTCGCTGTATCAAAACAAAAATGCCCCACCATTGCTGACGGGGCATTGATTTAGATCGTTAGCAACTAATTATGCAAAGCTACGGCTTTTGGATTTTTGCGGTGGGCGTTTACCAAAATTGCCATTGCTCTTAGGCTTGAAATTATTGCCGCGTGGTGCATCAGAACGATTTTCGCCACGAGGTGCAAATGAGCGGCCTTCGCCACGGTTTTCATTACGACCTTCAGGGCGCGGGCCCCGATTTTCGAATGATCGGCCTTCGTTACGGCCTTCAGTGCGAGGGGCAAATGAGCGACTCTCATTGCGATTGTCGGAACGACCCTCAGGGCGTGGGCCGCGATTTTCAAATGAACGACCTTCGTTACGACCTTCACCACGAGGCGCAAAACTGCGGCCTTCGCCACGAGGAGCGAACGAGCGGCCTTCACTGCGATTGTCAGAACGACCTTCAGGGCGTGGACCACGATTTTCAAATGCACGGCCATCATTACGGCCTTCGCCGCGAGGTGCAAAACTGCGACCTTCATCACGACTTTCAGGACGCGGTGCGCGTTTTTGCGCGTTGTATTCACCACGAGCATCACGGCGGCCACCTGCTGGCTTATATTCTTTGCGGCGAACTTCTTCTTGCCTTGCTGGCGCAACTTCATCGCGCGCACTTCTATTATTTGAAGCAAATTCGCGATTAGGTTTTGGGCGGCGATCAAATTTGAAATCACCAAGGACTTCAGCTCGCTCATGTTGCGGGCAAGTTTTTGCTTGCCAAGGCATGTCTTCAAAATCCAACATGTCGCGCAATTCGACTTCATAATTCACTTGTGGTGCGTCTTGCCTGTCACGTCGATTTTCAAAGCGTGGTGCATTATCACGGCCTTCACGGCGTGGCGCGCGGTCTTCAAATGAACGCCCTTGCCCGCCTGAACGCTGTCCATCACGCGAACGACCCCCACGGTCACGACCTTCAGAACGTGGGTTTTTTTCTTTGATGATTTCGGTTTGCGGTTCCACATTTTCGTCAGGAACCAGATGTTTGTCCAAAATCAACGTGCTATCATTGCGGCGGTCCAATTTTGGAATATTTTGTGCGATCAATCTTTCGATGGCCTTTAATTGACCATTTTCTTGCGGCGTGCAGAACGAAATTGATTTACCAATCGCTCCCGCGCGTGCTGTCCGACCGATACGGTGAACATAGGCTTCGGGGGTCAAAGGCATGTCAAAATTGATGACGTGGCTGATGCCCGCTACATCAATACCGCGCGCAGCAACATCGGTGGCAACCAAAGTGCGAACTCGGCCTTCACGGAATGCTTCAAGCGATTTTTGGCGTTGGTTCTGGTTTTTATCACCATGAATAATGCCATGCTTCACGCCGAACTGACCCAAATGCTTTGCAACTTTATCGGCGCCATGCTTGGTGCGGGTGAAAATTAGGACTTTTGAATAATCCTTTTGATCCATTAAATCACACAAAAGCGCGCGCTTTTTGCCAGCTTCAATATGAATAATGCTTTGTTCAACTTTTTCTTGCGCCGCCGCAACCCGTGCAACTTCAACTCTTACTGGATTGTGCAAAAGTTCAGCCGCGAATTTTTGGATTTCTTTTGGCATGGTGGCCGAGAAAAATAGATTTTGTCTTTGCTCTGGCAATCTTGAGACAATTTTGCGGATTGGCGTAATAAAGCCCAAATCGAGCATTTGATCGACTTCGTCCAACACCAAAATATCGGTCGCATTTAGGCGAAGATTGCCTTCTTGCATATGGTCAACCAAACGGCCCGGGGTTGCGACAATAATATCAACGCCGCGAATAAGCGCGCTAATTTGGCCTTTATAGGCAACACCGCCATAAAGTGACAACACTTTGAGGCCCGTAAAACGACCGTAGGTTTCAAAACTATTGGTAATTTGCACACACAACTCACGGGTCGGCGCAATAATCAAAGCGCGGCAACCACGTTTAATGGTTTCTTGGCGCGCTTTATAAAGCCTGTCCAAAATTGGCAAAGCGAAAGCGGCGGTTTTGCCGGTTCCAGTTTGCGCAATGCCCAAAACGTCATTGCCATTTTGGATTACGGGAATCGCTTGGGTTTGAATTGGTGTCGCGCTGGTATAGCCTTTGGCCTCGATGGCTTTTAAGATTGATTTCTCAAAGCCCATTTCATTAAAATTATTCACTTTTATTCTTTCAATACAATGCAATAGCCACCAGTGCTAAGTCACTGGTGCAAATCGCGGGTAAAACATACCCCGCGTGCAATGGGTATCTATGGGAAGGTTCAGTGCCACCCAAGTTCAACAATCGAACTTTTGCACTGTTAGATAATTCGCGAACTGCACAAATTGGCAAATCGCAGGTGGCGCACAACTTCGGGCTGATGGATTAAACCGCATTCAATGGCAATTGCCTATGAATTACCCGATTCACGCTGTTGGCGCTTTTAGCGGCCACAATGACCGTGGGCGCTCTTTGGCGGATTGTTTCGGCAAAGTCAAGTGAATAAATTGTGCATTGCAGCAAATGCATTATGCGAATCCGCGCTTCCGTCTTTCTCAACTGCGTGAACACTTGCAAAACCGTCTCAATAAATGCATTAGGTCGCCCAATGACAATGAATAATGAGACACCGACAAGCAAGAACCAAATTGGGTTTATTTTTGTTTTCCTAACAGTAACGTTGGACATGCTTTCGATTGGGATAATTATTCCCGTTTTGCCAAATTTGATAAATCAAATGAATGGCGGAAATATTGCTTCTGCCAGCATCGCCCAAGGTTGGATTGCAATGACATGGGCGATTGCGCAATTCATATTTATGCCGATTATTGGCGCTGCATCCGATGCATATGGGCGCAAGAATATTTTCCTTTTGTCCAATATCGGCCAAGCCGTCGCATATGTTTTGAGCGCGCTTGCGCCAAGCCTTTTGCTTTTGGCTTGTGCGCGGATAGTTGCGGGCGTTATGAGCGGCAGTGTTTCAACTGCCTATGCCTATGTTGCAGATACAACCGAACCAGCCGAACGAGCAGTAAAAATGGGTCAAATAGGTGCAGCTTTTGGTCTTGGTTTTGTTCTTGGGCCCGGCCTTGGCGGCTGGCTTGGGGATATTGATTTGCGGTTACCGCTCTGGTTTTCAGCAATTATCTCGACCTGTGCGTTTTTCTTTGGCTTGGTTTTTTTGCGCGAATCTTTGCCAATAGAAAAACGGGTCAAGTTTTCATGGACTCGCGCCAACCCAATCGCTACCTTCAGTTTTTTCAAAACCAAGCCGCAAATAATTGGCTTAGCCGCAGTTAAATATCTCAATGATTTTGCCCATAATGCATTGCCGTCAACATTTATTCTTTATGCTCTTTATCGTTTCGGTTGGGGACCAAAAGAGTCTGGGCTTTTGATGATGGCGGTGGGTGCTGCTGGCGTAATTGTTCAAGGAATACTTGTGAAACGCATTGTCAAAGCATTTGGCGAGAAACGAGCCTTGTTGTTTGGTCTGGTTTGCGGTGGCCTTGGGTTTATTGGTTACGGAATGGTTTCTGACATCAAATTCATTGTATTTGCCATTTTTTTTGCTTCCCTTTGGGGCGTTTATGGCGCTTCGATGCAGGCATTTTTAACTTCGAAAATTTCGCCGCACGAGCAAGGACGGCTTCAAGGTGCATTGGGGTCTTTAACCGCGACAACGGGGATTTTTGGTCCGCTTTTATTTACACATATTTTTGCGTTTTCAATATCGGATAAATCGAGCGTTCATGTCCCAGGTGCTTCACTTTATGTATCTGCTTTATTGATATTCCTTTCGCTTGGTTTGGCTGTCTTTGTTACCAAAAAATACCCTTCAAGAATTGAACATTAGGAGAAATAAATGTCTGAAGAAGAACTAATTGTAAAAGACGCCAACGGAACCCGCCTTAATAATGGCGATTCCGTGAGTTTAATCAAAGACTTGAAAGTAAAAGGTTCAGGTGGTGTGACTCTAAAACGCGGGTCAGTGGCCAAGAACATCCGCCTAACCGATGACCCTGACGAAATTGAATGCAATGTCGATAAGGTTCGCGGGTTGGTATTGCGCACCGAATTTGTGAAGAAGACCTAGCCCCATTGTCATCCCCGATTTATTCGGGGATCTCCAATAACAACGAGATCTCCGACATTTTTCGATGAAAAATTCGGGGATGACATGTTTTAGTTGTTGGCGTGTTGCAAATTGCAACTCACGCGCCAAGCGCACGATTTAACATTTCTTGGTCAATATTGCCGCCTGACGCAATCAGGCACACATTCTTGCCAGTCAAATCAAGCCCACCGTAGAGCGCAAGTGCAAGCGCCGCCGCGCCGCCGGGTTCGACGACGATTTTCAAATTTTCAAACGCGAATTTTATTGCGCTCAGGCAGTTTTCATCCGATACCCCTGCCCCACTTGCTCCAAATCTTTTGAGAATGGGAAAGGTTATTTCGCCGCACGTGGGCGACATTAGCGCGTCCAAAATCGATGGTTTCGCACCTTTTTGGATTGCGACCCGCTCCCCTGCCGCCAGTGATTTCTCAAGGCGGGCGTGATTTTCTGGTTCGGCAATCAACAGTTTGGTATTTGGCGAAAGTTTTTCCAAGGCCAAAGCAATGCCCGAGGCCAAACCGCCACCCGAGGCGGGCGCAATTACCATATCAAAATGCATATTATTTTCTTTTGCAAATTCACAAATTTCCAAACCAATGGTTCCTTGGCCAGCAATAACATCTTCATGGTCATAAGGCGGCACCAGAATCGCGCCAGTTTTGGCTTGCAAGGCTGCGCCAATTACTTCGCGATCTTCAGTTTGCCGATTGTAAAAAACAATTTCCGCACCGTCATCACGCGCGGCATTCAGCTTAATTTGCGGCGCATCATCGGGCACAATTATTGTGGCCTTAGCACCAATTTTTTTGCAGGCAAGCGCAACTCCTTGGGCGTGATTGCCGCTGGAAAAAGCGATAACGCCTTTAGCAATGGCTTCGTCTTTGCGCTTTAATATTGCATTCGAAGCCCCGCGAATTTTGAAAGCACCACGCGGCTGCAAGCATTCGGCCTTAACCCAAACTCGCGCATTTGTGGATTGGTTAAGGACATGCGAAGCCAGAAATGGGGTTTGATTGATTTCGTTCTTAATGCGAATTTGGGCGTCTATTATGTCTTGAAAAATTGGGGCGGGCATGGTTTTTCCTTATTAACCACCTTCACTATCGGAAACTGCAAAATCAAGAAAATCATTTGCTGTTTCAAATAATTGCTTGGCGCAAGGATTTGTTGAACTTAGGGTCTTTGCCATTCCATAATCAAATACCACGGCATTCGCGCATAATGTGCCGCCCATTGTGCGGGACCACCAATTGGAATCGGTTCTTCAAAATGTCGAAGTGTGAGGCCCGCCTCAATAAAAACTTGCATATATGCAGACAACGGACGGTGATGGTTCTTTATTCGTATCCCGCGCCAATTTTCCCAGCCACTGCGCTCTGCCATATAATTATCAAGTGCGTAATATTTGGTTTTGCCGTCATCGCCAAATTGCCAACCCAGACCATTGCCAGCCGTATTCATGGCAGTCAAATTCGCAATTACTAAGTTACCATTCGGCTTAAGAACCCTAACCATTTCCTTGATTGCATTATGATAATCTGGAATATCAATGAGCGACATGCAGGAAAGAACTAGGTCAAATTCACTGTTTCCGAATGGCAATTTTTCTGCGAAACCCTCAACATAATGTCCATTAGAATCAAGGTCACGCGCGCGCTCCAGCAATTTAGATGTGGGGTCAATTCCAGTAGTTTTGGTGCCAAACCGTTGCAAAAAACGGCACATTCGCCCTTCACCACAACCAACATCAAGCGCATTTTTGAAACCTCTGCCTTCAAGCAACTTATTAAGTGCTGGGTCGAGTATGAACTGACGGCCCCTATCGCCATGTTCCCAAGCGTCAGCAGAATCTTCCCAACCGTTCATGCGCAAATATATTAGTGATTCTTGTTTTCGCCAAAATTGCAGCGGCAATTGCGGCGGTGGGGGAGTAACCCCACCCCGAATTCTTCGCGGCTTTGCCCTTCAGAATCTCGGCCCTCCCACAAGTGGAGGGCAAGAAGCAAAAAACCCCAAACCGAAGTTTGGGGTTTTCTAAAATTGATATGTCATAAAATTCTAAAAACGACGCTTTTTAGAATTTTATGTCCGCATTCCCCAACT